>NZ_FNGI01000010.1 GCF_900102945.1 Modicisalibacter muralis | reverse complement strand
GAGGCGGTGTCGCCGCCGGCGACGGAAAACGCCAGCGGGAAGTTGCTGGCGCCGAACACCGCCACCGGGCCCAGCGCGATATGCCGCTGGCGCAGATCGGCGCGCGGCAGCGGTTGACGCTCCGGCAGGGCCGGGTCGATGCGCACATCGAGCCACTCGCCGGCGCGTACGACATTGGCGAACAGGCGTAGCTGGCCGCAGGTGCGCCCGCGCTCGCCTTCCAGGCGCGCCCGGGGTAGGCCGGACTCGGCCATGGCGCGCTCGATCAGGTCATCGCCGATGGCCTCGATCTCGCCGGCGATGGTCTCGAGAAACGTCGCCCGCGCTTCCAGCGAGGTCTCGCGATAGCCATCGAAGGCCTCGCGGGCCAGTTCACAGGCACGCTCGACATCGGCGACGCTGCCCCCGGCGTAGGCCGGTTCCAGCCGCTCGCCGGTGGCGGGGTCGATGGCGTTGAGCGCGGCATCGCTGCCGGTGACGCTGTGCCGGCCGATGAGTTGGTTGCCTTGCAGTGTCATGGTGTCTCCTATCGTTGCGATTGGAACAGTGAATGAAGCCGGAAATCCGCCGCAGCGACATACCGTGATCAGTTCACGATTCCTGATATTTCGCGTACATATTTCGAGCACGATTAAGATGCTGAAACATCATCTCTCTTGCAGATTCGGAATCCCGTGCAAGGATGGCCTCAAGAATATATTCATGCTCTTCAAGCACACGACCCAGGTATTTTTCAGTCGCCGAGGTATTGATCTCGACACTCATCAGCTTGGCCCGCGGGATAACTGCCTGGCTCAGCTGCTCGTAAAATATTTTGAAGAAGGGGTTCTTGGTAGCTGTCGCTATGGCACAGTGAAACTCATAGTCTTCGACACGCGCCTGGGATTGCTCAATACGCGCCTTGATGAACGCTTCATGTTTTTCTTTCAGGATGACGCGATCGTGCTCATCGTGTCGAATGGCCGCAAGTTCGGCTGCGGCAGGCTCTATATTCAGTCGCAACTCGAGGATATGCAGAATGTCTTCAACGGTAGTGGGATTTATTTTTTCCGCCGGCATCGCTTCGATGGTGGCAGCACGAATCACGGTAGTTCCCACTCCCCGACGGGTTTCCACCAACCCAAGAGACTTAAGGTGGGTAATGGCTTCGCGAATGACGGTCCGGCTCACCCCAAACGAATCGCATAGACCGTTTTCGGTTGGCAGCTTCTGCCCCACCACGATTTTTCCTTGGGTAATCAGTGCTTCCAGCTGATCGGCCACATTCAGCGACAAGCTACCTTCCCGCGAAAGCTTCTGTACATTAAGCTGAGCGACTTCAGTCAGAAATTCAGGTTTGCCAGTCATACTCATCACCCATCATATTAGCCATTATTGCTAAAGTATCGCTTGCAGGCGCTGAAAACACTAACGTATCAGCGCGGGCTTCTTTGGATCGAACTCCCAGCCCGGGATAAGGAACTGCATTGCCATGGCATCATTGCGCTGAGTGACGTCCAGACGCTTATACAGCTGATGTGCCTCGTCGAGCTTGGCCATATCCAATGCCACCCCCAGACCCGGCACTTTCGGTACCTTGAGTTTTCCATCATGAATCTCGAATGGCTCTCTGGTAAGGCGCTGGCCGTCCTGCCATATCCAATGCGTGTCGATAGCGGTTATCTCTCCTGGGCAAGCCGCAGCCACATGGGTCATCATCGCCAATGAGATATCGAAGTGATTGTTGCTGTGCGAGCCCCAGGTCATGCCCCACTCGTTGCACAGCTCTCCCACCTTTACCGCACCCTGCATGGTCCAGAAATGACAATCGGCCAGCGGGATATCCACGGCGTTGAGCTGCACGGCGTACTGCAATTGCTTGAAGTCGGTGGCGATCATATTGGTCGCGGTAGGCAATCCGGTACGTTTCTTGAACTCCGCCATGGTTTCACGACCGGAATAGCCCTCTTCCTGGCCGCATGGGTCCTCGGCATAGCTCAACAGGTCGCGTATCGGCGTCAGGACCCGCATCGCTTCATCGAGTTTCCAGGCCCCGTTGGGGTCGAGAGTCAGGCGCGCTTCGGGGAAGGCTTCGTGTAGCGCGCGGATGCACTCGGCTTCCTCTTCGCCGCGCAGTACACCTCCCTTGAGCTTGAAATCCTTGAAGCCGTAGCGATCAAAGGCCGCCTTGGCCAGGTTGGCGACCGCATCGGGGGTCAGAGCTTCCCGACAACGCACCTCGTCCCAGGCATCGCGAGGATCGGTCGCCTTTGGATAGGGAAGATCGGTCTTGTCGGGATCGCCGAGCAGGAACAGGTAGCCCAGCGCCTCGACCTCGTCGCGCTGACGACCGTATTGACCGAGCAGATCGGCGACCGGCATTCCCAATGCCTGACCGAAGAGATCGTACAACGCCGATTCGATGCCTGTAATCACATGCACGGCGACACGCAGATCGAAGGTCTGGCGGCCACGTTCCTCGCGGCCATTGCGTGCCAATACCTGGCGCACCCCATTAAGGGTTTTCTTGATATCGTTGACGTTGGAATCGACGACCAAAGACCGGCACTGTTCCAGTCCCTTGAGTATGCCTTGGCTGGATGGGATTTCGCCCACCCCGCGATTGCCGGCACTGTCTTCGAGAATCACGATACAGCGCACGAACCAGGGGGCATGGCCACCACTAAGATTGAGCAGGAAGCTATCGTAACCGGCGACCGGCACTACCGTCATCTGGGTGATTTTCGGGAACATCGTGCCCAACCTCTACTTGTTTGTTGAACGTAAAATGAAGCGCGCCTTTATCGAACCGCTATCACGTCACTGGCGCGGGATTGAATAAAACCAGATCGTTATGCAGACCAAGGCGATCCGCAGCGGCCTGCTTTCTGCCACTCGCGATGTCCAGAATCATGTGGAAAAGCTCCCAACCGACATCCGCGATGCTGGCATCGCCGGTGGCGATGCGACCGGCATCGAGATCGATGATGTCGTGCCAGCGTTGGCTCAGCGCGGTATTGGTGGAAACCTTGATAACGGGAACCATCGATAAACCGTAGGGCGTACCGCGCCCCGTCGTGAAGACCTGAAGGTTCATCCCGGCGGCCAGTTGCAACGTGCCGCAGATGAAATCGCTCGCAGGCGTCGCCGCAAACGTCAGCCCTCGCTTCCTGATTCGCTCTCCGGGCCCGATCACATCGGCGATGGGGCTATTGCCGGACTTGATGATCGAACCGAGCGCCTTCTCCACGACATTGCTCAGGCCGCCGCGCTTGTTGCCAGGGGAAGGGTTGGCGCTGCGATCCGCCTGCCCCTGTTCGAGGTACCGGTCGTACCACTGCATCTGCTGCAGAAGCGCCTGCCCGACCTGCTCATCCGCTGCCCGCGGCGTGAGTAGATGAACGGCGTCTCGCACTTCCGTCACCTCGGAGAACATCACACTACCGCCGGCGCGGACGATAAGATCGGTGGCGAAGCCGACGGCGGGGTTCGCCGTTACGCCGGAAAAGGCATCGCTGCCACCGCACTGCATGCCCACGATGAGCTCGGACGCGGGGCAAGTTTCGCGCCGGCGCCGATCGAGCTTTTCCAGATGACCCTTGGCCATGGCCATGATGCCATCGACCATCTCTTCGAAGCCCATGAACGACTCATCCTGCAGACTCAGGATATTCGCATCGGGATCCGCGGCCTGGCTGTTCTCGTAAATTTTGACCGGCTGATCCGACACCAGGGTCGAGGGCTGCAGCTTTTCGCAGCCCAGGCCGATGACCATGACCTCGCCCCCGAAATTCGGATTCAGGGCAATGTTCTGCAGAGTCCGGATCGGCACGATGGCGGCGGGTGCATTGATCGCGACACCACAGCCATAGGTGTGATTCAGCGCGACGACGTCATCCACATTGGGGTAGTTCGGCAGCAGTTCGTTCTTGATGCGACGGACGACATAGTCGGTCGTTCCCGCCACACACTGGACGCTGGTCGTGATGCCGAGCACGTTCTTGGTTCCTACCGAACCATCGGAGTTGCGAAAGCCCTCGAAGGTATAGCCGTCCAGCGGCTCCGCGGAAGGCGCTGGGCGGGTCGCCAGCGGCATGTTCTCAAGCGCCGGAGCCTCGGGCAGACGGACATTCGTCTCGTTGACATGATCGCCCCGTGCGATCCCGGCCAGGGCGGTGCCAATGACTTCGCCGTAACGAACGATCGGCTCGCCCTCGGCGATGGCCGTCAATGCCACCTTATGCCCCTGAGGAATGGGCACGGCCAACGTCGTGCCCTCTCCCAGTTGACTGCCAGCCGGTAGCCCGCCCGCCTGGATAACAATGGCAACGTTATCCGACTCATGCACCTTGATGACCAGGTTGTTTTCTTGCCTGTTTTCCATGGATTCTTCCTAACTAACCAAGGTGATCAATTCGATTGCACGGCATCGCCACCGCGGCGTGAGCGCATACGCATGTAGATAGGAAACGCCACGGAGATGATGATCAGTACCCACAGGACAACGGCGATCGGGCTCTTGGTAAAGAAGATGGTGAAGTTGCCGAAGGATTCCAGGCTTTTTACGAAGTAAACCTCGGCCGATCTTCCCAGGATGAACCCGATTATCAGAGGAACGACCTCAATACCCACCTTACTGGCAATATACCCAAGGACACCGAAAATCAGCAGCACCCAGACATCGAACATAATGCCGTAATTGATCGCATAAGCGCCTGCCACACACATCATGACGATGATGGGATAGAGCAGGTGCTTGGGCACTTCGATGACCTTGGCAATATATTTAATTGCGAAGAACATGGCAGCGAACATGATCAGGTTCGCGACCACCAGCATGGTAACGATCATATACCAGGTATCGATATTGCTATTGATGAACAGCGGACCCACCTGGATGCCTTGCAAGGTGAACGCACCGATCATGATCGCCGTCGTGGAGTCGCCAGGGATACCCAGGGAGAGCAAAGGTACTAATGCACCGCCAGTAAGTGCGTTGTTGGAGGACTCGGAAGCGATAATACCCTGCGGGGCGCCTTTCCCCATCCGCGAAGAGTCTTTCGAGAAATTTTTCTCTTGCGTATAGGCGAGTATCGAGCAGGTACTGCCCCCAACGCCCGGAAGAATGCCCACGAAGGTACCGATGGAGGAAGAGCGAATCATATTGACCAATTGGCCCTTGATATCGCGAAAGGAGAATCCGGATCCCTTGGTCAGCTTGATGGCTTGGCCATCGCCATCGCCCTTTAACCCTTTCTCGGCGTCCAAGAGAATCACCGAAAGACCGAAGATACCGATCAGTACCGGCAGCAGGGAAAAACCGCTGTACATGTAATATTCCATGAAATCGAACATCAAGCGGGTTTCGCCATTACCGCCAACGGTGACTGGATAGACGCCGATCAGGCTCAACCAGACACCAAGGATACCGCTGAAAATGCCCATCAACATGTTCTTGGCTAGCGAACCGATCACGGTCAGCGCCAGGAAGATGATCAGGAATTTCTCGACGTAAGAAAACTTGATAGCAAAATCGGCAAGAACAGGAGCGAGAAAGAACAGTATAGCGGCACTGAAAAGACCACCGAACAGCGATGCGACGATACCGACCTTGAGCGCTTTTTCCCCCTCCCCTTTCTTGGCCATAGGGTGGCCATCGAATGTCGTGCATATGGATGATGGCGTGCCGGGCAGATTAAGCAGCACGGCTGGAACCATGCCCCCCGCGATACCGCCGACGTAGAGACCCAGCAGCAACGCCAACGCGCCATTGATGCCCAGTGAATAAGTCAACGGCAAACAGACGGCCACCGCCATCGTCGCGGTCATGCCGGGGATAGAGCCGAATATTATTCCTATCAATGTGCCGGCGAACACCAGCAGCAGGATCATCGGCGTTAATTGCGAAAAGAAATCCATGCTTTAGCCACTCCTGCATCACGGCAATGTGATATTGAAAAGCTGTGAGAGTACGTACCAAGCCAGCCCAGGGGCGATAACGGCGTTTGCAAAGATGATCATGACATTCCTTCGCGTCTTGATGCCGACAAAAAGCAGCGAGAGCAGAAAGATGAAGGGCATCGACATTAACAAAAACCCGTACCCCGTATTAGGGAACATCCTGCCGACGGCATACATCAGATAAAAATAAGCCGTCGTCAGCGCTAACGTCCCGAAAAAGCGAAACCTGTCAAAGTCTCCCTCTTTCGAGAAAACAGCCTTCCCGGCCCGGCTCAGGCCTGGCAGTATCGCTTTGCGCTCCCTGATAACGATGATGAAAAGCATGATCAGCAGCACCCACGTTACTATTCTTGGGAAGAACAGGTGAGACTGCTCGAAGTCGATCGCCACATCGAACAATGACAAGAAATTACTCTCCATGATATCCCCACCTAACAGTGCCGCTTAGGGTCAGCTGTTGAGTCGCCATTAATTTCATCCGAATGCGAGTGCGTGAAGGTGGCCGGCGCTATCAGCACCGGCCGGCGCTTACATTACTGGATATTCTCGATAACGGTCTCGTACCGTGCCATCTTGTCCTTCAGGTGAGCCGCAGCCTCGGAAGAGGGCAGGAAGTTGGGAATGAAGAACAAGCTCTTCTGCTGCTCCTGGATCTCGCCTTGGGCATAGATCTCCCCGAGCGCATTGTCGATGCAACTAACAATCTCGGGGCTCATGTCCTTGTTGTAAAGGAAGAAGAATTCCTTATCGAAGGTGAAGTCCTTTTCCCCGTCCATCGTGACGGAGACATTGGGTGTGACATATTGGAGAAGCTCTTCCCGCGTTGTCTCGCCCAGCCCTTCTTCATTGGCTTGCTTGATTGTCTCGTTTCTGGCGGTCAACCAGACGAAACGCATCGCCTTCTGGTCGTCTTCGGGAAGCCGCGTGTACTGCTCATTGGCCTGGACGGAACCATTGATCACATCAGCATAGCCATTGAAAAGTAGCTGATTCTTGTCCGCCTGCGAGCCTGTATTGACCGCGACAATATTGTCTTCCATTCCCGGATATTCGATCTTCACGGCATTCTTGAGCGCGCTGAAACCGATCTCCGAAACGCCGCCAGGCTGTATCGCGACGCTGATTTCCTCGCCATTGCCCGCTGCGTCGATGATCTCATCGACCGTCTGGTAGGGAGAATTCTTGGGGACCAGATAAGCATTGCCGGGATTGATGGCGACCGTCGGCCCGACCTTGTACTTCTCGAAGATATTGTCATAGCCATTGATGCCATAGAGATGGCCCAGATAGGCCATGTCGTGGAAGATCATCAACGTGCTGCCGTTGGAACTCCGCTCGAGCGCCCGGAACGCGGGCATCGCTCCGACGGCATCGACCTTCATGTTGATGTCCAGCTTCTCCGCCAGGCGATCCACGACGATGCTCGAGTTCTGATAGGTATCGCCCCCTGTCGAGGTGGAGCCAATAACGACGCGAACATTCCCGGGAATGGGACACTCCTCCGCCGCGAGAGTGGAGGTGGATACGCCTGCGATCGCGAGCGCGCACAGGGATAAACGAAAACTTACGGGCATACTTTTCATCATCTCTTCCTATCGTGGTTTGGTTTTGTTAATAGGATTCGCTGAATTGCGTGCAAAATTAAGTAACTATGTCTTACCGTCACACCTTCAATTGCCACCTTTGCTCTTAACGGGTGACCAATCCACCTCCTTGCCTCATAAGCGTTTTGCAATATCGATCAACGCCTCCAACGCTTGCCGCTCCTTAGCAGAGGGCATCGGCAAGGGTGCGCGCACATCCCCGGCGGGCCGGCCAATGATGTCCGCCCCCGCCTTGACCAGGCTGACCGCGTAGCCTTTCTTGTTATCGCGTAGATCGACGAAGGGAATGAAGAACTCGTTAGTCATCTTCTTGATGACTTCCCTGTTGCCCTGGCGTAGTTCGCGATAAAACTTCACCGCCATCTCCGGCACAAAATTGAACACAGCCGATGAATAGGTATTCACCCCGATCGCCAGATAGGCTTCGGCGAAGATTTCCGCCGTCGGCACGCCACCGATGTAGACCAGGCGGTCACCCACGGTCTTGACGATCTTGTTAAGCGCTTGAATGTCGCCCTTGCCATCCTTCAAGCCGATCAGGTTGGGACAACTATCGGCGAGTTGCTTGACGGCCTCCGCTTCGAGCACGCCATTGCCACGGTTGTAGTAGATGACATTGAGGCTGGTGGAGTCGCAGATCTGCCGCGCATAGTCCAGCAGACCATCCTGAGAGCATTCCGTCAGGTAAGGAGGCATCAGCAAAATGCCGTCGGCGCCGGCCTCCTCGGCCACCCTGGCGAAAGCCTTGCCGCTCTTCACACTCAGTCCTGCGCTGGCGATTACCGGCAGCTTGCCGTTCATCGTCTCGACGGCCAGGGATACGATGTCACGGAACTCATCCAGCGCCAGGTTGAAGAATTCACCGGTACCTCCCGCTACAAAAAGCGCGGAAACGTCGTGGCCGGCAAGCCATTCGAGACGCTTGCGATAGCTCTCCGGGTTGAAATTGCCCGCGCTATCGAAATCGGTAACGGGGAATGAAAGCAGTCCATCTCCAACCGCCCCGATGACATCGTCTTTCGTGAAGTTCACTACGCGTTCCTCTTGCTCATGCAATGCCTTTGAATTCTGGAGCACTGCTTCAGTTGTAATACATCATACAACTCCAAGATAGAACTCGCTCTCCTACGAAGCAATACAACTAAAGTCTCAAAGCTCCACGCAGGCATGGGTCCAATGGACACCTGCTCGCTTAGCTTCAGACGAGACCAGACCAAGACGAAGGAACGGGAACGAGCATGCCAGCATCGCGACCGTCAAGAATGGCGTGACTCCCCAGTGCGAGGGGCGTCCGGCTGTGAATAAATCCATCGAGCGGTGATGTCTCGACCGCTCGTGATTGGCGACATAGGAGCATTTCAGGCGCATCCCTCCTATGAATCGTGAGTCTCGTCGCCGATTCGCTCGAAGCGACCAAGCGACCAAGCGACCAAGCGACAGTGTTTAGTCGTCGGGATGCCCGAGAGCGACGAACTTGCCCCCCTGATGGACCACGGCCGGATCATTGGGATCGATGCTGTCGTCCTGAGCCTCGACCTCGGCGCGCCATGGTTCGGAGCTATCCTTGGGGGTCCAGCCCAAAAACGATGACTTGCCGTTATCCCACCATTTCTCGGCGTTGTCGGAAGCACCATAGATCACGGTATAAGCCAATTTGGGCGCGGCGAATGCTCGCTCAAGCAGGCTGACGAAATCGTCGACACTCAACCAGGTAGCCATCATGCGGGTATCCGCCGGCTTGGGAAAACACGAGCCGATCCGCACGCTCAGGGTCTCGATGGCGAATTTGTCGTAGTAGAGACTCGCCAGGTCCTCGCCAAAACATTTCGAGACCCCGTATAGCGAGTCGGGGCGGCGCGGCACCTCGGTGTCGATCCGAGTAGTGCGTGGATAGTAGCCGATCGTGTGGTTCGAACTGGCGAAGACGATGCGCGGCTTGCCGAGGTTGCGCGCCGCCTCGTAGAGGTTGTAGACCCCCACGATGTTCGACTGGAGGATACTGTTCCAGGGCCTTTCCACCGATACGCCGCCCAGGTGCACGATGCCGTCACAGTCGGCCACCAGGGCGTTGACCGCCTGGGCGTTGGCCAGATCGCAGCTAACGATCTCTTCGTGCTCGCCCGCATCGCCCAGATCGGCGACATCCGACAAGCGCACCTCGTGAGCCAGGCGTGAAAGATGCGGACGAATGGCCTTGCCCACACCACCGGCAGCGCCGGTCACCAACAATCGATTCAGCATGACAGTTTTCCTCGTAGCGTTGGCGAACGGTCCATTGCGCTAGGCGGACCGGTCGCGATATTGATAAAAAAGACGCCCGGGCCCCAACCATAGGTGGCCGGGGCTCGGGCGCTCAGAAACCGTATAGCGCCGCCGGATTGTCGACCAGAATTTTCCGGCGCACCTCGGGACTCGCCCAGTCGAGCAGGACGTCGAGTTGCTCGGCGTCGTCGGGATATTGTGCACGCGGTACGCCGACGTGCGGCCAGTTGCTGCCCCACAGGATACGCTCCGGCGCGTGCGCGATGACCCGCTTGGCGATGGCGCCCACGTCCTCGTAGCGAGGACCGCCGGTCAGGCTGGCCTCGTAGCCCGCGCAGATCTTGAACCAGGCGTTGCCGCGATCGAGTAGCCTAAGGATCGCCTCGACACGGGGATCGTCCGCCGTTACCGGATCCATGAACTTGCCGATGTGATCGATGATGTATTCGCTCTCGATCCCATGCAGCGCAGCGAGGTAGTCGTCGAGATAACGGCCATTGAACTGCACCATCAGGTGCCAGCCCAACGGACGGACCAGCCGCTCGACTGCAGGCATGTCGGCAATCGTCACCGCACCGCCCGGTAGGTTCATGATCCGCGCCCCACGTACGCCCTGCTCGTGCCAGGCTTCGAGCTCAGTCGACGGCGTGTCCGGCGCCACCGCCGCCACGCCGCGCGCGGCATGCGGGCCCAGTTGAGCAAGTGCCTCGAGTAGCGCACGGTTGTCGCATTGGTAGGCATTCGGCTGGGTGAGCACCACGCGCTCCAGCGACAGACGGCGCTGCACTTGGCGGTAGTCGGCAACCGTTGCCAGCTCGGGGATAGGCGGCCCGCCCGGCTGAGCCCGATAGCCCGGCAAGTACATGTGGATGTGGCAGTCGGTAGCCCCGCTCGGCGCCGCGAGAGCCGGCGCTGGCCCGTCCAAGGGACGCGTATTGTCAGGAATCGTCTCCGACACGATTAGCTCTCCTTCAATGCGAATTGGCGCAGCGCATCACGATTGATGGTGATGCCCAGACCGGGACCCTCGGGGATGGGGATGACGCCGCCATCATGCTCGAGCGGGGTCTCGACCACCGCCTGACGAAATGGGTTCTTGGTACGATCGAACTCCATGATCGGTTCGATGGGGTTGCGGCGCGGCGGATTGGGAGGCAGCGCCGCCATGAACTGCAGACTTGCCGCTATGCAGATCGCCGTGCCCCACACGTGCGGCACCAAACGCACACCGAACATGGCGGCCATGTCGGCGACCCGGCGCATCTCTGAGAACCCACCCACCCCGCAGACGTCGGGTTGGCAAATATCCACCGCGCGCGTCGACAGCGGCTCGAGCATGGCGTAACGACCGTGCCAGTTCTCGCCGCTCGCCACCGGAATTGGCTGGCCGGCGCGCACCGCCCGGTAGGTATCGATCTGCTCGGGCAATACCGGCTCCTCAAACCAGTCGACCCGGTAGGGTTCGGCGCGCCTGCCCACCTCGAGGGCCTCGAGCAGGTCGTAGCCGTGATTGGCATCGATCATCAGCCGCCGCTCCGGGCCGATCGCTTCGCGAACCGCGGCGATCACGCGCAGGTCTTCCTCGACGTCGAAGCCGATCTTGATCTTGACACCATGAAAGCCCTCGCGAGCGTAGCCGGCGACCTCCTCGGCGATATCCTGTACGCGGTCCACGCCGTCGCGACGAAACGAGCCAGTGGCGTAGGAGCGCACATGATCGCGAAAGCGCCCTCCGAGCAGTTCGCACACCGAAGCCCCGTAATGCTTGCCCTTGATATCCCACAGGGCGATATCGATCCCGCTCAAGGCGGTCATCGTCAGACCTCGCTGGCCTTGGTCGCGCAAGCGGTTGTAAAGCTCGAGCCAGAGTTTCTCAGTCTCAAGCGGATTGCGACCGACCAGCGCGCCAGCATAGAGCCCTACTACCGCCGCGTTGGCCTTGGCCGGACCCAGACATTCGCCCCAGCCCACCGTGCCGTCGTCGCAAACCACCTCGACCAGGCAGTGCTGGCGTCGTTCGAAGCGCATCGAGGCACTCTCGAAGGCCTGATCAAGCTCGTAGTCGAGGATATGCGTATGGACGCTTGCGATCTTCATTGTCGTATCCCACAAAACCGGATTGAGGAAAGCGCTAACCGAAGAATCCCGGCAGCGTCAGCGATATAGCGGGAACGTAAGTCACCAACATGAGCACTAAAAAAAGCGCCAGATAAAATGGCCATATCGTACGAACCGCCTGCTCTATTTTTATACCTCCGATCGCACTACCCACGAAGAGGCAAGAGCCAACAGGCGGTGTACACAAACCGATGCCCAGATTCATCATCAGGACAATGCCAAACTGGATAGGCCCCATACCGCACTGTACCGCCACCGGCAAGAAAATCGGAGTGCAAATGAGAATAAGCGCAGCCATGTCCATGATCATGCCAAGACCCAACAAAATCAGGTTCAACATCAGCAGGATCACGTACGGATTTTCCGAAATGGTAGTCAATACGTTGATGAGCAGTTCAGGCACACGGTAAAGCGCCAATAAGTACGAAAAGGCGGAAGCACAGCCTACGAGTATCATCACCAGAGCGGTAGTACGCACCGCCTGGTAAACCGCGCGTTTGAAGGATTCCCATTTCAGTTCACGGTAGACAAGGCTCGTAATGACGATGGCATAGATAGCGCCAAAAGCACCGGACTCAGTAACAGTCAATATACCCGAGAGAACACCACCTACGATAATGACGGCGGTTAAAAGTCCTGGCAATGCTGCTGCAAAGCTTATCAATAGCGCATACCATCCGGGGAATTCTTCTCCGGCATATCCCCGCTTGACGGCAACCAGGTAGGCGGCAATGGCCAAGGCGAGACACATCAGAATGCCAGGCACGATGCCAGCGATGAACAGTTGGGTAATCGAAATGCCGCCACCGGCTGCCACGGCGTACAAAATCATGTTATGGCTTGGAGGAATCACGACACCAGCGATCGATGACGTAACGGTCACATTGACCGCGTAATCGGCATCGTAGCCCTTTTCCTTCATAACCGGCATGAGGATGGAGCCCAGTGCCGATACGTCAGCGACCGCCGACCCGGAGATCCCACCGAACATCATGGAAGAACCGACATTGACCAGACCAAGCCCGCCTCGAACTCGCCCGACAGCGGCGGATGCCAGGCGAACCAATCGGTTGGAAATACCACCATGGAGCATTAGCTCGCCGGCAAAAATGAAAAACGGAATCGCCAGTAAGGAAAAAACCGAGATGCCCGAGAGAATACGCTGAAAGGCAACGAAAATCGGCAAGCCCTCATAGAGAAAGGCCCCAACGGCTGCCAACCCTACAGCGAAGGCTACCGGCGCACCGACTATCAAACCCAGGAAAAATAAACCAAAGAGGATACTCAGTCCCATTTTCTATTCCTTCTCGCGCTTAGGAAAGAAAATACGCTCGACAATACTTACCCCGGAAAACAGCATCATGAGTACTCCACAGATAACGAGCGGCGCGGCGCGCCAGCTTTCCGACAGACCGATAATGGGAATAGGCCTATCGAAATTCCCCATAACCATGAGCCATCCCTGCCAAGCCATGAAACCACCGAACACGAGTACGAAGGCGTCCGACAAGTAACGCATGATTTCACGCGGCAGCGGCGATAACCCTTCGCGAATGAAATCGATACTCAGATGACTGTTATTGCGCACCCCCGCCGCGGCACCCAAGCAGGTGATGTATACCGCAATGACGAGTGAAGCTTGCTCCACCCAAGTTGGGGTATCGTTCAAAACATAACGCCCAAACACTAGCCAACCGAAAATGGCGACCAGAAACACCAGTAAAAATCCGGCACTAATAATACATAGCTTCGCCAGGCAATCTAAAAGTACGTCAAGATTGGATAGCTTCTTTGACTCACTCTGACCGTCAGCCTGATCGGGACAAGAGCTCATAGCCTGTAGTCCTATTCCAATATCCTCGACGACTCCAGGGCCGCCGAGGATATTTGCAATTAGATTAAAAAATCACTTAGCTTTTTGAATGTCGTTGATAAGTGATTCGAGATCAGGATTTTCTGCTATAAACTCTTCGTACACGGGTTTCATACTATTTTGGAACGCCTTTTTATCGTCAACTTCGTTGATCTTCACCCCCGCTTCCAACACGATGTCACGACTGGCTTCGACCCTATCGGCCCAGAGCTTACGCTGCATCTCGGCCGCATCAATGGCGGCTTGCCGTACGATTTTCTGATCCTTATCGGAAAGCTCTTCCCAGCTTGACTTGGCGATGCAAACGCATTCCGGAATGATGAGGTGCTCAGTCAGCGAATAATACTTCGCCACTTCGTAGTGTCCGCTAGATTCATACGATGGATAGTTATTTTCAGCACCATCGAGAACACCGGTTTTCAATGACTGGTAAACCTCCCCATAAGCCATGGGAGTCGCATTGCCACCAAGCACATCCGTCATATCAACATAGATGTCATTGTTCATGACACGGAACTTCAAACCCTGCATATCTTCCGGAGTCTCTATCGGGTGCTTTGTATTGTAAAAGCTACGCGCACCCGAGCCAAACCAGGAGAGAGCGATCAGATTCTTTTTCTCGAGTTCCTCGGCAAAGCGTTGACCAATCTCACCATCCATCACCTTGTACATATGATCGACGCTGTTAAATATGAAAGGCAGTGACAGAACATTTGTTGCAGGAACGATCGGACCCATCGGCCCCATATTGAAGTTGGCAAAGTCAAGCGCGCCACTACGAACCTGCATGATCGCATCCGGTTGTGCGCCGAGAACGCCGTTATTATAAACTCTTGGGCTGACACGCCCTTCGGTCTTTTCCGTAACCTCTTTGGCGAAAGTTTCAAGAGCAACGCTGTTCGGGTAACCCGGCGGATGGATATTCCAACCACGCCAGTCTTCTGCCTGTGCCGGCAAGGCCAATGTCATAAGCGCTCCAGCAACAGCGGCCACATGCAGAAAACGATTCGGAACTAGGCTTTTTCTTATTCTCATGTCACATCTCCTTTGGCTTAGTGTAAATTTCTATTTATCATTATAATTGCTTAGCAATACCAATCAGTCTTTCGAGTTTTGATCGCTCTTCGGAAGACGGCATCGTCAACGGCGCACGCACATTGCCAGCCGGCCTTCCAATGATATTCACCCCCTCCTTTACCAGACTTACGGCATAACCCTTCTTGTTATCCCGCAAGCTTATGAATGGAATAAAAAATTCGCGCGTGATTTTTTTGACCACCTCGCTATTTCCGTTACGCAGCTCTCGATAAAACTTTAGGGCCATCTCGGGCACGAAGTTGAACACCGCAGAAGAGTATGTATTCACGCCGATCGAAAGGTAGGCTTCGGCATAGATCTCGGCAGTCGGCACACCACCGATATAGGTCAGGCGATCGCCAACCGTCTTGATGATCTTGTTAAGCGCCTGAATATCGCCCTTGCCGTCCTTCAGGCCAATCAAGTTCGAGCAGCTATCGGCCAATGCCTGCACGGCTTCGGCCCCCAGCACGCCGTTTCCCCGGTTGTAATAAATGACGTTGATGTTGGTCGAGTTGCAGATCTGGCGCGCGTATTCGACCAGGCCGTCTTGAGGGCACTCGGTAAGATAAGGTGGCATCAGCAGGATGCCGTCAGCACCCGCCTCTTCCGCCATCTTGGCAAAGGCCTTGCCACTGGCAACGCTCAAACCGGCGCTGGCGATCACTGGCAGCTTTCCGCCGACCGCTTCAACGGCAAGCGTCACGATCTCGCGATACTCATCCAGCGTTAGATTGAAGAACTCGCCTGTCCCACCGGCGACAAAAACCGCTGAAACCTCATGCTCGACGAACCACTCGAGGCGTTTACGATAGCTATCACGATCGAATTCACCCTGTGCATCGAAATCCGTAACAGGAAAGGAGAGCAGCCCGTCGCCAATCGCCTTGCTGACATCATTTCTTGAAAAGTTCACAGGCCTTCCTCTTGCCTACACTCTACTGTTGCCATGAGCGTTCATAGAAACCATGACTAACCGAAACGACAGAGTGCGTATTGGTATTCATGGCATCATCTTTTTTGTAATACATCATACAACACACAAGCTAGTGTCAGATGGCGATGCCTGCAATACGGATTTGTCATTTCTAGACCAAAGTCGAGGGCATGGCGATGAATACCACACACTCGAGAGTCAGCGTAGACGGGCCAGGATAAGGGGGAAGGAAAATGGGTATGCCGCTGTTGCGCCAGCGGCGCTCAGCCCGTGCTAACCACGATCTCGAACTGCTCGATTCCGCCGCCCTCTCGTGTCGCTTCAAAAGGCATGGGATTGGCATGGGCACGCTTGAAATCGTCGCTACCGACCCAGGCGCGAAAGGCCTCCTGATTCCGCCATTCGGTCTCGACCATATAGGGTGCCTGGTTGCCCAGCGGCCTTAGCACGCGCATGGCGACAAAACCCGGCTGCTTGTCGATTTCGCCGGCACGGGCCCTGAAGCGGGCCTCGAAGTCTTCCTCGAAACCCGGGTTGACGAAAATACGGTTGTTAACGATGAAAGACATGCTTTGCTCCTTGTGATCGCTATCACCTAGCAATAGCGATTAACCCGGAAATCAGGCCAGTTCGCCAGGGTGGCGAAAATAAGCCAATTGGGCACAGCCGGCCGCCCATACCTCGGCCTGTAGCGCAGCGATGGCGGCAGTTGGCATCGCCAAGCTGCCACGCGGATCACCATCGACCAGGCGCGCGGTCAATGCGCCCACCAGCGGCATATGCCCGACCAGCAACCACGGCACATGCTGGGCTTCGTTCTGAAGCCAATCGATGACCGGTTCGATGGGATCGTTGGGCGTGATAAGCGACAGCGTCTCGACGGGTTTAGCGAGTCGTTCGGCGACGATGTTGGCAGTCTGCCCGGCGCGCCGGTAGGGACTGGCAGCGATGCGCAGTGCAGCCTGTTGAGACGGTTCCAACGTGACAGCCAACCAGTCGGCCACCCGCGCGACCTCATCGCGACCATGCGCGGTCAGCTCGCGCTGGGGATCGGGGTGGCCTGGAACTGCCTCGCCGTGGCGCATGATCCAGAGCCTGGCATTCAGCCCGGCACTCATACGTCGCCCTCCAGGCGACGCGCCTGCTTGACGTCCTCGCGCGATAGGGTGAACTCGACATCACTGCTCTGCTCGCCGAGCATCAGCAACTGCGCCATCTGCCGCGCCGGAACGCCACCAAACAGCACCTGATGGAGCCCCTCGGCAAGCGGCATGTAGATACCCTCCTGGCGCGCCTTGTCGCGCACCAGGCTGACCGTGTTGACGCCCTCGGCGACCTGCCCCAACGCCTCGACGGCTTCTTCCAGACTCTTACCCTCGCCGAGTGCGTAGCCGACTCGATAGTTGCGCGACAGATTCGACGAGCAGGTGACGATCAGGTCGCCGACCCCGGCCAGGCCGATGAAGGTCATCGGATTGGCGCCAAGCGCGACCGCGAAGCGGCTCATTTCCGCCAATGCCCGAGTCATCAACATGCTGCGGGTATTCTCGCCCATGCCCAAGGCGGCAGCCATGCCGGCGGCAATGGCATAAATGTTCTTCAGCGCCCCGCCCAGTTCCACGCCGTAACGGTCGTTACCGGCATAGACTCGGAAATAATCGCAACCCAGCGCCGTTTGTACCCGCGCCCGAGTCAACGCGTCGTCGCTGGCGATCACCGTGGCGGTAAGCTGTTTGGCGGCGACTTCCGAAGCCAGATTGGGGCCGGAGAGTACGCCGATGTGCGTGAATCCGGTTTCCTCCTCGAGAATCTGGCTCATCAACTTGAAGCCGTCTTCCTGAATACCCTTGGTGGTGCTGACCAATATCTGCCGTTCGTTGAGATACGGGCGAGCCTTGCGTACCACATCGCGAAAGGCCTGAGAGGGAATCGCCACGAACACCAGCTCGGCGCCATCGAGCACCTTACGCATGTCGCTCGATGCCACGACCGCGGGGTTCATGGCGTAATCGGGCAGATAACGAGCGTTGCGGTGCGAACGGTTGATCTCGGCGGCAAGTTCAGTATCGCGCAGCCATTGATGAACACTGGCGCCATTGTCGGCGGCGATGCTGGCCAAAGCGGTGCCGAAGCTGCCGCCACCGAGTACCGCCACCTGTGGGCGTTCGTCTGACATGAGTCGATCCATGAACGAGGAATTGGTGCTGTCATTGTAGCGAAAAACGCCCCGAATCGGGGCGTTGGCTTGGTCCTGCGTCGTATTCCCGGCCGGCCAGGCCGGGGTTGTATTCACTCGATCATGGGTACCAGGGCATCGATGCTCGACCGGGCATCGCCGTAGAGCATGCGGGTGTTGTCCTTGAAGAACAGCGGGTTCTCGATGCCGGAGTAGCCGGTGCCCTGGCCGCGCTTGCAGACGAACACCTGCTTGGCCTCCCACACCTTGAGCACCGGCATGCCGGCGATCGGGCTGTTGGGGTCCTCCTGGGCAGCCGGGTTGACGATATCGTTGGAGCCGATGACGATCGCCACGTCGGTGTCGCTGAAGTCGTCGTTGATCTCGTCCATCTCCAGCACGATGTCGTAGGGCACCCTGGCCTCGGCGAGCAGTACGTTCATGTGCCCTGGCAGGCGCCCCGCCACCGGATGAATACCGAAGCGCACTTCCTTGCCGGCGGCGCGCAGCTTGCGCACCAGTTCGCTTACCGCATTCTGGGCCTGGGCCACCGCCATGCCGTAACCCGGCACGATGATCACGCTGTCGGCATCATTCAGGGCGCTGGCCACACCACCGGTGTCGATGGCCAACTGCTCGCCCTCGATCTCCGCGGCCGGGCCCGTGGTGCCACCAAAGCCACCGAGGATCACGTTGATGAAGTTGCGGTTCATCGCCTTGCACATGATGTAGGAGAGAATCGCACCGGAGGAACCGACCAGCGCGCCGGTGACGATCAGCAGATCGTTGGACAGGGTGAAGCCGATGGCCGCCGCTGCCCAGCCGGAGTAGCTGTTGAGCATCGACACCACCACCGGCATGTCGGCGCCGCCGATGCCCATGATCAGGTGCCAACCGATGAAGAAGGCCAGCAGCGCCAGCAGCAGCAATGCCCAGAAACCCGCGCCATTCAGGTAGATGATCGCCAGCAGCAGCGACAGGGCCGCGGCGCCGGCGTTCAGCAGATGGCCACCCGGCAGCTGGCGGGGCTTGCCGCCGATCTTGCCGGCGAGCTTGCCGAAGGCCACCACCGAACCGGTGAAGGTCACCGCGCCGATGAATACGCCCAGCACCACTTCGACTTGCAGGAAAGTCAGCTCGGCCGGGGTCTTCTCGGCCAACAGGGCGGCAAAGGCCGAGAAGCCCTCGGCACTCTGCCCGGCGAGCTGGGAGGCCAGCACGCGGCGCCGCTCCAGGTCGGCGTTGAAGCCGACGAATACCGCCGCCAGGCCGACGAAGCTATGCAGCGCCGCCACTAGTTGCGGCATCTCGGTCATATCGACCTTCTTGGCCACATAGACGCCGATCGCCGCGCCGACGATCATCATCGGCACCATCCACCAGTAGCCGCCGATGCCCGGCCCGAAGGCGGTGAAGAATACCGCGATAGCCATGCCGGCGATGCCGTACCACACCGCCCGCTTGGCCTTCTCCTGATTACTCAACCCCCCCAGCGAGAGGATGAACAACACACTTGCCGCAATCGCCGCGGCAGATACGAATCCCTGACTCAACATCTCGTCTCTCCGCCGCTCAGGATTTCTGGAACATGGCTAGCATCCGGCGTGTCACCAGGAAGCCACCCACGATATTGATAGTCGCGATCAGTACCGAGATCGCCGCCAGCAGTCCGACCAGAATGCTGCCCGAGCCGATCTGCAGTACCGCCCCCAGCACGATGATGCCGGAGATGGCGTTGGTCACCGCCATCAGCGGGGTATGCAGGGAATGGCTCACTCCCCAGATCACCTGGAAGCCCACGAAACAGGCCAGCACGAAGACGATGAAGTGCTGCATGAAGGACACCGGCGCCACCTGACCGAGCAGCAGCATCAGCGCACCACCCACGCCCAGCAGGGTGAGCTGGCGTTTGGTCTGCGCCTTGAAGGCGGCATGTTCGGCGGCCTTCTTCTCTTCCGGCGTCGGCTCCTTCTCCTTGGGTTTGGGCTTGGCGGCGGCGATGGCCTTCACCTTGGGCGGCGGCGGCGGGAAGGTAACCTCGCCCGCATGCGTCACCGTGGCGCCACGGATGACGTCGTCCTCCATGTCGTGATTGACCGTGCCGTCCTTCTCGGGCGTGAGGTCGGTGAGCATGTGACGAATGTTGGTGGCGTAGAGCAGCGAAGCCTGGGTGGCCATGCGCGAGGGGAAATCGGTGAAACCGGTGACGATCACGCCATTATCGGTGACGATACGCTGATCGGGCACGGTGAGATCGCAGTTACCGCCCTTCTCGGCGGCCAGATCGACGATCACCGAGCCGGGCTTCATGGCCGCGACCATGTCCTCGAGCCACAACTTGGGTGCCGGCCTGCCGGGTATCAGGGCGGTGGTGATGACGATATCCACTTCGGGAGCCTGCTCACGGAACAGCGCCAGTTGCTTCTCGCGGAACTCCGGGCTCGACGGCGCCGCGTAGCCGCCGCTTTCCGAGCCGTCCTGGCTGTCTTCGAAGTCGAGGAACAGGAACTCGGCGCCCATCGACTCGATCTGCTCGGCCACCTCGGGGCGCACGTCGAAGGCGCGTACCACCGCGCCGAGACTAGTGGCGGTACCGATTGCGGCGAGCCCCGCCACCCCAGCCCCGACCACCAATACCTTGGCCGGCGGCACCTTGCCCGCGGCGGTCACCTGGCCGGTGAAGAAACGTCCGAACTGATTGCCCGCTTCGATCACCGCCCGATAGCCGACGATGTTAGCGGTGCTCGACAGGGCATCCATCTTCTGGGCCCGGGAGATGCGCGGCACCATGTCCATGGCGATGACACTGGCGCCTTTCTCGCGACAACGCTCCAGCAGCGCCTCGTTCTGGGCCGGCCAGAAGAAGGAAATCAGCGTCTGGCCCTGGCGCAGGCAGTCGGCCTCATCTTCCAGGGGTTCGCGCACCTTGATGACGATATCGGCCTCGTTCCACAACGACTCGGCGCCATCGACCACGCTGACGCCGGCCTCGCGGTAGGCCGCGTCGTTGAAGCCGGCGGCTTCGCCTGCGCCGGCCTCTATGAGGCATTCGTGCCCCAGCTTCTGGATATGTTGGGCGCTCTCCGGGGTCAGGGCGACACGCGCCTCGCCCGGGGCACGCTCCTTGGGTGCTCCGATCTTCACAGTTAGTCTCCCGCTTGGCGACGGACATGCAAGACGTTTTGTCGGCATGAAAGCCGCTTAGTGTTCTGGCAAAGCTCACCAAAGATCAAGCAAATGCGCATAAAAAGTTATCATAAACAAAGGCTTATGCTATCCATAATAGAGCTCTTATGCTTCCAAAAGATACCAACCCCTTGAAAAGGATGAATAAAACGGAGAGTCGAAACCTTGCGTTCTATTTATGCTTAGCATAAGCGATCGTTTATTCCACGACTTTCTTATCGACAGAGCATCATCCACATCTGCCTGATGAAGCAGTCGCGGAGGAAGTCTAAAAATGCTGGATGATGTCGTGTGTCGAAGTGATGTCGGCGTATTCGCCATCGAGCAGCGCCAGGTTCAGATCATGAACCGCCTCGGCACTCCAGTGCCGGCCGTGACGATCGGAGACTTCAAAACCCGCGCAGGCATCGGCCGGCACCGACACCGCAAAATCCAGGCAGGCGGCATGGCGCACCGTGGTGCTCACCGAATGCGCCGTCGCCACGCCGGCCACCACCAGGCGCGATACGCCATGGCGATGCAGCCAGGTTTCGAGCTCGGTGCCGATGAAAGCGCTATTGACGTGCTTGGTGACCACGCGCTCGCCGTCGCGCGGCATGACGCACTCCTTGAACTCGACACCGGGTTGGCCGGGGCGATAGGGCGAACGGGATTCCCGCGAGAAGTGGCGGACATGCACGATGCAGCCATTCCCGGCGCGCCAGCAACTCAACAACTCGGCGAGGCGCGCCTCCAGGCCGGGATTGTTGCGCCGCCCCCAGTAATGCCGATCGTCAATGGCCTGCTGAACATCGATGATGACCAGGGCCGAGCCTTGATCGCGGGCATCGCAGAGTCTCAGGCGAGTGGAACCGGCATTGTTCGACATGAAACGAAGCTCCATGGACGGGCGTCATTGCTCAACACAGCATAACAGGCGTTGGCCACCCTCACCGTTCTAGCCGTGTCGAACCAGCGATCCATGCCTAGGAAGAGCAGGACAGGCACACTGGCGGCGCGCTGGGCGGCGGTGGCGTAAACCAGTCTTCACCGCCGTCGTCATGCGCAGCGAACGGTGCCGCCAGGCGCTCGCGGAAACGCTTGAGCGGCGCACTGTCGCCCGCTTCGGCGGCTTCGATGACACGCTGGGCGAGGTGGGTACGCAACACATAACGCGGATTGACCGCGTGCATCGCTCGCTGGCGATCGCTGGCAGAGCGGGTTTCACGCTCCAAGCGTTTATCGTAGCTGTCCAGCCAAGCGCCGAGCGTTTCGTCGTCGGGTGTTATTTCCAGCAGCGTTGCCAGACGCTCGCGCCCTTCTCGCCCGCCACGATAATCGTCCAGCGCACGAAAGGCGTTGTGGAAATCCACCTGGTGACGGGCCAGCAATGACAGCCAGGCCGACGCCAGCGAGGCATCGTCTTCCTCCTCCACAGCCAATCCCAGGCGCGCGCGCATGCGTTCGGCATAGGCCTGCTGCAGGATCGGCTCGAAGCCGTCGATTATCTCGCGCAAGCGTTCGACGTCGATCAGGGGCGTCAGCGATTGCGCCAACACCGTCAGATTCCATAGCGCCACCCCGGGCTGCTGATCGAAGGCGTAGCGACCGCCGGCGTCGGTATGATTGGGCGTCCAGCTCGGCTGGAAACGCTCCATGAAGGCGAAGGGGCCGTAATCCAGCGTCAGCCCGAGCATCGACATATTGTCGGTGTTCATCACCGCATGCACGAAACCATAGGCCTGCCAGGCGGCGATCAGTGTCGCGGTACGCTCCACCACATCGGCGAACAGAGCCTCGAACGGCGCTTCGCCATCGGCGAGTTCGGGGTAATGACGGTGAATCAGGTGCCAGGCCAGGGTGCGCATGTCCTCGACCTTGCGGCGCTGATAGAGCCACTCGAAATGGCCGAAGCGGGCATGGCTGGGCGCCAGGCGCAGCAAGGTCGCACCCGGCTCGACGCGTTCGCGCATCACGCGCTCCTCGTTAACCGCCACCGCCAGCGCCGTGGTGGTGGGGATGCCCAGCCCGCTCATCGCCTCGCCGGCGAGGTATTCGCGAATCGACGAGCGCAGTACCGCGCGGCCATCACCGAAACGGGAATAGGGTGTCTGACCGGCGCCCTTGAGGTGCAGATCCACCGGTCCATCGGCTGTCATCGCCTCGCCCAGCAACAGGCCACGCCCGTCACCCAGCGCCGGATTGTAACTGCCGAACTGGTGGCCGGTGTATTTCTGGGCGATCGGCGTCATGCCCGGCAATGCTTCGCGACCGGCCATCAATGCCTCGAGGCGGTCGCACTCGATGCTTTCGACATCCAAGCCAAGCTGGGCAGCACCGAGCGGACTGATATCCAGCAACCGCGTGCCCCGCCAGGGTGTTGGCGCAACGGCCGTAAAGAAGTCCTCGGGCAGGCGCGACCAGGCATTGTCGAAGTGCAGGGAATCAAGGGTCATGCGCGTCTCGAAGGGTCGAAGAATGAGGACGACAACTACTGTAGCGCCGAATCCCATGCAACGTAAAACGGCTCTTTTACAGTCGAAGGTATAGGTGCGGTCTGAAGCCACGGTCACCGATTAGCGGCCAGCACTGCCGCGAGGCCTTCTTGCAGGTCCTTGACGAAATACTCGGGTACCTCCAGCGACGGGAAATGCCCTCCGATTTCGGGCGTCCTCCATCGGACGATCTGCCGGTATCGCTCCTGCGCCCAGGCGCGCGGGCACTTCTCGATGTCGCGGGGATATATGCTAATTGCTGACGGGACGTCGACCCGAAGTTTGGGGTCGAGCGAGTTAACACCGCCGTGGCTTTCGTAGTAGATGCGGGCCGACGAGGCACCGGACCGCGTCAGCCAATAGAGGGTGACGTCGTCAAGAATCCTGTCTCGGGAAATCGTCTCGAACGGGCTGTCTTCAGTATCTGTCCACTCAGCGAACTTGTCGAGGATCCAGGCAAGAAGGCCGACCGGTGAGTCGACGAGCGAGTAGCCGATGGTCTGCGGCCGGGTCGCCTGCTGCTTCGCGTACGCCGCGTGGTGGCCCCAGAAATCGCGGGTCTCCTCGGTCCATTTGCGCTCGGCCGCCGTCAGCCCGTCCGTTGTCAACCCGGGCGGTGCCTGCGCCAGCGTTGTGTGGATGCCGAGAACATGCTCCGGGAACCTGCCACCGAGAACCGTGGTGATCACGCCTCCCCAGTCGCCGCCGTGGGCTGCGAACTTGCTGTAGCCGAGCCTCCCCATCAGCTCCACCCATGCGGCCGCAATCTTTCCGGCTCCCCACCCGGTGGTGGCCGGCTTGTCGCTGTAACCAAAGCCTGGTAGCGAGGGAACCACGACGTGGAACGCTGGCGCGTCTGCATCTTTCGGATCTGCCAGCTCGTCTACTATATCGATGAACTCGGCGATGCTGCCGGGCCAACCATGCGTCAAGATCAGAGGAGTGGCATCTGCGCGCGCGGATCGGCAGTGCAGGAAGTGGATTCCGAGATCATCAATGGTCGTGCGGAACTGACCGAGGCGGTTAAGGCGCGCCTCGAACGACCGCCAATCATACTCGGTGCGCCAGTAGTTCACGACATCGACGAGGTCGGCGAGAGGAACGCCCTGTTCCCATCGGCGAGGGTCGGGCGCGGCGCGATAGACCGTCTCGGCCTCCGGTAGCCGCGCCGCGGCTAATCGCGCGCGCAGATCGTCGAGGTCAGCGTCAGTTGCGTGAGCTTCAAATGCTTGCACGTCGCTGGTTAGAAGGTTCATGAGTTTTTGTACCTCCTGGACATTGTGGAACCGGCTAAAATCTATCGCGAACCGCCTTAGATGGTTCTAGCATGCTTTCTTGCCTGCGTGCAACCTGCTAAGGTGGTTCCATGTGTGCCAAGCTTCCTGACTTCCGTCTCGGTAATGTGCTAGCGACTAGCTTCACGGCGACTCTGACGGAGCGTCATGGCAACGCTGTGGAGCGCATTCCCACGCCGCAGCGACTCGTCGACTGGCTGGCAGTGAACGGCCTGGCCGTGGACTCCTGCACCGCCGCTCAGCTCGAACTCGCTAGGGAACTGAGGGAATCAATTCACGCCGCCGCGACAGCGACCGCGATCCAGGACGCTCTCCCTGCGTCTGCTATCCAAGTCATCAATGACTGCAGCATTCAGGGTCGGGCCGCGGCTATTCTGACGCCCGAGGGCAATCGTCAATGGCGACTTGGGGCAGCTTCCTGCGTAGAAGATGCCCTCAGCGTGATCGCCGCCGATGCGATCAGCATCATCGCAGGCGAACGAGACGGGAAATTGGCCTTGTGCGCATCGCCAACCTGCCAAGCCGCCTTCTTCGATACCAGTCAAAGTCGCACCCGCAAATGGTGTGACATGAACACGTGCGGGAATCGTCAGAAGAAGGCGCGCTTCAATGCCAACCATCGCAAGAACGGGACTGCCGCACGGACTGGTGTCATCTGATCTGGCTTGCCCGGGAGGGCGGGCCTGGAAGGAGGGAATTGGCCGTCACACCGCCAAATAAAACGCCGCCGCTCGTTCGAGCGGCGGCGTCCGTGCAACGGGGCCAAGCGCGTCTACACCGTATCGTCGCTACGGTGCCTCGCTATTAGCCGGTCGTTGGTTCTCAGCAGTGACAGCAGCACATCCTGATAGTCGTCACGTACCGCATAGTCTTTCAGCGCCCCGATCAATGCCTCGGCCGTCACCTCGCGGCTCTCGCGCTCCAACTGCGCGCGCAGGGCGCGAAGTTCGGCATAGGCATCGTGTGTATTGAGATTGTGCAGGTAGGTGCGCACCGCTTGCTGCACGCTATCGAATGTCTGGTAGCCACGCCCGCTACCCGCCTGGGTCAGGCCACAGCCATCCGAAAAGCAGCGCAACCCGAACAGGTTGTTACCCTGGCGGGCGAAACGTGAGGTACCCCAGCCGGATTCCTCCACCGCTTGGATCACCGCCATCGACAACGGCACGACGTTGACCCGCGTAAGCAGCTTGTCTATGGCCGCATCGTCGTTGCATTCAAGGCCATAGTCGTCACACAGCGTAGCCAGGAGCGCTTGCTCATCCCGGCTGGACGCGCCACCGCTGGCCTGCAGCTGCTTTAGCCAGGCACGCTGCGCGGCAATCCGTGTGTTCTCCGCCTCGATAACGGGTACCAACAGTTCGAAAAAAGCCTGCTTGCGCTGTGGCCCGGCAGGATAGACGCGTAGATCGGGCAACTCGACGACCGGGTCGACAGCGTTGGCCGGCGGAACGAGGATCGCCGCGTTCATCGCGGTGGGGGCAGTTGGCAGGTTTTTTGTTTCCGCTCTCGTTTCCGCTCTCGTTTCCAATATCGGCTCGGCTTGAGCTGTTATGGGAAAAGGGGGCACGCCGACAACGAGACACGCTAACAGACCAAGGGCCAGCGTAGCTCGAAGTCGTCGCCGAAAGGGACGACATCGATGATGCATACATGGGGCTCCATGCAATAAAACCCGCAGTTTACCAATACGCTCGCCAATCACCGAGTGTTTTATTGCAACCATCGAAAACGCAACTGGCCGGCCCAGGGGACCGGCCAGGTTAGCATGAGCTTACTTCACGCCCTCAGGCGGTCAGCAACCCATTGAGCCGCTTGACGTAAGCGGCCGGGTCATCCAGGTGACCGCCCTCGGCAATAATCGCCTGGTCGAGCAGAATCCGCGCCAGATCTTCGAAACGCTCTGCTTCGACGCTCTCCAGCCGGGTAACCAGGGCATGCTCGGGATTGAGCTCGAGAATCGGCTTGACCTCGGGCAGCGGCTGGCCGGCCGCTTCCATGATGCGACGCATCTGGAAGCCCATCTCGTGCTCGGAGAGCACCACGCAGGCCGGTGAGTCGGTCAGGCGGTGAGTCACGCGAACTTCCTGAACGTCGTCGCCGAGTGCATCCTTGACCCGCTTGATCAGGTCTTCCTTGGCCTTGGCGGTTTCCTGCTGAGCCTGTTTTTCTTCCTCGCCCTCGATATCGCCGAGGTCGAGATCGCCCTTGGCCACATCGGCGAATGTCTTGTCGCCGTACTCGTTGAGGTGGCTCATCAACCACTCATCGATACGGTCGTGCAACAGCAGTACCTCGACGCCCTTCTTGCGGAAGATTTCCAGGTGCGGGCTATGCTTGGCGGCATTGAAGCCGTCGGCGACGATGTAGTAGATCTTCTGCTGACCTTCCTTCATGCGCCCGACGTAATCGGCCAGCGACTGGTCCTGCGTGGCGCTGTCGGTGTGGGTGCTCGAGAAGCGCAGCAATTCGCTGATCTTGTCGCGATTGGCGTGGTCCTCCGCCGGACCTTCCTTGAGCACGCTGCCGAAGGTGTTCCAGAAGTTCTGGTAGGCTTCCTTGTCCTTGGCCAACTTCTTGAGCATGTCGAGCGCGCGCTTGGTCAGCGCCGACTTCATCTTGTCGACCTGCGGGTCCTTCTGCAGCAGCTCGCGGGAGATGTTGAGCGACAGGTCCTTGGTGTCGATCACGCCCTTGACGAAGCGCAGGTAGAGCGGCAGGAACTGCTCGGCGTCTTCCATGATGAATACGCGCTGCACGTACAGGCGCACGCCACGAGCGCCATCGCGCTCGTAGAGATCGAACGGCGCGCGGCCGGGCACGTAAAGCAGGCTGGTATATTCGAGCTTGCCCTCGACCTTGTTGTGACTCCAGGTCAGCGGGTCGCTGAAGTCATGGGCAATATGCTTGTAGAACTCATGGTATTCGTCGTCGCTGATCTCCGCCTTGGGCCGCACCCATAGCGCCTGGGCTTCGTTGACGGTCTCCCAGGTGGTGACCTCACTGCCCTCGACCTCGTTGCCCTCGTCGTCCTTGGCGGTCTCGACCTTGGGCATGCGCACCGGCACTTCGATGTGGTCGGAATACTTGCGCACCAGGTTCTTGAGGCGGAAGTCGTCGGCAAACTCCTTGGCGTCCTTCTTCAGGTGTAGGACGATTTCGGTGCCGCGCTCGGGCTTGTCGATATCGGCGATGGTGAACTCGCCCTCGCCTTGCGAGCGCCATTCCACGCCGGCGTCGCTGCCGGCGCGGCGGGTGCGCACCGTCACCTCGTCGGCGACGATAAAGCCGGAATAGAAACCCACGCCGAACTGACCGATCAGCTTGGCGTCCTTCTGCTGCTCGCCGGAGAGCTGCTTGAGGAACTCGGCGGTGCCACTCCTGGCGATGGTGCCGAGGTTCTTGATCACTTCGTCGCGGCTCATGCCGACGCCGTTATCGCGCACGGTGACGGTTTTTGCCTTGGCGTCGTGCTCGATCTCGATACGCAGGTCGCTGTCGCCGCCATACAGCGCATCGTTGTCCAGCGCCTCGTAACGCAGCTTGTCGCAGGCGTCGGCGGCGTTGGAAATCAGCTCGCGCAGGAATATCTCCCGGTTGGAATACAGGGAGTGGATCATCAGATGCAGCAGTTGCTTGACTTCGGTCTGGAAGCCTAGCGTTTCTTCATGGGTGGCGGTGGTCATGTGGCGAGAGCCCCTCATGGTGTTGGAATAAGGTTCGACACCGATATGGGGCTTGCCGGCAGGTTTTCAAGCTCAGACTTCATGCCCAGGGTTTCAAGACACGGAGTCAGCGCTGGGCAATTCGGCGAGCAGAAAATGCATGCGTGCGCTGGCCACCGGTTGCGCCTCGTCATGTTGCCAGGCAACCACCCGCACATTGGCCAGGCGCTTGCCTTCGCGCACCACCGTGCAGCGCGCCTGGGTCGGCACTTGCTGGGCCGTGCGCAGGTAATCGATGGAGAAGTCGATGGCCTTGGGTAGCCGCGCAGTGCGGGCGGCGAGCATCAACTCGAGCGTGCCGGCGGTTTCCATGAAGGCTGCGACCACGCCGCCGTGCAGGGCCGGCAACAGTATATTGCCGATGTTATGCGCATGCGGCGCCAGGCTGAACACCAGACCTTGTGAATCCTCGGCCACACTGACACCGATATGGCGGGCGTAGGGAATGGCATCCAGCAATTCGCTCAGGTCGCCACTGGCGCGGGTGCGCTCCAGCCACTGTCGGGCGTCGGAAGACTGAGTCATTTCAAATCTCCTCGGCCGACTGTTCACCGGGTTGTGCGACTAGCGTCTCGCCGAATAGGGCCGCGGCGAAGCCCGGCGGCGTATTGCGTGGCCCTAGGCGCACGAAGTTGGCGATACCGCGCGCTATCGGCCGGCCTTCCTTCTGCCATAACGTGCCCTCGGTGAAGACCATCGACGCGGTGACACGCACCACGCGCGCCTCACCGTACACGGCCAACCCGCCGAGCGCGGGGCGGTAGTGATCCACGCGCAGATCCAGCGTCGGGCAAACCTCCGGCTCCGGCAATCCACACAGCACGCTAGCGCCGCAAAGCGTGTCCAGGGTCATGCTCAACACACCGCCGTGGATTAGACCGCGATGCGGGTCGCCAAGCAGCGTTTCGCTCCATGGCAAGCGCATACGCACCACGGGCGGCGCCACCTCGAGCACCTCGAGCCCCAGGCCCTGGGTATGCGGCACGACCTGCACGAAGCGTT
The DNA here is from genome assembly GCF_900102945.1 of Modicisalibacter muralis. GTDB lineage: Bacteria > Pseudomonadota > Gammaproteobacteria > Pseudomonadales > Halomonadaceae > Modicisalibacter > Modicisalibacter muralis. The sequence goes on along the minus strand of NZ_FNGI01000010.1, from coordinate 142,920 downwards.
CAATCGCCGTGCGCCAGTCGGCGAACGACGGTGGAAGGGAAGGCGAGGTTATCGGCATAATGGCAAACCATCGTTTGAAACGAGTGTACCAACAATAGTCGCGCGCAACTCGCCTGGCAACTTGCCAGGCGCGCTTAATCTCTCAATCACGCTTGCGAGGCGCGCGATCGTTAATGTCGTCGATGCCTTTCCAGCGCCGATAATCGGTCAAGGCGTTATCGACCTTACCCAGCAACCAACCGACGATTACCACATCGTCGAGCACCCCGATCAGCAACAACACATCGGGAATCAGGTCCAGCGGCGAGATCAGATAGATAAATGCCAGCGCCATCCAGCCGATGGCCGCCCAAGGCACCGGGCGATAGCGACCGCGAATGACGTCGGCGCACATCGGCACGAACAGGCGCAGTGCCCGCGCCATGCGTGATAGTGCCCCGCCGCGACTCCTGAGTCGCGAGAACAGGCTCCAGCCGTTGAATGCCATGTCGATTCTCCTGCCTTTGGCTATGCATGCCATGGCGATGGCATTAGTCGAACCAGCCACTATTCAAACCCCGTACTATCGGCGAGGATGAGCACATTGCGACATTCAAGCAAGCATGAGGAAATGCCGGCGATGAACCCCATATTTTCCAGGCGCTGGCTTGCGCCGCTGACGGCACTGCTGCCGACACTCCTGCTCAGCCTGCCGGTGATTGCCGACGCGGCCGACGATCGCGCCATGCGCGAGGCTCTTACCGCCGCGCGCAATCAGCAATGGAGCCAGATCGATCAGAGCGCCATCGAAGATCATGTGCTGGCCGGCTATGTCGAATACCACCGACTACGCAGCCGCTTGCCCAACGTCGCCCCGGAGGTCGTCAACGATTACCTCGAGCGCCATGCCGACTCGCCATTGAGCGGTTGGATGCGCGGTGTCGCCCAGGTCAGTTATGGCAATGCCGGGCGATACGATGCCCTGCTGGCGGTCAGTGACGGTGCGCCGAGCAGTACGATTCGCCAATGTTATTACTATACCGCCCTGCTCGACCGTGCACCGGATACGGCTGCCCAGGGTGGCCTGGAGCTGTGGTTGGTCGGCAGCTCACAGCCCAACCAATGCGACACGCTGTTCGACACCCTGCGTAGCCGGGGGGTGATCGGCGGCAAGGCCATCTGGCAGCGCCAGATGCTGGCCTGGGAGAACGGCGAAACCGGCCTGATGCGTTATCTCTCGGGCCTGCTGCCCGCCGGTTGGAGCGATGCACGGCTTGCCCTCGACCGGCTCCAGGAGAACTACGCGGCAATTACCCGCGTGCCGATCGATATCGGCCCCGAGGGTAAAGGCGGCGGCGCGATGTTCGCGGCGGCGATGCACAACTTCACTCGCGCCGATACCGAGGCCGCGCTGGAAGCCTGGCACAAGATCGGTCCTCACGTACCGATGAGCAATGAACAGCGTGCCGACGTAGAGCATGATCTGGCGTTCTACTCGATGGTTCGCGAGGTGGAAAACAACCGCGGCTGGGTCGATCAGGTACTGCCGCGACTCGCCGACGGCGAACTGCTCGAACTGCGCGTGCGCCGCGCACTCGACGAGCGGGACTGGAGCGGCGTCATCGAGTGGGTGCATGCGATGCCCGACGACACCCGTCAGGATGCACGCTGGCAATATTGGCTGGGGCGCGCCCTGGAACAACTCGGCGACGAACAGACCGCGCACAAGGCGTACGCCGCCGCCGCCGCGCAGCGCACCTTTTATGGCTTCGCCGCCGCCGACCGTATCGGCGTCCCCTACTCGCTCAATCTCGAACGGGCGATTTTCAACGAGGCTTACCGTCGCGAAGTTGCCAACTGGCCGGTAGTGAAGCGCGTCGAGGCACTCAAGCGCATCGGCGAGCCGGGGCTGGCACTCAGTGAATGGTATGCCGCCGTGGCCCGAGCCAATGAGCAGGAAGCCAATGCATTGGCCGATTACGCACTGAGCCAGGGCCTGTATACCTTGCTGGTGCAGACCACCATCGCCGCCGAACAGCGCAACGCACTGCACTGGCGCTTCCCCGATGCCTATCGTGAAAGTTTTTTGCGCTGGGGCGAGGTGGCTGGCGTCGATCCTTATCTGCTGATGGGTATCGCCCGTCGCGAGAGCGCCTTCAATCGCCAGGCGGTATCGCCGGTCGGCGCCCGCGGCCTGATGCAACTGATGCCGGCAACCGCAGCAATGGTCAGCCGCCAACTGGGCCTTACCCCTCCCAGCGCCAGCGAGTTGTTCGACCCGGCGATCAATATTCGCCTGGGCAGCACCTACATCAATGACATGATCGATCGCTACAGCGGCAATCGCCTGGCTGCCGCCGCCGCCTACAATGCCGGCCCCGGCCGGGTGGATCGCTGGCTACGCGGCGCGCCCCAGGAGTTCGACCTGTTCGTCGAGAGCATCCCGTTCAGCGAGACGCGCGCCTATGTCCAGGCGGTGATGGCCTACCGGGTGATCTTCGCCAGCCTGGCGAAGGGCGGCGAGACGCGCAATGTCGCCCTGCTTACTCCCTCGGAGTGGCAGGGAAGCTACGACACCTCGCTGCTGGCACGTAACTGAGCAAGCGTAATCATGACACGATCACCAAAAAGCCCACTTGTGTGGGCTTTTTGGTGGCTGATGGAAAGTTCTTCACGGTCTTTGTTGCAAGGCCAGCTTGATGCCCAGCGCCACCAGCACCGTACCGGTGACGCTGTCCAGGGTGCGTGCCACCCAGCGCTTGGCCAACAACTGCCCGGCCCGCCCGACCATCACCGCCACGCCGATCTGCCATACATTGGCAATCACGAAATGCACGCCGGCCAGCCATAGCGACTTGAGCAGCGCCGGGTCGCCGGGCGCTATGAACTGGGGCAGGAACGCCATGTAGAAGATCACCGTCTTGGGGTTGAACACGTTGGAAAGAAACCCTTCACGCAGCGGCAGCCATAGCGACACCGGGCGCCGACGGGTCATTACCCCGGCCACCGGCAACGGCGCACCGCGCCGCGCACTGAGCAGGCTCTGGATACCCAGCCATACCAGATAACCGGCACCGATCAGCTTGAGCAGCCCGAACGCCCAGGCCGATTGCAGCAGGATCAGCGAGATCCCCAATGCCGAAATCGTGGCATGCACGAACAACCCGCAGCAGATCGCCAGGCTGGTCAGCACGCCATCGCGCAGGCCGCCGCGCGCGGTATTGCGAATCACCAGCAGGGTATCCACGCCGGGCGTGATACTCAGCAAGGTAATGGCCAACACAAAAGGCAGAAATTGCGCGTCGATCAGCATCGCTCGTCTCGTATCTAGCGTAAGAAAGCGGCGCAGTCGTCAGAGCAGCCAATGCCAGATGACCCACGCCCCCACCAACACGACCAGCAGGCCCACCAGCGTCAAGAGACCATCCTCGGCGGTCAGGCCCAGCCCCATGAGCAGGATCGCCAGGGCGGGAATCGCCGACGCGAACGGAAACAGCTCGAGGGGAATCATCGCCAGCGCCAACAGCACCGTCAGCAAGGCGACCAGCCGCTGCGCGAGCCCACTGACCAGCACGGATAATCGCGGCTTGAGCAGGCGATCGAAGCGCCGGGTCCAGGGGCGCACTCGCGTCAGCCTCTGGTGCAGCTTGGCATGGCTGAAACCACGCTCGCTCAGGCGCCGTGGCAACCAGGGGTGGTGCTTGCCCAGCACCAGTTGCATCGCCACCATGGCAATGAACAGCCCGCAAAGCGTCGGCACGCCCGGCACGGCCCCCGTGGGCAGCAAGACGATCAAGGCGGGTATCACCAGCAACGGCCCGAAGCCACGAAACTGGAATATCTCAACGATATCCCTCAGCCGGATCTTCCTGCCGGTATCCGATTCGTCGAGCCGTTCGAGCAAACCGGTCAGCGCCATCATCTCGGCCATTTAGCTCCTCCCTGATTGGACAAGGCACACTCCTGTGCCACGCCGTGTTCCAGGATGCCTTTCAACGGCATCGGGTAGCTACGCGATTGGCGTCCGCTCAGCCATTGAAGCGCCGCGCGTGCTTCTGGGTAATCTGATCGTTGAGCGTCCAGAAGTCGTAAAGCACCCCGAGCAGAAATAGCCCACCGGTGAATAAATACACCAGCCCGGTAAACCACTTGCCCATGTACATGCGGTGTACGCCGAACACGCCCAGGAACGTCAGCAGCACCCAGGCCAAGGTGTAGTTCGTCGGCCCCGCGCGAAAGCGAAAATCGGCCTGGCGATCCATCGACGGAATCAGGAACAGGTCGATCAACCAGCCGATGCCCAGCAGACCGAAGGTGAAAAACCAGATCGTACCGGTGACTGGCTTGCCAAAATAAAAGCGGTGGGCGCCGGTAAAGCCAAGAATCCACAGCAGATAACCAATCAGCTTGCTGTGGGTGTCGTTGGAAGATAGTTGGGTCATGTACCTCTCCTTGTACGGGCACCGGTTGGACGAACGCGCCACTCCGGCTATCAGATCACCCCAAGCTCGCGCAGCCGCTCCTTGAGATAGGAGTCGGCAGTATGCCGCGCCGACAATACCACCTCGGGCCGAGGATGCAGAAACAGCGGTAGCGACAGACGAGACTGCAAGCGTGCCTCGCCGCTGGGATTGACCACCCGGTGCGTCGTCGAGGGAAAATAACCGTTCGAGGCCTCCTGCAGCATATCGCCGACATTGATCACCAACTGCCCCGGATCGCAAGGCACTTCATGCCAGCTTCCATCTCGCCCGCGCACTTCGAGGCCAGGCTCGTTGGCCGCCGGCAGCACGGTCAACAAGTTGATGTCTTCATGGGCGGCGGCACGCACCGCGCCTGGCTCTTCGTCACCGGCCAACGGCGGATAATGCAACACGCGCAGCAGCGTCTGGCCGCTGTCTTCGATCATCCGCGACAGCGGCTCACGATAATACTGGGCGGTTTGTGCCGGGGTCTGTGCCTCGACCCAGCCCAGCAGCGTCGAGGCCAGCGCCTCGGCGCGCCGATAGTAATCCATGATCTCGCCGCGCAGCGCCTCGGGGACACGCCCCCACGGATAAACGTGGTAGTACTCCTTGAGATCCTTGACGCCATGCCCCTTGGCGGTCTCGGACACATCCGGTGGGAAGTAGCCATCCTGACGCCCAGTGTCGTAGCGCCAGTCATGCTTGGCGGGGTCGTCGAAAAAGGCTTGCCAGTGGCGGTAGATCGACGTCACCAGCTCACCGGGGATGGGATGGTTACGAAGAACGCCGAAGCCTGTCTCGCGCAGCGACTCGACGAAGCGTTCGGGGGCCTCGGATGACGTATAGTCGACATTCTGGACGTACATGATTTTTCCATCTATGTTGCTTTTGCGGGCATCGTAACGCGGAAACGGCCATCAACGCAGCTTGGCCTTCCAGGTTACGATAATCCGCTGAGTGGTTCCGTGGTACGGTGTTGCGCCAATCTCGACACGCGGATAGCAAAAAATGCTTGACGCTGCCTTGGGAAAGGTGCACCCTCAATCGCGTTGGTTTATAGGCAGAATAACGTCAGTTGCAAATCGATTCTTCGATATCCTCGTGCGCGTTTCTCTCCCACATAACCCTCGCACTGTTGGCCAAAGCTGCTAAACTTAGCTACGCAAGGCCTCATCAACATCATTTAGTAAGGTAATCGAAAAATGGCAACTGGTACTGTCAAGTGGTTCAACGACACCAAGGGCTTCGGCTTCATCTCTCCGGACGACGGCGGTGACGACCTGTTCGCCCACTTCTCTGAAATTCAAGCTGACGGCTTCAAATCCCTTCAGGACGGCCAGAAGGTTTCCTTCGACGTCACTCAAGGCAAGAAAGGCCTTCAGGCTGCTAACATCAAGCCCGAGTGATATCGGTGCGTTGATCTGACAGTCAGTCGCTATCGCGACAGACTCAGCGAAAAGGCCCACTTCGGTGGGCCTTTTTGGTATCTGCTCGTTTCCTACTGCTGAGCCGGCTGGCCTGGTTCGTCGATTTCCAACTCCTTGGTAACGTCCTTCTCCTCGGCAGCCTTGAACTGCTCGTTCAGCTCCTTCTCCGCCTCCTCGAAACGCTTCTCCGCTTCCTTCAGCGCTTCATCGACATCCTGCTCGGTGCTTTCCCAGTCGTTATCGACATCGGCGCCGGTATCGGTGCCATCGCCGCCACCCGTGCCGCCACCCGTGCCGCCAGCTCCATCGACAGCGCTCTCGGAAGCCGCAGGGCTGTCTGACGAAGGATCGCCTGCCGCAGGGTCAGCATTATCCGCTTGCTTGGTCGTTTCGGCAGGGTTGTCGCCGGCCTCGGTCATGCTGTCCTGGGTCTGCTGCGCCGACTCATCACCGGCTTCACTGGCATTGGGCTCGGCCGCCTCTTCGCCTTCGCTGCCACTATCGCAAGCCGACAGGCTCAACGATAAAACCAGCGCAGCAGCCAGCGTAATCCAGGGCGTTTTGACCATTTTTACCTTCTCCTTGAAATAACGAAACGGCACCTGCCGGAGCCTCATTGCAGCAAACATTCACTCGTATGCGCAAGAAAACCATCCACAGGGCCAACAACAACTACTCACCGATATCTTCCCGCCATACCTCGGGATAACGTTCAATGAAGGACGCCATCAGTTCGTGGCACACATCACTGTCAAGCACATTGAGTTCAACGCCCTGAGCCCTGAGATACGCTTCGGCGCCCATGAACGTGCGATTCTCGCCAATAACCACTCGAGGTATGCCATACAGCACGATGGCGCCGCTGCACATCGGACAGGGCGATAATGTCGTGTAAAGCACCGACTCACGATATATCTGGGCCGGCTGACGACCGGCATTCTCCAACGCGTCCATCTCGCCATGCAGCACCACGCTGCCACGCTGCTGGCGTTGATTATGACCGCGGCCAATGATGCGTCCGCGATGCACCAGCACCGAGCCTATCGGTACGCCGCCTTCCTCCAGCCCAAGGCGCGCCTCGTCGATCGCCGCCTGCATGTACTCATCCATGACGCCTCCTCAGGTCGCGAACAATTGTCCCTCGATATCGCGAAACGCCTTGAACTCCAGCGCATTACCCGATGGATCGAAGAAGAACATGGTGGCCTGCTCACCGGGCTCGCCCTTGAAACGCACATAGGGTTCGATCTCGAAACGCACCCCGGCCTGCGTCAAGCGCTCGACCAGCGCCTCCCAATCGGACATTTCCAGCACGACACCGAAGTGCGGCACCGGCACCCCGTGACCGTCTACCGGGTTGCGATGAACGCCATTGCCATCCGCTCCCAGGTCGGGGTTGAGGTGGCAAACGAACTGGTGACCGTAGAGATTGAAATCCACCCAGCGCTCACTGGATCGCCCTTCCGGACAGCCCAGCAGTTCGCCGTAGAAACGCCGCGCCTCGGTGATATCGCGCACCTGGACGGCAAGATGAAAAGGATTCGGCATACTGCTCTCCTGTATTTATTCAGAGAATTCGAACGGCGCCCCTGCCGGCGACGATAACAGCCGACAATCCGCGGGCATCAACAAACGCAATGCACGCGGCTCCAGCTTGACCGTAAAGCTATCCAGCCGCCGGGGCTCGCCGTCGAGGTTCAGCGGGAAGGCTCCGTCACCATGAAACGACAACTCGGGAGTACGAATGGTACGCACGAATTCGCCGTCTTCGGGAATACGATCCATCTCGGCAATGACCTGGCGCATTTCGCCGAGCGACGAAAAATGCCGCACGATGAGCACATCGAGCAGCCCATCGTCCAACTTGGCCTCCGGGGCCAGGGATTGGCCGCCTCCCGCCTGACAACCATTGCCGATCGCCAGCAGAAACAACGGCGTATCCAGCTCGCCTTCCGGCCATCGAAGCCGGCCCAGGTAAGGCTGGTAGCGCCAGGCCTTGAGCATGCCCATCAGTGAATAGGCCCCACCCCCCAACAGGCGCTTGAGCGCAACCGGCGTCGAGGTGGTGATCTCGGCACCGAAACCGCCGGATGCCATGTTGATGAAATAGTCATCGCCCAGGCGCGCCACGTCCACCGCTCGCGTCGTGCCCTGCAGGGCCGATTTCAGCGCTTCATGCGGCTCGAGCGGCAAGCCCACGCCATTGGCAAAATCGTTGGCGCTGCCCAGTGGCAGAATACCGAGTGCCGGCCGCTGGGCCTCGTCGAGCTCCATCAGGCCATTGACGATCTCGTTGACCGAGCCGTCGCCGCCCCCGGCGATTATCCGACGCACCCCTTGTCGGCTGGCCTCATGCACCAGGCGTATGGCATCGCCGCCTTCCCAGGTCACCCGTACCTGCAGGTCGTGACCGTCTTCGCGCATGGCGGTTACCGCCTCGCGCACCTCGGGGAGCTGCGCCGCTTTGCCATTGATGATCAAGTGAGCTGTCTTTGTCAGCGAGTCGGCCATGCAAGTTCCTTGTGCCGCCATTCCAGTCAACCGCTATACCATCGCCTGTCGCGCCTTATGCCGCAAGTTCACGGCCTACTCGCCGCCCGCTGGTGCCAGTTGGAACTCCAGCACGTTGCTCTGGTGGTGGCGCAGGTACTCGGCCAGCTTGACCAGGTTGCGACGATCATGCGTCTGCAACACCATGTGGTACTGGAAGACGCTACCATGCTCCATCAGACGGTAACGCATCGTCTTGACGAGGCAGCCGTGCTGCTTGAGCAGCTCACGTACCTGCTCTTCCTCGGGCACCGCATCGATGAGATAGCTGAGTTGGTGATCAGCGTAATATTCGCTGGGCAATAGATCTTCCACCCAGCGAAAGATCGACAGCGTCAGCAAGGTCGCCACCGTAGCCACCACCGCCGGCAGCAAAAACCCCACGCCGAAGAGAATTCCCAGCGCGGAAGTGATCCAGATCGACGCCGCCGTCGTCAGCCCATGGACCGTCAACCCCTCCTTGAAGATCACCCCGGCACCCAGAAAGCCAATCCCGGTCATGATGCCTTGCGCCATGCGCGTGGGGTCGGTGCGCAGGGTCGCTTCCGGTATGCTCGAGTCCAGCCATTGCCATTGGTGCGTGGTGACCAACATCAGCATCGCCGAGGCGACACACACCAGCGCATGGGTACGAAAGCCCGCGGGGCGGCCGTGAAAGCTGCGTTCCAGCCCGATCAGGCTTCCCGCCAGCCAGGCCGCGCCAAGGTACAGCAGAATCGTCGGCATATCGTCGGGCATCGATCACTCCTTGCATCCGGTATCTGTCCTGCGTTTCATGATAACCGAGGCAACCCCTTGGCTGTCTTGCGCAAACGTTAACAATCGACCAAAGTCAGTGAATTACCGCATCGTCTCGCCACCGAGGACCCACGCTTGCCGTCGACGGAACCCACCACTCCGCCAACCGGCTACACTGACCGAGACATTCCCATGGCAAAAGGAGATAGCCATGCGACTCGACGGTAGCTGCCACTGCGGCGCGGTTCACTTCAGCGTGGAGGCCGACTCGCCCTACCCCTTCAACCTCTGCTATTGCAGTATCTGCCGCAAGACCGCCGGCACCGGCGGCTTCGCCATCAACCTCGGCGCGCAGTCCGATACCCTGAAGATCGAGGGAGAGGAGCATATTCGGGTATATCGCGCGATCATGGAGGACGGTAGCCGCAGCAGCGCAGAACGGCGCTTCTGTGGCGAGTGCGGCACTGCGTTGTGGCTGTGGTCGCCGGAGTGGCCGGAGTTGATGCATCCGCATGCCGGCGCCATCGACACCCCGCTGCCGGTCCCACCCGAGCGCACGCACTTGTTACTGAATTCCAAACCCGACTGGGTGATGTTAAACCCCGCCGACCGCGACCGCTGCTTCAACGGCTTTCCCGACGAATCGCTGGCCGAGTGGCATCAACGGCTAGGGTTGGGCTCCTGAGCCTGAAATGCATCGGCCGCCCGAGAGGCGGCCGATGCGGTTCGGACGATCAAGCGTTGCGCCGTTCAGGCATGCGAGGCCTGTGGTGCCGAGGCGTTCGCCACCACATTGGCGGCTTCGGTGCGGTTGATCGCCGAGAGCACCGCCTTGAGCGAAGCGCTGACGGTATCGCCATCCTCGGCCATGCCGCTGACTCGAGTACCATTGACGTTCAACTGCACGAAGGCAATGGCTACCGCGTCGCTGCCCTCGCCCAGCGCGTGCTCACCATAATCGACCACGCTGACGCTCTGGCCCGTGTGGCGTTGCCAGGCATCCATGAACGCCGAAATCGCCCCATTGCCCTGACCCTCCAGGGCGATCGACTCATCGCCGCGCATGAGTGTCGCGGTCAACCGTTCGGCGCCCTCGCGGTCGAGCCGATAGCCCTTCAGGGTCAATGGCGCGTCGCGCATGAAGGTGTCGAGCAGAATATCGCGAATAATCTGGCTGGAAAGCTCGCCGCTGACCCGTTCGCTGGCTTGCTGCACGTGAGGCGCCAGTTCGAGGGTCATCCAGCGTGGCAGGCTGATGCCGAAGTCGCGCTCGAGCAGAAACGCCATGCCGCCCTTGCCCGACTGGCTGTTGACGCGAATCACCGCCTGATAATCGCGCCCCAGGTCCTTCGGGTCGATGGGCAGATACGCCACCTGCCACGCCTCGTCGTCCTGCTGCTTGTGCAGGCACTTGCGAATCGCATCCTGGTGGCTGCCCGAGAAAGCGGTGTAGACCAGCTCGCCGATCCACGGATGACGCGGGTGCACCTGTAGCCCGGTGCATTCGGTGCAGACCTCGATGATCTCATCGGGATTGGAGAGATCGAGCCGTGGGTCGATACCCTGGCTGTAAAGATTCATCGCCAGCGTCACGATATCCATGTTGCCGGTGCGCTCGCCATTGCCCAGCAGCGTGCCTTCGACGCGATCGGCGCCGGCCAGCAAGCCCAGTTCAGCGGCGGCGGCGGCGCCACCACGGTCGTTATGGGTGTGCAACGAAATGATCGCACTGTCGCGGTTCTTCAAATGGGTGATGAAGTATTCGATCTGGTCGGCGAAGTGATTGACCGGACCGACCTCGACGGTCGCCGGCAGATTGAGGATGCAGGGCTTTTGCGGTGTCGGCTGCCAGACATCCATCACCGCCTCGCAGATCGCCACGGCGAAATCCAGCTCGGTGCTGGTAAAGCTTTCCGGCGAGTACTGAAACGTCCACTGTGTCTGGGGATAACGCGCGGCATACTCCTGAACCCAGCGCGCGCCTTGCTCGGCGATGCTGATGATGCCCTCGCGCTCCTGCTCGAAGACGCGCTCACGCTGCACCTTGGAGGTCGAGTTATAGACATGGACGATGGCGCGCTCGACGCCTTCCAGCGCGGCAAACGTCTTCTCGATCAAGTGCTCGCGGGCCTGCACCAGCACCTGAACGTTGACGCCCTCGGGGATCTGATCTTCCTCTATCAACCAGCGCACGAAGTCGTAGTCATGCTGGCTGGCAGCGGGAAACCCGACCTCGATCTCCTTCAGCCCGACTTTCACCAATAACGCCCATAGTCGCTTCTTCTGTTCGACGCTCATCGGCTCGAGTAGTGCCTGGTTGCCGTCGCGTAGATCGACACTGGCCCAATAGGGCGCCTGGGTCAGGGTGCGCGAAGGCCACTGGCGATTGGTGAGCGGTACCGGCTCGGCCGGTGTGTATTTACGATGATCGAAGGCGTTGGAAACCATGGGAGTCGTGTCCTTGCCGGTGTTTTGGCGCTGGGTAGCAGCTCGCGCCGGCTGATTAATGGGTCATTGATAATTCTATCGGTGAATCGACACCGGGGCCGGCCCTTGTGGAGCCGGTAGCCCGACGTCAGTTTGCGCCATCGCGGGTAGCGATATTCATAAGCTTACGATATCGCGCGAGACAGGGGATTGCGAAAACATATGACACCCCGGCCCTTATTGGCACAGAATAGCGAAAAAACATGCTTATCAGGCACAGGATTTCACAACATGCCAGCAATCGATACTTTCCCTGCGTTGGATCGCTACGATCGCCATATTCTCGACATTCTCCAACGCGACGGGCGTATCAGCAATCAGGAGTTGGCCGAGCGCATCGGCTTATCGCCGTCACCCTGCCTGCGCCGGGTGCGCGCGCTGGAGGAAAGCGGCTTGATCGTCGGCTACCGTGCCCTGGTCGATAGCAAGCGGCTCGGCTATAGCCTGATGGCGCTCTTGCATATCTCCATGGACCGCCATACGCCGGAGCGCTTCGCCAACTTCGAGGAAAAAGTCGCCGCCCTGCCCCAGGTTCTTGAATGCCTGCTGATCACCGGCCAGGAAGCCGACTATCAGCTCAAGGTGGTGGTGCGCGATATGGAGGACTATCAGGATCTATTGCTCAACCGCATCACCCGCATCGACGGCGTCAGCGGCGCACACTCGAGCTTCGTGCTACGCCGGGTGATCGACAACCCGGCGGTGCCGGTGGGCTGAGCAGGTCGGTCACATATAAGCGCCACGGAGTGCCGTGGCGCGGCCTGTTATCCTCGACTGTAGCTTTCGTGGAATTATCGATAAATACAGAAAACATCATCCAACTGCTAAATCGTCATAAAAGTCATTGCTCAGTAAAGGTCAACGTTTTAGATTGATTGCACAGATGATTGCTTACGACCAGAAGCTGCCTCTTGGGGCTGGGAAGAATCAACCAGATCGGACGCTTAAAAAGATTGCACTGTTCTCGTATCTACATTTAGCCGCGCGCTCCTCAAGCTGCGCTTTTCGAGACTTTCCATTAAGGGTGGTCAGCATTGATAACCAAGATAAAAGTCCATGGCTACCGGATATACAAAAAATTCACACTGAGCCCCAATTCGAAACTGAATCTTATCGTCGGAGGGAATGAGGCTGGAAAGTCAACGCTCATGGAGGCCGTGGCACTCGCATTAACCGGGCGCGTCAATGGGCGAAGTGCATCGGAAGAGCTCAATCCATATTGGTTCAATACCAGCGTAGTCGCAGAATTCGTGCACAAACGTAGGAGCGGTGAGCGCGAGGCTCTACCGGAGATATACATTGAGATTTTCTTCGAAAACCGCACGGAATTGCAGTCATTATGCGGCGCAATCAACAGTGACGTTCCCACAAACGCCTGTCCGGGAGTATCTCTTAGGGTACTGCCCAACCCTGAATTCGCCGACGAATTGGAAGAATGGCTGAAGGATCCCTTGCCTTTGTTGCCCGTTGAGTACTACATGGTCGAATGGCGCTCATTTGCCGATGAGAAGATCACGCATCGGCCGAGGCAGCTCGTGACTGCGATAATCGACTCTCGCACAGTCCGCTCTTCATCCGGTTTGGATTATCATTTACGCCAGATCCTTAGTGACCACCTTGATCCAGCCGAGAGAGCTTCGATCTCGCTTGCATATCGGGAGGTGAAAGCATCGATGTCTGAGACAGCGCTTGCGGATGTGAACAAGCGAATCGGTGAACTACATGCTTCTCTTCATGACCAGACAATTGCCTTAGAAATGGATCAGAGTACGCGGACCTCGTGGGAGGGGTCAGTTACTCCGCATGTCAATGACGTACCATTCTCAATGTCAGGGCAAGGTCAGCAGGCCGCAATCAAGATATCTCTTGCCATGAGTCGCCATTCTGGAAAGGCGAACTTTGTGATGATTGAAGAGCCAGAAAACCATCTATCTCACACAAGCCTTACGACTCTACTGTCTCGCATAGAGGCGCTAGCTAGTGAACAGCAACAACTTTTCGTAACAACCCACAGCGCATTCGTCCTCAATCGGTTAGGGCTGGACGCACTATTGTTGATTGGGCCTGACTCGGCCCGGAAAATCTCTGAGCTTGATCCTGATACAGTCTCATATTTTCAGCGGCTTCCAGGTTATGACACCCTACGCATGGCGCTTGCGAATAAAATAGTGCTCGTAGAGGGACCTTCCGATGAGATTATTTTCGAGCGCATCTTTAAGGATATATACGGAAAGCGCCCGATGGAGTTTGGGATCGACATACTCAGTATGCGCGGCTTAGCTCTCAGGCGCTGCCTAGAACTCTGTGCAGCGCTCGATAAGCCCGTAGCTGTCCTTCGAGACAACGACGGAATAGATCCCACTGAATTGAAAATGCCTGTTGCAGAGTGGCTTGTTGACGGTCGAAGAGAACTCTTTATCGGTAGTGTGGCGAGCGGCTCAACCCTTGAGCCACAACTCGTATACCACAATAGCGAGGCTAGAATTCGGGACATTCTGAAAATCACTACGGCTGCCGATCTAGCTACGTGGATGAATCGAGAGAAAACGGAAACTGCTCTCCGCATCGCTAGTTCCGATCAGAAGATCACGCCACCGGAATACATACGCAAGGCGGCCGAGTTTATTTATGGGTAACCATCTAACTCTTGCTGTTGCTGGCTCTCGCAAGACCCAAGGAATCGTGGATCATTGCGCCACGCTGCCCCGTGAGCGGCGTGCGCTGGTGGTGACATATACCCAAACCAACCAAGATGAGCTGCGCCGCCGTCTGGCGGTCTATGCCGGTGACCATCAAGGGTTAGAGGTTCTGGGCTGGTACACGTTTTTAATTCACCATTTTGCCAAGCCATTCCTGCCGTTCAAATTTCCAGGTAAGCGTGTTCAGGGATTCAACTTCGACGGCCGACCAATGAGGATGGCCAAAGGATATAGCCGCTTCCTCGATTCGAATGGAGCAGTGTATGCGTGTGAGCTTGGTCGCCTTGCTCATGAGCTAGTCCTCGAAAGCAGAGGGACATTGGTACATCGATTGGAATGTCTCTATGAAGAAATACTAATTGACGAGGCACAAGACCTTAGCAGCCATGACTGGGAGATTATTGACGTGCTCCTTGGGTCATCAATTGACATTCGGATGGTCGGAGACATCCGTCAATCTGTGCTCGCGACTAATCCCCGCAGTGCTAAGAATAAAAGGTATGCATATGCCGAAGTGATTGGATGGTTTCGCGAGCGCGAAGCCCAAGGGCTCCTTGAAATTATGCAAAGCGCCACGACATGGCGTTGCCATCCCGATATCGCTTCTTTCTCTGATACCATATTTGATGCTAGCTGGTTGTTTCCAGTAACCGATTCGAAGAACGACACAGTTACAAGTCATGACGGTGTATTCCTCGTTTATAAAAGAGATGTCGAGGAATATGTGGTTAAGTACAAGCCTCAGTGCTTGCGTCATTCAGCCAGTTCCGGCAAGGAATTCAATCTCACCTTCCTGAATTTCAAACTCTCTAAAGGCTCAACACATGAGCGAGTGCTCATTGTGCCAACGCGTGGGATACTCCAATTTTTGCAGACTGGCGCGCACTTGGAGCCAGGCCCGGCGGCGAGTTTCTACGTTGCAATCACGCGAGCAAAACAGAGTGTCGCGATCATAGTCGATGATCCGGGAAACTCATCACTTCCCTACTGGCAGCCATAGAATCAGTTTTTGAATCGGCCTACTTTCTATAGGCACGTTAGAGTGTCTTCTTCTGGCCGAATGAAGAACAACAGTCTATGGTTCAGAGAGCGCTGGGACAGTCAACGACCCAAGGCGGACCTTGCGGAAAATATGCCCGCACATTTATTTGTATTGCGCTGCCAAGCAATGCTTAATTTTCAGCAGGGTCAGTGGCTTATGTGCGAATTTACGCGCTCCTTTATTGACTTAAGCGTGCCAGCTCGATAAGCCGATAACAGAGCGCGCAACCTAATCCCTGTTGGGCCGTAGTAAAGTTGAACTCTTTTTGGGAGCCGGGCGTACAGTCTAGATATTGAACGCAAAACAGGAGAAAGCCAATGTATACGAAGAATTATATGGCTAGTACTATAGGGTTAATAGCGCTAATAGCTGCTGCAACCTATGGAACACGTCCGGCTCAAGCTGCCCTATTTGAGAGTTACCAAGCTGCACTCCATGCGTACTTTTACCAGTACCGCGCTCTTCCCATAATATTACCGACTGATGAAGAGCCTGGCGATATATACTTGAACCCATACGAGGGATTTCTAGCAAGAAAACATCTGTGCTTCGCCGGTTTGAATCCATCGATGTCGACGACGGTACTCGCTGACGCAATAGACACCCGAAGATACGCAGTTAGCGGTGAGCTGCGAAGCACACTGTACAAAGTAGCGGATATTGGTGTTGATGCTAATATCTCGATCTCCGATGCTGTGGAGTTAAGGTTTACGGGCGCCAGAGTGGAGAGATTTACTCAGGGCATTATTGAGAATGCCCTGGCAGATGCCAATCCTGAATGTGACAAAAAGTTACAAGAAATAAATGAACGAGGAGAAGAGTACTCATATCAGGAACGAGTTCCGTGGGTTCTTAGAGATGTAGTCTCAGCAAAGTTTCTATCGAGACTACGTTTTCAGAGAGATATGGGTGCAGCTGTAGAGGCACAGGCGAATAGGAAATTCGCCAAAATGGTATCTGATCTTGGTGGGACTATTTCAGGCGATATAGAAAGTTCTGGAAATATAACTATTGCGGCTGACTCTGCTTTTCCTGTCGCGTTTCGGCCAGCATTTATTTCACGCGAAGATATCGATCGATTACTGGCAATGGATGATCCAAGCCTGTGGGAGAGCCTCAAATCCGCCATCTTTGGCGACGGTGCTGCACGAAATGAACTCAAGGATATCCGAAGTAAGTTTCCGGATGGCGAAATTCCCCTTCTCTCAGAGATGTACGAACAGATGGGATTAGGACCTAGTGTTACTTTTGATCTTGAGAACGAAGAACATGTAATTTATTTTAAGCGAAGAATCCTCCTGTTAACGATGGCATGGGAATTGTATGGAGAGTACTACTAGTGTCTATAGGCGCGCGCTCAACAAGGGCGATTGAGTCCAATGCTTGGCAACTCTCACCTTTGCTACCGCTCCGGTTGTTCGCCGTCTAGCGCGGCTCATCACTAACGTTACATGAGCACATTCTGAATGTCCGCTTATGGCCGTAAGCTGCCGAAGCCCCAAAAACGCCCCTCGGTGCAACTCAGAAGAAGCGCTTGATCGTGGGAGCGTGTGGCTATGGTCGAAAATAGCCGCAGGAAGGGCTCAGATAGCTCCTAAGCGACCAAGCTCCTCTACGATTCCCTTAGCCATCTTATAGTAAGCCAAGCTTGGCTTGCCCCGCCGGTCCATGCTATGTAACCAAGGTGCAATCAGCTTACCTGGTCGCATTTCGCTTTAGTCCCCCTCGCAACCACCACTTGAGCCCAACGCATGGAAGCCACCACCGTCGATAACGCCCAGCCCCAATCCCAGCCCGGACGCTTGACGGGCATGAGTTGGGCGCACTTTCTTAACGATGGTGCCGCCAATTACCTGCCAGGGGTGCTGCCGGCGATTCTGGTTTCGCTGAACCTGTCGGTGGCGTTGGCGGGTACGATCATGGCGGCGCTGCTATTGGGGCAGGCCTTGCAGCCGCTGGTCGGCCTGCTCGCCGACCGGGTGGGCGGGCGCGTGATGATCACCTGTGGACTATTCGGTTCATCGCTGGGTGGTGCGTTGATCGGGTTTGCGTCGAGCTTTTGGTCGCTGGTGCCCGTGCTGATGCTGATCGGGGTGTCCAATTCGTTCTTCCACCCTCAGGCGCTCGCTGGCGTGCGACGATTGGGCGGTGACAAGCCCGGCACCGCCATGTCGATATTCATGGTCGGCGGCGAGGTGGGGCGCGGCGTGTGGCCGGCCATCGCCAGTTGGGTCGTGGTGCAGTGGGGGCTGGGTTATCTATGGGTGCTCGCCGTGCCCGCCCTGCTGACACTGCCGTTTCTCACGCAGTGGGCGCCCAAGCTGCCCGCCCGCGCGGCAAATGCCGAGCCTATCGCCTGGCGCCAGCACGCCGGGCCATTGTCGCGGCTGGTAGCGTTCTCGACGCTGCGCTCGTTGATGATTCTTTCTGTGGTGACGTTCGTGCCCTTGATGTGGACTCAGGCTGGCGGCTCGCTGACCACCGGAGCCAGCTTCATCACGGTGTTGCTGGTGATCGGGGTCATCGGCAATATCGGCGGTGGACGATTATCCGATCGGCTGGGCCGGCGGCCGCTGCTGATCGCGGCCATGAGCCTGTCGGTCGTGATGCTCACGGTCTTTCTGTTCGCCAGCGGCGTCTGGCTGTGGATCGTATTGGGTATTCTCGGTATCAGCCTATTCGCGACGCTGCCGCTGGGCATCCTCATCGCCCAGGATATTCTGCCCGAGAATCGCTCGCTGGGCTCGGGGCTCGCCCTGGGGCTTTCCAACGCACTGGCGGCGCTCGGTATCATGGCGCTCGGCCCGGTCGCCGCCGTGTGGGGGCCGTCCGCTCCATTATGGGTGGCGCTCGTCGGTGGCATCATCAGTGTGCCGCTGGCGGTGGGACTGCCGGAGCACGAACGTATCGGCTTTGCCTGAAAACTGACTGCTCTCGATCATACGGCGTTAAAAATTAGCTCAAAGTGCTCATTTACATCTCGTAAACTCCGCTTTTTCGCTAATTTTTGCCTTGTCTGACCTTCGCTCGCCGACTTTTCAAGCAAAGCCCAAGAGGCTGGATCAGCTTTTATCCTGTGCGAAATCCAGCGCCGCTTGAACGTGTAGTTCGGTGGTGTCGTACAGAGACACGCGGGTATGCGCCTGCTGAACCAGCATGGCGATTTCGGTGCAGCCGAGAATCACCCCTTCGGCGCCCTGCACGCGTAGCCCATCGATGATTCCCAGGAAGCGCTCGCGCGAGGCATCCTCGATCGCGCCATGCACCAGCTCGTTGAAGATGATGTCATGCACGACCTCGCGATCCGGCGCGTCGGGAGTCACGACCTCGATGCCGAAACGGTCACGCAGCCGATCGCGGTAGAACGCCTGCTCCATGGTGAAGCGCGTGCCCAGCAGCCCCACGCGCGACACGCCATCCGCCACCAGACGCGCGCCGGTGGCATCGGCGATATGCAAAAGCGGGATCTCGATGGCCACCTCGATCTCCGCTGCCACCCGGTGCATGGTATTGGTCGCAATCAGAAGAAAGTCCGCGCCAGCCGCCTGCACCTGACGCGCGGCCTTGGCCAGCACGCGCCCTGCTTCATCCCAATCGCCCGCGCGTTGCAGTGTCTCGATCTCGGCAAAATCGACGCTCAGCAGGCAGATCGGCGCCGAGTGGAAGCCGCCAAGCCGCGCATTTACGCCCTCGTTCAACTGTCGATAATAATCTTGCGTCGACTCCCAACTCATTCCACCCAGCACGCCAATCGTCTTCATGGTCGCTCCTCGTGAATGCATTCTTTGCGGAAGTATTTACCCAGCTTCGTTCATCTCGGCGATCAACGAAAATAGATCGGGCCGTCCCTGGCCCTGCCTACGGTGATACGTTGCCACGGCCGCCTCCCGCGACCGTGGCCTCGCTAAGCCAATGTCGCTCCACAGCTTGGACAGAGCTTCTCCGGATGGGCAACGCTCTCGGTCATTTGTGGGCTGTCATGAGCAGGTTGCGGCTTCGACGCTGTCGCCGTGTCATCCTCGGGATACAGCGGCCTGACAAAGCCCTGCTCCACATGCAGGCCAATATCCTTGAGCAGATGCGCATCCAGGTGCGCCAGCGCGCTAACGTTACGCTGGCGATGGCGCATCTCGCTCAATGTTTCGAGCGTGCGGCGAAAAAGTGTCGATAACGGCATGTTACGGTCTCCTTGGTGGAGGCCGGGACCTTATCGGGGAGGGAGGATCGACATCGGGATCATCGTGGCCGCGGTAAGATCCGCGGCCGGTGAGTCAGACTCGGTAGGCGACACGCGGACAGGCGAAGACTCGCACGTCATGATTATTCATGAGTACGGAGACGTTGCCTGGCTCGGTCCACACCGGGGTCATCATCATTTTCGGTTCCAGAACGACTTGCATGAAAACTGGCTAATGCAGCCAGCACTCAATCAGTAAAGAAGGTCCCAGCGAAAACGTCAAGCGATTTGATCATCCACGCTCGGCCACGACAGGATGTCGCGGTGGGCACCGCAAATGCTCTACCATACGCGGGGCGTCGCATCGGCGGGCGCCGCATAGCCGATAACGCGAAACCACACCGCTAGGGACTGGCTACATGGCTGAAAACGGCTTCTTCAATTGGCTCGGCGAGAGCCTCGGCGACGCGATTCGCTTCGTCGTCGACCTGCTGTCGAGCATCTTCGCTGGATTCGGCGGCGCCGTGCATGATTTCATTGAAGGGCTGACCGGTTCGCTGGGCATGAGCCCTTCGCTATTCGGCCTGATCGTACTGCTCATCGGATTGCTGCTACTTTACAAGGGCATCCGCGCCTTTATTAATCATGCGATCGTTGGTGGCTTGATCTGGACACTGCTTGGGCTAATAGTGTTGAGTTGGCTAATCGCCTAAGTACCAGCCTTTCATTCCAGACAACGCACGGACAATCATGACGAAACACCTCAGGTCACGTAAAATGTATGTAGACAACAACCAAGGATGGCTCGCCATGCACTATCGCTTCGCATTACGCTCCAAGATGTTGATGCTGCTGTTTTTAAGCCTGCTTGCGCCGATGGCAGTCGCCCAGCAGCAGCCGGCCAGCGGCCCCGAGTTCAGCTCGGAGCAATTCGAGGATTGGGAAGTGCGCTGCCCGACGAACGCCCAACCGGCCATCTGCGAGATGACGCAGTTGGTCAATAACCCGCAAAGCGGCCAGCCGATCATGCGCGTGATCATGGCCTACCCGCAGGAAATCGACACCGCCGCGATGATTTTCCTGCTGCCGCTGGGCGTTCGCTTGTCGCCGGGCCTGCAATTGGTCGTCGACAACGGCGAACCGATCAACTTCCCGTATCAGGTCTGCCAGCAGCAAGGTTGCCGTGCCGACTTGCCGATTTCCGAGTCCCTGCGCCAGCGGATGCGCAACGGTAGCACGGCGACGGTAAGCGTCATCGGGCCACGCGGCAATCGCCTCGATCTCCCGGTGTCGTTGCAGGGCTTCACGGCCGCCGACGATAGCATCTCCGGCTGAGTTCGCAGCCGAACCAGCCATCGCCAGCTAGCATAAAGGGGCCGCTCGAAAGAGCGGCCCCTTTATCGTCTTGCAGCTATCGGCGCGTCACACCGTCAGCGCCTTTGGTTGCTCACAATTGCCGACGCCAGTGATCCTCGATGCTTTCGAGCTCGATGGGGCCATAGAGCGCGGCGTTTTCGCCGCGATACCAGGCCCATAGTTGGTCGCCGAAATCGTAATGCCACCACTCGCTAGGCAGATTGGTGAAGCCGGCCTCGCTCATGGTGTGATAGAGCAGCCGGCGATTGTCGCGTGCCCGACGCTGGGCATCGTCGGCCGGTGCGTGGCATTCGAAATAGTCGCTATGCGACGCCGGCACCGCTTCATCGAATGCCGTTCCCATGTCCAGTTGCAGCCCGTTTTCATCGCATAAGGTGACGTCCACCGCGCCCCCGGTCAGATGGGGGCTCGGCGCGGCGGGGTCACGGCTGGGCAAGGACACGAACTCGCGCGTGCGGGCGAGCAGGCTTTCATCATCCAGTTCGCCATGCCTAGCGCGAATCGCTGCGAAGAGCGTATCGAACAGGTACTGCTGGACTCGCCACGGTCGCCAGGCATCCAGCAACACCAGCGACAACCCCTCGGGCAACCCACGGGCGGCCTGCAACAGCCGGCGATGCACCTCGGGGCGTACATGGCATTCCGCAACGGCGCCCGGGATGCCGCGCTTGGCATAAACGGGATAGATCACGACGGGCGGCGGTACCAGGCTCATCGGCACCAATGGCGATTGGCAGCCCTGGATGGGCAACGCAGTCACCTGAGACCAATCGGGTTCCGGTCGAGTGGGAATGGGCGGGTAAGTCATAGCCAGATTCATGTGCTCATTATCCCAATAAGGCCGGTAGCCAGAGTGTCAGCGCGGGGAAGAAGATCAACAGCAGCAGTATGCATAGCGCAACCAGCACGAACGGCCAGATGGTCCGGAACAACGAAGTAATATCGATTCGACTCACTGCGGCGGCGACGAACACACAGGCACCCATCGGTGGCGTGATAAGCGCGATGGTGATATTCAGCGTAATGATCACCCCCAGATGCACCGGATCGATGCCGGCGATCATCGCCACAGGAATGAAGATCGGCGTGAGCAGCATCAGCGCCGAGACCTCTTCCATGAACATACCGGTAACGAAGGTGATCGCGCTCAACACCAGCAGCACCATGACCGGGTTGTCGATGTAAGGCGTCAGCAATTCGACGAATTGCGCGGGCACCTGCGCATAGGACAAGAGCCAACTGACGATGGCGGATACCGCCATGATGACGAATATCGCCGAGCTGAGCTTGGCGGTCTCGCGCATCGCCACCCATACCCGAGCGAGTGGCATCGAACCCATCATCAGGCCGAACAATGCCACGTAGGCAACGATCAGCGCGCCAGACTCGGTGGGTGTCACGAAGCCCAGCACAATGCCCGCAACGATGATGAACGGCGCGACCAGTGCCGGCATGGCACCCAGCATCGCCGAACCGAACTCCTTGCGTGACGGGCGCTCGCTGCGTACCGACAACTGCTTGCGCCGGGCATACCAGGCATTCATCAGCATGAAGGCCCCGCCAAGCAATAGCCCCGGAACCACACCCGCCAGGAACAGGCTGCCCACCGAGGTGTTGGTCAGGGAGGCATACAGAATCATGAAGATGCTCGGCGGGATGATCGGCCCGATCAACGAGCTACCCGCGGTCAGCCCCGCCGCGAACGACGTGGAATAACCTTCCTTGCGCATCGCAGGCACCAGCAGTGGCCCCAATGCCGCGGTGTCAGCGACCGCCGAGCCATTCACGCCGGCGAAAAACACGCTGGATACCACATTGACGTGACCCATGCCGCCGCGCAGATGACCGACCATCAAGCGCGCCAGGCGCATCAGGCGTTCGGTCAGTCCGCTGGCGTTCATCAAGTTGCCGGCAAGAATGAACAACGGAATCGCCATCAGCGAGAACACATTGATTCCGCCGAAAAACTGCTGCGGCGCTATGCGCGCGATCATCGCCGGATCGACGAACAGAAACCCCACCAGCGCCGTGGTCAGCAAGGCGATAAACAATGGTAGACCCAACAGCACATGAACGAGAAACACACCCAACATGGTCCAGATCATATGCCGACCTCCTCGAGCTCGGTGCGCAAGGCCCGAGGGCCGTGACACAAAACCTGCCAGGTCAGCAGTGCGAAACCGACCGGTAACGTCATGAGCGGAATGGCGCGACTAATCCCCAACCCCATGGTGGTGAACATCGACGCCGACAAGGCGTATTGCAGGCTCAACCAGGTCGCGGCACCGGCCAGAAACAGCGTCAACAGCCATTGATAGAAAACCAGCACCTTGACCAGCTTGGGTGGCAGCAGACGCTCGATCAGCGACACGCGCATATGCGCGCCTTCGACCCAGACGGCCCCCAGCGCCAGCAGTACGGTGGCGATAGTCAGAAAACGGGCCAGCTCGTTCATCCAGATGGGCGCTCCGCCCAGCACATAGCGGGTCAACACGCCATACAGAACCACCAATACCGTTGCCAACATCAAGGAACTGGCGATCCACAAGGTAATGCGGCGGGAAAGGGTCAGCGACCGCTCGCGCCACACGGCAAAACCGTTCGTCATGATCGTCTCGCAAGCAAATCATCGGAGGGTATCGGCGCTGACTCCCGGCTGGAGCCAGCGCCGACCTATCACGGTCGAGAAGCGCGCAAAATCAGTTTGCGAGCTTCGTCATGCCAGCGTCTTCAAGCGCCATGTCGATCCAGCGCTGTTCGATGCCCTGCTCTTCGGTGAGCCAATTCAAATAGGCTGGCTGGCCCTGGGTGCGCAACGCCTCGAGATTGGCGTCGGTGGGGTTGATGATTTCCATGCCGTGTTCCTTCAGGAAGGCAAGGCGCTCGCCTACCTTGGCCTGGTTGGTCACGCGAGCCATCTGGTTGGCCTCGTGGACGGCCGACATCAGCGCCTTGCGGTTCTCATCGCTGAGGCTATCCAGAAGCTGGCCATTGGCCACCAGGAACTGATCCGAATACTGAATGTTGGCCAGCGTCAGGTATTTCTGAACCTCGTACAGGCTGCCCAGGATGATGTACATCGGCGGATTCATCTGGCCATCGGCCACGCCGGTACGTAGCGCCATGTAGGTTTCCGTCCAGGGAATCGGCGTGCCGGAGGCGCCAAAGGCCTCGTAGAGCGCGACCTGGCTAGGATCCATCGCGCGGAAGCGCAGCCCCTCGAAATCCTCGGGACCGGCTATCGGGCGCACACTGTTGGTGAACGCCAGGAAACCGCCCTCCTCGACCACCGCGAGGATTTTCGCGCCATTGGCCCGCTCGCTGAACACCTGCTGAACGTTCTTCCAATAGTCGCCTTCATCGAAGAACTGGCGCGCGGCCTCGAAGTCCTTGAACAGGAATGGAATCGCACTGACATAAATTTCCGGAATCAGTGGCGCCACGCCCGCGAACGAAGCGATGTTCAGCCCCGGTGCATTGATGACCTGTTCCATGCGCTCCTGCTCGCCACCCAGCATACTGTTGGGGTAGAGCTTGAGCTCCAGCTCGCCATCGGTCTTTTTCTCGACCAGCGATTTCAAGGTACTGGCGAACACATGCACGGCGTTCTTGTCCAGATCGGGCGCGCCGTTATAGCTCAGGTTGATGGTTTCTGCCTGCACGGGAGACGCCAGAACGCCCAGACTCAATGCCATGGCGGACCCCAACAGCGTCAGACGTCGAGTGAACCCTTTGCTCATTGTGTAATTCCCCACTTTGTTTTTTATCGAAGCAGACCGGTAGTGGCCCTGCACGGCCACGCTAATCGTGGTCATGTTGACTATTCAATGGGCAAGGCGTTGTCTTTATGTCCACACCGCTCATCGAGCAGCCGGGGGGCATCGGCGCTGAAGAACCGCAAGCCGCGTCGCAGATGCTCCAGGCACGCCTCGACGGCCACCGTCAGCTCACGTCCCTTGCGGCTGGCGATACAGGCACGCGCCTCGGAGAGTATCGAATGGCGCACGGGCACCAGACGGATCTTGCCACCGCGCAGCTCCTCCACCACCGTCAATTCCGGCATGAAGGTGACGCCGATGCCCGAGCGCACGAAGTTCTTGAGTACCGATACCGAGTTGGTGCGCAGGCGCGGCGCCAGGTGCACCCGCTCCTGATGCGCCGCCTGATCGACCATCTGGCGCATGCCGGTGCAGTTGTCGATCATCGCCAACGGCCATTTCGCCACCTCGGCGAGGCTGACCGGCCCTTTTTCCTGCAACAGGGGATGCTGGGGCGGCACGATCAGATCCAGCGGCTGACGGGTTTCGGCATGACTGACGAGCGCCGGATCCTGGGGCGGAGAATAGAGTAGTGCCAGGTCGACCTCGAAATCCCTGACCAGCGACATCGCCTCGTTGACGCCGGCCATGCGTACCTCGAGTTCGATACCCGGGTGCTGTGCCATGAAGGATTGCAGTGGCGCGGAGACCAGGTCGGCGATGAAGCCCTCGCCTACCGCGATACGTACCTCGCCGCTGCGTAGCCCCTGCAACGCATTCAAGCGCGACAGCGCGGCCGATTCGGCGGCTTTCTGCCGGTGGTAATGATCGATCAGCAAATAACCCGCCTCGGTCGCCCGCATGCCGCCGTCGTGACGCTCGCACAGCGCCACGCCGACGTCTTCTTCCAGGCCACGAATCTGCCGGCTGATCGCGGACGCATCCACGTTCAGATACACCGCGGCCCGGCGCACCGAGCCACGGCGAATCACCTCGTACAGGTACCCCAACGCCCTGGCGCTTAGCATTGCCTCATACTCGAAAAATCACTCTGCCAGCGCCTTCTCGACGATCTCGAAGACATTCGGCGATAGGTCCTCGGCGCGAATGCGTTCGAGCTGCGCCTTCATCAGTGCCTGGCGCTGCTCGTCGAAGCGCCGCCAGCGCGTCAGCGGCGTGATGATGCGCGCGGCGATCTCGGGGTTGAGCTTGTTGAGCTTGATGACCACATCGGCCAGCAGCTCGTAGCCCTCGCCGTCCAGACGATGGAAGTTGATACGGTTCTGGTTGACGAAGGCGCCGATCAGCGCGCGCACCCGATTGGGGTTCTTGAGCGAGAACGCCGGATGCGCCATCAGGTATTTGACGCGATCCAGCGCATCGGGCTGCGGCCGGGTGACCTGGATGCTGAACCATTGGTCCATGACCAGCGGATCATGCGCCCACTTCTCGCCGAACGCCCGCAGTGCCGGCTCGGCGATATCGCTGCGCGAGCTATGCACAAGCAAGGTCAGCGCGGCGCGCACGTCGGTCATGTTGTGGCCGGCCTCGAACTGCTGTTGAGCGAGCTCGACACCGCGTTCGTCCTCGATGCTCATCAGGTACGACAGCGCGACGTTCTTGAGGCTGCGCTGCGCGATCTGCTCGGCACTCGGCGCGTAGACGGCATCGGACTGATTCGCCTGGTATATCGCCAGGAATTCGTCACGCAGGGCGACGGCCAGCGACTGCTTGACGAAGACTCGCGCGGCGTGGATGGCATCGACATCGACCACCGGCTGCTGCTCGGCGATATACGCCTCGGAGGGCAGCGTGAGCATTTCGGCGAGTACCGCCTGATCTTCCTCCGGCGCGGTCAACAGGCCACGGAAGGCTTCGGTCAAGCGGACATCCATGACCTTTTCCACGCCATTGCGATGCGCGGCGATCAGGTCGTCCAATGCCAGCATGGCCAGGCGCTGGCCGGCATCCCAGCGGTTGAAGCCGTCGACGTCGTGTTGCAACAGGAACGACAGATCCTCGCGGCCATAGGGGAAGCGCAGCTTGACCGGCGCGGAAAAGCCGCGCAGCAGCGAAGGTACCGGTGCCTCGGCGACATCGCTGAGCACGAACGTCTGCTCCGCTTCGCGCAGGTGCAGCACGCCGCCCTCGCTCAGGCTCTGCTTGCCTTGTGACCCATTCAGGGTCAGCGCCAGATCCTCGCCGGACTTGGTGCCGACCAAACCGATGCGCACGGGGATATGCAGCGGTTGCTTGTTGGGCTGGCCGGGCGTGGCCGGGGTGCGCTGGCGCAAGGTCAGGTGGTATTCGGCCTTGGCGTAATCGTACTCGCCGTGGGCGTCGATCTCCGGCGTGCCGGCCTGGGAATACCAGAGCATGAACTGGGTCAGATCGAGCCCCGAGACCTCGGCCATGCAGCCGACGAAATCCTCGATGGTCACCGCCTGGCCGTCGAAGCGCGCGAAGTAGAGATCCGAGCCCTGGCGGAAAGTATCCCAGCCCAGCAGGTTGCGCAGCATGCGCACGATCTCCGAGCCCTTCTCGTAGATGGTCAGGGTGTAGAAGTTGGAAATCTCGATGTAATGATCCGGGCGCACCGGATGCGCGGTGGGACCGGCGTCCTCGGCGAACTGCGCGGTGCGCAGATAGGACACATCCTCGATACGCTTGACCGGCGCCGAGTTCATATCGGCCGAGAAGCTCTGATCGCGAAAGACCGTGAAGCCCTCCTTGAGCGAGAGCTGGAACCAGTCGCGACAGGTCACGCGATTGCCCGACCAGTTGTGAAAATACTCATGGCCGACCACGCCCTCGACGCGCTGGTAGGCGGCATCGGTGGCGGTCTGCGGATGCGTCAGCACCGCCGCGCTGTTGAAGATATTGAGGCCCTTGTTCTCCATCGCGCCCATGTTGAAATCGTTGACGGCAACGATCATGAACAGATCGAGATCGTATTCGCGACCATAGGTCTGTTCATCCCAGACCATCGCCGCCTTGAGCGAGCGCATGGCGTGCTCGGTCTTGTCGAGGTTTTCGGGCTCGACCCAAATCTGCAACAGCACCTCGCGACCGCTCATGGTGGTGAAGTGATCCTCGACCTTCTCGAGCGACCCGGCGACCACTGCGAACAGGTAGCTGGGTTTGGGGTGCGGGTCTTCCCAGGTGGCAAAATGCTTGCCATTCGGTAGCTCGCCACGCTCCACCGGGTTGCCGTTGGAAAGCAGCACCGGCAGCTGCTCGCGATCGCCGATCACCGTGGTCGAGAAGGTCGCCATGACATCGGGGCGATCCAGATAATAGGTGATGCGCCGGAAGCCCTGGGCCTCGCACTGGGTGCAGAACATGCCGTTGGAGAGATACAGCCCCTCCAGCGCGGTATTGGCGGCGGGGTCGATCTCGACCTCGGTCTCCAGGCGCAGACGATCCGGGGCGTCCTCGATGGTCAGCGTCTCGGCATCGAGCCGATACTCGCCTTCCTGAAGCTCCTGGCCGTCGATGGCGATGCGCTGCAAGGAGAGCTTTTCGCCATCGAGGATCAACGGCAGGCCGGGTTGACTGTCCGGGTGGCGTTCAAGATGCAGTAGCGCCGTGACACGGGTATTCGATGGCGCCAGATCGAACTTGAGCTCGGTATGGGTGATCCGGAAAGCGGGCGGCTGATAATCCTTTAAATAAACCGGCTGCGGTTCAGTCATCGTTCGAGAACTCCTGTGCAAGATTACCGAGCATTGTACGGTGCCCAGGGCAGGAGTCTCAAAGGCATGTGCGGCTCTTGGCCAGGCAACGCGCGATCAGCGCCCCACACGCTCCGTGGAAAGGCGCTGTGTGGAAAGGCAGTCGGCGGCGGGCTCGATGGCCGAGGGTGCCACGCCGCGCTCTGGCGTCAGCCGGCGTGGCTCGGGCCTGGTGACGATCCATAGCGCCAGCAGGGCGAGACCGACGACCAGCATGCCGCTTAGCCATAAGGAATCGACGGTGAAGACGATGATCGCCGCCGACACCGCCAGCATGCCAGCCGCCAAGCGCTTGGCATGGCGGGGAATCGCGCGTTCGCCCTCCCAGGCGCGAATCGGCGGGCCGAAGCGCGGATGCCGACGAATCCACAGCGCGAAGCGCGGCGAACCCTTGGAGGCCAGCCATACCGCCAGCAGCATGAAGCAGGTGGTCGGCATCAGCGGCACGAACAGGCCCACCACGCCCAGGCCGAAACTGACACCCGCCAGGCTGGCGTACATGGCATGCTGTAGTTTCGGCATCCGCCTCCTCCGTTCGTTGCGGTCGCTACTGGACAACCGCCCTCATTACAGCCCAGCCACTCGACTTACTGCCAATCGATCAGCTTAATGAAAGTAGATACCCCTATAGCAAGACTAGGCAACCTTAATCGCCACGTCATCTTCGTACCGTCAGCCCTGCGGCAACGTTGCCCGGCGGTGAACGGTCTATTGCCATTGCCTCGGCTAGTTCCCGGCGGTGGATGCGTTAGGCTTGCGGTCAATGGGCCGAACCGATTGGCCTGCCTGACGGGAGAGCGTCACATGCGCAACGTACTGTTCATTTCCCATGGGTCGCCGAGTCTGACCATCAGCGAACACCCCGCCCGCGATTTCCTCGTCGAACTTGGGCAGCGCCTGCCGCGTCCGCGCGGGGCGCTGGTGGTATCGGCGCATTTCGAGACACCGACACTCACCCTGGGTGGCGCCGCCCAGCCGCAGACCCTGCACGATTTTCATGGCTTTCCACAGGTGATGTACCAGCAACGCTACCCGGCGCCAGGGCTGCCCGACATTGCCGAGCGGCTTTCTGCACAGTTGTCGGCCCACGGCATCGAGGCGCGGGTCGACTCAAAGCGCCCGCTGGATCATGGCATCTGGTCGCCGCTCTCGCTGGTATGGCCCGAGGCCGATGTCCCGCTGCTGCCGGTCAGCGTGCCGATGGCGCTTGGCGATAACGAACGCCTGGCACTGGCGGCGCAACTGGGTCGCTTCGCCGAACGCGAGGAGCTCTGGCTGATCGGCTCCGGCTCGGCGACCCATAACCTGGGCGACCGCAAGCCCGGCGATGCGAGGCCCGACGCCTGGGCGCAGGCCTTCCATGATTGGTCGCGTGACGTCGCCGAGCGTGGCGATCTCGCGGCGCTCGGCGACTGGCAACGCCGCGCGCCGCATGCCCGGCATGCCCACCCCACGCCGGAGCATTTCCTGCCACTGCTGATGGCGGTGGGAGCGCTCGAGGGCGCGCCGATGACCACGCTGCACGAGAGCTTCATGTTCGGCAACCTGAGCATGCTGTGTCTGGCGGCGAGCGCTACCGCCGATACACTGGCGGCCTGAACCGAGCGCTAATCATCAGTCGCGGAAATTGTTGAACTGCAGCGGCAGGTCGATCGACTTGTCAGCCTTGAGCAGCGCGATGGCCTGTTGCAGGTCGTCGCGCTTCTTGCCGGTAACGCGCACCTTATCGCCCTGAATCTGTGCCTGCACCTTGAGCTTGGCGTCCTTGAGCGACTTGACGATCTTCTTGGCCAGCGGCTGGTCGATACCCTGGCGCAGCAATACCTGCTGACGCGCGCGCACGCCTGCGGTATCGGCTTCCTGTTCTTCCAGGCAGCCGGCGTCGACGCCCCGGGCGATCAGCCGTCCCCTGAGAATGTCGAGCATCTGGCGCAGTTGGAAATCGGCGTCGGCCTCCATGCTCACGCTGTCGCCCTCCTCGCTGAAGCTGGCGGTCACGCCGCGAAAATCGAAACGCGTGGCGAGTTCACGGTTGGCCTGGTCCACCGCGTTGGTGACTTCGTGCTTGTCGAGTTCCGAGACGATATCGAAAGACGGCATATAAGGGCTCCAGAATGGCAATCGAGACCCGGCATGCTAGCACGATACGCCCCTGGCGAATCGGCTAGCCGGTGGCGCTGAACTCGGCCAGGGGCAACGGCTTTTCCATCTGCCAGGCGGCGCAGCCATCGACGTAATAGTCGTCCAGCCAGCGCTGGGGAAGAAAGCCCATGCGCCGGTACAGGCCCATGGCCACGCGGTTGTCGGCACGCACCTCTAGCGTCAGCTTGTGCATGCCGCGCGCGCGCGCCTCGCCTTCGAGGGTTTCGAGCAATCGCCGCCCCAACCCACCACCGCGCGCAGCGGGATGCACGCAGAAGGAATATAGCCGTGCGTTACGGCTGTTGCGCCGAAACAGCAGCGTGCCGTAGCCCAGCAATCCGCCCTGTTCATCCACCGCGACGAAGGTCGTCGCATTGGCGCGGATGAGTATATGAGCCAGCTGACGGCGGCTGAAACGGTCGCCGTCGAAGCACTCGAGCTCCAGGCGGCACAGGGCATCGAGGTCGTCCGGCCGGGACAGGCGCAGAGCTGGAGACAGCGTCGGGTTCATGACTCGTTCCCCGCAATTAGGCAGCGGCATTGTCAGGTTCGATCCTGCGCTTGTCATCGTCACTCAACATGAAATTATTTCAAGCCAAGGGATTATTGTAGCGCGCAGGAGTCAAGCGCATTCTAGCCGCAATTCGGATCATCATGTTGCATCAACCAACGCTGATTAACCCAGCTCCATAACCATGGCTCTATTGCGAGGCAGGAAGCTCACCCATGTCGCCATTGCGTATCGTTGTCGACCGCGCCGCCGATTGGCGCCCTTATTACCCTTCCGATGATCTGATTACCGCCGCCGACTATCTGGCTCAGGAAACCGTTGGTGAGCAGGACAGCACCACCCACGTGATCAACCTGTGCAGCGGCCTCGACTACCTCGAGACCGGCTATTACGTATCGCTACTGGCCCAGGCGCGCGGGCAACGGGTTCTGCCGACGGTGGAAACCCTCAACCAACTCGCGCGCAAGGCACTGGTCGATCTGCAACTGGAATCGCTGGCGCCACTGATGGATGAGCTCACCCGACGGGGCGCGCTCCAGGGCGACGCCTTCACGCTGCGAATCGTGTTCGGTGAGTGTCTTCAAGAGGGGCTGGGCAGGCTGGCCAGGCGCTTGTTCGAGCGCCTGCCCTGCCCGCTGCTCGAGGCGCGCTTTCAGCGCCGCCAGGGCCTGTGGCGGCTGGCCCGGCTCAAGCCACTGGCACTCGCCGCGCTAAACGGCGAGGAGCAGGACCTGTTCGCGCAGGCGCTGAACCGCCATTCGCGCAAGGTCTGGCGCACGCCCAAGGCACGCCGCCGCTACCGTTACGACCTGGCGATGTTGGTCGATCCCAAAGAAACGCTGCCGCCGAGCAACAAGAGCGCGCTCAAGCAATTCATCCGCGCCGGGCGGCGGCTGGGCATCGATGTGTCATTGATCACCAAGCGTGACGAGAGCCGCCTGGCCGAATTCGATGCGCTATTCATCCGCGAAACCACGAGTCTCGATCATCACACCTACCGCATGGCCCGGCGCGCCGAGCATGAAGGGCTGGTGGTAATAGACGATCCGCGTTCGATTCTACGCTGCACCAACAAGGTCTACCTGCATGCGTTGCTGGGCACCAAGGGCGTGCCGGCGCCGGAGGGCTTGCTGCTGTATCGCGACGATCTCGAACGGCTGCCCGAGAAGGCCGCCGGGCTGCAGTTCCCGATGGTACTCAAGATACCGGATGGGGCCTTCTCGCGTGGCGTGGTCAAGATTCAATCCGCCGATCAGCTCAAGCAGGAAGCCGAACGGCTGTTCGAGTCTTCCGCGCTGTTGCTGTTGCAGGAGTGGCTGCCCACCGAATTCGATTGGCGCATCGGCGTGCTCGACGGCGAGGTGTTGTTCGCCAGCCGCTACTACATGGCGCGCGGACATTGGCAAATTTACGATCATTCGCACGGCAAGACGCGCAGCGGCGCCTTTACCACCCACGACCCCAAGGATGCCCCCAAGGCCGTGGTCAAGGCCGCGCTCAAGGCCACCCGGCTGATCGGCGACGGCCTCTACGGCGTGGATCTCAAGCAGATCGGCGAGCGGGTGGTGGTCATCGAGATCAACGACAACCCCAATCTCGATGCCGGCGTGGAAGATGTCGTGCTGGGGCCGCGCCTGTACTCGAAGGTGATGGAGGTGTTCCTGGCGCGCATGGAGGACCGGCGCCGACATCGTCGCTAACGCCAGCGGCGAGGATTACTCGAAGACGACCTCGTAACCGGTGAACTTGCGCAGGTTGATCACGCCATTATCGAGTATCAGGTATTGCCCCTTGAGGCCCAGCAGCGTACCGGCGATCTCGGGCGTCTTGTCGAGATTCAGCGAGACGACCTTGGTCGGGGCCTCGAGTACCGGGTAGTCGAGCGTCACCGGTTCGGCGTCGAGCACGCGCACGGCATCCAAGCCGAAGCGCTCGCGCAGGTTGGCCAGCCCACCGTCGAGCGCCGCCAGCAGGCGCTCGCGCTCGGCGCGCAGATCGAGCGGCGCGACATCGCCCTTGAGCATCGCCCGCCAGTTGGTGCGGTCGGCGACCTGCTCCTTGAACAGCACCTCGACGAAACCCGACTGCTGACGGGTATCGACCTCGAGTATCGGCAACGCCTGGATCGCGCCCTGGTCCAGCCAACGAGTCGGCACTTGAGTCTTGCGGGTGATGCCGACCTTGAGCCCCGACGAATTGGCCAGATACACCACGTGCGGCTGAAAACAATGGCGCTCGCCCCACTCGGGCTCGCGGCAGGTACCGGCATGAAAGTGGCAAGTCTCCGGCCTGACGATACAGGTATCGCACTGCGCCAGGCGCTTGAAGCAGGGGTAGCAGTAACCCTGGGCGAAGCTCTTGCGCGTCGCGCGACCGCAGTGGGTACAGGCGATCGCGCCGGTATGCGCAAGGCGCAGCGGCTGGCCGAGCCGGGCATTGAGATCGAGGCGATGCTCACCGGCGCGCAGCGTATAGCGGGCCGGTGCGCCACTCGCGCCGGGCTCGATGGCCATCTTGCTCAAACAGCCGCGTAGCGGCGTGATCAGTTCACCCACTTGATGCTGTCTCCCTCATCGCGCTTGGCGCTGCCGCAACCGGCGCTTTCGAGATACCCCACCCGCTGGTTCTCGGGCACCTTGTGTTCGATCTCGTAACGCATTACCGCCTCCAGGCACAGCTCGGTCTGCTCGGCGCTGAGCGTGCCGCCGTCAGGCCACTTGCGCAGTTGCACCGCCTGCTTGAGGCTCTCGTAGATGGCCGGCGTCATCTGCTGAATCATGCGTTCGAAGGTCATATCACTCATCGTCTCTCTCCTTGGAACCTGTGGTATCGGGTTGCTTTCGCGCCCGGCTACTGGCGATCCAGCCCAACACGAGGCCGACCAACAGCCCGCCCAGATGGGCCTCGTTGGCGACGTTACCGAAACCGACCGGCCCGGCGAGATCGGTCATGGTGAAGACCATCCAGCCGAGCATGAAGACCACCAGCATCTGCGGCACGAAAAAGCCGCTCTTGGGCGCGCGCAGCGCCATCAGCCAGACATACCCGAGCAAGGCGTAATCGACGCCCGACATGCCGCCGAACAGCACCGTGCCGGTCGCATACTGGGCCAGATTCGAGACCAGCGCGCTAATCATCACTACGCCCAACAATCGCCACGAGCCTTGCAGGGCCTCGATCTGGCGGCCGAAATACCACAGCCACAGCATATTGAAGATCAGGTGCATCCAGCCAAAGTGCAAGAACGCCGGGGACACCAGCCGCCATAACTGCCCGGAAGACAGCGTATCGCCAAGCGTGCCGACACTGAGGCTGGTGCCAACCACGCCGATCGGCGTGATGGTCATGGCGGCGATCACCAGATCGCCGAATATCGCCATCAGGCCGAAGACCGCCACACACAGCCCGACCAGTGCCGCCGCAACCGGCGCTTCGGCGAGTGGCCCCTGACGCCAGTTGCGCGATGCAAAGGCACGCTTCTCGGCAGGCGCGATCGGCTCGCCACGCTGCCAGCGCGCGATCAGTTGCATCATGTCGTCGTGCTGACGCGGATCGGCCAGCCACAATACCTGGGTATCGTGCTCTTCGGTGAAGTGATGGCCGATACGCTGCGCCCACAGTGCCTTGCGCAAGGATCGCGTATCGATGTCGCGGGGCAGTATCAGCACTTTATGCATGGCGTTATCCTCGTCCCGAGCGGTAATGCCGGGATAATCGCCCCAGCCCATGATCTTTCATCGAATCTTCGCACAAAGAAAAGTCCGGCGGAGGGGGCCGCCGGACAAGAGCAAGGGATCATTCAAGGGAACACTGACTCTGATGGCAACTCGCGGCACAAGTTTCCTACCGGCTCATGAAATTAAGTAATGAATTGTAAAAACATCAATCCAGATCAACTTCCCACGGTTGTTCGCGTGTTCGCATATCGCGTGGAACGCGCACCCAGACGAATTTATCGGCGTTCAATGCCTGCTCGCCATCCCAGCGGTAGGCCACCAGACGGCCGAACTTGACCGCGCTGTAATCGAGACAGGCGATGTTGGGTGCCGGTAGTGCCGGCACGCCTTCGCACCAGTAGTGGCCGAGGAATAACGGCGGTTCGCTGGGCGCGTAATAGGGCAGCTTGGCATGCTCATCAACCGATAGCAGGCGCAATTCGAGATCGCCGGGCAGGTTGTCGGGCTGGAATACCACGTCGCCATAGGTGCGAGGCGACTCGGCCCAGAAATGCGCGCGGAAGGTGCGCCGGGTGAAGCCGTCGCCAGAGTGGATCTCGACGTTGTCGGGCAGGCGCAGGTGAATACCACGGGTCAGCCGTTCGATCACGCGAAAGGCGAAGCTGTCGGGTTCCACCGAATCATAGAGAAAGTCCTCGTCGATGCAACCATCGGGATGGCGCGCCAGAAAGCGCTCGATCAACGGCGCGTCCCAGCAGGCATGCACCACGCGCAGGCCATCGATTTCCAGGCACAGCGGTATTTCCATGAACCAGGCCAGGGTGTCTTCCCATTCGGCCGGATGATCGCGATATTGCTCGAAGGTTTCCTGGACGATGCGATTGTGGCGCGGGGTATGCTCACGCAGCCATTCGCAGCTACTGCCATCGCGGCAGCGGCGACTGTACGACAGCGCGTTGACCTCGTGGTTGCCCATCACGATATAGGCCTGGCCCTCTTCGACCATGCGCCGGGCGATGGTTACCGCGAGGCGAATGCGTGGGCCACGGTCGACCAGATCGCCGAGAAAGATCACCTTGCGTCGCGGGTGACGATAGACACCGCCGCGTTGGTGATAGCCCAGCTTTTCCAGCAGCACGGCCAGTGTCGCTCCACAGCCGTGGACGTCGCCGATCAGGTCATAGCCATCGATGTCGCCGGTCATGCTCATGTCATTCCCCTAGCCGGCTGCTCCAGCCCAGTTTGCTGCGACAGATCTCGTAGTAGTTGTGTCCGCGTGGGTGGATCAGCGTCAGCCGCTGCGGCTTGCGTCGCACGTAAAGCATGTCGCCGGGCTTGGACACCACCTGGGTCTGGCCATCGCAACTGATGTGCGGGTAAGCCTCGTTGATCTCGCCGATGTGGACCTTGATCTCGCTGGCGGCGTCGACGACGATCGGCCGGCTCGACAGGGTATGTGGAAACATCGGCACCAGGGTGATGGCTTCCAACCCCGGGTGAATGATCGGCCCGCCACCGGACAGCGCATAGGCGGTGGAGCCGGTCGGCGTGGCGATGATCAGCCCGTCGGAGCGCTGGCTATAAACGAACTGGTCGTTGACGAACATCTCGAACTCGATCATCCGCGCCGCCTTGCCGGGGTGGATCACCACGTCGTTCAGACCATCGGCGGTGCCGACCAGCGCACCCTCGCGGTAGACCTCGGCATCGAGCAGGAAGCGCTCCTCGCTGACATAATCGCCGGCCAACACCTCGCCGACCTTCTCTTCCAACTCGTCCGGCGAGATATCGGTCAGGAAACCCAGTCGACCACGGTTGATGCCCAGCACCGGCGTGCCGGTGCGGCACAGCGCGCGCGCCGCGCCCAACATGCTGCCATCGCCGCCGACCACGACGGCCAGGTCGCAGAGTTCACCGAGCAGGCGACGGCTGGCCTCCTGCTGGCCATGGCCGAGCAGCACCGTGGCGGTACGATCCTCGAGAATGACGTGATAGCCGTGAGTATCCAGGAAACGAATCAGCCGTCTCAGCGTATCGACAACCTTGACACTGCCGATCCGGCCGATCAGACCGATGTTCTTGAAGGATTTCATGGGCGCTCCCCAGCCACGTCACGGGCCGCTATTATGCGGGCTCAGCCAATACCGGGCAAACACCTCAGCCACGGCGCCATGCCTGTCG
This sequence comes from Modicisalibacter muralis, assembly GCF_900102945.1. Taxonomy (GTDB): domain Bacteria; phylum Pseudomonadota; class Gammaproteobacteria; order Pseudomonadales; family Halomonadaceae; genus Modicisalibacter; species Modicisalibacter muralis. The sequence continues at coordinate 105,975 of NZ_FNGI01000010.1, read as the reverse complement.
ATGGCGGCCAACGCGTTGAATACCGCCGCATATCCGCCCAGACTGGCAGCCACTGCCCTTCGTCATGTGGACGTTCGATGACCACCTCGATGCCCCACCCCGGCCAGACAGCGCTCGGCGCCGATCTCGATCGGCTGTGGCATCCGCTGGTGCGCGATCTCGCCTGGCTGCTGCATGCGCCGAACTTGCTGACCACCGCTTATCCCGGGCGGCCGACGCTCGACGAATTGGGCCTGGCCGACCCACAGCGGCGCAGTGACTGGCTGGCCGCGATCGAGGGTGAGCCGCATACGTTGGAAACGATCGTCGGGGCGAACGGCAACGAGCGCCTCGGCCACTATCACGAAGCGCTGTGGCATTTTCTGCTCGACCATGCGCCGGATACCCGGCTACTGGCGCATAACCTGACCATTCGCGACGACAAGCGCACCCTGGGCGAACTCGACCTGCTGTACGTCACGCGACACGACCCGCAACCGATCCATCTCGAACTGGCGATAAAATACTACCTGGGGCTGCCCAACGGCCCCGAGGATGGCGCCAGCCAAGCGCGCTGGATCGGCCCTGGCTGCGCCGACTCATTGGCGATCAAGCATCGCCATGCGATGGCGCACCAATTGCCCCTGGCCGGACGCCCCGAATCGGCGGCCACGCTACTCGCCTATGGCGCGCCGCCATTGACTCAGCGCCTGGCCATGCTCGGCGTACTGTTTCGACCCTGGGCAAGCGATACACCCTTACAGCCACCCCGCGAAACCGCGCCGCAAGCGCTGTTCGGCGACTGGCTATCACGCGAGTGCTGGCCGGACTTCTGCCGGCTGACAGACGCACCCGGCGTGCGCGGCGCCTTTCTCGACAAGCCGCATTGGCTGGCGCCGCCGCCCGAAGCCGGCCTGACAAGCCTTGCGACACTCGGCGCGGGGCTTGAGCATCACTTCGCCAGCCGGCGCTCGCCGCGCCAGTTGGTGCTCAAGCATGCCAACGGCCGCTGGCAGCGGCTGTTCGTGGTTGGCGATGACTGGCCGCGTGCGATTCCCCTGCCGCCCGCCTAAGGTTTGTCTGAAAAGCCGGCCACCGCCACGCGAGGGCGTCGCCTCGCCCACCATTCATTGACCAGCAGCGACGCGACGATGATCGCCCCGCCCAGCGCCAGGCGCGATACGTCGGCGTCGCGATTCCAGATCAGCAGATTGACCAGCAGGCCGGCGGGAATCAGCGCATTGTTCATGATCGCCAGGGCGCCGGCATCGACCCGGGTCGCACCCTTGTTCCACAGGAAGTAGCCCAGCCCCGAGGCGGCCAGCCCCAGCCAGCCCAACACGCCCCATTGCACGCCGCTGGTCGGCAGTTTTTCGCTGGAGCCGAACAACACGAAGGCGATGATGACCAATGCCAGCGCGCCGAGATAGAACCAGCCGAACACGCTGCGCTGCGGCAATTCGGTAGGCAGGCGTTTGGCGAGGTGCCGGTAGCCGACCTGGCCGATCGCAAAGCACAGGTTGGCGCCCTGCACCACCACGAAGCCCAGCCAGAACTCACTATTGACGCCTTGATAGCGAATCACCGCCGCACCGAGCACCGCAAATGCCGCCGTGAGCAGATAGAATGGCGTGAAACGCCCGCTGAGCAGGTCATCGAGCAGGGTGACGTAAACCGGCGTCAATATGGTAAACAGCAAGACCTCGGGTACCGTCAGCAGCAAAAAGGACTGATAGAAGAAGATGTACATCAGCCCCAACTGGATCGCCCCGACGGCCATCAACGCCAGCTTCAAGCGGCTGGGCAACGCCGCCGGCCGCAGGAAAGGCAGGAACAGCAAACTGGCCAGACCGATACGCACCAGTACTGCGAAATAGCTATCGACCTGACCGGCCAGATACACGCCGATCAGCGAGAACGAAAAGGCCCACAGGGCCGTGACAGCGATGAGATAGCCCATGGTTAACTCTTGGAATTTGAATAGTTGACTGCGATTATACGCTTGCGGACGCTGCTGCCAACCATCCGTCGGCTCGACTTTGCTTCACGCTCGGGCAGTGGCTCGCAATGTGCCTGGTCGGGCAAAGGCCACGGCTCGGTTGCGGTGGCTATCGATGCCGATGCCAGCATACGCTTCATTGAAACCGGGCAGTTTCGGCTGGATGCTCCCCTGGCCCGCGCGGTGCCCTTCCGCAATGTCTTTCGCTGGACACCAGGCAGCGAGCATATGGCCTTGTCGCACGAACGCCGGGGCGTCGACGCCGGCGTCTGGCTGTTCGACCTGATCGCCGCGCCGGCCGGCGAGAGCGCCGATTTCGTCTCGCGCGAGGCGCACCTGTGCGCCGCCGACCGTTACCGGGCGAAGCTGACCTTCATGGACGACGGTTTCGATCTCGAATGGACCATCAGCGGGCCGAAGAAGGACGAGTATCTTCGCTACCGTTATCGTGGCTCTTCCTGGCGCCCCTAGATTCCCGCCCACCAGTTGTAACCCCGATCCTCCCAATACCCGCCATTGCCACGCCCGATATCCTCGAAGCTCTCGACCAGTTCGAGGCGCATCACGTACTTGGCCATCTTGTAGCCGAGCTGGCGCTCCGCGCGAAGCCGAATCGGCGCGCCGTTGGCGATCGGCAGGTCGGCGCCGTTAAGCTCGTAGGCCAATAGCGTTTGCGGGTGCATGGCCTCGATCAGATCGAGGCTCTCGTAATACTTGTCGGGGCCGCCATAGGTATTGTCGGCACAGTGAAAGACCACGTAGCGCGCCTTTGCCGTGGGCCTCACCTGCGCAAGTAGATCGCCCAGCACCGCGCCCTTCCATTGGCCGATGCAGCTCCAGCCCTCGACGCAGTCATGACGGGTGATCTGGGTGCGAGACGACATCCTCTTGAGTTCATCGAGCGAAAACGAACGCGGGAGCTCGACCAGGCCCTCGACGCTCAGCCGCCAGTCACGAAAGCCGTTGGCCGCCAGGGCTTGGTAATCGCTGTTCTGGGGGTTGGTGGTGCCGTTGGCACGGAACGTCGCGGCGATCTCGCTGGCGGGATATTCACGAGCCAGGTCATGCCGCGAGGTCAGCGCGCGCTGGGCGGTTTGCGTCAACGCGCTTGCGGAATCGAATAAGCTAACCATGCCGTCGCTGCGCGAAAGCCGATCGCAACCCGCCAGAAAGAGCGCACCGCCGGCGGTAGCGGCCCTGGCCAAAAAACGCCGACGACCGGGATCGGGCTTGGTGGAATCATTCATGGCGCGAAGTCTCCTCGTCAGGCAGCGCATAGTGTCCCGTGATCATCGAGCGCAGGTTGTTGAACACCCCGGACACCAGTACCAGGGCGACATGAATCACGAAGAAGGCCACGAAGGCGGTCGCGCAGATGAAGTGGATCGTGCGCGCGCTTTGGCGCCCGCCGAACAGATCCAGCAGCCAGGGCCAGGCGGCGTCCACGGTTGGCGACATCGTCAGCCCCGTCAACACGATCAGCGGAGCGATGGCCAGCAACACCAGCAAATAGGTCAGCTTCTGCAGGATGTTGTAATGGCGCGCCTCTTCGCCTCGCGGAAAGCGCAGTAGCATGTGCTCGCGGATGGTGCGACCGATGCCTCGCCATTCATGCAGGCGCGGTATCAAGCGTCGCCAAAGCTGGCCGCTGAGTATGAGGTAGAGCAGATAGGCCACCAGCATCGGCGCGAAAATCCAGCCGAACAGGAAATGCCATTGCCGGCCCATGGCCAGCCAGCGCGGTCCGGGAATCGTGGCCCAGGCGGGAAACCCGCGTCGTTCGAGATCGGCGGCGGGGCCTGACACGCCCAAGACGCCGGTGGTGTCGAAGCGCAGCCCACCGATCTCGGTAATGCCCCGCAACTCGCCATCGTCACCCTGCACGGCGAAAATCGACAGCGCCGAATCGCCGAAACTGGAGTCGTTTCCCCAGTACAGGGCAGGATGGGCATTGAATATCTGCAGGCCACTCATCAGCAGCACCACCAGGCAAATCGCGTTGACCCAATGCCAGACGCGGGTAAACAGCGAATGTCGCTTGATGACCTTACCGCCCTGCTTGGCACCATCGACAGCGGTATCGGGGTTTGCTCCGGGAGATCTCATGATGGCCTCCACTGGCCTCGTCTGGATCGAAGCGCCGGCCGGCGGCAATACTCTGCCGCCGGCCCAAGCGAATCACGGGCATCACATCGTGTCGTCTTCTTCCATCATTATCTCTTCGTCGCTGCTTTCGAGTTCTTCATCCAAGGCGTCATGTTCCTTGTCGTCGCCGCTCATGGTGTCATGCTTCATGTCGTCGCCGCCCATGGCATCGTGCTGCATGTTGTCGTCACCCATCTTGTCCTTGCCCATGGCATCGTCGTGCTGCATGTCGCTGGACATGCTGTCTTCCTGGGACATGGTTTCGTCGTGGGACATCGCCAGGGCGATACCCGGGATCGCTAGAAAAGCGCCCAACAGCGCAGCCAAGAGAACATTGCGGGGCTGATCGAGAAAACGTTTCATAGTGTTTCTCCGTTTATCGGGTTGTCCCGCCAGCAGTGGCGGTAAGTCAAAAGCTAATCGCCACCAAGGGTCCGTTCATCACAGAATTATCACGACGCCGCGTATTTCGTGATGTTTGCGTGATGCCCTCGTTCAAGCGCTTCATTTAGAGTGGGGGGCATCGCGCAACGGCCCACATTGAAGGACGAACAGCCATGCCACAGCGAATCCTATGCGTCGAGGACACGCCTGAAATCGGCAGGATGCTTGAAAAGCGCTTGAGCGAGGCAGGCTACGTTTGCGATTGGCGAAGCGAGGGACGCACCGCGCTGGATGCCTTTTTTGCCGGTGACGGCGCAAATTACGACCTGGTGATTCTCGACCTGATGCTCCCGGACATGGACGGCCTGGAACTCTGCCGGCAGCTTCGCCAGCGCGATGCACTGACGCCGGTAATCATGGTGACTGCCAGGGCGGCGATTCGCGACGTGGTGGTCGGCCTGGAAATCGGCGCCGACGACTACATCACCAAACCCTTTCACCTGCAGATTCTATTGGCACGCGTACAGGCGTTGTTGCGCCGCTGCCCCGAGGCGATGGGCGGCGACAATATCGTCGCCAATCCGCCACTGGTTTGCGGCCCCTTGGTCATCGACGCCGATAAGCGCCTGGCCACATTGGATGGAGCGCCCGTGCAACTGACCGGCAAGGAGTTCGCGTTATTGTCGTTATTCGCCCGCCACCCCGGCCATAGCTTCAGTCGCGGCGACCTGCTCGACCGGGTCTGGGGCAAGGAATTCGACGGTTACGACCATACCGTCAACACGCATATCAATCGCTTGCGCGGCAAGATCGAAAGCGACCCGGCCAAGCCTCGCTTCATCCAGACCGTGTGGGGCGTGGGCTATCGCTTCGCCGAACAGCCGCCGTCCGATGCGGCTGCCTCGTGAGGCAGTTCGTGAACCGGCTCGGCCGACTGATCCACAGCCTCTATGCACGCATCGCGCTGGTTTATCTGACCAGCCTGTTGCTGCTATCGGTAGCCACGGCCTGGATCGCGATCAGCCAGTTCAACCAGCTAGGCCGCGAGTTTCAGCAGCGCATGGAGATCGATCTTGCCGCCAACCTGGCGCGCGTCATGCAAGAGCCACTCCGCCAGGGCGCGAACAGCCCGGCCGCGCGCCAGGCGGCGCGGCACATCACGTCGATAAACTCATCGCTATCGCTTTACCTGCTGGACGAAAACGGACGGGTCGTCGCCGATTATGCCCAGCCCTCCTGCGGCACCGCTGACGCCGTCGATGTGCGGACGCTGGAAACCCTGCTCGGCGATTCACCGATGCTCCCGGTGATGACAATTTCACCGTGCAGTCATCAAGCCGGTGTGTTCTCGGTGGCACGCATCCATTATGGCCCGACCGGTGAACCCGGCTACCTGTATGCCGATCTCAACAATGCCGCCCAGACGTCGACGTTCGCCATGTTGCGCACCAGCTCGATCACTCGCACCCTGGTGTTCTCGGGGCTGATAGCGCTACTGGTTTCGGGGGCGATCGGGCTGATCTGGTTTGGCCTGCTGACGCGGCGCTTCTCGGCGCTGATCGCCACGGTGCGACGTTTCAGCAAGGGCGACTACAGTCAGCGCGCCGCGCCGCTGCGTGACGACGAAATCGGCCACTTGGCGCGCGCGTTCAATGACATGGCGGGCACCATCGACGCTCAGATCCAGGCGATGCGCGAAACCGATCGCCAGCGGCGTGAGTTGATCGCCAACCTGTCGCATGATTTTCGTACACCGCTGACCTCGCTGCGCGGCTACGCCGAGCGGCTTCTCGACAGCGAGCCTATCTCATCGCGCGAACGCAGCCGGTCCATCCAGGCGATCATGGATAACGCCGACCGCCTGACCCGCCTATCGCAACAGCTTTCGACATTGTCGCGGCTGGATGCCTATGATCAGCCACTGCAATTGGCGCCCTTCTCGCTCGCCGAACTGGCCCACGATATCGTCGGCAAGTTTCAGCACCAGGCACGCGAGGCGGGGGTGACGCTATCGATCGACTGCGAGCCGAGCCTGGCCTGGGTGAGCGCCGACCTGGGGTTGATCGACCGCGTGCTGTCGAACCTGATCGACAACGCCCTGCATGCCACCGACAGCGGCGGTAGCGTGCGCTTGACGGCCAGGGCCGAGGCCCGCGGCGTCAAGGTAACGATCAGCGACGATGGCGCCGGCATCGCAGCGGAGGAGGTGCCGCTGATAACCCAACGCTTTTATCGGACGGCGTCCAGCCGCGCGCAGTGCGAAGGATCAGGGCTCGGCCTGTCGATCGTGCGTGAGATCTGTGAGCGACACGACGCCCCGCTGCAGATACGCAGCCAGCCAGGCAAGGGAACCGAGGTCAGCGTGGTGCTGGCCTATGCGTGACGAGGGTTACGGTCAGAAAAAAGCGTCGCTGCGTGATCGTCACGCAGCGGCGCTGTCCTTTTGCCGATTCAGCCTAACACGATCACTCCTGCCCCCAGGATTTCAGCAACTCCTCGTAGGCCACGGTCACACCCTGCGGCTTCTCGTTTTCCAGCTTGGGCTTCGGCGCACCCGGCTGATCGATCCAGTACTGCGGATCGCGCGGCTCGTTGAGCTTCGGGCCACAGACTTCCTGCACACCGGCACGCTCCAGACGCTCCAGAATCCGGTCCTGGGCTTCGGCCAGACCGTCAAGCGCTTCTTGGGCGGTCGATTCGCCGCTGGCCGCCTGGGAAACATACTGCCACCACAACTGAGCGAGTTTCGGATAGTCCGGCACGTTGGTGCCGGTCGGCGTCCATTGAAGGCGCGCCGGGCTGCGATAGAACTCGACCAGGCCACCCAGCTTGGGCGCGGCGTCGGTCATCGCCTGGGACTGGATATCCGACTCGCGAATCGGCGTCAGGCCAACCAGCGTCTTCTTCAGCGAGGCGGTCTTGGATGTCACGAACTGCGCATACAGCCAGGCCCCCAGGCGGCGTTTCTCGGGCGTCGACTCGAGGAAAGTCCAGGCACCCACGTCCTGATAGCCCTTCTTCATGCCGTCTTCCCAGTAGGCGCCAACGGGTGACGGTGCCATGCGCCACTTGGGCGTGCCGTCCTCGTTGACTACCGGCAGACCTTCCTTGGTCATGTCCGCGGTAAACGCGGTGTACCAGAAGACCTGCTGGGCGATATTGCCTTGCGCCGGTACCGGCCCGGCCTCGGAGAAGGTCATGCCCTGCGCCGCTGGCGGCGCGTACTTCCTCAGCCATTCGACGTATTTCTCGGTCGCATAGACCGCCGCCGGGCTATTGGTGGCGCCGCCACGCGACATGCTGGAACCGACAGGATGACACTCGTCGACACGGATGCCCCATTCGTCGACCGGCAGGCCGTTGGGAATGCCCTTGTCGCCGGCGCCCGCCATGGAGAACCAGGCATCGGTGAAACGCCAGCCGAGCGAGGGATCCTTCTTGCCGTAATCCATGTGGCCATAGACTCGCTTGCCATCGATGGTCTTGACGTCGTTAGTGAAGAACTCGGCGATGTCCTCGTAGGCCGACCAGTTTACCGGCACGCCGAGTTCGTAGCCGTACTTTTCCTCGAACTGCTTTTTCAGTTCGGGATCGGCGAACCAGTCGGCACGGAACCAATAGAGGTTGGCGAACTGCTGATCCGGCAACTGATAGAGAGTCCCATCCGGAGAGGTCGTAAACGACAGACCGATGAAGTCGTCGAGGTCCAGCGTCGGCGAGGTGAACTCGGGATGCTTCTCGGTGATGGTATCGATCGGCACGACCTTACCGTAGCGGAAGTGAGTACCGATCAGGTCGGAGTCGTTGACCCAGCCATCGTAGATGTTGGTGCCCGAGTACATCTGCGTCTGCAGCTTCTGAACGACGTCGCCTTCCTGGAGCAGCGTATGAGTCAGGTTGATGCCGGTGATCTCGCGGAACGCCTTGGCCAGCACCTCGGATTCGTACTTGTGAGTGGTCAGGGTCTCGGAGACGACATTGATCTCCTGACCGCGCAGCGACTCGGCGGCATCGATGAACCACTGCATTTCCGCCATCTGCTCTTCCGGCGTTAGCGTCGAGGGCTGAAACTCACTCTCGATCCAGCGCTTGGCGGCATCCTGATACTGATCGGCAAACGCGAGCGAAGGTGCCGAAAGGCAGGCGACCAGGCTCAATGCCATCGCGATGCGCGTCGGTCGTGGAGCGTACTTGATATAAGACATGGCTACCTCGTTATTGTCCTTGTGACGCATTGACGTGTGCTTACCCTTGTACGAGTTATCCTGTGTTGCGTTACCCCCATTTCATGATGATGACGAACGCCACCACGCTAGCGAGCGTGGCGATCCAAAGTGGCCAAACGGTCAAGCCAAGCAACATCAGATGCCCGTAACCGGCAGCCAGCAGAGTGATGAACAGTCGATCTCCACGAGTCGTCGAAATCGGCAGAAAACCTCGGCGCTTGACGCCTGGCGTTACCATCTGCCAGACCGTCATGCCGACCAGAATCAGACCGATGACGATGAAGAAGATCGCCGTCGGCAATGTCCATGCCATCCATTCCATGTCTTGTCCCCTTGTCGCTGCGTGAGTGGTGCATGGTTTATCGATACCCGGCTCCGAGCGGCTTATACCCGGCCGAGCGCGAAGCCCTTGGCCACATGGTTGCGAACGAAGTAGATCACCGCGATACCGGGCAGCAGCGCCACTACCCCGGCGGCGGCGAGCAGTCCCCAATCGATGCCTGCGGCCGAGATAGTGCTGGTCATCTGCACCACGATCGGCTTGGCACTCACCGAGGTCAGCGTGCTCGCCAACAGCAACTCGACCCACGAGTACATGAAGCAGAAGAACGCCGCGACGCCGATACCCGGGCGAATCAACGGAATGAAGATGCGAATGAAGAAGCGCGGAAAGCTGTAGCCATCGATATATGCCGTCTCATCGATTTCCTTGGGCACGCCCGACATGAAGCCTTCGAGAATCCACACCGCCAGTGGCACGTTGAACAGGCAGTGGGCCAGCGCCACGGCGATCGTGGTATCGAACAGGCCTATCGAGGAGTACAACTGGAAGAACGGCAGCAGGAATACCGCCGGTGGCGCCATGCGGTTGGTCAGCAGCCAGAAGAACATGTGCTTGTCGCCGAGAAAGCGATAGCGTGAGAAGGCATAGGCCGCAGGCAGCGCCACCGCCAGCGAAATCACCATGTTCATGGTGACGTAACTCAACGAGTTGAGATAGGTCATGTACCAGGTCGGATCGGTAAGGACGACCCGGTAATTGTCGAGGGTGAGCGTGTCCGGCCATAGCGTCAGGCTACTGAGGATTTCCCGGTTGGACTTCAACGACATGTTGACCAGCCAGTAGATCGGCACCAGCACGAACACCAGATAAATGAATAGCACCAGCAGCTTGCGGGTTTTCATCGCGCACCTCAGGCCTTGTCGTCGGTGTGAGTCATGGCGGTGTAGAACAGCCAGGTGACCAGCAGGATGATCAGGAAATAGATCAGCGAGAAGGCGGCGGCACGGCCGATGTCGAACTGGCCCACGGCCATCTTGGTCAGCGTCTGGCTGAGGAAGGTGGTGCTGGTCCCCGGGCCGCCACCGGTCAGCACGAAGGGCTCGGTGTAGATCATGAAGCTATCCATGAAGCGCAGCATCACGGCGATCAGCAGCACGTTCTTGAGCTTGGGCAACTGGATATAACGGAACACCGCCCAGTGCGAGGCACGATCGATGCGCGCGGCCTGGTAGTAGACGTCGGGAATCGCACGCAGCCCCGAATAGCACAGCAGTGCCACCAGCGAGGTCCAGTGCCAGACATCCATGATCAGCACGGTGATCCAGGCATCCGTCGGGTTGGCGGCGTAGTTGTAGTCGATACCCACTTCATTGAGCGCCCAACCATAGAGCCCGATATCCCCACGCCCGATGATCTGCCAGATGGTGCCGACCACGTTCCACGGAATCAGCAGCGGCAGCGACAATAGAATCAGACAGGTCGGTACGCCGAGGCCACGTCGCGGCATCGACAGCGCAATGACGATACCCAGCGGAATCTCGATGGCCAGGACGCTGAACGAGAAGCCGAACTGGCGAAGCAATGAATTGTGCAGCAGCGGGTCGCGCAGGAGTTGGCTGAACCACTCGGTACCCACGAAGTAGCGGTTGTTGGGGCCGAAAATGTCCTGCACCGAGTAATTGACCACCGTCATCAGCGGTACGATTGCGCTGAACGCCACCAGCGCGAAAACCGGGAGTACCAGCAGCCAGGCTTTATTGTTGTGAATCTTGTCCATCATGTATCTCCACCAGGAAGTCGTCGGCGTAGAACTTGGTCCATCGCTCGGGGAATATCAGCCCAACCTCGCCTTGCGGCACCACGTGGTCCTCTTCGATGCGAGCCTTGATCGCCTTGGTATCCGTCGTGCCCAGTTGCAGGTCGAGCACCTTGTAGGTGCCCAGGTCCTGAACCAGATCGAGCGTGGCATGCAGCGCCGACTCGCCGGGCTCGACGAGTTGCACGAACTCGGGACGAATACCCAGCTTCAGGCGTTGCCCGGCATGCACCTCAAGCGCGTTGCGCACCGCCGGTGAAAGCCGCAGATCGACCCCCGCCAGGCGCACGCCGTCGGTGGTCAACTCGACCTCGAACAGGTTCATGCCGGGGCTGCCGATGAAATAGCCGACGAAGGTGTGCGCGGGATTCTCGAACAGCTCGCGCGGCGTGCCGAATTGCACGATCTGGCCCTCGTACATGACCGCGATCTTGTCGGCGAAGGTCGAAGCCTCGAGCTGATCGTGGGTCACGTAGACCATGGTGATGTTGAAGCGCTCGTGAATCTGCTTGAGCTTGCGGCGCAGGCGCCATTTCAATTGCGGGTCGATGACGGTCAGCGGCTCGTCGAACAGGATCGCCGCGACGTCGTCACGCACCAGACCGCGGCCCATCGAGACTTTCTGCTTCTCGTCGGCGGTCAGGTTGCTGGCCTTGCGATGCAGTAGATGAGCGATCTCCAGCGCCTCGGCAACCTCCTTGACCTTGTCCGCGATCTTGGCCGCCGGCTGACGCTGATTGCGCAGCGGAAAGGCCAGATTGTCGTGGACGGTCATGGTGTCGTAGATCACCGGAAACTGGAAAACCTGGGCGATGTTGCGCTGTTGGGGCGAAAGCGCATTCACCTCCTGGCCGTCGTACATTACCTTGCCTTCCGAGGGTTCGAGCAGCCCCGAAATGATATTCAAAAGGGTGCTCTTGCCGCAGCCCGAAGGCCCAAGCAGCGCATAGGCGCCGCCCTGCTCCCAGACATGATCCACCCGGCGTATCGCATAATCCTCGGGGCCGCCGGGGCGAGCCGAGTAGCTGTGCGCCAGTCGATCAAGACGAATTTCCGCCATGGTTCTCTCGCTCAGGCTCGTGAAAAGGGTTGGCTGGGTGCATGCATGAGATCGCCGTCGGCATCGAACACGAACAACTTGTGACAGGGCGCGTAGACGCGAATCTCGCTATCCACGGCGAAGTCGTGAATGCCGCCCAGATGCAGCACCAGCTCATGAACGTCGTTATTGACATGTAGGAAGGTCTCGGAACCGCTGATCTCGGCGACGCCCACGGCCATGCGAAACTCCAGGTCGTCGTCGCCGACCGGTGCCAGCCCCAGATGGCTGGGGCGCATGCCCAGGCGATACGGGGCATCGTCGAGTGATTCCAGTTGGCGTGGCAGGGGAAAGGCCGTACTGCCGATGAGCAACTCGCTGCCGCGTACCTCGACCTCCATCAGGTTGATCGGTGGCTCGCCGAACAGCGACGCCGCTTCGAGGGTCTCGGGGCGATGAAACACCGCATCGCTGGGGCCGCTCTGCAAGATGCGTCCCTCATGCAGCAGCGTGGTGGTATCGCCCAGCGCCAGCGCCTCGGCCGGTTCGGTGGTGGCATACACCGCCACGGTATTGCGCGTACGAAACAGCTTGCGCATCTCCAGGCGCAGTTCTTCGCGCAGCTTGTAATCGAGATTGACCAACGGCTCGTCGAACAGCACCAGGTCGGCGTCCTTGACCAGCGCCCTGGCCATGGCGGTGCGCTGCTGCTGGCCGCCCGACAGCTCCTGTGGATAGCGCCCGAGCAGGTGCTCGATGCGCAGCATGCTGGCGGTTTCCTCGACCCGCCGAACGATTTCGGGCTTGGCCAGCTTAGCGAGCCTCAGTGGCGAGGCGATATTGTCGAAAACACTTAGCGTGGGATAGTTGATGAACTGCTGATAGACCATCGAGACGTTACGCTTGCGCACCGGCACGTCGGTCATGACCTGGCCGTTGAGCAATACGCGGCCGCTGTTCGGCGAATCCAGCCCCGCCATCAGCCGCATCAGCGTGGTCTTGCCGGACAAGGTGTGGCCCAGCAGCACGTTGAAGGAACCCGATGCCAGGGACAGGCTGGCATCGGCGATATGCCTTTCGCCACGCACGGTGCGGTCGATGTTTTCGAGTGTCAGGGACATGGATCGCCAGCTTCCTTTCGTGTTCGCACATTTCTAGGATTCACTAGCGAACGCCGTGCCAGCTCCGATCAACGCTCTTCGACGAGACGAGATTAAAATCACAACTAACTGATTAATATGAAATTAAATTATAGATAGACTTTGGTATAAGCGTATTTCTGAACAATCGCGCTACGCTTGACTGGACAACCAATGAACACTAATTGACAGTCAAGAGTGAACAACTCTTGTTCGAAAACGAACATATGTCGATTGTTTTCAGGGAACAACCCACATGCGCGAGACCGCTATCAACAATAAAACGCACCGCCAGCATGTGACTCGCGCCTTCCAGCGCCGCGCCGGTAGCGACCGCCAATGGCGACCCGAACGTTGCGCGGATGTCGATACTGCCCAGCGCCTGGCGGCCATGCAGTCACTTTTGTCATTACTCGAGCAGGGAGTGATCGCCGAGGTCGGCGACATGCTGCGCCACTGGCAATGCTGTTTGCTGCTGGCCGACCGCGACGGCGTGATCGTCAAGCGCTGGGGCGATGCTCAACTGATGCCCGCGGCCCAAGGGGATTGGTTGATGCCCGGCGCCAACTGGAATGAAGCGCATAGCGGTTGCAATGCCATCGGCACCTGCCTGGTCGAGCGCGGGGCGATCGATGTCATCGCCGGCGAACATGCCTGCGAACAAATGCAGCACCTGGCGGGCTTCGCGGTACCGCTGAAGACACCGCATGGAATCATCGATGGCTGTCTGGCGCTGATAAGCGATCCCTATCGCGACCGCACCCACCGCCATAGCGGACTGTTGCAGGTGTTATCGATGCAGATCGAAAACCGCCGCCTGATCAACTTTTATCGCCACGACCATTACCGTCTGACCTTCAACTCCAGTCGCGACAACCTCGACAGCCCACGTTCGGGGCTACTGATCTTCGATGCCCTGGGGCGACTCGCGGCCAGCAATACACGCGCCCGCTGGCTGCTTGGGCTGGATAGCGAGCATGATCGTGGGCGGCGCTTCGAGTCGCTGTGCGATGCAAGGTGGCAGGAGACGATATCCAGCGTCGAAAGCGGCTTGACGCTGCGCTTCGCCGGACGCTACCACTGCCATTGCCGCCTCGAATCGCCACCGTCGCGGGGCTCGCGGGCGGCGGCGGCCTCACCACTGCAGAGGCTCGACCTCGGCGACCCGCGCCTGCATCAGTCGATCATGCTGGCCTCGCGGCTCAAGGATCGCGGCATTGCCATGCTCATTCATGGCGAGACCGGTACCGGCAAGGAAGTCTTCGTCAAGGCGTTGCACGCCGCAAGCCAACGCGCCGAACAGCCATTGGTCGCCATCAACTGCGCGGCGATTCCCGGCGACCTGGTCGAGGCCGAGCTGTTCGGCTATGTGCGCGGCGCCTTCACCGGTGCCGATCCGCGCGGTAATATCGGGCGCCTGCGCGAAGCCAATGGCGGCCGGCTGTTTCTCGACGAGATCGGCGACATGCCGCTCGGCGTGCAGGCGCGTTTGCTGCGCGTATTGCAGGAACGCCGGGTGACACCGCTGGGCGGTGGCGAGTCCTATCCGGTGGATATCGAAGTGATCGCTGCTACCCACCGTCCGCTGGCCCAGGAAATAGCCGCCGGACGCTTTCGCGCCGATCTTTATTACCGCCTTGCCGGTGTCGAGTTGATGCTGCCGCCACTGCGCGAACGCGAGGATATCCATGCGCTGATTCACGTCGTGCTGACCAATCAGGTCAACGCCGAGCAAGCCGCTGGCGAGCAGGGCGCGGGCATTATCCCAACGCCCACGCCCGAACTGATGGACTGGCTGGTTCGCCAGCCTTGGCCGGGCAACATTCGCGAAATGGAAAATGTACTACGCGTGAGTTTGGCCATGGCCGATGGCCCAACACTGGCGCTGCATCATTTACCGGCCAATCTGTTGGTAGCCGACGTGGTGCCCTCATTCGCGCCCTCATTCCCGCCAATATCCGGCGTGTCATCGTTGCATCCGACACCCACCATGGCTCCCCTGTCGACATCGAACGCCAGCCTCAAGGAGCGCCTCGCCGAGCATCGTGGCAATCGCTCCGCGTTGGCGCGAGAACTGGGCATTAGCCGCACGACACTCTACAAGCGCCTGCGCGAACAGTCCGAGGCGCTATCGTCGTGAACGCACCCAGGCCACGGCATGCGTAAACGCAAAGAGGCTCCACTATCTCACCAATAGCGGAGCCTCTGGATTCATGAAGCGTTCCTTAGCCGATCAGCGCCGGGCGATGATCCAGATGGCGTGAATGATGCCGGGAATGTAGCCGAGTAACGTCAGCAGGATATTGAGCCAGAAATGCAACCCGAACCCGACCTGCAGGAACACCCCCACGGGCGGCAACAAAATGGCGAAGATGATACGAATCACATCCATTGAAAAACTCCTTGTCGATGGTGCGGCTGCTCAGAAAGATGGGTGTTCGAATCCGCGTTTTCAACGCTCGCCTTCATCACGGCGGGCCCTGGTATCGATTTTTCGAGTCAGCTTGTCGGAACCTTCGGCCAGTTTGCCGTGATAACGCTCCCAGTCTTCCCAGTCATGCGGCGTACCGCTACGCGGCCGCTGGTTACCGGCCTCGATAGCTCGCGACCAGGCCAGTTCTTCCAGGGTCTGCGGCTTGTCCTCATCCTTTTCCAGCACAAGGCCTTTCCTGGCCAGGTAATCGCGTGCATCCATTAGCCACCTCCGCGCAATGGCGCTCATTAGGGAGTCAATCAAACCTGTGATTTTAGACTAGCCTGCCCTACGTTGGTTTCAGGTCGAGCCGCGTAGGTCGAGCCGCGTAGGTCGGGCCACGTAGGTCGAGCCGCGATGAGCCCCGTCAATCGCCAGCGTGAGACTGCACTATGCTGAAATCGTGCGAGTTTGTCTGAAAGGAGACTCATCATGCCCACCCACTTGTTGACCAGCGTTCGCGATATCATGTCGCGGGATTGTTTTCGGGTAACCGCGACCGACTCGGTCGCCAAGCTGGTTGCCGGCCTGGCATTGCATCGCCTGCCCGGAGCGCCGGTAGTCGACGAACACGATCACCTGATCGGCTTCATCTCCGAGCAGGATGTGCTGGGCAAGCTGCTCGACAGCGCCTACCACTGCGATCAACCCGCGCTGGTACGGGAGCTGATGCGCCATGAGGTCCTCACGGTCACGCCCAACAAGAGCATTACCGATCTGGCCCAGGAAATGCTGGGCACCAAACCCAAGGTCTATCCGGTGGTCGAGCAACAGCGACTGGTGGGGATCGTCACGCGTCGCGATATTCTCAGCGCGCTACTCTCCATGCGAGGCAGTTGATGGTGTTTCTCGCCCGACACATGCAAAAAAACCGCCGCGACGGAGCGCGGCGGCAAGGGATCGAATGCAGTAAGCAAAGACGCAATCTTCAGCGACTGCATGAAAATTTGCGCTTGCATGGTTGTGACCGCGCTACATCGAGAATTCTCCCCAAAAAGTTAAAATTTCTTTGTGATCGGCTTTTTCCAACTCTGTGGATGCCCCCTACCCCCGCTTGGGCAGGGGCATGGCGCGGTTCATGGCGGGCGGTGTATCGCGTGCCTGACGATGGCGTGCTTGCCATGACAGCGCCGAATTCATTACTATCGGCTCGCCGAGCGGGCATAGCTCAGTTGGTAGAGCATCAGCTTCCCAAGCTGAGGGTCGCGAGTTCGAATCTCGTTGCCCGCTCCACATTCCATTTCAGTGCATGACAGGGTCGCGAGCTGGAACGCCAGCCCGGCGGAGCGCCACCCGGTCGGTCTCGTTGCCCGCTCCACTGTCCCTTGCTGTCCCGAGCTACTACTTTATTACTTGGCGACGGTACGCAAATCGGTCATGGAATATGACCCCTCTACCCCCGCCTAGCCGGTTATTTCCATTCTACGAGACGCCGGAAAGAACTGTTACGCTGTGTTACAAATTGCACGGCGCACGAGGTGGGTCATGTTATACGATCATCTCCCTTCAAGGCATTCATTCGCGAGCCTAATGGCATCGTTGCACGGTGCGCAGGAAGATCCGTACGCACCGATCGAGCGCCTGCAGGATGCCAATCGCAGGCTCCAGGAAGCGACCGTCAGACTGAAGCAATCCAATGCCCGCATGGAATGCCATCTGGCCGAGTTACGCCTCTGCGTCGCCAGGCTGCGGGAAAAGTACCCCGAGCCGAGCGACAAGCTCAGCCCCCACTAGCCACGGCTATCCCGATCGCATAGGAAGAAAGGAACTCGTGCGCATGCGGGGGAGTCGTAAGCATTAGCGAGTCAGAGTTCCCGGCTTGCATAACTTATACACAGCTTCTACAAATGAAGTGTGCCTTGAAGAGGATTTCAGTAGAAATAGATGGCATACACCTTCCCTAACATGGATGACAGGAGTAAGGACATGGACATGAACATGCACTCTACCGTTTCAAAGCTCATTTTCATTGGCATGACGACATTCGCGCTTTCCGGTGTGGCCTTGGCTGAATCCGAGGACATGCAGAGCATGGAAGATGATGCACCGGTCAGCACCACCGATCAGGAAGGCGTGGCGGGCAAGGACTCCGCCAATCACGAGATGATCGAGGAAGATATGGATCACGACGCCATGGCCGAAGAGGATAGCGCCATGGGCATGGAGCATGAGGGCACGGGCATGGAAGACGATGCGCCGATCAGCACCACCGATCAGGAAGGCATGGCAGGCAAGGACTCCGCCAGCCACGAGGAAATGGACGAAGACATGTAACGTCGTTTCACGCCTTCACGATAGCCAATACCGCCCGATTCGTTCGGGCGGTATTTTTTGCATGGTCAATGCCCGATAGCTTCGAGGCATCACGAAGAGCACGCCGTGCCGCGCAATCGGCTGGCTGTAGGGCTACGTTGCACAATAGGCAGAGAATTTAGCCATTGGCGGTCTGGCGGCTTACAATAGGGCCTTCTGTCGTCACGAGGTCGCGACATGACCAGTGCAATTCGCCTGACGCCACTCGACAACGCCATCAAGCATCACGCCCACGAGTTCCACCAGATCGTGATCGGCCTGTCGGGACATGCCGAATTCGAGATCGAAGGGTTGGGCGGCGGCATCGCTCCCCTCACCGGCTGTATCGTGCCCGCCAACCACGTGCATTACTACGAAGGCGTGGGCACCAATCGCCAACTGATCTTCGATTTGCCCGATGACGCACCTTCACTTTCGGGCACGCATCGCGAGATGGCCCGGCTGTTCGATGCGCCGCGCTTTTTCGCCCTCGACGATCCACTGCGGGTCTACCTCAACTTCCTGGTTCAGGAGCTTGCTCAACCGCGTCATGCCCAGGGCGATCTACTGGCGGCGACGTTTCTCGGTTGCCTGCACTCGCGTCTGAATCTCGAAACACCATCGCTCCAGGCCCGCCGCCTGGATCTCGCCGAGCTGGATCGTTTCATTCAGCGCAACCTGGCGAAACGTTTGAGCGTCGCCGACCTGGCCCGCCAGGCCTGCCTGAGCGAAGCGCATTTCAGCGAATGCTTCCGTGCACAGGCCGGCATTACCCCCTATCAGTACCTGCTGCGCCAGCGCCTCACTGCGGCGCGCGACCTGCTCACCGCATCGCGCCTGCCTCTCAGTGAAGTGGCGGCACATACCGGCTTCGCCAATCAGAGCGCCTTGTCGCACGCCTTCCGGCGTGCTTTCGGTCATCCGCCCAGCCAACTCAGGCGCAACCCCATCCTGGCCGGCGATGGCCCTCCTCCCTTACCGTCTCTTTCGAGTAGCAAATGTTAGACCAACGTCTAATTTTTTGATCGTTTTCACGAAACTTCCGGGTTTTCGACAAAACTGTCCTAGGAAATGGCAAGACGCTTCAGCGTCTCGCAACCTAAATTCAGCGCATCACGGAACGTCCATCGAGCCTTGGGGTCGCCGATCGTACTCCGCGCTGTCGCCCGACATGCGCGTCGATGAAACCATCGAGCGCCCGAGTCTCCACCCAACAATGGGGTCCTTCATATGCTTAACGCCAAGACCATGCTGGATACCGCCATCTGGCAACAGGATCCGGATACCCTGCTCAAACGCGTGAGTGAACATTACATCGTCGACGAGGACAGCTTCGTCGGTGAGTTCGTCGACTTCCTGCAAGCCGGCGAAGAGGATTTCAAGCGTGTCGCGGCAAAAACGGCCGAGTTGGTTCGCGAAGTCCGCGATATGGACACCGCCGTGGATTCCATCGATGAGTTGCTTCAGCAGTACAGCCTCGATACCCACGAGGGGCTGATGCTGATGTGCTTGGCGGAAGCCATGCTGCGCATTCCCGACAAGGCGACTGCCGATGCTTTGATCGAGGACAAGCTGGGCCCGGCCGATTGGAAGTCGCATCTGGGCCAGAGCGAGTCGTGGTTCGTCAATGCCTCGACCTGGGGCCTGCTGATGACCGGTCGCGTCGTCCAGATGGACAAGCCTCAGGATGGCAAGCCAGCCAGCTTCATCAACAAGTTGACGAATCGCATGGGTGAGCCGGTGATCCGCAGCGCCATGTACCAGGCGATGAAGATCATGGGCAAGCAGTTCGTTCTCGGGCGCACCGTGGACGAGGCCCTGAAGCGCTCCAAGCCGCTGTTCGACAAGGGCTATACCTACTCCTACGACATGCTCGGCGAGGCCGCACGCACACGTGACGATGCGGGTCGCTACTTCGACGACTACGCGCATGCCATCGAGCGGGTCGGTGCAACCAGCAAGGCGCTCGACGACAAGACGCCGGCCCCCTCGATCTCGATCAAGCTGTCGGCATTGCATCCGCGCTATGAGTTCGGTCGCCGCAGCCAGGTTCTCATCGAACTGGTCGACAGCGTCAAGCAACTCACCGCCCTGGCCCGCGAGCGCAATGTGGCGATCACCATCGACGCCGAGGAAGTCGACCGTCTCGAACTGTCGCTGGAAGTCTTCCGCGCCGTCTACGAAAGCGATGTCTGCCGGGGCTGGGGGCATTTCGGGCTGGTCGTGCAGGCCTATTCCATGCGCGCCCTGCCGGCATTGCATTACATCACCCGCCTGGCGGACATCCAGGGCGACGAGATTCCCGTGCGCCTGGTGAAAGGCGCCTACTGGGATACCGAGATCAAGGAATCCCAACAGCTCGGCGTCGACGGCTACCCGGTGTTCACCCGCAAGGCCAATACCGATGTCGCCTATCTGGTCTGCGCCTACTTCCTGCTCTCGGAAAACACCCGCAGCCGGATATTCCCGCAGTTTGCCACTCACAATGCCCATACCATCAGCGCGATTCTCGAGATAGCCAACGACGTCAACCGCCCCTTTGAGTTCCAGCGCCTGCATGGCATGGGCGAGGCGCTCTACGACGCCGCGCTGAAACGTGCGCCGCAAGGCACCTACTGCCGCATCTATGCCCCGGTGGGAGCCCACAAGGATCTGCTGCCCTATCTGGTGCGTCGCCTGCTCGAGAACGGCGCCAACTCCTCGTTCGTTCACCAACTCGTCGATCCCAAGGTACCGGTGGAGTCGCTGTGCGTGCATCCGGTAGAGACATTACGGCAGTACAAAAGCTATACCAATGCGGGAATACCCTTGCCCAAGGACATCTACGGCTCGACCCGCAGGAACTCGCAGGGAGTCAATTTGAACATCGACAGTCAGTACCAACCGCTCATCGATGCCATGGCGCAGTTCATGGATAAAGAGCATCACGTGGGGCCGCTTCTGGCCTTCGAGGTAAGCGACGAACCGGCGAATCGCCACGAGGTGCGCAACCCCTACGACACGAGGCAATTGGTGGGTAGCGTACAGTGGACCACCCGCGAGCAAGCCGAAAAAGCCGTCGATGCCGCCTGGGCCGCCTTTCCGCGCTGGGAAGCCACGCCGGTCGAAGAACGCGCCCTGATACTCGAGCGTTTCGCCGAGTTGATGGAAAGCCACATGGCCGAACTGATGACGCTATGTTCGCGCGAGGGTGGCAAGCTGCTTACCGATGGCGTCGACGAGATCCGCGAAGCCGTGGATTTCTGCCGTTACTACGCCAATCGTGCCCGCGAGCTGTTCGGCGAGGCCACCACGCTGCCCGGCCCCACCGGCGAGTCCAATCAGTTGATGATGGGCGGCAAGGGCGTGTTCGCGACCATCAGTCCGTGGAACTTCCCGGTGGCGATCTTCTGCGGCCAGATGGTCGCCGCCGCGGTATCCGGCAACAGCGTGCTGGCCAAACCCGCCGAGCAGACCTCGCTGGTCGCTCACCGCGTCGTCGAGCTGCTGTACGAAGCCGGCATGCCCCGCGATGTGGTCCAGTTGCTGCCCGGCGACGGTCCCACCGTGGGTAGCGTGCTCTCCAGCGACCCGCGCATCACCGGCGTGGCCTTCACCGGCTCCACCGATACTGCGCAGGTCATCAACCGCGCACTCGCCGCGCGCGAAGGCGCCGCACTGCCGGCCCTGATCGCCGAGACCGGCGGCCTCAACGCGATGATCGTCGACTCCACCGCCCTGCCGGAGCAGGTCGTCGCCGATGTCATCAGTTCATCGTTCCAGAGCGCCGGCCAGCGTTGTTCGGCATTGCGCGTGCTGTTCCTGCAGGATGACGTCGCCGATCGTGTGATCGAGATTCTCAAGGGCGCGATGGCCGAACTCAGCGTCGGCGACCCGCGCGACCTGGGCACCGATGTCGGCCCGGTCATCGACGATGAAGCCCGCCAGAACCTGCAGGCGCATATCGACAAACTCAAGGGCGAAGGCCGCCTGATCGGCGAGACGGTGCTCGACCCGGCGCAGACCGCGCATGGCACCTTCATCGCGCCCACGGCATTCGAGATCGACGGCATCGATGCCCTACAAAGCGAACAGTTCGGGCCGATACTCCACATCGTGCGCTTCAAGGCCGCCGAGATCGACCGCATCATCGACACGATCAATGCCAAGCAATATGGCCTGACATTCGGCGTGCATAGCCGTAACGAGTCGTTTGCCGACGCCATCGCGCGCAAGATTCGCATGGGTAACGTCTATGTAAACCGCAATATCATCGGTGCCGTGGTCGGAGTGCAACCCTTCGGCGGCCAAGGGCTTTCAGGCACCGGGCCCAAGGCCGGTGGACCGCATTATCTGTTACGCTTTGCTACCGAGAAGACGCTTACGATCAATACCGCCGCCCTCGGCGGCAACGCGTCACTGCTTGCGCTGGGAGACGAGTGATCTCCACTCGTCATTAACGACAATAAACTGAAGGAAGTTCCTCATGGTTAAAAATAACGCCACCCTAGGCCTCACGGTCGCACTCTCCCTGATCGTGTGCTCGCCATAGGCGTTCTAGCCGGTACCAACAACCTGCCGGAGCTGCGTCCGGCCTAATAAACTGGAGACGTTTTTATGGCTATTGGTGTTTGGATCAGTCTTATTGCTTACTTTGCGCTCATGATCGCCATCGGCCTTTATGCTATGCGCACATCGACGTCCACGTCTGAAGATTACATGCTGGGTGGCCGAGCCCTCAGCCCACAAGTGGCGGCCCTGTCGGCCGGCGCTTCGGACATGAGCGGCTGGTTGCTGCTGGGTTTGCCCGGGGCCATGTTTGTATCTGGTTTGGGTTCGGCCTGGATCGGTATCGGCCTTCTCGTGGGTGCGCTTTTCAACTGGATTCTGGTCGCTCCACGCCTTCGCGAACAGACGGTTCACTATGGTAATGCGATAACCATTCCAGCATTCCTGGCAAACCGGTTCCCGACTCAGGCAATGTCGCTGAGAACGGTATCCGCTATCGTCATCGTTGTCTTCTTCGCGGTTTACACGGCATCAGGCCTAGTTGCAGGCGGTAAGTTGTTCGAAAGCGCGTTTGCCGGAGTCATCAACATTGGCGGCCTGAGCGACTACGCGGCGGGCATCATCATCACACTAGGCGTGGTACTTGCCTATACAGTCGTCGGCGGCTTCCTGGCCGTGAGCATGACGGACTTCGTGCAAGGCTGCATCATGATGCTGGCACTGGTGATCATGCCGGCGGTTGTGATCTTTGGCGAAGGTGGCGGCGGTTTCGCTCAGGCTTCACAGACCCTGAATGAAGTCGATCCCACGCTACTATCGTGGACGGAGGGGCTGACCTTTATCGGCTGGTTGTCTGCGGTGACCTGGGGGCTGGGTTATTTCGGGCAGCCGCACATCATCGTGCGCTTCATGGCCATCCGGTCTCTCAAGGATGTTCCTGTTGCCCGTAACATCGGCATGAGCTGGATGCTCATCTCCCTGATCGGTGCGGTCTCTCTGGGTTTGTTCGGCCGGGCCTATGCGATCCGTAATGGTCTGGATGTCCAGGATCCGGAAACGATCTTTATCATCCTGGCGAATCTGCTGTTCCACCCGCTGATCACCGGTTTCCTCTATGCTGCACTGCTTGCTGCGATCATGAGCACCATTTCCAGCCAGCTTCTGGTGGCGTCTTCATCACTGACCGAGGACTTCTACCGCCTGTTCCTGCGTAAAGAGGCTACGGAAAAGGAGAGAGTCGGCGTAGGCCGGATTAGTGTCGTACTGGTTGGTTTGGTTGCGGCCGTCATTGCATCTGATCCGAACTCTCAGGTTCTGGGACTGGTCAGTAACGCCTGGGCAGGCTTTGGTGCGGCGTTCGGACCGCTAATCATCCTGTCGCTGATGTGGTCGCGCACCAACGGCGCCGGTGCCATCGCGGGTATGGTTGTGGGTGCCGCCACCGTCATGATCTGGATTTTACTGGGCTGGAACGCAGAGTTCATGGGCGGGCCCGGTGTGTACGAGATCATTCCTGGTTTCATCGCCTCCTTCATTGCCATCCTGGTAGTGAGCAGTGTTACTGCCGATGCGGGTGAATATCAGCAAATCGCTCGCTAAAAGAGTGCGCATTAGGCATTCAAGGTAGTCAAAGGGCTCCTGCGGGAGCCCTTTATACTGCCTGCGAATATACGGCCTGATGTATTTCTAGCCTAGCCAACTGCGCACCAGCATCAAAATAAACAGCAGCATCAGCAATAACCAGCACAACGGTGCTCCCAGTAGCACGCGTGACCATCCCGTGCGCAGCCCTGCCAGCCCCATGCCGTGATAGAAGCCCGCCCCTAGCGCCCACACGCCGAGCGCCCACACCGGTAACCGCCAACCGAGCGCCAGCCCACCGATTGCCTCGGGCCTGACCAATAACCATATCGCCAATAGCACCGACGCCCCCAGCGATACCAGTTGCGCGCCCTGTCCATACCAGCGTTGCGTCTCCATCATCGTTCGGACTCCTATCGCGGTCGTCCTTCCAGTAAAGCTTGCCCAGCCACAAAGCGCTAAACCTCATCGCCCGCCTGGCGCCACGTTCATTAGCGATAGTGAAAGACAGTCATTACCCATTGGTCTAATAACAAAATTTAACGAGACATTGCGAACAGCGTTTCCTATACTGCCAATCACAGTAAAAAAACACTGTTTCCTTTAAAGTGTTGGCAACTGGCAATACCGTCACACCGGATGTTCCGGATTCGTTTCAAGGAGAACTCTCATGACCAAGATCAAACTGCTTTCCGCCGCCATCATCGCCGGTAGCACCTTCGCCGCATCTCAGGCTGCCTTGGCCTATGAGGCAGGTGACGTGCTGGTTCGTGGCGGTATCGCCAAGGTCAATCCCGAGGGCGATGCCGAGGGCATGCTCAGTAACGAGAACGGCTTCGTCGGCAGCCTGGGGTTCATGGTTCACGACAAGCTGGCCATTAGCCTGGGCGCTGGCGAAGAATTCGAGCATGAATTCGACCAGGATGCCTACAGTGGTAAGTTCGAGCAACAGCCGTTCGACCTGATGGTGCAGTACTATCCGTTGGGCGGTCTCGACTCACGCATTCAGCCTTACGCCGGAGTGGGTGCCAACTACACGCGCTTCTCGAGTGAAAGCGACGGCCTGAGCATCGACAACACCTGGGCTCCCAAGGGTGAGTTGGGCGTCGACCTGATGGTTACCGAAAACCTGGCGCTCAACGGCTTTGCCTCCTATACCAACCTCGATGCCGACTATAGCCTCAACGGCGTCAGCAACGAGGCCGATATCGACCCGATCATCGTTGGCGGCGGCGTGACGTTCAGCTTCTAAACGACTTTGCTGTTCCTTTTGCTAGTTAGCAACGCCGGGTACGTACCCGGCGTTTTTTTTATGCAGGAATATCCGCCTATCCTTGGGTAACGATGCGATCCACATCGGCAATCGCTTCGACCACCAGCAGGCGCGTGCTCGGCTTGGCGTGTTGCAGGTAAGCTTCGGCGGCTGGCGCCACCTGACAAGTCGCAGGCAGTGGCCGCTGCCCTTCTACCAGTGCCCGCAAGCGGGCGATAAACACGTAGCGCAGCCATTGCGGCAGCGTCATGGTATCCACGCAGAAAGGCTCCTGGCTATCGAAAGCCTCGGCATCGGGATAGGGCGTGTTCCATAAGTCGACGCTGCGCAACGTCGCTTCGAGGCGGGTCAGCGCCTGATCGAGTTCGTCGTGCACGATCATGGTTGAACCTCTACCTGGTTAGCCAATATCTTGCGCAGGAAACTGCGCGTGCGTTCGTCCTTGGGTTTGGAGAACAACTCCTCCGGCGGGCCCTGCTCGACGATCCGGCCTCCATCCATGAACAGCACCCGATCGGCGACATCGCGAGCGAAACCCATCTCGTGAGTGACCACCAGCATGGTCTGGCGTTCGTACGCCAACTGCTTCATCAAGCCCAGCACCTCTTCGACCCACTCGGGATCCAGCGATGAGGTCGGCTCGTCGAACAGAATCACCTCGGCCTGGGCGGCCATCGCCCGCCCGATACCCACGCGTTGCTGCTGACCGCCGGACATCGACGCCGGGTAGGCATCGGCCTTGTCGGCCAGACCGATACGCTCGAGGATCTCGCGCGCCCTGGCGTGCGCCTTGGGCTTGCTCCAGCGGTTTACCACGATCAGGCCCTCGGCGATATTCTCCAGCGCCGTCTTGTTGGCGAACAGCGCGTAGTTCTGGAACACGAACGCCGTGCGGCGACGCAGTTCGAGAATCTCCTTCTTGCGAGCTCGCGTGGTATCGACGCTCAGATCGCCGACCTGAATGCGCCCCGCGTTGGGCCGCTCGAGAAAATTAACGCAACGCAGCAGTGTCGACTTGCCCGTCCCCGAAGGGCCGATGACCACAATGATCTCACCCCTCTCGATATTCAGATCGATAGCGTCGAGCACGGTGGCATCGCCGAAACGCTTGGTCAGTCCTTGAATAGCGATCATCGTTGATAGGCCTCGTTGAAGCGCGCTTCCAGACGCCGCTGTACCCACGACAACAGCTCGACGATGCCCCAATACATGATCGCCACGGTGATGAAGGCCTCGAAGTAGAGGAAGCTACCCGCCGCTTCCTTCTGCGTCGCGCCCATCAATTCGGTGACGCCGAGGGTGAAGGCCAGCGAGGTCGCCTTGATGATGTCGATGAAGTAATTCATCAGGGTCGGCACGGCCACGCGAGTCGCCTGCGGCAGAACGATACGCCGCATCAACTGGGCATTGGTCATGCCGACCGATAGCGCGGCTTCGGTCTGGCTGCGGTCGACCCCGACGATGGCGGCCCGGATCGACTCGGCCATGTAGGCCGAGAAGTGCAGCGTCAGCCCCATGATGGTCGCGGTGATGCCATTGATCTGGGTCAGCACGCTGAATATTTGTGGCAGGCCGTAATAGAACAGGAATAGCTGAACCAACAGCGGCGTACCGCGAAAAAAGGAGATGAACAGCAGCGTGAAAGCATTGAGTCCGGGAATCTCGAGGACTCGCACCACCGCCAACAGGCAGGCCAGCACCAGCGCCAGCAGCATGCCGGCGACGGCCATCTCCAGAGTCAGGGGCAGGTAGCCGAGTAGAACCGGCACCAGCCCCAGCATGTAGTCGATATCGAGCACGTTCATTCAGCTCTCCACGGACGCGCTCAGGGTTGGGTAATGTCGCTGCCGAACCACTCTTCGGAGATCGCGGCCAGGGTACCGTCTTCCTTGAGCTCGGTCAGCGCCGCATCGACACGGTCCCGCATCGCGCGACCTTCTTCGGTATCGCGGAACGGCAAGGCGTTATGGATTTCGGAGAACGGCTTGCCGGCCAATTCCAGCGGTAGCGGCTTCTCCTTGATCACCTGGCTGGCGCTGACGCGGTCCATGACGAAGGCGTCGACACGGCCCAGCGCGGTATCCTGCTCGAGGTTCGACTCATAGGTACGAATCTCTATCTCATCGGCATACGGCAGTTCGCGCAGCAGGTTCTCGAAGTTGGAGCCCAGGTTGACCGCTACCGTCTTGCCACGCAGGTCCTCGACCCCTTCGATCTCGTCGTTGCCTTCGCGCGTCACCACCTGGGCGCCGTCATAGACGTACGGCTGAGTAAAGGCGTAGGCCTCGCGACGCTCTTCGGTCAGTGTGATCTGGTTGGCGATGGTATCGATGCGGCCGGATTCGAGCATGCCGAACAGCCCCGAGAAGTTGGCGGTGACGAATTTCACGTCGACGCCGATACGCTCGGCGACGGCCTTCATCACATCGACTTCAAAGCCTTGCAACTGGTCCTGCTCGACGAAGGTGAAGGGGAAATAGCGCCCCGACATGCCAACCTTGAGGATATCGTCATTATCCTGGGTCTGTGCATAAGCTTGGCTTCCCAGCCCCAGCACGGCGGCAAACAGTGCAAGCGAAAGAGTGCGTAGCATGACAATGCTCCGTTGATTGATTGAAAAGGAATAATCGAAAAGTCATTTATTCCGTTTGGTTACATAGCTTAGAGAATCAAGCCTATTTTGGCTAATAGCACCTGGCTATTTCCAGCATAACGATAAACGCTGTGAGCGATTCACAGAATTCTTGAAGGAGACTGTGGATAAGCTTGGGAAAAATCACGCTTGCCCACAGGCCATGGTCGCTTGGGTCAGGCGATCATTTTTTAACCAGCGCCTGGACCGCAAGCATGGAAAGAACACCACCGACACGCTACAGTGCGCGGCCTGAACGTGAGGATGTCATGCAACCGATTCTCTCCCTTGGCGATTTTTTCGCGCGCAGCGGCGCGCACACGCGCTTCTATACCCTGGGCAGGCAGGTAACGCCCTGCACTGCCGCGACACTGGCGGACTTCGAGGCCGGCGAGATCGCCTGGCCCCGCCCGTGGCTGGGCCGCGCCCAACTGGCCTGCGTCTTCCAGCTCGGCGACACCGATGGCGATCCGTTGATCTGGTTCCTGTCACTGCCGCTGGATGAACAAGGCCATCTCGACCCCGCCCCGCGCGACGCCTTTCTCCGGCGCCTGTTGGAAACGCTCGGGCGTAGCACGCATGAGGCTGGCGATACTGCCGGCAGCGCTGGCATCGACAACCTTATGAAGGACAACCCACTCGCCTTCACGCCAGACATGACCCAGCGGGCCGTACTGCATGCGCGTGCCAATGCTGACCTGGAACGCGGCGCCAGCGAACACCTGGAATTCGCCGAGGGTTATCTCACTGGGCAACTCAGCGATTCGACGACGTCGGGCCAATGGCAGGCACTGGGGCTACAGGGGCTTGCCGATTTCGCGATACGCCACGACACTAAGCAGGCCGGGCGGCTGGCCACGCAACTACCGGCGCTCCCGGTGGAAGTCGTACGAGCGTTATGTCACTGTCTGGAGCATGTCGAGCCAGCGCCAGCGCTCTGCCAGGCACTGACCGAGCGCGGCGAGCAGGCCGTATTGCGCGGTGACAGCGAAACGTTGTGCGCCTGCGTGCGGGCCGTCGGCCAGGGCGCACGCGATATTGTCGGCCCCTGGTACGACACGCTGCTCGTCGATGCGCCGGCCCATGGCCCGGACCTGCTGGCCGCCATTGCCGCGCGCGGCTGGGCCCAGCTCGAAGACGCAGAACGCCTGCCGCGCTTTCTCGACGCGCTGGCCAACGATGAACGTACCGATTTTGCCATCGTGGTACGCGATCTGGCGCTGATCCCGCGCCTGCGTCTACCACTGCTGATGAGCCTGCGCCAAGCCGCGCCGGATGGCGCCGTGGGCCGGTGTCTGGCCGATCTGGCCAAGCCGAATTGAATCGCTGAGCCGAGTGTTCGAATCATGAAAGCACTGCCCTATCATGCCAAGGCGGTCATCGGCCGTCGCGAGATGGTCACCCTGCCGGAACTCGGCCTGACGCTGTGCTGCAAAGCCGACTCTGGCGCGCGTACCTCGGCGCTGCACGCCGAGGATATCGAGTCCTTCGAGGAAGATGGCCACATGTGGGTCAGCTTCGTGACGCGTGGCGGTGGTCCCGACAGTCCCGTGCATCCCGTCAGGATGCATTTGCACGACCGTCGCAAGGTCACCAGCTCCAACGGCCAGGCGCAGTGGCGCTATGTCATCCGCACGCGCATGCGGCTCGGCGAGCTGGATTACCCGGTCGAATTGACGCTCACCGACCGACGCGACATGCGCCACCCGATGCTGCTCGGGCGCCGCGCCATGCGCCGGCTGCTGGTGGCGCCCGGTGCCGCCTTCCTGCATGGCGAGCCCTGACCCTGACACCCACGCTTCCCATTTCGCCTGGCCGGAGAACAACCATGCACATCGCCCTGCTGTCGCGTAATCGCAACCTGTACTCCACTCGCCGCCTGATCGAGGCCGGAGAAAGCCGTGGCCATAGCGTGCGCGTGGTCGACACCCTGCGCTGTTATATGAACATCGCTTCCCATCGTCCGTCGATCCACTACAAAGGCGCCGAGCTCGAACCCTTCGATGCGGTGATCCCGCGTATCGGCGCCTCGGTGACCTTCTACGGCTGCGCGGTGCTGCGTCAGTTCGAGATGATGAGTACCTATGTGCTCAACGACAACGTTTCCATCACCCGCTCACGCGACAAGTTGCGCTCGCTGCAACTGCTCTCGCGCAAGGGGCTCGGCTTGCCGATCACCGGCTTCGCCCACTCACCCGACGACATTCCCGATTTGATCACCATGGTCAAGGGCGCGCCGCTGGTGATCAAGCTGCTGGAAGGAACCCAAGGCATCGGCGTGGTGCTGGCGGAAACCAATCAGGCCGCCGAATCAGTGATTCAGGCTTTCATGGGCATGAAAGCCAACATCATGGTTCAGGAATACATCAAGGAGGCCAAGGGCGCCGATATTCGCTGTTTGGTGATTGGCGACAAGGTGGTGGCGTCGATGAAACGCCAGGCCGCCGAAGGCGAATTCCGCTCCAATCTGCACCGTGGCGGCAGCGCCAGCGTGATTCGCATCACTCCCGAGGAACGTTCGACGGCGATTCGCGCAGCCAAGGCCATGGGCTTGCGCGTGGCCGGCGTCGACCTGCTGCGTTCCAATCACGGGCCGGTTATCATGGAAGTCAACTCATCGCCCGGGCTTCAGGGTATCGAGACCGCGACCGGCAAGGACATCGCCGGGCTGATCATCGAACACCTGGAAAAACACGCCTGCCCACCGCGCAAGGCGCCGCCCAAACCCAAGGGATGATTCGCCAGGCGAGGCATTGCCATGACATTGCAAATAACAATAACCGGAAACACACATTTTCTTGTCGCCGGGGGTAGCAAAACACTGTTTCCCCCCGCACAATTCGTGTCACCGGAGGAGGTGACCGCTCATGTTTCTCGATAATCGCCAGGTGGCGATGGATAGCGTGCTGGAAGCGCTGGCTGACAGCCTGGATTATTTTCAGGACAATCTCGAACGCCTGCGTCCCTCGCTGCGCGACGCCCTGAAGCCGCATTACGATGAACGCAGCGAGGCCATGCGCGAACTGCGAACTCTGGCCAAGCGACACCTCAAACTGCTACCTCGCGATGCCGATGTCGAGCGTGACGATTACCTGTGGCTATGGAGTCGCCTGAAGAGCTTTGTCGGCGATGACAGCCAGGTACTGGTCGGTGAATTGCTCGAGCAGGAGCGCGTGGTCATGCAAGCACTATCGACGCTGTATACACATCCCCTCCCCGACCCCATCGAACCGGTAATCGAGCGCTGCTGGAAGGGCTGCCGGGCGTTGATCCGCGAGCTCTATCGGCTACAGAAGCCAAAGTCGCGGCGCTGAGTCGCTGGTTAGTCCGGGGCCGGCAAGGGCACATGCGGGCCGAGGAAATGCGGCTCGCGATCCCACAGGTAGAGATCGCCGAGCATAGCCACTCGCGCCAGCCACTCGCGCATGCGCAACTCCCACACGCCATCCACCGAACGCGACGGTACCGCGCAGCCACGGGCATCGAGCCCTATGGCATTGGCAATGTACAGCGCACGCGGCAGATGCCAATCCTGGGTAATCAATAACACGCGATCGGCGCCAAATACCTTACGCGCCCGGACCAACGTATCGAAAGTGCTGAAACCGGCGTAATCCAGGGTCATGTCCGCGTCGGCCACGTTGACATCGCGCAGGTCGCGCCACATGGTCACGGGTTCGTTGTAGTAACGGGTGCGGTTGTCGCCGGACAACAGCAAGTGCTCGACGCGCCCCATGCGCAACAGGCGGGCCGCGGCACCGAGCCGGGCAACGTAATAGGGATTGCGGCCGCCGCCACGCGACCAGTAGGACGTGCCGAAGACGATACCGACCGGCTCGGCGGCACACAGCATCAGATCCCCTTCGATACGCTCCTCGGTCGCCGCCAGCACCCACAGGTTGGCGGCCAGCACCAGGCCAGCGCACGCCAGCGACAGGGCAATCAGTATCCGGATCAGTTTTTTCAGCGTTGACGCCACGGCCAGCCGCATCTCGACTCCCTTCTCAGCATGCTAATGCGGCCTTGTCGTTCAGCCTCTCGGAGGATTGTCGCACGCCTTGACGACTCGATGCCGTCTAAAGGACTAAAACAGACCCAGTTCCAGGCGCGCCTCCTCGGTCATCATCTCACGACTCCAGGGTGGGTCGAAGACCGTGTCGATATGCACCTGGGAAA
This sequence comes from Modicisalibacter muralis, assembly GCF_900102945.1. Taxonomy (GTDB): domain Bacteria; phylum Pseudomonadota; class Gammaproteobacteria; order Pseudomonadales; family Halomonadaceae; genus Modicisalibacter; species Modicisalibacter muralis. The sequence goes on along the minus strand of NZ_FNGI01000010.1, from coordinate 74,050 downwards.
TCTGCGGCGCACCGAGGATCTTGCGCCGTGCATCCGCGGCGATCACGTCGCCCATGCCGCAGCCCGGCGCGGTCAGCGTCATGCGCACGGTGACGATACGCTCGCCGGAGATCAAGCGCTCGATACGACAGCCGTAGACCAGTCCCAGATCAACGATATTGACTGGAATCTCGGGATCGAAACAGGTGCGTAGTTGGTCCCAGACGAACTGTTCGATCGCCTCCTCGCTGGCGTCCTCGGCCAGCGTCGGTCGTGGCAACGGTTCCAGCCCCAAGGCATCCAGATCGCTGCCTTCGACCAGATACAAACGGCCCTCGTAGGCCACGCTCAGCGTGCTGCCCTTGGCCTGCATCACCGAAACGACGCTGTCTTCGGTCAAGGTGACGCCCTTGCCGAAGGGAATCGAAATCGCCTCGACATCGCGTTGCAGAGGCATTTCCTGGCCCTTGTAGAGGCTATCGAGTTGCTGCGTTTGCTGTTGCTGCATTGGCTCTCCGTTGACTGCGTCGGCCTGCTTGCCAATTAGCGCACCATGCCGACGACGCGCTCCAACGCCTCGACGAAGATATCGATTTCCTCGGGCGTGTTGTAGGCGGCGAACGACGCCCGGCAGGTGGCATCGACACCGAAGTGATGCAACAGCGGCTGGGCACAGTGATTGCCGGTACGAATCGCCACGCCGAGTTGGTCGATCAGCAGGCCGATATCCTGAGCGTGGGCGCCCTCGACGACGAAGGAAATCACCCCCGCCTTGTGCGGCGCCGTACCCAGAACGCGCAGGCCATCGATACGCGCGAGCTGTTCATTGGCATGCGCCAGCAGGCGTTGCTCCCAGGCGCCGATCAACGAAATGCCGATCTCGTCGACCCACTGCAGGGCGCGCCCCATGGCGATGACATCGCCGATGGCCGGTGTACCGGCCTCGAACTTGTGCGGAATGTCGGCGTATGTCGTACCGGCATCGAAGGATACCGTGCGAATCATCTCGCCCCCGCCCTGCCAGGGTGGCATGGCCTCGAGCAGTGCCGCCTTGCCGTAAAGCACGCCGACACCGGTAGGGCCGTAAGCCTTGTGACCGGAGAACGCATAGAAGTCGGCATCGATGCCGCGCACATCGACCGCTTCGTGCGGCACGGCCTGGGCGCCGTCGATCAGAATCAGCGCACCGTGGTCGTGAGCGATGGTCGCCATCTCACGCACCGGGTTGATGGTGCCGAAGGCGTTCGAGATGTGATTGACTGCCACCAACCGAGTGCGCTCGTTGAACGACGCCTGATAGGCGGCCATATCCAGCGCGCCATGCTCGTCGACGGGGATCACCCTGATATGCAGGTCCAGCTGATTGGCCAGCAACTGCCAGGGCACGATATTGGAATGGTGCTCGAGTTGCGATATCAGCACCTCGTCGCCAGGCGCGAGATTGGCGCGCCCCCAACTCTGGGCGACCAGATTGATCGCCTCGGTGGTACCGCGTGTGAAGACGATCTCGCGGCGCTCGGTGGCATTGATGAAGGCGCGTACGATCTCACGAGTGTCCTCGAAGGCCGCCGTCGCTTCGTCGGCCAGGGTATGCAGGCCACGATGGATATTGGCGTTGTAGTGCCGGTAATAATGATCCAGCGTCTCTATGACCTGGCGTGGCGTCTGGCTGGTCGCGGCATTATCGAGATACACCAGCGGCTTGCCATGCACTTCACGCTCGAGAACCGGAAAATCGCGGCGCACACGCACCACATCCAGCGTCAGGTCGGTCATTACGGTCATCGGCTCACTCCCCTTGTTGGGGGCTATCTTCACTCAAGGCCGCCAGTTCGACGAGCCCGGCCAGATTGAAACGCTCCGGCAATTTGCCGGCCACGGTGCGCTCGACGCGCTCGGCCACGGCATCGAGCCCCACCAGTTCCATCACCTCGCCGGCGAAGGCCAGGGTCAGCAGGCCGCGCGCGGTCTGCTCGTCGATGCCGCGGCTGCGCAGCGCGAATACCGCCTCTTCGTCGAGTTGGCCGGTGGTCGCGCCGTGCGAGCACTTGACGTCGTCGGCGTAGATTTCCAGCTCCGGCTTGGTATCGATCTCGGCGCGATCGGAGAGCAGCAGATTGGCGTTGTTCTGGTGCGCCTCGATCTTCTGGCTGTCACGCTTGACGATCACCTTGCCATTGAACACGCCGCGCGCGCGGTCGCCGAGGATGCCCTTGTAGTTTTCGTCGGAGAACGTATGCGGCGCGTTGTGATTGACCAGGGTGTGATTGTCGACGTGCTGGCGGCCCTGGGCGAAGAACAGGCCATAGTAGCTAGCCTCGGCGCCCTCGGCGTTGAGATCGGCAATCAGATCGTTGCGCACCAGTGCGCCACCCAGGTTGATATTGAACGAGACGAAGCGACTGTCGCGGCCCTGATCGACATGCAGGCTGGAAACATGCAAGTCGTTCAGCGGCGCTTCCTGCAGCTTGTAGTGCGTCAGGATCGCCCCGCGCTCGAGCAGCGCCTCGCCGACCACGTTGGTAAAATTGGCGGCTTCGCCTTCACCGCTGTAATGCTCGATGATCGTGGCCTGACTGCGTGCCCTGGCCTCAATCAGCACTCGCGGATGGCTCATCACCGGCGCCGCGTTGGCGCGCGACAGGAACTGCACGACGATGGGTTTCTCGACCCGCGTGCCGGCAGCGATGCGGATCACCGCGCCCTCTTCGTTGAACGCGGTATTGAGCGCCGAGAATGGCGAGAATTCGACCCCGGTCAAACGGCCCAGGGTACCGCCCACGGCTTCGTGGTTGGTGGCAAGCGCCTGCGACAATGGCTCGACGCCGACACCCGACGGCAGTGCCGCAAGATCGGATAACTCGGCCGAAAACACACCGTCGACGAAGGTCAGGCGAATCGCATCGAGCGGCAGGGTCAATGTCGCGGCGGTCGCCTTGGAGAAATCGGCGTCGCTTGCCAGCGCGAAATCACCCTCGCTGATACGCCGCACATCGGTGTATTTCCACGCCTCGTCGCGCTTGGTTGGGAAACCCAACGCGGCAAAGCGTGCCGCTCCCGCCTGCCGCCGGGCGGCGATCCAGGTCGGTTCGGAGACAACGTCACGCCGCTCGGCGCTACGTTCCTCGAGACGATCGATGAACGCTTGCACTTCGCTCATGCTGCGGACTCCTCCTGGACCCATTCGTAACCACGGGATTCCAGTTCCAGCGCCAGCGATTTGTCACCACTCTTGACGATGCGACCATCGACGAGCACATGCACGACATCCGGCGTGATGTAATCGAGCAGGCGCTGGTAGTGAGTGACCAACAGGATCGCGCGGTCGGCGGCGCGCAACGAGTTGACGCCATCGGCGACGATCTTCATGGCATCGATATCGAGGCCCGAGTCGATCTCGTCGAGCATCGCCAGCTTGGGCTCGAGCAACAGCATCTGGAGTATCTCGTTACGCTTCTTCTCGCCGCCCGAGAAACCCTCGTTGACCGCGCGCTGCAAGAAGCTCGCGTCCATCTTCATGAACGCCAGCTTCTCCTTGACCAGCTTCATGAACTCGGGCGCGGGAATCTCGCCCTCGCCGCGCGCCGTGCGCTGGGCATTGAGCGCCGCCTTGAGCAGGTAGACGTTCTTGACGCCGGGAATCTCCACCGGGTATTGAAAACCCAGCAACAGCCCGGCCTGGGCGCGCTCCTCGATCTCCATCTCCAGCACGTCGCGGCCCTCGAAGGTGATCGTGCCGGACGTCACTTCATAGCCGTCCTTGCCGGCGATCACCGCCGACAGCGTCGACTTGCCCGCGCCGTTGGGGCCCATGATGGCGTGAATCTCACCGGCGTTGATCGTCAGGCTCAGACCCCTGAGGATTTCCTTGCCTTCCACCGTGACGTACAGATCTTTGACTTCGAGCATGTAACACCTTTTACCTTTGGAAGCCGCCGCCAAGGCGTCTTCGATAAATTAGATCGCTAGTCGAGCGTTAACCCACTGCGCCTTCCAATGTGACGTTAAGGAGCGCCTCCGCTTCCACGGCGAACTCCATCGGCAGCTCCTGAAAGACGTCCTTGCAGAAGCCGTTGACGATCATGCTCACCGCGTCTTCCTCGGAGATACCGCGCTGACGGCAGTAGAACAGCTGATCCTCGCCGATCTTCGAGGTAGTCGCCTCGTGTTCGACGGTGGCGGTGCTGTTGCCGATTTCCTGATAAGGAAAGGTATGCGCGCCGCAGCGGTCGCCGATCAGCAGCGAGTCGCACTGGGTATAATTGCGCGCGCCCCTGGCGCGGGGGCCGAGCTTGACCAGCCCACGGTAGGCCTGATTGCTGTTGCCGGCGGCGATACCCTTGGACACGATGGTCGACTTAGTGCCTTCGCCGATGTGAATCATCTTGGTGCCGGTGTCGGCCTGTTGGCGGCCGTTGGTCACCGCCACCGAATAGAATTCACCGACGCTATGCTTGCCGCGCAGCACGCAGGACGGATATTTCCAGGTGATCGCCGAGCCGGTCTCGACCTGGGTCCAGCTGATTCGCGAGCGATCGCCGCGGCAGTCGCCACGCTTGGTGACGAAGTTATAGATGCCACCCTTGCCGTCTTCATCGCCGGGGTACCAGTTCTGCACCGTGGAATACTTGATGTAGGCGTCTTCCAGCGCCACCAACTCGACCACCGCAGCGTGTAACTGGTTCTCGTCGCGTTGCGGCGCGGTACAGCCTTCGAGATAGGAAACCTGGGCGCGGCTTTCGCAGATGATCAGCGTGCGTTCGAATTGACCGGTGTTGGCGGCGTTGATGCGAAAATACGTCGACAGCTCCATCGGGCAGGTCACGCCCTCGGGCACATAGACGAAGGAGCCATCAGTGAATACCGCCGAGTTGAGCGCGGCGAAGAAATTGTCGCCCTTGGGCACCACGCTGCCCAGGTACTGCTTGATCAGTTCGGGATGCTCGCGGATCGCCTCGGAGATCGAACAGAAGATCACCCCGGCCTCGGCCAGCTTTTCCTTGAAGGTGGTGGTGACGGACACCGAATCGAACACTGCGTCTACCGCGACGCCCGCCAGTGCGGCGCGCTCATGCAGCGGAATGCCCAGCTTCTCGTAGGTCTCGAGCAGCTTGGGATCGACTTCGTCGAGGCTCTTAGGCGCGTCGTCCTTGGACTTGGGCGCGCTGAAATAGGAAATCGCCTGATAGTCGATGGGCGGGTAGTCCAGATGCGCCCAGCTCGGCGTTTTCATCTTGAGCCATTGATGGTAGGCATCCAGGCGCCACTGTAGCATCCACTCGGGCTCGCCCTTCTTCTGCGAGATGAAGGCGATCACGCTCTCATCCAGGCCGGGCGCCACGGTGTCGCTTTCGATGTCGGTCACGAACCCTTGGGTATATTCGCGACGGACGAGTTGTTCCATTTCCTCGGTAGCCATGGTCTCTCCTCTCCCGGGCGATCGCCTCACCCTTTTGAGCAACGGTAGTTACGGCGCTTAACCTTCCGCCGATGCGGCCAGGGTCACGCTCTGTATGGGTAGCTGCACGGGCAGCTTGATGGGGGCGGACTGGGCCAGGTGCGCCAGCGTCACGCCATCGAGCAGCGTGCGCACCGCGAGTGACACGCGCTGCCAGTTATCGGCCACGCCACAGTTACCCACCAGTTCGCAATCGCCGTCGGCGTGGCTGCACTCGGTCATCGCCACCGGGCCCTCGATGGCGGCGATGATATCACTGGCAGTGATCTGCGAAGCCGGGCGTGCCAGCCGATAACCACCCTGGGAGCCACGCAACGACGTGAGCAACCCCGCCCGCACCAGCATCTTGAGAGTCTTGCTGACGGTTGGATGAGGCAGCATCACCGCATCCGCCAATTCAGGGGCAGCGTGGGGATGCTCCGGGTGACGAGCAATCTGCGCCATCACCACGGCGGCGTAGTCGGTCAGCTTCGACAGCTTCAACATTGCCTGGACTCCATGGCCTCTTTCATTGGGGACCATTTTAGTCCTGTATGCGGGCGATGTGAAGGGCATCGCTACGGATGTCGGCGAAAACCAACCTGATAACCGCCATTTCCAAGCCGATAGCAGCGAGAATGACAATTGTTATTATCCGGCCACTATAAAAGCGCGGTTTCTCTCAGCAAAAAAAGCGCCCGTAGGCGCTTTTCGGAGCATGCCGGAATCAATCGTCGAACGGATTGCGCAGCACGATGGTTTCGTTACGATCCGGCCCGGTCGAGATAATATCGATCGGCGTGCCGGTCTGCTCCTCGAGGAAGCTGATATAGGCGCGCGCGTTGGCCGGCAGACTCTCGAGCGCCTTGATGCCCAGGGTCGACTCGCTCCAGCCCGGCAGGTCCTGATAGATCGGCTCGACGGCCTCATAGCCCTCGGAATCGACCGGCGTATCGAGATGCTCGCCGTCCTTGCCGCGATAGCCGACACAGACGCGAATGTTTTCCAGGCCATCGAGCACATCGAGCTTGGTCAGGCAGATTCCGCTGACCGAGTTGATCTGCACCGCGTGACGCAGCGCCACGGCATCGAACCAGCCGCAACGGCGCGGCCGCCCGGTGGTGGCGCCGAACTCGTGGCCGCGCTCGGCCAGATGGCGACCGAATTCATCGAACAGCTCGGTAGGGAATGGCCCGGAACCGACACGCGTGGTGTAGGCCTTGGTGATGCCCAACACGTAATCGAGATACAACGGCCCCACGCCGGAGCCGGTCGCGGTGCCACCAGCGGTGGTGTTGGAACTGGTGACATAAGGGTAGGTGCCGTGATCGATATCCAGCAGCGAGCCCTGTGCACCCTCGAAGAGGATGTTCTCGCCGGCCTTGCGCGCATCGTGAACCAGACCCACAGTGTCGCAGACCATCGGACGCAGCTCCTCGGCCATGCTCATGGCCTCGTCGAGCACCTGCTGAAAGTCCACCGGCGCTTCGCCGTGATAATGCTGGAGCACGAAATTATGATAATCGAGCACCTCGCCGAGCTTGGAGGCGAAGCGCTCGCGGTGCAGCATATCGCCGAGGCGCAGGCCACGGCGCGCGACCTTGTCTTCGTAGGCCGGACCGATACCACGACCGGTGGTACCGATCTTGGCGACACCCCGGGCCTTCTCGCGAGCCTGGTCGAGGCGCACATGGTATGACAGAATCAGCGGGCAGGCCGGTGACAGACGCAGGCGCTGGCGTACCGGCACGCCTTTCACCTCGAGTTCGCGAATCTCCTTGATCAGCGCCTCGGGCGAGAGCACCACGCCGTTACCGATCACACAGGTCTTGTCGTCACGCAGGATGCCCGACGGGATCAGGTGCAGTACGGTCTTTTCGCCATCGATGACCAGCGTGTGACCGGCATTGTGACCGCCCTGAAAGCGCACCACCGCCGACGCCGATTCGGTGAGCAGGTCGACGACCTTGCCTTTGCCTTCGTCACCCCATTGGGTGCCCAGTACCACTACGTTCTTGCCCATTGCTCTCGTCTCTTGATCAAAAAACAGCCAGTCGAAGATACCGTGATGGCATTGGCTTTTTCAGCCCCACCGGGCATCACGCCAGAGGAGAAACCTGCCAGTCGTCGCCCATGCGTACCAGACGGCGGTTGCAGCGATGCTCCGTTGGGCCGGTGTATTGCCCCGGCAGGGCCTGAACAACACGCTCACCGGCGCTGCGCAAACGCGTGATCACTGCATCGAGCGCGGCATCGGCCGGCGCAGCAGCGGCTGGCGCCCATATTCCATCGCAGGCCGGCAATTGCTCGACCAGAGAGGCCAGCAATTTCAGGTCCATGGAGAAACCGGTGGCCGGGCGAGCCCGCCCGAAGGCTTTTCCCGTGTCATCGTAGCGGCCGCCCTTGGCCAATGCCTGGCCATAGCCCGGCACATAGGCGGCGAACATCATGCCCGTGTGATACTGATAACCACGCAGATCGGCCAGATCGACATACAGCGTGACCTGCGCATGCTCGCTGGACATCCCCTGGCAGAGTGCCTGTAGTTGATCGAAAGCCTCGCTTACCGCCGCCGGTGCGTCAGAAAAAATGCGCCGCGCCTCATCCAGCACGTCGACCCCGCCATGCAAATGCACCAGGGCCTTGAGCATGGCAGCCAAGCGGCTATCGGTGACTTGCACTTCGACAAGCGCGCGAACGTCGCTGGGCGACTTGCGCTCGATCGCCTCGAACAGCGCCCGCCGGCTGTCGGCATCCAGATCGGCGGCCTGCACCAGGGCACGATAGATGCCGATATGACCCAGCGCCAGATGGATCTCCTGGGCCCCGGCAGTAGTCAGGCTTGCCAGCGCCAGGCGCAGGATCTCCAGGTCGGCCTCGAGGCCGGCATGACCGAACAACTCGACACCGACCTGCACAGGACTACGCCCGCCCTGGTGCTGATCGGCCTTGGCACGCAGCACATTACTGCAATAGCACAACCGCGCCGGCCCGCGGTGTTTCAGCGAGTGGGCATCCATACGCGCCACCTGCGGCGTGACATCGGCGCTGGCGCCCATCATGCGCCCGGTCAGTTGATCGATGAGCTTGAATGTCTGCAGGTCGAGGTCGGTGCCCGTGCCGGTCAACAACGAATCGAGAAACTCCACCGGTGGCGGCATCACCAGATCGTAGCCCCAGCAGTGGTATAGGTCGAGCAATGCACGGCGCAGCGCTTCCATGCGCGTCGCTTGCGGTGGGAGCACTTCGTCCATGCCATCGGGTAGCAGCCAGCGATCAGCGATGGTCATTAGCCTGTCCTGCCAAAGATGAATGGCCACAAAAAACCGGGCTACGCCCGGTAACGTAATTCTATCACGCTTGGCCTCCGGGTGAACCCCGGAGGCCGCGCCGGACGAGGCAGGCCTTAGCCCTGCTCATCCGTGTTCTGCTGCGAATCCCCACCCTGAGGATCCGCGCTGTCGAGATAGCGGAAGAACTGGCTGTCCGGCTCCAGCACCAGCAGGTCGTCCTTGCCATCGAAGCTCTCGCGGTAGGCTTTCAGGCTGCGGAAGAAGCGAAAGAACTCGGGGTCCTTCTGGTAGGCCCCGGCATAGATCGCAGCAGCCTCGGCATCGCCCTTACCACGCAGCGTTTCCGCCTTGGACTGAGCCTCGGCCAACAACACCTGGCGCTGGCGATCGGCGACGGCACGAATCTTCTCGGCCTGCTCCTGCCCCTGGGCACGATATTCACGCGCTTCGCGATTACGCTCGGTGCGCATCCGCTCGTAAACCGCCTGAGTGACCTCGTCGGGCAGGTCGATGCGTTTGATGCGAATGTCGACAACCGACACCCCTAGCTCATCACGCAGGATCTCATTGAGCTGCTTGGTTGGACCAACCAACAGGGCATCCCGCTGTTCGGCGATGATCTCCTGCAGCTCGAGACGCCCGAACTGGTTGCGCAGCCGCTCGTCCACGCGCGGCCCGATCAGGCGTTCGGCGATTTGCTCGTCACCCGATGTCGCCTGGTAGTAACGCGCCGGATCGACGATCTGCCATTTGGTGAAATAATCGACGATCACCGCCTTCTTCTCGTTTGTCAGGTAACGGCTGGCTTCTGTATTCAGCGTCAATACCCGGCTATCGAAGGTGCGTACTGTATTGGTGATCGGCACCTTGAAATGCAGCCCCGGAGAAACGTCGTCGTTGACGATCTCGCCGAAGCGCAGCTCGATGGCGCGCTCGGTCTCGTCGACGATATACAGACTGCTGCTGCCCACCCAGGCGACCACGGCCAGGCCGGCGACGATGAGCAGGGAACGGTTATTGATCATTAACGACCCTCCCTGCGAATACCGCTATTCTGCTGCTGTTCATTGCGCATGCGCTCGAGCATGTAAGGATCGACCTCGATCTCCTGGCCTGACTGGCTGGACGTCGCGCCCTGGGTCGTCTGTTGACCCTTGCCACCGAGCAGCTTATTGAGCGGCAGCACCATTAGCGGGCTGCTCTCGCTGACATCGATCAGTACCTTGCTGGTGTTGCTCAGCACATCGGACATGGCGTCCAGGTACATACGATCGCGCATGATTTCGGGAGCATTGCGATACTCGGTCAACAGCGAGTTGAAATGATTGGTGTTACCCAAGGCTTCGGCGACCACCGACTCGCGATACCCCTGGGCCTGCTCCAGCAAGCGCTGGGCGTTACCTTGCGCCACGGGAATGATCGCGTTGGCGTAACCGATCGCTTCGTTGATCAAGCGCTGGCGATCCTCACGCGCCTTGATGACGTCATCGAAGGCGTCCTGTACCGCATCCGGAGCCGATGTCGATTCGACGTTGATGGCCTGGACGCGCAAGCCGACACCGTAGTTATCGAGATACGATTGCAAACGCGTGGCAACGCTATTCGCCAGCAACTCGCGCCCCGACGTCAGGATGTCGTTCATCTCGGTACCGCCCACCACGTGACGCAGTGCCGAATCGAGCGCGCTCTCTATGGTCCGTTCCGGGGCACGCACGTTGAGCGCGTAGGCACGCGGATCGGCTACCTGATATTGCGCCGAAATGGCCACCTGGACGATGTTCTCGTCGCGAGTCAGCATCGACTTGGTCTGTGAAATGGAGCGTACCCGGGTCACGTTGACCATCCGCACATCATCGATCAGCGGCGGATTCCAATGCAGCCCCGGGTTAACGATGTCCTGGAACTTGCCGAAACGCAGCACCACGCCGCGCTCGGATTGATCGACAAGATAGAATCCGGAGGCGGCCCAGATCGCCAGGGCAACGATGACCAGCAGGCCCGGCAGCGCCAGGGTGTTGCGCTTGCCACCGCCGCCAGCACCACCGTTACCGCCGCCACGCTTACCGCGGCCACCGCCGAGCATCTTGTTGAGCTTGTCCTGAAATTTCTTCAGCGCCTCATCGAGATCGGGTGGCCCTTGGTTGTTGCCGCCGCCTCCCTTGTTGCCCCCGCCGTTGCCGTCGCCACCGCGTCGGCCACCGCCACTCCAGGGGTCGTGCTGGTTGCCACCACCACCACCAGGCTCATTCCAAGCCATACGTCGTCTCCACTAGGCATTGATTGCGATATGCGTTGATTGCGTATGCACGGGACGTCGATGCTATCAACACCGAGCACATCATTCTCGGGCCCCGTCAGCCCATACCGGCGACTCCCTGTCTTCCGGTAGCAAATAATCCTCTGTCTTCTCGCCCAAGCGAGCGAGAAGACGCATGAAGTCGCGACGCGGCAGGCGAACCTCGAGCAGCACGCGACCCTGCTCGTCGAAGCGCTCCGCGCGCACCGCATCCAGCTCATGCAGGCCAGCACGCAGCCGCCCCTGTTCCGGCAACAGGGTCAGATGCGCTTCGAATACGTCTTCGGCGAGGCGCTCCGAGAGCGCCTGGGCCAGCAGATCGAGCCCCAGCCCTTGACGCGCCGATAGCCAGACCACTTCCGGTAGGCCATCGCCGTCACGTTCGATGCGCGGCGCGCTATCGAACAGGTCGATCTTGTTCATGACCCGCAGACAGGGTACGTCATCGGCGCCGATTTCATCGAGTACCCCTTCGACTTCGCTGACATTGATCTCACGATCCGGATCGGCGGCATCGATCACATGCACCAGTAGAGAAGCTTCGGCGGCTTCCTGAAGCGTCGCCTGGAAGGCCTCGACCAGCTTGTGCGGCAGGTGCCGGATAAAGCCCACGGTATCGGCCAGCACGACTGGCCCGACGTCGGCGATTTCGAGGCGTCGCAGCGTCGGGTCCAGCGTGGCGAAAAGCTGATCGGCCACATAAACGTCGGCGGTCGTCACGGCATTGAACAGCGTCGACTTGCCGGCGTTGGTATAGCCCACCAGCGAAATACTGGGAATCTCGGCGCGTGAACGCGCACGCCGATTTTGCTCGCGCTGCCGGCGAACCTTGTCCAGGCGCTTATGGATCGACTTGATCCGCGCGCGCAACAACCGACGGTCGGTCTCGAGCTGGGTTTCACCCGGCCCGCGCAAGCCGATACCGCCCTTTTGGCGCTCGAGGTGGGTCCAACCGCGCACCAGGCGGGTCGACATATACTCCAGCTGGGCCAGCTCCACCTGCAACTTACCCTCGTGGGTGCGTGCCCGCTGGGCGAATATATCCAGAATCAGGCCGGTACGGTCAAGCACTCGGCATCGCAACGCGCGCTCGAGGTTGCGCTCCTGCGATGGGCTGAGCGCATGATTGAAAATCACCAGTTCGGCGTGGTGGACCGCGAGCAGCTCGCGCAACTCGTCCAGCTTGCCGCTACCGATGAAGGTACGAGAATCGGGCCGCCGCCGGCTTCCCTGCAACAGGGTAGCCGGTTCGGCCCCAGCGGAGCGCACCAGCTCCAGGAACTCACCCGGGTCTTCACGCTCCTGCTCGTCCTGAAAGTCGATGTGGACGAGCACTGCCGTTTCACCGGCGTCGGGACGTTCGAAAAACAATCAGAGCCTCGCGATTAGCCTTCCTGAACGGCCGCATTGGGGTCTTGAGCCGGCAGGCGCACGTTCCGTGACGGCACTACCGTGGAAATGGCATGTTTGTAAACCATCTGACTGACGGTGTTACGTAGCAGAATCACGAATTGGTCGAAGGATTCGATCTGGCCCTGCAGCTTGATTCCGTTGACCAGGAAAATGGACACCGGAATGCGCTCCTTGCGCAGGATGTTCAGATACGGATCCTGGAGGGACTGCCCTTTGGACATTTTGCTCTCCCTAACTGTCTCTTTAATGTTGATGTCTTTTTGCCCGCTTCGCTTGGGTGAGTCATTCGCACAAATTTGGCCAATGATGCCGGCCGGACCGCCATTGCGAAAGCGCTATCTTACGCTAAGTGCCGCATTGGCGCACGATTTTCAAGACCTTCTGCAATGGATTTCCATTCTCCGAATCGACCCAATGCAAAGCCGGCCAACTGCGTAGCCAAGTCAGTTGACGCTTGGCCAACTGACGCGTGGCGACAATGCCCTTATGGCGCAGGTCATCGATGTCACCGCCGCCATCCAGATACTCCCATACTTGACGATAGCCCACGCTCTTCATCGAGGGCAGTCCAAGATGCAAATCGCCGCGCGCTTTCAATCCCGCGACCTCCTCGACGAACCCCTGCTCCAGCATCTGCGTGAAACGTCGCGCGATGCGCTCGTGAAGCACGCTGCGCTCGGCTGGCGCGACACCAATGGACAGCGTGCGCCAGGGAAAGTTTTCCTGGCGCTGCTCGCGCCACAGCACGCTCATCGGGCGACCGCTGAGGCGCTGGACTTCCAGGGCGCGGATCAAGCGCTGTGGATCGTTGCGATGAATGCGCGCCGCGGACTCGGGATCGACCCGCGCCAGTTCGTCGTGCAGCGCCTCCAGCCCCGCCTTGGCGGCCCAGGCCTCCAGCTCGCCGCGCAGCGCGACATCGGCCGCCGGCAGGTTGGCCACCCCGGCCAACAGCCGCTGGTAGTACATCATGGTGCCACCCACCAATAGCGGAACACCGCCATTCGCGGTGATCTCGCACATCGCGGCACGCGCATCGTCGCGAAACTGCGCCGCCGAATAAGGCTCGGCGGGGTCGCGAATATCGATCAGGCGATGCGGCGCGCGCGCCAACTCCTCGGCCGAGGGTTTGGCGGTGCCGATATCCATGCCGCGATAGACCAACGCCGAGTCGACACTGATCAACTCGGCGCCGAGCTGCTCGTGCAAGGCAATCGCCAGATCGGTCTTGCCCGCCGCGGTGGGGCCCATCAGCAGGATGGCCAACGGCCGCGTATCGGCGTTCGCGTGGCTATCGGCGCTTGCTGGGCTTTCGCGATTCGTTCGATTGATGATCACTGACCTCGCAGGAACAGCTTGTCGAGTTCATGCATGCTCATCTCGGTCCAGGTCGGACGCCCATGGTTGCATTGGCCACTGCGCTCGGTGCGCTCCATGTCGCGCAGCAGGGCGTTCATTTCGGGAACGCTGAGTCGACGGTTGGCGCGTACGCTGCCGTGGCAGGCCATGGTCGACAACAGCTCGTTGATATGTGCCTCGAGCCGGTCCGAACGCCCGTAGCGATCGAGATCGGCGAGCATGTCGCGAATCAAGGGCTCGACGTCGGCATGCATGAGCAATGCCGGCAACTGGCGAACCAGCAGTGTCTCGGGGCCGGCCACGTCGAGCTCGACCCCCAGACGCGAGAAGGCCTCACGGCAACGCTCGGCGGTTTCCACCTCGCCGGCACTCGCCGCCAACGACACCGGCACCAGCAGCGGCTGGGCGTCCAGCTCTCCGTCCTGGCCAATACGCCCATGTATCTGGTTTTTCATGCCTTCGTAGGTGATCCGCTCATGGGCCGCATGCATGTCGACGATCACCAGACCGCGCGCGGTCTGCGAGAGAATATACACGCCATGCAACTGGGCGATCGCATAGCCCAACGGCGGTGGCTGAGCGGGGTCGTCCTCGGGTAATACCCGCGCGGAGGTGGGCGCGGTAAATGGCACCCGCGCGGGGGCGGACGCGGTGAATGGCGCTCTGGCGGGCATGGAGGAAGGCAGCGTGACTGGCGACGGCTCGCCCGCGTGGCGCTCATACAGTGCACTGGTGGCCGCCATGCCACCGGGAGCGGCCGGCTGCGGCGTCAGCAGGCTCTGCTCGTGCTCGGGATGCAGCGCATGGTAGCCGGCCATGAATTCGCGCACCCGCGTGGCCCCGGGGCGCGAGGCGCCATCGGGCGGTCGCAGCGCCATGGGCTGCTGCTGCCAGCGCGGCTGCTCGCCCCCTGCCACGCTCGAAGCCGGCTCATCGCTGCCCGGCGCCTCATCGTCAACCATGCCAGCGTTGGGCCGAGCCTCATTGGGCCTGACCTCGGCCAGCGCGCGGTGCAGGCTCGAGAACAGAAAATCATGCACCAGTCGGCCATCGCGAAAGCGCACTTCGTGCTTGGTCGGGTGAACGTTTACGTCGACCACCGCAGGGTCGAGCTCCAGATAAAGCACGAACACCGGTTGACGACCGTGGAACAGCACGTCGCGGTAGGCCTGACGAATGGCGTGAGCGACCAGGCGGTCACGCACCACGCGACCGTTGACGAAGAAATACTGCTGATCGGCCTGGGCGCGCGAATGCGTCGGCAGCCCCACCCAACCCCACAGCCGCAGCCCCGAGGCCTCAATATCCAGGTGCAGCGCATTGTCGAGAAACTTGCCGCCCAACAAGGCGCTGACACGACGTTCGCCGGCGGCGGCATCGGTCGCCGGACGCAACTGATGGAGGGTTTTCTGGTTATGACGCAGCGTCCAGCCGATGTCGTAGCGCGACAGCGCCAGGCGCCGGAAGGCTTCCTCGACATGCGCGAACTCGGTCTTCTCGGTACGCAGGAACTTGCGCCGCGCCGGTGTGTTGAAGAACAGATCGCGAACCGCCACCGAGGTGCCGCGAGGGTGCGGCGCCGGCGACACGCGCGGCTCCATCTGACGGCCCTCGGCCACGACGCGCCAACCAGCGGCAGGATTATCGGCGGTATTGGAAACCAGCTCGAGCCGCGACACCGAGCTGATCGATGCCAGCGCTTCGCCGCGAAAACCCAGACTAGCCACGCCCTCGAGGTCTTCCAACGACTCGATCTTGCTTGTGGCATGGCGGGACAACGCCAATGGCAGATCGTCTTCGGCGATGCCACCGCCGTCGTCACGCACCTTGATCAGCCGCGCGCCGCCGCCTTCCAGCTCGACCTCGATGCGCTGGCTACCGGCATCGATGGCATTCTCGATGAGCTCCTTGACCACCGAGGAAGGCCGCTCGACCACTTCGCCGGCGGCGATCTGGTTGGCCAGGCGCGGATTGAGAATCTGGATGCGTCGGGTCTGAGTCATCGCCTCACCTATAACAAGCCGGTCTAGCCTTGTGGAATGCGCAGCACCTGCCCCACGCGAATCACGTCGCCATTCAATTCGTTGGCCTGACGCAGCGTGCTGATCGGCACCTGATGGCGTGTCGCAATCTCCGAAAGCGTGTCGCCAGGCTGGATTCGGTATTCATCGGCCGTGTTTCCACGACCCTGATCGCGCTGCCAGGCCAACAGGCTATCCGGTGGCGGGTTACGCCGAAAATGAGCATTGAGTCCGGTAAAGATCGCCTCGGCCAGACGTTGTTGATAGCCGGGGTCCTGAAGCTGTCGCTCTTCCTCGGGGTTGGAGATAAAGCCGGTCTCGACCAGCAACGAGGGAATGTCCGGCGACTTGAGCACCACGAACGCAGCCTGCTCGACTCTCGGCTTGTGCAGATTGTTGATCTCGGCAAGCTGATCGAGCACCCGCCCACCGACTGTCAATGAATCGTTGAGCGTTGCCGTCATGGCCAGGTCAAGCAGCACCCCACGCAATACCTCGTCCTTGTCGGCCAAATCAAGACTGCCATCGACACCACCGATCAGATCGGCGCGATTCTCCTTGGTGGCCAGCCATTTGGCGGTCTCGGACGAAGCGCCGCTCAGGGACAGCGCGAAAACCGAACTACCGCTAGGACGCGAACTCTTGAAGGCGTCGGCGTGGATCGACACGAAGAAATCGGCTTTGTATTTACGCGCCAACATGGTG
The DNA here is from genome assembly GCF_900102945.1 of Modicisalibacter muralis. Classification (GTDB taxonomy): domain Bacteria; phylum Pseudomonadota; class Gammaproteobacteria; order Pseudomonadales; family Halomonadaceae; genus Modicisalibacter; species Modicisalibacter muralis. Next base: position 57,547 of record NZ_FNGI01000010.1, on the reverse strand, counting down.
CGTTCGCGCAAGCCGACATAATAGTCGCCGTCGCGAATCATTACGGCACTGTAGCCGGGCGTGCCATCGATGATCGCCTCGAGACGCCGGGCGATTCCCAGCACCACATCCTTCTCGCGGGTGCCGTGCGGCCCGATGGCTCCCGGATCCTCGCCGCCGTGGCCGGCATCGATGGCGACAATGATATCGCGCTTGGGGTGCGGCTGGGCCTTGTCCTGGCCACCGACGGGCTGCGCCGGCGCCGCCTTTCCACGCGCCCGGGCGGCGGCGATTTCCTGTTCGCGTATCTTGGCGGCAATCGGATCGATGGGGTCCTTGATGGCACTCTCGCCGGGATATTCCAGATCCACCACCAGGCGATGCCCATACTGGGCATTGGGCTGCAGGGTAAAATGCCTGGGCACGATATCGCGGCTCAGATCCAGCACCACGCGCAGATCGTCGCCGTTGCGCACCCCGGTTCGAATCTCGCTGATCGCACTGCCTTCCAGGTCCAGGCTGGAAGGGTTCGCCTCGAGGCGGCTATCGGCGATATCGATCACCAGTCGTCGCGGGTTCTCGAGGGTAAAAACCTCGGCCTGGGCCGGCGCCGACAGATCGAAGACCAGGCGCGCATGATCGGGCGCCGCCCACAGCCGCATGTTATCGACCTCACTGGCCATGGCCAGGGTCGACAGCATCACCATCGCCAGCCCGGTAAGCATGGCGCTGACTCGACGCAGGCCCCGTCGATACGTCGTGCGCGGGCGGGGATGCCCGTTGAAGCATGTCATAAGGTGTTACAGGTCCTTGTCGGTGCAAAGCGCGGACAATCGCGCGAGAACGGTTTCGCCGTAGGCAGTGCCGGCGACCAGCCGTGCTTGCCGGCCAGCATCGACCACCGTCAACTCGACCACCAGATCGGCCGGTGGCAACCACCCTTCGCCACGGCTCGGCCACTCGATCAGGCTCAGGCCATCGTCCTCGAGAAGATCCCGCGCTCCGATGAATTCCAGTTCCTCCGGGTCTCCCAGACGATAAAGGTCGAAATGATACACACGCACGTCGCCAAGCTCATAAGGTTCCACCAGGGTATAGGTGGGACTTTTTACCGCACCCAGGTAGCCATAAGCGCGCAGCACGCCGCGCGACAAGGTGGTCTTGCCGGCACCCAGCTCGCCTTGCAGGTGAACGCGGCCGCGGCCGCCGAGCGCGTGGCCCAGCGCTTCGCCGAAGGCCACCTGGGCGGCTTCATTGGGCAGTTCGATGACAGCATTGGCTGCTAAATTCGTGTGTTTCGGCATCGACTCGTCAGGGGTTGGCCAGAGATCGCGCATAGCATGCCAGATCGCCCGCCAGCAAACCACGCTCGCCGGACTCCCGAGCGGCTGCATCGGCGGCTTGCGCATGCAGCACCGTGCCGACCCGCGCCGCCGTTTCCAACGCGAGGCCCTGGGCGACAAGCGCCCCCAGCAATCCCGACAGCACATCGCCCATGCCGCCACTGGCCATGCCCGGATTGCCATACGTGCAAACGCCGATGCCCTGCGGACCGGCGATCAGACTACCGGCACCCTTGAGCACCGTGACACCGCCACGGCGCTGCTGCAATTGGTGTATCGCGGCCAGGCGATCGGCCTGCACCTCGCCGCCGCCAATGCCCAGCAGGCACCCGGCCTCGCCGGGGTGCGGCGTGAGCAGCCAATCGTCGCGCCGCGCCTCGGGCCAGTGCCTAACCAGCAGATTCAAGCCATCGGCATCGATCACCAGCGGTTTGCCCGCCTCGAGCGCGACCTGCAACAGCCCCTGCCCCCAAGCGCCCTGGCCCAGACCAGGCCCGATGACGATGACATCGGCCGTCGACAGCAGCGGCGCGACGTCGGGCACGCCACGCACGCCCCGCGCCATGACTTCGGGGGTTCGCATCAGGCTGGCGCCGACATGCTCGGGAGCGGTCGCCAGGCTGACCTTGCCGGCGCCCAATCGCGCCGCGGCCTGGCTGGCCAACAGCGCAGCGCCACCCAAGCCCGGTGCTCCACCGATGACCAGCACATGACCGAAATCGCCCTTATGGCTGCCACGCCGCCGCGCTGGCAAGGCCTCGGCGACAATCGACGCCTCGAGACGCTCGGCCACCGGCGCCAGGTCGGCATGCTGCGCGGTATCGACACCCAACGGCTCGACGATCAGTTCGCCGACATGATCGGCGGCGGCGCCGGTATGCAAACCGAACTTGTCGGCGATGAAGGTCACCGTGACGCTAGCCTCGACCGCGACACCCAGCACCGCGCCGGTATCGGCCGACAAGCCGGAGGGGACATCCACCGCCAACACGGGCAGTTGCCGGGCGTTGATCGCCTCGACCGCGCTTCGATAGGGCTCGCGAACGTCACCGCCCAGGCCAGTACCCAACAGCGCATCGACGATCACTTCGCCGATCAAGGTCGTGCCATGGCGCCAAGGAGTAGCTTCGAGCCCTGCCTTGCGCGCCATCTCGAAGGCGCGGGCGGCATCGTTTTTTAGCTCGGCGGGATCGCGCAGCGCGACCAGTTGCACGTCGAGCCCATCGCCGACGGCCAGCGCCGCGATGACGTAGCCGTCTCCGGCGTTATTGCCCGAGCCACACAGCACGCATAGGCTTCTCGCCCGAGGCCAATGCCGGCGCAGCGCCGCATAGGCTGCGGCAGCCGCACGCCGCATCAGTTCAAAACCGTCTTCGATCTCGGCCAGCGTGCGTCGGTCGAGCTCGCGTACCTGGGCAGCCGTATAAAGAGAATGCGTAACCTGGCTCGCCATGCCGGCCTCCCGATATAATGTTACGTGTGCTGTGTTAGTTTAGTGTCGTCATTCGCACCGGCGTGCCACTCTGGCGGCGCCTTCCATCGTTTTTTCACGCTCATGAACACAAGCGCTCATCACGACAAGTCAATGCCGACCACGGTAGCCGATATCCAGGATTATTCCCCCCGGGAACTGACAGAGCTGGCCGAGCGCATCAAGCAATGGGGGCGCGAGTTGGGCTTTGCCCAGGTCGGCATCACCGACACCGATCTCGAGGCGCATGAGCGTTACCTCGAGCGCTGGCTGGCGGCCGGCCGGCATGGCGAAATGGGCTTCATGGCCAAGCATGGCAGCAAGCGCACCCGCCCCCATGAACTCATACCCGGCACATTGCGAGTCATCAGCGTGCGCATGGATTACCTGCCGCCCGAGGTCGAAACCACTAAGCTGCTGGCCAAGCCCGACAAGGCCTATGTATCACGCTATGCACTGGGTCGCGACTATCACAAGCTGATCCGCAAGCGCCTGGCGGCGCTGGTCAAGCATATCGAGGACGAGGTAGGCGCCTTCGGCTATCGCGCCTTCGTCGATTCGGCGCCGGTGATGGAGCGCGCCCTGGCGCAGAAGGCCGGGCTCGGCTGGTTCGGCAAGAATTCGATGCTGCTCAACCCGCAGGCCGGCTCGCTGTTTTTCCTCGGCGAGCTCTACACCGACCTGCCGCTACCGGTGGACGCCCCCTTCGAGAACGAACATTGCGGCAATTGCTCGCAGTGTCGAACGGCCTGCCCCACCGGAGCGATCGTCGACGACAAGGTAGTGGACTCGCGGCGCTGCATTTCCTATCTGACCATCGAGTTGCATGGCAGCATCCCCGAGCAATATCGCGAGGCGATGGGCAATCGCGTCTACGGTTGCGACGATTGCCAACTGGTCTGCCCGTTCACGCGCTTCACCCGTGCCAGCCATGAGCGGGATTTCGCCCCGCGCCACGATCTCGACCGCGCCTCGCTGGTTCGCCTGTTCGCCTGGAGCGAGGAGGAGTTTCTGGCCAAGACCGAAGGCAGCGCGATCCGTCGCATCGGCTATATCCGCTGGCTACGTAATCTCGCCGTAGGTCTCGGCAATGCGCCATGGAGCGAGACACTGGAAGCCGCGCTACGCGCACGACTTTCCTACCCCTCCGAGCTGGTCCGCGAGCATGTGCGCTGGGCGCTCGCACGGCAATATGAAAAGCGCCAGCGGCTGATAGCTAGAAGCTAGAAGCTAGAAGCTAGAAGCTAGAAGCTAGAAGCTAGAAGCTAGAAGCTAGAAGCCAAGAATGGTCTTGGCTCTTGGTTTTTTCTTCAAGGCGCGTAGCGCCGATCTTCCAACTTCCAGCCGCGCAGCGGCGCTCTTCCAGCTTATTTACTGCTCCTCCTCATCGGGCGCTGCCGGTGTCAGGCGCAGGAATGTCTGACGATAGTGAATCAGCTCGGCCAGCGACTCGCGGATATCGTCCAGCGCCTGATGGGTGTTGCGTTTGCTGAAGCCATCGAGAGCCGCCGGATTCCAGCGCTTGGCCAGCTCCTTGAGCGTCGAAACATCCAGATTGCGGTAATGAAAAAACGCCAGCAACTCGGGCATCTCGCGCTCCAGAAAGCGCCGATCCTGATGCACGCTATTGCCGCACACCGGCGACGAGCCCGGCGTTACGTAGCGTTTGAGGAAGTCCAGTGTCTGACGCTCGGCTTCGCCGGTATCGATTCGGCTCTCCTTGACCCGATCGACCAGCCCCGACTCGCCATGCGTTTTGGTATTCCAGTCATCCATGCCATCGAGCAGGCTCGCCGGTTGATGCACGGCAATCACCGGACCCTCGGCGACCAGTTTGAGGTCGTTGTCGGTCACCAGCGTGGCCACTTCGATAATGCGCTCCTTGTTCGGATCGAGACCGGTCATTTCCAGGTCGATCCATACCAGCAGGTCATTGCGGGGCGTGACGGCTTGGTTGTCAGACATGCGGGGCTCCAATAAATAAGTTTCAGCCAAACCAACAACGGACAGGAAAGCCCACGCTGGTTACAATGCCGCCATTGTACGCCGTGGCGAGGTCGCATGAACAAACGCAAGCTATCGCGCCAGCAGCGTTGGCGAATCGAAAAGATCCAGGCCGAGCGCGCCGCGCGTGCCGACAAGCAGGACGCCCGTGAGGCCGCGTCGCTGGAAGCCGGCGAGTATGGCCCCGAGACACCGGGGCGGGTGATCGCCCACTTCGGCCGCACCCTGGACGTTCAGGCACCCGATGAAGCCGCACTGCACCGCTGCCATCTGCGCGCCAATCTCGATGGGCTGGTGACGGGTGACCGGGTGTTCTGGCGCCAGGCGCGCGACGGCAGCGGCGTGGTGGTCGCCCGCGACACGCGCGATAACGTTCTCGAACGTCCCGATCCGAGCGGGCGACTCAAGCCGGTAGCGGCCAATATCGGTCAAATCCTGATCGTCTTCGCCGTCGAGCCGGCGCCGCATGCCAACTTGATCGACCGTTATCTGGTCGCCGCCGAGGCCACCGGCATCACCCCGGTGCTGGTGCTCAACAAGATCGACCTGCTACCCGAGAGCGGCGGCGAGCTGGGCAAGCTGCTCGCCCGCTACGCGGCGCTCGGCTATGCGGTCGTCGAGGCGACCACCCAGGGCGAACATGGCCTCGACGCCCTGCACGACCGACTCACCGGGCGCACCTCGGCATTCGTCGGCCAGAGCGGGGTCGGCAAGTCCTCGCTCATCGACCGCCTGCTGCCGGATGAGGCGCTGCGCATCGGCGCGCTATCGGCCGACTCGCGCAAGGGCACCCACACCACCACCACTGCACGACTCTATCGACTCCCGGCTGGCGGCGAGCTGATCGACTCGCCAGGCATTCGCGAGTTTGGCTTGACGCATCTCGACGAGCAGCAGGTCACCGAGGGCTTCATCGAGTTTCGCGAACTGCTCGGCCGTTGCCGCTTCCGCGATTGCCGGCATCGCAACGAGCCCGGTTGCGCGCTACTCAGCGCCGTCGAACGCGGCGATATCCTCGGCGAGCGTTTCGCCAGTTATCGGCGGATTCTCGACAGCCTCGCGGACGACTGACTAGGTGCAGGTCGCGGGAAGCCTTGCGGCTGTGCCATTATCCAAGCATCCCCGAGACAGTCACTAGCAAGGAGTGACCCCATGAGCTCTGAAGCCAATCTGCTGCCGCTGATCGTCGAGCCGGAGCAGCTCGCCGAGCATCTCGATGCAGCGCAACTGCTGATCGTCGACGTGCCACTCAAGGCGGACAGCTACGCCGAAGGCCACGTTCCCGGGGCGGTGTTTCTCGATCATCGTCGGCTGTTGCGCGGCGCTGGCGACGTGCCCAACGACGTTCCCGACGAGGACGCGTTGTCCGTGCTGTTTTCATCGCTCGGACTGACCCGCGACACCCATGTCGTGGCCTATGACGACGAGGGTGGCGGCTGGGCAGGACGCTTGTTGTGGACCCTGGAACTGATCGGCCATACCCGCTACTCCTATCTCAACGGTGGCATTCATGCCTGGCGCGATGCCGGCCTTGCGCAGTCCACCGAGAATCACCCGCCGCAACCCAGCGACTATCAGGCCGAGATTCTCAACCCGCGGGCCATCATCGAGCGCGAGGAACTCATTGAGCGACTGGGCGAGCGGCACCTGGCGGTGTGGGATGCCCGTTCACCCCAGGAGTATCGCGGCGAAAAAGGCCAGAACAAGCATCTGGGGCACATCCCCGGTGCGGTCAACATGCAGTGGACCGACGCCATGGACCCTCAGCGTGGATTGCGCATTCGCGACTATGCCGAACTGATCACCGAGCTCGAAGCGCTGGGCCTGACGCCCGACATGGAAGTGATCACTCACTGCCAGAGCCATCACCGTAGTGGCTTCACCTGGCTGGTCGGCAAGGCGCTGGGCTTCGAGCGCATGCGCGGTTACGCCGGGTCGTGGCAGGAGTGGGGCAATCGCGACGACACGCCCATAGAGAAGTAAGAAGTAACTGCGAGCTACGAGCCATAAGCTGCGAAAACCAACCTCCGAAGCTCGAAGCTCGAAGCTCGAAGCTCGAAGCTCGAAGCTCGAAGCTCGAAGCTCGAAGCCAGAGTCTTGCCCCCATGGCCCGCTACGACTATCGTGGCGGGCTGTCTCATTATGGATACCTTGCCGTGGACCGCGATCAGCTATTTGCCTTGAGCCAGTACCCGCTGCCCCACCATTTACTGTCGCGCCTGGTGGGGCGGTTCGCCGAGAGCCGTACCCCATGGCTGAAGAATCTGCTGATCGAGCAGTTCATTCGCATCTATGGCGTCGACATGAGTCAGGCGCGCGAACCCGACCCGCGCGCCTACGGCTGCTTCAACGCGTTCTTCACTCGGGCGATGCGTGACGATGCGCGACCGATTGGTGAAGGCATGGTATCGCCCGCCGACGGGTTCCTGTCGCAATTCGGTCGTACCGAACACGGCACGCTGATTCAGGCCAAGGGGCAAGGCTATTCATTGACCTCGCTGCTGGGTGGCGATGCCCACCGTGCCGCGCCTTTTCGCCAGGGTAGCTTCGCCACGGTTTATCTTTCCCCAAAGGACTATCATCGCGTGCACATGCCGCTGGCCGGCACGCTGCGCGAAATGGTCTACGTTCCTGGGCGGCTGTTTTCGGTCAACCTCGCTACCGCTGGCCATGTGCCGGGGCTGTTTGCCCGTAACGAGCGGCTGGTGTGCATCTTCGATACCGAATTCGGCCCGATGGCCATGGTGCTGGTCGGCGCGATGATCGTCGCCGCCATCGAAACGGTATGGGCCGGGCAAGTCACGCCGCTCTCCGGGCAGGTTCAGACCACCCGCTTCAGCGAGCCTATCGAGTTGGCCAAGGGGGCGGAAATGGGCCGCTTCAAGTTGGGCTCGACAGTCATTCTGTGCTTCGCCAACGAGGTCGATTTCTGCAACGAGCTGGGCGTCGACGACAGCCTGGTGAGCATGGGTCAATCATTGGGCAGGATCGACGCCGCCTAACCCGGCGGCAATCAGTCATTAGAGGGTGTTTACAAAAGTAGCGAGCGACGGCCAGGCAAGGCGAAATCAGCCAAAAAAGCGGAGTTTACATGCGGTAAATGAGCATTGTGAGGCTGATTTCAACGCGGTATGGCCTAGCGCAGTAGTTTGTAAATATCCTCTTAGCACGCCGGCGTGGCGAATGCCATGACCTCGGCCACGCTGTGCTTGCCCAGCGCCAGTTGGATCAATCGGTCGAGCCCCAGCGCCACGCCACTACCGGCGGGCATGCCGGCCCGTAGCGCGGCAACCAATCGGGTGTCGACGTCGACGGGCGACTTCCCCAGGCGCTCGCGCTGGCGATTGTCATCGGCAAAGCGAGCGGCTTGTTCGCTCGCGTCGGTGAGTTCGTCGTAGCCGTTGGCCAGTTCCAGCCCCTTCACGTATACCTCGAAGCGTGCGGCGACTTCGACGCCATCCTCGGGATCGCGTTGGCGCCGCGCCAGCGCCGCCTGACTGGCTGGGTAGTCGATCACCACATCGATGCCGTGATGACCCAGCGTCGGCTCGATGACCAGGCCCATCAGCAGATCCAGGCAGCCATCACGGTCGCTGTCGGCCATGTTCAGCCCGCCCCGCTCGCCCGCCAGGCGGCGCAACGACTCGAGCGGCGTGGTGAAAGGATCGACCTGCAACTGCTCGCGAAACAACCCGCGGTAGCGACGCAGCCGACGTGGTCCCGCATCAGGCAGTAGCGTGCGAATCAGCGCCTCGGTCTCGTCGATCAACTCGCTCAGCGAGAAACCAGGGCGATACCATTCGAGCATGCTGAATTCGAGATTGTGACGGCGTCCGACTTCGCCATCGCGAAAGCTGCGCGCCAGTTGGAAGATCGGCCCGCTACCCGCCGCCAACAGGCGCTTCATATGGAATTCCGGCGAGGTCTGCAGCCACAGCCGCTCGCGCCCCGCCGGCGTCGTCGCGGTCAGCGACAGCGAATCGAGATGCACATCGGTGCTGCCGCCGTGACCAAGCACGGGAGTCTCTACCTCAAGCACATCACGCTCTGCGAAGAAACGGCGCACCTCGTTCAGCAGCCGCGCCCGCTCGCGCAATGTCTCGATACTCGCCGAAGGCTGCCAGTCGGTTGCATCCATCAAACGACTCCATGAAAAACGCCGAGCGCAGGGCTCGGCGTTAGCGATACACTAAAGGCCCACACTTACGCGCGACTGACGTATTCGCCGCTGCGCGTATCGATCTTGAGCACTTCACCCTGATTGATGAACAACGGCACGCGCACCATGGCACCGGATGATAGTGTCGCCGGCTTGGAGCCGCCCTGGGCGGTATCGCCCTTCAGGCCCGGGTCGGTCTCGATGACTTCCAGCTCGATGAAGTTGGGCGGGCTGACGCTAATAGCATTGTCGTTCCACAGTGTCACGGTGTAAGGCACCTGCTCCTTGAGCCACTTCTGGGTGTCGCCGAGCGCCTTCTTTTCCACCGCGTATTGTTCGAAGGAACCGTCGGTCTTCATGAAGTGCCACATGTCGCCGTCGCTATAGAGATATTCCATCTCCAGATCGAGCACATCGGCGCCTTCCAGTGATTCGCCGGACTTGAAGGTACGCTCCCAGACACGCCCGGTAATCAAATTGCGCAACTTGACGCGGCTGAACGCCTGGCCCTTACCCGGCTTGACAAGTTCATTCTCGACGATGCTGCAGGGATCGCCATCCAGCATCACCTTAAGACCGCCCTTGAATTCGTTGGTAGAATAGCTCGCCATGATTCCTCGCAAATAATATGGACGCGGCAGCCACGATTGAGCCCGCGTGCATTATGTAACCGGCGAGGCGCCGCATGGCCCTCGCACTTTAATGGTGTGTCGCATGATAACCCGAAGCCCGAATCTTTTGCAGAGCATCGCGAGCACGCGAGACTGGCAGGCTCAACTGAGTGACGCCATACGCGACCCGCGCGCCCTGCTCGCACGCCTCGGCCTGGACGAATCCTGGCTACCCGGCGCCGAGGCCGGCCATGCGCTGTTCGAGACTCGCGTGCCCGAGGCCTATCTCGCGCGCATGCGCCACGGCGACCCGCACGATCCGCTGCTGCGTCAGGTGCTGCCCTTGGCCTCGGAAACCGATGCCGTCAGCGGCTTTATCGACGACCCGCTGGAAGAAGCCGCGCACACCCCGCGTCGGGGGTTGATTCACAAGTATCACGGTCGGGCGTTGTTGATCGGCAGCCCGGCCTGCGCGATCAACTGCCGCTACTGTTTCCGGCGCCACTTTCCCTACGCCGAAAACTCGCCTTCGCGCGCGCAGTGGCAGGAGACACTGGATTACCTGCGCGCTGACACGAGCATTCATGAGGCGATTCTTTCCGGCGGCGATCCGCTGGCTTGCGGCGACAAGCGCCTGGCCTGGCTGGTGGAGCAGCTCGATGGCATACCCAATTTAGTACGCCTGCGCATCCACACCCGCCTGCCGGTGGTGATTCCCGATCGCGTCGACGGCGCCCTGCTCGGCTGGCTGAGTGCCACGCGCCTGCAAACCGTGATGGTGCTGCATATCAACCATGCCAACGAGATCGATGCCTCAGTCGTCGATGCCTGCGCCCGGTTGCGCGCGGCAGGCGCCACACTGCTCAATCAGAGCGTACTGCTGCGCGGGGTCAACGACAGCATCGATACCTTGGCCGAACTCTCCGAGCGGCTGTTCGCCGCCGGGGTACTGCCCTACTACCTGCACGTGCTCGACCCGGTGGCCGGGGCCGCGCATTTCGATGTGCCCGACGACGAGGCGATTCGATTGGTCGACGCCTTGCGCCAGCGCCTGGCCGGTTTTCTGCTGCCACGCCTGGTGCGTGAAGTACCCGGAGAGCGCAGCAAGACCCCATTGATATCGATGCAGGGCCCACACTCGTAGGAATCGCTGAATAAATCGCCGAGCGAAATGATGCGGGCGTCGCTACGTCGCAAGGCGCACGGAGCACAGAAGACGAGACATAACATGGGGTTAGGTGAGTCTCGACCGGGCTGGCGCACCAGTACCGCGCAACGCAGCGATTCGTTCGCGCAGGCATTTATACGGTGATTATACGGTGATTCCTCAGGTAGTTACGGGCGCCGTCGTTAGAATGGTCAACAGCCCCTGCGCCTGCACCGCCGCATCGTGGCCAAGCCCAGTGAGATAGCCACCATCGGGCTGGGTCAACAGGCCACGCTCATGCAGGCGCTGGGTTGCGGCGACCTTGGCCGGATCGGCGGTAGAGGAATGCACCTTGATGCCCTCCTGGGTCGTCGCCAGGTTGAACAGGCACAGTACCTTGAGTTCTTCGAGCATTTCCGGCGTATAAGTCATGGCAGTCTCGTAGCAGTGATTAATGAGCGGGCATCAAAGGGCCAGTATGTCCAAATCGGGGGATTTATGCACTGCAGGGGGACGGGTATCGATCATTAATCTATATGCTCGCCCGTATCATCGTCTTCTTCCACCTGCCCACCTTGCCAGAGGCTTACCAAAGCGGACGGCGCCTGTTCCTCGGCGAGAATCAGCGTCCATACCGTGCTGACCCGCGTCGCATCATGCTCCTCGTCGATATCCAGGCGGAATACGCGGCGATCCGCGCCACTCAACGCCTCGCTCGTATCGTGAGCGGCCGCCTCGGCGAGCATCCGTGCCAGCCAACGACGCTGGCCTTCACTATACTCGGCGCAACGGATGCGTCGCGGCTTCGCCAATCCCGGAAAATGCGCCAGCCCACCTTCGCGGCGAATCGCCAGCACGCTATCGGGCCCTAATGGCGGTGGCGACTCAGCGGTCATGACAGCACCCCCACGCCATGCCACGCCTCGCGCACCGCTTCGACCTCTCGGCTCCGACTACCGAAACGCTGATCGGCGTTATCCACCGTGAGCGTCGCGAAGCCAACGAAGTCGATATCGCGCGTCAGTCGACGATCCTGCAAGGTGTCGTACCAGATGCGCCCCGGCGCCTTCCAGGCATAGCCACCCAGCGTGGTGGCGGTGAGATGAAAGGCACGATTGGGAATCCCCGAATTGATATGCACGCCGCCGTTATCGGACTCGGTCTCGACGTAGTCGGTCATGTGCCCCGGCTGCGGGTCCTGCCCCAGCACCGGGTCGTCGTAGGCCGTGCCGGGCGCGGCCATCGAACGCAGCGCGCGACCCTGAACGCGCTCGGTGAGCAGTTCGGCGCCAATCAGCCAGTCGGCTTCGGCGGCGCTATGGCCAAGGTGGTATTGCTTGGTCAGGCTGCCGAAGACATCCGACAGCGATTCGTTGAGGGCGCCGGATTGGCCTGCGTAGATCAACCCCGCATCGCGCTCGGTGACGCCATGAGCGAGTTCGTGGGCAACCACGTCGAGGGCTGCGGTAAAACGATTGAATAGCTCGCCGTCGCCATCGCCGAAGACCATCTGAGTGCCATTCCAGAAGGCATTTTCGTAATCCTGACCGTAGTGCACGGTGCCCAGCAATGGCATGCCTTGGCGGTCGATGGAGTGACGCTCGAAGACTTCCCAATAGAAGCGATACGTGGCGCCCAGCCAGCGATAGGCTTCATCGACGGCGGGATCGTTCGTGGCACCCTGTCCCTCTTCGCGCATCAGCGTGCCGGGCAGTACTTGACGTTGTTCGGCGGAATATACGTAACGCGCCGGTTCACCGGGGGTGGGGCTCCCCGCAGGCAACGCCTCATCAGCGACCGGCGCGGGAGCGCGCCCGGCGCGAAAGCCATGATCGGCATTGAGTGTCTGGCGTGCGCAAGCCTGCAGGCGCGCCCCGCCTCGTTCGATGATTCGTTCGAGAACAAAGGGCGGCATGAACCCTTGTCGGGGCGTGCGCAATCGTGAAATCGTCATCTGGCCTCCTGCATGAATACTTGGCGTCCTTCCCCTGCGCCAGCTTCTTTCAGTGTGGCCTACAATCGTTGTTTGAGTTCCCCGCTATTTTAGCTTTTGCCGTTTTTTGTTGTCATCGGCAAAGGTCCGCACCCTGTCATTGACGCGGCAGCAACTTCGGACTCGGCGCCGTTACCAGTGAGTCGATGCTGCCGAGGGCCTTGATTTCGCCATCGACGCGCTGCTGCGTCGTCGGACTTATCAGCGCGACTTGTCGCGGCAATCCATGCCGATCGAGACGCTGGACCCAACCCCGCGCACCGCCGCTGAAATGCGCCAGGCTACCGATGGGATGCAGCCCGAAATGACGGATATAGCGCTGAACCCACTGGCTGTCGAAGGTTCTACCGTGAGTCAGCAGATAGCGATAGATATCCTCGGTGGACCAGGCTGCACGGTCGGCCCGTGGGCGGCCCATGGCATCGATCACATCGACGGTCATCGCCATCCGGCTCAGCGCGGATAATTCATCGCCACTGCGCCCGACGGGATAGCCGCGGCCATCGATGCGCTCGTTGGCCTCGCCAATCACGCTCTTGATGACCGCCGGCGCCAGCCAGCGACAACTGCGCAGGCGCTCCTGGATCAGCGCCACGTGGTCCGCCAATTGCCGGCGCTGCTGGTCATCGAATTTCGGGCTGTCTCTCAGGCTATCGGGCAACAACGCCTTGCCCAGATCATGCACCAGCCCCGTCGCGACCAGCGCCTTGAGCAATTCTCGCGGTGCGTTGCGAGCCTGGGCCAGATCGGCCAGGCGGATCGCCACGGCCAGGCAATGCTGCACCAGGCTCGGCTCGCGATGCAGGCAGACACTGGCAAACAACAACGCCTCGCGGTCTTCTTCGAGCAGACTCAGCAACGCATCGCTGTTGCGTGACAGCAACGCGCTGTCGATCGGCGAGCCTTGCTGCAACTGCAGCAACTGGGCATTGAGATAATCGGCAATCTTGGATAGGCGCCGTGCCATCGGGGTCGCATAGGCGGGCGGTGCACGCCGCACCACAGGCTCTTCCACCACTGCCGGTACCGCCTGGAAAAGCGCCGAGGGCGGTCTGGTATCATCCTCGCCGGGCATCGCCTTGCGCGCGCTCTCGCGCTCGATCTCCTGAACCAGGAACCACACCAGCCGCTCGAAGCGCGGCGTCGGTGCGGCGAATTTACAACCCACCAGCGCGCGTTGCCAGGCCTCGTCGGTCTGCACATGGCGAATTTCCACACGCGCCGCCAAGCGCTGCCCATTGGGGAAGACCGCTTCAAACCGTGGCAATGCCTGCCCGTGGCGCAGCGCCACGGCCTTGGCCAACGGCAGCTTGAGCAGGCAGCCGCCCAGCGACAGATTGAGCAACTCGGCGTTGATCGCCTCGCCCGGTATATCGGTGTCGAGTTCGACGGCAACCGACATGCCCGAGCCCAGCTCGGCGCGAAAATCGTTGCGCCGATGCCAGACATCCAGCCGCCGGGGATAAAGGCACGCGAAACGCAATCGACCCGGCACATCGTTGAGCGGCGTCGCGACGAGCGTTTCGGTCGTGACCATCGCGCCATCCGCCTGGCCGGTCAGACGGAAGGCGCGTTCGGCCGTCAAGGCGCCGGCAATCGAGGATACCGCCGTCACATCGAGAATCAGTTGCTGGCCATCGATCGTATCGACCAGCAGCACCGGTACTGGCGGCGCCGTCTGCTCCTCAAAAGCCAGTGACACGCCGCCGGGCTGGCTCATCGCCTCCAACAACGCAGCAATCTCGCCCGTATGCTCGACTACGGTCGGCGTCTCGCTCATCTCATTCCTCTCAACGTACCCATGGCGGACACGACCGGCGGTGACCGCCAGGCATCCCGTTGTTATTGGTCATATCCGCTGCCGACAGCGGCGCTCAATCGGCATCTTCAAGGTCAGCGTGGCGGTAGCCGATCAGGTAAAGCACAGCGTCCAGTCCCAACGTCGAGATCGACTGCCGGGCCCGGCTGCGTACCAACGGCTTGGCGCGATAGGCGATACCCAACCCGGCGGTGGCCAGCATCTTGAGATCGTTGGCGCCATCGCCCACGGCAATGGTCTGCTCCAGGCGCAGTCCCTCGCGCGCGGCAATCTCCTGCAACAGCGCCGCCTTACGATCGGCATCGAGAATCGGCTCGCTCACCTCGCCGGTGACCTTGCCATCGCGGATGACCAATTCATTGGCATGAATCTCATCGAAGCCGAGCTTCTCCTGCAAGTGGCGGGCAAAGTAGGTAAAGCCACCGGAGAGAATGGCGGTACGATAGCCCAACCGCTTGAGATGCGTCATCAACCGTTCGGCGCCATCCATCAACGGCAGATTCTCGGCAATCTCGGCGAGCACCGCTTCGTCGAGACCCTTGAGCTTGGCCATGCGTTCGCGAAAGCTCTGCTGAAAATCCAGTTCGCCGCGCATCGAGCGTTCGGTGATCGCGGCGACCTCGTCATACACCCCATGGCGTCGCGCCAGCTCGTCGATGACCTCGGCCTGAATCAGCGTCGAATCCATGTCGAAGCAGATCAGCCGGCGATGGCGGCGCCAGATCGAGTCTTCCTGTATGGCGATATCCACGCCATGCGTGGCGCCCAGCGCCAGCGCCTTCTCGCGCAGCGACTCGAGATCGACTTCTTCGCCGCGCAACCAGCACTCGACGCAGGCTCCGTGGGGCAGCGCCTCGCCATCCAACGGCTCGCGGCCGGAAAGGCGGTGGATCAACTCCACGTTCAGTCCATGCTCGGCGGTCAGCGTGCCGACTTCGGCAAGAATGCCGGCCGGCAAGCGTGGCGCCAGCAAGGTCAGAATCAAGCGCGGTTGGCTCGCCTGAATGCTCCACTGCCGATAATCATCGGCGCCAATCTGAATAGCTTGAACGTCGAGACCCAGTAAATCACCGGCTTCATTGAGGGCCGTCTCGAGTTCGGCCTCCCGGTCGAGGCCGACCAGCGCCTCCAGCGAGACGACACCGAAGGTGACGCTCTGGTTGATATCCAGGAGACGCGCGCCGCATTGGTCCAATACCCGGCCCAGACCGGCGAGTTGGCCGGGGCGCGCGGCGCCGGTGGCGCGAATCAGGATGCGTCGAGTCATGAATAACCCTTAGTCATAAGAGGGAAGTAGAAAGTACGGCGCTTCGCGCCTTGAAGAAAAACAGAGCGCACACCCCTCTTCAGCCCGGAGGGCTCTTCCCACTTCATTCTTCCGCCTCAAGTCGATCGACCTTTTGAAACCCCCGCGGCAGCTTGCTGCCCCGGCGGCCACGCTCGCCGGCATAATAGGCGAGATCACTGGGTTTCAGGGTCAACTTGCGCTTGCCGGCATGCACCACCAGCGCATCGCCTTCGCCCAGCACCAGCATGTCGCGCACGAATTCCTCACGCCGCGCCGCACGAGCGCCGGGAATGTCGATCATCTTGTTGCCCTTGCCCTTGGTCATTTCCGGCAGTCGATCGATACCGAACAGCAACATGCGCCCTTCGTTGGAAACCAGCACGACGCGCGCACCGGCTTCCTTGGGTAGCGCCCGAGGCGGCAGTACGTTGCAACCCTTGGGAATCGACAGTGCGGCCTTGCCCGACTTGTTCTTGCCGATCAGTTCGTCGAGCCGTGCGATGAAGCCGTAACCGCCGTCGGATGCCAGCAGATAGCGGGTCTCGGGCGGCGCCAGCATCAACCCCACCATATGCGCGCCGGCGGCCGGGTTGATGCGACCGGTAACCGGCTCGCCCTGGCTGCGTGCGCTGGGCAGATTGTGCGCGGCCAGCGTGTAGGCGCGCCCGCTGTCGTCGAGCAACACCAGTGGCTGATTGGTCTTGCCGCGCGCCGCCAGCAGGTAGCGATCGCCGGCCTTGTAGGACAACCCCGCCGGGTCGATCTCGTGACCGCGAGCCGCGCGAATCCAGCCCTTTTCGGAAAGCACCACGGTGACCGGATCGGCGCCCATCAGCTCGACTTCGGACAGCGCCTTGGCCTCCTGGCGCTCGACGATCGGCGAACGCCGCGCATCGCCATGCTCTCGACCCGCTTCACGCAGCTCTTCCTCGATCAAGTCGGTCAGCGCCTCGTCGTTGCCAAGCAATTTCTTGAGATGCTTGCGCTCGGCCTTGAGCTCGTCCTGTTCGCCGCGAATCTTCATCTCTTCGAGCTTGGCCAGATGGCGCAGGCGCAGTTCGAGGATCGCCTCGGCCTGGCGATCGGAAAGCCCGAAGGCGTTCATCAGCGCGGGCTTGGGCTCGTCCTCCTCGCGGATGATGCGGATCACCTCGTCGATGTTCAGGTAAGCGGCGAGCAGACCTTCCAGGATATGCAGGCGGTCCTCGACCTTGCCCAGCCGATATTCGAGACGCCGGCGCACCGTGGCGCGACGGTAGCGCAGCCACTCGCCGAGCATGTCGGGTAGCGGCATCACCCGCGGACGCCCATCGAGGCCGATGATGTTGAGATTGACGCGAACGCTCTTCTCGAGGTCGGTGGTGGCGAACAGATGCGCCATCAGCGCCTCGATATCAACGCGATTCGAGCGCGGTTCGATCACCAGCCGCGTGGGATTTTCATGGGTCGATTCGTCGCGCAGGTCGGCGACCATCGGCAGCTTCTTGGCCTGCATCTGCGCGGCGATCTGTTCGAGCACCTTGGAGCCGCTGACCTGATAAGGCAGCGCGGTGACCACCACGCTGGCGTCTTCCAGGGCATAGCGGGCACGCAGCTTGACCGAGCCACGCCCGACCTCGTAAAGCCTGGCCAGGTCGGCACGCGAGGTGATGATCTCGGCCTCGGTGGGAAAATCCGGCGCCGGCACATGCTTGACCAGATCGCTGACCGTGGCTTCGGGGTTGCGCAGCAGGTGGCAGGTCGCCTCGACCACCTCGGCCACGTTGTGTGGCGGAATGTCGGTGGCCATGCCTACCGCGATGCCGGTGGCACCGTTGAGCAGCACGTGCGGCAACCGGGCCGGCAGCACCGCCGGCTCGTTCATGGTGGCATCGAAATTGGGCGTCCAGTCGACCGTGCCCTGGCCCAGCTCGGCGAGCAGCGTCTCGGAGAACTTCGACAGCCGCGCCTCGGTGTAGCGCATCGCCGCGAACGATTTCGGATCGTCGGGGCTACCCCAGTTGCCCTGGCCGTCGACCAGCGGGTAACGGTAGCTGAATGGCTGCGCCATCAGCACCATGGCTTCGTAACAGGCGCTATCGCCATGCGGGTGGAATTTACCCAGCACGTCGCCGATGGTGCGCGCCGACTTCTTGTACTTGGCATTGGCGGTCAGCGACAGCTCGCGCATGGCGTAGATGATGCGCCGCTGCACCGGCTTCATGCCGTCGCCGATATGCGGTAACGCACGATCGAGAATCACGTACATCGAATAATCGAGGTACGCCTTCTCGGTATATTCGCGGAGCGAGAGGCGTTCGACGTCGCCCTCTTCCACATGAATGTCCATGGTCATAGCAACGAGGCCCTGAAAGTGTCGCGGGTGATGTTCAGTCTTGGTGAAACGGCCCGGCAATAGGCGGAAGATCGCCGCTACGCGGCTGGAAGATGGAAGAGCGACGCTTCGCGCCTTAAAGAAAAACCAGCGTCACTTCCATCCCGCGGCTCCTCTTCTTTCTTCCCTCTTCAGCCCGGAGGGCTCTTCTTTCTTCACACTTCTATATCTGCCAGATTGCCGTAATCCTCCAGCCAACTCTTGCGATCCGACGCACGCTTCTTGGCCAGCAGCATATCGAGCATCTCGCTGGTGCCGTCGCCGTCGATACGGGTCAGTTGCACCAGGCGCCGGGTGTCCACCGCCATGGTGGTCTCGCGCAGTTGCAGCGGACTCATCTCGCCCAGGCCTTTGAAGCGCTGCACGTTGGGGGTGCCGCGCTTGCCTTCGATGCGCTTCAATATCGCCGCCTTCTCGCTCTCGTCGAGGGCGTAGAAGACCTCCTTGCCGAGATCGATGCGGTACAGCGGCGGCATGGCGACGAAGACGTGGCCGGCCTCGACCAGCGCTGGAAAGTGGCGCACGAACAACGCACACAGCAGCGTGGCGATATGCAGGCCGTCGGAGTCGGCATCGGCGAGAATGCACACCTTGTGATAACGCAGCTTCGAGAGATCGGCACTGCCCGGGTCGATGCCGATCGCCACGGCGATATCGTGGACCTCCTGGGAGCCGTAGATATCGTGGGATTCGACCTCCCAGGTATTGAGAATCTTGCCGCGCAACGGCAGGATCGCCTGGGTCTCGCGATCGCGCGCCTGTTTGGCGCTGCCGCCGGCCGAATCGCCCTCGACCAGGAACAGCTCGCTGGTCGCCGGGTCCTGCCCCGAGCAGTCGGCCAGCTTGCCGGGTAACGCCGGGCCCGAGGTGATCTTCTTGCGAGCGACCTTCTTGGCGCTCTTCTGGCGGCGCTGCGCGGCGCTGATCACCAGTTCGGCCAGCGCCTCGGCCTGATCGACGTGGTGATTCAGCCACAGCGAGAAGGCGTCCTTGACCACCCCGGAAACAAAGCCGGCAACGGTGCGCGACGACAGGCGCTCCTTGGTCTGACCGGCGAACTGCGGATCGAGCATCTTCACCGAGAGCACGAAGGAGACGCGCTCCCAAAGATCCTCGGCACTCAGTTTTATGCCGCGTGGCAACAGGCTGCGGTAGTCGCAGAACTCGCGCAGCGCCTCGAGCAGTCCCGAGCGAAAGCCATTGACATGGGTGCCACCGAGCGGCGTGGGAATCAGGTTGACGTAGCTTTCCAGCAGCGGCTCGCCGCCTTCGGGTAGCCATTGAATCGCCCAGTCCACGCCCTGCTCGTCATCGGCGAAATGACCGATGAACGGCGATGCCGGCAGCACCTCGAAACCGTCGGTGGCCTGGGCCAGATAATCGCGCAGGCCATCGGCGTACTGCCAGACGCTCTCGGCGCCGTCGGTCTCGGTCAGCACCACCTTGAGACCGGGGCATAGCACCGCCTTGGCGCGCATCAGGTGCTTCAAGCGCGGTAGCGACAATCTCGGCGAATCGAAATACTCGACCTCGGGCCAGAAACGCACCACCGTGCCGGTCGCGCGCCTGGCGCAACTGCCGATGACCGATAGCTCCTCGACCTTTTCGCCCTTCTCGAAGGCGATGCCGTGACGATTGCCATCACGGCATACCTCGACCTCCAGGCGCTGCGACAGCGCATTGACCACCGACACCCCGACGCCATGCAGGCCGCCCGAGAAACGATAGCTCGACTGCGAAAACTTGCCGCCGGCATGCAGCTTGGTGAGGATCAGTTCGACCCCCGACAGGCCGTGTTCCGGGTGCATGTCGATGGGCATGCCACGACCGTCGTCGCTGACCTCGACGCCGCCGTCGTCGAGCAGGCGCACACGGATCTCGCTGGCGTATCCGCCCAGCGCTTCATCGACGCTGTTGTCGATGACCTCCTGGGCCATATGATTGGGCCGGGTAGTGTCGGTGTACATGCCGGGGCGCTTGCGCACCGGCTCGAGGCCGGAAAGGACTTCAATCGAGGTGGCGCTGTATTGCGTCATGCGTTATCCAGAATGCTGTCTTGGGTCATTGGGTGCCGCCTTTGGCGTTACGGGTTTCGCTACCTTATCCAGTGGGTGGCCGCCGTGAGCCAGCACGGCGGGTAGATAATCCGCGAACCGACTGAAGCCGTGATCGCCGCCCGGCACGATGAGCGTGCGGCAACCGGCATAGGCGTTAAACGCATCGCGGCAGTCGAGCGTTTCATCCGCGCTGCCGATCAACAGCAGATAACGCTCGGGCGCGAGCCTGGCAGGCATTAGCTCGCTCAATTCGTCATGGTGCAGCGTTTCGATGATAAAGCGCTCGCCCGTATACTCGTTAACGAAATCCGCCCCCAGCCACTCGTCGACCAGACGCGCCGGGCGCACCGCGGGATTGATCAGCACCGCCGCCAGGTCATGACGCTCGGCCAGGCACGAGGCGAGAAAGCCCCCCATCGAGCTACCCACCACCAGGACGTTCGGACCGAGTTCCTGCAATGCCGCCTCGGCGATGGCCAGCGCCGCGTGCGGGCGATGCGATAACTGCGGCGTCAGACAAGGCAGCTCACGCCCCTGATGCTCGATCAGCGAGCAGGCCTCACGCACCAAGCGCGCCTTGGGTGAGCCGCTACCGCTGTTGAAGCCATGCAGATAGAGCACCCCATCGACCGGCGCCGGTCGCTGTCGATCGCTTAGCATAGCGCAAAAACTGTACGAAAAAACAGTATCAATACGACTCCTCGGCACGCCATATCGCTTCGATCAAGCCACGGCTGGAAGCGTCCAGCGACTCGAGGCCGTCATGCGAGGCCATGACCTGTTCGGCCTGGGTGGCGATCTTCTTGCCCAACTCCACACCCCATTGGTCGAAGGGATTGATATCCCAAATGGTCGCTTGCACGAATACCTTGTGTTCATAGAGCGCGATCAGCGCGCCCAGCGTTTCAGGCGTCAAGCGCTCGAGCAGCAGCGTGGTCGATGGCTGATTGCCCCGATAGCGCTTGTGCAGCGGACGTGGGCCGTCGTCTTCGATTGCCTCGTCACCCAGCATCAACACGCGCGACTGGGCGAAGCAATTGGCCAGCGTCAGGCGATGCTGGGCCTTCAGATGCGCGCGCGTGGCGTTGTCCTCGACGCGGTCGTAACGGCGCATCGGGGCGATGAAGTCGCACTCCACCGCCTGGGTGCCCTGATGCAACAACTGGTAGAAGGCGTGCTGGGCATTGGGTCCCAACTGCCCCCACAGCACCGGGCAAGTGGAATAAGCGGTGACATCGCCGGCGTTGGTCACCGATTTGCCGTTGGACTCCATTTCGAGCTGTTCGAGGTAGCTGGCGAAGAATTCCAGGCGACCATCGTAAGGCAAAATCGAATGGGCGCGCACGTCCAGAAAATTAACGTTCCAGATACCCGCCAGCGCCAGCAATACCGGCAGGTTGTCGTCGAGTTCGGCAGTGGCGAAATGGCGGTCCATGGCATGCGCGCCGGCCAGCAGGGCATGAAAGTTCTGCATGCCGACGACCAGCGCGATCGGTAAGCCGATGGCGCCCCACAACGAGTAGCGCCCGCCGACCCATTCCCAGAACTCGAGCTGGTTGGCATCAGAGACACCCCACTCGCACATTTTTTCGCGGCTGGCCGAAACGCCGATGAAATGCTGGCGCATGACCAGGTCGCGATCGCCATCGCCGTTGACCAGATGCGACAGCAGCCAATCACGGGCGGTGCGCGCGTTGGAGAGCGTATCGATGGTCGTGAACGATTTCGACGACAGCACGAATAGCGTGGTCTCGGGGTTGAGGCGCGTCAGATAGTCGGCGAGTTGCGAGCCATCCATGGTCGAGGCGAAATGCACCTCGACCGAATGCACGTCGCGCGGCCGGTAATCGGCTAGCGCATGGGTGACCATCAGCGGTCCCAGATCGGAGCCACCGACACCCAGGTTGACCACGTCGGTGACCGCCTTGCCGGTGGCGCCGCGCCACTGGCCGGCATGGAATTTTTCGACCATCGCCGCCATGTGTGCCAGCGTCTCGTGCACCGCCGGCACTACGTCCTCGCCATCCACCTCGAGGCGCGCATCCACAGGCAGGCGCAGCGCCGTATGCAGCGCCGGGCGATCTTCCGAGCGATTGACCCGCTCGCCGGCGAGCAACCGCGCGATGGCCTGCGGCACCCCGGCGTCGCGCGCCAGATCGAGCAACTTGTGCAAGGTCTCGTCATGCCAGCGCTGCTTGGACAGGTCGAGCATCAGCCCGGCGGCGCGGCGAGTGAACGCGAGATGACGCTCGCCCGACGCGCGAAACAGATCCTTGAGATGCACGTCGCGCATGTCTTCGGCATGCGCACTCAGCGCCCGCCAGGCGGGACTCTGGTCTATCGAGGCAGGGGCATTCGGGGCAGAGTCAATCGGGGCGGATGAAGACATCGGCATTTCTCTCCTTGAGCCTCGCGTCTTGATCGAGCGGCTCTCGATGCTCGGTTGATGGGTGCAAGCCGGAAAGGCGATGCGTAAAATACAGTCGTTATACGGCACCCACTCTCATTTGACGTAAATTTCCATGACCGATGCATCTTACCGTGACGCGATCTTTACGACACCCCTCGACCGGGTCGCGTCGTTTTCCTTCGACGAGCGTGTGGTGGCCTGCTTTCCCGACATGATCCGCCGCTCGGTACCCGGCTATGGTCAGATACTCGGCATGCTCGGGGAGATTGCGGCACGTCACCTGCGCCATGGCGGGCATGTCTACGACTTGGGTTGCTCACTCGGCGCGGTGGGCCTGGCGCTGGCCGGGCGCCTGGCGCCGGATGCCTTCACGCTGACCGGTGTCGACCTGTCGCCGGCGATGGTCGAACGCGCCCGCGCCACCTTCTCTGATGAATGCCCCGAGCATCGCATCGAAATCGTCGAATGCGATATCCGCCATCTGGACTATCGCCCGGCGAGCATGATCGTGCTCAATTTCACCCTGCAGTTCCTGGCGCCCGGCGACCGCGAGGCGCTGATCGACAAGCTGTTCGCTGCGCTGGAGCCCGGCGGCGTGCTGGTGCTGTCGGAAAAGATCGTCGCCGCCGACGAGCAGGAAAACGCCTGGCTGGTCGAGCGCTATCACGATTTCAAGCGCGCCAACGGCTACAGCGACATGGAAATCAGCCAGAAGCGCACCGCGCTGGAAAACGTGCTGGTGCCCGATACCCTCGAGGCCCATCATGCGCGGCTATCGCGCGCCGGTTTCTCGCGGGTGACGACCTGGTTTCAGTACCTCAATTTCGCCTCGATGATCGCCTTCAAGGATTAAGGAAGCCACTTCTTGCCTCTTCCCAACCCGCACCAGGCGCTCTACCACGCCTTCGTCGAACAAGGGCTGACGCGCTGGTTGGCACGGCTCCCCGAACAGCTCGCGTGCGGGCTCGATCGCAAGCGTTACGGCGATCTACCCGCCTGGGAGAAAGCGGTGGCCAAGTTGCCTCGACTGCCCTTCGATCGCGTCGCGCATCTCGATCGCGACAGCGTGACTGTCGAGGTGACGCTCACCGATGCCCAGCGACGCCAGGCCGAGAACCTGCTCAAGAAGCTCTCACCGTGGCGCAAGGGGCCCTTCTCGCTCGGTGGTATCGAGATCGACTGCGAATGGCGCTCGGATTGGAAATGGCAGCGCATAGCGCCGCACCTGTCACCGTTGGCTGGTCGACGGGTTCTCGACGTGGGCGGCGGTAGCGGTTATCACGCCTGGCGCATGGCCGGCGCCGGCGCCGATTTCGTATTGGTCATCGACCCTTCGCCACGTTTCTAT
Organism: Modicisalibacter muralis; assembly: GCF_900102945.1. Classification (GTDB taxonomy): domain Bacteria; phylum Pseudomonadota; class Gammaproteobacteria; order Pseudomonadales; family Halomonadaceae; genus Modicisalibacter; species Modicisalibacter muralis. The sequence continues at coordinate 33,544 of NZ_FNGI01000010.1, read as the reverse complement.
TACCAGTTCCAGGCGGTGCGGCATTTCATCGGCGACGCCGATGGCGGGCGCACGCATTTTCTGCCGGTGGGCATCGAAGACGTGCCCGAGCGGCTCGAAGCCTTCGATACGGTATTCTCGATGGGCGTGCTCTACCATCGGCCCTCGCCGCTCGATCACCTGCTGCAATTGAAGGATACCCTGCGCCCCGGCGGCGAACTGGTGCTGGAAACGCTGGTGGTGGAGGGCGACGCCAGCAGCGTGTTCATGCCCGGCGAGCGCTACGCCAGCATGCCCAACGTCTACTTCATGCCCTCGTCCAGCGCCTTGAGCCACTGGCTCGAGCGCTGCGGCTTCAGCGACATGCGTGTCATCGACGAAGCTACGACGACACTCGATGAACAACGCGCCACCGAGTGGATGACCTTCCAGTCGCTGGCCGACTTTCTCGACCCCAGGGATCGCTCACGCACCATCGAGGGTCATCCAGCGCCACGCCGGGCGATGATCGTGGCGCGCAAGCCCTGAGCTTTGTCCGAAAACTGTCTGCGCTCGACCATACTGCGTTAAAAATCAGTTCAACGTACTCATTTACCTCAGTAAACTCCGCCATTTCACTGATTTTTGCCTTATCTGATCATCGCTCGCCGACTTTTCGTGCAAACCTAGGCGTAATGTCATTCGCGATCGTCAACGAGAGGAGCGCCAACCGCCCGGCGCGTCGTCCTCGCTGGCATCGTCGTCGTTTTCGTCATCGCCGGGGCCACGGCCGAGATGCTCGTCCTGGGCCGCGTCGATCTCGCGCATCACCGCAGCGAGATCGGCGCTTTGTTCACTGCGCGCGAAGGTGCCGGTCAGGGCGACATCGGGGTGCAGCTTGCCATGTTCGAACAATGACCAGATTTCGCCGGCGTAATCGATCTTCAGTAGCTCCGGGGCGAAGCGGCCGAAATAGCGGGTCATGTTGTCGACGTCGCGTGTCAGCATGCGCTCGGCGTTGTTGTTGGCGGCGGCGTCCACGGCCTGAGGCAGGTCGATGATCACCGGCCCCTGGGGCGTCAGTAGCACGTTATATTCGGACAGGTCGCCGTGGATCAGCCCGGCGCTGAGCATCTTGACGATCTCGCCGATCATCACCTGGTAGAAGTCGCGCGCCTCATTGGCATCGAGTTCGACATCGTTGAGGCGCGGCGCGGCATCGCCGTCAGTGTCGACGATCAGATCCATCAGCAATACGCCATCGATGAAACCATGCGGCCGAGGCACGCGCACCCCGGCCGAAGCCAACCGATAGAGCGCGTCGACCTCGGCGTTCTGCCAAGCTTCTTCCTGCTCTCGACGACCGAAGCGCGTGCGCTTTTCCATGGCGCGCGCCTGGCGACTGTTGCGCACCTTGCGTCCTTCCTGATACTCGGCCTGATTGTGAAAGCTGCGTTTGCTGGCCTCCTTGTAGACCTTGGCGCAACGCGTCTCACCCTGGGCTCTTACGACATAGACGGCGGCTTCCTTGCCGCTCATCAGCGGCCGCATCACCTCATCGATGAAGCCATCATCGATCAGCGGCTGTAGACGTTTCGGGGCTTTCATTCGACCTCTGTTTTAGCCTGGCATATCGTGACACAGCATACCGCCTTGTCGGCTGATCGTCATAAACACCTTCGGCCCGCCAGTTGGCGGGCCGAAGGTGTTGAGAGCGAGAAGATGAAGCCTATGACTTGAACAGCTCGCGCACGTCTCTGGCCTCCCAGTGCGGAAAGTGTTTACGCACCAGCGCGTTGAGGTCGGCCTCGAAGGTCTGCCAGTCGACCTGCTCGCCACCCGCGTTGCCATTGCCCTCGGCGACACCGCGCACCATGCCCACGCCGACCGTGACGTTACTCAGCCGGTCGATGACGATAAAGCTGCCGGTGCCAGGGCTGACGCGGTAGTCGTCCACCGGTACCTGAGTCGTCAATTCCAGCCGGCAGCGGCCGATGGCGTTGAGCCCGAGCGAGTCGGCGGCATGCGTCTGGAGCGTATTGACGTCGGTCTGGTAATCGATAGCGCTGACCTGGCCACTCAGATCGCGGGTGGCCAGCTTGATATCGTAGAGCTTGCCGGTTTCCAGCGCGGTATCGTGCATCCACACGATATCGGCGGTGAAGCTGTTGGAAAGTGGCACCTCGGCGTTGGCGGCGACCAGCCAGTCGCCGCGCGAGATATCGATCTCCTCATCCAGCGTGACGGTGATCGCCTGGCCGGGATAGGCCTGTTCGAGATCGCCGTCGAAGGTGACGATGCGCTCGACCGTGGCGCTCTTGTTCGAAGGCAAGGCTTTGATTCGTTGGCCGGGGCGCAGGATGCCGGCGGCCAGGGTGCCGCAGTAGCCGCGAAAGTCGAGATTGGGGCGGTTGACGTATTGCACCGGCAGCCGCAGGTCGCTGAGGTTCTGGTCGAAGGCGACCTCGACGCTTTCGAGCAGTTCGAGCAGCGCGGGGCCCTGCCTAGCCTGGCCGGGTTCTCCATCAACCTGGTACCAGGGCGTCTTGTCGCTCTTGTTGACGACGTTGTCGCCATCCAGTGCCGACAGCGGCACGAAGCGGATATCGCGTACCTGGAGCTTGTCGGCGAACTCACGATACTCGGCGACGATCTCGTCGAAGCGCGCCTGCGAGAAGTCCACTAGGTCCATCTTGTTGACGGCGATCACCAGGTGCTGGATGCCCAGCAGGTCGGCGATGAAGCTGTGGCGTCGCGTCTGCGTTTGAACCCCATAGCGGGCGTCGATCAGGATCACCGCGAGGCTCGCCGTGGAGGCGCCGGTGGCCATGTTGCGGGTGTACTGCTCGTGCCCCGGGGTGTCGGCGATGATGAACTTGCGCTTGTCGGTGGAGAAGAAGCGATAGGCGACATCGATGGTGATGCCCTGCTCGCGTTCGGATTGCAGGCCGTCGACGAGCAGCGCGAGATCGACCTTGTCGCCGGTGGTGCCGCTCTTCTTCGAGTCGCGGGTGATCGCGGCGAGCTGATCCTCGTAGATCATCTTGGAGTCGTGCAGCAAGCGCCCGATCAGCGTCGACTTGCCGTCGTCGACGCTGCCGCAGGTGATGAAGCGCAGCAGGTCCTTTTGCTCATGCGCTTGCAGATAGCTTTCGATGTCGTCGGCGATCAGATCGGATTGGTGTGACATGGGGAACCCTTAGACGGAAGAAAGAAGAAAGAAGGGGGAAGAAAAGCCACCCCTACCTGCCTAGTTCTAATAGTTAGCTGAACGAATAAACATGCCGAGCGTTTCCATACATCGAGCTTCTCGAAGTCCACTGTATTACCTCTGCCGACCTCTCTCTTCGGGCCTTCTGAGCCTTCGGCTCAGAAGTACCCTTCCCTCTTTTTGCGTTCCATCGAACCGGCCTGGTCGTGGTCGATGGCGCGCCCGCTGCGCTCCGAGGTGCGGGTGAGCAGCATCTCCTGGATGATCTCGGGCAGGGTGGCGGCCTTGGACTCCACCGCGCCGGTCAGCGGGTAGCAACCAAGGGTGCGGAAGCGCACCCATTTTTCCTCGGGAACTTCACCGGGCTCGAGCGGCAGGCGCTCGTCGTCGACCATGATCAACATGCCGTCGCGCTCGACCACCGGGCGCGGCGCGGCGTAGTACAGCGGCACGATGGGGATCGATTCGAGGTAGATGTATTGCCAGATATCCAGCTCGGTCCAGTTGGAGAGCGGGAACACCCGGATCGATTCACCCTTGTCGACCTTGGCGTTGTAGACGTTCCACAGCTCGGGGCGCTGGTTCTTGGGGTCCCAGCGGTGGTACTTGTCGCGGAACGAGTAGACGCGTTCCTTGGCGCGCGAGGCTTCCTCGTCGCGCCGGGCACCACCGAAGGCGGCGTCGAAGCCGTGCTGGTCGAGCGCCTGCTTGAGCGCCTGGGTCTTCATGATGTCGGTGTACTTGCTGCTGCCGTGATCGAACGGGTTGATGCCCGCCGCGCGGCCTTCCTCGTTGATGTGCTCGATCAGCTGCATGCCGGTCTGCGCGGCCATCTTGTCGCGAAAGGCGATCATCTCGCGGAACTTCCAGGTGGTGTTGACGTGCATCAGCGGGAACGGCGGCGTGCCGGGGTAGAACGCCTTGCGCGCCAGGTGCAGCATCACCGAGGAGTCCTTGCCGATGGAGTACATCATCACCGGGTTGCGGAACTCGGCGGCGACTTCGCGGATGATGTGGATCGATTCCGCTTCGAGCTGTTTGAGGTGAGTCTGACGTTCGGGAGAAAGCATCGCGGCTTGGCAACCTCTCATAACGATGGCGCGTGCGGCGCGCAGAACGGGTTATGAGGGCACGTTACCGACTTAGCCACAATAACGTCAAAGAATTAAGAGCCATCCTTTAAGCATTAAAAGCTATAATCAAGCCGTGAAATACTCAGATGTCGATGCGCTCTACCCAGGTCGTCAGAGTTTCTCCTTCAAGGTCGATGACACGAAAGCCTGGGCGCGAGGCTTCATCGATGGCGAAAGACGCCGAACCGGCGAGAAACTGATCGGTGGTGGCCGGGCAGCCATAGACGGCGACTTCGCCGTACTGCTTGGCGAAGGCTTGATGAATATGGCCGCAGAAAATCGCGCGGACCTGGGCATAGGCGGCCAATGTCTGCCACAGCGCCTCGCGGTCGCCGAGGCCGATGGCGTCCATCCATGCCGAGCCGATCTCCAGCGGTGGATGGTGCATGGCCAGCAAGGTCGGTCGGTCGTCGTCTTCCAGCCTCAGCGCCAGCGCCTGAAGCTGAGCCTGTCCCAGCTCGCCATGCGCCTGCCCGCTGAGCCGCGAATCGAGCATCAACAGACGCCACTGGCCAAGATCCACCTCGTTATGGATCTCGTGCTGCTCGACCATCAGCCGCGGGTGGTCATGATTGCCGGGGAGCCAGAACCATGGGCAGTCGAGCGAACTGAAAGCCGCTGCGGCATGCCGGTAGGAGGCCGGCGTTTCGTCCTGGCTGATGTCACCGCTGACCAGCAGTATATCGGGACGTAACGACTTCGCACTCTCGAGTACGGCTTGCAACTGACGCAGTGGAAAACCCTTGCGCGAACGCGCCTCGGGATCGGCAAGCAGGTGACAATCGGTGATTTGAATCAACCGCATCAACGCAATTCCGAAAGATCGACGGCATGTCCATGGGCAAGCCCATGATCCAGCCATTCACCGAGAAAACGGTTGAGCTGAAGTTTCTCGTCGGGTTGGTGCATGCGCGGGTTGGGATAGCGATAACGCCCACTGAAGTGGCGCTGACGCTGAAAATCGGTGACTTCGGCCATGCGCACATCGTGGTAGAGATGCACCGTCATGCGTGGCGACTCGACGATGCCGTCCAGCACGCCGCTCTGCGCCACTCGCACGATGGTGGTGTACGGCGCGTGCTCGGCAACCTCCAGCCACAGTGTGCCAAACCGGCCGGAACGACTGGCCAGCGGCACTTCGCGCACATCCCCGGCACCCAAGTCGCCGAGCAGGCGGGTCATGCGCAGGTAATTTACCGTGCATTCCCCCTGCAGCGTCCTGAGATCGGTGACATAGGCGGTTCTGGGCATCGGTTTACCTCCTTGCTCGCAATGAAGCCCGCTCGCGTGCCAGCCAATAAAAGGCGATCAGGCACATGGCGTTGTCGAGTCGCCCGGCATCGAGGAGTTCCCAGGCTCGTGCAAACGGTAGCACATGCACCAGGATATCTTCGTTTTCTTCTGCAAGGCCATGCACGCCACCCAACGCTCGGCAATCGACCAGGCCGCAGAACATCGTGACTTTCTCGCTGCACGCCCCAGGGCTGGGATAGTAGGTATGCAGCTCGATCAGCTCCTGTATCTCGCAACCGGCCTCTTCGATGGCCTCGCGACGTGCGACATCGGCGGGATCTTCACCGGACTCGATCAAACCGGCCACCGGCTCCAGCTTCCATGGGCTTAACGGGTCGTCCAGTGCGCCGGCACGAAACTGTTCCACCAATACCACACTGTCGCGTTCAATATCGTAGAGCAATACCCCCACGGCGTCGCGGCGAACATGTACCTCGCGCGTTATCGTCGCGCTCCAACCCCCCTCAAACAGGCGATGGCGCAGGTGACGCTGCTCGAGGCTGAAAAAGCCCTGATGCAGGCTATCGACGCTCACCCGCTCGACATCGGCAGCGGCGAAGCGCGGGCTATCCAGCGATTTCTCTTCGGCCATGCGGCCTCCATCGGCGGTAGGGCACTTGAAGCGCACCCGTGAACGGCACAGTGCGCTCCATTATCCTGACCCACCCCGCCGATTCCAACCACGACCGAGACATTGGCAGCCGTGTTTGGTCCATGGGAACGCTACTCGAGCGATTCGAGCAGTGCCCGGGCATCCTCACGGCGCGCCTCGTCGGAATCCTCGCGGCCCTCGCGAACTTGGCCTTTCACGGCGCGGCGCGCATGCTCGATGGCCTGTTCAGTGCGCCCCTCTTCGGCCAGAAACGAAGCGTAGTAGTAATTGACATCGATGCCCTGCGGGCGAATTTCCAGGGCCTTCTGGAACATCGCCTCGGCGGTTTCGCTATCACCGAAGGCGATAGGCCAGCCGGGAGCGCGAGCATAAAGCGCGCCCAGGGTGACATACGCCGAGGCATTGCTGCCGCGAGGATCGATCTCGATGGCGCGTTCGAGCGCGGCGCGCGCCTCCTTGGCCGGCCCCAGCGCGCCCAAACCGCCCTCGGCACTAGCCAGCGAGGCCAGTATGATGCCTTGCCAGGTCAACACATCGGCATTGTCGGGGTATTGCTGCGAGAGAGCCTCGGCCTCGCCGGCCAACGCCTTGAGCGTATCGACCTGGTCATCGGGAGAATTATGCGTGGTGACATGCTCCCAACGATTCTTGAGCGAGAACAGCTCGCTTGCCTGGGCCAGAACGTTCGGCACGACCAGCAACAGGGCTAAACCCAGGACGCTGGCTTGCAGCAGACGGCGAGGTATCGGCATGGTGGCTCCTTGGTGTGCGTTATGATTGTCAATCCAGCAGCCTAAAATGTAACGAACGTTTGAATTATTTGCCATTCACACTTTGTATGGACCCACCATGAAAGGACGCAACATGACGCGCTGGCGCGATCCCGCCAAGGATCCGCGCCAGGAAAAGAAGAGCCATCTGATCACGCCGCAAGGCTATGCGCGGCTCAAGGGTATCCACGAACATCTCTCGCGGGTGCGACGCCCCGAACTTTCGGCTAAGGTCGGCGAAGCCGCGGCACTCGGCGATCGCAGCGAGAACGCCGATTACACCTATAACAAGAAGGAACTCAACCGGGTGATCGCGCGTATCCGCTATCTCGGCAAGCGGCTCGACGAGTTGCAGGTCGTCGATCGCCTGCCGGCGGATACCGAGCGCATCTACTTCGGCGCCTTCGTGACGCTGGAAGACGATAGCGGCGATGAGTTGGCCATCCGCATCGTCGGCCACGACGAAACCGATACGCAGCGTCACTGGATCAGCGTCGATGCGCCACTGGCACGTGCCCTGCTCGGCAAGGGGCTGGACGACGACGTCACGGTCGCTGCGCCGGGCGGCGAAACTACTTACATCGTCACGGCCATCGATTATCGCGATCCCAACGCGTGACTACTCAATGCTTCACGGCGCGATAGACGCGAAAACGCCGATCATCGGCAAGAATCTCGAAACCGCCGAAGGCTGCCTGGAGCCGGTCGGGGTACGGCAAAAAAGCATTGGCGACCAACGTCAGGCTGCCGCCTTTGACGAGCCGCGCTGGCGCTTCGCCAATCAGCCGTGCGACGGGGCCGTAATCGATGGCGCGCTCCTGATGAAACGGTGGGTTACTGATGATCGCATCGAAGCGCTGGCCCTCGGCCAGCGCGGAATAGACGTCACTATGCTGCACGGCTCCGCTCAGGCCGTTGAGAGCCAAGGTGCGGCGCGTCGCTTCCACGGCAAAGGCATTGATATCCAGCGCCGTCACATCGTCGCCACGCCGTGCCAGCCAGGCGGCGATGATGCCATCGCCGCAGCCGACATCGAGGACTCGCTGGCTCGCCCTGCCCGGCGTTTCGGGCAGCAATTCGAGCAACAGGCGGGTGCCGTCGTCGAGCTTGCCGTGGCCGAATACGCCGGGATGGCTGGCGAGTTGCAAGTCCAGCGCCTCGAACGTCGACCAGGCGGCATCCGCAGCGAGGTCGACTCGCCCCAGGCGCGTCTCGAACAACGTGCAACGCCTGGCGCTGTCGAGCTTGCGACAGCCCAGCCCCAGCGCCGCCAATACCTTGAGCACGTGCTTGATACCACCTTGGTTCTCGCCGACCACTTGCAGGCGCGTGCCCTCCGGCAATTGCGCGCATAGCGCCAGCAACCACCACTCGCCCAAGGCATGCGCCTTGGGCCAGAACAGCACCGCGCCGGGCATGTCGCCGATGGTCGGCTCCAGGCTGCAATACACGTTCATGCCCCGCCCTCGCCAGGCCTCGCAGACACCCAGATCGGCGCTCCACAATTGCCCACTATCCTCTTCCAACCAGGGGTCGCGCGGCGGCGCCACCCACAACCAGCCGCGATAATCCGCGTTCTGGCGCTCGAGCAACTGGCAGGTAGGCGTAGCGGCACTCATTCGATACTTTCCGACATATTCTTTGCAACAAGAGGTTTGCGTACGCTGTACAGCAGATAGCGGCCCAGCCGCCAGTGTGGTTCGACATCGCAGTAGCGACGCTCGAGTTCGAAGAGCCGATCCAGCGTCGCGCGGTCCGGTTCGCGCTCACGCAGGTAGTCGTGAAACACGCGAATACCGGCGACATGCTCGACGATCAGCCCCTGCTCGGCCAGCCAGGTAGCGACCTGCGTGTGCGTCAGTGGCGAAATCGGCGTCAGCCGCTGGCGTTTGCCGGTACCGGCCAGGCGGTCGTCGAGGGCCTTGTCGAGATTGCCCTTGATCACGTTGGAAAAACGCAGCGCATCGCGATTGAAAACCATCAACGACAGATAACCACCCGGCTCGAGCAATTCGGCCAGGGTGGCGATCGCCGTTTGAGGGTCGACCAGCCACTCCAATACCGCATGACAGACGATGAGTGGCCAGGGACCAGGGGATCGCTCGGGCAGCGCCTGCAACGGCGCCTGCAGGCAGCGCACAGTGGTCCCATCCAATGCCTCACGGGCTCGCGCCAGCATCTCGACGGAAGGCTCGGTGAGCGTTACCACGTGCCCACGCCCGGCCAGCCAGGCGCTCATCTGCCCCAACCCACCGCCGACATCGAGTGCCGGCTGAGCGGTCAGTGGCAGCGTTCGCGGCAATAGATAATCCAGCAGCGCCAGGCGCAACTCACCACGAGAAGCGCCATAGAGACTGGCGGCGAATTTATCGACCATGCCATCGAAAATGCGATCGCTGGATGTCAAGACGGTAGTCAAGGCAATTGCTCTTTAGTAAAAGCCTACAAGTCTAGCGCAGCGGGTTTGGCATCGTCTGCCAGGGTTTGGCTTGTTCCAACTGCCCCGCCAGAGAAAGCAGGCGTTTGTCGTCACCCATCGCCGCCATCAGTTGCACGCCGATGGGTAATCCTTGTGGCGTGCGATGCAGCGGCACCGACATCGCCGGTTGCCCGGTCAGGTTGGCCAATTGCGTGAACGGCATATAGCTCAGCGCCTCATGGGAGAGTCGTTCAAGCGCGCCCATGCGCAGAGCCAGACGCGACAAACCGGGTATTGCCAGCAGGCGCATCAGATGCTGCTCGCGGGCACTGGGATAGAGCTGGCCAATGTGTGGCGGCGGCCCGGCCAGCACCGGCAACAGCAGCATGTCGTAGCGCTCGTGGAACTCACCCATGGCGCGGGCCAGATCGTTCCAACGTTGGCGAGCCAGCAAATAATCGGCCACCGGCAGAGCCTTGCCCAATCGGCCCAGTGCCCGCGTCGTCGGCTCGATATCGAGCCGATGCCTCACCACGCCAGTCTGCTCGCTGATCCACGCCAACTGTGCAGCAGCCTGCCCCAGGCACATCGTCAAATAGCACTGCGCGAGTCGCTCGCCATCCACTGGCGGATCGTGCCATTCGACGACATGACCCAGCGATTCCAGCAGCAGAGCGGCATTTTCCACGCCACGACGCACCTCGGGATGTACGCCACTGCCTACGGGAGAGCGCAGCGATACGCCAATCCGCAACGTTGCCGGCGGGCGCTCTAATGCCTCTCGCCAGCCACCTTCATGAGGCAACGGCAACGGCAGCGGCGCCCCACGATCCATGCCATTGACGGCCTCCAGTGCCGCTGCGGTATCGCGCACGCTGCGCGTCAGCACCCCTTCGGACACCGCGCCATCCCACAGCTCGGCGTAATTCGGCCCTTGCGGCAATCGGCCACGCGAAGGCTTGAAGCCGAACAACCCGCAGTTGCTGGCCGGAATACGAATCGAGCCGCCGCCATCCGCCGCCGAGGCAAGCGGCACCAGCCCGGCAGCCACGGCCGCCGCAGCCCCACCACTCGAACCGCCCGGCGAATGCTCCAGCGACCAGGGATTATGCGTCGCGCCAAAGGCATGCGGCTCGGTAATGCCCATCAGCCCCAATTCGGGCGTGTTGGTTTGCCCAAGAATCACCAGCCCGGCACGCCGATAGCGCGACACCAGCGTGCTATCCAGCGGGGCACGCCAATCGCGTAGCGCGGCACTTCCGGCGCACAATGGCTCGCCGGCGATGGCCAGCGCCAGGTCCTTGGTCAGAAAAGGCACCCCGGCAAAAGGCGCGACTGGATCCACCTGAGCGAGTTCGTCGCGAGCCTGCGCAAAACGCGTGCGCACGACGGCGTTGATGGCTGGATCATGCGACTCGATACGCTGGCAGGCGGCTTCAAAAACCTCTTCTCGCGATACCTCGCCTTTGCGAATCAGCGCAGCCAGGGCCAACCCATCGTAGCGAACGTATTCATCGTCGCGCACGCACACTCCTGCGGCCAGCGGGTTTATCTTGTCCAGTCAGACGCTTATAATGCGCCACTCACGACGCCCCGGCCCCCATAGCTCAGCTGGATAGAGCGTCCCCCTCCTAAGGGGAAGGTCTCAGGTTCGAATCCTGATGGGGGCGCCATCCGACCCGCATGGTTACGCCTCTCCTTCCATTTCTATCTTATACTACCACTCTGCTCTCTCGATTCGGACACCATATGGACACCGCAACGAGAAGTCATACCGTAGTCACCAAGCGCTGCCAAAAATCGTTAGCTAGCGGGTTTCGATTCCCCAGCCAACGCACCAGAATAATCTCAAGGTGCTCCGATGGCATGTCGGGATAGAGTTTGACCAATCGCTCATCTTCGATGAGCTCCGCGACCATGCTATGTGGCATGCAGGCGGCACCCTGCCCCATGGCGACCATCGGCTTGAGCGCTTCGGAAACCGTCGCCTCGAACACCCGTTTGAGACGTTGCGGTTCGGGATGTCGGCTCACCTGGGCACGCGACAGTTCATGCAACTGCGCGGTACGTGAGTAGGTCAGCCATGGTATGGGGGCATTGGATTGGTTGCATAGCTCGGCTATGCCCGGCGCACCCACCCAATAAAGCTCATCCCGCCCCAGGAACATCACCTCGAAATCGTCACGTTGAAAGTAGCGCTGCGATTCCATATCGCGATAGAAGAGAATGAAATCGCAACGCCCCGACATAAGAGCCATGTAGTAGTTTTCGGTACTCTTGTGGCCCGTATCGATCCGCGTATAAAGCGGCGACTCACGACTGGAATATTGCGATATCCATTGCGGGAAAAAATTGCACGCCAACGTATGCAGTGATGCGAAAGTCAGGGGGTGATCGAGCACCTTGACGCTTTGCTCGCACTCATGGGAAAGGCGCACCAGCTCGGCGGCGGTAGGCAACAATGCCTCACCCGCGGCGGTCGGCTTGAGCGGTATTCCCCGCCGGGAGATCAACGGGGTTCCCAAGTGTGCTTCCAGCAGCTGGATGCGTCGACTCAGCGCGGATTGGGAACAGCCACGCAGGCTGGCCGCCGCCGTGAATTTGCCCGTCTCCGCCAGGGCTAGAAAGTCGGCATACCAACTGACATCCATATTAGATCATCCATATATTCGATAGCGCATGCGGTTTCTTGGGTCAATCAATGCTATCCCGAGAACGGTGCCATGCGTACCGTTATCTGGCAAATGGGCCTGTCGACTCTATTTCTATCTTCGCTGACTTGATCCATTGAAAAAATGACAACAACGGAAAGGGGTAGAATTATGCAAAAAACGAGTTCTCTTGCGCGGCTGGCACAAGCATCCGTGTTGTTGATGGGTGCAGGTTATTTGGGAAGCGCTCAAGCGGGCATCCTGGAAGATGTGCAAGCTCGCGACACACTGCGTTGCGGCATCAGCAGCGACAAGGCCGGGTTTTCTTTCCTGACGAATGACGGCCAATGGACCGGCATGGATGTCGACCTGTGCCGCGCCGTCGCCGCCGCCGTGCTTGACGATGCCGATAAGGTGGAGTACGTGGTGACCACCGCCAAGAATCGACTCACCGCACTGGCGTCTGGCGGAATCGATGTGCTGTCACGCTCCACGACATGGACGGCCTCACGCGATGCCAACCTGGGCGTAGACTTCACGACACCCTGGTTCTACGACGGCCAAGGTTTCATGACCCATGCCGATTATGGCGTGGAAAAACTGGAGGACCTGGATGGCGCGTTGTTCTGTCTCTCGCCAGGAACGACGTCCGAGCGAAATCTAGAAGACCATTTCGGTCGTCGGGGACTGAGCTATCGCACGATAGTCATCGAGAAAAGTACCGAACTTTACAATGCTTTCCAGCAAGGGCGTTGCGATGCGATCACCAATGACGTATCCGGACTCGCCGCTCGCCGTACTCTGTTCGCCAATCCCGATGACTACATCATGCTCCCCGATGTCATCTCCAAGGAACCGCTGGGCGCCTATGTCCCGCAGGGCAATGCCGAGTGGCGAGACATCGTCACCTGGACGGCCTTCGCCTTGATGAATGCCGAAGAGCTGGGCGTGACCTCCGAGAACATCGACGAGCTACGCGACACCTCGAAAAATCCCAAGATCGCCCGCCTGCTGGGAACCGATGGGCGTATCGGCGAGCGCTTCGGCTTGAGCAATGACTGGGCCTATCAAGCGATCAAGCAGGTCGGCAACTACGCGGAAATATTCAACCGCAACGTAGGGCCGGACACGCCATTGAAATTCGAGCGCGGCCTGAACCGTCTGTGGAGCGATGGCGGCCTGCTCTACCCCGCACCGATTCGTTAAATCCTAAGCCGCTCGACATCGGGCGGCACTTCCGGAACCGCGCCATGTCAATCCAACGCTTGCACAACGCACGCGTGCTCAGCGTGCTGCAACAAGGGCTCGTGCTCGCTGCTGTCGCCGCCGTGTTCTACATGCTGGTGAGCAATGTCAGCGCCAATTTGGATGCCTTGGGCATCGCTTCCGGCTTCGGCTTCCTGAACGAGCGAGCCGGCTATGCCATCAGCTTTCGCTTGATCGACTATAGTCCTGACGACACCTACTTCCTCGCTTACCTGGTGGGGTTGGTCAATACCCTGTTGGTTTCGGTGCTGAGTATTGCGCTAGCTACGCTGCTGGGTGTGGTACTGGGTGTCTGCCGTGTCTCGCAGAATTGGCTGATTGGTCGCCTGAGCTATCTCGTCGTCGAGTTTCTGCGCAATGTACCCTTGGTGGTGCACTTGATCTGGTGGTATAGCCTTGCGCTGGCGCTACCCACCGTGCGTCAGGCCATTTCAATTTTCGATATCGCCTTTCTCAGCAACCGAGGGTTGGTTCTCCCCTGGGCTACCGATGGGGCTCTAATTGGCTGGGGATTACTGTGTGCCATGCTTGGCGCCAGCCTGGGTTATATCGCCATGGGCTGGTATCACACCCGCCTACCCTGGAAGGGCTTTGGTCCATCCCGTTGGCCGGCGATAGTGGCCGGCGCCGTATTGCTGCCTTTGGCGGTCTATCTGGTGAGCGGCGCACAGTGGCAATGGAGCATGCCAGAAGCGAAAGGCTTCGGTTTCAGCGGTGGAGTGACATTGACCCCTGAGTTGCTTGCCCTATGGCTCGCTTTATCCGTATACAGCTCAAGCTATATTGCTGAGATCGTGCGTGGTGCGATTCAGTCCGTGCCACGCGGCCAGTACGAAGCCGGTCGTGCGGTGGGCTTTCGTGAGACGCCAGCCATGCTGAAGCTAATAGTGCCGCAAGCGATCTATCCGATGATTCCTCAGGTCACCAGCGTCTATCTCAATATCATCAAGAACTCCTCGCTAGGCGTCGTGGTGGGCTATATGGAACTGGTCTCTTCCACCGGCGGCACCACGCTCAACCAGACCGGCCAGGCCATTGAATGCATCCTGCTGGTCATGGCGACGTACTGCGCCTTCAGCCTGCTGACCTCGCTGCTGATGAATATCTACAACTATCGTGTCGGCTTACGCACGCACTGAGGAGAGGCATTCATGACGACACCACCTTCTCACGCCGAGCCTATCAGCCAGACAGTAGCTTCGCCGCTGCCTAATGCCTGGCAGTGGGCGAGGCGCCATCTATTTCCCAGCCCCGGCCATACCGTGCTGTCGTTGATCACGCTGGCATTCCTGCTATGGTTCGTGCCAACGGCGCTGGACTGGCTGATTTTCTCCGCCACGTTCATCGGCGAAAGCCAGGCCGACTGCACCGGCGGTGGCGCCTGCTGGCTACCGATTAGTCAGCGCATCGAAATGTTCGTCTATGGATTCTACCCCGATACGCAAGAGTGGCGAGTGAACGTTGCCTTCGCATTGGCCGCCGGTCTCTTCCCACTACTGTATGCCAAGCGCCTCGATCGACGCTGGATATTGGCCTACCTGGCGGCGCTGCCCTTCGTGATGTGGTGGCTACTCAAGGGTGGCGCCGGCCTACCCGAGGTCTCGTCGACGAAATTCGCCGGTATACTCGTTACCGTGTTCCTCGGCGTGGTCGGCATGGTCTTCGCTCTGCCGTTGGGCATCCTATTGGCCCTTGGCCGGCGCTCCAGCAAACCGATCATCAAGATGCTATGCGTGCTGTATATCGAGTTGATTCGTTCGGTACCGGTCATCACCCTGCTGTTCATGGCCTCGCTGATGGTCCAGCTGTTCCTGCCACCGGGCGTCTTTATCGACATCCTCCTGCGTGTGCTGGCCGTGCTGATCCTGTTCACTGCCGCCTATATGGCCGAAACCATTCGTGGTGGCTTGCAGGGCATTCCCAAGGGGCAGTACGAGGCGGCCAAGGCGCTCGGGTTTTCGTACTGGAAGACCATGGGAATGATTATTCTGCCCCAGGTGCTGCGCAATACCATTCCCCCCCTGCTCACCCAGTTTATCGGCTTATTCAAGGAGACCACGCTGGTCATGATCGTTGGCGTGCTGGACATCGTCGGCATCGCCATGAGCACGACGGCGGCACCGGAATGGTTGGGACTGGAACATGAAGTCTACCTGTTCCTGGCCATGTTCTTCTTCGTCATCTGCTTCGCTCTGTCGCGCTACGCTCGGCACCTCGAAAAACAACTGGAAAGGAGCCGCTCATGAGTGCATTACCTCAACAAGACACCGCGCCCGATTGCGTCGTGCGCATTGAGCACCTCGACAAGTGGTACGGTGATTTTCATGCGCTGAAGGATGTTTCACAGACGGTCGCCGCCGGAGAACGCATCGTCATTTGCGGTCCCTCGGGCTCGGGCAAGTCGACCCTGATTCGTTGCATCAATCAATTGGAGCGGCATCAGCGCGGCACGGTCGAAGTGCTCGGCGAAATTCTCGACGATAACGTCAAGCGCCTGGAGCGCATTCGCCGCAGCGTGGGAATGTGTTTCCAGCATTTCAATCTGTTCCCTCATCTGACCGTACTCAAGAACTGCACACTTCCGCAGACCGCCAATCTGGGCGTGCCACAGGAAGAAGCCATCGAACGCGCCCTGGCACTACTCGATAAGGTCCAGATGCGCGAGCACGCCAACAAATACCCCGGCCAGCTCTCCGGTGGGCAGCAACAGCGCATCGCTATCGCACGGGCACTGTGCATGCAGCCACGCATCATGCTCTTCGACGAGCCGACTTCGGCGCTCGACCCCGAAATGATTTCCGAGGTGCTCGACGTCATGGTCGATCTCGCCCGGGATGGCATGACCATGCTTTGCGTCACCCACGAAATGGGTTTCGCCCGCAAGGTCGCCGACCGCGTGATATTCATGGATCACGGCGAGATCGTCGAGCAGGCGCCACCCGAGCGCTTCTTCCATGCGCCTTCGTCACCACGTACCCAACAGTTCCTCAATCAAATTCTCGATCATGGAGTAACGCGAGCATGACCTCTCCTATCGCCCTGGCGATTCATGGCGGCGCGGGCGTTCTGACGCCCGGTCTGCTAAGCGAAAGCGACGAAAATGATGTGCATGAGGCCCTGTTACGCGCCATCACCGCTGGCCATCGGATTCTCGAGGAAGGCGGGAGCAGCCTCGATGCGGTCGAAGCCTGCGTGATCGAGCTGGAAGAATGCCCCTGGTTCAATGCTGGCAAAGGGGCCGTGTTTACCCACGATGGCGATCATGAGCTGGACGCTGCCATCATGGACGGCACGAACTGCAATGTAGGGGCTATCGCCGGTGCGCGCTACATCCGTAATCCCATTCGCGGCGCGAGAGCGGTCATGGAAAAGAGCGAGCATGCGATGCTGATTAGCCAGGGGGCCGACCGTTTCCTCGCCGATCAGCAGCTGCCTCTGGTTAGTAACGACTGGTTCGACACCCCACTTCGTCGCCGACAATGGCAGGAACAAAAACAGCAAGGTGGTCCAGTGAATCTCGAACCCGGCCACACCGAGAAAAAATTCGGTACCGTTGGCGCGGTGGCACTGGATCGTGACGGACATGTCGCCGCCGCCACCTCAACGGGCGGCATCACCAACAAGCGCTATGGCCGCGTGGGCGACACACCACTGATCGGCGCCGGTACCTGGGCCGACGATCGTAGCGCCGCCATTTCGGCCACGGGACACGGCGAATACTTCATTCGCGCCGCCGTGGCGCACGACATCGCCGCACGCTGTCGTTACCTCGGGGTCAATCTCCACGAAGCCTGCCAGCAAGTCGTGCACGGTGAATTGAAAACCTTGGGTGGCCAAGGCGGCGTGATTGCCATCGCTCCTGACGGTGAGACACAGCTCAGCTTCAACACACCCGGCATGTATCGCGCCTGGCGCGACCGGGATGGCCGGTTGCATACCGCTATCCATAGCGAGGACGAGCGCGTCCACGACGCATGAAACACCACACCCACCACCGAGCGTAGCGTCACTTTCAACCCCGATAGGGCAGATAGCGTACCGGTAGGACGGGGGCGTCGCGCGATTGCAGGCGATCGGCGCTCGGTGCGCAGTCGAAGAAGCGGCGGTAGACCCGCGAGAAGTGTTCCAGCGAGCCGAAGCCTGAGCAGGCCGCCACTTCGGCAACGCTCAGCTCGGTCTGCTGCAACAGGCGATGGGCGAGGTTGATACGCAACCAAAGGTAGTAGCGAGACGGCGTTACGCCCAGCTCGGCCTTGAAGCGACGTTCGAGCTGACGAGTCGAGAGCGCGACCCGTGTCGCCAACTCTGGCGCCGACAGCGGGTTCTCGAGTGTCTGACGCATCACACGAATGGTTTTGCGTACCTGCGCCGAGGTCTCCAGCTGATGCTCCGGGGCCGTCGAGAGCTGCACAGCATCGCCCGGACGCTGGCGACGCTCGAGCAGATGGTTGCGCAATTCCGCCATGTAGGCCGGCTCGACCTGCGGCTTGAGCCATTCCAGCATCATGTCGAGCACCGCCGTCCCTCCGGCACAGGACAATCGCTCCGGCGCCAGTGAATACAGGTCGTCGACGGCCTGAGTCTCGGGATAGAGCTCCTGGAAGCCGGCCAGATTATCCCAATGCACCGAGACACGATGGCCGTTCAATAGGCCCGCCGCGGCGAGCACTTCGGTGCCCATCTCGATACCACCCAGCTCGACACCCGCGGCCGCGCAATGACGCAGCCAGAGCTTGGCGCGTTTGTCGCCGGTATAGGTCTTGGTCTCGAAGCTCGCCAGCACGAAGACGCTATCCAGCTCGCCGGGTGATGGCAGAGCGTCTTCGGTCGCCAGCGGCAAGCCATTGGAAGCAGGAACCGCCCGACCATCGACACTCAGCAGCCGCCAGGCGAAGCGTTCTTCCTGCGCCAGCCAGTTGAGGATGAACAACGGATCGAGGATGGCGCCCAGCCCGTAGAAGGAGTACTGAGGCATCAACAGCAGACCGATCCGCTGTGCCGGTGTGCGATACTTGCTAGTCGCGATAATTGGATCCTTCACGTTCGAGAAGTCGCATCAGGGCGGCGAAGTGCTGTGCCGCTGCGCCCTGCACGGCATAGTCGTCCCATTGTAACGCCGTTTTTCGCGCGACATCATCGCTAACCGGGCGCACTGGCAGACCGCTGGCCCGCGCAATGAGATAAGTCCGACAAGCACGCTCGAAGTAATAGAGATTATCGAAGGCCTGCGCGACATCGGGGCCCGTGGCTACCACGCCGTGATTGCCCAGCAGCAGTATCGGCGCGCGCCCCGCCAACCCGCCGAGACGTTCGGCCTCGTCACCCAGCCCCATGCCATCGAAGCCATGATCGACGATCACCCGCTCGAAGAAGCGCATGGCGTTCTGCTCGACGGGCGGCAGCTCGGGTTTTTCCAGACACGCCAGTGCCGTGGAATAGGGCGCGTGGGTATGCAGAATGCAGCCCACATCATGTCCCTGCCGGTGCATCGCGCCATGGATGGCCCAGGCGGTGGCATCGATTCCGGCAGGCCGCGAGGGCGCGCTGGCATCGACCTCGATCAGGTCGCTGGCGCATATTTCGGCGAAATGTCGCCCTTCGGGGTTGATCAGAAAGCGCTCACCACCCGCCTGGGTCGCCACGCTGAAATGATTGGCGGTCGCTTCGTGCATGTCGAGCCTGGCCGCCCAGCGAAAGGCGCAGGCCAGCTGCGCACGAAGCTCGGTTACCGAAGTGTCATCGCTCACTGTGCATCCCCTTCTTTAGTAGCAGATCCAACGCGTCTTCGGCGCCATGTATTTGCGCATGCCATGCAGGGCATAATCACGGCCGATGCCCGATTCCTTCATGCCCCCGAAGGGGGTCTGTGGACTCACCGCATCCACGGTATTGACCGATACGGTACCGGCCTGCAGGGCGTCGCTCATGCGGTGCGCGCGCGATAGATTGGCTGTCCACAGCGATGCCGCCAGCCCATAACGGCTGGCATTGGCCAGGGTAATGGCCTGCTCGTCGCTCTCGAAGCGCGATACGCTGAGCACCGGGCCGAAGACCTCTTCCTGAAAAATACGGTGGTGTCGCTCGACGTCGGCGAAGATCGTCGGCGCGACGAACAACTCGCTTCCAAGCCCGCGGATCGGCTCACCTCCGCAGACGAGCGCCGCTTCCTCGCGTCCGATAGCCAGATAGCTGCACACCTTGTCGAACTGGGCACGACTAACGATCGGCCCCAGGGTGGTGGCCGGATCGAGCGGATCGCCGGGGCGAATCTCGGCCACCCGCCTGCGCAACGCATCGAGGAAGGCATCGGCAATTCCGCTCTGTAGCAGCAGCCGCGAATGCGCGGAACAGACCTGGCCGGCGTTGGTGAAGATTCCCGCAATGGCCGCATCCGCCGCCGCCTCGATATCCGGGCAGTCGTCGAAAATCAGCAGCGGGCTCTTGCCGCCGCACTCCAGCCAGATCGGCTTCATGTTCGATTCGCCGGAATAGACCAGAAAGCGCTTGCCAATCTCGCTGGAGCCGGTAAAGCCCAACGCATCCACATCCGGATGACGGCCCAGCGCTTCACCCGCCACATGGCCGTGGCCCGGAACGATATTGAGCACGCCATGCGGCAGCCCGGCGCGGGTGCACAACTCGGCCAGGCGCAGCGCCGACAGCGCCGACTCCTCGGCAGGTTTCAGCACCACGCTGTTGCCGGCAGCCAGCGCCGGTGCCACCTTGACCGCGGCATTGTGCAGTGGGTAATTCCAGGGCACCACGGCGGCCACCACGCCTAGCGCCTCGTGAACCACGCTGGCCTGGGTGTTGGCCGGGCTCGGCGCCACCTCGTCGAAGCATTTATCCTGCACCTCGCCGAACCAGTCGAACAGCACCGCCGCCTCCTCGGCATCGTCGAGTGCTTCATTGATGCACTTGCCCACTTCCAGGCTATCGAGCAGCGCCAGCTCTGCTGCATGGTCACGGATCTCCCGCGCCACCGCCAACAGCACCCGGCGGCGCTCGCCAGGACCGGCCTGCGCCCAATCGCCCTGCTCGAAAGCCTGGCGCGCCGCGGCCACGGCAGTATCCACATCCCTCGAATCACAGGCGGCGATATGCGCAAGCACGCTGCCATTCATCGGATTGATCGAGTCGAGCCAGCCGTTCTCGCGTGGCGCGCAACGCTGCCCAGCGATATAGGCATGACCATCGAGGGTCAACGCGGCCGCGCGATGCTGCCAATCCGCATGTGTCAGTGTCATAGCATGCTCCTTTAAAGATCCAGCACCAGCGTGCTCCCCGTGGGGCGCGATACGCAGGCATAGATAATGTCGTTGGTGGCCTTTTCGTCGGCGGATTGCAGGGCATCGCGATGCTCGATTTCGCCCGCAATAACTGGAATCGCACAGGTACCGCAGACCCCCTCCTGGCATAGACTCGGCGGCGAGAAGCCCTCTCGCTCGAGGGCTTCGAGCAGGCTTTCCCCGGCCTGCAGGGTAAAGTGGTGGCCGCTACGCTGCAGTTCGACCCGGCACGCATTGCCCGCCATCGGCGCCCAGGCCTTCTCGTTGCGAAAGCGCTCCAGCCGCAAGGCACCCGGCGGCCAGCCTTGCGCTATTTGCTCGACGGCATTCAATAGCGCATTGGGCCCGCAGGCATAAACGCGCTTATCGGGATGGGCCTGCCCCATCAGCGCGCCAAGGTCGACACGCCCCGCTTGCGACGATACATGCAAATGCAGCGTCCCTTCGGGCAGCACGCTGCGCAGCTCATCGAGAAAGGCCGCCTGCTCGCGATACCTGACCAGATAGTGCATTTCGACCGCGCCCGGTAGCCCGGCCAGACGCCTGGCCATCGCCACCAGCGGCGTCACGCCGATGCCGCCGGCGATCAGCACGGAGTGGCGCGCCGACTCGTCCAGGCGGAAATGACTGTGTGGCGGCGATACCCTCAGGCGTGTTCCGGGCCGCGCTCGCTCGGCCAGGAATGCCGATCCACCGCGCGATTCGCGCTCTCTTAGTACCCCGATGCGATAACGTCCCGTCGCGGCGTCATCCAGCAGCGAGTATTGGCGCACCTGGCTATCGGGTAATACGATATCGAGATGTGCCCCGGACGGCGCCGGCGGCAGTGGGCCTGCCGCGGCCGGTGCCAACTCGAGCTGGTGAATGCCCGGGGCGAGGCAACGATGATCGCTCACCACCACCTCCAGCGTGCCTTGCGGTATGCTCATGGCAATCCTCCGGTGCGTAGCCTATCCATTCAGCGCTGCTCCTCCTGCCAGCGCGGGTGATACCAGGCCGGGGCATCGCTAGGCGGCAGTGGCGCCTGGCCGAGCAGCATATCGCTGGCCTTCTCGGCGATCATGATGGTTGGAGCGTTGGTGTTACCGCTGACAATGCGCGGCATGATCGACGCATCGACCACGCGCAAGCCCTCCAGGCCATGCACGCGCAGCTCGGGGTCGACCACCGCTTGCGGATCTTCGGCGGGGCCCATCTTGCAAGTACCCGCGGCGTGATAGCCGGTCTCGGTGGTGCGCCTGGCCCAGGCATCGAGTGCCTCATCATCGGTGACAGCCGCGCCGGGTGAGATCTCCTCGCCACGCAACGCGACGAACGCGGGCTGCTCGGCCAACTCACGCACCAGCTTCACCGCATTTCGCATATCCTCACGGTCGCGCTCGGTGGCCAGATAATTGAAGACAATCGACGGCGCCTCACTCGGCTCGGGGCTACGCAGATCGACCCGCCCCAGGCTGGTGGGCCGCATCAGATCGATATGAATCTGGAACGCATGATCGCGCAGCGTCCGCGTCGAGCCGGGCTCCACCGCCAGCGGCATGAAGGTCAGTTGCAGGTCGGGGTTTTTTACCCCCGCACGCGAACGGATGAAGGCCCCGGCCTCGAACTGGTTGCTGCCGGCGATTCCCTGGCGACTCAGGAACCAACGCAGTCCAACCCATAACTTGCCCGGGAGCCGCGTCCAGGGCGCGATGGACACCGGCTGGCGGCAACGATAGGCGACCACGGTATCGGGATGATCGCTGAGCCGTCGGCCGACCCCGTCGAGCTCCGCGACACAGGGGATATTCATCCTCGCCAGGGTGTCCCGTGGGCCTACGCCGGAAAGCATCAACAGCTGCGGTGTATTGATCGCCCCGGCCGCGAGGATCACCTCGCGCCGGGCCGTAGCACGGCGAATGCTGCCGGCATGTGCATATTCGATGCCCACCGCACGCCGACCCTCGAACAGCACGCGATGGCTCAGCGCATCGGTAACCACGGTGACGTTGTCACGCTGGCGAGCGGCGGCGAGATAGCCCCGCGCGGTGCTCCAGCGGCGCCCCTCGAAGGTCGTGCGATCGACCCGTCCGAAGCCCTCCTGGCGATAGCCGTTGACGTCATCGCTCAACCCATAACCGGCCTGTTCGCCCGCAGCGATGAAGGCTTGGGACAGCGGATCGCTGGGATCGCCGGCGCTGACATGCAAGAGCCCATCAGCGCCGTGGTACTCATCGCCGCCCAGCGCGTGGCACTCGGCGCGCCGGAAGTACGGCAGTAGGTGACGATACCCCCAGCCCGGGCAGCCTGCCGACTCCCAGTCATCGTAGTCCTGGGCGTGGCCGCGGATATAGACCATGCCATTGATCGATGACGAGCCCCCCAGGGTGCGCCCGCGCGGTGTCGCCACACGGCGATCGTCCAGATACGGTTCAGGCCCCGACCAGTAGTGCCAGTTGAAGCGCTTGCCATCGATGGCCGCACCCATCGCCGCTGGCATATCGATGGTCCAGGAGCGATCCACGGGCCCGGCTTCGAGCAGCAGCACCTGGTATTGGCCATCGGCGCTCAATCGCTCGGCCAGCACACAGCCCGCCGACCCCGCGCCAACGATGATGAAATCGTAGCTGGCTGTCTTCGTCATGCTAGCCACCTCGTGCTCATGGGCCGACATTTAGCGGGCGACCAACAGTTCTTGAGCGGACCGCTCACCATCGGCGGTGGTCACGCCCTCGAGCCACTCACCGACCATTTCGGGATTCGCCGCAATCCATTCACTGGCGACCTCTTCCAGCGGGCGTTCCTCAAGGCTGAACTCGGTGACCCAATTGTTTTGCACCTCGATAGGAACGGTCATCTGCTCGAGAAAGCGTGCCAGGTTGGGATGCTCATCAAGGAAGGCCGTCGACGCTACCGTGGAGACCGAACTCGACTTCCCCCATATTCCCTTGGGATCCTCCAGGTAACGCAGATCGTAGGCGACGTTCATCCAGTGGGGTTCCCAGCCCAGAAAGGCGATCCATTCCTGGGTAGCAGCCTGAGCCTCGACCTGGGACAGCATGCCGGTCACACTCGATGCCCTGACGCGCCAATCCGCCAGGCCATAGCTATTCTCGTCGATTGCCTTCTGCATGATCTCGTTGCCGACGTTTCCCGCCTCGATGCCGTAGAAAGTGCTATCGAAACGCTCGGCGTTGGCTGCCAAATCCTCCAGCGAATGAACGCCGGCCTCCCAGACGTAGTCCGGCACGGCGAGCTGGAAGCGGGCACCTTGAATATTCTTGACCACCTCCACTAGCTCGCCGGTCTCCAGGCGCGGATCGAGCATGCTGCCTTGCGATGGACGCCAGAGCGTCATGGTGATGTCGATATCGCCCGACTCCATGCCTTGAAGAATCATTGCCGTACTCAACTCCTCTACCGATGCCTGGTAGCCCAACGAATCCAGAAGTTGTCGTGCCACCTCTGTCTTGACCGTGGCCCCCGGCCACGGTGGTGTGGCGAGTTTGACGTCATCAGCACCGGAATCGGCATAGGCCGAGGAGAATGGCACCAGCAGACCGGCGGCGGCCAGCAGCGAAGCACCTAGCAGTTTCCGGGCTCCGCAGAGCCGATCAGAGAAAGCATTGATCATCTTGGGTTTCCTCGTATTTAGTTGTATTGGAAGCATCGGCATCAGAAGCCGCAGACGCCGCCACCATCCACCGAGAGAATCGCGCCATGGGTGAAACTGGCGCGCGATGAGGCCAGGTAGAGCACCGCCTCGGCGACTTCTTCGGGGCGCGCCATGCGCTTGAGCGGCGAACGTGCGTGGGCCGACGCCAGATAAGCGTCGGCATCGCCGCTTTGTCGGGCGGCGCATTCGATCATATCGGTGGCCACATTGCCCGGGCATACGCAGTTGATACGCAGCCGTCCTGCCAGCTCCAGCGCCAACGCGCGGGTCATGTTGACCACCGCGGCCTTGGCGCCGGAATACACGCTGCTGGGGGCATAACCGATCAGCCCTGCATCGGAGCCGAAATTGACCACATTGCCCCCGCTAGCTTCCAGATGCGGCAGCGCCGCCTGCAGGCAGAAGAAGGTGCCCGCGACATTGACGTTGTAGTTGTCGTCCCAGTGGGCCTGGGTCACCTGTTCGAAAGGCACCTCGGCGAAGACGCCGGCGCAGTTGATCAGCACATCGAGACCGCCCAGCCCATCGACGGCCTGCTGAACGACGCTTGCACAATGCTCCCGCGAATCCAGCGCGCCGGCCGCCGCGATCACTTCGTACTCGGGGTGTATCTGACGAAATGCCTCGATGGAGGCCTCGCTGCGTGCACCAATCGCCACCCGGGCGCCCTCTTCGAGAAAGCGCCGCGCCACGGCTGCACCGATGCCCCGCGCCCCACCGGTGACCAGCACGCGCTTGCCCTCGAACTCCCTAGCCATGCTCAACTCCCCGACTCGGGCGAGCCATGTAGCGCGCGATACACCAGGCGATGGAAGTGATGCACCAGGTGCTCGCTCTCGTTGCTGCGCTGAGCGTCGATCATGTAGCGCCCCTGGTCGTAGCCCAGGGAGTGCAGGCCCTTCTGCACGGTGATATTGAGCTCGATATCCTCGGGCCCCAACTCCTCGTTCATCCAGGCGATGCTCGCCCGGGATACTTCGGGCAATGTGTCATGAGCGCTGTAATAACCGAAACGCAGCAGGGTACGCTCGGCATCCAGTGGAATGATCATGAAGGTGCCGAGGAACTCCGAGAACGGAAATTGATAGAGCGTGTTGTGCGGCCAGATACCGATATTGAAGAATTGATCCCGGGCATGCGGTGCGCGGGAAAGCGGCACGCCATAGGCCTCGCTGGCATCCTGTTTGGCCGGCGCGGCATAGGTCCACCAGTTATCCTGATGGCGCAGCCGATAGCCGTCGAAGTCGATCAGCGAGGCCAGGTCGACATGACACGGCCCGGAAAGGCGAAAATGGTAACCCTCGATGGAGTTATCCATGATCACCTTCCAGTTGGCGGGTATCACCACATCCTGCTCTTCGATCAACTGCATTTCCGCCAGGCCGGGCACCGCGTCGTACAGGGCCTGCTCGGCGCCCGGGAACAGTTCCTGCATAGCAGCTGCCGTGTCGTCGAAGGTGAAATACACGCAGCTGGCAAATATCTCCACGCGCACCTGGGGAATGTTGTAATCCGACTTCTCGAAGGCAATCAGTCGGTCGCTGCGCGGGGCACTGCGTAGCGTGCCATCCTGGCCATAGCACCAGCTATGGTAGGCGCAGCGGATCACCCCCTTCTGCACGCCACGGGGTTCGTTCAATAGGCGATTGCCACGGTGCTGGCAGACATTATGGAAGGCGTGAATCTCACCCTGACGATCGCTCATCAGGATCACGCTCTGATCGAAGATATCGCGCACCACGTAGGCGCCCGGCTCCGCTAGCTCATTGACATGGCAACCGAAATGCCAGGCCGGCATGAAGATGCGTTCTTTCTCTTGCTGAAACAGCGCGTCGTCATAGAAGTAACGCGAGGGTAGCGTGCGTGCGTTTTCGGGTTCCTGAGCGTCCCAGCGCTGTGTTGTCTCACTCATCTCGGCCCCTTGCCGGTATCGGCTGTGGTGGATCTTTGATCTCACTCTACACAGCAGGTACCGAGGGCCCATGACGGTTTTGGTCGTCAATTGACAAAAGTATTTGATAAAAAACGGCATTTAGTCGTTTAAAAAATCATAAATTTTCTTAAATCCTTATTAAATAAATAGTTAGAATTTGATAAAAAAAGACAGATGGTACGTCGAAATGACGTCAGTCGTTATCATCACACTGGCCGCGGCAGCCAGTATGCATCTCTTTGGCTCACTGAAAAGTGAGTTTTATCAGGCCAACGGTACGGGGGGGTACAGCAGCTGCCGGCTCCACGCGAGCTTGGGCTAACAAACGCCGAGGGAGGTCTAACTGGCAGCTGCGGCTTGGGGATTGTCCATTCTGGCTTGACCAGAACATTGTCAACCGGCCTTCTTCAGCTAGGTACTGGTAACTCCTGGCACATGGTATTTCCGCTCTACCCAGTTAAGTAAGCTCGCAACGCTCGAGGTAAGCACCAGATAGATCAGACCCGCAACCAGGAAGATCTGGAAGAATTCAAGCGTTCTGGCGCCGATATCGTAAGCGACGGCGGTAATCTCCACCACGCCAATGGCGTAAGCGATAGAGGTGAACTTCAGCTCGATAATCGCCTCGTTGGACCACTGAGGGATCACGCGACGCAGTGCTTGTGGCAGAACTACATAGCGAATTGCTTGCCACTGCGACATCCCGCAAGCCCGCGCCGCGACTATCTGGCCTTGAGGCACCGACAATACCGACCCGCGGAAATACTCCGCCTGATAAGCTGCGCTATTGAGCGTGATCGCGAGCACAGCGGACGTAAACGCATCAAATACGATCCCGACATGAGGCAGCCCCAGGTAGATGAAGAACATCTGGACAAGCATCGGCGTGCCGCGAAACAACTCCACATAGGCGGTGCTAAGCGCATACCAGAACCGATTGCCGTAAATACGCGCCCAGGCCAGTGCGAGTCCCAAAAAGAACCCCAGGGTGATGGCGATCAGCCACAGCGACAAAGTGATCGGCACCGCCATAATCAGCTCGGGAAGCCAAGTCAGTGCAAATTCAAAGAACTCCAACATGGGCCTCATCCATTTTCTGCGATGACATTAAGGAATGCCCGGGTTCGCTCATTGCTGGCCCGTGAGAAGAGCAAATCGGGTGCTCCCTGTTCGACGATATGGCCGCCCTCCATGAAAATCACTTCATCGGCTGCCTGGCGTGCGAAGCTCATCTCATGCGTGACGACGACCATGGTCATCCCCTCTTCCGCCAGTTGCTGCATGACCTTGACCACCTCCCCTGTCAGTTCAGGATCCAAGGCGGAGGTCGGTTCATCGAATAGCATGACGACGGGATCCATGGCCAGTGCACGGGCAATGGAGACACGTTGCTGTTGGCCTCCCGAAAGCTCGGCTGGATAGGCACCCCCTCTATCGCTCAGGCCGACACGCTCTAGCTCATGGTAGGCTCGCTGAGTCGCTTCGTCGTGAGCGACACCCTTCACTTTCGTCTGGCATATGCGAATGTTATCCAGCACCGTCAGGTGCGCAAACAGATTAAAATCTTGAAATACGAATCCCATACGGGAACGAATGCTGTCGATATTCGCTTCTTTTACTTCTTCCTCAGCCAGCAGAACCTTGCCACTATCAGGCGAGGTTAATCGATTGATACAGCGCAGGAGAGTACTTTTTCCCGAACCGGAGGGACCAACCACTACTTTCGTTTCTCCGCGATTCAGACTAAAAGAAATCCCCTTCAGAACTTCAGCATCGCCGAAGCGTTTTCTAATATTTTCCACTTGTAATATAGCAGTATCGGTCATGACAGAGTCCAGTCGTTATCTTTTCCCAAACCCGGGAACCGCAAGTTTCCTTTCCAACCCATAAAGCAGGCTATTTCCTGACTTATTGACGATGAAATACATCAGTGCTACCACCGCAAAAACAATGAGCACATTGCCTTGCGTACTGCTAATAATGTAATGAGCCTGACGCGTCAGCTCGACGACACCGATGACATAGGCAAGTGATGTCTCCTTAATTTCCGAGGAGAACTCATTGGTCCAGGGACCGATGGCATACCGCATGGCTTGAGGAAACAGTATGTAGCGAATGGCGCGGGTCTTGCTCATGCCCATTGCTCGTGCGGCGGTCATCTGCCCAGTGGGCACGGACTGAAAGGCGCTGCGGAATATCTGCGACTGATAGGCAGCGGATCGGAATCCCAGTGCCAGAATGGCAGCAGCAAACGATGTAATATCCAGCAGCCCAGCCAATCCGTAATAGAAGATGAACAACATGATGATAATAGGAATACCGCGGAATACCCGCTCATAGGCTATTAATGGCCACTGCACCAAGCGGGTCCGAGGGCCATATAGCTGAATCAGGCACATGGCCAGGCCAAGCACAAAACCAATGACTAGCAATGCTGCCAGAAGTATCAGCGCAACTCCCAGCCCTTTGAGCAGGAAGGGAAAATCCCTGACCAGAACCTCGTAAATGCCCATACCTGCAGTTCCTAGAGATAAAGAAAAGCGCCTTAATAACTATCTTCTATGGTATTAAGGCGCTCATATATAGGAGGAATCTAATTGCCTAGCTCAGGCAATCCAGCAACAGGCTTCTGATAAGTATCGACGAATTCCGGCATGTGGGAAGGTACAGGAGGAACGGTAATGTCGGGCATATACTCGTGCACGATCTTTTGCCACTCTCCCGAGTCCGCCAGTTGCACGATGCCCGGGTTCAACCTTGACAACAACCCTTTTGGATCGCCCTTAGAAACCGCCAGGGCGAGAGGTGCCCGAATGAAGATCTTACCGGCAATCTCGACTGGGCGGCCAGCAGCAACATACTCTTGAGCTGAGGTATCATCGACGATGACGGAATCGATACGGCCCGTAGTCATATCATTGATGGCGATGATATAGCTATCGTAGGTAGCCAATTCAATGTCGATATCGCTGGGAATGACATTCTCTTCCATCCATGCCTGCTGAGAGGAACCTCCCTGAACGCCAACCCGAGCACCACAACACACGGCGGTGAATACATTCTTATCAGAATCCTTGGGGACCACAACAACATCGTTGGTTTCCCACCAAGGTACGGTAAAATCGATGACCTCGCTGCGCTCCTCTGTGACGGTCAGTCCCGTCGCTAGAATATCGATCTTTCCCGCTGACAAGGCTGGGATCAAAGATGGAAACGGCAAATCCTTGAATTCGATTTCCAAGCCGGCATCTTCTGCGATCGCGCGCATTGCATCGATCGCGATGCCTTTATATTCGCCCGCCTCTACGTAGGCCCAGGGTGGAAAAGAAGCTTCTACACCTACCGTGTATGGCTCCTGAGCAAAGCTCGTTGGCGTGCTCAGGGCCATTATCAGCGCCCCAGTGCCCGCCAGTAGCTTTACACTTAGTGATTTAAGCATAACCGCCTCCTCCTTCTTGTTTTTAATAGATAGCGAATTTTCAGTGTGCGGGCGCTTCTTCATGCCTGTCAACGCCCTTCCATTCGACATAATACTCACGCTATCAGCGTGATTGATGAATCACCTCGGGTGCTCTAGACACTCGTCAGGCTCAGGATGTAACGCCTCTCGTATTCATCAGGTAACAGTTCATTACGCGTACCATGGAAGCTTCAGGATTGCTATGGTTTGGTAGAAATATATTTACTACAATGTTTATAAGCACTCACCTCAGCTTAGTCGATATTGCGGCCCTCGGTATGACCCATAGCAATATCGCAAGTAACGGCATCCAAACCTAAGCTGCTATGCAGACATTTAGGACTCCAACACCATGCCTAATATTGATGGCCCAGGTCCTGAAGTGCGGCTACCTCTGAATCCCTTTCCCGCTTAGCGTAAAGGGCCAGTTCGCCAGTGACCGGAGCACCTAGAGCTGACTCAAAGGCTTCACGGTTCGCATTGCCTGAATAGGCTTCACTCTGGCCACCGCCGAGGTTTGACTGGAAAATACCCGCGGCGCTCACCGGCAGGAAGTCCTCATAGGTGATTGGCCGGGCTTCGATCAGCCCTCGCTCGATGAGCGTCTCGATATCGTCCTCATCCACCTTGCCTGCCGCACGCCCCGCATCGGTTACCTGATACTCGAAGAAAGCCAGCCCTTGGCGGCGCAATTCAGCCTCCGTATCCGGGAAATTGGTGAAAACCTCGGCCAGTACACGCTGGTGTCCTGCATTGTCCAAATCGGCAGTTCGGCGGCGCGATTCGTTAAGCAGTCGGTCGTAAAGCGCGCGGCCTTCAGCGGTCAGTGCCACTCCTCGCTGTTCGACCTCACCGAAACGGGCAGTATGGGTGCCCTGGCGTGCACCAGCGAAGCGAATCGGCTCATCCAGCGCCTTGAAGCTCGTCTGGCGCAGCAGAATCGGGCAATCGCGGCGGGGCGGCCCCTCGATGACTTGCTTAGGGTTCATGCCCACCTCCGGCATGCGTCGCTGAACCTCATCGATATCCAAGGTACGCGGCGTCAAGTGGTTGATATGCGGCCCATGGAAGCAGACCACATCGGCAATCAACCGATGCTCGGCATACAGCGCCTCATAAGTATCCAGATCCACCGTGGCATCCTGGTGCCAACGGAAGGTCTCCAGCGCCTCGGCCACGAAGTGATCGGCCTGTTCGTCGGAAAGTCCGCCCTGCTCCTCACTGAGTGCAATGAGTTCGAGGGTGCCGGCGGTGAAGATACTGCGCTTGGCAAGAATCTCCGCAGCCCGCTTGCGTAGCGCCTCGCTCTCGATCAGTTCGAGGCGCAGCAGCGAGGTGAAGACACGGAAGGGATTGTAGGCCAAGGCCTCGTCATCAATGGGACGAAAGGCCGTGGAATGTACCGGCACACCCGCCTCGGAGAGATCGTAGTAACCCACTGGAACCATGCCCATCACCGCGAACAGCCGACGCAGCATAGCCAGCTCCTCGGCCGTACCGACACGGATAGCACCATGACGCTCGGCTCCAAGCCGCGCCATCTCATCATAAGCGGTGAGGCGCTCGACCAGCGCCGAGTCGCGCTCCAGTGTCTCGCGGTTCACCTGGTCGACCAGTTCGAGCAGTGTCTCGTATTGGGGCACCTCTGTCTGATACATGGCCGACAGTGCCTTGGAAAAGCGATCGCGGATCTCATCGCGGGAAATGAGCGTTTGGGTGCTCATGGTCATGCCTCCATGGGTTTATTGTTGATGATCAACGGATTCGGTTGTGTATCGTAGAGCCTTGAGCAAACCTCGCAGCGGATGCGCCAGAGGTGTGTCGGACAGGCGCTTGGCCTGGCTGCGACAGGAGTAACCGGTGGCCAGCAGCTTCCCGGCATTGGTTTCGTCTTCGACCAGCGCCTGCCATGAGAGGCCGTAGATGGTCTTCGACGTTTCGACGTTGCGCGCTTCGTGGCCATAAGTGCCGGACATGCCGCAGCAGCCGGTATCGACGAGTTCGAGTTCCAGGCCGAAGGCGGCGAACACTTGCTGCCAGGCCTTGGGCGAGCCGGGCGCATTGGTTTTCTCGGTACAGTGCGAGAGCAGCCGGAAACCCGGGTCGTCGATGGCGATATCGCTGGGTACCAGCCGCTGGCCCAGCGTCACTAGCCATTCCTGCAACAGCAGGACATCCGGCGTGGCCCCCGGCCCCAACGCCTTGGCGTATTCCTGGCGATAGGTCAGCGTCATCGCCGGGTCGATGCCGACCAGCGGCACGCCGAACTCGGCCAGGCTGCGCAGGCGCCGGGCCTGTTTTTCGGCGGTGCGCTCGAAGGCACCGAGAAAGCCCTGCACGTTGAGCGGCTTGCCGTTGGCGCTGAATGGGGCGACGAACACGCGGATATCCAGGCGCGACAGCAGTTCGACGATATCCATGACCAGCTTCGACTCGAAATAGCTGGTGAAGGCGTCCTGCACGACGATCACGCTGCGCGCCTTTTGCCGCTCGCTGAGTAGACCCAGGCTGGTCGGCGTGGCTTCGCTGATGCCCCAGGCGGCGAGCTGCTTCTTGAGATTGGCCCGCGAGATCAGCGGGCTGTCGACCATGCCGATGTGCCTGGCCATCAGCCGCTCGACCAGGCGGTTTTGCAGCGCGGCGTTATACAGCGGGGCCATCGATGCCAGATGCGGAATCATGAACTCGAGGCCGCCGATCAAGTAATCGCGCAGCGGGCGCTGGTAACGGCCGTGATAGACCTCGAGGAACTGCGAGCGGAATTCCGGCACGTTGACCTTGACCGGGCACTGCCCGGCACAGGACTTGCAGGCCAGGCAGCCGACCATGGCATCGTAGACCTCGTGCGAGAAATCCGTTTCGCCACGCCGTTGCCTGAGTGAATTCTTCACGCGCAGCGGCAGGTCGCGAATAAACCCCCAGGCGCCTTCGGCTTTCTTCTTACGCGATTCCTCGACCACGTCGATGCCGGTGTTGCCCTGCAGGCGCAGCCATTCACGCATCAGGCTGGCGCGCCCCTTGGGCGAATGGATGCGTTCCCGCGTGGCCTTCCACGACGGGCACATGGCGTCATCGGGGTCGTAGTTGTAGCAGGCGCCGTTGCCATTGCAGTAGACCGCGCTGGCATGCGCCTGCCAGACACGCTCGTCGATCTGGCGGTCGAGCTGGCCGCGCGTGGGTACGCCGTCGATGCTTAACAGGCCCGGATCGACGAGCTTGATCGCTTCTTCAGTGGCCGTGGTACCGGTCGTGGGTGCTCTACCCGTGGCTTCGGACGGGATAGAAGGCCCCGCGGTCTCGGGCGGGTTAGAGGGCTCCACGTCTTCGGGCGGAGTGGAAAGAGACGACGGCGTGGCGATCTTGCCGGGATTCAATTGATTGCGCGGATCGAAGGCCGTCTTCAAGCGCTGCAGCGTGGGGTAGAGCTCGCCGAAGAACGTCGGTGCGTATTCCGAGCGCACGCCCTTGCCGTGCTCGCCCCATAGCAGGCCGTGGTACTTGTGGGTCAGTTCGGCGACCTCGTCGGAGATTTCACGCACCAGGCTTTCCTGCTCGGGGTCCTTCATGTCGATGGCCGGGCGCACATGCAATACGCCGGCATCGACGTGGCCGAACATGCCGTAATCGAGGCCCCGCGCATCCAGCGCGGCGCGGAACTCGGCGATGTAGTCGGCGAGATGCTCGGGCGGCACGGCGGTGTCTTCGACGAACGGGATCGGGCGCTTCTCGCCCTGGACGTTACCCAGCAGGCCCACGGCGCGCTTGCGCATGGCATAAACCTTGCCGACCTGCTCGCGGCCGCAGGCCAACGTATAGCCGAGGCGTTCGACCTGGGTATCCGCTGACAGGTGCCGGGTGAAGGCGTCGATTCGGGCGCTGAGCTCGTCCGGGTC
>NZ_FNGI01000002.1:482969-539545 GCF_900102945.1 Modicisalibacter muralis | reverse complement strand
GGACCGGCCACTGCTGCATTCTGATCAGGGATGGCATTACCAGCATCCCGCCTATCGTGCCCTGTTGGCAGGACAGGCGCTGACCCAGAGCATGTCACGCAAGGGCAACTGCCTGGACAATGCCGCGATGGAGAGTTTCTTCGGCACCCTGAAGGCCGAGTACTTCCATTTGCACCGATTCGACACCATTGGGCAGTTGCAGCAGGGCCTCGACCAGTACATCCATTACTACAACCACGAACGCATCAAGGTGAAGCTAAAAGGCCTGAGCCCCGTACAGTACAGGACTCAGGCCTTGAGCGCCGGCTAAATGAACCGTCCAACTATTGGGGGTCAGTTCATGATCGCCTTTGAGGCGGTTCAGGCGTGGCCAGAAACCCCGCCAATACCGGGTGCCCAGCGCGACCGCTATGGCGTGGACGCAGCATAAGGCCGGGTCGGCACGGGCGGCCAGTTGCCGGCATGTGGAAGGCGTCTAGCCCAATGGCTTCGGCGGATGATGAGTGACATTCAGCGTATCGGTTATGCCCAGCTCGGTAGGCGAATCCTCCCCGCGTAGCACTACCCGTGTCTCGCTGAAGCCGCATTGAGCCAACGCCAGTGCCGCCTGAAGCAGGTGCGCGGTATAGACGATACCTTCAACAAAGCCAAATCAATTCTTGACGATATGGGTAAGAATATCTTTCATGCCGGTGTGGATTTTAGGCTTTCGGCGATTGTTTTTACTTTTCTGTACCTGTAGCAGTATTCAATATCTCAATAACTGAATTGGCCATATTCGCGCATCGCAGACCGTCAAATGGAAATATAGAATCAAATCCGCCTTTAATTTTCTCTTCCAAAGCGCCGCGCAGATGACGACGTGCGCGAAATAGCCGAGTCTTTACAGTTATAGCGCTTATTTCCAAGTCTTCTGCAATGGCTGTAACAGACATTCCCTCCACCTCGCGCAACACAAAGGCAACCCGCAAAGTGCTTGGTAGTTGTGTTACGGCAGATTCGATGAGCGCACGAAATTGGGCGCGCCCTTGTTCGCTTTCCGGGTTTGCCGTTTTGGCGCCAGGAAAGGCGACCACTGAAACATCGAGATTTTTTGGCTCATTGATGGAGTCGTATTCCTGAGTTGGACGTATTTTACGTAAATGCATTTTGGCCGCATTTAATGTAATTCGGGTAATCCAGGTGGCGAATTTTGCCTCGCTCCGGAATTCAGAAATTCGGGTGAATGCAATAAGATAGGCTTCCTGAACAACCTCTTCTGCAATGGCATCGCTATCCACGATTCCCCTAGCAATTCTGAACAATTTTGGGTTCATGCGTCTGATGATTTCCCTTACCGCAGTCTCTTGGCCATTACGTGCTAAGTCGACCAACTCAGATTCGGGTGTATCAGGCCCTACACCCTTGATATCCAGTATTTCAGCAGTAAGTTTCATGTTAACCTCGGCGTTCTGATTTTACCTGATGTCAGTATGTCTTTAACGGATGGAAATGCAGCTTCAACATTGTCTTCCACATTCCCCGCTTTGATTGCCGAGTCGTCCCAGCCTTTATCGCTTGGTTTTCCGACCACGATACGCCCTACCATGGCTGCCCGCTCATGGGGTAGGCAGTAGTAATCGTATACACCCGGTATGGTTAATGTTAGCTCGAAGCTGTCGTCAGGCAGCAGGTATCCACTGTTAAACGGTTCGGCCTCTTTGGGAATACGGCGCGCACGTTCGAACAGCGCTGGGTGATAGGCTGTTACTGTGTGAGAGTTACCGCTGTCCCGGTTTAAAAATTTCAACGTTGTGCCCGGCTTGACAGCCACCCCGAACGGATCGAACCAGACCCGTTCGCCTCGTGCCGTGCCTTGCATCTCGATCAGCACATGAGGCTGACCGGATGCAAGCACTGGCATGTTGACTGCTAACAGGGCACCACCCGCTGCTATTAGCAGTTCACGCCGTGTCATTATCATTTTGCTAGCCGTTCTTCTGCGCCTGCATCGTGATACAGCACAATGTGCGCGTGTGGCTTATCAACACCAGGGTGTCCTGCGTTGTAGTAGACATCCACGGATGTCACCTTGTGCAGCCCTACCCCGAGATCATCATAGGTCACGCCGTTCTTCAGCTCTTCCAGCGGAGTCATATAGATGGTTGCAGACAATTTCCCGTCGTGATCATAACCAAGGAAGGGGCCGGCTGGCAGTGTATCCGGGTTTACAAAGAGAGTGCCCAGTCCGGGAAGGAAAGCAGGCAGCGGGAGTACATCGCTGACTTGTACATAAGGGCCCTCCGGAGGCATTTGTTCCAGTTTGCTTTCATCGTGTGCAAACGCGACAGATGTAGCCAGTAAACAAGCGGCAAAGGATATAGCTTTAAACATGTTTATCTCCAGTTCCGAGTTACGTCATTTTGGGTGTCCGCTTATATAGATTCAGGTGGGAGGAAAAGGTTACACATATTTTCAGGCAATCAGGGGGTCGTCATGACGCCGCCAGAGCTTTGGTTGCCGGTTGGTGGTAATGGCGCGGGCAAACCGACGTTCCATGATCGTTTTTTGGATCGCAGTAAGACGTCCATGGTCAATGCAGACAACTTCGCCCGTAGCCTGCGGCCGGATCACCCTGGAAAGCACAGTTATGAAGCAGCGCTGATCGTAGAAAAAGAACGTTTTCGCCTAGTTAGAAGAAAACCGGCTTTCCGGCACTATTTCGCGGACCCTTCTGCATCGCCGGGCCCTTCGCTATGCTGCAGGCAAGAGACCCTTTGCCTGTGAGATTCCCAATGCCCCTGCCCGACGCCTTTCTGCCGCCGACGAACATTCCCGAATCGCTGCATGCGTCGCTGCGCCGGGTGGAGGAGCGGCTGCGCGAGGCGCTGGCCCAGGCCGATAACCTCGCCGAGCATCAGCAGGCCGACTTGCCCAGCGAGTGCTGGATGGCGCTGCCGGAGGCGCGTCGCGAGCAGTTGGCGCGGGTGCTGGTTATCTCCAGCTTCGCCGCCGAGACGCTGGTGCGCTATCCCGCCTGGTTGTGCAGCCTGGACGCCGACGGCGAACTGGATGCGCCGCTTGACGTCGATACCCTGGAACAAATGCTGGGTGATGCGCTCGACGACGCCGAGGACGAGGCGCAGATGCACGCGGCGATCCGGCGTTTTCGCCGCGCACGCATGCTGGGCATCGTCTGGCGCGACCTCGCCCGGCCAGCGGAGTGCAACATGTGGGACACCGCCACCAGCGTTTCGCGACTGGCCGAAACCTGCCTGGAAGGCGCGCTCGGTTGGCTGGAGACACACTTCGCGCCGCGCTGGGGCACGCCCGCGCCGCGCGAGGATGGCAGCGAGCAGCGCCTGGTGGTGCTCGGCATGGGCAAGCTGGGTGCCGGCGAACTCAACCTGTCGTCGGATATCGACCTGATCTTTGCATTTCCCGAGAAGGGCTGCACCCAGGGTGGCAAGCGTGAATACGATCATCAGGAGTATTTCACGCGTCTCGGCCAGAAGCTGATCGGCGCGCTGGACGCGATCACCGCCGACGGCTTCGCGTTTCGTGTCGATATGCGTCTGCGCCCGCTGGGTGATGGCGGGCCGCTGGTCGGCAGCTTCAATATGCTGGCCAGTTATTATCAGGATCAGGGCCGCGAATGGGAGCGCTACGCGCTGCTCAAGGCCAGGCCGGTCGCCGGCGATCTCGACGCCGGCGACGAACTGCTGGCCAGCCTGCGGCCCTTCGTTTATCGCAAGTATCTGGACTTCGGTGCGATCGAATCGCTGCGCGAGATGAAGTCGCTGATCAATCGCGAGGTGCGCCGCAAGGGCATGGCCGACAATATCAAGCTCGGCCATGGCGGCATCCGCGAGGTGGAATTCGTGGTCCAGGCGCTGCAGTTGATTCGTGGCGGCCGCGATACCGAATTGCAGGTCTCGTCGCTGAAGATGGCGCTGAAGCATCTGCCGGCACTCGAACTGCTGCCGCAGCCGGTGGTCGACGAACTCGGGACCGATTATGTCTTCCTGCGCGATCTCGAGCATGCCTTGCAGGCATTGGAGGATCGCCAGACCCAGACCCTGCCCGAGGACGAGCTGGATCGCACGCGGGTGGCGCTGGCGATGAGTCGGCAGCCCCAGCATTTCAGCGATTGGACGGCACTGACGGATACGCTGGCCGCGGTGCGCGAACGCATTCGTGGGCATTTCGACGCGGTGATCGCCGACCCCGAAGAGGAAGCCGATACGCCAATCGCCGCCGACGATGACGAAGGAGGCGATCCAGTGGAAGAAAACCCGATACCCCTCGATGAATGGCGGGCGCTGTGGCGCGGCGATCTGGCCGACGACGAGCCCCAGGAATTGCTCGATAGCGCCGGATTCGACGACCCCGAAACCGCCGCGCGGCGCCTGTCGACGCTGCGTCAGTCGCGCCAGGTGCAGGGCATGCAACGCATCGGCTTCGAGCGCCTCGATGCGCTGATGCCGCTGTTATTGGCCGCAGTGGCCGAGAGCCGCTCGCCGGATAGCGTGCTCGAACGGGTGCTGCCGCTGATCGAGGCGGTATTGCGGCGCACCGCCTATCTGGCCTTGCTGCGCGAGAACCCCGATGCGCTGGGCCATCTGATGACGCTGTGCGCGGCAAGCCCCTGGATAGCCGAGCAGATCGCCCGCCATCCGGTGCTGCTCGATGAACTGCTGACCCCGGCAACCTTATATTCGCCGGCCGACAAGTCGCGCTTGGTCGATGAGTTGCGCCAGGCGCTGGGACGTATCCCCGAAGACGACGAGGAATCCCAGCTCGAGGCGTTGCGTATCTTCAAGCATGCCCAGGTGCTGCACGTGGCGGCTTCCGACATTGCCGGCGCGCGTACGCTGATGAAGGTCAGCGACTACCTGACCTTCATTGCCGAGGTGGTGCTCGAACAGGTGCAGGCGATGGCCTGGAAGCACCTGGTGCGCAAGCATGGCCGTCCACAGCGTCGCGAGGGGGCCGGCGGCAATGAGCCAACAGGCGATTTCCTGATCGTCGGCTACGGCAAGCTGGGCGGCATCGAATTGGGTTACGCCTCGGATCTCGACCTGGTGTTCATCCACGATGCGGCGTCGCGAGGCACCACCGACGGCAAGCGTGTCATCGACAATGCGGTGTTCTTCACCCGCCTGGGCCAGCGCATCATTCATCTATTGACCGCGATCACCCCGGCCGGCGCGCTCTACGAGGTCGACATGCGCCTGCGCCCGTCGGGCAATTCCGGGCTGCTGGTCGCCAGCCTCGATGCCTTCGCCGATTACCAGCGCAACCAGGCCTGGACCTGGGAGCATCAGGCGCTGGTGCGCGCGCGGGTGGTGGCCGGCAGCCAGGCGCTGGGTGAACGTTTCGACGCGGTGCGCCGAGAGACTCTTGCCCGCGAGCGTGATCGCGAGGCGCTGCGCGCCGAGGTGGTCAAGATGCGCCACAAGATGCGCGAGCACCTGGGCAGCAGCGCCACGGCACGCCAGGAGGGCCAGTTCGACCTCAAGCACGATGCCGGCGGCATGGTCGATATCGAGTTCCTATGCCAATACGCGGTGCTATCGATGGGATTTGAAACGCCCGATCTATTGGCCTGGAGCGACAATATTCGTATTCTGGAGACCTTGGAGTCGAGTGGCTGCCTACCGGCCGACGATGCTCGACGTCTTCGCGACGCCTACCTGGCCTATCGCGACGCTTCGCACCGCAACGCGCTGACCAAGACCGGCGGGCGTGTGGACGAGGCCGATTACCACGAGCACCGCCAGGCCGTTACCGAACTGTGGCAGCGCTGGCTGGAGCCCACCGATGATGCCTGACCGGTATCTTCGGCTCGCCGTGAGGACCAAGGCTTACCGTAATTCCGCTGGCGCTTTGCGCTGTCGGTAATCAATGACAGCAACACGTTGAGAGACGAAGGAAGATCACTATGTCGATGGCCGACCGAGACGGTCTTATCTGGTTCGATGGCGAACTGGTTCCCTGGCGCGATGCCAATGTCCACGTACTGACCCACACCCTGCACTACGGCATGGGCTGTTTCGAGGGCGTACGTGCCTATGCCACCGAGAAGGGCACCGCGATCTTCCGTTTGAAGGAACACACCGACCGGCTGTTCGATTCGGCGAAGATCCTCGGCATGGAGATGCCGTTCAGCAAGGCCGAGATCAACGAAGCGCAGCGCGCGGCGGTTCGCGAGAACAATCTGAAGGAGGCCTATCTGCGGCCGATGGTGTTTTTCGGCTCGGAAGGCATGGGGTTGCGTGCCGACAACCTGAAAACGCACGTTATCGTCGCCGCCTGGGAGTGGCCATCGTACATGTCGCCGGAGGCTCGCGAGCTGGGCATCAAGGTGCAGACATCGTCGTTCACTCGCCACCACGTCAATATCTCGGTGACCCGCGCCAAGGCCAACGGTCAATACATCAACTCGATGATGGCACTCGCCGAGGCACAGCGTGGCGGTTATGACGAGGCGTTGATGCTCGACCCGCAAGGTTATGTCGCCGAAGGTACCGGTGAGAATGTCTTCGTGGTCAAGAACGACGTCATCTACACGCCGTCGCTGACTGCCTGCCTGAACGGCATCACCCGTAACACCGTTTTCCACATGGCCCGGCATTTCGGTTACGAACTGGTCGAGAAGCAGATCACCCGCGATGAGATGTATATCGCCGACGAGGTGTTCTTTACCGGTACCGCCGCCGAAGTGTTGCCGGTTCGCGAACTCGATGGCCGGACCATCGGCGAGGGGCGCCGTGGCCCGGTCACCGAGCGGATCCAGTCGATGTACTTCGATGTGGTGGGTGGCAAGCAGACTCTCGATGCCGAGTGGCTGTCGCCAGTCGCGTAATGTGCCGACGCCGAAACTAGCAATACGTTACGTAGAGCGCCCCCCTCGTGGGGTGCTTTTCGTTCTGGCGATTTCAAGACAGGACGAACGCGGGCGCGAATAGAGAATAAGGTGGTGCGGTGGTAGTGGAGCGCGGCGTC
Source organism: Modicisalibacter muralis (assembly GCF_900102945.1). GTDB lineage: Bacteria > Pseudomonadota > Gammaproteobacteria > Pseudomonadales > Halomonadaceae > Modicisalibacter > Modicisalibacter muralis. The sequence continues at coordinate 532,558 of NZ_FNGI01000002.1, read as the reverse complement.
CATGTCAGTGTGTCGCGTATCCCTGCCGCGATCGAACCGCCGCGCAAGCGTCGGTCGATAGTCACGTCGCTCCCGCTACCCCGCTATGGCAGGATAAGCCTATTCGGCACGTCATATGTTAACTTGTGTTAAGAAAACCCCTAAAATCACGCTTTAGGACCAGACACTAAAGACCTGCAAAATCAACTGTATAAGCCTTATGGCTTAATCGACGTCAATGACCAGCGGTTCGCTGACCATCTGATTCAGGATTCTAGAGTAGGGCGCAAAAAAATGGACCGCATGAGCGGTCCAAGGTACGCAGGGAACTGGTGATGCATTCAACAGGTCGTCTTCATGACGACGTGCTACAAATTCGAGGGCGTCCGTGCCGGGGAATCCTTTCCCTAGTGACACTATCCTTGGCTCGAAAGCCGTGCCATTACATCCTAGATATTGCGAACGCTGTGCCATTTTTTTAAAAATTCATAAATATCATATGTTTAAAACAACTCCTGGTTGAGAGCCACTGACGGGCATAGTAAAAATCCGGATTATCGGTAGGAAAATGTCTCCATATGGCAACGTTTATTGGCGGCATTTTTTTGTTTTTATTTAAATCAACAACTTAAAGCGTCTCTTTTTGGATACGCGGCATTTTTCCTCTTGCAGCACGATTATCCCATCCGTGGTTCACACGTCGGCGTCGTGCAGGCGCCATGGTGGCGCTGCTTTCACGCTGATTTCTTCTGCAATTGCTACAGGATAGAGAATCGTATCGTGAGACGACTAGACTCTCGCGATACTCGGGGCATCGCCGCAAGGAGTGGCGTGCTTCGGTAGCCATCTTCGCAATAGCGTACTGAGCAACGTAAAAAGGAAAATTTATGTTCGAGTGGATTTCTCAACACAAGGATGTGCTTAGCGTCTTCACCAGCATCGGCACCTTGATCATCTGGTTGGTTTACGCCCAGTTATTGTACTTGGGCTTTCGCCGTCAGCGCCGTCCGCGAATCATCATCAACCGTGGCAAGAGGAAAGATATCGATGCCCTGTGCATCATCAGCAACATGAGCGCCGAGTCGATCTTTGTCGAATACATCATCGCCGAACTCGAAACCTCGCGCGGCACCATTACCATGGACGTGACCGATTTCGAACAGGAATATGAAGAAGGCGACGAGGAGGGCGAGGGTGAACCCGAGGAGCGTAGAGAGCGCAGAACCCTAAATCCCGGCCGAGTGGACGAAAATACCCGACAAGGCCCGTTGGAATCTGGCGACTTCTTGCATATCGGCAGTTTCAGCGATGTCATCAAGCGTCTGGCTCGCGACGAAGGCATCGAGATGGTTGGGTATCGCCCCGCGGGTGACCTAAAGTTTTATCGCCTGACCATTCGCCTCATCACGATTTATGGTCCCGAGGACATGCCGGTCGGCGCCGAGCGCGGCTTCAATCTTGAGGACAACGATCACAGCTATGCCTTGATTCCTGCTACATGGGATACCCAGCGCCTGGCATCGAGGAGGCAGCGTCGGCAGTTAAGAAAAATGGTGCAGCGCTTCAACGCAACCAACTTTTCGTCGGCGTCATCGTTCCGTTGTATCGACAATGATGAGTGAACATGGAGGCCAGTGAACTGGTTTCATGAATGAATCGGCAATGGCAGCGTGAGTCGCGTTGAGGGGCTTATCTTCATTGAAGGTGCATTGATGGCCAAGGCAAGTCAGTAAGGAGGCCCGGTGAGCGGAGATACGCTACATGATGAGATGACCGATTATCGCCGTCATCCGGAGCGTTATCGCATCGGCCGCGGCGAGCAGGGCGTGCTCAAGGTCGAGCCCTACAAGAGTGAGTTACTGCCGCACTGGAGCTTCAAGACGCCTGAAGCAGCGCGAAAATCCGCCGATACGCTCTATGCCATGTTCGGAGGCTACAAGGCCGAGGAATCCGTTGGCTCGTCGGCGTACCAGACCTGCCGTTCGCTAATGCCCAGCGACTCGAATTCATCACGCCGCAGCGACGACTCGTCGACCAGCCAGAACTCGTCGAGCTGTGGTGGTGCTACGGTGGTACCCGCAAGCATCGCATGCACCTGCCCACGGTGGTGGGTCTGGTGAACGAACAGATGCGATAGCACGCGATGGGCCGGCTCGTTCTGCTGTCGATCCGTGCGTTGAAGTATTACCCCGGTGCCGAGCCTTGCGGGATCGAGCGCTTCGCAGAATTGAAGCAGCCGCCGGTCCAGCTTGCGCTGTGCGGGAAGCAGGCCCGTGACCGAGTCGTACGGCGTTTCGTCATCGAAGGCGGCGAGACCGAGCGTGCCGCCTTCCAGGGCGTCGATATAGAAGGCATCGACGATATGGATGTGGTTGAGTGTCTGCCAGATTGAGGGGAAGAAGCTGGTGCGCTCTGCCATGAACTCGTTTTGCGAGAGTCCGGCGCAGGCGCCGAGCAGCCGGTGATTGGACCAGAGGTTGCAATAGGCCTGGCGGCGGTAGTGATCGATCATGGTCGGCTCCGATTCGTCATGCTATCCACATGCTTGGTAATCTAGGCCAGCTCGGCAACACTTATTATAGTGGCTCTTATAGAGGTGCCGGTGCCGGCGGACTTCGTCTTACCGCACTAGAAAATGTGCCAGGCTGCGATTGGGCATTTGTGCGTAAACTCATGTGAACACTCACGCGGCAATACTTTTAGGAGACAATCGTGCGAGTCATCGTATTGTTCCTAGCGTCAATCATGAGCCTTCCCGCCGTGGCGGCGACGCTCGTTACTCCGCATTATACCGTTACTATCGAGAGACATTGCGCCGAGGGAAATGTGACCTGCGATGACGTCACGTATACCGGGAAAAGCAGAATATCAGGTAACGCCATTACCTTGCGGGGAGCGACCTGGCACACGTTGTGCGCGGATGGCGTGACCCCTTGCCGCTTTCTCGGTTACCGGTTCAAGAATGGTAATGTCACCTACGTCGTCACGCAGGACGGCAAGCTGGAAGTGGTGCGAAACGAGACCGAAGTTCTGATCAGCGAAGAAGGGAATTGGCGTTGATGATTCGTGCGTCTCACGCCCGGTTGGTCGGAGCCGGCATTGGGTGGGAATCGAAGCTCGCCTTTACGCATTCTGGAGCCGATGAATGACGATAACCTTTCCGAAAGAATGTGATGTACGGTTGTCGTTGCCATTGGACGAGACTATCGGGGCGCGTCGCACATGCCGTGAGTTCGACCGCCAGCCGATACACATGGACGATCTCGACCGCTTGCTCTGGGCGGCGCAGGGCGCTACCGGAGGTGCCGGGCTGCGCACGGCGCCATCGGCAGGCGCCCAATACCCGCTAGCGCTCTATGTGGCGGTTGGGCGTGTCGTGGATCTCCCAGTGGGGCTGTACCGCTATGAGTCGAACGGTCACGCGCTTGAGCCGATCTCGAGCCTCGATGCCAGGGAGTCGCTTTACGAGGCGGCGCTAGGAGAGCAGCCCTGGGTAAGAAACGCGGCCGTCGTCATTGTCGTTGCCGGCGACTTCAAGGCCATGCGCGAGCATTTTCACTCGCAGCCGCCGGCGGGCAGGCGTGGCGAACGCTACGTCTACCTCGAAGCGGGCGCGCTGGCCGAAAACGTGCACCTGAGTGCGACGGCGCTGGGCATGGGGTTCGTCCTGGCCGCGGGTTTCGATGATGAGCGGGTCAAGGCCGCAGTGAACGTGCGCGCGGATATCGAGCCCATTGCGCTGCTCTGCATTGGATCGATAGACGCCTGAGAACCGAACTGCCCCGCGCTTTTGCTAAATAGCCGCTGGCCCGCGGTTATTGGCTGCGCAGTCGTGTCAGCCCTTCCTGCGCGCTGGACGCCACCAGATACCCCTGCTGGTCGTAAATGCTGCCACGCGCGAAGCCGCGCGCGCCGCCGGCCCAGGGGCTGTCCATGTCGTAAAGCAACCAGTCGTTGATCCGGATATCGCGGTGAAACCAGATCGCATGATCGAGGCTGGCGATCTGCAGCTTGGGATCTCCGAAGGTGATGGCGTGAGGTACCAGGCTGGTGGTCAGCAGATTGAAGTCCGAACTGTAGGCGAGCAGGTAGCGATTGAGCGCCGAGTCGTCGGGGAGCTCTCCGGCGAGCCGGAACCACAGTCGCTTGCGTGGAATGGCGTCGGTTTCATCCGTAAAACGCAGGAACTCGATGGGATGGCCTTCGTAGCGCTCGACGCGGGTGCCCGAGTCGATAAGCGCTTCGGGCAGGGCCAGTTCTGGCATCGTCGGCTGGTGGTGGAATCCCTCTTCCATGCCATGAAACGAGGCGCTGCAGAAGAAGATCGTCTTGCCGTTCTGGATCGCGCTGATGCGCCGAGTGGTGAAGCTGCCGCCGTCGCGCACGCGATCGACCTGATAGACTACCGGGCGTTTGGCATCGCCAGGGCGCAGAAAGTAGCCATGCAGCGAATGTACCTGGCGCACCGGATCGACCGTTTGACTGGCCGCCGAGAGTGCCTGACCGAGCACCTGGCCGCCAAACAGTTGCGGAAAACCGAGGTCCTGGCTGTGGCCGCGGAACAGGTTTTCCTCGAGCATTTCCATGCCCAGCAGGGCGACCAGCTTATCCAGCGCTTGCGTCATGTTCGTATCCTCTGGGATGTTTGGCACGTGCGAGGCAAGGATACCGGAGACGACGCGATCATGCGTAGCGACACGTTCTATATGCACCGTGCCCTCGATCAGGCCCGCGAGGGGCTGGATGCCGGCGAGGTGCCGGTTGGCGCGGTGGTCGTCGCCGCCGATGGCGAGATCGTCGGCGCGGGCTTCAACGCGCCGGTCTCGGTGCATGACCCCAGCGCGCATGCCGAGATCCGCGCGCTACGCGCCGCCGCGACCCGGCTGGGCAATTACCGCCTCGACGGCTGTACGCTGTATGTCACGCTCGAGCCCTGCATGATGTGCGCCGGGGCGATCATTCATGCGCGCCTGGCGCGGCTGGTCTACGGCGCCGCCGAACCCAAGACCGGCATGGTCGAATCCCGGGCCAACCTGTTCGCCCAGCCATGGCATAACCACAGCGTAACGGTGGAGGGGGGCGTGCTGGCAGTGCAAGCCTGTCGCCTATTGCAGACGTTCTTTGTCGAGCGGCGAGGTGTCTAGTTCGGTGACGTCTGCCTAAAGCACCGGCGCCACGATATCGAACAGGTGGCTGTTGTCGATATCGTCCGGCGGTCGCTGATTGAGTTGGAAGAACTGCTGCTGGCTGCGCTTGACGTAATTGAGAATCTCGTAATAGCGACGGATGTTGCGCACGTAGATGACCGGTTCGCCGCCGCGCGCATAGCCATGGCGCACCTTGGAGTACCATTCGCGCTTTTGCAGCAGGGGCAGCGCCTCGCGTACATCGGACCAACTGTAAGGGTCGCCGTCGCGCATTTCCACGATGCGCTGCGCGTCGAACAGATGCCCCAGACCGACGTTATAGGCCGCCATGGCCATGTAGGTGCGATCCGGCTCGACGATCTCTTCCGGTAGGCGCTCCTTCACGCTGCGCAGGTAGCGCGCGCCGCCGCGGATGCTCTGCTCGGGGTCGAGGCGGTTCTCGACACCGACTTCCTCGGCGGTAGGCAGGGTCAGCATCATCAATCCGCGCACGCCGGTGGGCGAGGTCGCACGCGACTCCCAGTGCGACTCCTGATAGCCCAGCGCGGCCAGCAGTTTCCAATCGAAGCCGCTATTGCGGGCGGCCTCCTTGAAGGTGTCCGCATACGCCGGCAAGCGCTGATGCACATGGCGGATGAACAGCCTGGCGCCCACGTATTCGAGATAGTCGTCATGGCCGAAGTAGCGTTCGATCAACGCATCGAGGGTGCCGTCGGCGCGCAATTGGCCGAGAAAGCGATTGGCCTCGCGCAGCAATCCCAGGCCCTGCCCGGCGGGTAGCGCCCAGGCCAGGCTCAGTGGGTCGCCAAGCAAAAAGCCGTTTTCCACGCCGGGGAAGAACAGGCGGTTGAGCTTGAACTGGTGTTCGTAGATCACGGCGGCATCGAGTTCGCCGTCTTCGACCATCTGCAGCAGATCGGCGACTTCGACATCGCCGGATTCCATCCAGCCCAGCTCGGGCATCTGCGACTGCAACTCGCGCAGCACCAGGTTGGCCCCCGAGCCGCGAATCACGCCGATCTCGAGATCACGCAGATCCTCGGCTTCGCGTACCGGCGGCAAGTCGCGGTTATACACCACCAGCGGTTGCAGGGTGAGAATCTCGCGGCTGAAGCGGATGCCCGGCAGCGTTGGGTCCAGCGGCAGCGCGGCGGCGCCGAGATCGGCCTCGCCGCTGCGCACCGCCGTCAACACCTCTTCGATGTTGCCGTCGCTATTCAGCGCCAGGCTCACGCCCAGATGCTCGGCGAAGCGCTTGACCAACTCGAATTCGAAACCGGTCGGCCCCTGGCGTCCCTGGTAATACGTGGTTGGCGTGTTGCGGGTAAATACCTGGATGAAGTCGCGTGCGCGGATATCCTCGAGCAGCGGGTCATCCGGCGTCGCGGGAGGGGCGGGCACCAGTAGCAGGGCCAGGCCGATCAGCAGAATGACGAGCCCGCGCGGATGGCGGGCGAGAGCCTTGAGCATGCGTTGCGGTCGGTAACGATGGACGCCTCACCATACCGGGCACCCCGGAGACTGTCACCTTGCGCCATTCCACGGATTTCTCGCCAGCGTGGCTTTCCAGTATCATATGCGCTCGTTGCCGCCGCGTGATGCGGCCCCCATTCGGCTTTCTTCAGAGGCTTCTTCCGAAATGCTCGAACTGCGAGGAGCGCCCGCCCTTTCCGCTTTCCGTCATGCCAAGCTGCTGGCCGCCCTGCGTGCCCAGGTTCCCGAAGTCGAATCCCTGCATGCCGATTACGTCCACTTCGTCGATCACGATGACGAACTGGACGCCGATAGCCGCGAGCGCCTCGTACGGCTGCTCGCTTATGGCACGGCCGTTGACGAATCCATCTCGCGCGAGGGGCATCTGTTTCTGGTGGTGCCGCGCCTCGGCACCTTGTCGCCGTGGTCGTCCAAGGCCACCGATATCGCCCACAATTGCGGGCTGAGTCAGGTTCGGCGCATCGAGCGCGGGGTGGCCTATCGCGTCAAGCTAGGCGGCGTGTTGAGCGAGGCGGCCTTCAATGCCATCGTCGTCGCCCTGCACGACCGCATGACCGAATCGGTGCTGGCCAATGCCTCCGACGCCGCCCGGCTGTTCTCGCATCAGGCGCCCGCGCCGCTGGGGCAGGTGGATATCGTGAAGGGCGGCCGCGCAGCGCTGGAGACCGCCAACCTCGAGTTGGGCCTGGCGCTGGCCGACGACGAAATCGACTATCTGTTGCAGGCGTTCCAGACGTTGGAGCGTAATCCCAGCGATGTCGAACTGATGATGTTCGCTCAGGCCAACTCGGAACACTGCCGTCACAAGATATTCAACGCCGACTGGACCATCGATGGCGAGGCGCAGCCGCGTTCGCTGTTCGGGATGATCAAGCACACCTTCGAGCGCTCCCCCGACGACATTCTCTCGGCCTACAGCGACAACGCCGCGGTGATCAAGGGCTCTGATGCCGGGCGCTTCTTCGCCACGCCCTTGACCGGCAAGTCCGACGAACAGGCTCTCTACGCCGCGCATCAGGAGCCGATCCATATCCTGATGAAGGTCGAGACCCACAACCATCCCACCGCCATCGCGCCGTTCCCCGGCGCGGCGACCGGCTCGGGCGGCGAGATTCGCGACGAGGGCGCGACCGGCATCGGTGGCAAGCCCAAGGCCGGTCTCACCGGCTTCGCGGTGTCCAACCTGCGTATTCCCGAGTTCGTCCAGCCCTGGGAAGCCTTCGACTACGGCAAGCCCGAGCGCATCAAGAGCGCGCTCGAGATCATGCTCGAAGGGCCGATCGGCGGCGCGGCGTTCAACAACGAGTTCGGCCGGCCCAACCTGACCGGGTATTTCCGCACCTACGAGCAGGATGCGGTGGCCGCCGATGGCATCGAGCGGCGCGGCTATCACAAGCCGATCATGCTCGCCGGTGGCTACGGCAACGTTCGCGACGGCCACGTGCAGAAGGGCGAAATCCCCGTCGGTGCCAAGCTGATCGTGATGGGTGGCCCGGCGATGTTGATCGGCCTCGGCGGCGGGGCGGCGTCGAGCATGGCCTCGGGGTCGTCGAGCGCGGATCTCGATTTCGCCTCGGTGCAGCGCGAAAACCCCGAGATCGAACGGCGCGCCCAGGAGGTCATCGACCGCTGCTGGGCGCTGGGCGACGACAACCCGATTCGCTTCATCCACGACGTCGGCGCCGGTGGGCTGTCCAACGCCTTGCCGGAACTGGTCAAGGACGGCGAGCGTGGCGGGCGCTTCGAGTTGCGCGCCGTGCCCAATGCCGAGCCGGGCATGAGCCCGCTGGAAATCTGGTGCAACGAGGCTCAGGAGCGCTACGTGCTGGCGGTGGCGCCGGACGATCTCGCCACCTTCGATGCGCTATGCGAGCGCGAGCGCTGCCCCTACGCGGTGGTCGGCGAGGCCATCGAGGCGCACCATCTGGCGGTTCACGACAACCACTTCGATAGCCAGCCGATCGACTTGCCGATGAGCGTGCTGTTCGGCAAGCCGCCGAAGATGCAGCGCGAGTTCCAGCGCCAGGCGCTGGAATTGCCGGGAGCCGACTTCGACAATCTCGACCTGCGCGAGGCGCTCGACCGCGTGCTGCGCCTGCCGACGGTGGCTTCGAAGAGCTTCTTGATCACCATCGGCGATCGCTCGATCACCGGCCAGGTGGCGCGCGACCAGATGGTCGGGCCGTGGCAGGTGCCGGTGGCCGATTGCGCGGTGACCACCGCCAGTTTCGATACTCACGCCGGCGAAGCCATGGCGATGGGCGAGCGCCCGCCGGTGGCGCTGATCGACCCCGCCGCCAGCGCGCGTTTGGCGGTCGCCGAGGCGATCACCAACCTGGCGGCAGCGCCGATCGCCAAGCTCGGCGACGTCAAGCTTTCCGCCAACTGGATGAGCGCCGCCGAACACCCTGGCGAGAACCAGGCGTTGTATGACGCCGTGCATGCCGTTGGCATGGAGCTGTGCCCGGCGTTGGGCATCGCCATCCCGGTGGGCAAGGATTCGATGTCGATGCGCACCGCCTGGCAGGAGGGCGAAGGCGACGACGCCGAGTCCAAGACGATCACCGCGCCGCTATCGTTGGTCGTGACCGCCTTCGCCCCGGTGACCGATGCGCTCAAGACGCTGACGCCGCAATTGCGTCTCGACCAGGACGAGAGCGACCTGATCCTGATCGATCTGGGCGAGGGTAGAAACCGCCTGGGCGGCTCGGCGCTGGCGCAGGTCTACGGTCAGATCGGCGATGAATGTCCGGATCTCGACGATGCCGAGGACCTCAAGGCGTTCTTCACGGTGATTCAAGGCCTGAATGCCGACGGCAAGTTGCTGGCCTATCATGATCGCAGCGACGGCGGCCTGCTGGTGACGCTACTCGAAATGGCCTTCGCCGGGCGCGGCGGACTGGAGATCAAGCTCGACTGGCTGGTCGACGATGCCTACGAGGCCGCTGGCGCGCTGTTCGCCGAGGAATTGGGCGCGGTGATCCAGGTCAACCGTCAGGACACCGAATTCGTGCTCGCACAGTTCGCCGCCGCCGGCATCGATACCTGTGGCGTCATCGCCCGCCCACGCTACGACGATCAGGTGCGCGTGACGCTGTTCGAGGAGCCGCTGCTCGAGACCACCCGCGCGCTGACCCAGCGCACCTGGGCCGAGACCAGCTATCGCCTGCAGGCGCTGCGCGACAACCCGGACTGCGCCAAGTCCGAGTTCGATGGCCTGCTCGACCTGCGCGATCCGGGGCTGTCCGCCGTGCCGAGCTTCGCCGTCGACGACGATATCAGCGCGCCGTTCGTCAACACGGTTCGACCGCGCATGGCGATCCTGCGCGAGCAGGGCGTCAACGGTCATGTCGAGATGGCGGCGGCGTTCGACAAGGCCGGCTTCGAAGCGATCGACGTGCATATGAGCGATATCCTCGCGGGGCGCCTGAGCCTGGATGAATTCAAGGGGCTAGTCGCCTGCGGCGGCTTCTCCTACGGCGACGTGCTGGGCGCCGGCGGCGGCTGGGCCAAGTCGGTGCTGTTCAACCCACGCGCCCGCGAGCAGTTCGCGAGCTTCTTCGCGCGTGACGACAGCTTCGCGCTGGGCGTGTGCAACGGTTGCCAGATGCTGGCCCAGCTCAAGGAGCTGATTCCCGGCGCCGAGAACTGGCCGCGCTTCGTGCGCAACGAATCCGAGCAGTTCGAGGCGCGCGTGTCGATGGTCCAGGTCGAGGACAGCCCGTCGATCCTACTCGCCGGCATGCAGGGCTCGCGCCTGCCGATCGCCGTGGCCCATGGCGAGGGTCGCGCCGAGTTCCGCGACAGCGGTCATCTGCGCGCCATGCAGGGTGGCGGCCAGATCGCGCTGCGCTACGTCGACAACTACGGCCAGGTGACCAGCCGCTATCCGGCCAATCCCAACGGTTCGCCGGCCGGTATCACCGGGCTGACCACGCCGGATGGCCGTGTCACTGTGATGATGCCGCACCCCGAGCGCGTGGCGCGGGCGGTGACCAACTCCTGGCGTCCGCCGGAGTGGACCACCGATGGCGCCTGGCTGCGCCTGTTCCGCAACGCGCGGGTATGGCTGGGCTGAGCGTAGCCCCTGTCGATGCAACGATCCGCGGTCATGTGCCGCGGATTTTTTTCGTCCAGCCTTGGCGAATCGCCTCGTGTATTGTCATGAAAATGGATTCCACAAACTGCTTGCCGGCGGGCGTGGTTGGTCTTATAAGAAGGCCGTGACGAGGCGCGTCCTCGTCGGAACGCAGGGGATGACAATGCACGAGGGGTTGGGACTACTGTATGTGGGCGCGGTACTGGTACTCAACGGCCTGTGGATGCAGGGCCGCATCGAGGACCGCGAAATCCAGGTCATCAACTTCTTCGCCGGCGGCCTGAGCCTGGCGATCGCCGCCTATGCGGCCTTCGGCCCGGATGTTACGGCGATCAGCGTGCGCGGCGCGGCCCTGACCCTGCTATTCGCTTTCACCTACCTATGGGTCGCGATCAACCGGCGCAACGGCAGTTCTGGTCACGGCCTGGGCTATTTCTGCCTGTTCGTCGCGCTGACCGCGCTGCCGACTTCGCTGCTGCAGTTCACTGCCGCCGAGACGCTATGGGGATGGTGGTCGGCCTGCAATTGGCTGGCCTGGTCGGGGCTATGGTTCGGCTTCTTCGTGATGCTTTGCCATCGGCCGCAACTGCAGCGGCCGATGGCGTGGATCACCCTCGCCCAAGGGGTGATCACGGCCTGGTTGCCGGGGTATCTGCTAGTGAACGAGATGCTGGTCTAACGTCGCTCCGAGCCGGGCGATGCGTTTTCTGCCTGATACTGGGGTGTGGGGTCGATACCGAGCTTTCTTTCCAGATCATCGAGAATGTGCGTGAAATTCTCGGTGAAGCGGTCGAAGCGCCCGAAATCGTGATCGCACTGGTCGCAGAAAACGTGGTATTGCGCCTCGCGACCGGGTGGGAAGCGCTTCTCGCGGCCACCGCAATTGGGGCAATCCGGGCTGGTACGAATTTTCATGGCGGCCATTTTCCTTTTGCGATGAGTGGATAAGGCTGCGCATTGCTATGCGTCATGCTGCCTTTACAGTGTAGACCCTTAGGTTCCCGGTGAAGTTTAACAAGCGTTTATTAAACGTGATGCCTGGTAATGGCGCGTCGCTGATCGAGTTTCGCATCGCGGGTGCGTAAAATGTCCGCACTATGCCCAAATCCGATGTCCCGCCGGCCATGCCCGCCAATAACCCCGTTTGTCCCACGTTACGGCCTTATCAGCGCGAGGCCGTGACGCGCGTGGTCGAACACTTTCGCGAGTCCGACGACCCGGCGGTCGTGGTGCTGCCCACTGGCAGCGGCAAGTCGCTGGTGATCGCCGAGCTGGCGCGTCTGGCGCGTGGCCGCGTGCTGGTGCTGGCGCATGTGCGCGAACTGGTCGAGCAGAATCACGCCAAGTATCAGGCTTACGGACTCGAAGCGGATATCTTCAGTGCCGGGCTGGGTCGCAAGGAGGCCGAGCGGCAGGTGGTGTTCGGCTCGGTGCAGTCGGTGGTGCGCAATCTGGGGCGCTTCGCCGACGGGGCCTTCACGCTGCTGGTGATCGATGAGTGCCACCGCGTGTCGCCCAACGAAGATGCCAGCTATCGCCAGGTCATCGAGCATCTCAAGCGTGCCAATCCACGCCTGAAGATTCTCGGGCTGACCGCCACGCCGTACCGCTTGGGCCAGGGCTTTATCTATCACCGACATTACCATGGCATGGTGCGCGGCGAGGCTGAGGGTTTCTTTCAGGACTGCGTGTTCGAGCAGCCCTTGCGCTTGATGGTCAAGCAGGGCTATCTGGCCGCGCCGCTGCGCGTGGATGCCGCCGTCGAACGCTACGACTTCTCGCAGCTCACGCCCAGCGTGCGTGGCCTGTTCGCCGAGGAGGACTTGAATCGCGTGGCATGCGGCAATCGCGCCACGCCGGTCATCGTCGAGGAAATCATCGAACGCGCCCGCGAGCGCCGTGGGGTCATGCTGTTCGCGGCCAGCGTAGCCCATGCCGAGGAAATTCTCGGTTACCTGCCCGCTGGTGAGTCGGCGTTGATCACCGGTGCGACGCCATCGCGCGATCGCACACGGCTGATCGGGGACTTCAAGGCAAGCCGGCTCAAGTACCTGGTCAATGTCGCGGTGCTGACCACCGGCTTCGATGCGCCGCATGTCGATTTGATCGCCATTCTGCGGCCCACCGAGTCGGTGGGGCTTTACCAGCAGATCGTCGGGCGGGGTCTGCGTCTGGCGCCGGGCAAGGTGGATTGTTTGATTCTCGATTACGCCGGTAACCCCTGGGATCTCTATGCGCCGGAAGTCGGCTTGCCCAAACCGGCAACCGACGCCGAGCCGGTGCAGGTCGAGTGCCCGGCCTGCGGTCACGCCAACCTGTTCTGGGGCAAGGTCGCCGACGGGATCGTCATCGAGCACCATGGCCGGCGTTGTCAGGGTTTGATCGAGGGCGAACAAGGCAAACGTGGCGCGGTAATGGGCGCCAATAGCGCAGCTTCGGGCGCTCATGGAAAGCACCAGTGTTCATTCCGCTTCCGCTTCAAGATCTGCCAGGCCTGCGGCGCCGAGAACGATATCGCCGCGCGCGCCTGTCATGGCTGCCAGGCGCGACTGGTCGATCCCGACGACAAATTGAAGGACGCGCTGCGCTTGAGGGATGCCCGCGTGCTGCGCGTGAGTGGCATGCAACTCACCGCCGCCGTCAACGGCCGGGGCTTGCCCCGGCTCAAGGTGACTTATCACGACGAAGACGGCGCGACTCTGGATGAATGGTTCGCACTCGAAACCCCGCCACAGCGTGGCGCCTTCGCCACGGCCTTTCTGCGTCACCACTTACGCGCGCCAGGAAGCGTTTGGTGGCCGACTGCGCCTGAAGAAGTCATTACCGGACGCGAGCGGCTCAAGGCGCCGGATTTCGTGATCGGTCGCAAGGTGGGGCGGCATTGGCAGGTGCGCGAAAAGTTGTTCGATTATGTCGGGCGCTATCGCAAGGCGGACAATACCGATTACCCGAACCAAAAAGGATGACATAGCTCGTCTGGCGATACGGTTGTTATTTCATATAAGAGAGTGATAATGCTAATCAGTAAATAATGACAAGATTCATGCGGGGCATGATGAAAATGACTGCCGACCTGAGCTGGGCGCATGGTATATGGGTGTGGACCCCGGATCAGGGGCGTTGGGAGCCGGCGTGCGGCAGGCCCAGAGAACCTGTCAGCTTGGAAAGCGCGACGAGCGGCTTAGCGGCAGACGAGGCTTACGACTGCTGGCGAGAGGCCATCTTCTACTGTTTCGACGCCGATCGGCATGATAGGGCCGCCCTTGGCGATTATCATGCCAAGGTTCGGAGCCTGATTTCCGACGTTGCAGAATTCTACCATTATCAGTCACAGGCGGTTTCCGGGCGGCGGACCAACATGCACTTGCATGCGGATGGCGGCGACAATCTCGATATTGGGCTCGTTCAACCGGGACACCGTCGTCATCGACAAGAGAGCGATACGGCGTTAGTGGCCTCTCCCGGCGAGTTTTTCGTCTATGATGTGGCGCGCCCTTCACGTGTTGACTGGGACACACACCAGGGCGCTCATTTGGTTCTGCGCCGCTCGATGCTCGAAGCGGCTCTGGGCAGCGAGGTTCCGCCGGCCAGCCTGGTGATGCAGGCGTTAACGACTTCGCATCTGACCCCCTATCTCAAGAGCCAATTTATACTGCTTGCCCGCCATATGGGTAACCTCACGGTTGAGGAACGCGCAATACTGCTTCGTCAGACGCTGGATCTCGTAAGGTTCATGCTGCAGGAACTGTCGGCTGTTCATGGGGCAAGCGAGCAGACGCCGAATCGGCGCGGACTATTCGTTGCCGCCCAGCGTCATATAGAAAACCATCTCACCGATCCTGAGCTGAATGCCGCATGGATCGCTCAAGCACTCGGCTGTTCAAGAGCCACTCTTTATCGCGCATTTGTCGATCATGACCGGACGGTCGCGGGGATGATTCGTGAATGGCGACTGCTACAGGCTCATCGAATGTTGAGAAAAGCATCGTCTCATCTGGCGATAGGTGATATAGCCTCATGTTGCGGTTTTATGGACAGGAGAAACTTTAATCGGCTTTTTCGCGAGCGTTTCGGGCAGCGACCGAGTGACATTGCCAGTAAGAAATCGTCTGTTGGATAGCTGCCGCGGGAGAACATATCGTGGCATGACGACGAGTACGGCGATGTCGTCGTGGTCTCCGAATCCTTTACTATTTATGGAATCTGTCTTTTCGCCCGGAGCGCTTGTTTATATATTGTGAACCTCCACGATCGCGCCTTTATGTAGATCGATAACACCGACTTTTTGTAGACGGTGAAGCTGCCGATTTAGCTTTGGACGAGAGGCGTTCACCAGCATTGCCAGCACGCCTTGACCCAGCCGGTTCAAGCGCACCGAGGTGCGTTTGTCGAGGTGTTGGAGCCGGCGTATCAGGCGTGCTTCGAGGGAGCAGAGCGCCAATTCCTCGATCAATATGACAGTCTCTCTCAATCGCCGGTAGAGTAAGGTGCTGAGATAATCGTTGAGGTTCGATTCGACGCTTATCGGTAACCCATGGCGCGCGATGCTCACGACGCGCACGCTCTCAAGCGCGATACAGCTCGTTTCGCGCCTGTCGCCGTCGGCGAAACTCAGTTCACCGACGGTATCGCCCCGTCCCGCAATATCCACGACCAACTCCCTGCCCTCGTCGGAGAACAGGGAAAGGCACACCATGCCGCTTTCGATCAGCAGCAGCGGACCGCCTGCTTCTCCTCGGCTGAACAAGGTGCTGCCGGGAGAATAACGTCGGCTGGTAGCGAGCACTGCGATTCGCTCCTGAGCAAGTCTATCCAACCCACGGAACAAACTGCATTTCGCGACGGCGGCGAAGCGTTCTTCACGGTTCACGCCAAGGGCCATCCTTCATCTTATTGAAAGAATTTAACGCCGGGGGTTCGACGTTTTAATGAGGATAGTCCAGCAGATTTCGACACCGTGAGGCGGGTTGTCTCATGTGTTGGGTCATGGCGTCTCGGGCAGTGTGTAAGCCTTTGAAATTGCATATTTTATGTTTTAGCAATTGTTGATAAATGAGCAAAGCCCCGATAAGACACAGTAAATGTCGCCTTTTCAATGGATGGAATATTCCTGGCCTGTTACCTGGGTAACAGCCCCTCACTTGCCTGCCTTCCATGCTGAAGATGCGCCCGCACAAACTCCATGCAAGGCATTAGTGCACGGTGCGCGGTGGGTCGGACCGGTCAGTGCCGGAAAAGACCAAATCAACCAGCACGCACGAAATGAAGGGGAATACCCATGAGCGATTATCGACTGCAACTAACGTTCGACAAGAAGGCCCTCAAAGAAGTCAAGCAAGCCAGGCAGCGCATCATGTTGGCCAAGCCGGTCAACGGCGACTCGCCTAACGTGGTCTGGCTGTCGATCGATCCTTTCGAGAGTACCGAGGTGAGCTGGAAGGAGGAGTACGGTATCTACGTCTCGGATACCTCGGTGCAGCATTCCGCCAAGATTACCAAGATATCCGAGACCGGTGTGCCGGCTCAGGATGGCGCCTACTACACCCTGACGTCGGACACCATCTTCGAAGGCCCCTCCACCGACCGAGCCGTACCTAGGGGGACCTTCGCGGCGAAAAACAAAATGCTATATGACGACTACCCATCGCTTACTTTCGGCTTGACGCAGTCGGCGTTGGTCAACCAGAAGCCGGAGGAGCGCAAGCCGATTTCGGCGACTCCGGTATTGGCGACCCAGGCCGTGGCGATGACGCCATTCACGTATGTCTACGTCTGGCTACAGGCCGAATTCGAGAGCGAAACCATCATCACCAGGATCTTCGGCGAGCATACGGTAGCCAAGTTCGGGGGTGGTGTCAGCGATATTGCTCTCGAATATAACCCACAAATCGGTAAATTCTCGCCCGGCGAATAACGCTCGGGCTCGCTGCTTTCCCGGCCACGCCGTGGCCGGGACTATTTTTTCGAGTATTAGGAGAAGCAAAATGTCAAATCGAATCGATATCGGTAGCATCACATCTTCGAACCCTCATTTGTGGTTGGATGCTCTAACGTTAAGTGGGGATCCCGTCGTCTATCAAATTGCCACGCTCACTCCTACTTGCGATGAGAATGAATGGATATCCGTGAATCAATTCTGCTCTGTGCTGTCGATTGCTTGGTTGAGAGACAACCCCAGTTCTCCTTTTGGGCTTGGGAGCCTCGGTAATGGCGAAAAGCTCGCGATGGCCGAGGTAATCCTCGGTTATCAGAACATGGATGACCAAGTGGATTATGCCGTCAAAAGGCTCCATGGCCAGATACGGTCATTGCAGCAAGTCATCGAAGGTGTCGAGAAGGGGCATTATGCTGCGGGCACGTGCATCTGGACAGGTAACGACTTCCATGTGGTCGCCGTCCGAGTTGCCGACCCGAAAACGATTGCGTTGTACGATCCCAATAGCGGCGAGGTACAGAAGCATGAGCGTTCCAGGTTCGGGATTCTCATGGGTCAGCTTGGCAACAGTACCTTCGTCGTAGCCGATCCTTGCTGAAACGATCTACTGGGCCCCGGTTCTTCCGGGGTTCTTTCTTCTGAGACGAATCCCCCCAGTTGCCTGAGACACCATGTCTCACGTTTTCCCTCCTGTGTCACCGACAATGTAGCGCGGTCGTATTAATCATAAAAATCGGTGAATTAAGCAGGGGTCTCCCCATGAATCATATCTACCGTACCGTCTTCAGCCATGCGCGGGGCCTGTGCATGGTGGCATCCGAACTGACCAGGAAACGGGGCAGGGGCATTGACAATCAATGCGCCGACGGCGGCGCTGGGCACGAAAGTTGCGCTTGGCTGACCGCCTTCGCCCTCGCCTTGCTGCTGGTCGCTGGCAGCGCCCTCGCCGATGGCGGTGACGGGGGCGACGGTGCTGTCGCCCCGGGCAGCGGCGGAGCGGGCGGGACCGCGGCCAGCCCCGACGGCGGTGATGGTGGTGAGGCCGACGGCGGCGGTGGCGGCGGCGGCGGTGTCAGTTTGGCAACGGGCATCGGCGGGGCAGGCGGAACAGGTGGTGATTATGGCGGAACCGGCGGAGCCGGCGGGGCGCCAGCACTTGTCACCGCAGATGGCAGCAATGCAGTGCCGCTGGTGGGGATTGCCGGCGGAGCGGGTTCAGATGGTTTGGGTGCGCCTTCGGCCGGTGCCGGCGGTGGTGGCGGTGGTGGTTTCGGCTGGGTCATCACCGGGGCCGGCGCTTCGAGCACGAGTGCCGCAATCACCGGTGGAGCCGGTGGCGACGGTGGCCGTGAAAATGGCGGCGGTTCGGGCGGCGGCGGTGGCGGTGGTCAAGGCGGCGGCGGCGTTCTGCTGACGGGTGGAGGCGATTTTACGACATCGCACATGATTACCGGCGACGCGGGCGGCGACGGCGGGCGCGGTGATTTTGCCATCAGCCATGCCGGAGACGGTGGCGCTGGCGGCGCTGGCGTGGTGTTGACGGCGGGTGGCAGTGTCACCACCGCGGCCGGTGCGGCAATCACCGGCGGCGCCGGCGGCAATGGCGGCAACACTGGCGACGTCATTGGCGGGCGTGGCGGCGATGGCGGCGCCGGGGTCAGCGGCAGCGGCTTCACGCTCGTCAACGACGGGCAGATCGCCGGTGGCGTGGGCGGCTTGGGCGGCGGCAGCGATACCAAGGCCGATGGTCCGGATGGCGCCGGCGGTATCGGTGTCTACGGCTCGAATCTCACCATCATCAACAGCGGCACGATTGCCGGCGGCCTGTCGGGCGACGGCAGCACCGGCGCCAACGCCATCGAGTTCACCGGCGGCACTAACCGGTTGGAAGTGCGCGACGGCTCGGTGATCAATGGCAATGTCGATGCCACAGTGAGCGCAGACGATACCTTCGCGCTCGGTGGGGCGACGGACAGCAATTTCGATGTCTCGCAGATCGGTTCCTCGGCGCAATACCAAGGCTTCGAGTCTTTCGACAAGACCGGCGCCAGTACCTGGACGCTGACCGGCAGCGGCGTGCAGGATTGGACGATTTCGGCTGGCACATTGCAGGCCGGTTCCGACGACGCATTGGGTGACGGCGCGGCGTATATAGTCAACGGCGGCACGCTCGATCTCAACAACTACGACCTCACCATGGGCACACTGTCCGGCGCGGGCGGCGAAGTGTCGCTGGGCACCGCTGCTCTGACCGTCGATCAGGCCACCGACACCAGCTATGCCGGTATCATCTCCGGCGCCGGCGGGCTGACCAAAACCGGCGCCGGCGCGCTGACGCTCTCAGGCGCCAACACCTATACCGGCGGCACCACAATCAACAGCGGCACGCTGCAACTCGGCGACGGCGGCACCACCGGCTCGATCGCCGGCGATGTCGAGATCGCGGCGCCCGGTACGCTCGCCTTCAACCGCGGCGACAGCTTCACCTTTGCCGGTGTGTTCACAGGCGGCGGTGCCATCGGCAAGCTCGGAACCGGCACAACCACTCTCACCGGCGACAGTTCCGGCTTCACCGGAACAACAACGATTTCAGGCGGCACGCTGCTGGTCGGCGACGAAAGCGGCAATGGCAGCCTTGGCGGCACGGTCGCCGTCACCTCCGACGGTACGCTGGGCGGCTCGGGCACGGTGGGTACGATGACGGTCGCCAATGGCGGCAGCATCACGCCGGGCAATTCGATCGGCACGCTGAACGTTGCCGGCAACGTCACATTCGCCGCCGGCTCGATTTATGAAGTGGAGGTCGATCCCGCAGGCACGGCGAGCGATCTGATCCATGCCACCGGCACGGCGACGCTGAACGGCGGCTCGGTGATCCATATCGGCGAGACTGGCAACTATCAGCCGAGTTCCACCTATACGATCCTGACCGCCGACGGCGGCGTGACCGGCACCTTCGCCGATGCCACTTCCAATTTCGCCTTCCTCGACCCGACGCTCATTTACGACCCGAACAACGTCGTTCTCGAATTGATCCGCAACGACAACACCTTCGCTAGTGTCGCCCGCACCCGTAATCAGCGCGCTACCGCCGGTGGTATCGAAAGCCTGGGCGCAGGCGGCGCGGTCTACGATGCCATCGTCACGCATGCTGGCAGCGATGCGGCGCTGCGCGACGGCTACGATAGCCTATCGGGCGAGTTGCACGCTTCGACTCGCATCGCGCTGATCGAAGACAGCCGTTTCGTGAGAGAGGCCGCCAACGAGCGCCTGCGTTTCTTGACCGGTGACACTCCCGACGCCGCCATGCCGGCCATGGCGCATGGCAATGAGACGACTTCCCATGCCATCGGCTGGGTGCGCCCATTCGGCAATTGGGGGCACAACGACGGCAATGGCAACGTGGCGAGTCTCGACCGCGATACCCAGGGCATCATCGCCGGGGTAGACACTCAGGTCAGCGAGCATGTGAGGGTCGGCCTGTTGACCGGCTATAGCCAGACCGATCTCGATGCCGGCGATGGGCGTGGCTCGGCGGATATCGACAGCGCGCATGCCGGTGTTTACGCCGGCGCCCAATATGGCGCTCTGGCGCTACGCGGTGGCGCCTTTTACAGCCATCACGCAATCGACACCCAGCGCCATGCCCAGGTGGGTTCGTTCAACGAGCGCCTCGATGACGAGCGTGACGCCGATATGCTCCAGGCTTACGCTGAGCTCGCTTACGCCATCGATACCGGCCCGCTGACGCTGGAGCCCTTCGCCAATATCGCCCATGTACATCTGCATAGCGACAGCGAGCAGGAAAGCGGCGGCGACGCGGCGTTACGCAGTGGCAGCCAGACCTCCTCGGTTACCTTCACGACGCTGGGCGTGCGCCCCTCGCTGGATGTGACGCTGGGTAGCACCCGCGCCAGCCTATACGGCAGCCTCGGTTGGCGACACGCCTTCGCTGATACCACCCCCGAGCTCGAACAGCGCTTTGCCGGTGGCGATACCTTCACGATTGCCGGCACGCCGATTGCCGAAGATGCCGCGGTAGTCGAGGCAGGCATTGGCCTGCCACTGAGCGAACGCGCCTCGCTGAACCTGGCTTATGGCGGGCAGTATGGCGATGGAATGGAAGACCACAGTGGTCGCGCGATGTTCGAATGGCGGTTTTGATTCAGGGCTTGCGAGAAAGTAATACGCTGGCCGACCGCTAGCGTCGAGCGCTTCTTACGCGTAGGCGTCTGCCTTGCTAGACTGCACGATTGATCGTCGTAGCCGTTATGTAAAGAGACGCCACAGGAGGCCAGGCCACGCGTGAGCGATACGCCATCAACCGCCATCTTGGAGACGACCCCCATCGCACAGGCGGCGGGGGTATTGGCGCGCTTGCACGACCAGCCGATTACCGAGCTGCCGGAAGACCTGTATATTCCGCCGGAGGCGCTGCGCGTGTTCCTCGAAACCTTCGAGGGGCCACTGGATCTGCTGCTGTATCTGATCCGCCGTCAGAATCTGGATATCCTCGCCATCGATGTCGCCGCCATCACCCGGCAATACATCGAGTACGTCGAATTGATGAAGGCGCTGGAAATCGACCTGGCTGGCGAATACCTGTTGATGGCGGCGATGCTCGCCGAGATCAAATCGCGCACCCTGTTGCCACGCCCGCCCAAGGGCGACGCCGAGGACGACGAAGAAGACCCGCGCGCCGAGTTGATTCGCCGCCTGCAGGAGTACGAGCGCCTGAAGCTGGCTGCCGAGGGGCTCGATGAGCTGCCGCGACTCGGCCGCGACTGGTTCGGTGCCCAGGTGGAGTTGCCGGCACTCGAAACCCGGATCGTTCACCCGGATGTCGAACTCGACGAGCTACTGCGCGCGTTGTCGGGTATTCTTCGCCGCGCCGAACTCAATCAAACGCACACCATCAGCCGCGAGGTGCTGTCCACCCGCGAGCGTATGCTGAGAATCATGGATCGCTTGAATCATGCGCATTTCACCACCTTCGAGTCGCTGTTCACCCTTGAGGAAGGGCGCGCCGGGGTGGTCGTCACCTTCATGGCGATCCTCGAGTTGGCCAAGGAAGCAATGATCGAGATCGTCCAGAATGCGCCGCTGTCGCCGATTCATGTGCGCGCGCGCCAGCCCATGGAAGACGCCGTGCTTGATATCGACGACGATGATGAAGCAGGAAATCTTGGAGAAAGCGCCTTCGAGGACGCACCATGAGTGATAGGGCACGCCTCGACGAGATTCTCGAAGCGGCGCTGCTGGCGGCGGGTGAACCGCTGTCGGTGGAGCGCATGGAGGCCTTGTTCGAT
Source organism: Modicisalibacter muralis (assembly GCF_900102945.1). Classification (GTDB taxonomy): domain Bacteria; phylum Pseudomonadota; class Gammaproteobacteria; order Pseudomonadales; family Halomonadaceae; genus Modicisalibacter; species Modicisalibacter muralis. Next base: position 510,595 of record NZ_FNGI01000002.1, on the reverse strand, counting down.
GAACGCGAGTGTCCGCCGCGTCGTGAATTGCGCGAGGCGCTGAGCGAGTTGGCCACACGCCTGGAGAACAGCGCGCTGGAATTGATCGAGTCGGCGTCGGGTTTTCAGATGCGCATTCGTCAGCGGCTCTCGCCGTGGGTCTCGCGCTTGTGGGACGAACGCCCGCAGCGTTATTCGCGGGCGCTGCTCGAGACGCTGGCGCTGATCGCCTATCGTCAGCCAGTGACTCGTGGCGATATCGAAGAGGTGCGCGGCGTCGCGGTGAGCAGCTCGATCATGCGCACCCTCGCCGAGCGTGGCTGGATTCGCGTGGTCGGCCATCGCGACGTGCCGGGGCGCCCGGCAGTGTATGCCACCACCCGGCAGTTTCTCGACGACTTCGGCCTGAAGACCCTCGATGCGCTGCCGCCGATGCATGAGCTCCAGACCTTCGAAAATCTTGAGAGCATTGAAAGCCTCGAGACGTCGCTCGACGACGATTTCGATATCGCCGCGACGACATTGGATGCCCGCATAGATAAAGCACCGCACAACAGCGGCCATGAGCATGAGCATGAGCAGAAGCACGAACGCGTAGACGAGACGCGCGCCAAAATCGACGGCGACGCGGATCGAGAGCAACATCAAGAAGATCATCAAGAGCAGCAGGAAACGACGGCCGGGATGGCCGACGAACCATCACACGCCGGGATGGCGTCCGCACGGCCGGGACTCAGCTTCGCCGATCTCGAACTGCGCCTGGCCGAACGCGCCCGCAACATGCAAGCCGTCGACGACGATGACGGTCTCGCGGGCGCGGAAAACTCAACAGACGAGAAACCGTCCGACTCATGAACACCACGACCAATACCACCACTGAAAAGCTCCAGAAAGTGCTCGCTCGCGCCGGGCTGGGATCGCGCCGCGAGATGGAAACCGCGATCAGCGCCGGGCGCGTCAAGGTCAACGGCAAGCTGGCAACGCTAGGCGATCGCATCGAGATGCGCGACAAGGTCACCTTCGACGACCGACCGCTCAACCTCAGGGGCGCCGAAGAGGTACCGCGCCGGGTGATCATGTACAACAAGCCCGAGGGCGAGCTGTGCACGCGCAAGGATCCCGAGGGCCGGCGCACCGTGTTCGACCGGTTGCCGCGCCTCAAGGGCGAGCGCTGGATCGCTATCGGCCGCCTGGACATCAACACCAGCGGATTGTTGCTGTTCACCACCGATGGCGAACTGGCCAACCGCCTGATGCACCCCTCGACGCAGATCGAGCGCGAATACGCGGTACGCGTGATGGGCGAGGTGCAGCGTGAAAACGTCGTGGCGATGGTCGAGGGCGTGATGCTCGAAGACGGCCCGGCGCGCTTCACCGACGTTCAGGAGTTCGGTGGCGAAGGCATCAACACCTGGTTCCATGTGGTGATCATGGAAGGCCGCAACCGCGAAGTGCGACGCCTGTGGGAATCCCAGGGGCTGACCGTCAGTCGCCTGAAGCGTGTGCGCTACGGCAACACCTTCATCGACAAGCGTGCCAAAGCCGGTGAATGGGTCGAACTGACCCAGGAAGAGATCGACGATCTTTCGACGCTGGCCGGGCTCAAGCCCCGCAAAGTGCCCGACCTGACCCCCGACGAGCAGAACCGCTGGAGTCGCGACAAGAACAAGCGTCGCCCGGTGCGTGCATTGCGCAAGCCCAAGGGGGAGAAGCCCAGCCGTTGAGGTTGGTTTGGCTATAATCGAGTTGCCACCCGCCCATTCCCGCTGGGCGGATTTCGATTCCACGAGGAGACATCCGATGCGCCAGACCACAGCCAGTGACGAATTCTGCGAGAGGTTCGGCTTGCGCTACCCGATCGTGCAGGCGCCGATGGCGGGCGTGACCACCCCGGAACTGGTCGCGGCAGTGGCCGGCGCGGGCGGGTTGGGCTCGCTCGGCGCGGCCTATTTGTCGCCGCAGGCGCTGCGCGAGCAGTTACTCGCCGTGCGCGGGCTCACCTCGGCGGCGTTCAAGGTCAATCTCTTCCTGGAACATCGCCCCGACCCGGCCACGCTGGTGCCCGCCCATGCGGCGTTGGCAGCCACGCGCGCTGCACTGTCGCTGTCCGATGAACTTCCCACGGCACCCTGGCAGCCGGATGTTCACGCTCAGGTGGATGTGCTGATTGAGCAGCGGGTGCCCATCGTCAGCTTCATGTTCGGTGTGCCCGAGGCGGCGCTGGTGAGCCGGCTGCACGACGCGGGCAGCGTCGTGTGGGGCAACGCGATGAGTGTCGAGGATGCCGAGCGGCTGGTGCAGGCGGGCTGCGATGCCGTGGTGTTGCAAGGCGTGGGCGCTGGCGGTCATCGCGCCACGTTCTCGCCGGAAGATGACGGTGATGGGCTCGATACCCTTGCGCTGGTCGAGGCGGCAGCCGGGCGGGTGAAGGTGCCGTTGATTGCAGCCGGCGGGCTGATGGATGGCCACGACCTGAACGCGCTGCTCGAGCGCGGCGCGGTGGCGGGGCAGTTCGGCACCGCCTTCCTGGATACCGACGAGGCCGGCACGCGCGAGCCTTATCGGGTCGCATTGCGTGGTGCCAATGAACTCCCTTGGCTGACCCGCGCCTTCTCGGGGCGCCCGGCGCGTGCATTGCCCAATCGTTTCACCATCGAGGTCGAGGCCCAAGGCTGGCCGCTGGCCGACTTCCCAATTCAGAATGCGCTGACCCAGCCCGTCCGCCGCGTCGGCGCGGAACGCGACGATGCTGGCCTGATGGCGCTGTGGTCCGGCGTCGGCGTGGATCGCCTGCGGCGCATGTCTGCCGCCGCGATGGTCGCGACCCTGGCCGAGGAAGCTCGGCTATAGCGTCTGCCGGGCGGCGCGGTTGGCCTGTAGCGTGCGCGTCAACAGCGCACGCAGGGCGGCCGGGCGCACCGGCTTGAGCAGCAGGTGATAACCGCCGCGCTTGACCTCTTCGGCGACCTCGTCGGTGCGGTCGGCGGTGATCACGATACCCGGTACCGGGCCGTCGCAGCGCTCGGCAATGGCTTCCAGCGCCATCAGGCCGGTGACTTCGTTATCCAGATGATAATCGGCGAGAATGGCGTCGGGGTCGCCGTCGAGATGGCGCAGGATCGACTTGGCGCCGCCGATCGAGGTGGCGGTGAACACCTCGCAGCCCCAGCCGCCGAGCATGGCTTTCATACCCTCCAGGATTAGCGTCTCGTTGTCGATGCACAGCACCCGGGCGCCGGCCAGTTTATTGCCGGCGCGGCGGCTGGGCGCTTCATCGATGATGTCGCCGGCATCGCGGGCGACAACCGTGGGTACGTCGACGCTGAATACCGTGCCTGCGCCTTCCCATGAGAGCACCCTGATGGGGTGGTCGAGCACGCGGCTCATGCGATCGGCGATCGACAGTCCCAGGCCCAGGCCCTTTTCGCTCTCCTTGTGGCGCGAGGCCTGGTCGAGACGCCGGAACTCCTGGAATATCTCGCTGAGTTTGGATTCGGGAATGCCCGGTCCGGTGTCCCACACCTCGATCGACAGCCGCTCGCCGCGCCGCCGGCAACCGAGCAGGATGCGCCCGTGCTGGGTGTAGCGAATCGCGTTGGAGAGGAAGTTCTGCACGATGCGGCGCAGCATCTGGGCGTCGCTGTCGACCCAGGCACGCGTGGTCACGACCTGCAGGTCGAGCCCGCGCTCCTCGGCCATGACCTCGAACTCGGCGCGCAGCGGGCGGACGATATCGGCCAGCGCGAAGTGGCTGCGCCGTGGGGTCAGGGCGCCGGCCTCCAGCTTGGAAATATCCAGCAGCGTACCCAGCAGCTCCTCGGCGGCCTGCAACGAGTTGTCGATATGCCCGATGGTGCGCTTGTGATCGCTATGCTCGATCTGTTGCGACAACGCCGAGGTGAACAGCCGCGCGGCGTTCAGCGGTTGCAGCAGGTCGTGACTGGCAGCGGCCAGGAAGCGTGTCTTGGAGGTATTGGCATCCTCGGCGACCTGCTTGGCCTGGCGCAGCGCCAGTTCGGCCTCGGCACGCACGCGGTTTTCCTGGCGCAGCGCGGCGTTGGCTTCGGATAGCGCCTGGGTGCGCTCGCGCACGCGCTCTTCGAGATTCTCGTTGGTTTCCTTGAGGGCAATCTCGGCCAGGCGGCGTTCGGTGATGTCCTGATACAGCGCGAAGAAGCCGAGGATCGCGCCGCTGTCGCCGAAGTGGGGGGTATAGGTCACCAGCATGTAGCGGGTGCCGACCGCGCCGTCGTCCAGCGAGATCTCGAAGCTGACGCGTTCACCGTCGAGGGCGCGGCGCATCCAGGGCGCGCGGTCGCGGGCGATGGCGCTCGACATCACGCTCTCGACCCGCTCGCCGATGACCTTGTTGCGATCGACGCCGAACACCTGCTCGTAGGCGCGGTTGGTGAAGAGGTAGCGGCATTCCTTGTCGAAGTAGGCGATCAGCGCCGGCACGTTATCGGTATAGATACGGATGTTGTTCTCGGAGCGGATCAGCGCTTCCTCGGTGCGCTTCTGCTGGGTGATGTCCTGGTAGCTGTAGACGAAGCCGCCGCCGGGCATCGGGTTGCCCTGCACCTCGAGCACGGTGCCGTCCTGACGGTAGCGCACATAGCGGTGCGGTTGGCCCTGGCGAATGTTCTCCAGCAGCAGGTCGATGTGCTCCTCGGGGTCGCCGGGGCCGTACTCACCGTTGTGGGCGTTGTAGCGGAAGATCTTGTCGATCGGCGCGCCGACGCGAATCAACTGATCGGGGAAGCGGAACAGTTCCAGATAGCGCTGATTCCACACCACCAGCCGCAGGTGCTGGTCGACCACGCTGATGCCCTGGTTGATGTTCTCGATGGTCGCCTGCACCAGCGCGCGATTGAACTCGAGAACCTGAGAGGCCTCGTCGACGATCGAGATCACGTCCGAGATGCCGATACCGCGCCCCTGCAGCGCCGAGTTGACGACGATGCGCGCCGAGGAGGCGCCGAGCACCGAGGCCATGAGGCGCTCGGTGAACTGGATGGCGTCGATCGAGGCGCGGGTGTTGCCTTCCAGCGGCTGACCGCTGCGCCGGGCATAGTCGTCGAAGGCGCGCCCGACCTGATCGGCGCTCAGGAAACGCTCGCACAGCACGCGCAGGTCGCCGACCGTGGTGGCGCCGGTCCACGGGCGATTGACCGAGGTCTGACGGGTCTCGACGCTATCGACGAACAGCGAGGCCTGAATGCGCTCGACCACCCGCTGCGGGGTAACCTGCGAGACGAAGATATAGCAGAACAGGTTGAAGCCCAGCGACAGCATCACGCCATGGGTGAACGGATCGCCGATATTGACGCCGAACAGCTGGGTCGGCGCCAGCCAGGCGATGCCGAAGGGGCCGCCGAGCAGCCAGGTCGGCAGCACGTCGGCCTTGATCAGCGTCGGCAGCAGCAGGGTGTAGGCCCACACGGCGAAGCCGACGTTCATGCCGGCGATTACACCGAGGCGATTGCCGCGCTTCCAGTAGAGCCCGCCGAGCAGGGCCGGGGCGAACTGCGCGGCGGCGGCGAACGACAGCATGCCGGTCGAGGCCAGCGAGCTGAACTCGGCGGTCAACTGATAGAAGCCATACGCCAGCGCGAGGATCACCACGATGGTCACGCGCCGCGTGCGCAGCACCAGGCGGCCATAATCGCGGGCCTTGGTGTCGAACCAGCGCAGGCGGAACAGCAAGGGGATGACGATCTCGTTGGAGATCATGATCGACACCGCCACGGCGGAGACGATGACCATGCCGGTGGCCGCCGAGAAACCGCCGATGAAGGTCAGCAGCGTCAATGGCACGTTGTCGGCGGCCATCGGCAGCGCCAGCACGAAGGTGTCCGGGGCGACGTCGCCATTGGGAAATATCGTCAGGCCGGCGGCGGCGAGGGGCAGCACGAAGAAGCCGAAAATCACCAGGTACAGCGGGAACATCCAGCGCGCGCGGGAGGCATCGTCGGGGTGGGTGTTCTCGACCACGGTGACGTGGAACTGGCGCGGCAGGCACAGCACCGCGAGCATCGCCAACAGCGTCTGGGCCCAGAAGCTCTGGCCGAAATCCTGCTCGGCCAACTGGCGTTGCAGGTCCATGAAAGCATCGGCGCGCCCGAGCAGATCGCCGAGACCGTCGAACATGCCCCAGGTCACGTAGGCGCCGAGAATCAGAAAGGCGCCCAGCTTGACGATCGACTCGAAGGCGATGGCGTGAATCAGGCCCTCGTGGTGCTCGGTGGCATCGGTGTGACGGGTGCCGAACAGAATCGCGAACAACGCCATCACCGCCGCGACGTAGAAGGCGGTATCGGCGAACAGCGGCGCGCGGGTCATGTCCGACGAGTCGGTAAGCACCATGAACGCCGTCGACACCGCCTTCAGTTGCAGGGCGATGTAAGGCAGGGTGCCGATCAGCGCCACCAGGCTGGCGAACGCCGCCAGCGACTGAGTCTTGCCGTAGCGCGAGGCGATGAAGTCGGCGATCGAGGTGACGTTCTGGCGCTTGGCGACGCGGATCATCTTGGCCAGCACCGGCCAGAACAGCAGGAAGGTCAGCACCGGGCCGACGAAGATGCTGGCGAACGACCAACCCGAGGTGGCCGCCTGGCCGACGGCGCCGTAGAACGTCCAGGAGGTGCAATAGATCGCCAACGCCAGGCTGTAGATGATCGGTCGCCGCTGCGCCGCGCCATGAATCCTGGCGCGACGATCGCCGCGCCAGGCGATGAAAAACAGTATGCCGATATAGAGCAGCGATATGCCGATCAGCAGCCAGCCGTGAAACATGGGAGCCCTCCGAGTGCTGCCCCATTCTAGCGGTTTTGCGCCCCCCGGCGTCAGTCCACGATGCGACCCGTGTTTAATCGCTTGAATCACGAGAGCGACACAGGACTTCGACTAACGTCCGCTGCACCGCGAGGGTGAATTTGTCTAGTCTGGACACTTGATCGGTATCCGTGCATGCAACCCGTCGGGCTCCATGAGCGGACAATTGAGAGAGACTGCGATGATACGAGCCCTGCATCGCGCATTCGATCGCCGCCGCCAGGCGGGTGGCCACTACGCTTGGCTGTTCAATCCCTACACCGGCGACGAAATGGTGGCCATCGCCTGCGATACGCCGGGGTTCGATCCGAGAGACGCCGGCCTGGTAACGGTTGGCGCGGTGCGACTCACCAGCGAGCGGGTACTGGCCAGCGATTCGCTGGACCTGTGCCTGTGCAATGACGATTTCCATGAGGGTGAGATGCTCGGCGACGCGCTGGAAACGTTGCTGGATTTCGTCGGTAACCGGCCATTGCTGGGCTGGCGTATCGATGCCACTCGCTTGGCCATCGATCGCCATCTGCGCCCGCGCTTCGGTTTCGATCTGCCCAATGCCACGCTCGATATGGCCCAGGTCTATCGGCGCGAGATGCGCGGGGCGCGCCCACCGCGTGAGTCCGATCCCTCCTTCGAGGCGTTCGCCGGCAATCCGGGCGTGCCGATGACGGGCCGAGGCTCCGCGCTGGATGAAGCGCTAACCGTCGCAGCGATGTACGTACAGCTGAAAAAGGCTGCCTTGGCGTCTCAGCGCTGTTGATTGACGGGACCGCTGTCAACGTCGACAGCGCGTCAGCGTGTAGCGTGCGATCCCGGGATCCTTGAAGGTCAGTTCATTGCCGGAGGGCGAAAGCGCGAGCGTCAGCGTCTTATCCCAGGTCTGCCCCTCGCCGGTGAACGCGAGATCGAGCCGGATCGCATTGGGTTGCGGTTGCTGAATCGTCTGCACCCTGGCGACGCTTTCATAGTAAGTGAGCGTTTGTCTTTCGATAAGGACGCGCCCGTTGCTGCTCTCCCAGCCACAGCTTTCCGCATTGGCATCCCATGTTCCGAGAAAAAGGGCGGGGATCGCGTCAATCGACGCGGGCGGCTGGTCGTCGATGGGGTCCGGGGAATCCTTGAGCGGTCCGGCCGTACAGCCGGCAAGCATCAAGGCGGCAGCGGTCACTGGAATGAGCGGGAGTCTGGACATGGGCGGCTTACCTGACAGCGTTCCGGCACGGTGATAGCATAGGCGGCCTTCCATTCTCCTGCGTGTCGTCACACTCATGCAAGCGCTCACCGGCAATTCCAAACGCGAGTTCAACAAGCTCCAGAAACGCCTGCGTCGCCAGGTCGGCAACGCCATCATCGATTACGCCATGATCGACGAGGGCGACAAGGTCATGGTCTGTCTATCCGGCGGCAAGGACTCCTACACGATGCTGGAGATCCTGCGCAACCTGCAGCGCAGCGCCCCGGTCGACTTCGAACTGGTGGCAGTCAACCTGGACCAGAAACAGCCGGGCTTTCCCGAGCATGTGTTGCCCGAGTATCTCGATGGCATCGGCGTCGCCTACCATATCCTCGAGCGCGACACCTACTCGGTGGTCAAGGAGAAGACGCCGGAGGGCAAGACCACCTGCGCGCTGTGCTCGCGCCTGCGCCGCGGCTCGCTGTACGGATTCGCCGAGGAGATCGGCGCGACCAAGGTGGCGCTCGGGCACCATCGCGAGGATATCCTCGAGACGCTGTTCCTCAACATGTTCTACGGCGGCACGCTCAAGGCGATGCCGCCCAAGCTGCTCTCGGATGACGGCAAGAACATCGTCATCCGCCCGCTGGCCTACTGCCGCGAAGCCGACATCGCCGAGTTCGCGCGGCTGATGGAATTCCCGATCATCCCCTGCAACCTGTGCGGCTCACAGCCCAATCTGCAACGCCAGGTGGTCAAGGAGATGCTCGCCGAATGGGAGAAGAAGCACCCGGGCCGGCTCGAGACCATGTTCAAGGCGGTGACCAACGTCGCGCCGTCGCAACTCGCCGATCGCGACCTGTTCGACTTCCACGGCCTTGAGGCCAAGCGCGAGCGCATGAGCGCCAGCCGCATCGACGCCTTCGACCTGCTGACGCGCGAAGCCTGACCTCGAACGTCGCAGCGTTGTTGGTGAATCCATGGAATCTTCGCGGGTGTCATTATTATTTTTTAATTCAAAGGGTTAGGTGTTTTCATCGCGCATCTGAGATTTTCGCATATAGCTTTTTAGGCTATCGTAATAACTCAAGCCATCGTTAGCTAAGCGAGGCGTTATGCGGACCTTTCGTCACTCTCCGGGAAAGCCTGATATCGCGGGGTTCTTCGACCCGAGAACCTTTAGCGTGCAATACGTGGTGAGCGATCCCGAAACGCAGTGCTGCGCCATTATCGACCCGGTACTCGATTTCGATGAGAAGTCGGGAGCCACGGCGACCCACCATGCCGATGAGTTGCTTGCCTATGTCGCCAAGCAAGGCTTTCAAGTGGCCTGGGTTCTCGACACCCATCCCCATGCCGATCACTTCTCGGCGGCGCAATATCTCAAGCAGAAGACTGGGGCGCCGACCGCCACCGGCGGTTGCGTGACACGGGTCCAGGCCTTGTGGAAGGCGTTGTACGACTGGCCTGACTTGCCCGCCGACGGCCGTCAATGGGATCGTCTTTTCAGCGCGGGGGAAACTTTCCAGATCGGTGAAATCGAAGGCCGCATCATGTTCTCGCCAGGCCACACGCCTGCCTCGATCACTTATCTGATCGGTGATGCGGCCTTCGTCCACGATACCCTGTTCCAGCCGGACTCGGGGACGGCCCGCGCCGACTTTCCCGGGGGCGATGCGCGCCAGCTATGGCAGTCGATCCAATCGATCCTGGCATTGCCCGACGACACCCGAATATTCACCGGCCATGACTACATGCCCGACGGCCGTGAACCGCAGTGGGAAAGCACGGTTAGAGAGCAGCGACAGACCAACAAGCACCTGGTCGGCAGTAACGAGGACGCTTACGTGGCCATGCGTAACCAGCGTGATAGCACGCTGCCCATGCCCAAGCTGATCCTTAGCGCGTTACAGGTCAATATTCGCGGCGGTGCCTTGCCTGAGCCGGAGGCCAATGGGCGACGCTATCTCAAGATACCGCTCGATGCCCTGAAGGGCGCCGCCTGGGATTAGCGACTGAATACATTCCGCAGCTATCCGGATGCTTGGGCGGTTGTCATCGAACCCTCTCGGCAGCCGCCATTCACCTAATACCCATGGTGTTTGAAAGCGTGGTTAACGCTCCCTTAATGCTTGGCTGCGATGATTGGCGCAGTTCAAAGGATTCCTTCATGCATGTCCTGCTTATCGAAGACGATGCCCTCGTTGCATCGGGTATCCAGGCCGGTCTCGCCGTTGCTGATTGCGTGGTCGACCACGTCGATACGCTAGCCGCGGCACGCATGGCCATGCCCAGCGTGTCCAGTGATGTCGTGATACTGGATCTCGGCCTGCCCGACGGCGACGGCATGGACCTGCTCGAGGAGTGGCGCTCGGCCAACATAACGACACCCGTGCTGATACTCACGGCGCGCGATGCCGTGCCTGACCGGGTGGCCGGTCTGCAGGGCGGGGCCGATGACTATCTGCTCAAGCCCTTCGACCTGGATGAACTGGTGGCCCGCCTGCATGCGTTGCTGCGCCGGGCCGCCGGTCGACCGCGTACGCTGATCGAGCATGGCACGCTATGCCTCGACCCCTTGGCCCGACAGGTCAGTGTGGCGGGCCAACCAGTATGCCTCAAGCGACGGGAATTAGTGCTGCTCGAGACTTTTCTCCAGGCCCCGGGCAGCGTGCTCTCGGCGGACCAGCTCAAGGACAGGCTCTACGGCATGGGCGGAGACGTCGAGAGCAATGCCCTGAATGTGCATATCCATCACCTGCGCCGCAAGTTCGGCAGCGGTGTGATCGAAACGGTACGCGGCCTGGGCTATCGGCTCGGCAAGCCGGACGCCATTGTCGCCCCCGATGCGCCGCTGGGAACGGCGCGATGAGTCTGCGCGTACGCCTGTTGCTCACCCTGGGATTGACCCTGACCCTGCTATGGGGGCTGGCCGCTGCCTGGTTGATGCGCGACCTGCATCAACAGGTGGAACATACCCTCGACCAGCGCCTGGCCCAATCGGCACGCATGGTTGCCGGACTGGTGTCGCAGTTGCCGGCGGAGGTCTGGCAGCAGGCCGAAAATCGACAGTTGTCGATTCCGCCCATCGCCGGCCTGGCCTGCCAGGTTCATTCCCCCAGCGGCAAGGTGGTCGCGCGTACCCACGCGGACATGCCGGAGGTACTCGAAGCCCGCGAGCCGGGGTATAGCTACCGCGAAGACGAGGGTGTGCAGTGGCGTGTCTATACCTACCAGCGGGGTGACTTGACCATCACCACCGCCGATCGCGTCGATGAGCGCGACATCCTGTTGCGTGACGTACTCAGGGTGGCGGTAGTGCCTTTCCTGGTGGCGCTGCTGGGCAGCCTGGCCGCGCTGTGGCTGGGCATCCTGCGTGGACTGCGTCCGCTTTCGCGGCTGCGGGAATCCCTGGCCATGCGTGATCCGGAGGCGATTGCCCCGGTGGCCACCAACGACTTGCCGGCTGAGCTACGCCCGTTGGTCGATACGCTCAATAACCTGTTGGCGCGCATTCGCCAGGCCATGGCACGCGAGCAGCGCTTCACCAGCGATGCCGCGCATGAGTTGCGCACGCCCCTGACCGCGATCAAGACCCATCTGCAGGTGGCTCGCCGCCAGCAGGGTGAAGCGGCGCAACATGCCCAGGCCCAGGCGGAAAAAGGCGTGGCTCGCCTGCAGGGCACGTTGGAGCAATTGCTTATGCTGGCCCGCCTGGAAGGCGGTTTCGACACCCAGTGGCCGGCCGGTTGCCAGTCGGGCGCGGTGGTCGAAGACGCTCTCGATACCCTGGACGCCGAGGCCCAGCGCGCCTTCGTGATTGACCGAGGTGTCAGGGAGATATCGCTGGCGGTACCCCATGAACTGGCGGTGACGGCACTGCGCAACCTGCTGGAAAACGCCCGGCGCTTCAGCCCGGCGCCGGGATCGGTAGGCCTTGCTCTCCAGCAGGATGCCGCGGGGCTGGCTTTTGTCATACGCGACCAAGGGCCCGGTGTCGATGAGCTTGCCCTGACGAAGCTCACCGGGCGTTTTTGGCAGCAAGGTAACGGGCATGGCAGTGGCTTGGGGCTGGCGATCGTGGCAGCCATTGCCGAGCGATTCGCCGGCCATTTGCGCTTCGAGCATAACCGGCCGCAAGGGCTGGTGGCACGGTTGTGGTTCCCCTTGGGGCCACGGCACTGGCCAGGGGAGCCGCGAGTTGCCCCACCTGATGCCCCGGCAGAATCTGGCAACGATAACGAACGACCCCGGGCCGGCGGATATTCAAAGGCATAGACTGGGGCGGAGCATGGGAGTAGCGAAGATGATGAGAATGGCGATGCGTGCGCCGGGGCTGCTGGTAACGCTAGTGGCTATCGGCACAGGGGCCGCATGGGTAGGGCCTGCGTGGGCCGCGGACGACGTCCCGCGTGGCGAGACGATAGCCCAACAGGGTAATGGCCAGGGCGCGATTGCCTGCATGAGTTGTCACGGCGCCGAGGGCATGGGCAATGCGGCTACCGGGTTTCCGCGCCTGGCGGGTCTGCCCGCCGGCTATCTGAGCAAGCAGTTACATGATTACCGCGAGGGTTCGCGCCAGAGTCCGGTGATGCAGCCGTTTGCCAAGGCGTTGAGCGAAGACGACATGCGTGCCGTGTCGGCCTATTACGCCAGCCTGGAGGGGCTGGACCTACCCACCGCGTATCAGGCCGCTGACCCGGCCGATGAGGCGGAATGGCTGGCCAAGCGGGGTGATTGGGGCAATGTCATTCCCGCCTGTAACCAGTGTCACGGTCCGAATGGCCAAGGCGTGGGGGAGGCCTTCCCGCCGCTGGCCGGACAACACGCGAGCTACCTGAAGGCCCAGCTCAATGCCTGGCGCAATGGCAGTCGTGCCAACGATCCCAACGACCTGATGAAGAGCGTCGCCGAGCGTCTCAGTGATGAGCAGATCGGGCTGATCAGTGACTATTACGCGACCCTGCCCGAGCGGCTGAGCACGGCATCCATTGCCGATAAGAAGGAGGGCGCGCAATGACCCCTTGGAAACCGACCCTGTGGGTAGCCGGTGGCACCCTGTCGCTACTGGCGCTGTCGTTGGCAGCCGTGACTCAGGCAGCGGAACCCGAGCGCGACTATCAGAAACCGCTACCGCCGGCGCCGCCGGGCGAGGCGACTTTCCAGCCCCCGCTGGAGCGCGACATTCCGGATAACCAGTACGGCGACATGGTGCGCCTGGGCCGCGATATCTTCATCAACACGCAGCAGTTGCGCGGTCGCTATGTCTTCAATGACCAGAATTGCTCGAACTGCCATCTCGATGCCGGACGCCTGGCCGACTCCGCGCCGATGTGGGCCTCGTTTGGCATGTATCCGGCCTATCGGGGCAAGAACGACAGGGTCAATACCATGGCCGAGCGTATTCAGGGCTGCTTCACCTACTCGATGAATGGCAAGCCCCCGGCGGCGGGCAGCGAGCCACTGGTCGCCATGCAGACGTACCTGCATTGGATGGCCACGGGCGCGCCCATCAACCAGGCCATGCCGGGACGCGGCTATCCGGATCTGCCAGAACCCGAGAAGGCTTACGATCCGGCGCGTGGCGCCGAAGTCTATGCCCAGAACTGTGCCGTCTGCCATGGCGCGGACGGTGCCGGTCAGCAGGTCGGCGACCGCCAGGTGTTTCCGCCGCTGTGGGGAGACGGTGCCTACAACTGGGGGGCCGGCATGCATCGGGTGAGTACTGCCGCCGCCTTCATCAAGGCCAATATGCCATTGGGCCAGCCCAATTCGCTGAGCAACCAGCAAGCCTGGGACGTGGCGGCCTACATCAACAGTCATGAGCGTCCACAGGATCCTCGCCGCCGCACGATGGAATCGCTCGAGGCGACCGTCGAGACCTTCCATCAGCATGGCGGCTACTACGGCCGGCCATTCAATGGCCAGACGCTCGGCGATCACGCCAACTATGGTCAGGATGAACGGCCAGCCACGCCGGATGCCTGAGCCCGCTGGGCCCGGATCGACCGGGCCCAGGTGATGGGGAATGGCTGTGGCTCAGGGCCTCGGTGAACCCATGATGGCCTCGAGCTGCTGCTCGGCAGGCACTCCCTGGGCGATCTTCAGCAGCCCGTCGCGGCGGTAGAGAATGCTCGGCGTCGCCCGTAGCCCCAGCCGCTGCATCAGCCGATGGTTTTTTGCCAAGGCATCTTCGAATTCACGAGGAAGCGACTCGAGCAGGGCGATCGCCTGGCTACCCTGCTGATGGGCATGCAGTGCCGCGGCAGGATCATCGGCGGCCAGCAGTGAAATCGCCTTGCGTGGGCTGTCCTGCTTCAGAATGCCGACCATGATATGGCGTAGCTGGACCTTGCCGGCCTCGACCCAGGGCCGTGCCTCGCTCCAGAACTGCTGGCAATAGGGGCAGTTGGGGTCGGTAAAGACATAAACGATCCGCTCGGCATCGGCAGCACCATCGGCGATCCAGGCGCTGTCCCCCAGATTGTTCCAGGTCGCCGCGTCCTGCGGCTTGCGCACCAGCTCGTCGAGCTGCGCGGCCGATAGGTCGTTGCCCTCGGCGTCCAGCAGCGTGCCGACGATGGCGTGCTCGCCGTCCTCGGTGAGATAGACGGCCACCGCCTGCCCGCGCACGCTGGCGGCATAGCCGGTCAATCCGCTGGGCGCATCGAAGCGTTGGTGGACGTTCAGTCCCTGCTTCTCCAGTGCGGCGATGGGAGCCGGCCACTCTTCGGCGATGCCAGCCGCTGGCCATAGCAGGCCCGAAAGGGCCAGTAGGGTGAGAGGGAAGCGTGCGTTGCTGACGATCATCGGCATCTCCTTGCCTGGGTCGTGTTAGGGGGCATCAGTACAGCTGTTCGAGCTTGGCACTCAGGCTGGCGCGGGAAAGCGCGCCGAGGTGGCTATCGCGCAACCGCCCATCGGCGTCATAGAACAGGGTGGTGGGCATGGCTTGCGAACCGACCGCCCTGCCCAGTGCCTGGCCCGGATCGAGCCACACATGGCTCAGTTCCAGCGATTCGTTTTTTAGATATTGCTTTACCCGAGCGGCGTATTCGCCCTGGTTGACGAACACGAAGGTGATATCGTCTCGTGCCCGTTGCGCGGCGGCCAGAATCGGCATCTCGCGCCGACAGGGCGGGCACCAGGTCGCCCAGAGGTTGACCACCATGGGCTGGTCGGCGCGCTCGGCCAGCGCCGTCAGCGTGATGGGGCGGTGATCCAGCGTCGCAAGTTGCGTCTTGGGCAGTGAGCGTACCTGGTTGTCGATCAGCAGTAGACTGCCGGCCGCAACGCTCCAGGCCAGCGCACCCGTTAGCACGGCGCTGGCCAATACCACGCGTTGTCGGGGCGCGCGCCACAGTCGCCAGCAGACATAGGCGGAGCCGGCCACGACACCGCCGAGCGTGTCGAAACCGCCGTCACGGATATCGAACATCGCCCAGACACTGGCATAGTCGGCGTGATAGCGCGTCACGAAGACCAGCCGCGCGGCAACGATGCCTATCAGCAGTGTATTGAACAGCGTGTCGCTGGCGGATTCGCCACGTCGCGAGCCGACCAGGGTGCTGGTCAATAGGGCCATGCTCAGTGCCAGGCCGATAAGCAGCTGGTTCAGGCTCAGCACCATCGGGCCAAGGGCGATGCTCTGGGTCAGGGCCGTCATGAGGCGTCTCCAGTGGCTTGGCGCGCCCGTTCGAGCCGCTTGAGGAAGGCCTCGGCATCGATTTCACCGACGATGCGTTGGGCGCGCCGCTCGCGTCCATCGGGGTCGAACAGCATCAGCGTGGGAGGGCCGAGAATGCCGTAGGCCTCGAGGAGCTCGCGATCCGCGGCGTTGTTGTCGGTCACATCGGGACGTAGCAATTGCATGCCGGCGAGCTTGGCCTGGACGCGGGCATCGCCGAAGACCTCATCTTCGATGACCTGGCAGGAGACGCACCAGTCGGCATAGACATCCACCAGCGTCCATTGCCCCCGGTTGCCGGCCTGCTCGATCCGGCGCTTTAGGTCGGCGCTACCCTCGACGGCTGCGAAGCGCGCCATGAAAGCTTCCTGGAGGCGCTCGGTGCTAGCATTCGATTGGATCGTCGCCAAGGGGCGATAGAAACTTTCTCCGCCGCCAGCACTGCCGACGATCAGCGTGGCGCCCCACAGGCCGAGTACCAGTCCCGACGTCCTGGCAATCAACTGCCGGGCCGTCGGTGAGTGCGACACGCTCATCTGCCATAGGGCGACCGCGGCGCCGATTAGCCAGACGCCCCAGAGCCCCAGTTCGACACTGGCGGGGATGACCCGAGCCACGAACCAGATCGCCATGCCCAGCAACACGAATCCGAACAGGGCCTTGATGCGGGTCATCCAGGGCCCGGGGCGGGGCAGCAGGCGTGCCCCCAGCGTACCGACCAGCAGTAGCGGCGCGCCCATGCCCAGCCCCAATGCCAGCAGGGCCGAGCCACCCAGCAGGGCATTGCCGCTATCGGCGATATACAGCAGGGCCCCGGCCAGCGGCGCGGTCATGCAGGGGCCGACCAGCAGTGCCGAGAGCACGCCCATTGCCGCGCCGCCGCCCAGGGTGCCGCCGCGCTGACGCTGCTGGAGGCTGGCGAACCGCTGGCGCAGCGCCTGCGGTAGCTCGAGCTCGAAGAGGCCGAACATGGCCAGGGCGAGCACCACGAAGAGCGCGGCGAAGCCGCCCAACACCCACGGCGTCTGCAGCATGGCCTGCAGGCTGGCCCCGGCCAGCGCGGCAACGACACCGAGGGCGGCATAGGTCAGTGCCATGGGCATGACGAAGGCGATGGAGAGCAGCAGCCCGCGCCGTGCACTCGCGCCGGCGCCCACCACCAGGCTGGATAGGATCGGGACCATCGGCAGCACACAGGGCGTGAATACGAGCAACAGGCCCATGCCGAAAAAGGCCGCCAGCGTCCAACCGATATGAGCGTTGGCGAGCCGTGCGGCCAGCCGTTGGTCTTCACCCAGGCTCGCTTCGGTAACGCCGGTGGCCGTAAGCGCCTCGCTGCTGGTGACATTGGTGCGCTCTGACGAGGCACTGGGAGAAGCGTTGGCAAAAAGACCGGGGCTGCTTTGGGAGAAAAAACCGCCATTATCGGCGAGCGTGCCATTCTCCAGGGTCAGGTTCGTCAGGTCGAGGGTGTCATGCTGTGGGGCATAGCATAGCCCCGCCTCGGCACAGCCCTGCCAGGTCAGCGCAAGGCGCTCGGCTTGACCGGGATCGACGCGGACTTCCAGAACGTCATAATAGACCACGGACTCACCGAAGTACTCGTCGCTGATGGTCTCTCCATTGGGCATCGCCGGCGGCGTTATGGCAGAGGGCATGCCCTCTACCCCGAGGCGATGGCGATACAGGTAATAGCCAGGGGCGATCTCCCAGCGCAGCACGATCTCATCGCCCTGCTGCTCGGCTTCGAGCTGGAAGGCCTGGTCAACCGGCAGGAAGTCTTCGGTTGCCGACGCAGGCAAGGAAAGAACCGCAAGCAGCGCGGCAATGGCTAGTAGAGTCCACTGGCGCCAGGCTCGCATCAAGAACCTGTCAGACATTTGCGCCCTCCATCGGGATAAAGGGCAACAGTCTGGCAGGGCGGGATTAAGTGGGTATTAGATGCGCTTGAAGCGAGGCAGAAAACGCTTTCAGCCAAATGGCGCTATCTCAAGCATGATGATGCCCATGGGCGTGCGGCATCTCGCTACCCGGCAAGAACTGCGGCCATAGTCCCCACAGTTGCCACAGCGCGAAGGCGATGATCAGCACGGCGGCCAGTGTGCGCGTGGCGGGGTGACGAATCAGCGCGGTCATCTGGCGCGCGGCGACGCCGGTCACCAGTAGCGCCGGTAGCGTGCCGAGGCCGAATGCGCCCATCAGCGCTGCGCCACGCGCGGGATCGCCGCCGGCCAGGCTCCAGGCCAGCATCGAATAGACCAGCCCGCAGGGCAGCCAGCCCCACACCGCGCCCAGCGCCACCGCCTGAGGAATCCTGACCACCGGCATCAGCCGGCGGCCAAGCGGCTCGATATGCCGCCATAGCCGACGCCCCAAGGCTTCGACGCGGGTCAGCCCGCGCCACCAGTTGGCCAGGTACAGCGCCATCAGGATCAGCATCAGCGCAGCGAGCACCTGCAGGGCCAGGCGCAGGCCGGGGTGGGTGCCGCCGATCAGCGTACCGAGCCCCGCTACCAGTGCGCCAGCGAGCATGTAGCTTGCGATGCGCCCCAGGTTGTAGCCGAGCAGCAGGCCGCCGAGCCGGGCCGGGCTGCGCATGCTGGGCGGCACGGCGAAGGTCAGCGCACTCATGATGCCGCCGCACATGCCGATGCAGTGCGCGCCACCCAGCAAGCCGAAAACGAAGGCGGCGGTCAGCGGCGGGAGGTCGAGTCCGGTGGGGTTCATCGAGGCGGCCGCGTATCGTGGTCGTGGTTTTCGCTGTCGCTTGAATCGCGGTTTGGCGTTTCGCCTTGCGCCTTGCGCCGGCGCTGCTCGGGTGTCAGGTCGTTGTCGTCGTCATCGAAGAGGATGCGGTGCGCCGGGCCTTCGAGGTCGTCGAACTGGCCGGATTTGACCGCCCAGAAGAATACAGCCACGGCCAGGCTGAGCAGTAGCAGCGACAGGGGAATCAACAGATAGAGAATGCTCATGTGGACTCCGCCAGGGGTGAGCGCGTCGCCGGCAGGCGCGTGCGATTGAGACGCAGGGCGTTGCCCACCACCACCAGCGAACTGGCCGACATGCCCAGCGCGGCGGCCCACGGCGGCACCAGGCCCAGCGCGGCCAACGGCAGGGCGCAGAGGTTGTAGCACAGCGCCCACGTCAGGTTCTGGCGGATCAGGCGACGGGTCAGGCGGGCGAGCTGCACGGCCTCGACGATACGCCACAGCCGGGGGCTCATCAATACGCCATCGGCGCGGGTGCGGGCGAGATCGGTGGCGCCGTTCATCGCCACCGATACGTCGGCGGCGGCGAGTACCGGCACGTCGTTGATGCCGTCGCCGACCATGACTACCTGTTCGCCATCGGCTTGCAATGCCTGGATGCGGGCGAGTTTATCTTCCGGCGTGGCGCCGGCGGTCCAGGTGGTTATGCCTACCTCATCGGCCAGCGCGGCGACCGCGTTGCGACCGTCACCGGACAGCAGCTCGACTTCGAGTCCCGCCTGGCGCAGTGCGGCGATGGTAGCGTGGGCATCTTCGCGCAGGGCGTCGTCTAGGCGAAACCAAGCCAGCGGCGTGGCATCCCCCGGTTCATAACGGCTCAATAGCAACCATTGGCCTCGCTGCTCGGGCTCGGCGGGTGGCGTCGCCATGCAGAAATCGGCGCGGCCTAGCCGATAGCGGTGCTCGTCGATCACGCCTTCCAGCCCCTGGCCGGGATGATTGCGCACCTCGCAGGCGGACAGCCGTGGCTCGCGATGGTCGCGAAATGCCCGGGCGATCGGGTGCTCGGAATGCGCTTCCAGCGTGGCGGCCAACTCGCGTGCGCGCTGCGCGGACAAGCCATCGGCCAGCGGGCGGGTCTCGCGCAGGCGCATGCGCCCCTCGGTCAGCGTGCCGGTCTTGTCGAATACCACCCGGGTGGCCTGGGACAGCCCCTCGATGGCATGCGCGCGGGTGATCAGCACGCCGCGCCGGCGCAGTTGCCCATGGCTGGCGGTCAGCGCTGTAGGCGTGGCCAGTGCCAATGCGCAGGGGCAGGTGACGACCAGTACCGAGAGCGTGACCCACAGTACCCGCGACGGATCGATGAAGCTCCACACGATCGCTACGCCGATGGTGGCGATCAGCACGCGCAGCACGAAATGGTGTGCCATGCGCGACGCCTGTTCGGCGATCTTGGGGCGGCTGGCAAAGGCGCGATCGCTAAGTTCGAGGATGCCGGCGGCGCGGGCGTCGCGGCCGCTACGCGTCACTTCGATGGTCAGCGGGCTGTCGGTGTTCAGGCTGCCGCCGGTGACGCTATCGCCGACGCTACGGGCGATGGGCAGCGACTCGCCGCTGAGCATCGATTCGTCGAGGCTGGCCTGGCCCGAGACGATCATGCCATCGGCGGGCACGCCATGCCCGGGACGCACCAGCACGCGGTCGCCGGGGCGCAGATGATTGGCGGGCACGATGCGCTCGCTGCCGTCGGCCTCGAGGCGCGTCGCGCTCGCTGGCAGCACGCCAGTCATGGCATTGCCGCTATGCCCATTGCGGCGCCGCGCGCGCATCTCGATATAGCGACTGAACAGCAGGAAGAAGGTGAACATGGTCACCGAGTCGAAGTAAGTCTCGTTGCTGCCGATCAGTACCGCATAGGCGCTGGCCAGGTAGGCGCCGAGGATGGCGATGGCTACCGGCACGTCCATGCCCAGGTGGCGGACGCGCAGGTCGCGCAGCGCGCCGCGAAAGAACGGCACGGCGGAGAACGTTACTACTGCGGTGGACAGGGTCAGCGACAGCCAGTGAAACAGTTGCTGGAAGCCTTCGCCGATGCCATCCGGGCCGGCGACATATAGCGGAATCGAGAACATCATCACCTGCATCATCGCCACGCCGGCGACGATCAGGCGGCGAATCGCCTGGCGCTCGTCGCGCTGGAGTTTCTGCTGGGCGATATTCGGCTCGTAGGGCTGCGTGGGATAACCGATGGCGGCGAGCTCGGAGAGAATCCGCGACAGCGCGAGCCGGGTCGGGTCCCAGATCAGATGCAGGCGATGATGGCTCAGGTTCACCGCGCTGGACTCCAGGCCATCGAGATCGTTGAGGCGATGCTCGATCAACCAGGCGCAGGCGGCGCAGGTGATGCCATCGACGGCGAAGGTGGCCTGGACGCGAGAATCGTCGACGGCGTCGCCAGGCACGCGGTGTACGAACTGGCGTTGCAGTTCAGGGTCGTCGAATACCGCCCAGGTTTCGGCGCGAGCGGCCTGGCGGTCGTCGGGGCGCGCGGGCAACTGGGTGCGAAAGCGGTAATAGCTCGCCAGGCCGCCATCGACGATGGCGTGCGCCACCGCCTCGCAGCCCGGGCAGCACAGCGGTCGCGGCTCGCCATCGAGAGTGATGCGCCAGGGCGCGCCGCGCGGGACGCCGGCGCCGCAGTGATAGCAGCCCGGCGTATCGGAGCTGTGCTCGAGCGTGGCGCTCATGCGCTCTCGCTGTCGGCGCTCAGGGTCAGCGGGGCCTGGCGTGGTAGTTCGATCTCGCCGCGCAGGCGCCACTCGGGATCGCTGGTATCCGGCGCCAGGTGTACGTACCAACGGTATTGCAGGGCGTGCGGCAACTGGCCGGCATAGTGGCCATCGCGTACGTGCTCGAGAACCACCCGCTGGTCGCGCTCGCCCTGGGTGGGAAAGATCAATTCCAACAGCAGGCGCTCGGGGCGTGCCTCGCCGTCGAGCACCACCACCACGCCGCCGGTGAGGTCGTCGATACGCAGTTCGGCGACCATATTCAATGCTTTGGCATGGTCATCCTGCTCGAGCCTCTCGTTGATCGCCATGCCGTGCTTGTAATAGTTGTCTTCGACCATGCCATCGAAGCTGGTGATGGAGACCACCAGAAAGATCGTGCTTACGACGATGGAGAGGCCCAGTATGCCGAGCAGAAACCATGGCCAGAATTGTTTGTACCAGGGCGGCGGATGATTCATGGGGTTATCTCCTGACTTGGCCCAGGAAGCGGGCTTCCGTGGTCAATGTGATAGTCGGGTCGTCCTGGGCTTCGACACGTAGCGTGATCGCTTCGCTGGGTGAGTCGAGCGAACCGGGCGGCACGGCGAGTTGCAGTGGCACGCTGCGACTGGTCCCTGCCTCGACGGTGATGGTGTGGTTACCGATCAGGCGCAGGCCCGCCAGGCCCTGGGCCGTGATCGCGTAACGATGCGCCTCGTCGTCGAGGTTGCGAATGCCCAAGGTGTAGGAGTTACTGATATCGCCCTCCGGGGTCATGCTATACAGCCGATTGCGGTCGCGCTGGATATCGATATCCAGCGCCACGCGGTCACCGATGGCCCACACGAACAGGCCGATCATCACTACCAGTGCGGCGAAATAGGCCAGCAGACGCGGGCGCAAGACGCGCGTCTTGCCGCCTTCGAGGGCGTGTTCGGTGGTGTAGCGAATCAGCCCGCGCGGATAGTTCATCCGGTCCATCACGCTGTCGCAGGCATCGACGCAGGCGGCGCAGCCGATGCATTCGATCTGCAGGCCGTCGCGGATATCGATCCCGGTGGGACAGACCTGCACGCACAGGCCGCAATCGATGCAGTCGCCGAGCCCCCGCTCGCGGTGATCGATGTCCCTTCTACGCGCACCGCGTGGTTCGCCGCGCGCCTCGTCATAGGAGACGATCAACGTATCGCGGTCGAACATCACCGACTGGAAGCGCGCATAAGGACACATGTGCACGCAGACCTGCTCGCGTAGCCAGCCGGCATTGAGATAAGTGAACACGGTGAAGAAGCCGGTCCAGAACAGTGCCCAGCCACCGACGCTCAGCGTCGCGAAGTCGTTGACCAGGCCGCGAATCGGCGTGAAATAGCCGACGAAGGTCAGCCCGGTGGCGAAGGCGATCGACAGCCACAGGCTGTGTTTGGCACCCTTGCGCGCGGCCTTTTCGGCGCTCATTGGCTGTTTGTCGAGCTTGATGCGCCGGTTGCGCGAGCCTTCGGTCAGGTGCTCGACCCAGATATACAGCCAGGTCCATACGCTTTGCGGGCAGGTATAACCGCACCACACCCGGCCGGCGAACACGGTGATCAGAAACAGGCCGAAGGCGCAGATGATCAACAGCCACGACAGCAGCATGAAGTCCTGCGGATAGAAGGTCGCGCCGAAGATATGGAATTGGCGCGAGGGCAGGTCGAACCACACCGCCTGACGCTCGCCCCAGCTCAGCCAGGGCGTGCCGAAATACAGCGCCATCAGCGCCCAGTTGGCGCTGCGCCTCACGCGCTGGAACAGTCCCTTGATCTCACGCACGTAGATGTGTCGGCGCGAGGCGTATAAATCCTGGGCCGCGCCGCGCCGTGGATCATGTATGCCCACGGCCGGGTTTGGGGTCTCGTCCCGAAGCGGGATCTTGTCCGTCATGTGCCACCTGCTGTGTCACAAAGGAAATCTTGCGAGCCGAGTGCGGATTCTACCGAGTGCGGCGGGAGGAGAGGACAGAGTGCGACTGCCAGCCGCACCCGTGGTTTATTGCTTAGTTGGATAGGCTGTAGACGTAGGCGGCGACCAGATGCACCTTGTTCTCGCCAATATAGGCGATCTGTGACGGCATATGCCCGTTACGGCCGTTGCGCAGCGTCTCGAGCACGGCATCGAGCGTCTCCTGGCCGGGCTGGCGATATAGCCAGGTGGCATCGGTCAGGTTGGGCGCGCCGAGCGCCTGGTTGCCGGTGGCGTCGAGGCCGTGGCAGGCCACGCAGGCGGAGTCGAAGATCGCCTCGCCTTCTTTGGCCAGTTCGGCATCGTGCTCGGCGCCGGACAGGCTGACTACGTAGTTGGCGACGTTGCGCAAGTTGGTCCCGCCCAGCTGCTGCCAGGAAGGCATCAGGCCGTTACGCCCGTTGGTGATGGTGGCGATGATATCCTGCGGCGCGCCGCCATACAGCCAGTCGTTATCGGTCAGGTTGGGAAAGCCATAGCCGCCTTGCGCATTGGAACCATGGCACACCGCGCAGTTGTTGAGGAAAATGCGCTCGGCAACCTGCATGGCTTGGCCATCCTGTGCCAGTTCGGGCACCGGAATCTCGCCGTACTGGTCGAAGATCGGCGCGTACTGCTGCTGGGCGTAGGCGATCTCTTCCTCCCACTGGCCTTCCTGGGTCCAGCCGAGCACGCCCTTGAAGTTGCCAAGGCCGGGGTAGAGCAGCAGATAGCCCACCGCGAAGACGATGGTACCGATGAACAGCATGAACCACCAGCGTGGCAGCGGGTTGTCGAATTCATCGATGCCGTCGGCGCTATGCCCGGTGGTCTCGACATTGCCATCGGCATTGGGTTGCTTGTCGGTCTTGCGATTGGCGAACAGCAGCCACCAGCAGAAGACGATGGTGCCCAGGGTAATGACGATGACCCATGCACTCCAGAAGCCGCTAAGGGAGTCACCCCACAGGTTATTCATGAATCGTTGTCTCCCCTATCTGATCGGGAACGGATCTCGCCCGTCGAGGTGTCGGATTCCTGGCCCGACTTGTTGTCGTCTTCTTCGTCGGCGAACGGCAGGTTCTTCGCTTCGTCGAAGTCCTTCTTGCGGCGCTTCGAGTACGCCCAGAATACGATGCCGAGAAAGCAGAACAGGACGAGCAGCGTGGTAATGCCACGAAAGGTTCCGATATCCATGGTTCAGCGCGTGTCCTTGAGCACGGTGCCCAGTTGCTGGAGATAGGCGACCAGGGCGGTAATCTCCTGCTTGCCGCGCACGGCAACGGCGGCGCCCTCGATCTGCTCCCGGGTGTATGGCACGCCGAGGCTCTGCAAGGCGCGCATCTTGTCGGCGGTGTGCTCGCCGGTCAGGGTGTTCTCGAACAGCCAGGGGTAGGCCGGCATCTTCGATTCGGGCACCACGTCGCGCGGGTTGTACAGGTGGGCGCGGTGCCAGGCATCGCTATAACGGCCACCGACGCGAGCCAGATCCGGGCCGGTACGCTTGGAGCCCCACAGGAACGGATGATCGTAGACGAACTCGCCGGCCACGCTGTAGTGGCCATAGCGCTCGGTCTCGGCGCGGAACGGGCGAATCATCTGCGAATGGCAGCCGACACAACCTTCGCGAATATAGATATCGCGGCCTTCGAGCTCCAGCGCGGAGAGCGGCTCCAGACCATCGACGGGCTGGGTGGTTTCCTTGGCGAAGAACAGCGGCACGATCTCGACCATGGCTGCGAAGCTGATCACTACCAGAATCAGGATGGAGAGCAGGCCAACGTTCTTTTCAACTATCTCGTGTCTCATCGGTGTCAGGTTCCCCGGTTGATCAGGCGGTCTGCGGGAGCGGCTCGCGCACCTGCTCGCTGCGTTTCACCGTCATGTAGACGTTGAAGGCCATTAACAGCATCCCCGTCAGGAAGAAACAGCCACCGATCCAGCGCACCACATAGCCCGGATGACTCGCCTCGAGGGCCTCGATGAAGGTGTACATCAAGGTGCCGTCTTCATTCACCGCGCGCCACATCAGGCCCTGCAGGATACCGTTGACCCACATCGCGGTGATGTACAGCACGGTACCGATGGTCGCCAGCCAGAAGTGCACGGCGATCAGTGGCACCGAGAACATCTCGCTGCGGCCGTAGAGGCGCGGTATCAAGTGGTACAGCGAGCCGAAGGTGATCATCGCCACCCAGCCGAGCGCGCCGGAGTGAACGTGACCGATGGTCCAGTCGGTGTAATGGGAAAGCGCGTTGACGGTCTTGATCGCCATCATCGGGCCTTCGAAGGTCGACATGCCGTAGAACGACAGGGCCACGACCAGGAAGCGCAGCGTCGGATCGGTGCGCAGCTTATGCCAGGCGCCGGAGAGCGTCATCATGCCGTTGATCATGCCGCCCCAGGAGGGCGCCAGCAGGATGATCGACATGATCATGCCGATCGACTGCACCCAGTCGGGCAGGGCGGTGTAGTGCAGGTGGTGTGCGCCGACCCACATGTAGGTGGTGATCAGCGCCCAGAAGTGCACGATCGACAGGCGATAGGAATAGATCGGGCGCTCGGCCTGCTTGGGTACGAAGTAGTACATCATGCCCAGGAAGCCGGCGGTGAGCAGGAAGCCGACGGCATTGTGGCCGTACCACCACTGCACCATGGCGTCGATGGCGCCGGCATAGGCGGAATAGGACTTGCCGAAGGAGACCGGCACCTCGGCGGAGTTGACGATGTGCAGCACGCCCACGGTCAGGATGAACGAGGCATAGAACCAGTTGGCGACATAGATGTGCGAGGTCTTGCGCTGCTTGAGCGTGCCGAGGAAGACGATGGCGTAGGCGATCCAGACCACCGCGAGCAGAATGTCGATCGGCCATTCGAACTCGGCGTATTCCTTGGAGGTGGTCCAGCCCATGTTGAGGGTGACGAGCCCCAGCACGATGACCGCGTTCCAGCCCCAGAAGGTAAACTGCGCCAGGCCATCCGAAAACAGCCGCGTCTGACAGGTACGCTGCACGACATAATACGACGTCGTGATCAGCGCGGAACCGGCGAAGGCGAAGATGACGGTATTGGTGTGCATCGGGCGCAGGCGTCCGAAGCTCGTCCAGGGCAGGCCAAGATTCAGTTCCGGCCAGACCAGTTGTGCAGCGATGACGACACCCAGGCCCATGCCCACGATGCCCCATACCACGGTCATGATCGCGAACTGCCGAACTACCTTGTAGTTGTAGGTCGGGTGTTCCAATGCTGTGCTCATGTCAGGTTCCCATCGAACGCGGTTTTGTCAGCAATTCCCTGGGCAGACATACCCGCGCAGCCGTATGCCGCGGATTGACTACCCGCACGATAATGCAGATCAAGATGCAGGGCGGGAGTCTAGCGCAGCCGGCGGCCAAGCTGAATAAGCTCGGCCCAATGGTTGCAACGAAAGTACACATGTATTGAGCAGCGAGAGGGAACTTATTTGTCGGTCTACACTCATCTGGGATATCGGAAAGTGACCCCACAACAGTTGCGCACGGCCTTGCAAGAGCCAGGCGATGCCAAGCTATTTATCGAGGGTATTGGCCCGCTGGAAAAGCGCGGTGAAGCACGCAAGGGACGCTTGCTGATCGCCCATGGCGCGGGGGCTGGGCAGGACTCGACCTTCATGCGTTTACTGCGCCAGGCATTGTCCGAAAATGGCGTGCAAACCCTGGCTATCGAATTCGCTTACATGCAGCGCATGCGCGAGGAAAACCGCCGCCGACCGCCACCGAAAATCGATGGATTGATCGAGGAAATGGCGCGCTGGTGCGACGTTGTGTCACAGCCGAATTCGCCGGCACTCTGGCTGGGTGGCAAGTCGTTGGGTGGCCGTGTGGCGAGCATGTTGGCGGCGCGTGATGGCGCCGCGGGTCTGGCGCTGTGTGGCTACCCATTCCACCCGCCCGGCAAGCCCGACAAGACGCGCCTGGCGCACTGGCCGGCAATCGCCTGCCCGACGCTGGTGATGCAGGGCACACGAGACCCGTTTGGCACGCGTGACGAGGTCGAAGGTTACGATCTGCCGGCAAGCGTCAGCGTGCGGTTTCTCGAGGATGGCGATCACGACTGGAAACCGCGCAGGATTTCCGGGCGCGACCAGGCGGATTTGATCGCCGAAGGAGCCGCCGGCATCGCCGCGACGATGGCGGCAAGTCGATGAAATCGAAACAGAAAGCGGGCTTCTCGCCGGGCGATGAAAAGCGTTGACATTCCCCCGTGTCGCTGTAGAATGCAGCGCCACGTGATCGGGTGGTTAGCTCAGTTGGGAGAGCACCAGCCTTACAAGCTGGGGGTCACTGGTTCGAACCCAGTACCACCCACCATTGATTGTTGATTTTGATGCGATTTTGTCGATATCGACCGATGGTAGCGTTCACGTAATGGAAACATGCGGACCGGTAGTTCAGTTGGTTAGAATGCCGGCCTGTCACGCCGGAGGTCGCGGGTTCGAGTCCCGTCCGGTCCGCCAT
>NZ_FNGI01000002.1:279392-482734 GCF_900102945.1 Modicisalibacter muralis | reverse complement strand
CGGTTAGAATGCCGGCCTGTCACGCCGGAGGTCGCGGGTTCGAGTCCCGTCCGGTCCGCCATTATCGATATGCCGCTGCCAACCCCGAGCCCATGGCTTGGGGTTTTGTCGTTTCAGGAGCACGGTTTTTCGCCGTGCGCGCTCAACCATGCCTCGGCCAGCGGGTAGACTTCCTCGGCGGCTTGCGGGTGGGTCAGCATATCCAGATGACCGTAATCGCGTGACAGTCCGGCACCAATCCCCAGTAGACGGTTTTCCTGAATATGCGGCCCGCATTCGGCGGCGAAGCGTGCCACGTCGTCGGGATGGCCGAGCGCGCGATCCGCCGCGCCGGCAAGATGCAGCGTGGGTGGCAGGCCACCGTGGGCCAGCGCCGCCGCATAGTCGAAACCGTCGCGCGAGTCACGCCAGGGCGAAGGCCGCACCCAGGCCACGCTTTGACGATGCATGCCGGCATATTCGTCGTCGCTACCCCAGCCGAGTGCGCGCGCCGGCATGTAGCCCCACAGGCCGCGCACCAGCGGCCCCAGTCCCTTCCAGATCAGATCCACGTACAACAGGCGTTGCGGCGACCAGCTATGCACGCAGCGCTTGCTGCCGAAATACACCTGACTGACGACTCGCACGCGGTTGGCGGGGCGATGCGCCAGGTGCGCGGCGATTAGCACGCCGCCCCACGAGTGGGCGACAACATGCAGGTGCGCTTGACCGCTCAACTCGATCGTCGCCTCGATGGTGGCGGGGATTTCGTCGCGGATCACATCGGTCTGATCAAGCCGCACGCCACGTGCCGGCTGCGGCAATGCACCGTTGCGGCCGCGCTGGTCGGCGACGAACACGTCGAAGCCGTGCGTCGCCAGCCAGGGCGCGAGCCCCTTGCCGGAGCGACTATGGAAGATGCGCCCCGACTCGATGGCGCCATGCCAGCAGAGCACGGCGGCACGCGGCGACCCGGTGGGGCGAAAGCGGGTCAACTGCACGCCGCCGCCACTGGCGAGCGGGATGCTATGTTGGGTGGTGTCGTAGGTCATGACGATTCATCCGGCTTCTCGATACCTGTGGCCTGGGCCGGGATTGTGTCTTGCGCAGTCCCGGCGACACGCTTCATACTCTTTCATACAGTTGTTTGAATTTTGGCGCAAGCGAGGAACCGACCGTGAACTCCTATCCCCACCTGTTTCGGCCGCTGGATGTGGGCTCGGTGACACTCAAGAACCGCGTTCTGATGGGTTCCATGCACACCAATCTCGAAGAGGCGCCGCAGGGCTTCACCCGGCTGGCGGCGTTCTATGCCGAGCGGGCGCGGGCCGGCGTGGGTTTGATCGTCACCGGCGGCATTGCGCCCAACCCGGAGGGCGCGGTGTTTCAGGGCGCCGCCAAGCTGACCACTACCGAGGAAGCCGCTCAGCACCGCGAGGTCACGGCAGCGGTGCATGCCGAGGAAGGGCTGATCTGTCTGCAGATTCTACATGCCGGACGTTACGCCTACTCGCCCGAACTGGTCGCGCCATCGCCGATTCAAGCGCCGATCAATCCGTTCGAGCCGCGTGAGTTGACGCCAGGTGACATCGAACGTCAGATCGAGGATTACGTGCACTGCGCCAGGCTCGCTCGTGATGCCGGCTACGACGGCGTCGAGGTGATGGGCTCCGAAGGCTATCTGATCAATCAGTTCGTGTGCCTGCGCACCAACCGGCGCGATGACGATTGGGGCGGCGAGTTCGCCAATCGTATACGCTTCCCGGTCGAGATCGTGCGGCGCATTCGCCAGGCGTTGGGGGCGGACTTTCTGATCATCTTCCGCCTGTCGATGATCGACCTGGTCGAGGGGGGCAGCTCCTGGCAGGAAGTGGTCGCGCTGGGTCGGGCCATCGAGGCCGTCGGCGCCAGCCTGATCAATACCGGCATCGGTTGGCACGAGGCGCGGGTGCCGACCATCGTCACCAGCGTGCCGCGCGCGGCGTTCAGTGAAGTCACCCGGCGCATGAAGGCCGAGCTGTCGATTCCGTTGATCACCACCAACCGTATCAACATGCCCGAGGTCGCCGAGCGCGTGCTGGGCGAGGGCCATGCCGACATGGTGTCGATGGCGCGGCCGTTTCTCGCCGACCCCGAGTGGATCGACAAGGCCGAGGCGGGACTCGCCGATGAGATCAACACCTGCATCGCCTGCAATCAGGCCTGCCTCGACCATACCTTCCAGGGCAAGTTGACCTCGTGCCTGGTCAATCCGCGTGCCTGTCACGAAACCGAACTGGAACTCTTGCCCGCCGAGATGCCCAAGTCGGTCGCGGTGGTCGGCGCCGGTCCGGCGGGGCTTGCCAGCGCGGTCGCGGCGGCCAGCCGCGGCCACCGCGTGGTGCTGTTCGAGCGTGGTGTCGAGCTCGGCGGGCAGTTCAATTTCGCACGCAGGATTCCCGGCAAGGAGGAGTTCGACGAAACGTTGCGCTATTACCGGGTAATGCTCGAGAAACACGCCGTCGATGTGCGCTTGAACGCCGCCGCCGACGTGCAGACGCTGCGCGATTTCGATGAAGTGATTCTGGCGACCGGGGTGCGCCCGCGAGAACTGGCGCTGGCGGGCAGCGATCACCCCAAGGTGGTCAACTACCCTACGGCGATCACCCATCCCGAGCGCATCGGGTCGCGCGTGGCGATCATTGGTGCCGGTGGCATCGGCTTCGATGTCGCCGAGTTGCTGACCCACGTCGGCCACCCCACGCTCGACACGCAAGCCTGGTGCGACGAGTGGGGCGTGGATATGACGGTGACCGAGCGCGGCGGGCTGAAGGCGCCGAATCGCCCGGTGTCGCCGCGTCAGGTCTACCTGTTGCAGCGCAAGGCCTCCAAGCCGGGCAAGGGCCTGGGTAAATCCACTGGTTGGGTGCATCGCGCTTCGCTCCGGCATCGCGGCGTCGAGACGCTGGCTGGATGCGAGTACCTAGGCATCGATGACGAAGGCTTGCATGTGCGCATCGATGGCGAGGCGCGGCTGCTCGCGGTCGATAACGTGGTGGTCTGCGCCGGCCAGGAGTCGGTGACCGAGCTGCTCGAACCGCTGCGTGAGGCAGGTATATCGGTGCATGTGATCGGCGGCGCCCAGGAGGCGGCCGAGCTGGATGCCAAGCGCGCCATCGATCAGGGCACGCGCTTGGCGGCGGCGCTGTAAAAGCCGATTCGGACGCTTTGCAAGCGGGGCGCAATGATAGACTGATTGGGCGTGTCATCCACGCCCAATAGCGAGGCCGCGATGGCTTCGATTGAATCAGTCGATAACAAAGGAGTTGCGATGCCTGCCCCCCGCTTCATCGCCAGCGACAACACCTCGGGCATCTGCCCCGAAGCGCTGGACTACCTGCTTCAAGCCAACGCCTGTGACGATCTCGCCTACGGTGACGACGCCTGGACCCAGCGTGCTGTCGAGGGCTTGCGTCAGTTGTTCGATTGCGACTGCGAGGTGTTCTTCGTCTTCAACGGTACTGCCGCCAACTCGCTGGCGCTGGCGGCCATGGGCCAGAGTTATCACAGCGTGATCTGCCATGAGCTGGCGCATATCGAAACCGATGAATGCGGCGCCCCGGAGTTCTTCTCCAACGGCGCCAAGCTGCTTACCGCCAGTGGCGCGAACGGCAAGCTCACCCCCGAGGGAATCGAGCGGCTGATGGCTCGCCGCGATGACATTCATTTTCCCAGGCCTAAGGTGGTGTCGGTCACCCAGGCTACCGAGGTAGGTACCGTCTACAGCCGCGAGGAGTTGCTGGCATTGCGCAGCGTCGCCGACAAGTACGAGCTGCGCTTGCACATGGATGGTGCGCGCTTCGCCAACGCCTGCGCCGCGCTCGATGCCTCGCCGGCCGAGTTGACCTGGCAGGCCGGTGTCGACGTGCTGTGTTTCTCGGGTACCAAGAATGGCCTGGCGATGGGCGAGGTGGTGATCTTCTTCAATCGTGAACTCGCAGAAGACTTCGGCTATCGTTGCAAGCAGGCGGGTCAGCTGGCCTCGAAGATGCGCTTCATCGCCGCGCCCTGGCTGGGCCTGCTCGAGACCGGCGCCTGGCGGCGTAACGCCGAGCACGCCAATGCCATGGCGCGCTATCTAGCCGCCGGGCTGGATGGCCTGCCGGGTGCCGAACTGTTGTTCCCGCCCCAGGCCAATAGCGTGTTCGTGCGCTTTCCACCGCCGTTGTTGGCGTATTTGCGCGAGCTGGGCTGGACCTTCTATACCTTCATTGGCGCTAGCGGCGTGCGCTTCGTGTGTGCCTGGAATACCACGCCGGAGCTACTCGATAGCTTGCTTGCCGACATCCGTCTGGCGCTCGATGCCGGCCTGAGCGAAACGAGCACATAATTTCCTTATTTGACGTATCGAACCAATCGCGGTGTCTAACGTTCTGAATAGACAAGAAGGGCATCGCGCGGTTGCGTTGAAAACCTTGCGGCAAGCTCTCCATTTTCAGCGCTTTATCCGACTACGCTGATAAATACGCCATTCCGGAAGCTACCGACGCCTGTCTAGCAGCCGGGGATCGCGATTCAAGGAGGCCTCAATGAGTATCTTCGATCACGTGCAGAACCGTTATGAGCAGGTTCAGCAGGAAGAAATGAGTCTTCAGGAGTATCTGGAACTGTGCCGCAAGGAGCCTGGCGCCTACGCCTCGGCCGCCGAACGCATGCTGGAAGCGATCGGCGAGCCGGAAGTCATCGACACGGCCAAGGATCCTCGACTTTCGCGGATTTTTACCAACAAGGTCATTCGTCGCTACCCGGCGTTCTCCGAGTTCTACGGCATGGAGGAGGCCATCGAGCAGATCGTCGCCTACTTCCGACATGCCGCCCAGGGTCTCGAGGAGCGCAAGCAGATTCTCTACTTGCTGGGGCCGGTGGGCGGTGGCAAGTCATCACTGGCCGAGCGGCTCAAGCTATTGATGGAGCGAGTGCCGTTCTACGCCATCAAGGACTCGCCGGTTTACGAGTCGCCATTGGGGCTGTTTTCGCCGGAGCAGGACGGCGAGTTGCTCGAGAAGGAGTACGGCATTCCGCGCCGCTACCTGAAAAGCGTGATGTCGCCTTGGGCGGCCAAGCGCCTCAAGGAATACGAGGGCGATATCTCGCAGTTCCGCGTGGTGCGCCTGCATCCGTCGCGTCTCAATCAGGTTGCCATCTCCAAGACCGAACCGGGCGATGAGAACAACCAGGATATCTCCTCGCTGGTGGGCAAGGTCGATATTCGCCAGCTCGAACTCTATTCCCAGGACGACGCCGATGCCTATAGCTTCTCCGGTGGGTTGTGCAAGGCCAACCAGGGGCTGATGGAATTCGTCGAGATGTTCAAGGCGCCGATCAAGGTGCTGCATCCGTTGCTTACCGCCACCCAGGAGGGCAACTACAACCCCACCGAGGGTATGGGCGCGATCCCCTTCGATGGCATCGTTCTCGCTCACTCCAACGAAAGCGAATGGCAGCACTTTCGCAACAACCGCAACAACGAGGCCTTCCTCGACCGCGTCTACATCGTCAAGGTGCCGTACTGCCTGCGGGTTTCCGAAGAGATCAACATCTACAAGAAGCTGCTCGAGCACTCGTCGCTGAGTGAGGCGTCCTGCGCGCCCGACACGCTACGCATGCTGGCGCAATTCTCGGTGCTCTCGCGACTCAAGGAGCCGGAGAATTCGAGCGTCTATTCCAAGATGCGCGTCTACGACGGCGAGAATCTCAAGGACACCGATCCCAAGGCCAAGTCGATTCAGGAGTATCGCGACTCCGCCGGGGTCGACGAGGGCATGGATGGCCGCTCGACGCGCTTCGCCTTCAAGATCTTGTCCAAGGTATTCAACTTCGATACTCACGAGATCGCCGCCAACCCGGTGCATCTGCTGTACGTGCTGGAGCAGCGGCTCGAACACGAACAGCTGCCCAAGGAGACTCACGAGCGTTACCTGCGTTTCATCAAGGAGTTCCTGGCGCCGCGCTATGTCGATTTCATCGGCAAGGAGATCCAGACCGCGTATCTCGAATCCTATAGCGAATATGGCCAGAATATTTTCGACCGCTACGTCACCTATGCCGACTTCTGGATTCAGGACCAGGAGTACCGCGATCCCGAGACCGGCGAGCTGTTCAACCGCCAGTCGCTCAACGAGGAACTGGAAAAGATCGAAAAGCCGGCGGGTATCTCCAATCCCAAGGACTTCCGCCACGAGGTGGTCAACTTCGTGCTGCGCGCGCGGGCGCAGAACAACGGCATGAACCCCAGCTGGCAGTCCTACGAGAAGCTCAAGGGCGTGATCGAGAAGAAGATGTTCGCCAACACCGAGGAGCTGTTGCCGGTGATTTCCTTCAATGCCAAGGCGTCTACCGCCGATCAGCACAAACACGAAGATTTCGTGGCGCGCATGGTCGATCGTGGCTACACCGAAAAGCAGGTGCGCTTGCTATCCGAGTGGTATCTGCGGGTGCGTAAATCGCAGTAACCGACGCAGCGACGGGCGAGGGGAGGGGAATGTGTTCATATCCCCGCCAAGCGGTGCACCACGCTCAGTGGAGGTAATGCATGAGCTATTTTATCGACCGGCGTCTCAACGCCCGCCACAAGAGCGAGGTCAACCGCCAGCGTTTTCTGGATCGCTACCGCACGCATATCAAGCGTTCGGTGGAGGAGGCGGTCAATCGGCGCTCGATCACCGACATGGAACGCGGCGAGAAGGTATCGATACCGGCCCGGGACATCTCCGAGCCGGTGTTCCAGCATGGCCCCGGTGGGCAGCGCACCATCGTCAGCCCCGGTAACAAGGAGTTCGTCGAGGGTGATCAGCTGCGTCGCCCCGGCGGCGGTGGGGGAGGCGGTGGGAGCGGCGAAGGCAACGCTTCCAACCAGGGCGAGGGCATGGATGAGTTCGCCTTCTCGCTGACCCGCGAGGAGTTTCTCGATTTCGTCTTCGACGGCCTGGAACTGCCGCATCTCGAACGCAAGCAACTGGTCGATCTCGAGGAAGTGCGCCCGGTGCGCGCTGGTATTGCCCGCGATGGGGTGCCGTCGCGCATCAACATCGTGCGCTCGATGCGCGAGGCCCAGGCGCGGCGTATCGCCATGCGCGCGCCAATCAAGCGTGCCTTGCGCGAGGCCATCGAAGCCCTCGACGCCGAGGAACGCAAGGACCCGGTGCTGCGCAACCCGGCGCGCATCACCGAGCTGAAGGATGAGATCGAGCGCCTCGAAAAGCGCCTGGATGCGGTCCCCTTCATCGACACCTACGACCTTCGCTACAACAACCTGGTCAACCAGCCGCAACCGTCCAACAAGGCGGTGATGTTCTGCATCATGGACGTGTCCGGGTCGATGACCCAGTCGCACAAGGACATCGCCAAGCGCTTCTTCCTGTTGCTCTATCTATTCCTGGAGCGCAACTACGAGAAGGTCGAGCTGGTCTTCGTGCGCCACCACACTGCGGCCAAGGAGGTCGACGAGGAGGAGTTCTTCTATTCGCGGGAGACCGGCGGCACCATCGTTTCCAGTGCCCTGAGCCTGGTCGATTCGATCATCACCGCGCGTTACCCCGCGGCGCAGTGGAATCTCTACGTGGCCCAGGCCTCCGACGGCGACAACTGGGACGACGACTCCACCACTTGCCGCCAGGTGTTGCTCAAATCGTTGATGCCACGCCTGCAGTACTATACCTATGTCGAGATCACGCCCCATGCTCATCAGGCATTGTGGGAGGAGTACGAGACCGTGCAGGACGAGTTCCCCGAGCGCTTCGCCATGCGTCAGATCGTTGAATCGGGCGATATCTACCCGGTCTTCCGCGAGCTGTTCCGGCGTCGCTCCCAGCAGTGAGTCTTGATGCGGTCCGAAGGAGGCAGTATGAGCAAACGTACCCCTATCTCCACCGGTTCCGATTGGAATTTCGAGGTGCTCACCACCTACGAGCGCGAGATCGCCCGACTGGCCGATGAGTATCGGCTGGATATCTACCCCAACCAGATCGAGATCATCACCTCGGAGCAGATGATGGATGCCTACGCCAGCGTGGGCATGCCGGTCGGCTACCATCACTGGTCGTTCGGCAAGCAGTTCCTGTCCGTCGAGCAGGCCTATCGGCGCGGCCAGATGGGGCTGGCCTATGAGCTGGTCATCAACTCCGATCCTTGCATCGCCTATCTGATGGAAGAGAACACCCTGATGATGCAGGTATTGGTCATGGCGCATGCCTGCTATGGCCACAATTCCTTCTTCAAGGGCAACTACCTGTTTCGTACCTGGACCGACGCCTCGGCGATCGTCGATTATCTGGTGTTCGCGCGAAAATACGTGACCGAATGCGAGGAGCGCCACGGCGTGGCAGCGGTGGAGCAGCTACTGGATGCCTGCCACGCCTTGCAGAACTACGGTGTCGATCGCTACAAGCGACCCTCGCCGATTTCCGCCGATGAGGAGGCGCGCCGCCAGTCAGAGCGCGAAGCGTATCTGCAATCGCAGGTCAATCTGCTGTGGCGAACCATTCCGACGCCGCAGGATAGTGTCGAGCCGCTGGAAGGCGACGACGAGGACCCGCTGGGGTTGCATCAATCCGGGCGTTATCCCGCCGAACCCCAGGAGAACCTGCTTTATTTCATCGAGAAGAACGCGCCGCTGCTGGCGCCCTGGCAACGCGAAATCGTGCGTATCGTGCGCAAGCTGGCGCAGTACTTTTACCCTCAGCGCCAGACCCAGGTGATGAACGAGGGCTGGGCGACCTTCTGGCACTACACGCTGATGAACCGGCTGTTCGACGAAGGGAAGGTCGACGAGGGGCTGATTCTCGAATTCCTGCAATCGCATACCGCGGTGGTCGCTCAGCAGGGCTTCGACAGCCCGTATTACAATGGCATCAACCCTTATGCGCTGGGGTTTGCGATGTTCAGCGACATCAAGCGAATCTGCCAGGAACCCACCGCCGAGGATCGTGAGTGGTTCCCCGATATCGCCGGTAGCGATTGGCTCGATACCCTGCATTTCGCCATGCGCAACTTCAAGGACGAGTCGTTCATCCAGCAGTTCCTGTCACCCAAGGTGATTCGCGATCTCAAACTGTTCTCGCTGGTCGATGACGACACCGAAGAGATGCTGACGATCACGGCCATCCACGACGAGCGTGGCTATCAGCGCATCCGCGAGGCGCTGTCGACGCAATACGCGCTATCGGTGCGCGAGCCCAACATCCAGGTATGGGAAGCCGATATTCGTGGCGACCGGTCGCTCACTCTGCACCACGTGCAGGACCGTCGTCGGCCGCTGGCCAAGAGCGTTTATCCGGTGATGCGTCATTTGCACCAGCTATGGGGTTTTCCGGTCAAGCTGGCGTCGATGGAGGGCGATGAAATCGTGCGGCGTTATCAATGGCCGTTACCGGAAGACAGTGACGATTAATCAAAGCCTTGAAGGTAAGCGGAATCGACAGGGTCGCAACGAGCACGCCGGCATTGCCGGCGTGCTGCGCTTGAACTTGACGTTCAGTGCGATAGCCGTCAGGCCGGCTTTGCGGTCCAGGATTGGCACCAGCCCTCGGGAGCGACGCTGTTCTGCGGGAACAACTGGCAACCGTTATTGGCCTGCTGGAAGAACATGCAATTGGCGCAGGTTTCGCCTTCTTCATAGGCGGCATGGCCGCTGGCTTGGCTGGCGTCGGTCACATAGTTCAGCGCCTTGGCCTGAGGGTTTTCCGGGTCCAGCGGCGTCAACTCCTGGGCCAGGGCGCGGCTGGAAAGCATGCCGGCGCCCAGCGGCAGGGCGGCGAGGCCGAACAGGCTATGGCGCATAAAATCGCGGCGACTATGATTGGCCATGGTATCTCCTTGGGGTTTTGGTCTTCTTTGCGTGCTCGGCCCGCGCCTCGCGCAAGCATGGGCCGGCAACGCCGTCACGGTCATGGGCGGTGATCCGCCTCTGCTTTACGTTTGAGCGCATGTCGGTGTCAGGTGCGAAATGCACTAACGTTCTACCCTACTATCCTAGTAGAAGCTGAGCCCATGCCACTAATTCCTGCCTGCTCGTGTGGCAATCGGTCGCGATAGCGATGATTCGGCGTCAATGCAAAGGAGATTGCCATGCGCTTTACCACCTTTTCCAGCCCGTTGGGCGAGTTGCTGCTGGTGGGCGACGACATGGGGCTGCGCCGCCTGTCGTTCCTCGACGGCCCGCACCCGGAGACCACCGAGGAAAGCTGGCGACGCGACGACGATGCTCTCGCGCGAGCGCGCGATCAGGTCCTGGCCTACCTGGATGGACGCCGGCGCAGCTTCAGCGTCGATGTGGCGCCCGAGGGCAACGACTTTCAGCGTGAAGTCTGGGCGGCGCTGGTGCGTATTCCCTACGGCGAAACCCGCACCTACGGAGAACTGGCCAAACGCATTGGCCACGACAGGGCGGCCAGCGCGATCAGCGCCGCGAATAACGCCAATCCGTTACCGCTATTGATCCCTTGTCATCGGGTGGTGGCCGCCGATGGTATTGGCAGCTACAGCGCTGGCGAGGCCATCAAGCAGCAGTTGCTGGCATTGGAGGAACGCCATCCACAAGATGACCCCAGCAAGCCGAGCGACTGATATACTCAGCCCCCACCGAGTCAGTTCAGCAGGGAGAGCCCGATGCAAAACGCCGTGATTCTGATCAACGCCGAGAAGGGCCAGATCAAGGCCGTCGCCGAGCGCTTGGCCGAAGTGGAGGGTATCAGCGAGGTGTATTCCACCTGTGGCCGCTACGACCTGGTGGCGATTGCGCGGACCCGAGACTTCGAAAGCCTGGCGGCACTGGTCACCGAGCGCCTCGTGCAGGTCGAAGGCGTGCGTGAGACCGAAACGCTCAACGCCATGCAGGTGCACTCCCGCCACGATCTCGAGACCATGTTCAGCGTGGGCCTGTAGGCCTGCCTGGCAAGTTGCTGCGCTCAATCATGCGGCGTTAAAAATTTACTCAAGGAACTCATTTACTTTGTGTAAACTCCGCCCTTTCATAAATTTTTGCCTTGCCTGATCATCGCTCGCCGACTTGTCAGAGCAGGCCATCTCTTCGGTTTGAATAGGGCGTATGGTTCGCAACCTGGGTATTAGCCTGTTGTTCGTGCTGGTCGGTACCGGGCTGTGGTATTGGCAGGAGCAGGACGTCCGCGCTCGGCTGAGTTGGATGGGCTTGCCGACCTGGGATGTGATTGGGCCGCTGAATGTGCATCGTGTGCTGCGCAACGACGGCGTGCTGATCGGCTGGTCGGATATCCGCGTCAATCCGCTATGGGTCAGTTACCGCCTTCGCGACGTCGACGAATCGCGCATCGCTTCACGCCCCGATTACCAGCAGGACTGGCGCACTCTGTGGCCGGTCGCCGCGGACAGCTACGGCGGCAGCGGTTACGATCGTGGCCACCTGGCGCCCAACTACGCGATCGCCCTCGTGCATGGCCGCGAAGCGCAGCTCGACACCTTCCTGATGTCGAATATCTCGCCGCAGCGCCCCGATCTGAATCGGCGGCTCTGGCAGCGTCTCGAAGAGGTGGTGATCGATCACTTCGTGCCGCGCTTCGATGCCCTGCAGGTCGTCACCGGGCCGGTCTTTCCGGCGGATATCTTCCCGAGTGTCTTGCGGCGCGTCGGTCTGGTGCAGGTGCCCTCGGCCTTCTACAAGATTCTGGTGGTGCCGGGCGAACGGCCCATGGCGCTGGCCTTTTTGATGCCGCAAACGGTACACGGCAACGAGCCGCTGGATCGCTATTTGGCCAGCATCGACGAGATCGAGGCGCGAACCGGGCTGGACTTCTTCCCGTTGCTGCCTGAAACGGTCGAGCGGGGGCTGGAAGGGCGAGTGCGCACTCAGGGCTGGAAACTACAGGAAGTCGCCAGGCTGCCGGCGCGCTATTGAAGTGCTGGGGTAAGCTGAATGAACTGAAACGCGGATAAGCCAAGGCTAGCGATCGAGAGGGAACTGCCGAGGGGACATGATACGAGGCGTGGTGCCCAGGAGAGGACTTGAACCTCCACATCCGTAAGGATACTAGCACCTGAAGCTAGCGCGTCTACCAATTCCGCCACCTGGGCGTATCATGTCTGTCTTGCCGAATCGTTTACTTGGTGCCCAGGAGAGGACTTGAACCTCCACATCCGTAAGGATACTAGCACCTGAAGCTAGCGCGTCTACCAATTCCGCCACCTGGGCCAAGTGGTCACGCATATTACCGTTTTCGCCTTGGAATGCAAGCGTGAAAACGCCCTCGAAACGTAAAAACGACAGCATCCGGTAGGGCAAATGGTTGGGTCGCCTCATGCTCGGCGCTATACTGCGCGCATGACATCATACCTTTATGCCGTTTCACGGTTGTTGCCGCTCGCTCATTCGCCTTCAAGGACGCATCTTTCATGAACCATTGGACGCTAAGCGACGATCCGCACGCCAACCGTGAAGCCAGCAAATACGATAAACCCGTTCCCAGTCGCGAGTATCTGCTTGCCCGCCTCGAAGAGTATGGCAAGCCGATTACCCATGAGAACATGAGCCGCATGCTGGGCCTCGACGACGAGGACCAGATGGAGGCCGTGCGCCGCCGTCTGGCGGCCATGGAGCGCGACGGCCAAGTGTTGCGCGATCGGCGCGGCGCCTATGCGTTGATCGACAAGCTGGATTTGATCAAGGGCAAGGTGCTGGGGCATCGCGACGGCATCGGTTTTCTGATTCGCGACGATGGCAAGAAGCCC
Source organism: Modicisalibacter muralis (assembly GCF_900102945.1). Classification (GTDB taxonomy): domain Bacteria; phylum Pseudomonadota; class Gammaproteobacteria; order Pseudomonadales; family Halomonadaceae; genus Modicisalibacter; species Modicisalibacter muralis. The sequence goes on along the minus strand of NZ_FNGI01000002.1, from coordinate 470,017 downwards.
GACCTGATCCTGCCGCCGCGCCAGATGCGCCGAGTCTTCCATGGCGATCACGTGCTGGTGCGCATCAGCGGTCGCGACCGTCGTGGCCGCGACGAGGCGACCATCGCCGAGGTGCTGGCGCGCAACACCCAGACGCTGGTGGGGCTGTATCGCGAGCGCTCGAGCGAGTTCGCGCTGCTGATCCCGGAAAACTCGCGCATCGCCCAGGAAGTGATCATTCCCAACAAGGCCACGGGCGGCGCCAAGGACGGCCAGATCGTCTCGGTGCGCATCACCCAGCAGCCCGAGACCCGCGTGCAGCCGGTGGGCGAAGTGATCGAAGTGCTCGGCGAGCGCATGGACCCGGGGATGGAAATCGACATCGCCATCCGCAGCCACAATATCCCCGCCGATTTCCCACCCGAGGTAGAGGAAGAGATCGCCAGCATATCGGCCGAGGTACTCGAGAGCGACAAGCAGCACCGCATCGATCTGCGCGACACGCCGATGGTGACCATCGACGGCGAGGATGCCAAGGATTTCGACGACGCGGTGTGCGCCTGGAAGACCAAGTCGGGGAGCTGGAAACTGCTGGTCGCCATCGCCGATGTCTCGCATTACGTCAGGCCAGGTTCGGCACTGGATCACGAGGCGCACATTCGCGGCAACTCGGTGTATTTCCCCGGCCAGGTGGTGCCGATGTTGCCGGAGTTGCTCTCCAACGGGCTGTGTTCGCTGAACCCCGATGTCGATCGGCTGACGCTGGTCTGCGAGATGAACATCTCCCAGACCGGCGCGATCAGTCGCTTCAAGTTCTATGAGGCGGTGATTCGTTCGCATGCACGCCTGACCTATACCCAGGTCGGCGCGATGCTCGAGGCGCCGGATAGCCCGGCGGGTCAGGAACTCTGCGAGCGTTACCGCGCGCTGTTGCCGTCGCTGAAGGGGCTGCATGCGTTGTATAAGCTGCTGCGCGCTTCACGCAGCGAGCGCGGGGCCATCGACTTCGAGACCACCGAAACCGAGATACTGTTCAACGCCGAGCGCAAGATCGAAGCCATCGTGCCGCGCTCGCGCAACGACGCCCACAAGCTGATCGAGGAATGCATGCTGGCGGCCAACGTGGCCACCGCGCGCTTTCTCGACAAGCACGACCTGCCGGCGCTGTATCGCATCCACCAGCAGCCGTCGCCCGAGCGCCTCGACAAACTGCGCCTGTTCCTCAACGAACTGGGGCTGTCGCTGGGTGGTGGCGACGAGCCCACGCCGCAGGATTACCAGGCACTGCGCGAGACGATCAAGGATCGCCCCGACGCCGATATCATCCAGACGGTGATGCTGCGCTCGATGAGCCAGGCCGTCTATTCGCCGCACAATGAAGGCCATTTCGGCCTGGCCTATCCGGCTTATGCACACTTTACGTCGCCGATTCGCCGTTACCCCGACCTGCTGGTGCATCGCGCCATTCGCTCGGTGATTCGCGGCCCACGCCAGACCGCCACGGTGCAGCGCGCCGAGGGCGCGCCGGTGGACAAGCCGAGCAAGTGGTGCCCTTACACCTTCGAGCAGATGATCGAATTCGGCGAGCACTGCTCGATGAGCGAGCGACGCGCCGACGATGCGACCCGCGACGTCGCCGACTGGCTCAAGTGCGAGTTCATGTCCGACAAGGTCGGCGATGTCTTCGAAGGCACCATCGCCTCGGTGACCGGATTCGGTATCTTCGTGCGCCTTAACGACGTGTATGTCGAAGGGCTGGTGCATGTCACCTCGCTGCCCTCCGACTATTACCATTACGAGCCCGAGAAACATCGCCTCAAGGGCGAGCGTGGCGGTATCGCCTACCGCCTCGGCGATGGCGTCACCGTGCGGGTCGCGCGGGTCGATCTCGACGACCGTAAGATCGATTTCGAACTGGTCGACGAGTTGCCGCGCAAGCATCGTCAGCCGCGCAAGCGCAAGGCCGGTCTCGATGCCGGGCCGGCCAGCGCGGCACCCAAGGAGGCTCGGCCGAGCCAGAAGAAGCCGCGTAAGCGCAAGCCGCGCCCCGGCAAGCAGGAGCGCGAGGGCACCGCCGCGGCGCCGGGTGGACGCCGCCGTGGTGGCAGGAAGCCCTCAGGAAACAAGTCGTGAGTCGAGGCGCGCCACATCGGTCACGTGGCAAATCGAGCACGCCGCGTAACAAGCCGGGACGTGGCGTGTCGTCGGTTGCGCCGCCCAATGGTCTGGATGGCGTGTTCGGCGTGCATGCCGTGCAAGCCTTGCTGGAGCACGGCGAAGCGCCACGCGAACTGTGGATTCAGGAGGGCCGGGCCGAGACGCGATTGGCGGCATTGATCGAGCAGGCGCGCGCTGCCGGTACCCGGCTGGTCGGCCAGCCTCGCGAGGCGCTCGATGAGCTTGCCCGCGACGGCGCCCACCAGGGCGTGATCGCCTTCTGCGCGCCGCTCATGGCCCGCAGCGAAGAAGAACTGTGGCACAAGCTGGGCGGCTGGCCGCACGAGCAACCGCCATTGCTGCTGATACTCGATGGCGTGACCGACGTTCACAACTTCGGTGCCTGCCTGCGCAGCGCCGACGCCGCCGGCGTGCATGGCGTCATCGTGCCCAAGGACAAGGCGGCACCGCTCAACGCCACGGTGCGCAAGGTCGCCTGCGGCGCCGCCGAAACGGTGCCTGTCTATCAGGTCACCAACCTGGCTCGCGCCATGGCTCGACTCAAGGAAGCCGGGGTGTGGATCACCGGTACCGCCGGCGAGGCCGAGGCCAGCCTTTATGATACCGACTACACTGGTGCCTGTGCGCTGGTGATGGGCGCCGAAGGCAAGGGCATGCGGCGCCTGACCCGCGAAGCCTGCGACGGCCTGGTCAAGCTGCCCATGGCCGGTAGCGTATCGAGTCTCAATGTCTCGGTGGCCACCGGCATCTGTCTGTTTGAAGCGATGCGCCAGCGCCAGCTTGCAAGCCGTTGACGCGATCACTACAATTGTGCGGTTCTTCGAACACCCTCACCCAGTAATCAATGACTCCTTGCTTCCCGTGGTCGGAATCCTCCGCCATTCGGAAGCTGTCAAACCGTAAGGAGATACCATGCGTCACTATGAAATCGTGTTCATGGTCCACCCGGACCAGAGTGAACAGGTACCGGCGATGGTCGAGCGCTACACCAGCCTCGTCACCGAAAATGGCGGTACGCTGCACCGTCTTGAAGATTGGGGGCGCCGTCACCTGGCCTACCCGATCAACAAGATCCACAAGGCCCACTACGTGATGATGAACATCGAATGTCGCGGCGAAACGCTCGAGGAAATCGAGAATATCTTCCGCTTCAACGATGCGATCATCCGCAGCCTGGTCGTGCGCTGTAAGGAAGCCGTTACTGAAGCCTCGCCGATGATGAAGCCGTCTGAAGAGCGTCGTCCTCGTCGGGAAGATCGGGAAGACAAGCCCGACCGGCCGCGTACCGAGCGTTCGGAAACCGCTGAAGCTAACTGATCCGCACACCAGGAGGATAAACCATGGCACGCTTTTTCCGTCGCCGTAAGTTCTGCCGCTTTACCGCCGAAGGCATCAAGTATATCGATTACAAGGATATCGATACGCTCAAGGCCTATATCACCGAGACCGGCAAGATCGTCCCGAGCCGCATCACTGGCACCAAGGCACGCTATCAGCGTCAGCTTTCGACTGCCATCAAGCGCGCTCGCTACCTGGCGCTGCTGCCTTACACCGACAGCCACCAGTAAGCCTATCGCGTGATGCTACCCTTGGCCCGCTGGGTAATGCGTGGCACGCCGCAAGCCGCGGGTGCCGCCGCCCTTGCCGCTATCGTTCCCTGGTTGTTCTGGTTCAGCGCGGCGGTGGCCGCGCTGGTGACGTTGCGCCGGGGCCTGGGTCCGGCCATGCCGGTGATCGTTGCCGCGGCGCTGCCGACCGGTTGGTGGTGGATGCAGGGCGATACCATCCCGCTGGCCAGTTTGTTGCTGGTAACGTTGATGGCGACCGTGCTGCGCGCGCGCATGCGCTGGAGCGAGGCAATGATCGCCGCGACGCTGATCGCCGCGGCGATGATTCAGCTAGGCATCTTCCTGCCTCCCGGTGGGGCCGGGCCGTTGCTGGAGCAACTGAGCCAGAGCTCGCCCGAGATCGAGCGCATGCTCGACACGCTGACCGCTCAAGGCGTGGCCACCGAGCAATTGGCCACGCTATTGATCGGTGGCGTGACCGGGTTGGTCGTGTTGCTGGCGGCGATAGCCTGCCTGGCCCTGGCCAGAAGCTGGCAGGCGGGGTTGTACAACCCCGGTGGTTTTCGCGGTGAGTTCCATGGCCTGCGGCTCGGTGGCAAGGAGTTGGCAGTGCTGGCCGGTCTGGCTTTGCTGGGCATGGCGTTATCCATGCCGGCGCTGGCCATGCTGGCCTGGGTGCCGCTACTGGTAGGTGGTGTTGCGCTGGTACACGGGTTCATCGGTCTAAAAGGCATGAACGGGCTGTGGTTGGTAGCCTTCTATGTGCTGCTGCTGACCACTTGGCCCATGATTCTGATTGTGCTGCTGCTGGGTTTCATCGATACCTTCGCGGATTTCCGCGGACGACTGGCCCGCAGCCAATGACAAGAGGTTAACGAGATGGAAGTCATTCTGCTCGACAAGATCGGCAAGCTGGGTGAACTGGGTGACAAGGTCGCCGTCAAGCCCGGTTATGGCCGTAACTACCTGGTTCCCTACGGCCTGGCCGTACCGGCGACCAAGGACAACGTGCAAGCCTTCGAGACGCAGCGCGCCGAACTGGAAGCCCAGGCCGCCGAGCGCAAGAGTGAAGCCGAAGCGCGTGCCGAACAGCTCAACGACATCGAGCTGTCGTTGGTCGCCAAGGCCGGCGATGAAGGCAAGCTGTTCGGTTCGATCGGTCCGCGCGACCTGGCTGACGCTCTCGCGCATGCCGGTATCGACGTGGCCAAGAGCGAAGTGCGTATGCCGGAAGGTCCGATCCGGGCGACCGGCGAATACGACATCAAGCTGCACCTGCATGCTGAAGTCGACGCAACGATTCGTATCGTGGTCGTAGCCGAATAAAATAAGCTCCGATCGCAGCGAGTGAAAGCGCGACGGCCACTAAATGGCCTCGCGCTTTTTTGATTTTCAGTTACGTAATTTTAGTACCTAAAGCATTATTTCTCGGCTTTTCTTTGCCTATTTCATAGACTTTGGTTGAAATATTACCAAAAACCTTTTGCTGCTATTAACTGTATCGATTAAGTTTTCCTGTGGTCGGTAGTAACGACACTTCGATGAACCCGAGGCAATGGGCGGCAAAGCTTATGTGCAATTAAAACTTAATCGATTAAGTTTGCTGGCGGACAGTGCTTCGTTACGGCCGATGGGTACCGCAAAACAGCATAACAACCATAAAAGGATGAAAGTAATGGATGCAGCCATGCTCAGAAAGCCACTCGCCGTAGCCGTGGCGTTTGCCGCGCTAGGCGCCGGCGCGGTCCAGGCTCAGGAGCTCAGCATCGAGGAACGCCTGTCGGCGCTGGAAGCGCGTGTCGTCGAAGCCGAACAACGCGCCCGGCAAGCCGAAAGACGCGCTCGCGCGGCCGAAGCGCAGATCGCCGAGGTCGAGTCCCGCGAGGAAATCGAAGCGCGCCTGGCCGAGGTCGAGCGACATACCAGTGGCGAAGAGGGCTTCTCGTTCAATGCCTATGCGCGCTCGGGATTGTTGATCGGCGAAGACGGCGAAAGCATTCCCGGCGGCCCCTATGTCACGCCGGCAGGGCCGGTGGGTGGCGCGGTCGGCCGATTGGGCAACGAGCCCGACACCTACGTCGAGGCGACGCTCAACTATCGCCAGACCTTCGATAACGGCGCCAAGTCTCACTACCGTTTCATGCTGGCCGACTCGGTAACTTCCTACAACGACTGGACGGCGGCCGAATCGCAACTCAACGTGCGCCAGGTGTATGCCCAGTTCAGCGACCTGCCCAGTTTCACCGGTGCCTTCGAGAATGCCAAGATCTGGGCCGGTAAGCGCTTCGATCGTGACAACTTCGACATTCACTGGCTCGATACCGATGTCGTCTTCCTGGCCGGTACCGGCGCGGGTATCTACGATGTGCAACTGGCTGACAACTGGCACGCCAATTTCTCGCTGTATGGGCGCAGCTACAGTGATTTCGCGATCACTACCGACGAGACGCCCATCGAGGACGACACCGACAACCTGACCCTGACCGCCAACAACTTCTTCGGCAAGTGGCAGTGGATGATCAGCGGCCTGACGGCGGCCGACAACGAAGAGCGGGTGACCGAAAGCGGCGACCAGGCCGCCGGCAATGGCGTGCACACCATGGTCGCCTACCATGGCGATAGTTTCTTCGGCCTTGGCGAAGGCACCTTCAAGGCTGCGGTACTGCACGGGCGGGGGTTGGGTGCCGAGGTCAAGAGCATCGGCGCCGATGGCAACCTGCTCGATGAGGCCCAGGCGACACGCCTGGCGGTGTACGGCACGACCTATCTCAGCGATAACTGGCGCATCGCGCCGGCGGTGCTGGCCGAAACCAGCAAGGATCGTTATGTCGAGGGCGGCCAGTACCGCTGGGCTACCTTCAGTACCCGCCTGGCCAATGAGCTGACCGAGAATTTCGAGATGCAGTACGAAGTCAGCTGGCAGACCATGGACCTCGATCCGCAGGGTTATATGAGTCGCACGGCGGTGGAGGGCGATTATGCCAAGTTCACCATCGCGCCGACCTTCAAGCCCCAGGTCGGCGGGTTCTGGAATCGCCCCGAGATTCGCACCTTCGCCTCCTATACGGCGTGGGACGACGAACTCAATGGCTACACGACCGAGGATTCCTTCGGCACCGAAGGCTACATGGGCGGCCAGTGGAACTTTGGGGTTCAAATGGAAATCTGGTTCTGACACGCCAGCGGGCCTGTCGCGAAGCCCGTCACGACTGCTCCGATCCTGCTTGCCCACGGCCATGTGCCGTGGGCTTTCTCATGGTTGCGTCCAGACGAGGATGAGCCGATGGCCCGCGTTGGGGTAGAATGGCCCGGTCGTCACCGATGGTCTGCCCGGCCATCGCCTCAACCTTGCGGAACCGCCCATGAGTGAAACGCTGGAGCTCGATCAGGAAACCGCGGCGCTGAAGGTCCCGCCGCACTCGTTGGAAGCCGAGCAGTCGGTGCTGGGCGGACTGATGCTCGACAACAATGCCTGGGACACCGTATCCGAGCGGTTGGTCGCCGACGACTTCTATCGCTACGAGCATCGCCTGGTCTTCAATGCCATGGCGCAACTCGCCGAAGGCGCGCACCCACTCGATGTGGTGACACTCTCCGAGGCATTGGAAAACCGCGATCAGCTCGATACCGTGGGCGGGCTTGCCTATCTCGCCGAACTGGCACGCAACACGCCATCGGCGAGCAACATTCGCGCTTACGCCGATATCGTTCGCGAGCGCGCCACCCTGCGCAAGCTGATACAGGCCGCCAGCCAGATCGCCGAAGGCGCCTTCAGCCCCCAGGGGCGGCCTTCCGATGAATTGGTCAATGAAGCCGAGCGGCTGGTCTTTCAGATCAGCGAATCGCGGCCCAAGACCGGCGGGCCGATCGGCATGAGCCAGTTGCTGTCCAAGGCGGTCGATCGTATCGACGAGCTGTTCAACATGAAGGGCCAGATGACCGGCCTGTCATCGGGCTTTCGCGATCTCGACGACATGACCTCGGGCCTGCAGCCCTCCGACCTGGTGATCATCGCCGGACGTCCGTCGATGGGTAAAACGACCTTCGCCATGAATCTTGTCGAGCACGCGGTGATCTCCAGCGACAAGCCGGTGATGGTGTTTTCCATGGAAATGCCCGCCGAGTCGCTGATGCTGCGTATGCTGTCGTCGTTGGGGCGCATCGATCAGACCCGCGTGCGTACCGGCCAGCTCGAGGATGAAGACTGGCCGCGACTGACCTCGGCGGTCAACCTGCTCAAGGACAAGCAGCTATTCATCGACGACACCGCGGCGCTGTCGCCCAACGAGATACGCTCGCGCATTCGCCGCGTGGTGCGCGAGAACGGCAACTTGGGCCTGATCATGATCGACTATCTGCAGCTCATGCAGATACCCGGTTTCTCCGAGAACCGCACCGGTGAAATCTCCGAAATTTCGCGCTCGCTCAAGGGACTGGCCAAGGAGTTCGGCTGCCCGGTGGTGGCGCTGTCGCAGCTCAACCGCTCGTTGGAGCAGCGTCCCAACAAGCGCCCGGTGATGTCGGACCTGCGCGAATCCGGGGCCATCGAGCAGGACGCTGATTTGATCGCCTTCGTCTATCGTGACGAGGTCTACAATTCCGACAATCCTGACAACAAGGGGCTCGCCGAGTTGATCATCGGCAAGCAGCGTAACGGCCCCATCGGCACCGTGCACATGGCCTTCATCGGCAAGTACACGCGCTTCGAGGATCTGGCGCCCGATAGCTACGGCCAGCATTTCGGCGAGTAAGGCTTGAGACAGTAGCGGGGCGCCGTATAATGCCGCCCCTTCAACAAACGAGAGTGGAGGCAGCATGGCGGGCGGATTTCAACGTGGTAAACGCAGTCGCACCCCCAAACTCGAAGCGCGCGGCATTCTCGAAAGCGTGGAGCGCGAAGGGCCGTTCAAGGAGTGGCTGGGCATGCCGGACCTGTATCGTTATACGCTGATCGTCGAAGGCCAAACCTACAGTTACCAGACCGAGGACGCCGAGCTGCCGGTGGCCGCAGGCGACCGCGTGGTGTTTCGCTACAAGCAGACCAAGGCCGGTAACTGGGTCGATCGCAACTCGCTGGGGGTGGCCATTGATCCGTCCAGTTATCAGCCCGACTGAGGAACCACTGTATAAATGTCTGCACGAACGAATCGCTGTGTCACGCGGTGCTCGAAGAACAGCCTAACTGCATGTTATGTCTCTTCTCCTGTGCTCCGGGCTCCTTGCGTTTCATTTCGTTCGTCAATTTATTCAGAGATTCCTGAAACAGAAGCCCCTCCAGAGTGGCGAACTCGCCTTGGCCGGCGTGGTCATAATGATGACACATTGGACGTCCACGATGTCATCATCGGCCAATTCGGGCCGATATCTTTCGCCACTCCCAGGAGGGAAGCCATGAATTTCCATGAACTAGAACATTACATCCACCGACACGACGATTTCGAGATCCGTGTCATCAGCCACGCCGGTAGCCGTTTTTATCAGGTCGAACTCGAGGATATGGAAGGCGAGCGTCATCTCTTGACGAATCGCGGCAAGCCGATGATGTTTCGCGCGCTGGACGACATTTATCTGGAGCTCAAGCGCGCCGGTATCCATCGTGCCTACCTGGTGCATTACGTCGCCCACGATGAAATGGTTGGTCGTGAGACGCACTACCATGAACCGCTGACCTCGCGCATGCCGCTGGTGTTCTGATAGCCCCCACTAACCCCCACTAGATGCCGCCTGTCGAATGTAACAGTGAGCCTCGGCAGGCCGGATAGCAGTTTCCGCTACATCCCTTCCACGCTTTTTTTATCGCCTTGTCTTCGCGTGTGCCTATCCGGCCCATAGGATAACTTCACCCCGTGGACGCCAAAGGATTGATACAATTGCCGCCTTGATTGCGTAACAAGGAGAGCGCCATGACGGTCGCCCGATTCGGCGTGATGCTGGCCAATCTCGGCACCCCGGATGCCCCTACGCCTGCGGCGGTGCGCCGTTATCTGGCGGAATTTCTGTGGGACGAACGGGTGATCGACGTGTCGCGCCCGCTATGGTGGCTGATTCTGCATGGGGTGATCCTGCGTATTCGCCCCGGCAAGGTCGCCAAAGCCTATGCGTCGGTGTGGCAGGAGGGCGGCTCGCCATTGCTGGTGATCGGGCGCCGCCAGGAGCAGGCACTCAGGGCACGCCTGGCCGAGCGCCTCGGCGAAGAGATTCCGGTCGAACTGGCGATGACCTACGGCACGCCAAGTATCGAGCAAGCCGGCCTGCGCCTGCGCGATGCCGGTGTCGAGCGGATTCTGGTGCTACCGATGTACCCGCAGTTCTCGCGGACGACCACTGCGGCGGTCTTCGACCGTCTGGCCAGGGCGCTGAAAGCCTGCCCGCAGCTGCCCGAGCTGCGTTTCGTGCGCGATTACCATGATCACTCGGCCTATATCGCCGCGCTGGCCAATAGCGTGCGTGAGCACTGGCGGCACAACGACGATGAGCGTGGACGGTTGTTGATGTCCTATCATGGCATTCCCAAACGCTATGCCGATGCCGGCGATCCTTACCCGCGTCACTGCGAAACTACCAGCCGGCTGGTGGCCGAGGCGCTTGGACTGGCGGATGACGACTGGCAAATGACCTATCAGTCGCGCTTCGGTCGCGAGGAGTGGCTCAAGCCCTACACCGACCATACGCTCAGGGCCTGGGGCAAGCAGGGCGTCAAGCACGTCGATGTGATCAGCCCGGCCTTCGCCGCCGATTGTCTGGAAACACTGGAAGAGCTCGAGGTAGAGAACCGCGAGTATTTTACCCAGGCAGGCGGCAAGACCTATCGCTACATTCCCGCCCTGAATGACCGCGACGAGCATATCGAACTGTTCGCGCAACTGATAGAACAACACACTCGCGGCTGGTAGTCGCGAGCCCGTTCATGCCGGGCGCTCAGGGCAGGTGGCCGTTTTCGCCGTTCGGTTTCTCGTCGTCTTCGCCGTCCTTGAGTTCTTCGATGTCATCGAGGGTGCGCGGGTCGCGAGCCAGTTTGTAATGCAGCGCGCTCTTCGCCAGCAAGTGAGCGGAAACCGGGGCGGTGATGAACAGGAAGATGGTGATCAGCATCCCTTGCAGACTAAGACTGCCTTCGATCAGGCTGAAATAGCACATCGAGGCGATCAGTACACAGCCCACGCCCAGCGTCGAGGTCTTCGATGGGCCATGCAGGCGCATGAAGAAATCCTTGAGACGCGCCAACCCGAACGAACCGATGAAGGCGAAGACGCCACCGGCGATCAGGAAAAAGGCGATCACGCCTTCCATTACCGTGTAGAAGCCGATCATGGCACCTCCTTCATTCGATGATATCGCCACGCAGCAAATACTTGCAGACCGCGACGGTACTGATGAACCCGAGCATGGCGATCAATAGCGCCGCTTCGAAGTACGTCTTGGTGTTCAGCCAGATACCGAAAAGCACGATCAGTGCGATGGAGTTCACGTACATGGTGTCCAGCGCCAGGATGCGATCGGGCAGAGCGGGACCGACGGCCACGCGGTAAAGGTTGAGCATGATCGAGACGGTGAACAGTGCCACGCTGATCCAGAGTGCATTGTCTAGCATTCGAAGATCTCCTTGAGTGGGCGTTCGTAACGCTCGCGTATTTGCGCGATCGTATCTTCCCGGTCGCCGGTGTTCAGGGCATGGATCACCAATGTGCGGCGATCCTTGCGCAGGTTGACCGACACCGTGCCCGGCGTCAGGGTGATGGAGCTGGCGAGAATGGTGATGGGCAGCATTTCGGTCAGCTCCAGCGGGTATTCGATGAAGGCAGGGCTCATGCGCCCGCGCGGGTCGAGAATCAGCTTCGATACCTGCAGGTTGGCGATGATGATGTCGCCCAGTACGCGAAAGATGTAACGCACCAGTAACCAGGGGTGCTTGAGCATGGGCTGACGCTCCCAGAAAGGCTGGGTGATCAGCGGAATGACCAGGGCCAGCAAGCTGCCCAGTAGAATCTGGCCGAGCGATACGCTTTGCTGTAGCAACAACCACATCGCCAGCAGCAGCAATGACAGCAGCGGCATGGGTAGCCAGCGTTGGGTGGGAATCATGAGCCATCTCCCATCGAGTCGCGTACCAGAATGGCTTGAATATACGCCTCGTGATCGGCCAGTTGCTCGGCGGTGGCGTGGGTGAACTCGGTTAGCGGTCCAGCGAACAGCATCAGAACCGGCGATGCGCCAAGCAGTACCAGCAGGCCGGCGATGCGCAGGGGGCCCGCGCTGACCGCCTCCTTCCTGCCTTTTTCCGGCTTCTCGCCCTTGTCCGCTTGCTCGCGTTCAGGATTCTTTTCGTGCTTGTCGGTGTTTTTTTCGCTGCTCGAGGCGCGCCAGAACAGCGTCGAGCCGGTGCGTGACAAGGCCACGATGGCGGCCAGGCTGCTGATCAGCAGAATCGGCCATAGCCAGGGCTGCTGGGCGGGCGATGCCGATTGCAACAGCAACGCCTTGCCGATGGCTCCCGAAAAGGGCGGCACGCCGGCCACCGTCATCGCGGCGAGCAGGAACAGACCGCCCAGCAGAGCGATCTGGTGGACCGCGCGGCCACGCACGATGCGTGCCCCCGCCTTGCCGCGCTGGATGGAAATGGTCTCGGCCAGCAGGAACAGGCCGCCGGTAACCAGCGTGGTATGCATCAGGTAGTAGAGCAGCGCGGCGTTGGCCGCGGTACTGTTCATGCCCACGCCTGCCAGTAGCGTACCTACCGAGAGGACGATCAGATAAGCCGCCTGGGTGCGCAGGTCACGGGCCGAGAGTACGCCCACGCCACCCAGCGCCAATGTGGCCAGGGCCAGCCACCATACCCAGGGTTGGGCCAGGCCCGCGAGGGAACCGGCCTGAGGACCGAAGATCAGCGTAAAGACGCGAATGATCGCGTAGACGCCGACCTTGGTCATGATCGCGAATAGTGCGGCCACCGGAGCCGGAGCCGAGGCGTAGGCGCGGGGCAGCCAGAAATACAGCGGTAGCATGGCCGCCTTGAGAGCAAACACCACCAGCAGCAGCAAGGCCCCCGCCTCTACCAGCACCCGGCGATCACCATCGAGTTCGGCCACCCTGGCCGCCATATCGGCCATGTTCAGGGTGCCGAGCGCGCCGTAGAGAACCCCTACGCCGATCAGGAACAGCGCCGAGCCGGCCAGATTGAGTGCCACGTAATGAAAACCGGAGTGGATGCGTGCCTTGCCGCCGCCATGCATCAGCAGCGAATAGGAGGCGATCAACAGCACCTCGAAGAACACGAACAGGTTGAACAGGTCGCCGGTGAGAAAGGCGCCATTGATGCCCATCAACTGTAGCTGGAACAGTCCCTGGAAGTTCGAACCTTCCTCGTCGCCACCGGCGCTGGCGAACAACAGGCTGCCGAATGCCAGTACCGCGGTCAGCATGACCATCATCGCCGACAGGCGGTCGAGCACCAGAATGATCCCGAACGGTGGCTGCCAATCACCCAACGCATAATAACGGATGGTGTCGTCGGTGCTTTGAAAGACCAGCATGGCGCAGACCGCCACCAGCAACGCGGTCGCCGTCAGGCCGACAATGCGGCGTGGGGTCGCCGAGCCATCGCGGTTGAGCAGCAATGCCAACCCGGCGATCAGCGGCACCAGAATCGGCATGACAATCAAGTGATTCATCAACTGCGTTCCTCCCGCGACTCGTCCACCCGGTTGCCATTGACGTGATCGCTGCCGAGATCGGCGCGAGCGCGCATGGCCAGAATGACCGAGAAGGCGGTCATGGCGAAGCCGATGACGATGGCGGTGAGCACCAATGCCTGGGGCAGCGGGTCGGTGTAGTTGCCGCTATCGTCGATCACTGCCGCGGCGCCAGCCTGCAAGCCACCCATCGAGAACAGGAACAGGTTGACCGCATAGGAGAGCAGCGTCAGTCCCACCACCACCGGGAAGGTGCGGCCACGTAGCGCCAGGAAAAGGCCGCTGGCGGCGAGTATGCCGGTGGTCATCGCATAGAGCGCTTCCATCAGGCTTGCTCCTTGTTCTTGCTGGGCCGGTGGCGGGTGGTCATCTTGCCGAGGTTGGCGAGCATCATCAGCGTGGAGCCGACCACGGTCAGGTAGACGCCAAGGTCGAACAGTATCGCGGTGGCCAGTTCGATATCGCCGATCAGCGGGATATGGAAATGACCGTACGCCGAGGTCAAAAAGGGTTGGCCGAACACGAAACTGCCAACCCCGGTGAGCGTGGCAACGCCGACTCCGGCCACGGCGATGGGTTGGAACTGGATTGGCGCGCGCTGCTGCGTCCAGTCCACGCCACGGGCGATGTAAAGCAGCAGCAGTGCCGCGGCGGTAATCAGCCCGGCGATGAAGCCGCCGCCGGGGGCATTGTGACCGCGCAGGAAGATGAAGAACGAGACCAGCAGTGCCAGCGGCAATATCGTCTGGGCAACGGTGCCCAGGATCGCCGGATGATGATCGAGCGCCCAGGGCCTGCCGTCGGCATCGCTGGATGGCATGAACAGCCGCAAGCGGTTGAGCAGCTTGTAGATACCGATGGCGGCGATACACAGCACGGTGATCTCGCCGAGGGTATCGAATCCCCGGAAATCGACCAGAATCACGTTGACCACGTTATGGCCACCACCACCGGGAACACTGTTTTCGAGATAGAAATCGGAGATCGATTCCAGCGGGCGGGTCAGTACCGCGTAGTTGAGGCTGGCGACGATGCCGCCGAAGCCGGCCGCCAGCAGCACATCGCGCAGAATACGAGGCGCGCCGGATTCCTGGGGCGTTTTTTGCGGCAGGAAAAACAGCGCCAGCATCAGCAGGATCATGTTCACCACTTCGACGGCGAGCTGGGTCAACGCCAGGTCGGGCGCCGAAAAGCGCGCGAAGGCCAGCGAGGTCATCAGGCCGACGATCGACAGCATCAGCAACGAGATCAGACGGCGGCGGTGCATGATCGCCGTTGCCAAACCGGCGAACATGGCAATGATCGCCCCGGCAATCAGCAGGCCATCGAGTGGCTGGTTTTCGAGCGGCCCCTGCAGTCCCGAGGTCTGCGTCAACGCACTGCCAGCCACGCACAGCACGGCGATTACCAGCCATAGCATGTAGCGCTGTAGCGAGCCGTTCTCGAGGCTATCGATTGCGCGCTGGGCAATGCGCACGCCGAGTTGAATACCCATTTCGAACAGTAGCCGGGCATCGCGTGGCCGGAATTGTCGCTGAAAAGCGAACACATGCCGGCGCTGGAGGTAAAGCAGCAGGCCACCGAGCAGGGCGGTCAGGCTCATCAGCAGGGCTGGATTGACGCCATGCCAGATCGCCAGGTGCAGCTCGGGTGAATCACCGGCCAGTGCCGCACTGGCCGCCGCTTCAAGCAAGGCGGTCATGGTCAGCGCCGGCAGCAGGCCGACGACCACGCAAATCACCGTCAACAGCATGACCGGCGCCAGCATCAGGCGCGGTGGTTCATGCGGGGTCCTGGGCAGGTCGCGCGCCGGGCCGTCGAAGAACACGTTGCGCACCAGGCGCAGCGAATAAGCCACCGACAGCAGGCTACCCACGGTCGCCAAGGCGGGGATCAACCACGACAGGCCACCGAGCAGGGGGGTTTGCAGCGACTCGGCGAGCATCATCTCCTTGGATAGGAAGCCGTTGAACAATGGCACCCCGGCCATGGCCGCGCCGGCCAGCACCGCCATGGTCGTGGTCAGCGGCATGAATCGCCACAATCCCTTGAGCTTGCGAATATCGCGAGTGCCGCATTCGTGGTCGACGATGCCCGCGGTCATGAACAGCGCGGCCTTGAAGCAGGCATGATTGACGATATGGAACAGCCCGGCGACCACCGCCAGGCGGCTATCGAGGCCGAACAGCAGCGTGATGATGCCCAGATGGCTGACGGTGGAAAACGCCAGAATACCCTTGAGATCGTGCTTGAGCAGCGCGAAATAGGCGCCGTAGAGCAGCGTGACCAGGCCCGTCAAGCCGACCAGATAAAGCCAGGCCTCGCTACCCGCCAGCGCTGGGTGCATGCGCGCCAGCAGGAATACTCCGGCCTTGACCATGGTCGCCGAATGCAGGAACGCCGAAACCGGCGTCGGCGCGGCCATGGCGTGGGGCAGCCAGAACTGAAAAGGCACCTGCGCGGACTTGGTGAACGCACCCAGCAGTACAAGCAGCAGGGCCGGTAGGTAACGCGGGTCCTGCTGAATCAGTTCGCGGCTGTCGAGCACCACCTGCATGTCGTAACTGCCGACGATCTGGCCGATCAGCAGCAGCCCGGCAAGCAGTGCCAGCCCGCCGGCGCCGGTTACCGTCAGTGCCATGCGCGCACCCTTGCGGGCCTCGCTTTGCCGGTACCAATAGCCGATCAGCAGAAATGACGACAGGCTGGTGAGTTCCCAGAACACCCACAGCAGCAGCAGGTTGTCGGCCATCACGATGCCCAGCATGGAGGTCATGAACAGCATCAGGAAGGCATAGAAGCGCGGCATGTCATCGCCGTCGGCCAGATAGAAGCGGGTATACAGGATGATCAGCAGGCCGATACCCAGGATCAGCAGCACGAACAGCAGCGACAAGCCATCGAGGCGCATGGCGAGTTCGAGACCGAGCGCGGGAATCCAGGAAACCGCCGCGCGTGGTATGTCGCCATCAAGCACCTGGCCCATGTAGGCCAGCGCGATCCCGAGTGCGATGGTCGGCGCCACGGCGGTCATGGTGGCGCAGGCGTTGCGCCGTTCGTTGGAGCCCATCAGAGGCACGAGACTGCCGAGCAGCGGCAGTAGCACGATCAGTAGCAGGGACATTAACGGTTCGCTTTGTGTTGGCGTTCTGGCGAATTCGACGCCCACGGCGTCGCGTCAACAGATCACAGTGCAGTCGTTGGGTTAACGACCATCAAGCGTAATATTGGGGCGGGTCGGTGAGAAAGGGGATCCTGACGGCGTGGGGAGCCAGTATCCAGGCGGGTGTGCGGTCGGTCGGGTTGGTTGCCGGCGTCTCGTCATCGACATGGCGAGACGCACGATGTCGTGCCTTTGGGTCGGGCCCCCTCATGCTGCACCTCCCTTTGCCGCTCGGCGCGCCTGGCGAATTCGCTGTGTAATAAATTGAAATCGCTGCTAAAAAAGACAAAACAGACGTCGTCGCTTTGAGCTTGGTCCTCGACTCTACCATGGCCCCCGCCCCCTCGCTAGCGCAAGGCCTTGGCGAAAGCCGGTCCCGTGCGTAGGCATGGCGATACCGATAGCCGCTATCGCGCACCGACGAGCGCGCCGGATATGACGTAATTATCCTAGTTTTGCCTTATGGGGTAGGCGAAGGCGCTGGGTTGCGCCAAGATGAGGCGGTTTCGACTCTGCCAGGATCCGTTATGCGCCGTCATGTCTCTCTCGCCTCACTCTTCATCGCCGCCACGCTGCTGCCGCTGAGCGGCTGCCAGTCCACGGCTAGCGCTACTACCGAGCCCACGTCCAGTGCCGCGCCAGCCGAATCGTCTGCCACGAGCGCCACGCCCGATGTCGCGACTCCGGTAGCGGTGAAGCAGGATTTCGCGGCCTGGGTCGTCGATTTTCGCCACCAGGCGAGGCGCGAGGGAATCGATGCCGTGACGCTGGCGGCGGCCTTCGACTCGGTGAGCTATTTGCCACGCGTCATCGAACTCGATCGCTCGCAGCCCGAATTCACCCGTCAGGTCTGGGATTATCTGGACAGCGCCGTATCCGATGCGCGAGTCACCCAAGGGCGCGCCAAGTGGGCCGAGCGGCGCGAGGCCATCGCAGCCGCCAGCGAGCGCTATGGCGTGCCCGACGAAATCCTGGTCGCCATCTGGGGCATCGAGAGCAACTATGGCGGCAATTTCGGCAGTTTCTCGACCATCGATGCGCTAGCCACGCTGGGTTACGACGGGCGCCGACCGGATTTCGCGCGTAGCCAGTTGATGGCCGCGCTGCGCATCCTCGAGCGTGGCGACATCAGTCGCGAACGCATGCGTGGCTCGTGGGCCGGCGCGATGGGTCACACCCAGTTCATTCCAACCAGTTTCGAGGCCTATGCGCGTGACGCCGATGGCGATGGGCGCCGCGATATCTGGGGCAGCATCGCTGATGTGATGGCCTCGACCGCCTACTATCTCGACAAGGCCGGCTGGCAAACCGGCAAGACGTGGGGCGTGGAAGTGCGCCTGCCCGCGAGCTTCAATTACGCCCAGACCGAGCTTTCGACGCGCCGGTCCAGCCAGGAGTGGATGGCTCAAGGCGTCACGCCGGTGCGCGGCGACGCGCTGCCCGATTTTTCCGAGGCTTCGGTGATCGCCCCGGCGGGCGCCGATGGCCCGGCGTTTCTGGTCGGCCACAACTTCCGCGTGATCATGCGCTACAACGCCTCGACCAGCTACGCGCTGGCGGTCGGGCTGCTGTCGAACCGGCTCTCCGGGGAGCCGGGCGTGGTGGTCGAGTGGCCGCGCGACGAGCCGGCGCTGTCGCGCACCCAGATAAAGCAATTGCAGGCGCAACTCAATGCCCACGGCTTCGACGTCGGCACGCCGGACGGCATCATTGGCCCCAACACCCGGCGCGGCTTGCGTGAATTCCAGCGCAGCATCGGCGAGATTCCCGACGGCTTCGCCACGCTCGATCTGTTGGAGAGATTGAAACGCTAGAATAATCGCGCAAGCAGCGCAGTGACGGCGGTCTCGACACGCAGAATGCGCTCGCCGAGGTGGATGCCCTCGCAACCGGCTCCGAGCAGGCGCTCCACCTCATAGGGGATTAAGCCGCCCTCGGGGCCGATCAGCAGCACGCTGTCGTCGTCGATGCCGCGCGGGCAGGGCGCAGGCATGCCGGGATGAGCGAGCAGGCCGCGCCGCCCGGTCAGCAGCGCGGGCAGGCGATCCTCGACGAACGGCTTGAAGTGTTTCTCGAGGGTCACTTGCGGTAGTCGCGTATCGCGGGCCTGTTCCAGCCCCAGGATCAGATGCTCGCGAACTTTGGCGGCGCCAAGCT
This sequence comes from Modicisalibacter muralis, assembly GCF_900102945.1. Lineage (GTDB taxonomy): Bacteria > Pseudomonadota > Gammaproteobacteria > Pseudomonadales > Halomonadaceae > Modicisalibacter > Modicisalibacter muralis. The sequence continues at coordinate 451,283 of NZ_FNGI01000002.1, read as the reverse complement.
CGGGCGATTGCCAATAGCTCTTCTCCACGCGACGCGTATGCAGCAAGGTGATTTGCTTGACGCCCAGCGCGGTGACGTGTTCCAGCGAGCGTGCCAGCATGCGCGGACGTGGCAGGGCCAGCACCAGGTGCACGGGTAGCGCCGCTGGCGGCGGCTGGTCGAGGCGCTCGATGGCGAAACGGGCGCCGGCTTCATCGAGATGCAGCAGCCGGCCGCGGCCCATCGCGCCATCGACAATTCCCAGCGTCAGTTCATCGCCAGGCGTTGCGCGGTGCACCTCGCGCAGATGACGCAGCCGGCGCGGGTCGCGTAGCCAGGCGTGGCCGGTGGCGTCAAGCTCGGCGGGGTCGAGCAGAATCAGGTTCATGGTATCTCCAACGAGCGGGCGATTATTCTAGCTGACGCACTGCCAGGCATCATGCTGCAAGTGACATGTCGCTTGCATGCCGGGTGGTGCGATGCACAATGCACTGATGACGACAAGAAAAGGAACTGCGCCGTGCGCGTGATACGCAAATATGCCAACCGCCGGCTCTACGATACCCAGCAGAGCCGTTATGTGACCCTCGAGGACCTGCGCAGCCTGATCCTCGACGAAGAGCCGTTTCGTGTCGAGGATGCCAAGACCGGCGAAGACCTGACGCGTACCATCTTGCTGTCGATCATCATCGAGCAGGAGCAGGCCGATGGCGATGCCGAGGTGTTCTCCAACGATCTGCTCGAGCAATTGATTCGCGTCTACGCCATGTCTCAGCCGCTGCCACTGGCGCGGTATCTGGAGCAGGGCACGCAACTGATGCTCGAGCAGCAGAAGCATCTGCAGGACCAATGGCAACAGGCGATGCGTCATTCGCCGGTGGAGTTGATGCGCGAAATGGCCGAAGAGAACATGCGTTTCTGGCAGCGCACGATGACTCCGCCCGGCCCCGGCAAGGACGACGACAAGAGAGACGACGAGAAATAGCCATCGTTAGATCGTTGGCTACGAGCTACGAGCTACGAGCCAAGCGGAAAAGCACGCTTTCTGACATAATGCGGCGCAGTGAATCCCATTACCGAGCAGGTTTGCAGATGAAGGTTCTGATCATCGGCGGCGGCGGCCGCGAGCATGCGTTGGCCTGGAAAGCGGCCCAGTCACCCGCCGTGGAGGCCGTATTCGTCGCGCCGGGCAATGCTGGCACAGCGCGCGAACCCAAGCTGACCAATATCAATATCGCCGCCGACGACCTGGCCGGACTGCAGGCCTTCGCCCATGGCAACGGCGTCGGGTTGACCATCGTCGGGCCCGAGGCGCCGCTGGTCGCCGGCGTGGTCGATCGCTTTCGCGCCGCCGGGCTGACCATATTCGGTCCTACCCAGGCTGCCGCCCAGCTCGAGGGATCGAAGTCCTTCACCAAGGATTTTCTTGCCCGCCATGCAATTCCCAGCGCCGCTTACGCGACCTTCACCGAGGTTGCCCCGGCGCTTGAGTATCTCGCCGAGAAAGGCGCGCCGATCGTCATCAAGGCCGATGGCCTGGCCGCCGGCAAGGGCGTGATCGTGGCCATGACCCAGGCCGAGGCCGAGGCGGCGGTGCATGACATGCTCGAAGCCAATGCCTTCGGCGATGCCGGCGCGCGGGTGGTCATCGAGGAGTTTCTCGACGGCGAGGAGGCCAGCTTCATCGTCATGGTCGATGGCGAGCATGTATTGCCGATGGCCACCAGCCAGGATCACAAGCGCGCCTTCGATGGCGACACCGGCCCCAACACCGGTGGCATGGGGGCCTACTCACCGGCGCCGGTGGTCACCGATACGGTCTACCAGCGCATCCTCGATGAGGTGATTCTGCCCACCGTCAAAGGCATGTCCGCCGAGGGTCATCCCTACAGTGGCTTTCTGTATGCCGGGTTGATGATCGACGCGAGCGGCGCGCCGAAGGTCATCGAGTATAACTGCCGTTTCGGCGACCCCGAGACCCAGCCGATACTGCTGCGTCTGCAAAGCGATCTGATCGAGCTGTGCCTGGCGGGCGCCGAGGGGCGGCTTGGCGAGCAAAGCTGCGACTGGGACAAGCGCGCCGCAGTTGGCGTGGTAATGGCCGCCGGTGGCTATCCTGGCCGTTATCGCAAGGGCGACGTCATCGATGGGCTGGATGAGGCCGAGACCAGCGGCTGCAAGGTGTTCCATGCCGGTACCGCGCCAGGCGACCAAGGTCGGGTCGTCACCAGCGGCGGGCGCGTGCTATGTGTAACCGCCTTGGGTGAATCTGTCTCCCAAGCACGTGATCGTGCCTACGACGGGGTGGCGGCGATCCGCTGGGACGACGTGCTGTATCGCCGCGATATCGCCTACCGCGCCATAGCTCGCGAGTCCTGAGTTCGCCTAGCGCCAATCTACTATCGATACCACTGACAAGGAGCCCGCCATGTCGCGTGTTCAGCGTGAATTTCTCGTTGCGGATACCAGGCATCACCATGCGCTGACGCCATGTATCGGTGACACGCCGAGCGGCAGGCCAACCAACGTAGCCGTCGGTGTGTTGGCGCAGCAGCGGGATACCGACTGATGTCGCGGGAATACCCAGTCGTCGCCGTGACCGGCTCATCGGGTGCCGGGACCACCACGGTGCGACGGACCTTCGAACGCATGTTCTCACGCGAGGACGTGCATGCCGCCTTCGTCGATGGCGACGCCTTCCACCGTTACACCAAGGAAGAACTGACGCGCATCTTCCGCGAGGAGCCCGATCGCAAGGATGAGTTGTCGCATTTCGCCGTCGAGGCCAACCTGCTCGATCGCCTCGAGGCGCTGTTCCAGGAGTACGGCGACAGCGGCAGCGGTACCTACCGCCATTACATTCATGCCGAAGACAAACGCATGATCGAAGCCGGTTGCCAGATTGGCACCTTCACCGATTGGCAGGCGCTGCCCCAGGGCACCGATTTGCTATTCTACGAGGGGCTTCACGGCGGCCTGGTCACCGGCGATTACGATATTGCCCGGCATGTCGACCTGCTGGTCGGTGTGGCGCCGACCATGAACCTGGAATGGATTCAGAAGATCGATCGCGATACCAAGCTACGCGGCTACTCCCAGGAAGCGGTGATCGACACCATCCTCGGCCGCATGCACGACTACGTACGCTACATCCAGCCGCAATTCTCGCGCACCCATATCAACTTCCAGCGCGTGCCGACGGTGGATACCTCCAACCCCTTCGAGGTGCAGGACATTCCCACCGACGCCGAGTCCTTCGTGGTGATCCGCTTTCGCGATCCCTCGACGGTGGATTTTCCTTATCTGCTGGCGATGATCCAGGACGCCTTCATGAGCCGACCGCACACCCTGGTCGTGCCGGGCTCGCGTCTGTCGTTGGCGATGGAGCTGATTCTTGCGCCGGTGGTGCGCCATCTGTTGAGTCAACGGCGTTTTCGTTAGATATCGACTATTCCAAAGGAGCGAGTCATGGATTGCCTGTTCTGCAAGATGGTCAACCGCGAGATCGAACCGGATGTCGTCTACGAGGACGAGCATGTGCTGGCCTTCAATGACATCAACCCGCAAGCGCCGACCCATGTGCTGATCATCCCCAAGAAGCATATCGCGACACTCAACGACATTCGGGAAGACGATCTCGAGGTCGTGGGTCGCTTACCCCTGGTTGCCGCCAGGGTGGCGCGCGAGGCGGGTTTTGCCGAGGATGGTTATCGCGTGGTGATGAATTGCAATGAAGGCGCTGGCCAGACGGTCTATCATATACACATGCACCTGATGGGCGGCCGCCGCTTTACATGGCCGGCTGGCTAGCTGGCGCCCAGCGACGCAATCACACGATGTGAGTCGCGACCCCTTCAAGCGTGCGACGCATCCGGTGCATTCCAGGGCCGTTCCCGGTAGTGATGCCGGGCGCGGCTCTTTCATGTGCGTCGATGGGCGGCGGGATGGTGTAAAGATCAGTTTTTAGTCAGGGGGATAACATGCTTCGTAAGCTAACGCGCACCGATCACCTGATCCAGCAGTTCGATACCGTGCTGCGCACCTTGGTGCCGCATGCCGCGCAGCCATCTCGGCCTTCGCCCGCCGCTGACGTGCGCGATGGTGAAATGGACGACCTGGAGCGCCAGCACGCCGAAGGTTTGATGCGCATCAACCATACTGGCGAAGTCTGCGCCCAGGCGCTGTACCAGGGGCAGGGGTTGACCGCCAAGCTGGCCGACACGCGCGAGCAGATGGAGCAGGCCGCGCAGGAGGAAATCGACCATCTGGCCTGGTGCGATGCGCGCATCGAGGAGCTCAACGGCCGCACCAGTTACCTCAATCCGCTGTTCTATACCGCCTCATTCGGGCTCGGTGCCGCGGCTGGCGCGATTGGCGAACGCGTCAGCCTGGGTTTCGTCGCCGCGACCGAAGAGCAGGTCGGCAAGCACCTCGATGCGCATCTGGATAAGTTGCCGATCGGCGATCGGCGCTCGCGAGCGGTGCTCGAGCAGATGCGCGAAGACGAAGCCCATCATGAACGCTGGGCGCTGGAGGCAGGCGGCAGTCGGTTTCCGTTTCCGGTCAAGTTCGGCATGAAGTTGATGTCGAAGGTGATGACCAAGAGCGTCTATAAGCTATAAGTCGGAAGGGCGCCGCTTCGCGGCTGACGCAAGCTGGAAGAGCGCCGCTACGCGGCTGGAAGCTGGAAGATCGGCGCTACGCGCCTAACCGCAAGCTAGAAGAGCGCCGCTACGCGGCTGGAAGCTGGAAGATCGGCGCTACGCGCCTTGAAGAAAAACAGGGAGCTAGGATCATTCTAGCTTCTAGCTTCTAGCTTCTAGCTTCTAGCTTCTAGCTTCTAGCTTCTAGCTAGCCGCGTCAGTCCATATTCCGCGAATAGAAGATCTCGAGCATCTCGTTGCGCAGTCGGTTCTCGATATCGCGTGCTTCCTCGAAGGTCAGGTCACGGCGCGAGGTGCCGAACAGGTAATTGTCGAGATCGAAATCCTTGAGCAGCATCTTGGTGTGGAACATGTTCTCCTGATAAACGTTGACGTCCATCATCTGGTAGGCGTTCTTGGTGTCCTCGGCCAGGTAGTCCTGAATCGAATCGATCTGGTGATCGATGAACAGCTTGCGGCCGTCGACGTCGCGGGTGAAGCCGCGCACCCGATAATCGGTAGTGACGATGTCGGAATCGAAGCTGTGAATCAGGTAATTCAGTGCCTTTAGTGGGCTGATCATGCCACAGGTCGAGACGTCGATATCCAGACGAAAGGTGCTGATGCCGTTGTCCGGGTGCGACTCCGGGTAGGTGTGCACGGTAACGTGGCTCTTGTCGAGATGGCCGAGCACGGTCTGGGGAAGCGGGCCGGGACCGGGTTCGGTATGTTCCGGGTCGGCATCTTCCAGCTCGTGCTCGGCGATCAGGATTGTCACGCTGGCGCCATGCGGTTCGTAATCCTGACGTGCGATGTTGAGCACGTGGGCGCCGATGATATTAGTGACATCCCTGAGAATCTGGGTCAGCCGCTCGGCATTGTACAATTCATCGATATAGTCGATGTACGCCTCACGCTGTTCTTCCGTCTTGGCGTAGCAGATATCGTAGATGTTGAAGCTCAGCGAGCTGGTCAGGTTGTTGAACCCGTGGAGTCGGAGATTGTCGGTCATTTCCGAGCCTCCCTAATCTGGCAGGTGGTGGCTATCCGGCGAACAGGCGCCGGTACCCGGGTGGACGAACCGCGTAAAGCTGCTGCGCTCGCGACGTTCCGGCCGGATATGGGCTGACCGGAGCTTGGCACTTGGCCTTGGAAAGGTGCGTATTATGCACATCCATGCCGGGCGACGCACTTGCCCGGCACAAAAAAATTCTGCGCTTTACGCATCGACGATTTCATAGGAATGTGACACCTCGACGCCGCCGTTGGCGAGCATGATCGAGGCGCTGCAATATTTTTCTGCCGACAGCTCGACGGCGCGCTTGACCTGATTTTCCTTGAGCCCTTTGCCGGTGACGGTGAAGTGCACGTGAATCTTGGTGAACACGCTAGGCACGCTATCGGCGCGTTCGGCGTCGATGTTTGCCACGCAGTCGCTGACCGGCGCGCGGGATTTCTCGAGGATATCCAGTACGTCGAAGGACGTGCAGGCGCCGAGACCCATCAGCAGCATTTCCATCGGACGCGGCCCGGTGTTGCGGCCACCGTGATCGGGTGGCCCATCGATCACCACGCTGTGGCCGCTGCCGGTCTCGGCGACGAACTGGCGACCATCGGTCCACTTGACGCTGGCTTTCATCGGCTCGCTTTCCTTCTCTCGTATGAGTTTTGATTGTGCAGCATAGCATCTGCGCAACGGCGTCGAATAAGGCCGTGCTCAGGTTGGCCCGGCGCGCAGCCAGGCATCCAGTTCGCGCAGCCGTGCCGGCGTGCCGACATCGACCCAATGGCCCTGATGATGGTGGCCGGCGACACGCCCGGCGTTGATCGCCTCGAACAACAACGGTGCCAATTTGAAGGCGCCGAGGGGGCGATCGGCGACCAGCGCCGGGTCGAGCAGGCTGATGCCGGCGAAGGTCAGCGTCGGCTGGCAGCCTGCCTGCACACGGCCGGCGGTATCGAGACGAAAATCGCCGCCCGGATGATGCGCGGGGTTGTCGACCAGCACCAGCCGCGCCAGATCGCCCTCCAGAGGCGCGAGCCAGCGCGCATCGAGTTCGCACCAGACGTCGCCATTGACCAGCAGGAACGGCGCTTCTCCGAGCAGTGGCAGGGCCTGGCGAATGCCGCCGCCGGTTTCCAGCGGTGTTGCTTCGTGGCTCCACTGAATGCGCACGCCATGGCGGCTGCCGTCGCCCAGCGCCTCGACGATCTGCTCGGCGCGGTAGCTGACGTTGACGACGATATCGCGAATGCCCAGCGCGCGCAGACGCTCCAGGTGGTGCACGATCAGCGGCTTGCCGCCGACCTCGAGCAGTGGTTTGGGGCAGCGATCGGTCAGCGGACGCATGCGTTCGCCCAGCCCGGCGGCGAGAATCATCGCTTTCATGGCGACACTCCACGAATGCCGCGACGTATCAGTTCGGCGTCGAGCGCGGGAGAGAAAACCGCGTCGAGCCAGCCTAACAGCTCGGCGAATTCCGGCCATGCTTCCAGGCTGTCGCGCAGATGGGCGAGAAAATGCGGCATGCGTTCCAGATAGCCCTGCTTACCATCGCGCAATGTCAGCCGGCAGAAAATACCCAATACCTTGATCGCGCGCTGGGCGGCCATGGCGTCGCTCATAAACAGAAATGCCTCGGCGTCGGTGACGGTCGGCAGCCTGCCATCGGCGATGGCGCGTTGCCGAAAGGCATCGACCCAGGCCGTGTAGCGCGCCCGCGAGAAGCGGCAATAACGCCCGCGGAGCAGGGATATCAGGTCGTAGCTGAGCGGTCCGCATACGGCGTCCTGAAAATCGATCAGCCATAGTTCGTCGTCACGGCGCATCAGGTTCATGGCGTCGAAATCGCGATGCACTGCCACTCGGGGCTGGTCGAGCGCGATCTCGATCAAGCGTGCACGGCTGGCTTGCCAGCAGGGCGGTGGAGCGATGGCCAATAATTTTTCAAGACACCACTGCGGGAACAGGTCCAACTCGCGACCCAGCAGCGCGTCGTCATAAGGCGGTAGCGACTCACATGGCGCGCGGTTCTGCAATGCGTCGAGCAGGGTCAGGGCGCGCTCGTAACAGCCTTGGGTGGCGGCTGCCTCGCAGTCGCCGGCCTCGAAGCACAGATGCAGCGCGGCGTCGCCCAGATCCTCGAGCTCGATAAAGCCCAGGTCCAGATCCATGGCATATAGCGCCGGCACCGGTAGCCCGGCGCGGCGCCAGTCGTCGGCGATGGCTACGAACGGCTGGCTGTTTTCCTTGTCAGGCGGCGCATCCATGATGATGCGGGTCCGACCATCGGCCAGCCACAAACGAAAATAGCGGCGAAAACTGGCATCGCCGGCGGCCAGTTCGAGCCGCGCCTGGCTCGGGGGCAAGCCATGCTGTGGGGCGATCCATTGGCGCAGGGCTTCGACACGCGCCGTCGTTCGAGTGTCGGTCATGCGGGCTCCTTGCTTGTCGCTGGTTGACTGGCACGGTTCGTCACCGCATGCTGAGGGCGCTCCCAGCGCATCCTCAGCGACCGGCCTCGCCTGTGTTGCAGGGGAGGACGCGCATCGCGGGGACTGTATAATACCGATTCCAACCGCCAAGGACACCGAGGACCCATGGGCAAGCGACTGTTTTGGACTGCCCTCGCCGGCCTGACCACGACCTGCGCTCAGGCCGCGCCGCCACCGTCGCTACCGGCGGCGCAACTCGATTGGCAGCCCTGGGGCGAGGACGCCCCGCCCAACGCCCTGTGTCCGGGGCGTTATGTGATGCCGGAATATCGGCTGGCCGCTGGCGAAACCCCCGAGGAAGTGCTGTCGATATCGGACAGCGCCGAGTACGGCGACCAGGGCGAAACGCTGCTGCGCGGCGAGGTGGTGTTGCGTCGCGGCACCACGCAACTGGTGTCACCTAAAGTGCGCGTCAACGCCGCGCGCGACACCGCCTTCTCCGAAGGGCCACTGGCGCTGCGCGATCAGGGCCTGCTGGTGCGTGGCGAATCCGCGCAGATGGCGCTGGATAGCGACGCCGCCCAGGTTGGCACCGCACATTACGTATTGCATGAGTCGCGCCTGCGCGGCGACGCCATGCGCTTGGCCCGTCTGAAAGACGGTCGTTACCGCCTGAATGAAGCCAGTTTCACGACCTGCGCGCCGGGCAGCGATGCCTGGAAACTGGTTGGCAACGAGGTGACGATCAACCGGGCCGAGGGTTACGGAACCGCGACCCATGCCCGCCTCAAGGTCGCCGACGTGCCGGTGTTCTATTGGCCATGGCTGCGCTTTCCCATCGACGACCGCCGCCAGAGCGGCTTCCTGTGGCCGGTGCTTGGCTTCTCCAATGGCGCCTTCGATTACGCCCAGCCGTACTATCTCAACCTCGCGCCCAATTACGACGCGACCATCACGCCGCGCTGGATCACCGATCATGGGCTGCTGATGGGCGGTCAGTTTCGTTACCTGTTTCCCGAGGATGTCGGCCAGATCGAAGGGGCCTACATCGACGATGACAAGGGCGGCGGCGATAGCGACAACCCCAACGATCCGGATGACGCCTTCGACGGCGAGGATCGCTGGTATGTCGACTATAGGCATCGCGGCTATTTCACGCCGCGCCTGCGCTACAACCTGCGCTACGGGGCAGCCAGCGACGGTCGCTACTTCGACGATTTCGGACGTAATTTCGCCGAGGCCGATACCGATTACCTGCCGCGCCTGGCGCAGCTCAGCTATAGCGGCACGACCTGGCAGCTCGACGCCCGCGCCCAGGGCTACCAGAGTCTCGAGTTCCCGCTGACCGATAACGACAAGCCGTTCTACCGCCTGCCCAGCCTGACCGCCAACGCACGCTGGTCGCAGGACAACGGCTTCTATCAGCAGTGGCGCTCCAACGCCACGCGCTTCTGGCGCGATGTCGACGAAACCGAGGTGCCGCTGAGCGAGTCGGCCAACGGCACGCGGGTTCATCTGTCACCGGCCGTCGGCTGGCGGGGCGAAACCAGTTGGGGCTTCTTCGAGCCGCGTTTCGAACTGCTGCAAACCGCCTACCAGCTCGATTACGGGCAGCGCGAGACCGACCGCGACGAGAGCCTGACGCGTACCGTACCGGTGAGTTCGCTGGACAGCGGCCTGATTTTCGAACGCGATGTCGAGCTGTTCGGCGACGCCTGGCGCCAGACGCTCGAGCCACGGCTGTACTACGCCTACGTGCCGGAGCGTGACCAGAGCGAGTTCCCCGATTTCGATAGCGACGAGCGGGCCTTTTCGTATGGCCAGTTGTGGTCGCCGTATCGGTTCTCGGGTTCTGACCGGATCGGTGACGTCAACAAGTTGTCCTATGGCGTGGCGACGCGTTTCCTCGAGGACGACAGCGGCCGCCAGCGGCTGTCGCTGGCTGTCGGGCAGAGCACTTACTTCGACGAACGCGCGATCGGAATGGAGGGCAACCTGGATATTCCCGATCGCGAAAGCAACCCCATCGGTTGGTACGACGCCACCCGCGATCAATCGCCGATCGTCACCCAGCTCGACTGGCAGATCACCGAGCGGTGGAGTACGCGCTATGCCTGGTTCTACGATGCCCATCGCGAGCGTACCGAGAGTACCGCGACCTATCTGCGCTATCGCCACCCCGCCGGTCATGTGCTCAACCTGGGTTACCGTTGGCAACTCGAAGGTTTCGACCCTACCGGCGACGAAGAGGATCAACTGAGCTATGACCGCGAGGATTACCTGGCCTCGTTCGCCTACAAGATCGGCGCGAGCTGGGATCTGATCGGCAAGTTCGCCTACGACAACACCAACGACCGCGCGCTGGAACAGCTCGCCGGCATCCAGTGGAACGACTGCTGCGTCGCCGTGCAGGTCGCCTGGCGCGAGTGGATCGAGGACAATGACACCGCCAACACCATCGAGGACGATTACACTGATCGTGGAATTTTCCTGCGTTTCGTGTTCAAAGGTCTGGGCGGTGTCGGCCAAGGCGCCGATGCCTTCTTCGAGCAGGCCGTACCCGGCTATCAACCGACCCAATTCTAAACAGTGAGTGAGGTTTTCATGCGCAGACGTCCGTTTGCTTCGCTGAGTCTGGCGCTGGTGCTGGCTTTTACCACGCTGGGTTTCTGTGCGCAGGCGCTCGCCGATCAACCGTTGGACCGTATCGTTGCAGTGGTCAATGACGACGCCATCATGGCCAGCGAGCTGGAGAATCGGGTGGTCCAGGCACGTAGTCAGCTGGCCAACCGAGGCATTGCGATACCTTCCATCGATGTGCTGCGTAGCCAGGTACTGGAGCGCATGGTCATCGAGCAGATCCAGTTGCAGATGGCCGAGCAGGCCAATTTGTCGGTGGACGATACCGAGTTGAACAGCGCGGTGCGAGGCATCGCCCAAGCCAATGGCATGACGCTGGAACAGTTCGCCGATGCGTTGGAAGCCGATGGCCTGTCGCTGGCGATCGTGCGCGGTCAGGTGCGTCGTGAGATGCTGATGCGCGAGTTGCAGCAGCGCCGCGTGGCCAGCGAGGTCAACATTTCCGATCGCGAGGTCGAGCGTTATCTCCAGCAGCAGGGCGCCATCAGCAACGCGCGCTATCGGCTGGCGCATATTCTCGTTGCGCTGCCGCAATCGCCATCGCCCGATCAGGTGAGCGCGGCAGGGCAACGCGCCGAGGAGCTTTATGCGCGGCTGCAGGATGGCGCCGATTTCGCGGCGCTGGCGGCGGCGGAATCCGATAGCGGCAATGCGCTGGAAGGCGGCGACCTGGGCTGGCGGCGCGGCGCGGAGATCCCCCGCGTGTTCGCCGATGTCGTGCCGTCGCTCGGCGTGGGCGAGGTCAGCGAACCGATTCGCGGCCCCGGTGGCTTCCACCTGGTCAAGCTGATCGACCGCGAGGGCGGCGACCAGCAGGCGGTGATCGAAGAGCAGCGCGTACGACATATTCTGATCGGGACCAATCCCAATCGCGATGCCCAGGAAGCCCGGGCACTCGCCGAGCAGGTGCGTCAACGGATCGCTTCCGGCGAGGACTTCGCCAGCGTGGCCCAGCAGGTCAGTGACGATCGCGGTAGCGCGCTTAACGGCGGTATGCTGGGCTGGGTACGCCCCGGCCAGATGGTACCGGCGTTCGAGGAAGCGATGAACCAGCTCGCGGTGGGGCAGGTGTCCCAGCCGGTGCGCTCGCGCTTCGGCTATCACCTGATCGAGGTGCTCGAGCGCCGCCAGCAGGACGTGACCGACGAAGCACAGCGCAACCGGGTCCGTCAGACGCTGTTCCAGCGCAAGGTCAATGACGAGCTGGAAGCCTGGTTGCAGCAGATTCGTGCCGAGGCTTACGTCGATAACCGCCTGAACCCGGAAGGCTGACGATGGCGCCGGTACTCGCCCTGACCACCGGCGAGCCGGCCGGCATCGGGCCGGAGCTGGCATTGATGCTGGTCGCATCGCGGGTGCCGCTAGCCGGTCGGGTCGTGGCGATCGGCGATCCCGACTTGCTGGCCCAGCGCGCTCGGCGGCTGGGGTTGGATATCGAACTGCCGGTGCTGGCCAGGCGCGACGAGGTTCCCGCCCAGCGCCCCGGCGTGTTGCCGGTCTGGCCGGTGACCCTGCGCGCGCCGGCCACGGCTGGCATGCTCGACGCCGCCAATGCCGGCTATGTCCTGGAAACGCTGGACGTGGCGATCGCCGCGTGTCGCGACGGGCGCGCCCAGGCGATGGTTACCGCGCCGCTGCACAAGGGCGTGATCATCGAAGGCGGCCACCCGGATTTCACCGGGCACACCGAATACCTGCGCGACGCCTGTGGCGTCGAAGACGTGGTGATGATGCTGGCCACGCGGCTCGCCACGCCAAGCGGCGATCAAGCGCTGCGCGTGGCGCTGGCCAGCGTGCACCTGCCGCTGCGCGAGGTGGCGGATGCCATCACCGACGCGGGGCTGACGCGAGTGCTAAGGATTCTCGACGGTGACCTGAAGCGCTATTTCGCGGTTGCCGCGCCGCGTATCGCGGTCTGCGGACTCAACCCGCACGCCGGCGAGAACGGCCACCTGGGCCGCGAGGAACTCGAGGTGATCATCCCGACCTTGGAGCGACTGCGCTGCGAGGGGTTGCGGCTCGATGGTCCGTTGCCTGCCGATACGCTATTCACGCCGCGTCATCTCGATGGCATCGATGCCGTGCTGGCGATGTATCATGACCAGGGCCTGCCGGTGCTCAAGTACGCTGGCTTCGGACGCGCCGCTAACATCACGCTCGGGCTGCCCATCGTGCGCACCTCGGTGGACCATGGCACGGCGCTGGACCTGGCCGGCACCGGCCGCGCCGATATCGGCAGCCTGGGCGTCGCCCTCGAGGTGGCCGCCGAGATGGCTCGCGCCGTCGGCCATTGACGTTTCAGAACCGCTATCCCAAGGACACACTCATCGCATGTCATCCCGCTCCCCGGTCCATCGAGCCCGCAAGCGTTTCGGACAGAACTTTCTGCGCGATCCCGGCATCATCTCGCGCATCGTGCGCAGTATTGCGCCGCGCCCCGGCGAGCGGCTAATCGAGATCGGCCCCGGACAGGGCGCGCTGACCGAGCCGCTGATCGAAGCCGCCGGCGCGCTGGAGGTGATCGAGCTCGACCGTGACCTGATCCCCGGGTTGCGCGTGCAGTTCTTCAACTATCCGAACTTCGCGATCCACGAGGGCGACGCGCTGAAGTTCGACTTCGCCGCGCTCAAGGGCGATGGGCCGGCGCTGCGGGTGGTGGGCAACCTGCCGTATAATATCTCCACGCCGTTGATCTTCCACTTGCTCGCCACGCGCGATGCCGTGGCCGATATGCATTTCATGCTGCAAAAGGAAGTCGTCGAGCGCCTGGCGGCGTCTCCGGGTGGCACGGACTGGGGCCGGTTGTCGGTCATGGCGCAGTATCATTGCCGGGTGGATTCGCTGTTCATCGTGCCGCCCGAAGCCTTCACGCCACGGCCCAAGGTGGATTCGGCGATCGTCCGGCTGGTGCCGCACGCCGAGCTGCCGCACTCGGCCGACGACGAGGGCCTGTTCGCCGATCTCGTGCGCGAGGCCTTCAGCCAGCGCCGCAAGACGCTGCGTAACAACCTCAAGGGTCGGATCGCTGGCGAGGCGCTACAGGCGTTGGGTATCGATCCGGCGCGGCGACCGCAAACGCTGAGCGTCGCCGAGCTGGTCGCTATCGCCAATCATCTGGCCAGGGAGAACGCATGAACGAACTCGCCGAGGCCGTCCGCGTCGATGTCGAGCCGGCTTACCGCGCCGATGAATCGTCGCCCGCCGAGCAACGCTTCGTGTTCAGCTATACCATTACCGTGCATAACCATTCGCCCTGCTCGGTACAGTTACTGGCCCGTTATTGGAAGATCACCCAAGGCAGCGGCAAGGTACAGGAAGTGCGCGGCAAGGGCGTGGTCGGCAAGCAGCCATTGATCGCGCCGGGACAGGTCTTTCGTTATACCAGTCGCGCGGTGCTCGACTGCCCGGTGGGGGTGATGGAGGGCACCTATACCTGTGTCGATACCGCCGCCCAGCGACCGTTCGACGTGGCTATCGCGCCGTTCCGCCTGGCCGGGCCCAATCAGGTGCATTGACCGTGCTATTGACCGTAATAGGAAGCCCATGACGACGTATGCCATTGGCGATCTGCAAGGCTGTCACGCCGAGTTCGTGGCGCTGCTCGAACGACTCGACTTCGATGCGCGCCGCGATCGGCTGTGGCTCGCCGGCGATCTCATCAACCGCGGCCCCGATTCGCTGGCCTGCCTGCGCGAGGTGCATGCGCTGGGCGAGGCCGTCAGCGTGGTGCTGGGCAACCATGATCTGCACCTTTTGGCGATCGCGCGTGGCGGCATGAGCCATAAGCGCTCGGATACCCTGCAGGCGATCCTCGATGCGCCGGATTGCGATGCCTTGCTCGACTGGTTGCAGTCCCAGCCATTGTGGATCGATGACGGCCTCGACGATCCCGATCGACTCACTGTGATGACCCATGCCGGGTTGCCGCCCTGGTGGTCGGTGGCGCGCGCTCGCGAACTGGCCGGCGAGGTCGAATCGACACTGCGCGGGAACCGGGCGGGTGGCTTTCTCGAGCACATGTACGGCGATGCGCCACGCCGCTGGCGGGACGATCTCGAAGGCGCCGACCGGCTGCGTGCCATCGTCAATATCTTCACGCGCATGCGTTTCATCGCCGCCGATGGCACGCTGGATTTCGCCGCCAAGGCAGGGCTAGATGCCACGCCCGCTGGCTTCGCGCCGTGGTTCACCTATCCTCGCGATGACGATCCGCGCATGTTGTTCGGTCACTGGGCGGCGCTGGGCGGACAAACGCCGGGAGCCGTGGTGCGCGCCGAGGCACTGGATACCGGTTGCGTATGGGGCGGTAGCCTGACCGCGCTCGATCTGACCAGTGGCGAGCGCATCGGCGAGCCCTGCCAGACCCGCCACGGTCCTTCTTAAGCTATATCTGAAAAGTGTCTGCGCTTGCCCATACTGCGTTAAAAATAGGTTCAAGATGCTCATTTACAACGCGTAAACTCCGCTCTTTCACCGATTTTTGTCTTGTCTGGACTTCGCTCGTCGACTTTTGAGACAAAGCTTAATAACGAACTCGCTGGAGGTTGCATGAGCCAAGCCGCTTTCGAACATCTCGATCACGCCACCCTTGAGACCTGGCTGGACGATGGCCAGCCGCTGACCCTGGTGGATATCCGCGACCCGGTGAGTTACGCCCAGGGTCACATTCCCGGCAGTCGCCATCTCGATAACGCCACGGTCGGCGATCTGTTCGACGAGGCACCACGCGAGCGCGCCCTGGTGGTGGTGTGCTACCACGGCCACTCCAGCCAGCAGGCCGCGGACTGGTTGGCCGGGCAGGGTTTCACGCAGGTGTATAGTCTGGACGGCGGTTTCAGCGACTGGCAAATACGCCATCCGCATCGCGTCGCACAGTGAGCGCCCGATGAGTGAAAGGGATCGTTACATCGCCGGGCTCGACGTCTATCGCGTCGGCGGCGCGGTGCGCGACGCACGCCTCGGCTGGCCGGTGGTCGATCAGGATTGGGTGGTGGTCGGCGCCACGCCCGATGCAATGCGCGCGCGCGGCTTCAAGCCGGTGGGCCGCGACTTCCCGGTCTTCCTGCATCCCGAAACCCACGAGGAATATGCGCTGGCGCGCACCGAGCGCAAGCAGGGGCGCGGCTATACCGGGTTCGCGGTGCATGCCAGCCCCGAGGTGACGCTGGAAGAGGACCTGGCGCGCCGCGACCTGACCATCAACGCCATGGCCGAAACGCCAGACGGTGAGCTGGTCGATCCCTTCCACGGCGAGCGCGATCTCGATGCGCGCCTGCTACGCCATGTCTCGCCGGCCTTCGTCGAAGACCCGCTGCGGGTGCTGCGCACCGCGCGCTTCCTGGCACGCTACCAGGGGCTGGGCTTCGCCATCGCTGACGAGACCCGCGCGCTGATGCGCCAGTTGACCACCAGCGGCGAGATCGCCCATCTGGTCGCCGAGCGTGTCTGGCAGGAAACCGAAAAGGCATTGGGCGAGGCCTACCCGGCAGCCTACTTTCAGGCGCTATCCGGGAGCGGCGCCCTGGGGGTGCTGATGCCCGAGCTTGGCAGCGGTGAAGAGACGCTGAATCTGGCGTTGGCGAGGCTGGGCAAACCACCGGAAGACAACGGCGCCCTGGCTCGTTGGCGCTGGGCGCGACTCTGCGAGCATCTCGACGAAGCCTCGCGGCAGACCTTGCAGGATCGCCTGCGCGTGCCCAATGCCTGGCGCGACCTGGCGCGTCAGGCAGCACTCACTCGTGACTTATGGAAAGATGCCGAGAAAGGCCCCTTGGGCGCCGCGCGAATCCTGCGCTGGCTTAACGATGTCGATGCCTGGCGGCGCGGTGAGCGCATCGCGCCGCTGCTGGCACTGGTCAGCCTGGAAAACGAAGCGTTGGCCACCGACCTGTCGCTGTGCTGGCGTCTGGCTGCCCAGGTGTTGCCACGGCAATTGGTCGATGAAGGTTTTCAGGGCGCTGCGCTGGGCGAGGAGTTGGCAAGGCGTCGGCAATTCGAAATCGAGACCGCCCTCGACGGCTGATCCGGAAGCCAGGAAGCCAAATGGCTCAGGCCGCGCGCGAGATAAGCCGGCCCCGCCAATGAAAATCCACCGGCCACAATCGCTGATCGCCGAGGTCAAAATTCGCCCATAGCTCGGCGTAACGCATTTGGCTGACCGGGTGGCGGGTATCGGGCAATAGCTCGGCCAACGGCTTGAGGACGAAGGCGTTGGCGGTGATCTCCTCGCGGGGTAATGTCACGCCGTCGATGGTGCCGCTCAAGTCGCCTACCGTCAGCAAATCGATATCCAGGGTGCGCGGGCTGAACTTGGCGCTGTCGGCGCGCCGGCCGTTGGCGAATTCGAGGCGCTTGCACCAGTCGCGCAATTCGCCAACCGCTGCCAGGGCTTCGGTCGTCGGGCTTTCAAAGGCGGCGACCAGATTATAGAAGTTGCGACCGTCCTCGAAACCAACCGGCTCGCTCTCGAAGACCCGCGAGACTCGCAATTGCGTGAACTCCGCGTGCAATGCATCGAGGCAGGCGAGAACGTGTCGCTCGCGCTCGATATTGCTGCCGATGCTGACGACCACCTGCACCATCAACGCTGCCCTCGTTCGATACACACGCCGACCGCGGTGGCATTGGCCACCGCGCCGGGTTTGCGTAGCGTCATGCGCAGCCAGGGGATCGCGAATTCCTCGCGCAGCAGGGCGGCGAGACGCTCGGCGAAGGTTTCCACCAGGCCGAAATCGCTGGCCTCGGCGAACTCGCCGATGCGCTCGCTGATGGCCGCGTAATTCAATGTCTTGTCCAGGTCGTCACCCGCCGCCGCGGGGCGAATATCGCTGGCCATTTCAAGGTCGAGCACCAGGCGCTGGCGAATGCTGCGCTCCCAATCGTAGACGCCGATGACGGTCTCCACGCTCAGGCCTTCGATCAGTACACGATCCACGCTCACTTCCTCCGCCGGCAAAATTTCGATTGTAGCGCGCAAAACTGGCAGAATCCCGAGCTGTTGTCACGATTCAATCGCTGACGGACCAGGCCATGCCGCTCTTCGACATCGTCTTTCTTACCACCGCCCTGATGGGGCTGGGCTATCTCTGTGGCGCCTGCCTGGGGGCGCTGTGGCTATGCCGGTTGGCCGGTGTCGGCGATCCACGCCTGGACGGCTCGCACAACCCCGGTTTCTCCAACGTGCTACGCCTGCACGGCAAGCGCCTGGCAGCGGCGACGCTGGCGTTCGATGCCGCCAAGGGCGTGCCGGCGCTGTGGCTGGCCAAGAGCTGTGACCTGCCGACCTGGGCCCAGGGCCTGGTAGGGTTCGGCGTATTGCTGGGTCACAGCTACCCGCTATGGCATCGCTTCCGAGGTGGCAAGTCGGTGGCCAGCGCATTTGGCGTGCTATTGGTGTTGACGCCGCTGGTGGCCCTGGTCTGCGCCGCCTGCTGGGTGGTGCTGGCCTGGCGGGTACACACCGCGGCGGTGGCCTCGCTGGCGAGTGCCGCGCTGGCGCCGCTGGCCAGCGTGTGGCTGGCGCGAGATTACGTGTGGGTGATCATCGCCTTCGCCGTGCTGGTACTGGTACGCCATGTGTGGAACATCCAGCGCCTGGGTCGAGGCGTCGAGCCAAGGCTCGATGAGAGGCATGACGATGAACGGCACAAGCCACCCGGCGGGATCAGGACGCCGGAGGAGTGAGTCGGTCGAGCGGCCAGCGCGGCACCGCGCGCATGGTCGTGTCGTCGCGTTCGCCGGCCAGTAGCCTTTGAGCACCAACATACGCGATCATGGCGCCATTGTCGGTGCAGAAACGCCCGCGCGGATAGTAGGCGCGCGCGCCACGCTTGGCGACTTCGACGCCCAGCCGTTCACGCAGGCGGGCATTGGCGCTGACGCCACCCGCGACCACCAGCCGCTTCAGGCCGGTCTGGTCGAGTGCGCGGCGGCATTTGATCACCAGGGTATCGACCACCGCCTCCTCGAAGGCGCGGGCGATATCGGCGCGGTCCTGGTCAATGAGTTCGCCCGCCTCGTCGCGTAGCTTGTTGGCGGCGGTCAGGGTGTGCGTCTTGAGGCCCGAAAAGCTGAAATCGAGGCCCGGTCGGTCGGTCATCGGGCGGGGGAAGCGAAAGCGCCGTGGATCGCCGCGTTCGGCCAGACGCGCCACCTGTGGGCCACCGGGATAGGCCAGCCCGAGCATCTTGGCGGCCTTGTCGAAGGCTTCGCCGGCGGCGTCGTCGACCGATTCGCCGAGCAGCCGATAGCGGCCCAGGCCGCCGACCTCGACCAGTTGCGTGTGACCGCCGGAAACCAGCAGGGCGACGAACGGGAAGGCCGGCGGCTCGTCTTCGAGCATCGGCGCCAGCAGGTGCCCTTCCATATGATGTACGCCAAGCACCGGGATGTTCAGCGCTCGGGCCAGGCCGTGCGCGGTGCTGGCGCCGACCATCAGTGCGCCGACCAGCCCGGGGCCGGCGGTATAGGCGATGCCGTCGAGCTCATCGCGGGCCAGCCTGGCGGCGTCGAGGGCTTCCTGAATCAGCGGCAGCAGCTTGCGGGTATGATCGCGCGAGGCAAGTTCCGGCACCACGCCGCCGTATTCGCCATGCATGGCGATCTGGCTATACAGAACGTCGGCCAGCAGGCCGCGATCGGTGTCGTAAAGGGCGACGCCGGTTTCGTCGCAGGAGGTCTCGATCCCCAGTACGCGCATGGTTGTCTTGGCTCGTCGATCGGCAAAGCGGTTATTCTACGCGCTTTGCGCCGGCATCGGCACGGTCCGGCAAGCGAATTTGCAAACAACGACGCCTGCGACTAGAATATCGAACGCTGTAAGACTGGGTCGCGCATCCGGTTGCCTGTCTCGCCCTTCTTCATCGCTTCCGTGCTTGGTTTCCATTCGGCCCAAAGGCATGACGTGTTGGCGGTCTACAAGCGAGCGATGGATGCGCGTTCAAACCGAACTCATGATTCCAAGGTAGGTGAGTGCTTAATGCCTTCTGTCAAAGTACGCGATAACGAGCCGTTCGACGTCGCACTGCGTCGCTTCAAACGTTCCTGCGAAAAAGCCGGCGTTCTATCCGAAGTTCGTCGTCGCGAGAACTACGAGAAACCGACTGCGGTACGCAAGCGCAAGGCTGCTGCGGCCGTCAAGCGTCATGCCAAGAAGCTCCAGCGCGAGCACAAGCGTTTCGAACGGCTGTATTGATCCGTACTGGAGGCAGGTAACTGCCTCAGAGGGACGCCAAGCGGCCGCCATCCGGTGGCCGTTTGTTTTTGCGTCCGCTCAGGTGTCTTCCCTAGCCAGGCTCTGTCCGAAAAGTCGGCGAGCGACGATCAGGCAAGGCAAAAAGCGGCGAAAAGACGGAGTTTACTAAAGTAAATGACTACTTTGAGCCAATTTTTAACGCCGTATGGTTGAGCGCAGACAGTTTTCAGGCAGAGCCTAGTGCGCTTCGTTCGAGAGCCTAACCGATGGCCGGTCAGATTCCCCAGCGCTTCATCGACGATCTGCTCGCCCGTGTCGACGTGGTCGAGGTGGTCGGCGAACGGGTGCAATTGAAGAAAGCCGGTCAAAACTACTCGGGGCTGTGTCCGTTCCATCAGGAGAAGTCGCCGTCGTTTACCGTTAGCCACGACAAGCAGTTCTATCATTGCTTCGGCTGTGGCGCGCACGGTAACGCGTTACGCTTTCTGATGGAGTACGACAACCTACGCTTTCCCGAGGCGGTGGAGCAATTGGCCGCTCGCCAGGGCATGGACGTGCCGCGTGAAGGCGCCGACGATCCTCGTGCCCAGGCGCGCGAGAAAAAGCGTCAGCAGGGCGTCAATCTGCTCGAACTGGCGGCGAGCTTCTTCCGCGAGCGCCTGCCGATGGCCGAGGGCAAGAGCGCGCGCGAGTATCTGCAGCGTCGTGGCCTTTCTCCCGAGGTGTTGCGCGATTTCGGCATCGGCTACGCCCCCGGCGAGTGGGAGGCGCTCAAGCGTCATCTCGCCGGTCATGGCATCGGCGATGCGGTACAGGTGGAATACGGGCTGTTGGTGCAGCGCGAGGATAGCGGGCGCAGTTACGATCGCTTTCGCGATCGGGTGATGTTTCCGATCCGCGACTGGAAGGGGCGCACCATCGCTTTCGGTGGCCGGGTACTGGGCGACGCCAAACCCAAGTACCTCAACTCGCCGGAGACGCCGGTCTTCCACAAGGGGCGCGAACTCTACGGGCTGTATGAGGCGCGCCAGGCCAACCGCCAACTCGAGCGGCTGGTGATCGTCGAAGGCTACATGGACGTGGTGGCGCTGGCCCAGTTCGGCATTCGCAACGTCGTGGCCACGCTGGGCACCTCGACCAGTGAGGATCATCTCAACCGGCTATTCCGTCTGGTCGGCGAGGTGGTGTTCTGCTTCGATGGCGATAACGCTGGGCGCAAGGCGGCGCGGCGAGCACTGGAGACGGTATTGCCGTTGATGATCGATGGCCGTCAGGCACGCTTTCTGTTCCTGCCCGAGGGCGAGGATCCGGATAGCCTGGTGCGACGCGAGGGTAGCGAGGCCTTCGGCGATCGCATTACTTGCGCCAGCCCGCTGTCGGAATTTCTGTTCGAGCAGGCGGCCGAAGGGCGCGACCTGCAACGCATCGAAGATCGCGAACGCTTCGCGACGAGCGTGCTCAGAGCGCTGGAACGCTTACCGGAAGGCGTACTCAAGTCGTTGCTGCTGCGCGAACTGTCGACGCGAACCGGTGTCGAAATGGCACGCTTCCAGGCGCTTTTGAAGGCGCCGGAGCCGGCAGGTGACGCGTTGTCGCGCGACTCGGGTCCCGCTGGCGAAAATGGGGGCGAAAACCAGGCCGAGCGATCATCGACCTGGAGTGGTAAGCCGCGCGGTGGGGCGCTCGGGTTGATGGCGCGCACGCTGCAGCTGTTGGTGCATGAACCGCGGTTGGTGGAGCGATTGCCTGAAGAATTGGACTGGTGTGCCGATAATGAGAGTGATGGGGCCTTATGTCGTGAGGTAATCCGTCTGCTACGTGCCGGTCGCTATCGCAGTTCGCAGGTGTTGCTGGCGCATTTTCACGGCACCGCCGAAGGGCAACGCCTGCAAGCACTGGCGCGCCGTGAGTTGCTGATACCCCGCGGGGACCGAGGGGTGGAACTCGATGGCCTGGTGGAGAAGTTCCGCAAGCAGGCATCCAGCATCGAACCGGAAACGCAGATCGAGCGTCTGCTGGCCAAGCAACAGGGTGGCGAGAAACTATCGAGCGACGAACGCCAGCGCCTCATGGATCTATTCAAGATCGTCGAGCGTAAATGAGTAAGGGGTGGCTGAGTCGGGCAGGGCGATGGGGCGCGGGGTTGAATTGTCGCCTACCATCACCATTTAAGGGTGACGATAGCGAGCGTAACCCAACAAATTAACACACCTGAATGGCGGCGCAAATAGACGACTGGCGGGTTAGTGGCCTTAGCCGCTATAATTGCAGGCTTATGAGTTTTCAACGCCTTTTTCGTTCAGGTGCTTCATTCTTCTTCGTCGATATAGGGTTTCTATGGCTGGAAATGCGCAGCAGCAGTCACGTCTGAAGGAGTTGATCGCGCGCGGCAAGGAGCAGGGCTACCTGACCTATGCCGAGGTCAACGACCACCTTCCCGAGGATATCGCCGACCCGGATCAAGTGGAAGACATCATCGGCATGATCAACGATATGGGTATCAGTGTCGTTGAACAAGCCCCTGATGAAGACACGCTGATGATGTCGGATCACTCCACCGATGAGTCCGCCGCCGAGGAAGCGGTGGCGGCATTGGCGGCGGTGGAGAGCGATGTCGGCCGGACCACCGACCCGGTGCGCATGTACATGCGCGAGATGGGTACCGTGGAGCTGCTGACTCGCGAAGGCGAGATCGCCATTGCCAAGCGGATCGAGGAAGGCACCCGCGAGGTCATGTCGGCGCTGGCTTATCTGCCCGGTGCGGTGGAATCGATTCTTGACGCCTATGATGCGACTCAGGACGAGGAGCTGCCCGGGCGGCTGTCCGATCTGTTCTCGGGATTCATCGATCCGGATGAAGGCATTCCCGGCGTCGCCGAGGCGGATGTGCCCGAGGAGGAACCCGTCAGCGAAGACGCCGAGAGCGACGGCGAAGACGATGACGATGCCGCGGAAGAGGAAGAGACCACCAGCGGCCCCGATCCTGAAGAAGCGCGTGCGCGTTTCGAGCAGATTCGCGAGCAGAATGCCGTCGCCAAGGCGGCCATCGACAAGCATGGCGTGGCTTCTGTCGAAGCCAAGACAGAGAAGGCGCGCCTGGCCGAGTTGTTCTCACCGATCAAGCTGGTGCCCAAGCACTTCGAGCGCCTGGTCGGCCAGGTGCGCATCAGCGTCGAGCAGATACGCATTCAGGAGAAGACCATCCTTCAGGTCTTCGTCAAGAAGGGCAAGGTGCCGCGCAAGACCTTCATCAAGGCCTTCCCGAGTAACGAATCCAACCCGCAGTGGCTGGATGTGTTCCTTGCCAATAACGCCAAATACACCGACAAGCTCGAGCCGTTTCGCACCGATATCGCGCGTGCGCAGCGCAAGATCGCCTTCGAGGAAGCGCTGATCCAGTTGCCGGTGGGCGAGATCAAGGAAGTCAATCGTCGGCTGTCGATCGGTGAAGCCAAGGCGCGCCGGGCCAAGAAGGAAATGGTCGAGGCCAACCTGCGCCTGGTGATCTCGATTGCCAAGAAGTACACCAACCGTGGTCTGCAATTCCTCGATCTGATACAGGAAGGCAACATCGGCCTGATGAAGGCGGTCGACAAGTTCGAGTACCGCCGGGGTTACAAGTTCTCGACTTATGCCACCTGGTGGATTCGTCAGGCGATTACCCGCTCGATCGCCGATCAGGCGCGCACCATCCGTATCCCGGTGCATATGATCGAGACGATCAACAAGCTCAACCGCGTATCGCGCCAGATGCTTCAGGAGATGGGCCGCGAACCGACCCCGGAAGAGCTCGGCGAACGCCTTGAGATGCCCGAGGACAAGGTCCGCAAGGTACTCAAGATTGCCAAGGAACCGATCTCCATGGAGACGCCGATCGGGGACGACGACGATTCGCACCTGGGCGACTTCATCGAGGACGGCTCGATGTTGTTGCCGATCGACTCGGCGACCGGCGAAGGGCTGATCGAGGCGACCCGTAACGTGCTGGGTGGGCTGACGGCGCGCGAGGCCAAGGTGCTGCGCATGCGCTTCGGCATCGACATGAATACCGATCACACGCTGGAAGAAGTCGGCAAGCAGTTCGATGTGACCCGCGAGCGAATTCGCCAGATCGAGGCCAAGGCGCTGCGCAAGTTGCGCCACCCGTCGCGCTCGGAGCCGCTACGTTCGTTTCTTGACGAGTAGTTTCGGACTCGCATTAACAAGCGAGTAGTTTCGGACTCGCATTAACAGGCGAGTAGCTTCGGGCTCGTATCAACAGATGAGTAGTCCGGTTTAAAACGTCCAGGCCGACAACGACGCCCGCGAGTTTATTAACTCGCGGGCGTTTTCATATTCAAGGCCGGGCAAACAGTGGAATCTGGAACCGTCTGCGATAGGCTCCTGGTGTCATCCCCGTGGTGCGTTTGAACAGGCGTCGGAAGAAAGCGGCATCCTCGTAGCCGACACGCCAGCTAATCTCGTCGATAGACGTATCGGTGCGTTCCAGCCGGCGCTTGGCGTCTTCAACCCGCAGGCGCTGCACGTAGGCGGTCGGCGTCAGGCTTGTCGCCGCAGCGAAGCGCCGCTTGAACGTGCGTTCGGCAAGTTTCGATCGATTGATCATTCCATCCACCGGATTGGCGGTCGAAAAGTGGCTGCTCAGCCATGTCTGTGCGCTCTGGATTTCGCTGTCGCCGTGGTCGCTCCTACCTTCGAAAACGATGTAGGGTGCAAGTCCGTCCTGATGCCATTGAAGCGCGAACAAGCGCGCCACCTCCTGCGCCATCGTGGCACCGGCATGGTGCGCAATGAGGTACAGCACCATGTCGTGCCAGGTTGCCGATGCGCCCGAGCTGACTAGATCCTCGTGCAGACCCGCGATTACGAGCACACGATCGGGATGAATCTCCACGGCCGGATACAGAGCGGTGAAGGCGCTGGCATAGCCGAAATGCACCGTGGCTTCCCTGCCATCGAAAAGTCCCGTCTCGGCCAGGAGAAAGATGCCGGAGCAGGCTGAACACAATCTGGCTCCTCCCTCGTGCATGTGCTGCAGCCAGTCCACCAGGCGCGGATAGCGTCCCTTTTCCCAACCAGACGGCTTCAACAGCACTGACGGCACGATCACGATGTCGCAATTCTCGATGTCTTCGATGGCGCGCTGCACATCGATGGGCACGCCGCTTGCGAGCGGCAACGCTCCCCTCTTTTCCCCGACGATTTCGATCCGAAACGGAGGCGTCGCGCCGGGGGCAAGACCCATCAGCGTGACCCCATTTACCACGTCGTAGATGCCGGCCAGCGTAGAAATGACCGCGTCGGGTAGGGCGACGAGGCTGACTTGCATGGGTTTGGGGCCGGTGTGGTTCATTTGTCTGACCATCGCGATTGATCGGGTACCCCAGTGGTGTTGTATCCAGTGTGGCATGAATGAACCGATCATGGGTGATTATGGCTCTGACGCGCATCCTGGCGCGCGTCTACCATCGCTGTCAGCTCAGCAAATCCTGCGAGCGTCAGAAAGGAGAAGTGATGATGGAAGCACTAGTGGAAACACCGGTGATCGATCAGGAGAAGCTCGAAGCCTTCGCCATGCGAGCTATCGGTGACCTGGGGGCTGGCTATACCGGTGTGATGGTCAGCCTGGGTTGCAAGCTTGGCCTCTACAGGGCATTGGCCGGTGCCGGCCCGCTGAGTGCGAAGGAAGTCGCCGCGCGCGCGGAATGCGCCGAACGCTACGTGCGGGAGTGGCTGAACGCTCAGGCAGCTGGCGGGTATATCTCCTATCATGCCTCGAGCGACACGTACGAACTCCTGCCGGAGCAGGCGATGGTGCTCGCCGACGAGGAAAGCCCCTTCTACATTCCGCACGCCTGGAACGTACCGGCGTCGATGTGGTTCGATGAAGAGAAGGCCCTCAATGCTTTCCGCACTGGCCGGGGCGTGGCTTGGGGCGAACATGACGGGCGGCTCGCCTGCGGTGTGGCCGCATTCTACCGGAATGGTTACCGCGCGAGCCTCGTGTCGCAGTGGTTACCGGCGCTGGACGGCGTGGTGGCGCAGCTCGAAGCGGGTATCGACGTGGCTGACGTGGGCTGCGGGCACGGCCACTCGACCCTGCTCATGGCCGAAGCCTTTCCGAAATCGCGATTCCACGGCTTCGACACCCATGCCGCATCGATCGACGAGGCGCGGCAAAGCGCATCCGCCGCAGGGTTGGAGGCCCAGACCGATTTTTCGCTTGCCCGGGCTGACGGCTATCCCGATCGGCGCTACGGCCTCATCTGCTTCTTCGATACACTGCACGATCTGGGCGATCCGGTGGCTGCAGCGAGACATGCGGCTGAGACCCTTGCCCCGGGCGGGACGGTGATGCTGGTCGAGCCGTTCGCTAACGACCGTCTCGAGGACAACCTCTCGCCCGTGGCGCAGCTCTATTACGCCGCATCGACTTCGATCTGTTGCGCGCACGCGATTTCCGAGGGCGGCACGCTCGTCCTCGGTGCGCAGGCAGGGCAGGTGCGTCTGGCCGAGGTATTCCGCAAGGCGGGTTTCACGCATTTCCGCCGAGCCGCCGAGACGCCCTTCAACCTGATCTTCGAAGTGCGGCGCTGAGGCGTCGCCCCCTTCCACTACAGTGTTCGCCGCATACTGCGTCAGCGCTGACACGGTATGCGGCGGGCCAGCAGCAGCAATTCGATCACCGCGAACAGCAGCAAGGTGTAGCCAAACAACGCGGTGACTTCCTCGGCGACATCCTTGAATACCCGCACATAGCTTTCGGCGAGAATCGCTTCCCAGAACTCGCTGCGACCGTAAGGGCGCGAGAATATATACGTGTCGAGAAAACCGGCGGCGAACAAGCTGAAGAAGAAGTTGTCGTCATTCTTGATTTTTTCCGTGAACCGGATTGGTAGAGCGTTACCAGAATGTTATGAGGTGCAGCATGCTTTAGAGCCTTTATTCGACCGGCGTGCTGCGTGCGGCTTCCTCGACGATCCAGTCATGTATGGCCAAAACGCGGCGATCGTCCAGCGCGCCTTGGGGGTAGACGATGCCGTAGCGCTTGCCGGTCGCCACGCGCTGCGTGAAAGGGGCGATCAGCTTGCCGGTCTTGAGTTCATTGGTGATCAGCGTGCGCCGAGCGATGGCGACGCCCATGCCGTCGATGGCCGCCTCCATGGTCAGTTGATTGCGATTGAAGGTATAGCCACGTCGCACGTTGACATGCAGCGCCTCGATGGCACTCAGATAATGCTCCCATTCGGCGTAGTCGTGGCTGCCTCGCCAGGCGGTGATGTCATGCAACAGCGGGTAATAGGCCAGATCCTCGGGACGATGCAGCGCAGGCCTGCCACGCATCAGCCCAGGTGCGCAAACCGGAAAGATCACTTCGTCCATTAGCGGGGTGATTTGCAGGCCGGGGTAATGGCCGTCGTTGAGATCGATGGCCAGGTCGAAGTCGCCGTCGCGCAGCGAGATATTGCTGTCTTCGGCGGCGACGTGCATTTCGATATCCGGGAAGCGAGCCTGGAGCCGGGGCAGGCGTGGCATCAGCCACTTGGCCAGAAACGATGGCACCGAGCGCAATCGCAGGATACCGCTCATCACCCCCGAGCGTAGTCGTCTGACTTCAAGCCCCACCGCCTGATAGGCATCGTCGACCACGCTGGCCAGCCGTTGCCCCTCGTCGGTCAGTTCAAGGCGGCGTGGCAAGCGGCGAAACAACTTGAAACCCAGGCGCTGCTCGAGCTGCTTGATCTGCTGGCTGACCGCGCCGGTGGTGACGTGCAGCTCCTCGGCGGCGCGGGTGAACGACAAGTGGCGGGCGCTGACGGCGAAAACCTTCAGCCAGGCATGGGTCTGGGCGTTGAGGGGACGGCTCATGATTTAGCTATTCTAAAGTGAAGGCGAGATATTCTCGGTTGTCTCTCGTATAACCGCGGTCCACTCTAGTGTCAAACTCGAGTCGTTTTTCGACCGCTTTAGCGATATTGATTTACTGCGAGCCGGCATGGGCAAACGATGCGCGGCGAGGAAGGTACCATGTCCATCAGTGTATTCGACCTGTTCAAGATCGGCGTCGGTCCGTCGAGCTCCCACACTGTGGGACCGATGCGCGCGGCCAGCGACTTCATCGAGGAACTGCGTGGCCGCGACCTGCTCGAGCGCGTGGCGCGTGTCGAGGTTCAGCTCTACGGCTCGCTATCGGCCACCGGTATCGGTCATGGCACCGATCGCGCGGTGATCATGGGACTGATGGGCGAACAGCCCAGCCGCATCGATCCGGCGATCATCAATCCCTGCATCGAGGAACTGCTCGAGGCGCAGACGCTGATGCTCGATGGCCGTCTGGCGATTCCGTTCATCTGGGTGCGCGACATGCAGTTGCTCGAGGAGAACCTGCCGCATCATCCCAACGCCATGCGCCTGATCGCCCATGGTCACAGCGATGAGCTGTACCGCAATACCTATTATTCGGTCGGTGGCGGTTTCGTCATCGACGAGCAGCAGGCCCAGGCCGGCGATCTCGATACCGACACCACCACGCTGCCCTACGATTTCAACAGCGCCGCCGAACTGTTGGCGCTGTGCCGCATGCACGGCCTGCGCATCAGCGAGTTGATGATGGCCAATGAAAAGGCCTGGCGCGACGAGCAGGAGATTCGCGACGGGCTTTGGACGATCTGGCAGGCAATGTGCGATTGCATCGACAACGGCTTCGCCCACGAAGGCGTGCTGCCCGGTGGCCTCAACGTCAAGCGCCGCGCCGCCGAGCTGCATCGTCGCCTGGTGGCCATGGAGGGCAGCCACAGCCTGATCGCCTCGACGTTTTCGGCGATGGACTGGGTCAACGTCTTTGCCTTGGCGGTCAACGAGGAGAACGCCGCCGGCGGACGCATGGTCACCGCGCCCACCAACGGCGCCGCGGGCATCATCCCGGCGGTATTGAGCTACTACATGAAATTCCAACCCGAGGCTAGCGAGCGCGACGTGGTCGACTTCCTGCTCGCTGCCGGTGCGGTGGGTATCCTGTGCAAGAAGAATGCCTCGATCTCGGGCGCCGAGGTCGGTTGTCAGGGCGAGGTCGGTTCGGCCTGCGCGATGGCGGCGGCGGGGCTCGCCGAACTGATGGGCGGCACGCCCGGCCAGGTCGAGAATGCCGCCGAAATCGGCCTAGAGCACAATCTCGGACTGACCTGCGACCCGGTCGGCGGGCTGGTGCAGGTGCCGTGCATCGAACGCAATGCCATCGCCTCGGTGAAGGCGATCAACGCTGCGCAGATGGCCCTGCGTGGCGACGGCGAGCACTTCATTTCGCTCGACAAGGCGATCCGCACCATGCGCGACACCGGGGCCGATATGCAGGATAAGTACAAGGAAACCTCGCGCGGCGGACTGGCGGTCAATGCCATCGAGTGCTGAATTTTCCTGATTTTCGATCAACCCTTTGGGCGCCTGTATGGGCGCCTTTTTTTGTTTTTTCGTGCCGAATGACTCGCTTGATGCGAGGCTATCCTGTAAATGCCGTGCGGCGGCCGAGTTCATTGTCGTTGCATTGAGAGTAGGATTGGAGCGCTTGCCGCTAACCGACAGGAAACGCATGCTCATGAACCCACAAGACAGCTGTATCATTCGTAATTTTGGACACTTTTGTGAGCTATCGGGTGGCGAGAAGTCGCTTTTGCACGAGCTGGAGAAAAGCCCAACCAGCGTGCGGGCGGGGCAGGCATTATGGCAAGAGAACGACAAGGCGAACGAATTCTGCACGATCAGTCGCGGCTGGGCGTACTCCTACCGCGATCATGGCGATGGTAGCCGGCAGGTTCTCGAAGTGTTTCTGCCGGGCGATATCGTCGGCCTGCGCGAGTTTGCATTCTCCCAGCGCCTGGCGGGGGTGATGATGATCGACGATGGCGTGGTCTGTCACTTTCCCCATCGTCGGCTGGCCGAGGTCATTCGCCAATCGAACAAACTGACCACGGTATTGTTCGCGATCGCCAGCCGTCAGCAGGCACTGCTTACCGAGCGGCTGGTCAGCCTCGCCCGGCGTAGCGCTCATGAGAAGCTGGCGCATTTTCTGTACGAGATGTATCTGCGTGTCTTGCAGACCGGCGCTACCGACGATGGGCATTTTCGCCTACCGCTATCCCAGGAACAGATCGCCGATGCGCTGGGCCTGAGCACGGTGCACGTCAGCCGCACGTTCAGCGCGTTTCGCGAAAAAGGGATGGTGCTGCGCGAACGCCACAAGATTACGCTGCTCGACTCCGACGCCTTGGCGCGTGTGGCGCAGTTCGACAGCCGCTACCTTCACGATAACGTACGCCCGCTGTTTGCCGATTAGCCAGCGTCGCGATCGCCACCCCGCTCGGCGGCGAAGCGCTCGACCAGAAAGTCGACGAACTGGCGAATCTTGGGTGACAGGTGGCGGTGGCGCGGGTAGACCACCCAGACTGCCGTGTCGCTGTATTGGTAGCTGTCGAGTACCGAAACCAATTGGCCACTGGCGAGGTGCTCCTCGACGTAATAGTCGGGCAGTTGGGCAAGCCCCAGCCCTTTCAGGGCGGCATCGAGCAGCGCCGGCCCCGAATTGGCCTGGCAGCGACCGCTCACCCGCACTTCGCGGCGGCTGCCCTTGTCGCTGAACAGCCAGTAATCCCGCGAGCCTACCAGGCAGGCGTGATTGGCCAGCTCGGCCAGGCTGTGTGGGCGCGAGACCTGTTCGAAATAGGCCTTTGAGCCGACGACGTATTCACGCCGCTCGCACAGGCGGCGCGCTACCAGCGTCGAGTCCTTGAGCACGCCCAAGCGAATGGCCACGTCGTAGCCTTCCTCGATGACTTCCACTTGGCGATTGGTAAAATGCATGCGCACTTCCAACTGCGGATGCAGGCATTGGAAATCGTTGACCAGCGGCGCGATGTAGCGCTCGCCGAACGTCGTCGCCGAGGTCAGCTTGAGTACCCCGTGGGGACTCGATTGCAGGTCGTTGAGTGCCGCTTCGGCCTGGCTGAAGCCATCGAACAGGTGCCGACAATGCTCGTAATACAGCGCTCCTGCATCGGTCAGCCGGGTCTGGCGCGTGGTGCGGTAGAGCAGTTGGGTATCGAGCCGATTCTCCAGTTGACCGACCAGGCGGCTGACGTGCGAGCTGGAGACCTTGAGATGCCGCGCGGCGGCGGAGAAGGTGCCGAGTCTGACCACTTCGGTAAAGGCTTCGATGCGATCCCAGCGTTGCATTGTTGCTCCTCGGCAATAATCTTGTGAGCCAGTCCGCGTTTATCATTACCGCAACACTGCCTAAACTGGAAGCCATTGTACGCTGCTCATCGTGCCGCGATGGGCGGCGTCATCGTGCCATCGACAAGGAGAACGCCTGATGAAATCGCGTGCCGCCATTGCCTGGGAAGCCGGCAAGCCGCTGGAAATCGCCGAGATCGACGTCGAGGGGCCCAGGGCCGGCGAAGTACTGGTGCGTATCGTCGCCACCGGGGTCTGCCATACCGACGCCTTCACGCTGTCGGGCAAGGACCCGGAAGGCTTGTTCCCGTCGGTTCTCGGCCATGAGGGCGCCGGGGTGGTCGAGGAAGTCGGTGAGGGTGTGACCAGTGTCCAGCCGGGCGATCATGTCATCCCGCTGTATACCGCCGAGTGCGGCCAGTGCAAGTTCTGCCTGTCGGGCAAGACCAACCTGTGCAGCGCGGTACGCGCCACCCAGGGCAAGGGTGTGATGCCCGACGGCACCTCGCGCTTCTCGCTCGACGGCAAGATGCTCCACCACTACATGGGCACCTCGACCTTCTCCGAATACACCGTGCTGCCCGAGGTCTCGCTGGCCAAGGTCTCGCGCGAGGCGCCGCTGGACAAGATCTGCCTGCTCGGCTGCGGCGTGACCACCGGCATCGGCGCGGTGCTCAACACCGCCAAGGTCGAGCCGGGTTCGACGGTGGCGATCTTCGGCCTCGGCGGTATCGGCCTGGCGGCCATTCAGGGCGCGCAGATGGCCAAGGCCAGCCGCATCATCGCCATCGACATCAACCCTGACAAGTTCGAGTTGGCGCGCCAATTCGGCGCCACCGATGTGGTCAACCCCAAGGATTACGGCGACCCGATCCAGCAGGTGATCGTCGACATGACCGACGGCGGCGTCGATTACTCCTTCGAGTGCATCGGTAACGTCAACGTCATGCGCTCGGCGCTGGAATGCTGCCACAAGGGCTGGGGCGAATCGGTGATCATCGGTGTCGCCGGGGCCGGCGAGGAGATCGCCACGCGGCCGTTCCAACTGGTCACCGGGCGGGTCTGGAAGGGCTCGGCGTTCGGTGGCGTCAAGGGCCGCAGCGAGTTGCCGGGCTATGTCGATCGCTACATGAACGGCGAGCTCAAGATCGATGAGTTCGTGACTCACGACTTGCCGTTCGATAGCATCAACGAGGCCTTCGAATTGCTGCACGAGGGCAAGAGCATTCGCTCCGTTCTGCACTATTGAGCCTGGCTTATGCGACCTCATTCGCACGGCTTGTTCACATGTAAGGAGAACGCCATGACCATGTCCGAAACATTGGAACTGGTGAGTGCCACCAAAAGTTTCGGCGGTTGGCTGAAGCGCTACAAGCATCATGCCCGTGCGCTCGATTGTGAGATGACCTTCTCCCTCTACCTGCCGCCCCAGGCGGAAGAGGCTCGGGTGCCGCTGCTGTGGTGGCTGTCGGGGTTGACCTGTACCGACGAGAACTTCATGCAGAAGGCCGGCGCCCAGCGCCTGGCGGCGGAACTGGGTATCGCCATCGTTTGCCCCGATACCAGCCCGCGTGGGCTGGATCTGCCCGGCGAGCATGACAGCTACGATTTTGGCTCCGGTGCCGGTTTCTACGTCAACGCCACGCAGGAGCCCTGGGCGCGCCACTACCGCATGTACGACTACGTCAACGACGAGTTGCCTTCGGTGGTGCGTCAGCACTTCCCGCTCAACGGCCGCGAGGCGATCAGCGGGCACTCCATGGGCGGGCATGGCGCCCTGGTCCTGGCGCTACGCCAGCCGGGGCGCTTCGCCTCGGTGTCCGCCTTCGCCCCGGTAGTCAATCCCAGCGTGGTGCCGTGGGGAGAAAAGGCCTTCTCGCACTACCTGGGCGATGACCACGGGTTGTGGACGCAGTACGACGCCTGCGAACTCGTCGCCAAGGGGGCATCGCGTCAACCGCTGTTCATCGATCAGGGCGAAGCCGACAACTTCCTCGATGAACAGCTCAAGCCCGAACTTCTGGAAGCCGCCTGCGCCAAGCGCGATCATCCACTGACCCTGCGCCGCCAGCCGGGTTACGATCACAGCTACTTCTTCATAGCGACCTTCATCGAAGACCATCTGCGCTATCACGCCAAGCATCTCAAGGCCGCCTGATCGTTTTCAGCCTCTTGCCGGTCCAACGTGACGCCTCGCTCAGCGGGGCGTCGTCGTATCGGATTCATGCAAGCATCCGAAGCGACTCCGAGATATCAATGGGCGACATCATTGCTCAATGGCAATGCTTTTTTGCGTCCTGATAGCCAAAAATCACATGTCAAAACGCGACACAGGGCGTACATTGCCAGCAGACTTGTTCGATAACGACAGTGCTGACGACATGTCAAGGCGCAAACATAACAACGACAACGATCCCTGATAGCGTCCGCAGGGAGACCCAACACCGTGTAGGAGGTGATCCGCATGGCATTTTCTCAGACAGCCAACGCCACACCGACGGCCACGCGGACCGTCGTGCCCCAGACCCTCGGCTTTCTACTGCTTGAAAACTTCACGCTGATTTCGCTGGCATCGGCGATAGAGCCGCTGCGCATGGCCAACCAGCTGGCCGGCCGCGAGCTTTACCGCTGGTATACCCTGAGCCAGGATGGCGCGGCCGTGCGCGCCAGCGACGGGTTGCAGGTCACGCCGGATGCTTCCACGGCCATTCCGTTGTCGCTCGATTGGGTGGTGGTGTGCGGCGGTGTCGGCCCCAGCCGCAGCGTGACCCGCGAACACGTAGGCTGGCTGCAATCGCAGTCGCGCCAGCTACGGCGTCTGGGCGCGGTGTGTACCGGTAGTTGGGCGCTGGCCCGGGCCGGTCTGCTCGACGGCTACGAAACCAGCATCCACTGGGAGTGCCTGGCCGCCATGCAGGAGGCCTTTCCACGCGTGGCGCTGACCACCCGGCTATTCTCCATCGACCGCGATCGCTTCACCGCCTCGGGTGGCACCGCGCCGCTCGACATGATGCTCAACCTGATCGGCCGCGATCATGGTCGTGAACTGTCGGCGGGTATCTCCGAGATGTTCATCTACGATCGCGTGCGCAACGAGCAGGATCAGCAGCGCGTGCCGCTCAAGCACGTGCTGGGAACCACCCAGCCCAAGCTGCTCGAGATCGTCGCGCTGATGGAAGCCAACCTCGAGGAGCCGATCGGCCTCGACGAGCTGGCCAACTACGTCGACGTGTCACGGCGCCAGTTGGAGCGATTGTTTCAGAAATACCTGCACTGCTCGCCGTCGCGTTACTATCTCAAGTTGCGCCTGACCCGCGCGCGCCAGTTGCTCAAGCAGACACCGATGTCGATCATTGAGATCGCCTCGGCCTGCGGTTTCGTCTCCACGCCGCATTTTTCCAAGTGTTATCGGGAATATTTCGGCATTCCGCCGCGCGACGAGCGCCTGGGGATCGGTGCGCGCGACCCGCGTAGCGCCGCGTCGGAGCCCGAAGCGGGCTCGCTGCTGGTGCGTCAGTCGCTGACCCCGACCGCTCAGGAGCCGGTTTCCAGCGCGGTACTGGCGCTGGCGCAGGCGCAGGGCGAGCCGACCTATGCCAGTGTGCCGTGCCGTTAGACTAACAACGCGAGTTGTAATGCCGTTGATGCCGCCCTTCAGCCGATGGAGGGCGGCATTGTTATACTGGGCGCCCTCGCAACTGGATAAAGGCGCCATCACATGACCCACGGCTGGCCGCGCAGGGTGCTGCGCTACGCGCTGATCGCGGTACTCGGTTTCGTTGCCGCCTCGCTGGTGCTGGTGATGCTGCTGCGCGTGGTGCCGGTATTCGGCTCGATGGTCATGGTCGAGCGCAAGGTGCAGTCATGGATCGCCGGCGAATCGCTGAACATCCGCCACGACTGGACCCCGTGGGAGCAATTGGCCGACACCGCCAAGCTCGCGGTGATCGCCGCCGAGGATCAGAAATTTCCCGAGCACGTCGGTTTCGACTTCAAACAGATACGCAAGGCGATCTCGGCCTGGCAGTCCGGTGAGGATCTGCGCGGCGCCAGTACGATCAGCCAGCAGACCGCCAAGAACCTGTTTCTGTGGACCGGTCGCAATTGGCTGCGCAAGGGGCTGGAAGCCTGGTTTACCGTGCTGATCGAATTGCTGTGGCCCAAGGAGCGCATCCTCGAGGTGTATTTGAATATTGCCGAATGGGACGACGGCGTATTCGGTCTCGAAGCCGCCGCCCAGCATTATTTCGGCGTTTCCGCCGACGATCTCAGCACGCTCCAGGCCAGCCGGCTGGCCGCCATCCTGCCCAATCCACGCGGTTGGAGTGCATCGAGTCCCTCGGGCTATATTCAGCAGCGCAGTGCCTGGATACGCCGTCAGATGGATCAACTCGGTGGCGTGTCCTATCTGCGGCGGTTGTAAGCCAGCGCGATAACCAAACGGGTATCGCTACCTGCGGAAAACGCCATTGGTCGCGCATCGCTCTTGCCGTTAAGGTGTTGAGCACTCCTTCAACGACAAGGCGAAACAGCATGCCTCCCATCAAGATCGGACTCGTCGGCCTGGGCAAGATCGCCCGCGACCAGCATCTGCCCGCGCTAGGCAACAACCCGGATTTCGAACTCGTCGCCGTGGCCAGCCGCAACGCCTCGCTAGAGGGTGTCGCGGATTTTGCCAGCCTGGAAGCGATGCTCGACGGCGCGCCCGAACTCGACGCGGTGGCGCTGTGCACCCCACCCACCGTACGTCATGCCCAGGCGCGGTTGGTGCTGGCCAGGGGCAAGCATGTGCTACTGGAGAAGCCGCCGGGCGCCACGCTCAGCGAGGTGGAGGACCTGACCCGCCAGGCCGAGGTGGCCGGACGCACGCTGTTCGCCACCTGGCATTCACGCCATGCGCCTGGTGTGGCACCGGCGCGCGAGTGGCTGGCCGCGCGCGAGATTCAGCGTGTCGAGATTCAATGGAAGGAAGACGTGCGTGTCTGGCATCCCGGCCAGGAGTGGCTGTGGGAGCCCGGCGGCATGGGCGTGTTCGACCCCGGCATCAATGCGCTGTCGATCGTCACCGGGATCCTACCCAACGCCTTTTTTCTGCGTGAAGCGACGCTTTTCGTGCCCGAGAATCGCCAGGCGCCGATCGCCGCCAACCTGGCCTTCAGCGACGCCGCCGGAGCGCCGATCGAGGCCGAGTTCGACTTCCTGCAGAGCGGCCCGCAGACCTGGGACATTCACGTCGACACCGATGCCGGTCGCTTGACGCTATCCAAGGGCGGCAGCCAGTTGTTCATCGACGGCCGGCTCGAGCACGAGGCGCCGGAGCAGGAATATCCTAGTCTCTACACGCGCTTCGCCGAGCTGATCGGCGAGTCACGCTCGGAGGTCGACGTCGCGCCGCTGCGCCATGTGGCGGATGCTTTTCTGTTGGGGCGGCGTGAAGTCGTCGAGGCGTTCGTCGAGACGTAAGTCAAGGATTGTCCTGCTGGCGGATGATTTCACGCAGCGTGGACATCAGCGCGCCGGCGCCGGGTGACAGGCGCTGGTCGCGCAGGCTGACCAAGCCGTAAGGCTGAACGCTGAGTGGTTCGCTGAACGGCAGGATGCGAAAGCGCTGCGGCGCGCATAGCATCTCGGCGACCTGGCGGGTGGTGACGGTCAGCGAGTCGGACTTGTCGACCAATGCCAGCGATACCAGGATATCCGGTGTATCGACGATCTGTCGTGGCGGCCGCACGCCGTGGTGTAAAAACAGATTGTCGACTCGCTGGCGCAGTAGCGCGCCGGGAGGTTGCAACGACCACGGATAGGTCACCAGCCTTTCCAATTCCAGCGGCATAACGTCGATTAACGGATGCCCTTCGCGGCAGACGATACAGATATCCTCCTCGCCGATCTCCTCGAACACGAAGCGCTCCGCCGGAAACCCCTCCGGAATGCGGGTGATGGCG
Source organism: Modicisalibacter muralis (assembly GCF_900102945.1). Taxonomy (GTDB): domain Bacteria; phylum Pseudomonadota; class Gammaproteobacteria; order Pseudomonadales; family Halomonadaceae; genus Modicisalibacter; species Modicisalibacter muralis. The sequence goes on along the minus strand of NZ_FNGI01000002.1, from coordinate 414,222 downwards.
AAGTCGAACTCACCCTCCATCAATCGCGGTATCAACACCTTGCTGACATCGACATCGACACGCACCTTGAGCCCCGGCAGATCGCGATGCACGTGTTCGATGGCGCTGGCGAGGATCGTTACCGCCGGCGCCATCACCGTACCCACCGCCACCACCCCGGCATTGCCCTGGCGCATGGCGTTGAGTTCCTCGCCAGTGTGATGCAATTCCGAAAGTATGCTGCGGGCATGGCGAATCATGATCTCGCCGTACCAGTTGGGTGTCACACCGCGCGAGTGGCGATCGAACAACGCCACGCCGAGTTGCGTTTCCAGGTCGCCGAGCAGCTTGGAGGCAGCCGGCTGACTCATCGATAGACTCGCTGCGGCGCGATGCAGGTTGCGATGCTCCTCCAAGGCCAGAAACAATTGCAGATGACGCAACTTTAGTCGTGCGCGTAAAAACCAGTCGGTGGCGAGTCTACCCATGCTGTCAGGCCTTGTCGTTTAGCGATAATAGAAGTGGTATGCCTTTTATCAGCAAGGAGTATTAGTCGGTTATTGGCATTGTGTCTAATGTGATTCGAGGCCCGATTTTCGTTAACGGCAACAGGTTTTTCACCTTGAATGACAGACAGGAGCACCACTCATGTCATGGATCACTCCTCTCCCTCAGCTGGCGTTTGGCGCCGGCCTGGCTGTTCTGATAACGGGTGTGGCGCAGGCCCAGATGGGCGAGAGCATCGAGCGCTCGACATTCGGGCAACTGCCCGATGGTCGTGACGTCGACCTCTATCGCATCACCAACGCCAATGGCATCGAGATGCGCGTTACCAATTATGGCGGCATCATCGTCTCGCTGCGCACGCTCGATGCGCAGGGCGAGTTCGATGATATCGTGCTGGGTTTCGACTCGCTGGATGGCTACCTTTCGGATGCATACCGCAAGTCCAATCCCTATTTCGGCGCGCTGATAGGACGCTACGGCAACCGCATCGCCGGCGGGCAATTCTCGTTGAATGGCGAGACCTATGAGCTTGCGACCAACAACGGCCCCAATCATCTGCATGGTGGCGACAAGGGATTCAACCGGGTGCTGTGGCAGGCCAAGCCGTTCGATAACCACGAAGGGGCCGGTCTGGTATTGAGCTATGTCAGTGCCGACGGGGAGGAGGGCTATCCGGGCAGACTGGATGTGCAAGTGACCTACACGCTGACCGATGCCAACGAACTGGCCATCGATTATCGGGCAACGACCAGCGAAGCGACGCCAGTCAACCTGACTCAGCACACGTATTTCAATCTCGAGGGCGAAGGTAGTGGCAGCATTCTCGATCACCGCTTGATGATCAATGCCGATGCCTTTACTCCAGTCGACGAGACGTTAATTCCCACCGGCGAGATTCGCCCGGTTGCCGGCACACCGTTCGACTTCAGGGAGCCGACGGCGATCGGCGCACGTATCGACCGGGGCAACCGGCAACTGGAATTCGGCCAAGGCTATGATCATAACTTCGTGCTCAGGCGTGACTCGGCAGCGGGCGACGATCCGGCGCTTGCCGCTCGGGTATGGGAGCCCGACAGCGGGCGTGTGCTCGAGGTAGCAACGACAGAGTCAGGGCTGCAATTCTACTCCGGCAACTTTCTCGCCGGCACGCTGGTCGGCAAGAGTGGCGAATCTTACAAGCATCGCTCGGGTTTTGCACTGGAGACCCAGCATTTCCCGGATTCGCCCAATCAGGCGAACTTCCCATCGACGATTCTCGAGCCCGGGGAAACCTATCGCTCGCGAACGGTGTACACATTTTCCACGCGGAGTCGCGAAGAGACGGGGCAATGAAGATGCCTCGCCTGTTTATCGATTGGCAATATGCCGGGATAACGAGACGACTTTAGTCGCATTCATTTCGAGCTAGCGGTTTCATGCAGGCCCATGTTTACAGCATCCATTCAATATCGATATTAAAATAAGTATCAACATTTTGATAAATAGGTATTTGCTGGTTATTGCTTGCCTGCATAACGTAACCCTGTGTCAACCGCGTAAGCACGCCACGCGGCAACCGAACAACAATGATGCCCCACGGCACAAAGGAGATCGCCAATGTCATTCATCCCCACCCTTACACGTCTGGCGCTAGGTGCTGGCCTTGCCTTGTCATCGCTCGGTGCGGCGCAGGCGGCCGAGGATGTCACGATCGGCTTTATCGTCAAGAAGCCTGAGCAAGCCTGGTTCATCAACGAACAACGAGCGGCCACCGAGCTAGGTGAGGAAAAGGGCTTCGAGGTGGTGTCGATGGCTGGGGAAGATGGTCAGCAGGTGCTGAGTGCCATCGATAATCTTTATTCGCAAGGCGCGCAGGGTTTCGTCATTTGTCCGCCCGACGTGCGTCTGGGGCCGGCGATCATGCGTCGCGCCGAAAAGTACGATATGAAAGTGGTGACTGTCGATGACCGCTTCCTGGGTGCCGATGGTGAGCCCATGGAAAAAGTGCCGCATCTTGGCATGTCCGGTTACAAGATCGGCCAGCAGGCCGGCAGAGCAATCGCCAAGGAAATGCAGGCGCGCGGCTGGAACCCAGAGGAGGTCGCTGCGCTGCGTATCACCAACTACGAGCTGCCCACCGCCAAGGATCGCACCGATGGCGCCACCGACGCGCTGCTCGAGGCCGGCTTCAAGAAGGCCAATATCTTCGATGCGCCGCAGCAGAATACCGATACCAGCAGTGCCTTCAAGGCGGCCTCGCCGGTGCTTTCCAAGCATGGTGAGTTCAAGCATTGGGTGATTTACGCACTCAATGAAGAAAGTGTATTGGGCGGTGTGCGTGCCAGCGAGCAGTACGGCTTGTCGGCCGATCAGGTGATTGGCGTGGGTATCAATGGCTCGGGTGCGGCCTTCGCCGAGTTCCAGCGTGAGAAGCCTACCGGCTTTCATGGCACCGTCGCGGTCAGCTCGACCATGCATGGCCACCAGAGCGCATCGAATCTATACCAATGGATTACCGAGGGCGAGAAGCCACCAGCCAATACCGAAACGACCGGTCAGCTGATGACTCGCGATAACTGGCGTCAGCTTCGTGAAGAAATGGGCCTTTAAGTCGGATTCATGAGTCGTGCGCCCGGCTCGGGTAAGGGCGCACGTATCTTCGACAGTCGTTAATCGGGAGTCTCCCGTATGTCCGAACCCTATCTTCGCTTCGACGGCATCACCGTCGAGTTCCCCGGCGTGCGTGCGCTCGATGACGTCAGCTTTGGCGTCAAGGCCGGTGAAGTGCATGCCCTGATGGGCGAGAACGGCGCCGGCAAATCGACGCTGCTCAAGGTGCTCAGCGGGGTCAACAAGGTGGCTGCCGGGGCATTGTGGATCGATGGCGAGCGTCACGTATTCGCCAACGAGCGTGAGGCGCTGGGCCAGGGTATCGCCATCATTTATCAGGAGCTGACACTGTCGCCCAACCTGTCGGTAGCCGAAAACCTGTTGCTTGGGCAACTGCCCGAACGATGCGGTTTCATCGACCGTCGCGTGCTGCGCGAGCGCGCCATCAAGGTACTCAGCGACCTGGGTGAGGAAGGCATTCATCCTGCTATCAAGGTTCGCGATCTGTCGATCGGTCAGCAGCAGATGATCGAAATCGGCCGCGCGCTGCTGCGCGACACGCGCATTATCGCCTTCGATGAACCCACCAGCAGCCTTTCGGTGCAGGAAATCCGGCACCTCAAGCGCATCGTCAAGCGCCTGCGCGACGAGGGACGGGTAGTGCTGTATGTCACCCATCGCATGGAAGAGGTCTTCGAGATGTGCGACGCGGTCACCGTGTTTCGCGACGGTCGACACATCCATACCCACCCTGGCCTGGAAAACATCGATCACGACATTCTGGTCAGCGAGATGGTCGGACGCCAGATCGAGGATGTTTACGGCTATCGCTCACGTGAGCATGGCGCGACGCTGCTCGAGGTCGAGGGGCTCAAGGGGCCTGGTGTGCAAGTGCCAGCCAGCTTCGCGGTTCGTCGTGGCGAGGTGTTTGGGCTATTCGGTCTGGTCGGCGCCGGACGCAGCGAATTGCTGCGCTTGGTCTGTGGGGTGGAAAAGGCTGAAGAGGGCAGCGTGCGTCTCGAGGGCGAAACGCGCCGCTTCGAAAGTCCTCGCGAAGCGATTCGCGCTGGTATCGCCATGTGTCCGGAAGATCGAAAGTCGCAGGGAATATTCGCGGTGGCCAGTGTCGCCGATAACCTCAACATCAGTTGCAGGCGTTTCTTCACACGCTGGAAGTTGTTTCGTCATTCCGCACGTGAAGCGCGCAACGCTAATGACTACATCCGTCGCCTGAGCATCAAGACACCGGGACCGCGTGCGCGGATTGGCACACTCTCGGGTGGCAATCAGCAGAAGGTGATCGTGGCGCGCTGGCTGGCCGAGGAGATCGAGGTGTTCGTCATGGACGAACCGACTCGTGGCATCGATGTCGGCGCGCGCCGCGACATCTATTCGTTGCTCTACGACCTGGCCGATCAAGGCAAGTGCGTGGTGGTGATCTCCAGCGACCTGGCCGAGGTCAGCTCGATTTGCGACCGCATTGGCGTGATGCGTGACGGTGAACTGGTCGACATCGTGGCGCGTGAGCAAGCTACCCCCCAACGTTTGCTGGGCCTGGCATTGCCGGCCTGAACGCTTTTACAGAGAGAAACGTCATGTCTATCGACAAACTCGCCAAGGCTCAATCCGAGCCGGATTTCGGCGCGGCGAATGGACGCCTGGGACTACCCAAGGCGCTACGCACCCTGCTCGATACCTCGGGCCTGATTGCCGTGTTCATTCTGCTGTTCATTGGCCTATCGGTATTGGTGCCCGACTTTCTGACCGGTCGCAATATCGTCGGCCTGCTGCTCTCGGTAACGCTGATCGGTACCATCGCCACCACCATGATGCTGGTATTGGCGCTGGGTGAGGTTGACCTTTCAGTGGCCTCGATCGTAGCCTTCGCCGGGGTCGTCGCGGCGGTGATAACGTCGACCTCGGGTAGCGTGGCCATAGGTGTGCTGGCAGGGATCGCCGCCGGTGGAGCGGTGGGCGCCTTCAACGGTTTCGTGGTGGCGCGCTTTGGCGTCAATTCGCTGATCGCCACCCTGGCGGCCATGGAATTCGTGCGCGGCCTGGCCTATATCACTTCCGGCGGTGATGCGGTGATGATCACCGTACCCGGCTTCTTCCAACTGGGCAGTGCTTCCTTTCTCGGCTTGACGCTGCCGGTGTGGACCATGATCGCCTGCTTCGTGATTTTCGGTGTGTTGCTCAATCTCACCGCCTTTGGGCGCAACGTGCTGGCCACCGGTGGTAATGCCGAGGCGGCGAGCCTTGCTGGGGTCAACGTGCGCCGCCTCAAGATTACCGTATTCGCCCTGCAGGGCATGATTGCCGGTATTGCCGGGGTATTGCTCACATCGCGCATGGGGTTGGGCGATCCGAATACCTCTCTGGGCCTGGAATTGGCGGTGATCTCGGCTTGCGTGCTGGGCGGTGTGTCACTCTCGGGTGGGGTGGCGTCGATCACCGGCGTGCTGGTCGGTGTGCTGATCATGGGTTGCGTGCAGAACGCCATGGGCCTGCTCAATGTGCCGACTTTCTATCAATACCTGGTGCGCGGCGCGATCCTGCTGCTGGCGGTGATGTTCGACCGTTGGAAGCAGACCCGTCGCACGCGCGCCTAGGAGCCATATCCGATGTCCGATAACAAACGCCCGCTGCGCTCCGCCGAGTGGTTTGGCAGTGCCGACAAGAATGGCTTCATGTACCGCAGTTGGATGAAGAATCAGGGGTTTCCCGACCACGCATTTCAGGGCAGGCCGGTCATCGGTATCTGCAATACCTGGTCGGAGTTGACACCCTGCAACGCGCATTTCCGCAAGGTCGCCGATCACGTCAAGCAGGGCGTGATCGAAGCCGGTGGCTTCCCGGTGGAGTTTCCGGTGTTCTCCAACGGCGAATCCAACCTGCGGCCCACCGCGATGTTCACTCGTAACCTGGCGAGCATGGATGTCGAAGAGTCGCTGCGCGGCAATCCGGTGGATGCGGTGGTGTTGCTGGTGGGCTGCGACAAGACCACACCGGCACTGCTGATGGGAGCGGCGAGCTGCGATTTGCCGACCATCGTGGTCAGCGGTGGGCCGATGCTCAACGGCAAGCATCAGGGCAAGGATATCGGGTCGGGTACCGTGGTCTGGAAGCTCTCCGAACAGGTCAAGGCTGGGCGAATCTCGATGCATGACTTCATGGCGGCGGAGGCCGGCATGTCGCGCTCCGCTGGCAGCTGCAACACCATGGGTACCGCGTCGACGATGGCCTGCATGGCCGAGGCGCTGGGCACCTCGCTACCGCACAACGCGGCGATTCCGGCGGTCGATTCGCGTCGCTATGTGCTGGCGCATCTATCCGGCAATCGCATCGTCGAGATGGTCCACGAAGGCTTGATCCTGTCGAAGGTACTGACCCGCGAGGCATTCGAAAACGCCATACGTGTGAATGCCGCGATTGGCGGTTCGACCAATGCCGTGGTGCATCTCAAGGCCATTGCCGGGCGTATCGGTGTCGATCTGCAACTCGATGACTGGACGCGCATCGGGCGTGGCACGCCAACCATCGTCGATCTGCAGCCTTCCGGGCGCTTCCTGATGGAGGAGTTCTATTACGCGGGTGGACTGCCGGCGGTGCTGCGGCGCCTTGGCGAGGCCGAGCGGTTGCCGCATCGCGAGGCGTTGACCGTCAACGGTAAAACGCTATGGAAGAATGTCGCCGATGCGCCGCTTTACAACGATGCGGTGATACGTCCGCTCGACAATCCCTTGTGCGATGACGGCGGCATATCCGTGCTACGTGGAAATCTTGCCCCTCGTGGCGCGGTGCTCAAGCCATCGGCGGCCAGCCCAGAATTGATGAAACACCGTGGCCGTGCGGTGGTATTCGACAATTTCGATCATTACAAGACGCGCATCAACGATCCCGAGCTCGATGTCGATGCCAACAGCGTGCTGGTGATGCGCAACTGCGGGCCCAAGGGTTACCCCGGCATGGCCGAGGTCGGCAACATGGGCTTGCCCGCCAAGCTGCTCGAGCAGGGCGTCACCGACATGGTCAGGATCTCCGATGCGCGCATGAGTGGCACCGCCTACGGCACCGTGGTGCTGCACGTGGCGCCGGAGGCCGCCGCCGGTGGGCCACTGGCAGCGGTGCGCGATGGCGACTGGATCGAACTCGACTGCGACGTTGGCAAACTGCACCTGGATATCAGCGACGCGAAACTCGCGGCGCGACTGGCAGAACACGATCCCACCGCCGCCTCGCGTACCCTGGCCAGCGATGGGGGGTATCGTCAGCTTTATATCCAGCACGTGCTACAGGCCGATGAAGGCTGCGATTTCGATTTTCTGGTCGGTCGCCGCGGCGCCGACGTTCCTGCCCACTCGCATTGAGCGCGAGAGTGATTCAATTTGGTTATCGGGAGCATTGCCATGCAACTCTTTCAAACTATCGACGATGCCGCCAGGCGCCAAGTCATCGCGATAGAGGGGGCCGGAACAAGGACGCATCCTCGAGGAGATCGATAGCGTCTACAAGCTGGCGCTCGGTGCCATCGAGCGTGGTGTGACGCTGCATGAACTGGTTGCTGATTGGCCCGGCACCGATAAGGTGAATGTCACGACGCTGGCCGAGCAAGGTCGACTGTTATCGCCTATCGATCACCCCGATCCCGCGCATTTGCTGGTCACGGGCACTGGCTTGACGCATCTGGGCAGCGCCGAAGGGCGTGACAGAATGCACCGTCGGCTCAATGACGCCGAGACGCTGACCGATTCGATGAAGATGTTTCGCAAGGGGCTGGAAGGCGGCAAGCCGGCGTCCGGTGTGATCGGCGTACAGCCGGAATGGTTCTACAAGGGCGATGGCGGCATCGTCGCCGCGCCGGGGGCTACGCTGAACATGCCGAGTTACGCGCTGGATGGCGGCGAGGAACCCGAGATCGCCGGCATTTACGTGATCGACGATCGAGGCGTGCCATGCCGACTGGGGTTCGTGCTGGGTAATGAGTTTTCCGATCATGTCACCGAGCGCGAGAATTATCTGTATCTTGCCCATTCGAAGCTGCGCGCCTGCGCCTTTGGTCCCGCGCTGTGTCTTGGCGCACTCCTCGATGACGTGCGTGGCGTATCGCGCATTCGCCGTAATGATGCCGTGTTGTGGGAAAAGCCGTTTCTATCCGGCGAGGTCAACATGTGCCATAGCATCGCCAACCTTGAAGCCCATCACTTCAAATATGCGCAGTTTCGACGGCCGGGAGATATCCACGTGCATTTCTTCGGTACCGCGACCCTGAGTTTCAGTGACGATGTGCGTACCCAGCAGGGCGACGTCTTCGAGATCGAAGCCGGTGGCTTCGGGCCGGCACTGCGCAATTCCTTGGCTACGCTGGAGCAGGAGCCTCCCGTCGTGCGAGAAATCTAGACGACTAGCATTCAAGGGGTGACCCGCAATGAGGTCAACGCCGCCACCCGAGTGTACGACACTTACCCCCACAACCTCGCCACGATCACCACCAAGCCGAAGGCAATAACGCCGGCCACCACCGGCCAGCCCAGGGCGCGGGTGCGCCGCCATACGATCAGCGTGGCGGCGACACCGACCAGCGTCGCCAGCCAGCCGACGAGATCCTGGCGTTGCGGCGCCAGCGATACACCAAGTAGGGCAGCGATCATCAACGGGCCCAACACGCCGAGCCAGGGCGGCATGGCATCGAGCCCAGGTTCATCGCCAAAGCGGCGTAGCCGGCGTCGCATCCACACCAGCGGCAGCGCCCGCATGGCCAGGGTGCCCAATGCGACGCTCATCACCGCCAACCACATCCCTGCATTCATGACCCTATTCCTCCGGCGATCCGCGGGCGGTGCCTGACCGCGTAGAAACACAGAGCGCCGCAGGCCGCCGCCAGAGGAATACTGACGCTAGTCAGTCCGCTCAGCGTCAACGCCAGTGCCGCGACCATGCTGACGCCCAGGGCCAGGGACCAGCGAAACGACGTGAAACGGGGCGCCAGCAATGCCAGAAACAGCGCAGGCAGCGCGAACGGCATCACTTCGCCGAGTAGTGGCCAGCGGTGGGTCAACCACTCGCCGGCAACGGCTCCGAGCAGGCTGCCACCCACCCAGCTCGACCAAGCCAACACGGCGGCGCCGGTGAACCAGCCGAGGCGTTGCGCCGCCGGTATCCGTGGCAATCGCGTGTGGGCCAGCGCAAAGACCTGATCGGTCAAGCCATGCATCAACCAGGGCCACCAGCGGCTGCCGGTCAGCCAGGGCGCCAGATTGGGGGCATAGACCACATGGCGTATGTTGATCAGTAGCGTCATGGCGACTGTCAGCCACAATGGCGCGCCGCCGGCAGCCATGCCGACGAACAGGAATTGCGATGCCCCGGCGTAGATCAGTGTCGAGATTGCGACAATCTCCCAGGTGGAGAATCCGGCTTGGGTGGCAACCAGACCGAAGGAAATCGCCACCGGTACGTAGCCACCGAGCAGCGGTATCGCTTCGCGCAGGCCGGTCAGCCAGGCCGATGAGTTATGACGGATCGATTCGCTGCTCATCCGGCGTCGCTCCCGGTATAGACGATGGTCAACAAGAAGGTCGCGGTCTCGGTCTCGGTGCGATAGGCGTGCGGCCGATCCGCAGGGAAATCGAAGCGATCCCCGGCGGCCAACGGCCTCATCGCCTCTATGGGGCCGGCCGTGAGCGTGCCGCTGACCACGTTGAGAAACTCCCGGGTGCCCGGCGAGTGCGGTTCCGCCCGGCGATGAGTGTGGGGTTCGCAACGCATCCAGTAGGCATCCACTGCCGGTCGGTCCTTGCCCTGATCGATCAGTTGTACGGTGACGCCATCCTCGCCGAGGGTGGCGGTAATCGGTGCGACCAGGGTGCCGAAGGGCACCGCGAGCTGCATCGCCAGACGCCACAAGGTATCCAGCGTGGGATTGCCGTCGCCCTGCTCAAGGCGCGACAGATTCGATTTGGCGATCCCCGCCTGCGCCGCCAGTTGCGATAACGACCAACCGCGCGCCTGGCGTAGGGCTTGCAGGTGATTGCCCAGCGTCTTTAGCGAGCGTTTGTCCATGGCTTGGTCCTGCGAGAGTGTTCTTTATAAAGAACGTTCTATAAAAAGAACGGCTATTTGTCAATTTTCGTTGCGCGCCGTCGCTGTGGCTGACGTCGCATTCGCGACAGCGATGACGCTTTTGGAATTTTCACCGTCGTTTCCAAGCGCCGGGCGACAGGGGGCCGGGGCTATTCTGCCCGCATGACGCCAAACCCTGGAGCCGATCATGAATCCCGCCGAGTTGCATAACGATGCCATCGTCATCGATGGCCTGATCATCGCCAAGTGGAACCGCGAGCTGTTCGAGGACATGCGACGCGGCAAGCTGACGGCGGCCAACTGCACGGTATCGGTGTGGGAGGGTTTCCAGGCCACGGTCAATAACATCGTCGCCTCGAACAAGCTGATGGCCGAGTGCAGCGATCTGGTGCGCCCGGTGCGCACCACGGCGGACATCACCCGCGCCAAGGAAGAGGGCAAGACCGGCATCATCTACGGTTTCCAGAACGCCCATGCCTTCGAGGACCAGATCGGCTACGTCGAGGTCTTCAAGCAGCTCGGCGTGGGCATCGTGCAGCTCTGCTACAACACCCAGAACCTGGTCGGCACCGGCTGCTACGAGCGCGACGGCGGCCTCTCCGGCTTCGGTCGCGAGATCGTCGCCGAGATGAATCGCGTCGGCATCATGTGCGATCTCTCCCACGTCGGCGCCAAGACCTCCGAGGAGGTCATCCTCGAGTCGCAAAAGCCGGTCTGTTATTCCCATTGCCTGCCTTCCGGGCTCAAGGAGCACCCGCGCAACAAGTCCGACGAGGAACTCAAGTTCATCGCCGATCACGGCGGCTTCGTCGGCGTGACCATGTTCGCGCCGTTCCTCAAGAAGGGCATCGACTCGACCATCGACGATTACTGCGAGGCCATCGAGTACGTGATGAACCTGGTCGGCGAGGACGCCATCGGCATCGGCACCGACTTCACCCAGGGCCACGGCCACGATTTCTTCGAGTGGCTGACCCACGACAAGGGCTACGCGCGTCGCTTGACCAGCTTCGGCAAGATCGTCAATCCGCTGGGTATCCGCACCGTCGGCGAGTTCCCCAACCTGACCGAGGCGCTGCTCAAGCGTGGCTTTAGTGAAACTCAAGTCAGAAAAGTCATGGGCGAGAACTGGGTGCGGGTATTGAAAGACGTTTGGGGCGCCTGAGCCAAATCGATCTTCTACAAGAACAACCGTTTTTAGAGGTAACCACCGTGACCAAGATGGCCCCTGAACTGCCCATCGAAGTGGACAGCGAAACCGGCGTGTGGACCACCGATGCACTGCCGATGCTCTACGTGCCGCGCCATTTCTTCATTAATAACCACGTCGCCGTAGAAGAAGCGCTGGGCGCGGAGAAGTACGCCGAAATTCTTTATCACGCCGGCTACAAGAGCGCCTGGCACTGGTGCGAGAAGGAAGCCGAGCTGCACGGCCTGAACGGCGTGGCGGTGTTCGAGCACTACATGACGCGCCTGTCGCAGCGCGGCTGGGGCCGCTTCATCACCGAGGAGATCGATCTCGAGGCCGGTACCGCGCGGGTGCGCCTCGAGCATAGCGCCTTCGTCTACCAGCTCGGCAAGGTGAATCGCAAGGTCGAGTACATGTTCACCGGCTGGTTCGCCGGGGCCATGGACCAGATCCTCAGCGCCCGTGGCAGCGAGCTGCGCACCGTCGCCGAGCAGAGCCAGAGCGCCGCCGAAGAAGGTCACGATCATGGCCTGTTTATCGTTAAGCCGTTGAGCTGAGGATTGTTGAGATGGCATTCGAAGCGCTGTTCCAGCCGATTCAGATCGGCAAGCAGACCATCCGTAACCGCGTGGTCAGCACCGCTCACGCCGAGGTTCACGCCACCGATGGCGGCATGACCACCGAGCGCTACGTTAAGTATTACGAAGAGAAGGCCAAGGGCGGCTGCGGCCTGTGCATCTGCGGTGGCTCGTCGGTGGTGTCCATCGACAGTCCGCAGGGCTGGTGGAGCTCGGTGAACCTGTCCACCGATCGCATCATTCCGCATTTCCAGAACCTTGCCGATGCCGTGCATAAGCACGGCGGCAAGATCATGATCCAGATCACCCATATGGGCCGCCGCTCGCGCTGGGACGGTTACGACTGGTCGACGCTGCTGTCGCCGTCGGGCATTCGCGAACCGGTACACCGCTCGACCTGCAAGACCATCGAGGAAGAGGAGATCTGGCGCATCATCGGTGATTTCGCCCAGGCCGCGCGCCGCGCGAAAGAGGGTGGGCTGGATGGCGTCGAGCTGTCCGCCGTGCACCAGCACCTGATCGACCAGTTCTGGAGTCCACGGGTCAACAAGCGCACCGATGAGTGGGGCGGCAGCTTCGAGGGACGCATGCGCTTCGGCATGGAAGTGCTCAAGGCGGTGCGCGCCGAGGTCGGCGACGACTTCGTGGTCGGTATGCGCATCACCGGCGATGAGTTCCATCCCGATGGCCTGACCCACGACGACATGAAGCAGATCGCCGCCTACTACGATGCCACCGGCAAGGTTGATTTCTTCGGTGTGATCGGTTCGGGCTGCGATACCCACAACACCCTGGCCAACGTGATTCCCAACATGGCCTATCCGCCGGAGCCGTTTCTGCACCTGGCGGCGGGTATCAAGGAGGTGGTCAGCGTACCGGTGATCCACGCCCAGAACATCAAGGATCCCAACCAGGCGCAACGCATCCTCGAGGGCGGTTACGTCGACCTGGTGGGCATGACCCGCGCGCATATCGCCGACCCGCACTTCATCGCCAAGATCAAGATGGACCAGGTCGACCAGATCAAGCAGTGCGTGGGCGCTAACTACTGTATCGACCGCCAGTACCAGGGCCTCGATGTGCTGTGCATCCAGAACGCCGCGACCTCGCGCGAGTACATGGGCGTGCCGCACATCATCGACAAGAGCGAAGGGCCCAAGCGCAAGGTGGTGGTGGTCGGCGGTGGTCCCGCGGGCATGGAAGCGGCGCGAGTATCCGCCGAGCGCGGCCACGACGTCACCCTGTTCGAGGCCGCTGAGCAGCTCGGTGGCCAGATCACCCTGGCGGCGAAGGCGCCACAGCGCGACCAGATCGCCGGCATCACCCGCTGGTATCAGTTGGAACTGGCGCGCCTGGGTGTCGATCAGCGCCTGGGGACCCGCGCCGACGAGGCGACGCTTGTGGATTTGCGCCCGGATATCGTGATCCTCGCCACCGGCGGCCAGCCGTTCCTGTCGCAAGTGCCGGAGTGGGGCTACTCCGAAGAGCAGGGCAAGAGTCTCGTGGTCAGCAGTTGGGACATCCTCGGCGGCGCCGTGGCGCCGGGCAAGAACGTGCTCGTCTACGACACCATCTGCGAATTTTCCGGTGTCTCGGTGGCCGACTACCTGGCCGACAAGGGCGCCAAGGTGGAAATCGTCACCGACGACATCAAGCCCGGCGCGGCGGTCGGCGGCACCACCTTCCCGACCTATTACCGCAGCCTCTACGAGAAGGAGGTGATCATGACCTCCGATCTGGCACTGCACAAGGTCTACCGCGAGGGTGACGCGCTGGTGGCGGTGCTCGAGAACGAGTACACCGGCGCCCAGGAGGAGCGCGTGGTCGACCAGGTCGTGGTCGAGAACGGCGTGCGTCCGGATGAAGCGCTGTACTACACGCTCAAGGGTCAGTCGCGCAACAAGGGCCAGATCGACCTCGAGGCGCTGTATGCGATCCAGCCGCAGCCCGCTCTGGCGGAGGATGGAGACGGCTTCCTGCTGTTCCGCCTGGGCGACTGCACTGCACCACGCAATACGCATGCGGCGATCTATGACGCGATACGCCTTTGCAAAGACTTTTGAATTGGCGGAATAAGTTCGGGGTGAGGTTCGTCCAGCGCCACACATCCGCGAAATCCCAAGGGTCGGACTTGCACCTGCGGTTACGGCGTGAAACGGCCATCCCTGGCCGTCACGCCTCTGCCGTCGTCCTGACGGCAGAACCGCGTTGCTGCGTAGCCCCTTGGCGCGGACATGAAAGCGCTTAGCGAACCACCACCCCGGACGATCGATTAGCAAGTAGCATTTTATCCTTGTGAGGAGAGCCACCATGCTCGACACCCTCCTGCCGATACTTCTCTTTTCCGCGCTGGCGTTGGCGGCGATCGGCGCCGTGAAGCGCGTTCGCCTGTGGCGCCAGGGGCGGCCCTCGCCCGTACCGCTCCTCAAGGGGCTGGCGGCGATGCCGCGGCGTTACCTGGTCGACCTGCACCATGTGGTGGCGCGCGACAAGGCGATGTCCAACACTCATGTGGCCACCGCCGGCGGCTTCGTACTGGCGGCGGCGCTGGCCATCATCGTGCATGGCTTCGGCCTGGAAAGTGCGATCCTGGCCTGGGTGCTGCTCGCTGCGACGGTCTGCATGTTCGTCGGCAGCCTGTTCGTCGCCAGGCGGCGCCGCAACCCGCCGGCGCGCCTGTCGAAGGGGCCGTGGATGCGCCTGCCCAAGAGCCTGATTGCCTTCTCGCTGGGCGTATTCCTGGTCACCCTGCCCACGGCGGGCGTGTTGCCTGAAGACCTGGGTAGCTGGATTCTGGCGTTGGTGCTGGCCGGCGTGGTGGCCTGGGGCCTGGGCGAGCTGTTCTTCGGCATGACCTGGGGCGGGCCGATGAAGCACGCCTTCGCCGGCGCCTTGCACCTGGCCTTCCATCGCCGTCCCGAGCGTTTCAACGAGGGCCGCTCCACCGGCTTGAAAGCATTGAATCTGGATAATCCCGATGCGCCATTGGGTGTCGAAACACCCAAGGATTTCACCTGGAACCAACTGCTCGGCTTCGATGCCTGCGTGCAGTGCGGGCGCTGCGAGGCGGCGTGCCCGGCCTTCGCCGCCGGCCAGCGGCTCAACCCCAAGAAGCTGATTCAGGACATGGTCGTCGGCATGGCCGGCGGCAGCGATGCCAAATACGCTGGCAGCCCTTACCCTGGGATACCGGTCGGCGAGCACGCCGGCGAGCCGCACGGCCCCATCGTCGCCCGGCAGGGTACGGCGCTGGTCGATGCCGAGACGCTGTGGTCATGCACCACCTGCCGCGCCTGCGTCGAGGAGTGCCCGATGATGATCGAGCACGTCGACGCCATCGTCGACATGCGCCGCTTCCTAACCCTCGAACACGGCAACACGCCCAACAAGGGCGCCGAGGTGCTCGATAACCTGATCGCCACCGACAACCCCGGCGGCTTCGATCCCGGCTCGCGCATGCATTGGGCGGCGGATTTGAACCTGCCGCTGATGGCCGACAAGCGCGAGGCCGAGGTGCTGTTGTGGCTGGGCGACGGCGTCTTCGACATGCGCAATCAGAGAACGCTGCGTGCGCTGGTCAAGGTGCTGCGCGCGGCCGACGTCGACTTCGCCGTGCTCGGCAATGAGGAGCGCGACAGCGGCGATGTGGCGCGCCGGCTGGGCGACGAGGCAACCTTCCAGTCGCTCGCCAAACGTAATATCGCCACCCTGGCGCAGTATCGCTTCGAACGCATCGTCACCTGCGATCCGCACAGCTTTCATATCCTCAAGAACGAATACGGTGAGCTGGGTGGTAACTACGAGGTGTTCCACCACAGCACCTACCTCAATCGCTTGATCGAGGCCGGGCGGCTTAGCTTCAAGGCGTGGAAGGGTACCAGCGTGACCTATCACGACCCCTGTTATCTCGGCCGCTACAACGGCGAGTACGAGGCGCCGCGCGAGGTGCTCAAGGCGTTGGGTATCGAGGTGAAGGAAATGGCTCGCTCGGGCTACCGCTCGCGCTGTTGCGGTGGCGGTGGCGGCGCGCCGATCACCGATATTCCCGGCAAGCAGCGTATCCCCGACATGCGCATGAACGATGTGCGCGAGACCGGCGCCGAGCTGGTCGCGGTGGGCTGCCCGCAGTGCACCGCGATGCTCGAAGGGGTGGTGGCGGAAGATCGCGCCGAGATCAAGGACATCGCCGAGCTGGTCGCCGATGCGCTGGTCGAGGACGCAGCGCCGGGTGGGGCCGGTAAGACTCGCCGCAATGCCGAGGAGGTGGCGCTATGAGCGAACTCGTCCGTCGCGACCCGCGCAAGGAGTGGATCGCTCGCAACCGGCTGCATCCCCAGCATCTCGAAGTGCTGGCGGAACTGGGCGGTGGGGCCTCGCCCAGCGAGTGGCTGGGCCCCAACGGGCTAATGCGTCGCGACCCGCATGCCGTCGGCTTCATCGGTCCCAACGGCATCAAGCGCATCGACCGTAGTGGCGCGCAGCAGGCTGCGGCCCAGTCCAGTAGTCGCCAGGCGCAGCCCGAGGACACGCGACGCCGCGTCGAGATCGAAGCACCGGCCTTCCTGGTCGCCGTGGTGCCCGACATGCCTAGCGGTCGGCTGTCGTCGCACGACCGCGACCTGCTGGGCCTGGCGCGGCAACTGGCCGATGCCGAGCCCGAACGGCCCGGCGCGGTGCTGGCCGTGATCTTCGGCGAGCACAAGGAAACACATTTCGACGAGGCCGGCGCCGACCGCCTGCTGCACCTGGCGGGCGAGGGCTTCGCCGGTTATATGCCCGAGGCGCGCATCGCCGCCTTGCAGAGCGTCGAACGCGAACTGACGCCGCGCCACTGGCTATTGCCGGATTCCACCCTCGGCGGCGCCGAGCTGGGCCGGCGCCTGGCGGTGCGTCTGGGTGAGCGCCCGGCGACCCAGGTCTGGCAGATCGAGGCGGACGCCGCGAGCGAGCATGGCTGGCGCTGCATGGCGCGTGGCGCAGCGGGCAGCAGCGACATTTCACGCACCCTGCCGCGTGTGGCGCTGGCGTTGGCGGAGTGCGCCGAGCCGGTCAGCGAGACGCGCCATGCTGCGCAACCCGTTACGTTGGCACAAGGGTTGCCCGAGGTGCTGGGGCGTATCGAGGACCTGGGCGCGGTGGCGGTAGATCCCGCCGGCGTGGCGTTGGCCGAGGCCGAGTTCATCCTCTCCGCCGGTAATGGCGTCAAGGATTGGGACGCCTACCATCACGCCGCTCAGGTACTCGGCGCGACCGAAGGTGCCTCGCGGGTGGCGGTGGACGATGGCTTCATGGCGCGCGACCGGCAGGTCGGCGCGACCGGCACCTGGGTCACGGCGCGGGTCTATGTGGCGGTGGGTATTTCCGGTGCCATTCAGCACCTGCAAGGCATTCAAGGCTGCGACAAGGTCGTGGCGATCAATCTCGATGGCGGCTGCGACATGATCAAGCGTGCCGATCTCGCTGTGATCGGCGATGCCGGGGCAATCCTCGCTGCGCTGGTGGCGCAGGTCGAACGTTATCGGGAACAGCAACGGGAGAATCGCGATGCCGCATAATGCCCCACAAAGCGCGACTCGGCCCAATGTCGCCGTGCTGGTCTCGGTAGGCCACCATCCGCTGACTGCGCGTGCGCGGCGCGCCGATCAGGATGCCCGCGCGGTGGAAATGGCGCTGTCGCTGAATGACATCCAAGCGAGCCTGATTCATGCCGGATGCCATGACGCTGACAGCGACGCTGCGCTATGCGGGTATCTCGGCATGGGCTTCGAGGCGATCGAGCTGATCGAGCAGTCATCGGGTGCCGATGTGGCGCCGGCGCTGGCCGAGGCGCTACGCGACGCCGCGCCGCAATTGGTACTGAGCGGCGCGCGCGCCGAGACCGGCGAGGGTTCCGGCCTGCTGCCGTATCTGCTCGCCGAGTCGCTCGGCTGGCCCATCGTCACGGGTTTGGCGGCGGTGGAAAGCATCGAGCATGGCGTGGCCACGGTGCTACAGGCACTACCGCGTGGTCAGCGCCGCCGCTTGCGCGTGCGTCTGCCGGCCATCGCCACGGTTGAGAGCAGCGCCCCGGCCGCGCGCCAGAGCGCCTTTGGGCCCGCGCGTCGCGGCGAGCTTACGTGCCAGGAGCGGCCAGGTATCGACGACGAAGCCCTGGCCGAGTGGCGCGTGCAGCCGGCGCGCAAGCGGCCGAAGCGCTTGAAGATCGTCAAGGCGACATCGGCGCGCGATCGCTTCAAGGCCGCCGCCGCCAAGGCCGAGGGCGGCGGCGGGCAGGTGCTTAACGACGCAACGCCCGAACAGGGCGCCGAGGCTATCTTCAAGCTGTTAAGGGAAGAGGGCGTGCTGCGTTAGGAAACCACTGCATAAATGCCTGCACGGACGAATGGCTGCGTTGCGCGGTACGCGAAGGCTCGCCTAACCTCGTGTTATGTCTCGCCTTCTGTGTTCCGTGCGCCTTGCCCTTCAGGCCGTTCGGCAATTTATTCAGCGATTCCTTCGTCGCCCGAGGGCCTGGCAACACCTCCGCGCACCACCAGCACCACGCCGGCGATCGTGACCGCCATGCCCATCAGGGCGACGGGGCCGAGCGTCTCGTCGAATAGCCACCAGGCCTCCAGCGCGGTCAGCGGCGGCACCAGGTAGAACAGGCTGGCGACCTTCGAGGCCGCGCCGCGCCGGATCAGCGCCATCAGCAGCAGAATCGCCGCGATCGACAGCCCCAGCACCAGCCAGGCTAGGGTGGCGGCGAAGGCGAGCGTCCAGGCAACATCGCGGGTTTCCAGCGCCAGCGCACCGATCCCCAGCGCGACGCTGGCGGCTAGGTATTGCACCACGCTGCCGCCGAGTAAGGGCATGCCGGCGCAGTAGCGCTTCTGATACAGCGTGCCGGCCGAGATACCCAGCAGCGCGGCGAACACGCAGGCCAGCGCGCCAAGCCCGAAACCCTGGAACAGGTTGCCATCGCCGGGCGCGAGCTGGCCGCTCAACACCAGGGTGATGCCGACCAATCCCAGTGCCAACCCCAGCCATTGCCAGAAAGAGAGACGCTCACCGAGCAGCGGCAAGGCCAGCGCGGCAGTCAATAGCGGCTGTAGGCCCACCAGCAGCGAGGCCAGTCCGGCCGGCAGGCCAAGTTCTATCGAGTAGAACACTCCTCCCAGATAAGTGGCATGCACCAGCAGGCCGGTTATCGCGACATGCCCGCATAGCGCTCTTGAGCCCGGCCAATTGGCCTTTAGCAGCCACATCAGTGGCAGCAACACCAGTAGCGTCAGCACGAAGCGGATGAACAGGAACGTGAAGGGCTCGGCATAGGGCAAGCCGAACTTGGCACCGATAAAGCCCGTGCTCCACAACAGCACGAAGACCGCCGGCATGGATGCCAGCCAGAGCGCGCGGTTATTGTCGTGGAGGGATTTCTCCCGAGGCAGAGGAGAAGGCATGAAGGCGTTTCCTTATGTGTTTCAGCCGGCTGGCGTGGACATCGATTCAAACACAACAGATTAGCAGGCGAAAGAAAACCTCGATGACCGGATAATGATGCCAATTCTATCGATCGGCAGTGTTGCACCGAGCCAACAAGGACTTTCTTGTGGTCGAGGTCGTGTCGCCAATTTGCACAAAGAGTGTTTGTTTTCTGAAAAACATACTGGTTTTTGTGGTAAATCAACCTTCAGGATTCACTGAAAACAAGAAATTTCTGTTTTAAAAAAACATGGAATCTGTAGAATTCGTCTCCCTTTGTCAGGTTATCGAGCGTCGCCATCCGGCCAGTTTTTCAGGCTGTTACATTTCCTTGATGCAAATTTGTCAATGTCTTTTGCAGCCCTGTGTGACTGTGAGTATCTTTGCCAAGGCAAGGTGAAAGCCGAGTAAAAGCTGCCCTGTCGGGTTGGCGATAATTGGTGACAATAACGTTAAAGAGGTGTCTTGCATGAAACATCACTCCCTTTACGCAACCATGGTGTCAGGTGCGCTGCTTGGCGCCACGCTGCTTTCCACTCCGGCCATGGCGCAGGAAAAATTCATTACCATCGGAACCGGGGGGCAGACGGGGGTTTATTACGTGGTGGGCCAGTCGGTTTGCCGCATGGTCAACCGCCTCGAAGACTCGAATATCAAATGTAATGCGCCGTCGACCGGTGGCTCGGTCGCCAACATCAACGGCATCAAGTCCGGCGAGTTGGACATGGGCGTGGTGCAATCCGATGTGGGCTATCGTGCCTATAACGGCGAGGGCAACTTCGAACAGCCGTTCAGCGAGATGCGCTCGGTTTTCACCATGCATGGCGAGCCGCTGACGTTGCTGGCACGTGCCGATTCCGGCATCGAAGGGCTCGACGATCTCAAGGGCAAGCGGGTCAATATCGGTAATCCGGGCTCCGGTCAGCGCGCCACCATGGAAGTGCTGATGGAAGCCAAGGGCTGGACCAATGACGTCTATGCGCTGGCTTCCGAGCTGACTGCCGCCGAACAGGCCTCGGCACTGGCCGATAACAACATCGATGCCATGGTCTACGTGGTCGGCCATCCCAACGGCTCGATTCAGGAAGCGACGACCACCGTCGATGCCAACCTGATCCCGCTGACCGGGCCCGAAGTCGATAAGCTCGTCGAGAAATACCCGTACTACACCAAGTCGGTGATTCCGGGCGGTCTGTACGCTGGCAACGAGGAAGACGTCGAGACGTTCGGTGTGGCGGCGACCTTCGTCACCGACGCTGATACCGAGGCCGAAGTGGTCTACCAGACCGTCAAGTCGGTATTCGAGAACTTCGATCGCTTCAAGCGCCTGCATCCGGCATTCGCCGAACTCGAACCCGCCGAGATGATCAGCAAGGGCCTGACCGCGCCCCTGCATGAAGGCGCTGCGCGTTACTACAAGGAGCGTGGCTGGATCGAATAACGCACAAGCGTTGATTCATCCAGCAGTGCAACGATGCGCGGCTGCCTAGGGGCGCCGCGCATCGTTGGGTTCAGGAGGGCATTGCGCTCTCCTTTCGTCGTTATTTCATAGGCAGGACAAGACAATGGCTGAAGACAATAAATCTTCTTCCGCTGGGTCCAGTGAATTGGAAGAGTTGGTTGCCGCCAGTGATACGGGCGCGCGCAAGCTGACCGGACTTCCCAACAAGTTATTGATGGGCACTGCGGCGGCATGGTCGCTGTTTCAACTATGGATAGCCTCGCCGCTACCTTTCATGGTCGGCTTCGGTGTTTTCAATGCCACCGAGGCGCGTTCGATCCACCTGGCCTTCGCGTTGTTTCTGGCGTTCATGGCTTATCCGGCATTCAAGAGTTCGCCCCGTGAGCGTATGCCCCTGGCCGATTGGGTGCTGGGCGCAGTGGCCGCTTTTGCCGGTCTTTATCTTTACCTCTTCTATGAACAGTTGGCCCAACGCCCCGGCAATCCGATCCTGCAGGACGTAATCATCGGCATAATCGGCCTGGTGTTGCTGCTCGAGGCGACGCGGCGCTCACTCGGGCCGCCATTGATGATCGTGGCTCTCGTGTTCATCGTCTATTCGTTGGCTGGGCCTTATATGCCGGGCCTGCTTTCGCACGGTGGGGTGAGCCTGGAAGGCATGGTCAACCACCAGTGGGTTTCGACCCAGGGCGTGTTCGGCATCGCACTAGGGGTTTCGACCAGTTTCGTCTTTCTGTTCGTGTTGTTTGGGGCCCTGCTCGACAAGGCCGGCGCCGGCAATTACTTCATCAAGTTGGCTTTCTCCCTGCTGGGACGCTTCAGGGGTGGGCCCGCCAAGGCGGCGGTGGTCGCCTCGGGCATGACCGGGCTGATTTCCGGCTCGTCGATCGCCAATACCGTGACCACGGGCACGTTTACCATCCCGATGATGAAACGCGTCGGTTTCACGTCCGAAAAGGCCGGTGCGGTGGAAGTGGCGGCCTCCGTCAACGGTCAGATCATGCCGCCGGTGATGGGCGCGGCGGCCTTCTTGATGGTCGAGTATGTGGGGATCCCGTACATCGAGGTCATCAAGCACGCCTTCCTGCCGGCGGTGATTTCGTATATCGCGCTGTTTTATATCGTGCATCTCGAAGCGCTCAAGATGAACATGAAGGGCCTGGAAAGCAGCAATCCGATACGCCCATTGCTCAACAAGCTGTTGGGCTTCCTGACCGGGCTGATCGTGGTAATGGCGCTTTGTGCCGGGGTCTACTACGGCCTGGGCTGGCTCAAGCCATTGCTTGGCGATACCACGCCCTGGATTGTCGCTGCAGTCGTTGCGGTGGTTTATGTGGGTCTGCTGAAAGTCGCCTCGAGGTATCCCCCGCTCGAAGTGGATGACCCCAACGACCAGAACGTCAAGATGCCCCAGACACGGCCGACGCTGATGGTCGGCTTGCATTACCTGCTACCGGTAGTCGTGCTGGTCTGGTGTCTGATGGTGGAGCGTTTCTCCCCGGGCTTGTCGGCGTTCTGGGCGACGGTGCTGATGATCGTGATCATTCTCACCCAGCGTCCCTTGCTGGGCATGTTCCGTCAGCACGGCGACATGGGCGCCGCTACCAAGGAAGGCTTTATCGATCTGTGGGAAGGCCTGGTCGGTGGCGCGCGCAACATGATCGGCATCGGTATCGCTACCGCCGCGGCGGGGATCATCGTCGGCGCGGTATCGCAGACCGGCGTGGGACTGGTGTTGGCCGGCGTGGTCGAGACGCTGTCGATGGGCAACCTGCTGCTGATGCTGCTGCTCACCGCGGTGCTCAGCTTGATCCTGGGCATGGGATTGCCGACAACCGCCAACTATATCGTGGTTTCGGCGCTGCTGGCGC
The DNA here is from genome assembly GCF_900102945.1 of Modicisalibacter muralis. Lineage (GTDB taxonomy): Bacteria > Pseudomonadota > Gammaproteobacteria > Pseudomonadales > Halomonadaceae > Modicisalibacter > Modicisalibacter muralis. The sequence goes on along the minus strand of NZ_FNGI01000002.1, from coordinate 391,500 downwards.
CGGTGGTCGTCACGCTGGGCGAGCAAAGTGGCCTGATCGTGCCACTGATCGCCGTGCACCTGTTCGTATTTTACTTCGGTATCATGGCCGACGTGACGCCGCCGGTCGGGTTGGCGTCGTTCGCGGCCGCGGCGGTGTCGGGTGGCGATCCGATCCGTACCGGTTTCCAAGCGTTCTACTATAGCCTGCGTACTGCGGCGCTACCGTTCCTGTTCATCTTCAATACCGACCTGCTGTTGATCAATGTGTCGCTCATGGAAGGCATCGTCATCTTCATCGTTGCCACGCTGGCGATGCTGATCTTCGCCGCGGGTACTCAAGGCTATATGCTCGTCAGGAACCGCTGGTATGAAAGCGTGATGCTGCTGCTGGTGGCGTTCACGCTGTTCCGCCCCGGTTTCTGGATGGACATGGTTCAGGCCCCCTACCGCGATATCGCACCGGCGCAGTTCGAGCAGGCGTTGGGCAATGCCGACGAGGACAGCAATCTGCGCGTGCGCATCGAGGGACTGGATGCCTACGGCAGCCCGACGAGCTATGTCATGTCAGTGCCGGTGCCGGAAGGCGATACCGCCGCCGAGCGCATGCAGAATCTGGGCCTGATGCTGATGGAGGACGAGGGGCGGACCATCGTCGATATGACGACGTTCGGTAGTCCTGCCGAGAAGTTGGGTTTTCAGTTCGATCAGGAGATCGTATCAGTTCAGGCGCCAGTGAGCGGATGGGCCAAGGAATGGATGTGGATTCCCGGCTTGGCTGTCTTTCTTCTTGTGGTATTGCTGCAACAGCGTCGGCGCAACGCCACGTCCAAGCCGGCGGTAGCCGCTTGAGTCAATACACGAATTAGACACACGATTACCACGACACCCGGCTTAGGCCGGGTGTCGTGGTTTGGGGCATGGAAGGCGAAAATGCAAATATAAAGCCATTTATGCAAATTAATTTGCAATCAAGGGAAGGCCTCGGCTAGAGTGTAAAGGCATGCTTCAAACGGGCTGTGTCAAAGGAGGCCTCGATGTCCGTCACCAATCCTGCGATTCCCCCGACCAGCTTTGCCGAGCTTCAGGCGCTCGCCACGCATATTCGACGTGGCGAGGACGGTGCGCCACAACTGTCGTCCAAGGCGCTGGCGCTGCTCGATGCCTTGCTGGCGATGCCGGAAGCGGTTGGATTGTCGAACATCTCCCGGCTGGGGGAGCAACACGGTGTGAACCCCTCGAGCCTGACCCGTCTGTCGCGGGCGCTGGGTTTTTCCGGTTTCAAGACATTTCAGGCCATGTTTCGCGAGGGACTGACCGGCAATGCCTTCTACTCCACGCGCGCCGAGCGGTTGCTGGATTTTGGCGAGACGCCGGAGGCCGCGCCGCATATCCATCAGGATCGCGCGCTGTGGCAGCAGGAGATGGCCAATCTGTCCGCTGCGGTGGAGGGGCTCGATGTTAAGGCCCTGACGCGGGCCGTCGCTACCATCGTCGCCGCCCGGCGCATCCATGTGGTGGGGCTGCGGGCCAGTTTCGGCGCCGCGCATTATCTCGCCTATTACCTCGGCTATTTACGTAGCGAGGTGGAGCTGATCTCACCGCAGGATGGGGCAAGTGCCGAACGCGCACTGCATCTGGGTAGCGAGGATCTAGTGATCGGCATCGCCTTTCGTCCCGAGACCCGCACCAGCGTCGATTACTGCCGGCTGGCGGTAGAGCAGGGCGCCGGCCTGGTAGCGTTGACCAATCATCCGCAATCGCAATTGGCGAGCCTGTCCGAGCGACCACTGATCGCCCCGGCCGAGGGGCCTTTCTTCTTCAACCCGATGAGCAGTCTGTTCCTGCTGGTGGAGCTGTTGCTGTCGCGCGTTGCCCGTGAATTGGGTAGCACGGCGATTGCCAGCATCCGCCGCCGCGAGGCGCTGATTGCACGCCTGAATATCGAATGACGCGACCGACTTCCCGACTCATGGAATAACTGAAGAAATCGCCGAACGGAATGAAGGACAAGACGCACGGAACACAGAATACGAGACATAACATAAAGTTAGGTGAGTCTTCGAGTACCGCGCAACGCAGTAATTCGTCCGTGCAGGCATTTATACAGTGGTTCCTCATGCCTCAAGGAGGCAACCATGACCTATAGCGCTGATTCCGCCGATACCCTCGAACCCTCTTTTCCGGTTCCGGACGTTAATGTCGCAACCCGTCTCGATAGCGGCTATGCCACCGCCGGCGGCGCGACGCACTCATCCGATACGCTGCTGATCAACGAGCAGTCGCGCCTGCTCGAAGCGGGCGGGCGGCGCATCTTCAAGTTCGGCTTCGGCCAATCGCCGTTTCCGGTCTTCGACCCGGCCGTCGAGGCGCTGGCGCGTCACGCCGCCGACAAGGCCTATTTGCCGGTACAGGGCTTGCCGGCGCTGCGCGCGCAAGTCGCCGACTTCCATAGCGATATCGATCAGGTTCGGTGGGACACCGAACGTATCGTGGTAGGGCCGGGCAGCAAGCTGTTGTTGTTCGCACTGATGAAGTCGCTGCCCGAGGCCGATATTCTGATACCGGCGCCGTCGTGGGTCTCCTATGCGCCGCAGGCGCGCATGGCCGGCCAACGGGCGGTATGCCTTGCTGCCTCCTTCGAGAGCCGTTGGCAGATCACCCCCGAGCAACTCGACGTGCACTGCCGGGCCGAGCCTGAGCGGCTCAAGGTGCTGATACTCAATGCGCCGGGCAACCCCACCGGGTTATCGCCGGATATCGGCACCCAGCAGGCCCTGGCCGAGGTGGCGCGGCGACATGGCGTGCTGGTACTGTCCGACGAGATCTACGGCATGCTGCACCATCGCGGTGAACATCGCGCCTTCGCCCGCGACTACCCGGAGGGCACGGTGACCACGAGTGGACTTTCCAAGTGGTGCGGCGCCGGCGGTTGGCGACTGGGCGTCATGCATGTGCCCGCGGCGCTGGGTGGCGAGCTGTTTGCACGGATTCTCGGCGTGGCGTCGGAGACCTGGTCGAGCGTTGCGAGTCCCATACAGCGCGCGGCCATCGTCGCCTATACCCGTGGTGCGTCGCTCGAGAGTTATGTGCAACGCCAACGCGATGTGCTCGGTGAATTGGGTCAATGGAGCGCGGCACGGCTCGAAGCGGCGGATGTGCGGGTGCACGCGCCGGATGGTGGCTTCTACCTGTTTCCCGATTTCGAGGCCCATCGGGAGCGCCTGGCGGCACGCGGCGTCACCACCAGTGCCGGGTTGACCGCACGCCTGCTCGATGAGGTTGGCGTCGCCTTGCTGCCGGGCAGTGCCTTCGGTTGCGATCCCTGCCAACTCACGGCGCGTCTGGCCTACGTCGATTTCGACGGTGGGGCCGTGCTGCAAACCCAGCTTGCGGCTCTCGATCAGCCGGCGATAACGCCTCTCATCCTGGGGATCAATGCTATAGTCGACTGGCTCGGCCAGGACGATTGACGCTAGGCGGCTATCCAGGCGTCGCTTTACGAAGACGAACGTAACGACACAGAAACTTCTTGTTTCTTACTCATTACAAGAAAAATTGAACCACCTGTGCGGATGGCCGTCAGAACAGAACACACAAGCAGCTAGTTGGAGATTTTTGCATGCAAAGGATGACTGCCCTGTTTTCCGCCGCTTTATTGACTGCGGGTTTGATCTCGGCGCCGGCCATGGCGCAACAAGAGGGCGCCACCCAGCAGCAGGCGCAAGCAGCGACTGCCACCGCTCAGGATTTTTCCGATGAGCAGTTACAGCAGTTTGCCGATGCTTCCCAGGAGATCGCAGTAATTTCCCAGGATTACACCGAACGTTTGCAAGGTGCGCAGGATCAGGCCGCGCAGCAGGAGATTCGCATGGAGGCCAACGAGAAGATGGTCGCCGTGGTTGAAGAGAGTGGCCTGGATGTAGAAACCTTTAACGCCATCGGTCAGGCGATCCAGCAGGATCCCGAACTGATGAAGCGTGTGCAGTCCATGGCCCAGAATGGTTCGTAAGCCGTTTTGATTCGCCAGTAACCAGTAAAAAGGGTCGCCAAATTGGCGACCCTTTTTCTTTGCGACACTAATTAGTTTTACTGAAGCGCGACCTTGAGTCGTTGCTCCTCATGCAGGCCCTTGTAGAGGCTGAAGCACATGACCAGCAGGACGAGCGTGAAGGGCAGGCCGGTCGCCACCGCACCGGCTTGCAGTGCACTCAGTGCCTCGCTGCCGCCGCCATAAAGCAGCACGCCGGCGATTACGCCCTCTAGCGTGGCCCAGAATACCCGTTGGCTGCGTGGGGCATCGGTCTTGCCGCCAGCGGTGATGTTGTCGATCACCAGTGAGCCGGAATCCGACGAAGTGATGAAGAACACCAGCACCAGGATGATCGCCAGCGTCGAGGTCAGGCCGGTCAGCGGCAGATGCTCGAGCATGTGGAACATCGCCAGCGAGACATCGCTGATGCCATTCGCCAACTCACCCACGCCATTGGTGGCCTGATGCAGTGCGATGCCGCCGAAGGCGCTCATCCATACCAGGGTGACCAGAGTCGGTACCAACAGCACGGCGATCAGGAATTCGCGCACCGTACGACCGCGCGAAACGCGGGCGATGAACATGCCGACGAACGGTGACCAGGAAATCCACCAGGCCCAATAGAAGATCGTCCAGCCGTGATACCAGGTAGTGTCATCGCGGCCGACCCAGTTGGATAGTGGCAGCAGATTGCCCAGGTAATCCATCGCGGTGGATCCGATGCCGGTAACGATCAACAACGTGGGGCCAGCGGCGATGACGAACAACAAGAGCGCTGCGGCAATCACCATATTGATGTTGGAAAACAGCTTCACGCCACCATCGATACCGCGCCATACCGAGAACAGTGCGACGGCAGTGACCGCGACGATGATCGCTAGCTGCGTGCCGATGGTGTTGGGAACGTCGAACAGATAGTTCAGTCCGCCGGCGGCCTGAGTGGCGCCGAATCCCAGCGAAGTCGCCAGGCCGAAGATGGTCGATAGCACCGCGAGGATATCGACGATATGACCGGGCCAGCCACGCGTACGTTCGCCCAGCAGCGGATAGAACGCCGAGCGCAGCGTCAGCGGTAGACCCTTGTTATAGGCGAAGAACGCCAGTGACAGTGCCACCACGGCGTAGATCGCCCAAGGGTGCAAACCCCAATGGAACATCGTTGCGCCCATTGCCGCACTGGCGGCTTCCGGTGTACCGGCGGCGACGTTCAGCGGTGTGCCGTACCAGTCGGTGTAGTAAGCCACCGGCTCGGCCACACTCCAGAACATCAGGCCGATACCCATGCCGGCGGCAAACAGCATGGCGAACCATGACATGCGTGAAAATTCCGGCTTGGCTTCGTCGCCACCCAAGCGAATACGCCCCACAGGCAACAGGATCAGCGCGATACAGAACACTACGAAGACATTGCCGGCGATCATGAACAGCCAGTCGAAATGTTCGATGGACCAGTTCTTGGCCAGGCCCAACTGAGCGTTGGCAGCGTCGGGGTAGACCAATGCGTAAATGATGAACAGCAGGATGGCAACGGCGGAAAGTGGGAAGACGGGGCTATGGAAATCCAGCCCCATGACCTGCTTGTTGTCCTGACCGAGTTTCAGAACAGGCACTTCGTCTTGGCTCATGGTTTGCCCTCGTTGTTGTTGTCTATCTGACGTACATCCCTCGAAAGGGCACTACGGCTAGCGCATTCTTAGGGCAGTCGTGACGCGATAGTTGTTTGAAACCGACCTCGTCATGCGCGTCGGCGCGAGTCGACGCCGATGAGCATGGCAAGGTCGAAGATGGGCATGGCATGGTCGAGTTTGCTCACAGCGACACCGGCATATCGCCCAGCGGTCATTTGACGATCACCATTGCCCGCTCAAGGGTGTGGTGCGAACATCGACTCATATCGATAACAACGAGCGCCAGACCATGACTGTGACCACCGTGAAGCCTGCACGTCGTGGCGCCCGCGGCAAGCCCCGCGGTCGCGAACTGGACCCGGCGGCACTCGCCGAGATCGAAGCGTTGCTGGTCGACGCTATCGTTCCCGACCCGCGCCGCCGCGATCTGCTGATCGAACACCTGCATCGCATTCAAGATGCCCATGGGCATCTCTCTCTGCGTCATCTGCGCGCGCTGGCCGCGTTCATGAATCTGCCGATGGCCACGGTCTACGAGACCGCGACCTTCTATGCGCATTTCGATGTCGTCCACGACGACCAGACCCCGCCGCCGGCGACGACGATTCGCGTGTGCGATTCGCTGTCGTGTCAGTTGGCCGGCGCCGAGGCCCTGCAACGCGAGCTCGAAAGCGGCGCCGACCCCACCGCGGTAAGGGTGATTCGCGCGCCGTGCATGGGCCGCTGCGAAATAGCCCCGGTCGTCGAGCTGTCATCGGTGGGGCAGCATCGTCATCTGGGCCATGCGACGGCGAGCGCCGTGGCTGACGCGCTTACCAGCGGCGAGTGGCACGCCGAGCCGGTCGCCTGGCAGCGCCTGGCCGATTACCGCGCCGATGGCGGTTTTGCGTTGCTGACGGCGTGCCGGGCCGGCGAGGTCAGCTATGAGACGCTGACCGGGATGCTCGAACAGGCCGGCTTGCGCGGCCTGGGTGGAGCGGGTTTCCCGACCTTCAAGAAATGGGGTTTCGTGCGTGCCGAGCCGGGCCCACGCTACTGCGTGATCAATGCCGACGAGGGCGAGCCGGGCACCTTCAAGGACCGCTATTACCTGGAGCGCGCGCCGCATCGCTTCCTCGAAGGCGCGCTGATCAGCGCCTGGGCGGTCGAGGCCGAGGCGCTGTACATCTACCTGCGCGATGAGTACCCCGAACTGCATCGGGTATTGCACGAGGCGATCGACGAACTGGAGGCCGCCGGGCTGGTCGAGCCAGGATATATCGTCATGCGGCGTGGCGCCGGCGCCTATATCTGCGGCGAGGAGTCGGCGCTGATCGAGTCGCTGGAGGGCAAGCCCGGCAAGCCGCGCCACCGCCCGCCATACGTCGCCCAGGTTGGGCTGTTCGACCGCCCGACGCTGGTCAACAACGTCGAGACGGTCTACTGGATTCCGCTGATCTGGGAGCGCGGCGCCGAGTGGTTTGCCAGCCACGGCCGGCATGAGCGCAAGGGGTTGCGCAGCTTCTCGGTCTCCGGGCGCGTCAAGCACCCCGGCGTACATCTGGCCCCGGCCGGCATCACCCTCGCCGAGCTGATCGACGAATACTGCGGCGGCATGGCCGAGGGGCATCAGCTGCTTGCCTACCTGCCCGGTGGTGCCTCGGGTGGCATATTGCCCGCCGCGAAGGCCGATATCCCGCTAGACTTCGACACACTGCAGGCGCATGGCTGTTTCATCGGCTCGGCGGCGGTGATGGTGGTTTCGGACCAGGACGATCTCAGAGCCGTGGCCAGCAATCTGCTGGCGTTCTTCGCCGACGAATCGTGCGGCCAATGCACGCCGTGCCGGGTCGGCACCGAGAAGATGCTGGCGCTGCTCGAACGCGACGAATGGGACGCCGCCGAGCTGTCGCGGCTGTCGCAGGTGATGATGGATGCCTCGATCTGCGGGCTCGGCCAGGCCGCACCCAATCCGGTGCTGGGGCTCTTGAAGGACTTCCGCGAGCCGCTGGCGGCCCAGAATGTGATCGTTCGAGGCTGACAGAGGCCGAGGAGCATTGACATGAATATCGCTAGCTCTCCCACATCCGCCACCGAGGCGTTCGAGCTGACCCTCGACGGCCACAACGTCACGGCCTTCCCCGGCGAGACGCTATGGCAGGTCGCCAAGCGCGCCGGCGAGACGATTCCGCACCTGTGCTTCAAGGACGCCGACGGCTATCGCGCCGATGGCAACTGCCGCGCCTGCATGGTCGAGATCGAAGGCGAGCGCGCCCTGGCGGCAAGCTGCTTGCGTGAAGCCAAGCCCGGTATGACGGTCAACAGCGCCACCTCCGAGCGCTCGCGGGTTGCCCGCGAGGGCGTGATGGAACTGCTGATCGCCGATCAGCCCGAACGCGAGGCGAGTCCCGACCGCTCCAGCCACTTCTGGGCCATGGCCGATCAGTTGGCGATCGACGCCACCGCAGTCAAGGCGCGTTTGCCGGCGCGCAATCCGGTCGAAGAACACGGCGCAAGCGCTAAACATGCACTCTCGAACCACGACGCCTCGCATAGCGCCATGAACGTCAATCTCGATGCCTGCATCGAGTGCAACCTGTGCGTGCGCGCTTGCCGCGAGGTCCAGGTCAACGACGTCATCGGTCTGGCGCATCGCGGGGCGAGTTCGAAGATCGTCTTCGACTTCGACGACCCGATGGGTGAGAGCACCTGCGTGGCCTGCGGCGAATGCGTGCAGGCTTGCCCGACCGGCGCGCTGATGCCGGCGACGCTGATCGATGCCGAGGGGCGTGGCGATTCAGAAGTCGCCGATACCACGGTGGATTCGGTATGCCCCTATTGCGGCGTCGGCTGCCAGCTCACCTACCACATCAAGGACGACGCGATCCTGTTTGTCGAGGGCCGCGACGGGCCGTCGAACCATAACCGGTTGTGCGTGAAAGGCCGCTTCGGTTTCGACTATCCACGCCACCCGGCGCGCCTGATCACGCCGCTGATCCGCCGCGAGGGCGTGGCCAAGGGCCTCGATCCCGACTTCGATCCAGCCGACCCCTATACGCATTTCCGCGAGGCGAGCTGGGAAGAAGCGCTCGACTTCGCCGCCGGCGGCCTGGTCGGCCTCAAGGACGCCCACGGCCCCGACGCGCTGGCCGGCTTCGGCAGCGCCAAGTGCTCCAACGAAGAAGCCTGGCTGTTCCAGAAGTTGGTGCGCACCGGCTTCGGCTCCAACCATGTCGATCACTGCACGCGGCTGTGTCACGCAAGCTCGGTGGCGGCGCTGATGGAGTGCATCGGCTCCGGCGCGGTGACCGCCTCGTTCATGCAGGCGCTGGAGTCCGACGTGGTGATTCTCACCGGCTGCAACCCGACGGTGAACCACCCGGTGGCAGCGACCTTCTTCAAGCAGGCCGCCAAGCGTGGCACCAAGATCGTCGTCATCGACCCGCGCGGCCAGGCGATGGGCGCATACGCGCACAAGGTGCTGCGCTTCACGCCGGGCAGCGACGTGGCACTGTTCAATGCCATACTCAACGTCATCGTCAGCGAGGGCTTGTACGACGAAAGCTACATCGACGCACACACCGAGGGCTTCGAGGCGCTCAAGAGCCACGTCGTCGACATGACGCCGGAGGCGATGTCCGGGCTGTGCGGCATTCCCGCCGAAGACATTCGCGAAGTGGCGCGGCTGTATGCCCGCGCCGAGAAGGCGATGATCTTCTGGGGCATGGGCATCTCGCAGCACGTCCACGGCACCGACAACGCACGCTGCCTGATCTCGCTGGCGCTGGCCTGCGGCCAGACCGGCCGGCCCGGTACCGGGTTGCATCCGCTGCGTGGCCAGAACAACGTGCAGGGCGCTTCCGACGCGGGACTGATCCCGATGGTCATGCCCGATTATCAGCCGGTCACCGATGCCCAGGTGCGCTCGGCCTTCGAGGAGCTGTGGAACAGTCCGCTGGAAGCCAAGCCGGGCCTGACCGTGGTCGAGATCATGGACGCCATCGCCGCCGGCACCATCAAGGGTATGTACATCCTCGGCGAGAACCCGGCGATGTCCGACCCCGACCTGGACCACGCCCGCGCCGCGCTGGCCAAGCTCGAACACCTGGTGGTGCAGGACCTGTTCGTCACCGAGACCGCGCAGTTCGCCGACGTGGTCCTGCCGGCCTCCGCCTGGCCGGAGAAGGACGGCACCGTGACCAACACCAATCGCCAGGTGCAGATGGGACGCGCGGCGATGCCGCTGCCCGGTCAGGCCCGCACCGACTGGTGGATCATCCAGCAGATCGCCCAGCGCTTCGGGTTGCCGTGGAACTACCAGCACCCGCGCGACGTGTTCGACGAGATGACCAAGGGCATGCCGTCGCTCGATCACATCACTTGGGAGCGCATCGAGCGCGAGCAGTCGGTGACCTACCCGTGTCCGGCCGACGATGCGCCGGGCGCCGACGTGGTGTTCTCCGACGCCTTCCCCACCGCCAGCGGCCTGGCCAAGTTCTCGCCGACGCGCCCGCTACCGCCGGACGAAACGCTCGACGACGTCTATCCCACGGTGCTCACTACGGGGCGCCTGCTCGAACACTGGCACACCGGCTCGATGACCCGGCGTGCCAGGGTGCTCGACGATCTCGAACCCGAAGCGGTGGCCAGCCTTGCACCGGGAGAACTGACGCGATTGGGGCTGGCACCGGGCGAGCGTTTGACGATCACCACGCGGCGCGGACAGATCACGCTGATCGCGCGGGTCGATCCACTGATGGCCGAAGGCATGGTGTTCGTACCGTTCTGCTACGTCGAGGCGGCGGCCAACCTGCTGACCAATCCAGCGCTGGACCCGTTCGGCAAGATTCCCGAGTTCAAGTACGCGGCATGTCGGCTATCCGCAGCCGAGGAATCGGCCGTTTCGATCTGATCGGAGCGAGTCGAGAGGAGGAATGAACATGATGATTGCCGAGTTGATCGACGGCGACGACTTCCGGGCGCGGCTGGTGGCGCTGGGTATTCGCATCCCCGAGGGTGCCTGCCCCGAAACCTGCGCGCGCATGGCGCTGCGCAAGCATGCCGAGGTCGGTGTGCTGGGCTTGCAGGAACTGGTTCGCGAACTGATGCAACACACCGACATGATGCTGCCGTCGGTGCGTCAGGCCATCGAACGCTACCTGCTGCCGGGGCTGCGTTAGCCACGGCTCGGCAGCCCCCATCAAGCGATGGATAGCGGCGGCAAGGATCAGGCTCCCAACAGCGTCAATACCAGCGTCCTGGCGCCACCCTGGTTGCGGTGCTCGCATAGGTAGATGCCTTGCCAGGTGCCTAAGTTAAGGCGGCCGTCCGTGACAGGAATTTGTACATTTGGACCAAGGATGCTGCTCTTCAGATGCGCTGGAAGGTCATCGCTACCTTCATAGGTATGCCGGTAGTAAGGCTCGTCTTCTGGTACGGCATGATTGAAGAATCTCTCGAAATCCGCGCGCACCGTCGGGTCCGCATCCTCGTTGATGGTCAACGAGGCGGACGTGTGCTTCATGAATATGCTCAGCAGACCGGTTTTGACACCGCTGAGTTCGCTTAGCGACCGTTCGACCTCGTCGGTGATTAGATGGAACCCTCTCTCACGAGGCTTCAGTTTGACCTCTTTCTGAATCCACATGACAGCTTCTATCTCCTGAACGCAACGAATTGCTTGAGTCTAGCCGAGTGACCTGCACTATAAGCAGCATTCTTTGCTCATCGGGATCTTGTAGCGGGGCGGAAAGGCGCCGCTATCCCATCACGCCATGCCATCGGCGTCCAGTCACAGACCCAGCGCCAGCCGCAGGCCGTCATAAACCGCGGCATGCACGTTGCGGCTGGCCACGGCGTCACCGATGCGAAACAACTGGAAATTCCCCGCCTCGTTGCGCGTCAGCCGTTGCGGGGTGATGGCGATGAAGGCGTCGATATCCAGCTCGCCGAGGTTGCGCGACTGTGGCTTGAGATCGTGATAGAGCTCATCGAGCGGCGCGGTGCCGTGCTCGACGATCACCCGGTCGACGTTCAGGGTCTCGAGCGTATCGCGGCAGTAGGCGCTGGTCAGCGTCGACGCGAGACCCTCTGGCGTGCGTTCGACCCGGGTCAGGGTGCGGTTGAGCCTGATCGCGACATCATGCCGGTCGAAGGCGCCGAGAAACGCCGGGAAGTTGGTGCCGCCGACCTCGATGCCGAGCGTGCGTTCGGGCGTGGCGAGGGTCACATGCGCACCCCGGCACGCCAGGTGCTCGGCGGCGGAGAGGCCGGGAAAGCCGCCGTGATCGTCATAGACCAGCACGCGCTCGCCGGCGCGCACCGGGTCGACCAGGGCATCCCAGCTTGATTGCACCAGCGCTTCGCCGGCCTGGAGCTCCGGGTGCACCTGGGGCAGGCCGCCGGTGGCGAGAATCACCACGTCGGGCGCCAGGGCGAGCACGTCGTCGGCCTCGGCATAGCAATTGAAGCGCAGCGTCACGCCCAGGCGCTGGCACTCGGCGAGGCGCCATTCGGTGATGCCGAGCATTTCGCGGCGGCGTTCGAGCAAGCTGGCGAGGCGCACCTGGCCGCCGGCGACGTCGTTGGCTTCGAGCAGGGTGACGCGATGGCCGCGCTCGGCGCTGGCGCGCGCCGCCTCGAGACCCGCCGGGCCGGCGCCGACCACCACCACGTGGCGTGGCGCATCGACATCGCGGGCGATGACGTGCGGCAGGCTGGCCTCGCGGCCGGTGGCCGGGTTGTGAATGCAGTAGGCGGCGCCGTTCTCATAGATGCCGTCGATGCAGTAGCCGGCGCCGACGCAGGGGCGGATGCGCTCCTCGTCGCCGGCCTCGATCAGCGCGGCGATGTTGGGCTCGGCCATGTGCGCGCGAACCATGCCGACCAGATCGAGCAGGCCCTCGCGGATGGCGTAGCGCGCCGTGGCGACGTCGTTGATGCGCGAGGCGTGCAGCACCGGCAGGCCGGTGGCGCGCTTCACCTCGCCGACGAACGCCAGGTGCGGCGCCGACGCGGCGCCCATGTTGGGGATCACCTCGGCGAGCCCGGTGTCGGAGTCGATATGCCCGCGAATCACGTTGAGGAAGTCGATGGCGCCGCCCTGCTCGAGCAATCGGCAGACCTCCAGTCCCTCGTCGCGCCCCAGGCCATGGGGCAGCAGCTCGTCGACCACCAGACGGATGCCGACGAGGAATTCGGGACCGACCGAGGCGCGCACGGCGTCGATGACCATCAGCGGAAAGCGCAGGCGGTTGGCCAGCTCACCGCCCCAATCGTCATCACGGCGATTGGTCCACGGCGACAGGAAGCCGTCGAGAAAATGGCCGTAGGCTTCGATCTCGATGCCGTCGAGCCCGGCGGCCTGGCAGCGCGCGGCGCCGTCGGCATAGGCCTTGGCGATGCGCTCGAGGTCGTGTTCCTCGGCGATCTTGGGAAAGGCGCGATGGGCCGGCTCGCGCAGGCCGGAAGCGGCGACCACCGGCAACCAATCGCCGGCGTTGTAGCGGGTGCGCCGGCCAAGATGAGTGACCTGGCACATCACCGCGCAGTCGTGCTGGTGGACGGAGTCGGCGAGCTCGGCTAGCCACGGCACGATCTCGTCCTTGTAGAGCAGCAGGTTGCCGAACGCCGGTGGGCTGTCCGGTGCCACTACCGCGCTGCCGCCGATCATGGTCATGGCCATGCCGCCGCGTGCCTTGGCCTCGTGGTATAGCCGATAACGCGCCTTGGGCAGGCCGTCCTCGGAATAGGCCGGTTCGTGCGCGGCGCTGACGATGCGGTTCTTGAGCGTCAGGTGGCGCAAATTGAAAGGCTGCAATAGCGGGTCGCGAGAAGCGCTCATCGGGAACCTCCGAGAGGATGGCCACAGGTGAGTGTCGTCACCAACGAATAGGCCCGCACGATGGCGGGCCAGATCGACGCTTGAGGATGCTTAGCCTTTGGCCAGTTGCAGCGATGGCGCTTCATGACCCAGGTTGGTCAGCATGCGACCCGCGTACCAGTCGACGAAGTCGATGACGCCGAACTCGTAGGTCTCGGAGTAGGGGCCGGGCTGGTAGGCCTTGGAGTTGATGCCGCGTTGGTTCTCTTCGGCCAGGCGGCGGTCCTGGGCGTTGGTGGCATCCCACACCTTGCGCAATTGCTCGACGTCGTAATCGACGCCCTCGACGGCATCCTTGTGCACCAGCCACTTGGTGGTCACCACGGTTTTCTGCGGGCCCAGCGGCAGCACGCGGAACACCACGGCGTGATCGCCCATGAAGTGGTTCCATGAGTTCGGCAGATGCAGGATGCGCAGCGAACCCATGTCGGGGCTTTGCAGGCGCCCCATCAACTTCTTGCAGCCCGGCTGGCCGTCCATTGTCATCGACACGGTACCGTCGAGCAGTGGCGTGCGGGTCAGGCGGTTGCGCTTGCCGAAGCGCTTGAGCTGCCAGGGCACGCTCTCGCCATCCCAATCGGACTGCTTGCGCGCGACTAGCGACTTGTAGTCCGGCGTGGCGCGAGGGTCGTCGGTGTCGTCGAATTCCTGCAGTGAATTGAGCAACTCCGGGTGGGCGCCGTTGCAGTGGTAGCACTCGCGATTGTTCTCGAGCACCAGCTTCCAGTTGGCGTCCTCAACGATGCTACTTTCCACGGCGACCTTGACGTTATCCATCCGGTACGGCTCGAGATAATGTTCCAGCGTGACCAGGAAATCGTCGATCGCCGGCGGCTCGTCGGCCAGGCTGATAAACATGAAGCCACCGGCCGTGCGGATGTTGACCGGTTTCAGCCCGTAGCTGGCGAGATCGAAGTCGGCGCCCATGTCGCTGCCGGCGAACAGCAGCCGACCGTCGAGTTCGTAGGTCCACTGATGGTAGCCGCAGACCAGCTTGGCGACCTTGCCCTTGTCCTTGATGCATAGCCGCGAGCCGCGATGCCGGCAGACGTTGTGAAAGGCATGAATGCGATCTTCGGCGCCGCGCACGATAACCACCGGGTTGTCGCCGATATCCAGGGTGATGAAGCTGCCCTTGGTGGGAATCTCACAGGTCATGCCGGCAAATAGCCATTCCTTGCCGAAGATTTCCTGCATGTCGAGCGCGAAGACCCGCTGGTCGTTGTAGAACGGCTGCGGTAGCGAGAAACTGGGCTCTCTCTGGTTGAGCATCTCGGCGGTCGCTTCACGCGCTGCAACCAGGGGATCGTCCAACTGGGAACGGGCAATCAGGTCCATGTCGCGGTCCTCATCAATCGCCGCCTCCCCGCGAGGACGACGAATACGGTCATTGGGGGTTTGTTGTGGTGAGAGGCCGAGCATGAATCGAGTACCACAATCTCTAATGCCAGCCTTGGGATTGCGCCGAGTGTGGGGCATGCGCGCTAATGTGAGTTGTCTGCCGGCGACATAAGGTGATGTAACGGCGACGCGCGCGATGAAACCTTGGCTCTTGGGTGGATGTGTGAGGCATGTTCATGTCGCTGGCAGGCAAGTCGGTCGCCTGCGGCGTGCTCAGAATGCGAGCATGAAAAGGCGCTGGATCGTGAACCCGGTTTGCGAGCCAGCACAGGCGTAGCCACGGCACTGCCAGGCAGAGATGACAATGACAACGAGCTTCCTCAACCCGGTCACTACCCAGACCTGGACCAACGGTCGTCACATGGTGCGCTGCGTCAAGACGATTCAGGAGACCTGGGACGTACGCACCTTTTGCTTCATGGCCGAGCAGCCGGTGTTGTTCTTCTTCAAGCCGGGGCAGTTCGTCACCCTGGAGCTCGAGATCGACGGCGAGTCGATCATGCGTTCGTACACCATCTCCAGCTCGCCATCGATTCCCTACAGCTTCTCGATCACCGTCAAGCGCATGCCGGGCGGCCAGGTTTCCAACTGGCTGCACGACAACCTCAAGGTCGGTGACGAGTTGGCGGTACATGGCCCGGTGGGCAACTTCAACGTCATGGACTATCCCGCCGAGAAGATGCTGTTTCTCTCTGGCGGCGTAGGCATCACGCCGTTGATGTCGATGACCCGCTGGTTCTTCGATACCAACGCCAATGTCGATGTCGAATTCGTTCACAGTTCCCGCGCGCCGCGCGATGTCATCTTCCATCGCGAACTGGTGCACATGTTCTCGCGGATTCCCGAGTTCAAGCTGCATGTGATCTGCGAGAACAAGGACGACATCGGCGAAGCCTGGGCCGGCTACCGGGGCTTTCTGACGCAACCGATGCTGGAGCTGATGGCGCCCGATTACCTGGAACGCGAAATCTTCTGCTGCGGCCCCACGCCGTACATGAACGCGGTCAAACGCATCCTGCGCGATAACGGCTTCGACATGAGCCACTATCACGAGGAATCCTTCGGTGCCACGCCGCTTGACGTGCAGGAAGACGTACAGGAACTGGTCGAGCAGGCCGAGGCCGAGGCCGAGGAAATCGACTACGCCGAAATGCTCCAGGTGGA
Organism: Modicisalibacter muralis; assembly: GCF_900102945.1. Taxonomy (GTDB): domain Bacteria; phylum Pseudomonadota; class Gammaproteobacteria; order Pseudomonadales; family Halomonadaceae; genus Modicisalibacter; species Modicisalibacter muralis. Next base: position 375,435 of record NZ_FNGI01000002.1, on the reverse strand, counting down.
GTTCGCAAGCTCCGGCAAGAGCGTGCGTATCCAACCCGGCGAGACGGTACATGCCGCGGCATCCAAGCTCGGCCTGCATATTCCCAAGGCCTGCGGCATGGGCATCTGCGGCACCTGCCGGGTGGGGCTGAAGTCGGGCGAGGTAGAGATGGATCACAACGGCGGCATCACCGATGAGGATATCGACGAGGGCTTCATTCTGTCGTGCTGTAGCAAGCCGAAGGGCGATGTGGTGGTGGATTTCTGATTCGAATCGAAAAAGGCCCCGTTGGCTAGTTCGCTAAACTTGCTCTGCGCCCCAGAAGCTGGACTTCCCCGTCCTGACTTTTGGGGTGTTTTCAATCGCTCGCCCAGGCTATCGTGCAGACATTCATTCAGCGTTTCCCTAGCGGGTCTTTGATGCTCGGGTTCCTTTCCGGACACGTTGGAAGGTTCGCTTGACGATCGACATAATGACGTAATAAGCCCATCCCGCCGTACACAACCAGGTAACTAGCCATAGCTTGATACCGCCCGTCACATCGCTAAGCAGACTCTCCAGCGCGATCCCTATGACCGGCGCAAGTAGCATGGGTATCACCAGGAGCTGCCACCACATCTCGGTGCGGCTACGTCGGACGCGATACCGGCCCATTCGGGTTGCGGCTGGACGATAAAGAAAACAGATAGCCACCGCAATGCAGGCGATCACCATAGCGCCAATGATCGGGCCATAGCGACCGGTTTCGACGCAATAGACCGCGGCCCATAGGCACGAAAGCCAGAAAGCGCCTTCTCCCGCAGCAATGGAATCCGCGAGCATTCTGGAAGATAGCGACATGATGGACTCCAGAAGTACGAACGGCAGCGATCGAGGCGCCTGGTCTTGCCGTTGACGCGTGGCTCACGTTGGATTCGATACCCTACGCTAGAAGCGTGAACATTCCTACAACGACGATCAAGGCCGATAGATGACGTCTTTATCACGAAATACATGGGCCGTGTCGTTGGAATCGCCATGAAAATTCATCCACGCGAGGTCGTTGTCGGAATCCTCATCGTGATCGGCATCGGTTTCGATAAGCAGTGGTGGACGATTCCGCGTGAGTGGAATCCCTGGCAGCCGTTACGCATCAGCGATCCGCTGACACCAGTGACGCAGTGGAAGCTCGAGCGATTGGAAGACGATCGCGCGGCCTGCCTGGCGGTATTGGCCTCGCTACCCGATGACGCGTTGCGCTACACGCCGCTTGCCGACTACACGCCGGTAGCGGGTTGCCCACTGAGCAATGTGGTGCGCGTGCAGCGTAGTGGCGTGACATTCAACCGAAGTTTCGTCGCGAGCTGTCCGCTGACGGTGGCCTGGACGCTTTACGAGCGCCACCGCCTGCAACCCACCGCACGGGAAATCTTCGACCAATCCGTTACCCACGTGCAGCATTACGGTAGCTTCGCCTGCCGCAATATCTACCATCGCGAGAATGCCCGGCGCAGCGAGCATGCCGCGGCCGAGGCGTTGGATATCGCGGCGTTTCGTCTCGCCAATGGCCAGCGTATCGAGGTGTTCGAGGACTGGGGCGATGACGATGCCGAGGGCGCGTTCCTGAAGCAGGCCCAGCAGGGCGCCTGCGAGATATTCGGCACCGTGCTCGGCCCCGATTACAACGCCGCGCATGCCAACCACTTTCACTTCGGCATGCGTGGGTTCAGCTTCTGCCGTTAAGCGAATCGCTAAAAAAGCGCCAAGACCCACCCGAAGGCAGACCCTGACGCCGAAATCAAAAGCGTAAAATCGTGCGGCGGCAACCGCGTTTCTCAAAGCGTAGAAGACGTGGCGGTTAATTGCAAAACGGTGTTTTTTTATCCGAGACAGGTAATTCGCCGACGCGGATCGACGGCGTTGACGGTGGGTGATTAGCCTGGCCAGCGCGACATGCAGTGCATGACGGTCTCACGAGCGTGGACCCGTACTAGCGGTTTTTCTTGCGCAATTACCTGCGCATACTGTGGGATCGACAACCGCAAAGCGCAGGACGCCACCATGAGTTATCTCCCCTCGGATAGTCGCTATGAACGCATGCGTTACAACCGCTGTGGCCGCAGTGGATTGAAGTTACCGGCCCTATCGCTGGGCCTGTGGCAGAACTTCGGCGAGAACGCCCATGCCGACAACGCCCGCGATATCTGTCGTACTGCGTTCGACCTCGGCATCACCCATTTCGATCTGGCGAACAACTACGGCCCGCCGCCGGGCAGTGCCGAGGAACTGTTCGGGAAAATTCTCAAGACCGACTTCGCCGGTTACCGCGATGAACTGCTGATCTCCAGCAAGGCGGGCTACTGGATGCACCCTGGGCCCTACGGTGAATGGGGCAGCCGCAAGTATTTGCTCTCCAGCCTGGACCAGAGCCTCGAGCGACTCGGCGTCGACTATGTGGATATCTTCTACTCACATCGCTTCGACCCCGAGACCCCGCTCGAGGAGACCATGGGTGCGTTGGACCAGGCGGTGCGCCAGGGCAAGGCGCTGTATGTTGGCATCTCTTCCTACAATGCCCAGCGCACGCGCGAGGCCGTCGAGATTCTGCGCTCGCTGGGCACGCCATGCCTGATCCACCAGCCCAGCTACTCGATGATCAACCGCTGGGTCGAGGACGACGGCCTGCTCGATACTCTCGATGAGCTGGGCACGGGGTCGATCGTCTTTTCGCCACTGGCCCAGGGTCTGCTGACCGACAAATATCTTCAGGGCATTCCCGATGACAGCCGTGCCGCCCGGGGACAGACGCTGAAGGACACGCACCTGTCGGCGGACAACCTCGAGCGCGTGCAGGCGCTCAACGAGATCGCCCGGCGTCGCGGCCAGACCCTGGCGCAAATGGCCATCGCCTGGGTACTGCGTGGGGGGCGGGTGACCTCGGCGCTGGTCGGAGCGAGCCGCCCGCAGCAAATCGTCGACAGCGTGGCGGCCCTGGAGCATCCGGACTTCAGTGACGAGGAACTCGCCGAGATCGACCGCTACGCGGTGGAAGGCGGCGTCAATTTGTGGGCCGCTTCGGCGGAGCGCTAGGCGCGAGGCTGCTGCTGGGTGATGCAGTGGATATTGCCGCCGCCAAGCAGGATCTCGCGGGCGTCGATGGCGACGATCCGGCGACCCGGGAACAGCCCCTCGAGGATCGCCTTGGCCGCGTCGTCATGGGCCGGGTCGAGCTTGGGCATCACCACCACCGCGTTGCCGATGTAGAAGTTGACGTAGGAGCCGGCCATGCGATCGCCCGGCTGGCGCGGCCGCGAACTGCTCAGGCGGTCGACGCCGCTGGCTTCGGAATCGGCGATGTGCAGCGGCCCCGGCTGGGGCAGCTTGTGGACCCTGAGCGTGCGGCCCCGGGCGTCGCTGGCGTTCTCTAATATCTCCAGCGCCTCGCGCGAGATGGCGTGCTGCGGGTCGCTGGTATCGTCGGTCCAGGTCAGCGCGACCTCGCCGGGGGCGACGAAGCAGCACAGGTTGTCGACGTGGCCGTCGGTCTCGTCCTGGTAACAGCCGCGCGGAATCCAGATGACCTTGCTGATGCCGAGAAAGTCGCCCAGCAGCCGCTCCAGGTCGGCCTTGCCCAGGTTCGGGTTGCGGTTGGGATTGAGCAGGCACTCCTCGGTGGTGATCAGCGTACCCTCGCCGTCGACGTGGATCGCGCCGCCTTCCAGCACCAGCGGGGTGATGAAGCGCTCGATACCCAGCATTTCGGCGATCTTCGTGCGGATGCGCCGGTCCTTGTCCCACGGGAAATACAGCCCGCCGTTGAGCCCTCCCCAGGCGTTGAACTCCCAGTCGACCATCGCCAGCCGCCCGTCCGGGTGGGTTAAAAAGGTCGGGCCGACGTCGCGCATCCAGGCGTCGTTGCTCGACAGTTCGACCACGCGGATGTGCGCCGGCAGCTGGTGGCGGGCGTTCTCGTACTGGTCGTCGTTGACGCCGACGAACACCGTCTCGCTCTCGGCGATGGCCTCGGCCACCGCGACGAACGCGGCCTGGGCCGGCTTGGCGCCGTAGCGCCAGTTGTCGGGGCGCTGCGGCCACAGCATCCAGCAGGCGTCGTGGGGGGCGAACTCGGCGGGCATGGAAAAGCCGAGCGCGGCCGGTGTCGATGTGGCTGTAGGGTTATCGTTCATGAGAAGCCTCAAAGGTAGCCTGCCGCCAGAAATACCAGTGTTGCCAGGCCGGCGGCAATCAACGCGTAGGGCAACTGGGTCAGTGCGTGGGCCATCGGCGTGCAGCCGCTGCCCTGGGCCGAGAGCACGGTGGAGTCGCCATAGAAACAGGCGTGGCTGCCGAAGGCGCTGGCCGAGATCAACGCGCCGATCACCAGCGGCATGTCGGCGTCGACGCTGGCCGCCAGTGGCAGCACGATGGGCATGGCCACCGCGAACAGGCCCCAGAACGAGCCGGTGGCGAAGGCCAGGAAGGCCATGGTGATGAATACCACCGTGGGCAGCAGTTGCGCGGTCATCAGCGGCTCGAGGGTGGTGATCACGTAGGTGGTCAGCCCCAGGTCGTCGTTGACCTCCTTGAGGGTGAAGCCGGCGACCAGCGTGCCGAGCGGCATCAGCATCGACTTGAAGCCGTCCAGCGCGGTGTCGAAGGTGGCGTGGAAGCTCATCAGGCGCTGACTGAAGATCAGCACCAGCGTCACTGCCAGCGCCACGATCACCCCGCGCAGGATGTCGATGTCGAAATACCAGGTGAAGAAGATCAGCGCGACGATGGGCAGCAGGAAGTTGAGCAGGTGCGGGCGCCGCTGGCCCTCGTCCTCGACCTCCAGCGCGTTTTCCTCGGCGCCATCGGGCATCGTCTGGCCGCTCGCGGCACGCGCCTCGGCCGCCTTCATCGGGCCGATGGCGGGAATCCAGCCGAGTGCCACCATCGGCACCAGCGCGGCGGCGATCCAGGCATAGAACATGTAGGGAATCGCCTCGATGTACAGGCTCATGCCGCTGGCGATGGCGTCGTCGCTTTCCAGCAGACCGGCGAAGAACACCGCCCAGGTGGAGAACGGCACCAAGATGCAGATCGGCGCGGCGGTGGAGTCGACCACATAGGCTAGCATCTCGCGTGAAACCTTGAAGCGGTCAGTGATCTTCTTCATCGAGGCGCTGATCGCCAGGGCGTTGAGGTAGTCGTCGACGAAGATCACCAGGCCGAGTATCCAGGTCGTCAGCAGACCCCGGCGGCGGCTGTGGATGCGCTTGGTCATCATGTCGCCGAAGGTCAGCACGCCGCCGGTGCGCACCAGCAGCGCGATCAGGCTGCCGAACAGCCCGCAGACCAGGATGATCCAGGTCACGATGTCATTGCCGAGCACCGTGAGCAGGGTATCGGAGGCCTGGGTGACGATGCTGGTGGGGTCAAGCATCAGCATGCCGATCAGCGCGCCGGTCATCAGCGACTCGATGGTGCGGCGGGTGATGATCGCCATCACCAGTACCACCAGGGTGGGGAACAGGCTCCAGAGGCCGAAAGTTTCCATGGGTGTCTCGTTTATCGTTGTCGGTTCAAGCGTTCACTACACCAACACGGCGGGCCGCATAGCGGCCCGCCGGCACATCATAAAAAGCCATCGGCCCTGAGCGATTCGGTCGTCGCGCTCAGCGAGGCGTCGAGAATGGCGACGACCTCGTCGACCACGTCGCGGGTCCAGATCAGCGGCGGCGAGACGATGTTCAGATGCCCCACCGGGCGGATGATCAGGCCGCGCTTCTGGGCCTCGAAGGCCACGCGGTCGCCGACCCGCGCCTCCACCGGCAGCAGCGCCTTGGTCTCTTTGTCGGCCACGTTTTCGAGGCACATCATGAAGTGGCTGCCGCGTACGTCGCCCACGGTGGCGTGGTGCGAGAGCGAGCGCAGGCGTTCCTCGAGATAGGGGCCGACCTCGCGTACGTTCTCGCAAATGCCCTCGCGCTCGATGATCTCGATGTTCTTGAGCGCCGCCGCACAACTGACCGGATGGCCGGAGTAGGTGAAGCCGGTGCTGAGTACGCCGCCCGGGCCCTGCGGGGTGGACAGTACCTCGTAGAGTTCGTCGGAGATCAGCGTCGCGCCCAGCGGCGCATAGCCGGACGACAGCCCCTTGGCGCAGTTGATGATGTCCGGCTGGGTGTCGAACACCGCCTCGGAGGCGAAGAAATGCCCCAGGCGGCCGAAGCCGGTGACCACCTCGTCGGCGATGTAGAGGATGTCGTTGGCGCGGCACACCGCCTGCATGCGCTGGTGGTAGCCCTTGGGCGCGACCAGCACGCCGCCGGCACCCATGATCGGCTCGGCGATGAAGGCGGCGATGTTGTCGGCGCCGATCTCGGCGATCGTCGCCTCGAACTCGCCGACCAGATGATCGCAGTACTCGGTCTCGCTCATGCCCTCGGGGCGGCGATAGCAGTTGGCCTCGCTCAGGTGGGTGACCAGATGATCGAGGGTATCGAACTCCCAGTTGTTGCTGGCGATGCCGGTCAGCGTCGCGGCGAGATACGTGGTGCCGTGATAGGCGTTGTTGCGCGACAAAATGCGCTTCTTCGCCGGCTTGCCGAGACGGTTGAAATAGTAGTGCACCAGGCGGATGGTGGCGTCGTTGGCCGCCGAGCCGCCGCAGCTGTAGAACACGTGGTTGAGGTGCGCGGGCGCCAGTTCGGCGAGCTTGTCGGCGAGCAGCGTGGCCGGCACGTTGGAGAGGTTGTTGAAGGTCGAGAAGTAGGCCATGCGCGTGGCCTGCTCGGCCATCGCCTCGCCGATCTCGCGCCGGCCATGGCCGACGTTGACGCACCACAGCCCGGCGATGCCGTCGATGAAGCGGTTGCCGTGGGCATCCTGCACGTAGATGCCGTCGCTGTCGGTGATCAGATCGCAGCCCTGCTCCTTGAACACGCTGAAATCGGTGAACGGATGGATGAAGTGATCCTTGTCCTTCTGCCAAAGAGCCTGTGGATCGTATTCCTGGGCGGAGTGGCCGTCGTGACGCTGGGTTGCCGGTGTCGTCGCTGTCATGGGAAGAGCCCTCTTGTTGTCGCGAGCGTTTTACGCTGAGCCGTCTAACACTGAGTAAGGCGAGCCTAGCCAGTTCTCGGGTGACGTCGACATATCCCGATTGGGGTATATCGCCGTCTGCCCCGGCCCGCCTATCGTCGAGTCACGATCCCAACAACAATCTGGAGGCACGCCATGAGCAGCGTCACCATCAATTCCGAACGGCTGTGGGACTCGCTCATGGCCATGGCCGAGATCGGCCCCACCGCAGGCGGCGGCAACTGCCGACTGGCGCTGACCGAGGAAGACGCCGCCGGGCGGCGCCAGCTGATCGAATGGTGCGAGGCGCTCGGCTGCACGCTGCGCGTCGACCGGGTCGGCAACCTGTTCATCCGCCGTGCCGGCAAGCGCGACGATCTCGACCCGGTGGCCACCGGTAGCCATCTCGACACCCAGCCCAAGGGCGGGCGCTTCGACGGCATTCTCGGCGTGCTGGCCGGTCTCGAGGTGTTCCGCGCCCTCGACGAGCAGGGCATCGTCACTGAGCGCCCGCTGGAGCTGGTGGTGTGGACCAACGAGGAGGGCAGCCGCTTCGCCCCGGCGATGGTCGCCTCCGGCACCTACGCCGGCGAGTTCAGCGTCGAGTCGACCCTGGCACGCAAGGACCGCGACGGCGTGAGCCTGGGCGAGGCGCTCGAGGTGACCGGCTTCGCCGGCGACATGGCGGTGGGCGAGCCGCGCCTGCACGCCTTCTTCGAACTGCACATCGAACAGGGCCCGGTACTCGAGGCGGCGAGGGAGAGTATCGGCGTGGTCGCCGGCGTGCAGGGCATGCGCTGGTACGACGTGACGTTTGAAGGCCAGCCGGCCCACGCCGGCCCCACGCCGATGCGCCTGCGCCACGACGCCCTGGCCGCCGCCGCCCACCTGATCGATCGCCTGCAGTCCTGCGCCCTGAGCGATGCTAGCGGCGACACCAAGGTCACCTGCGGCTGTCTCGACATCCCCCAGAGTTCGCGCAACGTCATCCCCGGCGAAGTGACGCTCACCGTCGACCTGCGCCATGTCGACGAGGCCGAGCTCGACGCCCTCGAAAGCCGCTTCGAGCGCGAACTGGCCGCGTGCGGCGAGGCCTTCGGCGTGACCACGCGTGCCGAGCGCATCTGGAAGTCGCCGGTGGTGAATTTCGACGCCGCCTGCGTCGACGCCGTTGAGGCGGCGACCCGCGCCCACGGCTTCAGCTACCGGCGCATGTTGAGCGGCGCCGGTCACGATTCGGTGTACGTCTCGCGCGTCGCGCCCACGGCGATGATCTTCATTCCCTGCCGCGACGGCATCAGCCACAACGAGGCCGAGTACGCCAGCCCCGAGCACTGCGCCCAGGGCTGTCAGGTGCTGGCCGATGCGCTGCTGGCCAAGGCCGGCGCCTAAGGAACGTATCTGCAAGCAATCCGAAGGAGAACAACAACATGCCAACAGGAAATCATGGTTTCATCGCGGCGCGGGGCGCGCTTCTCGCCGGATCGCTGGCGACACTGGCCGGCTGCGCCGGTGTCGAGCCCGGTGCGCCCGAGGCCGCCGATACCGTACTGCGGGACGGCTACATTTATACCGTTAATGAGAGCAACCCCACCGTCGAGGCGCTGGCGATCCGCGACGGCGTGATCGTCTACGTCGGCGGCGAGGCGAAGGTCGACGCCTTCATCGGCCCCGAGACGCGGGTGATCGACCTTGGCGGCAAGATGGTCATGCCGGGATTGCAGGACGCCCACATTCACGGCATCACCGCCGGGCAGCCGCAGTGCGATCTCGAATACCAGCCGCTGACGGTCGACGAATTCAAGGCGCGCATCGCGGCGTGCCTCGACAATCCGGCCTTCGGCTCGGGAGCGGACGACTGGCTGGTGGTGAATCACTGGTACGTGCAGTTTTTGACGCCGCCCGGCACCTCGGTGACCAAGGCCGTGCTGGACAGTCTCGATACCCGCCGGCCGATCATCGTCAATGGCGTGTGGGGGCATGCGGCGCTGGCCAATTCGCGGGCGCTCGAGCTGGCCGACATCAGCGCCGAAACGCCCAACCCCAGCGATGGCGTCATCGCACACAATGCGGCGGGTGAGCCCACCGGCTGGGTGTATGACGGCGCCCAAGCACTCGTGCGTCAGGCGATGCCGGCACCGCCGGCGGTCGACCCCATCGAGGCCGCAAGGCGTGGCATGCAGGCGCTGATCGAGGAGGGCATCACCAGCTTCCAGGCCCAGAGCGAGACCCGCGAAACCGTCGCGGCCTTCGCCGAACTGCGCGAGCGGCATGAGCTGCCGGCCCGCGCGCACTTCCTCATCGATTCCGGGGCCAGGACCGGCGCGGAACTGACAGCCTTCATCGCCGAACTCGACGCCCTACGCGACGCCTTCGAGCATCCCGAGCAGATCCCGCTGCAGGTCCGCGCCTGGCGGCCGGGTGAACAGCAGGGCCCGCGTCTGGTGCCCGAGCCCGGCGTGTCGATCGACGGCGTGGGCGAGGTGATGGCGGACGGCATCCTGCAGGCGCCCACCCAGACGGCGGCGCTGCTCGAGCCCTATCGGGTCAACGTGGGCAGCGCGGACGATCCGCGCTGGGTGCCCGGCGACAAGCGCGGCGAAGCCTATATCGACGCCGAGACGCTCGGCACCATGGCGACGCGCTTCGCCGAGCATGGCTATCAGACGCAGATCCACGCCATCGGCGATCGCGCCGTGCGCAACACCCTGGATGCCTTCGAGACCCTGCGCGAGAACGATGGCATCGAGGCCGACCAGACGGGCTATGGCCAGTCCGGCGACTCGCGCCCGCTGATGTCCCATGCCGAACTGGTCGATCCCGCCGATCACGCTCGTTTTGCGCAGCTCGGCGTGGTGCCGGTGATGTCGTATCAGTGGGCCAAGCCGGCGCCGGATTCGACGGACGCGGTCAAGCCCTACCTGGGGCCACAGCGCTGGCAGGGCTACGAGCCGGAAGGCGATCTCGCCGCCGCCGGCGCCAAGATCGCCTATGGCAGCGATTACCCGGTGGATCCGCTCGATCACTGGTTCGCCATCGAGGCCGCGGTGCTGCGCGAGGCCGACTGGGGGCCGCAGTTCCCGCAGTACGCCGGCGCCCTCAATCCCGACCAGGCGTTGACGCTCGAGCAGGCGATTCGCGGCATCACCCTCAACGCCGCCTACGCCATGCACCAGGACACCATCACCGGCTCGCTGGAGACCGGCAAGCTGGCCGATCTGCTGATTCTCGATCGCAACCTGTTCGAGATCCCGCGCGACGACATATCCGAAACCCAGGTGCTGATGACCATGGTCGGCGGCGATGTGGTGTACATGGCCGCTGATTTCGCACCCTGGCAGTAGCGGCCACGAGCGCTGCCGTGGACACTGAACTCCACGGATTTGCCGGCCCCATTCTCCGGGGGCCGGCTTTTTTATATAAGTGTCGGATGGATTCCGCTTGGAGGTACCGCCATGCGTCGCCTGCCTTCCCTGACCGCCCTGCGCGCCTTCGAGTGCGCCGCTCGCCATGGCCACTTCGGGCACGCGGCGGACGAGTTGAACGTCACCGACAGCGCCATCAGTCACCAGGTCCGTCTGCTCGAGGAACAGCTCGGCACGACGCTGTTCGTACGCCAGGGCCGCCATATGCGCCCGACGCCCCAGGCCAGGCGCCTGCTGCACAGCCTGCAGCAGGCCTTCGAGCTGGTCGGCGAGGCCTGCGAGGCCATCGCCAATCCCTCCACCCAGGCGGTGCTGCGCGTCGCGATCACCGCCGAACTGGCGCAGAAGTGGCTGATCGGCCGGCTCGCGGATTTCTTCGCCTATCACGCCAACGTCACCCTGCACATCCACGACCAGGCCTATGAGTCGTCCGTCATCGATCCGGATATCGACATCGCCATCCTCTATGGCGCGGGTCCGGAGGATGCCAGCGACTACTTCGTGCGGCCGCTGCCGCTGCTGCGTTTCTTCCCGGTGTGCAGCCCCGGGTTGTTCAACAGCGGGCGCCTGGCGCATCCCGTCGATCTGGCGCGCCACTGCCTGCTGCACGACGACCAGGACGGCAAGACCTGGACGGCCTGGCTGACCACCCATGCCGGCGACATCCAGCCCGACCGCCATCTGCACTTCAGCCACGCCGGCCTAGCCCTGGAGGCGGCGGCGCGCGGGCAGGGCATCGCGCTGGGCGACGACCTCACCGCCGCCGAGGACCTCGCCCAGGGCCGGCTGGTGCGGCCCTTCGCCGAAAGCGTCACCTCGCTGGGCCAGTACGCCCTGGTGTGCGATCGCCAGCGGCTCGAGAAACCGGCGGTGGCGCAGTTTATCGCCTGGTGCACCGAGCAACTGACGGCGCCCTGAACCAAATACCAGAGCCGAATCCCTGAATTTAATTCAAGTAACAAGTAATAATCGTCGTTGGCTCGCCGCCGCGAGCCGGGCCTAGCATCGAGTTATCCCACCACGACAATCGACGAGGATGCTCATGCCCAGGTCACTCTCTTCACTTCCCAAGGCCGACGGTTTCCGCCTACCCGGCGAGTTCGAGCCCAAGGCCGGCTGCTGGCTGGGCTGGCCGGAGCGCCCCGACGTATGGCGCAACGGTGCCAAGCCGGCGCAGCGGGTGTGGGTGGAGATCGCCTCCGCCATCGCTGCAAGCGAGCCGGTCACGGTGTGCGCCTCCGCCGCGCAATACGCCAATGCCCGACGCCTGCTGCCGCCCTCGGTGCGGGTGGTGGAGATGACCACCAACGACGCCTGGTTCCGCGACAGCGGGCCGAGCTTCGTGGTCAACGACGCGACCGGCGAGGTGCGCGGCGTGGACTTTCAGTTCAACGCCTACGGCGGCCTCGACGGCGGGCTCTACTTCCCCTGGGACCGGGACGACCAGATCGCCCAGAAGATCCTCGAGATCGAGAACCTGGACCGCTACCGGGCGCCGTTCATCGCCGAGATGGGCGCCATCCAGAGCGACGGTCAGGGCACGCTGTTGACCACCGAGCAGTGCCTGCTCAATCGCAACCGCAACGTCCACCTGGGCAAGGAGACGGTCACCCGGCACCTGGAGGACTACCTCGGCGCCGAGCGGGTCATCTGGCTGCCGCGCGGCTGCAAGTTCGACGAGACCGACGGGCATATCGACGACCTGGCCTGCTTCGTGCGCCCCGGCGAGGTCGTCATGCAGTGGACCGACGACCGCGACGACCCGCAGTGGGAGATCTATCAGGAGACCTACGACATCCTGCGTCGCACCCGCGATGCGCGCGGTCGCGAGCTGACCGTGCATAAGCTGCCCCAGCCGCGCGCGCTGGAATGGACGGCGGAGGAGGCCGCAGGGCTGGACGGCATCGAGGGCACGCACCGGCGCGAGGCCGGCACGCGCATCTGCGCCTCGTACATCAACTATTACGCCGGCAACTCGGCGATCGTGGTGCCGCTGTTCGACGATCCCAGCGATCGCATCGCCCTGGCCACCCTGGCCGAGTTGTTTCCGCGCCACCGCATCGTCGGCATCGAGAACTCGCGGGAGATCCTGCTCGGCGGCGGCAACGTCGCCTGCATCACCATGCCGCAGTATGCGCCGACGCCGCCGGCGAACTGAACGCGCCATGTCCTGAGCAACACTCCCCGTCAACGGGAAAGACGCCCTCGTGCGAGGCGTCCTGGCCCCGCCTGTCCGCACGGGCGGGGGCTGACACCGAAAACAAAAGCGACAATCAGAGAGGTCTCAGCGATGAAGAGTCAAACGACGGTTCTGGAGGATTCTCCGCAGCCTGCACGGTTCGGCGTCGACAGCCTGGTGGCGATCGCCGCCGCGGTCGCGATCAGTTTCGTCGGCAACGCCGTGGTCATGGGCATGCCGTTGATGGTCGGCGCGCTCGCCGATTACCTGCACTTCAACCCGCAGCAGGTCGGCTGGATGGCCTCGGCAGATCTCGGCGGCATGTTCCTGGCGTCGCTGTTCACGGCGGCGGTGGTATCGCGGGTCAATCGGCGCGTCCTTGCGACGGCGGGTATCCTGATCGCCATCGGTGCCAACTACCTGTCGACGCAGTTCCACGCCTTCGAATCGCTGCTGGTGGTACGGTTGATCGCCGGCTTCGGCGGCGGCATCTGCTACTCCACCGGCATCGCCTGCCTGGCCATCACCAGCAAGACCGGGCGCAACTTCAGCATCATGATGTTCGGCCTGGTGGCGATCAACGCCATCGAGCTTTATACCATTCCCAGCCTGACCGCCACCTGGGGCATCGACGGCATCTTCCTGGCGTTCTGCGTGGCCTTCGCGCTGTGCCTCGGTGTGATTCCGTTTCTCTATCCCCACACACCGGCGAAACCCACGGTTGCGCAGAACGAAGATCGCGACATGCCCAAGCCGCGACTGCCCACCTACCTGCCGTTGGCCTGTCTGCTGGCGGTGTCGTGCTTTTACATCACCATCGGCTCGTTCTGGGCCTTCATCGAGCGCGCCGGGGTCGATGCCGGGCTGGGCGACGCCTTCATCGCCAACGTGCTGACGCTGGGCAACGTCTTCACCCTGGCGGGCTGCGTCGCGGCGGTGTGGCTGAGCAATCGCGCCGGCCAGTCACGGGTGCTGATGGCGGCGCTCGCCGGCATGGCCGGCGTGCTCGGCCTGCTGGCGGTGGATATCGGCGCGACGACCTTCGTCATCGGTACCTTCGGCTTCTGCATCGCCTGGCTGTTCACCGACATCTTCCAGCTCGGCACCCTGAGCCACATCGACGGCTCGGGGCGCTACGCCGCGCTGGTACCGGCCGCCCAGGGCCTGGCCCAGACCGCCGCGCCGGCGACCGCCGGCTTCCTGCTCAGCCAGCAACTGGGCTATTCCGCGGTGATGCTGTTGGGCGCGGCGGGGTCGCTGGTGGCGCTGGTCATCTATGCCTTTGTCTACTCTCGCCTGCGGCGGCTCGCGCCGGCCCTGGCCGACGCCGTGTAGCCCGGTGCGGCGTCATGTCGACGGGGAACGTGCCGCGTCGAGGGTGCGTGTGAAGGCCTCTACATGACACCGAACGTCCTGAAGGCCTCTTGCGTGCTCATGCCGTTGACGATGGCGTCTCGGACCTTGTTTTCCGAGGCGCTTTTTTCCAGTGCCTGGCTAATGACCTCTTTTTCTATCGTCTTGGGTATGACGACGACGCCGTCAATATCGCCGAAGACGATATCGCCTGGACTGACCCTGACGCCACCGACCTCGATCGGCACCCGGTAGTCGATGACTTTCCCGCGGGGGCCCTGGTCCTGGCCGTAACTCCCCCACGAAAAGACCGGGAATGGAGTCGACAGGATTTCGTGAGTATCACGGGAGTAGCCATTGAGAATTGCGCCTGCTGCGCCCAGGTGCATGGCGCGCTGCGTCATCAGCCCTCCCCACAATGCGTATCGGGGCGAGCTTCCCGAGGCGATGTACACCTCGTTGGGGCGTAGGCTGTCCAGGGCTTCCAGCATCAAACCAAACGGCTTCTGGCTCAAAGGGCCGATGCCGGGCTCCGTATCGACGGCAGGGTAGTCGGCTTCCAGAACGGGCATCGCTCTCCCCGCCAGGACGCGTTCTGGAACCAACGCGCGGACCTGGGGTGGGAGAAATTGTTGCTGGAATCCCAGGGTGTCGAGAATGTCTCCTATGAGAGAAGAGGATAACTGTTCACGTATCTGCAAAAACATTTGTTTATCGTCATCGTAGGTCATTTTCCGCTCCACTCGCTTGTTAGCTATCGATACTGTTGAAGCCGCATTTTCGGCCGACGCTTCGCCTCAGAACGTGCCAGGATAACCGCCGCCATCGAGAAGGATGTTCTGTCCGGTCAGGTAACTGGCGTGCTTGCTACACAGAAACGCACAAAATGCGCCGAACTCATCGGCATTGCCGAAACGTCGGGCGGGAATGCCTTGCAGGCGTTGCTCCCTGATGAGTGAGACGGCTTGACCCGAGGCTTTCGACGCCGCATCGAGACCGCTTCTCAGGCGTTCGGTATCGAAGGCGCCGGGCAGCAAATTGTTGATCGTCACGTTGTTGCTGGCCAATTGGGGCTGCCGGGCCAGGCCGGCGACGAACCCGGTCAATCCACTGCGTGCGCCATTGGACAGGCCGAGCGTATCGATCGGTGCCTTCACCGCCCCCGAGGTGATGTTGACGACCCGCCCGAAGCCCCGCGAGGCCATGGCATCCACCGTCGCCTTGATCAGCTCGATCGGCGTGATCATGTTGGCATCCACGGCCTCATGCCAATCACCGCGAGTCCAATCGCGAAAATCGCCCGGCGGGGGACCGCCGTTGTTGTTGACGAGAATATCGACTTGGGGACAGGCAGTGAGAATGGCCGAGCGTACCGCTTCGTTACCGATGTCACCGGCAACGGAGCGGACCTCGATATCGCCATTCAGCGACTGCAATTCCTGCGCCGTCGCGGCGAGGACGTCCGCGTCACGCGCATTGATGACCAGATTGACGCCTTCCTTCGCCAACGCCCGCGCGCAGCCCCTTCCCAGTCCCCGGCTGGCGGCACCGACGATGGCCCAGTGGCCGGCAATTCCGAGATCCATGATTCGCTCCTGGCATTGTGTTCGAGAAAGTTCGAAAAACGGCGCTCACGATCCGCTTACGGATGTCGAGAACGTTTTGCCTAATCGGCGATGTGTCCTCATTCATTGCTCTCAGCGCGCCGAATAGCCGCCATCCACCGGCAGAATGCTGCCGGTCACGAAGTGGGCATCGTTGGAGGCGAGAAAAAGTGCCGGGCCGACCAGATCTTCCGGCGTGCCCCAGCGTCCCATCGGGGTACGCGAGACGAGCTCGGCCGAACGTTCCTCGTTGGCCGACAACGCCGACGTCAGATCGGTGGCGATCCAGCCGGGCGCCAGCGCATTGACGCGAATACCGTCATCGGCCCAGGCGATGGCCAGCGAGCGTGTCAACTGGGCGACGCCACCCTTGGAAGCCGAGTAGGCGGGGACGAAACCGCTGCCGAAGAAGGACAGCATCGAGGCGGTGTTGATGATGCAGCCGCCGGCCGCCTTGAGCGCCGGGTAAGCCGCTTGGCAGCAGCGCTGCGTGCCGTTGAGGTTGATATCGACGACGTCGGCGAAGCCTTGCGGGGAAAACTCCGCCCCATTCCGACGGAGAATGCCCGCGCAATTGACCAGCACATCGATCCGGCTAAACGCAGAGAAGAACGCTTCGACAGCCTTTTCGTCACGGACGTCGAGCTGGTGCTTGCCGACGACGGCGTCGACGATCATGGTTTCGGCCGCTTCGACCCCGGTGATGTGAACCTCGGCGCCTTGGCCGGAAAACGCCTGGGCGATGGCTCTACCAATGCCCGTACTACCCCCGACAACGATAACGGTTTTCATAAGACTCCTTTCAGGATGTGTACTTCAGGTGGAGCCGGCCTCATGAGCCGATATCCGCATGTTCCAGAAAGTCGAGAAGATGATGCTGGCCCATACCAGCAGGGCCAGACAACCCAGAGTGGTGGCGATGGGGCGGTCGAACAGCTCGAGCATATCGCCTTGGGCCTTGATCATGGAGCGTAGGAAATTGCTCTCGATGATCGGTCCCAGGATGACCGCCAGGATCATGGGGCCGATGGGAAAGTCGTTTTCCGCCATGAGATAGGCCAAAAGCCCTAACCCCAGCATGATCCAGACATCCAGCATGCTGTTGTTGGTGGCGAAGGCCCCGACGATGCAGAACAACAGAATCAGGGGGTAGAGCACGCCGGAGGGAATGGACAGAATATGCCGAGCGCTACGCACCGCCAGCAGGCCCAGCGGCAGCAGTAGCAAATTGGCCAGTAGAAAGACGATGAAGATCGCATTGATCAACACGGCATCGTTGGTGAATACATCGGGCCCCGGCGTTATTCCTTTCATCATCAGCACGCCGATGATGATGGCGGTGATCGTATCGCCCGGGATGCCGAATACCAACGCTGGGATGTAGGCGCCGGAAAGTGCCGCATTGTTGGCCGCACTTGCCGAGACCAGGCCTTCGGGGTGGCCAGTGCCGAATTTTTCTGGGGTGCGGGACAGCTTGCGCGAGATGGCATAACAGACCCATGAGGCGATGTCCGCCCCGGCACCGGGCAGTGCCCCGATCAGCGTGCCTAGAAAGCCGCTGCGTATGCCGCCTCCCTTGTAGCGCCACATTTCCCGGCCCACGCCTTCGAAGGGCTTCTTGACCGTTGGTGGCCTGGGAATCGAGATTCTGCCCACCTCGGGGATTCGGCGCAGCAGCTCGGCGACCGCGAACAGCCCGATCAGTACCGGCAGGATCGAGATGCCACCCAGTAGACCGGGGATGTCGAAGGTAAATCGCATCTGTCCCGACACCGAACTCATGCCGACCATCGAGATCAGCAAGCCCAGCAGCATTGAGATCACCCCCTTCAAGGGGTCGCTGCCGGATACCAGCACAGCGCAGGAAAGGCCCAGCAGAGCCAGCCAGAAGTATTCGTCGCTGGTGAAGCGGAGCGCGAATTCGGCGATCAGTGGCGAGAAGAATGCCAGCATGGCCACCCCGATCAAGCCCCCTACCATGGAGCAAGCGAGATTGATGCCGAGTGCTTGGCCGACCTTGCCCTGGCGGCCCATCAGATACGCTTCATCGGTATAGGCGGCCGAGGCCGGGGTGCCCGGGATGCGTAGCAATGCGCCGGGGATGTCGCCGGCCACGATGGCCATGGCCGTGGCCGAAACGATGGCGCCGATCGCTGGAAGCGGTTCCATGAAAAATGTCACCGGCACCAGCAATGCGGTGGCCATCGTCGCCGTCAGGCCGGGAATCGCACCCATGAAAAGTCCGAACAGGGATGCTCCCACGACGATGGCCAGAATGTCCCAGGCGAAAACCATCGATAGGGCTTGTTGTAGTTCCGCCATCAGTAGACCACCTTTTCCAGTACGCCCAACGCTAATGGCACATGAAGCAACTTGGCGAACGCCAACCACACCAGGGCGGTCGCGATCACGGCGACGCTTGTGGCAAGAACCCAGCGATGTGAAGTCAGCCAGTCGATCATCAGTGTCAGTAAAACCAGTGACACGACGGGAAAGCCCAGGATGGGCGTCAGTTCGATATAAGCGACGACGGCGGCGATGACCATGGCAATGCAGAACAGCACGCGTTTCGGCCCAACCTCTCCTTGCCAGGCGAAGAGCGCGCCACGTCGCCGCCAGCCGCGTAGCGCCATGATTCCGCCGAACACGACCAGTAGAGCGCCAATCAGGGTGGGAAAGGTCCCCGCGCCGTATGGCTGGCGCGGGAGCGAAGGAAAGTCTCGCGAGGCCCAGATGGTGATGGCACCCAGCAGGGCCATCACCACACCGAGCAGGAGATCATTGATGCGCATGACGACTCCTGTCGCACTCGGCTACCGGGCTTATTGCGCAAGTCCCAGTTTGTCGATGATCTTGCCGTTCTGCTCATCTTCCTGGGCCATGAACTCGCCGAACGCCTGGGGCCCGCGCCACTGGGTGCCGAAGCCACGTTGCTCCATGAACGACTGGAACTGCTCGGATTCCCATACCTTGTGGGTCGCTTCGGCCAGCGTTTCGACGATGTCTTCGGGGAGGCCCTTCGGCCCTGCCAGGCCGCGCCAGGTGCCGGCAGCCCAGGGTTGACCGGTCAATTCCTCGGCGGTAGGCACGTCGGGGAAAGCCTCGAGGCGTTCTTCGGAGAACACCGCCAAGGTATCGACGCGACCGGCCTTGCGCATCGACTCGGCTTCCGGCAGGGAGGAGAAGACGATATCCACGCCGCCAGCAGCCAGTTCCTGGAAGCCCGGTGCAGCGCCCTCGCTGGGTACCAGGGCGACGCTGGTGGGGTCGATGCCTTGTTGGTCCAGAAAGCCGGAGAAGGCAAGATGATAGGCCGCTCCCGGGCCGGAGCCGGAAACCGTGTACTCACCGGGATTCGCCTTGATGTCGGCCAAGGCCTGATCCAGCGTATCCCACTCGGATTCGGCGCCGACGTTGAACGCCGCCGAATCGAAATTGATCATGGCGATGGGCGTCAGGTCCTCATACGAGATGTCGGAGGTGCCTATATTGCGATAGGTGCTGATTTCAGCCGTCACCAGCCCCAGGGTATAGCCGTCGGGTTCGGCCATGGCCATGGTGGTATGCCCGACGATACCGCCTCCGCCGGTGCGGTTGACGACATTGACGGGTTGACCCAATTGCTCCTGCAGGCCGCTGGCCAATTGCCGTGCGATGGCGTCGGTGCCCCCGCCGGCGGACCAGGGAACGATCAGTTGGATGGGCTTTTCGGGGTAAGCGGCATGGGCGACGCCGAACGATAGACCCAGGGCGATCAGGCCGGCAGAGAGGGCGCGTGAGGTTGTTTTAAAAGTCATCGGAGAGTCTCCTTACTTGTCTTGTTGTATTACCTGCCAGGGAGCGCGGTTCGCAGCACTCAACGAATGAACTGGTCGACATATTCCCGCCCCAGTCCGCATGATTCGTAGTGCTTGCGGCACATGTCGATCTTGGTGAAGACGTCCTCGAACCCCAGGTGCTCGCCCCAGGGGTCGACGTAATACATCACGCCGTTCACCTGAAAGAGGGTGATCATCTCTTCCACGTCGTCGTCTACGACCAAGGTATGGGTTTCTCCGGGGGGCTCGTAGACATAGCTTCCCTCGGTAGCCACCCAATCGTGTTCCAGGTAGCGCCATTGCCCCTTCAGTACCATGCCGTGCACCGGGTTGGGGTGGCGGTGACGACTCAGTACGCCCGACTTGCGAACCCGCAGCAGGTTGACCCAATAGCCTTGAGAGGCGTTGAGACACAGCGGGCGAAAGTCGACGTTCTCCGCCTGGGGTACCCAGACCCGTTCGTCCTCGGGTATTGCGTTCGGTACTACGATATCGGCGGAGGCCTCTGTCGGTTGTGAGTATTGATAAGGCATGCGCTTGTGCTGATCGTCGTTGGCGGGCATGTTTCCTCCGTCTTTCGTCCATAATGTGGACATATGATTCATAATATGGACAACTTGGAGTCAAGGTAAGAGGGCACCATTGCCCCGTCAATCGACGACGGGGCTTGGTGACTTAGACATTCGTATAAAGGAGCTCACATGAGCGAGGCCAAGGGCGAACTTTCAAGGCCGGCGCAGGTGCAGGGGGCGGCGGCCGTCACCAAGGGATTGAGGCTCCTTCAGGTGATTCCCGAACTGGGGTCTGAGGCCAGTGCACGGGCCATTCAGCAGCGCCTGGCATTGCCCCGACCGACCGTCTATCGGCTACTGAACACGCTGGAACGAGAAGGCTTCATCGAGCGCAACCCGCTGGGTGGGGAGTATGTGCTGGGTCGGCAGATCGTCCGCCTGGCCCAGCAGTCGCTCTCTCAAAGCAGTCTGCAAGACCGCATGCGCAGCACGCTGCAGGCTGTCGGTAGGGCCACCGGCGAGACCGTGCATCTTGCGGTGCCCTACGGGTGCCATATGACGTTCATCGACAAGGTCGAATCCACCGAGACGGTACGCATGGCCTCCTATGTCGGCATGCCCATTCCCATGCACTCCACTTCGGTGGGCAAGGCCTACTTGGCGGCACTGGACGCTAGCGAATGTGAGCAATATCTGACGAAGCTGAATTTAGAGCCCATCACCGGGAAGACGCTCATTTCCTTGGAAGCCTTACGGGCGGAGTTACAGAACACCCGGGAGCGCGGCTATGCCATCGACAATGAAGAAAACGAAAAAAGCATCATTTGTTTTGGTCACGCAATCTATGCCGCCGATGGAAGACCTGCCGGGGCCATCAGTGTCAGCGTGCCGCGCTACCGTCTAGATGAAGATGTGGAGGCACGTGTTATTGAAAGCCTTTGTCGACTCGTCCACCAACCTCACTGACTCTGCTGACGCCGCGACACCAGCGCCACGTGATCGAGGAACAGGCGGAACAGCTGCGACTGGCTGGAGACATCGAGGCGCTGGTAGAGGTGCTTGCGATGGACCTTGACGGTGCCGTCGCTGATGCCGAGTTCGCGCGCCGCCGACTTGGTCGAGTGGCCGGCCAGCAGCAGGCGCACGATCTCCTGCTCGCGGGCGGTGAGCCGCTCGCGGCCGAAGCTGGCGAAGGCCGCTTCCACCGGCGCTTGGGCCTCCAGGCACGCCTGGAACTGGCCGCCCTGCCAGTGCCAGTACTCGCCGAGCAGCACCTCGAACACCGGGGCGACGTGACGCAATGCCTGCAGGCCGCGCCGGGTCAGGGGCGCGCCATCGCGGCGGAAACCCAACGACACCACCAGCACTACATCCGGCGCCACACGGGTGAACAGCCCGACCTCGTCGCCGAGGCCCAGCGCGCGATAGTAGTGGTGGTAGTAGTCGCTGGCCTCGAAGCGGTCCGGCGCCAGTTCGCGCAGGCGATGCATGCCAGCGTCGAGCCCGCGTTGCACGGCGGTGAAGATCGGGTCGAGCAGGTAGGCTTCGCTCAGGTAGCGCTCGACCCACAGCTCGCGCAGGTGCGCCGGGCAGTCGTCATGAATCAGTAGCGGTCGGTGGCGGCCCTTGTAGGTATTGATCAGGATCGAGTCGAAGGCGATGCGTTCGCGCAGCGCCTGTTCCAGCAAGCCGGGGAAGGACGTTGCGCCGGCATTCTGGATCAGCCGGGCCAGGCACTGGTGCCAATTGAGGCTGGCGGGTTGGGCGAGCAGTTCGGTGGGGGTCATGGCGCGTCGTGATATACCCGGTGCGAAAATGACTGATCGGTCGAGGTTAGCATCTTCTTGTCGCCGCGTGTCTGGCCGTTGACTGCGCCCCTGAGCTAGGCTGAAAGCGACGCTATCCATTGACTCGAAGGAGCTGAGCATGCAACTAACCGTTCATGGCATCGACGACCAGCAGCCGATCCCCGGTACCTTCGCCTTTGGCGTGCCCGGCGATGGCGAGCCGATGACCCTGGGGCCCAATCGCAACCCGGCGCTTAGCTGGTCGGATGCCCCCGAGAATACGCGCAGCTTCGCGGTGATCGTGGTCGACCCGGACGTGCCCGGCGACCCCAGCGACGTCAACCAGCAGGGCAAGTCGCTGCCGGCGAGCATGCCGCGTGTCGATTTCTACCATTGGGTGCTGGTCGACGTTCCCGGTGAATCCCGCGATATCGGCGAAGGCGAGGATTCGGACGGCGTGACCGCCAAGGGCAAGTCGCCGGGAAAGGCCGCCTTTGGTGTGCGCGGGATCAATACCTTCACCGATTTCCTGGCCGACGACCCGGACATGGGCGGTATCTATGGCGGTTACGATGGCCCTTGCCCGCCATGGAACGACGAACTGATCCACCGTTATCGCTTCACCGTCTACGCGCTGGACGTGGACTCACTGGAATTGTCTGGTGAATTCACCGGCGCCGAGGTACTCGAGGCCATGCAGGGGCACATTCTCGATCAGGCGACGCTGACCGGCACCTACACGCTCAACCCCGACCTGCGTCGCGGCCAGTGAGGGCAAGAAACCATCCAGGGAGGACGCTAGCATGGCTACCCGATTCAAGGTCGGCGACCACGTGAAATGGAACTCCGAAGCGGGGCACGTGAGCGGTACGATCACCCAGGTGCATACCGAGGATTTCGAGTACAAGGGGCACAACCGCCGCGCCTCGGAGGAAGAGCCGCAATACGAGATAAAGAGCGACAAGACCGAGCATATCGCGGCGCATAAGGAGAGTGCGCTGAGCAAGGCCGATTAAGCCTTACCTTGCTCACCCGTCTTTTGGGCTCAGGTCCAGTCCAGTATTACCTTGCCGGACTGACCCGAGCCCATCACCTCGAAGCCCTGCTCGAAGTCGTCGATCTTGAAGCGGTGGGTGATGATCGGGTTTAAATCGAGCCCCGACTGGATCAGGCTGGCCATCTTGTACCAGGTTTCGAACATCTCGCGGCCGTAGATACCCTTGATGGTCAGGCCCTTGAAGATCACCTTGGTCCAGTCGATGGCCATCTCCTCGGGTGGAATGCCCAGCATGGCGATCTTGCCGCCATGATTGATCACGTCGAGCATCTCGCTCACCGCCGATGGCACGCCGGACATTTCCAGCACCACGTCGAAGCCCTCGCTCATGTTCAGGTCGGCCATCACGTCCTGCAGATGCTCGCGCGAGACATTCACGGTGCGGGTGGCGCCCATCTTCTCCGCCAAGGCCAGCCGGTAGTCGTTGACGTCGGTGATCACCACGTGGCGCGCGCCGATATGGCGCACCACGGCGGCGGCCATGATGCCGATGGGCCCGGCGCCGGTGATCAGCACGTCCTCGCCGACCACGTCGAACGACAGCGCGGTATGCACGGCGTTGCCGAAGGGATCGAAGATCGCCGCCAGCTCGAAGGGAATCTCGTCGGGCAGCTTGAACAGGTTGAAGGCCGGCAGGGTCATGTATTCGGCGAAGGCGCCGGGGCGGTTGACGCCCACGCCGACGCTGTTGCGGCACAGGTGCGTGCGCCCGGCGCGGCAGTTGCGGCAATGCCCGCAGGTCACATGGCCCTCGCCGGAAACCCGGTCGCCGATCTGGTAGCCGCTGACTTCCTGACCGATGGCGACCACTTCGCCGGCGTACTCATGGCCGGTGACCATCGGCACCGGCACGGTCTTCTGCGACCACTCGTCCCATTGATAGATGTGCATGTCGGTGCCGCAGATCGCGGTGCGGTGAATCTTGATCAATACATCGTTGTGGCCGATCTCGGGGATCGGCGCATCGGTCATCCAGATGCCCGGCTCCGCCTTGAGTTTTGCCAGCGCCTTCATGCGATTACCCCCAGTTCCCGGCCGATACGGGTAAATGCCTCGATGGCGCTATCGATCTGCTCAAACGTATGCGCCGCGCTGATCTGGGTGCGAATGCGCGCCTGGCCCTTGGGTACCACCGGGAAGGAAAAGCCGATGACGTAGATGCCCTCGGCCAGCAGCCGATTGGCGAACTCCCCGGCGAGGCGGGCATCGCCCAGCATCACCGGAATAATCGGATGATCGGCGCCGGCCAGCGTGAAACCGGCGGCGTTCATGCCCTCGCGAAAGCGCGCGACGTTATCCCACAATTGCGCGCGCAGGGCGTCGCCGGCTTCGACCTTGTCCAACGCCGTGAGAGTGGCGGCGACGATGGGCGGCGCCAGCGAGTTGGAGAACAGATAAGGCCGCGAGCGCTGGCGCAGCCACTCGACGATCGGGCCGCGTGCCGCGGTGACTCCGCCGGAAGCGCCGCCCAGCGCCTTGCCGAAGGTGGTGGTGATGATATCGACGCGTTCGATCACGCCGTGATACTCGTGCGTGCCGCGACCGCTGGCGCCAAGAAAACCGCTGGCGTGGGAGTCGTCGACCATGACCAGGGCGCCGTAACGCTCGGCGAGATCGCAGATGCCCTTTAGATTGGCGATCACGCCATCCATCGAGAACACGCCGTCGGTGGCGATCAGCTTGAAGCGCGCGCCAGCGGCGTCGGCTTCCTGCAGGCGTGTTTCCAGCTCGGCCAGGTCGTTGTTGGCGTAGCGATAGCGGCGCGCCTTGCATAGGCGCACGCCGTCGATGATCGAGGCGTGATTCAGTGCGTCCGAGATGATGGCGTCCTCGGGTCCGAACAGCGTCTCGAATAGCCCGCCATTGGCATCGAAGCACGACGAATAGAGGATGGCGTCATCCATGCCCAGAAACTCGGCGAGGCGCTGCTCCAGGTGGCGATGCTCGGCGTGGGTGCCACAGATGAAGCGCACCGAGGCCATGCCGAAGCCCTGCTCGTCGAGCCCACGCCTGGCGGCAGCGATCAGCTCCGGATCGTCGGCCAGGCCCAGGTAGTTGTTGGCGCAGAAATTGATCACCTCGCCACGCTCGACGCGAACCTTGGCGCGCTGTGGCGACATCAACTCGCGCTCCTGCTTGTAGAGTCCTTCCTCGCGCAGCTCGGTTAGCTGGTGACGTAGATGATCCTGAAAGGCCTGGGACATGGCATCACTCCTTGGAAGCACTGACTAAATGTCTGCGCGAGCAAATCGCTGTGTTGTGCGGTGCTCGAAGGCTCACCTAACCCATGTTATGTCTCGCCTTCTGTGCTCCGTACGCCTTGCGCTTCACTCCGCTCGTCGATTTATCCAGCACTTCCGTTGTCGTTGTCGGTTGACGGAAACGCGCCGCATAACGCTATCAAGCCTAACAGGATGCACGATGATTTGCCGGGAGCCCGGCTTATCGGAACCCGTATCGAAAGCGATTGGCAGGCCGGGCGAGGCATTGGTACTCTGTCCATGTTCTGTACAAATAGCCAGTATTTGCTGCCCATTGTTAACGGCCCGGCCATGACGCTTCCAACGCTCGACGACCCGTTTTATTACCTTAACAACTTCCACACCGTGCTGGACTGGATCGGCGCGCGTTATCGTGACCTGCTGAGCGCCGACGAACGGGCGTTCATCGACGATTTTTCGGCGCTGCCCCAGGCCTCGCGCGCCTTGCTGGTGCGCATGATCATGCGCAAGGGCACGCTGTTTCGGGCCAGCAAGCTTAACTACGCCGAGATCGGCCCGATGCCGGAGGCGGTACTGCCACTGATCGATGCGGGTTGGGTCGATGCCGAACCCGAGTTGAGCCTGGAACAGCTGTTCGCACTGTCGACCAAGGCCGAGATCATGACGGCTCTGATGCCCGCTCCCGCACCCAGCGACAGAGCCTTGAAAAAAGCCGACCTGCTGGAAACGCTGAAGCCGATGTATGACGAGGCGCGGCGCTTCGACGCCTGGTTCGCGGACAGCGGCGATGGCGTTTATGAACTCACGCTCATGGCGATGTGCGATCGCTTCCGGCTGATGTTCTTCGGCAATCTGCGCCAGGATTGGACGGAATTCGTGCTTGCCGACCTGGGCATCTATCGCTACGAGCGCGTCGAATTCAGCGCCGCATCGCGCGCCTTCCAGCAGCGCGCCGATATCGACGCCTACCTGCATCTGCACCGCTGCCGGGAGCGCTTCGAGGCGGGCGAGCCGCTTATCGAGCTGCTCGACGCCGTACCAGCGGCGTTCGACGACAATCCCTGGCTCGAAGCACGCCGTGCCAAGCTGTTGTTCCAACTTGGCCAGCACTGCGAGCGCAGCGGTGAGTTGGCATCGGCGTTGACGCTGTATGCCGATTGCACGCATCCCGGCGCGCGCATCCGCCGCCTGCGCGTGCTGGAGCGCAGTGGCCGGTTCGATGCCGCGCTCGCCCTGGCCCGTGAGGTAGAACGCTCGCCCGAGAGCGATGCCGAGACGCAACATCTGCAGCGCATTTTGCCACGCCTACATCGCAAGCTGGGTTTGCCCGGATTGCCACGCCAGCAACCTGCCGCGGTCGAGCGGATCGATTTGCGGCTATCCCGGCCCACCGGCCCGATCTCGGTGGAAGGCGCGGTGCGTAAGCATCTCGACGAGCCTCACGCGCCGGTGCACTACGTCGAGAACGCGTTGATCAACTCGCTGTTCGGCCTGCTTTGCTGGGAGGCGATCTTTGCGCCATTACCGGGGGCGTTCTTCCATCCATTCCACAGCGGCCCGGCGGACCTGTCTCGGCCGGATTTCTACCGTCGGCGCGCTGCGCTATTCGACGCCTGCCTGGCACGCCTCGACACACACGACTACCAAACCGTCATCCGCGACATCTTCATGGCCAAGCAGGGCATCCAGTCGCCCTTCGTGCACTGGGGCATCGTCGATGAAGACCTGCTCGAACAGGCGCTGGCGTGTTTCCCGCGCGAGCACCTCAAGCTGTGGTTCGCGCGGCTGTTGTGGGACATCAAAGCCAATCGCGCCGGCCTGCCGGACCTGATCCAGTTCTGTCCCGAGAAAAAAACGTATCGCATGATCGAGGTCAAGGGGCCGGGCGATCGCCTGCAGGACAATCAACTGCGCTGGCTGGATTTCTGCGCCGAGCACGGCATGCCGGTGACGGTGTGCTATGTGCAATGGGCGCGAGCCACCGAGGACTCGTCAACGTGAGTTATAGCGTTGCCGTGCGCGCGCTCTGCGAGTTCACCGCCAAGGCTGGCGATCTCGACCTGCGCTTCACGCCGTCGCCTTCGGCCCAACAGGGCATCGCCGGGCACGCGCTGGTCGCCTCGCGGCGCGGCGCAGCGTATGAACGCGAGGTTTCGCTAAGCGGCGAGTACCGTAACCTGCACGTGCGCGGTCGCGCCGATGGGTATGACGCCGAGCGCAACCAGCTCGAAGAAGTGAAGACCTTTCGCGGTGATCTGGATTTAATACCTGCCAATCACCGCCAACTGCATTGGGCGCAGGTGAAGGTCTACGGCTGGCTGCTTTGCCAAGCGCGCGAGCTCGATCAGGTGCGCCTGGCGCTGGTCTACTTCGATATCGTCAGTCAGCGTGAAACCATCATCGGCGAGACGTTCACGGCCGAGTTGCTGCGCGAATTCTTCGAGCGCCAGTGCGAGCGGTTCATCGATTGGGCCGAGCAGGACCTCGCGCATCGCAGCGCGCGGGATCAGGCGCTTGGCGAGCTGCGCTTCCCGCATGCGAACTTTCGTGCTGGGCAACGCCCACTGGCCGAGGCGGTCTACAAGGCGGTCGGTACCGGTCGCTGCCTGATGATTCAGGCGCCCACCGGCATCGGCAAGACGCTGGGTACGCTGTTTCCGATGCTCAAGGCGATGCCGACGCAATCGCTGGACCGGGTATTCTATCTGACCGCCAAGACACCGGGCCGCCGGCTGGCGCTACAGGCGCTGGAGACGTTGCAGACTGACGCGACGACACGCCCACTGCGAGTGCTCGAACTTGTCGCCCGGGACAAGGCCTGCGAGCACCCTGACAAGGCCTGTCACGGCGAATCCTGCCCACTGGCCAGCGGTTTTTATGATCGCCTGCCCGGCGCACGCCAGGCGGCGGTGGAGGCGGCAACCCTCGATCAAGCCTCGCTGCGAGATATCGCACTGGAACATGGCGTGTGCCCCTACTATCTGGGTCAGGAGATGGCGCGCTGGAGCGATGTGGTGATCGGCGATTACAACTACTATTTCGATCTCAACGCCATGCTGTTCGCCTTGAGCGTCGCCAATCAGTGGCGAGTCGGCGTGCTGGTCGACGAAGCCCACAACCTGGTCGAACGCGCACGCGGCATGTACAGCGCCGAACTCGATCAGGCCGCCTTCAAGGCGATGCGCCGGGTCGCGCCTGCCGCGCTCAGGACACCGCTTACGCGCATCAACCGGCAATGGAATGCGCTGAACGCCACTGAAGATACCGCTTCGCCGCAAGGCGGGCTGAATCACAACCAGGCGCATTATCGCGTCCTCGATGCGCCACCGGCCAAGCTGCTCTCGGCGCTGCACAACGCCATCGCCGCGATCACCGATTACCTGACCGAGCATCCGGCCGGGCTCGATAGTGCGTTGCAGAAATTCTTCTTCGATGCCCTGCACTTTTGCCGGGTCGCCGAGCTTTATGACGAGCATTCGCTATTCGATATGACGTTCCGGCCGGGCAGGCGTGGGGCGAGCGTCTCGACGCTGTGCTTCAGAAACGTCGTGCCCGCCAGCTTTCTCGCGCCTCGGTTTGAGGCGAGCCGCGCCACGGTGCTGTTCTCGGCGACGCTGAGCCCGAGTCGCTATTACGCCGATCTGCTCGGATTGGCGGCCAATACGCCATGGATCGAGGTTCAGTCGCCGTTCACGGCGGATCAGTTATCGGTGCATGTCGCCGAGCGGATATCGACGCGCTTTCGCGAGCGCAGCGCCTCGCTGTCGCCGATCGTCGAGTTGATGGCCGGGCAGTTCGCGCGGCAACCGGGCAATTATCTGGCCTTCTTCAGCAGCTTTGATTATCTCGAGCAGGTGGCCGGCGTGTTGCGCGAGCGCTATCCCGAGATTCCCATGTGGGTACAGTCGCGGCGTATGGATGAGCCGGCGCGCCAGGCTTTTCTAGAGCGTTTCACGGCGACTGGCCGGGGCATCGGCTTCGCCGTGCTGGGTGGCGCCTTCGGCGAGGGCATCGACCTGCCCGGCGAGCGGCTGATCGGCGCCTTCATCGCCACCCTCGGTCTGCCGCAGATGAACCCGGTCAACGAGCAGCTCAAGCGGCGCATGGGAGCGATTTTCGGCGCCGGCTACGACTACGCCTATCTTTACCCCGGCTTGCAGAAGGTGGTACAGGCCGCCGGGCGAGTGATTCGCACGCCGCAGGATCGCGGCGTGGTCCACCTGATCGACGACCGCTTTACAGAGCCGCGTGTGGCGGGGTTACTGCCCGGCTGGTGGCGATGATCGCGTTTTCACTGTCAGGCACGCTGCGCCACGACGATGGGCGTGGCATGCTACGAGGCTGGTATTTCCCAACGACAATGGACGACCGCATGACCCGAACCCACCACGCTACCCCCTGCTTCCAATTGCGGCTCGTCGCCGACAAGGATGTCGTGTTGGGCCCCGGCAAGGCGCAGATCCTCGAGTCGATCGAGCGTACCGGATCGATATCGGCGGCGGCGCGCACGCTAGGCATGAGTTACAAGAAGGCCTGGCAACTCATCGACACCATGAATCGCCATTTCGCCGCGCCGGTCGTGGCCACCGCGACGGGCGGAGAGCAACGGGGCGGCGCCAGTCTCACGCCATTCGGCCAGCAGGTTCTCGTGCATTACCGGGCGCTGGTGCGCCAGTTGGATCCGGCGTTTTCCAGCGAGGCTCGCGAGCTATTGGCGCTGATGGGCCCACGTGACGCCGGCTGAACTGGGTTCTTTCTTGCGGGATAGCGCTTGGAAATCGATGCACTGACTGGTTATAGTCTTTCCGCTATGTCCAATCATGCATAACGGGACGCCAATGACTGATTCATGCAACAACGACAAGCCTTCACTGGACCATGCCGCCTGCAGGCGTGCCCGCTATCCACTGGCTCTGGCGTTGCTGGGTTGCGCGTCTCTCGCGCAGGCGGCGCCGAGCGTCAACGTATTCGCCGCCGCGTCGCTGACCGACGCCATGAGTGCGGCCATCGACCAATATGAAGCGCAGCACGACGTCGATGTCGTGCCGGTCTATCTGTCATCCTCGACGGCGGCGCGACAGATCGCCAACGGCGCGCCGGCCGATCTCTACTTTTCGGCCAACCGGCAGTGGATGGATTGGCTTGCCGAGCAGGGCATCGAGCTACAGGCACGGGCCGATCTGCTGCAGAATCGCCTGGCGTTGGTGGCGCCCATGAGCAGCGACTTGCAAAGCGTTACCCCCGGCGAGGAGGGCGTGGACCTGAGTTCGCTGTTGGCCGATGGGCTGCGTCTCTCGGTCGGCAATCCCGAGCATGTGCCGGCGGGTATCTATGCCAAGCAGGCCCTGCAGTCGCTGGGTGAATGGCAAGCGCTCGAACCACGCCTGGCGCGCGCCAACGACGTGCGCGCGGCGCTGGCACTGGTCGCGCGCGGTGAAACGCCGCTGGGTATCGTCTATCGGACCGACGCCAGTGCCAGCGATCGGGTTCGCCAGCTCGGGCTTTTCCCCGTCGCTAGCCACGCTCCGATCAGCTACCCGGTGGCGTTGGTCAATCCGCCGGCAAGCGGCGCCGCAACGGCCTTTCGCGACTGGCTGGATAGCGACGCGGCCATGGCTATCTTTACGTCCTTCGGCTTCGCCCCGGTCGCCGGCGCCGAGAACGAGTAGGCGGAGCTGATCATGCTTTCCGAGGTCGAGTGGCAAGCCATCGCGATTAGCCTGAAAGTCGCCGGTAGCGCGGTGGGCTGGATCATGCTGCCGGGTGTGGCGATCGCCTGGTTGTTGGCGCGTCATGAGTTTCGCGGTAAGACGCTGCTCGATAGCTTGCTGCACTTGCCGTTGGTGTTGCCGCCCGTCGTCGTCGGTTATCTGTTGTTGATTTCGCTGGGTCGCCAGGGTTGGCTGGGGCAGTGGCTGGATAGCCTGTTCGGTATCACGTTGCCCTTCACCTGGCAGGGTGCGGCGATAGCCGGTGGCGTCATGGCCTTTCCGTTATTGGTGCAGGCCGTGCGCTTGTCGCTGGAAGCGGTCGATCCCAAGCTCGAAGCGGCAGCCAGCACCCTGGGTGCCGGTCGTTGGCGAGTCTTCTTCACCGTGACGTTGCCGTTGACAGTGCCCGGCCTGCTGACCGGCACGGTGCTGGCGTTCGCGCGGGCATTGTCCGAGTTCGGCGCGACGATTACCTTCGCTTCCAACATACCCGGCCAGACACGCACGCTACCCCTGGCGTTGTATACATTGATTCAATCGCCGGGAAAGGAAGCCGCCGCCGCCCGGTTGTGCGTGATTTCGATCGTCATCGCGATGCTGTCGCTGGTGATATCCCAATGGCTTTCGCGCCATGCCCGGCGGCGACTGCGCGAACGTGACGGGTGATAGCGGATGACCAGACAGACCAATGCAGTGGGTGATGCGTCGTGGCCGAGCGGCGCCTCGCGCAGCGCGAGTAACCGGAACCCGGAAGGCGGTCTGGTGCTCGATGTCGACAAGCGCTTGGGGGATTTCACCCTGAAGGCGTCGATGACCCTGCCGGCCAATGGCGTCAGCGCCCTGTTCGGCGTTTCGGGTAGCGGCAAGACCAGCCTGTTGCGCCTGATCGCCGGGCTCGATGATCCCGACGCCGGCGTCATTCGCATCGGTACGCAGACGCTCGTCGATAGCCGGCGTGGCATCTGCGTGCCGGCGCATCGCCGACATCTGGGCGTGGTCTTTCAGGAGGCCCGGCTCTTCCCGCATTATCGCGTGCGTGGCAATCTCTCCTATGGCATGCGACCCGCGGCGCGGGCGCGCTTCGATAGCATTGTTGAGCTGTTGGGAATCGAGGCGCTGCTGGACCGTTTTCCGGGCACGCTGTCCGGTGGCGAAGCGCGGCGAGTCGCCATCGGCCGGGCGTTGTTGACCGAGCCACGCCTGTTGTTGATGGACGAGCCGCTGACCGGTCTCGATGGCGCGCGCAAGCAGGAACTGATGGACTATATCGTGCGCCTGGCCAGGGACATCGACATACCCATCGTGTATGTCAGCCACGACCCCGATGAGCTGGCCGCCATCGCCGATTATCTGGTGCTCATGGAGCATGGCCGAGTGATCGACCATGGCCGCCTGGATCAGTTGCTGATGCGCTTCGAACTCACCGAGTATCTCGGTGGCTTCGATGCCGTGTCGGTGGTCACGGCGACGATCGTCGCCCACGATGACGACTACGCGCTGACGCAATTGAGCCTCGCCGATGGCCAGCGCTTGATCCTGCCCATCGTCAACGAGCCGGTGGGCACCCCGTTGCGGCTGCGCATTCCCGCACGCGACGTTGCATTGGCGCTGTCGCCTCCCGAGCACATCAGCTATCGCAACAAGCTCGATGCCGTCATCGAGCGGGTCGGCACCCTCGATCGGCGGCGTAGCGCGGTCGAAGTCAGCTTGCGCATCGGCTCGCAGGTACTTCGCGCACGCTTGACGCGCAAGTCTCACGATGAAATGGGGCTGAAGGAGGGCATGCCCGTCGTCGCTCTGCTGCGTAGCGTGGCGTTCGATACCCGGCGTTGATAGCAGCGGCAAGCGTCTTATCGTTATCGTCGCGTTCCTCTACAATCATGATTCCTCTCTTTTCGGGCAGCGGGCCTCGCGTCGTATGCTGGAATTCCTACAGGGCTTTGCCTACGGGTTGTTCGTCACCTGCCTGCCGTGGTTTCTGATTGGCATGGCGAGCCCGCGCCACGCGCTGGCCACGCCATTGCCCGATCGCCTGCAGGTCATCGTGCGTTACTGGCTGTTGGTGCCGTTCATTGCCTTCGTGTTATGGCTGACCTCGTTGTGGGGCGGCTTCGGACCCAGCCTCTTGGGCTGGCTGGCCGGGTTGGCGGCGATTGCCATCGAGCTGCCATTGGAGCGCCGCTTACGGCGTTGGTGGGGGGCGCGCAAGCAGCGCCGGCGCGAGGCCCAGCGCCATGCCGAAGCTGCACAGAAGCAGGCCAGGCAGGCCCGCGAGGCGAGCGAAACCGGCATGTTCACGCTCGACCCCGAGCGCCCGCCGGCGGGCGCCGACGAGGTGGTATTGGCATTATGTGTGGCCAAACAGCGCCTGGTCGACGCGCGCCAGCCCGAGATCGCGGTGCAAGCCGATCGTTTGTACAGCCGTTACCGGCACGCCATGCAGGTATTGCTGGCGCGCTTCGATGCCAGTGAACTGGCCTTCGAGCGCTCGCGGACACTGGTCGCCGAGGTGTGTTTCACGGCGGTGGACAACCTGACCGTGATGGCATCGCAGGCCAGCGGCATCGCGGGCGTGGACGCTGAGTTCGTGCGTCGCCGGCTGGCCGAGGAGCACGAGCGGCTGACGGTTGCCGAGCGCGTGGCCTTGAAACGTCGCCTGGCGCTGGTCGAGGAGACCGAGCACCACCTGCGCGACCTGAGCGCGCGCAATGAGGCGGCGTTGACCGCGCTCGATGACGCCGCCGTGGCGATGGCGCGCATCGAGACCGGGCGGCCACAGGCCTCGGTAAGCGCGGAGCAGGCGTTGAAGGACCTGCGTCATTTCGTCGGTCGGGCCGAACGCTACGGGCGTGATCGTTGATGCGTTATGGTAGTCATGTACTCCACGGGGAAATGATGGCTTATGAGCGATGAGCGTGAAACCGGCCCTGGGATCGACAGCCACCAGCAGCAACTCTATCTACCATCGGCCGATGAGATCGCCTCGCGCCTGCGTAGAGAGTTTGAGGCGAAGGGCGAGGCGAAGGACGAGGCCAACGATCTAGCGGCCGAGGCCGATGCCTTCGTCGATGAGGTGCTGGCACCGCACGCTAGCGAGGGCGCCGCCGAGCGGCAGCGTCGCGCCGTGGACGAAATGGGCAGCGATATACAACGCCGCGCCGCGCACCAGAGCGAGATGCTGCAAACCCCCATGCGCAAGCTGGCCCATCACGGTGATGACGGCGGGCCGGTGGCCAATGCGCTGACCAGCCTGCGTGAGCGGATGCACGACCTCGATCCCCATCGGCATAGCCTGACGCGCGGCGGGCTGGATCGGGTGATATCGCTCATTCCCGGCATCAGCAACAGCATGCAGCGCTACTTCCGCAAATACGAAAGCGCCCAGGAAGCGCTGGATGCGATCATTCGCGACCTGGAATCCGGGCGCGACATGCTGCGGCGCGACAACCTGACCCTGGCCGACGATCAGGAATCCCTGCGCGATATCCTCGCGCAATTGCAGCGCCAGATCGCCTTGGGCCGGCTGATCGATCAGCGCCTGGAACAACGTGTGGCCGCGCTTGGCGAAGGTGACCCTCAGCGCGCCTTCATCGAGGAAGAAGTGCTGTTTCCGCTGCGCCAGCGCATCGTCGATTTGCAACAGCAACTCACGGTCAGCCAGCAGGGCGTGCTGGCGCTGGAAGTGGTGATTCGCAATAACCGCGAACTGATTCGCGGCGTCGACCGGGCCATCAACGTGACCGTCTCGGCGCTGACCGTGGCCGTGACCGTGGCCCTGGCATTGGCCAATCAGCGCCTGGTGCTGGATCGCGTCGAGGCGCTCAATACCACCACCTCGGACATGCTCGCCGGCACCGCCCAGGCATTGCGCAGCCAGGGCGTGGATATCCAGAACCGCTCCGCCTCGGCGATGCTCGACATGCAAAAGCTCGAGCAGGCCTTCAACGACGTGCTGGCCGCCATCGACGACGTGTCGCGCTATCGGCGCGAAGCCTTGCCGCGCCTGGACGAGCAGATCGACCGCCTGCAAGCGCTGGCGCGCCAGGGCGAGGATGCTATCGGGCGGCTCGATAGGGGCAACGACACCCAATCGGGCGATTCGCTCTAGCCGGTGCGCGCATGAGCGACGACGACAAGGCGCTGCGACGCACCGGGCTCGGCATGATGCTGCTTTTCTGGCTGATCGTGCTGGGCATGGGCGCCTGGTGGTTCAATGGTGTCTTCGAGGAGCGCCACAATCCCAATGCGAATCTGGCCCAAACGCTGGGCGAGGGTAACGGCCCGGTGACCCTGCAACGCAACGCCTCCGGGCATTTCGTCGCTCCCGGTGCGATCAATGGCGAACCCGTGGAGTTCCTGCTGGATACCGGCGCGACCTACATTGCCATACCCGGCGAACTCGCCGAGCGATTGGGCCTCGAGCGCGGCGCGAGTGCCTATTTCAGTACCGCCAATGGCCCCGCCCAGGGTTACCTGACGACCATCGAACGGGTCAGCCTGGGTGGCCTGACCGCCCACGATGTGCGCGGCTCGATCAATCCCACCATGCGCGGCAGCACGGCACTGCTGGGCATGAGTTTTCTGAGCCGCTTCGATATCCAGATGCGCGATAGCGAACTGGTGCTGAGCCCGGTCGGGGAGCGCTAGCAGCGAATCCCGCTGCTATATTGAACCCTGACCAATGGGAGCGGATTCGGGAGCCGGCGCCATGATTCATATCCGTGAAATCGATCACGTCGTCCTGCGCGTGACGAATCTGGAAACCATACTGTCGTTCTACGAGAGCGTGTTGGGGTGTCGCGTCGAAAAACGTAACGACGCGGCCGGCCTGGTGCAATTGCGCGCGGGTCGCTCGCTCATCGACCTGGTGCCGGTCGATGGCAAGCTGGGGAAGATGGGCGGCGCCGCCCCCGGTCGGGAAGGCCATAACGTCGATCATGTCTGCCTGCGGGTCGAGCCCTTCGATGCCGAGGCCATTCGCGGCCATCTGCTGTCGTTGGGCGTCGGCGTAGGTGACGTCGAGCAGCGCTATGGCGCCGAGGGAACGGGTCCGTCGCTCTACCTGAGCGATCCCGAGGGCAACACCATCGAACTCAAGGGGCCGCCGAACTCGCCGTGAGCCGGCCGGTTGGAAGGCTAGTCAACCAGAGGGCGCCTTGTAATGGCCGGGAACCGTCACCTTTTCGCCGTTGGGCAAGATATGAACCGTCGTCGGTACATATACGCGCTTGATGATGCTTTTGGTGTCGCTCATGGCGTACCTCCGTGTCGTCACGTAAGCCTAATACTGGTCCTTGCCGATCCGATGATCAATCCCGGCGTCCGCGAGATGTCGGTGTCACGCCGCTACCCGGAGCGGTGGCCTCGGACAGCGGCGTTTGCGGCGGTGCTCAGTGGTAGCGTCGGGCGCCGACTCGCGAGGCACCTCGGGGCAGCCGGGTGAAACGTACCGGTGGGCTGTACTCCTCGCCCTTGGGCGAGCGCTCCGGTGCCGGCCTTACCTGCCAGCCCCGGTGGCTCGCCCACTCCTTGAGTTTCCGGTAGTCGAGCAGAGGGTAGTCCCGGGTATAGGGGTTCGGCGACGACGAGGGAAAGGCGTAGGCCACGTGGAGGTAGTGAGCGAAGGTATCTTCGTCACCATGCGCGGCCAGCGCGCCATCCAGGGCCGACTGCCAGGCTTGGGGGTCGTGATGTGTACCGCTGTCATGGAATGCATGCATCGGATTGCCCTCCGTGAATGCCATGGCCTTGTGTCATGTCATTGCCACAAGGCTGCGTGATGGCCTCTGCATCATGCAGAGGCCGGTTTCCTGCTTGCTCAGTCCCAGCTCAGCGCACCCCCGACCTGATACTCGGTGACGCGGGTCTCGAAGAAGTTCTTCTCCTTGCGCAGGTCGATGATCTCGGACATCCAGGGGAACGGGTTGGAAGCCCCCGGGAACTGCTCCTTCAAGCCGATCTGCGCCAGGCGGCGGTTGCAGATGAAGTGCAGATACTCCTCCATGATCGCGGCGTTCATGCCGAGCACGCCGCGCGGCATGGTGTCTCGCGCGTATTCGATCTCGAGCTGGGTGCCTTCGAGGATCATCTGGGTGATCTCGTCCTGGAACTCGGGCGTCCACAAATGCGGGTTCTCGATCTTGATCTGGTTGATCATGTCGATGCCGAAGTTCAGGTGCATGGATTCGTCGCGCAGGATGTACTGGAACTGCTCGGCGACGCCGGTCATCTTGTTGCGCCGGCCCATGGACAGGATCTGGCTGAAGCCGCAGTAGAAGAAGATGCCTTCGGTGACCACGTAGAAGCCGATCAGGTTACGCAGGAATTCCTGGTCGGTTTCCGGGGTGCCGGTGTGGAAATCCGGGCGACCCAGCGCCTGAGTGTGCTTGAGGCTCCAGGCGGACTTGCGCGCCACCGAGTCGACCTCGCGGTACATGTTGAAGACTTCGCCTTCGTCCATGCCCAGCGATTCGATGCAGTACTGGTAGGCGTGGGTGTGAATGGCTTCCTCGAAGGCCTGGCGCAGCAGGTACTGGCGGCATTCGGGGTTGGTGATGTTCTTGTACACCGCCAGCACCAGGTTGTTGGCGACCAGCGAGTCGGCGGTGGAGAAGTAGCCCAGCGAGCGCATCACGATCAGCCGCTCGTCCTCGGTCAAGCCTTCGCGGCTCTTCCACAGGGCGATGTCGGCGTTCATGTTGACTTCCTGCGGCATCCAGTGGTTGGCGGAGCCGTCGAGGTACTTCTGCCAGGCCCAGTCGTACTTGAAGGGCACCAGTTGGTTGACGTCGGCACGGGCGTTGATCATGCGCTTGTCGTCGACTTCGACGCGACCGGCGCCCATTTCCAGCTCTTCCAGCCCCTTGGCGATGTCGAGATCGTCGAGCGCCTGCTGGGCGCGGGCGATACGCTCGGCCTCGGCGACCTGGTAATTGCCGGCGCTATCCTTGACCTCGGCCGCTTCTACTTCGGCTCGCGGTTCGGCCTGCGGCGCGGTGGGTGCGGCCAGGCTCGACTTGTGCGCGGGAGCTGGCGCAATCGCGGTATCGTCGTCGTTGAATTCGTCCCAGTTAAGCATGTTCTCTTCCTCGTTCCTCGGAGGTGGAAGATAAGAGAGAAGCGCCCTTCGGGCGGAAGAGGGGCCATGGGGGCTTCCCTCTTCATCGGCGCGCAAGCGCCGTCTTCCGTCTTCATTTTCGGTTTACTGGCAGGCCTCGCAGCCCAGTTCGTCGATATTGCCCGCCGTCGGCGCGCGCTGACCGCTCTTGCCGTTCAGGAAGTCCTCGATGCCTCTGGGCTCTTGTTGAAGTGCCGCTGAGGGCTCTTTTTGAGCTGAAGCCCCGGCCGTCATCGCGCCAGGACTCGGCGCCGGCTCGGGCGGTTGGGCGCCCGGGGTGCCGCCGGTGCTGTCGAGTTGACCCACTGCATTGTGCTTGCTGCGATCGACGGTGGATTTCTCCACTGCGGTGGCGCCCAGCGCGCGCAGGTAATAGGTGGTCTTGAGGCCACGGAACCAGGCCATGCGATAGGTCACGTCGAGCTTCTTGCCCGATACGCCGGCGATGTACAGGTTCAGCGACTGGGCCTGGTCGATCCACTTCTGGCGCCGCGAACCGGCTTCGACCAGCCACTTGGGCTCGACTTCGAAGGCGCTGGCGTAGCGTGCCTTGAGATCGTCCGGCACGCGATCGATGGGCTGCACCGAGCCGTCGTAGTACTTGAGATCGTTGATCATCACCTCGTCCCACAGGCCGCGCTCCTTCAGGTCGTTGACCATATAGGCGTTGACCACGGTGAACTCGCCGGACAGGTTCGATTTCACGTAGAGGTTCTGATAGGTCGGCTCGATCGATTGCGAGACGCCGCAGATGTTGGAGATCGTTGCGGTCGGGGCGATCGCCATCACGTTGGAGTTGCGCATGCCTTGGCTTGCTACCTTGTCGCGGATGCGCTGCCAGTCCTGGGTCGATGAGGTGTCGACCTCGATGTAGTCGGCGCCGCGCTCCTCGACGAGCTTGGCGATGGAGTCGATGGGCATAATGCCCTGGCTCCACAGCGAGCCGTCGAAGCTCTGGTACTTGCCGCGCTCGGCGGCCAGATCGGAAGAGGCCTCGATGGCGTGATAGCTGACCGACTCCATGGAGGTGTCGGCGAAGCTCACCGCGGCTTCGGAGGCATAGGCGATGCCCTGCTTATACAGGGCATCCTGGAAGCCCATGATGCCGAGCCCCACCGGGCGGTGCTTGAAGTTGGAGTTCTTGGCCTGGCCGACCGCGTAGTAGTTGATGTCGATGACGTTATCGAGCATCCGCACGGCGGTGCGTACGGTTCTTTTCAGCTTGGCGTCGTCGAGTTGGCCGTCGACCACGTGCTGGGCCAGATTGACCGAACCCAGGTTACACACCGCGATCTCGTCGACGGAGGTATTCAGGGTGATCTCGGTGCACAGGTTCGAGGAATGCACCACGCCGGCGTGCTGCTGCGGGCTGCGCAGGTTGCACGGGTCCTTGAAGGTGATCCACGGGTGGCCGGTCTCGAACAGCATCGAGAGCATCTTGCGCCACAGGTCCTTGGCCTTGACGCGCTTGTAGAGCTTGAGCTGGCCGGTACGGGTCATCGCCTCGTACTCGGCGTAGCGCTTCTCGAAGGCGGCGCCGTAAAGGTCGTGCAGGTCCGGGCAGGTGGAGGGCGAGAACAGCGTCCACTCCTGGTCGTCGAACACGCGCTTCATGAACAGGTCCGGCACCCAGTTGGCGGTGTTCATATCGTGGGTGCGGCGGCGGTCGTCACCGGTGTTCTTCCTGAGCTCGATGAATTCCTCGACATCGAGGTGCCAGGTCTCGAGATAGGCGCACACCGCGCCCTTGCGCTTGCCGCCCTGATTGACGGCGACGGCGGTATCGTTGACCACCTTGAGAAACGGCACCACGCCCTGGGACTTGCCATTGGTGCCCTTGATGTAGGAACCCAGCGCGCGCACCGGCGTCCAGTCGTTACCTAGCCCGCCGGCCCACTTGGAGAGCATGGCGTTGTCGCGGATCGCGCTGTAGATGCCGTCGAGGTTGTCGGGCACGGTGGTCAGGTAGCAGCTCGAAAGCTGGCTGCGCACGGTGCCGGCGTTGAACAGCGTCGGCGTCGAGGCCATGTAGTCGAAGCTGGAAAGTAGTTCGTAGAATTCGATGGCGCGCGCTTCGCGGTCGTCTTCGTTGAGCGCCAGGCCCATGGCGACACGCATGAACATCACCTGCGGCAGCTCGTAGCGTACGTCGTCGCGGTGAATGAAGTAGCGGTCGTAGAGGGTCTGCAGACCGAGATAGGTGAACTGGTTGTCGCGGGTATGATCCAGCGCGTCGCCCATGCGTTCGAGATCGAACTCGGCGAGGCGCGGGTCGAGCTGTTCGAACTCGATGCCCTTGGCGAGATAGGCCTTGAAGGCCGGCTTGTAAAGCTCGGCCATCTCCTGGTAGGTGGCCTCGTCGGCGATCTCGAGGAAGGAGAGCGCCTCGCGGCGCAGGTTGTCCTGCAGCAGGCGGGCGGTGACGTAAGTGTAGTTGGGGTCCTTCTCGACCAGCGTGCGCGCGGTCATCATCATGGCGGTGGCCACGCCGTCCATGGAAACGCCGTCGTAGAGATTCTTCAGCGAGGCGTCGACGATCTTCTGCGCGTCGACGTTGGTCAGGCCCTCGCAGGCATCATGCACCAGTGTCTCGACACGGCCCAGATCCAGCGGGCGCGTGGTGCCATCGGCCAGGGTGACGTTGAGGGTCGGGTGGGGCTTGGCGATATCGCCCCCCGCCGCCTGACGGGCACGCGCGTGCTCCTCGCGGTAAAGTACGTAGGCGCGCGCGACTTTCTGCTCGCCGGAACGCATCAGCGCCAGTTCGACCTGGTCCTGGATGTCCTCGATGTGCAGCGTGCCGCCATCGGGCATGCGACGCTGGAAGGCTTCGAAGATTTGCGCGGTGGACTGAGCGACGAAATCACGAATGCGCGACGAAGAACCGGCGTTGTCGCCCTCGACGGCAATGAAGGCCTTGGTCATGGCCACCGAAATCTTGCTGGCGTCGAAGACGACGACATCGCCGCCGCGTTTGATGACACGCAGCTGCTTGGGGGCAGTTACGCTCACAGCCGTCTTGTCAGGGGAAAAAGTGGTTTCCATGGCGCCGTGTATCCCTAGCTTACGTTGGTGTGGGAAATCGTCTTCACTGCATCGCCCGGCGCGTTTGCCGGAGCGTTTAATCTCGCCAACACGGCCACTTAGCGGTGTTGACAGGTATCGGGTCTGCTTGTTAGTTAGGCACACTATCTTGTGTCTGTGCTTCTCAAGACCACAAGATAGTGTGCCTGAAGGCATTGAGCAAGCGGATATCCTGTGGATAAGTTGTGACTTTTCTGAGGGCCTTCAACGCCCGCGCTGTAGGGCGCATGACAGCGCTTCTCGTAGCTAGCGCTAAATAAGCTTTTGGGTTGAGAGGGGCGTGTCGGGAATGATTTCAGGTATCATCCCCGACCATCCGCTATGGTTGAGAGTGACAATCTCGTAACGACCTGTAGCGGGGTGTAGCATTGCTTGGATCGTCAGTGGCGCCGTGACGCCACCTAGCCAATAGGATGGATGCCAGCTTGGACAGTAAACAACAGGATCACGTGCTGATCATCGAGGATGACGAGCGCCTCGCGGAACTGACCAGTGACTACCTCGAAGCCAATGGCTTTCGCGTGACCATCGAAGGTGACGGCGCGCTGGGCGTGGAACGCATCGTCGCCCTGGAGCCGGATATCGTCATTCTCGATCTG
Source organism: Modicisalibacter muralis (assembly GCF_900102945.1). GTDB lineage: Bacteria > Pseudomonadota > Gammaproteobacteria > Pseudomonadales > Halomonadaceae > Modicisalibacter > Modicisalibacter muralis. The sequence goes on along the minus strand of NZ_FNGI01000002.1, from coordinate 333,940 downwards.
ATGCTTCCCGGCGAGGATGGCTTGTCGATCTGCCGCCGCGCGAGGCCGCAATACGCCGGGCCGATCTTGATGCTGACCGCGCGTGCCGACGACATGGATCAGGTGCTCGGGCTGGAAATGGGCGCCGACGATTATGTGCCCAAGCCGGTGCAGCCACGCGTGCTGCTGGCGCGCATGCGTGCGCTGATGCGGCGTAGCGATCCCGCCGATAGCAATAGCGGCGCGGCGAAGTTGACGTTCGGCGGCCTGGTGATCGATAGCGCGACCCGCGAGGCCTGGCTCGACGAGGAGCGGGTCGACCTGACCAGCGCCGAGTTCGATCTGCTGTGGCTGCTTGCGGACAACGCCGGGCGGGTGCTGACCCGCGAGGAGATTTTCTCGTCGCTGCGCGGTATCCGCTACGACGGTCAGGATCGCTCCATCGACGTGCGAGTATCGCGCATTCGTCCCAAGATCGGCGACGATCCCAATCAGCCGCACCGCATCAAGACCGTGCGCAGCAAAGGCTATCTGTTCGTCAAGGACGCCTGATCGCATGCGCCGTACGCTGGCCGACAGTACCTTTCTGCGAGTTTACGCCTGGCTGCTGCTGGCGTTGGTGCTTACCTTCAGCCTGGCCATGCTGGGCTACCTGACGGTCGACCAGGTGCGTCGCGAGCATTATCGCGAGCGCCTGGCGAGCGCCCCGATGGCGCTGCTGACGACACTACTCGGTGAGGTTCCCGCCGGCGAACGCCATGCCTGGTTGCGCCAACAAAGCCAACACCTGGACATGCAGCTTAGCCTGCACACGGTCGAGCAGCAGGACTTCAACTACTTCAGACGCGCGAGACTCGCCGAGGGTCGCCCGTTGGTCGATATCGACAGCGACGGAGACTGGCATCTATGGCAACGCCTTCCCCATGAGCCGCTGCTGCTCGAGGCCACGCTGGCGCGGCTGACCGAGCAGCAACTGCGTGGCTTGGTCGATACCCTGCGTACCTGGATCGGGGGGCTGGCGGAACCGGAGCAACCGTTGCAGCGGCTGATCGACAGGCAAGCATTGCCGGTGACGCTGTTCGCGGCGCCGCCGCCACTCGACGACCAGCAGCTCGAGCGGCTGGAGCGCGGCGAGGTGGTCGTGCATCTGCTACCCGAGGCGCGCAGCGTGTCGGCGTATGCCCGCTCGGCGGCGCTGGCGGGTGGCACGCCACACTGGATTCAAGTCGGCCCGGTCACGGCTTTTCAGGTCATGCCGCTGACGCTGATCCTGGGCTTGATACTGGCTACGCTGAGCATGCTGGCCGGTGCCATCTACTTGATCGTGCGCGGCGTCGAAGCGCGTATGGCGCGTCTCGAGAAGGCCGCCACGCGTATCACCGGCGGCTATCTGGATACCCGTGTCAAGGTCGAAAGCAGCGACTTCATGGGGCGCCTGGGGATGGCCTTCAATGGCATGGCGGCCCAGGTTCAGTCGCTGCTGCGCGCTCAGCAGGAGATGATTCGCGCGGTCTCCCACGAATTGCGCACCCCGGTGGCGCGTATCCGCTTCGCCGTGCAAATGGTCGATGACATGACCGAGCAGGAGGCCGTGCGCCGCCAGTTGAAGGGTATCGACGGCGATATCGAGGAGCTCGACCAATTGATCGACGAGATTCTCACCTATGCCAAGCTGGGTAGCGACAACGCCAGTGGCGTGAGCCTGGAAACCGAAAGCGTCGAGTGTCGCGCCATCGCCTCGCGCGTCGTGGAAAGCCTGACCTCGTTGCACCCTCAGGTGGCTCTCGACATTGCCCCGGGCGAGGAGATCGAAGCGATTGCCGAGCCGCGCTATCTGCAGCGCGCGCTGCAGAACCTGGTGGCGAATGCCTGCCGGCACGCCGAGTCCAGGGTGATGATCCGCCTGACGCGCGATGCCCGCGCGGTGCGTCTGGATGTCGAGGACGACGGCCCCGGCGTACCCGAAGGCGATCGTCAGGAAGTCTTCAAGCCGTTTGCCCGGCTCGACAATAGCCGCACCCGACGCTCGGGCGGTTACGGGCTGGGCTTGTCGATCGTGCAGAAAATCATGCTGTGGCACGGTGGCAGCGTGGTCGTGGAAGAGAGTCAGGCACTGGGCGGGGCGCGTTTCAGTCTACTGCTGCCGATTGCGAATTCCGCCAAGAGCGCTCAGGAGGGGCCGCAACAAACCCCGTTTCAGAGGAAACCCACACAATGACAACAACAAACGCTACCCAGGCAATTACTGCCGAGGCGTTGAGCGGCCACTGGACGCTGGCCCGTTTCGTCTATCGCTGGCCGGACGGCCGTGAACTCGCCCCCCTTGGTGCGGCGCGCGGGCAATTGATTTATCTGACCGCCAGCGACGACCAACCGGGCCGCATGGCAGTTCAGGTAGTTGCCGCCGAGCGGCCGCCGCTGGACCCGAGCGACGAAGCCAGCCTGGTGGCGCACTTTCGCAGTGGTTTCGCCTATGGCGGGCGCTGGTCGTTGGAGAATGCGACGGTACATCACGATGTCGATATCGCCAGCCTGGCGTTCTGGCAAGGCGCGCGGCTAAGCCGCGCGGTCACCCTCGAGAATGGCCGTCTGCGGCTGTCGACCGACGAACCCAGCCCGCAACTGCCCGAAGGGGGCTATACGACGGTGCTCGAATGGCGGCGTTGATCGCCACGACCAAGCGTATCAAGCCGGCTTGATACCATCCAACACCGCGAACGACGTCTCGCGCGCGGTGCGCAAAAAATCCTCCATCCACGGCAACTCGCGCTGTTCCTCGCGGATCGCGGCGAACAGCGTGCTCCATACCCCATCCTCGCCGAGCGGCAGCGCGCGCACGTAGTCGCGCTCGAGATATTCGGTCAGCGCCCAGTTGGGCAGGGCGCAGACGCCGCGACCGCTGGCCACGAGCTGCATCATCATGATCGTTAATTCGGCGGTGCGTATTTCGCGCGGAGCGACGCCCGCCGGGTCGAGGAACTGGGTGAAAACGTCGAGCCGCGTATGTTCCACCGGATAGGCGATCAGCGTTTCGTCGGCCAGTTCGCGCGGCGTGACGAAAGCGTTGCCGGCCAGTTGGTGCTGCTTGGCCACGGCCAGCAATCCCTCGTAGCGAAACAGCGGCTCATAATGAATACCGGCCAGTGGCTGGGGGTCGGCGGTAATCACCAGATCGAGTTGTTCGCGAGCGAGCGCCGGCAACGGATCGAAATTGTGACCGCTGGGAATGTCGACCTCGACCTCCTGCCAGTGATCGCGAAAATGATCGATGGTCGGCATCAGCCACTGGAAACAGCTATGGCACTCGATGGCCATGTGCAGCCGGCCCTGCTCGTCGCCGGTCAGGCGCGCCAGATCGCGCTCGGCCATGCGCACCTGCGGCAGGATGTGCTCGGCCAGCGCCAATAGCCGCTCGCCGACACGGGTAAATTCCACGGGTCTCGACTTGCGCACGAACAGCGGACCGTCCAGGCGCTCCTCCAGATCCTTTATCTGATGGGACAGCGCCGACTGGGTCAGATGAACTCGCTCGGCGGCCTCGACCAGCGAGCCGGCGTCACGCAGGGCAATCAGGGTGCGGAGATGACGAAGCTCGAGCATGCTATGAAAACCGCTCACGTTGATAATTAGATAATTTAGTTTGATTCACGTTTTGACGCCAGCGAAACTGCGCTCAATGCATATGGCGAAATACCTCGCCAATTCTATCGCTTAATGACGCAAAGGAATAACGACGATGACGCTGGCACATACACTCGGTTATCCGCGCATCGGTGCGCGCCGCGAACTCAAGAAGGCCGTCGAAGCCTACTGGAAGGGCGATATCGACCAGACGTCGCTGGAAGCCACCGGCGCCGAGCTGCGCGCCCGCCATTGGCAGGCCCAGCGTGACGCGGGTCTCGATCTGGTCACCGTCGGCGACTTCGCCTTCTACGACCAGGTGCTCAACGTCTCGGCGCTGGTCGGCGCGGTGCCTGCGCGTTTCGGGCGTTTCGACGCCGGCCAACCGGTCGATCTCGACACCACCTTCCGCATGGCGCGGGGCCGGGCGCCGAGCGGCACGCCGGCAGCCGCCTGCGAGATGACCAAGTATTTCGATACCAACTATCATTATCTGGTCCCCGAGTTGCATCGTGGCCAGACCTTCGCTATCGCCAGCCAGCGACTGTTCGACGAAGTCGCCGAGGCCCGGGCCGCCGGGCATGCGGTCAAGGTCGCGCTGACCGGGCCGCTGACCTGGTTGTGGCTGGGCAAGGTCAAGGGCGAGCCGGCCGATAGCGGCTTCGAGCGTCTCGACCTGCTCGATGCGTTGCTGCCGGTCTACGGCGAGATTCTCGCTCGCCTGGCCGCGCAGGGCGTCGAGTGGGTGCAACTCGACGAACCGGCATTGGTCCAGGACCTGCCCCGCGCGTGGCAGCAGGCCTTCGAGCTGGCTTACAACAAGCTGCAATCGGCGCCGGTCAAGCTGTTGTTGGCGACCTACTTCGGCGATCTCGGCGATAACCTCTCCTTGGCCACCGGCCTGCCCGTGGACGCCCTGCACATCGATGCGGTGCGTGCACCGGCGCAGCTCGAGCGCGTGCTCGACCGTTTGCCGGCCTACAAGAGCCTTTCGGTGGGAGCGATCGACGGTCGCAACATCTGGCGCGCCGATCTGGCTGCGCTGCGCGAGACGCTGGGCGATGCCAAGGCCCGCTTGGGCGAACGGCTATGGCTGGCGCCGAGCTGCTCGTTGCTGCACGTGCCGGTGGATCTCGACGCCGAGACCACGCTCGATGGCGAGCTCAAGGGTTGGCTGGCCTTCGCCCGCCAGAAGCTCGACGAGGTCGCCACCCTGGCCCGTTTGCTCGATGGCCGCGCTGACGCGAGCGACGAGAGACGCCTCGCCGAAGCCGGCGCGGCGCTCACCGAGCGCCGCGACTCCACGCGCATTCACAAGGCGGCGGTCGCCGAGCGCTTGCGCGCCGTCGATGCCGACGCCACCCGGCGAGCCAGCGACTACCCGGACCGCGCTCGCGCCCAGCGCGCCCGGTTCGACTTGCCGCTATTTCCGACCACCACCATCGGCTCCTTTCCACAGACCGGCGATATTCGCGCGGCACGTCGCGCCTTCAAGGCTGGCGAGCTGGACCGAGACGCTTACGAAGCCAGCATGCGCGAGGAAATCGCCTTCGCCGTCGAGCGCCAGCAGGCGTTGGGTCTCGATGTGCCGGTGCATGGCGAGGCGGAGCGCAACGACATGGTCGAGTACTTCGGCGAGCAACTCGATGGCTTCGCCTTCACCGCTAACGGTTGGGTACAGAGCTACGGCTCGCGTTGCGTCAAGCCGCCGCTGATCTTCGGCGATGTCAGCCGCCCGCAGGCAATGACCGTGCGCTGGAGCGAATACGCCCAGACACTCACCGACAAGCCGATGAAGGGCATGCTGACCGGCCCGGTGACCATCCTGCAATGGTCGTTCGTGCGCGACGACCAGCCGCGCGAGACGACCTGCCGGCAGATCGCCCTGTCGCTGCGCGACGAGGTCGCCGATCTCGAGAGCGCGGGTATCGGCATCATCCAGATCGACGAGCCGGCGCTGCGTGAGGGGCTACCACTACGCCAGGCCGAGTGGCAGGGCTATCTCGACTGGGCGGTTGAGTGTTTCAAGCTATCCGCGGCGGTCGCACGGGACGCGACCCAGATTCACACCCACATGTGCTACTCGGAGTTCAACGACATCATCGACTCCATCGCCGCGCTGGATGCCGACGTGATCACCATCGAGACCTCGCGCTCGGACATGGAGCTGCTCGACGCCTTTCAGGACTTCGCCTATCCCAACGAGATCGGCCCGGGCGTCTACGACATCCACTCGCCGAACATCCCCGAGGTGGACTGGATGGTGCAGTTGCTGGAAAAGGCCGCCGAGAAGATTCCTGCCGAGCGCTTGTGGGTCAATCCCGACTGCGGCCTCAAGACGCGCGGCTGGGCGGAGGTCGAGCCGGCGCTGGTGAATATGGTCGAGGCGGCCCAGGAGTTGCGTCGCCGCTATCGTTAACGGACGAGGATATTCATGCCTTACCGGCGGTGAGCGTAAGCGCTCGCTGCCGGTGACTGGTATTCTAGAATGCTAATGGATCGTCATCGTCAGCCAGGAGCCTTAGCATGCGCCTCATCCTCTCATCGTTATCCGCCGGTCTGGTGCTGGCCGGCTGTGCCACATCGGCGCCCACCCCGGCTCCGCCGCCCGAGGTGAGCGATCTGTCGCCGGCAGCCGCGTCGTCGAACGAGCAGCCGACACACGAATCGCAACAGGACAAGGAGCCGCAGTCGCCGCTGCTGCCCTCGGCATTCTTCGCCGACGGTGGCGAAGCGTTCATCGCTTGGCGCTGTACGCCGGCCCAGGATTTGATCTCGGCATCTCCCGAGAATCGGCTGCGTCTGTGGTCCGCCCAGGGGCACTATGAACTCCAGCGCGCCGTGGTGGCCTCCGGGGCACGCTACGTCAAGGGCGATCTGTCGTTCTGGAACAAGGGCGACGAGGCGTTTGTCGAGAGCGACAACGGCCGCCTGGAATGCGAGCAGGACGTGCGTCGCGAGAGCCTGACCCGCGATGACTATCCCGATGCGATCTTTCATGCCCAGGGCAATGAGCCGGGCTGGACGTTGTCGCTGGATCGCCAGGCGCGGCAACTGACCCTGGTGACCGATTACGGCGAACGCACGCTGCAAGCCCTGCCTTATCGGGTAACCGGGCTGAGTAACGGCGAGCAGGCGAGCATGACGCTATCCAGCACGCAGGCCGCACAGCCGCTGAAGATCCTGCTCGAGGCGCGGGCCTGTTTCGACGACATGAGTGGCCAGCCTTATCCCGTGCGCGTCACCGTGCAGTTGGGCGACCAGCGCCTGCGTGGCTGTGGTCAGGGTATCGAGGCGCTGTAACTGGGTATTCGTTTTTATCGAATGAAAAGTGGGATTTTTTGCGATTTTCATTTTAAAAAAAGCACATAAAATGAGCGTCATCTCTTACCGGAGGACACGAGATGACGACTTCCACCAAGGTTCTGCTACTCAACAGCTCGATTCTCGGCGATGGCGGTCAGTCCCGCGCCCTGGCCGAACACTTCAAGACCCAGGCCGCTGAGCGTGACGATATCAGCGTCACCGAACGCGACCTGGTCGCGCAGGCGCTGCCGCACCTGCAGGGCGAAGAGTTGGCCAGTTGGATGGTGCCGGAAGGCGAGCGCAGCGACGCCCAGCATGCGCTGGCCGCGCGCTCCGAAGCACTGCTCGATGAGCTGTTCGCCCACGATGTGGTGGTCTTCGCGGTGCCGCTTTACAACCTCGGCATTCCCTCGCAGCTCAAGGCCTGGTTCGATCGCGTTCTACGTGCCGGGCGAACCTTCCGCTATACCGAAAACGGTCCCCAGGGACTGTTGGAAGGCAAGCGAGCGGTGATCCTGGCGGCGCGCGGCGGCGAATACGTGGGTACCGCGCTGGATTCGCAGACCCCGCACCTCACGCATATGCTCGGTTTGATGGGCATCGGCGAGGTCGACTTCGTGTATGCCGAAGGGCTGGCCATGGGCGAGGGGCGTCGCGAGGCGGCGTTGAAGGAAGCGCGCCAGGGGATCGCTTCGCTGACCGCAAGGCTGTGATCGATACTCGCTAAGTACCGTCTCATTCGCTGTACCGCTCAACGCCCGGCCGATTCGGCCGGGCGTTGCTCGTTACCCAGCGGCATGGCGCTCTCGGAGAATAGCGCGCGTTCGAGCAAGCGCTTCAGCGCTTCGCCGTCCGGCTCGCGCCCGGCGACCAACTGCGCGGGCATGGCTCGCCAGTTGCCCGAGCCATCGCTTCTGGCCAGGCGGAAGTTGAACGGATAAAAGCCGGGAAAGCCAAGGCGCAGATCGGTGGCAACCAGCCATCGGACGCCGTCGGTCTCGTGTGCGCGATAGCGCAGGAAAGGGCCGGCGAACCACTCGAGGCGCTGGCCACTCGTCGTGTCGAGGGCCGCGGTTTCGAGCCGTGCACCACGCGGGAAGCGCTCAAGCTGAGGGAAATGATCGTCGAACAGGCCGACCAGCATCTCATGATAGTCGTCGCCGTCGATTACCGTGACTCGCCATAGCAATGTATTGAAAGGCGTCGGTTGGACCAGCCGAGGTGCATCGGCGAGGCCGCGTTCGGCGAGCAGTGGCTCGATGCGCGCATCGATCAGCGTCTTGGCGCCGAGCGAGAACGCCAGATAGGCACTGGACAGCGCCAGCCCCCAATGCAGGGCGCGCGGCGAATAACCGCGAATCAGGGTGAAAATCACCACGCTCAATAACGGCAGGGTGTACAGCGGGTCGATGATGAAGATCGTCGACCAACTGACCGGTGGCGTGGTCAGCGGCCACCATAATTGCGTGCCGTAGGCGGTAAAGGCGTCGAGCAGCGGGTGGGTCAGCAGGCAGGCAGCGTAGAACAGCCACCAGCGGGAGAGCGGGATGTCGCGTGGCGCGAACCTCGCCGTGATCAGCGCGAGCAGCGTGGCGAGTGTGCCGAGCACCGCCAATGAATGGCTGAAACCGCGATGGTAGGTGTAGTCGGCTACCGCGTCGCCGTAGTCGATCACCACGTCGAGATCGGGCAGGGTGCCCAGCGCCGCGCCGATCAACACCGCCTTACGGCCCAGCCGTCGACCGAGCAGGCTGCCGCCTAGTGCGCCGCCGAGGCAGGCTTGGGTCAATGAGTCCATCGCTAGGGCATTCTCAAGTGTTGCCGCGTATGGTGGCCCAGGGTGGGCATGTCGCCAGTACATGTGTCTGTATCGGGCAATCGTCGCTATGCGCGCCGGGCAGATAGCCGGTGCTCATCAGGAATTCGTTGACGATCTCCGGCCCGGTAAAGCGAAAGGTACGCTTGAACAGACGCACCCAGCCATCCAACGTCAGGGGATGATTATTATCCAGCCAGGCCTTGAAGCTGCCATGCTCATTTTGCAGAGTCTGAATAACCTTAGCGTTATGAATGGTGGCATCGATCTTGAGACGGTTGCGAATGATGCCGGCATCATTGAGCAGCCGCTGGCGTTCGCTATCGCCGTAGGCGGCGACCCGGGCGATGGAGAAATCGTCGAAGGCGACTTTGAAGGCGTCGCGCTTCTTGAGTACGGTCAACCACGAAAGCCCGGCCTGATTGATCTCGAGAATCAGGCGCTCGAACAGGGCGTTATCGCCATCGATGGGAAAGCCGTATTCGCGATCGTGGTACGGGCCGTGAAACGGATGGTCGGGAGCCAGGTCGCAATAGCCGGCCATGTGCTGATCTCCTGTGGTTGGGTGACGTATGCTGCGTGAAGAGACGATCCATCCGGGCTAACGAAGGCAAGCGGCGCGTTCGTGCTTCATGCCCGCTCACGACGAAGGAAGTCAACATGCAATATCTGCATACCATGGTGCGTGTCAACGATCTCGATGCCTCGCTGCATTTCTACTGCGATTTGCTGGGGCTCGAGGAAATCAGCCGCAAGGATAGCGAGAAAGGGCGCTTCACGCTGGTCTTTCTCGCCGCGCCGCAAGATAGACGGCGCGCCCTCGATGACCGTGCGCCGATGATCGAGCTGACTCACAACTGGGATCCCGAAGAACACCAGAGTGGGCGCAACTTCGGACATCTGGCTTATCGTGTCGAGGATATCCATGCGTTGTGCGAGCGGCTCCAGGCCGGTGGCGTGACCATCAACCGCCCGCCACGTGACGGCCATATGGCCTTCGTGCGCTCGCCGGATGGTATTTCCATCGAACTGCTGCAACAGGGCGACCCACTCGAACCCCGCGAGCCTTGGGTGTCCATGGACAATACCGGAACCTGGTAGCCAGCGAACCGCTGGCAAGCGACTCAGGGAGCGAGTGACATGTAACTGACCGACACGCTGAAAAAGGCCTTTCGCGACGAAGCGCGAAGGCTGGAAGGCATCGATCTCGAGGCGTACCGGCAGTTCGACAAGGACCCGTGCGAGCCGATCATCGGCCTGGGACCGCGCGACGCGCCGATCGGCTTCTTCGGTCGCGATCCGGGGCGCCAGGAGGTCAAGTGGGGCGAGCCGTTCATCGGTAGCGGCGGCCAGAAAGTGCGCAAGGGGCTCTACCAGCATCTCTACGGTGAGCCGCTGCCCGATTTCGATGCCTCGCGCGAGGTGGGGCGCCGCGTGTTCTGGGTCAATACCGTGCCGTACAAGCCGACCGGCAACAAGGCCTGGTCGATGGCGGTCAAGAAGCGCTTTCAACCGCTGATGGCCGAGCTGCTGGTCGAGCACTGGCAGGGCCGTGAGTTGATCACCCTGGGGCGCGAGGCCTTTGCCTGGTTCGGCATCAACCAGCCGCGTGAGGCGCGCCAGGCGCTGGAGGCGTTCTGGTCGCGGGGGGATCGCTTCGAGGCCAGCCACACCACGACGCTGGTGCTGGATGACAAGCGCGAGGCGACCCTGAGCCTCGCGCCGTTGCCGCATCCCTCGCCGCTCAATCAGACCTGGTTCAAGCGCTTCCCCGCTCTGTTGGAAGCTCGCCTGAAGGCGCTCGATGTAGCCAGCCGGCTAGGCTGACTGGTCACGTCGTTGTCAGTCGGGGCGTACCGCCATCCGCCCGCTACCCAGGAACACGATGGCCAGGGCGCCGAACAGGTACATCCCTTGCAATTCGAGTGCCCAGCCGCCGCTATCGCCCAGCGTGAACAATTCGCCCATGTGCACCAGGGCAATCGCCACCAGCATATTGCCGACCATCAATAACCCCGCCACGCGCGCCTGCCAGCCGAGAATCGCCATGACCGGGGCAATGACCTCGCCGATCAGCACGCCATAGGCCAGAAACGCCGGCAGCCCCTGGCTCGCGACCTGATCGCCGATCCAGTTCAGGCTGTCGGGATTGAGCAACTTGGCGATGCCGTGCAGCAGAATCAGCCCGCCAACGCTGAGGCGCAAAATGAGTTTGCCGAGCGCGTCGTTGTGCAGTGCGTTGAGCATATAAATCTCCTTGTCTGGGTCAAAGTGGCGCCTACTATTCCATTTCTCGGTGGATAAGAGTAGAGCGTTTTTCAGCAAATATTATTACTCAAAGCGTGAATGATCCTTGATGGGATTGCCTTGGTCGGGTGGCTGGGGCAGGCTAGGGGCCGTTTTCATGGAGCCGGGAGAAGCATCGATGCGTTGCTGGGTAATTCTGATGGTAGTCGCCTTGGCCGGTTGCGCGACGTCGCGTCCGGCCTCGCAGTCGCCGGCCGACACGGCGATGCATTCGTCGCCGCTAGTTGGCCAGCGCTGGGAGTTGATACTGATTGGCACCGATGAGTATTGGCAGGGCCGGCAGCCGGCCTATTTCAGCCTGTCGCCCGATAACGGCCGGCTTCGGTTTATCGGTAGCAATGGCTGCAATCGGCTGACAGGAACCGTCACCTTGGGCGAAGGGCAGCGCATCGATTTCGGCAACCTGGCGAGTACGCGCATGGCCTGCCCGGGGATCCCCCAGGCGGCCCAGGTCAACGCCTTGCTATCCCAGGCGTATCGTTATCTGATCGATCACGACCGCTTGGTCCTGTTTGGGCCGGATAGCTTGGTATTGGGCGCCTTCCAACGCTAGTAAAGTCGCCTACAGCGCGGCGATCTTGTCGCGCTGTTCGACGAGTACCGCGCGGCTGGCCTGGGCGTCGGCGAGCTTGGCGCGCTCTTTCTCCACCACCGCGGCGGGTGCCTTGGCGACGAAGCTGTCGTTGCCGAGTTTCCTTTCGATACCGCCGATAAACGCGTCCTGCTTGTCGATTTCCTTGGCCAGACGCGTCAGTTCGGCGTCCTTGTCGATCAGTTCGGCCATCGGCACCAGCACTTCCATGTCGCCGACCAGTTGGGTCGCCGACAGCGGTGCCTCGCTCGGCTCATCGAGCCAGGCGACGCTTTGTAGCTTTGCCAGCTTGGCGAGAAACGGGCGGTTGTCGGCGAGGCGCTGACGATCGGCGTCATTGCCCTTGGTCAGTAGCACATCGAGCGGCTTGCCGGGGGCGATGTTCATCTCGGCGCGCACGTTGCGCACGGCGACGATCACGCCCTTGAGCCATTCGATGTCGCGCTCGGCCTGCTCGTCGATCTTGTTCGTTTCGGCCTCGGGCCACGGCTGATTCATGATCGACTCAGAGCCATCAGCGCTTGCCTTGCCGGCGAGTGGGGCCACGCGCTGCCAGATTTCCTCGCTGATGTAGGGCATCATCGGATGCGCCAGGCGCAGGATGGTTTCGAGCACACGCACCAGCGTGCGCCGGGTGCCACGCTTGGCCTCGCTGCTGGCATTCTCATCCCACAGCACCGGCTTGGACAGCTCCAGGTACCAGTCGCAGTACTCGTTCCAGACGAACTCATAAAGCGCCTGGGAGGCGTGATCGAAGCGGAACTCCTCCAGCGCCCGGGTGACCTGCGCTTCGGTCTGCTGCAGGCGCGAGACGATCCAGCGATCGGCCAGCGACAGTTCGACATCATCCTTACCGTCGCGGCCGATGTCCTCACCTTCGGTATTCATCAGCACGTAGCGCGAGGCATTCCACAGCTTGTTGCAGAAGTTGCGGAAGCCGTCGAGGCGGCCCATGTCGAACTTGACGTCGCGCCCGGTGGTTGCCAGCGACAGGAAGGTATAGCGCAGCGCATCGGTGCCGTGGGGTTCGATGCCCTCGGGGAATTCGGCGCGGGTGGCCTTTTCGATCTTCTTCGCCTGCTGCGGCTGCATCATGTTGCCGGTGCGCTTGGCGACCAGCGTTTCCAGGTCGATGCCGTCGATCAGGTCGATGGGGTCGAGCACGTTACCCTTGGACTTGGACATCTTCTGGCCCTGGGCGTCGCGCACCAGGCCATGGACGTAGACGGTCTTGAACGGCACCTGGCCGGTGAACTTGCCGGTCAGCATGATCATCCGCGCGACCCAGAAGAAGATGATGTCGAAGCCGGTGACCAGCACGCTCGATGGATGGAACGTCGCGAGCTCGGGCGTTTCTTCCGGCCAGCCCAGGGTGCCGAAGGTCCACAACCCCGAGCTGAACCAGGTATCCAGCACGTCGTCGTCCTGGATCAGCAGCACATCCGGCTCCAGGCCATATTTCTCGCGGGCCTCGGCTTCGCTGCGTGCAACATAGACGTTGCCTTCGGGATCGTACCAGGCCGGGATGCGATGCCCCCACCACAACTGGCGCGAGATGCACCAGTCCTGCAAGTCGCGCATCCAGGCAAAGTACATGTTCTCGTAGTTCTTGGGCACGAACTGGATGTCGCCGTTCTCGACCGCGGCGATGGCCGGCTTGGCGAGTTGCTCCACGGCGACGAACCATTGATCGGTGAGCAGCGGCTCGATGACGTCGCCGGAGCGGTCGCCATAGGGCAGGGTGTTGTTCACCGTCTCGACCTGCTCCAGCAGCCCCAATGCCTGCATGTCGGCGACGATCTTGTCGCGCGCCGCGAAGCGATCCAGGCCGGCGTAGGCGGCGGGCAGCGAGGCGTCTTCGTCGGGCAGCGGCCGGCCCTGGAGATCGAATATCTCGGCGCGTTCGAGCACTTCGGCGTTCTGCGAGAAGACGTTGATCAGCACGTGGTCCTGGCGCTTGCCGACCTCGTAGTCGTTGAAGTCGTGGGCCGGGGTGATCTTCACGCAGCCCGAGCCTTTTTCCATGTCGGCGTGCTCGTCGGCGACGATGGGAATGCGCCGCCCGACCAGCGGCAGCTCGACGAACTTGCCGATCAGCGAGGCGTAACGCGGGTCATCGGGGTTGACCGCCACGCCGGTATCGCCGAGCAAGGTCTCGGGGCGGGTGGTGGCGACGATCAGGTAATCCTTGCCGTCGTCGGTCAGTGCGCCGTCGGCCAGCGGATAGCGGAAGTGCCAGAACTGGCCCTGCTGCTCACGGTTTTCGACTTCCAGGTCGGAAATCGCGGTGTGCAGGGTCGGGTCCCAGTTGACCAATCGCTTGCCGCGATAGATCAGCCCTTCGTCATGCAGGCGCACGAAGACCTCCTGCACCGCCTTGTAGAAGCCGTCGTCCATGGTGAAGCGCTCGCGGCTCCAATCGGCGCTGGCGCCCATGCGGCGTAGCTGGCGGGTGATATGCCCGCCGGACTCGGTCTTCCATTCCCAGACCTTGTCGATGAACGCCTCGCGGCCCAGATCGTGGCGCGTCTGGCCGGTCTCGGCGGCCAGCTTGCGCTCGACCAGCATCTGCGTGGCGATGCCGGCGTGATCGGTGCCGACCTGCCACAGGGTATTGTGGCCCTGCATGCGTCGCCAGCGGATCAGCGTGTCCATGATGGTGTCCTGGAACGCATGACCCATATGCAGGCTGCCGGTGACATTGGGTGGCGGAATCATGATCGCGTAGGGCTGACCCTCACCGGACGGGGCGAAACGGTTGTCGGCTTCCCAGCGCTGGTACCAGCGCGTTTCGATCTGTTCGGGTTGGTAGGTCTTGTCCATTACGCATTGCCTGCAAGAGTGGCGACGCCGGTCGCGGGCGGTTAGCCGCGGCGGCCAGCGTGGAAGGGTGGCGAAAAATGCCTGGGATTATACCGTTTGGGGCCGCCGCCGTCACAGCCTGGGGCGTCGTCTAACCCAGATGGTGCGCCCTGACTGGATAGCCGCGGCGCTTGTAGGTCTGCCAGCAATCGCGCTTGCTGGCGAGCACGTCTTGATGCTGGTTGATGATCTCGGCGACACGCTCGAAGCGCGAGAACCATTCGGGAATCTCGGGATGCAGGTTGAGCATGGCCTGCGAGCCGGGGGCCTGCGGTGTGGGCGGCTCGTCCCAGCCGATAGTCACCGGCGTCGGCGTCTCGCTGGCATCGATCAGTGCATGCGGCACGTAGCTGTCGGGGCGGAAGGTCCATAGCCGCTCATCGAACTCGCGCGCCTGTTGCTCGTTCTCGGCGTGCACATGCAAGCCATGGCCCTTGCGGTAGATGGTCTCGACCAGTCGGCAGGCGAAATCGAGCCGTGCCTCGATGGTGGTGTCGGGGAGGATGTAGAAGTCGATTTGCGTCATGAGGCACTATCCGAAAACTGGCTGCGCTTGGCCATACGGCGTTAAAAAGCAGCGAGAAGTGCTCATTTACAATAGTAAACTCGCGTGCGAGCCCAGTCCGCTTTCTCGCTGCTTTTTGCCTGGTCTGGCCATCGCTCGCCAACTTTTCGGACAGCGCCTGGCCATTTATTTATTGCGTTAAGTTTCGTCGCTGACCTCGGCGTCGCTTTCACGATCCAGCAGGTACTGCGTCAGCAGGCCGACGGGGCGGCCGGTGGCGCCTTTCTGCTTGCCGGAGTTCCAGGCGGTGCCGGCGATGTCGAGATGCGCCCAAGGGTATTTCGTCGTGAAACGCGACAGGTAACAGGCCGCGGTAATGGCGCCCGCCGGGCGTCCGCCGATGTTGGCCAGGTCGGCGAAGTTGGAATCCAACTGGCTCTGGTAGTCGTCCCACAGCGGCATGTGCCAGGCGCGGTCCCAGGCCGTTTCACCGGCGTCGAGCAGGTCCAGCGCCAGGTCGTCGTCGTTGGAGAACAGCCCGGTGGCATGTGCCCCAAGGGCGATCACGCAGGCCCCGGTGAGGGTCGCGATATCGACCACGCTGGCCGGTTCGAAGCGTTCGCTATAGGCTAGCGCGTCGCACAGTACCAGGCGGCCTTCGGCGTCGGTGTTGAGCACTTCGACCGATAGCCCATTGAGCGTCTTGATGATATCGCCGGGCTTGGTGGCGCGCCCATCGGGCATGTTCTCGGCGGCGGCGACCACGCCGACCACGTTGATCTTCGGCTTGAGGGCGAGCAGCGTCTGCATGGTGCCGAACACGCTGGCCGCGCCGCACATGTCATATTTCATTTCGTCCATGTCGGCACCGGGCTTGAGCGAGATGCCGCCGGTGTCGAAGGTGATGCCCTTGCCGACCAGCACATGTGGTGCTTCCGCATCGTTCTCGGCGCCCTGATAGCGCATCACGATCAGCCGCGACGGCTCGGCGCTGCCCTGGCCGACCGAAAGCAGGGTGTTGGCGCCCAGCGCTTCGAGGGCTTCCTCGTCGAGTATCTCGACGCTGAGCGCGCTGTTCGATTCCTTGCCCAACCGTTCGGCCTGTTCGGCCAGATAGCGTGGCGTGCAGACATTGCCCGGCAAGTTGCCCAGCGTGCGGGCGTAATTGACGCCACCGCCGATGGCGTTGCCGACACGCGCGCCTAATTCACTGGCAGCGCTGGCGGCGCTATCGGCGGCTTCGCTGATCAGCAGGCCGACGCGTTCCAGGCGTGGCGCCGGGGCCGGTTCCGACTTGAAGGTATCGAAGCGGTAGATCGCGCGCAGCGCGGCTTCGGCGGTCGCGCGGGTCTTCCAATCGCTTTCGCGCTCGGGTACCGGCACGTCGCTGAAGGCTACCACGGCTTCATCGATCGGCAGTTTGGCCAGCGCCGGGAATGTCGCGTCCAGCGCCTTGCGGAAGTTGCCTTCATTGCTCTTGGCGCGCTCGCCGAGACCTACCAGCATCAGCCGCTCGGCGGCGAGGCCGGGGGCGAAGGGGATCAGTTGCACGTTGCCGAGCCCGGCGTCGAAGTCACCGCGTTCGATCAACTGACGGATCAGGCGCTCGCTGGCGTCGTCGAGCTTGGCCGCGGCTGGAAGCAGGTCACCATCCTTGAACACCGGGACCACGAGGCAGGCCGTCTCGACCTTGGCCGGATTGACGGTGAGAACAGGGAATTCCATGGCGTCTCCACAGGACAAGGGGCTTCTCCACGAGACAAACGTCTCATGACGAGACAAGAGTCCGGGGATTCTGGATAATGCCGGCACGGCTTGATGCCGACCGAACTCCCCCAGTGTACGCAAAGCATTGCGCCATTGCATGGATCGTTATCAGCTTCAGGGAGCCACACCGGGAGACCGTTTTGATCATCTTTCGTTATCTGACCCGCGAGATTCTGGTCACCATGGCTGCCGTCGCCGGCGTGCTTTTGCTGGTGATCATGGGCAGCCGTTTTATCCGCTATTTTTCGAGCGCGGCCGAGGGCGACTTCCCGGCCAGCATTCTCGGCACGCTGATGCTCTATCACATGCCGGGCTTTCTCGAACTGATTCTGCCGCTGGCTTTTTTTCTCGGCATATTGCTGGCCTACGGGCAGCTTTATCTGAACAGTGAAATCACCGTGCTGGTGGCTTGCGGCACCAGCCCCAACCGCCTGCTGCGGGTGACCATGCTGCCGGCCGTGCTGGTGTCGTTGCTGGTGGCGATGTGCAGTTTGTGGCTGACTCCGGCCGGTGCCCGACACAATGAAGTGATGCTCGAAGAGCAGCGCAGCCGGCTGGATTTCACGGCGCTGGTGCCGGGGCGTTTTCAGGAATTCGGCGATGGCCGAACAGCCTATACGTCGGCGCTGAGCGACGATCAATCGCGCATGCAGGGTGTGTTCATCAGCGAGCGCCAGGAGCGCAGCGATGGCACGCCGCAAACCGCGATCACGCGTGCGACCGGCGGCTATCAGACCGTCGACCCGGAAACCGGCAGCCGCTTTCTGGTTCTGACCGATGGCGAGAGATATAGCGTCGACCCGGGCCGCGCGGTGGCCGAGCGTCTCGAGTTCGATACCTATGCGGTGCGCCTGTCGCGCGCCACGCGAATGAGCGAGCTCGATGAGCCGGAATACGCCTCGACCATGGCGCTGCTCGCCAGCGGCACGCCGGACGCGCAGGCGCAGTTACAATGGCGTCTTAGCCTGCCCTTGATGGTGCCAATTCTGACCCTGCTGGCGCTGCCGCTTTCCAAGGTCAACCCGCGCCAGGGGCGCTTCGCCAAGCTATTGCCGGCGATCTTCTTGCACATCAGTTATCTGAGCCTGCTGCTGGCGGCACTGGATGCCATCAGCCGGGGCGCGCTGTCGCCGACTATCGGCATGTGGCCGATCCATCTCGGCTACCTGCTGCTCGGGGTCTGGTTGACCCGGCGGTCCCAGTTGGGAGGGATGCGCTGATGATTGCCGACCGTCTCGATCGTTATATCGCCCGCAATGTGCTGGCGGCCATTGTGGTGGTGCAATTGGTATTGCTGGGTCTCGACCTGGTGATCGCCTTCATCAACGACCTGAAGGATGTCGAGGGCGGCTACAGCGCCTTCGATGTGCTGCTCTATCTGGGCATGCGCCTGCCCTGGCGTTTCTATCAATACGCGCCGGTGGCGGTACTGATTGGCGCATTGATCGGCCTGGGCAGCATGGCCTCAAGCAACGAGCTGACGGTGATGCGTGCCGCCGGTCGCTCGCTGGCGCGTATCCTGTGGGGGGTGATGAAACCCATCAGCGTGGTGATCATCGTGGTGTTGCTGATCGCCGAGTTCGTCAGCCCACGTACCGAGCAGTTCGCCGAGGCCTGGCGGCTCGAGCAGATGGAAGGCTCCGGCGCGGTGCTCTCGCAAAGTGGCGGCTGGCAGCGCGAGGGCGATACCTTCTATCGCTTCGGTGCGATCCGCGCCGACGATACCGTGATCGACCTGACCGGCTATCATTTCGATGGCCAGCGTCTGGAAAAGGCCATTCATGCCCAGCGCGCGGTATGGGAAGACGGTCGTTGGGTACTCGAAGAAGCCGAGGTGACCCGCTTCGTCGAACGGGGCACCGAGGCCGAGCAGCATCCCCGCATGGCGTGGGAAACCGAGCTGACCCCGACGCAGCTCAATCGGTTGCTGCGCGATGCCGAGACCCAGGCGCCCAGCGAGTTGTGGGCCTACGCCAATTACCTGCATGAGCAGGGTCTCAGCGCAACCCAACCGCTGCTGTATTTCTGGCAGAAGATACTGATGCCGCTGACCCTGGCCTCGCTGGTGCTGGTGGCGGCCTCCTTCGTGTTCGGCCCGCTGCGCAGCGTGGCGGCGGGCACCCGGGTTTTCTATGGCGTCATCGTCGGGCTGTCGTTCAAATACATCCAGGATTTGTTGGCGCCGGCCTCGACGCTGTTCGGCTTTTCGCCGGTATGGTCGGTGCTGACGCCGACCCTGGGCTGCATCCTGCTGGGCGCCTATCTGCTGCGCCGCAGCGGCTAGCACTTCCATTAAAGAGGCAAAGGCGTTCCATGCGCTATTTCAGCGATCTCGACGATACCTGGCCGGCCGGTCTGGCGCGGCGCCTGGCGGCGATGCTCTACGACTCGCTGGTGCTGGTGGCGCTGTGGATGCTGGTCGGTTTCATCGGCGTGGCCGTCAACGGTGGTGAAGCCAACGAGAGTCCGCTATTTCGTAGCATTCTGTTCGTGGTGACCTTCGCCTTTTTCGCCTTCTTCTGGATGCGTGGCGGCATGACATTGGGCATGCAGGCCTGGCGACTGCGGGTGCAGAACACCGACGGTCGGCCGTTGTCGCTCATGCAGTGCCTGGTGCGCTTCATCATTGCGGCGCTCTCGCTGGCCGCCGCTGGCTCGGGTTACTGGTGGATTCTGTTCGACGGCGAAAAGCGTAGCTGGTCGGATATCGCTTCGAACTCGCATGTCGTGGTGCTGCCCAAGCGCAAGTGAACGGCTGCATAAATGCCTGCACGGACGAATCGCTTTGTTACGCGGTGCTCGAAGACTCGCCTAACTTTATGTTATGCCTCGTCTTCTGTGCTCCGGGCGCCTTGCGTTTCATTCCGCTCGACAATTTATTCAGCAATTCACCAAGCAAAATAATCACGCCGCCAAGTGATTGGGTGTTGCAAGACGCTATGCGAATCATTTACATTTGTCATCGCGATGCCAAGCGAGGTGATGTGAATGTACGTGTGTCTTTGCAAGAGCGTTTCCGATCGGACGATCCGCCAGGCCGTAGAAGAGGGCGCCCGCAGCTGGCGCGAAGTGCGTGAGCGCACGGGTTGCGGCACGCAATGCGGCAAGTGCGCCTGCATGGGCAAGTCGATCACCAACGATGCCGTGGCTCGCCAGATCGTGCCCGACGCGGATTTCGCCTACGCAGTGTAATTCCTATTGCCTTAATTGTCATCATCATTAGCATCCGCCAGCCCTTCGCAGTTGCGATAAAATCGCGACAAAACTGCCGCAACTTATTGGCATAATTCGACTTTTTCCCTTTTTTGGACGATACTTTCCCGCATCGAACGTGGCCGGGCGTGATTCCCCGCGCCTGTGACAATCATTCAGCGAGGAGGTCTTTTCCCATGAAAGGCGACGCCAAGGTCATCCAGCATCTCAACACCGTGCTCGGCAACGAGCTGGTGGCGATCAACCAGTATTTCCTGCACGCCAAGATGTACAAGGACTGGGGTCTCAAGGCGTTGGCCAAGTGGGAATACGACGAATCCATCGAGGAAATGAACCACGCCGACAAGTTGATCGAGCGCATCCTGTTTCTCGAGGGTCTGCCCAACCTGCAGGATCTCGGCAAGCTGCATATCGGCGAGAACACCCGCGAAATGCTCGAGAGCGATCTGGCCGCCGAGCATGCCGGGCGTGACGACCTGATAAAGGCCATCACCTACTGCGAGAAGGTGCACGATTACGTCAGCCGCGACCTGTTCCGCCAGATCCTCGATGACGAAGAAGAGCATATCGATGCGCTGGAAACCGAACTCGGCCTGATCGACAAGGTAGGGCTGGAGAATTATCTGCAAAAGCAGATGCACGCAGCCGAATAAGCCGAAAGTCGGTTACGCAACGAAGAAGGGCGCCATCCAGGTGCCCTTCTTGTTTGGCGGGGAGTCGCTCAGCCGAGGTCGTTGACCAGCAGCTTCTCCACGGCGTCGAGCCGCTCCTGCAACTGCTCTTCACAGGGAGCGAGCACGGTGATATGACCGATCTTGCGGCCAGGGCGCGGGGCTTTGCCGTAGTCGTGCCAGCGCGTGCCGGGCACCGTTAACACCGCGTCGCGCTCGGGGAAGGCGCCGACCACGTTGAGCATGGCGCAGGGCGCGAGGCGTTCGGTCGAGCCCAGCGGCAGGCCGGCGATGGCGCGCAGGTGGTTCTCGAACTGGCTGGTCGCGGCGCCCTCGATGCTCCAGTGGCCGGAGTTGTGAACGCGTGGTGCGATCTCGTTGGCCAGTAGTTCGTCACCGCTGACGAAGAATTCGAAGGCCATCACGCCGACATAATCGAGCGCGTCGAGCACGCGCTGCGCATAGTCTTCGGCGCGCGGCTGCAAGGCGTGGCCGGGCTGCGGCGTGGAACGATGCAGGATGCCCTGGCGATGCTCGTTGCGCGTCAGCGGCCAGGCGCGGGTGTCGCCATCCCGGCCGCGCACCGCGACCAGCGAGACCTCGTGGTCGAAATCGACGAAGCCTTCGAGCACCAGCGGCACCGCGCCGAGTTCGGCGAAGGCGCCGGCCACGTCGGCTGTTTCGCGCAGCACCTTCTGGCCCTTGCCGTCGTAACCCAGGGTGCGGGTCTTGAGCACCGCCGGCAGGCCGATCTCGGCAACTGCGGCATCGAGGTCGGCCTGGCTATCGATTTTTGCCACCGCCGGCAGCGGGATATCCAGCGAGCGGAACAGCGATTTCTCGGCCCAGCGGTCGCGGGCGGTGGCCAGCGCCTCGGCGGGGGGAAAGGCCGGGCGTCGTTCGGCGAGCGTGGCGACTACATCGGGGGAGACATTCTCGAATTCGAAGGTCACCACATCGCTATCGGCGATCAGCGCTTCGAGAGCCGCCGCGTCGCTCCAGTCGGCCTTAAGATGACGCCCGTGGAGCCCGGCGCAGGCCGACTCGGATGGGTCGAGAAAGGTGAAGCGGGCATCGAACCCGGCGCCGGCCTCGGCCAGCATGCGGCCAAGCTGGCCGCCGCCAACGACTCCTATGCGCATCGCTCAGGCCTCTTGGGAATCGGATTGGCTGGGATCGGGATGGTCGAGCACCTTGCGGGTCTGCTCGGCGCGGTAATCTTCCAGCGCGCTGCGAATTTCGGGGTACTTGTTGCCGAGGATCGCGGCGGCCAGCAATGCGGCATTGATCGCCCCGGCGCGGCCGATGGCTAGGGTGCCGGTGGGAATGCCGGCGGGCATCTGCACGATCGACAACAATGAATCGACGCCACTGAGCATGCTCGACTGCACCGGCACGCCGAGCACCGGCAGGCAGGTCTTGGCGGCGGCCATGCCGGGCAGGTGCGCGGCGCCACCGGCACCGGCGACGATCACCTCGAGGCCGCGCTCGGCGGCGCTCGCGGCATAGTCGAACAGCAGGTCCGGGGTGCGATGGGCCGACACCACCTTGACCTCGTGCTCGATACCCAATCGCTCCAGGGTCTCGGCCGTGTGACACATGGTCGCCCAGTCCGATGTCGACCCCATGATGACGCCTACCCGTGCGCTCATGCTTCCTCCGCTCGATTCGCTAGGCCCCAAAATAAGCCAGGCTCAAAATAACAAGCGCGGGAGTATAGCATTCACGCGCCTGTCCGGCATGTCCGCTTCAGTGGCGATACCCGCCAAGATCGATCGTCACTTGAACGCGGCTTCCAGTTCGAAGCGAGGCACCGGCTCGCCCTGCACCTCGACGCCTTCGTTGAACATGTCCAGCGGCCGCGCCCACAGGCCATAGTCGCCGTAAAGGGCACGGTAGATCACCAGTGGCTCCTCGGTTTCGCTGTGGTGGGCGAGGCCGATCACCTCGTAGCTCTGGCCCTTGTAATGGCGATAGATGCCCGGTACCGGGCGATGGTGATCATGGTGCATCGGAAGACTCCTCGAGGGTGTCGGCGGCGGTGGCCTGGCGTGCCGGCTCTTGTGCCAGGCGTGCCAGCACGCGTGAGGCGGCGACGAAGCCGAACGTGCCGGTGACGAAGGTCGCAGCGCCGAAGCCGCTGGCGCAATCCAGGCGCGTGGCTTGGCCGTGCTGGGGTTTCTGCAGGCAAACCTCGCCATCGTTGCCGGGATAGACGAGCTGTTCGTCAGAATAGACGCATTCCACGCCGAAGCGGCGTTTGGGATTGCGCGAGAAGCCGAAATCGCGACGCAGCCGGGCGCGCACCTTGGCCAGCAGCGGGTCGTGCTCGGTGCGTGTCAGGTCGGCGACGCGGATGCGCGTGGGATCGGTCTGGCCGCCGGCGGCGCCGGTGACGGTCAACGCCAGCTTGCGACGCTTGCACCAGGCGATCAACGCGGCCTTGGCGACCACGCTGTCGATGGCGTCGATGACATGATCGGCGTCGTCGGGGATGCGGCTGGCCAGGTTGGTCGGGGTGACGAAGGCGCTATCCGCCACCACCTCGATGTCGGGATGAATCGTCCGGCAGCGCTCGGCGAGCACCTCGACCTTGGGCCGACCGATGGTGCCGTCCAGCGCATGCAGTTGGCGATTGACGTTGGACACGCAGACGTCGTCGAGATCGATCAGCGTCAGCTTGCCGATCCCGGCGCGGGCCAGCGCCTCCACCGCCCAACTGCCGACACCGCCGACCCCGACCACCACCACGTGGGCGTGACGAAAGCGTGCCACGGCGCGGGCACCATAGAGGCGGCGGATACCACCGAAGCGCAGCTCGTAATCCTCGTGCACGACGTTCGAATCAAAGGCACTCATGGCAACTCGGCTCTGCATGACGGGTTTCAAGCGTTTCGCTGGGCGCGGCGCTTTGCCAACGGACGGCATCGACCGGCAGATGTCCGCTCCAGCCGAAGCGCTCGAATAGCTGACGCATATCGGTTTCCAATGCCGCGTCGATATACAGCGTGGCCCGGTGCTCGGGATGCCGGAAACTCATCCCCACCGCGGCCAGCAGCAGGCGCGGGCAATCCAGTCGCTCGCGAAAGAAGCGATTGTGCAGGCCCTTGCCGTGCTTGGCGTCGCCGATGATCGGATAGCCGCGACCCGACAGATGACGGCGAATCTGGTGGCGCCGCCCGGTCAGCGGTCGCGCCTCGATCAATGAATAGCGGGTTTGTGGGTAGCGGTCGACCTGGACCGGCAGCTCGACGCTATCGAGTCGGCGTACCTCGGTGCGCGCCGGTTGCGCCGGCATCTCGGCCTTGGGGCGCTTGGCGTCTTCCTCGCGTAGCGGCGCGTCGAGCCATTCGTGTTCGGGACCGATACCGCGCACCACCGCGAGATAGCGCTTGCGGACTCGCTGGGCGGTGAACTCCTCGCCCAGTGTGCGTGCCGTGCCGGGGTCGAGCGCGAACAGCAATAATCCCGAAGTCGGGCGATCCAGGCGATGCACGGGATAAACGTGCCGGCCGAGCTGGTCGCGCAGGCATTGCAGGGCGAAGCGCGTTTCGCCACGCGCCAGCGCCGTACGATGCACGAGCAGGCCGGAGGGCTTGCGCACGGCGACGAGCGTGTCGTCCTGGTAGACGATCGGCAGGGCATCAAACATGGTGGCCAGGCTGCAACGAGAGTGGGTGGCCATTGTCGCCGCCTGCGTCGCCGATGTCATCCGGCGTGACGCCTGTCGCTCGACTACAGGGCGCTACACTATCGTCGTCTCGCCCTGGCGCGGGGAATCGTCGAAGCTACAGGGGTGCCTTCGCCGGAGCCAGCCATGAAACTGTCCGCCGCTTATCGTCTCGCCGCCACCATTTTGCATGGTTTCGACGAATATCGTTCGCGCTTCAAGCAGATTACCCGCGACGCGCGGCGGCGTTTCGCCGAGGCGGCCTGGCTCGAAGCCCAGCAGGCCGCGGCGACGCGTATCAACCTCTACGACAAGAAGGTCGGCGAAACCCTCGCGCGTCTCGAGCGCTCGTTCACCGTCGAGGAGTTGATTGACTGCGAAAACTGGCGCGAGGCACGAGCGCACTATGCCGAGTTGATCGCCCAGCGGCTCGACTACGAGTTGGCCGAGACCTATTTCAACTCGCTGTTCTGCTCGATCTTCCACCATCGCCACATCCGCAACGACTGGATGTTCGTCTACAGTTCGCGCGAGCACGCCGCGCACCGCTCGGATATCGAATTGACCCGGCGGTGGCGAATCGCAGGCGACTGGCCAGGCGCGCTTACCTGGGCGCTCGAAGAGGCACCGCTCGACACGCCATTCGATGACGCCGCGCGCGATGCCCGGCTGGGCAGCGGCTTTCTCGTCGATAACCTGCCCGCGGCCCTGCTCGAGGCCGCCGACGCCGAGATCGAATTGATCGAGAGCGTGTTCTATCGCAACAAGGGCGCCTATCTGGTCGGGCGCATATCGGGCGGTGGCGAGCAGGTGCCGCTGGTGTTGCCCATCCTGCATGATGCGCCGGACGAGGAGTTGAACGACGCCACCGCCCGATTGCGCCTGGATACCCTGATCATCGAACCCGACGAGGTCTCGATCATCTTCTCGTTCACGCGGGTCTACTTTCAGGTCGACGTGGCAGTGCCGCGTGAGTTCGTCGATTACCTGCAGCAACTGATGCCCGATAAACCCGAGGGCGAGCTCTACGCGTCGATCGGTTTCTTCAAGCACGGCAAGACCGAGTTCTTCCGCGCGCTCAATCACCACGTCGCCCGGCGTCAGGATCGTTTCATCATCGCCCCCGGGGTGCGCGGCATGGTCATGACGGTGTTCGTGCTGCCGTCGTATCGCACCGTGTTCAAGATCATCAAGGACCGTTTCGACCCGACCAAGGACATGAGCCGCGAGAACGTGCGCGAGAAATACCGGCTGGTCAAGCGGCATGACCGGGTGGGACGCATGGCCGACACCCAGGAGTTTTCCAATTTCATCGCGCGCAAGGATCACTTCGATCCCGATTGCCTGGCCGAGCTGCTCGAGGTCGCGCCCTCCACGGTGCAACTCAAGGGCGACAAGGTGCTCATCAAGCACTGCTACACCGAACGCATGATGATGCCGTTGAACCTGTACCTCGAACACAGCGACGCGGACGAGACCCGCGCGGTACTCAAGGATTACGGCAACGCCATCAAGCAGCTCGCCGCCGCCAACATCTTTCCCGGCGACATGCTGCTCAAGAACTTCGGCGTGACCCGTCACGGGCGAGTGGTGTTCTACGATTACGACGAGATCTGCTATCTCAGCGAATGCAACTTCCGCAAGATCCCCGAGCCGTTGTACCCCGAGCAGGAGATGATGGACGAGCCCTGGTATTCGGTGGGCCCCAACGATATTTTTCCCGAGGAATTCGGCCCCTTCTTGTTCGCCGATATCAAGCTGCGCCGGCTGTTCCTCGATCTGCACCCCGAGCTGTTCGACGCCGAATACTGGCAAGGGCTGCAACGGGCGATTCGCGACGGGCGGGTGATCGATGTCTACCCCTATCGCAACAAGCAGCGTTTCGCCGACAGTGGGCAACCGGCGTTGACCTACTAGTTTTCTGAGTCATAAGAGCTTCGCATCGATATGATCGACTCTGTTACCGGCATAAAATGCCCCTGGGATTTGGCGAACCTCCGGGCTCAAGCCACATCGGAAAAAGACATTCAAGCCGTTCGCAAACGCTGGCTAAGCGCATACGGCAACCGGGCATGTTATTCGGCGATCTCAATTTGATACTTCTTTAGCATTAGAAGGGCTGTGTCAATGGGGACCTTTGCGCCGGCCACGATGTTTTCATCGGGGTCTAGAAATAAGTTGGAGGTGTTGTAAAAAATCGTCTTCTCGAGGTTGCAGTTCTCAAAGCGTGCATCAGAAAATTCCGAACGACTAAAGTCACATTTTCGAGCACTGCTGTCTTGAAAAAATGCTTCTTTAAAAGAGCACTCCGTTAGTGAAAAAGAATCCAGGCTGCACTTGGAGAAAATATTAAAATCAAAGATGCATTTGCTAGCTGAAAATGTGGATGGGATCTTTGAGTAGGGCCAGGTTATGCCAATGAGTTTGCATTCTAAAAACGTGGTGTCGAAAAACTTCGTTTCATGAAGCCTTATGTTGGATAAGTTGCAATTCAAAAAAGTACAATTTTCGAAAGAGCAGTCGATAAAAGAGGTGCCTGAAAAATCACAGCCACGAAATTCACAGGAATAAAAAAATTCGGAGTTAGTGACTATGCTGCTATTGTCAGAAGGGTTGAATACTTCGTTGCTTGGCATTAGAGGCCCCATGAAAATAAATTAAGAGAGTAAGGAGGCCATTTTCAAGAAGATGGCGCCGCCCATGAGCCTGGCTATTCTGGAACTGGCCGAGCAGGAAGGCATCTCGTCGGCAACCCTCTACAATTGGCGCAGACAGGCTAGTGCACGAGGACAGGTTTTGCCATCTCGATCCGCCACGCCGGACCAGTGGGCAACCGACGCTGACCTTAATACTTACTTCACCGCTCATCAATATTGAGGCAAGATAGTCGGCTAACTATATAAGCAACGCGCCAGGATATGCCATGTCGATCTTCGAACGCCTCAACCGCCTGTTTCCCGTCTGGGCGATACTCTTTGCACTATGCGCCGCCTGGCAGCCCGAGTGGTTCACAGGCCTGGCTTCCCAGATCCAACTGTTGCTGGCGATCATCATGTTCGCCATGGGCCTGACACTATCGCGCCATGACTTTCTTGGCGTGATTCGCGCGCCGCTGCCGGTCGCCGTCGGCCTGATCCTGCAATTCTCGGTCATGCCGCTGGCGGCGCTGTGCGTGTCCTGGATGCTGGGGCTCTCACCCGAGCTGACCACCGGCATGGTGCTGGTCGGCGCTACGGCCGGCGGCACCGCCTCCAACGTCATGACCTGGCTGGCCGGTGGCCATGTCGCGCTGTCGGTATCGATGACGCTGGTCTCGACGCTCGTTTCGGTGGCCGCTACACCACTGCTGACCTGGCTGTTGGTCGGGCAGAGCGTCGACGTGCCGGTGTGGGGCATGTTCCTGAGCATCGCCCAACTGGTCATCGCGCCGATCGCGCTGGGCGTGGTGATTCACCATTTCCTCGGCGCGCACATTCGCCGCGTGGAGCCGGCCCTGGCGTCACTGGCGATGTTCGCCATTGTTGTGATCATCGCCATCGTGGTGGGCCTCAATGCCGGTCGCCTGGCCACGCTCGGGCCGCTGGTGGCATTGGCGGTGATGCTGCACAACGCCATCGGCCTGGCCGGCGGTTATGGCATCGGTCGTTTGCTGGGCTTCGACAAGCGCATCGCCCGGACCATCGCCATTGAGGTCGGCATGCAGAACTCCGGGCTTGCCGTGGCCCTGGCCAACCAGTTCTTCACCGCCACGGCGGCGCTGCCTGGTGCGCTATTCTCGGTATGGCACAACGTTTCCGGCTCGCTGCTCGCCGGTTACTGGAAACGCCGTCCGGTGAACGACGCTGATGGCAATGCCCAGGTCGATGCCGCGACGCATTGAGCCGGGGCCACGACGGGCCATTCGGCAAGGCCGGGCATGCTAGAATGCCCGGCCCTGTTTATCGACGATGCACGCTTCCATGAGTGACTACGATCTGACGATGCCCGCCGATGCTGGCGTTATCGCTCCCGATGGCTGGGAACGCGATCCGGCAAGCGGGCGGCCACGCCCGCCGCGCCGGCCATTCAAGGCACGTGGCAGCTTCGTGGTGCGTTGCGAGGGGTGTCGCCTGCCGACGCTCAATTGCCTGTGCCCGTACAAGGCCACTGCCGAGAGCCAGGCGCACTTCTGGCTGCTGACCCATCCGCTGGAACACAACAAGCCGACCAATACCGGGCGCTTGATCGGCGATATTCTCGCCACCACCGAGCTATTCACCTGGTATCGCACCGCGCCGGACGAGCGGCTGCTGGCGTTGCTCGAGGATGCCCGCTATGCGCCCTTTATCGTCTTTCCCGACGACCAGCCGGATTACGCCGAACGCGTGGTAGAGGTCGATGCCGTGCATGCGGCGAAGGGCGATGGGTTTATACCGGTATTCATCATCCTCGACGGCACCTGGCGCCAGGCACGGCGCATGTTCCGCAAGAGCCCTTACCTGGAACGCCTGCCCGTGTTGCCACTGCGTAGCGCGCGGCTGACCCGCTACCACCTGCGTAAGCCGGCATCGGCGGCGCACCTATGTACCGCCGAAGTCGCCGCCGAACTGCTGCGCCAGAGCGGCGATAAGACCGCCGCCGCGACGCTCGATGACTACTTCGACGCCTTCAACGACAGCTACGCCGCCAGCCGCCGCCATCACAAGATCGAAGAACCCACGCCGGCGATGCGGCGGTTGTTGGAGAAAAGGCGGGTTGCAAGCTGGAAACTCCAAGATTGAGCGGTAAAGATCGTGATGCTTTGGCCTGGTCCATGTGGATCATTTGGCAGCATCGAGAATCTGAATCTCGCGCATCCAGCGGTCCATGAAGGCATCGCGGCGCTGTGGGTCGACGAATGCCAGCAGCGTGGCGTTGATGGGGATCGGGTAGAGATGGTCGCCGACCTGATCGCGCAGCCGCTGCGCGGTGTAGGGGCCGGTAATCTCGGGCAATACGCTGAATAGCGGTGTCTTGCCCGCGAGGATTCGTTGCCCTTCACGGCCGAGCAGAAAATTGAGGAACTGCCTGGCGGCCAGCGGATGTGGGGCGTCGCGGTGAATGAACGCCATGCGCATCAGCACCAGCGCGTAATCCTTGGGCACCTGCACCATGACTTCCGGATGCGTCTGGGCCCAGACCATGGCATAGGAGCCCAGCAGGTTGTAGCCCAGCCAGTAGCGCCCTTCGCTAAGCCCTTCGAGCATATCGCGCGTGGTCTCTTGCAAATCGACGTCGGCGGCGCCCATGGCTGCCACTAGATCCCAGAAACGCGGTGAGTAGCGTGCATCCTGTTGAAACAAGGTGTAGCCCACGCCGCTGCGCAGCGGTGAGTAGGTGGTCACGCGACCCTTGAGTTCTGGCTGGGTGATCAGCAACTCATGCAGGTCGGCGTGGGTGTAGGGCGGCATCATGTGTTTGGCCAGATCCAATCGATAGGCCATGACGATGGGCTCGAAGGTGAAGCCGAACACCTCGTCGCGCCACTTCGCCCATTCGGGCCATTCCCGGGCCTCGGGACTATTCAGCGGCTGAGCGAGACCCTCGTTGACTCGCGCCATTTGCCAGGGCATAGCCGAACTGATCACCACATCCGGTGCTGGGTCGGCCTGCCTGGCGTAACGATCGACTTCCAGGGTGGATAGATCCCGGTAGTCCAGTGCGATCTCGGGGTACGCACGTTCGAAGGCTTGCAGCAGCGGGGCGACGACCTGGTGATCGAGCGCCGCGGCGACGACCAACGGCGTTTGTGCCTGAGCCCGGTCGGCCCATGACGCAGTTGTCCAACTGAGCGGCAAGCCGCCAAGGCATAGGCAGGCGAGTCGTAGCCAAAACCGATAGGAAGCGTTCATGTTGCGTTCTCGAGAGGGAAGCGGACGGCGACACACAATCCCGTCGGGGAACGAGCCCCCAACGACAAGATGGCGCCATGCTGACGGGCGATGGAGTCGACGATCGCCATGCCCAGGCCCGAGCCTTCGGCGTCATGCCTGCCGGCGCGCTCGAAAGGCTGATGCAGCCGACTCAGTAACCCCTCGGGCACGCCGGGGCCGTCATCCTCGATGATCAACGTGACGGTATCGACCCCGGGTTGCAGGCCCAGGGTGATGATCGTGCCGGGTGGGGTGTAGCGCAGCGCGTTATCGACGAGATTGCCGACCAGCTCATGCAGGGACCAGGGCTCGCCCCTGACCATCATCGCTTTATCGGGCAGCGGCGCGAGGCCCAGATCGTGATTCCTCGATGTGGCGCGCTCTGCCCACTCCATGACACAGTCGCGCAACAGCGCGACCAGATCGAACGAGCCCCGCTCGTGTTCACTGCTGGCATGGCGTAGCCGGGCCAGGCTGAGCAACTGCTCGGCCAGGCGGCTGGTGCGCGTCGCGTTGTCGTTGACGGTTTCCAGCGCCTGGCGCCATTCCTCTGGTCGTCGACTCTGCAACGCCAGTTCGCAGGTACTGCGCAGACCGGTCAGCGGGGTCTTGATCTGGTGGCTGGCATCGGCGGTAAAGCGCAGCAGGTTTTCACGCCCTTCGCGCTGTCTGGCGAAGAGCGAGTTGAGGGTCTCGGTGAGTTCCAGCAGCTCTTTCGGAACCCGGGCATGCAATGGCTGAGTGTCGTCGTTTTCCCGCTGACGCAATAATTGGCGCAGCTTGCGCAGGGGTTTCAATACACCACGCATTGCCAGCGTCATCAACAGCCCAGCCAGCAATACCATGACTGCGAAACGCGTCATGGCGCGTTCGAACAGCTCGCTGGCAAGCGCATGACGCCCGGCGAGGGTGTGGCCGACCCAAATCTGCACAGGGTCCTGGGCCTCCCAGCCCGCAGTGTCGAGTTCGTAACCGTAGAGCCTGATGGGCGTGTCACCGATACGGGCATCTCGCCATATCGGTCGTTGCGATGCCTTGTGGCGCCATTGAGGGTCGATGATCGTCGGCATGTTACGGGTAATCGACGTGCCATTGGCATTGAGGATGGCGTAGAACACCCGCTCCTGATGGCGGGTAGCGAGAATCTGCAAGGCGGCGGCGGGTATCTCGACAAGCGGTTCGCCGCCTTGCCATTGGATGGCTTCGGCGATGGTCAGCGCGGCGGCTTGCAACTGGCTATCGAAGGCCCGCTCGGCATCGCGCTGCGCGCTGGTATAGGCCTCTATCATCAGAAACCCACCCAGGCCGCCGAACGTCACCAATAGCCACAGCGCCAGCCGCGTCTTCAAGGTGCCATCGACCTGGATCACGGTCGTTCTTCCTCGAGGCGGTAGCCCATGCCGCGCAGGGTGCGAATGCGCAGGCCACTGCCTTGCAGGCGTTTTCGCAGTCGGCTGATATAGACTTCCAGCGCATTTGGGCCAACGCTACCGAAGCCGAACAGGCGGCTTTCCAGCATCTCGCGCGGGGCGATACGCCCGGCGTGCATCAACAACCCTTCGAGCAGGCTCAATTCGCGTCGTGGCAGCAGGAGCGGGTCGCCGTCGAGCGTTACCGTGCCGGAGCAGGGCTCGAAGCGCAGGGGCCCCAGGTTCAGGCTGTTATCGATGCGCTGCTGGCTGCGCCGTAGCAGGGCGCGGACTCGGGCTTCCAGCTCGGCCAGCGAAAACGGCTTCGCCAGATAGTCATCGGCGCCAATATCCAGCCCCTTCACACGATCCTCGATGCCATCGCGTGCGGTCAGGATCAGTACCGGAGTCGTGTCGCCGCGTCCGCGCAGGTCGGCCAGTAACGACAGCCCATCGCCATCGGGCAGGCCCAAGTCAAGCAGTATCAAATCGAAGCTGTCATGGGCTAGCGCCGATCGTGCCTGCGCGCAGCGAGAGAATACGTCGATGGTATTGCCCAGCGGCGTCAACGCCTGGTGCAGCGACCGGGCGATCAATGCATCGTCTTCAACGACCAGTAAGCGCATGCGACCGAATCTCGCTAATTGTTTACAGGATGACAGGTTGATGAAAGGTAACGGGCCTAACATCGGGTCTGTCATCGAATGGGTGACACCTAATCACAAGAACAGGAGTTCACCATGAATATCAATACGGGGTTTCGTCGGTGGTCCGCGCTGGCCGTCATTGGCGGTATGTTCATGACCGGTGGGGCGCAGGCACAGTCCGGAACCCCCGAGTGTATCGCACCGGCCAAGCCCGGGGGTGGCTATGACCTGACGTGCCGTCTGGCCGCTCAAGGGTTGCAGGAAACCGGCCTGATCGACCAGCAGATGATGGTGCGCTACATGCCCGGGGGCATTGGCGCCGTCGCCTATAACCATGTGATCGGGGTGCGTCCCGATGACGCCAATCTGATCGTGGCGGCGAGCACCGGTGCCGCCGTCAATCTGGCACTCGGCAAGTTCGGTGAGTATGGCGTCGACGACGTGCGCTGGCTGGGTGCGCTGGGCGCGGATTATGGCGCCATCGTGGTGGGTGCCGATGCGCCCTGGCAGAACCTCGATGAGCTGATGCAGGATCTGAAGAGCGAGCCCGGTGAGATCGTCTTCGGTTCTGGTGGCACGATCGGCAGCCAGGACTGGATGAAGGCCGCACTGACCGCCAAGGCGGCGGGCATCAAGCCGAAAAGCCTGCGCTATGTGGCTTTCGAAGGCGGTGGCGCGGCGCTGGCGGCGCTATTGGGCGATCATATCGACGTCTTCACCGGTGACTTGGCGGAGCTGAAGCCGCGCCTGGCGGATGGCGATGTGCGCGTATTGGCCGCGCTCTCGGAAGAACGCGTGGGTGGTCCTTTCGCCGATATTCCGACCGCCAAGGAGCAGGGCTACGACGTGCAGTGGCCGATCTGGCGTGGCTATTACGTGGGTCCCGAGGTCAGCGACGCCGATTACCAGGCCTGGGTCGATAAGCTGAAGAAATTGGCGGACTCTCCAAAATTCGCCGAGCTGCGCGCAGCGCGTGGATTGTTCCCCATGGCGCGCTTCGGTGACTCCTTCGACGACTATGTAAAAGAGCAAGTCGGTGAGTTCAAGGCGCTAGCCGATGAAGTAGGCCTGACTCAATGAATATCGCCGCCGACCGAATCCTGGGCATCGTCCTGCTCGGTCTGGCGGCGTTCGTCGCCGCCCAGGCCATGCAGTTGCACGTCCCCTTCAGTTATGACCCGCTGGGTCCCAAGGCCTTTCCGCTGGGCTTGTCCGTGCTGTTGGCCGTGTTCTCGCTAGTCTTGCTATTCCGCCCTGGCACCAATGGCGATTGGCCGCGCGGCGTGCTGGTTCTCAAGCTGCTTGGCGTGTTGTTGACGCTGCTGGTCTATGCACTGGTATTCACGTCGCTGGGTTATCTGCCGGCTACTGCGCTCGTCGTGCTAGTGCTGTCGCGCCTATTCGGCGCGCCATGGGCCAAGGCGGCGATCAGTGGCGTACTGGTGGCCTTGGGCAGCTATCTCCTGTTTACCCAGGCGATGGGCATCCTCTTGCCGGCTAGCGACTGGCTGACGGCCCTGACATAAAGGAGAGACGATCATGTGGGATTTCCTCGCCCAGGGTTTCGCGGTCGCGCTGACCCCGCTCAACCTGGGGCTGGCCTTTCTCGGTGCGTTGATAGGCACCCTGTTCGGCGCCCTGCCGGGCATCGGGCCGATCAACGGCATCGCGATCCTGATGCCGCTCGCCTATACCATGGGGTTGCCGGCCGAATCGTCGCTGATTCTGCTGGCCGCGATATACACCGGCTCGGAGTATGGCGGACGCATGTCGAGCATTCTGCTCAATGTGCCCGGCGATGCCGGCGCGGTATTCACGACGCTGGATGGCAATCCGTTGGCGAAACAAGGGCTGGCCGGCCCGGCGCTGGGGCTCTCGGCGGTCAGTTCGTTTATCGGAGCCACGCTGGCCATCCTGGGGATTACGCTATTCGCCCCGTTGCTGGCCAGGGTCGCCGTCATGTTTGGCCCGGCCGAGTTCTTCGCGCTGATGGTGTTCGCCTTCGCCTCCATGTCGGCGATGATGGGCAAGGATCCGTTAAAGACAGCGATAGGCGCCGTGCTTGGGGTGCTCGTCGCCACGATAGGTGTGGATTCCGGCACCGGCGTGCTGCGCTTTACGTTTGGCATACCGGAACTTTACGACGGCATCGACTTCATCGTACTGATCATCGGCCTGTTCGCCATCAGCGAAATCCTGCTCATGCTCGAGCATTCGCATACAAGCGATGATGGTGGCGCCATGGCGCCGTTAGGTCGGGTCATGGTGCGTCTGAAAGAGGTGTTGTTCTGCAAGTGGGCCATACTGCGCTCGGGGCTGATCGGCTTCGTGATCGGCGTGCTGCCGGGTACCGGCGCTTCGGTTGCCGGGGCCGTGGCCTATACCACCGAGAAGCGCCTGAGCGACCAGAAAGGCACCTTCGGCAAGGGTGACATGCGTGGACTGTCGGCTCCTGAATCGGCCAACAATGCCGCGGCGGTGGGGGCCTTCGTGCCGATGCTGACGCTGGGTATTCCAGGTTCCGGGACCACGGCGGTCATGCTGGGCGCCCTGATGCTCTATAACATCACTCCTGGCCCGACGATGTTCACCGAGCACACGGCGGTGGCGGGTGGTCTGATCGCTTCGCTATATCTCGGTAACCTGATGCTGTTGTTGCTTAACCTGCCGTTGGCCGGCTTGTTCGCCCGGGTTCTGACGATTCCTCGCTGGCTGCTGGTGCCTGCAATCGCCATACTCGCCTTCGTCGGCGTTTTCCAACTGCACTCCAACCTTTACGCCATCTTCCTGATGTTGATCGTCGGGGTGATGGGTTATCTGCTGCGCAAACTGGGTTTCTCGCTGGCCCCGATCATCCTCGGCTACGTACTCGGTGGGCTGATGGAGCAGAACCTGCGTCGCGCGCTGGCGATCAGTGGTGGTGACAGCGGCATCCTCTGGCAGTCCGGTATTTCCATCGGCCTGTGGATCGCGGCTGCCATGCTGATCGTATTGCCCTGGCTGCTGCCCTGGTTATGGCGCAAGCGTAACGCCGCTAGCTGCTCATTGAGTAAATAGACTCGATCGACAGAAGCCCGAAGTTGAAAGGCCCCTGAAGCTGGACATCCAGCCGAAGGGGGCTTTTCATGCAACGTGATTCATAACGTCGATTGCATTGATGTTCTCGTCAAGAAAGTCCAGCAGCGCCCGCACCGAGGGCAATAGCCCGCGCCTCGATGGGAACACGGCATGCAAGATGCCACCTCTGGGCTCCCATCCGGGTATGACATCGATCAATTTACCTTCGCTGAGATCCTTGCCCGCCACCAGTAGCGCCAGCTTTACCACCCCCAGACCTGCCAGCGCCGCTTGGTGCAGCGTTTCGGCATTGTCAGTCACGAGTCTCGGATGAAGGGGCACTTTGGCCGTGACACCGTCAGGGCCGTCGAGATGCCAGACATGTTGCTTGTCGACCTGATCGAAATCCAGGCTTGGCAGGCCTGCCAAATCTCCCGGTGTACGCGGTAGCGAACGGTGCTCGAAGAGACTTGGCGCCGCGACCAGCCGCTGCGGGCTGCTCGACAGCACCTTCATCGCCAGGTCGCTGTCCTCGAGCGGTGGGAAGCGCACACGGATGGCCATGTCGAATCCCTCCTTGATCACATCCACCCGCCGGCTGGTGGCCTCGGCATAGATTTCTACATCGGGACACTGCGCCATGAAGCGCACCAGCAGGGGAGAGACGAGGTAGTGCAGGAGGCTCGGCGGACAGCTTAGCCGCACCGTTCCACGAGGCTGGGCGAGATTGCGCTTGATCAATTCATCCGCGGCTTCCGCTTCGACCAGCATCGCTACACAGTGGCGGTAATACGCCTGTCCCAGTTCGGTGACCGATAGATGCCGTGTCGACCGATTGATAAGGCGCGTTTCCAGGCGCTCCTCCAACTGGGCAATGCGGCGACTCAGCTTCGATTTCGGAATGCCGAGGGCACGGCCTGCCGACGCGAAACTGCCATGCTCCACCACCTGTACGAAATAGTAGAGATCGTTAAGGTCCTGCATTCCAGTGTCCTATTAGTAGAACGATGCGTATGAATTGTAGCCTCTACTGTCATTATCGTTCCTTGCCTACGCTGTCTTCATCAGGGCCCAGGGCCCTCCCAAGCAACAAGGAGCCTCAAGATGAAGACGATCCAGGGGGTCTATAGCGCACCACTCAGTCATTGGGTGGGAGACGGTTTCCCGGTTCGCTCGCTTTTTACCTACGACCGCATGGGCGCCCAGCACGTCAGTCCCTTCCTATTGCTGGACTATGCCGGACCGTTCGACTTCCGCGCCGCCAAGCGGCCACGTGGCGTGGGCCAGCATCCGCACCGTGGTTTTGAAACGGTGACCTTGATCTATCAGGGCGAGCTGGAGCATCGCGACTCTACCGGTAGCGGGGGATATATCGGCGAAGGCGATGTGCAATGGATGACCGCCGGCGCCGGGATCCTCCACGAGGAGTTTCATTCCCGGGCCTTCACGGAGCAGGGTGGCACCCTGGAGATGGTGCAACTCTGGGTGAACCTGCCGGCCCAGAGCAAGTCGGCGCCGGCGGCCTACCAGACGCTACTTTCCGCGGATATTCCCGATGTCGCTCTGCCCGAGGATGGCGGACGACTGCGGGTGATCGCCGGCGACTACCGGGATCACCGGGGGCCGGCGCGGACCTTTACCCCGATCAATGTCTGGGACATACGGCTCAAGCCGGGTGGCAGCGTGACTCTGCCGGTGCCGGATGGCCACACGACATTGCTGGTGGTACTCAGCGGCACGCTGCGAATCAACGGTACCGAGCTTATTCGGGACACCGGCCTGGTGTGCTTCGAGCGCAGCGGTAACGAGCTTTCTGTCGAGGCCAATAACGACGCCAAGCTCCTGCTGCTGAGTGGCGAGCCCATCGACGAGTCGGTGGTGGGGCATGGACCGTTCGTCATGAACAGCGCAGAGGAGATTCAGCAAGCCTTCGCCGACTTCCAGAGCGGGAAGTACGGCGCCCTGAACGACTAGCGGGATCGTCCCGCCGTCGTGCCTGCCCGGCAGGGGATTGCCGGGTATTCCGACACCTAGAGAAAGGAGGACCATCATGTCATACACCTACAAGCGTCTCGATAAGGACGACGTGGCCTTGCTGCTGGTCGATCATCAGGCCGGGCTGCTGTCACTGGTGCGCGACTTCAACCCGGATGAGTTCAAGAACAACGTGCTGGCTGTCGCCGATATCGCCAAGTACTTCAATATTCCGGCGATCCTGACTACGAGCTTCGAGGACGGGCCGAACGGACCGATGGTCCCCGAACTCAAGGAGGCCTTCCCGGATGCGGCGTATATCCCGCGGCCCGGCCAGATCAATGCCTGGGACAACGAAGACTTCGTCAAGGCAGTCAAGGATACCGGCAAGAAGCAGCTGCTGATTGCCGGTGTGGTCACCGAGGTCTGCGTGGCCTTTCCGGCCCTCTCGGCCCTGGAAGAAGGTTACGAGGTGTTCGTGGTCACCGATGCCTCCGGCACCTTCAATCAGACGACCCGCGATGCAGCCTGGGATCGTATGTCGCAGGCGGGCGCCCAACTGATGTCCTGGTTCGGTGTCGCCAGCGAACTCCATCGCGACTGGCGCAACGATATCGAGGGTTTCGGCGGCATTCTGGGCGGTCATCTACCCGCTTACGCCAATCTGATTCAGAGCCGTACTTCGGCTGAGAAAGG
This sequence comes from Modicisalibacter muralis, assembly GCF_900102945.1. Taxonomy (GTDB): domain Bacteria; phylum Pseudomonadota; class Gammaproteobacteria; order Pseudomonadales; family Halomonadaceae; genus Modicisalibacter; species Modicisalibacter muralis. Next base: position 295,957 of record NZ_FNGI01000002.1, on the reverse strand, counting down.
GTGATGGTGCGATAAGCAGCGTGATGTCCGGGTCATGTCTTTGCCAGAAACAACGTACCGTCCTGGCTTCTGGCGTGTCCCGGACACCCTCTTTTCACAGAGGAGAGCTGGTCATGGTCGACACGATTTTGCATAACGGTCGAATTACCACGCTTGATCCCGAAAACTCGGAAGCCCAGGCGATCGCCATCACGGACGGTAAGATAGAAGCAACCGGTACGACCGACGAGATCATGCGCCTCGCCGACGCGAATACTGAAGTGATCGATCTCGAGGGCCGCCGCGTTATCCCCGGTCTCAACGACAGCCACCTCCACCTCATCCGGGGCGGGCTGACTTTCAACATGGAGCTGCGCTGGGAAAACGTGCCGTCGGTGGCCGATGCGCTGCGCCTGCTTAAGGAGCAAGCCGACAGGACACCGCCGCCGCAATGGGTGCGCGTCGTCGGTGGGTGGTCGGAATTCCAGTTCGCCGAACGCCGCATGCCGACACTGGACGAAATCAACGCGGCCGCACCGGATACGCCGGTGTTCGTGCTGCATCTGTACGCTCGGGCGTTGCTGAACAAGGCGGCGCTCCATGCCATCGGCCTGACCAAGGACAGCCCGGACCCGCCTGGCGGCACGATCGAGCGTGATGGTCAGGGCAATCCGACCGGCCTGCTGCTGGCCACACCCTCGGCCCTGATTCTGTATTCGACGCTGGCACAGGGTCCCAAGCTGCCGCGGGAAGACCAGGTCAACTCGACCCGACACTTCATGCGCGAGCTGAACCGGCTGGGAATCACCTCGGTCATCGATGCCGGCGGTGGCGGCCAGAACTACCCCGACGATTACGAAGTGGTGCAGCAGCTCGACGAGTCAGGCCAACTCACGGTTCGCATCGCCTACAACCTGTTCGCGCAGAAGCCCGGCGAGGAACTGGCCGACTACAAGCGCTGGATCACCATGACCCAGCCGGGCGACGGTTCGCCGCTGTTGAAGATGAACGGCGGTGGCGAGAACCTGACTTGGTCGGCCGCCGATTTCGAGAACTTCCTGGAGCCACGTCCCGATCTGGCACCGACCATGGAGAGCGAACTCGAACCGATCGTCGAATTGCTCGCCGCCAACAAGTGGCCGTTTCGTATTCACGCGACCTACGACGAGAGCATCGACCGCTTCCTGAGCGTGTTCGAGCGGGTCAACGGCCGCCAGCCGTTCGAAACCCGCTTCATTATCGACCACGCCGAGACCATCAGCGACCGCAACATCGAGCGGATCAAGGCCCTGGGCGGCGGCATCGCCATCCAGAACCGCATGGCCTACCAGGGCGAATACTTCGTCGACCGTTACGGACCGCGGGCAGCCAAGCGCACGCCGCCGATTGCCCGCATGCTGGCAATGGATCTGCCAGTCGGCGCAGGCACGGACGCCACCCGCGTGTCCTCCTACGATCCCTGGACCGCACTGTACTGGCTGGTGACCGGCAAGACCGTCGGCGGTCTGTCGCTTTACGACGAAACCGATACGCTCGATCGTGTGACTGCGCTGCGCCTCTACACCGGTGGTTCGGCCTGGTTCTCCGGCGATCAGGATATCAAGGGCGCACTCAAGCCGGGGCAGTACGCGGATCTGGCCGTGCTATCGGACGATTATCTGTCGGTGCCAGCCGAGGACATCCGCCGGATCACATCCGTGCTCACCATGCTTGGCGGTCGTGTCGTGCATGCGGGCGGGCCGTTCAGCGACCACAATCCGCCGTTGCCGCCTGCATCACCGGACTGGGGGCCAATCCATGCCGCGCCGACGCCGGCCATGCGCACCGGGGATTACGCCAAAATCGCCGCCCAGCATCACCCTGGTCATGCCCACGGCGGCACGCCTTGCCAGTTGCACGGGCACAACGCGGGCATCGCCTGGACGCGGCCGATTCCCGTGCAGGATGCGTCGTCGTTCTGGGGCGCCCTGGGTTGCTCTTGTTTCGCGGTGTAACCCCCCAATAGCCGAAGGAATCGAGCATGACCGAAACCGCCGCCTCCAAACAGCCAGCGCCGACTTCGCCGTGGGCGCCGTTCGCCCACCGGGCCTTCGCCTTGCTGTGGACCGCAACGCTGGTGTCGAATATCGGCACCTGGGTCAACAACGCCGGAGCCGCCTGGTTGATGACGACGCTCAACCCGTCGCCGGCTATCGTGGCGTTGGTACAGACGGCTAGCACCTTGCCGGTATTGTGCTTCGCGCTGCTGGCCGGGGCACTGGCCGACCGGGTGGACAAACGCCACTTTCTGATCGTCGTAAACGGCTTTCTGGGCGTGGTTGTCGGCCTGCTGGCGGCACTGGTGGCGTTCGGCTGGATGACGCCGGTGCTGCTGCTGGTGTTTACCTTCGCCATCGGCACGGGTGCGGCACTCATGGCGCCAGCCTGGCAGGCGGTGGTCCCGAGCCTTGTACCGACCACGCAGCTGTCGCCGGCGATCGCGCTCAATGGTCTGGGGATCAACATCAGCCGGGCCATCGGGCCGGCACTGGCGGGTGTGCTCATCGTCTCGGTCGGCCTTGCCTCGCCGTTCGTTCTCAACGCCGTCAGCTTTGTGGTGATCATCGGCGCGCTGTGGATCTGGAAGCCACCGGCGGTCGCTTCAAGCCACCTGCCGCCCGAGCCCGTATTCGGGGCAATGCTGACCGGCCTGCGTCACGTCAGCCGCAACGGCCCGCTCAAGGCAACGCTGGTGCGTGCGCTCGGATTCTTCACCTTCGCCAGCGCCTATTGGGCGCTGCTGCCGCTGGTGGCGCGCCAGCTGCCGGACGGCGGTGCCGGGGTCTACGGCGCCCTGTTGGCGGCGGTTGGCGGTGGTGCAGTCGCTGGCGCGCTGGTCCTACCGAGCATCCGCGAACGCATCGACAGCAACATCCTGGCCGCGTTCGGCAGCATCCTCACGGCGGTGGCCCTGGCGCTGTTTGCCATTGCGCCGGATATAGCCGTGGCACTACTGGCGTCGGCGCTGGGAGGGCTGGGCTGGATCACCTCACTGACCTGTTTCAACGTGTCGGCCCAGATGGCCCTGCCCAACTGGATACGTGCCCGGGGGATGGCTGTCCTGATCATGGTCTTTTTCGGCTGTATGTCGGCCGGGTCGATTCTCTGGGGGCAGATTGCCGCCGCCACCTCGATTGGGACCGCCTTGCTGATCGCCGCGGCCGGGGCGCTGGTTGCCGTAGCCCTGACCTGGCGGGCCAAGCTCGGGCAGGGTGAGCAGCGCGATTTGACGCCTGCTTTGGCTTGGGGCGAACCGACGATCGCGGAGACTTTCGACGCCAGCCCGGACCGCGGGCCGGTACTGGTCACGATTCGATACCGAATCGACGCATCCGACACGGCCGATTTCCTGCGCGCAGTGTATGACCTGTCGGGCGAACGGTATCGGAACGGCGCCTCCAACTGGGGGGTGTACCAGGATGCCGCCGAACCGGCGTTCTGGGTCGAATGGTTCTTTGTGCCGAGTTGGGCCGAGCATCTGCGCCAGCACGAACGCGTCACCCGTCACGACGCCGACATCCATCGCGCCGCACGGGCTTACCATCGCGGCGAGACGTCCCCCGACGTCCGCCATTACCTGGCACCGTTGCGCGATAGCACCCGGCTTCGCCAAAAGCCGGAATCCAAAGGAGGCGCTTCATGAAGATCGCGCTTGGATTACTGCTTGCGCTCGCCATTGGTGTGGCCTGCCGGCTCGCTACCATTCCACTGCCGGCGCCGCCGGTGCTCATCGGGGCCTTGCTGGTCGTGGCGATGAGCGTGGGCTATACCGTGACCGACCATTTCGCCGCCCACCGCAAAGCGACGACGAAGCGGCATTGCGGCGGTCCGACCGGCAAAACCTCGGAGTGATGCCATGCTTCATTCGTTGATTGGCCTGTTGCTGGGTTTCGCAATCGGCGTCGGGTGTCGCTGGTTCGATATCCCGCTGCCTGCGCCGCCGCGCATCGTCGGGGCGCTGTTGGTGGTCTTCATGACACTCGGTTTTCTCGTCACGAACTCCATTTTGGCACAAACGGTGGGATAGGCCGCGTGGCGGGTTTTTTAGTCCGGCCCACCGGACGTGATCACGCACCAATCCATTCGTTTTCTTAACCAAGGGGAATCGCTATGCATCGTCTGCCGTGACGCGCAACACAGTGATAGATCGCTCCGCCGTTGCCGCGGTCGAGTTCGCGGCAGCGGCCCGTCCTGGATTTCTCAATAGGAGAACAAGTCATGACCGCACCTGCCAACTTCAACGGACAACTTCCGACCATCGATCCTGACGATACCGCCATGCTGCTCATCGATCATCAGAGCGGCCTGTTCCAGACGGTCGGCGACATGGAGATGACGCGCTTGCGCGCCAATGCGGGGGCGCTGGCCAAGGTGGCGTCGCTTGCCAATATCCCGGTGATCACGACCGCGTCGGTACCACAGGGACCGAATGGTCCACTGATCCCGGAAATTCACGAGAATGCGCCTCATGCCCAATACGTCGCCCGCACTGGGCAGATCAACGCTTGGGACAACCCGGACTTCGTCGAAGCCGTCAAGGCCACCGGCAAGAACACGCTGATCATCGCTGGCACGATCACCAGTGTCTGTATGGCGTTCCCTTCCATCAGCGCGGTCCACGAGGGCTACAAGGTCTTCGCGGTTATCGACGCCTCCGGCACTTATTCAAAGATGGCGCAGGAGATCACACTGGCTCGTGTCGTCCAGGCTGGCGTCGTACCCATCGACACCGGCGCCGTGCTTTCCGAGCTCCAGCGAACCTGGAATCGCGACGATGCGCAGGAGTGGGCAGGCGCGTATTCCGACGTGTTTCCGCCCTACCAGCTACTTATCGAGAGCTACATGAAGGCGCAGGACGTGGTGAAGAACAACGAGACGCTAGACTCACAGCGTTAGAGCACTTATGGGGGCAGGCACCGGCCTGCCCCTCATTCACCGATAGTGGAGGCAGTATGAGCACGTTCGTCAGTGACCCCGACCTCTTGACTTCTATCGACTGCCCAATCATCGACGGCAAGCGCCAAGTTCAGCATGTGGCGCCGCGCACCGCCGACGTCGGCGGTATTCCGGTCAATCGGGTGCTGCCTTCGCGCCATCGTCGGCTGGTGGGCGCCTGGTGTTTCCTCGATCATGCCGGCCCCTCCGTCTTCAAGGGCAACAGCACTGGGTTGCGCGTGGGCCCGCACCCGCATACCGGGCTGCAAACCTTCACCTGGATGATCGAAGGCGAGGTGCTGCATCGCGACAGCCTGGGCCACGAGCAGGTGATCCGCCCCGGCCAGGTCAACCTGATGACCGCCGGGCGCGGTATCAGCCATACCGAGGAGTCCGTTGCCGGCGAGACTCAGCTGCATGCCGCGCAGCTCTGGATCGCGTTGCCCGAGGCTCACCGTCACACCGAGCCGCGCTTCGATCACTACCCGGAACTGCCGCAGTGGCGCGAGCAGGGCGTCGAGCTGACCCTGCTCACCGGCGAGTTCGCCGGCCAACGGGCACCGACATTGGCGTTTTCGCCCCTGGTGGGGCTGGATCTACGCAGCCCGTCGGCGGGCAGCCTGCAACTGCCGCTGCGTGAGGATTTCGAATATGGCTTGCTGTCGCTGGAAGGCGAGCTGGAAATCGAAGGCGAGCGTTTCGCCACCAATGAGCTGGCCTATCTGGGGCGGGGCCGTAGTGACGTCACGCTCGAACTGCCGGCAGGGGGGCGGGCCATCCTGGTGGGCGGCGAGCCGTTGGGCGAGGAGATTCTGATCTGGTGGAACTTCGTCGGCCACAGCAAGGCGGAGATCATGGAGGCCCAGCGAGACTGGGAGGCGGGCAGCGAGCGTTTCGGTAGCATTCCCCAGTACGAGGGCGAACGCCTGATGCCGCCTCCGCTGCCCTGGAAGGTGTAAGCACGCTAGGGGTAACGACTCCTCCAAACCATCTAACGTTGATTGTGATTGCCTCGTTACGTGCGCCTGATCACCGGCTCACCCCATGATCGCCAGCAGCACCGGCAGATAGATGAACGACAGCAGCGTCGAGCAGAACACCAGCCCGGCGACGTATTCCGGTTCGCGCTGGGCACGCTGGGCGAACAGGTAGTTGTAGACCGCCACCGGCATGCTCATCTGCAATACCAGCACGCTCTGCGCCAGTGGTGGCAGGCCGAGCCACTCGGTGACGCCGAAGGCGATCATGAGCTTTTTCGGGACCAACAACGGCGTCACACCCTGTCTGTTGGGTTGCCCGATATCTGGACTCAAAGCCTGGTGTTGGTCAGGTGACGGTATATTTCATGAAGCGCCCTGTCCCCCTCAGCGAGGCTTAGAGTGTCGGTGGGAAATCGAGCATCAGTGACCAAAGCCGATCGGCAGCGCCAATATCCTGCGATGCATGACGGTAGCCGGCTACCACAAGCATTGGCCCACCTATCCAGTCCAACAGTGAGAGCAACTTTCCCGATTCAAGTTCTTCCTCAATCAGGCCATGGGGTAGCCAGCCCACACCCAGTCCCGATAATGCCAACTCCTTGATACCGATCGTGAAAGCGGTCTCGCAAACCAACTCGATATCGTAGTGGCGCTGAAGGTCGAACATGAAGGGAGAGGCCAAGGCGCTGCCCAGGAAACTGTCGGAATCATAACCGATGAGAGGCAGCGTCACTCCCGCACGGGGCAGATGCAAGGGTTTGCCATCCTGGGCGGCGGTAACCGGAATCAGTTGCTCTTGGCCGAGTTCCAATCGCTCGATATCGCTGCGGTCCGTCAGCAGGGGAGCACCTTCCAGTTCGCTGCAGACCATAAGATCGGCCTGTCCATGCTGGAAGTCGTCGATACAGTCGTCACGGTTGGAGGAGCGCACTTGCAACCGTGCTTCGGGGGCATACTGACGAAAGTAACGTAGTAGACGGGGCAGATAACTGACGGTCAGTGTGTGCTGGGTGGTCAGTACAGCGCGACGACCATGAAGCGCCTCGGCGCGTATACGGCTGCGCAGAGCATAGAGTCGAGCCAACCAGTCGCGCAACAGTGGTTCGTACTCACGGGCATGCGGCGTCAGGGCCAGACGTGGCGACTGACGGTCGATCAGATCGGCGTCGAGCCACTCTTCCAACTGACGAATCCGCCGGGAAAAGGCCGGCTGGGTGACATGGCGTCGTTCGGCGGCCAGGGAAAAGGTGCCGGCGTCGATCAGCTCGAGAAAATCTTCTATCCACTCGATCTTCATTGGTGGTTCATGCTGCCTCGTGGCGGAGTTCCGAATCAGGGTACTGACTATGCAAAAATTTAACAGCTAGCGAGCAACTTGGCATTGGTCGTGGCAGGGGCGAGGGTTCTAACCTCCATAAGACCGCTCAGTGGCGCGCCTCGTGGCCGCCGTATCTTTCGACGTTGGTCGTGATGAGAGCCCGCTTATGCCAAAAATGACTCGCCTGGAGGCCCGTATGCATCTATCCCGTTTCCCCCGCGTTCGTCTCGGACATCTGCCGACCCCGCTGGAGCCCATGGACAACCTGAGCAAGCTGCTCGGTGGTCCGCGCCTGTGGGTCAAGCGGGATGACTGCACTGGCCTCTCGACCGGCGGCAACAAGACGCGCAAGTTGGAGTTTCTGATGGCCGATGCCCTCGAGAAGGGTGCCGATACCATCATCACTCAGGGTGCCACCCAATCGAACCACGCCCGCCAGACAGTGGCCGCAGCCTGTAAGCTGGGGCTCGAATGCCACATCCTGCTGGAAGACCGTACCGGCAGTGACGATCCCAATTATAACTACAACGGCAACGTTTTCCTCGATCAACTCCATGGCGCCAGCCTCGAAAAACGTCCTGGCGGTGCTGACATGGCCGCTGAGATGGAAGGCCTGGCCGACCGCCTGAAAAGCGAGGGTAAGACGCCCTACATCATTCCCGGTGGCGGTTCCAACGAAGTCGGGGCGCTGGGTTACGTCAACGCGGCACTGGAACTGCTCGTTCAGACCAATGACATCGGATTGCAGGTCGATCATCTGGTGCATGCCACCGGCAGTGCCGGCACCCAGGCAGGCCTGGTCACCGGTCTCTCCGCCTGCAACGCTGGCATTCCGGTGCTCGGCATCGGCGTACGTGCGCCCAAGGACAAGCAGGAGGCCAACGTCTTCGCCCTGGCCCAGAAGACCGAGGCCAAGCTAGGTCTGTCCGGGGTGGTGGACCGCCAGCAGGTCGTGGCCAACTGTGACTACGTGGGAGAGGGCTACGGCATCCCCACCGAGGGCATGGTTGAAGCAGTGACTCTGTTGGCGCGACACGAGGGCATTCTGCTTGACCCGGTGTATTCCGGGAAGGGCATGGCCGGGCTGATCGACTTGATTCGCAAGGGCCACTTCGAGAAGGATGAGAATGTGGTGTTCCTTCACACGGGTGGTGCTGTGGCGCTGTTCGGCTACCCCAACGCTTTCGGCTTCCCCGAATACCGGACCTGATGAACGAAGTGGCGCTCGGCGGCCTGGTGCCGGGCGCCACCATCGCAGAATCGTGGAGATCACAATGACAATCCGATATCTCAAGCAAGCTGAGGCTGCCGCCGGGGTTGCCGCGGAACACGAGCGTGTCACCCAAGCGGTGCAGGACATGATCGAGGACATCCGCGCGCGCGGCGAAGTCGCGGTGCGCGAGTATGCCGAGAAATTCGACGGCTGGACGGGCGACTTCGTGCTGGGCGAGGAGAAGCGCCGGCGCCTGATCGATAGTGTGCCCCAGCACGTGAAGGACGATATTGATTTCGCCCATCGCCAGATCAAGCGTTTTGCCGACGCCCAGCGTGACAGCTTGACCTCGTTCGAGATCGAGACCGAACCCGGCGTGTTGCTGGGTCAGCGGATACTGCCGGTGGGTTGCGCGGGTTGCTACGTGCCCGGAGGGCGTTATGCCCATGCCGCCTCGGCATTGATGAGTGTGGCAACGGCCAAGGCCGCTGGCGTCAAGCATGTGGTGGCTTGCTCGCCCCCCCGAGGCGATAGCATCAATCCGGTAGTGGCCTATGCCATGGATGTGGCTGGTGCCGACATGATTCTTGAGATGGGCGGCGTGCACGCCATGGCCAGCATGGCCTTCGGTCTGTTCGGCGGTCGCGAGGCCGACATCCTGGTGGGGCCGGGCAACGCCTATGTGGCGGAGGCCAAGCGCCTGCTGTTCGGCGAGGTGGGCATCGACGTCTTCGCCGGCCCCACCGAGTCGGCGATCATCGCCGATGGCTCCGCCGACCCCATGACCATCGCCGTGGACCTGGTGTCCCAGGCCGAGCACGGCCCCAACTCGCCGGTCTGGCTGTTCAGCACCAGTGAGGCACTGGCTCGGGAAGTCATGGAGGTGTTGCCAAAGGTGGCCGATGATATGCCCAACGCCGATGTTGTCCATACCGCCTGGCGTGATTACGGCGAGGTAATCGTGGGCGACAGCCGCGAGGAAATCGTCGAGGTCAGCGACCGCTATGCCTGCGAGCACCTGCAGGTGCTGTGTGAGGACCTGGGATGGTGGAAAGAGCATTTGTCGAATTACGGCTCGCTGTTCCTGGGCGAGGGAAGCACTGTCACCCATGGCGACAAGTGTTCCGGCACTAACCATATCCTGCCCACCAAGCGCGCCGGACGCTATTCCGGAGGGCTCAACGTGCACAAGTTCATGAAGGTGCTAACTACCCAGCAGTTGAGCCAAGAGGCCAATCGCACCTTCAGCGCCGTGGGCTCGCGCATCTCGCGCACCGAAGGCATGGAAGGACATGCCCGTGCCTGTGACTGGCGCTTGGCCAAGTATTTCCCCGAGCAGGACTGGGACTTCCCTGTCCATCGCCAGAGCCGTTACTGAGGGGGCTGTCATGCGCCGTTTCGCCAAGTCCTTCACTCAGCAGGAAGCACTCTCGGAAGATGCCATCGAGGCTGCCGTGGCGGTGATGCGCAGCGGGCGCTTGCATCGCTACAACCTGGCCGAGGGTGAACAGGGCGAGACCGCCCTGTTGGAGGCGGAGTTTGCCGAGAGCTTGGGCGTCGACTTCGCCCTGGCCTGCGCCTCGGGCGGTTATGCGTTGCAGCTAGCGCTGCGTGCCTGTGGCCTGGCCCCTGGCGACAAGGTGCTGTGCAATGCCTTCACCCTGTCGCCGGTGCCCGGCAGTATCCACGCCGCCGGCGGCGAGGCGGTGCTGGTCGATATTCGCGAGGACACCACCGTGGACCCCGAGGATCTCGAGCGGGCGGCAGGTGAGAGCGGCGCACGCTTCTTCGTGCTCTCTCACATGCGGGGACATATCGGTGACATGGAGGCCATCGTCGCGATCTGCGAGGCCCACGACATCGTGCTGATCGAAGACTGTGCCCACACCATGGGTGCGGCCTACCAGGGCCGCCCCAGCGGCACCTTCGGCAAGGTGGGCTGCTTCAGCACGCAGACCTACAAGCACATCAACTCCGGCGAAGGCGGGCTGCTGGCTACCCAGGACGCCGAAGTGATGCGCCGCGCGGTCATTCTGTCCGGCTCCTACATGCTCTTCGACCGTCACCTGGCGGCCCCTGACGCAGAGAGTTTCGCCGAGACGCGTCTGGTGATGCCCAACATGAGCGGGCGCATGGACAATCTACGTGCTGCTGTCCTGCGACCGCAGTTGGCCGAGATGGCCAGACGTCGGGCGCGCTGGAACGCTCTCTACCGGCGCCTGGAAGACGGACTGGCACGAATGCCCCAGGTCGAACGACTCGAGCGGCCACCCCAGGAAGATTTCATCGGCAGCTCGATCCAGTTTCGGTTGCCGTGCCTCGGTCACGACACCATCGCGCGGTTTATCGCCGGCTGCGAGGCTCGAGGCATCCCGCTGAAATGGTATGGCAAGGCGCTGCCGGAAGACTACACCAGCCGCTATGACAGTTGGGGCTACTTGCCGGCCACACGGCCGCTGCCTACCGCCGACCGCGTGCTTGCAACCCTCTGCGACTTGCGACTGCCGCTGACCTTCGAACAGGAAGACTGCGACGATATCGTCGCCCTGATGAGCAATGCCATGGATGAGGCGTTGAATGATGACGAGGCAACATCCAACGACGCGATAGGGGCCAACTGACCCTCTTCCCAATACGCTATCGACACCCCACTGGAGTGATAACAATGTTCAAGAAGACTCTACTGACCACCGCCATTCTGCTGTCCACCGTGGTCGCCGCTCAAGCCGAGGCCAAGACGTTCAAGTTAGGCATGGGGGATCCCATGGATTCCGATCAGGGCGCCTTGGCCCAGCGTTTCGAGGAACTTGTCGAATCGCTGTCCGACGGTGAAATGCAGGTGGAACTCTTTCCCGGCGGCCAGCTCGGCTCCGAGACGAGCATGATCCAGGATACCCGCATCGGCAAGCTCGATTTCGCCCTGGTCGGGGTCGGCAACCTGACACCTTACGCGCCTCGTCTTGGCGCCCTGACCATGCCCTATGCCATTCGCAGTCATGCGGACGCGGTGAAGGCTACCACTGGGCCATTGGCGGATCGCTGGAACGCCATCGCCGAAGAGGATGCCGGTGTGCATATCGTCAGCTGGCTTTATTCCAACTTTCGATACCTTACCAACTCCGTGCGTCCGGTTACCACGCTCGACGACCTCCAGGGCCTCAAGATTCGTGTGCCGCAGAATGAGTTAATGCTGGCCACTTACCAGGCTTGGGGAGCCAGCCCGATCAGCATGTCCTGGCCAGAGGTTTTCACTGCGCTTCAGCAGGGTGTGATCGACGGCCAGGATAACCCCTACATCGTCAACTACACGATGAAGTTTCATGAAGTACAGGACTATCTCACCGAGGTGCACTACCAGTATTCGCTTCAGCCGATTGTTATGGGTGTCAGAACCTATGAGCAGTTGAGCGATGAAGAACGCGCGATCATCGATCGGGCTGGTCTGGAAGCGCAGCTTTACGCCCTGCAGTTCCAGCTGACCGAAGCCTCCAAGGCCCGTGCGGGCATGGAAGCCGAAGGTGTAGAGGTATCCACTCTAGAAGATGAGGATGAGTGGATTCGTATCGCCAAGGAGGAGGTGTGGCCGGCATTTTATGACGAGATCGGCGGCAAGGAGGCCTTCGACGAATTTCAGTCAGCCCTCGGCCACTGATCGATCGCCTGACCGGGCGAACCTGAGGCGCCCGGTCAGGCATTCATAATTTCCGCTGTCTCTGCTTGGGAAGGAGGCCTCCCATGTTGGCCAAGCTCAACTACATCGAAGACTACGCCTGTCGTTTACTGCTCGGACTCTTCGTCGTACTGCTCTTCGTCCAGGTGGTGCTGCGGGTGACGCTCGGCATTGGCATGGCGTGGATCGAGGAATTGGCGCGCTATGCGTTTGTCTGGTTCGTCTTTCTTGGTGCGGCCCATGCGGCTCACCTGGGTGCGCACAATCGCCTGCAGACCCATATCAAGATGATGCCAAGGTCCATCGCCAACACCCTCCTGCTGCTGGTCGACTTGATCTGGGTCGGCTTCTGCCTGGTACTGGCCTACAAGAGTCTGGATCTAATCGGGTTGCTGCTGGAGTTTCCCTATGACTCGCCGGCACTGGGCTGGTCGCTGGCCTACGTCTACTTCGTGTTTCCCATCGCGTTTGTGCTGATGGCGCTTCGTGTCCTGCAGGTGCAATACCTAAGACTGGTCAAAGGCATCGAGCCCGGCGATGTGGAGCAGCAGGAAGTCAACAAGATCACCGAGGGCTCGAGCCATCTTTCCGATGCGCCGTCCTCGACCAAAACGGGGGACTAAGCCATGGCGGCAACCGTACTGTTTTCCGTGTTCGCCGGGCTATTGTTCTTCGGCGCACCCATTGTCGTGGCACTCGGTGTGGCCTCCATGGCCGTCTATGTGCTCAGTGGCGACGACATCAGCTCGCTGATCGAGCTGGCTTTCTCGGCGATCAACTCTTTCCCGCTGATGGCACTGCCGTCCTTCATCCTGGCCGGGGCCCTGATGGGCGATGCCGGTATCGCCCGGCGTCTGATTTACATCGCCGAGGAGTTGGCCGGTCCCGCCGCCGGCGGGCTGGGCGCTGCCGCGGTTATGGCTTGCATGTTCTTCGGCGCCATTTCGGGGTCGGGGCCGGCAACCACCGCGGCGGTGGGCATGCTGGTGATCCCGGCGATGATCGAACGCGGTTACGGTCGAAGCTACCCGGCCGCCATCACCGCCACCGCCGGGGGGTTGGGTGTGGTGATCCCGCCGAGCATGCCGCTAGTGATCTACGGAGTCACCGCCAATGAGTCGATCTCGGCACTGTTCATGGCCGGTGTGATACCGGGCATCATGCTCGGCGTGGGGCTGATGGTCGCCAATTACATCACCGCCAAGCGCAACGGCTACCAGACCGAGGGCAATCGCTACGACATGAAGAAGGTCGTCAGAGTGCTCAAGGATGGCTTCTGGTCATTGATGGCGCCGGTAGTCATCCTCGGCGGTATCTACTCGGGCCTGTTCACGCCCACGGAAGCCGCGGTGGTGTCGATCTTCTACGCGCTGTTCGTGGGTGTCTTCATTCACAAGGGGTCGTCACTGCGCGGCATCAACGAGGCCTTTGAGAACACGACCTGGCTGACTGGGCGGGTATTGATCATCATGTTCACTGCCACTGCCTTCGGACGCATTTTGGTCGAAAATCATATTCCGGACATGATCGCCCAAGGCATCCTCGAAATTACCGATAGCCTGTGGCTGGTATGGGTGCTGGTGATCGGCTTCTTGCTGATTGTCGGCATGTTTATGGAGATTCTCGCCACCATCATGATCGTGACGCCGGTGCTGTTGCCGGTGATGGTGGCACTCGGCGTGGACCCGGTGCACTTCGGCATCGTGCTGGTGGTAAGCCTGGGCATCGGCTTCTCGACACCTCCGCTGGGCGAGAACATGTTCATCAGTTCGAGCATCGCCAACGTCCCCATCGAACGCATTGCCGTGCGTGCGCTGCCTCTGGTGGGCTCCATGGTGGTCATCGCGCTGCTACTGGCCTTCTTCCCCCAAATCACTCTGTGGCTGCCCAGCCTTCTTGGATTCTAGGCCACGCCTCATTCCATCGACAGGTAGACGACATGACGCATTCCGGACACATTGACACCGCCCCCGACCATCCGATGGTCGGAGTGCTCGGGGGCATGGGGCCCGACGCTACCGTAGCGTTCATGCAGAAGGTCATCGAGGTGACCCCGGCCCAGGACGATATCGATCACGTGCATATGCTGGTCGACAACAATCCCAAAGTGCCATCGCGAATCAAAGCGCTGATCGATGGCGACGGTGAGTCACCGGGACCCGTCATCGCCGCCATGGCCCGACGCCTGGAACGGGCCGGGTGCACTTTTCTGGTGATGCCCTGCAATACCGCTCACTACTATTGGCGTGACGCCCAGGATGCGGTCGAGATTCCCGTCTGGCATATCGTCGAGCGCACCCTCGATGTGGTTGCTGAGCGCATGCCGGGGGCGCGGGTGGGCCTGCTATGCTCACCGGCCCTGCGCAAGATCGGCCTCTACGAGGGATTCGTCGAGGCGCGTGGATTGTCGCTGGTCTACCCTGACGACGAAGACCGCGTACTAGAGGTGATTCGTGCTGTCAAACGTGGCGAGGGGCGTCATCCCGAGACACGTGATGCCTTCACCCGAGCCGCCGAAGACGTCCTTTCCCAGGGGGCCGAGGTGTTGGTGCTGGCCTGCACCGAGCTCTCGGTGATTCAGGATACGCTGCACACCGACGCGCCAGTGATCGATACCGTCACCGTTCTGGCCGAGGGTGTGACAGCGGCTACCGGAACCTCCTAGCGCCCCAGCTTTCCTTATTCGACGGCGATTGCCGTCTTGTCGATGTTTCAATGCAATCGCTTGCCTGCTCCCTGAAGGGACCAGGCGGGACCGGCTTGTGCGTTCACCAGGAGTCATCCGATGAAATCCCAATCCTTCATTTCGCGAATACCGACCCTTCGAGGCGGCGCGACACGCCGACTCGCCACGCTGCGTCCGGTGGGTCGCGGACTGTTGGTATGCATTACCATTGCACTGGCTACCACCTTTATTGCCGACCATTATGGCGGCCCGACACTGCTCTATGCTCTGCTGTTCGGCATGTCGTTGCACTTTCTCAGCGAAGAGGGGCGCTGCCGCGAAGGCATCGAATTCGCCGCTCGTACCGTGCTGCGGTTGGGCGTGGCGCTGCTTGGTGCGCGCATGACGCTGGAGCAGGTAGGGGATCTCGGTTTGGGGCCTCTGCTGCTTGTAGTAGCGGCAGTGGCCGGTACCATAATCGTCGGTGCGCTGCTCGCTCGAGCCATGGGTCTCGGCCGGGACTTCGGGTTGCTCACTGGCGGATCGGTAGCGATATGCGGCGCCTCTGCGGCGCTGGCGCTTTCCGCAGTGATGCCTAAGACCGAGACCAGCGAACGCAACACCATCCTCACCGTGGTTGGCGTCACCACCCTCTCAACTCTGGCCATGGTGACCTATCCCCTGCTGGCAGGGGCGCTGGAACTCGCCAAAGTGCCAGCAGGTATCTTCCTTGGCGGCACTATCCACGATGTGGCCCAAGTGGTCGGTGCCGGCTACATCATTTCCGAGCAGACCGGCGACACCTCGACCTTGATCAAGCTGGTACGGGTAGCCATGTTGGTCCCGGCGGTCATGATGTTCGGTTGGCTGTTTCGTGCCTCTCGGCGCAGTGCAAATCAGGACGAGGGCGCACGTAAGATACCCATGCTGCCGGGCTTTCTGGTGGGCTTCGTGGTGCTGGTGCTGATCAACAGCGTGGGGCTGATTCCCGATACGGTGAACGAGGGGCTCTCGACCCTGTCGCGTTGGTGTTTGGTCACGGCTATCGCTGCGCTAGGTATCAAGACTTCCTTTCAGAAACTCGCGGTAGTGGGATGGAAGCCGGTTCTACTCATGGCGGCAGAGACGTTCTTTCTATTGCTGGTGGTGTTAGGGTGCATCCTGGTTGGCGGAATCGGCGGCTGATTCCGCCATGGATAAAGATGCGACTCCTTTGTCGTGTCTGCTTTTTTCTAGTCGGACGCAAGGCTGAACTGGAGATTGAGAAAATCAGCGGGCGTTGTGGTCAGGGTGCAGCGGATTCGCCGCCTCGTCACCGACGATCGTGTTCCACGGTTCGACCCGCCAGTTCGTTACCAATCCATTCACGACATAGGGGTCGGCCTGGGCGAAGGCGGTTGGAATCGCCGGCGAATCGCAACGAAACAGCAGCACGGCGCTCTCCACGGGTTCCCCCACGGTGCCGCCGAGCAGGAGTTCGCCGCGCTCGCTGGCCCGCCAGGCCAGCTCCAGATGCGCCACGCGGAAATCGACGCGACGCGTCAGTTAGTCCGCCGCGATGTCGTAGATCAGCAGATAATGCATGCCTATCCTCTCTGAAAGTCGTCGGTTCGAGCGTCGCCTGGTGGTCGCCGTGGCTGTCCCAGGCGCTCATCTCATGATCGCCAGCAACACCGGCAGATAGATGAACGACAGCAGCGTCGAGCAGAACACCAGCCCGGCGACGTATTCCGGTTCGCGCTGGGCACGCTGGGCGAACAGGTAGT
>NZ_FNGI01000002.1:0-279382 GCF_900102945.1 Modicisalibacter muralis | reverse complement strand
ACGCTGGGCGAACAGGTAGTTGTAGACCGCCACCGGCATGCTCATCTGCAATACCAGCACGCTCTGCGCCAGCGGTGGCAGGCCGAGCCACTCGGCGACACCGAAGGCAATCAAGGCGGCGGCGGGGATACGCAACAGGCTGAATTCCAGGCTCGATTTCAGGCTCCTGACCTGGATGCTGGCCAGCGACACGCCCAGCGTAATCAGCATCAGCGGCACGCTGAAGCCGGAGATCAAGTCGACGGTGTTGGCCAGCCAGCGCGGCAGGGTGGTGTCGGTGAGCAGCATCCCCGAGGCGATCAGAATGGCGTAGACGGTGGGGGAGCGCAGTAGAGTGCGCAGCGGCTTGCCGCTGCGGCTGGCAAGCATCGCGCCGAAGGTAAACTGGATCAACGACACGGCGACCATCACTGTGATCGCGTAGGCGAAGCCGGCGTTGCCGAAGGCATAAAGCGACACCGGCAAGCCCATGTTGCCGGTATTGGGGTACATCATCGGCGAAATGATGACCTTCCAATCCTTGCGCAACAGCTTGGCCACCACCACGCTGGCGGCGGCCATGACCGCCAGCACGATCAGCGTGCCGAGCATCGTCTGGCCGAAACTTTGGGCGTCGATCTCGGCGCTGCCCAGCGCGGCGAGGATCAGCGCCGGGGTGCCGATGTTCAATACCAGCTTGGTGACGAACTCGACCGGGTAGTCGTAGCCCAGGCGTATCCAGAAGAAGCCGAGGCTGGCGCCGAAGAACACCGGGGCCATCACGGCAAAGAGTTCGGCGAGCATGAGCGGTCCTTGAGCTTGGTGATGCGTTTCCGAGGTGAGAGCGAGGCGTTTTCGCTTGGCCTATGTTACCCGGGATAAAGGCTGTCGGCATCGATGCGGCTCGCTGGGAGAGCCTGCACCTATCGTATTCGGTTGGTGGCTAACTTGGTCGCCTCCAGCAAGAAGGGCCTGCGTGAGCAGACCCTTGACGTTCATTCAGCAAGTGAAGGGGAGGGAACGACCGGAAACGTCAGGATTCTCCTTCTTCTAACATCATGTGAACCAGTTCCTCGAGTTCTTTCACTTGGGCTTCCAGTGCCACTATCCGGGACGTCTCTTCGGCTTTCTGCTTGGAACGCTCGCTGATTTCCTGCATGCGCTCTTCGACGGCTGCGGAATCCATCGCAGACACCGAACCGATCATCAACAATGAGGCCAGGATCGCAGCGGTCAATGACTTGATGTTCATGGGGAGTACCTCGTTCTTCGGCTGATACTGCCTTGTGTGTCTTCCTAACCAGGTGTAGCGCTATCAGGACTCCTCTACGTGTCGACATGATACGTAGCGTTTGAATCAAGGCCGTTATCGTGGGCCTTGATGCTTTGTTGCGGGAATGCCGGAAACCTTACAGCCTGCGCGGCGCAAGCGTTGCGGTGGAGAAGCATATGTTAATGCGACAGCCATGTCGCAAACGCATCGGGTCGTGACGTCAACAAACATCTTGGGCGTTGGGGCCGGGGATACCATCGCGGCAAGAATGGTGCCCGGAGAAGCTGGCCGGATAGGGCTGGCGCCGTGCGACCACCACCCGCCAATAACAATGTCTGGAGGCGTGCATGTCTCAGCGTGACGGTTTTACCCAGGAAGCTCGACTGGCTAGCTACGATGCGGCGCTGGCCGCGGCGATCGGCGAGGAAACGGCCCGCCAGGAAGCGCATATCGAGCTGATCGCCTCCGAGAACTACGCCAGTCGGTGGGTGATGGAGGCCCAGGGCACGCAACTGACCAACAAGTACGCCGAGGGTTATCCCGGCAAGCGCTATTACGGTGGCTGCGAGCACGTCGACACGGTCGAGGCGTTGGCCATCGAGCGTGCCTGCGCGCTGTTCGGTGCCGATTACGCCAACGTTCAGCCGCACTCCGGCGCTCAGGCCAACGCTGCGGTGTTCATGGCGCTGGTCAGCCCCGGCGATACGATTCTCGGCATGAGCCTGGCCCACGGCGGCCACCTGACCCATGGCGCCGCGCCGAACTTTTCCGGCAAGCACTATCACGCCGTGCAGTATGGCCTGAATCCGCAGACCGGCGAGATCGATTACGCCGAGGTCGAGCGTCTGGCGCGCGATCATCGGCCGAAAATGATCATTGCCGGCTTCTCGGCGTATTCTCGCGTGGTCGACTGGCGGCGTTTCCGCGCCATCGCCGATGAAGTGGGTGCGTATCTCATGGTCGATATGGCGCACGTCGCCGGGCTGGTCGCGTCGGGCCTGTACCCCAGCCCACTGCCCCACGCCCACGTGGTGACCACCACCACCCACAAGACCCTGCGCGGCCCGCGCGGCGGCTTGATTCTCTCCGCTCATGGCGACGAGGCGCTCTACAAGAAGCTCAACGGCGCGGTGTTCCCCGGCCAGCAGGGCGGCCCGCTGATGCACGTGATCGCCGCCAAGGCGGTGGCCTTCAAGGAGGCCATGAATCAGGACTTCGTCACCTATCAGACCCAGGTGATCGCCAATGCCCGCGCCATGGCCCAGGTGTTCGTCGAGCGTGGCTTCGATGTGGTTTCCGGCGGCACCGACGATCACCTGTTCCTGGTCTCGCTGATCAAGCAGGGCGTGACCGGCAAGGAGGCCGACGCGGCGCTGGGCCGTGCGCATATCACCGTCAACAAGAACACCGTGCCGAACGATCCGCAGAGCCCGTTCGTGACCTCGGGATTGCGTATCGGCACGCCGGCGGTGACCACGCGTGGCTTCGACGCGACCGAGTGCGAGCAACTCGCCGGCTGGATCTGCGACATCCTCGATGTGCTGGCCGACGGCGGCAATACCGGCGCCGTGGAAGCCGAGGTGCGCGACAAGGCCGCCGAACTGTGCGCGCGGCATCCGGTGTATACCGACAACCAAGCCATCGAGAGCGCCACGCGCGAATCGACCATCGCCTGAGTCCGCCGGTCCGGCCGATCGAGGAGAGAATTATGCAACGTTATTCAGGCTTTGGGCTGGTCAAGCACGCGCTCAGCCACCACGAGAACTGGCAGCGCCAGTGGCGTAACCCCACGCCCAAGAAAGAGTACGACGTGATCATCGTCGGCGGCGGCGGCCACGGCCTGGCCACCGCCTATTATCTGGCCAAGGAACACGGCATCACCAATGTCGCGGTGATCGAGAAGGGCTGGCTGGGCGGCGGCAACACCGCGCGCAACACCACCATCGTGCGTTCCAACTATCTATGGGACGAATCGGCGGCGCTCTACGAACACGCCATGAAGCTCTGGGAAGGGTTGTCTCAGGACATCAACTACAACGTGATGTTCTCGCAACGCGGCGTGCTCAACCTGGGCCATACCCTGCAGGACATGCGCGATATCCAGCGCCGGGTCAACGCCAACCGCCTGAACGGCATCGACGGCGAGGTGCTGGATGCGCGAGGCGTGCAGGAGCTGGTGCCGATCATGGACTGCTCGAAGCGTGCGCGCTATCCGGTGATGGGCGCCTCCTGGCAGCCGCGCGCCGGCGTGGCGCGCCACGATGCGGTGGCCTGGGGCTACGCGCGTGGCGCCGACGGCCATGGCGTCGACCTGCTCCAGCAGACCGAAGTCACCGGCTTCAAGATCGTCGATGGCCGGGTGGTCGGTGTGCATACCAACCGTGGCGATATCGGCGCGAAGACCGTCGGCTGCGTGACCGCTGGCAACTCCAGCGTGCTGGCCAACATGGCCGGCTTCAATCTGCCGCTGGAATCGCATCCGCTACAGGCGCTGGTGTCCGAGCCGCTCAAGCCGATCCTCGATACCGTGGTGATGTCCAATCACGTTCACGGTTATATCAGCCAGTCCGACAAGGGCGACCTGGTGATCGGCGCCGGTATCGACGGCTACAACGGCTACGGCCAGCGCGGCAGTTACCCCACCGTCGAACACACGTTGCAAGCGATCGTCGAGATGTTCCCGATCTTCTCGCGGGTGCGCATGAATCGTCAGTGGGGCGGCATCGTCGATACCTGCCCGGACGCCTGTCCGATCCTGTCGAAGACGCCGGTCAAGGGGCTGTACTTCAACTGCGGCTGGGGCACCGGTGGCTTCAAGGCCACGCCGGGTTCGGGGCATGCATTCGCCTGGTCGCTGGCCAAGGGCCAGATGCATCCGCTGGCCGCGCCGTTCAGTATCGACCGTTTCCATAGCGGTGCACTCATCGACGAGCATGGCGCCGCGGGCGTCGCGCACTAAGGAGGTTCGAGCATGTTCAATATCTACTGTCCTTATTGCGAAGAGCACCGCGAGGAAGAGGAATTCCACCCCAAGGGTCAGGCGCATATTCAGCGCCCGACGGACCCTGACGCCTGCTCCGACAAAGCGTGGGGCGACTACCTGTTCTTCCGCGACAACCCGCGCGGCATCCACCACGAGTTGTGGGTGCATGCGGTGGGCTGCCGCAAGTTCTTCAACATCACCCGCCATACGGTGAGCTACGCGATTCTCGAGACCTACAAGATGGGCGAGCAGCCGACGATTACCGCCGAGAGCCTCGCTAGCGAGGAAAAGCAGGGCGATGTGCAGGTCGCCGATGGCGGTTTGCAGACCGTGGGAGCTAGCGACAATAGCGTGAGTGAATCCAAGGGGGCCAAGGTATGAAGCACGACAAGCAACCCAATCGTCTCCTTGAAGGCGGGCGTATTGATCGTGACCGGCCGCTCACGTTCAGCTTCAACGGCCAGAGCTATACGGGCTTCGCCGGCGATACCCTGGCCTCGGCCCTGCTCGCCAACGGCGTGGATATCGTCAACCGCAGCTTCAAGTATTCGCGGCCACGCGGCATCGTCGCCGCCGGTGCCGAAGAGCCCAACGCCGTGGTCCAGCTGGGTAGCAGCGAAGCGGCCCAGGTACCCAACGTGCGTGCCACCCAACAGGCGCTGTACGACGGCTTGAGCGCGCGCAGCACCAACGGCTGGCCCAACGTGCAGCGTGACCTGATGGGTACTATCGGCAAGCTGAGCGGTGGCTTCATGCCGCCGGGCTTCTATTACAAGACCTTCATGGCCCCGGCCTCGATGTGGATGACCTACGAGAAATACATCCGTAAGTCTGCTGGCCTGGGGCGCAGCCCCACCGAGTCCGATCCGGACATCTACGATCATCTGCACCAGCACTGCGACGTGCTGGTGATCGGCGCCGGCCCGGCCGGGCTTGCCGCGGCACTCAGCGCCGCGCGTGGCGGCGCGCGGGTGATCCTATGTGATGAGCAGGAAACCATGGGCGGTTCGCTGCTCGACAGCCGCGAGATGCTCGACGGCCAGCCGGCCGCGCAGTGGGCCGACAGCGCGCTCGACGAGCTCGCGTCGCTGGACAACGTGACGCTGTTGCCGCGCACCACCGCCAACGGCTATCACGATCACAACTTCGTCACCCTGCACGAGCGGCGCACCGAGCACCTGGCCGATGTGGCACCGCTCGCCAATGGCCGCCGTCAGGTACGTTCACGCTTGCATCGCGTGCGTGCCGGGCAGGTGGTGCTGGCCACCGGCGCCCACGAGCGCCCGCTGGTCTACGCGGGCAACGATGTGCCGGGCAACCTGCTGGCCGGCGCGGTATCGACGTATATTCGCCGATACGGCGTGGCACCGGGCAACAAGCTGGTGCTTTCGACCAGCAACGATCACGCCTATCGCGCCGCGCTCGACTGGTCTGAAGCGGGTCGCGAAGTGGTGGCGATCGTCGACGCGCGAGCCAATCCCGACGGCGAACTCGTCACCCAGGCGCAGGCGCTGGGTATCCGCGTGATCACCGGCAGTGCGGTGGTCGAGGCCAAGGGCGCCAATCGCGTGACCGGCGCCCGAGTCGCCAAAATCGATATCGATGGCTTCAAGGTCGTCGGCAAGGCCGAGGAGCTCACCTGCGATACCATCGCCAGCTCCGGCGGCTACAGCCCGGTGATCCACCTGGCCTCGCATACTGGTGCGCGGCCGACCTGGCGCGACGATATTCTCGGTTTCGTGCCGGGCAAGGTCACTGGTATGACCGCGACCGGCGGCGCCAATGGCGTCTACGCGCTGGCCGAGGTGATCGCCGATGGCAGCCAGGTCGGTGCCCAGGCGGCTTCGGCAAGTGGCCATCAGACCGCGCCGATCGATCTGCCTAGCGTTGCCGCGATCCGCGAAGGCGCGGCGGTGGCGCTGTATCAGGTGCCGCACGAAAAAACCACCCTGCGCGCGCCCAAGCAGTTCGTCGATTTGCAGAACGACGTCACGGCGGCGGGCATCGAAGTGGCGACTCGCGAAGGCTTCGAGTCGATCGAGCACGTCAAGCGCTACACCGCGATGGGCTTCGGCACCGACCAGGGCAAGCTCGGCAACATCAACGGCATGGCCATCGCCGCGCGCTGCCTGAAGCGCTCGATTCCCGAGGTGGGGACCACGGTGTTCCGCCCCAACTACACGCCGGTGACCTTCGGCGCCATCGTCGGCCGGCACTGCCGCGAGCTGTTCGATCCCGAGCGCTACACCTCGCTGCATGAATGGCACATCAAGCACGGCGCCGAGTTCGAGGATGTCGGACAGTGGAAGCGCCCCTGGTACTTCCCGCAAACCGTCAATGGCAAGCCGGAGACCATGCACGAGGCGGTGGCCCGCGAATGCCGTGCGGTACGCGAGAAAGTCGGCATTCTCGACGCCACCACGCTGGGCAAGATCGACATTCAGGGCAAGGACGCGCGCGAATTCCTCGGCCGCGTTTACACCAATAAGTGGGAAAAGCTGGCCGTCGGGCGGGTGCGCTACGGGTTGATGTGCAAGGACGACGGCATGCTCATGGATGACGGCACCACCAGTTGCCTGGGCGAGAATCACTTCCTGATGACCACCACCACCGGCGGTGCCGCCGGTGTGATGGAGTGGTTGGAGCTGTGGCATCAGACCGAATGGCCGGAGCTGGAAGTTTACTTCACCTCGGTCACCGACCACTGGGCGACGATGACCGTCACCGGCCCCGAGGCCAGGAATCTGCTTGCCGAGATCACCGATATCGATCTCGATCGCGACACCTTCAAGTTCATGGACTGGCGTGAGGGCAAGGTCGCTGGCGTCCCGGCACGGGTGTTTCGTATCTCGTTCACCGGCGAGCTGGCCTACGAAATCAACGTTCAGGCCAACTACGCCATGCCGGTCTGGGAGGCGCTGTTCGAGCACGGTGATAAATACGGCCTGACGCCCTACGGCACCGAGACCATGCACGTGTTGCGTGCCGAAAAGGGCATGATCATCGTCGGTCAGGACACCGATGGCTCGGTGACCCCGGAAGATCTGGGCATGCACTGGGCGATCGGTTACGACAAGCCGTTCTCGTGGATCGGCAAGCGCGCGCTGACGCGCCCGGATACCCGACGCGAGAACCGCAAGCAACTGGTCGGCTTGCGGCCCAAGGATCCCAAGGTGGTGTTGCAGGAAGGCGCGCAGATCGTCTTCGATCCCGATCAGGCCATCCCGATGGCCATGATGGGGCATGTCACCTCGAGCTATTACAGCCCGATACTGGATTCCGGCTTCGCGCTGGCGGTGGTCAAGGGCGGTCACAAGCGCATGGGCGATACCGTCTACCTGCCGATGGCCGATGGCCAGACCCACGCCGCCGAGATCGTCGGCCCGATCTTCTACGACCCCAAGGGAGCGCGCCAGAATGTCTAAGGTTGCCGTCTTCGATACCCGGCCCGAGCAGGCCGTTCGCGCCGAATCGCCGCTGGCGATCACCCGCCTGGCCGACAGGGTCGCCAGCAACGCATCCGCAGAGGCTGGCGTCACGCTGCGCGAAAAGGCCTTTCTGGGCCATCTCATCCTGCGTGGCGGGGCGATCGCACTCGACGAAGCGGTGCGCGAGGTGCTGGGTATCTCGCTGCCCGCCAAGCCCAGCGCGCTGGCGCACGATGAAAGCGGCGAGCGCTCGATCCAGTGGCTGTCGCCGGATGAATGGCTGGTGATCGTCCCCGGTGGCGAGGAGTTCGAGCTGGAAAACCGCCTGCGTGAGCAAATGGGCGATGCGCATTTTGCTATCGTCAACGTTGGCGGTGGACAGACCGTCATCGAACTCAGCGGCCCGTATGCCCGCGAGGTGCTGATGAAATCGGCGATCTACGACGTCCATCCCAGCCACTTCCCGGTGGGCAAGGGTGTGACCACGGTATTCGCCAAGGCCACGGCGATCATCCGCCGCCCCAGTGAGGATCGCTGGGAACTGGTGGTGCGCCGTAGCTTCGCCGATTACTGCGGGCGCTGGATAATAGATGCCAGCGAGGAATACGGCTTGAACGTGTTGGACTAATACCGCATACCTTGAATGCCTCACCAAGAGGCGCCAGACGAGGGGGAGAGCGGCGAGAGGGTGATCGCAATGCCCTCTCGTCAGGTAGCCGTGGTGGACTCCCGCAAGACCTTGCGGCTGACACGACGTGCGGCTTTTATCTATCATCAAGAATGTTTTCAGGAGGCGTTATGAGCCGCACCCCCGACACCTGGATCATCGCCGCCCAGTGCCCCAGCCGCCTGGGCACCGTCGACGTGCTCACGCGCTTTCTGAAAGAGCAGCGCTGCTACATCACCGAGCTGAGTTCCTTCGACGACCGACTCGGCGAGCGCTTCTTCATCCGCGCCGAGTTCCGTCCCGAAACGGATTTCGACGGCGAGGCGTTTCGCCAAGCGTTCGACCCGCGGGCCGCCGAGTTTGCAATGGACTTCGAGCTGACCGCGCCGGGCACGCGCCCGCGCACGGTGATCATGGTCTCCAAGGCCGATCACTGCCTGAACGACCTACTGTATCGCTACCGCATCGGCCAGTTGCCCATCGACATTCGCGCGGTGGTCTCCAACCACCCCGATCTCGAACCGCTGGCCGCCTGGCACGACCTGCCGTATCACCACTTCCCGATCACCCCCGAAACCAAGGCCCAGCAGGAAGCGCACATCCGCCAGGTGATCGAGGAGACCGGTGCCGAACTGGTGATCCTGGCGCGCTACATGCAGGTGCTATCGCCCGAGATGTGCACCTTGCTGTCGGGCCGTGCAATCAATATCCACCACTCGCTACTGCCCGGTTTCAAAGGTGCCAAGCCGTACCACCAGGCCTACGAAAAGGGCGTCAAGCTGGTTGGCGCCACCGCGCACTACATCAACAACGACCTCGACGAAGGGCCGATCATCACCCAGGGCGTCGAGGCGGTGGATCATACCCATTATCCCGAGGACCTGGTCGCCAAGGGCCGCGACGTGGAGTGCCTGACCCTGGCCAAGGCGATCGGCTATCACATCGAGCGGCGGGTGTTCCTGTATGCCAACCGCACGGTAGTGTTCGCCTGAGCCATGATCGAGCCAGGCGATTCACGACATCCCTCCCCGATCGGATAGCACCGCGTTCCGCCAATGGCTGGACACGCTCTCACTTCAGCGGCCTGATCGGCGATCTGTTCCCCTCCTTGTCGGAGCTTGAGCGGCGGTAGCTCGATGGCTCGAAGATGCCTCCAAGCTCCCTCGAGACCTTCATCGCTACTCGTTTAGCTAAAGCTCTATTAACGCTTGCCGATATCGCAATAATCACGACAAAAAGAGCTGTTTCCCAGCGAGATTGCCACTTTTATGCTTCGTGACCGATATCGCCAATCGCTATGCCGCTGAAGGCAGGGGTGTGCAAAATATGGAAAGCACGACGTCACGAAAGGTGCTTTGTGACTTGGCACCGATTTATCTGAAAGCCAATCGGCTAATGGCCGCCATCCTGGTATTACTGTTTCTGGCGACACTGGCCCTGGCCTCCATACACGACCGCTGGGCATCGGCGCTGCTGGTCGGCTCGGCTGCCATGCTGATACCCCTCGCCGCCATGCGCGTGCAGCCTACGGCCCTGATAACTCGCCTGCTGGTGGCGACCTCGCTAATGGTGTTCTCGGCGCTGCAGATACACCTGCTCTCCGGCATGATCGAAGCGCACTTCTCGGTATTTATCCTGCTATCGGTGCTACTGGCTTATCGCGATTGGCGCACGATCGTCTGCGCCGCGACGGTCATCGCGGTCCATCATGCGCTGTTTTGCTATCTGCAACACCTGGGGTTCGGCGTCTACGTCATGCCGGAAATGCACCCGATGTCGTCGTACGTGTCGATGGTGGTGATACATGCCGTTTATGTCGTCGTGCAATCCATCGCACTCTGCATTCTGGCGCGGCAGATGGCGCGGGATGCTGTCACCGGCGAGGAGCTTGGCCGCCTGAGCTCGCATATCGGACGTCGGCAGGGCGTGTTCGATCTCGGTTTCGACGATACGGCCATGTCCAGCGAGCTCGGCGCTCACTTCAAGCGCACCATGCTGGCCGTGCGTGGCACGCTGACCAGCGTTTCTAGCAGCATCGCCCACGTATTGCGTATCTCCGAAGACATCGTCAAGG
Organism: Modicisalibacter muralis; assembly: GCF_900102945.1. Lineage (GTDB taxonomy): Bacteria > Pseudomonadota > Gammaproteobacteria > Pseudomonadales > Halomonadaceae > Modicisalibacter > Modicisalibacter muralis. The sequence continues at coordinate 268,978 of NZ_FNGI01000002.1, read as the reverse complement.
GCGATGAAGACCTCTCCTCGCGCAACCAGCGCCAGGAAGTCGTACTGAGCGACACCATCAACGCGCTCGAGAGCCTGAGCAGAACCGTCCACGACAACAGTACCCATGCACGCGAGGCGAATGAGTTGGCGGCAACCGCCGGCCAGGTAGCCGAGCAGGGGAGAAAGCTGGTCGACGAACTGTCGGCAGCCATGTCCCGCATGCGCGAGAGTTCGGCGAAAATCTCCGATATCACCTCGATGATCGACAGCATTGCCTTCCAAACCAACATTCTTGCCCTGAATGCCGCCGTCGAGGCCGCTCGCGCCGGTCAGAGCGGACGAGGGTTCGCCGTCGTGGCTGCCGAAGTCCGGGAGTTGGCGCAGAAGAGCGCGTCCGCTTCCCAGGACATACGTGCGTTGGTCGACACCTCGCAACGCCAAGTCGCCGACGGCGCCTCGAAGGCTAACGACGTGGAGCGCAACATGGGCGATATCCTGGATCAGACCCAGAGAGTTGCGCTGATCATGAGCGATATCAGTGCGGCCAGCCGTGAACAGAGCGAGGGTGTCAACGAGGTCAGTGCCGCCATCAATAGCATCGGCGATGCCACACGGGATAACGGCGTCCTGGTGGGCGACATGGCCGGTGCGGCCGAAAGTCTTCGCCGGCAGGCGGATATCTTGAGTCAGGCGGTACGGGTCTTCGCGCTGGAAGCTTCGGGGAGCGCGATGGCAACACCGGCGGAGCATGACGTCAGCGAGCCAGGCAGCGCGGCGGCGGGTCCCGCCGGTTGGCTCCAGCGCCAGGCCGACGATAACGCCAGCTTGGCGTAAGCCCTGCCCAGTCGTCACCGCGTCTCCGATGAAATCGGTCCCCGACGGGGCCGGTTTTCTGCGTTTTACGCTGGCGCATGCACGTGCCTGGAACCATGAGTACTAATCAAGCAATACTTTATGGGTATTTCCCACTGCGACGGTTCTCGACCAGCACCGCGAGGATCTCGTTGGCCGCCCGCATGGTGTCCGACACCGCCTCACCCCTGCGCCGGCTGCAGATGATCGGCGTAGTGATGTGTTTCTCCGCCAGATACACGTAGCTGATCCCATCGCGCTGCAAGCGCCGCACTTGCTCGGGCACCAGGGTGATGCCCAAGTCCGAGGCGACCAGGCCCAGCGCGGTTTGCATCTCATTGGCTTCCTGGGCGATGTGCACCTTGAGCCCGCGGCGGCGGAACATGCCCAGCACGATGTCGGCCAGGCTAGGGCGCGGCGTCGCCGGGAACAGGATCAACGGATACTCGGCCAGTTCGGCCATGCTCGGCTGGCTACCCTCCAAGGGATGCCCGACGGGCAATGCCGCGACCATTGGCTCCTCGAACAGCACCTCCTGCTCGACCTCCGGGTCGTCGATCAACAGCCGACCGAAGCCGATATCGATGCGCCCGGCCTTGAGCGCCTGGATCTGCTGCACCGTGGTCAGCTCGACCAGCGTCAACTCGACGTTATCCTTTTGTCGCAACCCGCGTACCAGCAGCGGAAGCTGCCCGTAGAACAGCGATGGCACGAAGCCGATGCCGAACAGCTCGCGCTTGCTGCGCGCCATGCGTCGGGTGGCGGCCACCGTGGTGTCGACCTTCTCCAATACTTGTAGGGCATGCTCATGAAAGAACTGGCCGGTCGGCGTGAGGGTCAGTCCGCGTGAACTGCGGCGGAACAGCTGGGTCCCCAGTTCCGCTTCCAACTGCTTGATCTGACGCGTCAAAGGCGGCTGCGCCATGTGCAGACGCTCGGCCGCGCGGGTCAGGTTGAGCTCCTCCGCGACGACGCAGAAGTAGCGCAGATGGCGTAGCTCCATGATACCTCCAAGGTATGGAAGGGCACCCAAACGATATTGGTTCCCTTCCTCGACTGCAATCAAAGTGACATCAACACCAGATTGCCGTGATTCGGAGCCTTCATGTCCCCTGAGATCGAAACCATCGAGACGCTGTTGGTCGATTTGCCGACCATCCGCCCGCACAAGCTGTCGATGACCACCATGGCCTGCCAGACGCTGGTGATCGTGCGCATGCGCCACTCCGACGGCATCGAGGGGCTGGGCGAGGCGACCACCATCGGCGGGTTGAGCTACGGCCCCGAAAGCCCCGAGGGCATCAAGCTGACCATCGATCGTTACCTCGCGCCGCTGCTGATCGGCCAGCCGTCGAGCAATCTCAACGCCCTGCGCGCGCGCATGGATCGCCATGTGCGCGGCAACAGCTTCGCCAAATCGGGGCTCGAGACCGCACTGCTCGACGCCCAGGGCAAGCGCCTGGGACTGTCAGTGGCCGAGTTGCTGGGCGGCGCGCGTCACGACCATCTGCCGGTGTTGTGGACGCTGGCCAGCGGCGATACCCAAAAGGACATCGACGAGGCCTTCCAGCGCCTCAATGACCGCCGCCACTGCGACTTCAAGCTCAAGATCGGCGCTAACGCCGTGGACGACGACGTGCGCCACGTCAGCGCCATCAAGCGGGCGCTGGGCGATCGCGCCAGCGTGCGCGTCGATGTCAACCAGGCCTGGGACGAAGCCACCGCCGCGCGCGGTATCGCCGCCCTGGAGTCCGCCGGCATCGAGCTGATCGAACAGCCGATCCCGGCGCGCGAGTACGCCGGCCTGACGCGCCTGGCGGAGCGCTTCATCGTGCCGATGCTGGCCGACGAGGCGGTCCACGACGCCACCGATGGCTTCACCCTGGCCGCCGCCGGCTTCAGCGACGCCTTCGCACTGAAGATCGCCAAGGCCGGCGGCCCGCTCGGCGTGCTGGAACTGGCCAGCGTGGCCAAGGCCGCGGGTATCGGCCTGTACGGCGGCACCATGCTGGAGGGCACGCTAGGTACCGCAGCGGCGCTGCACGCCTGGGCGACGCTGCCCGAGATGGCCTGGGGCACCGAGATGTTCGGCCCGCTGCTGCTCAAGGACGACATCGTCGCCGAGCCGCTGCATTTCCACGATTTCGGCGTCGACCTGCCCCAGGGGCCGGGGCTTGGCGTCACCCTGGATGAAGACAAGCTGGCTCACTATTCGCGCCAGGACTAGGCCCGTAAGGACTAGCCGGCAAGAACCGATGACCCAGCCAGACACAACGACAAGCGAAGACCGGAGGACAGCACATGCTTTTTCAAGTGGAGATGACCGTCAAGCTACCGCCTGACATGCCGGCCGAGCAGGCCGCCAAGATCAAGGCGACCGAGAAGGCCTATTCGCAAAAACTGCAGGATCAGGGCAAGTGGCGCCATCTGTGGCGGGTCGCCGGCAGCTACGCCAACGTCAGCATCTTCGACGTGGAGGACAACGCCGAGCTCCAGAAGATCGTCAGCGGCCTGCCGCTGTTCCCCTACATGGAGATCAGCGTCAAGCCGCTGTGTCGCCACCCGTCATCAATCCGCGACGACGACCGCTGAAGCGGCGTCATCAGTACAACCGGCTAATCAGTACAAGCATAAACGCGAGGAGTTGACCATGAGCGTGAAGATTTTCGACACCCCCGAAGTCCAGGACTTCCTCAAGGCCGTCAGCGGCTTCGACCAGGACGGCGGCAGCGAGCGCGGCAAGCAGATCCTGCACCGCCTGCTGTCCGACATCTATCGGCTGGTCGACGACTTCGACGTCACTCCCGAGGAGTTCTGGTCGGCCGTCAATCTGCTCAACGAGCTCGGCGGCGAGAAGCAGGCGGGCCTGCTGGCGCCGGGGCTGGGCTTCGATCACTACCTCGACATGCGCATGGACGCCGCCGACGCACAGGTCGGCCTGACCGGCGGCACGCCGCGCACCATCGAGGGTCCGCTGTACGTGGCCGGCGCCCCGGTCAGCGAGGGCGAGGCGCGCATGGACGACGGCAGCGACGCGGCGGCCGAGGCGATGTGGCTGACCGGCCAGGTGCGCGACACCGACGGCCAGCCGATCGCCGGCGCCCTGGTCGAAATCTGGCATGCCGACTCCAAGGGCAACTACTCCTTCTTCGATCCTTCGCAGTCCGACTACAACCTGCGTCGCGGCATCCGCACCGACGCCGAAGGCCGCTATCGCGCGCGCAGCATCATTCCTTCCGGCTACGGCGTGCCGCCGGGCAGCCCGACCCAGCAGGTGCTGGATCTGCTCGGTCGCCACGGCCAGCGCCCGGCGCACATCCACTTCTTCGTCTCGGCGCCGGGGCATCGTCACCTGACCACCCAGATCAACCTGGCCGGCGACGAGTACACCTATGACGACTTCGCCTTCGCCACCCGCGAGGAACTGGTGGTCGAGGCCAGGCGCATCGAGGACGCCGCCGAGGCCGAGAAGCGCGGCCTGAAAGGGCCCTATACCGAGGTGGAGTTCGACGTCGAGCTGGCACCGACCGAACGCCGCGAGCTGCAGAGCCGTCACGCCCGCCCGCGAGCCCTCGAGAGCGCCTGAGTCCCGAACAACGTCCAACGAACCGAGCGTCGCAGCGAGCGGCGCCAAGGAGTCGACCATGACCACTCAGCTTGATCGTCTCGAAGAGCGCGTTCGCGGCGCCGTCGTCGACGATGCCGAGAACGGCGTCTTCCGCTGCCACCGCAGCATGTTCACCGACCCGGCCTTCTTCGAGCTGGAGATGAAGCATGTCTTCGAAGGCAACTGGCTATTCCTGGCCCACGAGAGCCAGATCGCCGAGCCGGGCGACTACATGACCGTGACCCTGGGCCGCCAGCCGGTGATCATTACCCGCGACAAGCAGGGCGAGCTGCACGCGCTGATCAACGCCTGTGCGCATCGTGGCGCGACCCTGTGCCGCAAGAAGCGCGGCAACAAGGGCACCTTTACCTGCCCGTTCCACGGCTGGTCGTTCAAGAACGACGGCAAGCTGCTCAAGGCCAAGAACGAGAAGACCGGCGCCTATCCGGAAGGCTTCAAGCAGGACGGCTCCCACGACCTCAAGCAACTCGCGCGCTTCGAGAGCTATCGCGGCTTCCTGTTCGGCAGCCTTAGCTCGGATGTCAAGCCGCTCGCGGAGCACCTCGGCGAGACCACCAAGGTCATCGACAACATCGTCGACCAGGCGCCGGAGGGCCTCGAGATCCTGCGCGGCACCTCGTCGTACACCTTTAATGGCAACTGGAAGCTGGGGGCCGAGAACGGCGCCGACGGCTACCACGTCAGCACCGTGCACTGGAACTATGCCTCGACCATGGATCGCCGCAACTACGACGCCGGCGGCACCAAGGCGGTCGACGCCAACGGCTGGTCGAAGAGCCTGGGCGGTTTCTACTCGTATGAGAACGGCCACATGATGCTGTGGACGCGGCTGCTCAACCCCGAGGTGCGTCCGGTCTACGGCCAGAAGGACGCGCTCGAGGCCGAGTTCGGCGAGGCGCGTGCCGACTCCATCGTCAACCAGACGCGCAATCTGTGCCTGTATCCCAACGCCTACCTGATGGATCAGTTCTCGACCCAGTTCCGCGTGATCCGCCCGATCGCCGTGGACAAGAGCGAGGTCACCATCTACTGCTTCGCGCCCAAGGGCGAGTCGGTCGAGAGCCGTGCGCTGCGCATCCGCCAGTACGAGGACTTCTTCAACGTCAGCGGCATGGGCACGCCGGACGACCTGGAGGAGTTCCGCGCCTGCCAGAACGGCTATGCCGGCCTCGACGCCGAGTGGAACGATCTTTCGCGCGGCGCCAAGCAGTGGATCGAGGGCGCCGACGACAATGCCAAGGCCATCGACATGAAGCCGCTGCTGAGCGGTGCCTCGCCCGAGGACGAGGGCCTCTACGTGATGCACCACAAGCACTGGGTCGCGGAGATGCTGCGCGCCATCGACAAGGAACGCAGTCAGTTTATCGCCATGGCATCCGCTGACGAGGAGGCTTCCGCATGAGCATGAACTTTCTGGATATTCAGGCGTTCGTCTATCGCGAGGCGCGCCTGCTCGACGACCGCGAGTGGGACGAGTGGCTCGAGTGCTACAGCAAGGGCGCGGTGTTTTGGATGCCGGCGTGGGACGACGACGATCGTCTGACCGAGGACCCGCAGTCGGAGATCTCGCTGATCTATTACCCCAATCGCGAGGGCCTCGAGGACCGCGTCTACCGCATCAAGACCGAACGCTCCGGGGCGACCAGCATTCCCGAGCCGCGCACCACGCACCAGGTCTCCAACCTGGAAGTGCTGAGCCAGGACGGCGACAAGGTCGAGCTGCGCTTCAACTGGCACACCCTGAGCCATCGTTACCAGCAGACCAACGCCTATTTCGGCACGTCCTTCTACACCCTGGACGTGTCCGGCGAAGCGCCGCTGATCACCGACAAGAAGGTGGTGCTGAACAACGACTATATCCACCAGGTCATCGACGTCTATCACGTGTGACGGGTGGGGAGGAGAACGACCATGAGCTACACCATCGCACTCAATTTCGAGGATGGCGTCACCCGCTTTATCGGCTGCAAGGCCGGCGAGACGGTGCTCGACGCCGCCTACCGCCAGAAGGTCAATCTGCCGATGGACTGTTCCGACGGGGTCTGCGGCACCTGCAAGGGCCAGTGCGAGCAGGGCGCTTTCGACATGGGCGACGACTACCTGGAGGAGGCGCTGTCCGAGGAGGAGGAATCCGAAGGCAAGGTGCTGACCTGCCAGATGGTGCCGTCGTCCGACTGCGTGATCCAGGTACCCGTGGCCTCGACGCTGTGCAAGACCCAGGTCGGCGAGATCAAGGGCAGGGTCGCCATGGTCGAGCCGCTCTCCGACGACAGCATCGAGTTGGCCATTGACCTGGATGATACCGAGCTGGCCTTCCTGCCCGGCCAGTACATCAACATCCAGGTGCCGGGTAGCGACGAGACGCGCTCGTACTCCTTCAGCTCGCGTCCCGGCGACAAGCGTGCCTCCTTTTTGATCCGCAACGTGCCCGAAGGCCTGATGAGCGGCTACCTGACCGGCACCGCCCAGCCCAACGATGAACTGACCATGACCGGCCCGCTGGGCAGCTTCTACCTGCGCGAGGTCAAGCGTCCGCTGCTGATGCTGGCCGGCGGCACCGGGCTGGCGCCGTTTCTCGCCATGCTCAAGCAGCTCGCGGAGAAGGGCTGCGCTCAGCCGATCCACATGATCTACGGCGTCACCCGTGACGATCATTTGGTCAAGCGGGACGAGCTCGACGTCTACGCCGAGACACTGCCCAACTTCAGCTACACCACCGTGGTGGCCGACGAGGCGAGCGAGCATCCGCGCAAGGGCTACGTCACCCATCACATGGCGGCGGAGATGCTCAACGACGGCGACGTCGACGTCTACCTGTGCGGGCCGCCGCCGATGGTCGACGCCGTGCTCAAGCACTTCCGCGATCAGGGTATCGACCCGGCCAGCTTCCATTACGAGAAGTTCGCCCCGAGCCTGACGCCCAGCGAAGCGGAGGTCGCATGAGCACGCCCCGCTTCACAGAGAAGGTGATGGTCGTCACCGGCGCCGCCCAGGGCATCGGGCGGCGGGTCGCCGAGCGCGCCGCCGCCGAGGGCGCGCGCCTGGCGCTGGTCGACCGCGCCGATGTCGTGCACGAGGTCGCCGCCGCGCTAAACGAGCAGGGCCATGAGGCCGTGGCCCTGCAGGCCGATCTCGAGACCTGGGAAGGCGCCGAGGGCGCCCTGCGCCAGGCCCGCGAGCGCTTCGGGCGTATCGACGTGCTGATCAACAACGTCGGCGGCGCCATCAACTTCAAGCCGTTCGTCGAGTTCAGCGAGGCCGAGATCGCGGCGGAGATCACCCGCTCATTGATGCCGACGCTGTGGTGCTGCCGCGCGGCGCTGCCGTCCATGGTCGAGCAGGGCGGCGGTGTCATCGTTAACGTGTCGTCGGCCGCCACGCGCGGCATCCACCGCATCCCGTACTCGGCGGCCAAGGGCGGGATCAACGCCATGACCGCCTCGCTGGCCTTCGAGTACGCGGATGCCGGGATCCGCGTCGTCGCCACCGCGCCGGGCGGGACCGAGGCGCCGCCACGGCGGATTTCGCGCGGCACCCCGGAGGCGCGCAGCGAACAGGAGCGGGCCTGGTTCCAGGCGCATATCGACCAGACCAAGGCCAGCTGCTTCATGGGGCGCTACGGCACCCTGGACGAGCAGGCCGGGCCGATCCTGTTCCTGGCATCCGACGATGCCGCTTACATCACCGGCAGCGTGGTGCCGGTGGCCGGCGGCGACACGGGGTAGTCGTCGGCGCCGACCGAAGCAGCCAATTGAACGACGTCAACCGCCGCTGCCCATCGGCAGTGGCATGGACTCCTGATTTCCAAAAACAACGTTGGAGCACAGCATGAAACACATCGAGAAGGGCGTCAGCCTGAGGCATGCGCCCGCCGACTTCCTCAGAGACCTCAATGCCGACAATTTCAGCGCAGGGCTCGTGGCCGGCATCTTCGGCCTCAGCGCCGGTATCATCCATATCAGCGCCGGCGTCGCCGCCGGGTTGCCCAAGGAGTTCACCCTGCTCTGGGTCATCAGCTATCTGATGATCAACGGCCTGTTCGGGCTGTTCATGCCGGCCTACTACCGGCTGCCCCTGCCGATGGCCAACTCGATTCCCGGCGCCTTGCTGTTCGCGGCGATCATTCCCATCGTGGGTCTCAATGAAGCGCTGGGCGCGACGCTGATCGCCGGCGCCATCTCGCTGGTCGTCGGCCTGGCCGGGATGATGAGCATCGTCATGCGGCTGATTCCGATGCCCATCGTCATGGGCATGATCGCGGGCATTCTGCTCAAGTTCGGCACCAACATGGTGATGCCGCTGCAGAGCGCCATGCTGCCGGCGGTGGTGATGATCCTGGCCTTCTTCATGGCCTCACGCTTCTTGCGCCGGGTGCCGCCGCTGGTCGTCGCGCTGCTGGTCGGGGTCGCCTACATGGGCTTTTCCGGTGCCGACTTCTCCGGTGTGACGTTCTCGATCCAATTCCCCGAGTTCGTCATGCCCACGTTCACCTTGGAGGCTTTCCTGGCCTACGGGCTGCCGCTGGCGCTGATCCTGGTGGGCATGGAAACGCCGGCCGGTGTGGGCCTGGTCAAGGGCATGGGCTACAAGGAGGCGCCGGCCAATGCCATCACCGCCGTGGGGGGCATCGGCACCATGATCTCGGCCTTCTTCAACTTGCACAGCACCTGCATCGCCGCGCCGATGACCGGCATCTGTTCCGGGCCGGAGGCCGGCAGCCACGACAAGCGCTGGGTGGCCGCCGTCATCGTCGGCATCATCTTCATCGTGGCGGCGCCCTTCTATGGCTTCGTGTTCAGCCTGATCGAGGCCATGCCCAGTTACTTCATCGCCATCATCGCCGGCCTGGCGCTGCTGCGCGTGATCAGTTCGGCGATGAGCATGACCTTCTCCGGCAAGCATGAGGTGGGCGCGATGTTCTCCTTCCTGATTGCGGTCTCCGGCATCCAGATCCTCGGCATCGGTTCCTCCTTCTGGGCGCTGGTGCTGGGGGCGGGGCTGTCGATGATCGTCGAGTTCAAGGACTTCGAATTCATCCGTCGGGATCGGGTCGCGGACGAACCCGCGGCGTGACGCCCCGGATGGGCGCGGCCCATCCGATGTTTCCAGTATCCTCCTTGGCCCGCGAGCCGCTCCGGCAGCGCGGGCCTTTTTTACGATTCGAGGTGAGACATGCCATTGCACAGGGACTGGTCGGTGTCGGCGGTCACGGCGGGCTTTCTGGCCGTGCTGATCTCCTACGCCGGCCCACTGGCCATTTTCTTCCAGGCCGCCCAGAGCGCCGATATCTCGCCGGCCATGATGACCTCGTGGGTCTGGGCGATCTCGCTGGGCGCGGCCGTCACCGGCATCGGGCTCAGCCTGTGGCTCAGGGTGCCGGTGATCACCGCCTGGTCGGCGCCGGGCACGGCACTGCTGGTGACGCTGTTTCCCGGGCTATCGCTCAACGAGGCCGTGGGCGCCTATATCAGCGCCGCGGCGATCCTCTTCATGATCGGCATCACTGGCACCTTCGACAAGCTGGTGGCGGCGATTCCGAAGGGCATCGCCAGCGCCATGCTGGCCGGGATTCTGTTCCAGTTCGGGGTGGGTGTGTTCACGTCGCTTGAGCACGCGCCGGCGCTGGCGGCCGGCATGCTCGTCGCCTACCTGGTGTTCAAGCGACTCTTCCCGCGCTACTTCCTGGTGCTGCTGGTGATCGTCGGGGTGGGGCTGGCGGTGATGCTGGAGGGGGCCAGCCTGGAGGGCGTGCGCCTCGACCTGGCCACGCCGACGCTGATCCGCCCCGAGTGGACCTGGCACGCCACCCTGAGCCTGGCGGTGCCGCTGGTGCTGGTCAGCCTCACCGGGCAGTTCCTGCCCGGCATGGCGATCCTGCGCGGCGCCGGCTATGACATCCCGGCGCGGCCGATCCTCGCCATCACCAGCCTGGTGTCGGTGGCGATGGCATTCTTCGGCGGCATCACCACGGTGATCGCCGCCATCACCGCGGCGATCTGCACCGGCAAGGAGGCCCACGAGAACCCGGACAAGCGTTACGTCGCGGGGGTGGCCAACGGCGCCTTCTACCTGATCGGCGCCACCTTCGCCGGGACCATCGTGCTGCTTTTCACCTCGCTGCCCGGCACCTTCGTCGCCGTGCTCGCCGGCCTGGCGCTGATCGGCGCCATCACCAGCAATATCGTTGCGGCGGCCGAGGCGACGGACCACCGCGAGGCCTCGATCATCACCTTTATGGCCACCGCCTCGGGCATGAGCCTGTTCGGGCTGGGCTCGGCGTTCTGGGGCGTGGCGATCGGCGGGCTGGCGTATGTGGTGCTGCACAAGACAAGCCTGACCGGCACGACGCGCGCTACGCCTGCGGCCAAGCAGGGGGAGTAAGGCATGATGCCGTGGCGGCTCCGCTGAACGATCCGCTTTCTGCAGCGGTCGAACAGCACACGCGACGGTAGTCGACGAGTGTCGACTGGCCTCATCTATAGTGACTGGTCAGCAATGCGTGTTGACCGACCAAACGAGGAGACGCCCATGAGCCAGTATGCCGTAACCAACCCGGCGACCGGGAAGGTCGAGAAGGAATACCCGAGTGCCAGCGATAGCGATATCCAGGCGGCCATCGACGCCGCCGACCAGGCATTCTCAGGTTGGCGGCGTAGCTCGCTCGACGAGCGAGCACGCCTGCTCACGCAGGTCGCCGAGCTCTACGAGGCGCGCCGCGACGAGTTGGCCGCGATCATCACCCGCGAGATGGGCAAGCCGCTCGCCCAGGCGCGCGGCGAGCTGGACATCGTCGCCTCGATCTACCGCTATTACGCCGAGAAAGGGCCGGCCTGGCTCGCCGACGAGCCGATCGAGGTGGCCGCCGGGGGCGAGGCGGTGATCCGCAAGGAGGGCCTCGGCGTCCTGCTCGGCATCATGCCGTGGAACTTCCCCTACTATCAGGTGGCACGCTTCGCCGCGCCCAACCTGATGAACGGCAACACCATCCTGCTCAAGCACGCCCCGCAGTGCCCCGAGTCGGCACTGGCCATGGAGCGGCTGTTCCGCGACGCGGGCGCCGCCGAGGGGCTGTACGTGAACGTCTTTGCCAGCAACGAGCAGGCCGCCGATATCATCGCCGACCCGCGGGTGCAGGGCGTGTCGTTGACCGGCTCCGAGCGTGCCGGCTCGGCGGTCGCCGAGGTCGCCGGGCGCCACCTGAAGAAGGTGGTGCTGGAGCTGGGCGGCTCGGACCCGTTTCTGGTGCTGGAATCCGCGGATCTCGATCTGGCGGTCAAGCAGGCCCTGTCGGGGCGCTTCGCCAATGCCGGCCAGGCGTGCAACGCCGCCAAGCGGATCATCGTCAGCGAGGGCATCTACGACAACTTCATGGCCAAGTTCCTGGCCGCGGTCGAGAACATTCGCATGGGCGATCCCGGCGATGCCGAGACCTTCCTGGGGCCGATGTCGTCGGAGGGCGCCGCCGAGACGCTGGCCAGGCAGGTCGATGAAGCCGTCGCTCAAGGGGCACAGGTGCTGGTGCGTGGCGGTCGCCTCGACCAGCCCGGCGCCTGGTACGCGCCGACCGTGCTCACCGGCATCACCCCGGCGATGCGCACCTACGGCGAAGAGCTGTTCGGCCCGGTGGCGGTGATCTACAAGGTCACGTCCGAGGACGAGGCGGTGGCCCTGGCCAACGACTCGGCCTACGGCCTGGGCGCGGTCATCCAGTCCACGGACGCCGAGCGGGCCCGCGAGCTAGCCGCGCGCCTGGAGAGCGGCATGGTGCACATCAACGAGGCGCCGGGCTCGGCCGCCGAGCTGCCGTTCGGCGGGGTCAAGCGCTCCGGCTTCGGTCGCGAACTGGGCAAGGACGGCATGGAGGAGTTCGTCAACCGCAAGCTGGTGCTGCTCGGCGGTTGAGGCGAAGCGTGGGTTCGACGCCTCGAAACGTCCCGTCCGCTCATCGTGTGGGCCGGACGTCTTGCGTCATGTCCCGCCGATTTCAGGCCCAGTCGTCGAGTACTGGCCGGCACCGAGCCAAGGGGCACCATTTCAGGACAGGAGGCCATCATGAAGGGACCCAAGCAGGTACAGTGCAAACGCGCCTACGATGAGTTATCCAAGGACGACGGCTATCGCGTCCTCGTCGATCACATGTGGCCGCGTGGGGTGAGCAAGGAAGACCTGCCGCTGGACGCCTGGAAGAAGGAGCTGGCGCCCTCCAAGGAGTTGCACCAGTGGTTCGGCCACGAGCCGGCGCGCTGGGCGGCGTTCTACCAGAAATATCATAAGGAGCTACGCGAGGTACCCGAAGCGTTGGACGAACTGCTCGAGACGAGCGCGGGCGGCGTCCTGACGCTGGTCTATGCCGCCAAGGACCGCGAACACAACAACGCCGTGGCACTGAAGCAATATATCGATGATCTGATCACGTAGAAGACGTTGTCACGCGCGGGCCTTCCTCGGCGCGCGCCGTGATACATCGCTCGTAGCGCCGCGCCAGTACCGCGCCGACGATGATCTGGATTTGGTTGTAGCACATGATCGGCAACACGATCATGCCGAATCCCGGATGCCCGGCGAACAGCACCTTGGCCATCGGCAGGCCCGAGGCCAGACTCTTCTTGGAGCCGCAGAACACCGCGGCCGCCTCGTCGGCGAGCCGTAGCCCCAGCCGCGCCGCCAAAAAGCGCGCCAGCAGGATCGCCAGGCCTAGCAGGAAGACGCACAAGGCGATGGCGATGCCGATCGCCGTCAGGGGCAGCTTTTGCCACAGCCCGCTGGCGACCGATTGCGAGAACGCCGAGTAGACGATCAGCAGGATCACGCCCTGGTCGTAGCGGCCGGTGAGCGACTTGTGGCGCTGCATGAGGCCCGCTACCCAGGGCCGGATCGCTTGACCGGCGGCAAAGGGCAGCAGCAGCTGCAGGAAGATGTCGCGCAAGGCATCGCCGACCGCGAATCCGCCCCCCGCGGTGCTGACCAGCAGGATCAGCAGGAACGGCGTGAGCATCATGCCGAACACGTTGGAGGCCGCGGCGCTGCACACCGCCGCCGGTACGTTGCCCCGCGCCATGGCGGTGAAGGCGATCGACGACGATACGGCCGAGGGCAGCACCCCCAGGTACAAAAAGCCCAGCGCCAGATCCTCGGGTATCCAGCGCGGCGCAAGCGTGGAGATGGGCAGCACGATCAACGGGAAGACGACGAAGGTCAGGCTGACGATGAGCAGATGCAGCCGCCAGTGCGTCGCGCCGGCCAACACCTCCTCACGCGAGAGCGCGGCGCCATGCAGGAAGAACAGCAGCGCGATGGCGGCCACCGACAGGTGGCCGAGCCACTCGGCGACGTCACCCCGGGCGGGCAGCACGGTGGCCAGGCCGATCGTGCCGAGCAATAGCAACGTGAAAGGGTCGAGGCGAAATCGCATGGTCACTCCTCGGCCAGCACGTCGAGGCTGGGCTGCAGCAGGTGACGGGCAGCCTGCACGGCACCTTCGGCATCGCGGCGCTCGATGGCGGCGAACAGGGCCTCGTGGTCCGCCTGAGAGGGCTCCGGCAGATCGGCATCGTGCTCGGTGCGCTCGATGGTACGAATGACGGCATGGGCGAAGTAGAGATACAGCGTCAGCAGCGCGCGGTTGTGCGCCGCCTGCATCACGGCCAGGTGGAAGCGTTCGTCGTGACGGATGCGTGCCTGGATATCGCCACCCGCCGCCGCGCGTGCGGTCAGCGCGTCGCGCATGACGGCGAGATCGTCGGCGTCGTGGCGCAGGGCGGCCAGGCGCGCCGCCTCAACCTCCAGGGTCAGGCGCACCTCCAGTTGCTCGTGCAGTTCGGTGCGCTCGATGGTACGCAGCGTCTCGCCGGGATCGCGGCTGGCACGCACGAAGGTACCCGCGCCCTGGCGCGTCTCCATCAGGCCGGCATGCACGAGCACCCGCACGGCCTCGCGTACCGTGTTGCGACTCACGCCGAGGTCGCGGGCCAGGTCGGCCTCGACGGGAATCCGCTCGCCGACCTGCCAGGTGCCGCGCTCGATGGTCTCGCGGAGACGCGCGATGACACTCTCCACCAGGGATTGCCTGCCGACGTGGGTCAGTTGCATGAGTACGCCTCTGAATATGGGATCAACCAATCATCCTATGAATTTATGGAGCCGGCAAGCCGTCCCGCGCTTTCCGGCTTAGGGAATCGCTGAATAAATCGCCGAGCGAAATGAAGTACAAGGCGCACGGAGCACAGAAGGCGAGACATAACATGGGGTTAGGCGAGCCTTAGAGCACCGCGCAACGCAGTAACTCGTTCGCAAAGGCATTTATGCGGTGATTCCTCAGGGCGCGGGTGGCGCGGTGAGTGGCGTGATGGCGTCGCGGAACAGCGCCACGAAATCCTTGGTCAGGCGCGATGCGGGCTGGTCGCGCGGCGTCAACAGGGCGAACTCCTCGGCGAGGTCGGCGGCGAAGGGTCGTAGCACGAGCCCCTGGGTGCCGAAGGCATGGGCGCTGATCGGATCGAGTATGCTGAGGCCGAGTCCGTTGCGCACCAGGCGCGCCGCCTGTAGCCCCAGGGAGACCTCGATGCGTCGATGCGGTCTGACGTCGTGCTCGCTGAGCCGGCGGTCCAGTTCGCGACGCAGCGGGTCATGCGTTTCGAAGCACACCAGCGTCTCCCCCGCGAGATCCTCCAGGGCGATGACCGGCTTCTCGATCAGCGGATGTCGCGCCGGCAACAGGCACAGGCTCTCGAGGCGAAAGGTTTCCTGCTGCACGCGGTCGTCGTTGCCGGCGACGATGGCCAAGCCTAGATCGCAACGCTGCGTGATGACCTCCTCGATGACCTGCTCCGAACGGTAGGTGGATAGCTCGACGCTGGCGTCGGGGTGATCCGCCATGAACGTTGCCAGCACGTCGGGAATGAAGGTCATGCCGAGCAGCGGCATGGCGCTGATACGCAATCCGCCCACCTCACGCTCGCGAATCCGTCGGGCGGTCTCGCGCAGGTGGTCGATGCCGGTCCAGACACGCGCCACCTCACGATAGAAGGTCCGTGCTTCGGGAGTGGGGACCAGCCGCCCGCGGATGCGCTCGAACAGCGTGAACCCCACGTCGTGCTCCAGTTGCTTGAGCAGCCGGGTGACACCGGGCTGTGCGGTCAGCATGCGTTGGGCGGCGCCGGTCACGGTGCCGCTTTCCATCACATGCTTGAAGGCGAGCACCTGGCGGTCACGAAGTTGGGGTTGGCGCATAACAAAAGGGTATCGGATCGTTAACTATCGTTATTGGAGCTTATAGGAAGCTTGCCGCTATCGTCGACTGTATGTTCAACGGCGGGTAGCGGGCATGCGACAGGATTTTCTCATCATCGGCGGCGGGGTGGTCGGCATGGCGGTGGCCTACGGGCTGGCGCGCGCCGGTCAGGGCGTCACCGTGCTCGATGAAAGCGACGACGCCCTGCGTGCCTCGCGCGGCAATGCCGGCCTGACCTGGGTGCAGGGCAAGGGCATCGGCATGCCGCGCTACGCCGAGCTGAGCCTGGATGCGGTGCGCGGCTGGAGCGCGTTCGCTCGGGAACTGACCGAGCGCACCGGCATCGACCTTCAGTACGAGCAGCGTGGCGGAGTCGATCTGTGCTTCGACGCCGAGGAAGCCGAGTCGCGGCAGCGCGAGTATGACGAGCTGCAGCAAGCCTCGCCCCGGCTGGCACGGGAGTTCGAGTGGGACTACCTGAGTCGCGACGCATTGCTGCCCTACCTGCCTGAACTGGGCGAGCGCATTCACGGCGGCACCTGGTCGCCGCACGATGGCCACTGCAATCCGCTCTATCTGTTGCGCGCCCTGTATGCCGCGAGCCGCGCGCTGGGGGTCGAGATACACCCGTCGACGCCGGCCCAGGCGCTGAGCAAGGCCGATAGTGGCTTTTGTGCCACGACGGCCAAGGGCACCTTCACTGCGGAACGCATCGTGATCGCCGCTGGGCTCGGTGCCCGTACGCTGGCCCCGACACTGGGGCTGTCGGGGGCCGTGGCGCCATTGCGTGGGCAGATCCTGGTCACCGAGCGCCTGCCGGCATTGGGCTGGCTGCCGACGCCGCAGTTACGTCAGACCGCCAGCGGCGGCGTGTTGATCGGCGATACCCATGAGCGCAGCGGCTTCGACAAGGGCGTGACCCTGGCGATGATGCAGGCCATCGCCGCCAAGGCCGTGCAAATCTGCCCGGCGCTCGAGGCCACTCGGCTGGTGCGAGCCTGGGGAGCGCTACGCGTCATGACGCCCGACGGCAATCCGCTCTACGAAGCCTCGGCGAGCCACCCGGGGGCCTACAACATCAACTGCCACAGCGGCATCACGCTGGCGTCATTTCACGCATCGGCGCTGGCCGAGGCGATCCTGAACGATCGCCTCGGCCAGCAATACGCCGCCTTTTCGGGAGAGCGTTTTCATGTTTCGGCGTAGCGAACGTGGCTGTGCCGCCCCGCGCCAGGTGACCGTGTGGCTGGATGGCCAGCCCTGCCAGGTTCCCGACACCCTGAGCGTGGCCGCGGCAGTGTTGCACCTGCATGGCTGGCAGGGCTATCGCCGTCATCACGACGGCAGTACGCGCGCGCCGCTGTGCATGATGGGGGTCTGCCAGGAGTGTCTGATCAGCATCGATGGCCGGCCCAACCGGCAGGGCTGCCTCGAGCCGGTTTACGAAGGCATGCGCATCGAGCGCCAGCAAGGAGAGCGGCATGCCGACTAATGCCCGCCCTACCGAGATCGCCATCGTCGGCGCCGGCCCCGCGGGCATGGCGGCGGCGATTCGTCTGGCCGAGGCCGGGCTGCGCCCGGTGGTGTTCGACCTGAACGCCATCCCGGGTGGCCAGATCTATCGCCAACTGGCCTCGCCCCAGGTCGACGCCCGGATCATGGGTCAGGAGTACCTGCGCGGTCGCGAATTACTTGCCGCCTTTGATCGTGCGGCCATCGACTATCGCCCGGATAGCCGGGTGTGGTGGACGCAGCGCGAAGACGACGGGTACTCATTGGGTGTGCTGCAGCACGGCCGCACCCAGCATTGGCAAGCCCGCCGGCTGATTCTCGCCAGCGGCGCCATGGAACGCGGCTGGCCGTTTCCCGGCTGGCAGTTGCCCGGTGTCATGAATGCCGGCGCGGCGCAGATCCTGCTCAAGCAGGGGGCGTTGCTGCCCGAGACGCCGCCGGTGCTGGCGGGTAGCGGGCCGTTGCTCTATCTGCTGGCGTGGCAGTACCTGCGCGCCGGGCGACCGCCGCAACTGGTGCTGGACATGGCCTCGCCCAGCAGTCGTTACATCGAGCCCCTGCGCCGACCGCGTGGCGCCTGGCTGGGGCGGGGCTATCTGGCCAAGGGCGCACGCATGATCGCGGCATTGCGACGGGCCGGCGTGCCGGTTCGCCGCAGAGTCGATGGTCTGCAGGCCGAGGGCGGAGAGGCCGTCGAGCGCGTGCGCTATCGCCACCGGGGCCGCTGGCACGTCCAGTCGACGGGATTGTTGCTTGGCCACTTCGGTATCACGCCGGAACCACAGCTGGCGCGCAGCCTACAACTTGCCCACGCCTGGCACCACAGTCAGCAATGCTTCCTGCCGAGTCGCGGCCCCACTCTGCAAGCCGATGAGAGCCTGTGGATCGCCGGCGATGGCGGCGGTATCGGCGGCGCACTCAACGCCGAGCGCGAGGGACGCCTGGCCGCGCTGGCGGTGCTCGACACCATGGCCGAGAACGCCACCGCCACGCCGAGCGAAGAGGCGCAAGCGCTGCGCCGCGCGCGCCGCCGCGACCTGGCGGCAAGGCCCTTGCTGGAGGCGATGTTCCGCCTGCCCGACGACTGGCTGTCCACGCAGCCCGATACCACCCTGGTGTGCCGCTGCGAAAGCGTCTCGCGGGGTGAGCTCGAATCCGCCATCGCCCAGGGCGGTGCCGGCCCCAACCAGCTCAAGGCCTTTACGCGCTGCGGCATGGGCCCCTGCCAGGGTCGCCAATGCGGCGAGAGCGTCAATCGACTGCTGGCCGGACGACTCGGCCAGTCACACGATGCGGTGGGTTACTACCACATCCGTCCGCCGGTCCACTCCGTCACCCTCGGGGAACTGGCGACGGCTCAACAACAATAACCGGCACGCAGCGTGCCACTTTGTACTCACAGACCACAAGACCGAGGTGAGCAATCATGAATTACAAGACGATGATGGGTAGTGTATTGGCCATGGGCATGTTGCTGGGACCGGTGGCCCAGGCCGACGAGGAGCCGTTGCGGGTCGGGGTCGACATCCCCTACGCCCCCTTTCAGATCAAGGAAGCCGACGGGACCATTACCGGCTTTGAGGTCGAACTCATCGAAGCCGTGTGTCAACAGATGCAGCGCGAATGCGTGTGGGTCGAGCAGGGCTGGGACGGCATCATTCCGGGACTGCTGGCGCGCAAGTACGATTTCATCGCCTCGTCGATGAACATTACCGACGAGCGTGCGCGCCAGGTACTGTTCTCCGAACCGTATTTCCAGGTGCCTTCTGTCTGGGTCGGGCGCGAAGGAAGCCAGTTGGATCCCGAGAATGGCACTCTGGAAGGCGTCGATATCGGCGTGCAAATGGCCACCATTCAGGATGAGTATGTCACTCAGTTTTACCCTGACGCCGATATTCATCGTTACAGCAGCTCCAGCGGCGTGGTCAACGACATGCATACCGGGCGCCTTGAGCTGGTGTTCACGGCATTCCCGCTGGCTCAGGATGCGCTGCTCGGAAAGGCTGAGTTTTCACGGGTCGGCAAGCTGGTGACGGGGCCTGAGTCGATCTATGGCCCAGGCGTCGGTGCGGCATTCCGCAAGCGTGATCGTGAACTGGTCGAGGAGTTCAACGCCGCGATGGCCGAGGTCAAGCAGAGCGAAACCTTCGAGAAGCTTCAGCAGAAATACTTCGGCGAGTGAGGCCGGCAAGCCCCCGCCGGGGAACGCGTGCTCCCGGTGGGGTTGTCTCAAAACGCCACCTCGATGCCCGCGTAGAGCGTGCGCCCCGGTGCGGGTTCGAAATAGCGCGCGTTGTTGGCGTTGATACGCACGTTGGCGAAGTGTTCCTCGTCGAGCAGGTTGCGCACCCCAGCGTAGGCGGTGAGCCGGGTGTCGGCGCTCAGCGCCCAGCCATCGCCGCCGCGCAGGTTGACCAGCCAGTAGCCGTCGACCTCGACCTGGTTGGCGTTGTCGGCGAGCAGGTCGCCGATGTACTGGATTTCGAGGGTGGCGAAGCGGGCATCGCTTCCCTCCCAGGTCAGCTGATTGACCCAGGTCCGTTCGGGCAGGCCGGGCAGGCGATTGCTGGCGTAGTCGCTGCCATCCGTTTCGAAGTCGTCGAATTCGTAACGCGCCAGTGTCACGGCGCTGTCCAGGCGCCACTGCGGAGCGAACTGCCAACCCAGCGCCAGCTCGATGCCCTCGCGTGAGGTATCGCCGGCGTTGCGATAGAAGGTTCGCCCGCTGTCGCCTTCGTAAGGCACCAGTTCGTCGCGCACGCGTACCGAAAACAGCGCCAGGTCGTAGTCGAGGCCATTGGCGAAATTGCCGCGCAGGCCCAGCTCGCGGCTCCAGGCCTTCTGCGGTTCGATGGCGGGGTTGAAGCCGCCGGTGCCGTCAGGGTTGGCGAATTCGGCGAAGGTCGGCGTCTCGAAGGCGGTGCCGGTGTTGATGTAGGCCTGATGGGTCGGACGATAGCGATAACTCAGTCCGGCCGATCCGCTCCATTCGCGGAAGGTGCGCTCGCCGCTCTGGTCGCCGTCGCTGGCGAAGTCGTCGTCGACTTCCAGGGTGACCCGATCGATGCGCGTGCCCAGTGACAGCGTCAGCGTGTCGGTCAGGTCCAGGTCGCCCTGAACAAACGCTCCCAGCGAGGTGGCCGTCTGGGTCTCGTTGGCGGTTTCGCCGGTGATGTCGCCATTGAGGGCGACGTTGCGCCGATGACGGTCGTCTTCCTGACGGGCCACGTCGACGCCGGTTACATAGCGCAGCGGTAATCCGCCCAGGTTCAGCGACTGGTGATACTCCGCGCTACCACCGACGTGCTCGCGCTGGTAATCGATCAGGCTGTCGCCCGGGTAGGGCAGTTGCTGCTCGAAATCGCGCCAGGTGGTGAAGCCCTTGAGGTAGAGCTCACCGGGGCCGAACGCGAGATTCTCGTATTGCAGTCCCAACACTTGCTGGTCGACCGTCTGGCCGGTGTCGTAGGCCTCGGTGAAGCGGCCGGCCTGGCGACGGTCCGCGGCGACCTGTGCGGCGGTCAGGCCGCCGGGGTCCTCGGCACGTGGGTTGTCGAGCAGGTTGACGATGGCGGTCAGGGCACGATTATCGTCCAGTTCACGACGCAGCTTGGCATTGAGCTGGTATTTCTCGACCCGGCTGTGCTCGCGGTAGCCGTCGAAGTCGAGCGCCGAGACGCTGACATGGTGCGACCACGCGCCGTTCTCGCCGCCGTGGCTGACGGCCAGCTTGAGATAGTCGTCACTGCCGCCCTCGATACGCACCCGGCTCCCAGCGCTGGCGCCGCGGCGGTCGGCAGTGGTGATGTCGATCACCCCGCCGGCGGCATTGCCGTACTGCACGGCCGCCGGGCCACGGATGACCTCGATGCGCTCGACGCTGTCGAAGTCGATGGCGTCCAGTTGTGCCTGGCCGTCGGGCAGGGTGTAGGGAATGCCATCGACCCTCACCGTGATGCCGCGTACGCCGAAGGGCGCGCGTGCGCCGAAGCCGCGGATGGACACGCGCTGGCCCTGGGCGAAGTTGTTGCGATTCTGCAGGAAGACGCCGGGCACGCGCACCAGCGACTCGTCGAGACGCACGCGCTGCTGGCCCCGGGCGATGGCCTCGCGCTCGAGTACTGTGATGGCGGCCGGCGTGGCATACAGCTCACGCTCGAGGCGCGGCGCCGAGACGGTGACGGTCTCCAGGTCGATCGGCTGGGCCAGCAGGGGGCCGGCGGTTCCCAGCGTGCCCAGCAGCAGCGCGGTATTCAGTGTTGAGTGGGGCATGCTGGTCGTGCGAATGAAGCGGTGTCGCTGGCAGCCATTTCGGCACCGCCCGGCGGGCCATAGCGACACGCGACAGTTTCGGGCAAACGATTTTGCATCGACATGGAAGCTCCATGGGGCTGTCATCCGGTTGCCAGCGTATCACCATCGGGCTCGCCGTGTGTGGACTCGCCTCGTGACTGGTCTTGGGTGCGGGGCTTTGACCCAACATGAAGGGGCCACAGCATCGAATTACCCTCGATCACCAACTTCAGGCCCCGCCTTCGGCCACAAGCACGAGGCGATTCCGCTGGCCCCTTAGGCTTCATTTCGGCGCTTCTTGATTCTGGCTTCGATGTAAGCCAATGCGCGTGGATGATGGAGTACCCAGCCGCCGATAAGACCAATGAAGCTGCCCAGGACGATGTCGAATAGCCGCACTAGCACCAGTGTCTGGGGAGGAATTTCCGTCGTGGCGTCGGCGAAGATGACCGTCAGCGGAGTGATGAAGATGACCGCCAAGCCGTAGTTCCTGACGATCAGGGACTCGATGATGAAATTCAGGACGACGATGACCAGCCCTAGCTGCCAGGGGTTGAATGGCAGAGAGAAGATCACCCAGGCCAGTCCCATGCCGATAGCGGTGCCGACGATGCGGTGGATCTTGCGCTGCCACACCAGGGTGAACGTGGCGCCCTGCATGATCGCGGCGCAGGAGATCGGCACCCAGTAGGGGTTGTTCAGCCCCATCAACTGGGCCAGGAGGAAGGCGCCGCCGACGAACGAGCCGGTCACCAGCGACTCGAGAACGATGGCGTCGATATGTCGATCGACCGGTGGAGCATCGTTTGGGGGCGACGTCTTTCTCACCGCATACAGGCTATAGAAGAAGGCCAGCAGGCACGCCAGCATCCCGCCCAGCGCGACCAGCCCGACCCGCAGAGGCACCAGTGCCAGATCGAAGGGCAGGGTGCAGGCCAGCGAGGCGACCATAATGAAGAAAAAACTCCCGGGCGGCGGCAAACGATAGAAGCGACAGATCACCGTCACCAGCATGGCGGTCAAACCCAACACGCCAGCCGACAGGTAAGAATTGAAACTGGTGGCGACGCCCAGTGTGAAACACGCCAGGAATCCGAAGGAACACACTACCAGCGTGACCATGCGGTGAGCGATCGAGGTGCGCGGCATATACAGGATGACCAGCGCGCCGACACAGCCCAGGATGCCAAGGTCGAAGCGGCCGAAATAGGCGCCCACCAGTGCGGGAAGCCCGACGCACAGCGATGCCAGCAGCGGGATATGCCAGGGTCGGGTGGTCTGGTTCAGGGCCAGTAACGGGCTGAGGCGTTTCAGCATTTGATGTCGGGCATGGTTTTCTTCATTTAGTACTTGTTCTAAGCGTAACGTTGTTTAACAACAGCGTGCTATATTGTTAGCATGCTATCATATTTGTGTGTTCGGCATGGCGCAAACATCTCTCGCTATGGGGTGATTTCAGGCCATCCATGGTCGTTATGCAAAAGGCTTTACCTGAATACGGTTCATCTTCATTGACGCATAACGCATTTTAGCCAATGGTGTGCGCCTGAATCGTCACCGCTCGGGGATAGGGTATGGAGTTGCTGCGCGTCGTCTTTCGCGATTATCGCTGGCCGTTCATCGGCGTCATGGCGTTGAGTCTGGCCAGCGCCGGGTTGGGCATCGGCATCATCGCCTTTATCAACGAGCGATTGATCGCGACCGGGGAGAGCCCGCTTTCGGCGCTGCCGCAGTTCATCGGCTTGCTGGTGCTGTTGCTGGCGATATCGCTGGGCGCACAACTGGCGTTGACGACGCTGGGCCATCTGTTCGTCTATCGGCTACGTGGGCGGTTGATCAAGCGCATCCTGGATACCGACATCGAGCGCCTCGAACAGCTCGGCAGCGCGCACTTGCTGGCCAGCCTGTCGAGCGACGTGCGCAACGTCACCATCGCCTTCGTGCGCCTGCCCGAACTGGTCCAGGGCACGATTCTGACGCTAGCCTCGATGGCCTACCTGTTTTATCTGTCGCCCAGCATGCTGGCGGTCACGGCGCTGTGGGTCGCGGGGACCATGGCGGTGGGTTGGTGGCTGGTGTCACGGGTCTATCGTCATCTTCACTACGTGCGCGATTCCGAGGACAGGCTCTATCAGGACTACGAGGCGGTAATCGATGGGCGCAAGGAACTGGCGCTGAACCGCGACCGTGCACGGCGCCTGTTCGACGAGGTCTACACTGCCAACGCGCGCGACTATCGCCACCATATCATCCGCGCCGACACTTACCACCTCAGCGCCAATAACTGGGCCAATATCATGATGCTCGGCGCCATCGGGGTGGCGTTCTTTCTGGCCAACGGGCTTGGCTGGGCGAGTACTACCGTGGCGGCGACCTATGCCTTGGCCATCCTGTTTTTGCGCACGCCATTGATTCAGGCGGTGGGTGCGCTGCCCACATTGCTTAACGCCCAGGTCGCCTTCGAGAAGCTCGAGGCGCTGGCGCTGGCCGACTACCGTGCCGATTTCGGCACCGGGAAGACCACGCCCAATTGGCAGACCATCGAACTGCGCGGTGTGACTTACCAGTATCCGGCCAAGGGCGAGCAGTCGGGCTTCGCGGTAGGGCCGGTGGATCTCACCATCGAGCGCGGCGAGCAGATATTCCTGATCGGAGGCAACGGCAGTGGCAAGTCGACCCTGGCGCGGCTGTTGACCGGCCTCTATCGCCCGCTGGAGGGTGAGATTCTGGTCGATGGCCTGCCGGTTGGCGTGGATGGGTGGAATGCCTATCGCCAACGCTTCGCCAGCGTATTCACCGACTTTCACCTGTTCGAGCAACTGATTGGACCGGACGGCGAGGCCGCCGACGCGGCGCTACTCGATACCTGGCTGGATCGGCTGGGCATGCGCCACAAGCTAAGCTTCACCGACAGGCAAGTCACCTCGACCCAGCTCTCGCAGGGCCAGCGTAAGCGCCTGGCCTTGCTGTTGGCGGTCTGCGAGCAGCGCGACATCCTGCTTCTAGACGAATGGGCCGCCGACCAGGACCCGGTATTCCGCCGGGTGTTCTATCGTGAACTGTTGCCGCTATTGTGCGAGGCGGGGCATACCGTGTTCGCCATCAGCCACGACGACAGCTACTTCGAGCACGCCGACCGGCTGCTGGAAATGCGCGATGGCCAACTGAGCGAACTGACCGGTGAGCAGCGCGAGCATGTCAGTCGCGATGCGGTATCGCGTATCGAGTGAGACTGATCGTGTGAGTGGGCATGCCAATGACATGGGCGAAAGTCCCATTGTGGCCATAAATGCAAATGCTTATCATATGGCTTCAAATTAACTTCATCCTGCGCCTGCCCCCGAGGTTTCCATGCCATCTTCCCCATCCGCCGCCGGGTTCGATAACCGTCTCGCCCTGGCCATACGCCGCTGCCTGGGTATTTCCCTATCGGGCGCTTTCTTGACGTTGCCGATAGCCGCCCTGGCACAGGACGAATCGAACGCCGAAGAGCCAATGGATACGATGGTGATTACGGCGACAGCTCTTAAGGTCGAAGCGCCACTCGTGGAAACGCCGCGTGCGGTGTCGACCGTCCAGCGCGAGGAACTGAACGCGCGAAATGTTCAAAGCCTCGACGAGACCTTCCGTTACCGCTCGGGCGTGCTCTCGGGCCAATTTGGTGCCGACAACAACACCGACTGGTTCGAGGTGCGTGGCTTCGATCAGGTGACCTATGTAGATGGCCTGCGTGCCTATCAGCCCGGATACTACAAGTGGCTGCCCGAGCCCTATGGCCTGGAACGGGTGGAAGTCTTTAAGGGGCCGAGTTCGATACTTTATGGCGAAGCGCCTCCCGGTGGCTTGATTAATGCTGTGAGCAAACGTCCTACCGCTGAGAAACGTGGTGAGATAGAAATCCAGGTAGGTAACCGAAACCATCGGCAGTTCGCCTTTGATACCTCGGGCCCAGCCACCGAGAGCGGTGATGTGCGCTACCGAGTTGTAGGGCTGTACAAGGAGCGCGACGGTGATCTGGATGGCACCTATAACGAGCGATACTACTTTGCGCCAAGCCTTGAGTGGGACATTGCCGATGACACCCAACTGACGGTACTGGCCAGCTTCCAGAAGGACGATGGCGTCCCCACTAACCCGTTCAAGCTGGCTTATGGCACGCTGGAAAATACGCCCTTCGGCAAGGTCGATCCACAGACCAACTATGGGGCGCCGGACTACGACAAGGATGAGCATACCCAGACGGCTATCGGCTACGAGTTCCGTCACTTCCTCAACGACACCTGGAAATTCGAACAGAACTTCCGCTACAGTCATCTCGACCTTGATCTGCGTAGCACTTATATCATGACGTATCGCAACGATGAGCGGACAGCTCCTCGTGGCCATTTGCAGCGCAACGGCGAGATCGATAGCTTTACCGTCGATAACCGGATGGTTGGCAAGTGGTATACCGATCGTACGGAAAACACTTTGCTGTTCGGGGTGGACTACCAGGACCTTAGCCTTGATGGCAAGGAATTTGATAGCTATTCCTACGATACCGTCGATATCTTCGATCCGCAGGGAGATATTATCCCGGTGCCCAGCAGTCTGTTGGCTCG
This sequence comes from Modicisalibacter muralis, assembly GCF_900102945.1. Taxonomy (GTDB): domain Bacteria; phylum Pseudomonadota; class Gammaproteobacteria; order Pseudomonadales; family Halomonadaceae; genus Modicisalibacter; species Modicisalibacter muralis. The sequence goes on along the minus strand of NZ_FNGI01000002.1, from coordinate 242,881 downwards.
CCGCCAGATCGATAAGGAGCAGTTGGGGCTCTATGTGCAGGATCAGTTGCGCATCGACGATCGCTGGATATTACTGGGTGGGGTTCGCTACGATAGCGCCGATGTAAGAAACGAATTCGAGCGCAATAACGTCACGGTGGACGAAACCCAGTCGGCGACCTCCTGGTCCGGCGGTGTGATGTATCTTGGCGATAATGGTCTGAATCCCTATCTCAGCTACACCGAGTCCTTCCAGCCAGTTGCGCTGACCAATGATGACGGCGCCGTCTTCGAAGAGATCGAGGGCGAACAGTGGGAGCTGGGCATCAAGTACGCGCCGTCGAGCTGGGATGGCTATGTAACCGCTGCGGTTTTCGATATCGAGGAGACAAATGCTTTCGCGACGGCGCCTAGAGGCTACCAGACCCAGGAAGGCGAGAAGACTGCCACTGGCTTCGAGTTGGAGAGCGTGGGCTATATTACTGATGAACTCAAGCTGACAGCGGCCTATACTTACACAGATGCACGTAATAAAGATAATGAGCGTGTGGAGATCATTCCGCGCCATATGGCCTCTGCCTGGCTAAATTACGATTTCACCTCGGGTGCTGTTGAGGGGCTGACATTGGGCGGCGGCGTGCGTTACGTGGGTGAAACCGTGGCCAGTCCGGCCAGCAGTATTGATAGCGAAGTTCCCTCCTATACGCTCTATGACGCCATGGTCAGCTACGATATCGATCGTCACTGGACCGCCCAGGTCAACGTCAACAACATCACCGACGAGGAATATGTTGCCAGCTGCGATTTCTGGTGCTACTACGGCGAATCGCGTAGCGTGATCGGTAGTCTCAGCTACCGCTGGTAATTACCCTCTTTTAACGCTGCCTCGACACGCAAATGCCCGGTCATTCGACCGGGCATTTGCATTAAGTTAGATCGATTAGCGCAGCTAGAAAGTAGCTGCTGACTTGCCAATCAGTTATTGACCTCGTCGGCGCTTTGCTCGACGGAGTTGCCGGCATTTTCGATGGCGTCGCTGGCGCTATCCAGTGCGTTGGCCGTCGCTGCCTTGGTGCTTTCCCAAGCGCTGGCGGCGGTCTCCTTGGTATTTTCCCATGCCTGGAGCGCGCCCTGCTTGGCCTGGGTCCACCAATTGTTGGTGTATTCGGGCTGTTGAGTAATTTCTTCCGCCGTCATGTTGACATGCACGGCATATTCGATGTTTTCGAGGTCGTTACCGTTGTGGGTTTCCACGGTGAAATTGCCGGTCTCGATGACGTACTGTTTTTCATCCAGATCGAGCAGGTTGCCCGTGTCGATGACGATGGAATGAACGCCCATCGACTCATCGAGTAAAACGTCTTCCACGTCGCCGATATCGTTCGAAGGATCGCTCGCCAGATAGACGTCGGCATCGTTCAATTCTTCGGTGGAGTAGAGTCCCTGCGGGGCGGCCAATGCGCTGCCACTGATGGCGAGTCCACCAGCGATAAGAGCCGTATAGAGCGCGCTATTAATAAGCGGTTTACGTAGTGCCATGTTTTGTCGCTCCTTGTACAAATTCCAATTAAACGTCCGTAGGCAACGGCGCGATATACCGCGTCGTTGCCTATTTAACATGCAGGCGTGCAAAGGGAATTTCAACCGCAAGTGTTTCAGAGCAAGCTAAAAGGGTGGTTTACAAAAGTCGCGAGCGAAGGACAGGCAAGGCGAAATCAGCCGAAAAAGCGCAGTTTACATCGAGTAAATGAGCATTTTGAGGTGGATTTCAACGCAGCATGGCCTAGCGCAGCAATTTGTAAACACCCTTTAAAGGCGTCGCAGCCCCCACATGAAGTAGGCGCCGCCCAATAGCGAGGCGACCAGCCCGGCGGGTATTTCCTGGGGAAACAGCAACTGGCGGCCGAGCCAGTCGGCGAGGATCATCAGCAGCGCGCCGATCAGCGCGGCGCCCAGCAGATGCGCGCGGGCGCGGGAGAAGCCCACCAGCCGCGCCATGTGCGGCGCCAGCAGACCGACGAAGCTCAGCGGTCCGACCACCAGCGTGGCGCAGGCGGTGAGCAGCGCGACCAGGCCCAACAACGCCAGGCGCGAACGGGTGACGTTGATTCCCAGTGCCCGGGCGGTCGGTGCGCCCAACGGCAGCAGGTCCAGCCAGCGCGAGAGAGGCCGAGCCACCAGGGCCAGCACAATGGCCAGGCCGGCGACGACGATGGCGGTGGTCAGACCGACATAGTAGGTCGAGCCGGACATCCAGGCGATGATCTGCTGGCCGCGCGGGTCGCCGCCAGCGAGCACGAAGCTGCGTACGGCATCGAACAGCGCGGTGATCGCCACGCCGGTAAGCAACAGTCGCTCGGGCATGAAGCCGCTGCGTTGGTTGAGTACGATCAGGATGCCCAACGTGATCAGTGCCGACAGGGTGCCAATGCCGATCAGTGTGAGCTGGCTGGCGCCCGGCAGCAGGTAGATGGCGGCGATCAACCCGATGGCGGTGCCGCCGCTGATGCCAAGTACCTCGGGGCTGGCCATGGGATTGGCGGTGATACGCTGAATCAGCGTGCCGGCCAGTGCCAGCATGATTCCCGCGCCACCGGCGGCCAGCACGCGCGGCAAGCGCCATTCGAGAATCGACCAGTCTCCCGAGGCAATCAGCCACTGCCAGCCATCGGCGCCCTGGCCGATCAACAAGGCGACGGCGGCGGCGATCAGCAGGGCCACGCCGAGCTGGCCGGCCAGACGATAGGGCGCACCATGGCGATGAATCAAGCTGCCGGTATCGGTGTGTGGACGCTCGCCACCCAGTTTGAGGCGTGGAATCAACCACAGCAGCAATGGCGCGCCGAGCGCGGCGGTCGTGGCGCCGGTGGGAATCAGCGTCGGCAAGGCGCCGGAAAAGCGCTGCAGGGCCAGATCGGTCGCGGCCAGCAACAGCGCGCCGAGCAGCGTTCCCCATATCAGCCGCGGACCCAGCCGCCTCGCGCCCAACAGGCGCACGATAGCCGGCGCGGCGAGGCCGATGAAGCCGATCAGCCCGGCAATGCTGACCACACAGGCGGTAATGAACACGGCAAGCCCGAGGCTGGCCAGGCGCAGGTGCTTGAGCGAGACGCCCAGGCTGCGTGCGTTGGCGTCGTCGAGTTCGAGCACCGCCAGCGGCTTGAGCATGGCGAACGCCAGCAGCGCGCCGAGCAGCAGACGAGGCCACAGGAACATCACGCCGCCCCAGTTGTTCTGCGACAGCGAGCCGGCCCCCCAGATCATCAGGCCCTTGAGTTCCTCGTGATGAAACAGCAGTAGCGTCACGCCGAGCGCGCCTAGATACAGATTGACCACCAGCCCGGCCAGTACCACCACCATCGGCGCCAGTCCGCGTCGCCAGGAGAGCAGAAACACCAGCCCCATGGCCAGCGCGCCGCCGGCGATCGCTATCCATTCACGACCGAACGTCAGTAGCCCCGGGGCCATCAAGGTCGCCGCCAGCAGCGCCAGATTGGCGCCGCTGGCCACCCCTAGCGTGGTGGGCGAGGCCAGCGGGTTGCGCAGGACCTGTTGCATGAGAACCCCGGCCAGCGACAGACCGCCACCGGCCAGCAGCGCCACGCACAAGCGCGGCCACCAACTGTAATAGGCGACGAGCTGGGCGATGGCGTCGGGTGCTGGTGCAAACAGCGCGGCCATGGCGGCTAGCGGGCTGAGCCGGGCATCGAGCGCCAGCCAAGCCAGCGCCAGGGTCAGCAGGGCCAGCAACAGGCAGGCGCGCCCCGGTGTCAGGCGGCGAGAAGCCTCAACCATGGTCGCTTTCCCCGGCTGAGGCGGATGCCTGGTCAGTGTCGTGAATCAGTTCCTCGACGAGCAGGTCGGCGAAGCGGCGCGCCGAGGGCAGGCCGCCGAATCCCCACACCGGCGGCAAGTACAGCACCTCGTGGCGGCGCACAGCGGTCAGGTTTTGCCATAGCCCACTCGCCTCGAGTCGTTGCCTGACTCCCGTTGGCATGGGTTTGATGACCACCAGTTGCGCATCGATGCCGGCCAGTTCTTCCAGCCCGACCAGTGAAAACCCCCAAGCGTTGGTGGGGCCGGTCCAGGCGCTTTCTAGCCCCAGGCGCTCGAATACCGCCTGATGCAGACTGCCCGCGCCGGAAACCCGCACATGGCGGGCATCCATGAACTGGACGAGCAGTAACGGCGGCACATCCTCAGGGAGCTTGCGGCGCAGGCGCGCCAGGTGTTCCTCGGTGGCGTCGATCAGTTGCCGCGCCGCCTTGGGACGGTCGACCAGGCGGGCCATCTCGCGGGTGACGGCGAGCATGTTCGACCAGGTATCGCCCTCGGCCAGATAGATGCCCAGCGTCTTGACCGGGGCGATATGCGACAGGCGCGGTTCGAGCGAGGCGAACATCGGCGAGATCAGGATGCGTTCAGGGTCAAGGCTCGCCAGCAGTTCCAGGTTGGGCTGAGCGCGCAGGCCGATATCGGTGACCGCATCGGGCATTCGATTGCCGGCCCAACTATGGTAGGCGTCGATTTGCGCAACACCCAGCGGCGTGACGCCCAGCGCCAGCAGCGTCTCGGCCAGCGTCCAGTCGAGGGTGACGATTTTGGATGTCTCGGTCGGTTCCGCGTTGGCGGCCCGCACGGTCATGCTGGGCAAAAGCAGGGCGACAAGCGCCATCATCAGGAGGCGTCGGGTAAGGGTGCGCCAGGATGAATCGGGGCAATCGTGGGTCACGCGGGCTCCGCGGCGAGTGAACAGGGCAAGCGAGGGGCCTTCAATGAATGACGGCGATGGAGTGCTCGCCGCCGGGGTGCGACATCACGCGCATGGGAATGCCATAGATGGCTTCCAGCGTGGCATCGCACATCATCTCGCCCGGCGAGCCCTCGGCCAGCAGCCGGCCGCTGTGCAGGGCGATCAACCGGTCGCAATAGCGTGCCGCCATGTTGACGTCGTGCAGCACGATGATTACCCCCAGCCCGAGTTCATGGCACAGCTTGCGCACCAGCGCCAGCACCTCGACCTGATGGGCGATATCCAATGCCGCCAGTGGTTCGTCGAGCAGCAGGTAGCGGCTGCCCTGGGCCAGCAGCATGGCCAGCCAGACGCGCTGGCGCTCGCCGCCCGAGAGCGTGTCGACCAGGCGGTCGGCGAATGCCTCGGTATGGGTCAGGGCGATGGCGCGCTCGATCTGCGCATGATCCTCGCGGGTCAAGCGTCCCAGCAGGCCGTGCCAGGGGTAGCGGCCGAAACCGACCAGTTCGCGCCCGGTGAGATTCTCGGCGCTGGGCAGGTGCTGCGGCAAATAGGCCACCTGGCGAGCGAATTCGCGGGTACCCCAGGCGGATAGCGGGCGACCATCGAGGTGAATGGCGCCCTGGCTGGCCGGTTGCTGCTGGGCGAGCAGCTTGAGCAGGGTCGACTTGCCAGAGCCGTTATGGCCGATCAGCCCGTAGACCTGACCCTCGACAAAGGTCAATTCGGTTGGCTGCAACAGACACTTACCGCTGACCTGAAAGCTGGCGGCATTGACCTCGAACATGCTGGCGACCCCGCGAGGGAAGGAAAATCACAGGCCGCAATCGTAATCCAAATAAGAACAATTATCAAAGTGAGATTCGCCGCGTCGACCCTCGCCGCGCAGGTTAGGCAAGCGCCAGAGCCGGGTGGAAGCCCAACGGAAAACGCCCACCGCGAGGGGTGGGCGAAAGCGAGGCGAACATTGACGATGAACGGCTGGCGATGAATCAGTACTGATGCGACCAGGTCAGGCTGTAGGTGCGGCCACGGCCTTGATAGTCGTAGAGGTATTCGGGACCATAGAAAGGCGAGTAGAACATGGCGGCGCGCTGACCCCAGACGGTGGAGTACTGCTCGTCGAGCAGGTTTTGCACGCCGAAGCTGAACTTGCCAATATCGGTCTGCTGGCTGAGCAGCATATCCAAAGTGGTGTAGCCATCGATCTCGCGGCCTTCGGCATCCTCCAGGTCGAGGGCGTGGTTGGCCTGTAGCCGTGCCGAGCGGGTCAGGTCCGACCAGCCGACGAAAGCGGTGGCTGATGAGACCGAGGCGTAGCGGGCGTCGCGCTTCTCCCACTCACCATCGTCGTTCTTCTGCTCGGAGCGCACTAGATGCAGGGTGCCGCCGGCCTCGAAACCATGGTCGAAGTAGCGCGTCACGGCGCCCTCGAAGCCATAGTCGCGCTTCTTCTCGTCGACCACGGTGACACTCAGGTCCTCGGCGTTCTCCACTGCCTTGTCGGACCAGGCGTAGTAGATCGCCGCCTGGGTCATCCAGTCGCCACCACGGTAACGCCAGCCGAGCTCGACCTGGTCGGTCTCGATAGCGCTCAACGGGTTCTCGGCGACGCTGATGTTCGCGCTCTTGCCATAGTACTTGGCGGGATCGGGTAGTTCGAAACCCTGGCTATAGCGCAGCCAGTTCTGATGGCCGTTGCCGTAATCGTAGAGCGCGCTGGCATTGAACAGGGTAGCGTCGTAGTCGTTTTCGCCGCCGGGGATGCCCTTGAAGTCGTCAACTTCGACATCCATGCGTTGCTGGCGCACGCCTGCGGAGAGTTTGAGCCCCTCGTTCACCTGCCAGTCGGCCTGGGTGAAGGCAGCGATCGTATCGACTTCATAGCCGGGGTAGCGCGGCCCGATGCTGGCCTCTTCCTGTACCAGGCCGCCGCTTGCATCCGCGATGGCCTGATCGAAGAACATTTGATCGGCATCGAACTGCTCGCGGGTCAGGTCCAGCCCATAGGTCAGGCCGATGTTGTCGCTTAGTTGCGCATCGAACAGTCCCTTGATGCCGCTCAAATCAGTGTTCTGCTTGGAGGCGCGGAATTCGTAACCGTCGTCGACCGAGTAAGGGAAGGCCTGAAAGCTGGCTTCCTCCTCGCGGTGGAAGGCCTGCAGGTAGAAATTCTGGCCCAGCAGGTCGGCATGATGGTATTGCAGGTTGACCATCTTGCGGTCGGTGGCCGGGTCGCGATCCGAGCTATAACCATCGCGAATCTCGGCATCATCCAGGTTGGCGGGGGTAGCGTCCAGGTTGGGGAAGTAGACGCCACGGTCGCCCTCGTAACCGGAGCGGTAGAGTTGGGCACCGACGCTCAGGGTCTGGTTGGCATCGATATTGAAAGACAGATTACCCAGCACGTCGATGCTGCGATTGTCCTGTAGGTCGGTCTGGGCGATATCCGGGAAGATCTCGTTGCCGCTGGCATCGAAGTGGCGGCCGTTGTCCTGATAGGCGACGCCGATGTAACCCTGCACGCGCTCGTTGCCGCCGCTGGCCGATTGCGCGAGGCGATAGTCGAGATCGCTGCTGTCGTTGAAGCCGGTGGTGATGCCCGTTTCGGTGCGTAGTTTCAGGCCGCCGGGCTCGCCCTTGCGGGTGATGATATTGATGATGCCGCCGGTGGCGCCGCCGCCGTACAGGCTGCTGGCGCCGGAGATCACTTCGACACGCTCGATATTGAAGGGATCGATGGAGTCGAACTGGCGCGATATGCCGCGCGAACTGTTCATCGACACGCCATCGATCAGTACCTGCACGCTGCGGCCGCGCATGTTCTGACCATAGTTTGTGCGGCCCTGCGGCGCGAAATCGAGACCCGGCACCAGCTTACCCAGCGCGGTCTTGAGATCGGCGCCGGTGCTGATCTGCTGCTGCAACTCTTCTTTCTCGACTACCCAGACGGCACCGGGGATCTGGCTGATCTCGGTCGGCGTGCGCGAGCCGACCACCACCATGGTGTCCTGGACCTCCTGAGCCTGCGAGCCCAGCGCCGTGGTGCCGGCGACCACGGCGAGGCCGAAGGATAGCGTCTTTTTCATGCGGTGTTCCCTTGATGATGAGGCGTGTATTTTTTTGGGAGAAAACGCAGGCAGGATACTCGCTTGGGGAAAAACCTCAATAGCATTGATTCGCATTAGCATATTTTGCGTATCGCAAATAGCCGGGATCGAGAACAGAAGCTAGGTGGATGCGATGACTCGGGGTGACCGGCATGCGTTAGTGCATGCCGATCCGGGAGGATGCTAAAAGCTGGTTAGAACGAGTAGCTCAGCGTGCCGACGACGCTGCGCTCGGCGCCGAAGTAGCAGTAGGTGAGAGAGTTACATGAGGCGACGTATTCCTTGTCGAGCAGGTTGCTGACATTGAGTCGGGCGCTGACCCCTTGAAGGCCGAGCTTGGCGAGGTCGTAACCCACGGTGGCATCGACCAGGGTGTAGTCCGGCACCGTTTCGGTATTGGCGCGATCGGCATAGATATCGGCGTAGTAACGTACGCCGAGACCGGCATCCAGGCCATCCAGTGGCCCGCGGACGAAAGTATAGTGGCCCCACAGGCTGGCTTGATGGCGGGGTGCGTAGATGGCGTAATTGCCCTGTTCGCCGGGCACGTCACTCTTCTCGTAGGTAATGTCGGTATAGGCATAGCCGACTTGTAGGCGGAAATTGTCGGTCAGGTAGGTTCGGGCTTCCAGCTCGACCCCTTGGGATTGGATCTCGCCCACGGAGCGATAGGGGGCGGTCGGTTGTTCCTTGGTGGCGACGTTTTCCTGGTTGATGCGGAAGAGCGATAGGCTGTAGCGATCTCGTGTCCCCGATGGCTGATACTTGAGACCGGTTTCCCATTGCTCGCCTTCCATCGGTTCAAGCAGATCATCATTAGCATCGGTGAAGCTGGTCGGTGTAAAGGCGGTGTTGTAGCTCAAGTAGGGCGCGAGGCCGTTGTCGAACAGATAGAGCAGTCCGGCGCGACCGCTGAACTGGGTGTCGACGAGCTTGCTATCGTTATTGGTGAGACGGCTGGTATTGGTGATATCCACCCAGTCGTAGCGACCGCCCAGCGTCAACCGCCAGCGGTCGATCGCCATTTGATCCTGAAGATAGATGCCGGTCTGCTCCAACTCGTGACGTTCGTCCGCATAAACGGAAATATCGCTAGTTGGGCCGCCGCCGTAGCTGGGGTCGAAGGGATTTATATTGGGGAAACTAGCTGTGGAGTAGACCACATCGTTCTTGCGCTTCTGGTAATCGATCCCTACCAGCAAGGTGTGATCGATGAAGCCGCCATTGAGTTTAGCTTCCACCTGGTTATCCAGTGTCCACGCCTGTAGCGATTCTTTGGCGCCGTAGTAAGCGCGGGAAAGCTCATTGGTGCCGCCGTCCCAGCCTAACTGCGCCACCTGATCCATGTGAACATCAGCATTGAGGTAGCGCAGCTTCTGGCGCGCAGTAACATTGTCGCCGAAGCGATGCTCGATGTTGTAGCCGAACATGCGCTGATAGCGCTCGAACTTGTCGTAGTCGTCTTCGCCGTCGAAGAAGCCATTATCAATCTTGTGACCATTATGACTCTCCACCGAGCCTTCATAGGGCACACCGGAGTGATAGCCGCCTTCTGGGTCCTTTTGCAAATAGGCATATAGCGTCAGGCTGGTGGCATCCGTTAGGTCCATGGTGAGCGAGGGAGCGATGGCGTAACGCTCCTCTTCGACCGGGCCAAACTGGGTGTCGCTCTTGCTGCCGATCCCCATCAGGCGATAGGCGACGCGGCGTTCCTCGTCGAGCGGACCGGAAAAATCGAATGCTGCGCTGCGCTGGTTATTATTGCCGACGCTGAAGCGTAGCTGGTGATAGTCCTCGAAGAGCGGCTTCTTGCTGGTTAAAGCGACCAGGCCACCGGGAGAAGATCGCCCATAAAGTACCGATGCGGGACCCTTGACAATCTCGATGTTATCCAGGAACCACGGGTCGATTACCATCGAACTGTAGCTGTTGGAATCGCCCATTACCTTGAGGCCATCGAGATAGGTATTGCTCAAGCTCCCGTCCGAGAAGCCGCGCATCACCAGGTAGTCGTAGCGGTTCGAGGCGCCGATCTGGTTGGTGTAGACACCGGGCGTGTATTGAACCGCCTCGCGCACGGTACGAACGCCGCGCTCGTCCATCTCTTCGCGATCGACGTTGGAGACCGATTGTGGTGTCTCCAGGAATGATGTTTCGGTCTTGGTCGCGGCCTGGCCGGTGACAGTCAGCGGCGCCAGGGTGACGGCATCGCCTTGTTGTGGCTCCGATGATTGCCCCCAGGCGGGCGACATGGCCCCGGTGAAGGAAAGGCCGGCCAATACCGCTATGCCGACAGGATGACGGCTCGTGGGCTGCATGTGAATCGTTCCCTTATTTTAATGAGAAGTATTTGTATTCGCGGCGAGAGTTTATCGCCCTGCCTCATGCAGGGCAAGCAAGGGGAACTTCGGTGAGTCTCGGGGTCGTTTAGGCGGGAATCGCGATCAGGCTGATCAAATAACCATCCCGCAACGTGTATTGGCCATGTAGCCGGCTGGCTGCGGGCCAGTCGGAGGAGAGGGACTTGAGCAGTTGCAGTGTTGCCTGCTGCGTTTCGCTATTCCAGGCAATCAGTTCCGCGTCCTGAAAGTAGAAACGCACGTTGACGAGCGGGAACAGCGCCTTGAACAGGCTCTCTTTCAGGGAGAAAGCCAGCGTCACGAAATGACCCCGTCGATCGATCGGCAGCGTGGCCAACCAGTCGCGTTCGCTGGGGGTGAGAATCTGCCCGGCCAGTCGTTCGCCGCGCTGGGTGGTGAGCATGGCTTCGGCGTCCAGCCCGAGGCCGCGATAACTCTGTGCGGGCGCGACCAATGCTGCGGCCAGGTCGCCACTATGAGTGATCGACCCGACCAGGTCGGCGGGCCAGGCCGGCGCCTTGCTTTGCGCGATCGCCGGCACGTGGGCAATCCCGGTCAGGCGATGCAGCGCCTCTCGCGCACACAGGCGACCGGCCAGAAATTCCATCTGGCGCTTGGGCGCGGCACACCTGATGGTATCGGGTGATGCGATCTCGCACTTCAGGAAATCATCGGACGAGAACCGAGCCCGGTCGAAGCGCAGCGCTATCCATTGCGCGCCGGGTAGCGGCTCGGGCCATGGCCAATGCTCATCGAGCGCGCCGCAACAGGGGGGCAGTGGTGTCAACATCAGCGATCGACGAGGGTGGCATCGAGCTCCACTGGCACCTCGTCGCCGATCTCCTCGTAGCCCAGTAACAGCAGCACCGAGCGCACGTTCTGATTGTTCATCAACTCGCGGCCGTCCAGCGCCACGCGCTCGGCGTTACGGATGCGGATGACGTCTTCGCTCTCGCGGGTGAAACGCACCTTGAGCGGCTCCTGACGATTCTCGCCATTGGTTTGCACGTTGAGCATCAACGTCTCGGTCAGCGACTCGCCTATCGCCAGGTTATTGAGCCGTGAGGGCGGCAGTTGGGTGACAACCGTGGCCAGGGTCACATCGGCCAGGCTGGAAAGCCATGGCGGCAACTCGTCCAGGCGCTCGATGACATCGGTCTGGCGCAAACTCAGCGGCAGGTGCAGCGTGCCATCGGCACTCAGTTCTCCCTGCAATTGGCGTACCTGATGCTCGTGCGGCACCGGCCCGCTGGGCGTTATTTCGATAATCGTTGCCTCGACCTGCGACTGAGAGGGGTCGAGTTGCCAGGCCGCCTGCGCCGGCAGCGCCAGCACCAATGTAGCGCCCGCAACCCATGCCAAGGTAGCCAAACGGCGCCATGCCGGGATGATGTGAAGTCGATTCATACGAAGCCCTCCGTGGATGCTTTCCAAAACAAGCGTTCAGCCGCTGGTTTCATTCATCACCATTCGCTATCATACGCCGCGTTGCAACGGGCCTATAGCTCAGTTGGTTAGAGCAGGGGACTCATAATCCCTTGGTCGCAGGTTCGAGTCCTGCTGGGCCCACCATTTAAAACAGTGACTTAGCAATTATCTCTGGTGAGTCCCATGTTCCAAGGGTACAGTTTCGGTACAGTGCCGATCCTTCAGCCCCCTGGAGATTTTCATGGCCACCATCGTCAAGACCCCCTCTGGTAGCTGGAAAGCCGTCATCCGCAAGACTGGCTGGCCCACCACCGCCAAGACCTTTCGTACCAAACGTGACGCCCAGGATTGGAGCCGCCGCACCGAAGATGAAATGGTGCGTGGTGTCTATATCCAGCGCAGTGCCTCGGAGCGCATGACGCTCGAAGCTGCGCTCAAGCGCTACTTGGCCGACGTTACTCCAACCAAAAAGCCCAGCACCCAGAAAAGCGAACGCCACAAAGCCAATACGCTCATCGAGCACTTGGGCAAATACTCCCTCGCGGCCCTGACGCCGGAGCTTATCGCCAACTACCGCGACACTCGGCTGAACAGCCTCGGACACCGGGGAAAGCCCATCAGCGCCAATACCGTGCGCCTGGAGCTTGCATTGCTTGGCCACCTCTACACCGTGGCCATCCAGGAATGGGGCTTGGGCCTGACTTACAACCCCGTCCAGAACATTCGCAAGCCCAGCCCTGGGGAGGGACGCGACCGGCGCCTGGGCCCCGACGAGGAGAAGCGCCTGTTTGCCGTACTTCGGCAGCACAGCAATCCCATGCTGGCCTGGATCGCCAGAATCGCCCTGGAGACGGGCATGCGCTCGTCGGAGATCCTGACTCTCACCCGTTCGCAGGTTGACGTTAAACGCCGCGTGGTGCGCCTCACCGACACCAAGAACAACGAAGCCCGCCTGGTGCCGCTGACTCAGGCTGCCACCGAAGTGTTCAAGCAGGCGCTGAATAACCCGGTGCGGCCGCTCGACTGTGACCTGGTGTTCTTCGGTGAGCCTGGCCGAGGCGGCAAGCGTGGCCCCTACGCCTATACCAAGCTCTGGAACCAGGCGAAGAAGAAGGCTGGGCTTGATGACTTCCGCTTTCACGATCTACGCCATGAAGCCGTCAGCCGGCTGGTAGAGGCGGGGCTATCCGACCAGGAGGTCGCCGCGATCAGTGGTCACAAGTCAATGCAGATGCTGAGGCGGTATACGCATCTGAGGGCGGAAGACCTAGTGGCAAAGCTTGATCGTATGTCAACTTAATAAGTTACGGTATTGTAGTAGTATCGTTTGATAAATATAGGTTTTGAAAAAAATCGGGGGTAAAGGTGTTTGAGTCTTTTTATTCGTTAAGTTTTGGTTCTCCAGTGGCGTTCGTTTTGATGCTGTTGGCAACTATGTTGTTGGTTTTTTATTTTCATAGAAGAGCGGGGTCTTCTTATGGGTTTATAAATAGGGTGTATGCGTTAGTGATGGGGGGTGGGGAGTTTTACAATGAAGATATAGGGAGCTTTTGGAAAGAGCGAAGAGATATAGAGAGATTTAATGCCCTTTTTAATGTAGGGGCTAGATCTATTGAAGAGATAGTTGGATTTAAAATTTGGGTTGAAAAGTTTGGCATCGATGTGCGCTTGTTGACCAACTTGAGGAGAAGGATTGATCTGGAGAGAATGAAGGTGGTTAAGGTGAAATGGTGGGAGGCACCGTTTTTTGTTTCTATATTGCTATTTTTTACGATTGTTTTTATGTTTTTTTTATCAATAGCTTCTTCCAACTCGGCTCTTTTGAAGTTTAAGGGAGATGACCAATGGCTATGGCTGGGCCATGAAAAAGCTTATAGTACCCGTCTGCACAATTTGGTCAGTGATGAGGAATGGATCATCACGAAGAAAGAATGTGAGCGCACTGAGGGTGATTACGAAGTCTTAATGTCCGAGTCAGGACTTAACGAGAAAATTGTGGGGATTATATGCAACTCTTTTTTTGATGAGGAAGAGTCTTTGGAGGTTGGTAATATAATAAGGGAGCAGAAAGCTATTTATGTGCCAGTGGCGTTTTCTTTTTTGTTTATGCTAATTCCGTTTTTAGAGTTGTTAATGATTTCAAGAGTGATTGCTGCTCGGTGTCATGTTCTGCATAAATATTTATATCATAAAAGCACATGATGTTTTGGATGGCTATGAAAGCCGCTTTCAAGCGTTTATGTTTCTGCTTTGTTTTTTGTTTGGTTGGTGTTTGGTTGGTGTTTGGTTGGTGTTTGGTTGAGCATCGCTTAGGTGATGTGTAGCTGCATAAAATAATAAGAATAATAATATTATTATTCTTATTATTGCCCCGTTTCGGTTGATTTAGCCTCATGGTTGTGGGATTTGTTAAATTTTGTTAATTTTCTAAGTGTCTGAAATTTATTGCTATTTACGCGCGTCATTTCTTCAAAATAATAGATCTTGATAATCGATATATGGTGCATCGATTGCTGTGAAAGAAGCGTGCGCTTGAGCTTTCACTTTGCTTCGTTAGCATTGATTACGTCGATGTATGATTGATGAGGTGCTAGCCATGAAAGTCGAAGATTATCTTATTGAAAGGTTCGGTCTACTGATGAGTATATCAGACCTAGCGGACCTCCTTGGCCGTTCGCCCGATGGCGTGCGGGTTTCTCTTTATTCAGATACTGAGGTCTCTCGAAAGCTGAAGCCGACGATGGTGAAGGTGGGGCGCCGTGTCTATTTTCGGACGCTCCAAGTAAAAGACGCCCTAAATTTGGAGCCTTCTGAATATGGCGCGTGTTAATCCATCGGTAGTGCAGGAGATTCTGGGGAGGGTGATTGCCTATTACACTGCCTTCACACTTCTACCTGGTGTTTCGGTTCCTGGTGCAGTCTTCCTCAGTCAAGCATTTTACTGGAGTCGTAATTCAAAGACGAAAGCACGTAATGGGTGGTTCTATAAAAATCAGCGAGGCGAAGATAGCTGGGAATCAGAAACTGGATTAACACCGAAACAGCAGGCCAATGCTAGAAAATCGCTAGTGGACATTGGCGTTCTTGAGGAAGAAAGGAGAGACGTTCCTGCAAAAATTTGGTATCGAGTGGACTGTGAGCGCCTGCTTGAGCTCTTGACGGACCAACTCGACGAAGGCTCTTCTGGAAGTAGTTGTAATTCCCAGTTTTTACCTTTGGTAGATTCTACTATCCCTTCTGGCCAATCTGGTGGTCAGGATGGTCAAACCTTGATTCGACCAAAGGGCAAATCTATTACAGAGAATACAACACAGAGTACATCAAGAAATATAAGCGAGGCAGGCAAGGTCGAAAATCATACTGGATCCGAATCAAAATTAACGCGGGCCGAGTTGGCTGAGTTGCTGGGCCAGCAAAGAGCAGACCTCATAGCCAGAAATTACGGCAGCGATAAGGTTGGAGCTCCTGCAGTAGAAGAAATGCGTAGAACCCTCCGCACATAGGATTCAAGCGGCGCGGAACGGGGGTGATGGCCCCGGCCGCGCCTAACCACGACTGCCTGCATAGGAGGCATACATGGCTAGCAGACAGGGTATCACACCCGCCTTCGCCGACAGTGGCCTGTCACGGCTGTACCGATCACACGCGGTCGAACAGCACGCCATCCAGAGTGAGATTCGAACTCTGATGATCATTGCCGGTTACGCTTGCGATTTTCTCACCGAAGGGTTGGAAGTCCTTCCCGAAGACTTCTTCACCTGCATTGAGGAGATGAAAGAGGTGATGGAGTCCATCGACCTGAAAAGTCTGGATTTTGAAAAACGGTCGCTCACTCTCCAGAGGACAAAACGGCGTCTGGAGGCCAAGGCGACCCGCCAGAATCGTCAAAAGGAGGTCTGATCATGAGCAACAAAATTTCGTGCGCACGAAAAATCGCTGGTGTCGCTCTCGCGGCCACCATCGGTCTATCGCAGCCAGCCATGGCGAGCGGGATTCCCGTTATCGATGTGTCGAACCTGACCCAGCAAATTTTGCAGGTCCAGAACATGCTTAACCAAATCGAGCAACTGAAAAGCCAGCTCGAAACGGCCAACAAGGAGTTAGACAGCATGAGCGGCGTCCGTGGCCTGGGCAATGTCATCGACTCGGCCTATGACACCGCCGTGAACGTCGATCCTAACCAGGTACTGAATAACGCTGGCATCAGGGGCGCAAATGAACACGGCCTGACCGGTGACGTGGCTGACCTGTACGACAGCAGCAACGAGAACACGGCGACCTGGCTTAGCCAGTCTCAAAAGTCCCTGGAACAGGCTCAGGAGCGTTTCAGCGAGCTGACTGGATTGGTGGCCGAGGTCAACAACAGCCCCGACCAGAAAGACGTTCTGGACCTTCAGGCCCGTATCGGCGCCGAGCAAGTCATGCTGCAAAACGAGATGGCCAAGCTGTCCATGCTCCGTTCGCAGGCCGAGGCTAGCCAAGCCATGCACAACCAGCGCGTACAGCAGATGGCCATCGAGTCATCCGGCGAGCCCCGCGATATCTGGTGAGGAGTCCCCATGAGTATCAGGAAATTTTCGTGCGCACGAAATTTTGTGATCGTCGCTCTAGCCAGCGTCGTGCTGACCGGGTGCCTTGACGACACCCCGGAAACCGGGTCAATACAGACCGTGGACTGGTATCAGGCTCACGACGACGAACGTCAGGGCACACTGGAAGAGTGCGCGAACAACCCCGGCGAGTTGAAAGACGACTCGAATTGCATCAATGCCAGGGAAGCCGAACGACTGCTGTCCAGTGGCGAACCTCGCGATATCTGGTAAGGAGGCCTTATGGATCTCTTTCAAGGGGCCTTCGAGCTCGTCGAAAATGCTCTGGATACCTATATATCCAGCACTGTTGGGGATGTGATCGCATACATCGCACCGATCTTTACCAGCATGATGATCCTTTGGATTGCCGTCTGGGGTTACATGATGATGTTTGGAAAGGTCAGTGAGCCCTTGCAGGAGGGTGTTTTTCGCATCATCCGCATCGGCTTCATCATGACCCTAGGCCTGACAATCGGTACCTATATGGATGTTGTCGTTGATGTGTTGGCCCATGGCCCGGAGGAAATCGCGGCTGTGGTAACCGGCACACCTGCCGACAGCATGGCCAGCATCATGGACGATCTATTTTCTCGGGTATTCGAGATAGCAGACCGGGCCTGGGACAAGGCTGGCGTGATGAACGGTAATTTTGGACTGTACCTGATTGCTCTAGCCATCCTTGCTGCGGGGGGCGCTGTGGCCTTTATCGTGGCGTTCCTTATCTTGTTGAGCAAGATCATGACTACGCTGCTGCTGGGCATCGGCCCACTGTTCATCATTGGCCTTCTATTCAACACCACGCAGCGGTGGTTCGAGAGCTGGCTGGGTCAAGTGATGAATTTCGGGATGGTCCTGGTGCTTGCCGCCGCTGGCGGACGACTGGCTCTTGAATTCTGTGAATTGTTTCTGGACAGGATGACGGCAGGCGGCGGAGACCTGACCACCATGTGGGATGCTGCTGTCTTTGTGATTTTCTTCGGACTTTGTTTCTTGTTTCTCAAGCAGGTACCTGCCATGGCGTCGGCCCTGGGCGGCGGTATCGCGCTGGCAACGCAAGGTGCCCTCGGCTCAGCCATGAACGCCATGCGTCCTTCAACGATCCGGCGTCAATATCGTGGTGTCCAGCGTGACGCTCGCCTCGCTGGTGCGGCAGCGGCAGCTCCAGCAAAAGGTGTTTACCGGGCCGGCAGGGCAGCCCAGCAGGCCTATCAGAAGCGCTTCAGCGCCAACACGATCACGGGAGGTTGAAACAATGGGCACTAAGTGGATCAACACCTGGCGCGTCCGCTGGGCGCGAGTAAAGCGAGGCGGTGAGCTGGGACTCTCGGGCCTGCTACTGGTGGTGGGTATCCTGCTGTCCGTGGCGTTGCTCCCTGAATTGCCTGGTTTGGTCCGGGGCACCCTTGCGGGCGATGGCGAGACTGCTCGTACTCTGTTTGTCTGTGCAGCCGGCATTGCCGTATGCATGCTCCAGTGGCGATGGCGCACAGCGATATATCCGCAGCTCCGGCGTGATACATCACAGAAGGAGACCTCATGAGCTATCGCCGTTTGACACCCGAGGAGATAGAGGACTTGCGTGCCGAAATGCGTGCCGCCGGCCAGTGGATGAAAGCTGAGCTGGCCAGGCGTCGCCGGGAGCATGAAGAGACGGATGCGGTTGAGACAAGTGCCTCCCCTATTACTAATGGCGAAGCCTCTCGATCAGCCCCAGGCGGCGAGCAGGTTTGAGACAGGTCCGTCCGTATTACTAATAGCGAAGCCCTGCGGATTGAGTACGACAACGTAGCTTGGAGCGCATACTGCTTTTCGTGCGCACGAAACGAAGTGGTTGTACCGAGGCAAGGCAGAAAGCTTGAGACAGGTCCATGCGTATTACTAACGGAGCAGCCTAGCGCGTTTCTGTACCCGTTTTTCGTGCGTATGAGAAGAGTGAATGGCTTTAGAACTAGGGCAGGATTCGCGAAGTGCCAGCACGTGGTACCGCCGTCCTATCTGGAGCGCAGAGAGAGCACTGTTGAAGCCAAAATTTCGTGCGTACGAAAACCATGACTGATTCTGAGGCTAGGGCAGGATTCGCAAAGTGGTAGCAGTTGCCGGCAGTGTGCTGGCATTTGGTACCAGACTCGATGGGCAGCACGTGATGAAAGAGGATGAGATGACAGAAACTGCAGTGGTCAAGACCAGGCTTACACCAGCCGAGAAGGAAGCCTGGCAGCGCCTTTGTGAGGCATCTGGCCGTTCGGAGTCAGACGTACTACGGGAGATGATCCAGCGCGTCTGTGGGGAGAGCATCGCCGAAGAAGGGCGAGACATGATGCGAGGCCCCAAATCTTGCAAGTTATCGATTCGGCTGACTCGGAAGGAGCAGGAGTTGATCACGGAGCGGGCCGCCTACGAGGGCTTTCCGAATCGCACTCGCTGGGCTTCGGCGCTGATTCGGGCGACGCTGCTACGCCAGCCGGTCATGAACGAAGAAGAGCTCTCGGCCTTGATCCAGGCATCCTTCGCGCTGACCGATGTCATTGAAAACTCGGGCGGTAGTCGGCTGGGCTTGCCCCGTATGCGAATAAAGGGACAGAGTCATGGAGAAATCAGCATCAAGGAGTTACAAGACAGAGTCTGGGAGGTTGACGAGCGTGTGATGGCACTGGTCTCCGGTGGGCGCAAGCGTTGGAATCTGGTTTGAGCGTTGGAGATTGGAAATGCCGCGATATAGCTTCAAGATCGATATTTGCCCTCCAGAAGAAGGTTATGGATGGGTCCTGCGGTACTTTTGTCGCCGGCGGGGTAATACTGACCCACTAGAGGGTCAGTTTTAAACCGTCGTTGACACTTTGAAGATGATTGGGAAATTCCGGGATATGAGGTTTTTTTTATCCCCTTATGATGTTGGATGGATGAAGAAAGTTGAATTCGAGAATGCTCAGCTCACAGGTGAGCTATGGGTAAAAGATATGGCAGCGGGAGGAGCGGATGTAGGAGCTCAGGCTGAGAGCTAGCCAGATCCTAGCCAATTAAGCTTAAAACTCGATAGATGATCGAAAGTGTGTCCAAGCTCCCACATTGCTTGCAACTAGGATTGACATATCAGTCTATGTTCCATGCATGCTTCAGGCGCGTCACGGTATGTTCCCACTTTGGCGCTGTGGGTTTGCTGACCGTATTCTGGTCGCCGAACAGGCCGACCTCGCTGAATGCCTGAGAGGCAGGGAATGAAGCGATCCAGCGGACCGGCACGAGATATTCCGCTGCCTCCTCGTCATATTCATCGTTAGCACGGTGAATATGTGGATGCCACTGGCCGTTGCAATGACCGGTAACCGCATATCGCCTTGATCGGTACTCACCTCATTGCTCTCCAATCACCTCGGCCACGCCCACGTAACCTGTCTTGGGGATGTTTACCAGCACCGATCACCCTCGGAAAGCATGTCGAGCGTCTTCGAGTACCAGGCGCACCCTCGCTGGCGATTAAGCCATGACGGCGTGCCAGCTCCCATCGGCGATCACCCACGAAGGAGGCGTAAAACTCGCCGTTCCAGAGCTCTTTCCTCGTCGCACGCTGGTAGCACTTTTAGGTTCTCCGCTGCATCCCGTCTGACGCTTTGTGTATGATTGGCCCGACAGACAACTTCTACAGTAATTTTTATAAATGTATCGTTGGGATGGCCACATCGTCCGAACCCACTTGTTAATACCGCCAGGCTGTGACTTTTGGCTCCCTTCAGGGGTGAACCGGCATCCTCAACAGCACTTAAGCTTACATACGGAAAACATGAGAGAAATTCAGCAATACTCTGTACTGGGCAACCAATTCTTGGCTTCAAGCGGGGCTTGCCATGACGAATGGTAGCCCGTATCTGAAGTCTGCCCTATGGGAGGCGGCGAACCACCTGCGTGGGTCTGCGGTCGACCGAACTGACTGGAAGGGCTATATCCTCCCGTTGCTGTTCTTCAAGCGTATCAGCGATGTATGGGATGAGGAGACGGCTGAAGCCGCTGAGACCTTCGGTGAGGCTGACCCTTCTCACTTCCCCGAGGTGCACCGCTTCACAGTGCCTGTAGGATGCCACTGGAAGGATGTGCGAGGGACCCCGACGAACGTGGGCGCCGCACTGCACCGTGCCATGCAGGAGATCGAGCGTGCGAACCCGGACACGCTGTTCAGGGTGTTCGGCACGGCGGACTGGTCCAACAAGGAGAAGTTCTCGGACGAACTGCTGAAGGACCTGATCGAGGCGTTCTCAAAGATCCCACTGGGTAATTCGGTGAGCACCGATGCGCTGGGTGATGCCTACGAGTATCTGGTAGGGAAGTTCGCGGACGTCACGCGCCGCAACAAGGCCGGAGAGTTCTACACCCCCCGCAGCGTCGTACGAATGATGGTGGAGATGCTCGATCCTCAGGAGGGGGGGAGCATCTATGACCCGGCCTGTGGTACCGGGGGCATGCTACTGGGTGCCATCGAGCATGTGATGCGCAAGGGAGGCGACCCCAGAACCTTCTACGGCAAGATCTATGGGCAGGAGAAGAACCTGACCACCTCCGCCATTGCTCGCATGAATCTGGTTCTGCATGGCATCGAGGACTTCCAGGTAGCCCGTGAGGACACCCTCAGGAATCCAGCTTTCTCCGATTCCAGTACCGGTGGCCTGGCTACTTTCGACTGCGTGATCGCCAACCCTCCGTTCTCTCTGAAGGGGTGGGGCCGTGATCTCTGGGAGTCTGATCCGTGGTCCCGTGCCCAATATGGGCTGCCCCCTGAGAACTACGGTGACTATGCCTTTGTGCAGCACATGGTTGCTTCCATGGCTTCGACGGGCAACGGCCGCATGGCGGTGGTACTGCCCCAGGGGGCGCTGTTCCGTAAGGCGGCCGAGGGCAAGATTCGTCAGGCCCTTCTGGAGAATGACCTCATCGAGGCGGTGATCGGACTGGCTCCCAACCTCTTCTATGGCACCCAACTGGCTGGCTGCATCGTCATCCTGCGTCGTTACAAGCCAGTGGAGCGCAAGAACAAGGTGCTGATCATCGATGCCTCTAGCCTGTTCCGTAAGGGACGAGCTCAGAACTTCTTGGATCCCGAGCACAGTGAGCAGATCGTTGGGTGGTACCACGCCTTCGAGGATGTTGAGGATCGCGCCAAGGTCGTCACGCTGGATGAGATCAAAAAGGAAGGTTGGACTTTGAACATCTCGCGCTACGTATTGCCACCGATCGGTGAGGACATTCCTCCACTCCCGGAAGCCATGAAGGACTTCAAGACTGCCTTGGAGCAGGCAAGGGCAGCCGAAGACCACCTGCGCAAGGTGCTGAACGAAGGGGGGTGGCTGAAATGAGCGAGCATCTCTCTCAGCGTGAACTGGAAAGCTATCTCTGGGGAGCCGCCACGCTGCTGCGCGGCCTGGTGGATGCTAGCGACTACAAGCAGTACATCTTCCCGCTGATGTTCTTCAAGCGTCTCTCGGATGTGTGGGACGAGGACTACCGGAGCATCTTTGATGAGACCGGAGCCTCTGGCTACGCGGCTGCTGTTGCCAACGACCGCTACGTCATCCCCGAAGGCGCTCACTGGAAGGACGTGCGCAGCGTGACCCACGATGTGGGGCGAGCCTTACTCTCTGCCTTCCAGACGATCGAGACGGCCAACCCTGAGCGGCTGCAGGGGGTGTTCGGAAATGCACCCTGGACCGACAAGGGACAGATGCCCGATGCCACACTCAAGAATCTGATAGAACACTTCTCCCGGCATGAGCTGACGCTGAAGGCCGTGCCGGAGGATGAGCTGGGCAATGCCTACGAATACCTGATCAAGAAGTTTGCCGACGACAGCGGCCACACGGCCCAGGAGTTCTATACTAATCGGACCCTGGTGCACCTCATGGCTCAGATGCTCGAGCCGAAGTCGAATGAGAGCATCTACGACCCCACCTGTGGCACCGGGGGGATGCTGATCTCGTGCATCGCTGAGGTGAAGCGGCGGGGCGGAGATACTCGCACTATTGGCTTGTATGGGCAGGAACTGATCACGATCACCGCAGCTATCGCACGGATGAACCTGGTGATCCACGGTGTGGAGGACTTCCACATCGCCAGTGGGAACACCCTGCAGAGCCCAGCTTTCATCGAGGGGGACAAGCCCCGCAACTTCGATGTGGTGCTGGCCAATCCCCCCTACTCAATCAAAAAGTGGAACCGCGAGGTCTGGAAGGATGACCCCTGGGGACGAAACTTCCTCGGGACCCCTCCGCAGGGTAGGGCGGATTACGCCTTCTTCCAGCACATCCTGAAGAGCATGGACCCGGAAACCGGACGCTGTGCGATCTTGTTCCCGCATGGCGTGCTGTTCCGTAACGAAGAAGCCGAGATGCGACGTAAGCTCATCGAGGCTGATCTGGTCGAGTGCGTGCTGGGTCTTGGGCCTGGCTTGTTCTACAACTCGCCCATGGAGGCCTGCGTTGTCATCTGCCGTAGCCACAAGCCAGCAGAGCGGCAGGGTCGCATCCAGTTCATCGATGCGCTCAAAGATATATCCCGAGAGCGTGCACAGAGCTTCCTGAGACCTGGACATCAGGAACGTATCCTGACGGCCTACCAAGCCTTTGAGGATCAGCCTGGCTTCGCGGCGGTGGTCAGCACTGACGAGGTGTTGGCTGCTGAGGGAGACCTTTCTATAGCCCGCTATGTGAAGAAGGTAAAAGCAGGAGTGGCTTACGGAGAAGCCGTAACACTGAAGTCAGTTTGGGATGGTTTTGATACCCAAGGTCGCGAGTTCTGGACCGGCATGGATGCTCTGGTCAGTACGCTGGATGGCTTGGTTGTCGAAGAGGTGAGTCATGCTTGATCGATCCTCAAAATTGATCCCCTACCGGTTCGATGAGCTGGCTGATCAGATCAATGATCGGGTACTCCCTGAAGAGGCTGATGTTGAGCGTTATGTTGGGCTGGAGCACCTTGAGGCGGATAGCTTGCGGATTCGGCGGTGGGGTGATCCTAGCGAGGTTGAATCCACCAAGCTTCGGTTTCAACCAGGAGACATCATTTTTGGAAAACGTCGTGTCTATCAGCGTAAGGTAGCAGTGGCTGATACGGAGGGAATCTGTTCGGCACATGCAATGGTATTGCGTGCAAAGCCAGAGAATGTGCTGCCTGATTTCCTTCCGTTCTTCATGCAGAGCGATTTGTTCATGGAGCGGGCGATAAGCATCTCTGTCGGGTCTCTATCACCAACTATCAATTGGAAGGCGCTAGCCAGAGAGGAATTTCTGTTGCCTCCAATTAAGGAGCAGGCACGGTTGGTGAAGGCTCTGACAGCAAGCATGCGTATTCAATCTGAGCTACAGAACTCCCTCGATGCCCTTCGGGCAGTAACAGTAGCGACAATTGACAGCCGTATGCGTGGTAAAAGTTTTTCAGGTTACTCACACCATGAGCGAGTAGGTTTTTTTCACCACAACTGGCCGCTTCGACCTTTAGGAAAAGAGATAAACTCTGCACAGTACGGCCTTTCGGAAGAGGCTGGTAGTGCTGGGAAGTATCCAATGCTCCGAATGATGAACCTAGAAAATGGCCGTGTTGTCGAGAACGATATTAAGTTCATTGACCTGAGTGTGACGGAATTCGATAGGTATCGGCTAAAAAAAGGTGATGTTCTCTTCAACCGTACCAATAGCTATGAACTGGTGGGTCGTACAGGTGTTTATACCCTTTCGGGGGATCACGTTTTCGCCTCATATCTCGTTCGGTTGACGACGAACAGAGAGCGCCTCGATCCTGAATATCTATGTGCATTTCTGAATGCTCCTATTGGGCGCCGTCAGGTTATGTCTTTTGCTACAAGAGGTGTGAGCCAAACTAATGTGAATGCAACAAACTTAAAGAAAGTCCTCATTCCTTTGCCGCCCTTAAAGTATCAGCGAGAAACCGTAGAGATTCTTCAGGCTAATCGATCTGCGGTGGAAGCGATTAAAGATCGGATAAATGAAACGAAACGATTGATCGCCAACGTCATTTCCGAAGCGACATCACCATGACATTCAACGAAGCCAATACCGTCGAAGCCTTCATCCGTAACCGCCTTGCCGGTAGTGCGGCTCATACCTCTGTTGCCCACGGCCTCGCTCGTCAGGGCAGGGATCTTGCCGGACTCGGCTGGCATTACGTCGGCTCCGGCAACCTCCCACGCCAGCCTCAGGAGGCCATCGTTGAGCCTTACTTGCGAGATGCTCTGGTTCGGTTGAATCCCGACATCGCTTCCACTCCAACCCGAGTTGATGATGTGCTCTACCGGTTGCGTGCGATCATCCTGGGGGCTCGCTCGGACGGGTTGGTGAAAGCCAACGAGGAGTTTTCAGCCTGGCTTCTGGGTGAGCGTTCGATGCCTTTCGGACCGAACGGTGAGCATGTCACCGTTCGATTGATCGACTTTGATGACCTGGAGCTGAACACCTACGTCGTCACCCAGCAATACATCTTCCGAGCTGGCAAAACCGAGAAGCGCGCTGATCTGGTCCTGCTGGTCAATGGCTTACCACTCGTGCTGATCGAGGCCAAGACTCCGGTGCGCTCCAGCCAGAGCTGGTTTGATGGCGCGATCCAGGTCCGCGACGATTACGAGCAGAACATCCCCGAGCTATTCGTGCCCAACCTGTTCTCCGTGGCCACCGAGGGCAAGGAGTACCGCTATGGCTCCGTGCGTATGCCGGTGGATCTCTGGGGGCCATGGCGGACGGATGAGAATGGTCTGCAGTCTCTAGGGGAGGTAGAGAAGTCCGTCATCTCGATGCTAAAGCCTGCGATGGTGCTGGATCTGTTGGCCAACTTCACTGCCTTCGCCACTCAGAAGGGCAAGCAGCGGATCAAGATCATTGCTCGCTACCAGCAGGTGGAGGGGGTAAACAAGATTGTTGAGCGGGTGGTGGCGGGCCAGCCTCGCAAGGGGTTGATCTGGCATTTTCAGGGCTCAGGCAAGTCGCTGCTGATGCTGTTCGCATCTCGCAAGCTTCGCCTCCACCCCACCTTAAAGAACCCTACCGTACTGGTGGTGGTGGATCGGATCGATCTGGACAGCCAGATCGCGGGCACCTTCTACGCGGCGGACATGGCGAACCTGGTTCGGACAGAGAGCCGGAAGGAGCTTTCTGCTCTTCTCGCCAATGACGTGCGCAAGGTAGTGATCACGACGATCCATAAGTTCGGTGAAGCCGAAGGGGTGCTCAATGACCGTGACAACATCATCGTCATGGTGGACGAGGCACACCGTACACAGGAGGGGGACCTTGGGCGCAAGATGCGCGAAGCCCTGCCCAATGCCTTTCTGTTTGGCTTGACCGGTACGCCTATCAATCGTGCGGATCGAAACACCTTCTATGCCTTCGGGGCGGAGGTGGACGAGAACGGTTATATGAGCCGCTATGGTCTGAATGACTCGATTCGTGATGGGGCAACCAAGGAGCTGCATTTCGAGCCACGCTTGGTGGATCTGCATATTGACCAGCAAGCCATCGAGGAAGCCTACGCGGAGCTGACCGAGGGGCTGACTGACGAGGACAGAGACAAGGTTGGCCGTGCGGCTGCGAAGATGGCGATCCTGGTAAAGGCACCGAAGCGAGTCAGTGCGATCTGTGCCGACGTGGCCAAGCACTACAAAGAGAAGGTAGCGCCAAACGGCTTTGGTGCTCAGGTGGTTACGCTCGACCGCCCGAGCTGCCTGCTCTATAAGCAGGAGCTGGACAAGCACCTTCCTCCTGAAACCTCGGATATCGTCATGTCGGTCAACAGCGGAGAAGATGAGTACGCTGACTTCAGACGTGACCGTGATGCCGAGGAGAAACTCCTGGATCGGTTTCGTGATCCCAAGGATCCTCTCAAGATCATCATCGTCACCTCGAAGCTGCTCACTGGCTTCGACGCACCGATACTGCAGACCATGTACTTAGACAAGCCGCTGAGGGATCACACGCTATTGCAGGCGATCTGCCGAACGAACCGACCCTATGGCGAGCAGAAGACCCATGGCTTGATCGTGGACTACCTTGGGGTCTTCGATGATGTGGCCCAGGCTCTGAAGTTCGATGAGGAGAGTGTGAAGAAAGCGGTGAGCAACATCGCGGAACTCGCTGCGATGCTACCTATCGCCATCCAGAAGTGTCTCGAGTACTTTGCAGGTGTGGACCGCACCCTCACTGGCTATGAGGGCCTCATCGCGGCTCAGGACTGCTTGCCCAGCGACGATCTGCGAGATGCGTTCGCCTCCGACTTCAGCATCCTCAATCGGATCTGGGAGGCCTTGTCGCCAGACCCGGTGCTCAAGCCTCATGAGATCGACTACCGCTGGCTGGCTCAGGTCTACGAGTCGCTGAAGCCCTCCACCGGTACGGGCAAGCTGTTGTGGCATACCCTGGGTGCCAAGACCATCGAGATGATCCATGAGAACGTACACGTCGATACCGTGCGTGATGATCTGGACACGCTCGTACTGGATGCCGAGCTGCTTGAGGCTGTGCTGGGCAGCCCAGACCCCGAGAAGAAGGCCAAGGAGATATCGGTCAAGCTCACTGGCCGGCTTCGCAAGCACTCCCATAACCCCAAGTACAAGGCCTTGGCGGAACGCCTCGAAGACCTGAAGAAACGACATGAGAACGGTGTACTGATCAGCATCGAGTTCCTCAAGCAGCTCTTGGAGCTGGCCAAGGACGTCGTCAGGGTCGAGCGTGAGACACCCGTAGAGGAAGACCTGGATAGAGGGAAGGCTGCCCTCACCGGATTGTTCGAGGAAGCCAAGTGCGGTGATACTCCCGTCATGGTCAAGCGGATCGTTGATGACATCGATGAGATCGTGCGTGCGGTACGGTTCGATGGTTGGCAGGCCACCCATGCAGGGGAGAGGGAGGTCAAGCTGGCTCTGAGGAAGAAATTGTTCAAGTACAAGCTGCACCAGGACAGTGAGCTTTTCGAGCGCTCGTACGAGTACATTCGGGAATATTACTAATCCATGAGTGCCGACATGGGTAGCCGCTGAAATGCCCGTCATTGCGGCGGCAGTCACAAAATGCGCCGTACGGCCCCCTCGTACGCCTTATGTGAGAATCGGGCCTCCTCTGGCTGCTAATTTTCGCTGCGAAAAGGTGGTAGGAAATTTGGAGCTAGGGAGTAAGGTGTGGTACAAGCCCCCACAGAGGAGATAACGTCAAGAGCCTTTCGATCTTTCAACTTTAATCGGATTCGAGCCGTTCCAAAGAATTTAGTGAATAATTATGAATCTTAAGTACGCAGAAGGGGTTGAAGAAGTTAGAAACAGCGGAGGAACTTGCCCCCCTCCTGATGCAGCGGCAGTCGAGCTAGAAGCTTGGCGATGGGTAAGTAATCCGTTGAGCCATGAGTGTTTTTATCCTCAAGCAGTGAAGAACCCACCGCGTTTGCATAGAGAAGAAGATCTGGCAAAAAAGTGTTCATGCTGGGGCATCTCTCTGTACACGTCTCGGGCTCAAAGTGAATCGGCTTTTAAAAATTTGGAACGTAACTTCAAAAGAGCTCGTAAAATTTTTGGTGGGTCTGTCGCATATGGAAAACTAACTCCAGCAGACGGCATCTGCACTCCGCCGGACCGTTTTGGTCATTTTGATTTGCATCTTAGCGCCGATGCTAATCTCCTTGCGGCATTTAGTGTCTCTGGAGAAATAAAGTGAACGGATTTGTTAGAGTGCCCGGAGAGGTTGTCAAGGGTAATTCTCTTGGGAGCTTTTATTGGAATGCCGATCTGATAAATTTTGAAGGTCCTTTACTTAGTCTTTTTAAAAATGACGAGGATGAAGATTTTCTTTTTGTATGGTTGGATTGTAACAATACTAAGAACCGTTGGTGTATGGTTGCGGTCGATCGTGATCAACTTAAGGGTTATCTTGGCAGTGTGTTACCCTTAAGAAATATCATGGCTGATTCTTCGGAATTGATAGTTTTTAGTGTTAGCAGAGCTGGCCGCAGAAGCGCATTTATTCGCACTGATTTTTCTCACCTGCCCGAAGAGTATCGTCCAGAAAAAGACTCATTTTTGACAGATGATATTGCGACTAATGCTGCGGTAGCTTTGCGTGAAGACTCGCCTCAGGACTACTATCTTGGCCTGGATGGAGATCTTTATATAGATGATATTCAAAGAATACCTCAGCTCTATAAACAGCTTTACTCATTTCACTACGGCTTAGAGCACCTAAAAAGGTCTGCTGTGAGGCATAAGTTGGGGAGGCTTATGGGGAGTTGGGGAGGGGGCTTTAGTGCGGTCAATATATTTACTGGGCTTCGTAATGTAATTCCTTCTATTCATAGGGCGAGGCTCCAAGAGCTTAGGTATAACTCACCGGGGCACATTAAGCTCAATCTTTTGCCCAGAATGGCTAAAAGCATAGAAAAAAGCTCTGATATAATTGTTGATGAAGTTAAGTTTCAGGAAATGGAGTCCTTTTATAGGTCAGTTTATAGGTTTTTTGACCAAAATCGTATATCGGGGTTTGAGAAAGAGTCTGGTTCAATAAGTGAAAAGCTGACAGCTGATACTAAAGAAGCCCTGTCGGTTTTCGTTGATACTTTTTTTGAGCTTATGGACTGGAAGGGTTTTAGGCAGCAGTTTGACTCGATAGAGTCTAATCCCCTTCGGCAGTTGCGGGTATTGCTTGCCTATTATCGTAGGCTGCGCGAATTAAGGAGTTACGTCATTAAAGGTAAGCTGGATATCGGGAAGTCAAAGCTAGACCGTAGTTAAGCTGGAGGAGAGGGCGGTGGAGATATGGAGTCCTCTAATATAGCGCGTTGTTGTGCGTAGTTCATACTTGAGGAGCTGCGCCAACTTCTATATTTAAATTTTGACTGATTCAAAAAGATTTTCTTTTCAATGCTTAGGGTAAGCCCTCTAAATAAATGTTGAAATTACGTAAGAGAAACGCTAGGGAGGTTTTTATGTTTAATTAAGTTTTAATAAAGCTTTTGAAATGCCAGCCAATTAATATAGGAGGTTCGTAGGTAACTGTGATGACGGGAGAGTGTCATTCTCCTCGGTAGGTGTTCATAAGCTCGATGATAGTGGTGTACCATCGTCACGGTACACCAGCGGTACACACTCCAGCTTCCTATGCTATCCTCAACTTTCGCTAACCTACTGATTCCAAAGAACTGTACCTTTCGCTCGATTACGGTCGCTTTTCCTTGAATATCAGTATCTTATTGATTTAAAAGCGAACTCATAATCCCTTGGTCGCAGGTTCGAGTCCTGCTGGGCCCACCATCCTGCTTCTAGTAATGCCTACCTACGACGCCAGCGAACGAAACGACCGATACCCGGCCATGGCGCGATACTAGCGCTCAAGATGAGCGAGGTATTCAAGTATCTCCCCTTCACTGATGTCACGAAATCGCCCGCGCAAAAGGTCGGAGAGTCTGGACTGTGCGATACCCATGATGACACTGGCCTGTGTTTGGGTCAGTCGGCGTTGCTTGATGATGTCACCGATCTTAGTGACTAGCTGTGCCTTGATGAACATTTCGTCGGCGTCTGGAAAGCCAATATCCGCATAGACGTTGGTGCTGCCTTGCTCAATCTCGATCATGATGGCCACCCCTTGAAAATCAGTTAGTTAAACTGGTTTCCTTCGGCTTCCCGCTAAGCATTCCTGTACTTGCTCTTGTGTCCACCAGGCATTGCTCAGGTTCTCGGATACCCATTGCCCTAGTGGGGTGTGAGCATTAGTGATTGCCTGAACTTACACCACAAAACAAGTACTCAATCCCAAGGTTGTGGTAATATTAAGATCAGCCATCGGAATTAGTGGTGTAGGCTGTCTTGACTGCTAATGGCATGAGAATATTTGGATAAATAGTGCTTGTTGTGTGGAGGTCGGGCAAGTGACTGAATTATTTGAAATAATAAACACGTGGTTCACAGGGGAAATGCTGATTGCGGTCGTTGGCCTGGCAATTGTCGCTTGTTGTTTATGGACTTTGCATGCCCGTACCACCTCACGGCGTAAGAGGTTCGAGGAACATATCCAAGCGATAGAAGCCGAGAGAAGCGTGCAATTGGCTAGCGCCGAGCAAACACGGTTTGAAACCGCGTCGTTTCATCAGGCTGGCGGCGCCAGGTCTCGAGCTTAACGCCAAGTCATTCGCGAAACCTCAAAGGTGGACTCTTCTTCGAGACATCCGCTGAGGTTCCTTAGATATTTATAATTGGACTCCCCCGCGTCGACGGCCTTGCCGGCGCCCCATAAGTGCACGCCCTTGATTTCCAGGATTTCCAGTAGCGCGATGTCGCGCTCCCACACCAGCCCTAGCTGACGCCTAGGTCGCGCTGTTTCAGCAAGCGGATCAGCGTTTCCCGGCCTAACCCCTCGTGCTTGCTCATGAGTTCCTTATGTTCCACCAGCGAGCATAGGTCTCCCTGCCCTCGTACTCTTTTATTACGGGCTAGCATACCCGGAGTCAGGCATGGGCGCATGCCTCGGCGGCCCTCATGACTTGATTTTCAAGGCATTTAGTTGACCTACTAACTCAGGAATATTTTCCTTGATGATGCTCCAGATTGTGTCGTCGTCGATACCGAGATAGGCATGTATCAGCCGATTACGCGTCGCGATGATCATCCGCCAAGGGATATATGGGTGCTCGGTCTGGATCGAGTTTGGTATACGGGTTGCGGCCTCGCCGATCAGCTCGAGATTACGCAGAGTGGCATCGTAGGCCAGGTCATGGCTAATGAAGGCGTCTTGTTCTAAACCATCGGTATAGGTAAGCACCTTCTCGGCAAAGCCGATCATGTCGTCTACATAGAAGCGCCACTCGCGCTGGGGTGTGGCTTCAGACCTGCAGCGCCTCGCGCTCGATATAAGGTCTGAGTTCTGGGCGCAGTGCCTTGTCGGTAACCAGGTCGACGGAATGTCCCAATAGGTCCTCCAGGTAGAACTGAACGCCGAAGTAGCGGGCGGAGGTTGCCGGGCCATCGAAGACCACCAGGAGGTCGATGTCGCTCTCCTCCCGTGCCTGGTCACGGGCCATTGAGCCGAACAACGCAAGCTCCTTGACCCCAAATTCGCTCTTCAGAGTCGGCATGTGGTCGTGAAGTAGCTTCAGTGTTTCGGATTTACCCATCTGCCCCTCCTCTTGCCTGTCCATTGCTTCGGCGTCTTCATCTAGTATGCCTCCTTTTGTGGCTTCATTGTGGCTGCCATGCAAATTGCCTTGTTCACCTGTCCGACGCGACGATGTTCCTTCGCCCACCCGAAATAAGCCAATCAAAAATTGCGCATTTCATGACCTTGCTGCTAAAGGTGAATTGTATGGAAATTTGCCAGGGTCGACCCGTCCGCTCGCTATCGAGTGAAGATATAGGGCCTGTTTGTCAGTAAAAACAATGGATTGAGCGGCCCTTTCCCTGGTCTGTGTTGATGGTCAACGACGAACAGCAATAAGACAGGGAGGCAGACCATGAAGGATATGAAATCCACGACCGGGTTATCGCTCGACCGCCGCCAATTTCTCAAGGCCGGCGCGGCCAGCGCCGCTGGTGTCATGGCTTATGGGTTGCCATTGTCCCAGGCGATCTGGGCGGCGCAGGGCAAGGTGTTGCGGGCCCGCTCCTATGCGGATATCAACAAGCTCGACCCCGGTTTCTACCAGAATGCCTATAACGTCGATGTGATGAACTGCATCTACTCGAAACTGCTGCATTATCAACCTGGTACGCAGTGGGGCACGGAGTTGCAGGCTGCCGAATCGGTGGAGCAGGTCGATCCAACGCACATTCGCTTTCGCCTCAAGAAGGGCATCATGTTCACCGATGGCTACGGCGAGATGACCGCGGAGGACGCCAAGTTCTCGTTCGAGCGGATCATCGAGCATAACTCGCCGATCGCGGGTGATTGGGGGCCGCTTGACCACGTCGAGGTCGAGGACGACTACACCGGCGTCATCGTGCTCAAGAGTCCTTTCGTTCCGCTATGGAACATTACGCTGCCATACGGCGCCGGGCATATCGTTTCGAAGAAGGCGGTGCTCGAAGTGACCGAGAACGGCGGTGATTTCGGCATGAAGCCGCCGTGCTTCTCGGGCCCTTATGTGTTGTCGGATTGGCGGCCGAACCAGGTGGTGATCCTGACCCGCAACCCGGAATGGAACGGGCCGAAGCCGGGGTTCGACGAGATACACATCCTGCCGATTGGCGATCCGAAAACGGCGGAAACCGCTTACCGCGCGGGCGACATCGATTTTACCCACGTCAGCCTGTCTTCATTGGAACAGATCAAGGCCGAGCCGCTGCCGGATACAGCGCTTGAAGAGCGTCCGTCGCTCTATTACGTCTATGTCGGCATGAATACCGACCATCCCAAGCTCAAGGACATCAACGTGCGCCGCGCGGTGCAATGGGCCATCAACGTGCCCCAGTTGCTTGAGGTCGGCTATTTCGGCCAGGCCGACGTCGCTACCGGCATGATTGCGCCGGGACTGGTTGGGCATCGCGATCAGGCGCTGGTGCCGCCCGAGGGCGATCTGGAAAAGGCCCGGCAATATCTTGCCGAGGCTGGTGCCGAAGGGCTCACGCTGCACATCGATGTGCTCAACGAATCCAAGTTCACGACCATGGCCGAGATGCTTCAGGCGCAACTCGGCCAGGTCGGTATTACTCTCGAAATCGACGTTCAGGATCCCGGTTCGTTCTGGACCATCGGCATGGAATCCGAGGGCCAGCGCTGGAAGGACATGCAACTGATCATTCAGCGCTTCTCGATGGTCCCGGACCCGTACTACGCGACGACCTTCTTCACCTGCGACCAGGTCGGCGAGTGGAACTGGGAGCGTTTTTGCAGCAAGCGCTTCGACAAGCTCAATGCCGAGGCAGTGGCTATCACGGACGAAAGCAAGCGCGCGAAGATGTATCACGAAATGCAGGACATCATGGAGAACTCGGGGGCCTATCGCTTCCTGACCCATGAGGGCGCGCCCTACATTTACCGTGAGTCGATCATGACCCCGGCGACCCGACCGGATGGGCGGCCGCTGTATCGCTTTTATGACGTGACATCCGCGTAGCGCGGGCTGCCGTCCAAGGTTTCCGCCCATGTGGTTCTATCTTGCCAGACGCCTGCTGCTTGCCGTGGCGATCGTGATGCTCGCCGTTACGCTGCTGTTCGTGATGATTCATGCCGTTCCCGGCGATCCGGCGGCGGTCATCCTCGGGCCGCGCGCCACGCCGGAACAAATCGCGCAGATTCACGAGAAAATGGGACTCGATGACCCCTTGCCGCTGCAGATCGTCAACTTCTTCGTCGATGTGACGCGCGGCGACATGGGCACCGATGTGTTCACTCAGCGACCGGTCAGTCAGATCGTATTGGGCCAGATGCCCTATACGATCACGCTGATTCTGAGTGCGATCACTTGGGCGACGCTGGTCGGCATTCCGTTGGGATGTTACTCGGCGATTCGGCGCAACTCGCTGATAGACAAGTTCGTCGGGGTGATTTCGGTGAGCGCGATTGCGATTCCCTCGTTCGTCATGGCGATCTATGCGCTGCTGATCTTCGCTGTATGGCTCGGCTGGCTGCCGGCGATCGGTGCCGGTGGCGATGGTTTCTGGGACACGCTCAGCCACTTGATTCTGCCGGCATTTGCGGTGGGGGTCGGCTGGGTCGGTTACATCGCGCGCATCGTGCGTGCCTCGATGCTCGAGGTGCTGGGCGAGACGCATATCCGCATGGCCCGCGCCTTCGGGCTGCCGGAGCGGCGCATCGTGTTTCGCTATGCGCTGACCCTGGCTATTCTGCCCACGGTAACGGTGCTCGGGGTGGGCATGGCGCATCTGCTGTCCGCCGCGGTGTTCGCCGAGGTGGTCTTCGCCCGGCCGGGTCTCGGCGCGCTGATCGTGCATGCCGTGGATACCCGCAACTACCCGATCGTGATGGGCACGGTGCTGGTGACCACCGCCCTGTTCGTGATTTCCACGACCGTCGCCGATTTGATCAACGCGGCGCTGGACCCTCGCGTAAGGGAGGGGCTGTGACATGCCACCACCCGACACGACCCACGGCGATACGCCGGCAAAGAACGCGACACACGGCGATGCCGGGGCATTCGCACAGCATTGGCGGCAGTTGTGCCGAAACCCGTTGGGCCTGTTCGGTTTGGCGCTCGTCGTATTGATCGTGCTAAGCGCCGTCTTTGCGGATTTCATCGTGCCGTTCGATGCGACCCAGGTGATGGCCGGACCGCGTCTGGCGCCGCCATCCTGGGATCACCTGATGGGCACGGACCAACTCGGCCGGGATGTCTTCTCCCGGGTGATCATGGGCGGGCAGGTGGCGTTACTGGTCGCGCTCTCCTCGCTGGCGGCGGCGTTGTCGGCCGGGTTGATACTGGGGCTGATCGCCGGCTTCGGGCCGCAGTGGCTCGATAACGGCTTGCTTCTGCTGCTCGATTCGATACGCGCATTCCCGGTGATCATCTTCGCGCTGGCGGTGATCACGCTGCTGGGACCGAGCCTCGCCACGGTGATCCTGGTCGTCGTGATCAC
This sequence comes from Modicisalibacter muralis, assembly GCF_900102945.1. Lineage (GTDB taxonomy): Bacteria > Pseudomonadota > Gammaproteobacteria > Pseudomonadales > Halomonadaceae > Modicisalibacter > Modicisalibacter muralis. The sequence continues at coordinate 208,103 of NZ_FNGI01000002.1, read as the reverse complement.
CACGATTCCGGTGTACGCGCGGGTCGTGCGCACCCAGACCCAGGCACTCAGCAACAACGAGTACATCCTCGCCGAGCGGGCGATGGGGGCGGGCACCGGGCGCATCCTCGGCGTGCACATTCTGCCCAACGTGATCGGTCCGCTGCTGATTCTCGCCAGCATGGACGTGCCCTTGATCATCGCCCTGGAGGCCGGCCTGAGCTTTCTTGGCATGGGCGTACGGCCGCCGACGCCATCCTGGGGGACGCTGCTCAACGACGGCTACAACTATATTCACAACTCGCCGTGGCCGGTCATCGCCGGTGGCGTGCCGATCATCCTGACCACGCTGGGCTTCACCTTCCTGGGTGAAGCGTTGCGCGACATTTTCGATCCCAAGCTGAGGAGGGATCTATGACGCAAGCCTCGGCGACACAGCCCATTGAAGCCCCCGCCGGAGCCGTGCTGCTCGAGGTGCGCGGTCTGTCGCTGGATTTCGGCAGTTCGCGCGGGCGTGTCCGTGCGCTTCGCGATGTGTCGGTCAGCGTGCCCAGGGGGCGCATCGTGGGGGTGGTCGGCGAGAGCGGCTGCGGCAAATCGACACTGGCCTTCGCGATCATTCGTCTGCTGGCCGAGAACGCGATGATCACCGCCGGTGAGGTTCGTCTCGAAGGCCGGGATCTGCTCACGCTGACGCCCCGGCAGATGCGCGACATTCGTGGCCGGCGTGTCTCGATGATCTTTCAGGACCCGATGACCTCGCTGAACCGCGTGCTGTCGGTCGGCCAGCACATGATCGACATTCAGTATCGCGACAAGATCTCTCAAGCCGACAAGCGCCGCCGCGCGGCCGAGGCACTGACCCGGGTGGGCATTGCCGATGCCGAGAGTCGCCTGCGCGACTTCCCGCACCAGTTCTCGGGTGGCATGCGCCAACGCATCTGCATCGCCATGGCGTTGCTGGTGGAGCCGGCGCTATTGCTGGCGGACGAACCGACCACGGCGCTGGACGCGACCATGGAGGTTCAGATCGTCGGTCTGCTCAAGGCACTGCAAGGCGAGCTGGGCTGCTCGATCCTGTTCGTCTCCCATCATCTGGGTACGGTGGCCGAGCTGTGCGACGACGTGGTGGTGATGTATGCCGGCGAGGTGGTCGAGCGCGGCAGCGTTCGCGATATTTTCAAGCGCCCGGGGCACCCTTACACCCAGGCGTTGCTGGAGTGCGATCCGGGTCGTATCCACGAGAAAACGCGGCATCTGCCGACGATTCCCGGCAGCCTGCCGGATCTCGTCGAGGTGCCCCAAGGTTGCATTTTCAAGGATCGCTGCCCGCATGCGTTCGAGCGTTGCCAGCGTGAGCGCCCGCCGCATTATCCGGTCGCCGAGGGCCACACGGCGAGTTGTCATCTGCTCGACGAAACTCGGGGGAACCACTCATGAGCGCGCTGCTGGATGTTCAGTCGCTGCGCGTGCGCTTTCGTAGCCTGGGCATGCTGCGGGCGCTGGTAACGCGCACGCCAGACCCGTTCATCGACGCGGTCTGCGATGTTTCCTTTCACATGCGGCGTGGCGAAACGCTGGGCCTTGTTGGCGAGAGTGGCTCGGGTAAATCGACCATCGCGCGCACCGTCATGGGGCTGACACCGGCACATGCCGGGTCGGTTCGCTTCGCCGGCGATGAACTGATCGGCCTCTCATCGCGCGACTACAAGGCATATCGCCGCGACATGACGATGATGTTCCAGGACCCGGTGGGCTCGTTGTCGCCGCGTTTGACGGTGCGCTCGCTGATCACCGAGCCGTTGCGCATTCACGGCATCAAGGACCGAAACAGGCGTGCCGAAGCCAAGCGGCTTCTGGAAATGGTCGGGCTCGGCGAGGACTTCGCCCAGCGCTTTCCGCACCAGCTCTCGGGTGGGCAGGCGCGCCGGGTGGGTGTGGCGCGGGCGCTAGCGCTGGGCCCCAAGGTGATCATCGCCGATGAGCCGACCGCCGGGCTGGACGTCTCGGTGCAGGGCGAAGTGCTGAATCTGCTGGCACGCCTGCAGGAAGAGCTGGGCATCGCCATGCTGGTGATCACCCACAATCTCAATGTGGTGCGCCATATCACCGACCGCATGGCGATCATGTATTTGGGGCGATTCGTCGAGCAGGGGCCGACCGAGGAAATATTCCATCGCCCGCGCCATCCCTATACCGAAGCCTTGCTCTCGGCGAACCCGCAGCCCGACCCCGACGCGCAACTGGCGCGCATCGAGATCAAGGGCGAAGTGCCGAGCCTGATGAATCGCCCCCAGGGTTGTGAGTTCCATACTCGTTGCCCCTATGCGCGCGAGCACTGCCGGCAAGTGGCGCCCGGCGTTTCCCATGCGGGCGAGGGGCATGTCTATACCTGCCATTACCCGCTGAATACTTGAGAACCACTGCCTAAATGCCTGCACGGACTCGGCGTCCCCGACGAATCGCAGGTTGCGCGGTACTGGTGCGCCAGCCCGGTCGAGCCTCACCTAACACATGTTATGTCTCGCCTTCTGCGTTCCGTGCGTCTTGCGACGTAGCGACGCCCGCATCATTCCGTTCGGCTATTTATTCAGCGATTCTCTGGGTTGCAGCCCTCGTTCTGAGGAGGTTGAGCGTTTTCTGTGTAAAAAAATGTACAATTTTTGCATGAGTGCGGAGAGCCGACTAAAGTTGAATCAGCGGCAAGCAGTGACCAGAGAGGGTCGCTAGCGCAGTGACGCGCATGGTCAAGGATGACCACAAAAAAGGGCAGGGAGACAGCCAATGACTGGATGCCAGCTCATGTCAAGGAGCCCGCGTACTTGCCGCGCCAATGTGATCCTCTTCTGGTTAGGAGACCGAGAGTTCTTCCCCTAGGAACCCGGTCTCCTCCTTTTTTTGCGTGGTCTTTTCGTGTCGCTCGCCGAACAGCCGGTGCAGCAGGGGCCGAAAATCGTCCAGGCGCCGGGTCGCGGGTGCATTGCGCGGTAGCGTGCCGGGATTGAAACCGGCATCGATGAAGGGCGCGATCAGGGCGGGATCGGTACTGATCACGTGAATCGGCACGTCGCGGCTGGCATCTGGGCCGGTCACCAGTGGCGCCGGCTGGTGATCGCCGAGCACGATCAGCAGCGAACCATCATCCAAATAGCGTTCGGCGTAGCCCGTCACGGTCGCCAGCGCATAATCCACCGCGCGAGCGTAATGCTGGCGAACCCGCTCGGAGTCTTGCCAAAGCGTTTCCGGGGCTATACCGCTATCTTCCCAGCGCGCGAAAATTTCGCCATCATCCAGCGCGCTCCAGTCGTCGATCACCGGCAGTATCGGTGTCCAGGGCGCGTGGCTGCTGATCAGTGCCAGTTCGCTGAACAATGGCCCCTCAAAGCGCCGGCGAAAGCCCTCGAAATAGTGCCAGGTGAATTGATCGGGCATGGTCACCCAATTCAGTGACGGGCCGGCATAGTCGATATCCTTGGCCGCCAGTATCGTGTCGTACCCCAACTGCTTGCCTTTCGGCCAGGGCGCGGTGATCGCCGGCATCACGGCCAGGGCATGGTGGCCGGTTGCCTGAAAATCGTCGATCAGGGTTGGGTAGCGTTGCGCCAACAGCAGCTCATAATGGCGCTGGCTGGGCAGCCACAGGCCGCTGAGCAGGGTGGCATGCGCCAGCCAGGACTGACCGCCCTGCACCGGTGAGGTTAAACGCCCCGTGGCGATGTACAATCCCGCATCGCGCAGGCGTTGTTGCATGTTCGCCAAACGCGGGCGTATGCGTGGTGCATAGCGCGTATCGAAGATCGCCGAGACGCCGTAGGACTCGATGAACGCCAGGGTGACGTCGCGTCCAGCGAGTTCCGGCAGGCCGTGTGCCGCCAAGCTGTCGGCGTGGGCCAAGCGTTGCTGGAAGTCGGCCAGTACCGCGCGGGTTTCGCGAACCTGACGCCAATGCGAGGCGACTAGATCGAGCGCTGGCGTGGCCAGGCGCTGCGACCAGGTTGAGATGTCCGGCATGCCAGGCAGCAGTAACGACAGCAATAGCAACCCGGCCAATGCACGCCAGCCAGGCGAAAGGCGCGGGCCGCGCACCCGACACAGAGCCAGGTAAGCGAGGCAGGCCAATAACCCCAGGGCGGCAAAGGCGGCCAAAGTGATCAGCAGGGCAGGGAACCCGCCGAGGTTCTGTGCCATCAGATGGTAAGCTGAATCGGCAAGGCCGAAGTCGAGCAGTGGATTGAACGGCCTTCCCAGGCTCAATTGGGCCAGCGCGTCGGCCATCGCCAGCAGCACCAGCAGGGTCAGCGCCAGAGCCACCGACGCGGCCAGCCAGCGCCGCCAAGTGGTGGTCGCCAGCGCTAGTGCGACGACCGCCCAGACAGCCTCCAGTGCCAGCCACGCCGGGCCGGGACTGCCTTGCACCGAAAAGGACAGGCCCAGTAGTAGCGCATTCAATAAAAAAAGAACCAGCAGATTTTGGTACAAGGGGGTGCTCCGAGGCGATGTCGCTGGTAAAAAGGGCTGGGCTTTGGGTGCCGCTTCGCTACAGGAACGCGCAGTCGCAACGAGAACGCTATAGTAGGGGAGCGAATAATAGTAGTGGAGCAGTGCATCGCAGTGAGTAGTGAATTGCAGCGGGACAGCGAACGAAAGGGTCGCATTGTTTAATAAGGAATGAGGTAAGCACATGAAGGTGTGGCAATGTCTGACGATAGTCGGGCTGTCTATGGGGTTCACGCTGGCCGAGGCTCAGGAAACGTCAGCTCCCGAGCAACAAGAACAGCAACAGGAAGCGACGCCCGAACAGGCGCCTCCAGCGGCCGAGCCGGCAAACGATGCCCAGGACGCCAAGCAACAGCAGCAGGCTCAACAGCCCCCGCCGGAACCCGAGCCGCGCCAGGACTGGACGCCCGAGGCGTTATTCGAGCATGTCACCGAGCAGGCTCGCCAGCTTGCCGACAAACCGTACAAGGCGCCACAGTCGCCGCTACCCGAGTCGGTGGCCAACCTGGGCTACAATGACTATCGAAACATTCGTTTCCGCCAGGAGAATGCCTTGTGGCGCGGCGAGCGATTGTTCGAGGTGCAGTTCTTTCATCCCGGCTTTCTCTACGATCAGCCGATCGATATCCATGTGTTGAAAGATGGCCGGGTCGAGGAGTTGCGCTTCGATCCCAATATGTTCCGCTACGGCGACGGCACCGCATCGGTACACGATGCGCTGGCCAACATCGACCCGGCGAAACTCGGCTTCGCCGGCTTCCGGCTGCATTACCCGCTGAATACCCCCGATTACAAGGACGAGTTCGTGGTGTTCCTCGGCGCGTCGTATTTCCGCATGGTGGGGCGTGGCCAGAACTACGGCATGTCGGCGCGTGGCCTGGCGGTGGACACCGCGACACCGGATGGCGAGGAATTTCCCTCATTTCGTGCCTATTGGCTGGTACGCCCGGAACCCAACGCAACGCAGATGACGCTTTTCGCGCTGCTCGATAGCCCGTCGGTGACCGGCGCTTACCGCTTCGTCGTGCATGCCGGCAACAACGTTGTGATGGATGTCGAGGCCAGGCTGTTCGCGCGTAACAATGTCGGCAAGCTGGGCGTGGCACCCCTGACCAGCATGTTCCTGCATGGCGAGAACAGCGTGGGCGACTGGGACGACTTTCGCCCCGAGGTGCACGATTCGGATGGGCTGCTGATGCATACCTCCGGCGACCAATGGATTCGGCGGCCGCTGTCCAATCCGCCGGCGCTCAGTGTGACCCAACTGCGCGATGAAGGGCCGCGCGGTTTCGGCCTGATGCAGCGCGATCGCGATTTCGAGCATTACCTGGATGCGCAGGCCGATTATCACCAACGCCCGAGCTTTTGGGTCGACCCGGTCGAAGGCGACTGGGGGAAAGGTGGCCTCGAACTCGTCGAGATTCCGACCGAGTCCGAGATTCACGACAACATCGTTGCCTACTGGGTCCCCGATACGCCTCTTCGCGCCGGTGAATCACGCCGCTATGTCTATCGCCTGTCGACCCATGGCGAGCCACTGGCCGAGCATCGATTGGGGCGGGTGGTCCGCACCCGTAGCGGCTGGGGAGCCACCGCCGGTGAATCCGATTCCCCGGGACCCGATGCGCTGCGCCAGTTCGTGGTCGGTTTCAAGGGCGGCGCTCTTGCCGGCCTGCACCCGACTCAGCCGGTGCAGGCGACGCTGAACACGTCAACGGGAAAGATAACCGACGTAAAGGTATTCAAGTTACCGGATGGCAAGACCTGGCGGGCTTCGTTCAAGTTGGCGCCGCAGGATGGGCAGTTGGCGGACATGCAATTGCGCTTGATGCTGCGTGGCGAAGCGCTGACTGAAACCTGGAGCTACATATGGAATCCCGATGCCCTATGAAGACAATCGTCGCGATTCGACCATGAGCGCCGCTAGCGACACTGCCACCATGAGCGACAAGCCCGAGCTCGGCGACAAGGCGTCGAGCGCGCTTGACGAGCCCTTGCTGCGTGGCGGGGCGGCACCGCAAGGGCCGGATAAAACGCCCCCGGCCTTGCGCATGCCGCTATTGGGATTACGCCGGCTGATATTCTTCACGCTGGTGGTACTGACCAGTTTGCAGGGCGCCTACATGATGTTCGACATCCTGCGCGCCAACGGCCTGACCGTGCTCGAACTGTCGATCGAAGTGCTATTCGTGGTGATGTTCGCCTGGTTGACGGTATCTTTCTGGACCGGCATCGCCGGCTTTCTGGTGGTGGCGTTCAAGCGCGATCCACTGACGCTGCGACGCGCGCAACCTCTCGACGAGACCCTCGATCCCGAGCGCCGGGTGGCGCTGGTGATGCCGGTCTACAACGAGGAAACCGAGCGGGTGATCGCCGGGCTGGAGGCTACCTGCCTATCGCTGATCGATACCGGCAAGGCGGCGGCCTTCGATATCTATCTACTCAGCGACACCACCGATGCCGAGGTTGCCGCCAACGAGCGCTTGGCCGCCCAGGCGCTGCGCAAGCGTCTGGCTCCCGATCTGGACGTCTACTATCGCCGTCGTGAGCGCAACATCGGTCGCAAGGTCGGCAACCTCGCCGATTTCTGCTGCCGCTGGGGCCAGCATTACGAAAGTATGATCGTGGTGGATGCCGATAGCGTCATGGGCGGGCGCGCGCTGGTGCGCCTGGCCGCGTCGATGCAGGCCAACCCACGGCTGGCGCTGTTGCAGACCGTACCGCTACCGACACGCTCGAGCACTCTGTTCGGACGTTTCCTGCAGTTCGCCGCGACACTTTACAGCCCCATGCTGGCGGCGGGGCAAAGCGTTTGGCAGGGCGATACCGCCAATTATTGGGGGCATAATGCGATTATCCGCATCTCGGCCTTCGTCGAACATTGCGGGTTACCCGAGTTGCCTGGAGAAGCCCCGCTGGGCGGCGAGATTCTCAGTCATGATTTCGTCGAAGCGGCGATGCTGCGGCGCGCCGGCTGGGAGGTACGCCTGCATGCCGGCGTGGAGGAGAGCTACGAAGAGCTGCCCGGCAATATGCTCGACTACGCCAAGCGCGACCGACGCTGGTGCCAGGGCAACATGCAACACCTGCGGCTGCTGTTCGCCTCGGGGCTGCACCCGATCAATCGCCTGCATTTCCTGTTGGGGGCGCTGGCCTACATAGCCTCGTTGTTGTGGTTGGTAATGTTGGCGCTGAGCACAGTGGATGCCGTGGCCCGCGCGGTGGTCAAGGTGCAATTCTTCGACGCCGGCTACCAGCTATTTCCCGAATGGCCGGAGTCGAAGGTGGCGATGATCGCCTCGCTGTTGGTCATTACCGTGATCATGCTGATTTTCCCCAAGCTGCTTGGCCTTCTGGTGGCGCTCTTCCAGCGCCGACGGGAGTTCGGCGGTGGTTTCAAGCTGACCTTCAGCGCGCTGCTCGAGATCGTCTTTTCGATCCTGATTGCGCCGTTGATGATGGCTTTTCACGCCTGGTTCGTGATCAGCGTGCTGATGGGGCGCACGGTTTCCTGGAGCACGGGATCGCGCGCTGGCCGCCTGATTGCGTGGCGCGTGGCCTGGCGGCGTACCGGTGCGATGACCGTACTCGGGCTGGCATGGGGTGGCGTGAGTTATTACTACGCGCCGCTGTTCTTCTGGTGGTTGACACCGGTACTGCTGGGCATGGTCGCCGCGGCACCGTTGGTGCGCTTCACCAGTAGCCTGAAGGCGGGCGAATGGCTGCGTCGCCGTGGGCTACTGTGCATTCCCGCCGAGGTTCGCCCCGCCGTGGTGCTGGATCGCCTTGCGCTGCTCGAACAGACGCCGCCAGCCATCGATGCACAGGCGCAGGACGATCATAGCCTGCTCCCCACCAGAGAGAGCCCTCTGGTCATGCCCATACAGCCTCTCGATGCGCGTTGGGGGCTGGGCGGGGCGCGTCCGGTCGAGAGCTGATCGAGCGTTATAGTATTATGGTCTAGTCAAATTTCTACAAATAACTTCAGGGAATATCAATTGGCGGTCAAAATGCGGTGTTGAACTTTTCATGCCGCAGGACCGCCATGCCCCTCGATGCCTGGATAACGCTAGCTACCGTCGCCGTCACCTTTGTGCTGATGGCAACCACGCGCATCGGCCCCGATATCATCCTGCTGGGTGGGGTGGTGGCGTTGCTGACGCTGGGCGTCATCGATGCCGATCAGGCATTGAGCGGTTTTTCCAACAGTGGCTTGTTCACTGTCGCCTTCATGTACGTGCTGGTCGTCAGCATCCGTGAAACCGGCGGCATCGATATCATCATCCGCTATGTACTGGGGCGCCCGCGCAGCGAAGCTGCCGCTCAGGCGCGGCTGTTGATCCCGGTATCGGCGCTCAGCGCCTTCATCAACAATACCCCGGTCGTGGCGACGTACATTCCCGCCGTGATGTCCTGGAGCCGGCGGCTTGGGCTGCCGGTGCATCGTTTTCTGATGCCGCTCAGTTTCGCCACGATTCTCGGCGGCACCTGCTCGCTGATGGGCACCAGCACCAACCTGGTGGTCAGCGGGTTGCTCGGCGACAACTACCCTGAGTTGGAACTGGGCCTGTTCGATATCGCCTGGGTCGGCGTGCCGGTGGCGCTGATCGGGCTGGCCTATCTGCTACTGGCCAGCCGCTGGCTGCTGCCCGAACGGCGTGGTCTGGCCCAGGCGTTCGACAACCCGCGCGAATTCACCATCGAGATGGAAGTCGCCCGCGACGGGCCGATCGTCGACAAGACCGTGCAGCAGGCGGGCTTGCGTCACCTCGATGGCCTCTTCCTGGTCGAGATCGAGCGCGCCGGCAATATCGTCAGTGTGGTGGGACCGGGCGAGCGCCTCAAGGAAGGCGACCGGCTGGTATTCGCAGGTACCACCGAGGCGGCTATCGAGCTGCAGCAGATTCGCGGCCTGCAGCCCTCCAGCCTGGGCGAGTCGAGCCTGAACAAGGACTATCGCGAGCGGCGTCTGGTCGAGGCGGTGGTCTCCGATCAATGTCAGTTCATCGGCCAGCGCATCCGCGAGGGCCACTTTCGTACCCTGTACGGCGCCGCAGTGCTGGCGGTGTGCCGTAACGGCGAGCGGGTCGCCGGCAATCTCGGCCAGATTCGCCTGCAGCCCGCCGACGTGCTGTTGCTGGAGGCGCGCCCACCGTTCATCGAGCGTCATCGCCAGTCGCGGGACTTCCTGCTGATCAGCCAGGTCAACGGCCAGGCGCGTCCCAATCACGACAAGGCCTGGTTGGCCTGGAGCATACTCGCTGGCGTGGTCGGGTTGGCGACGTTCGGTGTCCTCAGCATTCTCAATGCGGCAATGCTCGGCGCGGCGCTGGCGGTACTCACCGGCTGCTGCACGATCGGCGCCGCCAAGCGCGGACTGGACACCCAGGTACTGCTGACCATCGCCGCCTCGTTCGGCCTGGGGGCGTCGCTGGAAAGCTCCGGCGCGGCGACGACGATTGCCAGCCAGGCCTTGTCGCTGGCCGGCAACCAGCCTTATCTGCTATTGATTGGCGCCTACATTCTGGTCGCGCTGCTGACCGAGGTGGTGACCAACAACGCGGCGGCGGTGATCAGCTTTCCCATCGTCACCGCCGGCGCCGAAACCTTGGGCGTCAGTGTTATGCCATTCGCCATCGCGGTAATGTTCGCCGCCTCGTCGAGTTTCCTTACGCCGATCGGCTATCAGACCAACCTGATGGTCTATGGCCCGGGCGGCTACCGCTTCGGCGACTTCGCGCGCGTGGGCGGGCTGCTCAATGTGCTGGTCGGGATCGTGGCGTTGGCGCTGATTCCGCTATTCTGGCCATTTTAGAAAGCGGGCAGCGATGGGTTAGACTCGCCGCTCACAGCCAAGCCTCTTCGCCCCTGTCTCTGTGTAAGGAACGATCGTATGTCTATCTCCGAGCCCTCGATCAAGCCCCTGGTGATCGAGCCCACCAATGGCCGCCCGGCCGATGCCGCGGTGATTCTGCTGCATGGACTGGGCGCCGATGGTCATGATTTCGAACCGCTGGTTCCGGCCCTGCAATTGCCCCCTCATATGGCGGTGCGCTTCGTGCTGCCGCACGCACCGAGGCGGCCGGTGACCGTCAACGGCGGCATGCTGATGCCGTCCTGGTACGACATACTGGAGATGAACTTGGCCCGCCAGATCGACGAGGTTCAGTTGCAGGCCTCGGCGCAGCGCGTGTATGCGTTGATCGACGCGCAGCGCGCCGCGGGTATCGACAGCCGGCGCATCGTCGTCGCCGGTTTCTCGCAAGGCGGCGCCGTGGCTTATCAGGCGGCACTGAGTCATCCCGAGCCGTTGGCCGGCTTGCTGGCGATGTCGACGTATTTCGCCACGGCGGGAAGCATCGAACTGTCACCGGCCAACCGAGAGCTGAGCGTCGAGGTGCATCACGGCACTCACGACCCGGTGGTGCCCGAATCGCTGGGTCGCGAGGGCTTCGAGCGCGCCAGGGACATGGGTCTGGCGGCCAACTATCGCAGCTACCCGATGGCGCATTCGCTGTGCCCCGAGCAGGTCGCCGATATCGCCGCCTGGTTGACGCAGCGCCTGGCTAGTCTCTGACCGATGCCCTGAGCGTGTCGAGATCCTCGCGCGACGGCAACGCCGCGTAGGCGCCGGGTCGGGTAACGGCATGCGCGCCACAGCGACAGGCGACGCTCACTGCGTTCTCGATGCGCTCGCTATCCTCGCACCAGCCGGCGAAGCCGGCGGCATCGACGCCGGCTTCGGCGAGGATCGCCAGTAGCCCGCCAATAAAGGCATCGCCGCCGGCGGTAGTATCCACTGCCTTGACCGGCGGCGGCACAATCTCCAGGCGCTGTCCCAGCCTATGAACCTGCACCGGGCCAGGTCCGTCGGTAATCACGATCAGTCGCACTCCCGCGGCCAGGCGCTGGCTGAGCCAGGCATCGACCGGGTGATCGCCGCGCAGCGCCTCGACTTCCTCGCGTGACAATTTGACCAGCTGGGCACAATCGAGCAACGCGGTGGCGCGGCCGATATCGACCTGGCCATTCGGCCACAGGTTGTGGCGCAGGTTGGCATCGACGCTGACCAGACTCCCCGAGCGGTTGGCGAGTTCGGCCAGTGCCAGGGTGGTGTCGGCGATGGCCTCTTCGGTCAGGCTATTGCTGCACAGATGCACGATGGCGGGCTTGGCGAAGACGCCGGCCGGCAGATGTTCGAGACGGTAGAGCAGATCCGCCGCCGGCGGTCGATAGAAATCGAAGGTGCGCTCGCCGCTTGAGTCCCGCGAGACGAACGCCAGCGCGGTGCGCGCCTCGTCCGTGGTCACCACGCCGGACGTATCGACGCCGTGGGCACGCATTTCGTCGATCAGGAAAGCGCCGAAGCGATCATTGCCGACCATGCCCAGAAAACGGCTGGGCACGCCGAGGCGCGCGCAGGCCACCGCGACATTGGCGGGTGCGCCACCGGCGTAAGGGGTGAAGGTTTCCGGTCCACGAGCAGCGCCCAGGCGGCTTGAGAGCATATCGACGAGCGCCTCGCCGAAGGCGACGACCGGGGTCATGAGCGCGAATCCTTGCTGGTGGCTGGGCGCTTTGGCGGTTTCTTTGCCTTCTTGCTTGCGTCGCTCGCGCCTTGCCGAGGCGCTTGATGGGCCGGGAAATGCTGGCGAACCAATGCCAGCAAGCCCTGCGTCGAGGCGTCGAAATCCTGGGTGCGTTCGTCGATGCGCTCGCTGATCTCGCCGGCGATGCGCTTGCCCAACTGGACGCCCCACTGATCGAAGGAGTTGATGTTCCAGATCACCCCCTGAACGAACACCTTGTGCTCGTAGAGTGCGATCAGCGCGCCGAGATTGCGTGGCGTCAGTTCGTCAAGCAGCAGGGTGCTGGAAGGGCGATTGCCGGGGCAGCTATAGGGGTCGAGCTGGCTGTCATTGCTCACCCCCTGGCTGCCCTCCATGAAGGCGTTGGCCTGGGCCAGCATGTTGGTGAGCAGCGCGAAGTGGTGCTCCTCGACGCCGGGCTCGGGCTTCAGCGAGGCGATGAAGTCGATGGGCACGTAGCGCGTGCCCTGATGCAGCAACTGGAAGAACGCATGCTGGCCATTGGAACCGGTCTGACCCCAGACGATCGGTCCGGTCTTGTAATCCACCGGGTGGCCGAAGATGTCCACCGACTTGCCGTTGGATTCCATGTCGAGTTGTTGCAGGAACGATGGCAACTGATGCAGTGCCTGATCGTAGGGCACGATGGCTTGGGTCTCGGCGCCCATGAAGTTGATGTGCCAGATGCCGATCAGTGCCATCAGCACCGGCATGTTGCTATCCAGCGGGGCTTCGATGAAATGACGATCCATCTGGTAGGCGCCTTCGAGCAACTCCATGAAGCCCTCGAAGCCGATCGATAGCGCAATCGGCAGGCCGATCGACGACCACATCGAGTAGCGTCCGCCGACCCAGGCCCAGAACTCGAAGACGTTCTCCTCGCGGATACCGAATTCCATCGCGGCCTTGCGATTGGTCGACGCGGCGATGAAATGCGCGCCGACGTCGGCATCCTCGCCGGCGTTGTCGAGGAACCAGCGGCGCGCTGTCTTGGCGTTGAGCAGCGTCTCCTGGGTGGAGAACGTCTTGGTCGAGACGATGAACAGCGTGGTGGCGGGATCGAGGCTGCGCAGTACCTTCTGGATGTGCGCGCCGTCGACGTTGGAGACGAAGTGGAAATTGAGCTGGGCATGGCGATGCTTGAGCAGCGCGCGGCAGGCCATGTTGGGCCCCAGGTCCGAGCCACCGATGCCGATATTGACGACATCGCGAATGTGCTTGCCGCTATAGCCCTTCCAGCTACCGTCGCGTACCGCCTCGGAAAAGGCGCGAATCTGCTCGCGGGTGCGCTGGATCTCGGGCATCACGTCCTGGCCGTCGACCATTACCGGCTCGTCGCCGAGATTGCGCAGCGCGGTGTGCAGTACCGGACGATTTTCGGTGACGTTGATGATATCGCCGGAGAACATCTGCGCGCGACGCTGCACGAGCGCCGAATGGTTGGCCAGCTCGATCAGCTTGGCGAGCACCGCATCGGAAATCGGGTGCTTGGAGTAATCGAGAAACAGGCCACCGACGCGTAGGCTCATCTTCTCGAAGCGCTGCCCATCGTGGGTGAAGTAATCGCGAATGCGCTCATCGGCGGTCTCGCGACGCAGGCGCTCAAGAGCCTGCCAAGTGACACTACGGGTGAGTTGGAACATGCACGGGTTCCTGTTGTTGTCGAATGGGGGCGTTTGACTTGGCGATTGAGTGAATCGTGTCAGCTCGGTTTCTCAGCTTAACTTCTCAACTTGGCTCCCGACTGGCGCGGTCGCTGGCGATTCCCGCTTGGCGAGATGCGGCGGCGTCAGGCCACGCGCTGGCTGCGCGCCTCTTCGAGCAGGGCGAACCAGGTCGCCCGATCCAGTGTCAGGGCGCTATCGTGTACCAACTCGCCGATGCGTCTTTCCTTGAGCGTGCCGACCACCGGCACCGGCTGGCCGGGCAGGCGACGCAGCCAGGCCAATGCCAGCCCCGCGGAGCTGACATCGAAATCGCTCGCCAGGCGCTCCAGGGCCGAGCCCAGCACATCCTCGAATACCGAGCCACCGCCCATCGGCGACCAGGCCAAGGGCTGCTGGCCATCGTTGATCAGTGCCTCATAGAGACCATCGAACAACGGCTCGGGGCGTGCCAACGACAGTTCGAGCTGATGGGCGCCGAGTCGATGACGCATGGCGCGCTGCAGATGCCGCCATTGCTCGGGCAGGAAGTTGGAGACGCCGACGGCGCCGACCTTGCCGGCATCGATGGCGTCGTCCAGCGCCTCGGCGGTGGCGGCGACATCCATCAACGGATCGGGGCGATGAATCAGGAAATGCTCCAGGCGCTCGACACCCAGCCGGGCGAGGGCGGCATCGATGGCGGCATTGAGGTAGACCGGCGAGGTGTCGTAATGCTTGACCTCGAAACCCGAATCATCGCGCGCCGGTAGCACGATGCCCGCCTTGGTGACGATCCTGACGCGGGTCTTCAGCGCCGGGCGCTTCTTCAAGGCCCGGCCGAACAGCGTCTCGCCTTGGCGGTCGCCATAGATATCGGCATGATCGAACCAGTGCAGGCCGTCGTCGAGGCGCGCCTCGATCCAATCGGCCAGGCGGTCGGGCTCCTGCAACTCATGGGATTCATGCAGACGCATCATGCCCAGCAGAAAAGGCACGTCGAAGACCGGTCCAGCGTCGCTTACGTTCATTGGCTTGCCTCGCGGCTGATGGTGGTGGCCAACAAATGCTGTGCGCCGGGCACCAGCCAGACGGGATCGAGGCGCGTGCAGGCGGCTTCGACGCAGACGAAGCGATGACCGACCTCGGTCGGGGTATCGGCGGGCAGTTCGTCGTCGGGGTGCCAGACCACCGTGGAGTCGCTGCCTTGCTTGGCGATGCGCAGGCGACGCTGACCATCGTCGAGCACCACCTCACGATTCGACTGATAGATGCGGTCGGTGGCGCCGCGAATACCCGGCTCGCCTTGTTGTACGCTCTCGGCGAAATCCTTGAGCTTGTCGAGATAGCGCGCACCGGCCAGGCCTTCGACCTTGCAGCGATGGCTGTGCGCCACGCTGAAATACGTATGCAGCGCGCCGGTATATTTGATCGGCGTCTCGCCGCGATGCTCGGTAATCAGTTCGACATGCAGGCGCCGGGCGTTGGCCTGGATCACCGCGCGCGGAGTGAGCTGTTCGTGCAGGCGCGTCTCGGGGGAGAGATGCAACTCGACGCCATCCTCGTGTTCGTCGACGGCGTCGAGGCGCCAATCGGCCTTGCGCGCCGTGCCGTGCATCGGCCCCGAGCGGTCCGGCGACTCGTCGGCGAATTTTTCATCGGCGAACCACGGCCAGCACAGCGGAATGCCGCCGCGGATCGCGCCGGGAAGGCCCTGCGGCGTGGGCGTCACCCACAGCCAGCCATCGTCACCGCTCGGCGCAAAATGAAGCACCTGCGCGCCCTGCAGCGATACCGCCAGTTCACCCCACGCTTCGCGCGCCAGCCACACCCGGCGCCCAGCCCACTCGGCCTGACGTTGGCCTTGGGTGGCGTCCAGCAATTGACGCAGGGATGGTGGGATCATGTGACCTCCTCGTTGTGCAGTGCTTCGGCGGCCCCCAGCAACCCGGTCCAGGGCGCGGTGACCACCCAGATGGGGATGCTGGCATTGTAAGCGCTCATGCGGCCCTTGTCGGCGAAGGCTTCGCGAAAGCGACTGCGCGGCAACCAGTCGAGCAAGCGCGGCAGGATACCGCCGCATAGATAGATGCCACCGCGCGCGCCGATGGTCAACGCCGTGTCGCCGCACACGTCGCCGAGAATCTTCAGAAAGCGCAGCACGCTATCCTCGGCGATGCCGTCGCCGGCGCGCGCCGCGCCGGTGACCTCGGCGGGTGAGTTATAGCGCGGGTTGGCGCCCTTGAGCGAGGCGTGCGCGCGATACAGGTCGAGCAACCCTTGGCCGCACAGCAGGCGCTCGACCGAAACGCGGCCGTAGCGGCTACGAAAATAGCGCAGCAGGTTCTGCTCGCGCTCGTCGGTGGGCGCGAAGGTCACATGGCCGCCTTCGGTAGGCAAGGGAATCCAGTCGTGCTGGCCAGGAAACAGCCCGGCCACGCCGAGCCCGGTGCCGGGTCCGATGACCAGGCAGGCACGGCGGGGCTCGGCCTGGCCGTCGCCGATCGCCACGCGTTCGTCCTTGCCGACGTGCGGCACGCCCAGCGCCTGAGCGGTGAAGTCGTTGATCACCTTGAATAGCTCTAACCCCAGCGCCTCCTGCACCTGGCGCTTGGAGAAGCGCCAGGCATTGTTGGTCATGCGCACGTCGTCGTCGTGCACCGGGCAGGCAAAGGCCAGGCAGGCCTCGCGGGGGGCCAACTCGCCGGTGGCGCCGGCGCGGGTCAGATAATCCCGGACGGCGTCTTCGAGCGTCGCATAGTCGGCGCAGGGCAGCGTCTGAATGTCGCGCAGGTCGAACTCACCCGGCGTCACCAGCGCGAAACGGGCATTGGTGCCGCCGATATCGCCGATCAGCGCCGGTCGCGTCATGCCTGGGTTTCCTTGTGCTTGCGAGTGCCCTCGGGGGAGCCCAGATCCTGCGCTTCGAAACCGCCGAACACCGCCGCGCCGTCCTCGGCGCCACCGACCAGACTACGGAAACCGGCGAACAGCTCGCGCCCCAGGCCGTAGCGGTAGTCCTCGATATCACCATCGGCCAATTGGCGGGCCTGCCACTCGGCATCATCGACCAGCGCCACCAGTTCGCCCTTGTCGGCATCCAGGCGCACCACGTCACCCTCCTTGAGGCGGGCCAGCGGGCCGCCGTCGACTGCTTCGGGGGTGATATGGATGGCCGCCGGCACCTTGCCGGAAGCGCCGGACATGCGCCCATCGGTGACCAGCGCCACCTTGTAGCCGCGATCCTGAAGCACGCCGAGATAGGGCGTCAGCTTGTGTAGCTCCGGCATGCCGTTGGCGCGTGGGCCCTGGAAACGCACCACCACCACGACATCCTTGTTCAGCTCGCCGGCATCGAAGGCGGCCTTGAGCTGGTTCTGATCGCTGAACAAGCGCACCGGCGCTTCGACCTGGCGATGCTCGGGCTTGACCGCGGAAATCTTGATGACGCCACGCCCCAGGTTGCCGTCGAGCACGGTCAGGCCGCCGGTCGGCGAGAACGGGTTGGCCACCGGGCGCAGCACGTCGGGGTCGAGGCTTTCGGTGGGACCTTCGCGCCAGACCAACTCGCCGTCGTCGAGAAACGGTTCCTTGGTGTAATCGCTCAGATCGCCGCCAAACACGCTGGGAATATCGCCGTGGATTAGCCCGGCCCCGAGTAGCTCGCGGGTCAGCAAGCTCATGCCGCCGGCGGCCTGGAAGTGGTTCACGTCGGCCTGGCCGTTGGGATAGATGCGGGTCAGGCTCGGCACCACGGCGGATAGCTCGGTGAAGTCGTCCCAGGTAATGGTCAGGCCCACCGCGCCGGCCATCGCGACCAGATGCAGGGTGTGATTGGTCGAGCCGCCCGAGGCTAGCAGGCCGACCATGGCGTTGACGATCGCCTTCTCGTCGATCTGTTGCCAGAACGGCCGGTAGTTACCGGCGGGTTCGGTGTTGCGTATCGCCTGCTCGGCGGCGTAGCGGGTCAGTGCCTCGCGCAGCGGGGTATTGGGGTTGACGAACGAGGCGCCCGGCAGGTGCAGGCCCATTATCTCCATCATCAACTGGTTGGAGTTGGCGGTGCCATAGAAGGTACAGGTACCGGGGCTGTGATAGGACTGCGATTCGGCTTCGAGCAGTTCATCGCGGCCCACCTTGCCTTCGGTATATAGCTGACGCACGCGGGCCTTTTCGCTGTTGGGCAGGCCGCTGGTCATCGGCCCGCCGGGCACGAAGATCGCCGGCAGGTGGCCGAAGCGCGCGGCGCCGATGAACAGCCCCGGCACGATCTTGTCGCAGATACCCAGATACAGTGCGGCGTCGAACATGTTATGCGACAGCGCCACGGCGGTGGCCATGGCGATCACGTCGCGCGAGAACAGCGATAGCTCCATCCCCGGCTGGCCCTGGGTGACGCCATCGCACATCGCCGGGACACCGCCGGCGAACTGCGCGGTGGAGCCCATGGCGCGAGCGGCGTCCTTGATGATGTCGGGGAAAGGGGCCAACGGCTGATGAGCGGAGAGCATGTCGTTATATGACGAAACTATTCCCAGATTGGCGCTGCTCATCATCTTCAGCCGGTTCTTGTCCTGGGAGCCGCAGGCGGCGAAGCCATGTGCCAGGTTGCCGCATGACAGTTCGCCACGATGCACGCCGCGACGGTGTTGATCCTGCATGTGGCGCTCATAGAGGGCGCGCCGTTCGCTGGAGCGATCACGGATGCGCTGGGTCACTTCGGACACGCGGTCATGGATGGTCATGGGGCAACCTCTTTGGCTATTTCGAGGAATATGTGTGTAAATTTAGCAAAAAAATACCTTGAATGTCGTCATCCTTTGGGCCAAATTGTGGCTAAAGCGTAGGATTTTTTCATCGCGACTGCCTCCTGAGCGTCGATAGCGAATCGCTGAAGCATCGATAGCCGCAGAGAATGTGGTCGCCACTTCGTTTCCGACAGTCGGGTCAATTGAACAAGAGGAGGCCACCATGACACTGCGTATCGCCATCAACGGTTTTGGACGTATCGGGCGCAACGTGTTGCGGGCGCTCTACGAGAACGATTATCGCGATCGCATTCAGGTGGTCGCGATCAACGACCTTGGCGATCCCAAGCTGAACGCTCACCTGCTCAAGCACGACAGCGTGCATGGCCACTTCGGCTACCGTATCGAACACGACGAGGAGACGCTGAGTGTCGACGGCGATCGCATCAGTATCTTCGCCCAGCGCGATCCGAGCCAGCTGCCATGGGACAAGCTCAGGATCGACCTGGTGATGGAGTGCACCGGGCTATTCACCAAGCGCGAAGCTGCCGCTCAACACCTCGCTGCCGGCGCCCAGCGGGTGCTGATCTCGGCGCCCAGCCCGGATGCCGATGCCACCATCGTTTACGGCGTCAATGACCGGGTACTGACCGCCGAGCATCGCGTGGTTTCCAATGCGTCCTGCACCACCAACTGCCTGGCGCCGGTGGCCAAGGCGCTGAACGATGCGCTCGGCATCGACAGCGGCTTGATGACCACCGTGCATGCCTATACCAACGACCAGCACCTCTCGGACGTCTATCACAAGGATCCGTACCGCGCGCGCAGTGCCACCCAGTCGATGATTCCGACCAAGACCGGCGCCGCTGCAGCGGTCGGACTGGTGCTACCGGAACTTGCCGGCAAGTTCGATGGCCTGGCGGTGCGTGTGCCGGTGATCAACGTCTCGCTGGTGGACCTGGTGTTCACCGCCAGCCGCGATACCACCAAGGAAGAGGTCAATGCCATCGTCGAGCAGGCGGCGGCGAATTCGCCGGTGCTGGCCGTCAACGCTCAGCCGCTGGTGTCCATCGACTTCAATCACGACGCGCATTCTTCCACTTTTGACGCCAATCACACGCGCGTCAATGGTCGCTTGGTCAAGGTCATGGCCTGGTATGACAACGAGTGGGGTTTTTCCAACCGCATGCTGGATACGGCGCTGGCCATGCAGGCCACCGGCTGATCGCCATGCCCCCGGGTGTGGTGGTGCGCCGGCGAGACTTCTTCGCGCACTCACGGCTTTGCACGGAATTGCGAGTCGGCGCGCCACCCTTTATTTAACGTATTCAATGCAAGTCAGTATGTCTGGGTGCTCTTCTGGGGCACCTTTTTGTTTTCCAGCGTGGAAAAAGCGCCGTGAGCCGCGCGGCGAAGCTGCTAAGCTGTCAGGCAGGTGGGTCTTTTCGGGCCACGTTGGGGTGGCGTGGGAGTATGCTAGACTCGAAAGTTCACCGTATAAGCAAATAATACTTCGGGCTCGGCCATGCATGATAGCGTTGCACAGGCACATCATCTGATTGGCGCGCGACTGCGCGATCCGCAGCGCCGGTCCATGGGGCAGGTCGTGGGCGTCGACCAGACCCGCGATCTGCCCGCGCTGCTGATTATCTGGGAAGGTCAGGTAACGCCAGCGCGAGTGCCGTTATCCGTGCGTGAGTTGCATGAGTTGGTGCAAGCCTGCGTTATCGGTCGAACGATATCGACCGACGATGCAATTGATGGGGCGAACGCCGTTGCGGAATCCGCGACCCGGTCAGGTGGGTGAAGGGGACTGAGTCGAATGGGCAAAGTCGCTAGCGATTATCGATAGAAAAGCGGCATGCAGCGGCACAGGGGACGTTAGGGGACCGAATGAACATGCCGCCGGCATCATCGACGCTGCAACTTTTGCCGCGCTTTCTCGATGCGCTGTTATGCGCTTCTCCCGCCGTGGTCTACGCCACGGATTTCGATTGGTGGCAGGGGCGTTTGCATTATCTGGGCGTCAACGTGCATTCATTGTGCGGCCTCGAACGCCAAGCTCTGCGCGATGCCCCCCACCGCTGGCTGGAACTGCTCGCCAGCCATTCGCGCCAGGACGTTCTGGCTCGGCTGCATGAAGCGCGTGGTAACGGCGCCGATCATCTCAGCCTCAATTACACGATCTGGCATACCGACGGCACGCTGCATCATTTGCAGGACGATATCGTTCTGCATCGCGATGGCCGTGGCGAAGTCACCGAGCTGGTCGGCTCGCTGGTCGACGTCACCGGGCGCCAGTCGCTGCTCGAGCGTTTCGAAAAGCTTAGCGAACAGGTGCCGGGCACGCTTTATCAATGTCGGCTCACGCCCGACAGGCAGTTGCATTTCCCACTGGTCAGCGCCGGCATGCAGCGCCTATTCGGCCTGCAGCCGTCATCCATCGTCGACAATCCACAGACTGCCATCGAACGCGTTCATCCCGACGATACCGACGCATTATGGCGCAGCATTCATCGCAGCGCGCTGCGCATGAGCGTGTGGCGCCACGAATTCCGCTACCGCCACCCCGATGGTCATCAGTTATGGGTCTATGGTCATGCCACGCCGGAGCGCGAGGCCGATGGCAGTATCCTTTGGCACGGTTTCTGCGAGGACGTCACGCTGCGCAAGCAAGCCCAATTGGCGCTGGCCGAGAGCGAACGTCGCTATCGCTTTATCGTCGAGAACGTCAGCGACCTGATCACGCTAATCGATGTCGACGGACTGTGTCGTTTCGCCTCGCCTTCGGTCAGCAACGTGCTTGGCTATACTGCCGAGGAACTGCATTCGCTGGCGCTGATCGAATTGTTGCCGCCGGATGACGCGCCACGCATACAACGTCGCATTCATGAAGCCTCGCGGGCGGGCAGCAATCTGCAACTCGAGCTGCGGGTGCGTCACGCCCAGGGCTATTACGTTTGGGTGGAGACGCATTGCTCGCCGTATATCAATCCAGCCAGTGGGCGCTACGAGTGGCTGCTGGCGGTTTCTCGCGATATCACCGACCGCAAGCTGCGCGAGATGAAACTGCATGAATTGTCGACCACCGATAGCCTGACCGGCGCGCTCAATCGCGGGGCCTTCCTGGGTTGTCTGAAAACCACCCTGGAATCCAGCGACAGCATGCCATCGCGGTTGTCGCTGGTGATCTTCGATATCGACCATTTCAAGACCACCAACGACACCTGGGGGCATGCGGCGGGCGACCTGGTGCTGGCCAGCCTGGGCGAGATTTGCCGCAGTACCTTGCGCTCTCACGATATCTTCGGGCGTATCGGCGGCGAGGAGTTCGCGCTGGTGCTGAGCGGGCAGTCGCTACAGGAATCGGCGGTGCTGGCGGAGCGCCTGCGCAGGAAATTCGAGGATGTCAGGGTCGAATTTCACGGTGAATGGCTCAGTTTTACGGCCAGTTTCGGGATCGCCGAGCGTCTCGACAGCGAGACGCTTGACGACCTGATGCACCGCGCCGACATGGGGCTGTATGTCGCCAAGCGTCAGGGCCGTAACCGGGTTCATCAGGCGTTGTTTCGCGATTCCTGATAGGCTGAAGGGAGAATATGCCAAGCAAGGAGAGCGTTGCATGCGAAGCCTTTTCAAGCTGCTGTGCCTGGCCCCCGCTCTGTTGATGGAGCCGGTGTTGGCTCAGGGCGATGCGCCGGTGCAGGTCCAATCCCAGGTTCAGACACAGGATCAGGTCCAGCCCGAGGTCGAACCCCTGGTTCAGGCGGCCGTCGAGGCAGAGGTCGTCGAGGGGCCGCGCGTCAAGGGCGAGATATTCGAGTATTCCACCGGCGGTGAAACCTATCAGGGCTATCTGGCACGCAACATCGCCGACGACCAACCGCGTCCGGCGGTGCTGGTGGTGCATGAATGGTGGGGGCTCGACGACTACGCCCGCGCCCGCGCCGATCAACTCGCGGCACTGGGTTTCGTGGCGCTGGCGGTCGATATGTACGGTGGCGGCAAGACCACCGAGCACCCCGATGAAGCCGGGGCGTTCTCCAAACGGGTGATGCAGGATTGGCCGGCGGCGCGCGCTCGACTCGAGGCAGCGATGGTCAAGCTCAGCCAGCATCCGGCGGTGGCTGGCGAAAGCATGGCGGCGATCGGTTACTGCTTCGGTGGCGGCGTGGTAATGAACATGGCGTTGGCCGGCATGCCGATCGAGGCGGCGATCAGCTTCCACGGCAGCCCAACCCGCGCGGTGACCCAGCCGCAGCCTTTCGATGGCATCGTCGAGATTCACAATGGCGCCGCGGATACGCTGGTCAAGCGCGATGCGCTGCTGGCGATGACCAGTACGCTAGAGGCCCAGGGCGCTAGCGTCGAGATCACCAATTATCCCGGTGCCGAACACGGTTTCAGCAATCCCCATGCCGACGCAGTCGCCGAGGAGTATGGGCTGCCGGTGGGCTACGACCCCGCCGCCGATGCCGCTTCATGGCAGGCGGCGCTGTTGACGCTGGACGAGGCCCTGAACGGTGAGTAGCGCGTTTTAAATCACCCGTAGCAGCTTCAACAACCAGCGCCGATAAGGCGGGTACGCCAGCGTCGTGCCGTTGCGCCGCGATTGGTGAAATACGCTGCGCTGATGGCTGAAGGTGAGAAAACCCTGTTCGCCATGATAGGCCCCGCTGCCACTGGCGCCGACCCCGCCGAACGGCATGGCCTCCTGGGCGACGTGCCACAGCGTGTCGTTGATCACCATGCCGCCCGAGGTGGTCTGCGTCAGCAGCCGTTCACGGCTCGCTGGATCGTCGCTGAAGGCGTATAGCGCCAGCGGATGCGGTCGGGCATTGACGAAGGCGATCGCGGCGTCGAGATCCTTGACGCCGATCACCGGCAGTAGCGGGCCGAAGACTTCCTCGCGCATCACGCGCAGTTCCCGGTGCGGGTTCAGCACCAAGGTCGGCGGCAGCTTGCCGCTGGCCTCGAGTTGCTCGGCGTCGGCGCCCAGTTCGAGCACCCGGCAGCCGTGGTTCTCCGCCTCGTCGCGTATCTCGATCAGCCGCTGACGATGGCGCCGACTGATGATCGCACTGACATCGTTGTTGGCGGCCGGATTGGGATAGAACTGCGCGGCCGTGATCTCGAGTGCCTCGACAAACGCTTTCATGTCGCGCTCGGGAAGCAGCACGTAATCCGGGGCGATGCAGGTCTGGCCGGCGTTGAGCCACTTGCCGAAGGCGATACGCCGCGCGGCGTCGGCCAGGTCGACACCGGTATCGATGATTACCGGCGATTTGCCGCCCAGTTCCAGCGTCACCGGGGTCAGGTTGGCGGCAGCGGCCTGCGCGACCTGACGCCCCACCTCGGTCGAGCCGGTGAACAGCAGATGATCGAAGGGCAGGCTGGCGAAGGCGCGACCGATCTCGGCGTCGCCGGTGATCACGCATAGCTCTTCTGGGGTGAAATAGCGCGCGGCGAGCTCGGCCATCAGGCGCGACGTCGCCGGTGTCAGTTCGCTGGGCTTGATCATCACCCGATTGCCCGCCGCCAGTGCATCGAGCGCCGGCAGCATGGCCAGGTTCCAGGGATAGTTCCAGGGCGAGATGATCCCGACCACGCCGAGCGGCTGGCGGTGAACTTGCCCGCTGGCGGGCGAAAAGCGCCAGTTGATGGCGGCTCGCTTGGCGCGCATCCAGCGCTTCAGGTGGCGCCGGGTATGGCGAACCGCTTGCTTGAGCGTGGTGATCTCGGCCATGCGCGTCTCGACTTTCGAGCGATGGCCGAAATCCTGATCGATCGCGCGTTCGATATCATCGGCGTGATGCAGCGTCATGCGCTCCAGGCGCGCAAGACGTTCGAGCCGGCTCGCAAGCGACGGGTAAGGGTCGTCGCGATAGGCCTGGCGCTGCGCCGCGAAGCGGCGGTCGAGCTCGCCGGTCGCTGTGCTATCGATATCCATGCCCATGCCCATGCCCATGCCGCTATCCTCGTTATTGTCACGATTCTCGGTGCTTTGCGTATGTCTCGTCATCATGACCATGATATTTCGAAACCTCTGAAAAACTACCTGCGCTGCCACAGCGGCGTTAAAAATAGGCTCATAATGCTCATTTACTCACATATAAACTCCGCTTTTTCACCTGTTTTTGCCTTGCTGTGACAGCCTCGCCTACGTTTTTCAGAGGTTCCGTTTTTATCGGCAGCTTCTTGTCAGACGACTCTCATCAGACTAACTCAGGGAGATGCGATGCGCTGCGAGGTACAGACGCTAGCCGCCATCGAGGCCATTGATGCGACGTGCTGGAATGCGCTGGTCGGCGCCGATCAGCCGTTCCTGCGCCATGAGTTTCTCTACGCGCTCGAGGCCTCGGGGGCGGTGACGCAGCAACGCGGTTGGACACCCAGCCATCTAGCGGTATGGCAGGATGGAGAATTGATCGCGGCGCTGCCGCGTTATTACAAGGCACATTCCTATGGTGAGTACGTTTTCGACTGGGCCTGGGCCGATGCCTGGGAGCGTGCCGGTGGCGACTATTATCCCAAGGCACTGAGTGCGATTCCCTTTACTCCGGTACCGGGACCGCGCGTGCTGCTGGCGCCGGGCGGCGAGCGCCATGGGTCGCTGCAAGCATCGATCCAGGCGCTGGCCGAACACTGCTGCGACGATAGCCTGTCGAGCTGGCATCTATTGTTCGCCGAGGATGCCGAGGTCGATGCCTGGCGGGCGGCAAGGCCGCGCTTGATCGAACGTCATGCGGTGCAGTTCCAGTGGCGGGATCGCAGTTTCGGCGACTTCGATGGGTTTCTCGCGGCAATGACCTCGAAGCGGCGCAAGGAAGTTCGCCGCGAACGTCGCCGGGTCGCCGAGCAGGGTTTCGAGCTGCATCGCTTGTGCGGGTCGCAGATCGATCGGGCGGCGCTCGAGCATTTCTACCGCTGTTATCGAATGACCTATCTGGAGCGCGGCCAGCGGCCTTATCTGGCGTTCGAGTTCTTTCAGCGCCTGCACGAGTCGATGCCGGATGCGCTGGTGCTGATTCAGGCCCGACTCGGCGCTCGGCCGGTCGCGGCGGCGCTATGCCTGCAGGGCGACAGGACGCTATACGGGCGCTATTGGGGTAGCGAGGTAGAGGCCGATTGCCTGCATTTCGAAACCTGCTATTACCAGGGTGTCGAGCATTGTCTAGCCCATGGGTTGACGCGCTTCGATCCCGGTACGCAAGGCGAGCACAAGTTGACGCGCGGTTTCGCGCCACGTCTGCTGCGCTCGTTGCACCATATAGCGGATCCCGACTTTCACCGCGCGGTGGCGCATTTCTGCCGCGAGGAGAGTGACTACGTCATGGCTTATCATCGCCAGGCCCTGTCTCGGTTGCCGTTTCGCCAAGCGTCGCCGGACGAACCGTAAAATCAGCATGCAAGGAACGTCGTACCATGCACTTTCTCGTTGAAGCCGCCGTATTGTTGGGTGCCGCGATCCTCGTGGTGCCGCTTTTCCAGCGCCTCGGTCTGGGCTCGATACTCGGTTATCTGGCCGCCGGGTTGATGCTCGGGCCGTCGATCAGCGGTTTTATCGCCGATCCCGAGGCCGTGCTGCATTTCGCCGAGTTCGGCGTGGTCATGCTGCTGTTCATTATCGGCCTCGAACTCGAGCCATCGCGACTGTGGGCGCTGCGTAAGCGGCTGTTCGGCCTGGGCAGCCTGCAAATGCTGGGCTGTGGCGCGCTGCTGACGCCCATCGGGCTGGCGTTGGGACTGTCGCTGGAAGTGGCGATTCTGCTGGGGATGATTCTGGCGCTGTCGTCGACGGCGTTTGCCTTGCAGGTGCTCAACGAGCGACACCAACTCGCCACGCCGCATGGTCAGGCGGCGTTCTCGGTTCTGCTTTTCCAGGATCTGGCGGTGATTCCGCTGCTGGCGTTGCTGCCGTTGTTCGCCGGCGATGCCAGTGCCGCCTCCGGCAATGCCTGGTTGGCCGCGCTGCGTGGGGTGGGCATGGTGGTCGCCGCGATCGTCTTTGGGCGGCTGGTGTTTCCGCGTGTGTTGGCGTTGGTGGCGCGCAGTGAAGTGCATGAGGTGTTTACCGCCGCCGCGTTGTTCCTGGTGCTGGGCATGGCGCTGGTGATGGATTGGGCCGGCCTGTCGATGGCGCTGGGGGCTTTCCTGGGCGGCGTGCTACTCGCTGACACGGCCTATCGTCATGAACTCGAAGCCAATATCGAGCCATTCAAGGGGCTATTGCTGGGGCTGTTCTTCATCGCCGTGGGCATGTCGGTGAATCTCGCGCTGGTCTACGACAATCTGCTGTGGGTGCTGGGCATCAGCGTGGCGTTGCTTGCCGCCAAGCTGGCGGTCATCGCACTGGTGGGCGTGGTCGGGCGGCTACCACGCAGCGAAATTCCACGCCTGGCCACGGTCATCGCTCAGGGTGGCGAGTTCGATTTCGTGCTGCTGACTGCAGCGGTCAGCGCCGGGGTGTTCGAGCAGCGTATCGCCAGCCTGTGCATTGCCGCGGTGACGTTGACCATGGCACTGACGCCGTTCCTGTATCGCAGCGGCGAGCGCCTGGGCGACCGTTTCAAGGACAAGCGGCCGTTCGATGGCGATTTCGGCGACGACACGCCGCCGGTGCTGATCGCCGGCCTTGGGCGCTTCGGTCAGATGGTCGCGCGGGTGCTAAAGACCCAGGGCATCAACTTCACCGCACTCGATCCCAACATCACCCAAGTAGAGTTCATTCGTCGCTTTGGCTCGCGAATCTACTACGCTGACGCCACGCGGCTCGACTTGCTGCGCGCGGCGGGTGCCGAGCAGGCCCGGGTGATGGTCATCGCCGTCGACGATGCCGACACCGCCACACTGATCGCGCGTCAGGTGCGCATGCATTTTCCGCGGCTCAAGATCTACGCTCGCGCCCGCAATCGGCATCATGCCTGGCAATTGATGGAAATCGGTGTCGATGCGGTGGTTCGCGAAACCTTCGCGGCGAGTATGGAAATGAGTCACGAAGTGCTCAAGGGCGTGGGTTATCCCAGTTCCAATGCGCTGGACGCGGTGCGTACTTTTCGTGATTTCGACAATCAGCTATTTGTCGACTCCTATGAGCATCGCAACGATGAAGCGACGCTGTTGGCCAATGAGAAAGCGGCGATGGCCGAGTTGCAGTCGCTATTCCAGAAGGAATTGAGCGGACGGTCGCCGCGCAGCGAGGCCCCCGGTACCGCGCGGCCCGAACCGGAGACCCTTTAATCGCGTATTGACGGATGGAGAGTCGGGACGGCGGCGGTTACTCGTCCTTGCTGATCAGCCGGAACAGGGTGTCGATCAGCTCGCCGCCTTCGTCGCGCAGCGAGAAACTCGTGGGGTCGCGCAGCCAGTCGTGGAAAAGCCCGCCAAGCGTCGACTGCAGCAGCCGAGCGGCGATTACCGGCGACAGGCCGGGTTGCAACAACCCCTGATCGTGCGCGTGGCGGAAGTGCTCGCACATTTCGTCATGGCATTCGCAGGCCAATCGATTCTGCATTTCCAACGGGTTGATGTCGCTGAAGAACTCGCAGCGATGCAGGAGGATCGAGTGGACCCGCTGAACGCGGGGCTGTTCGATGCGCGCCAGGCCGTTATGGCAGGCCAGGCGCAGGGCATCGAGAGGGGAGTCGATCAGCGTCGGGTCGTCGACCTCGTCGATCAGTTCCTCGAAAGGCATGCGCACCCGCTCGAGCAGGGCATGGAACAGGTCGGCCTTGTTCTTGAAATGCCAATAGACCGCGCCGCGGGTCATGCCCGCGTGGCGGGCGATCTGTTCGAGCGAGGTGCGCGCGACGCCCTTATCGAAAAACACCTCTTCGGCGGCATCGAGCAAGGCTTCGCGGGTGGCTTTGGCTTCGGCTTTGGTGCGTCTGGGCATGGATGATGAAGGCTCGGAACGATAAGTATATATTAGCAATGCTAATAGAAAGCATGTTGCGTCGTTATGGTCATCATACCGTAACGCCCCGATATTTACATTCATGGCTGTATGGATGTAATCTTGGCCGCCATTATTAAACGATCAAGGGATAGCGCGATGCGCAACAACAAGGGCGTGCGTAGGCTGGGCTGGAGCATGGCGCTGGTGTCGTTGGTGCTGGCCGGGTGCGGGCAGGAATCGACGCAGCAACAAGCCGGCCAGCAGCAACAGCCGCCACCGCTTGCCGCTCAGGTGCTCAAGGTGCAGCCCCGCAATCTGCCGGTCGATAAGCAATATTCCGCATTGCTGCGCAGCGAACAGCAGGTGGTCGTGACCGCTCGTGTTACCGGTATTCTCGAAGAAAAGCATTACCAGGAAGGTGAGCGGGTCAAGAAGGGCCAGTTGCTGTTCACGATCGAGCCCGCCCGCTATGAGGCGACGGTGCGTCAGCGGCGTGCCGATCTGCAGAGCGCCGAGGCGGAGCTGTATCGGGCGCAGCGCAACTGGGAGCGCTTCGAGCGGCTGTACGAGCAGAACTCGGTGAGCCAGCAGCAGCGTGACGAGGCACTGGCCACGCTGAAGATAGCGCAGGCGATGGTCGCCCAGGCCGAGGCGGCGCTCGACGATGCCCAGATCGACCTGGACTACACCACGGTGACGGCGCCGGTTTCCGGGCAGATAGGCCTGAGTGAAGTGAACGTCGGCAGCCTGGTGCAGCCACCGCAGGAACTGGTGACCATTACTTCCTTGCGGACCATCGAGGCGCGTTTCGCCTTGCCGCCCGAGGACGCCGCGGCACTGCGCCAGTTGCGCCGTACGCCCGGGGGTGGCGATGTAACGCCCGTAGCGCTGGCCAATCTGACGCCGGATAGCGAGATGGACCGCTTGCGCGGGCGGCTCAATTACCTGGGCGCGAGTGTCGATCGCGATACCGGCACCGTGCAGGTCGAGGCGACGTTCGATAATCCGCAGTCGCTGTTTCTCCCGGGCCAGTTCGTGCATGTGAAGCTCGACGGCCTGGTGATGCCCAACGCCATCGCCGTGCCCGAGATCGCCGTGCTCGAAGGCCGTGAAGGACCGATGGTTTACGTCGTCGCCGAGAATGGCGAGGCCAAGCCGGTCAATGTCAATCTTGGCGATCGTGCCGGGCCGTGGATCGTGATCGACAGCGGGCTCGAGCCCGGTCAGCAAGTGGTGGTGACGCATGTCGCCAGCGTTCAGCCGGGGCGGCGTATCGAGCCGCAACCCTTCGATGGCAAGGCCGAGCCCAAGGCGGTGTCCGCCGGGAACCAGATGCAGGAGCAGCCTGCAAGCGATGCCCCGGCGGCCACGCCGGAGGCATCATCCGCCAGCGACAAGCCCCAGAAACCGCAAGCCGCCTCGGCGCAGGAGGGTGACGGCGAATGAATGTTTCCAGTTTCTTCATTCATCGCCCCGTCCTATCGACGGTGCTCTCGGTGATTATCGTGATCGCCGGGCTACTCTCGCTGCGCGTGCTGCCGGTCGAGCAGTACCCGCAGATCGTGCCACCCTCGGTTCAGGTCACCGCGACCTATCCCGGAGCCAGCGCGCAGACCGTCTCGGAGGCCGTGGCGGCACCCATAGAGCAGGCGATCAATGGTGTTCCCGACCTGCTCTACATCGACTCCACGAGCGCCGATAGCGGCACGATGAGCCTGAGCGCGACCTTTGCCATCGGTACCGATCCGGATCAGGCGACCATCGACGTCAACAACCGTGTGCAGCAGGCCATGGCCCAGTTGCCCAGCGTGGTGCAGACCCAGGGGGTCCAGGTCGAAAAGCGTTCATCGACCATTCTCCAGGTCATCACGCTATCGTCGCCCGACAATACCTACGACTCGGTCTACCTGAGTAACTATGCGCTGGTGAATATCATCGATGCGCTCAAGCGTACCGACGGCGTGGGTACCGCGCAGCTATTCGGCGCCAAGGATTATTCCATCCGGGTATGGCTGGATCCGGCCAAGATGGCCGATTACAACATCACCACCAGCGAGGTGGCCGATGCGATCAGCCAGCAGAACTCGCAGTTCCCGGCGGGCAAGCTGGCCGCCATGCCCAATCCGGACCCACGCCCCTATACGTTCACGATTACCACCGAGGGCCGTTTCAATAGCGTGGCGCAGTTCGAGGATATTCTGCTGCGCACCAGCGAAGACGGTAGCTCGCTGACCCTGAGCGATGTGGCGCGGGTCGAATTGGGCGCGCAGGATTATTCGTTCGTGGGGCGCCTGAACAACCAGCCGGCGGTGCCGATCGGCATCTATCTGCAACCCGGCGCCAATGCCCTGGAAACCGCCGAGGCGATCCAGGCGACGCTGGACCGGTTGTCGGCCAACTTCCCCGAGGGCATGCAGTACAGCGTGCCTTACGACACCACCAAGTTCGTCCAGATGTCGATCAACGAGGTCATCAAGACCTTCGTCGAGGCACTGGCCCTGGTGGTGATCGTGGTATTCGTGTTCCTGCAGAAGTGGCGGGCGGCGCTGGTGCCGATCATCGCCATTCCGATCTCGATCATCGGCACCTTCGCCGGCATGTACGTGCTGGGTTTCTCGGTCAACCTGCTGACGCTGTTCGGCATGATCCTGGCGATCGGTATCGTCGTCGACGATGCAATCATCGTCATCGAGAATGTCGAGCGAGTGATGGAGGAGGAGGGCCTGTCGCCCAAGCGGGCCGCGCTCAAGGCGATGTCGGAGATATCCGAGCCGATCATCGCGGTGACGCTGGTCATGGCTGCGGTGTTCATCCCCGTGGGCTTTCTCGGCGGTCTTTCCGGTCAGCTATACAGCCAGTTCGCGATCACCATCGCGATTTCCGTGCTGATCTCGGCGATCGTCGCGCTGACGCTTTCACCGGCGATGTGCGCGTTGTTGCTCAAGCCACACGATAAGGAAGTGATGGCACCGTTTCGCTGGTTCAATCGCGCGCTCGAAAAGACCACGCGCGGCTACATGAAGGGCGTGAGCTTCTTCATGCGTCGGGTGCTGGTGGGCTTGACGCTGTTCGCTGGCTTTTGCGTGATCACCTTCCTGCTGTTCATGCGCCTGCCCGGGGCACTAGTGCCGCAGGAAGATCAAGGCTTCATCCTGACGATTACCAGCCTGCCGGCGGCCTCATCCCTGCCGCGCACCGACGACTACAATCAGGAACTCGTCGCCAAGTTGCTGGAAGAGGAAAGCGTCGAAAACGTCGTCTCGTTCGCCGGCTTCGATATTTTGGCGGGGGCGCAATTGCCCAATGCCGGGGTTGCCTTCGTGACCCTCGACGATTGGTCCGAGCGCAGTATGACCGCTCAGCAGTTGGTCGGTAAGACATTCGGCATCGGTAGCACCATGCCGGATGGCCAGGTGATCGCCTTCAATCCGCCGCCGATTCAGGGGCTGTCCACCACGGGTGGCTTCGAGGGCTACCTGCAGTCGACCGAGGGTGCGTCGCCCAAGGAGATCGAAGCGAAGGCCCAGCAGGTGGCGCAGGCAGCCAATGGGCGCCCCGAACTGGCTCAGGTCCGCACCACCATCAACACTCAGGTGCCGTCCTACAAGGCCACCATCGACCGCGACAAGGCGCGCAGCATGGGCATTCCGCTCAGCGAGATATACGCGACGATGCAGAGCACCTTCGGCAGGTTGTATGTCAACGACTTCACGCTGTTCGGGCGTAATTTCCAGGTCAACCTGCAATCCGAGGCCGATTTCCGCGAGACGCCGGACGACCTGAACGACATTTACGTGCGCGCCGAAAGCGGCACGATGGTGCCGCTGTCCAGCGTCGTCAGCATGGAGCGCCAGCAGGCGCCGAGTATCATCCAGCGCTTCAACCTGTTTCCGTCGGCCAAGATCATGGGACAGCCGGCGCCGGGTTACAGCTCGGGTCAGGCGTTGGACGCGATGCAGGAGGTGGTTCAGGAGGTCGCCGGCCAAGGCTACCAACTGGGCTGGACGGGCTCTGCCTTCCAGCAGCAGAGCTCCTCGAGTACATCGACGCTGGCTTTCGTGTTCGGCCTGGTGATGGTCATTCTGATTCTCGCCGCCCAATACGAGCGCTGGTCGCTGCCGCTGGTGGTGATCACCGCCGTGCCATTCGCGCTGTTCGGGGCGACCGTGGCGATGCTGCTTCGCGGTTTGCAGAACGACATCTATTTCCAGATCGGCCTGCTGGTGCTGATCGGCCTGGCGACCAAGAATGCCATCCTGATCGTCGAGTTCGCCGTCGAGAAGCGCCAGGAGGGCATGAGTGTCTACCAGGCCGCCAGGGAGGCCGCGCGCATACGCTTCAGGCCGATCATCATGACCTCGTTCGCGTTTATCGTCGGGGTGATTCCCATGGCCATTGCCACCGGCGCGAGCTCGGCGAGCCGCCACTCGATCGGTACCGCGGTGATCGGCGGCATGTTGGGGGCGACCTTGATCGCGATCTTCTTCGTGCCGATGTTCTATGAGCTGGTGGCCAGGGCCGAGGATTGGTTCGATCGCAAGCGCGGCAAGCCTGTCGAGGATGACGGGGCCGAGCCCGAGCCGGATCGCGGTTAGCAGTACGCAATGCTCGCAACGACAAAGCCAGGGCTTCGGCCCTGGCTTTGTCATTTACGCGATAGCGGTGGTATCTGGCGGGTTCTTGACGCTGGTGCCTACAACCAGGTCGACAACGTCAGGGAGCCGAATTGATCGTGGCGGCCTTGCTCTTCGAATTCATCGGTGCGCCACACATTGGTGAAAGCCAACTGCCAGCGATCCCAGGTCAGTGCGAAGCCGAGCTGGGCGTCGCCGACCCACTCGCGGCGATCCACGCTGTGACTATCCTCGAAGGTATTGCCGTCGAGCAATAGATTATGCGCCATGTAGCGACCCTCGAAACTGGCGAAGACATACCAGCTAAAGCCTTGATCGGGCTTGAAAAACGACTGCCCACTACGCGCCGGCGCGACGCTGGGAATGCCGAAGCTACGATCGAGTCCCTCGCCGAAGCGCATTCCCAGTCCGCTCGACGCATAGGTATACAAATTGCCCAGTGAGAAGCCGAGGCTCGGCCCGTACTCGAAGTCCAGCCCATTGAGATGATGCTGAAGTATCCAGGCGCGTTCGTAGGCGAGATTGACGATGGGTTCGTTCTCGAGCTGGTTATCCCAACCCTCGGGTTCTTCGCTGGCGATGAGTTCGTGGAAGCTGCGCTGGATATTTTCGGCACCCGAGGCCGGGCCGACCACGCCGATATCGAAATGCAGGCTACTGGCCTGGCGCCAACCGTTGAGGCGCACATCGTCGAACAGCGATATGCCGCCGAACAGCAGCCCGGCATAGGGGCGGTCGTCTTCGATGAGCCGTTCGATGCCGATATCGTTGGGCGTGTAGATCTGTTGCCCGAAGCGATAGGCCACGCCATCGAGACCGCTTGACGACCAGCCCGGCAGCATATCGGCGAAGCGGCGTGTCCAATGATCGGTAGCGGGCTCGAACGACCACATCAACTCCACCCCATTGGTATAGTGGCCATCCTCGCCTTTGGAGAAGGCATCGTTCTCGACCTTGAGCGAGAGCAGACCCTCGGCCGAAGCCGGCGTTGCCAGGAGGGTCAGTAACAGGGAGCAGGCGAGCGGTGGTACGAGGCGTCCGTTGTCGATCATCATTTTGCCCATATTAGTAAACGTGCATGGCATACAATAGCGTATGTAAACGTGCTACGCATGCTAATTATTGTCCGCGGGGTCCACGCTGACTGGCGCATCGATGCCGGCATGCTGCGCTATATGAGC
Organism: Modicisalibacter muralis; assembly: GCF_900102945.1. Classification (GTDB taxonomy): domain Bacteria; phylum Pseudomonadota; class Gammaproteobacteria; order Pseudomonadales; family Halomonadaceae; genus Modicisalibacter; species Modicisalibacter muralis. The sequence goes on along the minus strand of NZ_FNGI01000002.1, from coordinate 173,934 downwards.
CCGGCCCCTTGGCTTTGTCGTTTTCAGACGGCACTCTGTCCGCCGGATCAATCGTTTGGAGAGGTGTCATGTCGCTCCCTCGCGTCCTGACCTTGGTATTCGCGCCGCTGCTGTTGCTGGCCATGCTGTCGGTTGCAGCGCCTACTGCCCAAGCGCAGGGCTTGTCGATCCCTGGCATGGGTGGCGGCGGAGGCAGTGGCGAAAGCGCTGGCGAAGCGGTGGACCCCCAGGCGCTGCGCGATTCGCTGGACCGGGTCATCGCCACGCTGGAAAACGAGGCACAGCGCAAGGAGCTGCTGGCCCAGCTCAAGGAGTTGCGCACAGCGACCGGGTCGGCAGCGGGCGGTGGAACGGATATGCCGCATCAAGGCCTGCTCGGGGCCCTGGCCGATTCGCTCAGCGATTTCGATGCCAAGGCCAAGGCTGGGCAATCGCCGTTGGATATCTGGGCGCGCCGTTCACGCAACGCCTTCGAGGATCTCGAAGCGCTGTTCACCTCGACGACGCGCATCGGCGTGCTGCGCAACCTGGCCGAAGCGGGCATTCTGTTGGGCGTCTGGTTTGGGCTGCTTAGCTTGCTGATCGGTGCCGGGCGGCTAATCGCCAAGCGCCGGGATTGGCCGCTGGTATTGCCGCCCGAACCCCGCGCCGGGTTGTTAGCGGCGCACTTTCTGCGCAGGGTGTTGCCGTGGGCGTTGGCGTTCGCAGTGATGCTGGCCAGCCTGCGCTGGTTGGCGGTGCCCGAGGCGGCACGCGCCATAGTGCTGGTAATCGCCTATATCACGTTATGTGGAAGGTTGCTGTCTTCGGTATTCGACGTGGTGATCTCGCTGTTCACTCGGGGCCATCGCCGGGTCGCCGTGGCGATTCTGCGTCAGCAGGCGCTGCGCCGCCTGTTCGTTATCGGTGCCCTGGCGGCGTTGGGCGATGCCGTTAGCAGCGATCAGCTAACCGCGTTGCTGGGCGAGGATCTGGCCGGTTGGCTGGCGGTGTCGGCTAGCGTGCTCGCCGGACTGGTCAGTGGGCGTCTGGTGCTGCGCATCAAGCGTCCGGTCAAGCATCTGATTCGTAATCGCCCCTATGCCCAGCGTCGCGACACCACCAGCGTGCGTGAGCTGACGCGCCTGCTCGCCCGGCTATGGCATGTCCCGGCGTTATTGTTGATCGGCGCCTCGCTGGCGGCGATTCTGATCACCGTCGGCGACGCCGGCGATGCCTTCGCCAAGGCGCTGATTTGTGCCGCGCTGCTAGTGTTGACGCTGGTCGTCAATGGCGTGCTGCGCCGTCACAGCGAAAAAGCCACGCATCGCAAACGCAAGAGCCAGTATCGTCAGCGCCTCGAACGCTTCGGTTATACGCTGGCACATTGCGTGTTCTGGGTGATCTTCGCCGAATTGTCGCTGCGTGTGTGGGACGCTTCGTTACTGGGTATCGGCGAGGGTGGCGCGATCAGCGCGCGTATCGGCCAGGCACTGCTCGGCATCATCCTGACCGTGCTGCTGGCATGGCTGGTATGGATATTCGCCGATACCGCGATTCAGCGTGCGCTGAACGTCTCGGCCAAGTCGCGCGGCCGGCGCGTCCACAGTACCCGGGCGCAGACCATCACGCCGCTAATTCGCAATGTGATCTTCTTCACCATCGTGACCATTGCCGCGATCGTCGGGCTGGCCAATCTGGGCGTCAATGTCACGCCGCTACTGGCTGGCGCCGGGGTCATCGGCCTGGCTATCGGCTTCGGCGCCCAGACCCTGGTGCAGGACCTGATCACCGGGATGTTCATTCTCATCGAGGATTCGCTGTCGATCGACGACTTCGTCGATGTCGGCGGCCACATGGGCACGGTGGAAAAACTCAGCCTGCGCACCGTGCGCCTACGCGACCTTGACGGCATCGTGCATATCATCCCTTTCAGCCAGATCAAGGGCATCCAGAACTTCGCCCGCGAGTACGGCATCGCGCTGATGCGCATCCGTGTGCCGCACACCATGAAGATCGACGATGCCATCGATGTGGTGCGCGAAGTCGCCGACGAACTGCGCCAGGACCCGATGATGCGTCACCACATCTGGTCGCCGCTGGAGTTGCAGGGCATCGAGAGCTTCGATCAGGGCGCGGCGATCATGCGTGTACGCATGCGTACCGGCCCGCTGATGCAATGGGACGTGGCGCGCGCCTTCAACCTGCGCCTCAAGCAGCGCCTCGACAGCGATGGCACGGAGGTGGCCATGCCGCGCATGAGCGTGGTGCTGGAGACCCCCATGGTCGAGAAGAAGGTCGAGGTCAGGGAGGATTCGCTCGACTCGATCTCCCGGGGCGGCGATGGCGATGCGGCGGCGACATGATGGCTCGTCAACCGCGCGGCGCGAGCATGATGATTGCCATGCCGCTGATTGCCAACGCCGAACCGAGCAGGTCGGGCCACTGCGGGCGCACACCATCGACCAGCCACAGCCAGGCCAGCGCGGTGGCCACGTACACGCCGCCATAAGCGGCGTAGACCCGCCCGGCGGCGGTCGGATGCAGGCTCAACAGCCAGACGAACAGCGCCAGTGACGCGGCGGCGGGCAGCAACACCCAGATCGGCGCGCGCTCCCTGAGCCATAGATACGGCAGATAGCAGCCGACGATTTCGGCCACGGCGGTCAGCACGAACAAGCCGGCCGTGCCCAACGCTGCCATCATAACGCGTCCAGTCCGATCGCGATGACCAGCGCGGCGATAGTCATGAATCCGGCGCAGGCCAGCCATGGCAAGCCATGACGCAGGCGCTGGCAGGTTTCGTGCAATGACACGGCCTGGCCGATCTTGATCACCAGTTCGTCGTGACGCGAGCGTTCATTATCCGGTGGCAGCGAGAAATCGTTGGCGACACTGCCTTGCCAGTACTGACCGTGGGTGAGCCCGAGCCTCGCTCGCAGGCGCCCGAGGTCGCACAGCAGCGTATGCAGCCGATCGTACTCCTCGCGGCGGGGCTTGCCTTCCAGCACCACGGCGGCTTCGGCTTTCAACACCGTATGCTGGCAGGCCTCGATGGCCGCGGATATCTCCGAGTCGGACGCACTCTTGGCGACGCCCAGGCGTTTATACAAATCGCGCATCTTGCATCAGGTACTCGTAGGCTTTTTTGATTGTCTGGAAGCGCTGGGAGGCCGCTGCGGTGACGTTCTCGCCGCGCGCGAAGAAGCGATCCGGATGGTGGATTTGCGCCATGCGGCGATAGGCCTTCTTGATATCGCCGCGCGAGGCATCCGCCTCGAGCCCGAGAACGGTCAGCGCGCGCAGGGTTCGATCGCTGGGTGGCGGGCGGTCGTCGGCGCGATAGGAGCCGCTCTCGCGCTCGGATCGATGCCACGATTGCCCATGGGAGGAGCCTCGGTATGAGTGCTGTTGAGAAGGCTCCTCCTCATGCTGCCTTTCGTGTTGATGCTGATGAGAATGCTGGTGATGGGATTGCTGCTGCCGGGCGCGTTCCCGGGCATGCCAGTAGTCCGCGCGGCTCGGGTCGTCGGGAGCGCCGAAATCCTCGCCGGCGACCTCGCTGAACAATTGGCTGAAGCGTTGCGGCGAGGTGCCGAGCAGATCGGCCAGGAAGCGCAGGACATGGTTGGTGGCCGCGGCCAGCTTATCGTCAACCATCGCCAGGGCGATGGCATGGCGCAGGAAAGGCAGGGCCTTTTCGCCGTGGCAATCCTTCTGCAGCACTTCGGCGGCGAGCTGGATGGCGGCGAAATCCTGGGGACTGGCGGCATCCAGAATCGGTTGAAGTTCATGGCCGTGGCGAAAGCCGGCTGCCAATTCACTCAGGCGCTGCCCGGCCGCTGCCGATACCTCGCCCTGGCTGGCCGCGACCCAGGCCAGCAACAGCAGGGCAGCGGTGTCCGTCTGGTTCCTGCTTTTCAGCAGCAGCAACTCGAACGGCGAGAAACGGGTATTGGCCATGCCTGACTCCGACCGATATTGGCGATAATCGCGACGATAGCGTTGATCGCCATGCTTTATTCGAATCGCTGAGTATAACGAACACGATCGTTGGTTGTCGGCAATGGTGCGGTAGGAACGTCGCTTTACGACCATTGGCTAAAGGGTCATGTCGCTCGATGAGGGCATTGAGCGAATCCAGGTAGCTGCTACGCTCTTATTGAGCGAACGGAGTTCGCAAAAACCGCTCCGTTCCCGGTCGTAACGATGACTCACCGGCATTGACGCCAGGAGGCATGACATGAAGGACTCGAAGACCGACAAGGCGGAAGGCATGATCGACAAGGCTTCCGGCAAGGCCAAGGAAGCCGTCGGCAAGGCAACGAAAGATAGAGACACCGAGGCCAAGGGCCGGGCACAGGCGTCCCGGGGCGATGCCAAGAAAGCCAAGGGCAACCTGAAGGACGCCACGAAAACGGGGCGCTCGGACAGAACCGACAGACCTTGAGGCGTTGCACCATTCTCTGTGGTTGACGTAGCGGCAAGGCTCGGTGATCTTTCATGTTCGGTAAGCGCAAGGCGCTGGAGCGCTCGCCCCAGGCGCAGGCCGAGGTAGAACGGCAGTGCCGGTCATTGGCGCTCTACCAGACCCGCTTTTGTCCCTACTGCGTGAAGGTGCGCTACGAGATCGAGCGCTTGAACCTGCCGATCGAGTTGCGCGACCTGGGTCAGCATCCTTACTTTCGCAACGAATTGATCGAGGGCGGGGGGGCGCAGCATGGTCCCCTGCCTACGGATCGCCGATGACGATGGGCAGACGAGGTGGATGTACGAATCCGAGGACATCAACCGCTACCTGCGACGTCGCTTCGAGTAACGTGGCTAGCGTGTGTCATGGCCGAGGGTTGACCGATGTTCTCGGGGCCGAAGGAGTCGGGCAGCAGTTCCTCCATGCGATAGGACTTGAGAACCTCGCCATGGGCGCCGAGTACGTGGATACGTGTGCGCGGCGAGGCGAAATCACGAATGCGCTGGCGACAGTCGCCGCAGGGCGTGCAGAGCTGTTCGCCGGGCCCGAGGACATAGAGTGCGGCGATGTCGCGTTCTCCCGCCGAGACCATGGCGGCAATGGCGCTGGCCTCCGCGCACAGTCCCTTGTAGTTGGCGATCTCGACGTTGCAGCCGGCATGGCGTTGGCCGGCCGGCGTTTCCAGCACGGCGGCGACGGGATGCCGGGAATAGGGCGTATAGGCATGCCCGCGAAGCGTGACGAGGTGTTGCCAGAGCGTCGGGTCGATGGGTGGCGTCATGCTCGGTACCGTCAGTCGATGGATGGCAGGAAGGAGCGGCCATGCGCCGTGGGGCTCAGGCCAAAGTAGTCGGCGAGCGTCTGGCCGATGTCGGCGAAGGTCTCGCGCGCCCCGAGCGAGCCGGGTGGTAGCGAGGCCCCCACGGTTCGAAATAGCCCCAGTCGAAGAGCACCGGCACGCCGGCGATTTCCCAGTGGCCGGAAGGAGTGTCCTTGCTGGAGGAGAGTTCGCGGGCGTAGCCGTAGGCGCCGGTGACGACATCGAGAATCGTGACGCCCTCGGCCCAGGCCCCGGTACTCTCGCGGTGGGCATGAAACAGCCCCAGGCGCGCCAGGTTGGGCAGTGACAGCGGCCCGCGACGGCGAGCGCAGGCACTGGCGATATGGCCGAGGGTGTCGGCGCCGGCATCGCCGAAGGCAGCGGCATCCGCGGTGGCGCCGATGCCAAAGGAGTCCAGGACCAGGACGATGGCGCGTCTCATGAACGAACCTCGCGTGGGCGTATGACGCCATGAATCAGTGACGGAGCGACGACCGGCTGCGGCGCGACGGTAACGACCTCCCGCAGCCGCGCGCTAGCACGCTCGGCGTCGGTCTCGCAGCGGGCGTGAATCAGCGCCAGGGGACGCTTGTCATCGACCGTCTCGCCGATGGCGGCGAGGCGCGAGAGGCCCACGGCGTGGTCGATGGCCGCGCCGGCCTGTAACCGGCCGCCGCCGAGTTCGACCACCGCCATGCCCAGCGCGCGAGTGTCCATGGCCTGAACGACGCCGGCGCGAGGGGCATGCACGGCACGTGTCACCGGCGCATGCGGCAGGTAGAGGTCGTGACGTTCGAGAAAATCCGCCGGACCGCCCAGGCTGGCGATCATGCGCGCGAAACGCTCTGCGGCGGCCCCTGAACGCAGGGCACCGTCGAGCCGGTCGAGCGCCTGAGCCCGTGAATCGGCCAGGTTGCCCGCCAGTAGCATTTCACAAGCTAGCTCCCGGGAGACCTCGAACAGCCGCCCCTCGCGCACTTCGCCGGTGAGCAGGGCGATGGCCTCGCGAACTTCCAGCGCGTTGCCGGCGCAACTCGCCAGTACCTGGTTCATGTCGGTGAGCAGCGCGGTGGTCGGCGTGCCGGCACAGCCGGCGACCGCGACGATGGCCTCGGCGAGTTCGCGCGAGGCAGCGGGCGTGGGCATGAAGGCGCCGCTGCCGACCTTGACGTCCATGACCAGCGCATCGAGGCCACAGGCCAGCTTCTTGCCGAGGATCGAGGCGACGATCAGCGGAATCGACTCCACCGTGGCGGTGACGTCGCGCACTCCGTACAGGCGCTTGTCGGCGGTGGCCAGGCTGCCGGTCTGACCGATGATTGCCACGCCGACCTCTTCGACCAGACTGCGGAAGGTGGCGTTACTGGGGGTGATGTCGTAGCCGGGAATCGACTCCAGCTTGTCCAGGGTCCCGCCGGTATGGCCCAGGCCGCGCCCGGAGATCATCGGCACGTGGCCTCCGCAGGCGGCGATCCAGGGCCCCAGCACCAGCGATACCAGGTCGCCGACGCCGCCGGTGGAGTGCTTGTCTAGCACCGGGCCCGGCAGGTCGAGCCCACGCCAGTCGAGGGTCCCTCCGGAGTCGCGAATGCTGGTGGTCAGCGCGACGCACTCGTCCATGCTCATGTCGTTGAGGAACACCGCCATGGCGAAGGCGCCGATCTGCCCATCGCCGATCGAGCCGTCGGCGATGCCGGCGACGAAGCGGCGAATCTGCGTGGAAGAGAGCTCCTCGCCGTCGCGCTTACGGCGAATGAGTTCCTGGGGCAGCATCAGTAATCTCCTGCGCTGACGCCGGCGTCTCGCTCGACGCCCAGCGTCGTCAGCAGGTTATCCAACAGGCTGGAGGCGCCGAAGCGAAAGTGCGCCGGGGTAAGCCAGGCGTCGCCCATCAGCCGCGCGGCCAGGTCGAGATAGGCCTTGGCGTCCTCGGCGCTGCGCACGCCGCCGGCGGCCTTGAAGCCGACGTCGCGGCCGCTGTCGCGGATCGCGACGAGCATGATCTCGGTCGCCTCGAGGGTGGCGTTGACCGCGACCTTGCCGGTGGAGGTCTTGAGAAAATCCGCGCCGGCGGCGATGGCCAGTTCGCTGGCCCGGCGGATCAACGCTGGCTCCTTCAACTCGCCGGTCTCGAGGATCACCTTGAGCGTGCGCTCGCCACAGGCCTCGCGGCAGGCTTCGACCAGGGCGCGGCCGGCGGTTTCGTCGCTACTGAGCAGCGCACGATAGGGAAACACCACATCGATCTCGTCGGCGCCACGAATCACGGCGTTGCGGGTATCGCGCACGGCCCGCTCGATGCCGCTAGCGCCATCGGGAAAGTTGGCCACGCTGGCGATCCTGACGCTGTCCGCCAGCCCCAGGGCGGCCAGTTCCCGGTGGGCGGTGGCGATGAACGGGGCATAAAGGCATAGCGCGGCGGGCGTGCCCAGCGGTGTATTGGCCTGGTGGCACAGGGCGACGATGGCGGCGTCGCTGTCGTCGTCGTTGAGGCTGGTCAGGTCCATCAGTGCCAGGGCCTGGCGCGCCGCGTGCTGCAATTCGGTCATGGTGTCGTTCTCTGAAAGAGGCGGCGGTGATCGGGCTCAGCCGCCCATCGCCGACAGGGCGAGGAAGAACCCGGCGATAGACGCCGACATCAGGTTGGACAGGGTACCGGCCAGCACGGCCTTGAGCCCATAACGGGCGATCTCCTGACGCCGGTTGGGGGCGATGCTGCCCAAGCCGCCGAGCAGGATGGCAATGGACGACAGGTTGGCGAAGCCGCACAGGGCGAAGGACAGTACCGCTACGGTATACGGTGTCATCGTCTGGCCGGTGGCCGCCACCACCTGCTCGCCATCGATATACGGCGCGAGGTTGATATAGGCAACGAACTCGTTGACCACCAGTTTCTGGCCGATGAAGGAACCGGCGAGAGTGGCTTCCTCCCAGGGAATGCCGAGCAGGAAGGCGAGCGGCGAGAACAACCAGCCGAGCAGCAGTTCCAGGCTCAGGTTGTCCATGCCGACCCAGCCGCCGATGCCGCCGAGCACGCCGTTGATCAGCGCGATCAGGCCGATGAAGGCGAGCAACATGGCGCCGACGTTGGCCGCCAGCATGAGCCCTGAGGTGGCCCCGGTGGCGGCGGCATCGATGATGTTGGTGGGGTGGTCCTCGTCCTCGATGCGCTCCATGGCATGGGAAATATCGTCTTCGGGGCGATCGGTCTCGGGCATGATCAACTTGGCGAATAGCAGGCCCCCAGGAGCCGCCATGAAGGAAGCAGCCACCAGGTATTCCATGGGGATGCCGAGCGCCGCGTAGCCGGCCAGCACCGAGCCGGCTACCGAGGCCAGGCCGCCGCACATCACCGCGAACAGTTGCGACGAGGTCATGCGCGAGATGAAAGGGCGCACCACCAGCGGAGCCTCGGTCTGGCCGACGAAGATGTTGGCCGTCGCCGACATCGATTCGGTACGCGAGGTGCCCAGGGCCTTCTGCAGAGCACCGCCGAGCAGGCGAATGATCCACTGCATGATGCCTATATAGTAGAGCACGGCGATCAGCGACGAGAAGAAGATGATCACCGGGAGCACCTTGATGGCGAAGACGAAGCCCACGGATTCGGGTTCCGACAGCCCGCCGAACAGGAAACTGATGCCGTCGTTGGCGTAGGTCACTACCTGGCTGACGCCATTGGAGATGGTCTGCAGTACGTCCTGGCCGATCGGCACGTAGAGCACGAAGGCACCGATGCCGGCCTGGATGGCGAACGCGCCGCCCACGGTGCGCAGGCGGATCGCGCGGCGGTTGTAGGAAAACGCGATGGCGATGAGGACGAGCGTCATCATCCCCACCAGGCTCATGAGAATTGTCATTATTGGTCTTTCCTAATGGCGACGTGGAAGTGCGGCTGAACGGTGTCCACCCACCTCAGAGAAAGTTGTACTTGAGGGTGTAGATCATGGCGTTCTGGTAGTCGTCGGCGGTGCCCAGCTTGTTGTGGGCGTAGCGGTACTGGAGGCCGGTGGTGATTGCCTCGATGGGGTGCCACCACAGCGCGACGGCGCCATTGGTGCCGGTGCTGCCGGCGGGGCCGTTGACGTAGTTCTGCTCGAGGTACTCCTCGTCGCGGTCGAAGGTCTGCTCGTGCCAGTTGGTGACACTGAAGCTCTCGTCGAAGGCTTCGAAATCGTAGCCGGCGACCCAGCCCAGCATGTAACCGTTCTCGCCGTCGTAACCGCCTTCGCCGCTCTCGACCCAGGCCTTGCCCAGGAAGGGCTTGATCCACAGGCCGTTGGCGAAGGTGTGGCGATAGCCGAAGCCGACGATGCGGTCCTGCTCCTCGCTGTTGAAGCCGTAATCGCGGAAATCGTAGACGTGGAAGTACACCGAGAACGGCGACTCGCCCAGATAGATGTGCGATGTCACCTTGGCGGCGCTACGCCGGTTGTCGCGGCCATCCTCCTCGGCCGTGTCGTTCTGGGGATTCTCGAAATCGTAGAAGCCGTAGAACTCGCCCCACTCGAAACCGACGCCACCTTCCAGCTCGAGATAGAAGAAGTCGCCCTTGGCGGCATTGCTGGCGGTACGCCGCTCGGTGCCGTTCGACCAGTCGAGGTAGTTGACCGAGACATTGGCGAACGACCACGTCGGCGTCAATGCGTCGGCTTGCGCCACGGGTGTCAGCAACAGGGCGCTACCGGCCAACAGGGGAAAGGACAGCGTGCGTACGGGGAACGACATCAAGGCACCTCGAGGATTTTGATTGTTAGTTGTCGACATTCAGGCAATAAAAAGGCGAATTGTGAGAAATATAACCAATAATGTTAATTTTTTCACATTTGCGGCAGTCTAGCAGTCACCGTTACCGCCCCACATGCGACCTTGGTCGCTAACCCGGCAGTGGTAATTTACCCCTGAGTGGCGCAGCATGCATGAGGCAAGCGATTGATGGGAAAGGTATTATCGAACAATGACGGGCGAGGGGAGTGAGCGGCATGCGAGGCCGTAGTGCAATGCGAATGACGCGTCTGCAGGAAGCCCTGAATCGCGGTGGTACCATCCACCTGTCCGACGCCGCCAAGCTGTGTGGCGTTTCCGAAATGACCATACGTCGCGATGTCGCCGCCAGCGATGGAGCCATGGTCTTCATCGGCGGGCGGTTGATGATGGCCGACAATCCGCAGTACGCCCCGGTCTACAACCTCGACGAGCAGCAGGGCAGCCATCATCAGGCCAAGCAGCGCCTATGCCGTCGTGCGGCCTCGTTCATAGAGGAAGGTGATACGCTGTTCATCGATTGCGGCACGACCCTGCTGCCGCTGGCCGCGGCGCTGCCTCGCGACATGACGCTGACAGTGGTGACCTATGCGCTGAACATCGCCAATGCCGTCAGTCACCTGCCGAATGTGCGCCTGGTGTTGCTGGGTGGCTTGTTCCATGCGTCATCGTCATCCTTCGGTAGCGACGACATGGCCCAGACCGTCAAGCGTCTGGGCATCAACAAGGCCTTTATCTCCGCGGCGGGGGTGCATGCCGAGCGCGGGGTGAGTTGTTTCCACTTTCACGAGGTGACCCCCAAGCAGGCCGCCATCGGCAATGCCATGCAGCGTCTGTTGGTCGCCGATGGCAGCAAGTTCGGCGTCATTCGACCGGCCTATTTCGCGCGGCTCGACGAGTTCGACGTGATCGTCACCGACGAGGCGGCGAGGCCGAGTCTGCGCGAGCGGGCCGGCGTCGCGTTACCGAGGATCGTAGTGGCCTGAGCCCGCGACTACGGGACGCAGTAGTAGAAATGCGCCGGCAGGAAATTCAGCGGCTCGAAGGTGCGCTTTACGTTCGAGAATGTCTGATTCAAGTGAGGCAGTATGTTGGGCGAGAACTGATAGAGTAGGAAGGCCCCCTGCGGCGCGATCGCCCGCTGTGTCGCGCGAAGAATGTTTCCCTTGATGGTGTCGGGTAGCGTGCTGAAAGGAATGCCGGCGATCACGTAGTCAGCTTCGTCGATCTCGCGTTGTGCAAGTATCGCCTGAACATCCTCGGCCGATCCGTGGATGATCTGCAGGCGGGGGTCGGGGTAGGCGCGCTTGAGATAGTTGACGAAATCCTCGTTCGTTTCCAGCACGATCAGCACGGCCTCGGGATGCATCTGGCGAAGAATTTCCTGCGTAAAGGTGCCGGTGCCCGGACCATATTCGACCAGCACCCTGGCCCGCTCCCAGTCGATGCGACCCAGCATGCGTTTGACGAGAAAGGGTGAGCTGGGGATTATCGAGCCCAGCATTTTCGGGTGCTTGAAGAAATTTCTCGCGAACAGCGATAGTTGCTCACGCTTGGAGGGTGGGGTCCGTGTCTCGGCTTTCGTGGGCTCGTTGGCTTCCATTCACGTGATTCCTTCACACTGAAGTGACAAGTTACATTCACCTTAGGCTACCGGGTCCGTCAGGAAAAGGACTAACTCCCACTGTGGCATGCGTCTTCCTCGCCAGTCTGCCAAACGATTAGCGCCGCTTGGGCGAACATGGCCTACCCTAGTGGGCAGCCTGGTGCGTCAAATCGTCTCTTTTCACAGCACGGCGGCTCATTGACAATCCGCTCGCCATTATTGGGCATCGCTCGGCTCAAGCCATGGCAATGCCCGGACGGGCCGCCGTGTTCGGTGCCAATGACTGATGGATTCCGAAAATATAATTAGCTGTCTGAATATTAGCGCGGTTTATCAGAAGTCAGCCTCCCTGCTCTAACGAGGTCGTAAGATGAGAAAAAACAGATGGTTACGCGTTTTCAGCCTGTTGCTGATAGTGGCACTGCCATTGCTGCTGGCGGGTTGCGACTCGATACTGATGGATCCCAAGGGGCAGGTCGGCGCAGAAGAGAAACGACTGATACTGACCGCCTTTGGCCTGATGTTGATCGTGGTCATTCCGGTCATCGTGATGACCATCATGTTCGCCTGGCGCTATCGGAGCGGCAATTCGGAAGCAGGGTACTCACCGGATTGGGCGCACTCTCACGTCATCGAGGTAATCGTCTGGTTCATTCCCTGCGTCATCATCGTCTTTTTGGCGATACTGACCTGGCACACCTCGCACTCCCTCGATCCACATAAGCCGCTCGATGTAGACAGCGATGCCGAGGTGATGGAAATCGGCGTGGTGTCCCTCGATTGGAAGTGGCTATTCATCTACCCGGAGCAGGGCATCGCCACGGTCAACGAAGTGGTTTTTCCGGCTGACGTACCGGTGCACTTCCGCGTGACGTCCGGTTCGGTGATGAACTCGTTCATGATCCCCCGGCTGGGCAGCCAGATCTATGCCATGGCGGGCATGGACAACGACGTCCATCTGATCGCGGACGAGCAAGGCACCTATTGGGGACGCTCGACCAACTACAGCGGCGCCGGCTTTTCGGAAATGATCTTCGAGGCGCAGGTGACCTCGCAGCAGGGCTTCGATGCCTGGGTCGAAGAGGTGCGTAACTCGCCCGACACGCTGGCCTTCCCCAATGGTTACCAGGCGCTGGCCGAGCCGAGCATCGATCACCCGGTCGAGTACTTCTCGAATGTGTCGCCGGATCTGTATGACCAAATCATCCAGAGTTTCCATGACGGTAGTGAGATGAGCGGCCATGGAAGTCATGCCAGTGGCCATGGGGAACATGGTGGCGAGAAACAGGCAATGCCCATGAGTGCGGAGGCAGCGGAGTAACGTTATGTTCGGAAAACTCAGTCTAGAGGCGATTCCCTACCACGAGCCGATCATCATGTCGACGGTAGTGGTCATCGTGATCGCAGCGGCGATCCTCCTCGGTGGGATCACCTACTACCGGAAGTGGACTTACCTGTGGTCGGAGTGGATCACCTCCATCGACCACAAGAAACTCGGCATCATGTACTTCCTCGTCGCGTTGGTGATGCTGATTCGCGGCTTCGCCGATGCCATCATGATGCGTACCCAGCAGGCCATGGCGGCCGGCGGTGCCGAGGGTTATCTGCCGCCCGAACACTACGACCAGATCTTTACCGCGCATGGCGTGATCATGATCTTCTTCGTCGCCATGCCCATGGTCATCGGTCTGATGAACCTGGTGGTGCCGTTGCAGATCGGTGCGCGCGACGTGGCCTTCCCGTTCATGAACAACCTGAGCTTCTGGCTGTTCGCGGCGGGCGTGGTGCTGGTCAACGTCTCGCTGTTCGTTGGCGAGTTCGCCAAGACCGGCTGGCTCGCCTACGCGCCACTTTCCGGCATCGAATACAGTCCCGGGGTCGGGGTGGATTACTGGATATGGGCGTTACAGATATCCGGCATAGGCACGACGCTGACGGGCATCAACTTCTTCGTCACCATCCTGAAGATGCGCACCAAGGGCATGACGCTGTTCCGCATGCCGATATTCACCTGGACGTCGCTGTGCACCAACGCGCTGATCATCGCCTCGTTCCCGATTTTGACCGCGACCATCGCGCTGCTGACCTTGGATCGTTACCTGGGCATGCACTTCTTCACCAATGATTTTGGCGGCAATCAGATGATGTACGTCAATCTCATCTGGGCCTGGGGCCATCCCGAGGTGTATATCCTGATTCTGCCGGCATTCGGCGTGTTCTCCGAGGTCATCTCGACGTTTTCACGCAAGCGCCTGTTCGGTTATGGCACCATGGTCTGGGCGACCGTGGCCATTACCTTCCTGTCGTTCGTCGTCTGGCTGCACCACTTCTTCACCATGGGGGCGGGGGCCGATGTCAATGCCTTCTTCGGCATCGCCACGATGATCATTGCCATTCCCACGGGCGTGAAGATATTCAACTGGCTATTCACCATGTATCGCGGGCGCATCGAGTTCACGGCGCCGGTACTGTGGACGCTGGGGTTCATCATTACCTTTACCCTGGGCGGTATGACCGGGGTGATGCTGGCGGTCCCCGGCGCCAACTTCGTGCTGCATAACAGCCTGTTCGTCATCGCCCACTTCCACAACGTGATCATCGGTGGCGTGGTGTTCGGCATGATGGCCGGCCTGGTCTACTGGTTCCCCAAGGCGTTTGGCTTCACGCTCGACGAGAAGTGGGGCAAGCGTGCCTTCTGGTGCTGGCTGATCGGCTTCTTCGTGGCCTTCACGCCGCTCTACATCCTGAGCTTCGACGGTGCCATGCGGCGCATGCAGTCCTATGCCAATGCCGAGTGGCAACCGATGATGCTGGTGGCCTGGGTCGGGGCATTCATCATCATGCTGGGGATTATCAGCACCGTCGTGCAGTTCATCGTCAGTATTCGTGATCGCAAGAAGAACGCGGATGTGACCGGCGACCCTTGGGATGCGCGGACCCTGGAATGGTCCACCTCATCGCCGGCGCCGTTCTATAACTTTGCGCATCTGCCCGAGGTCGAGGCCATCGACGACTACTGGGAGACCAAACGCAACAATGGCGGAAAGGTCCTGCGCCCGACTCAGGTCGAGTACCAGGACATCCACATGCCCAGGAATACCGTGGCCGGTCCGGTCATCGGCGCCTTGAGCATCGTCTTCGGCTTCGCCCTAGTGTGGCACATCTGGTGGCTGGCCGCCGTCGGTGCCGTGGGCATTTTCGTGGCTTTCATGATGCGTGTCTTCAATGACGACATCGATTATCACGTTCCCGCGGCGGAAGTCGAACGCATCGAGCGCGAGCACCAACAACGGCTGGAGATGCAGGCGTAATCATGGCAACCGATACCCTAAGCAACCACATGGCTCATGCCGACGAGCATGAGCACCACGACGCCGGCGCCACCAAGGTCTTCGGCTTCTGGGTCTACCTGATGAGCGACCTGATCATCTTCGGGTCGCTGTTCGCCACCTACGCCGTGCTCTCCGGGAACACGGCGGGCGGGCCAGGGCCCGAGGATATCTTCGAACTGCCGTTCGTGCTGGTCGAGACCTTCCTGCTGCTGTTCAGTAGTTTCACCTACGGCCTCGCCGTGCTGGCGATGAATGCCGATAGGCTGGGTCAGGTCAAGGCCTGGCTGGGCATCACCTTCCTGCTCGGCGCCGGCTTCATCGGCATGGAGATCTACGAGTTTCAGCACCTGATCCACGAAGGCTTCGGCCCGGATCGTAGCGCCTTCCTATCGTCATTCTTCACCCTGGTCGGTACCCACGGCCTGCACGTGACGTTCGGCCTGATCTGGATTCTGGTGATGCTGGTGCAACTGTCCACCAAGGGGCTGAACGACATGACCAGGCCGCGCATTCTATGCCTGAGCCTGTTCTGGCACTTCCTGGACATCGTCTGGATCTGCGTCTTCACCATCGTCTACCTGATGGGGGTCTTAGCATGAGCGGTAGCAATCATTCCGTGGCGGGTGAAAGCCATGGCAGCGTCAAGTCCTATGTCATCGGCCTGATCCTGTCGATCGTCCTGACCGTGGTGGCATTCGGCGTGGTGATGAGCGGCGACTTCAGCAAGATGGCCGCGGTGGTCACCATCCTGGTGATGGCGGTGTTGCAGGTGCTCGTGCAACTGATCCTGTTCATGCACATGAACACCAAGTCGGAAGGCGGTTGGAATTTCATTTCCTTCGTGTTCACGATATCAATCCTAGTGCTGGTCATTGGTGGCTCGATATGGATCATGCATCATCTGCACCTGAATATGATGGCCGGCTGACGTCGGCCCCTTCGATGTTCAGGGACTTCCTCACCCTCACCAAGCCGGGCATCATCTTCGGCAATCTGATCGCCGCGATGGGCGGATTTTTCCTGGCCGCCCAAGGGCACTTCGATCTGCTGCTGTTTTTGTCCGCGATACTCGGCATTGCGCTGGTGATCGCCTCCGGTTGCGCGTTCAACAACGTCATCGATCGCGATATCGATGCGGTGATGCAGCGTACCCGCAACCGCCCCCTGGTGCAGGGGCGTATCACGCCGATCGCCACGCTGTGGTTCGCGACCCTGCTTGGGGTCGCCGGCTTCGCGCTGCTGGCGCTGGGCACCAATGTTCTGACGCTGGGGCTGGCCGCCTTCGGCTTCGCGATCTATGTCGGTGCCTACAGCCTGTACATGAAGCGGCACTCCGAATACGGCACCCTGGTGGGCAGTTTGTCGGGCGCCGTGCCGCCGGTGGTGGGCTATTGCGCCGTCACCGGGCGATTCGATGCCGGTGCACTGACGCTGCTGATCATCTTCTGCCTATGGCAGATGCCGCATTCCTACGCGATCGCCATTTTCCGCTTCAAGGACTATCAGGCGGCATCGATTCCGGTCTTGCCGGTGGTCAGGGGCATCAAGACGGCCAAGCATTATATCCTCGGCTATATCCTGGCCTTCGTCGCCGCGACCCTGGCACTCAGCCTGGCGGGCTATGCTGGCGTCGGCTACTTCGTCGTCGCGCTGGTCATGGGCATCTACTGGTTGTATCTGGGCCTCGAAGGATATCGGGCCCGGGATGACGAGAAGTGGGCGAAGCGCGTGTTCGGTTTCTCGATTCTCACCATCACGGCGCTCAGCGTGATGATGTCGCTGGACGCCAGCCTGCCGGCAGCACCCATGCTGTGGGCCTCGCTGTACTGATATTCCTGTACGATAATGGCTAATGTGCCGTTATCTAAGGGGGAATCATCATGCAGATCGATATGCTTCCACATGTCTGGGGGTTGCTTGCCCATCCGCAGCGGGAATGGAAACAGATCCATAGCGAGCGGGAGACACTGACCCACCTTTACGCGCGTCATGTGTTTGCATTGGCCGCCATTCCGGTGATTTGCTCCTATATCGGCACGACTCAGGTGGGCTGGGGCCTGGGTGGCGATCGCACCATCGTGCTGGGATTACTCGATGCCTTCTATGCCGGGATCGTGTTCTATCTGGTGATCCTGGCCTCGGTCTTCGTCGTGGGTAGCGTCATCCACTGGATGGCGAAGCGTTATTCGAGTCACCCCAGCCGACGCGCCTGCGTGGTCTTCGCCGGTTATGTGGCAACGCCGATGTTCCTCAGTGGAATAGTGGCGTTGTATCCATTGATCTGGCTGTGCCTGCTGGCGGGCACCATCGGGCTTTGCTACACCGCCTACCTGCTTTATCTGGGGATCCCGGCGTTTCTCGGTATCAGCAGCGAGGAGGGCTTCATCGTCTCGAGCACGACCCTGGCGGTCGGCGTGTTGGTACTCGAGGCCCTGTTGTCGATGACGGTGCTGCTGTGGGGTTATGGCGAATTGATACTGCTTTCGTTGTTTAACTTCTGAAGCAAGGGAGGGGCATGTGCAAAGCCCGCATTAGCGGGCTTTGCACACAAGTGCGGGTGTTTATCTCAGCCGTTTCAGCGCCTCTTCCAGGCTGGTTACCGAGCGCTCGACGTTATGCAGCTTGTCGAGGCCGAACAGGCCGATGCGAAAACTCTGGTAGTCGTCGCCTTCGTCGCACATCAATGGCACGCCAGCGGCGATCTGTAGCCCAGCCTCGCCGAACTTGCCGGCGATACTCGGGTCGTCAGTGTAGCTGACCACCACGCCGGGCGCTTGAAAGCCCTCGGCTGCGACACTCTTGATGCCATGCTCGGCGAGCATCGAACGCATCTTGTTGCCCAGTTCCCATTGCTCGTTGCGTACCTTGTCGAAGCCGTACGCTGCGGTCTCTCTCATGACGTTGCGCAGTTGCGTCAGGCCATCGGTCGGCAGGGTGGCGTGATAGGCGTGGCCGCCGTTCTCGTAGGCTTGCATGATCGACAGCCACTTGCCGAGATCGGCGGCGAAGCTGGTACTGGTGGTGGCTTCGACGCGTTTGCGCGCCTCGCTTCCGAGCATGATCATGGCGCAGCAGGGCGAGCCGCTCCAGCCCTTCTGCGGGGCGCTGATCAGCACATCCACGCCGGTGGCCTGCATATCCACCCACAGCGTGCCGGAGGCGATACAGTCGAGCACGAACAGCCCACCGACGCTATGCACGGCCTCGGCGACCTGGCGCAGGTAGTCATCGGGCAGGATCATCCCCGAGGCGGTTTCGACGTGTGGCGCGAAGACCAGATCCGGCTTTTGTGCCTCGATCGTCGCCACGACCTCATCGATGGACGCGGGGGCGAAGGGCGCCTGTCTGCCGTCGGCGACTCGGCGCGCCTTCATCACCGCCGACTCGGCGGGGATGCCGCCCATCTCGAAAATCTGCGTCCAACGGTAGCTGAACCAGCCGTTGCGAATCACCAGGCAGCGCTTGTTCGTGGCGAGCTGCCGGGCCACCGCCTCCATACCGAAGGTACCGCTGCCCGGCACGATGACGGCGGCCTCGGCGTTGTAGACGCTTTTCAAGGTACTGGAAATGTCACGCATCACACCCTGAAAGGTCCGTGACATATGATTGAGCGAACGATCCGTATAGACCACCGAGTATTCGAGTAACCCGTCAGGGTCCACATCGGGCAACAGGCCAGGCATGGCGCTTTCCTCCGTTCGTATACAAAAAATCAGGATATGCGCTGATGGCGGCGAGAGCCAGCTATGAATTCTGGCATTGCGCATAGTTTTTAGAAAATATTTCCGAAAAATGCAAAAAGCCGACAATGATGCCGGCTTTGCTCGAATCAGGCGTGAAACCAAGCGCCCGTTAGACTTCCCGATATAGCTCAGCTCCTTCTTGACGGAACTTCTCCGCCTGTTCTTCCATGCCCTTCATCACCGCTTCCTGATCGCCGTCGAGGCCGTGTTCGGCAGCATAGTCGCGGACTTCCTGGCTGATCTTCATCGAGCAGAACTTGGGCCCGCACATCGAGCAGAAGTGCGCGACCTTGGCCGAGTCCTTGGGCAGAGTCTCGTCGTGATACTCGCGCGCGGTATCGGGATCGAGGCCGAGGTTGAACTGGTCCTCCCAGCGGAACTCGAAGCGCGCCTTGCTGAGTGCATTGTCGCGCCTTTGCGCGGCAGGATGCCCCTTGGCGAGATCCGCTGCATGGGCGGCGATCTTGTAGGTGATGATGCCGGTCTTGACGTCGTCCTTGTTGGGCAGGCCGAGGTGCTCCTTGGGCGTGACGTAGCAGAGCATGGCGCAGCCGTACCAGCCGATCATCGCCGCGCCGATGCCCGAGGTGATGTGATCGTAGCCGGGAGCGATATCGGTGACCAGCGGGCCGAGAGTATAGAACGGCGCCTCGTCGCAGTATTCGAGTTGCTTGTCCATGTTCTCCTTGACCAGATGCATGGGCACGTGACCGGGACCTTCGATCATCACCTGTACGTCGTGCTTCCAGGCGATCTTGGTCAACTCGCCGAGCGTCTTGAGTTCGGCCATCTGCGCCTCGTCGTTGGCATCGGCCACCGAGCCGGGGCGCAGGCCATCGCCCAGCGAGAAGGCCACGTCGTAGCGCTTGCAGATCTCGCAGATGTCCTCGAAGTGGGTGTAGAGGAAGCTTTCCTTGTGGTGGAACAGACACCACTTGGCCATGATCGAGCCGCCGCGCGAGACGATGCCGGTAACGCGCTTGGCGGTCAGCGGCACGTAGCGCAGCAGCACGCCGGCGTGAATGGTGAAGTAGTCCACGCCCTGTTCGGCCTGTTCGATCAGGGTGTCGCGGAAGACTTCCCAGGTCAGGTCCTCGGCCACGCCATTGACCTTCTCCAGCGCCTGATAGATCGGCACGGTGCCGATCGGCACCGGGGCGTTGCGAATGATCCACTCGCGGGTCTCGTGGATGTTGGCTCCGGTGGACAGGTCCATGATGGTGTCGGCGCCCCAGCGGATGCCCCAGGTCATCTTGTCGACTTCGTCCTCGATGGACGACGTGACTGCCGAGTTGCCCAGGTTGCCGTTGATCTTCACCAGGAAGTTACGGCCGATGATCATCGGCTCGGATTCGGGATGATTGATGTTGTTGGGTATGATGGCGCGGCCCTCGGCGACCTCGCGGCGCACGAACTCGGGCGTGATCTCCTCGGGCAGCCGGGCGCCGAAGCCCTGGCCGGGATGCTGATGGCCGAGGATGCGCTCGACTTCCTCCGTGCCCAATGCCTGACGCCGCTGGTTCTCGCGAATGGCGATGAACTCCATCTCCGGGGTGACGATGCCCTGGCGCGCGTAGTGGAGCTGGGTGACGTTCTTCCCCGCCTTGGCGCGGCGTGGCGTGCGTGTCAGATCGAAGCGCAACTGGGCGAGCAGCGGATCATTGGCGCGGCGCTGGCCGTACTCCGAGGTCGGGCCGTCGAGCCACTCGGTGTCGTCGCGTTCGTCGATCCAAGCGCGGCGCAGTTCGGCCAGGCCACGGCGCAGGTCGATGTCGGCCCCGGGGTCGGTATAGGGGCCGGAGGTGTCGTAGACCAGCAGCGCTGGGTTTTGCTCATCGGCGCCGGAGGTCTGGGTCGGCGAGAGGCTGATTTCGCGAAACGGCACGCGAATGTCGGGCCGCGAGCCTTCGATATGAATCTTGCGCGAGCCGGGCAGGGCCTGGATGGCGGCGTCATCGACGCGGGCGCGCTCGTTGAGGAAGTGATCGGTCTTAGCCATGGTGCGTTGTTCTCCCAGATGATTCAGGAGGACAAGCGAAGGAGGGACACGGGCAGGTCGTTAGGCTTGTTATAGCTGAGATGCACCTGCGTGGCCGCTTGATCCCTACGCTGGTCCTAGCCAGTTCAGGTTCAACGGGACCAGTGCTGTCCTTCAGGAAGGAAGGCACCATCTCAGCCGGCTCTACCGGCACCCCGTCAAGCATGCCGGGTCAGTCTAGCAAGTTGCGAGGACTTGAACAGCCCCTTGCGGCGCGACTGCCGAAATTGGCCAGTCACAGTGTCACCCGTTGATTAAAATAAGCGCTAATATAGTGCATCGAAAAAACCTGCCAAGCGCTCGTCGAGAGGAATGCCAATGCCGCTGGACGCAACACTTCGCCTGCTACTGCTTTCCTCGATCTGGGGTGCCAGCTTCATGTTCATGCGCATTGCCGCGCCGCAGTTGGGCGTGTTTTCGACCGCCTTTTTTCGCGTGTTTCTGGGTGGCCTGGGGCTGGCGGCGATTCTCATGGTGCTGCGCGTGCGCTGGGATTTTCGCGGCAAATGGTGGCGCTCGCTATTGATCGGCACGGTCAGTTCCGGCATTCCCTTCGCCATGTTCTGCATCGCCGCGCAGTTTCTGCCCGCCGGCTATTCGGCGATGTTCAATTCCGCGACACCGTTGTTGGGTGTCGTCATCGGTGCCAGTTTCTTCCATGAGGCAATGACGCGCGATCGGCTGATCGGCGTGCTGCTGGGGCTGTGTGGCGTGGCGGTGCTGTTACAGACCGGCCCGGTGGCCATGAATCGTGAGTTGCTGTTTGGCGCGCTGGCCTGCCTGGCCGCCTCGGCCTGCTACGGGTTTCAGGGCTTTCTGGTGCGTGACTGGATTACCGCCAAGGGCGGCCTGGATTCGCGCTTGCTGGCGGTGGGCACGCAGATCGGCGCGACGCTGATGCTGGCGCCGATGATGCTGGGCGAGGTCTGGTCGATGCCGTCTCTCGACGCCTGGCGCGACATCGAAGCGTGGTCGGCGATGCTGGCGCTGGGGGTGGTGTGTACCTCGCTGGCGTATCTGCTGTTCTTTCGCCTGATGGAGGACCTCGGCCCGGTGAAGCCGCTGACCGTGACCATGCTTGTGCCACCCTTCGGCGTGCTGTGGGGGGCGCTGTTTCTCGATGAGGAAGTCACCTGGGCGCATCTGATCGGCGGGGTGCTGATCGCCGGGGCGCTATGGCTGATCCTGTTCAAGACGCCGGCCCCGCGTATCGCCGCTGCCGAGGAGCCATAGGCTATGCGAAGCCTAGTCGCCGCGAGTGCTGCCATGGCCTGATACGTTCAATCACGATTCGCCGTCGGTCGCCTTATCGAGCGTGGTATCGGCGTCGATCGGCTGGCCATCGATGGTCAGCCGATATAGCCCGGTCTCGCCCTCGTCGGAGGTGAAATAAAGCGCGCCGTCGGGGCCATAGGCGACACCGATCGGGCGTGCCCAGCGCTGCCCCTGATCATTCTGAAAGCCGGTAATCAGTGGGCCTACCTCGCCCTCGGTACCATCATCGCTGAGGCGAATGCTCATCAGCGCCGGCTCGCGCCGGGTGCTGGGGTCGCCGGCGGCGCTGCCATCCGGTTGAGTGCCCCAGCTACCGTGCAAGGCGGTGATCATGTCCACGGCCAGGCCGCTATCCTCGGGCAGAAACGTCAGCCCCATGGGCGCGCTGCGAGCCGGAAAGGTGACCACCGGCGGCGTCGCCTCACTGGCCTTGCGCGGCGGTTGGCTGTCGATGCAATCGTCGCGCTTGAATTCGCCGTCGACCCACTGGAACCAGGGCATGCCGAAGAAGCTGCCGCGTTCGGCGCGCACCAGCACCTCGCGAGGCAAGGCGTAGCCCCAATGGTCCGGCCCGTTGTTATTGATGTAGAGCACGCCGTCGTGGCTCCAGGCCATGCCGATCGGATTGCGCAGGCCGGTGGCATAGGGCTGCCATTGCGGGGTATCGCCGCTTTCATCAAGCACCATCACTCCGCCACGCCAATCCTCGAAGGCATAGTCCTTGCCGATGTATTGATCGGAGCAGTTGCCCTGAATGCCCAGCGAGACATACAGCCGCCCGTCCGGGCCCAGCGTCAGCGAGCGCGAGCTGTGCCCGCCGCCGCCCGGGATCTCGGCAACCAGCTCGAAATCCTCCTCGCCAAGATCGGCCCCTGACTGGTACTTGGCGCGATACAGCCCATCGGTGGTGGCAACGTACAGGGAGTCGCCGCGCTGCACCACGCTGTGCGGGTAGCCATCGAGCTCGACGAGTACCTCGGCTTCGTCATAGGGGGGCGCGAGGCGATAGACCTTATCGGCCTGACTGCCGATGAACATCTCGCCATCGACCCCGAAACTGATCAGGCGAGGGGCATCCAGTGCCACGACCTTTTCGATCCGAGCGCCGGGTGGGGCCATGACCCGATGTTCGGTGCCGGCGACATCGACGCGGCTCAACTCGCTTGCATTCGGCGTTTTATCCTGAGCCTGGGCCACGCCGGCTATCGCCAGTGACAGGGCCAGCAGGCCGGATGCGGGTAAAAAGGCGAGAGGGGACGTGAAGGGCGAAGATAGCGCAAGCATGGTTCACTCCGTGAGCCGGGCCGCGGAAGTGGGCTTCCAGCAGTGAATGTCTAGCCTAGTGTAGACGCTCACCCGCGATGCGTGGCGCGGCCTGCTCGGCCCACGTTAGCGGTATATCCGAAAGCGCTTGTGCTGAGAGTGCCCCTGCTGCTGCTCGGGTGTCTTGCGATAACGCTTGTATTCCCATTGATACTGCGCCGGATCCAGCGCGATGGCGGCTTCGACGCAGGCATTGACACCGCGCGCCGCGCTGGCCTCGGCGGCGGCGTAGACGCGCTGATCGGCGGCGAGAAAATGAATCTCGAAGCCCTGGCTGCGATTGTCGCCGTCGATACAGCGTTTGGCGACACCGGTAACCACGCGTGCCTGGGTGCGTGCCACCAGCTTGGGCAGTAGTGTCGCCGTATAAGCGGGGCGATGGTAGAAGTCGGCGAATACGCCGCCGCTCCAGTCGGGCTCCTGATCGGGCAGAATTCCCACCGCTTCGCTGCGTTTCAGCGCCTTGAGTAGCGACGCCACGCCGCGAGAGTTGGTCGGCACCAGGCTCGCGCCCATGCGCTCCCGGCCATGGCGAATCAGCGGATCCAGTGCGGCGATCTTGGGTGGCTCGTACATCGCGGTGAAGGGAAAGTGGCTGGACAGCCAGAAGTTGAGCACTTCCCAATTGCCGAAATGCGGGGCGAGTACGATCACGCCACGCCCTTCGGCGCGCGCTTCGTCGAGCAACTCGCGGCCATGCACGGCGCGAATCGAATCCTCGACGCGGCGAGGTTCGGCCAGCCAGGCGAAGCCCAGCTCGAGCATGGTGGCGGTGGAATGTATCAGGCTGTCGTGGCCCAACGTGCGGCGCTCAGGCTCGCCGAGCGCGGGAAAGACCTCGCGCAGATTCGCCTCGGTGACCTCGCGCTCACGGCGACCGAGGCGATACACCAGCGGCCCGAGTCGCCGTGCAAGGCGCCAGAGCGTTGCCGGCGAGCGATGTGCCAGCAGGCGCCAAAGCGCGGCGATGGCCTTGGCTTGAAAGGACGATGACGTTTCGGTCTGACTCATGGCGTTCCGCAATAGCTAGCTGAACGCCGCATTATACCGATGACCCGCGACGCTTTCTCGTGCTCGCCGCTTGCCTACCACAGCCAGGACTCGACATTGCTCGGCGCGCGTTTTTCCTGCACCGCCTTGAAACCCTTGACGCAGCGCACGATCAGCCAAATCGCCAGGGCGATCATCAATATCAGGCCAATGCCGATCAGGGTCAGAATCGAAGCAATCAGCGCATAGAGCAGGCCGATCCAGAAGGTGCGAATCTGGTAGCGGTAGTGCTCGTCGAGCCACGCCGGCCCCTTGCCGCGATAGACATAGGCGACGATGACACCGATCAGCGGCGTGAAGCCGACCACGAAGCCGGCCAGCATCAGCGCATAAACCACCAGCGCTACCGTGGTGTCGGCCGGTTTGGGCGCTTCTCCCGCCACGCTGTCATCTGTCATGGAACTCGTTTCTTGCATGATCGATTTTCCCTGGAAAAAGTAGGCGACGACCACCAGCATAGCCAAGACCGATGCGCGCGTCCGCATCGCCTATCAACGGCTGGGGCGACAGATTTCGATCAGATTGCCGTCGGGATCGCGTAAATACAACGACATGATCGGACCGCTGGTTCCCTGGCGCGCTACCGGGCCTTCCTCGATGGGAATTTGCAGCGCGCCCAGATGGTCGTGGATCTCGTCCAGCGTCAAGGCGCTGCGAAAGCACAGGTCGAGACTGCCCGGCGTGGGCTGTACAGCCTTGGGGCTGACCGGCGTGCCGGCCTGGTGAAGGCGTAGCGCCATGTCGCCGAGCACCAGGTCGACGCGCTCGGCGTCGCGATAGCGGGCTTCGAGACCCAGCACGCGGGTGTAGAAATCCACCGCGCGGGGGATGTCGGTAACGGTGACGACCAGGTGATCGAGGCCGGTTAGCATGATGTTCTCCGCGTATTCAGTTATGGCTTGTAGCGTGTCAGGCCGATCCCGCAGGCAATCAAGCCCGCCGACACGAAGCGCCAGACGCCAAAGCCTTCCTTCAGGATAAAGGTCGAGATGAGCGCGGCAAACAGCACGCTCGTCTCGCGCAGTGCAGAGACCATCCCGAGCGGTGCGTGCGCCAAGGCCCAGATGGCAATCCAATAGGCGCCGACCTGCATCCCGCCAGCAAGCACTGCCGGTGTCAGGTTGGTACGGACGACTTGCTTGATTGCCTTGGCCTTCCAGGTCGACGCGACCAGGAACGTCAACAAGCCGTCGCCGATCGTCAGGCAGACAGCAAAGCCCATCACCGAGCCGGCCTGTCGCGCGCCCAAACCATCGACCAGTGTGTAGGCGGCGATGCTGGCTCCCGTTCCGAGCGCAAACAGCACCGCACGTGGATTCTGACTCAATCCCGTTCGCTGGTCGAAGGCAAGCGCCATGACGCCAACCGCGAGAAAGGCCACGCCGAAGAACGGAATGACACTCAAGACTTCCCCAGCGAAGAAAGCGGCACCCAATGTGACGAGAAGTGGCGCGGAACCGCGCGCAATCGGATAGACCTGGCCGAGATCGCCGTAGTTGTAAGCCACGGGAAGAACGAAGTGATAGCCGGTGTGAAGCAGGATCGCTAGCGCCAGCAAGGGCCAGCTTGCAGGATCGGGCATGTCGATGAAAGGCAGCGCCAGCGCTGAAACGAAACTGCCGAGCAACGTCACCACGGCCATGACCGCGATGCGATCGCCGCTGACCTTGATCAGTGTATTCCAGCCAGCATTGAGCATGGCGGCCAGCAATACCATGAGCGTAATTTCAATGCTCACTGTTCCTCCGCCGATGGCATTATTCGTAGTATCTTGGCCTACATCTGAACTTCGCGGAAGCGCTGCGCGCCGCACCGGTCTTGCAGGTCATCATGACGCGCGTGAGATTATAGCCGACGAGCACCCCTCGAATGGAGTCACAATGACTGACCTCTCTGCCTTTGTCATAACAAGGAAATGGCCCGCGCGGCATCCCGAACGGCTTCAGCTCTACTCGTTGCCGACACCCAATGGCGTCAAGGTTTCGATCATGCTCGAAGAAACTGGTCTGCCTTACGAGCCCCACCGTGTCGGTTTCGAAACCAACGATCAGATGTCGCCGGAATTCCTATCGCTCAGTCCCAACAACAAGATCCCGGCCATCCTCGATCCCGATGGCCCGGGTGGCGAGCCACTTCCACTATTCGAATCCGGTGCGATTCTGATTTATCTCGCCGACAAGACCGGGCAGTTCATGCCGCAGGACCCCGCAGGCCGATACGCAACGATCCAGTGGCTAATGTTTCAAATGGGCGGCATCGGCCCGATGTTTGGCCAGCTCGGCTTTTTCAATAAATTTGCCGGCAAGGATTACCAGGACAAGCGCCCGCGCGATCGCTACGTTGGCGAATCGAAGCGCCTGCTTGGCGTGCTCGAGCAACGACTTGCCAAGCGCCGATGGATCATGGGCGATACCTACACCATCGCTGACATAGCCACCTTTCCCTGGGTGCGCAATTTAATCGGCTTCTACGAAGCTGGCGATTTGGTGGGTATCGCGGACTTTCCTAATGTCGGGCGCGCCCTTGAGGCATTCCTTGCGCGCCCGGCGGTTGGAAAAGGCCTCGAGATTCCCGGTCAGGATCCGGTCCCGGCATAGGCGGTAGATAGGCTGGCGACACCGTGCGCCACTAGCGCTTCCCGGCATGGGTTCATGGTCAAACTCCACTACGCTTGTTGAAGGCCGAGTGAATACGCTGCGAGCCAAGCCAGCGTCGCCGTGCCCGGCCATGAGAGCCAGCCAAAAGGAGCGTGTGCCATGATTTATGCAAATCCCGGTAGCGCAGAGTCCGTCGTTGCCTTCGACAAGCGCTACGGCAACTACATCGGCGGCGAGTTCGTCGCGCCGGTCAAGGGTCAGTACTTCGATAACGTTACGCCGGTCACCGGCGAGGTGTTTTGCGAGGTTGCTCGCTCGGGCGCCGAAGACATCGACCTGGCACTGGACGCCGCGCACGAGGCCGCGTCGGCCTGGGGCAAGACATCCGCTGCCGAGCGCGGCAATGTGCTGCTCAGAATCGCCGATCGCATCGAGCAGAACCTGGAAATGCTCGCGGTCACCGAGGCATGGGACAACGGCAAGGCGATCCGCGAGACGCTGAACGCCGATTTGCCGCTGGCGGTGGATCACTTCCGCTACTTCGCCGGCTGCATTCGCGCCCAGGAAGGCAGCGTCGCGGATATCGACGCCAACACCGTGGCCTATCACTTTCATGAACCGCTGGGCGTGGTGGGGCAGATCATCCCGTGGAATTTCCCGATTCTGATGGCGACCTGGAAGCTGGCCCCGGCGCTGGCGGCGGGTAACTGCGTGGTGCTCAAGCCCGCCGAGCAGACCCCGGTATCGATTCTCAAGCTGATGGAGCTGATCGGCGACCTGCTACCGCCTGGCGTGGTCAATATCGTCAACGGCTACGGAGAGGAGGCCGGGCAGGCGCTGGCCTCGAGCAAGCGCATCGCCAAGATCGCCTTCACCGGCTCGACCCCGGTGGGCTCGCACATCCTCAAGTGCGCCGCCGATAACATCATTCCCTCGACCGTCGAGTTGGGCGGCAAGTCGCCCAATATCTACTTCGCCGACATCATGAATGCCGAGCCGGTGTTCATTGACAAGGCGGTGGAAGGACTGGTGCTGGCTTTCTTCAATCAGGGCGAAGTGTGTACCTGCCCGTCGCGTGCACTAATTCAGGAGAGCATGTACGACGAGTTCATGGCCAAGGTCATGCAACGCACCCAGTCGATCAAGCGCGGCAATCCACTGGATACCGACGTTCAGGTCGGCGCTCAGGTATCCGAGGAGCAATTCGACAAGATCATGTCGTACATGGACGTCGCTCGTGAAGAGGGCGCCGAGTTTCTTACCGGGGGCGAGAAGGAAAGCCTCGACCCGGCTCTGTCGCGTGGCTATTACATTCAGCCGACCTTGCTCAAGGGCGATAACAGGATGCGTGTGTTCCAGGAGGAAATCTTCGGCCCGGTGGTCGCCGTGACGACCTTCAAGGACGAAGCGGAGGCGCTGGCGATTGCCAACGACACCGAGTTCGGCCTCGGTGCCGGTGTGTGGACGCGCGACATCAATGTCGCCTTCCGCATGGGTCGTGGTATCCAGGCCGGTCGCGTGTGGACCAACTGTTACCACCAATACCCCGCACACGCCGCCTTCGGCGGTTACAAGAAGTCCGGCGTGGGTCGCGAAACTCATAAAATGGCGTTAGAACATTACCAGCAGACCAAGAACCTGATGGTCAGTTATGACATCAATCCGATGGGGTTTTTCTAGGCATCGACTTTATCGGTATTGACTAAAACGTAGAACTGGGGTCAGAAGGGGATGGATATCGGAGCGTAGTAATGATTCACTAACTGCGAAAATGCCCTCTTGCAGGGGAGGGCCTTCGTCGCTGCGGTTTGCCGGAGGCTTGATGGCGTGACCGCGTCGGTCGCCAACACAACAACTCGAAGGGAAGACTCATGGCGCCCATTCATTCTTACGCCACTTCGCGTGGCTTCGGAGCGTTCCTTGTCGTCTGGTTCATCGGCTTGGCACTGTTGTGCGCACCATCGGCACAAGCCGACAACCCGCGATACGCGGGGATTGTCGTCGATATCGAGAGCGATGTCGTTCTCTACGCCGACAACGCCCGGGAACCGCGTTATCCCGCGTCGTTGACCAAGATGATGACACTCTACTTGCTGTTCGAAGCGTTGGAGGACAACACCCTGACGCTCGATGACACCTTTCCGGTTTCGAGTTATGCGGCTTCCCAGCCGGCGTCCAAGCTCTGGGTACAGCCCGGCGATCGGATCAGCGTGGAGAAAGCCATTCTGGCGCTGATCGTGACCTCGGCAAACGATGTCGCGGTGGTGGTGGCCGAGGGGCTGGCCGGCAGCGAGGAATCCTTCGCCGTGCAAATGACCGACAAGGCCTGGGCGCTGGGCATGAAGGATACCGTCTTTAGCAATGCATCGGGGCTGCCGGACGATGCTCAGGTCACGACCGCGCGCGACATGCTCATGTTGGCGCTGCATTTGATCGAGGATTTCCCGCAGTATTACGACTACTTTTCCAGAACGCGATATACCTATAATGGCACGATGCATACCGGTCACAACCGGCTATTGAGCAGTTATGCCGGCGTGGACGGTCTGAAAACCGGTTACATTCGCGCCTCGGGATTCAATGTCGCCACCTCTGCGGTGCGCGGTGATCGGCGCATTGCCGGGGTGGTGATGGGCGGCTTCACCTCAAGATCGCGGGATGCCCACATGGCCGATCTGCTCAATCGTAGCTTCGCCCGAGCCGCAATGATGAACCAGGGCGACTGGGTGGCGCAGACCGATTTGTTCGGCGGACCGGGACTGAGTTCGCCCGATAACGCCGACACTTCCGGCGAAACGCTCGTTGCGGCCTCGGACACCGGTGCCCAGGACGATCCCATCCGGGCGCTCATCGCGCAATCCGAGCGCGACGGGGAATTATCCAGCAGCGTGCTCTCCGATGTCTGGGCGGTGCAGGTGGGCGCCTTCAGCAATCGGGAGGGGGCCCAGCAGTTGGCCACGCAAGCCGTCGACTACCTTTCCACCGAGCTAAGCGAGGCGCGCAGCGCGGTGATGCCCGCACAGGGCGAGCAGAGGATCTTCCGCGCCCGTGTCATCGGGCTGCAGGAGAGTCAGGCTCGGCAATCCTGCCAGCAACTGATGCAGCGGGGCATGGACTGCCTGGTCGTGCGTGGCGAAGGCGGTTAGGCTATGCCTGAAAAGTGCCGATGGTGTGCGGAGCCTAGCCGAATGCCGCTCATTCCTCGGGCTGGTATTTGTAGCCGACACCGTACACCGAGCGGATGATCTCGCGCTCGGGCCAGACATCGGCGATCTTGCGGCGAAGTTTCTTGACGTGGCTGTCGACGGTGCGCTCCGAGACGATACGATGGTCGCGATACATGTGATCCATCAACTGCTCGCGAGAGAAGATTCGCCCCGGTGCCTGCATCATGACCCTGAGTAACTGGAATTCCACCGCGGTCAGGCCGAGATCATGCTCGCCGGCCAGTGCGCGCCAACCGTCGTCATCCAATGCCAGGCTGTCCAACGCCTCACCGTTGTGCCCGGTGGCCCCGCCAGCGCGGCGCAGCACCGCCCTGACTCGCGCCACCACCTCGCGTGGGCTGAATGGCTTGCAGATATAATCGTCGGCGCCGAGTTCCAGACCGAGCAGGCGGTCGACTTCCTCGACACGCGCGGTGAGCATGATGATGGGTAGGGCGGGCCACTGTTGGCGGATTTGCCGGCACAGCGTCAGACCGTCGGTGCCGGGCAGCATCAGATCGAGCAGTACCAGCGCAGGCAACCCGCTGGGGCGGTCGAGCAGCCATGGCATGACCTCGTCGCCGTGTTCCAGGCGATGCGCGGTGAAGCCGTCGCCAGCCAGGTAGTCGGCGACCAGCTTGGCGATCTTGGGTTCGTCCTCGACGATCAGAATGGCTTCGCTCACCCGCTTGTCTCCTCGTTGCCGTTTGCTTGTCGTGCCGCTTGCCTAGCCTCTATTCAGCGGAAAGCTCAGTGTCCAGCATAATCCCCCCAGTGGCGAAGGTGATGCCTTGAGCATACCGCCATGCGCATGAGTCAGAGCAGAGGCAATCGACAACCCCAGGCCACTGCCGCCACGGCGTCGATTGCGCGAGGCCTCGACCCGATAGAGGCGCTCGGTGAGCCGTGGCAGATCGTTGGCGGTCACGCCGGGCGCGCTGTCCTCCCAGCGCACCCACACCCGTTGGTTATCGACTGTCAGGCTGACTTTCAGGTGCCCCGGCACATCGGTATAGGCGCGGGTATTGGTCAGCAGATTAGTCCAGAGTTGACGCAAGCGCTGACGATCGCCGCGAATCGGTGCCGACGCGGCGATCGAGATTTCCAGTGTGATACCGGCGTCATGCAGCCAGCCGCGCGCTTCCTCGAGCCGGTCGTGAAGCGAGGATGCCAGGTCCAGCGGTTCCAGGTGCGTTTGTAGCGAGCCGGCATCGCTTTGCGCCAACAGGCGCAGGTCGGCTACCAGGCGCTCCAGTTGCTCGGCTTCCTGACTCAATGAATAGAGGCTATCGTGATCGAGTGGGCGAATGCCGTCCTGCATCGCCTCTATCTCGCCACGCAGCACCGCCAGCGGGGTGCGCAGCTCATGGGCGATATCGGCCACCCAACGCTGGCGCGACTCGCGATTGGCCTCAAGCGTCTCGGCGAGCACATTGAAGTCATGGGCCAGGCGCGCGAGTTCATCGCGGCCACGCTCCCTCAGGCGCACGCTGTAATCGCCTTCGGTCAGGCGACGCGTGGCCAGCGCCATGCCACGCGTACGCCGTCCCAGCCACCAACTCAACACCCCAGCCAGCAACAGCGAGGCCAGCGCCAGCGAGCCGACGATGATCGACAGATTGCGCTGCTGGCGAGAGAGAAAGATGCGATCCATGCGCGCCATCAACTCCCGCGGCGGGCGATAGCCGAGTTCGCCGACATAGCGACCGTTGCTGACGATGGGTACGATGCGCAGTGGTTCTTCAGTGCCAGGCGACTCCTCGCCCAGCGGCAGAGACGGTGGGCTGATCACTACCCGGTCCTGGGAGTCGCGCAACACGAAATCGCGCGGGTCGCCGAGTTGGCGTTGCAGGCCCGGCGGTTGCTGCTCACGGTTGGGCCAGAGCTGTTGGTAGACCAGCCGCGACCAGGCGCGTGGGTTGTCGCGCAACCACTGCCAATTGCCGCGCAGCGCCCACTCCTCGCCCAATGCGCTGGCCAGTATCTCGGCACGTTGGGTCTGGGTTCGCTCCAGGTAATCGATGAAGCCCTGATCGAGGCTGCGTGACACGAATACGAAGATCAGCCCGCAGATGCCCACGTTGACCAGCAAGATGGTGACGAACAGCTTGAGACCCAGGCGCGAGACATTGGGTCGGGTAAATGACTTCATGCGGTTACCGTCGGCGATGAACTGGCCGGAATCGAAATTCGATATAGATAGGGTAACAGTATCGGGTCCAAGGGCCAGCCGGCACGAACCCTCAGGGGCAACTATCGCCGAGCAGCAGCTCGGTGGTCAGCACCTGTCGCTGGCGGGGCGCGATGCCCAGAATCATCGAGGCGGCCAGGCGGCCTTTCTCGGCGCTGTCCTGGCGTACGGTGGTCAGGCGCGGGGCGCGATACTGGCCCTCGCGAATGCCATCGAAGCCGGTCAGGCGTAGATCCTCGGGGATGCGCAGGCCGCGCTGCTCGGCCAGCGTCAGTGCGGTCAGCGCGATACGATCGGACATGCACAGCAGCAGGTCGGGGCGCTCGCCGGCGGGCAAATCGAGTATGTCTTCGATGACCGGCGCGCTGACATCAAACGTATTCTCCTCGATATTCCACATCGGCACGCCTTTGGGGTCGATGCCATGATCGTGCAGCGCCTGATGAAAGCCGGCCAGACGGCTACGGGTGATGGTGTGTTTCTCGGGAAGCAGTGTCTGGTGGGTGATGCGCCCGTTACAGGGTTGCTCGGTCAAGCGCAGGTTGACGATCCCGGGTCGCTTGGCCCCGCCTGCCAAGGCGTGCCGGGCGATGGCGTAACTCGCTGGCTGGTTGTCGACATGCACAGCGGCGCACCCGTCGATATCGAAATCCACCGCCACTCGCGGGCATTGTTGGGGCAGCCCGTCGAGCAGCGTGGTGGTGGGCATCAAGCCATAGACGATGAAACCGTCGGCCATGCTTGCCGAGCCCGGCGATTGCGTGCGCCCGCGCCCAGGTAGCAACAGCAGGGTGTGGCCGTGGGCATCGAGCACCTCGGCGACACCGGAAAGAAACTCGCTGGCCACCGCGTCGTTGAGGCTATAGGTGAGGGTTTCGGCCAACACCACGGCGATGATGCAGGAGCGACCGGTGCGCAGGCTGCGCGCCTTGGCATCGGGGCCGTTATAGCCAAGCCGCTTGGCCTCGGCGAGAATGCTATCGCGCAGCTTGGGCGATAGCTGATCCGGGCGGTTGAAGGCGTTGGACACGGTAGCGGTGGAAACACCGAGCTTTGCGGCGAGGTATTTGAGTGTGATTCGGCGTTGCTGTGCTGGCACGGTCCTTCCCGGTCGCGTAGCGGTGATACCTCAGCATACCGCCCCGGCCAGAGCCGGGACAGTCGATTTTAGACGCAGTCCGAGCCTGAAATAAGGATCAGGCTGCCGCGCTGGTTTTGCGCACCGCCAGCGAATGATCGTTGCCGTCGAACAGATGCACGCACGCCAGATCGGCGATCAGCGCCGCGCGCTGGCCGACCTGCCATTGGCAGGGTGCCTCGCTGCGATGAATCAGCAGGGTTCGGCCTTCCATCGGTTCGAGATAAACGTAAACCTCGTTACCCAGATACTCGACGTTGACGACCTCGAAGGCGTTGTCGCCCTCGGCGGGCGCCAGGCGCAGATGCTCGGGGCGCACGCCCAGCGTCAGTTGGGCGTTCGTGCGCTGGGCGCTGGCATCTTGCGGCAAATTCAATGCGCCGATGCCCTTGGCGCGCACCCGGCAGCCCTCGGCGGGGTTGTCCTCGAGCTCCGCCGGCATGAAGTTCATGGTCGGCGAGCCGATGAAGCCGGCAACGAATTTGGTGGCGGGCTGCTGATAAAGCGTCTGCGGGCTGCCGACCTGTTCGATGTGGCCGCCCTTGAGCACCACGATCTTGTCGGCCAGGGTCATCGCCTCGACCTGGTCGTGGGTGACGTAGATCATCGTCGAGCCCAGGCGGTCGTGCAGGCGGGCGATTTCGTTACGCATCTGCACACGCAGTGAGGCATCGAGATTCGAGAGCGGCTCGTCGAACAGTAGAATGCGTGGCTCGCGCGCCATCGCGCGGCCCATCGCCACGCGTTGGCGCTGGCCACCGGAGAGCGCCTTGGGTTTGCGTTCGAGTAGCTCTTCGAGTTGCAGGATGCGCGCCGTTGCCATGACCCGCTCATGCACTGTCTGCTTGTCGGTCTTGGCCAGCTTGAGTCCGAAGGCCATGTTTTCGTAAACACTCATATGCGGATACAGGGCATAGGACTGGAACACCATGCCTACGCCGCGTTCGCGGGGCGGCAGTTCGTTGACCACGTCATCATCGATTTTCAGGTCGCCGTCGGTAATCGACTCCAACCCGGCTATCAACCGCAACAGGGTTGATTTTCCGCAACCCGAAGGCCCGACGAAGACCACGAACTCGCCATCGCCGATGATCAAGTCGACGTCGTTGATGATGTGGGTGCTGCCGAACACTTTATTGATCTTGTTAAGCGTCACGCTTGCCATGATGTTCACTCCTTGCCGGCAGCGGCGTGTGCCGGCATGCGTTGTTTGCGTGTCATGCGAGCCGGAAATAGGCTGCCTGATAGGGCGGCAGGGTCAAGCTGTCGCCATTGCGCGTGCTGCTAAAACCATGCCCATCGAGCGCGCCATCGACCGCCAGCGGCAACGTCGTGATTCGCGTCTCGCCGCTGAGATTGAACACGCACAGCAGGCGCTCATCGTCGTGCGCTCGGGTGAAACCGAGCAGCTCGTTGCCGACATCGATGAGTTCGAGCGCGCCATCGAACAGCGCCGGGTGCGCGCGGCGGAAGTTAAGCAGGCGACGCACGCCGTTGAGCAGCGAAGCCGGGTCGTCGTGTTGACGCGCTACCGCCAGCTCGCGGTGGCGAGGGTCTACCGGTAGCCAGGGTTCGACCGACGAGAAACCGGCCTGCGCGGCGTCGTTCCACGGCATGGGCGTTCGGCAGCCGTCGCGGCCCTTGAAGTCCGGCCACAATACCTTGCCGTAGGGATCCTGTATGCGCTCATAGGGCACCTCGGCTTCGGGCAGACCCAACTCCTCACCCTGATACAGACATACACTGCCGCGCAGTGACAGCAGCATCGCCAGTGTAACCAGCGGGTAGGCGTACGGATCCTCGCGCTCGCCCCAGCGGGTGCGACTGCGCATCACATCGTGATTCGACAGCGCCCAGCACGGCCAGGCATCGCCGGCCAGGCGCTGAAAGCGCTCGATCACTTCGCGAATGTAGGCCGCTGAATGTGGCGTGTTGAGTAGATCGAAGGTATAGGCCATGTGCAGCTTGTCGCCGCCGGCGGTGTACTCGGCCATGCGTTCGAGCGGCTTGTCATCGCCGATCTCTCCGACCGTGGTGGCGCCGGGGAATTCATCCATCAGCGCGCGCAACTGTTGCAGAAAACTCAGATTCTCGGGGCGACTGATATCGTATTGGTGACGCTGCCAGGTGTAGGGGTTGGCGTCGGGCGCGCCCAACGTCTTGCTCTCGCCACTTGGCACCGCTGGGTTATTGCGTAGCTCGGCATCGTGGTAATAGAAGTTGACGGTGTCGAGGCGAAAGCCATCGACACCCAGCTTCAGCCAGAAGCGCATGCCGTCGAGCTGAGCCTGACGGGCTTCGGAGCTATGGAAGTTCACGTCCGGCTGGCTTGACAGGAAATTGTGCAGGTAATACTGGCGACGGCGTGGGTCGAAGGTCCAGGCCGGGCCGCCGAAGACCGAAAGCCAGTTGTTGGGTGGCGTGCCGTCGGGCTTGGGATCGGCCCACACGAACCAGTCGGCCTTGGCGTTGTCGCGATCCTGGCGGCTTTCCTGGAACCACGCATGCTGATCCGAAGTGTGGCTGATCACCTGATCGATGATTACCTTGAGACCCAGTTCATGGGCGCGTGCCAGCAGCGCCTTGAAGTCGTCCAGGCTGCCGAACATCGGGTCGACGTCGCGGTAATCGCTGATGTCGTAGCCAAAGTCCTTCATCGGCGAGGTGAAGAATGGCGACAGCCAGATGCCATCGACACCCAGCTCGGCGACGTAATCGAGCTTGGCGGTGATCCCCGGCAAATCGCCGATGCCATCGCCGTTGCTATCCATGAAACTGCGCGGGTAAATCTGGTAGATGACGCCACCGCGCCACCAGAAGGTGTTGTCCTGCATGAAATTTCCTTGACTAGATGAAATACAAACGTGGTTCAGCCTTTCACGGCGCCGGCCGTCAGCCCCGAAACGATGCGCCGCTGAAAAATCATCACCAGCACTACCAATGGCACGGTAACCACCACCGAGGCGGCCATGATCGTTCCCCATGGCAACTCGTGCGGGCTACCGCCGGAAATCAGCGCGATGGCCACCGGCACGGTGCGTTGGCTGTCGGTGAGCGTGAAGGTCAGTGCGAACAGAAACTCGTTCCAGGCGGCGATGAAGGCCAGCAGGCCAGTGGTCGCCATGGCCGGCCACATCAGCGGCATGAATACGCGGGTGATGGTCACCCAGGGTGTGGCGCCGTCCATGATCGCGGCCTCTTCCAGTTCCATGGGTAGCTGGCGCATGAAGGTGGTCAACACCCACACGGTGAACGGCAACGTGAAGATGGTGTAGCTCAACACCAGCGCCCAGGGGCTGTTGTAGATGTTCAGCACGCGAACGACCTCGAACAGTCCGGCGAGTACCGCGACCTGCGGGAACATCGACACGCCAAGCACGATCAGCAGCACCGAGTTGCGCCCGCGAAAGCGTACCCGACCGAGTGCGTAAGCGGCGGTCAGGCCCAGCAGCAAGGCGATGAACACCACGCAGACCGCGACCAGCACCGAGTTGCCGATGGCCTGGAGAAAGCTGCCTTGGGTGAGCACGCGCTCATAGTTGGAAAAGTCCACCGAGTTCAGCCAGTAATCGACACGAAATAGCTGGCTTGCCGGTTTGAGCGAAGTAATCACGGCGTAGTAGAACGGGAAGATGGCATACACCATCAGCACGCCGATCAGCGCCCAGAAGCCGGCACGCTTGGCGATGGCGATGAGTTGGCGCGAGTTCATGAGTCACCTCCCAACTGGCGACGGCCCAGGTAGAGGTAGGCCACGGTCACCAGCGCGATAATCAGAAACAGCAGGGTCGAGGCGGCGCTGCCATAGCCGACATCCTGAAACTGGACCAATTGCTGGCGGGCGTAGATCGACATGGTCATGGTGCTGGTGGAGTTCGAGGTCAGCACATAGATGACATCGAACACGCGCAGCGCATCGAGCGCGCGGAAGATCACCGCGACCAGTAATGCCGGCGTAATCAGCGGCAGGGTCACCCGGAAGAACACCTTGATTGGATTGATACCGTCGACCTCGGCGGCCTCGTAGCAATCCTTGGGGAGCATCTGCAACGCCGCCAGCACCAGCAGCGCGACGAAGGGAATGGTCTTCCACACATCGACCATGATCACCGCCCACATAGAGAGGTCGGCATTGGCGGTCCAGGCTAGTGGATTATCGATGATCCCCAGGCCCATCAGGGCATGATTGATGATCCCGAACTGGTCGTTGAGCATCCACGCCCACATCTTGGCCGAGACGATGGTGGGGATCGCCCAGGGGATCAGCACCGCCGCGCGCACCAACATGCGGCCACGAAATTCGGCATTCAGAATCAGCGCGACGATGACCCCGAAGAAAGTCTCCAGCGACACCGAAACCACGCTGAAGAACAGCGTGTTCCACACCGAACGCCACCACTCCGGGTCGACGAGCAGACCGTACCAGGTGCCCTCGTAATACAGCAGATAGTTCTCGAAGCCGATGAATTGCGCGCCGCCGGTATTGGCCAGCGACGCATCGGTGAAGCTGAGATAGAAGGTGCGGATGAGCGGCCAGCCGGCCACCAGGGCCAGTGCCACCAGCATCGGTAAAAGGAATAGCCAGGCGGCGCGAACGCGCTGGCGCCGCACCTGGGTGCTTCGGGTGCGGCGCACGGCACGCGGCGCGCTCAGGGGTTCGGAAATAGCCATGGCGCGCTCCAGGGTTACCAGTTACGGCGTTTGATAAGGTTGAGTTCGTCTTCGAGTTTCTCGAGCGCCTGCTCGCTGCTCTGATTGCCCGACAGCACGCCATGCACGGTATTGAAGAAGGCGTTACTCACCCGACCATAAGCGGAGCCGGTGGCGGCGGACGGGCGTGCCACGGCATTGACGAAGGTGTCGTAGAGCGTGCCGAAGAAGGGCACTGCGGCGAGCACTTCCTGATCCTGGTACAGCGCCTTGATGGTCGGGTTATAGGAGCCTTCGATGGCGCGACGCTTCTGCTCTTCCTTGGAGGTCAGATACGTCACCAGCTTGACGGCGAGTTCGGTGCTCTCGCTGTACTTGGAAATCGCCAGGTTCCAGCCACCCAGCGCCGCCGCGCTCTCGCCCTCGGGGCCGTGGGGCAGGGTGGTCACCCCGACCTTGCCACGAATATCGCTCGACTCGCTCTGCGCCAGCGCCCAGGCATATGGCCAGTTGCGCATGAACACCGCGTTGCCCGTCTGGAACACCCCGCGGGCCTCTTCCTCGGTGTAATTGAGCACGCCCTTGGGTGAAATCTCGCCGATCCAGCTAGCGGCCTGATCGAGCGCCGCCGCGGCACGTGGGTTGTTGATGGTGACTTCGCCCTGATCGTCGACGATGGTGCCGCCGCCGTAACTCGCCACCCACTCCAGCGCATTGCAGGTCAGCCCTTCGTAGGCGCGCCCCTGGAATACGTAGCCCCAAATCTTGTCGTTGCCGGCCTCGCGTTCGGCGGCCTGGATGTCGCTGGCAATATTGGTCATTTCCTGCCAGGTCTCGGGCACCTCATGGCCGTATTCGGTGAGTAGATCCTTGCGGTAGTAGAGCACCCCGGCATCGGTGAACCAGGGCATGGCGACCAGTCGACCGTCGACGGTGTTGTTGTCGACGATGGTCTGGAAGTGGCCCTCGGCGATATCTTCTCCGCCATGCTCGCGCAGGTCGATCAAGTGATTGGCCAGCATGCCCGGCCACACCACATCGATCTGCAGCACGTCGATGTCGTCGGATTGCGCGGAAAGAATCTGCTGATACAGCGACAGGCGCGCGGTCGACGAGCTGGGCGTGGAAACGATATCGACGCTATACCCGGTCTTTTCCTCCCAGGCCTTGACGCCTTCCTTGCACAGGATGAGTTCGGCGCCCACGGCGCCACAGGAGATGGTCAGATCGGCGGCGTGGGCCTGGCCTATACCGGCGCCGGCCAAGGCGAGCACGGGGATCAGTTTACGGGTCATAAATGGGCGCATGAGTGTCCTCGTCGATTGTTGTTGTCAGTGTGGCTTTAAACGTCGTCTTAATCGTTTAAGATATGTTGGAAAGTTAGCCACCAGTGACCTCTCGTATCAACCTAGACTTTATGAGTAGCTGCGCCGCAGCATTAGCTATTATTGATTCAGAAGTCACTGACACGACAGGAAATTCAAAGACTAAGCGGAATCGTTCAGTGTCACGCGAGCTGCGTTATTTTTGGTAAATTTACTACAAAGATAACAAAAACAGGATCAGTGGCGGCGATAGCAGCGACAGAATGAACCCACTGACCACGGCGATAGGCACGCAGGCCACGCCACCGTGTTGCTGAATGACCGGCAACGTGAAGTCCATCGAGGTGGCGCCACCGTAGCCGATGGCCAGCGGTGTGGTGCGGTGGATGACCAGCGGAATCAGCAGGAAGGCCAGCAACTCGCGGGCCAGGTCGTTGAAGAACGCCACGCCGCCCAGCACTGGGCCGAGTTGGTCGCCGATCAGAATGCCTGACAGCGAGTACCAGCCGAAGCCGGCGGCCATTGCCAGACCTTCGTTCCAGCGCAGCCCGAGCAGCGGCGCGGCCAGCAAGCCGGCGACCAGTGAACTCACCGCCACCGTGGTAGCGATGGCCAAGCCATGACGATTTAGCAGAATCTGCTTGAGCGGCATGCCGGAATTGCGTAGCTGGCAACCGATCAACCCGAGCAGCGCATACAGCACCCATTCAGCGAGTTGCTCGGCGAGCGCGGGTGCCTCATTGAAACCTAGCGTGCCAAAGCCCAGCCCGGCGAGTACGCCGAGCACCACCACGCCCGCCAACGCCAGCGAACCGAGCATCGCCGCGAGCTTGCTGGTCGGCGCGCCCTCGACCACTTTGGAGTCGCCGATGTGCAAGCGGCTGCGCCGCGACAGCCACCACAGCGCGGCAAGATTGATCGGCGTGATCACCGCGAACAGCAGCGCGGCCTGGCCGCCCATGCGCGCCAACTGGCCGCCAAGATCCTCGAGGCCGGTCAGGCTGACGCCCATCAGGCCGAGAATCGCATACACCGAGAAATTCACGCCGCGATTGATCGCGGCCAGGGCGCGTTCATCGCGTACCGGGACCAGATAACCCACGATCAGTGGCAGCAGTATGAGTAATAAGCCGGCGAGCATTGGGCATCCCTTGCAGTGAAACGACCGGCTACTTTAGCGTCTGGTGGCTATTTGCGTCAGTGATTTTCGCTGATGGCCTATCAGTTTTGCTGATGGGCAGGCGCTTCTTCGCTAAGGGTCAATTGCGTCAGCGTCAGGCGACTTTGGCGTTCGCCGTCGCGTCGATACTCCATGGCCAGCAGCAGCCCCGGCATTTTACGATGAAAGGTGAATACCAAGTGGCGGTCGGGTTTCTCGGGGTCCCAGCTATCGACCGTGACGCTGGGGAAGGTGCCGGGGGGCAGTCGTGTCTCGCCGCGCTCGATCACCCGATAGCGCAGCGTTTCCTCCTCGCCCTTGTAGCCGAGGTAATGCAGCGTGCAGGGCGCCCGATCGTGAGTGCAGCGTGCCTCGGGCGCACGCCGCGAGAGCGCGAACAGCGCCGTTTGACGATCGGGCAGTGTGCTCAGGTCGTCTTCGGTAAGCCGATAGCGTTCGCCAAAGCCCAGCAGGTTGTAACCGCTAGCGTAGGACTCGGCATCGGTGGTCTCGCCCTCGATTCGGAAGCGGCTGCGCTCATCGCCCTTGGCGATCGAGATCGCCGCGCGCATCTCGCTCTGCCACACCTCGCCACGCTGCGACAGCCGATGGCTGATACGCGCATCGGGCCAGCCATCGACGCTGAGATGATACGTCGCCTGGAAAGCTACCGGGTTGGCTAGACCCGCCAGTGCCGGCAGGCTGAACACGGCTAGCAAGACGAAGACTCCAATCGCCTTGCACAATGGCATCCGCATGTTTTCTCCCGTCGCGACAGCCTTGCCAGTCACGCTAGGATGCCCGCTGGGCGGCGAATGTTCCCCGCGCAAGAACCTGCGGTCGTGATGGGGTTCGAGGTCCCGATCATAGCGGCTGGCGCAGCCGCAGCAGCGAGACGCCCAGGCCAACGAACGCGCTACCCACCAGCCGGTTGATCCATAGCACGCGGCGCGCCGAGCCGAACAGACCCGCGATACGCCGGGCGAGACTGCCGTAAATCACCAGCGTGCAGAACGAAAGCGCCATGAAGGTGCCGACCATGATCGTGAACTGCGGCCACAGTGGCACGCTGGTATCCAGAAATTGCGGAAACAGCGCGGTGAAAAACAGGATGGCCTTGGGGTTGCCAAGGGCGACCAACAGGCCCTCGCCGAATACATGAACCCTGCCACGCTTCGGCATGGAGGCGCTGGCCACGGCAAGGCTTTCCCGGCTTCGCCACTG
Organism: Modicisalibacter muralis; assembly: GCF_900102945.1. Lineage (GTDB taxonomy): Bacteria > Pseudomonadota > Gammaproteobacteria > Pseudomonadales > Halomonadaceae > Modicisalibacter > Modicisalibacter muralis. The sequence goes on along the minus strand of NZ_FNGI01000002.1, from coordinate 132,043 downwards.
GCGGACCCCCAGGTAAATCAGATAGCCGGCACCGAACAGCTTGAGTGCGGTGAACAGCCACTCCGAGGTTTTAAGCACCACACCCAGACCCAGCACCGCGGTACCCGCCACGGCGAGCAGGCCGATAATATTGCCCAGCGACGAAACGGCCACCCGGCGAACGCCGCCGGACATGCCATTGCGTATGGCCACCAGGAACGCCGGGCCAGGGCTCAGAATACTGATGGCGGCAACGGCGACGAACAATAACCAGGTAGTTAGCGACATTGAGAGTGCTCGGCAGTGGGTTGGATCGGTCTAGCTTAGAGGGTTTTACCTGCCAGATAACCACTATCATCACGCGAGATGGTGAACTGCCAGAATATACCCAACCGCTTCTTCCAAGTGCGATACTTCGGACGCAATCTCCATGGAATTGCGCAGAAATTATTAGCTTGCTACATTTTATGCTCACTTCGTTTCGGGATGCGCCGATGTCAACACCCACGCTATTTACGCCGTTACGACTCGGTTCGCTCGAGTTAGACAATCGCATCGTCATCGCCCCGATGTGCCAATACTCGGCCGAGGAGGGCTGCGCGACCGATTGGCACCTGATTCATCTCGGCCACCTGGCCTTTTCCGGGGCGGGGCTGCTGATTCTCGAGGCGACGGCGGTATCGCCGGAAGGGCGCATCAGTCCGGCAGACCTTGGCCTGTGGTCGGATGCCAACGAGCAGGCGCTGAAGCGGGTGCTTACGGCAGTGAGGCGCTATTCGCCGATTCCGCTGGGTATCCAGTTGGGCCATGCCGGCCGCAAGGCATCGAGCCGTGCCCCCTGGCAGGGCGGTGGGCAGGTTCCGATCGAGGAGGGCGGCTGGCAAGCGCTGGCGCCTTCGGCGATCGCTCATGGCGATGACGACCGCCCGCCTAGTGCGTTGACGCGGGAGCAGCTCGATCAGGTGCGCGATGATTTCGTCGCCGCCGCTCGGCGTGCCGAGCGCCTGGGGCTCGAGTTGATCGAACTGCATGGGGCGCACGGTTACCTGCTGCATGAGTTTCTGTCGCCGCTCTCCAACCAGCGTGACGACGAGTATGGCGGCAGTCTCGAGAACCGCCTGCGTTTTCCGCTGGAAGTGTTCGAGGCCGTGCGCGATGCATTTCCCGCCGATAAACCGGTAGGCATGCGCGTGTCGGGTAGCGACTGGGCAGCTGGTGGCTGGGACTTGGAGCAGACCTTGGCGCTCGCCCAGGCACTCGACTCGCGCGGCTGCAGCTTCCTGCATCTTTCCGGAGGCGGCTTGACGCCGAAGCAGAGCGTTCCCCTGGGGCCGAACTATCAGGTGCCCTTTGCACGTGCCGTCAAGGCGGCGGTTGCCATGCCGATCATCGCCGTCGGCCTGATCACCGAGCCGGAGCAGGCCGAGGCGATAATCGGCACCGGCGACGCCGATGCCATCGCGTTGGCGCGAGCCATGCTTTACGACCCCCGCTGGCCGTGGCATGCGGCAGCGCAACTCGGCGCCAGCGTGCATGCGCCTAACCAGTACCTGCGCAGCCAGCCACGTCAGTTCAAGGCTCTGTTCAAAAGCGAGTAATACATGAAAGAGCGACTTCATGCCTGTCATGAGAAAACCCGCGCGTGCAGGTATTCATCAAGGTGGTTTCTCAGGGCTTGATCCGATAACCGGTCTTGAATATCCACGCCACCACGCTTAGGCACAGCGTCAGAAAGAACAGAACCATCACCACGCTTGCGGCCACGCTGACGTTGCTGATAGGTGCCGTCGCTGCCAGCAGCGCCTGCTACGGCTTTATCTACCTTGGTGGCCTGAGCGGTGTGCTTGAAGTGGCTGGCCAGCAAAAGTCGCGAGCGAGCGCCGGTTTCTTTCTGATGGCGTATATCGGTTTCAGCTTGCCCGTCATCACGACGGGAGCCATGGTCGATGCTTTCGGCCATGCTATCGCCTTGCAGGTGTTTGGAGGCACGCTACTCGGGGCGGTAGTGGTCGTCAGTTGGGTTCTTAAATCGACAAGGCGCGTTCATGAATCCCTGCCGGCCAGATAGCCGCTGTCGCGTCGCGATAAGCCGCTCTCCTCGTGCAGCCCCCGCTCGATCCCCTGGCGCTCGTCGTCGGGCTTGTGCTGGCTGGCCTTCCACTTGCCCACCAGCCGCGTGATCTCGATCTCCACGCCGACGATCGCGCGGCTCATCTTGGCGATGTAATCGGCGGGCGCGTCCTGAACATGCCAGGGGGCTTCACGCCCGGCTTCATGAGCGTTGGTGAGATCGTCGACCAGCCGGTATAGCCAATCGGCATCCTCAATGAAGCGAATACGCCCGTGAGCATGCACGAAGCCGTAGTTCCAGGTCGGCACGACCTTGCCGTGCTCGCGCTTGGCGGGATACCACGATGGCGTGATATATGCCTGCGGCCCTTGAAAGACGACCAGCACGTCGGCGTTGTCCGAGACGCTTTTCCAAAGCGGGTTGGCTCGGGCGACATGGCCGCGCAAGCGGCCGTGTTCGCCGCTATCGGCATCCAGCACGAAGGGCAGGTGGTCGGCGTCGAGACCGTCCGAGCCCTGCGTAACGAGGGTGGCGAACGGATGGCGCTCGATCAGTGCGTGCAGCGCGGAGGCACGTGTCTCTCGAAACTGCTTGGGTAGATACATGCTGCTTTCTCGTGGCGCACAAAGGGGCAGGCTAGCCGAATAGTGGCTCTTGCATAAGAGCCACTTTCCAGGATGATAATGGAACCAATAGTCGTTATGGCTTGATCCGATAACCGGTCTTGAAGATCCACGTCACCAGGCCCAGGCACAGCGTCAGAAAGGCCAGGATCATCACCAGGCTCGCGGCCACGCTGACGTCACTGATGTTATAAAAGCTCTAGCGAAAACCGCTGACCAGGTAAACCACCGGGTTGAATAGCGTGACCGTTTGCCAGACTGGCGGCAGCATGTCGATGGAATAGAAACTGCCGCCGAGGAACGTCAGTGGCGTGATGATCAGCAGCGGCACGCGTTGCAGCTTCTCGAAGCCATCGGCTCAGATACCGATGATGAAACCGAGCAGGCTGAGCACAGCCACTCTCGGGTTGGGTATCTTCATGTCACGATCTCACAGCCTGCCGCACGCAACTCGTCCCGGCACGTCTGGCGCCGATCTATCGCTACGGGCTCGGTGAGTTTATTCAGCAGGCAAGTCGCGAAGCCGGCATCAAGGGAGTCCATCACCGTCGCGCGGACGCATACATCCATTGCCAGCCCACAGACGATGACGCGCGAGATATCGCGGTGCTGGAGGAAGGTAGCCAGCCCAGTGCCATCGAAGGCCGAGTAGGCGTCGCGGTCGAAGGCGGTGCCTTTGCTGACTTTCACGGTGTTGCTGGGAAGTTCCAGCTCAGGGTGAAAGGCAGCCCCGGGGGTATCCTGAATACAGTGCTCCGGCCACGGCCCGCCCTGGGCCGCGAAGCTGCAATGGTCGACGGGGTGCCAGTCGCGCGATGCGATGACAAGTGCACCCGCTATGTCTGCATCGGCGCTCTCGGTATTGATTGCCGGGATCAGCTTCTGGCCGCCAGTCACGGCCAACGCGCCGCCCTCGCAAAAATCGTTTTGCATGTCGACGATCAGCAGGGCATCGCCGGGGCGGTACATCATCTTATTTGGCGTCATCACTAGCCTCCATGAAGTATCCAGAGTGACTATCGATGACTATCAGGTTATGCCCTTAATGGGGCGCTTTGTAGTCTGGGGTGGTGGTGCGCTTCGATGTCATGGCTTGATCCGATAACCGGTCTTGAATATCCACGCCACCAGGCCCAGGCACAGCGTCAGAAAGACCAGGATCATCAGCAGGCTCGCGGTCACGCTGACGTCACTGATGCCATAAAAGCTCCAACGAAAACCGCTGACTAGGTAGACCACCGGGTTGAATAGCGTGACCGTTTGCCAGACCGGCGGCAGCATGTCGACGGAATAAAAGCTGCCGCCGAGGAACGTCAGTGGCGTGATGATCAGCAGCGGCACGAGTTGCAGCTTCTCGAAGCCGTCGGCCCAGATACCGATGATGAAGCCGAGCAGACTGAACGTCACCGCCGTGAGCACCAGGAACGCCAGCATCCACAGCGGATGGGCGATCTCGAGCGGCACGAAAAAGCCCGCCGTGGCGAGAATGATCAGGCCGAGCACGATCGATTTGGTGGCGGCCGCGCCGACATAACCGATCACGATCTCGTAATAGGCGATCGGCGCCGACAGTAACTCGTAGATCGTGCCCGAGAAGCGGGGGAAGAAGATCGCGAAGGAGGCGTTCGAGACGCTCTGCGTCAGCAGCATCAGCATGATCAGACCCGGCACGATGAAGGCACCGTAGCTGATCCCCTCGATATGGCTGATGCGCGAGCCGATCGCCGCGCCGAACACCACGAAGTACAGCGAGGTCGAGATGACCGGCGACACGACGCTCTGTAGCAGCGTGCGCCGCGCGCGTGCCATTTCGAAGGTGTAAATCGAGCGAACTGCTTGGAGATTCATTGGCGTTCCCTTACCAGGTTGACGAAGATTTCCTCCAGCGAACTCTGCCGGGTGTGCAGATCCTTGAAGTCGATGCCGGCGGCATTGAGATCGCCGAGCAGGCCGGTAATCCCGGTGCGTTCCTCCTGGGTGTCGTAGGTGTAGGTCAGCTCGGTGCCGTCTTCGGCGAGCGCCAGGTCATGCGCGCCAAGTGTCGCGGGAATGCGCTCGAGCGGGTATTGCAGATGCAGCGTCAATTGCTTTCTGCCGAGCTTGTGCATGAGTTCGGCTTTGTCTTCCACCAGGATGATCTCGCCCCTGCTGATCACCCCGATGCGGTCGGCCATCTCTTCGGCTTCTTCGATGTAATGGGTAGTCAGAATGATCGTCACGCCGCTTTCGCGCAGCAGGCGCACCACTTCCCACATGTCGCGGCGCAACTCGACATCGACGCCAGCGGTCGGCTCGTCGAGAAACAGGATCTGCGGCTCGTGGGATAGCGCCTTGGCGATCAGCACGCGGCGCTTCATGCCGCCCGAGAGTGTAATCAACCGGTTATGGCGCTTGTCCCACAGGGCTAGGTCCTTGAGCACCTTCTCGATGTGCGCGGGATTGGCGGGTTTGCCGAACAGCCCACGACTGAAGCTGACGGTGGCCCATACGGTCTCGAAGGCATCGGTGGTCAACTCCTGCGGCACCAGGCCGATCTTCTCACGGGCCGCGCGGTAGTCGTTGACGATATCGTGGCCGTCCGCCAGTACCGTGCCTTCGCTGGGGTTGACCAGCCCGCAGATGATGCTGATCAGTGTCGTCTTGCCGGCGCCGTTGGGGCCGAGTAGGGCGAAGATTTCGCCGCGTCGTACTTCCAGATCGATATTCTTGAGCGCCTGGAATCCCGAGTCGTAGGTCTTGGAGAGATTCGAGACGTGGATCGCTGGCTGCATGCGATGTCCTTAACAGAAAAATGAAATCAGGTCGTCGGCATGACGTGCGGCCCTGATGAGGTCCCGGCCTGGGCATCGAGCCCCAGGAAACCGCCGGACTGGCGCCGCCATAATCCGGCATAGATGCCGTCCTGGCGCAGTAATTGCTCATGGCTACCGGTCTCGACGATGCGCCCCGCGTCCATGACCACCAGTCGATCGAGCATGGCGATGGTCGACAGCCGATGCGCGATGGCGATCACCGTCTTGCCTTCCATCAGCGCGAATAGCTGCTCCTGGATTGCCGCCTCGATTTCCGAGTCCAGCGCCGAGGTCGCCTCGTCGAGAATCAGGATCGGCGCATTCTTGAGCAACACCCGGGCAATCGCGATGCGCTGACGCTGGCCGCCGGAGAGCTTGACGCCGCGTTCGCCGACATGCGCGGCGTAGCCGGTTCGCCCCTTGGAGTCCGACGCCCCACGGATAAAACCGTCGGCATGCGCGCGCCGTGCCGCCTCGATGATGTCTGCCTCGCTGGCCTCGGGGCGACCATAGGCGATGTTGTCGGCGATCGAGCGGTGCAGCAACGAGGTGTCCTGGGTGACCAGGCCGATCTGGCGTCGCAATGACGCCTGGGTGACACCGGCGATATCCTGACCGTCGATAAGAATACGCCCGCTTTCAAGCTCATAGAAGCGCAACAACAGATTGACCAGTGTCGACTTGCCGGCACCCGAGCGGCCGACGAGTCCGACCCGCTCGCCCGGCGCGATGGTCAGCGACAGATCGTCGATGACCGGTGGCTCGCTGTGCCCGCCGCCGTTGTTGCCATAGCGAAAACGCACATGCTCGAGGCGTATCTCGCTATGCGGCGTGGTCAGCTCCCGCGCCTCGGGGGTATCGGCGATGGCCTTCGGTTGCGCCAGGGTATTGATACCGTCCTGAACGGTGCCGATGTTCTCGAACAACCCAGCGATTTCCCAGAGTATCCAGTCCGACATGGCGCGCAGGCGCATGACCAGGGCGATGGCCACGGCGATGGCGCCCAGCGAAATCAGCGCCTGATGCCAGGCGAATATGGCGATGCCGGCAATGGCGACCAGCAGCAGCGAGTTGAGCGTCTGCAGGCAGACGGTGAGCTTGGTCACCAGCCGCATCTGCTTGTAGACCGTCTGCATGAAGCCATCCATGGCGCCACGCGCGTAGTCCTGCTCGCGCAGTGTATGGGCGAACAGTTTGATGGTCTGGATATTGGTGTAGCTATCGACGACCCGGCCGGTCATCTGCGCGCGCGCATCGGCCTGGGCCTTGGAGATGCGCCGCAGACGCGGCACGAAATACACCGCGATGGCCATATATCCCGCCAACCACACGACCAGCGGCGCGACCAGCCAGAGTTCGGTACGCCCGAGCAGAAACAGCGCGCCGGTGAAGTACACCGCCACGTAGACGAAGACATCCATCAGCTTCATCACCGTCTCGCGGATCGCCAGCGCGGTTTGCATGATCTTCTGCGAGACACGCCCGGCGAACTCGTCCTGAAAGAACGGCAAGCTCTGATCGAGCAGGTAGCGATGGGCGAGCCAGCGCACGATCATCGGATAGTTGCCGAAAATCCCCTGGTGGACGATCAGCGACTGCGCCAGCACCAGCAGCGGGAATACCACCACGATCAACAGCGCCATGCCGGCAAGCTCCCAACCATGCTCGGCGAAGAAGGCGCCGCGCTCGCTAGCGCCGAGCCAGTCGACCAGTTCGCCCATGTAGGCGAAGAACACCACCTCGGCGATGGACACCAAGGCGGTGAGTACCGACATCACCGCCAGCAACGGCAGGACCGGCTTCGAATAGTGGTACAGAAAGGCAAGCAGGCCGTTGGGTGGCGTGCGTGGCTCGTCTTGAGGGTAAGGGTCGATCAGCGACTCGAAGAAACGAAACATGGTGGGTGCCTCGATCGGGTGATGTCCATTCACTGCGGCGGAGATCGAAATCGAAATGGCGATGTTACCATTCATCGATTGCCTATCTCGCGCGATTCGATGGTCACCCTAAAACCTGAACTTAGCTTTAGGTCAAGGAAAATCGGCATCGCCATCGGCCGACCGACAGTCAGCCTCCGGTGCAGCGATCAATCCCCGGCACGATTTGGCGCTTCCAGGGGGATGCTCGTCTCCTGCTTGACGGTCTGCATGACAATATAGGTATGGAATGCCTGTACGTTCTCGTCCTGATCGAAGAGCCGATCGGCCAACGATAGATACTCCTCCATATCGTGCACATGAAGGATCACAACGCACGAAACCTCGCCGGTCACCACATAGCATTGCGTAATGGCGGCTTCGCTGCGCACCTTGCCGACGAACTGTTGGCGGTAGCCACTGCCGTGGCGTGCGAACTCCACCGTGACGACCGCGGTCAGGGCGCGATTGACCTTGGCAGGATCGATCACCGCCACGACCCGGCGAATCACTCCCAGCTTCTTCAGCCGGGCGACCCGGCGTAAACAGGCTGATGCCGACAGGCCTATCGCATCGGCTAGCAGGGTATTGGATATATCGGCATCGCGTTGCAAGGCGGTTAGGATGCGGTGATCGAAAGCGTCGAGTTCCATGTTCGCAATTTCAAGGCGTTGTTTAAGATTAAATAGGCGTTAAATGTTTTTATAGCACAATAATCGTGCAAATTGTTGTGATTCACCTGCGTTATGATGGGCCATTGCGCAATTATTGGTGATCACAATGACCCTTTACGCCTACGTTAAAAATTTGCTGGGACGAAGCTGGCGAACGTTTCTTGCGCTGGCCAGGATAATGCTGCCGGTGATGGTCATCGTCTACGTGGGGCAGCGGCTGGGCCTTGTCGAAATGCTGGGATACGCCATTGCCCCGGCAATGGCGCTGATCGATTTGCCTCCCGGGGCCGGCATCGTATGGGCCACTACGCTGCTTACGGGCCTGTATGGTGGAATTGCGGCCCTGAGCGGGTTCGCATCGAATCTCGAGCTTACCGTAGGGCAACTGAGCGCCTTGTGCGCCATGATGCTGTTCGCGCATGCGCTGCCCATCGAACAGGCAATCGTGCGTCGCGCGGGGGCCAGCTTCTGGCTCACCACGCTACTGCGTATCGGTGTGGCGCTGGCCTATGGCGCTGGCGTCGCCTGGGCGTGCCGCCTGAGCGGTGCCCTCAGCGAACCGGTCTCACTGGAGTGGCTGCGGGGTTCCTCGCTGGTGGGAGAAAGCACTGGTCTGTGGGGCTGGATGCAGTCTACGGCGTTCACGCTGGCGATAACGTTCATGGTCATCATCGTGCTACTGCTGTTATTGGATATTTTCGATCGGTTAGGCATAACACGCTGGATCACCACCGCCTTGACGCCGCTGCTGAGAATCTCGGGGCTCGATTCGCGAGTGGCGACCGTGACGACGGTCGGGGTACTGCTTGGGCTGACCTATGGCGGGGCGGTCATCATCGAAGAAGCGAGAAAGCAACGGTTCTCAGCCCGCACATGCTTCTTGGCCCTGGCGTGGCTGTCATTGTCGCACTCGCTGATCGAGGACACATTGCTCATGTTGGCTCTCGGCGCGGATATCTGGATCATTCTGGTCGGGCGAGTGTTGATTACCCTGATGATCGTCGCCGTTATCGCTTACGGCTGGAAGGTTTGCGAGCCCTCGACAACGCCTCCAGCGTCTAGTGTCGAGCGCCTGTAACGCTAGCCTCGCCTGCTCCAGGGCCTTGTCAGCCGAGCGTCATCAGCGTAAAACCTCAATATTGCTTTAGGTCAAGAGGTGTGTGATGAGCAAGAGCGATTGCGAGCGTATCCATAAGCAACTCAGCGTGGGCGAAGTCGCCAAGCGTAGCGGCGTTGCCGTCTCCACGCTGCATTTCTACGAAGCCAAGGGGTTGATCGCGAGCTGGCGCAACGCGGGTAATCAACGCCGTTATACCCGCGATGTGCTGCGCCGGGTGGCGATTATCAAGGTCGCCCAGCGCACCGGTCTGCCGCTTGCCTCGATTCGCGATGCGCTCAAGACATTGCCCGAGGGGCATAAGCCTACGGCGGCGGACTGGCGCCGACTGTCGGCGAGCTGGCGGGAGGAGCTCAACGCCCGCATTGCCGGGCTGACCCAACTGCGCGATCAACTCGATCATTGCATCGGCTGCGGTTGTCTTTCGCTGGACGAGTGCCCGCTACGCAATCCCTGGGATGAACTCGCCGAGCAGGGGCCGGGGCCGCACTTGCTCGATCCGGATGAGGAATCGCTGGATTGAATGCCGACGGTTACTCGGCGTTGCGATCACTCCAGCTCGACCTTGCCGTCGAAATCGACCTTGAGGCTGAGTTCACCGATTTCTAGCGTCATGTGCGTCGGCAGGGTTTCCGTTCCTTTCAGTTGTCCATCCTCGATAGCCTTGTACACCGCCTGCTCGATCTCATGCTGCGAGCCGACGCCGACTTTCTTTAGGAACTTGCGGATGCTGAGATTGAAGGCTTCCTCGTTCATGACGTTTTCCTCGGCAGGGTGGGACGCGAGTCTCCATCACAGCCTAGTGCCAGATCCCATGTTTGTCTTGAGGCTCGCTGGTCCTATTGACTATCCCGACCGATAGCGGTGATTCGTGCCAGCTCATCAGCGTATTGGCGATGCGCCGGGTAGCGCCTTTCGAGCCAAGCATCGTTATACAACGTGTCGCGATAGCGTTGGCCGTCGTCGCAGATCAGCGCCAGTAGCACCGCATGCTCTCCGCGTTCGTGCAGACATTCGGCATGGCGCAAGGCGCCGATCAGTGCGGTGCCGGTCGAGGGGCCGGCACACAACCCGAAACACTCGTTCAGCCAGCGTGCGGTGGCCAGGCTGGCGGCATCTTCGATGGTCTGCATGTCATCGAAGGCTTGCGGCAGAAAGGCCTGCGCGGGGCAGGGCCGGCCGATGCCTTCGATAGGGTTGGGACCCAAAGACGAGTCGGTGAGTAGGGAAGTGGAGTGACCTGCCCACAGCGAGCGATAAACGGAACATTGCGGGTCGACGCCACGAATGTCGCTCGCCAGGCCGCGCAAGCGTAGATGCCGAGCGAAGGTCGCGGCGGTGCCGCCGGTTCCGGCACCCAGAAAGATCGCTTGCGGCGCGGGTTCATCAAGGGCATCGAACTGGCGCAGGCTCTCGGCGGCGAGGTTGTCATCGCCGCGCCAATCGCTGGCCTCGCTGGCGAAACGGAACTGGTCCATGAAGTGCCCGCCGAGCTCGTCGGCGAGCCGTGCCGCCGTGCTGGAAAGTGCCGCCGCATCGTCGATGGCATGCACCCGGCCGCCTTCGGCGGTGATCGCATCGAGCTTGGCACGCGCGGTACCGCGTGGCACCACGGCAATAAAGGGCAAGCCGAGACGGCGCGCGAACCAGGCTTCGGAAACGGCGGTGGAGCCGGACGATGCCTCGATCACCGGTGCGCCGGGCGTCAGCCAGCCGTGGCACAGCGCATGCTCGAACAGCGAGGCGGCGAGGCGATGCTTGAGGCTGCCGCTGGGGTGGGCGCGTTCATCCTTGAGATACACGCGGATACCGGGCAGCCCTGGAAACGTCAGCCGATGCAGTGGGGTCGCGGGTGTGCGGCGCTTGAGCGCGTGCAATCGCGCCAGCCGCTCGTACCGCCAGACACGTAATCCCTGCCGATCGTTGGCGATGTTCGCCGATTCGGTCGTTGAATCCCTGGCAATGGGTAGCGGGGCAAGTGATGGCATGGCGGCTCCAGGCATTGGATGAGCGCAATTGGAATGACTCGATGTTGCCTAGCGTATCCCGCCAGAGGGAGTAATCCTTGCCAAAATAGCCCGCGATAAACGACATTTGGAGAATGATTTTTCTCGGATGGTGTCATGATGGATGTTGTCTTGCTCGATAAGATAGATCGTGAGTTGCTCAGGCTCTTGCAGCGCGATGCCACGCTATCGCTGAACGCGCTTGCCGAGGCGGTTCATCTCACCTCGTCGCCGTGCTGGAAACGTCTTAAGCGCTTGGAAGAAAGCGGCGTGCTGCGTGGTCGGGTGGCACTGCTCGACCCCGACCGCTTGGGCTCGGGTTGACCGCCTTCGTGCAACTGCGCACCCGCGATCATTCGAGTGCCTGGTACGAGCGCTTCGTGGCGCTGGTCGAGGGCTTCGAGGAAGTCACCGAGTTCTATCGCATGGCCGGCGATTACGATTACCTGCTCAAGCTGCAGGTCGCCGACATGAACGCCTACGACCGGGTCTACAAGCGCCTGGTCAACGGCATCGATGGCTTGAGCGACGTGTCGGCGCGATTCGCCATGGAGCGCATCAAGTACACCACGGCACTGCCGTTGTGACTGCGGCAACACTTATTCGCAATACACAGATGCGTTAGAAGCGGTCCGCTCGGAAAGGCGACATATCGACAGCAGGTGGCTCGTTATCCATCATTTCTCCCAGCAAGCGGCCGGTGACCGGGCCCAGCGTGAAGCCCTGGTGGCCATGGCCGAAGGCGAACCACAACCCCTTATGCTTGGGTGCCGGGCCGATGACTGGTTTCATGTCTGGCATGCACGGGCGCGCGCCTTTCCAGGGCGATGCATCGAGTCGCTCACCCAGTGGGAAAAGCTTTCTGGCCGCGGCTTCCGCAGCATCGAGCTGGCTCGTGCGGGGTGGGGAGTCGATACTGGCGATCTCCGCCCCCGTGGTCAGCCGAATCCCGGCGCGCATGGGCGCCAGCAGGTAGCCCACATCGAAATCCAATAGCCAATGATTGAGCTTGGCGTCAGCGCTGGCGGCGTAGTGCATGTGGTAGCCGCGCATGGGGAAGAGCGGCAAGCGATAATCCAATTGGCGTAGCCACGCGCCTGACCAGGGCCCCAGCGCCACCACCAGTTCCCGCGCTTCGAGGCTTCCCCCGCGCGTGGTGACACGCCATCCGTTTGCGGTTGGCGCGATGCCGCGCGCATCGGTTTCTTCGATGTGACCGCCAAGCCCCGCGAAAGCCTGAGCGTAAGCCGCCACTAGGGCACCGGGGTCGACCACCGTCCACGCGTTGGTCCAATGGATGGCGCCCAATAACGCCTCGGAAAGATAAGGCTCGTGCGCCTTCAGCGAGGCTTGATCGAGCGTTTGATAATCCACACCGAAGCGCTTTTGTGCATCGGCGGCATTCTTCAGTTGCTCGTCAAAGACGCTTGGCGAGCGAAAAGCCTCGATCCAGCCTTCTTTCTTGACCAGCGATTCGGCGCCCGCCGCTTCGATCAGAGCTTCATGCTCAGCCGTGCAGCGCATGATGAGCGATGCGTACTCGGGGACGATACGCGCATAACGGCGCGGTTCGGAATAACGCCAGTGCTGCCAGAGCGGATTGGCGGCCGCGAGCACGCTTGCCGGGCGATAGCGGATGTCGACGCGGCGGTTGGGCAACATACGCAATAGGCTGCCAGCATCGCGTGGGAAGCAGTGCGGCTGAACCGCCTCGCGCTGAATGATTCCGGCATTGCCGAAGGACGTTTCGCGCCCCGGTGCCTTGCGATCCACCAGCACGACCGAGCGGCCGCGCCGAGCAAGGTGCAAGGCGATGGAGACGCCGACCATGCCGGCCCCCAGAACGATGGTTTCGCGTGACATCTGGCCTCCCAGGCGTTGTGTATCCGGCAATCTCAACAATCGTCGTCTTTCTGCGCCAAGCGGGCAATGCCTGAATCTTCTAGGCTTAGGCCACTAGTCACCGTGACACGGTGACTTGTAATAATGGGAGCATCGCATGGAAGCCTTAATTTCCCTGATACCGCCCTTGGCGGCCGTGGTTCTGGCCTTACTGACACGGCGCGTCAATTTATCCCTGTTTTTGAGCATCTGGATCGGTGCCTGGATTTTCACCGGCAACCCACTCTCAGCGGTCGCGCAAACCTTCGACTGGTTCGCCAAGGTGATGACCGATGAGTGGAATGCCCGCTTCCTGGTACTGACGTCCTTGCTGGGTGCCGGTGCCGCTTTCATGTACAAGACCGGTGGCTCGCATGCCGTGGCGCGCTGGCTGGAGGCCAAGGTGTCGACTGCCAAGGGTGCGATGCTGTCGGCCTGGCTGCTTGGCATGGTCATTTTCTTCAATGATTACGTGAATTCGGTGATCGTGGGCAATGCCACGCGCGATATCGCCGCGCGCAAGCGAGTCTCTCGCGAGAAGCTTGCCTGGGTTCTGGACTCGACTTCCGCGCCGATGGCCACGTTAGGGCCGGTATCGGATTGGATCGGCTATCAGGTATCGCTGATCGCGGCTGCCTTCGTTTCCCTCAGTCTGACGACCGCGGAACCCTATTTGACCTTTCTTCGCTCGATTCCGTGGAATTTCTACGCGTTGCTATGCCTGGCGGCGGTGCCGATGATCATCCTGATGGGCGACTTCGGCCCCATGCGCCGGGCCGAAAAACGCGCATCCGACACCGGGGAACTGGTGGCATCGGACGACACCCCACTGATGAGTGTCGAGAATGAACTGGGCGAACCGCACACGGAAAATGGCCGCTTATGGCATTTCCTGTTGCCGCTCGTGGTATTGATCGGTGTCAGTATCTGGGCTCTCTGGTATACCGGTGGCGGCATGCAAGGCAAACCGCTCATGGATGCCTTTGCCGATACGGACGTCAGTATCGCGCTGAGTTGGTCGGCGTTCGCCATGACATTGACGGGCCTGGGTATCGCGCTTATCCAGCGGATGTCCCTGGAGGATTGCGAAAACACCATGCTGGCGGGGTTTCGTACCATGCTGCCGGCGTTGGTGATCATCGTCCTCGCCTGGTCCATCGGCACGGTTACCGAAGCACTCAATACCGGTGAGCATATCGTCGATGCGACGAGAGATTGGCTGTCACCCGCCCTGTTGCCGATCCTTATCTTCGCCATCGCCATGGTGATTTCCTTCTCCACGGGTACCTCCTGGGGCACCATGGCCATTCTCACCCCCATCGCCGTGCCCCTGGCCTATAACCTTGGCGACATGGCACTGGTGCAAATCGCAATTGGAGCGGTCTTCTCGGGAGCCATCTTCGGCGATCACTGCTCGCCAATCTCGGATACCACGGTCATGTCGTCGATCTTTGCCGGCTCCGATCACATCGCGCACGTGCGTACGCAAATACCCTACGCCATGGTTCCAGCGTCCATCAGCGGCATCCTGTATTGCCTAACCAACTTCGTTGACTCGCCGTACCTTCTATTGGCGGTCGGTATCGTCGCCCAGGCCGCCATCATCTTTGCGCTGAGTCATTTCCGCAGGCGCGCGGAGACCACCGAGCTTTCGGGCCGAGGATAAAAAGATCGATCGACGCAGTCGGCCATGAGATCAATGCTTGACCTAAACTAAGCCTGAGGTTTTACAGTTCTCGCTACTGGTAATTCGTGACGCAACCGGAGCGAGACCCATGCACAGGAAAATCAACGTCGCACTGATCTACGGCAGCACGCGCGAGGGACGTTTCTGCGACAAAGTGGCCAATTGGGCCACCACGCAGATCGACCGCCATGATGACTTCGATCTGCAATTGATCGACCCCGCCCTGGTGGGATTTCCGACCCAACATGTCGATAGCGATGATCCCGAGTGGGTATCGATCAAGCAGCGCATGGCCGAGGCCGATGCGTTCATCGTCGTGACCCCGGAGTACAACCATGGCTACCCGGCGGCGCTCAAGTGCCTGATCGATTCCTTCAAGAGCGAATGGCAGGCCAAGCCCGTCGCATTCGTTTCCTACGGTGGCGGCTCGGGCGGGACTCGCGCCGTCGAGCAGTTGCGCCTGGTATTCGCCGAGCTGCACGCGGTGGCAATCCGGGATGCCGTGAGCTTCGCCAGTGTCTGGGAGCAGTTCGATACCACTGGCGAGCTACTCGAGCCGCAGCGCGCCAGGAAAGGCATGGCGACGCTGCTGGCGCGGCTCAGTTGGTGGGCAACGGCGTTGCATGCCGCGCGTCGGGCCACGCCCTATGAGCAGGTGGTGGCATGAATGGCCCGAATCATAGCCCGGCAGCTAACGTTAATCTCGACGCCTATTTCGCGCGTATCGGTTACTACGGGCCACGCACGCCGACGCTCGAGACGCTGCGCGCCCTGCATGCGCTTCACCCGGCATCGATTCCCTTCGAGGCCATCGACGTGCTGTTGGATCGCGGTATCGACATCGCCCCCGAAGCCATCGATGCCAAGCTGATCGACGCCGCTCGCGGCGGCTACTGCTATGAGCACAACGGCCTGTTCAAGCGGGTGCTCATGGCGCTGGGGTTCGAGGTCGAAGGACTGGCAGCTCGCGTGCGCTGGATGGCGCCGCCCGATGCGCCACCCCGCCCACGCACCCACATGGCGCTACGCGTCGTCATCGACGGCGAGCCCTGGCTGGTGGATGTCGGCTTCGGTTCCGTCGTGCTCACCACGCCGCTGCGCTTCGATGTCACCGAGCCGCAGGCCACCCGCTACGAGACATTCCGCCTGACGCCGCTCGCTAGCGGCTTGATGCTGGAGGCCCAACTCGGCGATGAATGGGTGCCGGTCTACGAACTATCCAGCGAAGTGCAGTTCGACGTGGACTACGAACTGGCCAACTGGTTTACCGCCACGCACCCGTCATCGCACTTTCGACACGACCTGATCGTTGCGCTGACGACACCGCGGGCGCGCTACACCCTGGCGCATAATCGCCTGAGCGTACGCACGCCGGATGGAGACCTGCAGCGGCGCCTGCTGAGCGCCGACGAGATCGAGCGCGTGCTGGTCGAAACCTTTGGCCTGCGCGTGGAGCCCGACTGGCGGCCGATCATCGAGCGCGCCGTCGCAATGGGTAGCCGATAGGCAATCGTCTTAAGGATATCAAGGAGAGCGGGGAATGATCTTGTCTGGGTTCTTTCGTCGGCTACGCGTAACCCTCAAGGCGCTGCGTCGTAATCGCGACAGCGTAAGAACGCTGTCTCATCTCGATGCCCACTTGCTCAAGGACATCGGCTTGCATGTCGAGCAGGGCATCGTCAGACCGCTTTATCCCGAGAATGATGTGATATACGAGCCGGTCCCGGCGCCGCCATGCACCGAGTCAGGACTAACCGAGTCGAGGGAGGCCCGGTGCGACACCATACCCACGCTCTGTCCGAGTTGTGGGGCGCCATTAGCGTAGCGAAGTCGTGGCCGTTACCCAGCTAGTCGGTGTTGGCATAAATAATCGGTTTTTCGCCATGTCTGTCACAAATACTCAAGCTCAATCGTCATAAGGCTGAACGTCGAATTTTTCATCATCCCAAGGAGCAAGGTCGTGAGTGACACGAACGCTATCAAGTACGAGCAGGAAATCCCCGAGGTATTGCAAGCCCTGGCCGGCGCGAATGCGGTGATCGGTGAGCGGGGGCTGGATCGAACCCTTCATCACCTCGTCCAGCTTCGCGCGTCGCAGATCAATCGCTGCGCCTTCTGTATCAAGATGCATACCCGGGAGGCCCGCGAGGATGGCGAAACCAACGAGAGGTTGGACCGGGTCATCGTCTGGGAACACGTCAATGATTTCAGCGAGCGAGAAAAGGCCGCCCTGGCGTGGACCGAGGCCCTGACGGTACTCGATGCGCGAACCGACTTCGCGGCGCTTCGCGCGCGCTTGAGAGAGCAGTTTTCCGACAAGGAAATCGGCGCGCTGACCGCAGCCGTGGCGATGATCAACCTGTGGAACAGAATTCAGGTATCGAGGCACTGATTTATGGCGGATTTGGATAACGCTCAGATTTTTCAGGAAGCTCGCTCGCAACTGTTGGGGTTGGCCTATCGCATCCTGGGCTCGCTGGCCGACGCCGAGGATGCGGTTCAGGACACCTTCCTCAAATGGCACAAGGCCGACCGGCATACGATCGATGCCCCGGTGGCGTGGCTGACGACCGTCTGCACCCGCCGGTGTCTCGACCTGCTGCGATCCGCGCATAAATCGCGCGTGGATTACGTCGGCACCTGGCTGCCTGAGCCGATCCATACACCAATCGAAGAGGGAGTTGAGAACGCCTCGGAGCTGGCGGGATCCCTGACGACCGCCTTTCTGCTGACGCTGGAACGCCTGACGCCAAAGGAACGGGCCGCCTATCTGTTGCACGATATCTTCGAGGTTCCGTACCCGGAGATCGCGGAGACGCTCGAGCTCAAGGAAAGCGCCTGCCGACAGTTGGTCTCCCGGGCGCGCGTCAATATCGAGCAGGCAAAAGTGCGTCATGCGACGCCGCTTGAACGCCAGGAACAACTACTTGCCGCCTTCGAGGCAGCCGTGACCAGTGGCTCGGCAAGCGCGTTCGCCGCGCTGCTCTCGGATGACGTCCAGCTCGCCACCGACGGTGGCGGCAGGGTGCCGGCCTTGCTCGAGGCATTGCATGGCAAGGCGGCAGTGGTCGAGTTCATCGTCGAGCGCCTTGGCCGGTTCTGGGCCGATTATCGGTGGGTCGCGTTGGACATCAATGGCTGCCGGGGGCTTGTCCTGCGTCAAGAGGGCAAGGTCGTGACCGTTGCGGCCGTGTCCTTCGCCTATGACGACGCCGGTCGCGTTACGAATATCTACATCATGCGCAATCCCGACAAGCTCTCGCGCCTGGGGGAGACGACATATTAGTCAGCCGGCAACGTGGCCGTGCCAGTCCTGTCCATCGAGTGCCCGTCTTCCAAGGCATCGGTGGTGTCGGCCTGGGGTGTGCGTTCGAGATAGGTCGAAAGCACCACGTAGCTGCGCGTGGCCTTCACGCCGGGCGTGGCATACAGCCGGGCGAGTAGCCCTTCGAGCGCGCGGCTGCTCTTGCAGCGCACCTTGAGCAGCATGCAGGTATCGCCGGCGACCGAGTGAATTTCCTCCAGCTCCGGCAATTCGGCGATCGACATCAGCTCCTGGGTCTTGCCCCATCCACTGGTGTCGACATGCACGAAGGCCAGAAGCGACTTGCCGACCGCCGGGCCATCCAACACCGCCACGGTGCCGCGCACCCGCCCGGTGGCGCGCAGGCGTTTCACACGCTCATGCACGGCGGGGGCCGAAAGCCCAACGAGCCGCCCGAGCTCGGCGTAACTGAGGCCGGCATCCACCGCGAGTTCGCCTAATATCCTTCGGTCGAAGGCATCGAGTGGGCGGGTGTCGGCAGCACGATTCCGAACATCTTCTGTTTTTGCATCGTTCGGCATATTTTCACTTGTCCAGAACTTAATTCGGCAATTAAATAAAATTTCCGAATCTAGTTTAGGTAGAGTCATGCTTACCCGCAATGTCCTGCTGCTGACCGGGTCCATCGCCATCATTGGCGCCAACTCCCTGGTGCTGAGTCCGGTCGCTGCGTCGGTCGCCAAGTCGTTCGTCGGCATCGATGCGGCCAACGTCATGACCGCATCGGCCATCTATGGGCTCTCGACGGCGGTCAGTGCGCTGACGCTGGCATCAACGGCGGATCGTATCGGCGCCGAACGTGCTTTGCTGTACGCACTGCTGGTGTTGAGCGTGGCACTGATGGGCGCGGCATCGTCGCCAACGCTGATCGTGCTCTGCGCCGCTCAGGCATTGGCCGGCTTGGCGGCGGGGGTGGCATTGCCGGCGATCTATACGCTAGCGGCCCAGATAGCCGAGAAAGGCCGCGAGAGCGAGACCCTGGGCGTCGTGCTGACGGGCTGGACGCTGAGCCTGGTCGCCGGGGTCAGCCTCTCGGCGGTATTGGCCGATATCGTGCATTGGCGCGCGGTTTTCTCGCTGCTGGCAGCGGCTTCGGTCGGGCTGGCGGTGGCGATTGGCGGGAGCCGGAACTGGGGGACGGCCGCACGCGCCGATATGCCGACCTCGCCGTTCACGGCGCTGCGAGTGCCGGGGATCGTGCCCGTGCTCTTGAACGTCGCCGCCTACATGACTGCCTTTTATGGTCTCTACAGCTATCTTGGCCCACACCTCGGCGTGGCCTTGCGGCTTCCCGCAACGTTCGCCGGCGTGGCGATCTGTGCCTATGGGGTAGGCTTCGGCGTGGCGGCACCACTGGGCCGTCTGGTCGATCGCTACGGTACGCTGACCGCGGCCACGGCTGCTTTCGCGGGCCTGACGTTGACATATCTCGGCCTGGCGGCCAGCGCCGGCCATGTCTTCATCCTGATGCTGTGCTGCGTGGCATGGGGCGTGGCTAACCACATCGGCCTCAACCTGCTCGTTCGCCGCTTGACACAGCTCGATCCCCAGCAGCGCGGCGCGATCATGGGGCTGTACAGCGCCATCACCTATTTCTGCGTATTCGTCGGCGCGCTGGCCTATCGCCCGATTTTCGAGCAGCTCGGCTTCGCCGCCTGTGCGCTGCTATCGGCGGCCTGCGTGGTCCCGGCGCTGATCGGGTCTTTCAGACGATCGTCGCCGGACATCGTGCACAAGCAGCTCTAACGTAGCGACCATGGGCGCCAGTGGCCTGTTTGACAATAATTAGAATAAGGATATCTTTAAATGAGCTAAGAACAATCGCTGGCTTACCAAACTCTATAGCTAGAGGGAGTGCGTAATGTTTAAAGATTCCGAAAAGACATCGAATATCGAGCCGGCGCATGATGAGCCCCTGGATCCGGGGCGGCCATTCCATAACATCGCCATGACCAGCCGACGCGGTTTTCTTACGCGAGCCATTGGTACCGGCGGTGGGATGGTCGCATTGAGTGCCGGCGGATTGGCTGTCGGCAGTGCCGCTTGGGCCGCCGAAAGCGCGACAGCCAAGGATGCCCCCTCGTTGCCGGATGCCGTCTCCTGGAAAGACGAAGACGCATTCATCGTGCACGGACTTAACCCGATTACCATGGAGACCCGGCGCGCGGCATTCGGCACCAGCACGCTCGTTCCGGATACGCGCTTGTATATCCGCAATAATCTTCCGGTGCCGGACCCCACGATCGTAGCCAACCGGGACGCCTGGCAAGTGTCATTCGAAGGGGTCAAGAAGCCCAAGACATTGACCCTTGAGGAACTGAAGAAAATTGGCCTGCATACCGTCTCCACGGTACTGCAATGCTCCGGTAATGGCCGTGGGTTCTTTCCCCACGGAGCCAGTGGATCGCAGTGGACGGTAGGTGCTGCAGGCGCCGTCGTGTGGAGTGGCGTGCGGGTACGCGATGTGATCGAGAGTCTGGGTGGCCCCACCAGCGGCATGAAGTTCTTGACGAGCACCGGCGGCGAAGAGCTTCCGGCTGCCTTGGAGCGTAATACGGTTGTGGTCGAGCGCTCGATTCCGCTGGAAAAAGCGATGGATGACGCCATTCTCGCCTGGGAAATGAATGGTGCTCCGCTGGAATTGGCTCATGGCGGCCCACTGCGTTTGGTCGTCCCCGGCTATTACGGCTGTAATAATATTAAGTATGTTGCCCGGGTGGCCTTCACGGCGGAAGAAAGCAAGGCCAGCATGCAGCAGACCAGCTATCGCATCCGACCCATTGGTGTCAGCGGGGCTCCCGATCAACCCACGATGTGGGAGATGAACGTGAAGAGCTGGGTCAATCACCCTACGGCTGACAAGGAGATTGCTCCGGGTAAGGTGCTACTCGATGGGGTGGCATTCAGCGGCATGGATCCGGTGGAAAAGGTTGAAGTGTCCGTCGACGGTGGAAAAACCTGGCAGCAGGCCGAGTTCATTGGGCCGAATCTGGGGCGTTATGCGTGGCGGCAGTTCATGTTTACTGCTGAGCTTGGTAAGGGTACCCACACGATTGCCAGCCGGGCGACCGATGCCAGCGGCGACACACAGCCCAAGGCCCGAGTGGAGAACGAGCGTGGCTACGGGAACAATAGTTGGCAGGACCACGCCATCGAAATCACGGTCGGGTGAATGCTTCATGAGAGACAATCGTGTTGATAAAAGCCGCTACGCAGTAGTAGCGGCTCTTTTTGCTTGTTGCTTTACATCGGCTCAGGCGTTTGCTGATGATGAACCTGACCTGGACATGGGCAAGAAGTTGTTTACCCAGAAGGCTACACCTCCCTGCGCCGTATGCCACACGCTCGCCGATGCCGGAGCAACGGGAAGTATCGGCCCGAACCTTGATGTGCTTCAACCCGATAGCGACCGTGTCTATGCAGCGGTAAAAGGCGGTCTGGGAGTCATGCCTGCCTACAAGGGTGCACTTAGCGAGCAACAGCTGCAGTCCATTGCGGCGTATGTTGCCAAGGCAGCAGGCGGTGATTAACTAACTGATTACTGCATGGCCTCGTCGTCCATTGCGTTGGCGCGTCGATAAGCCTCGCGCTCGCTGACCCGAGCCCAGTAGTCGCGAAAGGCCTGGCGATCATCGATGGTGCCGAACTGCAGGCCCCAGCCTATATGCGCACCGACATACACGTCCGCCGCCGTGAAGCGCTCGCCGACAATATAGCCACCTGCGGTAACGGCACGTTCCAGGGTATCGATCACGGCGGCGTAGGTACCATAGCCAACTCGCCCTTGCTGTTCGGCATCGGGCTCCAGGCCCAGGTCGCGGTCGGTGATGGCCGCTTCGAGTGGGCCGGCGGCGAAGAACAGCCAGCGGTAATAAGCGCTGCGCTCATCGGGTGGCGGCGCCAGCCCCACTTCGGGAAAGGCGTCGGCCAGGTAGGCGCAAATGGCGGCGCATTCCGTTACCACCTGGTCGCCATGGCGGATGGCCGGTACCTTGCCCATCGGATTGATGGCAAGGTACTCGGGCGCCTTCATGGACGTGCCGTATTCGAGTATCTCGGTGCGGTAGGGCGCGCCGGTTTCCTCGAGCATCCAGCGGGCGATTCGTCCGCGCGACATGGGGTTGGTGTAGAGCACCAGAGTGTCGGGCATGTGTGTCTCCTGGTATGTCGGTGGGCAAGGGTAGGCCAACGATAGGTGAGTGCCACGCACTTCGTCATTGCCCGATTAAAAATAGCGGCGAATCGACGATGGCGCCCGCTAATATTCTAACTCTCTATGCGCCAGTTGGCGGGCAGATACATCTCTTGTAACCGGCATAATCGATTGTTTTATGTTACGTTATAACATATCATTTTTCTGCGTCGATATTGACGCGATGCCATAAGCAGACGAAGGGAGTTGGGATGCAGATGATGTCTAGAAAAAGTTTGGGCATGTTGGCTTTCGGTTCGCTGGCGTTACTCGCCGCGCAGGCGCAAGGCAGCGGGAATGTCGAGGGGGCGGGGTCATCCACTGTGAAGGTGACGGAGCCTACCGAAAGCCAACACTCACACTCGGAGCACAGCCACGACCATGGCCACTCACATGATCACGACGACATCCACAACGGTTATTTCGAAGACAGTCAGGTTAAGGCGCGTCCGCTTTCCAATTGGGCAGGTGACTGGCAATCGGTATATCCGTATCTGAAAGACGGGACTCTCGATCCTGTGATGGCTCACAAGGCCGAGCATGGTGATAAGAGCGCTCAGGAATACCGGGAATACTACGAGGCGGGCTACCGCACCGATGTCGACCGCATTGTCATCGAGGGGGCTACGGTCACATTCCACGACGGTAACGAACAGGTCGAGGGGCAGTACACCGCCGATGGGTATGAGATTCTGACCTACGCAGCGGGCAACAGGGGGGTGAGGTATATTTTCGAACTGACCCGTGGCGATGATGACGCACCACAATTCATTCAGTTCAGCGATCACGGTATTTCACCCGCTCGCGCCGATCACTATCACCTGTATTGGGGCGACGATCGCGAAGCACTGCTGCAAGAAGTCACCAACTGGCCGACCTACTATCCATCGGCTCTGAATGGGGAGCAGATCGCTCACGAAATGGTGGTGCATTGACCGGGAGATGGTCTCGCTACCGCCAAGCGTAGGCGTTCAGGTCTTTAAACACCGAGGGCTACTCTGGTGTCGGAGCGACACCAGAGTAGTTGGGGCGCACGGTTCGTCATCCACGGCTTAAGTCATACACCCAGAAGTTGCTCGCGCCTCTCTTTCACCGCTTGCGCCACGAAATCCATGAAGGCCCGAATTCGCGCGACCCGGCGCAGGTCCGGGTGAGTCAGTAGCCATAGGTCGGTCGCAAGTTCGGCGATCGGTTCGCCGACTCGCGCCAATCGCTCGTCGCCATCGCATAAATAGCAGGGCAGCACAGCCACCCCGATATCATCGCGAACCGCCGCGAGCATTCCCATCAGCGTATCGACGCGATAGTGGCAGCGCTCATCGACTCCGTGGCCTGCCATCCAGACATCCAATGGACGGTACGCCAGCCGCTCATCCGGCCCCACCCAATCGAGGTCACTGAACTCCGCTGTGCCGTCATGAGCAATCTGCGTGTTGGAACAAGCGTAGATCGCTTGCGCGATGGTGCCGATGCGGCGCCCGACCAGCATTTCCGGGGGTGCCAGAGAGGGGCGAATGGCGACATCGGCCTCGCGCTTGGTCAAGTTGAAAAGTTGATTGGAAACCGCGATTTCCAGAAAAATTTCCGGATGTGAACGGCGAAAGGCCGTGAAGATCGGCGACAGCAACCCGGCGAGCAACGTGTCCGTGGTGGTTATACGAACGCTGCCCGAAGGGCGTAGATCCCGCCCGGCCACACGCCGCTCGACACCCAATACCTCGGCCTCGATGCGCCGTGCCGAGGCGGCGATATCCTCGCCCGCCGGTGTCGGTGCATAGCCAGTCCGCGAGCGCTCGAACAGCTTGGCACCCAAGCGCGACTCGGTATCACCGAGGCGCCGGAAGACCGTGGCATGACTGACGCCTAGCCAGCGCGCCGCGCCCGACAGAGAACCAGCCTCGGCAATGGCCATGACGGTTTTAAGGTCGTCCCAAAGAATTTTGTTGTGCATTTTTGCAAAGTTGGTTTTTGATAATGGATAATTTCAATCCTATTATGCAAAGTCTATCGTTTGAAGCCTCTGCGATTCACAGGAAGAGGACTTCGACATGCATGTACTGATCGTCCATTGCCATCCCGAGCCCCACTCCTTCAATGCCGCACTAAAGGATGTAGCGGTCGAAACACTGCAGCGGCTCGGTCATACGGTGGAGGTGTCAGATCTCTACGCCGAGGGCTTCGAGCCGGCGGAAGGGCCACAGCACTATGCTCAGCGCAGCGATCCGCGAACCTTCTCTGCGCTGACTGAGCAGCGCTATAACAGCGAAATAGCCACGCTGCCGGCCGACGTGCAGCGCGAGATCGCACGGCTCGAGCGCGCGGACCTGGTGGTCTTCCAGTTTCCCCTGTGGTGGCACGCCCAGCCGGCCATGTTGAAGGGCTGGATGGATCGCGTGTTCGTCTATGGCGGGCTGTATACGGGCAAGCGCCGCTACGATTGCGGCCATTTTCGCGGGCGTCGCGCCATCTGCTCGGTCACCACCGGCGGGCCAGCGGCGACCTTTGGGCATAACGGTCGCGGCGGCGATATCGAACTGCTGCTGTGGCCGATGAACTACTCGCTGTATTACATGGGCTATGACGTGTTGCCGCCGTTTCTCGCTCATGGCATTCAGGGCGGCGGCCCGATTTACCAGGCGCAGGATACCTTCAAGGCCCAGCTAGAGACGTATAAGGCAGACTGGGCGCAACGCCTGGAGAATCTGGAAGAGGACACACCGATCCCCTTTACCGGCTGGAGCGACTGGGACGAGCGCGGCGTGCTCAAGCCCGGCGTCGAGGGTTACGATTATTTCATTCGCGCTCGGCGCTGAAGAGGGGACTGCTCTATCGGAAGATACTATTCCCCGCGCCGCTTGATCTGATCGCGTAGCGACGTCGGCACCTGATGAATGATCAGTCGGTCCTGGGTTTCGTCGTATTCGACCTGCGAGCCGAGCAGATGGCTCTCGAAGCTGATCGATAATCCCCCGGCGCGGCCGGTGAGCCGGCGAAACTGATGCAGGGTGCGTTTATCCGGTGGGATCTCGGCGGCGAGACCGTAATCCTTGTTGCGTATGTAATCGTAAAACGCCTTGGGCCGTTCATCGTCGACCAGTCCGGAAAGTTCGTCCAGGGTGATCGGTTGGCCGGCGCGCGCCTGGGTGTTGGCGTAATCGATCAGGTTGTCGGTCTTTTCACGGGCCTGTTCCTCGGCGAAGTCCTCGCTTTCGACATAATCGCTGAAGGCTTTGAGCAGGGTGCGCGTTTCGCCGGGCGCATCGAGGCCTTCCTCGCAGCCGATGAAGTCGCGAAAGTAGTCGGCGATGCGTTTGCCGCCCTTGCCCTTGGTGAAGGAGATGTACTGTTTCGAGGGCGCATCGCTGCGCCAGTCGGATAGGTCGATACGCGCCGCCAGATGCAACTGGGCGAGGTCGAGCTGGCGCGTCGAGGCGACGTCCAGCGATTCGGTAACGCCGACGCCTTCGCTGTGATGCAGCAGGGCGATGGCCAGGTAGTCGCTCTCGTCCTGGCGATAATGCGCGAACAGCACATGGCCGCCCACCGAAAGGTTGTTGCCTTCCATCAGCGTTTTCAGGTGATCCGCCGCTTGACGGCTGAAAGCGACGAAATCGCCGTCGTCCAGGTAGCGCCCCAGCCATGTGCTGAACGGGTAGGTGACGCTGTCGTTATTGAAAAATCCCCAGACCTTGGGTTTGGCGTTGTAGGTGTCGTTGAGCCTGGCCAGCAGGTCCTCCATGGCTTGGGAGGCGGCCAACTCGCTGTCGCGGGCATGGAGTACCGCCGGTTGGCCGTCGGGCTGCTTGTCGATGAGGTGAACGATGCTGCGCTGAATCGGCATGATCAGTACCCGGCCTGGGGGTCGATGGTTTCGATGGGATCGCCGTTTTCCATGGCCCGGATCGATTCGGCGACCTGATCGGCGGCGTCGCGCACCGGAGTGGGGCCAGCCATATGCGGGGTGATACGCACTCTCGGATGAGCCCACAGTGGATTGGTTCTTGGCAGCGGTTCTTCGGCGAAGGCATCGAGAATGGCGCCGCGCAGCCGACCGGGCTGTCGAGCCGGCCCCAGCGCGTCGAGCAGCGCCGCCTCGTCGATCAGCGTGCCGCGACCGGGATTGATCAGGCTGGCGCCCTCGGGCAGTTGTGCCAGGGTTGTGGCATTGATGATGCCACGCGTGCTGGTGGTGTCTGGCAGCAGGGTGATCAGCGTACGCACCGCGCCGAGCAACGTCGGCAGGCCGTCGTCGCCATGGTGGCAGGTCACGCCGTCGAGCGCCTTGGGCGAACGGCTCCAGCCGTGTACCGGGAAGCCATCGGCAGCCAACGCCTGGGCGACGTGCGCGCCAATCGCGCCGAGCCCGAGTACGCCGACCGGCCAGTCGGCCTTGTCGATCAATGGCACCTCGCGCCACTCGGCGTTGGCTTCCTGGCCCAGGTAACGGTCGAAATCGCGCTGAAAGTGCAGCACGCCGTAGCGCGAGTAATCGGCCATCAGCGGGCCCATACCGGCATCGCGCAGCTTGACGATCGGTACGTTGCTCGGCAGGCCGGGAGTGGCGAGCAGGGCATCGACGCCCGCACCGAGATTGACGATGCCTTTCAGGCGCGTCTGTTTCCTGAGCAGCTCGGCCGGCGGTTTCCAGGCGGCGAGATAGTCGGCGGCGGTGTCGCTGTCGTCGTCGCTGGTAACGACGTCGGCATCGGGCAGGCGCTTGGCCAGCGCGTCGCGCCAGGCATCGGCATCGCTAATGTGGACTAATACGCGCATTTTTTCTCCACGCAGGGCATGAGCATTTGGAAGGCAATCTTAACGACGTATCGCCGAGTGCAGCAATTTGAAGTGGGCCCAAGGAACTACTGAATAAATTGTCGAACGGAATGAATGGCAAGGCGCACGGCACACAGAAGGCGAGACATAACATGAGGTTAGGCGAGTCTTCGAGTACCGCGCAACGCAGCCATTCGTCCGTGCAGGCATTATACAGTGGTTCCCTAATAAACGATCTGCAGCATCGGTGGCGGCGCCTCGTCGAGCAACTGTGCCAACAGTTCCAGGCCTCGATCCAGGCGCTCGATATCGGTTTCGGCGCCCAGGCTCAGGCGTACCCGGCGCGGCGGCGGCGTCTGCTCGACCATGAACGGTTGCGCCGTGGTAATCGCCAGGCCTTCCTGCTCGGCCTGTTGCTGTAACTCCTCGGCACGCCAGGTCGGCGGCAACGACAGCCACACATGCAGGCTGCTGGGGCGGGCCGAGAATTCGTGCCCGCGCAGGCGGCGTGCCGCCAGCCGCTGGCGCTCGTCGAGCAGCCGGCGTTGCTCGCCGGCCAACTCATCGACGGTACCGTTGGCCAGCCACAGGTCGGCGAGCTCGAAGATCAGCGGCGTGGCCATCCAACTGGTGGCGCGCAGGCGCGGCAGGGTGTGGTGAAGCTGGCCGCGTGGCACGCTCAGGTAGCCGGCGCGCAGTCCCGGCACAGTCACCTTGGTCAGGCTGGTGACGTGAAAGCTCTGGCGTGGCAGCCGCGCGGTAAGCGGCGTCAGGCCGGGCGGCTCGAGCAGCGCATGGACGTCGTCCTCGATCAGCCAGATACCATGCCGAATCAACACTTCGGCCACCGCATCGCGGCGGGCCTGGCTCATGGTCGCTCCGGTGGGGTTGAGCTGGGTCGGGGTCAGGCACACCGCGCGTGGCTGAAAACGTCGGCAGGCGGCGTCCAGCGCTTCGGGCACGATGCCTTCGTCGTCGATGGCCACGCCGCGTAGCTGAAAGCCCAGCGTGCGCGACAGCGCAATCAGCCCATGATCGGTCAGCGCCTCGGTCAGCACGACGTCGCCGTGCTGAACCACGGTGGCGATCGCCAACATCAGCCCGTGAGCGGCGCCGTTGCACAGCAGGCGGTCGTCGACGTCGCCGGGTACGCCGAGTCGCTCGTGCAGCCAGGCGCTGGCGCGCTCGCGCTGGTGTATCAACCCGGCAATCGGGCGGCAGGCGGCGATCACATCGGGAGAAGCCTGATCGGCCAGCTCGGCCAGCGCCTCGCGAAAGCGCAGGTGATGCATGGGCAGGCAGACCGGATGGGCGATCGACAGGTCGATCGAGGCCGCCTCGAAGCGCGGTTCGCTGACACGCAAATACTCCGATTCGCGGGAGTCGTCGAGACTGTTGATCCAGGTGCCGCTGCCCACGCGTGCCTGCACCAGACCCATCTTTTCAGCCTGAGCGTAGGCCCGCGATACGGTTTGCACGCTGACACTCAGCGACTCGGCCAACTGTCGATGCGTCGGCAACCGGGTGCCGGGCGTCAATTCGCCTTGACGAATCGCCTCGGAAAGCGCCCGGGCAATGGCCAGATACTTGGGGCCATGCTCGGACAGGTACGGTGTCAGGTCAATTGTCATGATTCAATAAAGCCTTTGACGGCCAGCTCTGCCCTAGTGCTAGTATCCGCATAAGGACATTGATAGGCAATTGTCATGATTTAAAATAATCGAAAGTCATGACAATAATAATGCCAGCTTCTTCAAGGGCGCGCTGATGCGCTGGGTCGAGAGGAAGACACCAAGAATGTCCATGACGGCGACTCGACCTACCACGACTCAGGGGGCAGGTCGGTTTTGGCGATTTCGTTTTGGGGCGAGGCCATGATCGAGGTTTCCCTACCGTTCACCCGTGAAGAATATGCAAACCGCCTGTGGAAGGTGCGTCGCGCGATGGCCAGCCGTGGCATCGACGTGCTGATCGTCAGCGACCCTTCCAATATGGCCTGGCTGACCGGCTACGACGGTTGGTCATTTTATGTGCATCAATGCGTGCTGCTGGGGCTCGAAGGCGAGCCGGTGTGGTACGGCCGTCGCCAGGACAGTAACGGCGCGCTGCGCACCTGCTGGATCGACCCCGAGAACATCACCTATTACCCGGATTACTACGTGCAGAATCCGGACATGCACCCGATGGATTATCTCGCCCAGTCGATCATGCCGGAGCGTGGCTGGCACGAGGGCGTGGTGGGCATGGAGATGGACAACTACTATTTCTCCGCCAAGGCCTACCAGAGCCTGCTCCGAGAGTTGCCCCATGCGCGCTTCATGGATGCCAACGCGCTGGTCAACTGGTGCCGGGCGATCAAGTCGCCGCAGGAAATCGCCTACATGCGGGTCGCCGCGCGCATCGTCGAGGGCATGCACTCGCGCATTCTCGAGATGATCGAGCCGGGGCTAGCCAAGAGCAAGCTGGTCTCCGAGATCTATCGCGTCGGCATCGAGGGCTGGACGGCACCGGATGGCACCGTTCATGGCGGCGACTACCCGGCCATCGTGCCGCTGCTGCCGACCGGCTCCGACGCGGCGGCGCCACACCTGACCTGGGACGACACGCCGTTTCGCGAAGGCGAAGGCACGTTCTTCGAGATCGCTGGTTGCTTCAAGCGCTACCACGCGCCGCTGTCGCGCACGGTGTTTCTCGGCAAGCCGCCGAAGGAGTTCGTGCGCGGCGAATCGGCGCTGCTCGAAGGCATCGAGAATGGCCTGGCGGTGGCCAAGCCCGGCAACCGTTGCGCGGATATCGCCATGGCGTTGGGCGCGGCGATGGATAAATACGGCTTCGACCGCGGCGGCGCGCGTTGCGGCTATCCTATCGGCATCAGCTATCCGCCGGATTGGGGCGAACGCACCATGAGTCTGCGCCCATCCGACGAGACGATTCTCGAGCCGGGCATGACTTTCCATTTCATGCCGGGCATGTGGATGGACGATTGGGGGCTCGAGATCACCGAGAGTATCCTGATCACCGAGCAGGGCGCCGAGCCGCTGGCCAATTTCCCACGCCAGCTCTTCGTCAAATAATGATACGCGAGTCATTCACCAGCCCGTCAGCAGACAACGAGCATGCAACGAGAGGACAACCATGAGTAAGCGGCCCAGTCCGATTTCCGCCACTGTCGACTTCGACGCACAGGGCGTGCAGCACGGCTTTCTCAAGCTGCCGATTTCCAACGATGAGTCCGCCTGGGGCGCGGTGATGATTCCGCTCACCGTGGTCAATAACGGCGAGGGCCCAAGCGCGCTGCTTACCGGCGGCAACCACGGCGATGAATATGAGGGCATCACCGCGCTTTTGAAGCTGGCCAACAGTCTCAAGGCCGAGGACGTGCACGGCCGGGTGATCATCGTGCCGATGATGAACATGCCGGCGGCCCAGGCCGGGCGGCGTACCTCGCCGATGGATGGCGGCAATCTCAATCGCAGCTTCCCCGGCGATCCCGATGGCAGCGTCACCGAGCAGATCGCCGATTACTTCACGCGTACCCTGGTGCCCTTGGTCGATGTCGTGCTCGACCTGCATTCCGGCGGTCGCACGCTGGATATCGTGCCGTTCGCCGCTTCGCACCTGCTCGACGATAAGCAACAGCAACGCCAGGCGCTGGAAGGGGCCAAGGCTTTTGGCGCACCGACCGCGATGGTGATGTTCGAACTCGATGCCGCCAGGCTGTTCGACACCGCAGTGGAGAGTCAGGGCAAGATTTTCGTTGCCACCGAACTCGGCGGCGGCGGCACCACCACGCCGGAGCGCATGGTGATCGCCGAGCGTGGCGTGCGCAACTTCCTGATTCATTATGGCCTGGTCGATGGCGAGCTCGAACCCCCGGCCGAGCCGCAGGTCTACGTCGATATGCCCGACGCCTCCTGCTATGTGCAAAGCGAACATACCGGCCTGCTCGAGCTTACGTTAGCCCTGGGTGATACAGTGAGCATGGGCGACGTGATTGCCCGCGTTTACGACATGACCCGCACCGGTGCGGTGCCGGTGGAATACCGTGCCGAGCGCAGCGGCCTGCTGGTGGCGCGACGCTTCCCGGCTCAGGTCAATATGGGCGATACCATTGCCGTTATTGCCGAAGTCGTCGATTCGCTCGATTTATAAGGCTCAATCCACGCATGAAGCTCGACCGTTACGATCTCAAGATACTGGAAATTCTGGCCAAGGACGGCCGCATCACCAAATCGCGACTGGCCGAGGCGATCAGTCTCTCGGTGAGTCCGTGCTGGGAGCGGGTGCGGCGGTTGGAAAAGGCCGGCATCATCGAAGGCTACGGCGCGCGGATCAATCCTCGCGTGGTACTCAAGCGCACGCCGGTATGGATGCAGATCGAGCTGAAGCAACACAACGCCGAGAGCTTCCTGCGCTTCGAGAACGCCATGCGCGATACCCCCGAGGTCACTGAATGCGTGGCCGTGGGCGGCGGCGTGGACTATCTGGTCAAGGTCGAGTCCAAATCCGTCGATGCCTATCAGCGACTGATCGACGATTGGCTGACTTCGGAGCTGGGCATCGAGCGCTACTTCACCTACATCGTGACCAAGACAGTCAAGGATGAAACGCCGCCCATTCAGGTGAACGACGCCTGATCGTCGGGTGCTTTTCGTCTCGCGACAGGGTGTTAGGCCATCCACAGAAAATTCTGCAATTAGATGCAGCGGGACAAAAAGAAACACATTGCAACGCCCTATTATCGAAAATTCTCCCTCGCCATAACCCCTTATCCTGAGCACATCGACAGCCAGGCTGTCGCCATGTTTTGCAGCCGGTGGTAGCCCCGCCGGCGTGTTCGGGGGAGGTGTCCTATGAAGCTTAACGATCCGCGTCTTTTTCGCCAGTATGCCTATATCGACGGCAAATGGGTGCACGGCGATGGTGGCCATGAAGAGGCCGTGATAGATCCCGCGACTGGCGAGACGCTGGGACACATACCGTCGCTCGAGCCGGGTCAGATCAGTGCCGCCGTGGCCGCCGCCGATAGCGCTTTCGTACAATGGCGGGCGCTGCGCGTCGACGAGCGTTGCGAGCGCTTGCTGGCCTGGTACGACCTGCTGCAGGCCAACCGTGAGGACCTGGCCACCATCATGACGCTCGAGCAGGGCAAGCCGCTGCCCGACGCGCGTGGCGAGGTCGAATACGGCGCCAGCTTCGTGCGCTGGTTCGCTGAAGAAGGCAAGCGCACCTTCGGCCAGACCATTCCTAGTCATATTCCCAATGCCGCGTTGGGCACCATCAAGGAGCCGGTCGGGGTGGCTGCGCTGATCACGCCGTGGAACTTCCCGCTGGCGATGATCACCCGCAAGGCCGCCGCTGCCCTGGCCGCCGGCTGCCCGGTGATCGTCAAGCCGGCCAGCGAAACGCCGTTCAGTGCGCTGGCGCTGGCCGAACTGGCCGAGCGCGCGGGTATTCCCGCCGGCGTGTTCAACGTGGTGCTGGGCGATGCCGCGATGGTTTCCGAAGTGCTGTGCAGCGAAGAGCGCGTCAAGGCACTGTCGTTCACCGGTTCCACGCCGGTCGGTCGGCTGCTGCTCGAGCAATGCGCCAGCACCGTCAAGCGGGTGTCGCTGGAACTGGGCGGCAACGCGCCGTTCATCGTCGGCCCTGATGTCGATCCCAAGGAAGCCGCGTTGGCCGCCGTCGCCGCCAAGTTCCAGACCGCTGGGCAGGACTGCCTGGCCGCCAATCGCATCCTGGTTCACGAAGACGTGCACGACGAGTTCGTCGAGTGCTTTGCCGAGCGCATGAAGGCGCTCAAGGTCGGCAACGGGCTGGTCAGCGAGATCGATCTCGGTCCGCTGATTCATGGGCGTGCCGTGGAAAAGGCCGCAAGCATCGTCGACGACGCGCTTTCCAAGGGCGCGACGTTGGTGCATGGCGATCAGTCCATGGCCCCCGGTCCCAACTTCTTCATGCCGACGCTGGTGACCGGCGTGACGGCACAGATGAAGATCTGGCGCGAGGAGAACTTCGCCCCGGTGGCCGGGATTACCAAATTCAGCAGCGACGACGAGGCCATCGAACTGGCCAACGACACCGAATACGGTCTCGCTGCCTATATCTTCACCCACGACATCCGCCGAATCTGGAAGATGCTGCGGGCACTGCAGAACGGCATGGTCTCGGTCAATAGCGTGAAGATGACCGGCCCGCCGATTCCCTTCGGTGGGGTGAAGCAATCCGGCCTGGGGCGCGAGGGCGGCACCAGCGGTATCGATGAGTATCTGGATACCAAGTATTACTGCCTCGGTGGCCTTGGCTCTGTATCAGGGAGCTAACTGCGCTGCGGCTATACGGCGTTGGACTTTGACTCGGGCATGCTCATTTACGCCATGTAAACTCCGCGGCCCTTGTCAAAGTGCGCCTTGTCTAGCCACCGCTCGTAGAGCTCTTCGGTGTTGGTTAAGAACCTTCAACTTTCTATGAAACACGTTTGCTTTGAACATGCTTAGGAGATTGCCATGACCACTCAGAACGACCTGATCGAACGCGATCGCAAGGTGACGTTTCACGCCTCTACCCATTTGCGCGACTACGCGCATGGCGATGCACCGGGGCGTGTGATCACCGGCGGCAAGGGCATCAAGATCGTTGATAAGGAAGGCCGCGAAACGATCGACGGCTTCGCCGGCCTGTATTGCGTGAACATCGGTTATGGTCGTACCGAGATGGCCGAGGCGATCTACAAGCAGGCGCTCGAGTTGTCCTATTATCATACCTATGTCGGCACCTCCAACGAGCCGCTGATCGAGCTGTCCGAGAAGATCATCAAGCTCGCCGGCATGGGCATGTCCAAGGTCTACTACGGCATGTCTGGTAGTGACGCCAACGAGACCCAGCTCAAGATCGTGCGTTACTACAACAACGTGCTCGGTCGCGCGCAGAAGAAGAAGGTCATCTCGCGCCAGCGCGGCTATCACGGCTCGGGCATCGCCTCTGGCTCGCTGACCGGCCTGCCGGCGTTCCATAACCATTTCGATCTGCCGATCGACACCATCCGCCATACCGAGGCGCCGTACTACTACCGCCGCAGCGACGCCCAGGCCAACATGAGCGAGCGCGAGTTCGCCAAGGACTGTGCGCAGAAGCTTGAGGAGATGATTTTCCGCGAGGGCCCGGATACCGTGGCCGCCTTCATCGGCGAGCCGGTGCTGGGTACCGGCGGTATCGTGCCGCCGCCGGAGGGCTACTGGGAAGAAATCCAGAAGGTGCTGGCCAAGTACGACGTGCTGTTGATCGCCGATGAAGTGGTCACCGGTTTCGGGCGTATCGGCACCGACTTCGGCTCGCACTTCTACGGCATGAAGCCCGACCTGATCACCGTCGCCAAGGGCCTGACCAGCGCCTATCAGCCGCTGTCCGGCGTGATCGTCGGCGACAAGGTATGGAGCGTGCTGGAGCAGGGCACCGGCGAATACGGCCCGATCGGCCACGGTTGGACCTATTCCGGTCATCCGCTGGGTGCCGCAGCGGGCCTGGCCAATCTCGAGATCATCGAGCGCGAGGGCCTGACCCAGAATGCCGCCGAGACCGGCGCCTACCTGCAACAGCAGCTGCAGGCCACTTTCGGCGAGCATCCGCTGGTCGGCAACGTGCGTGGCGTCGGCCTGCTGGCCGCGCTGGAGTTCTCGCCCAACAAGGCGACCCGCGCGCAGTTCGCGCCGGCTCTCAAGGTCGGCCCGCGGATCAGCGCCGCCGCCGTGGACGAGGACTTGATCGCCCGCGCCATGCCGCACGGCGACATTCTCGGCTTCGCGCCGCCGCTGGTGGTCACGCGTGACGAGGTCGACGAGATCATCGCGCGGGCCAAGCGGGCGGTCGATAGGGTTACCGATGAGCTAGTCAAGTCCGGCGATTTCAAGGCTTGAACTGACTACGCTCGGTGAGGCGTTGTTGAGTCGCTGCCGGGAAATGCTCATGGACATTAGTCCACTCCGCGTTCCCGTCAGCACCCCGCCTATCCTCACCATCGCTCGTTGGCGTTCAGTCACTTGAGGTAATGTAGCGATAGCGCTGCGGAAGTTCTGCTTTCGCGGCGCTATTGTTTGTAGTGGACAACGATTTGTTTGAAAGGGAGGGGCCATGACTCAACCCAGCCACGGTGTCACCTTGGCATCGATCTATCAGGCGCGGGCACGCATCGCCGGGCAGGTGGCGCGCACGCCGCTGATTCGCTCGCTGGCGCTGTCGCAGCGCTTCGATGCCGAGATATTCCTCAAGCTGGAGAACCATCAGCCCAGTGGTGCCTTCAAGCTCAGGGGGGCGACCAACATGATCGCCGCGCTGATGGAAAAACATGGCGAGGAACACCTGCGGCGTGGCGTGACGACCGCTTCCACTGGCAACCATGGCCGCGCGGTGGCTTATGCCGCGAAGCGCCTGGGCGTGCCGGCGGTGATCTGCCTGTCGAAGCTGGTGCCGGATAACAAGGTACGCGCCATCGAGGCGCTGGGCGCCGAGGCGCGGCGCGTCGGCCGGAGCCAGGATGAGGCTTTCGAGGAGGTCGCGCGGCTGGTCGACGAGCAGGGCATGACGCTGATCCCACCGTTCGACGACCCGCTGATCGCCAGCGGCCAGGGCACTATCGGCCTGGAGTTGCTGGAGGATCAGCCAAATCTTGATCGTGTCTTCGTCGGGCTCTCCGGTGGTGGCCTGCTGGGTGGCATCGGCGCGGCGCTCAAGGCGATTCGCCCCGAGATTCGCGTCAGCGGCGTCAGTCTCTCCCAGGGTGCTGCGATGTGGCAGAGCCTCGAGGCCGGCCACCCGGTGGATGTCGAGGAGGTCGAGAGCCTGGGCGATTCGCTGGGCGGCGGCATCGGGCTACAAAACATCTGCACGTTCGAGCTGGTACGCGCGGTGATGGACGATCACTGCCAAGTCTCGGAGCCTGCCATCGCGCGGGCCATGGTCGACCTGCTGGAACACGAGAAGATGCTGGTGGAGGGTGCCGCCGCCGTCGGCCTGGCGGCCATCGAAGAACATGGCCTGGACGTGCGCGGCCAGAAAGTGGCGCTGATCGTCTCGGGCAATGGGGTGTCACTGGAAACATTTGATCACGCACGCGGCCTTGTAAATCGCGGCTGAGCTTGCTGCGATTGATGAGGTATTGAGCTTTCCGGAAGAGGGAATTTCGCTATGCAACTCTATCAACGCGAGGCGATCGAAGCGGCGGTCAAGCTCGACCGCGAGGCCATGGACACGGTGGAAGTCGGTTTCGCGGCGCTGGGTCGTGGCGAGGTGGTGCAGCCGCCGATCCTGTCGATGGCCATCGAGGAATCCAACGGCGAGGTGGACGTCAAAACCGCGCACATTCGCGGTTTCGAGCGTTTCGCCATCAAGGTCAGCCCCGGCTTCTTCGACAATCCCAAGCTGGGTTTGCCGAGTCTCAACGGCCTGGTGATGGTGTTCTCGGCCAAGACCGGGCTGGTCGATGCGGTGCTGTTCGACGAGGGCTACCTTACCGCAGTGCGCACCGCACTGGCCGGCGCCATCGCCGCCCGGCACCTGTCACGGGAGAACAGCCGCCGTGTAGCCGTGCTGGGTGCCGGCGAGCAGGCCGAGCTGCAAGTGCGCGCGCTGCAACTGGTGCGCGATATCGACACCCTCGATGTCTGGGCGCGCCGGCGCGAGTCGGCCGAGCCCTACGCCGAGCGCATGCGCGCGCTGGGCCTGACCGTCAACGTGCACGACAGCGTCAAGGCGGCCTGTGAACAGGCCGATATTATCGTTACCACCACCCCTGCGCGTGAGCCGATTCTTAGCGCGCAGGATCTGCCCGAAGGCGTGCATGTCACGGCGATGGGCTCGGACAGCCCCGACAAGCGCGAACTCGACGAGTCGGTGATGATCCGCGCCGATGCCTTCGTCTGCGACACTCGCGCCCAGAGCGAGAACAACGGTGAACTCAAGGCGTTCGCCAGAAAGGCCGACCAGGACACCCAGAACGGCTCGGCTGGTATAAAAGGCGATAAAAGCCCCGGTTTCGGGGGACTTAAAGAACCTCCTTTCAAGGTTTACGAGTTGGGTCGGGTAATCGCCGAAGGCCAGCGTCTGCGCGTCTCGGATGCCAGCATCACGGTCTGCGATCTGACCGGCACCGGCGTGCAGGACACCGCGATTGCCAATTTTGCGCTATCGCGGTTGACGAGCTAGCAACCGACCTTTGCATGGCTTGTGCGTCTCGGCCAAAGGGCGCACGGTATGGGTATCTTTCAGCGGACGAGGGAGTGCGTTCATGAAACGGGTTCTGGCCTTCGATGTCTATGGCACCCTGATCGACACTCACGGCGTGATCGAGGAACTCAAGGAACGCGTCGGCGATCAGGCCACGGTTTTTTCTCAACACTGGCGCGATAAGCAGCTCGAGTACACGTTTCGCCGAGGGTTGATGGGCGCTTATGTCGACTTTGCCCAGTGCACCGGCGAGGCGCTGGAGTTCGTCGACCGGGCGATGGCCACAAGCCTTTCGCAGACCGACAAGGATCGCCTGATGACCAGTTACGCGAGGTTGCCGGCGTTTGTCGACGTGGCCGAGGCGCTGGAGCGTATGGCCGAAAACGGCATCCGGCGGGTGGCGTTTTCCAACGGCAGCCGTCAGGCGGTGACAGGGCTACTCGAGCAGGCCAGGATCATCCAGCACTTCGATGACATCGTCAGCGTCGAGGAGGTCAAGCGCTTCAAGCCAGATCCGGTGGTTTATGCGCACCTGCGTTCGCGGCTGGAAGCGGCCGCCGACGATACCTGGCTGATTTCTTCCAATCCCTTCGACGTAATCGGTGCCAAGCATGCCGGTCTGCATGCCGCCTGGGTGCGGCGCAGCGCCGAAGCGCCTTTCGACCCTTGGGGTGGCGAGCCGGATGTCACCGTTGCCGATCTCGATGAGTTGGCGTCGATATTTGCAAGATAGGCGCAAGATAATCCGCACTTATCTCATCGGTAGCCGTCTTATTGGAGAATTCACCACACAGGAGCGTTCCATGGCATTGCGCGCGGTAGTGGCGGTTATTGTACTGGTGTGTCTCTTTTCGGCGACAGCCCAGGCCGAGCCGCAGGCCGATAAGAATAAAACGGTCTATCCAGGCATTCGGCATATAACCACTGAGGAGTCGGTGAACGAGGTCGAGGCCTTGTTGCGTCAAGCGCTGCACAAGCGTGGCTTAACGCTGTTCACGGTGATCGATCACGCTCAGGGAGCGGTCGATGCCGGTCTCGAGCTGCCGCCCACGCGCACCGTCATCTTCGGCAATCCCAAGGTCGGTACACCGATGATGCGCTGCCAGGGCAGTGTGGCATTGGATTTGCCGCAGAAGATGGTGATCCGCATGGTGGACGACGTCACGCGTATCGAATGGAACGATCCCGCCTATCTCGTCGAACGCCATGGCCTGCAAGGCTGCAATCTGTCGCCCGACAAGGTGGCCAGGCTGGTCAGCGAATTGGCGCGCGAGGCCGCTGGCGAGGAGCGCTAGCGATAGGGCGTCGGCGCTATTGTCCCAGTTCGATGACGCGACCAGCGGCCGCCTCGGCATCGGCGGCGTCATGCGTCACCATCAGGGTTGGCAATCCCCGTTCGCGTACGCGAGCGAATACCAATGCGCGCATCTCGTCACGCAGTGTCGCATCGAGCTTGGAAAACGGTTCGTCGAGCAGCATCGCGCCGGGCTCCGATAGCAGTACGCGCAGTAGTGCCACGCGCGCCTTCTGCCCACCCGATAGCGTGGCCGGATCGCGATGGCGATACCCTTCGAGACCCACATCGGCCAGCGCCGCTTCGCTGCGCTGCTGGCGTTCGCGCCGCGAACCTACGGCGCTCATCCCAAAAGCCAGGTTGCCATCGACGCTAAGGTGCGGGAACAACAGCGGGTCCTGAAACAGTAGCCCCACGCGGCGTTCCTCGGCGGGTAGTCGGGTGAGTTCGCGATCGCCGAGCCGGACGTGGCCGCTTGCCACGAACGCCGGCGACAGAAAGCCGGCGATATACGCCAGCAGGGTCGACTTGCCGACCCCGGAGGGGCCCATCACCGTCAACACTTCCCCCGGAGCGATGACGGTGTCGACACTCAATAGCGGTGCGCCATCCAGGGTGATATGGATACCTTCCAATGCCAGCGGGAGCATGATTCTCCTGGGTCGAATTCGTGGTCTCTTAGCCGTTTTAGCCGCTTGGGCTATGTTTGTAGGCTATAGGATAACTGAGTCGTGCGTACCGATTGATGTTGGTGTCTGTGTTTTTCGACGCTTGAGCGGTCATAGAAACTTTTATTACCTTGTTTATATTGGTAGCACCTTATTTTCTTGCCAGGGACTGCAAGCATGCCGAACAGTAAAGCCGACAAGGTCGGTGGTTTGATCTTCTTTCTCGCACTACTTTTCATCGCCTTCGTTGGCGGTGCCATCTTGATGCTGGCCAAGGTGCCGCCCTACAAATTCCTGAGCGATGCTTACGATGCAGGAATTGCCTTGATCGAGAAGAATACTGAATATGACGATCCACTGAAAACCAACTTCTGGAACCCGGCGCGCTCGGAGCAGCGTGGGGTCACGATCAACGACAGCGAGCAAGTTTACCCCGGTTATACGCTGTATACCTCGACGGACAATTATTCGTCGACACGACTGGTCGCGATGGATGGCACTCTGCTGCATGAGTGGCGCAAGCCCTATAGCGAGCTCTGGACATCGGAGTCGGCGGTGGACAAGCCGCAGCCCGACGAACTGGTCACCATGCGCGAGGCGCGGGTCTATCCCAATGGCGATCTACTGGCTCAATACATCGCATCAGGCGACTCGCCTTACGGCTATGGCATCGTCAAGCTGGACAGTGAGTCGAACGTCATCTGGAAGTATCTCGAGCATGCCCATCACGACATAGATATCGGTCCGGATGGTCGCATAGCAGCGTTAACCCACGAATACGCATCCGAGCCGATCGAGGGCGTGGATTTCCTGGAGCAGCCATACATCATGGATTACGCGGTGATTCTGTCGCCGGAGGGCAAGGAACTGGAAAAGATTCCGCTATTGCCCGTAATGGCGCGCTCCAGGTATGACGACTTGCTCGTGCGGGGTGCTGCTTACCACGCGACCCGGGATGCGCTGCACACCAACGGCATCGAATTCATTACCGCTGAGGCAGCGGAGAATTTCCCCTATGGTGAAGCGGGCGACCTGCTGATTTCCTTCCGAAACATCAGCACGGTCGCGGTGTTGGATCCTGAAAGCGAGGAAATCACTTGGGCGACACGCGGCCCTTGGATCGAACAGCATGATGCCGATCTGTTGCCAAATGGCGACATTATGTTGTTCGACAACTACGGTAATTTCGAGAATAAAAATCTCTCGCGAGTGCTGCAGTTCGACCCGGAAAACATGGAAATTACCTGGTCCTATCACGGCACGGACGAGCATCCGTTATCCAGCGCCATACGTTCTTCGGCACAGCGCTTGCCCAATGGCAATACCTTGATCACCGAGTCCAATGGTGGGCGTCTGCTGGAAGTCACTCGCGAGGGAGATATCGTATGGGAATATTTCAATCCAGTACGCGGTGGGAACTCGGATCAATACACACCGGTCGTATCGTCAGGTACTAGAATCGACCCGGCGAGCTTGAAACCGGAGTTTCGTTCGACACTCGAGTCCGGCCGATAGGAGGCCCAATATGAAACTGATTACTCGTGGTTCCAGCGTATTATTTCTGCTCTTTCTCGTTGCGTCGCCTGCCATGGCATACATCGGACCCGGCGCGGGGCTTAGCTTGCTTGGCGCCCTGTGGGGTCTGGTTGCCGCGGTAGGTGCGGCACTGCTCTTCGTTCTGCTGTGGCCATTCCGCCGTATGCTGCGTCGCAAGCGCGAGGCCAAGGAGGCCAACGCCATACCGAAACAAGAAGCACAGCAAAAAGCACAGCAAAAAACGCAGCCGGATCAGCAGAAGAGTGAGACGACCCACGATACGGTTGCGCAAAAATCGACCGAGCACTCAACGTCCGCCGACCCGAATGCATCGACTGCGCAAGATTCAGCCGTGCATGACGATGAGAAAAAACCCACTGATGTAGGTACACGATGAGCTATGGTCTGCTGGATCTTCCAGCCCCGCTGTTCGACGGAATCGACGCCGCCTTTGCGACTGTACTCCCGCCGACCGCGAGGCTGGTGGTCTGGGCCCTGATCGGTGCCGTCGTATCGATGTTGCTTTACTATTTTCTGACACCGCAGAAACGCATCGGCATTGCCAAGCAGAAGGCGGCCGATGCACGGCGTCGCTTGAATGATTTCGACGGCGAGTTTTCGGAAGCCGGTTCGTTGATCGGCGATCAGTTCAAGACGTCGTTTCGCCACATCGGCCTGGTGCTGCCCGGTACGATATTGGCGTCGTTGCCGGTGCTATGCCTGCTGATCTGGCTGGAGGCGACGTATGGGAACGCCTATCCACCGCCTAACCAGACGCCGACGATTACCACTCAGCCGGAATCTGTGCAGACTCGCTGGGTAGCGCCGAGCGAACCCGGTGGCGTGCCGCATGTACAGGTGCTCGGCTCTAATGGCGAGGTCAGCAGCGACTTTGAGTTGGTCTCCCCGGTGCCGGTGATTCATGAGCGGCAGTGGTGGAACTGGTTGATCGGCAACCCGGCCGGTTATCTACCCGAGGATGGCCGCGTGGAGCGTATCAACATCGAACTTCCCGAGAGCCGCTATCTCGAGATCGGCCCGAGCTGGATGCATTCCTGGCTGTTCGTGTTCTTTCCGGTGCTGGTGATCGTCTCACTGCTCATTCATCGATTCTCGCGGATCAAGTAGGAGATTGGCGATGGCGTCCAGCTCTCAACCCAATACCGCAGGCTTCAAGGTTACCGGCTGGGTCAGTACCCTGGGTGGCTTCGTTGCCCGAAATCCCGGTTTATGGAAGCGACTCGGTAATTTCGAGACCAAGATCGCCAATGACGCCATCGAAGACATCGAGGTCGACCGGCCGATCTACGTCGCGGGCCTCGCTCGCTCCGGCAGCACCAAATTGCTGGAAATCCTGGCCTCGCACCCGGACGTCGCCAGCCACCGCTACCGGGATTACCCGCTGGTATTCACGCCATATCTTTGGAATCGCTGGCTGGATAAGGTGCCGCAGCGCACCGAGCAAGCCGCCGAGCGCACTCACGCCGATGGCATCAAGGTGACCTCGGAAAGCCCCGAGGCGTTCGAGGAAGTGCTATGGATGGCATACTTCCCGGAGATTCACGATTCAACGCGTAGCTCGGTATTGACTCGCGACACCAGCAATCCGTCGTTCGAGCGCTTTTATCGTGAGCATATTCGTAAATTGCTGGCGGTGCGCAAGGCGTCCCGCTATATCGCCAAGGGTAACTACAACGTCTCGAGGCTGGGCTATCTGCGCAGGATATTCGACGACGCCCGCTTCGTGATTCCCGTGCGCGACCCGGTTTGGCACATCGCCTCGTTGATGAAGCAGCACCGTTTGTTTCTCGCCGGCGAGCGGGATCACCCTGAGGCGCTGACGCACATGCAGCGCGTCGGCCACTTCGAGTTCGGCCTCGACCGTCGAGTCATCAATCTGGATGACGACGAGGCCGTTGCCGACATCGAGGCCTGCTGGGAGCGTGGCGATGACGTGCTTGGCTGGGCGCGTTATTGGGCGCTGATCCATAATCACATCATGGATAGACTGGAGGGTGACGAGGACCTGCGCAAGGCCGCACTCGTCGTGCGCTTCGAGGATATGTGCCAAGCGCCCCGCGAGAACCTGGAAGGCGTTCTCGAACACTGTGGTCTACCCATCGACACGGCGTTTCTGGATGACGCCGCCAGCGGCATTCATTTTCCTTCCTACTACGAACCCGGCTTCACCCCGCAAGAGATGCAAATCATCCAGACCGAAACGGCCGGTGC
The DNA here is from genome assembly GCF_900102945.1 of Modicisalibacter muralis. Taxonomy (GTDB): domain Bacteria; phylum Pseudomonadota; class Gammaproteobacteria; order Pseudomonadales; family Halomonadaceae; genus Modicisalibacter; species Modicisalibacter muralis. The sequence continues at coordinate 89,059 of NZ_FNGI01000002.1, read as the reverse complement.
GGCGCGCCGGCTGGGCTACCCGTTCACGCAACCGGCCTGAAGAAATTATTCAGCAGTTTCCGAGTCGGCCAATCGATATTCATTCACGCAGATGTCAGCAGGCCGCTGCGGTGGCGAAACAGCAGCCGTGGCAGGCCAAGCGCCAGCGCGAAGCCCAGCGCAGGCAGCGCCAATTGCAGTAATGCATAAACCGCCGCCAAGCGCCGATCGCCACCGCTGGCCAGATTAACCGCTTCGGTAGTGATGGTGCTTACCCGCCCGGCACCCAGCAGTAGCGTTGGCAGATACTGCCCGATGCTCACCGCGAAACCCACTGCGGCGGCGGTCAGCAGTGGCGCGCAGAGCATGGGCAAGCGCACTCGCCAGAACACGCGCGCCGGGCTGGCGCCGAGGCTACGTGCGAGCCGTGCCCAGCGTGGGTCCAGGCGTCGATAGCTCTCGACCAGCGACAGAAACACATAAGGCAATACGAACACCGCATGGCTGAAGACGACGACCGTCAGTCCCGGTTTTACGCCGAACTGAGCCTGCAGCATCACCAATCCGAAAAGAAACGCCACCGGCGGCACCAGCAACGGCAGATAAAGAACCAGCTGTGCCCAGGGCCGGGTGGGGCATTCATTGAGCGTTTCGGCTTCCAGCGCGCCGACCACCAGTACCAGCGACAGTAGCGTGGCGGCAATGCCGATCACTGCCGCCTGCGACAACGGATCGCCCAGGCCGCCGGTGGCGTCCATCCAGTTACGCAGCGTTAGCGGCTGTGGCAATGCTTGGGGAAACGGCCAGTAGGCCGCCAGCGACCACAGAGTCAGACCGAGCAGGCTGCTCAGCATCAATAGCAGCGCCACGCTGATAGCCCCCAGTGCGATACCCCCGAGCAGTCGGTCAGCGCTGCGTCGACGACCGTTTGCCAGCCAGCCAGTGGTCGACCAGTGGATCAGGCGTTCGATCAGCCACCAACTGGCCAGCGCCGCCAACGTCACGAGCAATTGCAGCAGGGCGCCGGCCGAGGCCATGAAACGCATTGCCAGGTCGGGGTCGTTGAGCCAACGCAACACCGCTACCGCCAGTGGTGGTGGCGTGGTTGGGCCGAGAATCAACGCCACATCGACCGTCGATGAGGCAAAGGCGATTACCGCGTACACCGGCAGCCGCAGTAACGGATACAATCCCGGCAGTACCGCCTTGAGGAAGGCCGTCAGTGGGCCATAACCCAGCGCCCGTGCCACATGTAACCGTTCATTGGCCTGACATTGGGGTAGCGCGGCCAGGCTCATCAGCAGCAGAAAAGGTATTTCCTTGATGACCAGCCCGGCGATCAGCGCGAACCCATGCGGATCGCCGGGAAACAGGATGTCGGGTGGATACTGCCAGCCAGTCAGCCACGGTGACAGGCTGCGGCTGAGTAGACCCGAGGGCGACAGCAGAAAGGCCAGGCCGATAGCCGCCGCGGCATGCGGCACGGCGAGTAGCGGCGAGAGCAGCCGGCGCACGGCGGTGAACAGCCGCGTTTGCATGAAGGCGCCGAGAAACAGCGCCACGATGGTCAGCGATAGCGCGGCGCTGATCAGTCCGGTCGTGTAGCTCAACTGCACCATGCGAGCGAGCCCTGGCGCTTGCCACAATGCTTGCCAGTGCGCCAGCGTCAGCATGTCGCCGCCGAGTGCCGGCAGCCAGCCGAAAGCCGGGGCGATGACGCCGGCCAGACCGCTGATCACTGGCAGGCTGAGCAGCGCAATCGCCAGCCATGGCGCCAGGCGTATGCCGAGTGCGTACCCCGACAAGCTTCTAGTCCGCCCCGTAACGCTTGAGCCAGGCGCCTTCCAGACGTCCGACCCAGCTCGGGTGGGGCTCGGCCAGGGTGCGTTCAAGCGCATCGGGAGGTAGTGCCGCAGGATTGTCTTCAAGCGAATCGAAGGCCTGGCGTTGCTCTTCGCTCAACGCATCCATCGCCAGCACGGTAGGGTCGCCCCACACGTCGATATCCTGCTTGCGGGCCTGTGCTCGTGGCGAGAGCAGAAAGTTGGCCAGCACCAGCGCCGCGGCCTTGTGACTGGCATTGAAGGGAGCGGCGACGAAGTGCACGTTTCCCAGGGTGCCATTCTCGAGTACGTAGCTGCGGGTGGTCGGCGGTAATTGATAGTCGGCCACCCAGGCTGCGGGGCCCAGTGGCGAGAAGGTAAAGGCCAGGCTGAGCTGGCCGTCGCCCATCAACTGGCGCATATCGGGGCCGCTATTCGGAAAGCTCTCGCCGCTGCGCCACAGATGTGGGTGCAGCGCATCGAGGTAGTCCCATAGCGGCGCGGTGACCTTGGCGAAATTCGCCGCGCTGACCGGTTCGTAGAGTGGCGCGGAATCCTTGGTCAGACTCAACAGCGCCTGCTTCAGGAACGTGCTGCCGAGGAAGTCGGGAATCAGCGGATAGGTAAAACGACCGGGATTGGCCTTGGCCCAAGCGAGCAGTTCCGGCAGGGTCCGCGGTGGCGACTCGACGCGAGCGCTATCGTAATAGAAGGTGAGTTGTGCCTTGCCCCAGGGCGATTCAAGGCCCTCCACCGGCACGCTGAAATCGTTGCGCATTTCGGGGTTGGCGTCGGGGGCGGTCAGTGGAAAATTCGGCAGCCGCTCGGCCCAGGGGCCATAAAGCAGATCGTTGCGCTTCATCGCCGCGAAGTTCTCGCCGTTGATCCACAGTAAATCGATAGTGCCTTCCGTGAGGTTGCCGGCGGCCTTTTCGGCCAATACGCGCGATACCGATTGGGCGATGTCGTTGACCTTGACATGCACCACCTCGATGCCATGGCGTGCCTGCATGCGCTCGCCGACCCAGTCGATATAGGCGTTGATTCTCGCGTCGCCGCCCCAGGCATTCCAGTAGACCGTTTGGCCTTCAGCCTCTTCGACGACTGAGTGCCAATCGTCGAGTTGGTAGGCCTGGGCGGGTGGCGCGGCGATGAGCGCCGCGCCAGTCAACAGCGCGACGCTCAGACCGCGCAAGCGATAGAAGAGGGGCATCCGGCGAGACTCCTGGCGGTGTGATCGATCGGAAAAAGGATGACTCCATTTGTATGCCATTCATACGCTTATGTATACGCAGTCCATGCCATGCAAGATGCATCCCTGGCCCCGTTGCATGGCGAGTCTGGTAGTGGACTCAACTCAGCCGCTGGCCCGAGACGCTGGGATGATAGAGTGGCTGCACGCTATTGCCGTCCGGGTCGAGGCAATAGAAGCTGCGGCCACCATCGCCGTGATCGTGGGGTGCGCTATTGACGACGACGCCGGCCTCGCGCAGATAGGCGTGCCAGGCATCGACATCCTCGCGGCGGTCGACGACGAAACCGAAGTGGTCGAGGCGCTGCGGGTCGTCACCGGTGGGATCGCTGGCCCGACTCAGTGAAAGGTTGTCGTTGCCCAGCGTCAGGTAGACCAGATCGGCATGCGCGCGGCGCAACAGGCGCATGCCAAGCAGATCGACATAGAAGCGTTCGCAGGCCTCGAGATCCTGCACTTGCAGGGCGATATGGCGCATGCCATTGAGTGGGGCGGGGCGTTGCATGTTGCTGCCTCCTTGAAGCTCGGTTAGTGTTCGGAAAGATTAATGGAAATATTTTCCATTAATGATGGCTCGATGGCAATCGAACGCAATCCCCCCGACCTGGAATCCACATGTACTGCATTATCGTCAGAACTCAGCTCAAGCCCGGCAACCGCGAGCGCTTCATGGCCGCGATGACCGAGAATGCCGCCGCCTCGGTACGCGAGGAGCCGGGCTGTCACGTCTTCGACGTCATCGAGGACCGCGACACACCCGATCTTTTCCATCTCTACGAGATCTACGCCGATGAGCAGGCACTAGCGGCTCATAAGCAGACGCCGCACTACAAGGCCTCGCGCGAGGTGGTCACGCCGCTGATCGAGGTGCAGAGCGTGATTCGCGCCGACGTGGTGGCGAGCCACCCTCGGGCCTAGTGCAACGTCTCACGCTTAGGGAACCGCTGCATAAATGCCTGCACGGACGAATCACTTCGTTGCGCGGTACTCGAAAATTCGCCTAACTCCATGTTATGTCTCATTTTCTGTGTTCCGTGCGTCTCGTGCTTCATTCCGTTCGGCTATTTATTCAGCAATTCCTTAGGGCAGGTCGTTGTGGCGGGTTATAGGGGTCGCCGCATCGATGAACTGCAATTCTTCGGCCACGGGAACCAGTCGAGCAAAGACCTGCTGCCGGGATAATGGCGGTGCTTTCGGCGGATCGTAAACGTTGGGGTTGGTGCCGAATACCAGGACATCCATCGCATAACAGGTTTCGGCATGCACGGCGCGGTAACTGCGCACCAGGAGATAATGGCTCATACCGGCGTCACCGGCCTTGAACGTGGTAAACGCAACGCCGTCGATCATCGTCTCTTCCACGCTGCCTGGGCGTACTGATGCCGGAATCTCTTTGCAGGTGCGGATAGCAACTGGGTCGCGGCTGGCACCAATCCGCAGTTCACCCGCAGTGACTCGGTTGGAGGCCGGCATGACCAAAGCCATGAGCGGTTTTCCCGGCGGGGAGTCGGGGCCGGTGTAGGTTTTCCAACGGCCATTGGTGAAATAGCTCTTGCGGAAGCCCTGCCGTAACTCGAGATCGGCCGGATAACGAACGCGGATATCGTACGCCGTGCTGGTAATGGTTTTCCAATCTTCGGGGGCCGCTCGGCTTCCTGAGCTTGGCGTGTCGCCGGCGCGGCCGGTTTCAGCTTGCAGGCTGCAACCGGCAAACATGGCGAGGACCAGGCCGGCCAAAATCCAGTAAGCGAGGATACGCATCATCTTCTCCTCCGCTATCGTCATAACGGTTTCTTTAGATCCTTGATGAGCGGGGCGAGCATCTGCTCCATGCTGAAGAACCTCAAGAGGCGATCTCTCCCGTGAGCCAGGACGCGCGACTTGATGAACATCAATCGTGCGAGTCGGCGCGACTGGTCCTGTGCCGCCTCCACCCGGCCGCGGCGGCGCTTCACGTAGAGGTCGAGCGCGTTCGTCAAGTACGTCGAGTTGGTGCGGGACAGTTCGTCGGCCAGCACGGCGGCCGATTCCAGGGCCATCGATGCGCCGATACCGGCGGTCGGCAAGAACGCAGCCGCGGCGTCGCCGACCAGAGCCACGCGGCGATCCACCCACGCGGGCGCACGGACGTCGGTCATCCGCCATAGAAACAATGGTTCGGTATCGGCGGGCAGGCCGGCAAGATAGTCGTCGACCGCAACACCGAACGGGGTGAGTAGCGTCGCCAGCCGATCAGCGCGACCGTCGGGTTCGTCTGGCCGGAGCCTCTCGATCGGCGCGCCGACGATGATGCACACCTGCTCACGGCAGGGGTATATTCCCAGGAAGCTTGCGGCGCCCCAGTGCTCGGTCGTTTCGCCGCTGGCGACGAGGCGCGAGTCGCCCCACCAGACGAAACAGCCCCATCCCGTGTCGTTCTCCGGGAGTCGGCCGAACAGCAGCTGGCGGATGCGTGAATGGATGCCGTCGGCGCCGATCACCAGGTCGAAGGTCTCCTGCGTCCCGTCACTGAGCCGGACCTCGACGTGATCGTCGGCCTGCGACAGCGTGTCGATGCTGAGGCCGTGACGCACCTCGGTGTCGCCGAGCGCTTGATCGAGGAGTTCGATGAGATCGGCGCGAGGGATGATGCCCAGGTGGCCGAAACGGCTGATGGCCGACGGTATCTCCGACGAGGTGATCAGGCGGCCCCGGTCGTCCCTAGCCGTGTAGCGCACCATGGGCTCGCTCTTGGCGACGAAGGCGTCATGGATGCCGAGCGCATGGAAGACCCGGCTTCCGTGCGGCCATAGGGCGAGGCCATAACCGGGATCGGCCGCTCCGGCCCGCCGATCGACAACGACGGGTGACTTGCCTTGGCGCTCGAGCAATGCCGCCAGTGTGAGTCCGGCGATGCCCCCTCCGACGATCAGCACGCGCATTTCGTTACTTCGCTGGGATGTGCTCCGATCGCTCACAAGGCCTCTCTTGTCGGTGCTCGATTCGTTGTCATTCGTGGGCGAATGCCGGCTGCAGTTCCCCGTTGGGCAGCGCCTTATAGACTGCGTCCATCGACTTGTTTTACATCGAGTCCCGACCTGTCGAGCTCTGGTAAACAGCGGACATTTATAGCGGCCATCGAAGCACCGGTGCGGTCCTCGCCAAAGCCGAACGGGGCGCATCCGCAAGTGCGACAAAAGTGATGATTGATGACGTGTTTATTGAACGTATAAGTGGAGAGTTCATCTTCAGGAGTGAGAAGCCGCAGCTTCTCCCGCGGCACGAACCACAGCAGATAGCCTTTCCGACTGCAGTGGGAACAATTGCATTCCATGACCTGCTCGGGGTCACCCTCGACTTCAAACGAGATGCGGCCACAATGACAACTGCCTTTATGGGTCATTCGCGTTCTCCATGGCAAACTTTATGGCAACTGGTTTATCTATCATGCAATCCCTTCCCATCGAGAATTCTCGATATGCACTTCTCGATCCTTGATGCCCGGGTCCTGGATTGCTTGGCGCCAGAAAAATGGAGGATGTATCCTCTTTGTCGTCCCAGTGTCAGTGCTTCGAAAGAAGTTTTAAAAGAAGGGTCTCTGTTTAACTTTTCCTGAAGTTCTTCGGGAATTTCAAGTTCGTGTTTCTCTTTGAAATCCACTTTCAAGCCAGTTTTCTCTATTTCAATGGCTTCATGGATATACGCCTTCAAGCTGGTTTCCATCTCACTTATTTCGCCGGCCTCTGTGAAGCGAATTTGGCGCATCGCCTGTGAATGTTCCCCAGGCTTGACGAGAACCCCATCGGGATCATTCAACAGGGCGCCCTTGAAAAAACCAAGCGCACAGTATTCTTTCAGCCCATATATCATGGCTACATTGTTTTTCTGAAACGTGTAGCACAATTTGCCCCACTTCACTTCTTCGGTCAGTTGGCAGTCAAGAGCAATCGCTCTCAACGCCTTCCTTTCTTCTTGCCAACTGGGTTTGTTTAAAAGTGCATCAACCTTTGGGTTCATGCTATTCATTTATCGATACCCCTCATGGTCGATTGCAAGCCTTGGGCAAGTGTCTATGAGCTTCATTGCTTTTGATGTGCAGTGTAGACACTCATGTCCGCTAACGCCTGAATCAAGCCGAGCCGCTGGCGACCCGGGCCGACACGGTGACAAAGTGGGCATTCGACTACAGTAACAACAGCCCTTTCGTTATTGGAGGTTGTCATGCAGGCACCTGGGCCTCGCGCGCTGAATCCGGCGTTGTCGCTGCTGAGTCTGTTGTTGGCTCTGGGACTTGCGATGTTGGCGATGGCTCAGGAGGAGCCCACCCAAGGCGGCTCTCGTCAGGCACTGGTGTTGACCATCGACAGCGCCATCGGCCCGGCCACCAGCGACTACTTTCAGCGCGGAATTGAAATGGCCGAGGAGCGAGCCGCCGAAGTGCTGATTCTGCGACTCGATACGCCCGGCGGGCTGGATGCTTCGATGCGCGACATGATCCAGGCGATGCTTGCTTCCGAGGTGCCGGTGGTGATTTATGTCGCGCCCGCCGGGGCGCGAGCCGCCAGCGCCGGCACCTACCTGCTGTATGCCAGCCATGTGGCGGCGATGGCGCCGGCCACGCATCTGGGTTCGGCGACGCCGGTGCAAATCGGCGGATTGCCGGGAACGGGTGGCGAAGAGCCGGCCGATGACGATTCGGCGAATGGCGCGGGTAATGCGAACGAGCAAAGTGGCGAGAGTGGCGGAAGTGGTGAGAGCGCAGAAAGCGGCGAGCCTAGTGAAGATGCCAAACGGCGTGGCGAGACGGCCATGCAGCGCAAGGTGCTGGAAGACGCCGTGGCGACGATTCGCAGCCTGGCGCAGCGCCATGGCCGTAACGCCGAGTGGGCCGAACGCGCGGTGCGCGAGGCGGTCAACCTCACCGCCCGCGAGGCGCTCGAGCGCAATGTCATCGAGGTGATGGCAACGGGTATCGATGACTTACTGACGCAGATCGATGGCCAGACGGTGGTAATGGCCGATGGCCAGCGCCAACTGGCTACCGCCGATCTGATCGTCGAGCGTTTCGATCCTGATTGGCGTACCGAGCTTCTGTCGGTCATCACCAACCCCAACGTGGCCTATCTGCTGATGATCGTCGGCTTCTACGGTCTGGTCTTCGAACTGATCAGCCCAGGCGCCATCGTCCCCGGCGTGGTCGGTGGCATTTGCCTGTTGCTGGCGCTGTACGCTTTTCAGGTGTTGCCGGTCAGCTATGCAGGCCTGGCATTGGTGCTGCTGGGATTGGGGTTGATTATCGGCGAAGCGCTGATGCCCAGCTTCGGCATTCTCGGTTTCGGCGGTATCGTCGCCTTCGTTTTCGGCTCGGTGATCCTGATGGACGACAATCAATTGGCAGTATCGCTGCCGCTGATCGGTGGCGTGGCCCTGGTGGCCTCCGGTTTCATGCTGTGGGTGGTCATGCGTTTCATGAAACTGCGCCGGCGCCGTGCGCGTATCGGTCAGGAAGAGATGCTCGGCGCCGTGGCCATCGCGCTGCACGACTTCACCGACAATGGCCATGTGCAGTTGCATGGCGAACGCTGGAATGCGCGCGCATCGACGCCGGTGAGTCAGGGTCAACGACTCAGGGTGGTCTCCGTCGATGGGCTTACCGTCGAGGTGACGCCAGCCGATTCCCCGCCAGCGGCGTGCTGATCGTCGCGACTCAAGGAGGTTCATCATGTTGATTTCCTATCTCGTCCCGGTGGTGCTGGTACTGCTGCTGATCGCCGCGTCGATTCGCATCCTGCCGGAGTACAAGCGCGGCGTGGTGTTCTTTCTCGGGCGCTTTCAGGCGGTCAAGGGGCCGGGCCTGGTGATCGTCATTCCGCTGATTCAGAAGATGGAGGTGGTCGATCTGCGGGTGATTACCATGGACGTGCCGGAGCAGGACGTAATCTCCAAGGACAACGTCACCGTGCGTGTCAACGCGGTGCTGTATTTTCGCGTCGTCGACGCCGAGAAGGCGATCATTCAGGTCGAGCATTTCGTTACCGCGACCAGCCAGCTAGCGCAGACCACGCTGCGCTCGGTGCTTGGCAAGCACGACCTCGATGAAATGCTCTCCGAGCGTGACAAGCTCAACAGCGATATTCAGGAGATCATCGACAGCTCGGCGGAGTCGTGGGGCATCAAGGTCGCCAACGTCGAGATCAAGCACGTCGATCTCGATGACAGCATGATCCGTGCGATTGCCCGACAGGCGGAGGCCGAGCGTGAACGGCGCGCCAAGGTGATTCACGCCGAGGGCGAGCTGCAGGCCTCGAAAAAACTCGTCGAGGCGGCCAACGTCATGTCCGAGAATTCGGCGGCACTGCAGTTGCGCTACCTGCAGACCCTTAGTGACATGAGCAACAAGAATGCCTCGACCATCGTCTTCCCGCTGCCGATGGACATCATGGAAGCCTTCAAGTCGATGAGCAAAGGGCCGGGCCTGGCTAGGCCCACCGCACCGCAGGATGGGCACGACGATCCGTCAAGCCGGTCGCAGCGCAACGAACAGGGTGGCGATGGCACCGATTTGGGCTAGCCGCACCAGCCAGGCAATCGCAGATGACTCCCGGCAGCCCATTTGCCGGGGCCTGTCCAGCGGCAGGTCTTCACAAGGGCGCTGTAAACCCGTCCGTGGGCGCTACTTTTGCCGTCCATGGCAAAAGACCCTTGCTTCGACCTGCCCCTGGCCTCCCTTCCATACCCCGCTGCGATAGCCCTGCCGCGCCAGCGCAGCGACTTGCCTCGACGCGGCAAAGCGGTCAGTCTGATTGACCGACCGGACAGCCCGATAGAGAGCCAGCCTTGTCTTTTTCCTCGCTTTCCTTGCGTCAGAAGGGCCTGTTGATGACTGCGGCGGGCCCGCTGATCATTTCCCCCGATGCGCTGCTGATCAAGCTGATCGGCATGCCTGACAGTCAGGTGCTGTTTTGGCGCGGGCTGCTCGTTGCACTGGGCTTCCTGGCCATCGTGTTGCTGCGTAACGGTCGCCACACGGTCGAGGCATTTCGTCGCTGCGGTGGCACCGGCATGGGGGTGGCACTGCTGTTCACTTGTTCGATCCTTGGCTTCGTGCTCGGTAACCAGTACACCAAGGGCGGCAATGTGCTGATGATTCTGGCTGGTGCGCCGCTGATCGCCGCCTTGCTATCCCGCGTTTTCCTGCATGAGCGCTTGCCGCCGCTGACCTGGATAGCCATCGCGCTATGCCTGATCGGCACTTCGCTGATCGTCTTCGACGATGCCGGGCCCGGTTCCTGGGTAGGCAATGGCTTTGCCTTGCTGGCGGCGGTATCGCTGGCCGGCAATTTCACGCTGTGCCGCACGCGTCCGGGTGTCGACATGAGCCCGATGCCGGCATTCTCGGGGCTGATTGTGGCGACACTGGCGCTGCTGTTCTCGCTCCCGTCAGGCGGCATTGCGTTGCCCGATGCAAGCCAAGCCGGCTGGTTGGTGCTGCTGTGCCTGGTGCTGCTGCCGCTGGGCTTTACCCTGATTCAGCGCGGGCCGCTGTACCTGCCCGCCGCCGAGGTCGGCCTGTTGCTGTTGCTGGAAACCGTGACCGGCACGCTGTGGGTATGGTGGGTGCTGGGCGAGCGCCCCTCGACGCTGGCCTTTGTCGGCGGCGCGCTGGTGCTGGGTACCTTGCTGGCCAAGGGGCTGATCGATCTGCATTTCGAGCGCAGCCGACGGGGTGCCGCCCGACGGGATGCCGCCCAAGATGAACCGGGCGCGCGAAACTGCTAGAATGCGCGGCTTCCGAATAATCCAGTCTCCGCAAACGGACCGAATCACGCCCCATGCCTGTGACCATGACTGCCTGCAGTCCGCCCTAGGGCTCGATCCTTCTAATCTCCTGCGTGTTCGCGCGCCGGTGTCATGAGCCCGTCCTGTCGCTCATCGTCACCGTATCGTTGATTCCGATTTTTGCCGTAATCCAGCAGCGTCACGGCCATGTAACCACCGGTCATGGCCGTGGCCTGCGCTCTACAATCCCGCCGTTCGTCACGGATAATATGCATCGAGGCGTCTCGCCGCTCGATGGGCAGATCACCGTGGGCGTGCGGCAATGCAGTGGAACCGAGAATGATTCGATCCATCCGACAAAGTTGGTTTTCCAATATCAAGAACGATTCACTGGCCGGCATCGTGGTCGCCCTGGCGTTGATCCCCGAGGCGATCGCGTTCTCGATCATTGCCGGGGTCGACCCCAAGGTTGGCCTCTATGCCTCTTTCTGTATCGCCGTGGTGATCGCCTTTGCAGGAGGGCGGCCGGGGATGATCTCGGCAGCCACCGGCGCCATGGCGCTGCTGATGGTCACATTGGTTCGCGATCACGGCCTCGAATACCTGCTCGCCGCCACGCTGCTGACCGGCGTGTTGCAGATCGTCGCCGGCTACCTGCGTTTGGGCGAACTGATGCGCTTCGTCTCGCGCTCGGTGGTCACCGGCTTCGTCAATGCGCTGGCGATCTTGATCTTCATGGCGCAGTTGCCTGAGTTGACCAATGTTACCTGGCATGTCTATGCGATGACCGCCGCCGGCCTCGCCATCATCTACCTGTTTCCGCTGCTGCCCAGAGTCGGCAGGGCGGTGCCGTCGCCGCTGATATGCATTGTCGTGTTGACCATCGTCTACCTGGTCTCGGGCATGGATATCCGCACCGTCGGCGACATGGGCGAATTGCCCGATACGCTGCCGATATTCCTATGGCCGGATGTGCCGCTGACGCTGGAAACGTTGTCGATCATCTTCCCTTACGCGTTGATGCTAAGCGTAGTCGGCTTGCTGGAATCGATGATGACCGCGACCATCGTCGATGAGCTGACCGACACGCCCAGCGACAAGAATCGTGAATGCCGGGGGCAGGGCATCGCCAATATCGGTGCCGGCCTGTTCGGCGGCATGGCCGGTTGCGCGATGATCGGCCAGTCGGTGATCAACGTGAAATCCGGTGGGCGTACCCGGCTTTCGACACTGACCGCCGGGGTGGTATTGCTGTTGATGGTGGTATTTCTGAGCGATTGGGTATCGCAAATTCCCATGGCCGCGCTGGTCGCGGTGATGATCATGGTTTCCATCGGCACCTTCAGTTGGGAGTCGCTGCGCGATCTCAACAGGCACCCGCTGAGTAGTAATATCGTCATGGTCGCTACCGTGGCGGTCGTGGTCGCGACACATAACCTGGCGATTGGCGTGTTCGTCGGCGTTCTGCTGTCGTCGTTGTTCTTTGCCAATAAGGTTGGTCGAATACTCCATATCGACAGCGAGATGAGCGTCGACGGCCGCACCCGTGAATACCGGATTGTGGGGCAGGTGTTCTTCACCTCGGCGGAGCGTTTCACCGACGCCTTCGATTTCAAGGAGACCGTCGAGCGAGTTCGCATCGACCTGTCACGCGCGCATTTTTGGGATATCACCGCCGTCGGCGCGCTGGACAAGGTGGTGATCAAGTTCCGCCGCGAGGGCACTGAGGTCGAGATTATCGGACTGAACGAGGCTAGCGCGACCATCGTCGATCGCTTCGCCATCCACGATAAGCCCGATGCTATCGAAAAACTGATGGGCGGCGGCCACTGAACGTCATGCGAGTTGCCCACCGGTGCTATTCTCATGAGCGCCGCTATGAGTTAGAACGTTGAAAAGCGCCAACAAAAGGATGCCGACATGAGCGACCACGTAATGGCCTGTATCGATGGCTCCGGCCATGCCATGGCGGTCTGTGATTATGCCGCATGGATCAGCCAGCGGCTCGATGCACCGTTGACTTTCCTGCATGTGCTCGACAATCATCCGCCGCCGGACGAAGGCAATCTTTCGGGCAACATTGGCCTGGGCAGCCGCGAGCATCTACTCGAAGAACTGGCGATGCTCGACGAGCGTCGCGCCAAGCTCGCCCAGGAGCAGGGGCGGGTGATGCTCGAAGCGGCGCGCGAGCGCGCCATCGGCGATGGCATCGCGGAGCCGCATGTTCGCCAGCGCAACGGTGAGCTGGTCGAAACGCTATCCGAGCTCGAGAGCGAAACGCGCTTGCTGGTGCTCGGCAAGCGTGGCGAGTCGGCGCACCTGGCCAGCGAGCATCTCGGCTCCAATCTCGAGCGAGTGGCGCGCGCCTTGCACCGGCCGATACTGATGGTACCGGAAACGTTTAGTGCTCCCGAGCGGGTGGCGATCGCTTTCGACGGCAGCAAGACCATGCGCAAGGCTATCGAAACGCTAGCCGCGAGCCCGTTGTTCGAGCGTATCGCCTGTCATGTGGTGATGGTCGGCGCCGACGTTGCCGATCTTCGAAGCCAAAGCGACTGGGCCGTGGATACCCTCAACAATGCCGGTTTCGAGGCACACGGGGCGGTACGCAACGGCGACGTCGAAACCACGCTGCATGACTACTGCCGGGAGCATGCCATCGACCTGTTGGTGATGGGCGCCTACGGTCACTCGAGGATTCGTCGCCTGCTGGTTGGCAGTACTACCACTGCCATGCTGCGTAGCGCCGACATTCCATTATTATTGTTGCGTTAACCCCCATACCATTGAGGAACCGCATGACCATTCAACGTCACGACACCCAGGCCCGCATGAGCCGCGCCGTCATTCATAACGGTGCAGCCTACCTGTGTGGCCAAGTGGCCGGCCCCGAGGCCCGCCAGGGCGATATCACCGAACAGACCCACAGCACGCTGGCCCGTGTCGATGGCCTGCTCGAAGAGATCGGCTCCGATCGCGAGCACCTGCTTTCGGCGACCATCTACCTGAAGAACGGCGAGGATTTCGCCGCCATGAATGCGGTGTGGGATGCCTGGGTGCCGCAGGGCCACGCGCCGGCGCGGACCTGTATCATCGCGCCGATGCCCGCCGATGAGTTGAAAGTGGAAGTTACCGTCACCGCAGCGGTAAAAGGGCGCTAAGCGTCGTCTGTGTGAACCCTTGGTTGCGGTTGATAGCGCAGGAAGGCTTTCAACCGCTCCTCATCCGCCTCGCCGACGCGGCATAACTGATCGGCGATTTCCGCGTATTGGCGCAGTACGGGCTCGATCAGCCGCAGGCGTGGGTCGTCGCCCTTGGCGTCGTCGGCTTCAACCGCCAGCCATTCGAACAATTGCCCAAGACGCTGGTAATTGGGATCGCCGCGCCCAGTATTGCCGCGCAGCGCATCGATCGCCAGGCAGCGCTGCACGCTGCGCTTGTTAGGATCGAGGCTGTCCTTGTCGAGCAGTCGCTCGGCCTGATGCACGAAGCGCTCCATCAATTGCGCGACTTCCATGCCGCGCTGTTCGCGCCGCTGGGCATCGAGACTCGCCAGCAAGGCACGTTGTTGGGCGCCTTGGTTGGCCACCAGCACGATCAGCAGAATCAGCAGCCCCATGGCGATAACCAGTGCCAGCGCATAAAGGCTCAGCGGTACCAGCATGGCAACCGGTAGCGGCCAGCCAAGGTCACTAGCCACGATACCGAGTGCGGCCAGTGCCAGTGTCGCCAGCACCACCAAAACGATCGCTGCTCTCACGTATTTCTCCAGGTCGGCAGGGGAGCGACGGGTCACTATGTCGCTTACTTGCTATCGGCCGATGGTGGGAAACATTTAGGTTCTTCGCGTCCTAACGAGCACTATCCACTTTGTAAGATATTTCCTACACAACTTTAATCGATTGGCTATTTCCACCCCGACGCGGTTCACGTAGCGTCCCTTGTTTGCCCATCCCCAAGGAACGCTCATGGCCCGCTCGACCGGTCTGCAGTTCACGCTAACGCCCGCCAACGATGACGCGGCCGACCTGGCGGTGGTCGACTTCGAGGGCACGGAGAGCCTGTCGGCGCCGTTCAAGCTGCGCGTGGCCTTCGCCAGCCGTCGCCATGACCTGTCGCCGGGCGACTGGCTCGACCGCGAGGTGGGCCTGACGGTGTGGCAGGACGGCGTGGCGCTGCGCCGCTTTCACGGCATCGTCGCCGAGTTCGCCCAGGGCGATCGCGGCCATCGCCGCACGCATTACTCGATTATCGTGCGCCCGGCGCTGTGGCGGTTGTCGCTCAGGCACAACTCACGCATCTTCCAGCGCGTCTCGCCGCAGACCATCATCAATACCCTGCTCGCCGAGCGCGGCATCCGCGAGGTGGCCTTTGCGCTCAGCCGTGAGCCGGCCGAGCGCGAGTACTGCGTGCAGTACCGCGAGACGGATCTGGCCTTTATCGAGCGCCTCGCCGCCGAGGAAGGCTGGTGCTACTTTTACGAGCGCATCGCGCCTGCGGGTGAAACCGCAGAGGGCAGTTCATCGGATGCCGAGAACGACACGAACGCTCCGCGCCTGGTGTTCGCCGACGACCCGCGGGCCTTTGCCAGCCTCGGCGCCAGGCCCTATCACGGCCGCGCCGGAGGCACGGCTCCCAAGCGGCATATCCGCCGCCTGCGCCAGACCGCGCGGGTGGGTCCCGCGTCGGTGACGCTCAAGGACTATTCGTTCAAGCAGCCCGCCTATTCCCAGCTACACGAAGCCATCCATCAACCCCGGGCCGACGGGCCGGAGGCACACGCCCAACCGGTCGGCTCTCCCCACCATTATGAACACTACGACTACCCCGGGCGCTACAAGGCCGATGCCTCGGGCCGGGCGTTTACCCAAGCCCGCCTGGAGCATCTGCGCGCCAATGCGCTGAGCGTGGCGGCCCAAAGCGACCTGCCCGAGCTGCTGCCCGGGGCGCGATTCACCCTCACCGGGCACGACAACGCCGCGCTCAATCGCGACTGGCAGCTCGTCACGGTGGTGCACGACGGCCAACAGCCCCAGGCGCTGGAAGAAGACGCCGTGGGCGATAGCCTGCAGGGGCAGGCAGGCTTAGAAGCCATGACCCGCTACGCCAATACACTGACGCTGATCCCCGCCGACCAGGCCTGGCGCCCCGAGCCCAATCCGCACCCCCGCGTCGACGGTCCGCAGGTCGCCATGGTGGTCGGCCCCGAGGGCGAGGAGATCCACTGCGACGAACACGGCCGGGTCAAGGTGCGGTTTCCGTGGGATCGCTATGCCCAAGGCGATGACACCAGTAGCGCCTGGCTGCGGGTATCCCAAGGCTGGGCGGGTGGCGGCTATGGCGCGATGGCGATCCCGCGCATCGGCCACGAAGTGATCGTCAGTTTCCTCGAAGGCGACCCCGACCAGCCGCTGATCACCGGGCGCACCTATCACGCGGTGAATACCCCGCCGTATGCACTCCCCGAGCACAAGACGCGCACCGTGATTCGTACCCAGACCCACCAGGGCGAGGGCTTCAACGAACTGCGCTTCGAAGACCAGCACGACCGCGAACAGATCTGGCTGCACGCCCAGAAGGACCTGGAACTGCTGACCGGCAACGACCGCACCGAGGAAATCCGCCGCGACAGCCACCTGGCGATCCAGCGCGACCGGATCAGCGAGCTCGACCGCGACGAGCACCTCACGATCCACGGCGAGCGCCGCGAGAAGGTCGACGCCAGCCAGAGCCTGACCGTCGATGGCAGTTTGCACCTCAAGGCCGGCCAGGCCTGGCTCAGCGAGTCCGGGCGCGAACTGCACATCAAGGCCGGCCAGCAGGTCGTGCTCGAGGCCGGGCAGGGCATGACCCTCGACGCCGGTGGCAGCTTTCTCACCGTCAACGGCAGCGGCGTGGCAATGGCCGGCCCCAGCGTCAAACTCAATGCCGGCGGCAGCCCCGGTTCGGGGAGTGGTCAGAGTGCGCAGGAACCGCTATTGCCGGGGCATGTAATTCCCGAAGTTAGCGAGGATGTGACGCTGGAACCCCCGGCAGGGCTACTCAAGCAGCAATATGTGTTGCACGAGGCGGCTAACAAGGGCGAAGGCATCTGTGAGCTTTGCGAAGCGGCCAAGCCGAATGGGACGGAGCCGGGACGATGACAACCGAGCTCCATCACTACGTTCTTATTGACGGCGCCTTGAATCCCAATGCCTTGCCATTGCTCTACGCACCGAATATGGCTGGCACAGTCGTGCCTATCCTCGCCGGCACGCCTCATGCACCACTGAGCGCTTCGGGACCGTTACTGGCGAGTGTGGGGCCAGACAGCCAAATCGCCGAGCGCTGGCAATCCGGGCAAGTGCCTTTTCGTCATGCCTGGTGGCTGTCGAGCGCTCATGCCATCGATGAGCTTGCCGTGCTTTGGCGACGGCGCCTGTTAATGAGCGCCCCCTCGAACCGCCGCGTCTGGCTACGTTTCGCCGATGCCCGGGTTATTGCTCGTGGGTTTGAACTCCATGCACTTCCTTCGGGCTTCTGGCGGGGCACGACGACGTTCCAGTTGCCGGGACAGGCGATGTGCAGCCCGATTGACACCGATGCCAATGAAGCATTAGACGAACAAGTCGATACCCTTTTTCGCTTGGACGAGCGCCAACTGAACGCATTAGCGGCGGTCCCATCATTTCAGGAGAACGCATGAGCCCCGTGCAATGTCCATTGCTGGCCGCGATTATCCCGGTGCGCTACGCCATTGGCTGCGAAGAAGCGGCCAGCGAGTTTCTGGCGGGATTGCCACTGCCCGAACTCAGTGGCCGGTGTATCAGCGAGTCGGCGGCACAAGACGAACAAGCCCTGGCCTATGTCGCACGCCCCCTGCGCGATGGCTGGTGTTATGTGTGGCTAGGCGCCCAACAGCGCCTCGTCGAATATCAGGTATCCCAGGGCGCGCTCGAGGAAACCTCACGCGGCGGCCCGGTCGTAATGCCCGGCGGCGGCCCGTATCTGTTTCTCCCTGCTGGAGAAACGGCGATGCTGGCCTGGTCGCCAGTGCGCTGGAGCGACGCGCACTACGCTGAGTTGCAAGGCAACGCCAGCCAACGCGATGCGCTGATGCGGCCCATCACTCCCGGGCAGGGCCCGGCCAGTGGTCCCCTGGAATGGGCCACGCAGGTACCGGAACTGGTCGGAGCGGACAATGCCACCTTCGCCTGGAGCAGCGAGCCCCACGGCGACCTGCCGCGCTGGGAAGCGCTGATGCCGCAACTGACCCAGGCGGAAATCCAGGCCGTGGCGGTCGTCGACGATCCCTGGGGCGTGGTCATCGAGCTGGCCTATCTCTACCGGCGCGGGTTGGCCCAACGCGAAGACTGGTTCGCCAAGGAGGGCGAGGAGCGCATTCTGGCCCAACACATCATGGCGCTGGCCAAACAGAATCGCGAATTCTGGGCGGAAATACCCAGCCTGGCGGATTACTCGCGAATCGAGGAAGCCGCCAAACGTTACGACGCCGACATCGCGGAGCTGCAATCACGCCTCGCTGGGCTCGTTGCCGATTGGCAGCGTTGGATGGAAACGCTATGGACTCAAGGCGACGTTGCCAGCCTGGCGGCGGCCCAGGCGCATTTCGATCCAGCGCTGGCCGAGCATCACGACGCCATGGAAACCTTGTGGACCGCTACCTTGCTCGGCCCCACCCAGAGCCAGCAGGGCGTGGCACTCGTCGAACGGCTGATGAACCCCGAACAAGGCCCGCAGAGCGACACGACCTGGCATTCGCTATGGACCGTGGTGCTAAGTAGCGGTCAGCAGCTAACGCCTTCCGATGTGTCGCGAATGCTGATAGCGGGCGATCTCGCAATGGAAAGCGACTGGCAGGGCTGGGCCAACAGCCTCAACCAGCTCTCGGCCAATCTCGGCCAGGGCGTCGTCGCGTTTCGCGAAGGGCTATTCATCGCCCTCGGCCCGGTGGTCGGCCCCTTGCTCAAGCAGCACGGGGCAACGTCGGTCCACAATACGTTAGTGGCCGGCTACTTCGCCGCCGCGCTGGCTCGCGGCGGGCAACGCTTGAGCGCCGAGGCGGTACCGGCCCGGCAAATGCTTGACTGGCTCAACGAACCCGCCGCTCGTGCCGCCGGCGCACCGCCCTCACTGAGCCAGTTGCGCCCGGACCTGCTGCCCGAGCTGGAGGGCAAGCGCATTATGACATTGCGCCTGGCTGCCAACGATGCCGCCCCGGCGCGAGGCAATCCGTACGTCGACGCCCTGGACAGTGCTGGATTGAAAATCCTAATACTGGGAGTAAACATTGGGATATTGGTGAAGGCCGACGAGAATATCGACGAAAAAGGCTGGTCAGTGAAAACGGGCACATCGTTTTTCTCCAGCCTATTGGGCACCGCTAGCGTGGTCGGCGCGATTAGCCAGCAGATGCTGGAACTGAACGCCGAAAAGATTCAAATGACCGAGGGCATGTCGAAAATGTGGAAAAGCCGTTATGGCTTTTTCCTGATAGCTGGACAGGCCACGAATTTCGCGCTCGGCGCGGCCACCGCCTTCGATACTATTTACTTCGGCAAGCAGGCTCTGGATAGCCTGGCCAAGGGCGATGGCGATTCCGCCGCCATCCAGGCCGGCATGAGTGCCGCCAGCGCCGGGCAAGCCGCGCTCGCGGCGCGCGCTTTCTGGCTCTACCGCCAAGCCCGCGCCGCCCTGGCCATGAGAGAGGCCGCCCAGGCCGCGGCACTGGCCAGCCGCGCCGGCACGCCGGGGCTGATGCTCTCTCTGGTGTTGCTGGTGGTGGGCGGCGCGATCAGCCTGCAATTCACCCGCGAGACGCCCCTGCAACAGTGGCTGCGCAATACCCGCTTCGGCAACAATCCCGCTGCCTGGGCCGGCGACCTCCAGAAGGAGCTCGATAAGCTGTTCCACCTGATCTATGCGCCGCGCCTACGCCTGGAGCGTCGTGACACCTGGAACCATGCCCTGAACACCCGCTACCAGTCGGTGTGGCTGCTGGTCGAGTTCCCCGGCGCCACGCCGCCGTTCCCCGGCATGTTCACCTTCCAGGCGAAGGCGCATTGGAGCGCCGGCTGGTTTGGTGACGAAGCTCGTGACGTGGTGATCACCGAAAAGGAGCTGGAGCTGGATATCGGCGGCCAGCATGCCAATGGCCCGGTGTATCGGCGCATCTACCACGAGGGCCGTGAGGACGAATCGCTAAGCCGCCTGAGCGGTACCTTATACTACCGACCACGTCCCGGGCTGACCCTGTCACCCATTGAGATCATCATCGACTGATTGCCGAGGTTTCATGCAGAGCATTCGCACCTTCTTCGCCGATCTGTCCCAGCGGCTCGGCCTCGCCGACGAGGTCATCACCTTGTCGCCCAAGCGCCGCGCCGCCAACAAGCCGTTCCAACTCGGCGACGTTCAGGAGCAGAATGCCGTCTATCTCGATCTGGCCACCGGGGCGGAGTTCAGCAAGGGCGGGCTGACCGGCATTCTAGCCTTGGGTACTTTCTATACCATTCTTCTGCTTTCTAACTTGCTTTTCGAGGGAGCCGAAAAAGTTGAAACCTTCCTGATGGCAGTGGGTACCATTTCAGGATTAACTTTTGCTAGCTTTCTCATCGAGGTATTACTGCCCTTCCCTATGCCACTGCGCTTCAACCGGCGCACCCGCGAGGTGTATTTTCAGGACAAGGGCAAGCTCTATCACGTGCCCTGGGATGAAGCTATCGCCTGGATGCAGCAGACCCGCCAGGTCACCCAATATACCGGCGCCACGCGCATGACGCTGCTGCAACTGCTGATGCAGCGCTTTCGCCAGCCGCGCGAGGTGATCGCCATGCAGCTCTCGATCCCGCTCGGCAAGACGCCAGAAATCCAGGGCATGCTCTGGGAATACCTGCGCTGTTACATGGAGAAGGGGCCCTGGTTCGATGCACAGGGCGAGCCGCTGAAAGAGTCCAACCGAGGCGAGATATTGGCGAGCCGCACTGGCAAGAAGGCGGATCTTAGAGGTGCCTGGGAAAGCAGCAAGGAGGCAAGGGCGAAAGGCTTGGAGAGCGTTGGTTTCACCGTTTTTTTTATGGCTTTTATTATCCTTTTTTACCCATCCATGATCGTTCAGGATTGGACCACCGCCGTGGCCCGCTGGCGCTGCGAAAAGCGCCAATGGGATGCCCTGGTGCGCGAGCGCAGCCGCCCGAATGGCCCGACGACCCGACTCTACGATCTGGAACTGGCTGAGGGGCTGCATGATGGTTTGGAAACGCAGGCCAATCCCGCTGAAACTACGAGTTAAAACTTATGAAAAGAATCAGGAAATTATTCACTGCCCCCGAAAAACGCTATCAATTAATAAATAGTTAGAAGAGAGTGATGTATGCTTGGTTTTTTCGTGGGGATGGT
Organism: Modicisalibacter muralis; assembly: GCF_900102945.1. Taxonomy (GTDB): domain Bacteria; phylum Pseudomonadota; class Gammaproteobacteria; order Pseudomonadales; family Halomonadaceae; genus Modicisalibacter; species Modicisalibacter muralis. Next base: position 67,849 of record NZ_FNGI01000002.1, on the reverse strand, counting down.
AATGTACGCCCCAGCCATTCTTGGCATGTTCATCCTTCCTTGGGTATTGTGGAGGAGGCTAGACCAGCGTTTTTTAGAAAAACGCGGTGTACCATTTTGGGAAAAAGCTATCGTATATACAATAATAGCAATGCCACTTTTTGTCACACTTCAGATCCAAGATGTAGTGATGAAAGGGTTTCATATATATCCTACGGATTATGAAATTCGAAAGGCCAGAGAGTTTCGTCCGCGCGCGATACCATTCTCCTCTTTTCTACCATATATTCTTGGTTTGGTGGCTAGTCATTTCTTAATTCCAGCGGCTGTAAAAGTCTACCTTCCTTCTTTGTCCAATCGCTTCTCATCATTGCTCAATAAACTTTCAGGAGATAAGAGAGTTATACAAGAGTCAAGAGCGTGGCCTTGTGAGTTGCATTGCTTCGAGAGGGCGATTGAGAAGACAATACAGCCAAGTCGCTACAAACAGCATTATGAGCCTAGATTAATAACGAAAGAGTTTGGTTATAAAAAATCCAGCATTGAGATGTGCGATCTATTGCTAAAAAGCTTCCTCCATGCTCAATTTATTGTTGTTCTTCGCCGTCGTGTTGTTGGGCGCAAGCTGGTTAGGCGAGACCTATATCGCGTAAAAAGCACAGTGATAATTGCAGAGGATGAAGATTGCTTAGGTGGCATTCATTCTCGCGCTCCTGTTGCGAAAATCAGCGGTAATGATCTAGCAAAATTAATGGATAAACATTGGGGTATACTGGTTCATCAGCCTAAGTTTAGCGCTCTAATCGGCGAGGATATGATGAACAAATTACGCGTATTGCAACTTTGATTCGCTGCTTAAAATGCCAAAAACAACTGCATCATTACACAGAAAATAACGAGAAACTAGGGCGCTTCAATCTCGCTGAAACGACGCACTAACCCATGCGAAGCATCTGCACGTTCTACGCTGAGCCCACTCAGTCATTAAATACCGACGGCTATCGGGTAGATATCCCAGAAAACTACTCGATCAGTTTGGCGCGTAGCCTCGCCACCGCCTGACTATGCAACTGGCAATCCCGCGATTCACTGACGCCGAGCATGACCGGCAAACCGGCCGCGCCCCGCGCTACTGGCGCGATCTTGACCTCGATGCCTGGAAGCAGGGCGCGGGTGCCGCGCTGCATCAGGCGCAGCACGACTACCCCTGGCAACAGCGCCGCTGCCGATTGACGCCGCAGTTAGGCAAGGTGGCGCAAGATGAGTACGGCGCCATGAAAAGCATTCAGGGTGCCGTGTGAGCGAGGCAGTTCGAACGCCGACGGGTACTGCCGATATCCATCAAGGTGGGAAATCATTGGCGCAGGGGCTTCGACTCTTGTCGCTGTTGTGACTGAATCAGCAGATTCCCCCATTCACGGCGATGATCTGGCGGGTGATGTAGCTGGCATCCGGCGAGCATAGGAAACTCACCGTGGCGGCGACTTCCTCACCGGTTCCGGTGCGTTGCATGGGGATTATCTTCAGCGCTTCACCGTTCACGCTGTCTTCGGTCATATCGGTGTCGATCAATCCCGGTGCCACGCAGTTGACGGTGATTTTTCGCTTGGCCAATTCCACCGCGAGTGCTTTCACCGCGCCGTGCAGCCCGGCCTTGGCGGCGCTGTAATTGACCTGGCCGCGGTTGCCCATCAGCCCCGAAACCGATGACATCACCACGATGCGTCCCGCCGCGCGACGGCGAATCATCGGCATCACCAGTGGCTTGACCACGTTGTAGAAGCCATCGAGGTTGGTACGAATAACGCTATCCCAATCGTCGTCGGAGAGTGCCGGAAAGGCGCCATCGGCGGTAATGCCGGCGTTGCAGATGACCCCGTAATAGGCGCCATGCGCTTCGATGTCACGCTCGATGGCATCACGCGTGGCCTCGCGGTCGGCGACATCGAAGCACAGTACGCGCGCGTTGCGCCCCAGGTCGCGGATTTCTCCGGCTACCGCTTCGATGGTGTCGCCCCGCTGGCGGCAGTGCAACACGATATCGAAGCCATCGCGCGCCAGGCGCAGGGCAATGGCGCGGCCGATGCCACGACTCGAACCAGTGACTAGCAGGGTGTCGTTCATGGGGCGAAACTCATCGGTTGTCATCGAGGGCGTCATCGTTCGAATCGGGTTGGAAGACGGTCAGGCTGCCGTGGGCCAGGCGGATGCCATCGCCACCATGCAGCTCACCGTGAAAATGTCCGAGACCGTTATCGGCGCGAAATTCCAGGCTGACCGTCACGCGCAGCGTCTCGCCGAACGCGAAGCGATCCCGCGTCGTGGTGAAGCGCCGCGTACCGATCAGAAAGCCCGGCGCGGGTGGCTCGCCGCGCTGCGCGCCATGCCAGCCGGCCCAGGCGGCGACCGCTTGGGCCAGCCATTCGAGAGCGACCCAACCGGGAATGCCATCGTCGCGGGCGAAAACATCCTCGGTGCTGGGAGTGATCTCTGCGCTGAGGTCGTTATCACCGACGGCGACGATGCGATCCAGCAGGCACATACCCTGAGTCTGCGGCACGAAAGGCGCGATAGCACAGGGCAGTGCCGGGCTTGGCTCTGGATGAACGGTCATGCGTCGGCCCGCCCCAACAGCAAAGCGGCGTTATTGCCACCGAAGGCGAAGGAGTTGCTCAGCGCCAGCCGGGGCGGCTCACCTTGGGTATCCGTTACCAGGGGCAGTGTCGGCAATACCGGGTCGTAATAGCCATCGTAGACATGCAGCGGGCGCTTGCCATGGGTGAGCGCCAGCCAGCAGAAGGCGGCTTCGAGAGCGCCGGCGGCACCCAGAGTGTGACCGGTCAGCGCCTTGGTCGAACTGCAAGGCGGTGGCGTGGCGAACAGCTCGCTGACGGCCAGGGCTTCCATGGCGTCGTTATGCGCGGTGCCGGTGCCGTGAAGATTGAGATAGTCGACGTCATCGGGCTCACGCCCGGCCTGCGCTAATGCCGCACGCATCGCGGCCAGGGCGCCGCTGCCATCCGGCCGTGGCGCCGAGACATGGTAGGCATCGGCGCTCTCGCCGACGCCCTCGAGCTGAATACCGCCGGGCTCGCGAGTGACCACGAACAGCGCCGCGCCCTCACCGAGATTGATGCCACAACGGTTGGCCGAAAAGGGCAGGCTGGGTGCGTCGCTGATCGCCTCCAAGCTGGCAAAGCCATTCACGGTCAGCCGGCACAGGCTATCGGCGCCACCGGCGATTACCGCGTCGCATTCGCCCGAACGCAGCAGGCGCCGCGCACTGGCCAACGCGCGCGCACTGGAGCTGCAGGCGGTCGACAAGGCATACACCGGGCCTGCGATGCCTAGCCGCTCGGCGACGAAGCGCGCCGGCGCGCCCAGCTCCTGGCGCGAGTAACGAAAATCCTCGGGCAGTGGCGCTTCGCGACCGATGCTGGCCAGCGTCTGCTCGGTCTCGCCGATCCCCGAAGTACTGGTGCCGATGACCACGCCGATGCGTGATGGATCATGCGTGGCGAGGGTGTGGGTCAGCGTCTTGTCGAGACGCGCCAGCGCGACGGCCAGTAGCTGGTTGTTGCGGCTGCGATGTTCCATCGGCCAGTCGTGGGTATCGGGCAGCGGCGTATTGACCTGCCCCAGCGGCAGCGGGCGACCGGGCGTGAAGGCATCGCTGGTGAACAGGCCACGGCGCCCGCTGAACAATGCCCCGGCGACGCTTTCGAGGCTATCGCCGAGACCGCAGACGATGCCCGGCGCGGACAGGTGACAAGGCATTCTCGGCAAGGCGGCACGATCAGTCATGGTCGGGCTCCTGGTGGTCGGGCGCGTCGAGCGGCGAGATACGCAGCAGGTAGTGGCCCTGACGGTCGTCGAGCAATACCGTGCCGACAGTTTCGGCGCTTGCCGTGGCCGGGGCGATGCGAGCCACCACGTCGTCGTGATGGCGAATCATCCGCCTGCCATCATCTATCGCGACCGACCACTCGCTGCCCGCGAAGGCGTCGCGCAGGGCCTGGGTGGGCCACAAGCTCCATTCGAGCCGTGAAGCCAGCCATTCGGGCGAGATGGGTAGCGCTTCTCGCAGGGCCTCTGGCGGGACATCGCCGGGCACGAAACGGCTGCCTTCGCTGTCGTGTTCCAAGGTCACCAAGCGTTGGCCGAAAGGCGTCAGCAATACCGCGCGCAGGCGGTTATCACCAAGCTCGACCAGTCCGATCAACTCGCGCGTCGGCCGGTCATCGTCGTAGGGGATGAAGGTCAGGCGGCGCTTGAGCGTGCCAGCGAAGTCGACGCTAGCGAATGCCGGCGATGGCGCGGGTGATGGTCGCGTGGCGCAGCCGGCCAAGGCCATCGACAACAGCAGCGTCATCGATAGCCAGAGCCAGGCTCGGCTCTGGGCCGCCGGACGTCGGACTGGCTGGCTCATTGCGCGGTGAGCCCGGCCGCCGATGGGGAATGACCGCACAGTTGCGCCAAGGTGGCCAGGTGCTTGCGCGGCGCGCTGGCGAAGGGATTGTCACGATCCCAGGCGTAGCCGGCCAGCACCGCGCTGATCATGCGCTTGACATCGGCCGGTTGCGAATCGTGGAAGACGATCGACTGCAATTGGCCGTCGTACCAGGTATCGACGTAGGCGCGGAAAGTCTCCACGCCTTCACGCAACGGTGTTTCGAACGCGCTTTGCCAGTCGATCGTCTCGCCGCGCAATTGGCGGTCGACCAGCGGCGCGGCCATGCTCGCCGAACGCAGCGCCACTGTCACACCCGATGAGAATACCGGGTCGAGAAACTCCCCGGCGTTGCCGAGCAGGGCATAGCCGGGGCCATGCAGGGTGGTGACATCGGCGGAGTAGCCCTTGAGTTCATCCACCGGGCGTAGCGGGCGAGCCTCGCCCAGCAACGCGTGCAGGCGGGGCTCGGCGTCGATCAGCGCCTGCCAGCGGGCAGCGGGGCTATCGCCATGGCCGTTCAGGGTGTCGACATCGCCAACCACGCCGACCGACGCTCGCCCGTTGGCGAAGGGAATCAGCCAGTACCAGATCGAGGCGTCGCTGGGGTGTACGCCGATCAGGATCTTCTCGCGATCGTAGCTCGGGTCGTCGATGCGGTCCTCGACATGCGTGAACAGCGCCATGCGTGGCTCGAGGCGCGGGTCGCGGGTCAGATCGAGCTGGCGGGCGAGTACCCGGCCGTAGCCGCTGGCATCGAGAACGAAACGCGCGCTCAACGTCGAGGTCTGGCCGTGTTCGTCGACAAGGCTCAGGTATGGGCGCTCGGGGTCGGGGTGAAAGGCCGTGACCGTGACGCCGAAATTGACCCTGGCACCCTGTTCGGCGGCGGCCTGGATCAGGCGTTGATCGAAGTCGGCGCGCTCGACCTGATAGGTCGTTCCCCAGCCTTCGGTGAACTTTTCGCGAAAATCGATGGCGGTATTTACGCCACTCCGCGTGAAGGCCGCGCCGTTCTTGGATTGATAGCCGGCGGCTTGCACCGTTGCGAGCAGTCCGGCCTCGTCGAGATACGCCATGCATTGCGGCAGCAGGCTCTCGCCGATCGAAAAGCGTGGAAAATGACTGCGCTCGACGACATGCACGCGGTGGCCGAGTCGGACCAGGCGCGCAGCAGCGGCCGCGCCGGCCGGGCCGGCACCGATGATCGCGACATCCGTATCGGTCATGTTGGTTGTCTCTCCCTCGACGGTTTGATCGGCGTTATCGGTCATGAGAGTCCTCTCGTTATGAGCCCACGTGAGTCGGTCGAACCCAGGGCACCAGCAACCATACCGCGGCAAGACCCAGCAGGCAGGTCAGGCCGAGATGATGCAAGGCCGGCGTGGCGCTGAACGCCAGCAAGCCAAATGCCAGCAGGCTGGTCAAGGTCGACAGGCTGATCGCCAGCCAGGTCGACGGGCGCCGGGCATGTTCGACGCTGAAGATGCCTGCATCCAGGCCAATGCCCAGCACCAGCAACATGCCCAATTGGCTGAAAACGTTGAGCGGCACGCCGATCACGCCAAATATCGCCAGGACGATCAACACCGCGCCGGTGGGCGGTACCAGTACCCGCCACGCCAGGCCACGATAGCGCCAGGCCAGCACGATGGCCATGCCGGCCAATGCCATGCCGAGCCACAGCGCGATGTGTTCGCGCAACTCGCCGAGCAGGCTCGACAGGCGTTCGACGCGGTTGACGTAGACGACATTGGCGTGGCGCTCGGCAAAGGCCGTCAAGCGCCGCTCAAGTGCCGCCGACTCGACGCCCGACAATGGCATGACTGCCGCCATGTTGCCGGGCATGTCCGCTTGTGCTGCATCGATCTTTCCCAACCATAGCCGGCGATCGGCTTCGCCGATAGCGCTGCCCAGCCAGGTGGCGACGTCCAGTATCGGCACATCCTCGATGCGCGACCGGGCTCGCTCGATCACGCTATCGGGCAGGCCCGCTCGCGCTACCAGTTCGCTTAGCGGTTCGCTGTACAGCCGCTCGACGCGAGCCAGGTTGGCTTGCTGAACCGCTGGCGGCGGCACGCTGTCGGCCAGATTGGTATAGCGCAGCTCGACGCCCTCGGCGATCCAGCGATCGAGCGTGTCGCCGATCTCGGCCAGGCGGCTGAGCAGGGCAGGCTCGTCGGCGGCGCTCACCAATAGATAGCGACTGCCGGTGTCGCTGCCCATCAGGCGTTGAACCTGACGCTCCTCGGCGAGCATGGCGGGCGACGAGGGGTTGAGCAGCCTCAGGCTGTCATTGGCGGTCAATTGCCAGGCGGCCAGGGCGGCGAGTAGCCCGGCGCCGAGCAATGCGACACTCGGTGACAGCCGCCGGCGTGGCATGCTGATTCGCCATAGGCGTTCGGCGATTCGCGCGGTGGCGGGGTGAGCCGGCGCCACTAGCCTCGGCAGCCATAGCACCACGGTGAGCCAGGCGCCGAGTAGCCCCAGCGCGGCGAATGTCGCCATCTGGCGCAGCCCCGGCAAGGGCGTGAGCGCCTGGGCGAGATAGGCCAACAGGCTCGAGACCAATGCCAGCGCGAGCCCTGGCAGCAACGGACGCAGGCGAAAGCGGCTACCCGCCACGGCGCGCTCGCACTGCAAATGCAGAGCGTAGTCGATGGCGATGCCGATCAGGCTGGCGCCGAAGGCCAGCGTCAAAACGTGCAGTTGGCCGAACAGCGCCAGGGTCAGCGGCAGGGCGAGCAGTAGCCCACAGCCCAGCGGCAACAGCATCTGTGCCAGCACGCGTGGCGAGCGGAACACCACGAGCAGGATAATTACCAGACCGATCAAGGCGCCCAGGCCAATCGTGCTGATTTCACGCTTGGCCTGTTCGGCGCCGGCGGCGGCGTGAAAGATCAGCCCCGAGCGCAACAGGCCGGCATCGGGATGCGCCTGCTGGAAATCCTCGATAGCCGTGGTGAGCGCTTGCTGGGCGGGTAGGGAATAGGGACCGTCGGCCAGTTCACCGATCAGCAGCGCATAGCGCTGGCCATCGTCGGTGACGGTCAGCAGACCGTCGTGGGCCTCGACGGGGCTAGCGTCGCGAGCCGCCAGCCAGCGGCCGAGCAGGCCGAAAGGGTCGGCGACGAGCTGCGGCTGGCCGGCCGGCGAGAATAGCGAACGCAGCGCCGGAGCGACCAGTGACGCGCCGCCATAGGCATCGATGGTCTGCTGCAGGGCCGGAGTCAGCAGGCGGTAGCGATAGGCTCCCAGCGCTTCTCGCGGGTCGGCTTCGGCGAGATCCACGTCGCGCCAGATCAATCGTGACAGCAGCGGCGAGGCTCCACCGGCGCTGGATAGTCGCTCGGCCAGTGCACGCGTGGCACCGCGCAGGTCGGGTGCCGTCAGCAGTACCACGAAGCGGTTCTCGAAGCTGGTGCTCAAGCGCGCATCGGCGCGTTCGATCAACGGCGCCTGGCGATCCTCGGGCAGCATCGCGGTAAGCCGGGTGTCGGTCGGCAGGCCATCGCGCAACAGCCAGGTCGTGGCCAGCGCACTGAGTAGCAATACCAGGCCCCATGACCAGGCCAACGCGCGTGAATGACGCTCGTGAGACTCAGTCGGCATTGCTATCGCTGAGTGGGTGCTGGTCGAACAGGCGAACTTCGAGCACGTCGTCGTTGGCGGCATGCAAGGTCAGGAACTCGAGATAACGCCCACCTTGTAGCTCGATACCCGTGATGCGCTCGCGCAGCGCCGCCGATTTGGGCGTCAGCGTGACTCGCCAGTCGTCGACATCGCCGTCGATGGCGATCTCGAAGCGCTCGGCCAGCGCTTGCCAGTCGCCACCCAGCAAGCGCAGAAACAGCGCCGCCACCTGGTCGCGGCGGCGATCGTTGCTGGCGTTCGCCGACTCATCGATCACGCTGGCCGAGTCGGGGGTGAATACCAGGCGGTCCTTGACCGGTGCCTCGAGTACCCAGACCACGCGCTCGCCGCGCCGGTAGGTGAAGTGGCCGCGACTGTCGAGGGACGTATCGAGATCGGCAAGGTAGCGCTGCTGCTCGAATTGCCCTTCGATGGCCTTCGTTTGTCCCAACTGCGCTTGCAGGTCGTTAAGATCGAAAGCCAGCGCGGGCAAGGGCAGTAACAGCAGCAACACAGCCATCGGGCGCGCCAGTGACGGCCGCCGTGGTGAACGCTCACGCATAAAGCCTCCGCGCAATGGCCTGGAAATGGGCGCACAACTCACGCAGGTCGCTTTCCAGCGCGCGGTCCTCGCTGACGAAAGCGATGCGCTCGCGGCACTCGGCATGAAACGCCGCCAATGCCGGTGGTGGCGCCGCGCCGAGCGCACTGCGTAACTCCAGCCCCTGGCAGGCGGCGTGCAGCACGCCGGCAGCGACCTGCTCGGTCAGCGTCAGCACTCGCTGGGCGTCGCGCGCGGCGATGGTGCCCATGCTCACCTTGTCCTGGTTGTGGCATTCGGTGGAGCGCGAGAAGACGCTGGCAGGCATGGTCAGCTTGAGCGCTTCCGCGGCCCACGCCGAGACGCCGATCTGCACCGCCTTGTAGCCGTGGTTGAGCGGCGCGCGCTCGGCGCTGGCGCCACTCAGATTGGCCGGCAGGCCGTGGTTGTAGCGGGTATCGACCAGCAGCGCGAGCTGGCGGTCGAGCAGGTCGGCGACGTTGGCCACCAGGGTCTTCAGCGAGTCCATGGCGAAGGCGATGTGCCCGCCGTAGAAGTGGCCGCCGTGCATGACCTTGCCGGCGACCGGGTCGATCAGCGGGTTATCGTTGGCGCTGTTGAGTTCGCCTTCGATGAAGCCGCGCAGCCAGGCGAGGCTGTCTTCGAGCACACCGATCACATGCGGGGCGCAGCGTGTCGAGTAGCGGTCCTGCAGGCGCGACGAGTTACGCGGTGCCTGGGTGCAGTCTTCGCCGGGGTCGGCGGCATGCAGATCCTGGCGCAGCCTTGCGGCGACACGCTGCTGCCCGGCGTGCGGCTTGGCCGCGAACAGGTCGGCATCGAAATGGTACGGATTGCCATCCAGTGCCCAGACGTTCATCGCGGTGATCCGGGTGGCCAGCCGCGACAGGCGCTCGGCGCGGCCATAGGCCAGGCAGGCCAGCGCGGTCATCACCGCGGTGCCGTTCATCAGCGCCAGACCCTCCTTGGGGCGTAGGCGATAGGCACTAAGTCCGCGCTCGGCGAACGCCTCGGCGGTGGGGCGGCGGTGGCCCCGGTCGAACACCTCGCGCTCGCCGCACAGCACTGCGGCGAGATACGACAACGGCGTCAAATCGCCACTGGCGCCGACCGAGCCTTCGGCGGGAATCACCGGTATGACGTCCTCGTCGAGTAGCCACGCCAGCCGTTCGAGCAGCTCGACGCTGACCCCCGACACGCCGCGACACAGCGAGATCAAGCGCACCAGTACCACCGCGCGCGCGGCCTCGACGTCCAGTACGTTGCCAAGCCCGCAACCGTGAAAGGTATACAGATGCTGGGGCAATTCGGCGAGCTGCTCGGCGGGAACCACGCGGGTGCAGGCGTCGCCGTAGCCGGTGGTTACGCCATAGACCACGCCGTCTTCGTCGAGCAGGCGATCGAGAAAAGCCGGGCCGGCGTCGATGCGCGCACGAAACGCTGGATCGTCGCTGAGCACTACGCGGGTAAGGCGCTGGGCGACGTTCTGCACGGCTTCGATGGCAACTGCGCTGCCGTCGAGAATCAGCCGTGCACGGTCACTGTGTTCAGGAGTGGGTACGGTCATGGGTCTGCCAAAAGGGAAAGAAGTTGAACCATTGCAGTGGCTGCCGACGGCACTGGTCGGTCAGCCAATCCACGTAGCGCTGCATGGCGGATTCGCGCCAGGCGTCGCGATCGACACGCTTGAGCCGGGTGGTGTCGTCGAAGGGGCTAAACTCGACGCGATGCGCTTCGCCGTCGCGCAGGCAGCTCAGTGTATAGATGGGACAGCGTAGCAGCGTGGCCAGCCAGAACGGGCCTTCGGGGAACTCGGCCGGGGCGCCGAGAAACTCGAGAGAACGGGTGCGCCCGTCGTCGTTCAGCGGCACGCGATCCGCGGCGATCACCACGAAGCCACCGGCATTGATGCGCTCGGCCAGGCGCATCGCGGTGGCCGGAGTGATCTCGCTGACCTCGATGATTTCGGGTCCGCGCCGCAGCGTCGAGCGGTCGAGAAGCTGGTTGAACTTGAGGGCGTTATGGGTATGCATGAGCTGGGTGACATGGAAGTCGTCGCGCTTGTCGCTCATCGCGCTGCAGATTTCCAGATTGCCGATATGCGAGACCAGCATCAGCCCGCCACGGCCACTGCTGATCGCCTGGTCGAGACATTGGCGGTCTTCGTTCGACATCTTCAGCTCGATGGGGATTCCGCTCCAGGCGTCGATCTTGTCCATCAGCGACTGGCCGAACGCCAGGAAATGACGCAGGCCGACCCAAGTGCGCCAGCGCAGCGGTCGATTGCTATGCAATGGCCAGACCCGCTCCAGATAACGGCGCGATTCGCGGCGCGGCGGTGCATGGCAAATGTAGTAGTACAGCACCACCAGGCTCAGCATGACGCGAAACGGCAGGCGCCCGAGATGGCGACGGATCCATACCATGATGCGCATGGTGGATACCGAGCCATACTCTTGAATGCGCGCCCAGTGCTGGGGTGTGTCGTCGAGCGAACTCATTTGTGCATATTCCTTTTTGCCTTGGCAAGACGCGCCAACAGTGTCGGCAGACGCCACAGCATGATGCACAACAGCCGGGCGTGCATGGCGGCCAGTAGCAGGTTGTCACGCCATAGCGCGAAGTGCGATATGCCGTTACGTGGGTAATACACCCTCACCGGCAGATTGATGATCGGCAGGCCGGCCCATAGCCAGCGCACCGGAAGTTCGGTGTCGAATTGCATGCGATTACCGCACCCGTGGCGCGTGACCAGACGATTGACGGTGGCCAGCGGGTAGAGCTTCACACCGCACATGGTATCGCGTAGCTCGAACGATAGGGTACTCAGCCATACCAGCACATGCGTCGCGTAGCGCGAGTAGAAGCGCAGACGTGGCACGCTGGCGTCGAAGCGCGGGTAACCGATGCGCAGCCGCTCATCGCCGGCATGCAACCCTTCGAGAAAGGCGGGGAAGTCGTCGGGTTCATGCTGGCCATCGGCGTCCACCTGCAAGGCATGGGTGAAACCCAGCCGCGCGGCCTCGCGTAGCCCGGTCTTGACCGCCGCGCCTTTGCCGCGATTGGCGGCGAGGCGCACCAGTGAAACATCGTCGGCCATGGCCAACTCATCGAGCACCGCCGCGCACTCGGCGTCGCTGCCGTCGTCGATCAACAATAGCGGTACCCCGAGACGCCGCGCGCCCACGCAGGTATCGCCGATCGCGGCGGCATGGTTGTAAACGGGAATCAGCACGCAAGGCCGTGCCGTTGGCTTGTCGGCGTGCTCACTCGACATGCACCGCCTCCCGCTCATCGGCCGAATGCCCGAACAGCGCCTTGCCCGAGGCATAGGCGCCATGTCGCCCGTCGAGGCTGAAATCCAATCGCGCGCCCTGTGCAACGGGCGTTATCGCCAATGTCAGCGTCACGCGCTCCCCAGGCAGCAGCAGGCGCGCGAACTTGACCCGTTCGAGACGCTGGAACTCGCCGACAAGCTCCAGGTGTTCGCGGGCCAGCTCGCAGGCCCATTGCACCATGACCACGCCGGGCACCACCGGGCGGCTGTCGAAATGGCCCGGCAGATACGTCAGCCGTTCGGGAACTTCCAACGTGACCCGGCACTGCCTGTCGCCGAGTCGCTCGACACCCAGCCAGCGCGGCTGGCGGCGATCGTCGAGATCGCGAAACAACCGTGCCATCAACTCGGCGGAAAGCTTGCCTTGGGCGTTGGTCGGCCAGCTCTCGACGAAACGCCAGTAGCGCGGAATCACGGTCGGTTCAAAGGCGCCAAGCAGTTTTGATCGCAGCGCGGCGATCATCTCGCGGCGCGAGGCGTGATCGACGGGCAGGTGCTCGGCGCGGAGCTGGACGATGGCGCCGAGGCGGGTGTCATGGCGGGGTAGTGCCAGCGTGCGTGCCTGGAGCACCTCGGGATGCGCCGCCAGGGCGCGATCCATGCCGGTCAGCGAGAGCCGTTTGCCGCCCACCTTGATGATGCGATCGACACGCCCGAGTAGCCGAAAGCCGTCGCCTTCGAGCGCAATGCGATCGGCCTGGCGCTCCCATATGCCGGGCGACGGCAGGTAGGGCGAGCGCAGCCACAGGCAGCCATGGTCGTCGTCGCGCACCTCGATGCCGGGCAGCGGGGTCCAGCACTCGCCGCGTTGTTGCTGGCGCCAGGCGATACCGCCGGTCTCGGAGCTGCCGTAGATCTCGCTGACTGCAACGCCCAGCACGCCGTAGGCATGCTCGCTGGCGGCTTGCGATAGCGCTGCCCCGGAGGAGTAGACGCGCGCCAGCACGCTGGGTGCGGCTCGCCAATCGAGCTCAGTGGGCAGATGCTCGAGGGGTGGTGGGGCGCTGATCAACACGGCGCCAGGTGGGACTTGAGCCTGGACTTGGGAGTCGCCTTGGCGCGCATCAGCAAGGCGCATCAGCCAATTGGCGAGGGTTTCCGGGTAGCGGCAGGTAGCGCCGGCCAGCGGCGCGCCTTCGCATAGTGGGCGTAGAATGGCGAACAGCAAGCCATAGATATGCTGATGGCTGACCTGGCTGATCGTCAGACGACCTTCCAGTGGCCACAATTCGGCGTGGGTGGCGAGTTCGGCGTCGAGCTGAGCGAAGGTCTTGTCGATACGCTTGGGTTCGCCGCTGGAGCCGGAGGTATACAGCGAGACGGCGACACGCCCGGCCACCAGCGATCCCCAGCGCGGCTTGGCACCGCCATGATCAGGGAGATGGCCGTCAGCTACATCACCCAGCCGGCCGGCGGTCTGCGCGTCGAGCGCGGTGAGCGTTTCGGGGCGGTCGTCGGCGGGCAGCACGGCACTGTCGCCGCGCTCCCAGAGCGCGATCAGCGCGGCGGCGAAGTCGAACGGATCGCGATGGTGAAGCAGCCAGCGCTGGCCAGGGGCGGCGAGGCCGTCCAGGGTCGTCTGCCATGCAGCGATGCGAGCGTGCAGCTCATTCAGCGTGACGGCGGTGCCGGTATCGGCATGCCAGGCGACACTATGCATTGGCATGCCGTGTCGCCAGGGGGCGGATAGCAGCGTGTTGTCAGTCATGCCGAGCCCTCCGTTTGACACCTTGGCGTATGCACCATTCGATAGCGAACAACAGCGCCGACAGGACGTAGGCAATGCCGCCGTTGTAGAGCGTCCACAACGCTGGGTCGGCATAGAGCGCGGTCAACAGCGATAGCGTTCCGTTGATGGCGAAAAAGCCACACCAGACCTGCGTGACGCGACGTGTGTAACGCACGCCGCTGGGCGGCAGGTCGGGTTCCTGACGTCGCGCCAGGCGCTCGATCAGGGTCGGTGGGTGATAAAGACTCCATAGGAAGACACCCAGCAAGCCGGCGTTGATCAACACCGGCCAGGCGCGCACACCCAGCTCGGCATGACCGCTCCAGGCCAGGCCGGCGGCGCACGCCGCGAGCACGATACCCCAGCGCTTGTGGCCCGCCGGCAGTCGCCAGCAAACCAGCGCCACGGCGATAGCCAGCAGCGGCCAGGCCGGCGCGTGCGGCAGCAGTAGATGAACCAGCAGCGGCCAGGCCAAGGCCAACAGGCCAAGCAGCAAGGTGAGCGCAGACACCCGCGAGAGCGGGCGAGCGCTTGGCGATGCATTCATGGGTGATGACATGGCGGGCGCTAATCGACGCGACGTGCCTCCACCAGGGCGGCGAGGCTCTTCAAGTTGGCGAAGTGCCGGCGCGATTCCTCGCTATCGGCCTCGAGCTTGATGCCGTAGGTTTTCTGTAGCGCCAAGCCCAGTTCCAGAGCGTCAATGGAGTCCAGCCCCAGGCCCTCGACGAAAAGCGGTTCGTCGGGATCGATGTCGTCGGGGGTGACATCCTCGAGTTCGAGGGTGTCGATGATCAGGTGCTTGAGTTCAAGTTCCAACGCGTTCGCCATGCACGGCTCCCTCGTCCATTGTAGGCTGGTTGAAGTACGCTTCGAGGCGGCGGGTCAGCTCGCCGGTAGCGTGATGTTTTATGAGTGGTGCGTCGCCATCCGGGTAGATACCCTCACCGACCTCGAAGACGAAATACGGTCTGCGCGGCGGCACACGATACCAGGGTTCGCCCTTGATTAGGGTGCTGGGCTGGCAGCGAATGCGCACCGGGGTGATCCAGGCACCGCTTGCCAGGGCGATGACCGCGCCACCTCGACGCAGACGAATCGGCTCGCCGGGCGTGGTGCGGGTGCCCTCGGGAAACACGATCAGCGTTTGCCCATTGTCCAGTGCTTCGCGCGCCGCCGCAATCACGCCGCGCGGTTCGCGATTGGCGATGAAACCGGCGGCGCGAATCACGCTACGGGTTACCGGATGGCTGGCCAGGCGTCCCTTGACGATGCAGCCGGCGTTGGGCGTGAACGCAAGCAGGAAGAGCGCGTCGATCAATGACGGATGATTGGCGAGCAACAGCCGCCCCGGTTGGTTCAAGCGCTGGGTATGGAGGATTCGGTAGTCGATCAGACCCAGGCCACGCATCAGGCCGATGAAGCCGCGGCAGGCCAGGCCAATGACTCGGCGCACGCGTTGCTGCGCGCGCTGGCGCGTCACACTGCCGAGGCGTACCAGTGGGGCTGCAACCAAACCGACCGTCAGCGCACAGATCGCGAAAATCACGAAGCAGGCACCCGTGGCACCACGCCGCCACCAGCGATCGCAGCCAATACCTAGCCACATGAATCTATCGAGTGTCCCCGGCATTAGCTTGTCAGCGACCAGGCAAGACCGCGTGTCGGACAAACCAGCGGCGCTTCACCCAGCAGCCAGTCGATGACATCGCTCGGCTGAGGTGCATGGGCTTGCGCGAGTTGGGGCTGGCTCGCCGGCTGGGATTCGATGGTTTTGCCGGCGTGGCAGGACAGCCGCAAGGCGACCGCGGATATTTCGGCGGGTATCGCGATGTGCTCGGTGAAGCGTGCCGGCACGGGGGCGTCGCTGAACACAGCAATCACCTGCGTTTCGCCATCGATCAGATAGCCACGTGCCTCGCTCAGCAGCGCTGCCCATTCACAGCCACTTGCGGCAATGGCCTGCAACGAGCGGCGATTGCCGCTGGCGATGGAATGTACGCCGAGCATCGCGTTGTGTACCGACAGGCTGAAACGCGCGGGTGACAACGGTGTGTCCTCGGCCAGGGCATAAAGCATTTCCAGGGTGCGCTCGCCATCGCCATGGCGCGAGGCATGCAACAGCACGCACTCGGCGCGGGGGTCGAGTTCGGCGAGCATGTCGCAGACCGCGCGGCCCATATCGTTGAGTCTGCGGCGCAACATGGCGGGCACCGATGCCCCCTTGGGGTGCTCGGCCACCGACAGGCGCGGGTCATCATGCGAGACCCTGCCGGGCTGCCAGGCACGCCAGTCTTGCAGGCTGATCGAAGCCATTGTCATCGAGCTATCCATATTCCACCGACTGCGTTCATACCCTACGCGAGTCGCTCTTGTCAGGCCATACTCTTGAAAGCTGTCATCTTAACGACTACAAGGGTCGTCGAGCACCACGTCGCGCGGCCTGAAGCGCCGCGACAGGGCATCGACGCCGAGATTCAGCGCGGCGGTGACCAGCAGCAGAAAGAACGCCTGATCGAACATCAAATAGGCGAAGCTCGAGTCGATATGAAAACCCAGGGTGGCGATGCCGAGCATGCCGAGTATCGCGGTTTCGCGGATGATCACTTCGGCGCGGTAGAACAGCAGCGCGAGCAGGCCGGGGTAGATACGTGGCAGCAATTCGTAGGCGTAGCGGCCGCTGGCGTTCAGCCCGGGCATGCCGGGTTGCAGGGCATCGGCGTGGCGCGCGGCGAGAAAGGCGATCAACGCGCCGTTGTGCAGCGCCAAGGCCAGCCAGGCCGGTAGCATCGAGGGGCCAAGCAGTAGCAGGAAGATGAACGCCAGCATCAGCTCGGGTGTCGAGCGCAAGGCGATCAACAGGCCGCGCCCGCCGAGGCGCGTGGCGCGATTGCCGAAATGCCGGCTGGCCAGCGGCCACAGCGCCAACGCCACGAGCAGCGCGCCGACCGTGCCCATCAGCCCGAGCAGCAGGGTGTTGCCGATCGCCGGCAGCAGCTCGGGAATCTCGCCGAGCCAGGCGAGCAGGCCCGCCCAATCGCCTTCACGCAGGGGTGCCGGCCACAGATCCCGACTGACAAAGCGCCACAGCAGATCACCATCGATACGCGGCCAGGGGCCAAGCAGAAAGGCGCTGCCGACCACCAGCAGCGGCAGCAGGCGGCGGTGGCCCCATACGCCCAGCGAGGCGATCAGCAGATAGAACAACCACAGCAGCGCACCGGCTTCGTGATAGCGCCCTTCACGAAAGGCGCTTTCCAGATGGAAACCCAGCGTCGGCAGGCCAACGAAACCCAGTAGCACGCTGGCGCGCATCGCGCATTCGAAGCGATAGCGGGTGTAGGCGGCGAGCCGCTCCCAGACCAGCGGCAGCTCGGCATAGACGAAACGCGATACACGCCCGACGCCCGGCGGCAGGGCGTCGCGTGGTGCCGGTGGCGTCTGCTCGAGAATCTCGGCGTAGACCTTGGCGAAAATCCCGGCGTAGGGAATCGCCAGTGCCGCCAGCGCGGTGACGGCCGTCAGGCCGAATACCTGCAAAAACAGCAGCGCCCAGAACAATTCGTGAATGGCGCGCACGAAGGCGCAGCCGGCGCGAACGAGGCGCGAGCGTGAGAACACCAGCGCCAGTGGAAAGCCCAGCAGTATGCCAAGCAAGGTGCCCCACAGGGCGACGGCGACGGTCAGCGCAATGGCGCCGATCGGCGAGGGTAGCGACCACCAGTGCGGCCAGGCCATGCCGGAGAGCATGCGGCCCAGCTCGCTCCACGGGTCGCGGGTGATGACCGCCATGTCGGCCAGTGGCAGCAACACCACGCAAGCCGCGATCAGCGTCAACGAGCGCCGCGCCAGGCGCAGCCCCGGTGAATCGCCGCGCAGCCCGCCGGGTGCTGCCGAGATGGCTTCAGCCCTCGGCATCGTTGGCGTCATGCGCGTCGGGGTAGAGCCGGTCGAGATCGGCCAGGGTCAGCTCGTCTGCCGGTGCGTCGATCGCCAGACGCCCGTCGCGCAGGCCCCACACACGGTTGAAATGCGTCAGTGCCAGCTCGCGTTGGTGCAGGGCGATCACGCTGGTGGCGTGGCGCTTGTCGATCAGTGCCAGCAAGCGCAGGGCCTGATGCGGGTCGACACTGGCCACCGGCTCATCGCCCAGGAACAGCTCGCGTTGCTGATAAAGTGCGCGGGCGATGGCGACGCGCTGACGCTGGCCGCCGGAGAGCTGGCCAACCGGCCGCTTGAGCAGACCGTCCAGGCCCAACTCGCGACACAGCTCGGAGATCTCGGCCCAGGCGCGGCGGTTGGGGCGCAGCAGATTGCACAGGTTGGCCAGCGCCGAGTGGCGTTCGAGACGCCCCATGTAGACGTTATGGTAGACCGCCAGTTGCGGCACCAGGCCATGGCTCTGCGGACACCAGGCGGCCCGCTCGGCGAGCCGCTGACGCAACTCGGCGAGCAGGGTGGACTTGCCCGCGCCGCTGGCGCCGAGCAAGGCGATCCGCTCGCCAGCCCTGAGCGTCAACGAAAGCCGCGACACGACGACGCTGTCGCCGTAACCGAGGTTGGCGTCGCGCAGATCGAGCAACGTGGCTTGCGACATCACGTTAGCGCAGCAGCCCCAGCGATTCGGCGACCGTCTCGATGGGTGCGTAGTCGTCGTTGTCGGCGGGGATGAACCCCGAACGCGGGAAGCTCGCCAGCAGTTCGGGGTTGTGCATGTCGAGCAGCGCCTGGCGCACCTTGACGGTGAAGCCGTCGCCGAAGCGCTCATCGGCGTCGCCGCGAATGGTCCACTGGTAATCGGTATAAGCCGGCGATTTCCAGATTACCTGCACCTTGTCGGTGTCGACGCGCCCGTCCTCGACCGCGGCATTCCACACGCTGAAATTCACCGCGCCGATATCGTAGGTACCGGCCTCGACCAAGGCGATGGTGCGCGAATGATCGCCGGAGAAACCGACCCGCGAGAACAGCTCCTGCGGCGACTTTCCAAACCGTTCCTGAAGAAAATGCTCGGGCATCAGCCGGCCTGAGGTCGAAGTCTTGGCGCCGAAGGTGAACGACAAGCCTTCGATGGCCTTGGGCAGGCGCTCGGCGCTTTCCAAGCCGGTCGATTGGTGGGCGATAAAGTAGCTATGGAAAGCGGCGTCCTCGACGCCTTGAGCTAACGCCTGCGAGCCGAGCACCAGGCGGCGCGCCTGCACACCGGACAGCCCGCCGAACCAGGCCAGTTGCACCTGGTCGTTGCGAAACGCGCTGACCGCGGCGCTGTAGGATTTTACCGGCACGTACTCGACATCGACCTCGAGCTTGCGCTCCAGATAGTCGGCGACCTTCTGGAAGCGCTCGACCAGGCGTGACTGGTCCTCATCGGGGATCGCGGTGAAACGAAAGGTCTGGGCACTGGCGGTTTGAGCGAACAGCGACAAGGCGAGGGCGGTAACGGCGAGCCAGCGCATGGCAACTCCTGCATTGAACGAGAGGCGCTATTGTTGTGCTTCGTTCGCCTTCGGGCAAGCCGGATGCCTCAATCGCCACCACCGACGGGAAAGCGCGTCGCTTGCAGGCTTTCCTTGATCTTCTTCAGGTGAACCAGGAAGTCTTCGCCGCGGCGCAGGGTCACGCCGGTCGCCAGCACGTCGATCAGCGCCAGGTGAATCATCCGCGAGGTCATCGGCATATAAACGTCGGTGTCTTCCGGGGTGATGACTTCCAGGGTTTCGGTGCATTCCCGGGCCAGCGGCGAACCCGGTGCGGTAATGCCGAGCACCACGGCATCGTTGTCGCGGGCGACGCGGGCGATCTCGACCAGTTCGCGGGTGCGCCCGGTGTAGGAAATGATCACGATCACGTCGCCGGTATGACTGGCAGCGGCGACCATGCGCTGCATCAGCACGTCCTCGTAGGCCATCACCGGCAGGTTGAAGCGGAAGAACTTGTGCTGGGCGTCCTGGGCGACCGGCCCCGAGGCGCCGAGCCCAAAGAAGCTGATCTGCTTGGCCTGGATCAGGTAGTCCACGGCGCGCTCGACGCGCTTGGTGTCGAGCGCACGGCGGGCATCGTCGAGCGCGGCGATGGTCGCGCCGAAGATCTTGTCGCCGTAGCGTGCGGCATCGTCGTCGCTCTCGACGCTACGGCTGACATAGGGCGTGCCTCCGGCCAGGCTCTGCGCTAGCTTGATCTTGAAGTCGGGGTAACCCTTGGCGTTGAAGTTACGGCAGAAGCGATTGACGGTCGGCTCGCTGACCGAGGCGCGCTGGGCCAGGGTGGCGATGCTCAGGCCAGTCGCGGTAGCCGGGTCCTGCAGGATGACGTCGGCCACCTTGCGCTCCGAGCGGTTGAGCTCGTCCAGGCGCGCGCGGATCCGGTCGATGAGGTCGTGGCTGGCCATGAGGGGGTGAATCTCCGTAACTAAACTATCGTAGATGTAGTGATTTAACTACATTGTTAGCCGCATCCTAGCCGCGCTGCTCGCAAGCGCCAAGTCGTGCGGAAAACGAATGCTATTTTAGTGGTAAAATTACTCAATTTAATTGCAGTTTTAGGCAGTAATAACGTATTTTATTGGTAAGTTAACCAGATTGAAGGGGTCCGAGGCATGATCCATGACACCACGCCCGATGTCGATCTGGCGCTGTTCGGCGCCCTGGGCGACCTGGCGCTGCGCAAGCTGTACCCGGCGCTTTATCACCTCGACCGCGATGGCCTGCTTGCGGATGGCGCGCGCGTGCTGGGGTTGGCGCGTCAGGATATCGAGGGTGAAGATTTCCGCAAACGCGTCCGCGAGGCGCTGAAAAAGCGCGTCAAGGCCGCGGTGCTGGATAGCGATTGCCTGGAACGGTTCATCGGTCGTCTCGATTATCTCAAGCTCGATTTCGCCACCGTCGAGGGCTATGAAGCCATCCGCGACTGGCGCGAAGCGGCGCCTGACGAGCGGCCGATGACGGTCTATCTGGCGGTGCCCGCCAGCATCTATGGTGATATCTGCCGTAATCTCGATGCCAGCGGCAGCCTCGACGATGAAACCCGCGTGGTGGTGGAAAAGCCGATCGGTTACGACCTCGAGTCGTCGAAGGAGATCAACGACGCCATCGGCTCGGTATTCCCCGAATCGCGGATATATCGCATCGATCACTACCTGGGCAAGGAGACCGTCCAGAACCTGATTGCGCTGCGTTTCGCCAATCCGCTGTTCGGCAACCAGTGGAACCAGAACCAGATATCCCACGTCGAGATCACCGTCGCCGAGCAGGTCGGCATCGAAGGACGCTGGGGCTATTTCGACAAGGCTGGCCAGTTGCGCGACATGGTCCAGAATCACCTGCTGCAACTGCTGTGCCTAATTGCCATGGACCCGCCGTCGAATCTCGATGCCGATGCCATCCGCGACGAGAAGGTCAAGGTGCTCAAGGCGCTCAAGCCGTTCAGCCAGGAAACCATTGGCCGCGACGTAGTGCGCGGCCAATACATCGCCGGCTCGATCAACGGCGCCAGCGTGCCGGGATATCTGGACGAAGAGGGCGCCAATACCGACAGCCGCACCGAAACCTTCGTCGCCATGAAGACCGAGGTGGCGAACTGGCGCTGGGCGGGCGTGCCGTTCTACCTGCGTACCGGCAAGCGCATGCCGGAGAAGCTGTCGCAGATCGTCATTCACTTTCGCCAGCAACCGCATTACATCTTCGACCCCGACCAGCGCAGCCTGGCCTCGAACAAGCTGATCATCCGCCTGCAGCCGGAGGAGGGCATCGCCCTGCAGGTGCTGACCAAGGACGGTGGGCTCGACAAGGGCATGCGCCTGCGTCCGGGGCCACTGCATCTGGACTTCAACAACGCCTTTCCCAAATCGCGGATTCCCGATGCCTACGAGCGCTTGCTGCTGGAGGTGATGAAGGGCCAGCAGTACCTGTTCGTGCGTCGCGACGAGGTCGAATACGCCTGGCGCTGGGCCGACCAGTTGATCGCCGGCTGGGCCGAGCGCGATATGCCGCCGCGGCGTTATCCTGCCGGCTCCTGGGGGCCGGTGGCATCAATTGCCATGATTACCCAGGACGGGCGCTCCTGGTACGAGGACTATTGAGCGATGAGCCGAGATTCCACTAACCGCGAACCGCTGTCACCGCGCGAGCAACTGGCAGGGCAATTGGCCGAGTCGGTCGCCGGCGCGTTGAGCGCCGATCTGGAGCACCAGCCACGTGCGCTGCTGGTGGTTTCCGGTGGCTCGACACCGCTGGCGTTCTTCGATCGCCTCGCGGCCTTTGAACTGCCCTGGGAGCGTATCGACGTGACCCTCGCCGACGAGCGTTGGGTCGCCGAGAGCGACAAGGACAGCAATGCCCGACTGGTGCGCGAGCATCTATTGCAGGGCCCGGCCGCCGCGGCCACTTTTCACCCGTTGACCACCGGCGATGGCACGCCCGAACAGGGCGCGGCGTCGGTCGCCGAGCGCGTGATGCGATTGTCCTGGCCGGCCAGCGTGGTGATTCTGGGCATGGGCGGCGACGGCCATACCGCCTCGTTGTTCCCCGACAGCGGCGAGCTGAGCCTGGCGCTGACCACCGACGAGGCGACGGTGGCGGTGCGTGCGCCGAGTGTCGCGCAGCCACGCATTACCCTGAGCGCGAGCCGGTTGCATCAGGCGCGTCGCCATGTGCTGCATATCGCCGGTGACGACAAGCGCGCCGTGCTGGCGCATGCGATGGCCGGCGACGACGCTCGCGAGCTACCCATTCGCGCTTTTCTGGCCTGTCCGCTGGCCATCTACTGGGCGCCCTGAGTGTCTGGTATTCCTCTTCGATACGCGTTTTCTGGAGCCGATGATATGACCATCGACAAGCAACTGCCCTCTACCCGCACCACCGAGCTCGACAGTATCTGCCTCAAGGCCGAGGTTATTCCGGTGTTGACCATCGAACGCCTCGAAGACGCCGTGCCGCTGGGGCGCGCGCTGGTCGAAGGCGGCCTGCCGGTACTCGAGATCACCCTGCGTACCGACTGCGCGCTGGACGCCATTCGGCGCATGCGTGATGCGCTGCCCGGCGCAAGTATCGGCGCCGGCACCGTGCTGACGCCCGCCCAGTATCGTCTGGCCGAGCAGGCCGGTGTCGATTTCGTGGTCACGCCGGGCGCCACCGAGGCGCTGTATCTTCACGGCATCGGCAGCCCGGTGCCGATGCTGCCGGGGGTGGCGACTGTTTCCGAGCTGATGACCGGCTGGCAGTACGGCTATCGTCGCTTCAAGTTCTTTCCCGCCGAGTCCAGCGGCGGCGCGGCGGCGATCAAGGCCTTCGGCGCGCCGATTCCCGAGGCGCGCTTCTGCCCCACCGGCGGTATCACCCCGGATAACGCCGAGGACTATCTCAAGCTGCCCAACGTGATGTGCGTTGGTGGCTCCTGGGTAACCCCCAAGAAGCTGATCGACGCCGAGGACTGGCATGGCATTCGCGCACTGGCGCGTGAAGCCGCCGAACGCTTTCATCATTAAGACCTACTTATTAGTAGGTTCATCGTCTCTCTCGACAGCCCAGCGCTGTTGTTGACCCGCCGCCAGGCGGGTCTTTTTTGCGGTAAATGTCGGGGCCTGAATAACTGATCTTGATTTTCAAGAATGTCAGAATATGTGGGCATTGCCACCGTCAGTAACGTCATGGAAAATTCGCCGACGACATGGACGTGAAAAGACAATGACTGACATCAATACTTATAAAGAGACCATTCTGAGCGTGTTCCCTCAGCTCAAAGGGGCGCAGTTCAAGCCACTGACGATGGGTTGGCACTCGACAGCCGTAGATGTCGATGATCGCCTGATCTTCAAGTTTCCTAAACATCAAGTCGCTAAAAGGGCGCTTTTGAAAGAAGCCAGGCTTCTTGAAGTCATTCGTCCAGTCGTGTCAATGACAGTCCCCAATATCGAGATTCATGAAGGCCCGCCGACCTTTTCGTATCACCGAAAACTAAAAGGCGACCATCTGCTAAGGGTCGAATATGAAGGCCTGTCGGAAGCTACCCGGCAGCGCATGGCGGCCGAACTGGCGCGCTTCTATGCGCAGCTCCATGAACTCGACGCTCAAAGCATGGCGAATGCTGGCGCTGAAGCGATCGAGGCATGGCAAACACCGGATGCGATTCGGGCAATCGCCCTGCCAGCCTTGACTCCTGCGTTGCGTAGCTATGCTGAGGCGATTGTAGAGGCGTTCGAGAATTTGCCGGATGATCCTTACGGGACGACTTTCGGTTTCTTTGACGGCCATGGCTGGAACATGGCGTTCGATCATGCGCAGGAACAACTGACTGGTATATATGACTTTGGGGATTCTGGCTTCGGTCCGCTGCATCAGGAATTCATCTATTCGAACTTCATCTCGCACGATCTGACGGAGCGGATCGTGACGGAATACGAGGCGCTGACCGGACGTTGCATCGATCGTCGGCGTATTGACATTCTCACCGGCCAGCACCGACTTTCGGAACTGGCCGAGCTCGCAAACGATCCTGAGCATGTAGGCTCAATGGTTCAGTATGTCGAAAATTGGGCTCATGCGACATGCAGGTCATGAGGCAGAAGTGCGGTATAAGATTCTCTAAAACATCAGGTGAATAGAGCGGTGCCATGAATTCTGCCGATCGACCTCTGATTGTCGGCGCAGGCCCGGTGGGGCTCGGGGCGGCGCTGTTTCTGGCCATGCAGGGGCGAGCCCCGCGTGTCATCGAGATGCGCGATACGCCATCACCGCACTCCAGGGCCCTAGCGGTCAATCCGCGCACGCTGGAACTCCTCGAGTCGTCGGGTGTGGCCCAGCGAATTCTGGCGCTGGGAAAGCCCATTCACGGTGCTCATTTTCATCGCAAGGGGCGCGTGATCGCGGCGCTGTCGTTCGCGGGAATCCACCCGAAGTACCCGTTTCTGATTGCGCTGTCGCAGGCGAGCATGGAACGGCTGCTCAGCGAGGCGCTGGAGGCGGCGGGTGGCGTCATCGAGCGCGGCATGCGGATGGTCGAGTGTCGCAATGTCCGCGATGGGGTCGAGGTGGTTGTCGAGGCGACGAACGGTGGAGCGCGTGACATCGTCCGATGCCCCTGGCTACTGAGCGCGGAAGGCGCCCGTAGCATGGCCCGACAACAATTAGGCATCGATTTTCCAGGCACCTCGTTCGCACGCGAGTGGCACCTGGCCGACGCGCCGCTGCGCGCGGCACCTGACGACGACCGCGCGCACGTTTTCTTCTCGGACGGCGGCGAGTTTCAGTTCATGGTTCGCGTGGTCGACGATGCTGCGAGTGATCAGGCGAAGAGCCCACTGTGGCGGGTGCTGGGCAACCGCCCCGAGCCGTTGAAGCGCATGATCCAGGCCGAGCAGGACGGCCCACCCGTGTGGGAATCGAGCTTTCGCGTGTCGCATCGTATCAATACGACCCTGACGGACGGCGCCATCCATTTCGCGGGTGACGCGGCCCACATCCACTCTCCGGTTGGCGCGCGGGGGATGAACCTCGGCCTGGAAGACGCCTGGGTATTCGCGCAACTTGTCAAAAGCGGCCGATTGCAGGAGTACGATGGCCTGCGCCGAGCGGTCGATCGCCAGGTGGTGCGACGGGTAGAGCTCGTCTCGCGGATGGCCTCGGGCGAATCGAGATTCTTCCGCTTCGTGCGAACCTTCGTCCTGCCATGGTCCATCAGGCTGCCGTTCGTCAGGGCGCGTATGATCGCGACCCTGACCGGCCTCGATCACGATCTACCGGCGGATATCGCCGGGGGCGGCGAATAGCCAGGCGCCGGTCACCGCGGCAATGGCGTGTCGTCCAATTCACGCTTGAGCCATTCGGCGAGTCGAACGCTGCGCCTATGGTCGGCATGGCGCGGTAGCCACAGGCATAGCCGGGCGGGTGTCTCGATAAATCCCCAGGGTGCAACGAGTCGCCCGCTACGCAGGTCATCGGCTACCAACAGCCGGGGCGCGATCGCCACCCCCAATCCCGCCACTGCCGCTTCCATCAGGTAATAGAGGTGATCGAAGCCCTGGCCTTCGTCCAGGGCTTGATCGAGGCGCGCCGAATCGAGTGCATGCGCACTTGCCCATTGCGGCCAGGCCTGAGGACGCGAGGCGGTATACAGCAGCTTGGCGGCAAACAGCGTTGCCGGTTGCTCAGGGTCGAGTCGCGCGGCGAGCTGGGGGCTCGCCACTGCGCAGATGTGCTCGCTTGCAAGCTCGATCACCCGCATGTCGGCCGGCCACGGCGGTGCGGAAAACGTCAGCGTCGCGCTAACGTCGTCGCTTCTGGGGTCGAGTTCGCTTTCGCTGGAAAAGACATGCAGCTTGAGTTCGGGCAACTCATGGTGGAGGCGGTCAAGGCGGGGAATGAACCAGCGTGCCAGGAGGCTGCCCGGACAGGCCAACGTGAACGGTGCATCCTCGACGTCACGCTTGAGCCGTGAGCAACTGTCGCGCAAGCGGGCGAATGCCTCGCCGACGCCACGCTGTAGCCGTTCGCCTTGATCGGTGAGTTCAAGGCCGCGACCGGCCTTCGCGAACAGCGCTACGCCGAAATGCTCGTCGAGGCTGCGAAGCTGACGGCTGACCGCGCCGTGGGTGACGTTGAGCTCACGTGCTGCGGCGGTGACGCTGCCCAGCCGCGCAGTGGCCTCGAAGGCGCGAAGCGCGCTGAGAGGCGGCATGGTGTTAATCATCGATCTGTTACTCCAGCTCACATATGGCTGCAATCTTATCGATTTTTCGCCGTTCCCGCCTGCACTAACCTCGTGGACATCCTTCTCGCTCATGGCCTTTCGAGGTAGCTCATGCCCCAACATTCGATGCAGCCTGACGCCAATGGCTTCTTCGGCCGCTTCGGTGGTCGCTTCGTCGCCGAGACGTTGATGCCGCTGATTCTCGATCTCCAGGCCGAGTACGACGCCGCCCGGGGAGATGCTGAATTCCAACGCCGGCTCGCCTACTTCCAGCGCGACTACGTTGGTCGGCCCAGTCCACTGTATTTCGCCGAACGGCTGAGCGCGCATCTCGGTGGAGCGAAGCTCTACCTCAAGCGCGAGGAGCTGAATCATACCGGCGCGCACAAGATCAACAATTGCATCGGTCAGATCCTGCTCGCCAGGCGCATGGGCAAGACGCGCATCATCGCCGAGACCGGCGCCGGCATGCATGGCGTGGCCGCCGCCACCGTGGCGGCGCGCTTCGGCATGTCGTGCGTGATCTACATGGGCTCGACCGACATCGAACGCCAGCAGCCCAACGTGTTCCGCATGAAGCTGCTCGGCGCCGAAGTGATTCCGGTCACGGCGGGCACCGGCACACTCAAGGACGCGATGAACGAGGCGCTGCGCGACTGGGTGACCAATGTCGCCGATACCTTCTATATCATCGGCACGGTCGCCGGACCGCATCCCTACCCGGCGATGGTGCGCGACTTTCAGGCGGTGATAGGACGAGAGACCCGCGAGCAGATGCTGGCGCAGGAAGGGCGACTGCCCGATTCGCTGGTCGCCTGCATCGGCGGCGGCTCGAATGCGATGGGACTGTTTCATCCCTTCCTGGGCGACGAGACAGTCGCCATGGTTGGCGTCGAGGCGGGCGGCAAGGGCGTCGATACCGGCCAGCACGCGGCGAGCCTCAATGGCGGTACGCCGGGTGTACTGCACGGCAATCGCACCTATCTGCTTCAGGACGAGGACGGCCAGATCATCGACGCCCACTCGATCTCGGCCGGGCTCGATTACCCCGGTATCGGCCCCGAGCACGCCTGGCTGCATGAGCAGAGGCGTGTCGATTATGTCTCGATCAC
Organism: Modicisalibacter muralis; assembly: GCF_900102945.1. GTDB lineage: Bacteria > Pseudomonadota > Gammaproteobacteria > Pseudomonadales > Halomonadaceae > Modicisalibacter > Modicisalibacter muralis. The sequence continues at coordinate 40,366 of NZ_FNGI01000002.1, read as the reverse complement.
CGACGACGAGGCGCTCGATGCGTTCCAGTTGTGCTGCCGCCAGGAAGGCATCATTCCGGCGCTCGAATCGGCCCACGCCCTGGCCCAGGCCGTCAAACTGGCGCCGACGCTGCCCCGCGATCACCTGATGGTGGTCAACCTGAGCGGGCGCGGCGACAAGGATATGCTGAGCGTCGCCCACTATCTCGGTGAGAAATTCCAATGAGTCCTGCCAAGGAGTCCTCCATGAACGACGCCTCTCGCCTCGATAAGCGCTTCGCCGCACTCAAGGCGGAAAATCGCCCGGCACTGGTGACCTACATCACTGCCGGCGACCCTGGCTTCGAAACCTCTCTCGACATCCTCAAGGGGCTGCCGGCGGCGGGTGCCGACGTGATCGAACTCGGCATGCCATTCAGCGACCCGATGGCCGACGGCCCGGCGATCCAGAAGGCGGCGCTGCGCGCCCTGCAAAGCGGGCAGACTCAGGCGCAGACGCTCGAGTTGGTGCGCGCCTTCCGTCGAGAGGATACGCAAACGCCACTCGTGCTGATGGGCTACTACAACCCGATCTATCGTTACGACGTCGAGCGCTTTCTCGATGATGCCGTCCGCGCCGGCGTCGATGGTCTGATCGTGGTCGACCTGCCCCCCGAACATGACGACGAGCTGTGCCTGCCAGCGGCACAACACGGCATCGATTTCATCCGCCTCGCTACGCCGACAACCGACGCCAAACGGCTGCCCAGGGTGCTCGGCAATGCCTCGGGCTTTGTCTATTGCGTCTCGGTGACCGGTGTTACCGGTGGCCGCGCGCCGACGTCACAACATGTCGAACGAACGGTAGGTCAACTGCGCGAGCACACCCACCTGCCGATTGCGGTCGGCTTCGGCATCCGCAATACCGAGCAGGCGGCGACGCTTGGCCGCTTCAGCGATGCCGTGGTGGTCGGCTCGGCGCTGGTAGAGTGCGTCGAACGCGCTGCGACGCCGCATGACGCCATTGCGGCGGTACATGGCCTGACGCGTGAGTTGGCCGAGGGCATGCGGCGAGCGCGCTGAATTCATACCGCTGGTGGGTTGCGCTCGGCGAACTGCCCGTTCCAGTAGGGATAATACGGGTAGGGTGGCGTCACGGCGCTGGCGGCATCCAACCGCGCCACCTGTCCGGCGCTGAGTTGCCAGCCGACCGCGCCGAGGTTCTGTCGCAGTTGCTGCTCGTTACGCGCGCCGATCAGCACGCTCGACACGGTCGGGCGGCGCAGCAGCCAGTTGAGCGCGACCTGGGGAATCGTCTTGCCCACCTCTTCGGCGATGGCTTCGAGGGTGTCGACGATGCGATACAGGCGTTCCTCGTCCACCGGTGGCGCGAAACCGGCGGTGTCGTGCAGGCGACTGCCCTCGGGCAGTGGCTGGCCGCGACGGATCTTGCCGGTCAGGCGGCCCCAACCCAGCGGACTCCAGACGATCGCGCCGATCCCCTGATCCTGGCCCAGCGGCATCAGTTCCCACTCGTAGTCGCGGCCGACCAGCGAGTAGTAAGTCTGGTTGGCGACGAGGCGCGAGTACCCATACCGCTCGGCCACGGCCTGCGACTTCATCAGTTGCCAGCCTGAGAAGTTCGATGCGCCGATATATCGCACCTTGCCGGCGCGCACCAGGTCGTCGAGGGTCGACATCACGCTTTCCACCGGCGTCATGGCGTCGAAATGGTGAAGTTGCAGCAGGTCGATGTAATCGGTGCCCAGGCGCTGGAGCGCGCGGTCGGTGGCGCGCATCAAATGATGGCGCGAGGCGCCGATGTCGTTGATTCCTTCGCCGGCGCGTAGCGTCAGCTTGGTCGAGAGAATCACCTCGTCGCGCCGGCCCTTGATCGCCGTGCCGAGAATCGACTCCGAGGCGCCGTCGGAGTAAACATCGGCGCTATCGAACAGGTTGACCCCGGCCTCCAGGCAGATATCGATCAGGCGCCGGGCCTCGTCGACATCGGTGTTGCCCCAGGCACTGAACAGTGGCCCCTTGCCGCCGAACGTGCCGGCACCGAAGCCGAGAGCGGGTACCTTGATACCGGAGGTGCCGAGAAAGCGATATTCCATGGTCATGCTCCTAAAGGTTGGGAAATCGGGTTTACGGTTCGAATCAGGCTTGCGGACAGGTCGCGGTACGCACGCGAGGCTTCTCGCTCAGTGCATACGCCGCCAGCACGAACCCTATCGCGGTTACCAGCATGGCCGCCCACGGCAGGGCGGAGAAGCCAAAGCCGCGTGCGATCACATGGCTACCCAGCCATGCACCCAGAGCATTGGCCAAGTTGAATGCGCCGATATTGAGGCTGGATGCCAGGCTCGGCGCGCCGACGGCCTTTTGCATGACCCACAGTTGCAGCGGTGCCACGGTGGCGAACATGCCCGCGCCGAGCAGCCCGGTGAGGAGCACCGTCAGAATGCGGTTATGCAGTACCAGCCCGAACACGCCCAGGACGACAGCCAGTGCGACCAGCGTACCGAGCAACGCGGAGGTCAGGCGACGATCGGCAAGGCGTCCGCCCAAGGGGTTGCCGATGATCATGCCTACACCGAAAACCAGCAGGATCGGTGACACCGCCGCGTCGGCGAAACCGGTAATCTGGGTCAGAAGGGGCGCGATGTAGGTATAGATCACGAATACGCCGCCGAAGCCGAACACGGTGGTTGCCAGGCCCAGCAGTACCGGCCTGCTGGCGATGGTGCGCAGTTCCGTGCTCAATGCCACCGGAGCGGTCTCGTTTTGCGTGGCCGGCACCAGCAACGCCAGCGCTACCATGGCCAGGATGCCGACCGCAGTCACCGCCCAGAACGACGCCTGCCAGCCGAACTGCAGACCCAGCCAGGCACCGGCCGGCACGCCCAGCAGCGTGGCCACGGCCAGGCCGTTGAACATGGTCGAGATGGCTGAAGCCTGGCGATCTTTGGCCACCAGCGACGTAGCGACCACCGAGCCGACGCCGAAGAAGGTGCCGTGTGCCAACGATGTGATGATGCGCGCGGCCATCAGCGTCGTGTAATCGGTTGCCAGCGCACTGGCCAGGTTGCCCAGTGTGAAGATACCCATCAGTGCCAGCAGAACCGCCTTGCGCGGCAAGCGGCGTGTGGCCAGCGTGATCAACGGGGCGCCCACGAACACGCCCAGCGCATAGCCGGAGATCAACAGGCCAGCGGTGGCGATGCCCACGTGCAAGTCGCCGGCAATCTGCTGCAGCAGGCCCATGGGCATGAATTCGGTGGTGCCGATGCCGAAGGCGCCGATGGCCAGCGCATACAACGCGGGCGGGGTTTTGGAGCGAGTGCGGGGAAGATACATGGGTGGCTCCGGTGGTTGGGAATGGCGACCAGCGTAGGTGCTTGCCATTTATTCAAAAACCACCAAAATGACTAATCACTTTCAATTAATCATTGAATATCATGGATCGCCTCGACGACATCAAGCTGTTTCTGCGCGTGCTCGACACGGGTTCGATCAGCGCCGCCGCGCGCCGCCTGGATATTTCCGTGGCTGTCGCCAGCCAGCGCCTGAAACGGCTGGAAGGAGAGATGCACGTGCGCCTGCTGCACCGGACCACGCGCAGCCTGCACCCGACGCCCGAGGGGCTGGAACTGGCCGAGCAGGGGCGCGCGCTGGTCGAGGACCTGGATGCGTTGGTTTCGGGGCTGCGCCGGGGCGCGGGCACCGTCAGCGGCACGCTGCGCGTGACCATGCCATCGTCGTTCGGCAACCAGTACATTTCGCCGCTGCTGCCCGAGTTCATGGCGGCTTACCCCGATGTCAGGCTCAGCATGAATCTCAATGACGAATTGCTGGACCTGGTCGGTGCGGGCTTCGACCTCGGCATCCGCGTTGGCGAGCTGCGCGACTCTGCCCTGGTGGCACGCCGGCTGACCAGCAACCGGCGCGTGGTATGCGCCGCGCCGGCGTACCTGCGTCGGCACGGTACGCCACTCACGCCAGCGGATCTTGCTGTGCACGAGTGTCTGTTACTGGTCGGCAGTGGTGGCCCCCAGAATGTCTGGCGCTTTACCGATGGCAAGGGCAATGAAATCACCCAGCGTGTGGGAGGTCGCTTCGAAAGTACCCAGGGCGAATTGATTCGCGATGCGGCGGTGGCCGGGCTGGGCCTGTCGCTGCACTCGCTGTGGCACGTTCACGAGCAGATAGGCCGTGGCGATTTGAAGGTGCTGCTACCGGATTATCCGATACCGATGACGTATATCCATGCCGTGATGCCGCAGCGCCGACTGATACCACCGCGTGTGCGCGCCTTCAGCGACTTTCTCGCCGGGCGGTTGGGCGATCATCCGCCTTGGGAAAAATGATTCGCGATTAACATCGTGACCGAATCGTGATGAATGCCGTCGGCCTTCGCGACTAACGTGGACGTGTCCTCACTCAGAAGGAGTCAATGCCATGTTGTCATTACTCAAGACACCTTCATCGGGTCGTAAGCGGGGTAAGCCGCTGCTGGGAGTGGGCGCAGCCCTGTGGAGCGCCGCGCTGTTCGCCTTGTGGCAATCGACCGCCTCGGCCGCCGGCGATGGCGTGGAGTTGCCGCCGCCGAGCACGAACCTACCGGCGTCTTCAACGGCCGATACCCAGACTGCCGTGCTGGCGGGCGGTTGCTTTTGGGGCATGGAGGCCGTGTTCCAGCACCTGGACGGCGTGAGCGACGTCGTTTCCGGCTATAGCGGCGGCGACAGCAGCACCGCCAGTTATCGCGCTACCAGTTCCGGGCGGACCGGCCATGCCGAGGCCGTGCAAATCACCTACGATCCGCAGACGATTTCCTACGCCAAGCTGTTGCAGGTGTACTTCTCGGTGGCCCATGATTCGACCCAACTGAACCGTCAGGGGCCGGATGTTGGCCCGCAGTATCGCTCGGCGATCTTCTACGCCAATGACCGGCAGCAAGCGATGGCCGAGGCTTATATAGCCCAGCTCGGCGAGGCTGGCGTCTTCGAGAAGCCGATCGTTACCCAGGTGGATCCGCTGAGCGCGTTCTACCCGGCCGAGGCTTATCACCAGAACTTCGCTTACCGCAATCCGAACCATCGCTACATCGTCGTTCACGATTGGCCGAAAGTGGACAACCTCCAGCGCCTGTTTGCGGATATCTACCGCGATACGCCGGTTATCGTCGCGACCAAGTAACGCTGGCCCGAGAGCCCGCGAATCAATCGACGGGATCAAACCATGCCTGGCTGATCGCGCAGGGTATGGGTCAGCCATTCCACGAATACCTTCACCTTGCTCGATAGATGGCGGTTATACGGATAGACCACGGACATTGGGCTGGGCGCGGGGCGATGTTCGGTCAGCACTTCCACCAGTTCGCCGCGCTGTAGGTAATGGTGCGCCGTGTAGAGCGGCACCTGCACCAGTCCAAAGCCGGCCAGGGCGGCGGAGATATAAGCTTCGGCATTGTCCACGGTAAGCCGGCCGGCCATCGTGACCTCACGTAGCTTGCCATCTTCGGTGTACTCCCAGGGTAGCGGCCGGCCGGTGCGACCCGAGTGATAGTTGACGCTCAGATGCCGGTCGAGATCCGCCGGGGTTCGTGGGGTGCCGTGGCGCTCGAGATAGGCCGGCGCGGCGCAGCTGATTTCGGTGAGTTGCCCCAGCCGTCGAGCGATCAGGCTGGAATCGGCTAGCGGCCCGATGCGTAGCGCGCAGTCGACGCCCTCCTGGATGAGATCCACCGGGTGATCGCTGACACCCATTTCCAGGTCGATTCGCGGGTATTTATCGCAGAAGGCCATTAGCGCAGGGATGATCACCCGGCGTGCCGGCGGCCCTGGCAAATTGACCTTGAGACGCCCGGTGGGCCGATGCTGATCGGCAAACATGGCCTCGGTATCGGCCAGTTCGTCAAGCAGGCGTAGGCAGCGCTCGTAATAGGCGCCGCCATCCAGCGTCAACGAGACTCGGCGGGTCGTGCGGTACAGCAGTCGAACGCCGAGATGCGCTTCCAATTGCTGGATGGCGGCCGTCACCGTGGCTCGCGGCATCTCCAGGGTTTCGGCGGCACGGGTGAAGCTGCCTGCCTCGACCACCCGAGTAAACACGTGCATGGCCTTGAAGCGATCCATGTTGTTTCCCGTATCTATTGTTTAAATTTTCTGAATAGAGTTAACCATTAACGCCTGTTTATCTAGTAATTGCGAATACGCACACTGCCTTGGGCTGATTTTGGCCTTATTCGACAAGGAGACAGGGATGCAAACACGTCAACTGGGTAACGGCGGTCCTCGCGTGTCCGCCCTGGGTTTGGGCTGCATGGGCATGAGCGATTTCTACGGGCACAGGGACGACCGGGAATCCATCGCCACGATTCACGCGGCGTTGGAAAAGGGTGTCACCCTGATCGATACCGCCGACATGTACGGTCCGCATACCAACGAGGAATTGGTGGGCAAGGCGCTCGCCGGCAAGCGCGAGCAGGTGTTCCTGGCAACTAAGTTCGGTATTCAGCGTGCCGACGACGACCCGTATGCCCGAGGCGTCAACGGTCGCCCCGAGTATGTGCGTCGCGCCGTGGAGGGCAGCCTGAAGCGGCTCGATGTGGAAACCATTGATCTTTACTACCAACATCGTATCGACCCCACGGTGCCTATCGAGGATACCGTCGGCGCCATGGCCGAGTTAGTCGAAGAGGGCAAGGTGCGTTACCTGGGCCTGAGCGAAGCGGCGCCCGACACCCTGCGCCGAGCCCATGCGGTTCATCCGATCACCGCGCTGCAAACCGAATATTCGCTATGGACGCGTGATGCCGAAGAAGGCCCGCTACAAACCTGCCGCGAGCTGGGTGTGGGATTCGTGCCCTACAGTCCACTGGGCAGGGGTTTTCTCACCGGCGCCATTCAGTCCCCGGAGGACTTCGATGTCGACGACTTCCGTCGCCACAACCCTCGCTTTCAGGGCGAAAACTTCCAGAAGAACCTGCAACTGGTGGAACGGGTAAAGGCTCTGGCCGAGGAGAAAGGCGTACTGCCCGCCCAATTGGCGCTCGCCTGGGTACTGGCCCAGGGTAAGGACATCGTGCCCATCTTCGGTACCAAGCGCCGCCGCTACCTGCAGGAAAACCTGGCCACCCTGAATCTGACTCTCGGCGATGACGACCTGCAACGCCTCGCTGCCATCTTTCCGCCACGTGCTGCCGCCGGCTCCCGCTATGGGGAGGAGGGGATGGCCACGGTAGGCAGGTGACAGCCAACGGCAGGATTAGGCAATCATCCGCCATTAATGAGCTAATCGCTTCGCAAGCTTCCTTTCTATACTTGGCTGGGTCCCGAAGGCGAACCGCTCGGGACCCAGCCAGCCTCCAGGGGCTGGCTTCGAATCTTTCAGCGACTCACTCGGCAGCATGGCGCCCCCGCGACGCGCCATGTTGCACATAATCAGAAGAACGCGAGGAGAATCATGGCGACTCTGACGATCAACGGTGAATCCCACCAACTCGATGTACCCGACGAGATGCCCCTGCTGTGGGCGCTGCGCGATGTCGCGGACCTCACCGGGACCAAATACGGTTGCGGCATGTCGTTGTGCGGCGCCTGTACCGTGCATCTCGATGGGCAGCCGACCCGTTCGTGCGTCACGCCGGTTTCCGCCGCCGTCGGCAAGCAGGTGACGACCATCGAGGCCGTCGGCGAGAACCCGGTCGGCGAGGCCGTGCAGACGGCATGGCGCAAGCTCGATGTGGTGCAGTGCGGCTACTGCCAGTCGGGGCAGATCATGACGGCAACCGCGCTGCTGAATGGCAATCGCAATCCCAGCGATGACGATATCGACAACGCCATGGGTGGCAACATCTGCCGCTGCGCGACCTACGTGCGTATCCGCGCCGCCATTCACGATGCCGCCAGCACGCTTGCCTGACGCATTTGCCAAAGGAGCCTTGACATGAGAATTCTCGACCGCATGCCATCGCCCGTGCAGGAAAGTCAGCAAAGCACGGCGGTGATCAACGTCAGCCGTCGGCGTTTCCTGCAAGGTACGGCCGGTCTCGCGCTGGGGGTCTATCTGGCGCCGTTGCTCGTCGATAGCGCCAACGCCTCGGCGGCGACCACGCAGGCCGACTTCGTGCCCAATGCCTTCGTGCGCATCGACAGCGACGGCAGCGTCACGGTAATCGCCAAGCATCTGGAAATGGGTCAGGGCACCTATACCGGCCTGGCGACTCTGGTCGCCGAGGAACTCGATGCCGACTGGAGCCGCGTACGGGTGGAAGGCGCGCCCGCCGATGCCGAGCGCTACAAGAACCTGGCCTTCGGCATGCAGGGCACCGGCGGCAGCACCGCCATCGCCAATTCCTATGAGCAGATGCGCATGGCCGGAGCGACCGCGCGTGCCATGCTGGTCGCGGCGGCTGCCGCGCAGTGGGGCGTGCCCGCCAGTAGCATTAGCGTCGAACAGAGCTTGGTGCGTCATGCCGGATCGGGCCGCGAAGCCGATTTTGGCCAGCTTGCCGAGGCCGCTGCCGAACAGCCGGTGCCAGGTAACGTCACGCTCAAGAACCCCAAGGATTTCACGCTGATCGGGACGTTGAAAACGCCGCGCCCCGATAGCCCGGCCAAGACTGATGGCAGCGCGATCTTCACCCAGGACATGAAACTGCCCGGCATGCTGGTGGCGGTAGCGGCACACCCGCCCCGCTTCGGCGCCACCGTCAAGCGCTTCGAGGATACCGAGGCCCGAAAGGTGCCGGGCGTGGTCGATGTCGTGCGATTCGCCGGTGGTCCGTGGCGTTTCGACGGCGTGGCGGTGCTGGCAACGAACACCTGGGCGGCGAGCCAGGGCCGTGACGTACTGAATGTGGAATGGGACGAGAGCCAGGCGTTCACGCTGGGCAGCGACGAGATCATGGCGCGTTATCGCGAGTTGGCCGATGGGCAAGGGGCGATGGCGAGCCAGCGTGGCGACGTGGATGCCGCACTGGCCGAGCCGGCGACACTGATCGAGGCCGATTACGAGTTCCCCTATCTCGCCCACGCGGCCATGGAGCCGATGAACTGTCTGGTTCAACTCGGCGATGGGCGCTGCGATATCTGGCACGGCGAGCAGTTTCAAGGCCTGGACCGGAGCGCCGTCGCGGAGTTGCTGGGCATCGCTCCGGAAAAGGTCAGTCTGGCCCAACTCTTTGCCGGCGGCAGCTTCGGCCGGCGCGCCAACCCGCATTCGGATTTCGTGCTGGAGGCGGTCTCGATCACCAAAGCGGCACGCGATAACGGCATCGATGCGCCGGTAAAACTGGTGTGGATGCGCGAGGACGACACCCGGGGCGGCTATTATCGGCCAATGAATTTCCATCGCGGGCGCCTCGCGCTGGACGCCGACGGCAAGCTCATCGCCTGGCATCAGCGTCTGGTCGGTCAGTCGATCGCGGCCGGTACCGCCATGGAGGCGTTCATGGTCAAGGACGGGGTCGACGCGACTTCGGTCGAGGGCGCCGCGAATCTGGCCTACGACGTGCCCAATCTACAGGTCGAGCTGCACACGCCGCAGGACATCGACGTACCGATTCAGTGGTGGCGTTCGGTAGGCCACACCCACACGGCGTTCTCCACCGAGAGCCTGATCGATGAAGCGGCGGTGGCTGCCGGGCAGGATCCGGTGGCGTTTCGCCGTGCGCTGCTGGGCGGGCATCCGCGCCATCGTGGTGTGCTGGACCTGGTCGCGGACAAGGCCGGCTGGAGCCAGCCGCTCGAACCCGGCGCCGAGGGCGAGCGGCGCGGCCGGGGCGTTGCCGTGCATGAGTCGTTCAACTCCTTCGTCGCCCAGGTCGCCGAGGTCACGGTCAGGCAGGACGGCAGCTATCGCGTCGATCGCGTGGTGTGCGCGGTGGATTGCGGCGTCGCCGTCAATCCGGACGTCATCAAGGCGCAGATGGAAGGCGGCATCGGCTACGCGCTGGCGGCCGTGCTGCACGGCGAGATCACCCTGGACAAGGGGGTCGTCCAGCAGACCAACTTCCATAATTATCCGGTGCTGCGCATTAACGAGATGCCGGCGGTCGAGGTGCATATCGTGCCCTCCACGCAGGCGCCGACCGGGGTGGGCGAGCCGGGCGTGCCGCCGCTGGCGCCGGCCATGGCCAACGCGATCTTCGACGCCACCGGCACGCGCCTGCGCAAGCTGCCATTCACCAATAAGCTGACTACTTGAACCATGCAGCCTCTCGACAATGAAGTGGTTGAAAGCGCGGCTCGCTGGAGCCAGGCGGGCGAGGATGTCTGGCTGTGCACGGTGTTGGCGACCTACGGCTCGTCGCCGCGTGAACCGGGGGCGCTGCTGGCGGCGCGCCGCGATGGCCACTGTGTCGGCTCGCTGTCCGGTGGCTGCGTGGAAGAAGACTTCCTGGCGCGGCTTCAGGCCGGCGACTTCCAGTCCCCGGTCCAGGTCGTTCGCTATGGCGAATCCGAAGACGATCGGCAGCGCCTGGCATTGCCCTGTGGCGGTATTCTCGAGGTGCTGGTGGAGCGCCTGCCGGCGACGCGGGAATCGCTGCGGCTATTGACCGCGCTCAGGGAGGCGCTGCATGGCCAGCGTCGTCTGGTTCGCGAGGTGAGCCTGGCAACCGGGGCGACGGGGCTCGAGACCGACGAGGCGTCGCCGACGGAAAGACAACGTCCACGTATTCAGCGCAAGGGTGATCGGGTGTGCATTCGCATGGGGCCGACGCGCCGCCTGGTCATCGCCGGGGTGTCGCCGGTCTCCGTGGCCTGCGCCGAGTTCGCGCGCAGCCTGGGCTTCGAGGTGGTGGTGTGCGATCCGCGCGATGAACTCATCGCCACCTTCAACGTCGCGGATGTCGAGCTGCGTCCCGAACTGCCGTCGTCGTATCTCGCCCGCGAAGGCTGCCACGCCTCGACGGCGGTGGTGGCGCTGACCCACGATCCGCGCATCGACGACCTGGCGATGATCGAAGCGCTGCGAACCCCGGCGTTCTACATCGGCGTGATGGGCTCGCGCAAGACCTCGGCGACACGCGCCGAGCGCTTGCGGCGCTCGGGCGGGCTCGACCGAGAGCAGGTCGAGCGCATTCGTATGCCGATCGGCCTGGACATCGGCAGCAAGACGCCGGCCGAGATCGCCCTGGCGGTGATGGCCGACGTGGTGGGCGTTTATCATGGGCGTGAACGACTTTAAGTCACCACATCGCGCTGTTGGGCGATTTCCTGTTGCGGCGGGGCGCCGAAGAGCCGGCGATATTCGCGACTGAACTGCGAGGGGCTGTTGTAGCCGACCCGGTGACTGGCGGTCGCCGCGCTCGCTCCCTCGACCAGCATCAAACGGCGCGCCTCGTGCAGGCGAAGCTGCTTCTGGAACTGCAGGGGCGACATCGACGTCATGGCCTTGAAGCGGTGATGCAGCGTGGAGGGGCTCATGTGCACCGCCGTGGCGAGTCTCTCGATGCGCAGCGGCTCGGCGTAGTGGGCCTTCAGCAGGCGTATGACCTCGACGATGGACTTCTCCTGTCCGTTGATGGCGATGAGATCGCGCAAGCGATGGCCCAACTCGCCGCACAGCACGCGATAATGAATCTCGCGCAGCACCAGCGGGGCCAGCACGGGAATCTCGTGGGGTCGGTCCAGCAGGTGTATCAGGCGCAGCAGCGAGTCGATCAACGAACCGGACATCGGCGCGACGAAAAGCCCACCAGGGTCGCCCGCTCTTTCCGTCCGCTCGCCGGGCGTCTTCTCGAGCAGCAATTCCCCCAAAATCCTGAAGTCGATATCCAGCTTCACGCATAAATACGGCGCCTCGGCCGAGGCTTCGATGATCTGCGCCGTGACGGGCAGGTCTAGCGAGACGACCAGATAGTGGAGCGGGTCGTAAGTGAACGCCCGGCCGGCCAGCGTCATGCGCTTGCGCCCCTGTATGGCGACGCACAGGCTGGGCTCGGTGATACACGCCGTGGGTGGCGATGCTGCGCTGGCGCGCATCAGCGACAGCGTCGGGATCGCCGAGGGAAAGATGCCGTCCTCGGGCGTCAATCTTGCCACCGCGCTTGCCAAATCCCGCTGCGGCGATGGGTGCGCCTGTTGCGTTCCCAGGGCGGGAATCAAGTGCTCCGTCATGAATGTCATTCCCCTATTGCTTTACCTATGGACGCCATGCGGTGGGCATGCTTACCTGATGATAAAGACCATGATCTTTTACCGAGACTCTTATTTACCGAAACGCGGGGGTCGTATGAACGGGTTCGATAATCAGGGTGTCGATGAACGTCTTTCCAGCCCCGCTGTGCAGCGCAATCGCGACCCTATTCTCGGGGTATTGAATGAGATATTGCCCCAGGATAGCACCGTGCTCGAGATCGCCAGCGGCAGCGGTGAACATGCCTTTCATTTCGCCTATCACCTGCCTCAGGTGACCTGGTATCCGAGCGATGCCAATGTGGCGGCCAGGGCATCGATCAGTGCCTGGCGCGCCAAGGGCGGCCCACCCAACCTGCGCGCGCCATTGGCGCTGGACGTGACGCGGCGCCCCTGGCCCAGCGTGGATTACGACGCCCTGGTGTGCATCAATATGTTGCATATCGCCCCGTGGGAGGCGGCCGAGGCGCTGTTCGCCGAAGCCCAGCGCCTGCCGGTCGGTGGCGTGCTGTATCTATATGGCCCCTTCAAGCGCGAGGGCAGCCATACCGCGCCGAGCAACGCCGCCTTCGATGCCGACTTGCGACGTCGCGATGCGCGCTGGGGCATTCGCGATCTCGAGACCGTCGAGTCCCTCGGTCAGTCGCATGGCCTGACGCTCGAGCGTGTCGTCGAGATGCCGGCCAACAATCTTAGCCTGGTGTTCAAGCCTGATGTTCAAGCCTGATGTTCAAGCATGGCGCCGCCGCTTGATTAATCCTCGACCACCCCAAGGGTGTAAAGCATAGGTATTACCGCCTATGCGTGGCAAAGGAGAGCATGCCCATGACCGATCTTTCCGAGGAACTGCGCCTGCCGGTGGGTTGCCCCAACTGCGGCAGCCACCTGATGCGCGTATCCGAGGTGCACAACCCCGATGACAAGGTGTTCTGCGCGTCCTGCAATGCCTACATCTGCCTCTACCACGAGGCCCAGACCATTCTGGCCAAGGGGCCGGGCAGCGAGAGCGAGGCGTTGATCGAAAAGGCGATCAATGCCGATCATAAGCACTGAGCTACGAGCCACGCCGGTGGCGTGCTCGTAGCCCGTGGCTCGCTGCTATCAGGCATTCATGCCGTGTTCGATGTCATAAAAGCTCCTCGGCGGCCAACGCCAAACGTGAACGTTCGACGCTCTTCAGCGTGACATGCCCGGCATGTGGCCAGTCGCGGAAACGCTCGACCAAGGCGGCCATGCCGCAGGTGTTGGCGGTGAGGTAGGGCGTGTCGATCTGGCCGACATTGCCCAGGCACACGATCTTGGTATTGCGCCCGGCGCGTGAAATCAGCGCTTTCAATTGCTTGGGCGTGAAGTTTTGCGCCTCGTCGATAATCAGGAAGGTGTCGTTGAGGGTGCGGCCACGCATGAAGGTCGGCGAGCGGATCTGCACCCGCGAGCCGATCAACTGGCGTGTGGCACCCTCGCTCCAGCTCGAGCTGCCGTCCTTCTCGTCGCGCAGCAGGTTGTCCATGTTGTCGTGGAAGGCGCCCATCCACGGCGACATCTTTTCCTCCTCGGTGCCGGGTAGAAAGCCGATATCCTCGCCCATCGGGATCGGCGCGCGGGTGAACACGATGCGCTCGAAAAGCTTGGTGTCCAGCGTCTGCTGAAAGGCCGCGGCGAGCGTCATGAAGGTCTTGCCGGTGCCGGCGCTGCCGGCGATGGTCACCAGGTCGATATCCGGGTCCATCAACAGGTTGAGGGTGAAGTTCTGACGGCTGTCGTGGGCGTGCACGCCCCATACGCCGGCGTGATGGCGATAGTTGGTCAGTAACTGCAAGCGTGCGCTGGTGGGCGTCAGGTTGCGCACGATGGCTTCGAAGTCGGCGCCATTGTCGCTATCGGAAACCAGCATGCCAAGGTGCCAATCGTCGGGCATTTCGCCGCTGAGTTGATAGAAGGTGTGGTGATCGACCCGCTCGACCTTGACCTCGACGTTCAGCGTTTCCCACAGGCCCGCGCCGTCCTTGCCGGCCTCGGTATACACCTTGGTACCCTCGATCATCGCGTCGTTGTCGCTGAACACGCGATCGTTGAGGTAATCCTCCACCGGCACGTTCAATGCCGACGCCTTGACCCTGAGATTGATGTCCTTGGTGACCAGGATCACCGAGGCATCGGGGCGTTCGTCGCGCAGGCGGCAGGTTTCCGCAAGCAGGCGATTGTCGGGGCTGTCCTCCAGATGATCGAGAGGGCGCAAATCGTTGTAGCACAGAAAACGCAAACGGCCGGTACCGGCGACGCCGGCACTCAAGGGTATGCCACGCTGTATTTCGTCGAAGGTAACCTGAGCGGTGAGTTCGGAAAGGGTGCGGCTGATCTGACGGGCGGTGCGGGCGATTTCGCGAATGCCATTCTTGTGCTTGTCGAGTTCCTCGAGCACGGTCATGGGAATGACGACGTCGTGTTCCTCGAACTGATAGAGCGCAGCGGGATCGTGGATCAGGACGTTGGTGTCGAGCACGTAGAGGCGGGTGGCTTTCTTGTCGATTCGTACCATCGGCGGAAGCACTCCTTGAAGTAACGGCGATGTCGACGCTGGCAGCGAAAGATGACAGGGCTGTGACGTTATCTCTGCGCTGGTGGCTCAGCGTCGCCTCTCTGGTGCGTGTCGGTGGTCGGTGGGCTCCTGTAAGCGGTGAATGAATGGACAGTCATGACATTTTGAAGATGAACCGTCCTTGCGAAGAATGCCAGCGATCGTTTCCACGGTTGACATCGGTTCAGGTCTTGATACCACCCCAGCCGTGCTTGTGACAATCGCAGTCGGGGTTCTGGCACGGCTGCCGGTCCGGGTGCGCGGTGGCGCAAGCCTCGCAGCAGTAGTACTTGTCGCCGACCGGTACCGCGGTTTCAGGCACCTTGCAATCGCAATAGGTGCAGGCGCAGGTACGTTCTTCCATTGATCTCTCCTTTTTCCCTGAGCAAACGATGGTGCATTCGCAGCCTAGATTCGCCGTCTAGGCTATACAGAATATAGCCGAGTCGGGCGGACGGTTCCGGTGGCTATTCTCAGGGGGCTATAGCGCAAGCGCATTTGCGTTTCCGGCTATCGCTGTTAGGTTTAAAAAGAAGCACCGATTTACCCTGAAAAACAGCGGTGTTTAGACAATCACGAGGGGAAACTGAAATGAGTTTGAAACTCGGCAAACGCATCCTGGCGGTAAGCTGCGGCCTGGCCTTGACGACGGCAATGGCCTGGGCTCAATCCTCATTCATTACTATCGGCTCGGGCTCCACGTCCGGCTTGTATTACCCGACTGCGGTGGGCATCGCCAATATTCTCAACGATGCCGATGTCGGTCTGCGGGCCAATGCTCGCTCCACCGGGGCCTCGGTATTCAATGCCAATGCCATCGGCGAGGGCTCGATGCAGATGGGCATGATGCAGAACAACATTGCCTATTACGCTTACAACGGTACCGGCGTGGAGGCATTCAAGGACAACAAGATCGAGAACCTGCGTGGCCTGGTCGGACTATATCCGGAGGCCATTCACATTCTGGCGCGCTCGGACGCCGGTATCGAGAGCGTGGCCGATCTGGCCGGCAAGCGTGTGTATGTCGGTGACGTGGGCTCGGGCACCGAGCAGGACGCCAAGAACATCATGGGCGCCTTCGACTTGACCTTCGATGACCTGCAGACGGCGGTACGCGGCAGCTCAGGTAACGCCGTGGGTCTGCTGCGCGACGACCAGATCGCCGCAATGTTCTACACCGTCGGGCTGGGTTCGGCGGCGATCGTCGAGGCGGCGCAGACCGCGCCGATCACGGTCGTGTCGATCACCGAGGAGCAGCTCAACCAGCTCCAGGAGGAGTATGCGTTCTATACGCCGTTCACGATTCCCGCCGGCACCTATCCCGGCGTCGATGAAGACGTACAGACGGTGACCTTGAAGGCCATGCTCGCTGCCTCGTCCGAGATGTCCGAGGACGACGTCTATACGTTCATGAACACGATCTTCAACAAGAAGCTGGACGCCTTCTACAGTGACGTGCAGAACCCCAATCTGGAAAAGTACTTCACCGTGGAAAACGCCATCGAAGGCATGTCCATCCCCCTGCATGCCGGTGCGGTGAAGTTCTACAAGGAGCAGGGTATCGAGGTTCCCAGCGACCTGATGCCACCCAAATCAACATCTGAATAGTCAGTTCCGACCTGTCGGGCCCCGGTCATTCCGGGGTCCGACGATTTGCGTGAGCGGTCCCGAAACCGTGACATAGGGTAGGGGAGCAGTGGTCGATGGCCGATCAGTCAAGCGATAACGATACTGGTAAAGCGACCGATGAGGAGAAAGCCGAGGCCCAGCGAATCGTCGACGCGGCCGATGTCGGTGCGCGTGCGCCGCGTCAGCAGTGGTTGCGCTGGCTGCTGATCCTGATTGCGGTGAGTTGGAGCGTATTCCAGCTTTACGCGACCTATTTCGGCTCTATCAGCCCGCAGAAGGTCGGCGCCATTCACCTGGCCTTCGGTTTTGCCCTGGCGTTTCTGGCCTATCCGACATCCAAGGGGCCCACCGAGCGTATCCCCTGGAGCGATTGGCTGCTGGCCATCGCCGGTGTCGCGTCGTCGCTGTATATCGTCGTCAACTACTACAACCTGGTCGCGGTTCAAGGCGGCTTGCCCATCACGCGCGACATATGGGTGGGCACGATACTCATGATTACGCTGGCGATCGCGGCCACGCGCATCGTCGGCATTGCGCTGCCGATCATCGCCGGCATCGTCATTCTGTATGGCATCACCGGCCCGGCCGGCATCATTCCGTTGACTCCGCCCGATGTCATTTTTCTGCATAACGGCTACGACTGGCAGCAGATCATTCAGCAACTGTACATTTCCACCGAGGGCATCTGGGGCACGCCGATTCAGGTATCGGCGACCTTCGTGTTTCTGTTCGTGCTGTTCGGTGCGCTGCTGGACCGCGCCGGCGCGGGGCAATATTTCGTCGACCTGGCCTACAGCGGCTTGGGCTCGTACCGTGGCGGGCCGGCCAAGGCGGCGGTGGTAGCGAGCCTGCTGACCGGGGTTGTCTCCGGCTCGTCGACCGCCAATACCGTGACCACCGGGACATTCACCATCCCGCTGATGAGGAGGGTCGGCTACCCGCCGATCAAGGCCGGCGCGGTCGAATGCGCGGCCTCGACCAATGGCCAGTTGATGCCACCGATCATGGGCGCGGCGGCTTTCATCATGGCGACCTTTCTGAATATTCCATACTCCCAGCTCATCATCTACGCCATCGTGCCCGCGCTGCTGTCCTATCTGGGTCTGCTGTTCATGGTGCATATGGAAGCGTTAAAGATGAACCTAGCGGGCATGCCCAAGGCCGATCTGCCGCCATTCTGGCCGACTTTCATGAAGGGCATCCATTACCTGATTCCGGTGGTCTTCCTGCTCTACGAACTGATGTGGATCCAGCTCACCCCGGAGCGCAGCGCGCTCAATGCCATCGCCATGCTGATCGCGCTGATCCTGATCCAGGAGGCCTGGCGCGGTGTGCGTGACAGCGGCGCTGCCGGCCTTGCCTCCGGGCTATGGAAAGGTTGCAAGGAGGTCTTCCAGGGCTTCGAGATGGGCGCGCGCAACATGACCACCATCGCGATTGCCACGGGCGCCGCGGGGATTATCGTCGGCATGGTCACCATGACCAATCTGGGCTATGGCCTGACCGAAGTCATTGGTGTCGTATCCTTCGGCAATATCTGGCTGGTGCTGATTTTCTCGGCGATCGCTTCGTTGATCCTGGGTATCGGGCTGCCGACCACCGCCAATTACATCGTCATGGCGGCGCTGGTGGCGCCGGTGATCGCCAGCCTGGCGGCCGACTCCGGCATCGCCGTGCCGATGGTCGCCATCCATCTATTCGTGTTCTATTTCGGTATTCTCGCTGATGACACCCCGCCGGTGGGGCTGGCGGCGTATGCGGCTTCGGCCATTTCCCGGGCCGACCCGATACGCACCGGCGTCCAGGCGTTCACTTACGACATGCGCACGGCGATTCTGCCGTTCATGTTCTTCTTCAACCCCCAGCTACTATTGATCGACGTGGGCAGTTGGTACAACGGTGCCTGGGTCGTCTTCACGGCAACGGTCGGCATATTGGCCTTCGTTATCGCGATACAGGGCTATATGGTCACGCGCATGCATTGGTTGGAGCGTGTGCTGGTACTGGGCTGTTCGCTGGCGATGATCAAGCCGGGGCTAATGACCGACATCCCCGGCATGGTTCTGCTAATACTGGTTTTTCTTTATCACCGCCACCGCTCCATCGCCGGCGGTGGGCCTTCTTCACTATTCGGCAAGAACAGCTATTCGCGCAATGAACGACCAGCCTGATAGCCGCTCAATGCGGCCCGATGCCGCCGTTGTTTCCTCGATGCGGCCCGATGCCGCCGCTTATATGCGGCCCAAAACCGCCGCTGCAGCGATGGCGATCATTACCCGGTCGCCATCGAAACGCGCTGGCCAGTGGCGCAGGCGCGTCTGCGAATCCTCCATGCAGACGCCATCGCTTAGCCGGAAGTGCTGCTTGTAAAGCGGTGAGGCGATGACCGGCTCGCCCTTTACATCGCCGACGATGCCGCGCGCGATGACGTTGGCGCCTGAGAAGGGGTCGTGATTGTCCACGGCGTACAGCTCGCCCGCATGGCTGGGTAGCTCCGGCGTGTTCGGGCCGGTGGAAAGCTCCGGCGTGTTTGGGCTGGGTAAATAGAACAGGGCGATTTGAGTGCTTCCATCCCCGGTTTCCAGCCACGCCGCCACGCCGGAATGCGCGACCAGATCGGCGCTGGTGCAGATCTGCCGCCAGGTCACTTCGGTATCACGTTTGAATGCCATTGCCGTGCTCATGAAATCATTCTCCTAGGCTGGCCTCAATTGGCCACGTTCTTCGGTAACGATAATATCCGGGTCGGGCCGCCCGTCGTTGACGAAGCTGCGAAAGCGCTTGAGTTTGTCGGGGTCATCCAGTGCATTGGCCCATTCGCAGTGATAATTATCGATCACCGTGCGCATCTGGCTTTCGAGTTCTTCCGCCAGGCCGAGGCTGTCGTCGATGATCACGTCCTTGAGGGTGTCCAGTCCGCCTTCGAGGTTCTCGCGCCATACCGAGGTGCGTTGCAGGCGATCGGCGGTGCGCACGTAGAACATCAGGAAGCGGTCGATGTAGCGAATCAGCGTGGCATCGTCGAGGTCGGTGGCGAACAGCTCGGCGTGGCGTGGGCGCATGCCGCCGTTGCCACAGACGTAGAGATTCCAGCCGTGCTCGGTGGCGATCACGCCGACGTCCTTGCTTTGCGCCTCGGCGCACTCGCGGGTGCAGCCGGAAACGGCGAGCTTGAGCTTGTGTGGCGAGCGCAGGCCCTTGTAGCGGTTCTCGAGCAGGATCGCCATGCCCACGCTGTCCTGCACACCGTAGCGGCACCAGGTGCTGCCGACGCAGGACTTCACCGTGCGCAGTGACTTGGCGTAGGCGTGGCCGGTCTCGAAGCCAGCGGCGAGCAGTTCGCCCCAGATGTCGGGAAGGTCTTCCAGGCGCGCGCCGAACAGGTCGATGCGCTGGCCACCGGTGACCTTGGTGTACAGGCGGTATTTCCTGCCTACCTCACCGAGCACGATCAGCTTCTCGGGGGTGATCTCGCCACCGGGAATGCGCGGTACCACCGAGTAGGTGCCGTTTTTCTGCATGTTGGCCATGAAGGTGTCGTTGGTGTCCTGCAGTGGCACGTGGGCGACATCGGTAATCGGCTCGTTGAAGCATGAGGCGAGAATCGACGCCACCGCCGGCTTGCAGATATCGCAGCCAAGTTTCGGGGCTGATGAAGGGCCTCGGCCGTGTTTTTCGATCAGCGCCGAGAATGTCTTGATGCCTTCAACACGCACCAGCGAATACAGTTCCTGGCGGGTATATGCGAAGTGCTCGCAAATCGATGGGTCGACTTCGACGCCACGCGCCTCCAGTTCGTGATCAACCACGCTCTTGAGCAGCGCCGCGCAGCCGCCACAGCCGGTGCTGGCCTTGGTTGCGCCCTTGACCGCGCCGAGATCGGCGGCGCCGGCATCGATGGCCGCGCAAATTGCCCCCTTGGTAACGTTATGGCACGAGCAGATCGACGCCGTCTCGGGCAACGCATCGGCGCCCAGCGTTGGTGCACCGCCCTCGGCGGCGGGCAGAATCAGGCTTTCGGGTCGCTCGGGCAGCTCCAGGCCGTTGCTGTAATACTGCATCAAGGTGTCATAGACGCTGTTGTCGCCTACCAGCATCGCGCCGATCAGCTTCTTGCCATCGCTGGAGACCACCAGCTTGCGGTAGTGCTGCTTGATCTGATCGAGATAACGGTACATCCGCGTGCCGGGGCGTTGATCGCCATGCGCGTCGCCGATGGCGCCCACGTCCACGCCCAGCAGCTTCAGCTTGGTGCTCATGTCGGCACCCTGGAAGGACAGCTCGCTCTCGCCTTGCCCTTTGGAGATCAACGTGGCGACCGCCGCCTTGGCCATTTGATAGCCGGGGCCGACCAGGCCGAAGCACGAGCCATTCCATACCGCCACTTCGCCGATGGCCAGAATCGCCGGATCGCTGGTGCGGCATTGATCGTCGACGACGACACCGCCGCGCTCGCCCATTTCCAGGCCGCAGTCGCGAGCCAGTTCGTCGCGGGGGCGAATGCCGGCGGAGAACACGATCAGGTCGGTTTCCAGCACCTTGTCGTCGCTGAACACCATGCGATGGAAACTGGCCTGGCCATCCTCGATGTGCTGCGTGGCGCGGCCGGTCAGCACCTGAACGCCGAGCGCTTCGATCTTCTCGCGCAGCAACTCGCCACCTTCGGTGTCGACCTGCATGGGCATCAACCGAGGCACGAACTCCACCACGGCGGTGTCCAGATTCAGGCCGCGCAGGGCGTTGGCTGCTTCCAGCCCGAGCAGGCCGCCACCCACGACCACGCCGGTATTGGCGGTTTTTGCCGATTCGCGGATGGCATCCAGATCGTCCAGGGTGCGATACACCAGGCAGTTGGGGCGATCGTTGCCGGGAATCGGCGGCACGAAGGGGTAGGAGCCGGTGGCCAGCACCAGATTGTCGTAGCGGTAGTTGCCTTGCTCGGTGACGACCTCGCGGGCGTCGCGATCGATGCGCATGACCGCTTCGTTGAGGTGCAGGTCGACGGCGTTATTCGTATAGAAGTCGGGTTCGCCGAGCGCCAGCGACTGGGCGTCGCGACCGGCAAAATATTCCGACAGATGTACGCGGTCGTAGGCCGGGTGGCGTTCCTCGCCGAACACCACGATCTCGAAATCCACGGTGGCATTGCGCTCGATCAGTTGTTCGACCAGATGGTGGCCGACCATGCCATTGCCGATGACGATCAGACGTTGTTTGCTCATGGGTAAGAACTCCTGTCCCAATTTCGGCGATGAATAGAGGCGGTCCCGAGGGCAGACCCCGGAGTGCCGGACCATTGCGAAGGCGCTGTGAACCCTTCCCTGGGCGCTACATTCGTCATTCCTGACGAATGACCTTCGCGCCGACCTGCCCTCGGGCCTCGATGAAAACGCTTTGGCACGTAACTAGGCGGCCTCCTCGAGGAGCGGTTTGGCGTCGCCGGCGCCGAACAGCAGCGCCTGACGGCAGGCACCGAGATCGCGCCCGGTGAGCGACTGTTCGAAATACCAGGGACCGAAGGCGGTGTCGCCGTAGAGCACGGCGCCGATAATGCGGTTGTCGCGCAGCAGCAGGCGGCGATAGTCGCCGTGTTGCGGGTCGTGGTAGGTCAGTACCTCGTGGCCGCTTTCGGGCTCGGTGGGGCCGAAGGCGTATAGCGAAATGCCGCTGACCTTGAGTTTGCTGGCGCTGGGCCGTTCGACGTAGCCGTCGCCGGGTTCGCCGCATAGATGCGCGGCGAGTACCTCGACCTGGCGCCAGATCGGCTCGACCAGGCCGTAGGTCTGGCCTTGAAATTCGCAGCACTCACCGAGGGCGTGGATCGTCGGGTCGCTGGTGGTCAGCCAGGCATCCACCGTTACGCCATGGTGGCTAGCAAGCCAGGCCTGTTTGCCCAACTCGGCATTGGGCGCGATGCCGGCGGCGATGACCACGCAGTCGGCGGCGAAGCGGCGGCCGTCTTCGAGATGCACCGCACGAACATGACCGTGACCGTCGTCTTCAAGGCTCGCCAGTCGAGCGTTGGTGACGATATCGAGGCCGCGACGGCGGAGTTCACGACGCAGCAGTTCTGCCGCCGTGGAATCGAGCTGTCGATTCATCAGCCGCTCGCCGCGTTGCAACAACGTGACCTGCATGCCGCGTTTACGCAGCCCTTCGGCGGCTTCCAACCCCAGCAGACCGCCACCGACAACCACTGCGCGCCGACCGCTCTGGCTGGCTCGGGTCAGCGACTTGGCATCATCGAGATCGCGAAAACCCTGCACGCCACTGAGTTCGATGCCCGGCACGTCGGGCATTGCCGGGCGTGAGCCGGTGGCCAGCACCAGGCGGTCGTAGCCGAGTTCGTGACCGCCATCGGTGATCACGCGTTGGCGGCCGCGGTCGATCTCGCTGACCCGCTCACCCAATATCAGCTCGACGCCTTGTTCGGCGTACCAACCGGCATCACGCAGGGTCAGCGCCTCGCGCGTGGTTTCGCCGGCAAGCCAGCCCGATAGCAGAATGCGGTTATAGGCTGGGGTGCGCTCGTCGCCAATCACGCTGATCCGTCGCGGCCGGTGCTCATGTTTGAGCAGGGCTTCGAGCAAGCGATGCCCGGCCATGCCATTGCCGACGATCAGCAGATGTTCGTGAGGCTGCACGGCGTTTCCTCCGCAGGTTGACCGATGTTCTCCACCAACAAAGCCAACCGCGTGCCAAGGCTGTATTTAACGCTGTTATTTCATGGGCTTGATGGTGAATTGCGTGCCAGTGACGCTGCCGTAGACAGATGAAACGACCGCTCGCTGTGCAGTGGCGCTGGGTTATGCACCAGGCTGGCGCGTGGCAAGGCGAGGAGGGTGTGAAAGCCGAGCATCGACTCGCGTATCAATTAATTAACGATATGATTTAACGCTAAAAAGCCGTGGCCGGTCTCGCGCTTGCTTACTCCTCCAACATCGGATTCAACGAAGGATGGCCATGCGCGTTTCCACTACCTGCCCGTACTGCGGCGTCGGCTGCGGAGTGATCGCCACCCACGACGGCCAGATGCTGACCGGCGTCGAGGGCGACCGCGATCACCCGGCCAATTTCGGGCGGCTGTGCGTGAAGGGCTCGGCGCTCGCCGAGACGCTGGGCCACCACGGGCGGCTGACGCGACCCCGGGTCGATGGCGTCGAAGTCGATTGGGACACGGCCTTGTCGACCGTTGCCGAGCGACTGCGGGCGACGCAGGCCGCGCATGGGCGCGAATCGGTTGCCGGGTATCTTTCCGGACAATTGCTGACCGAGGACTATTACGTCGCCAACAAGCTGTTCAAGGGCTTTCTCGGCACGCCGCACCTGGATACCAACTCGCGGCTGTGCATGGCCTCGGCGGTGGCCAGCTACAAGCGTGCGTTCGGCGCCGACGCCGTGCCGTGCAACTACGAGGACCTGGAAGAGGCCGAACTGGTAGTGCTGGTGGGCTCCAACCTGGCCTGGAACCACCCGGTGCTCTACCAGCGCCTGCGCAGCGCCAAGCAGCGCAACCCGCTGTTGCGTGTGGTAGTGATCGACCCGCGCGTCACCGATACCTGCGAGATCGCCGATCTCTACCTGGGCATCCGGCCCGGCAGCGATGCGCGGCTGTTCAATGGGCTGCTAGCTTTCATGGCCGAGCGGGGGCGCCTGGATCGGGTCTACCTCGAGCGGCATACCCAGGGCATCGACGACGCCCTGACCGCAGCGCGCGAGGACGACTGCTCCATCGAAGCCATCGCCGCCGACTGCGACGTCGCCCCCGAGCGCCTGGAGACCTTCTTCTACTGGTTCGCCAGCCAGCTGCACGTGGTGACGCTCTACTCCCAGGGCATCAACCAGTCGAGCAGCGGCACCGACAAGTGCAACGCGATCACCAACTGCCATCTGGCCGGCGGCAAGCTCGGCCTGCCCGGCGCCGGGCCGTTCTCGATCACCGGCCAGCCCAATGCCATGGGCGGGCGCGAGGTCGGCGGGCTGGCCAACCAGCTCGCCGCGCACATGGATTACCACACGCCCGGTGCCATCGACCGTGTCACCCGCTTCTGGACTACCGACACGCTGACGCCGAGCCTGCCCGACGGTCCCGGCCACAAGGCGGTCGAGCTGTTCGATGCCATCGGACGCGGCGAGATCCGCGCCCTGTGGATCATGGCCACCAACCCCGGCGTCAGCCTGCCCGACGTCAACCGCGTGCGACGCATCCTCGCGGCCTGCCCGCTGGTGATCGTCTCCGAGTGCATGGCCAACGCCGATATTCTGCAGTATGCCGACATCGTGCTACCGGCCTCGAGTTGGTCTGAGAAGGACGGCACCGTGACCAACTCCGAGCGGCGCATCTCGCGCCAGCGCGGTCTGCTGGCGCCGCCCGGTGAGGCGCGCCACGACTGGTGGATCATCAGCCAAGTGGCAAACCGACTGGGCTTCGCCGAGGCCTTCGCCTATACGCACCCCGGAGAGATCTTCGACGAGCACGCACGGTTGACCGGCTTCGAGAACGAAAGTGGAAATCGACTGTTCGATATCTCCGGCCTGGTTGGGCTGGATCGCGCCGCCTACGACGCCCTCAAGTCGATCCAGTGGCCGGTCAATGCCCTCGCGCCCAAGGGCACGGCGCGGCTGTTCACCGATGGCCGCTTCGCCACTCCGGATGGCAGGGCCCGGTTGATCGCCGTGCGTCCGCGTGGGCCGCAACAATCGCTCAGCGCGGCGCGCCCGCTGCGCCTCAACACCGGGCGTGTGCGCGACCAGTGGCACACCATGACCCGTACCGCGCGCTCGCCGCGACTGATGAATCATCGCAGTGAGCCGTTTATCGAGGTGCATCCCCAGGACGCCGACGACTTGCACCTGCAGGATCAGCAACTGGCCCGACTGGAAGGCGCGGGTGGGGATTACCTCGGCCGCGTGCGCGTCTCGAACGCCATGCGTCGGGGTGAGGTGTTCGTGCCGATGCACTGGAACGACAGTTTCAGCGGGCGGGCGCGCATGGGCGGGCTGCTCGCCGCGCATGTCGATCCGCTTTCCGGCCAGCCGGAATCCAAGCACGGCGCGGTGAGCCTCGCGCCGCTGATGCCGGGCTGGGAGGCGACGCTGGTCCTCGCTGATGGGGCCGACTGCGAGCCCGACTGGCGCGACGAGAGCGCCTACTGGGCATACATTCCGCTCGCCCATTGCCAGCGCTGGCAGCTTGCCGGTGGTGACGCCCATCGCGATTGGCTCGATTGGGCCAACGCCAATCTGCCCGGCGAACCGGCGCTATGGGCCGAGGATGTCGCCAGCGGCCGCCTGCGCGCCGCCGGTTTCATCAAGGGGCGGTTGAGCTGGTGGCTGATGGTCGGCTCGCCCGCCGAGTTGCCGGCCCTTCACTGGCTTGATGAACGCTTCGCCGAGGCCGCCGCCGGCGAAGCGCTGCCCAGCGACCTGCGCCGTCGCCTGCTGGCCGGTTGCGCTGCCGGCGAGGCCGATAGCGGCCCGACGGTATGTAGCTGCCATCAAGTCGGGCAGAAGGCCATCATCGAGGCGATCCGCGCCGGCGACAGCAGCGTCGAGGCATTGGGCGCGCGGCTGGCCTGCGGCACCCAGTGCGGCTCCTGCATTCCCGAACTCAAATCCCTGATCGAAGAGGAGACGGCCCGTGCTGTCACCGGTGAAGCCCTTGAAAGCGAAGCGGTCTGAACTCTCCAATCTGTTGTTGCTGCCCAGCCTGTTGATGCGCGTGACCCACAGCGCTTCGCGCGCGGCGTCGTTGCTTGGCGGCCTGGGGCGTCGCGGAACGACACCAGCCGCTTTCGGCCGCGGTGAGTGCCGCCCCGGCAGTGTCTATCTGGTGGGTGCCGGGCCGGGAGACGCGAGTCTTTTGACCCTGCGCGCCGCGCAACTGCTCGGCCAGGCCGACGCCATCGTCTACGACCGGCTGGTCGGCGATGACGTGCTAGCGCTGATTCCCCCCGGTCGCGAGCGCTACTACGTGGGTAAGGCGCGCGGCCAGCACAGCGTGCCGCAGGCCGAGATCGGCGCGCTGTTGGTCAAGCTAGCCGGGGAGGGCAAGTCGGTGGTACGCCTCAAGGGCGGCGACCCGGGCGTGTTCGGGCGCATGGGCGAGGAGCTTGCCGCGCTCGCCGAAGCCGACGTCCCCGCCGAGATCGTCCCCGGCATCACCGCCGCCTCCGGCGCCGCCGCGGCGATGGGCATGGCGCTCACCGACCGCGCCCACGCCCAGCAACTGCGCTTTATCACCGCCCAGCTGTGCCGCGAGGGCGGCACGCCCGATTGGGCATCGCTCGCCCGCACCAACGAGACGCTGGTGTTCTACATGGGGCTGGCCAAGGTCGAAGCGATCTGCCACGGCCTGCGCGGCGCCGGCCTACCCGACGATTGGCCGATCCTGCTGATCGCCAACGCCTCGCTACCCGACCAGCAGTCGCTGATCGGCACCCTGGCCGATATGTCCGAGAAGCTGGCCAAGCATCCGCTGCCGTCGCCGTGCCTGATCGTGGTGGGGAGTGTGGTGAGGATGGCCGAAGCGGCGCGATTGAAAGAGACGATGGCAGGGGAGGCGTGAGGGCCTTGCTAGTTGTTAGGCCGCTCTCGTAGCATCGGCATTGCTTGGTTATGTGCTGCTCTAGGCAGCAACAAGCTTTTTGACCCTGAGCTCTTTGCGGTGTTGCTCAGCATGCCAGAGTTCATATTGGGACTGCTGGTTCAGCCAGCTTTCTGCCGAGGTATTAAACGCGATAGAAAGTCGGATAGCCATTTCGGGACTAATGCCAGCCTTGCCGTTCAATACAGCGCTCAGAGTTTTTCGGCTTACTCCCAGCGCTTCTGCAGCCGCCGTTACAGACAGACCAAGGGGCTCCAAGCAAAGCTCTCGCAATACTTCACCAGGGTGGGGCGGGTTGTGCATCAACATCGGCGGTACCTCAGTGATAATCTTCGTAATTCACTATCTCGGCATCTCCGTCCTCAAACCGGAACGTCACACGCCAGTTACCACTAACTGTCACTGACCAGATTCCGGCGCGATTCCCTGAGAGTTCGTGCAGCCGGAGGCCTGGTAAGTCCATATCTTTGGCGTCTGACGCTGCATTTAGTCTACCGAGAATAAGCCGAAGCCTCTTTGCATGAGCGGCCTGAATCCCTGCGGTGCTGCCGGACTTGAAGAATTTGGCCAGGCCCTTGTGTTTGAAGCTTCGAATCATCCTTTGAGTGTACCCTGTAACGTATCAGGTGTCAAAACACATAGCGTCCGGCTTCAGGCGCGCGCCGCTTGCGGCGCGTCGCCTGCAAGCCCTTGTTGGGCGTCACCCTTCTCAAGATGCCCCGCTCTTGCTAACTGATATGGGTGGGGGATTCTTCAACGTTTGGTAAACCACGCAGTAACGCTCCGTAAGGCGCACCAAGGTAGCCAGCTGTTCCTCTGAGGTATCCGTGTCCAAGAATAGGTGCAGGCGTATGTTCTGGAATCCAACGGGCACCTCCTTGGACACCCCCAGCGTGCCACGAAAATCCAGGTCTCCCTCTGCTGTCAGGACAGCCTCGCGCAGCACAATGCCTAGCGACGCAGCCACTGCATTGAGGGTTACTCCCGCACACGCGACCAACGCCTCAAGGAGCATGTCTCCAGAACAAGCTTGCTGGCCGGTACCGCCAGTGGCTGGGTGCAGGCCTGCAACAACGAGACCTTTTCCCGTTTCGATCTTGCAGCTAACGTCCTCGCCTGCGCGGCCTTGCGCACGAAGGGTTATCAGCGCCGCCTCAGGAATCTCCTTGTAGCGGTCCTTCAGCGGGGCCTGCATTGCCCGTAGATCATCCGCCTTCATGACGCAACCTCCTGCGTGCTCGTGACGCCCAACAGTTCAGCATTTGTTCAACAGTGATTAGTCCGCACGCTCTATTATTGGGTTCTCGTACCGGCGCGTTCAAGTAAATAAACGCTCTTACCAAGTGAGCTATAACCTACTGAAATTCAAGGTCATTAAGTATACCTCGGCAGCATAATATGGGTGAACGTGCCGGGAGCATTTACCAGAAGAACCGTATTGGGTTGAAAAATGATGCTCATCAACCGCTGCGCTGAATATCGATCCTCTAACCGACTTGCCCCCGAAACCGCTCTGCTTCCTCAACCAGCCAGTCGATAAACCGCTGCACCGTCGGTGGCGCGCTGCCGGTGGCGGGCAGGATCAGGTCGTAGGTAAACGGCGAGTCGATCACGTAGCGGTCGTCGAAGGGTCGTACCAGCACGCCGCTGGCCAGGCGATCGGCGACCACGGCGGGGTTGGCGAGCATCACGCCGCGCCCGGCAATGGCTTGGTCGAGCGCCAACCCGGAGAGCGAATAGCGGCGCTGAATTGGCACTTCGACATCGGGTAGGCCAGCGGCGTCGAACCATTCCCGCCAGCCGGGGAAGTCGATGCTCTGACGCGATTGCCAGACGACTTCGAGCAGTGGGTGGGCGAGCAGGTCGGCGGGCGTCTCGATGGGCGTGCGTTCCAGCAGGGTAGGCGAGCAGACCGGGAACAGTTCGTCCTCGAACAGCCGCACGCTCCGCACACCGGACCAGGGGCCGCGCCCATAGCGTAGGGCGAGCCGTGCGCCGTTGCCGTGCCAGGTCGGCGCCGTCAGGTCCTGGTCCGCGTCCAGGGATATCTCGACCTGGCTTTCCAGCACCTCGAATTCCGCCAGGCGCGGCAGCAGCCAGAACTGGGTGAACGACGGCGGGGCGCTCAGGGTCAGCGTGGTGGCGGGCTTGGCGCGCTCGCTGGCCGCTCTGACGCCATTGGCGATGCGCGCGAGACCGGCATTCACGTCCTCGGCCAGCAGGCGCCCGGCCTCGTTGACCCGCACCCCGTTGGCGTGGCGTTCGAACAGAGACACGCCCAGCCGGTCCTCGAGTTGCTTGATTTGGCGACTGACGGCGCCCGGCGTCACGCCCAGGCGATTCGCCGCCGTCTTGAAGCTTCCTTCCCGCGCCGCTTCCGCGAAGGCCCGCAGTGCATTGAGGGGCAGCCGTTCGATCTTCATGAGTTGAGTTTTCCTGAGCCTAGGGTGGCAGAGTAATCGTTTGGAACCGGTCACTGCAATTGCTGCAATGTCCTCCATTCCAAGCTAGGAGAGACATCATGAACGGTTCCAGAACATCCACCCCATGTGTCGATTCGGTGTTGAGTTGCACTCACGCTCGCCGGTCCATCGACATGTCGGCCAGTGTCTTGATGACGCTGTTCTGTCTGATACTCGGCTTCCAGCAGGTCGCCATCAAGGCCGTGGCTGCGGATATCTCGCCTTTGGCCCAGGTCGGCATGCGCTCGCTGGTGGCGGCGCTGTTGGTCGCGCTACTCGCGTGCTGGCGCGGTATCGGAATCACTACTTTCCGCACCCATCTTGGGCCGGGGCTACTCATCGGGCTGGGGTTCACCGCAGAGTTCGCGTTCGTGGCGCTGGGGTTGAACTACACGCTGGCCTCGCACATGTCCGTGTTCCTCTACACCGCGCCGGTGTTCGCCGCGCTCGGGTTGCATTTCCTGGTGCTGGGCGAGCAGTTGATCCGGCGTCAATGGATGGGCGTCGTGATGGCATTCGCCGGCATGTTGATCGCCATGGCGCCGACGGCGAGCGGTGTGGAGGCGAGAGCGCTCATGTTGGGCGATGCGCTCGGCTTGCTGGCGGGACTGTCGTGGGCATCGACCACGTTGGTGCTGCGGCGCTCAAAGCTCTCCGAGGCGCCGCCCGAGCAGACGCTGTGTTACCAACTGAGCGTCGCCGCGTTGCTGCTGTTGCCGGCCGCGATCCTGCTTGGTGATGTTGAGGAAATCGACGTCACCGGCCTGGCGCTGGCCAGCCTGACCTTCCAGACGCTGGTGATCTCGTTCGGAGCGCTGCTGTTGTGGTTTTCGCTGTTGCGCCGCTACTGGGCCTCGCAGCTTGGCGTGTTCTCGTTCCTGTCACCGATCTTCGGCGTGCTGTTCGGCGCCGTGCTGCTAAATGAGCCGCTGACGGTCAACTTCGTGATCGGCGGTGGTGTCATTCTGGGCGGTATCGTGTTGGTGAGTCGCTAGCGCAACGCCTTATGCATGATATGCGTATCGACGAGTCCCTGACGGGCGTGGCGGTAGCCGTTGGGCACCGTGCCGATGATGGCGAAGCCCAGCGATTGCCAGAGCCCGATGGCGGTCTCGTTGGTGGACACCACCGCATTGAACTGCATCGCCAGGTAGCCCGCCTCGATGGCCTGGTCCTGGGAGTGCAGGCAGAGCGCGCGCGCCACGCCCTTGCCGCGCGCCTCGGGGGCGACCATGTAGCCGCAGTTGCAGACATGATCGCCCGGCCCGGCGGCGTTGGGCTTCAGGTAATACGAACCCAGCACCACGCCGTCCTCCTTGGCGACATAGGTGAACTGTGGGAGTTCGCACCACAGGGCATAGGCGTCATCGAAGCTGATATCCGGGTCGAAGGCGTAGGTTTCCCGCGCCTGCACCACGGCCTTGAAGGTCGGCCAGAAGAGCACGAAATTGTCTGCTGTGATCGGCGTTATTTGCATGGGGTTGTCTCCGGAGCGCAAGGCGTCATATTCGCAAGACCTG
Source organism: Modicisalibacter muralis (assembly GCF_900102945.1). Taxonomy (GTDB): domain Bacteria; phylum Pseudomonadota; class Gammaproteobacteria; order Pseudomonadales; family Halomonadaceae; genus Modicisalibacter; species Modicisalibacter muralis. The sequence continues at coordinate 9,464 of NZ_FNGI01000002.1, read as the reverse complement.
CGGACGCGGGCAATCGGACCACAGCTATCCGGGGGTATCGATTAGACGGGGCGAATGACACGGCACGGGTTGCCTGCGGCAAAGACTCCCGATGGGACATCTCTGGTTATGACGCTACCGGCGCCAATGACCGAACCGTCGCCAATGCTGACGCCAGGACAAATGATCGTCCCGCCTCCCAGCCAAACGTCGTCGCCTATGAAAATCGGTTCTCCGAACTCGATGCCACTGCGCCTTTCATCGACACCCATGGGATGTAAGGCGGTATAAACCTGCACTGCCGGTCCAAAGAGAACATTGCTTCCGATGGTAACCTTGGCCCCATCGAGAACGACACAGTTGAAGTTGAAATAAACATTGCTACCCAGTTCGATGTTGCTGCCGTAATCGCAAAAGAAAGGCGGGGTAACATAGGCATCGGTTGGCGTGCCGAAAAGGCGCGTAAGTAGATCTTGCCGCCGAGCATCGGAGGCACGGGGCGGCAAACTGTTCAGCTCCAGGCATAGCTCTCTGGCACGAAGCCGCTCAGCGACCAAGTCAGGATCTGCGGGATCGTAGCGCTCTCCCGACAGCATCTTCTCTTTTTCCGAATGCATGATTTCTTTACATCTTAATGACTGAATGTGCTTTACCGTTGCCATTTTACGCTTTCGGGATGCATCCCATGCAGGGCGGGGTAATCGACGGGTTTCGGTGATTCCCAGCCGGCTAATAAGTCCTTGTCGAGCCTGAAGACTTCGACCGTGAGAGGCCGGCATACATCGATTGGATCCCTGGCGTCGGGCCCCCATAAGGGTACGGAAAGATCGCCACCGGGGCAGGCCGATAGCGCGCACAACAGGTCGATCTCCGCGAAAAACTCGATAAAGTCGCCTTTGTCGGCAGGGCAGGCCTTCATGAAATATTGATCGGATTCATTGAGCCCCGTGCATTGAAAGACATTCAATACATCATGCACGTCGAATTCGGTCAGGCCGTATGGCAATACTGAGCGAACGAGATTCGAATGGCAGTGAAAGTGAAAATCCTTGCCGGTAAGCAGCTTGTTGACGTAAGGGTCGCAGCGGGTGCCGAGTAAATCATGGACGCGCCCGCCCTCGGAATCCTTCCCGTAGTCGCTCAATGTATCATGGGTGATGGTGACCATCGGGCGCAGATAAGGAAGGTTGGACCACAGCCGATCGAAGGTGGTGACGTGGGCTTTTTGCAATTGCCGCGTTCTGGATGCCCACATCCGCTCACGGGGGTTGTTCAGGTTCCACAAGTTGAGATCGCCGACCTGGGGTCCATCGTTGGTCAATATCCTGAAAACATGTCCGGCGGGAACCTTCCAGGCGCGACCGCTACGAATGGGAACGACAAAGTTGTCGACGATTTCACGATGGGTTGAGTCGGCTATCGCTTTATAAAAGCTTGAGTCGACCGCCAGGGCGCTGCCTTCCGAGGCCTGGTATGCAGCAGCCGTATTGTTTTCCTGATTGTCCATGACGCACAGCTCCTTGGTTTAGAAGGTACCGGTTGATCCAGGTTGGCGGGCGTAAAAAGCACGCACGGTGTCTATGACCATGGCCTCCGAATCCTTGAGATAAAGCTGCATCGCATCGGCGGCCTCCTGGCGCTTCCCGTTTATCAAATAGTCGTGAATCACCCTGTCTCGAGCTATCCAGCCCATCTGGAATTGCTTCTCGTCCTCGCATAATGCGAATGTGAGGCGAAGCTGGGCGACGATTGCCTTGAAAAATACATTGATGCGTTCGCTCTCGATCAACGCCACCACCGCTTGATGAAACTGCAAACTTCGCGTGCCCACCTCTTTCCAATCGTTCTTCTTGATGGCGGCCTCGCCCGACTCGATGGCTTGCGTTATATGATCGAAGAGTGGCTCGCTCGCAAAGGCGCTGCGCTCTACTGCAATCAATTCAAGCGTGTGGCGGACCTTATAAATATCGTGCACGTCGGGGAGGGTGAGCGCCTTAACCCTCGCGCCTTTATGGCGCATATTGACCACTAGGCCTTCTAAACGAAGGTGGCGAAGCGCCTCGCGTATCGTGTTGCGCGAGGCGCCATGCTGATGACAAAGGTGCGCTTCGGTCAGCGAGCTTCCCGGCATGATATCGCCCGAGATAATCTTTTCTCGCAGGCTTTCTGCTACGCAATCGGACAGGGATTTGTCGCTGGCACTCTCGTCAGTTTCTTTATCAAATGCCGATAGTGAAGGGTGCTCGTCTTTCGTCATGGTAGATGATCTACACTATTTTCATGATCCATTGAATTCTTTGAGAAACTGCCTGACGCGAGGCTCGTCGCAGTTGTCGAACATATCTTGCGGGGAGCCGCTATGGACGACACTGCCTTCGTCCATGAAGTAGATCTTATCCGATATGCGGCGGGCAAATTGCATTTCATGGGTAACGATGATGAGTGTCATGCCCTCGCGAGCCAGCACCTCTATGGTTTTCAATACCTCGCCAACCAGCTCGGGGTCCAGTGCCGAGGTTGGTTCATCGAATAGCATTACCTTAGGGTGCATTGCCAGCGCACGAGCAATGGCAACGCGCTGTTGTTGGCCACCGGATAGCTGGTGTGGGTATTTGTAGGCGTGCTCGAGCATGCCGACTTTATCGAGAAAACCCATGGCCTCGGTTTCCAACTGCGCCTTGCTTCCCCTACGGTGGTAGCGTGGACCAAGCGTAATATTCTGCAGAACGTTCTTATGGGGAAATAAGTTGAATTGCTGGAACACCATGCCGATCTTCTTGATCTCGTTCTGTCGGGGCAAGCGGCGCGAGCGAGGTTGGTCTGGATGGCTAAAGAATATGTTTTCGCCATCCAGTTTTATGATTCCAGTGTCGGGTACGGCAAGGCCATTCAAGGTGCGGATCAACGTCGTCTTGCCAGAGCCGGATGGCCCTATGATGGATACGGCTTCTCCCTTTTTCACACTGATGGATACGTCTTTCAGGACCTGGAGTTCGCTAAAGCTTTTGTTGATTCCAGTCGCTTCTATCACGACACCGGATTGGCCTTCATCGGCTTCGTGTGAGGCGCTTTCTTGATAATCCGGCTTGCTGGATACTGATTTTTCCAGTTGGGTTTTATCCGTATAGTTTTTCCGGCTCTTGCGATGTGTGACATCCAGGTTTCTTTCGCCCCACTTGAGCAGGTTGTCGAAGAAGGTGACGATGAACACGTAGAAGAATGCCACGGCGAGCATCGTTTCAAGAACCTTGAAGTTCTGAGTGTACAGTCGTTGGCCGACGAGCAGTATTTCCGCCAATGAAATGACGGAAACGAGGGAGGTAAGCTTGACGATCGTTATAAACTGGTTGGCCAGCGTGGGCAGGGCGATTCTGATGGACTGCGGTATGACGATGAGCTTCTGTATGCCGAAGTAACTGATACCCAACGCCTGACCCGCTTCACGCTGCCCCGGCGGCACCGATAATAGCCCGCCTCTATGGATCTCCGCGATGTATGCCGTTTCGCTCAGGATAAGGGCAACCAGGCCAGCCGTGAAAGGGTCTGAAAGATAATTGCCTGTCCAGGGAATGACCTGAGGAAGGTTATATATGAAGATAAGCAGGACCAGCAGGGGAAGGCTTCTAAAAAACCAGACATACGCTGAAACCGGTAGTTTCAATAGGGGATAGCTAGACAGTTTGGCCAGCGCCAGGAAGAAACTAAGAAACGTCGCTATTAGCCACGAAAGCACGCTAAGCGCCACTACGACCAGTGAGGCTTCCCAGAGTGGGGCATACCATAGGAGGCTAAGCGCATATTCCCAATCGAAAGACATCAGTTTGGCGCCCTTGGGTCGTTAAAAACAAGGTGCCTCCGCAGCGACAATGGAGGCACCCATAACTAGCTGGTATTAAACGACATCAGCTATCTTTAAGCGCTTTTTCTACCTCGCTCTGGTCGGGCTCGCTAAGATTGTATTTCCCCAGTATCTTTTGGTATTCACCGCTTTTTTTCATTTCTTCAATGGCCGCGGCAATGCCGGCTTTCAATTCTGGCTTGCTCTCGTTGACGCCGAGACCCACGGCAATCGGGTAAAGGGGTTTTTCAGAGGTTATTTTTAGTGCATCTTCCATCTTGCTGACGGCTAGCTTTGCCACGGCCGCATCGGCGAACTGTACATCGACTCCCTTTGAAAGAAGGGCTTGTGTTGCTACAGGTGCCGTGGCAAATGAACGAATATCGATGGCCCCCTTATCGTTCGGCAGACAATACTCTTGCGAGACCTTGTTCAGCTTCGGAATCCATGAGGCTCCACTTATCGAACTGACGCGCATGCCACACAAATCCTTGGGTACCTTCGGTTCGAAATCGCTGCTGCTATGCACTATCAATGAGGTGCCAGTCCGCGTGTGGGGAACATAATCGAGCACTTCGGCGCGTTCCGGGGTGATATACAGGAGGGAGGCGATAACATCGAAACGGTTGGAGCGCAGGCCAACGATCAACTGTGCAAAGCGTGTATCCACGAATTCAGGCTCCAGCCCCATGTGCTTCGCGACTGACTCCATGAACTCGATCTCGAACCCGGCCGGTTCACCTTCTTTCAAATAGACATAAGGCGGATATGTCATGTCCGAGCCAATCAGTAGCTTGTCTGGCTCAATGGTGCCGTATTCAGGTGCGGCATAAGATTGTTGAACAAAAAGCGTTGAGGCCGCGCATAGGCTCAAGCTCAGTAATATCTTATTAAGCTGTTGTTTTATTGTCATTTTTCCATACCTCTTTATGATTGTTGTATAAGGTGTAGAGTTTAATATTTTTTTAGAACATAGTTTGTTGAACAATATCCGTCAAGATGCGCCCTTCGCTCGGCACCCAGGAGACGTGTCACATGCTCAAGCTCAAGCTCCCTCCCGATCCTGTCCTCGACGCCGGTGGCATTGACGGCTTCGCCACTGCATTTCGTGCGGGCGAGCTCACATCGGAGCAGACGACGCGTGACTATCTCACGCGCATTCAAGCGCTCGACAAGCAGCTCGGCGCCTTCGAGTACATTGCGGTGGAAGAGGCCATTGCCGCTGCAAGGGCCGTGGATCAGTTACGCGCTGGCGGCACGGACCTTGGCCCACTCATGGGCCTGCCGATCACCGTGAAGGATTTGTTTACCGTCGACGGCATGCCAATGACCGCCGGCTCCCGAATCGATATCTCGGATATCGCGGACCCGAAAGAAGGTCCGTTCATCCAGGCATTGTGGCGTGCGGGCTGCGTCATTCTGGGAAAAACCAGGATGGTCGAGTTCGCGTTCGGGATAACCGGCGTATCGACCCCGCGTGGAACGCCCTGGAACCCTTGCGACCCTTCGACTCATCGTTTGCCAGGTGGCTCGAGCTCCGGCGCGGGCGTGGCCGTTGCCGCCGGGCTGTGCGCCTTGGCCATCGGCACCGATACCGGTGGTTCGGTGCGAGTGCCGGCTGCGCTCTGCGGTGTCTTCGGCTTGAAAACGACCTTCGGGCTCTGGCCCATGCAGGGCGCCTTCCCGCTTGCGCCAGAGCTCGACTCCATCGGCTTGCTGGCCAGGTCCGCGCGCGATGCAGTCACCGCTTATGCGGAAATTACAGGCATCTTGCATGGCGAGCGCGGGGCGGCCTTACCCTCGATGGAGTTGTCGAGATTACGCTTCGGCAAGCCGACAGACTATTTCTTCGGCGACCTGAGCCCTGAGGTGGAAAATGCCATGGCGACAGCCACCGCCAGGCTGCAATCGGCAGGCGTCGCCTTCGATGAAGTGGTGGTTCCCCAGGCACGCGAGCGCGAACGCTATTTTCCCGTGAGTATGCCCGTTGCCCTCTTGACGACCCTGGGAGCGGAGCGCTTCGAAGCCAACAAACATCTCATGGACCCGGTGATAGCCAGGCGCACAGCCGCTGGCTTACAAACACTTGCCATCGACCATTTGGCCTTGGAAGCGCGTAGAAGGGTCGCCATTCGCGAGGTCGATGCCTTGTTCAGCGGCTACGATGCCTGGGTCAGCCCGACTACGACCAGCGTGGCCCCGGCAGTTGCCGAACTCGAGGATCCCGAGAGTGGCCACCAGCAAGCGCTGAGCATGACCCGCAATACGCAGCCCGCCAATTACTTGGGGCTTTGCGCCGCCACGATTCCTTTACCAAGAGAGGCCGGAAAGCTACCGGTCGGTTATCAGATAATGGCCTCGGCGGGTAGCGACGCTCGGCTGCTGGCCATTGCCATCCTGATGGAAGAACTTTTCGCGGCTAGCGATGAAATGCCGTAGCGATGATGCCAAGAGAACGACCATCGACGACGATCACGAAGCGTTTCCGTGGGCCCGCATCACCGCCAGGACTCGCGCCGCCGCCTCATCGGCACTCACGGTCGCGGTATCGATCACCAGTCGCTCATCCGATCTGGGTTCATACTCGCGAGCCAGAACTGCTTCCCAAGTGGGAAGCACCAAGCCCGAGATATCGCTTGTCCGGCTCTCGATCCGGCGACGATGCTCGTCGCTATCGGAGCAAACGATCTCTACATCCAGCAATGGAGAGGAGGTGCCTCTGGCGACCTCGCGCCAGGCATCACGCGAGATCGCCAGGGGATTCACGCATTCGGCAATCACCGTCCGGCCGAGATTCAGGTTGTCCCGCGCCAGGGCCCAGGCGACTTCGTAACCGGACGCACCGACCTCATCGGCGAGCACCCGCGCGTTTCTCAGCGTCTGCTCGATGGAGTCGATGCGCAGGTAGGTCGCCTGGCATCGGTTGGCGAGTTCACGCGCGATAGTGGTCTTGCCGGTGCCCGGCAAACCACCGATGACGATCAACATGCCGCCACACTCAAATTTGAGGCTGCCCGGTTTCCTCAACGCCCTTGTAGGTCACGTTGCCCTGTTCATCCACCTGGCAGGTAACGGTATGAAAGGTGTTGCCATGACCAAGGAAGCTGATTTGCAACTCGAACGCTTTACCGGGCTCGTAGTCGGCCGCATTGGTTTCATATATCGGATTGCCGGTCAGCGCTTGCCCCGCCGGTCCCTGCAAGGCTTGTTGCTGACATTGCCCAACCACTTCCTGGGCCTCCCCCTGGACCTTTTCCTTCGACTCCTGCGCCATGGCTGTCGTCATCGCCAGGGCGAATAGCGCCACGCCGAAGGCGCCGGTGGCACGGCGATAGTTGCATGCTTGCATGGAACCCCCTTCCTGGTTGGGTGGTTTACCCTACCAGTGTAGGAAACGCTGCGGCTGGAACCTAGCGGCGCTTCAGCGCGGCGCTTCCAGCGCGAAGGGCGCGCCATGTGCCTGCCACTGCGAATCCGGGACGATCACGATCTTGCCCAGGAAGTTGCTGCCGCGATCGACGAAGTAATTCTCGGCGTCGTGCAGGTCGGAGAGCTTGAATGCCGCGTGCAGCACCGGCTTGAGCTGGCCAGAGCGGATCCACGCCACCAACTGCTCGGCCTCGTCGCGGGTGCCGTGAGAGACGCCGAATATCTGCACCTGATACAGGTAGATGCGCGTCCACAGTATCTCGCTGAGGTTGCCGCCGCTGGCCCCGGCGATGCTCAGGCGTGGGTAGCTGGCGCGGCCTTTCATATCGAAGATCATGCTGTCGATGAAGCGGTCGGTCATTTCGCCGCCGACCAGATCCATCACCGCATCGAAAGGGCGGCCGTCGGTCACGGTGCGCACCTTGTCGGTGAAGTCCTGCATCGCCGAGCGATCCAGCACCGCTTCTGCGCCAAGTTCGCTCAGCGCCTGGGCCTTGTCCGGCGTGCTCAGGGCGTAGGGAATCGCGCCCATAATGCGGCAAAGCTGAATCAGCGCCGTGCCCACGCCACCGCTGGCGCCGGTGACCAGCACGCGCTCGCCGGCCGTCACGCCCGCCGCGTTGAGCATGTGTAGCGCGGTCTGGTAGGAGCACATGCCCATCGCGGCCAGCTCCGCGTCGGCCAGCTCGGGGTTGTCCACCGCATGGAACTGATCCGCCGGTACGGCGATGTACTCGGCGAAGCCGCCATCGGCACCGTGGCCGTAATAATCCGGCGCCAGGTTGATGTTGCGGCGGGTGTCGGGATAGAGGTTGAAGTCCAGCAGGCCGCGCTCGCCGATGCGCTCGGCCGCCACCCCATCACCCACCGCGACCACGCGGCCGACCACATCGGCGCCCTGAATGCGCGGGAAAGTCAGCGTCGGCGAACCGCCGATTTGAAACGACGTCACCTCGCCCTTGTCCCTGGTGGGGTAGAGCCCCTCACGCGCCTTGCGGTCGGTGTTGTTCTTCGCCGTTGCCGTGACCTGCACCAGCACCTCGCTTGCGGCGGGCGAGGGCGTCGGTACGTCCTGGTGGTAGACCAGCTTGTCGATGCCGCCGTGGCCGGTCAGCAGCATCGCCGACATGGTGGTGGGGGTGTTCTCCGAGCAGGTGTTGCCTGCCATGTGCTGCCTCCTTGCGGTGATCGCGATGTCTAGCGAGACAATAACAAATTTGGCTAACCAGCAGCGCCTTGACCTGATCGTATCGCCGATCCACAGTGCGGAAGTGCCACCTTGTCGACAAGGCTGGGTTGCTCTAGGCTTTGTCTGAAAAGTCAGCGCGCAAGCAACGAACTATGCACGCCAGGCATACCATTGCCCTGAAGCTGCTCGCCAACTTGTCGTATCGCGTGCACAGCCGCCGGATCTCCTTCAGCCAGCCAAAGCAGCGCTCGATCACGTTGCGCTGCCGGTATTTGACCTTGTCGAATATCCTCGGCAGTCCTGGTCGGGGCTTACGATGCATCCGACGATAAGCAATCGTGGGACGCATGCGATACCGATCACAGTAGCGCCGCAGCGCATCACTGTCGTACCCCTTATCGGCCACGATATGTTGGCAACGCTTCCTTGGCCGCCCCTGAGGGCTCGGCAATCGAATGGTCTCCATCGTGGGAATGAAATAGCTCGAATCAGCATGATGGCCGGGCGACAACACGAAGGACAGAGGATAGCCATTCCGATCGCAGACCATATGGAGCTTGGTGGTCAGGCCGCCACGGCTGCGGCCCAGCGCATGGTCTACGGGTTCGCCTGATCCCCCTTTTTGCCACCTCCCGAGGCGGCGCGGGTTGCCCGGATAGCGGTAGAATCGATCATCCAGGTATCCAAATTCATCAGACCATCTTCACGCAGCTCAAGATGCAAGCGTGACAGCAAGGCGTCGAAGGTGCCGTCGTCTCGCCACTGGCGAAAGCGCTGATAGACGGTCTTCCAGGGGCCATACCGTTCGGGGAGGTCTCGCCATTTCGCGCCGGAGCACAGGATCCAGAAGATCCCGTTGAGCATTTGGCGGTCATCCCGGCGGGGCCGGCCCATCACCTGGGGTGGCGAGACAATGTCTTCGATCAGGGACCAACCATAGTCGGTAATTTCGTAGCGTCCTGCCATATTGCACCTATGCCGATGTCACATAGCAAAAATTAGCAGAACCTACTTTTCAGACAAAGCCTA
>NZ_FNGI01000008.1 GCF_900102945.1 Modicisalibacter muralis | reverse complement strand
CGAGGCGGTGATGGTCGCGCGCGGCGATCTCGGCGTGGAGATCGGCGATGCCCAGCTGATCGGCGTGCAGAAGCGCATCATCCAGCGCGCCAGGACCCTCAACCGCGCGGTGATCACCGCCACCCAGATGATGGAGTCGATGATCAGCGCCCCGCTGCCGACCCGCGCCGAGGTGTTCGATGTCGCCAACGCGGTGCTCGACGGCACCGACGCGGTGATGCTCTCGGCCGAGACCGCCGCCGGCGACTACCCGGTGGAGACCGTCGAGGCCATGCACCGGCTGTGCCTGGGCGCCGAGCGCGAGCGCAGTGTCCAGGAATCCGGGCATCGCATCCACGAAGACTTCACGCGCATCGACGAGACAGTGGCGCTGGCCGCCATGTACGCCGCCAATCACCTCGACGGCGTGGCGGCGATCGCCTGCATGACCGCCTCCGGCTACACGCCGCTGATCGCATCAAGAATTCGCTCGGGGCTGCCGATCGTCGGGCTGGCCCACAACCCCATCGCCCAGCGGCGCATGGCGCTGTATCGCGGGGTGGTGTCGCTGGCCTTCGATACCAGCGAGATGACGCCCGACGAACTGGACGCCCAGGCGCTGGCCCTGCTCGAGCGCCAGGGCATCGTCGCCACGGCGGACGACGTCATTCTCACCCGCGGCGATCACATGAACGCCCATGGCGGCACCAATACCCTGAAGATATTGCAAGTTAGTTAGTCTCCTGAATCAGAGACCCAAGACAACGGCCCGGATAGCTTGCTCCGGGGCCGTTGCGTTTCCCGGTTCGGCGCCGTTCCCACCGTCAACAGCCGCGCTGATTGAATTGACATATCGCATCGCGACATGAAGAGTCACTCTTTATCTATCGATAAGAGCTGATATGACCACGCCCGTTCTGTTGGCCGTGCTGGCCGGCGCACTGATGCACGCCAGTTGGAATGCGCTGGTCAAGGTCGGGCTCGATCGCCTGCTGGGCATTTCGTTGATCCAGATAGCCTGTGGCGCGCTGGCACTGCTTGGTGTGGCTTTCGTCGACTTGCCGCAGACCGCCGCCTGGCCCTGGCTCGCCGCTTCGGCATTGCTGCACGTGGGCTACAACCTGTTCCTGGCACGCGCCTATCGCGTTGGCGACCTGGGGCAGATCTATCCCATCGCGCGTGGTTGCGCGCCCTTGCTGGTGACCTTGGTGGGTTTGTTCGCGCTCAGCGAACGGCCGACCTGGCAAGGCTATCTGGGTATCGCGCTGCTGATCACGGGTATCGTGTGCATGGCGTTTCGCGGTGGACGCAAGCGCCGGCCCGATGCCATGGCATTGAACAGCGCCTTGACTACCTCCGTGTTCATTGCCGGTTACACCCTGGTGGATGGCCTCGGCGCACGCGCCAATAACGACGCGTTGAGCTACGTGGTGTGGCTGTTTCTGCTCAATGGCCTGGTCATGATCGGCGTGCTAGGGGCGATGCGTGGGCGTTCGGCCTTTCTCGCCCTGGGCGATTACTGGCGCATGGGGCTGATCGGTGGCGGGCTATCCATCAGTGCCTACGGGATTACCATCTGGGCGATGACGCAAGCTCCCATCGCGCTCGTGGCGGCGCTGCGTGAAACGAGCGTGCTGTTTGCGATCGGCATCGGCGTGATGTGCTTGGGTGAGCCCTTGCAGCGTGAACGCCTGCTGGCCGGCGGCCTGATTCTGGGCGGCGTCGTCATGACGCATTGGGGATGAATCGGCGGCCGGGAAATGCTGCCTGGACCGCCGTTGTCAATCGCTAGGGTTATGAGGGTGTCGACGCGGAATCCGGTGTCAGCGTTACATCGGGGCCTGTTCCATGCGCTCGCGCTCCTGGTCGATGATCGCGCCCTGCCAGTTGTAGCGCGGCCAGAAGCGGGCCTTCGTTACTAGCCACAAACGGCCAATTTTGGACCCAAGGGACGCCGGCTGAGAACTCGACCGAATCGAACAAGCGGGCATTCGATTCACGTAACCGGAAGCGGAACCCGCTACATCCAACGACCCGAAGTGCAGCGGTGAGATTCCTGGACAGCGGTCAGGCCAGGGCATTTCACTGTGCTCCAATCGGCCGAGCGATCTGTGAAATGCGCTGGAACTTCTTCCGGTAGGCTGCAGGGGACTGCCCGACATTTCGCTTGAAGACACGCCGAAATGAAGCCGGGTCTTCGTAACCGACCGCAGCCCCGACCTCCTCAATTGAAAGTGCATCGGTTTCTAGTATCTGCTTGGCTTCCTCGACCCTGATCGCCTGCACAAATTCGATCGGCGAGAATCCCGTCGCCGCCCGAAAGCGGCGCGAAAAGGTGCGGGTATTTAGGCCCGAACGTTCGACCATCTTCTCGACCGGTTTGGTGGTGGCATAGTTGTCGGCAATCCAGGCCTGGCAGTCTGATATAGATCCGTCGGCGGACTCCATCGGGCGAGTCATCACCGAATAGGGCGACTGACCTTCAGAATGTCCGCTGATCAGGAAGACCTTCGCGGTTTCAATCGCGTGCCGGTATCCGCAGAACCGGGCAATTAAGTAGACCGCGAGATCGTGCCAGGCGCTGACCCCGCCGGCGGTCACGATGTGGTCGCCTTCTGCCGCCAGACATAGGACGGATTCACTATGTAACGAGATCTCTGGGTAGTGGCGCTGGAACATGTCGCGGTATGCCCAGTGGGCCGTCGCTTCATGCCCGTTCAAAAGACCCGCTTCGGCCAGCAAGAGCGATCCCGAGCAGACCGAAGTGATAAGCGCTCCGTCGCCATGCATCTGCCTCAACCACCCAGCCTCACGCGGGTAACGCCCCTTGGGCACATCGTAGATCGAGGTATACATGTCGCAGACGATCACCGCGTCCGGCTCAACGAGATCGTCTATCGCCGCATGTGGCTCGACCGGAATATTTCCTATGCAGCGAAACGGCCTGCCATCGGCCGAAACGATGCGGACATCCAACAGCTCCTTCCCCGGGGTGCCGGCCACCATGTCAAGGTAGACCGCACCCACGGACAGCAGAACGTCATAGAGGCCGTAAAGGACCGACGCCGAAGTTTCCGGCGCCGCTAGCAACATGATCAGGGGTTTCTTTTGCATGCATACAGTACCGTTTTGACTAATTCAGCACGGCTTTGGCTCATTTGCCTTGGTCGAATGTCCACTTTGCCTTGAAAGTGGCGATATTACCACTAACCCGAGGGGCGCCGCCGTCATAGCATGGGTGCACTATCAGAAGGAGTCGTAAAATGAACAACCTGAAAACTGCGCTCGAAACGCTTGCCAATGGGTTTGGTGGAGAGATCTTCATGCCTGGTGACTCGGGATTTGACGACGCGCGGGCAGTCTGGAACGCGATGATTGACCGACGGCCCGCCATCATCGCGCGGTGCCGGAACACAGACGATGTAATCGCGTCCGTCAAGTTGGCAGGCACTCGGAATCTACCCATCGCCATCCGCGGCGGGGGCCACAACGTAGCCGGTCATGCGGTCTGCGACGAGGGTGTCATGATCGATCTTTCCCTGATGCGCGGCGTGGACGTCGATACCGTCCGCCGTGTAGCCATCGTAGAAGGCGGTACGCTCTGGCGGGATGTGGACGCCGCCACTCAGGCGCACGGCCTGGCGACGCCGGGCGGGTTGATCTCGGACACGGGCGTGGCGGGACTGGCGCTTTCGGGTGGGATCGGTTGGCTGCGAGCGCAGCACGGACTGTCGATCGACAACCTGGTCGCGGCGGATGTGGTCACGGCCAATGGTGCGCTGATCCGCGCCAGCGCCGATGAAAACTCGGATCTACTCTGGGCGCTCAAAGGCGGGGGCGGTAATTTTGGGGTCGTTGTGCGGTTCGAATTCGCGCTTCACCCCATCGGCCCTGAAGTGATGTTCGCGGCCCCCATTTATGCCCTCGACGACGGCCCCGGCCCGATACGCGCCTGGCGCGAATTTCTGGCCAGGCATGGTGATCGTGTCGGATCGCTCTGCGAGTTCTCCACTGCCGGCGGCGAGGATTTCCCCGAAAAGTATTGGGGAAAGCGCGTCTATACCCTGGCTTGCGTCTATAACGGCGATGCAGCGGAAGGCGAGACGTTGCTTCAGCCCTTGCGCGAACTCGGGACCATGGTCGCCGATTTTTCCGGTCGGATGGACTACTGCGATGTTCAGCAACTCTTTGACACGCTGATGCCATCAGGCGATTTCCGTTGCTACTGGAAAGCCCGGTATCTGACCGACCTGACCGACGAGATGATTGACCTCGCAATGCAGAACGCCAAGGCCGCGCCCTCGGATAATACGCTGTCATCTCTGTGGAATTTCGGTGGGGCGACGGCGCGGGTCCCGACTGAGGAAACGGCTTTCGGCGATCGGTCGATGGGCTGGATGTATTCTCTGGACGGCGTTTGGTCCGATCCTGGCGAAGACACCGCGAACATTGCCTGGGCTCGCGATGGTTGGACGGCGTCGGAGCGCTTCGGCCATCACGGCCGCGTCTATCTCAACTTCCCCGGCCACGGCGAAGACGGTGCCGCGCTGACCCGCACCAGTTTTGGATCGAATTACCAGCGTCTTGTGGAAATCAAGACGAAGTACGACCCTGAAAACCGGTTCCGCTTCAACCAGAACATCGCACCGGAGGCTTGATATGCGCGCGCCGTCACCACTTCCCGTAGCCGGGTCAGGCACAGTCTTCTTTACCGAAGGCGGGTCCGAAACCGAAATCATGTATCGTCATGGGTTCGAACTGCCCGAATTCGCCATGTTCCCATTGCTTGACATCCCAAGCGCTGCGACCGCCATGCGCGACATGTTCCGCGCACAACTGGATGTGGCAGCCGAGTTCGGATTTGGTTTCCTGCTATCTGGGCTCGACTATCGCGCGAGCCCGGACTGGGGCGCCAAACTGGGCTATTCGGCGACGGCGCTGGCGGATGCCAACATTGCGGCCATCGCCTTTCTGCGAGAGATCGCGGACGACTACCGCGACCGGATCCCAAGCCTTTTGATCGGAGGAATCCTGGGCCCGCGTGGCGACGCCTACAGGCTGAACCGCGGTATAACCGCCGAAAGCGCCGAGGAGTATCACGCGGTTCAGCTTGAAACGCTGAAACGGGCGCAGGTGGATTTTGCCTGCGCAATGACCTTCAATAATGTCCCTGAGGCCGTCGGCGCAGCACGCGCTGCTGCGCGAATTGGCGTGCCGCTCTCAATTGCGCTAACGCTTGATAGCACCCATCGCCTCAAGTCCGGCCCAACGCTTGGCGAAGCGATCACCGAGATCGATGCGCAAACCGGGCTTGATGCGCCCGACTACTACCTGGTGAACTGTTCTCATCCATTGGAATATGAGCCTGCGCTTGACGATAGCGCGTGGACCAGGCGACTGCGCGGCGTTCGACCAAACGCGTCGAATATGGAAAAAATGGCACTGTGCAAACTGGGCCATCTTGAAGACGGAAATCCGGTCGAGCTTGCAACGCAGCTAAGCGACTTGCATGCCCGGTACCCGCATATGGACGTTTTTGGAGGCTGCTGCGGCACGGGCGACAAGCATCTGCGCGAGATCGCAAAGGCTCTCGGGCAAGAATCGTTGGTACGAACATGAAACAGTCAATCGCTCTCGGCGCGCGCCGGATTATTGGAAACCTACCTGATCGAACAATGGCCGCGGTTTGAAGTAGGCCGCCGATTATTAGCCGCAGCTGTGCCACATGGGGGTGGCTGGCTACCTATGATCGTCGCTACGCTCCTGGCCCACGTCCGCTTTCTCGCCCCCGTCGTCAGATGACAGCTCTAGCGAACGGCTGCAATGGGTCGACATCTGCCTGTCAATCGCAGCTAAAGCAGCTCCTACAACACCATTGTAACCGGCAGGTAAGGGCCGCCTGCTGCCCTTTAGTTTCAGATAAAGCAGCTACTTAAACCCCTTCCCACTGGTCAATTCGGGTCGACAGCCCCCTTTAGCGCAGCACTGCGCTTTCACTCGCCATCAGCCTAAACCAAAAAGTTGAGATACCGAGAGGATGCGCGGTGTCGGCTCCCGACTGACCAGCCAAGTCAGCGGTTGTGGAAGGCGCGCGGGTTGAAGAGCACTTCGCAGTAGACGGGCCGCAGGTAGCTCACCAGCAGTTGCTGATCACAGGACACGTAGAGCGGCAGGAGGCAGTAGCCATCATAGAAGCCGGAGAAATGCCGGCCGAGTTGCTCACCATGCACTGGATCGACATCGGCGTGGTGTGCTTGGGTGAGCCCTTGCAGCGTGAACGCCTGCTGGCCGGCGGCCTGATTCTGGGCGGCGTCGTCATGACGCATTGGGGATGAATCGGCGGCCCGGCAATGCTGCCCGGGCCGCCGTTGTCAATCGCTAGGGTTACTACGAGGGTGTCGACGCGGAATCCGGCGTCAGCGTCACATCGGGGGCCTGCTCCATGCGCTCGCGCTCCTGGTCGATGATCGCCAATGCCTCGGCTTCGCTGACGCGCGAAGCCGGGGTCAGCAGGCTGACCGCCACGCCGCCGAGGGTGGCCACCAGCACGGCGGGGATGCTGGGGTTGCCCCAGAAGGCGCTCCAGCCATCGTGCGAGATGACCGCCAGCGAGGTCGCCGAGGCGGTGACCAGGGTGGCGATCGCGCCCTGCCAGTTGTAGCGCGGCCAGAAGCGCCCGAGCATGCCGCACACGAACATGCCGGCCAGCACCGTGGCGATCATGCTGGTGATGTAGGCGATGACGTTGTCCGAGGTCAGCGCGAAGCCAAGCGCCAGGCCGATGGTGGCGACCAGCGCCAGCCGCGAGTAGAGCACCACGTGGCGCGCGGCGGGTACGCGGCCGGTGAACAGCACGTAGATATCGCGTATCAGTGTCGAAACCCCGGCGATGGCATCCGAGCTGGCGCTGGACATGGTCGCTGACAGCCCCGCCACCAGCAGCAGCAGGCCGAAGCCCAGCGGCAGCACCTCGGTGGCGAGATACGGAAAGGCGAAGTTGCTGTTTTCGAGCCCCGGATTGAGCGCCTGGGTGGCCATGCCGATGATCGCCGGGATGATCGAGAAGCCCAGGTACAGCACCCCGGTGATGACGAAGGAACGCCGCACCGAGCCTACCGATTCGCCGGAATAGATGCGCTGGCGAAACGACGGCGTGGCCAGCACGCCGACGGCGATTACCGTGGCCAGCGACAGGGCGGGAATAGCGCCGACCTTGCCGATGCCCAGGAAACTGGTGCTGGCGGCATCCATGCCGGCGGTCAGCCCATCGAAGCCGCCGACCTCGACCAGCGCCAGCACGGCCATGGCGATGAAGCCGACGAACAGCAGTACCGCTTGCACGGTGTCGGTCCACACTACCGCCATGTAGCCGCCGATCACGCAGTAGATACCGAAGCCCAGCGCGACGATGACCTTGGCCAGATCGACGTCGATATCGGCCATCCACGCCAGGTAGAGCCCGCCGCCGAGAATATGCGCGCCCAGCCAGCCGATGCAGGCGATATAGATCAGCAGCGCGACGATATTGCGCACCAGCCGGTTGGCGCCGACATAGTAGGAAAGCTCCTCGCTCATGGTCATGAAGCGCAGCTTGCGCACCGGCGCGAAACACACCGCCAATAGCAGCACGCCGGTGGCGCCGCCGAGGCCGTAGAGCGCGCCGGCCCAACCGTTGGTATAGCCGAAGCCCACCGCGCCCATGCTCGAGCCGGTGCCGACCATGGTCGCCACGGTAGTGCCGACGGTCAAAAACAGCGGCAGGCTGCGCCCGCCGAGCAGGAAGTCGTCGCCGCTGCCGCGACTGCGTCGCGACACCCACCAGCCGAAGCCGATCATGGCGACGATATACACGAAGAAGGTGCCGAGGAAGATATGACTGTTCATGCTAGCCTCTTATACTTGTTGGCTCGGTCGTTGCCGCGACCGAGGCAGTGGTAAGGAATATCCATCCATCATCGCTGCTCGGTGCCGC
The DNA here is from genome assembly GCF_900102945.1 of Modicisalibacter muralis. GTDB lineage: Bacteria > Pseudomonadota > Gammaproteobacteria > Pseudomonadales > Halomonadaceae > Modicisalibacter > Modicisalibacter muralis. The sequence continues at coordinate 199,335 of NZ_FNGI01000008.1, read as the reverse complement.
GCCCTTGCCGGGGCGCGGCACTTTTTCTTTCATCGCTTTTCGTTTTGTCGCTCCATCACGCGCGATCGGCGCGGTAGCACGAGACATCGACCTCGACCTTGCAGTCGACCACCAGGTCCTGGACGCTGCAGATGCGCGCCGGCGGATTGGCGCCGAAGATTTCGGCGAACACCTTGTTGAACGACGAGAAGTAGCGCGCGTCGGTCAATACCGCCGTGACGTGCACCACGTCCTCCACGCCGTAGCCGGCCTCCTGCATGATCGCCAGGCAGTTGTCGAAGGCCAGCCGGGTCTGTTCGATGATGCCGCCTTCGACCACCTCGCCATCGGTCATCGGTGTCTGGCCCGAGACGCGTAGCCAGCCGCCAGCCTCCACGGCGCGGGCGAAGGGCAGTTTCTGGCCACCGGTGCCGACGCCGCCTTCGACGCCGTAACGCTTGATACTCATGGGGTTTCCTCCAGGGTGGTTGGGTAATCGTTGCTGGGGCGATGATCGATGCGTCCACGGCGGCGCAGCAGGCGTCCGCCGCGTTCGCCGGTGGCCTGGCCTTGGCGATAGCCGATCGTGCCGTTGACCATCACCAACTCGATGCCGCGAGCGGCGGCGATAGGCTGGGCGTAATCGGCGCTGTCCTCGAGTGTCGTGAGATCGAACAGAGTCAGGTCGGCGTAGGCGCCCTCGCGGATCACCCCACGATCGATCAGTCCGAACTGCGCCGCCGACAGCCCGGTCATCTTGCGTATCGCTTCGCTCAGCGGCATCAGTTGCAGATCGCGGCTGTAATGCGCCAGTACGCGCGGGAAGGCGCCCCATAGCCGCGGGTGCGGATGCGGGTCGTTGGGCAGCCCGTCGGAGCCGACCATCGACAGCGGATGCGCCAGCACGCGGCGCATGTCGTCTTCGCTCATGTTGTGATACACCGCGCCGGCGGGTTGCAGGCGCTTGGCGGCGTCCATCAGCGTCAGGCCCCAGTCGGCGGCGATCGCCGCCAGTGTGCGGCGCGCCTGCCCGGGGTGCGGATCGGACCAGGTGATGAATATTTCGATCTCGTCGGTGACCTGGCCGAGGTCCAGCGTCGACGAACCGGCAGTATAGGGGTAGCAGTCGCAGTGGGCGCGCTGGTCGAGCGCGGCGTCTTCCAGCTTGGCCAGCGCCTGCGGCGCGCCGCCCCAGTTGCCCGCGCCGGCGCATTTAAGATGCGAGATCACCAGTGGCGCGCAGCCGTGGCGGGCGGTGGCGAAGGCTTCGTCCATGGCATCGGTCAGGCCGGCGAACTCGTCGCGCAGGTGGGTGGTATAGACGCCACCGGCGGCGCCGACCTCGGCGACCAGCGGCTGCATTTCGGTCATCGGTGCCTGAAAGGCGTTGCGGTAGGCGAGCCCCGAACTCATGCCCAGCGCGCCGGCATCCAGCGATTCGCGTAGCGCCTGGCGCATGGCCTCGATCTCGTCTCGGCTTGCGGGGCGGGCGAAGTCGTCCATCACCTGGCTGCGCAGGCTGGTATGGCCGATCAGCGCGGCGACGTTGACCGCCGGCCGGGCGGCGTCCACCGCCGTGGCGTAGGCTTCGAACGTCGGGTAACGAAAATCCTCGGCGCGGCCCAGCAGGTTCATCGGGTCCGGCACGTCGCCGGCGAGGGTGACCGGGCTGGCGCTGATGCCGCAGTTGCCGACGATCACCGTGGTCACGCCCTGGGAGAGCTTGGGCAGCATCTCGGGGGCGCGGATGACGTTGGTGTCGTCGTGGGTATGCACGTCGATGAAGCCCGGCGCCAGGCAATGGCCATGCCCCTCGACGACTTCCCCGGCCCCGGCGTCGGCGAGTTGGCCGATGGCGGCGATACGCTCGCCGCGAACGCCGACGTCGGCGCGATAGGAGGCGGCGCCGGTACCGTCGATCACTTCCACGTCGCGAATCAGGATATCGAAGCGCATGTCAGTCTCCCAGCGGCTGGCGATTGTCGCCGCCACGGTGGGCGTCGAGAGTGATCTTGAGCCGGCGCAGCTTGTCGCGGGAGCGGTCCTGATGACGCAACGCCAGCTCCATCGCCAGTACATCGATGGCGGCGAGCATGGCGTAGCGCGACGACGACGGGTGATAGATGAAGTCGGTTTCGCGCGCCACCACCGGCAGCACCACGTCGGCGGCCTCGGCGAGCGGCGAACCGGTGGCGGTGATCGCCACCACCCTGGCGCCGTACTGGCGGGCGATATGCGCAGAGTCGACGATCTCCGGGGTATAGCCGGTCACCGACAGCGTCACCACCACGTCGTCGGGCTCCAGGGTCGCCGCGACCATGCGTGGCAGCAGCGATTGCGGGTAGGCGCTGATCGCATAACCCAGCCGCACCAGGCGAAACTGCATTTCCTGGGTCAGCATGGTGGAACCGCCACCGGCGCCGAACACCAGGATCTGGCGTGCGCCGTCGAGCAGCTCGACCGCGCCCTTGATGTCGGCCTGTTCCATCAGCTCGCGATTGACGGCCAGGGTCTGCGCGGCGATGTCGTAGACCGCACCCAGGCCATCGGCCTCGCCGGCGTCCTGGATGAAACGGCGCCCGGCGGCCAGCGCGCGGGTCAGGCGCAGCTTGAGATCGCGCACGTTATGGCAGCCCACCGCCCGGGCGAAGCGGGTCACGCTGGCATCGGAGACGTCGGCGCGCGCGGCAATATCGCTGATATTGGCCTCGGCGACGAAATCGATGTCGGCGAAGATCAACTCGGCGACCTTCTTTTCGGCGTCGCGCAGGCTGGCGAAATCGCCGGTGATGCGTGACAGAATATCGATGTCTTGGGTCACCAATCTCTCCTTTGGCTTGCCTATGCGACAAAGTATGGTAGTTTCTAACAATAAATCAAGTTGTATGAAAATTACTATCACAGTGTTTTGGTAATGAACGCAAGAACGTTCGGGAGAATCAGGATGAGCGAATCAGCGACGGCGACCGCAGCGGTTCGAGAAGCGGGCCAGAAAGGCACTCCGGAGGCGGGGCGGTCACTGCTGTCGGGCGTCAGCCTGCCGGCGGCGGCGATCTTCGCGCCGGCGCTCGAGCACAACCTGGCGTGGATGCAGCGCTTCGCCGAAGCTCACGGCGCGCATCTCGCGCCGCATGGCAAGACCACCATGACGCCTGAGCTGTTCCGGCGTCAGTGCGAGGCCGGCGCCTGGGGCATCACTCTGGCCACCGCGCCGCAGTGCCGGGCGGCATTCGCGCACGGCGTCGAGCGCCTGCTGCTAGCCAACCAGTTGGTCGGCGAAGCCAATATGGTGATCGTCGCCGGGCTGATCGAGGCGGGCGCGGATTTCTATTGCGTGGTCGACTCCGAAGCCAACGCGCAAGCGCTGGGGCGTTTCTTCGCCGCGCGCAAGCTGCGCTTGAAGGTGCTGATCGAGTTGGGTGTCGAGGGTGGGCGCACCGGCTGTCGCAACCAGGCGCAGGTCATCGCGCTGGCCCAGCTCATCGGCGCCGAATCGGCGCTGCAACTGGCCGGCATGGAGGGCTACGAGGGCGTGGTGCACGGCGACGATCCCGTCACCGCTATTCGCGCCTATGCCGGCCTGCTGGTCGAGACCGCCCAGCGGCTCCACGCTGACGGGCTGATCGAGGTGGATGAGCCGATCGTCACCGCCTCGGGCTCGGCCTGGTATGACCTGGTCGCCGAGGCCTTCGATGCCGCGCAACTGCGCGAGCGCTTCACGCCGGTGCTGCGCCCAGGCTGCTATGTGGTTCACGATCACGGCATCTATCGCGAGGCCCAGCGCGGCGTGTTGGCGCGGCGCGCGGATCTGCATGAGGGCCTGCTGCCGGCGCTGGAGGTCTTCGCCCAGGTGCAGTCGCTGCCCGAGCCGGGGCTGGCCATCGTTGCGCTGGGCAAGCGCGATATCGGCTTCGACCAGTTGCCCGAGCCGCTGCGCCGTTATCGGGAAGGTGGCGATGCCAGCGACACGCTGACGGTGGAGGGCTGGACGCTGACCAAGCTAATGGATCAGCACGCCTTCATCCGCTTGCCCGAGGGCGCGGATGACGTACAGGTGGGCGATATCGTCGCCTTCGGTGCCTCGCACCCATGTTTGACCTTCGATAAGTGGCGGCGTGTGTGCCTGGTGGATGATGGCTTGAACGTCAGCGAGGTGCTGGAAACGGCTTTCTAGGCGACAGAGGCTAGCGTGCCGCCTAGACATTATCCCGTGCGATGGCGCGATCCCAGTTCTGCGAGTAGACGCGCCGATCGTCCTCGTAGGCGTCCAATTGCGCATGGATGAGGAAGTCCGTGGCGGTACAGGTCAGCACCGTGCGGGTAATGACTTCGATATTCCAATCGTCGCGGGTAAAGGCGCGCTGGGTATAGGTTTCGCCGCGCGCCGAAGTGAAGTCGTCCTTCATGAACGAGTACCACTCGCGGGTGCTGCGGCGGATTTCCGTGCCGATCTCGTCGATGCGATAGCCGCCCTGGTCGTTGATGACTTCCAGGGTCGATTCCTTGTTGGCCAGATCGCGATGCAGTAGCCAGTTGTGTTCGCTGGGTTCGAGCCGGGTGGTCTCTACCGCCGGGGCCTGTTCGGGTTCGGCGAGCGGGCGCAGCCTCTCGTCTGCGTCGCGCGGCGGGCGTACCGGTAGCCACAGCCTGCTATTGCCGGTGTAGACGGTCATCAGCACCGGCTCCGGCGGGAACCAGGCCAGCGGCCAGTAAGACGTGGAGAGCGAGACGCGCAGCCGGTGCCCGGCCGGGAAGCGCTGGGCGGTGCCGTTGAGCGGCACGCGAACCCGATAGCGGCGATGCGGTTCCAGCGGTTGCGGGTTCTCGTCGCTATCGCGGTGGGACAGGTTGAGCAGGCCATAAGTGACGCGGGTGGCCTTGCCGTCCGGCGCCACGTCGGATAGGCGCACCGCGATCATCGCCTGCGGCCGGTCGACCGATAACTCCAGGTTCACACACGGCATGCCGGCGATTTCCAACGGTTCCTCCAGTGGCTGGCTCCAGAATACCAGCGAGCCGCCGTCCTCCTCGCGCTGATCGCCCGGCAGGTCCGGCGTGGCGGCGTAGGAGCACCACTTGCCGGCGAACATGCCGACACTCAGCGGCGATTGCACGGTCAGGGCCTTGTCGATGGTGTTCTTCTCGCCACTGGCACCGAGGGTATAAAGTCCCAGCGGATAGCCGTGCTCCTCGATGTGCGCCGAAGGCCAGGCGTCTTCGCCGATCCAGCGTCCGGGGCGCTCCGCATAAGCGGTATCGGGCGACACGCTGTCCTGCATCCAGGCGCGTAGCATGGGTTCGTCCATCACCCCGGTATCGCGGTCCTTGAGCCAGTGATCCCACCAGCGCAGCGCTTCCTGCAAGAAGCCGATGGCCGGGCCCGGAATGCCCTGATGCGGAAATTTGTGGCCCCAGGGGCCGATCAGCCCCTTGCGCGGGACCTCGAGGTGTTCGAGCAGGCGAAAGATCGCGTTGGTGAAGCCGTCGGCCCAGCCGCCGATCGCGAATACCGGGCATTGAATGGCGGCGTAGTTCTCGCACACCGAGCTTGCCGTCCAGTACTCGCTGCGGCGTTGGTGCGAAAGCCAGGTGTCGAGCCACAGACCGCTACCTTCCAGGCGCTCGAACCACATGTCTCGCCAGCGGTCGCCGACGATCTCGGGATCCGGCGGCAGGCTGTTGAAGGCGAACATCACCGTCGCCTCGGAGAGATTGTCGCCCAGCAGGCAGCCGCCCATGTAATGCATGTTGTCGGCGTAAAGGTCGTCGCTCGAACACATGTTGATGATCGCTTTCAGGGCTGGCGGTTGCCGCGCCGCCACCTGCAGGCTGTTGAAGCCACCCCAGGAGATACCCATCATGCCGACGTTGCCGTCGCACCAGGGTTGCTCGGCGATCCAGGCGATGGCGTCGACGCCATCCTCCTGCTCCTGGCGGGTGTATTCGTCGACCACGACGCCGTCGGAATCGCCGCTGCCGCGCATGTCCACCCGCACGCAGACATAGCCATGCCCGGCCAGGTAGGCATGGTTGTTGGCGTCGCGGGCACGGGTCAGGTCGCGCTTGCGATACGGGATGTATTCCATGATCGCCGGCATCGGCTCGCGCTCGGCGGCTAGCGGCAGCCAGATGCGCGCGGCCAGGCGTGCGCCGTCGCTCAGGGTAATGAAGGTGTTTTCGATCACGCGGATTTCGTAGGGGAACGAGGTGATCGTGTGCATGATTCCTCCCTTCTTCTGGAATCGACGATTGGCGAGGCTGCGCATGAGCGCTCATTGCGGCACGGGATCGAACTCGAAATGCAGCGCCTCGAGACAGGCTTGGTAACGCTCGCGAACCTGCCGATGGGTCTCCCCGCCCAGGCAGACCGTTCCTATATGGTAGGAGAAACTGTCCTGGTTAGGCAGCTCGCTCAGGCGAATGCCCGGCGCGACATCGAGCCGGACCAGCGTCCCGGGAAAGCGCTGGGTCAGCGCGCCCAGCTCCTGCTGGCTGGGTACGCGCGTGACGATGCCATCTTCGAAATGCGGGATGATGCATTTGGCGGCGACAGCGAATCGCCCCTGGCGATAAGGAATCGATGGCTGAATGCCCAATGCCACATCGATGGCGATTTCATGATTGGACATGCCGTCGACCATCACGAATGCTTCGCTGTGCGACTGGGATATCCGCGTGTTGACCTCGATCAGGCGTAGCCGGTCGGCTTTTTCGTCCCACATGAATTCGACATTGAAGCAGCCGTTGTCATAACCGATATGCTTGAGAAAGCGCTCGCTGGCATCGATCATTCGCTGCTGTATCGCTTTGGGCAGGCTGGAGGGGTACTCCATCCTGTCATAAAGGTCGTCCTGCCTGTCGATGGGCAGGTCAAACACCCCATGAACGCGGAATTCGCCGCGAAAAATGCTGCCTTCGGGGGCGCCCTCGATCCCTGAAACGATCTCCTCGGCGATGCAGGTATTGCCGTTGGCCCGGCGGATCTCGGGCGGCAGATCCACGTGGGCCAGCGCCTCGTTGAACGGATCGCCGAGATGATGAATCCGGGTGCGGGTCTCCTCGATGGCCGCGTGGAACTGTTCGGCGTTGTCGATCCTGAAGCCGAGCTGAGAAGAGAAAGCCTTGACCGGCTTGAGCCAGAATGGATAGGCGAGATCGACCTGTTCCAGCGGATTTTTCGTGAAGGGGTCGACGCTGGCGAAACGCGGAACCAAGTCGGGAATGACTTTTTGCTGTTCGACTCGGCTCCAATACTTGTGCTCGCACTTGAGCACGCTCTCGAGCGAGGGCGAGGGAATGCCGTATTCGTGGCAGAGTATCGGCACCAGCACGCTAGTCGGAAAGTCCCAATGGGCGACGATGGCGTCCACATTGCCCGAAAACTTCTGCAGTTCACGCCGGATTCGCGCCAATAGATTATCGAACGAGAAATCCCCGCTTTCCACCAATGTGGCGACATCGAGCAGCCCATGGAATGCGCGCTCATGGGCATTGCGTGTGGTTTCCAGCTCGATGCGCTGTTGCTCTTCCAGTGCCGGGATGAAAATGTTTCTTTTCATCGCTTGCCTGCCTCCATGGCAGTCTTCAAAAGAAGCGTTGCGATCGGTTCCCTCGCGGTCCCTGCTTCTTCTTATGCTGAAAACGTAGTCAGTCTTTGGATGAAGTGCTACGAGAGATACCTAATGTTGTCTGCCGTTACCCGGTGAAACATTGTGCAATCCTGGCCTTGCTCGCGTGGCGCGACTTCATCGCGCCAGAAACGGAAAAAGCCGCCATATCGATGGCGGCTTGGAACGGTTAAGCGATAGCGTCGACGACAGGGCTCAATCGTCGAAATTGCTCTCGGAGTAGAGCGCACGGATACGCAGGGTGTGCTCGACGTGCTTGAGCGCCTCGAGCGCCTGAGCGCCGTAGGCCTTGTCGACATCGATGACCACGTAGCCGACTTCCGCGTTGGTCTGCAGGTACTGGCCCGAGATGTTGATGTCGTTCTCGGAGAGCACGCGGTTGATCTCGGACAGCACGCCGGGCACGTTGTCGTGAATGTGCAGCAGACGATGCTTGTCGGGATGCGCCGGCAGCGCGACCTCGGGGAAGTTGACCGAGGTGATGGTGGTGCCGTTGTCGGAGTAGGTGATCAGCTTCTCGGAAACCTCGATGCCGATGTTCTCCTGGGCCTCCAGGGTCGAGCCGCCGATATGCGGGGTCAGGATCACGTTGTCGAGCCCGCGCAGCGGCGAAACGAATTCCTCGGCATTGCCCTTGGGCTCGACCGGGAAGACATCGATGGCCGCGCCCAGCAGCTTGCCGCTCTTGAGCGCATCGGCGAGTTCCTCGATCGCCACCACGCTGCCGCGCGAGGCGTTGATCAGGATACTGCCTTGCTTCATCAGCGCGATCTGTTCCTTGCCGATCATCCAGCGCGTCGAAGGCAGATCCGGCACGTGCAGGCTGACCACGTCGGCGCGCGCCAGCAGTTCCTGCATGCTGGCGACCTGGCGGGCATTGCCCATGCCTAGCTTGGTGACCACGTCGTAGTAGATCACATCCAGGCCCAGCGACTCGGAGAGTACCGAAAGCTGAGCGCCGATGTTGCCGTAGCCGATGATGCCTAGCGTCTTGCCGCGAGCTTCATGGGCATTCTTGGCCGATTTCAGCCAGCCGCCCTGGTGGGCACGGGTACTCTTCTCTGGAATCCCACGCAGCAGCATGATGGTTTCCGCGAGCACCAGTTCGGCGACCGAGCGGGTATTGGAGTAAGGGGCGTTGAACACCGGGATGCCGCGCGTCAGCGCCGCGCCCAGATCGACCTGGTTGGTACCGATGCAGAAGCAGCCTACTGCGGTAAGCTTCTCGGCGGCGGCGAATACCCGTGCATTGAGTTGGGTGCGCGAACGTATGCCGATAAAGTGAACATCGCGAACCTTATCGATCAGCGTGTCTTCATCCAGCGAGGTTTGCAGGTGCTCGATATTGGTGTAACCAGCATTCAACAGGTTATCCACCGCGGACTGGTGGATGCCCTCGAGCAGCAGGATCTTGATCTTGCTCTTGTCCAGGGACGTCTTGGCCATTGTCGAATCAACCCTTTCGGCGGCGGGTGCCGCTCTATGTCAGTATGATTTTTAGACCTGCCGGCATGGCACTTTCGTGAAGGCAACGGCCCGGAGGCAAGATGGGGCGGGGGCCACGCGATCGAATGGAGCGCGCCAACAGGGGCCATATCGTAGCACAACCGGTCTGGTGCTGGATGAAAAAGCCGGCGCTTGTGTATGAGCGAAATACACGTGAATTCGACGATTTTGCCGGCTTCGAACAGGCCCAAGGGCAGACGCACCCGGGGGCGGTGCGTGTATACTGTGCCGCCAGAACACGGACATGCGCGGGCCGCCGGCCCGCTTCGACGAGCGAGGCGCGTCATGCCAGACAAGGACAAGGCGGCTCCGGAAGATTTCGCCGCCACGTTGGATCGGCTCGAGGCATTGGTCGGCCAGCTGGAATCTGGCGAATTATCGCTGGAGCAGTCGTTGACGGCTTTCGAACAGGGCGTGCGCCTGACGCGCGATGCCCAGCGCCGCCTCGATGAAGCCGAACTCAAGGTGCGGGCGCTGGTCGAACAGCCCGACGGCACGCTCGCCGAGGCGGCGTTCGACACGCCCAAGCGACCGGCGGAGGCCGACGATGACCACTGAATCGGTGGCACTGCCGTTGCGTCTGAGTGCCGACCGGGCACGCATCGATGCCGAGCTTGACGCGCTGTTCGCTCATCGCGATATGCCCGCCGAACGGCTAGAAGCGGCGATGCGCCATGCGGTAACGGGCGGCAAGCGGCTACGGCCGGTGCTGGTGTATGGCGCCGGTCGCGCGTTGGGTGCCAGCGACGACGATCTTGACGTCGCGGCGCTGGCGGTAGAGCTGATTCACGCCTATTCGCTGGTTCACGACGACCTGCCGGCCATGGACGACGACGACCTGCGGCGTGGTCGGCCCACCGTGCATCGTGCCTTCGACGAAGCCACGGCGATTCTCGCCGGCGACGCCTTGCAGGCGCTGGCCTTCGAGCTGCTCGCCGATGCCGCCCGGCCGCGCCTGGCGGCGATGATCCGCACCCTGGCCCAGGCCGCCGGTCGCGACGGCATGGTCGCTGGCCAGGCGCTGGATATCGACGCGGTGGGCGAAGCGTCGGATGTCGAGACGCTGGCCACCGTGCATCGTTACAAGACCGGCGCGTTGATCCGCGCCGCGGTACGCCTGGGTGCGCTGACGGCCGTCGACGAAAGCGACCCGCGCATGGCGGCGCTCGATGCCTACGCCGCGGCGATCGGCCTGGCTTTCCAGATTCACGACGACGTGCTCGACGTTACCGGCGACACCTTTACGCTGGGCAAGACCTCCGGCGCCGATGCGGCGCACGACAAGCCCACCTACCCGGCCTTGCTCGGCCTCGATGGCGCTCGTGCCAGGGCCCGCGAGCTGCTCGATGAAGCGCTGGCGGCTCTCGCGCCATTGGGCGAGGCCGGCGTACCGCTGGCCGAGCTGGCCAAGTATATGATCGAGCGCGACTACTGAGAGGATGTCTACAAAATGCCTGCACTCGGCAATACAGCGTTGAAATTTTCCTCAAAATGCTCATTTACCTATCGTAAACTGCGCTTTTTCGCTCAATTTCGCCTTGTCATGCCTTCGTTCGCCTGTTTTGTAAACACCCTCACAAGGAAGCACTGATTAATCGATACAGCGCTTCATTTGACAGAAGACAAGCCCATGAAGTTGTTCGACGAGATTCCCGTCGAGCGTCCGGCCACGCCGTTGCTCGACACCATCGATACGCCCGCCGCGCTGCGCGCCATGAGCTCGGCGCAACTGCGCGAACTGGCCGATGAGCTGCGCGCCTATCTGCTTTACAGCGTCGGCTGTAGCGGCGGGCATTTTGGCGCCGGGCTGGGCGTGGTCGAATTGACCGTGGCCCTGCATCATGCGCTGGAGACGCCATTCGACCGGCTGGTGTGGGATGTCGGCCACCAGGCCTACCCGCACAAGATCCTCACCGGTCGGCGCGAGGCGATGACCTCGATTCGTCAGTACGGCGGCCTGGCGGCGTTCCCCAGGCGCAGCGAATCGGACTACGACACCTTCGGCGTCGGCCATTCCAGCACCTCGATCAGCGCCGCGCTGGGCATGGCGCTGGCCGCGCGCACGCGTGGCGAGTCGCGGCGGGTCTGCGCGGTGATCGGCGATGGCGCGCTGTCCGCCGGCATGGCCTTCGAGGCTCTGGCCCACGCCGGCCACGTCGACGCCAACCTGCTGGTGGTTCTCAACGACAACGAGATGTCGATTTCCGAGAATGTCGGCGGCATGGCCAGCTACCTGGCGCGGGTGTTCGCCAGCAAGACCTACACCACGGTGCGCGAGGGCGGCAAGAAGGTGCTCTCGCGATTGCCCGGCGCGCTGGAGCTGGCGCGGCGTACCGAAGAACACATGAAAGGCATGGTCAGCCCGGCGACACTGTTCGAGGAGATGGGCTTCAACTACATCGGCCCGATCGATGGCCATGACTTGCCGGGGCTCACGCAGACGCTGCGCAACATGCGTGATCTGGATGGTCCGCAGTTCCTGCATATCAAGACCTGCAAGGGTAAGGGCTTTCGACCCGCCGAGGCCGACCCGATTGGCTACCATGCCATCACCAAGCTGGAGAAGGACCCGGCGCCGGCACCCAAGACCGAGCCCCAGGCGCCTGCCGATCAGCCCCCCGTGACCCCCAAGGTCAAGCCACGCAAGTATTGTAATGTGTTCGGCGATTGGCTGTGCGATATGGCTGCAGCGGACGATCGGCTGATCGGCATCACCCCGGCGATGCGCGAAGGTTCGGACCTGATCCGCTTCTCGCAGCAGTATTCCCAGCGTTACTACGACGTGGCCATCGCCGAGCAGCATGCGGTGACGCTGGCCGCCGGCATGGCCTGCGAGGGCATGAAACCGGTGGTGGCGATCTATTCGACGTTTCTGCAACGCGGCTACGATCAACTGATCCACGACGTCGCCGTGCAGCACCTCGACGTGACCTTCGCCATCGACCGCGCCGGGCTGGTCGGCGAGGACGGCCCCACCCACCACGGCGCGCTGGACCTCTCCTATCTGCGCTGCGTGCCCGGCCTGGTGATCATGGCCCCCGCCGACGAGGCCGAGTGTCGCGCCATGCTCAGCGCCGCCTACCATCACAACGGGCCGGCGGCGGTACGCTACCCGCGTGGCACCGGGCCGGGCGTAGCGATCCCCGAGCATCTCGAGCCCGTCGAGATCGGCTGCGCCGAAGTGCGCCGGGAAGGCTCGGGGGTGGCATTACTGGCTTTCGGCAGTCTCAACGTGCCGGCCGCCGAGGTCGCCGAACGCCTTGATGCCAGTCATTTCAACATGCGCTCGATCAAGCCGCTGGATCGCCAGGCGGTGCTCGACGCGGCGCGTAACCACGACCTGCTGGTGACGCTGGAAGAGAACGTCGTGGCCGGCGGTGCCGGCAGCGCGGTCAATGAGCTACTGGCCGCCGAGGGCGTGCAGGCGGCGGTACTCAACCTGGGGCTGCCCGATGCCTTCGTCGAGCACGGCAAACCGGCGGAACTGCTCGAGGAATGCGGGCTCGACGCTATCGGTATCGAGGCGGCGATTCGCCAACGTCGCGAGGCGGGACGCCGCGACGCATCGGGCCAATAACACCGCGAAACGGTCATTGCCATTAAAGAGAGACAAACGAGAGAGCCATGCTGATAGCCATCGTGATTGGAGCGGTTCTGGGTTACCTGGTCGGCGACCTGCTGGGCATGCTGATAGGCGCGGCGCTCGCTTATTGGCTCGCCAAGCGCCTGGGACGCGTGAGTGTGCTGGGCAGGCTGGCCCAGGTGCAGACGCAGTTTCTGGACTCCACCTTCGCGGTGATGGGTTGCGTGTGCAAGGCCGATGGCCAAGTCACCGAGGAGGAACTCGACGTCTCCCGGCGGCTGTGGGAGCGCTTACGCTTGAATGAAGCGCAGCGCGCGCAGGCCAGGGCAGCGTTCACCCGCGGCAAATCGGCGGATTTCGATCTGGATGCCGAGCTGGCCACCGTGCGGCGTATCACCCGTGGCCAGCGCGCCTTGCTGCAGGTGTTTATCCAGGTACAGCTTTCGGCGATTGCCGCCGATGGCAAACTGCACCCCGCCGAGCATGAGATGCTGCTGCGAGTGGCGCGTGGCCTGGGCTGCTCCGAAGCGGAAATTCAGCAGATCGAAGCCATGCTGAGAGGCGCTGGCGCTCAAGCGCCCGGGGCCTCTTCCGGGCTGTCGTTGGAAGATGCCTACCGGGTGCTGGGCGTCGATTCCGACGCCAGCGACGCTGACATCAAGCGGACCTATCGGCGCCTGATGAGCCAGAATCATCCCGATAAGCTGGCCGGCAAGGGCCTGCCCGAAAGCATGCGCGAGATGGCCAAGGAACGAACCATCGAGATAGGCAATGCCTACGAGCTGATCAAGAAAATGCGTGAAAGCCAGACAGCCTAGTCTCGGCTGTCGCCATGAGGTGCGTCGCAATCTGGCATCACTATAAATATTGCAAGGCCAATAGGAGAGGCCTATCATCATGATCGACATTATTTGTTAGCAGGTTAATTAAGTTGCTTATAAAATGCTTGGCATCAATCAACACCGACAAGAGGTGCCAATCATGAAACTCCAGACTACCCTAGCCGCACTCGTATTCGCTGCATTACCGGTCGCTGCCCAGGCCAGCGTGGCTTCCGAGCAAGGCTTGCTGGTCAACCACGAGCCGCTGGCACATGGCGCTCCCAATGTGGAGCAGACCAGCGCAGCCGATATCCATGACTACCGCTTCGCCGGCTCAAGCGCGGCGCTGGCCGAGACTCAGCGCAACATCATCGCCCTCGGCGATCAGCGCACCAATTTCCCGGTCAGCAACGACAATGAAGCACAGATAGGCAATGCTGCCGACTGGTAAGTGCTAGCCGCCACTTGAGATTTTTACCTGGGCCCCACTCGTTGGGGCCTTTTCGCGTCGACGAGTGCCCGATTCGATCCTATGCCTACGCGCTGCGTGGTCGGTTGGCTACACTGCATGGATTATTCACGCTCGGAGCTCGTGATGATCACCTTGTATTCCTATCCCAACACCCGCTCGCTGCGGGTCGCCTGGACACTTGAGGAGCTTGGACTCGAGTATGCCTGCCAGCATGTCGATCTGCGCGAGGGCGTCAACCAGGGCGCCGAGCATTTGGCGCGTCACCCCGATGGCAAGCTGCCGGCGCTGAGCGATGGCGAACTGACGCTGTTCGAGTCGGTGGCGATTTGCCGCTACCTGGCCGAGCGTTATGGCGAAGGGCGATTGCTGCCGGACGATCTCCAGCAGCGTGCGCGCGTCGATCAGTGGCTGCTTTTCGTTATTAGCGAGCTGGAACAACCCCTGTGGACCCAGGCCAAGCACAAGTTTGCCTTGCCCCAGGAGCGTCGCGTGCCGGCGGTGTTGCCTACCGCGGCCTGGGAGTTCCAGCGTGCGTTGGCGGCCTTGCAACGCGGCTTCGATGGCCAGGGCTGGCTGCTTGGCGAGCCGTTCACGGTGGCGGATATCCTGCTGGGCCATACCTTGAACTGGGCGCATGCCTTCAAGCAACCGTTGCCGGAAGCGCTTGAGGCCTACCGGCTGCGCTGCAACGAACGCCCGGCGATGGCTGTGGCGCGTGAGCGCGAGCAGGCGGCGTTGGAAGCAGCAGCGTTGGCATAGCGCCTTCATCCCTTTGATGGTGAAACGGGTATTCATGGCAGGCAAGCGTCTCGGCGACGATCCGACATTGATGGGCTGTCTCAAGGCCATACGCGAGGGCCGTATACGGGCACGCGATCTGGCCGATCGGGCCATCGATGCGCATGTTCCCATGCTGCGCGCCTACACTGCCTGGTCGCCCGAAGGGCTGCGCACCCAGGCGGAAGCGGTGGACAGCGACTTCGCTGCCGGCAGGGTTCGGGGACCGCTGCAGGGCGTGCCTGTTTCGATCAAGGACAATATTGCCCTTTCCGGCTGGGAAACACGCGCCGGTAGCGAAAGTGTCTTGCCGCCGCCTTGGCAGCAGGATGGTCCCGTGGCTGCTCGCCTGCGCCGCCAGCAGGCCATATTCACCGGCAAAACCCAAACCGTGGCATTCGCTTTCACGAGCCTGGGTACCTCGCCTGCCGGAGAAGGGCCACGCAACCCCTGGGACCCATCAAAAGTGTGTGGCGGGTCTTCCAGTGGCGCCGCCGTGAGCGTGGCCGAGGGCAGCGCTGCGCTGGCGCTGGGTACCGACACGGCGGGCTCGGTGCGCGTGCCCGCCGCCATGACGGGCACGGTAGGCTTGAAGTTGACGCATGGCCGCTTACCGGCCACCGGGGTGGTGCCGCTTAGCCACAGCCTGGATAGTTTGGGTCTGCTGGCGCGTAGCGTCGCTGACATCGCTATCGGAGTGGCGGCGCTGGAAGGACGCGAAGGCGATGGACTTTCCATGCAGAAGCCATTGTCACTGGCTGGGGTGCGCATCGGTCTGCCCAAGGCTATGTTTTGGGAGGGCTGTGACCCGAGCATTGCCGAGGCGGCGTGGCAAGCCTTACGTGAGCTGGAAGCGGCTGGCGCGCGGTTGATTGATTTCGAGTTTCCCGAGGCGCGGGCGGCCGATGCGCTTTTCCGCGAGGGCGGCCTAGTGGGTACGGAACTGTCTCTATTCCTGGCTTTGCAGTTACCGGCATGGCTCGAGCGACTCGGTCCGGACATGGCAGAAGATATCGCCCAAGCCGGTGCCCTATCGGCCGGCATCTATCAACAACGCCTGCGTCGCATGTCGCGTCTTGCGGCGCAGGCGGTCCAGCGTTTTGCTGAGGTGGACGTCGTCGCCACACCAACGGTGCCCATGCCAGCACCGTGCTTTAGCGAGGTGGATGACGAAGAGTATTTTCTCGCCGCCAATGGGCGCATTCTGCGCAACACCGCATTCATCAACTACCTTCACCTATGCGCACTGACAATGCCGGTGGGTCTTGATACTTTCGGTATGCCGGTAGGGCTGCAGTTGATCGCACGAGGCTTCGATGAAGCCAGGCTGTTGGCGATCGCGTTGGGCGCGGAACGGCGTCTGGGGGCGGCGCCATACCGCCTGGGCCGCAACGCTTGGAATGGTTAATGACAACAACAGGAATTGTTTATGTCGTTCGAGCTACTCTCTTTGCTGCCGCCGTTACTGGCGATCGCGCTCGCGCTGGTGACGCGTAACGTCATTCCCGCATTGTTCTGCGGGGTCTGGTTGGGTGCCACCATGCTCAATGGATGGAATCCCGTCGCCGGTCTGCATGCCAGTTTCGCTGACTTCATCATTCCCAGCGTGGGCGATGAATGGAGTGCAACCGTACTGATCTACTGTGGCCTGTTCGGTGTGCTGATCACCGTGTTGCAGCGTACCGGCGGTGCCAACGCCATCGCCCGGGCAATCTCACGCAAAGTAAAATCCCCACGCGGGGCGCAGGGAGCGACGATGGGCTTTGGCGTGCTCATCTTCTTCGAGGATTATTTCAATGCGTTGACGGTGGGTAGTGTGATGCGCCCGATCACCGACAGGATGCGTGTGTCGCGGGAAAAGCTCGCCTACATCGTCGATTCGACATCCGCGCCCATGTGCCTTCTCGGCCCGGTATCTACCTGGGTGGTCTTCGTGATGGGGCTGATCGGTACCCAGCTCAACACGCTGGGAATATCGGGTTCGGACTATCTGATCTACCTGGCCACGATCCCGATGAATTTCTATGCCTGGTTGGCGCTGACGATGATCCTGCTGGTGGTGTTGACCGGGTGGGACTTCGGCCCCATGGCAGGCGCCGAACACCGCGCACGCACCACGGGTAAGGTGCTCGCCGAGGGTGCCCAGCCACCGTCCGACCGGGAGGCGACGGAGATGCCGAGCGTATCCGAAGAGCAATCCCGCAAGCGCAACATGCTGGTGCCTATTGCGGTATTGGTGGGTTTGATCCCCGTGCTGTTTCTGTGGTCCGGCAACTTTCCAGAAAACGATTTGATCACCGCCGTGGGCGAAGCGAAAGGCGGGCAATCGATTTTGATCGCGACCTTCCTGGCGGTGATCGTCGGCCTGGCCATGGGCATGCAGCAAAAACTCTTCGATTTTCGCGAAGCCATGGAGATCGTGGTCACCGGCTTCAAGAGCATGACCCTGGTGTATATCATCCTCACGCTGGCCTGGTCGATCGGTAGCGTCACCGACCAGTTGGGTACGGCGGACTACATCGTGAACGTGGCCGAGCAGGGCATTACGCCCACGCTTGTTCCCGTGCTGCTATTTATCATCGGGGCCGTGATTGCCTTCACGACCGGCACCTCTTACGGCACTTTCGCGATCATGATCCCGATTGCCATACCCGTCGCGGTCGCAATGGACCTGTCCCTGGCATTGACCATCGCTGCGGTGTTCAGCGGCGGGATCTTCGGTGATCACTGCTCGCCGATTTCCGATACCACCATCCTGTCGTCCGCCGGTTCCTCCTGCGACCATATCGATCATGTGCGCACGCAACTGCCTTATTCGCTGTGTGCTGGCATGGCCGCCCTGTGCGCCTTCCTGGTAGCCGGGCTGACCGGCTCGGCGCTGCCGGCACTGGGCACGGGAGTGGTCGCGTTGCTGGTGCTGGCTTATGTGCTGAACAGGCTATGGGGGCAGGCGGCGTCGGGTCGCGCAGCCGAGAACCCGAGTTAAGTCCTGCCCATGTCTAACCGAAGCGTCTCAGGCCTGAAAGGGCAGCACCGCGGTATACACGGCGAAATAGTGGCAAACGCTGCCGCCGAGCACGAACAGGTGCCAGATGGCGTGATGGAAGGGAATCGCGCGGATCGCGTAGAATACCACGCCCACCGTGTAGGTGATGCCGCCGGCGACGAGCAGGACGATGCTGGTATCGGAAAGGTGCGCGCCCATTTCCCCGGCGGCGAACACGATCAGCCAGCCCATGGTCAGGTAGACCGCCACGCGCAGCACTCCGAAGCGCCGCGGCCAGATCAGCTTCAGGGCGATGCCGCCGAGTGCCAGGCCCCAGATTACCGCGAACAGCGTCCAACCCAGCGGGCCACGCAGGTTGACCAGCAGGAAGGGCGTATAGGTGCCGGCGATCAGGCCGTAGATGGCGCAGTGATCGAGTACCTTCAAGGCACGTTTGAGTCGCGGGTGGCGAGCGCCGTGGTAAAGCGTCGAGGCGGTGTACAGCAGTACCAGGCTGGTGCCGTACAGGCTCACGCCGACGATCTTCCAGGGGTCGACATCGGCGGCCAGGCTGGCCAGCACGATCAACACCGTCATGCCGGCGAGGCTGAAAGCCGCGCCGATACCGTGGCTGATGCTATGCAGCCACTCTTCGAGCAGGGTGTAATCGAGATCGGCGGTGGGTTGTGGGTGCGCGGGCGTTCTTGGGTCGGTTTGGTATTCGGGCTCGGGCATCGGTGGCCCTCCACGGCGTACGACGAAACGGTTTCCCTATGACGTCGAAAACGCGGGAGAGGTTCACCGGCCGCCCACGCTAGGAGCGGCGCTCGATATCCACATCGCTGGCGTGGGTGAAGTCGCCCAGCGCCATCATATGACCGAGCTTGCCGGCCTTGGTCGACAGATAGTGCTCGTTGTGAGGATTCAGTCCGGTGGTCAGCGCCAGGCGCTCGGTAACGGTTACGCCGTCGCGGGTCAGCGCCTCGACCTTGCGCGGGTTGTTGGTCATCAGCTTGAGCGACGCGACGCCCAGGTGTTCGAGCATCGGCACGCACAGGTCGTAGCGGCGCAGGTCGGCGCCGAAGCCCAATTGCTCGTTGGCCTCGACGGTATCGAGGCCGTCGTCCTGCAGGTGGTAGGCGCGAATCTTGTTGAGCAGGCCGATGCCACGCCCTTCCTGGCGCAGATAAAGCAGCACGCCACGCCCCTCGTCGGCGATGCGCTTGAGCGCTTCCTGAAGCTGATAGCCGCAATCGCAGCGCATCGAGAACAGCGCGTCGCCGGTCAGGCATTCCGAATGCACGCGCCCCAGCACGGGCACGGGGCTGGCCACGTCGCCGAGTGTCAGGGCGATGTGATCCTTGCCGGTGGCGTCGTCCTCGAAGCCATGCATGGTGAAGGTGGCCCAGGGGGTGGGCAGCTTGGAAGCGGCGATGAAGCGAATCGTCACGATGAACCTCGAGCTTCGATGAGGCCTAGCCCCAGAGAAAAGAGTCGCATTATAACAGGCGAGCGATGGCATCCGTTACAATGGCGGCAAATTCGCCAAGTGACGAGCTTTCATGGAACTCAACAACGATCGCTTTCTGCGTGCACTGGCTCGCCAGCCGGTGGATCGCACGCCGGTATGGATGATGCGCCAGGCCGGGCGCTATCTGCCGGAATATCGCGAGGTTCGCGGTCAGGCCGGTAGTTTCATGGACCTGTGCCAGGATGCCGCGCGTGCCTGTGAGGTCACCCTGCAGCCGCTGGAGCGCTATCCGCTGGATGCAGCCATCCTGTTCTCCGACATCCTGACCATCCCCGACGCCATGGGGCTGGGGCTGTATTTCGAGACAGGCGAAGGCCCCAAGTTCCGCAAGCCGGTGCGCACCGCCGAGGCGGTCGCCGCGCTGAGCCTGCCCGATACCGAGCGCGATCTCGGCTACGTGATGAACGCGGTGCGTACCATCCGCGCCGAGCTCAATGGCCGGGTGCCGCTGATCGGTTTCTCGGGTAGTCCGTGGACACTGGCGACCTACATGGTCGAGGGCGCCTCGAGCAAGGACTTCCGCCACGTCAAGGCGATGCTCTACGACGACCCGCAATCGCTGCACCGGCTACTCGATTTGCTAGCCCGCGCCGTGATCGACTACCTCAACGCACAGATTCGTGCCGGCGCCCAGGCGGTGCAGGTCTTCGATACCTGGGGCGGGGCGCTGTCGACACCGGCTTACAAGGAATTCTCGCTGCGTTACATGGAGAAGATCGTCGCCGGGCTGATTCGCGAACATGAAGGGCGCCGGGTGCCGGTGATCCTGTTCACCAAGAACGGCGGTCAGTGGCTCGAGGATATCGCCGCCGTGGGCAGCGACGCGGTGGGCCTCGACTGGACGACGGAGCTCGGCGATGCGCGTGCGCGAGTCGGCCATCGCGTGGCGCTACAGGGCAATCTCGATCCCAACGTGCTGTTCGCCAGGCCTGCGGCGATCCGTGCCGAAGTGGCGCGGGTGCTGGCCAGCTACGGCGCGGGGCCGGGGCACATCTTCAACCTGGGCCATGGCATCAGTCAGTTTACCGACCCGGATCACGTCAGCGCCTTCATGGCGGCGCTGCATGAACTGAGCCCGGCATATCACCAGGCCAATTAACAGTTTGATTTCATTGCATAGCGACGAGGTTTTCATGACCCAGCAACTCGACGATCACTGGTTCACCGAGGTCTTCGATAGCCACGGTAGCGCCTTCTCGCTGAAAATCAGCGAGAAATTGCTCGACGTGCAGAGCCCCTATCAGCATCTCGAGGTTTACGCCACCCAGACCTACGGCAACCTGATGGTGCTCGATGGCTGCGTGATGCTCACCGATCGCGATAATTTCCTGTATCACGAGATGATGTCGCATCCGGCGCTGTTCACGCATGCCGATCCTCGGCGGGTGGTGATCATCGGCGGCGGCGATTGCGGCACGCTGCGCGAGGTGCTCAAGCATCCGGGGGTGGAAAAAGTCACCCAGATCGATATCGACGAGGAAGTCACCAAGGCCTCCGAGCGCTTCTTTCCTGCCTTGACCTCATCCAACGACGACCCGCGCGCCGAATTGCTCTTCGAGGACGGCGTGAAGTGGATCGATACGGCGCCGGCCGAGAGTGTCGATATCATCATCATCGATTCCACCGATCCGGTGGGGCCGGCCGAGGGACTGTTCAAGGTCGACTTTCTCGCCAAGTGCCACCGCCTGCTGCGCAGCGGCGGCGTGATGGTTCAGCAGAGCGAGTCGCCGCTGTATCACAGCACAACCATCATCCGCGAACTGCGCGCCGACATGCGCAAGGCCGGCTTCGACAGCGTCGCCACGCTGCCGTTCCCGCAACCGGTCTACCCCTCCGGCTGGTGGAGCGCCACCTTGGCCGGCAAGGGCATGGACGTGAATGTCTTTCGCGAGGACGCTGCCGCACGCGCCGACCTGGCGCTCGATTACTACAGCGTCGAGTTGCATCGCGGCGCATTGGTATTGCCACCGTTCATGCGTCACCAACTCGCCGACTGAACTCCATCTCTCGCCTCTTTTCGTTCCCTCCAGCCCGCGCCAGCCACCGGTTGGCGCATGCTTGGAGAGAACAGCGGAGCGGATCGTGCGCGCGATCCTGCGATGGGTTTCCATAAATAACCCTAGGCTTTTCACGGCTTCCGGTCAGCGTGTGCTGCCAGCTAACGTTGAAGTAAGGTTTTTTGCCGGGCTTAACGGCGGAGCAATGGTTTTTGCTACTGTCTAGTCACGTGCCACGAGCATGAAGACCATACCCAAACCTAGGGGAACCGTAATGTTGAACAACAACAAGAAGTCTCTTCTGTTGTCCGCCAGCGTCGCACTGGCCGCCACGTTGGCGAGTGGCGTGCAAGCCGCCGAGACACTCGATGCCGTCAAGGCGCAGGGCATGCTGAAATGCGGCGTGAGTACCGGCCTGCCGGGCTTCTCCGCCCCCGATGAAAATGGCGATTGGCAGGGCTTGGATGTCGATATCTGCCGTGGCGTCGCCGCGGCGGTCTTCGACGATCCCAGCAAGGTGCAATACGTGCCGCTGAACGCCAAGGAGCGTTTCACCGCGCTGCAATCCGGCGAAATCGACATGCTGTCGCGTAACACCACCTGGACATCGTCGCGCGATACCGCACTGGGCCTGAACTTTACCGGCGTGACCTATTACGACGGTATCGGCTTCATGGTCAACAAGAGCCTCGGCCTCGACAGCGCCAAGCAGTTGAGCGGTGCCTCCATCTGCGTGCAGTCGGGCACCACTACCGAGCTCAACGTCGCCGATTACTTCCGCGCCAACGACATGGCCTTCGAGCCGGTGGTCTTCGACACCTCCGACCAGACCGTGCGCGGCTTCGAGGCCGGGCGTTGCGATGTGTTGACCTCCGATACCTCGCAGCTTTACTCGCTACGCATCAAGCTCTCCGACCCGGCGAGCGCCGAGGTATTGCCGGAAGTGATCTCCAAGGAGCCGCTGGGCCCGGTGGTTCGTCAGGGTGACGAGCAGTGGTTCGACATCGTCAAGTGGACGTTGTTCGCCATGTTCAACGCCGAGGAGCTGGGCGTGACCAGCGAGAACGTCGACGAGATGAAGGCCAACCCGCCCAACCCCAAGGTGGCGCGTCTGCTCGGCGTCAATTCCGACTTCGGCGAGTCGATGGGCCTCTCCGCCGACTGGGCCTACAAGATCATCAAGAACGTGGGCAATTACGAGGAAATCTTCGCCAGAAACGTAGGCAAGGATTCTGCGCTTGAGATCGAGCGCGGGCTCAACGCCCTGTGGACCGAGGGTGGCCTGCACTACGGACCGCCCGTTCGCTAAACCTCTCCACTGGACGCCGTCCGGGCGCAAGCCCGGGCGGCGTCTGTCTCGTGTCATCGCTAGTGGAGACGTTTATCCATGGCAAGACCTTCGACGCCTCCTCCCGGTAGGCAAAAACCGCCGTTCTGGCGCGACCCCGCCAAGCGTGCGTTATTTTTCCAGGCCGTGCTGCTGCTCGCCGTCTTCGGCTCGATCGGGGCGATCGTCAGCAACACCCTGAACAACATGCAGGCGATGGGCATCAGCACCGGCTTCGGCTTTCTCGATGACCGCGCCGGCTTTGGCATCATCCAGAGTTTGATCGACTACAGCCCCGCCAGTAGCTACGGACGCACCTTCGTGGTGGGCCTGCTGAATACCTTGCTGGTGTCGGCGCTGGGTGTCATCGCGGCAACGATACTCGGCTTCGTGATCGGCATCGCGCGACTGTCACCCAATTGGCTGCTGGCTCGCCTGGCTAGCGCCTATATCGAAACGTTCCGCAATATTCCGCTGCTACTGCAGATATTTTTCTGGTACTTCGCGGTGCTGCGTGCTCTGCCCTCGCCGCGCGATAGCATCAGCCTGGGCGAGGCGGTATTTCTCAATGTACGTGGCCTGGTGATGCCCGAGCCGCTGGCTCAGCCCGGCCTGGTCTGGACCCTGGTGGCGCTGGTCGTCGCGATCGTGGCTAGCATCGTACTGATACGCTGGAACCGTAAGCGTCAGGATGCGACCGGCGAGCGGGTGCCGGCCGGCTGGATCAGCCTTGGTCTGATCGCCGGCTTGCCGCTGCTGGTATTTCTGATCAGTGGCCGGCCGCTGACCTGGGCAATGCCTGAGCTCCAGGGATTCAATTTCAAGGGCGGCATGACCATCATCCCCGAGTTCACGGCGCTGTGGTTGGCGCTATCGATCTACACGGCGGCATTCATCGCCGAGATCGTGCGCTCGGGCATTCAGGCGATATCACATGGACAGACCGAGGCGGCGCGAGCGTTGTCGCTATCCAATGGCTTCACCCTGCGTCTGGTGGTGATTCCCCAGGCGATGCGCGTGATCATTCCACCGCTGACCAGCCAGTACCTCAATCTGATCAAGAACTCATCGCTAGCCACCGCCATCGGTTATCCCGACCTGGTCGCGGTATTCGCCGGTACGACGCTCAATCAGACCGGCCAGGCCGTCGAGGTGATCATGATGACCATGGCGGTCTATCTGACCATCAGCCTGTTGGTTTCGATGTTCATGAACTGGTTCAACGCCCATGTGGCGTTGGTGGAGCGATAGAGTGGACGATATGGCAAACGAAAAGACTCTGGTCTCCGCTCGCGCCGCGCCTAACCATAGCGTGGGCCCGGTGGCCTGGTTGCGTGGCAACCTTTTCAATGGCCCGATCAGCAGTGTTTTCACGCTGCTGGCTATCTGGGCACTGATTGCCGGCTTGACGCCGGTGTTCGAGTGGGCCTTCATCAACGCCGACTGGCTCGGCGAAACCCGTGAGGCCTGTGACTCCGGCGGTGCCTGCTGGGTGTTCATCAACGCGCGCTTCGAGCAGTTCATCTACGGCTTCTATCCGGATGAGTTGCACTGGCGCGTCAACCTGACCTTCGCGTTGCTCGCGGGGCTGCTTGCCTGGCTGGCGATTCCCCGCTTGCCGGCCAAGCGATGGGCGGCGGTGCTCACGCTGATCGTCTTTCCTGTCGTGGCCTTCGTTCTGCTGCACGGTGGGATCTTTGGCCTGCAGTTAGTACCCACCTACAAATGGGGTGGGTTGATGCTGACCCTGGTACTGGCGGTCGTCGGCATCGTCGGCGCCCTGCCGATCGGCATAATGCTGGCGCTGGGGCGGCGCTCCAAGATGCCGATCATCAAGAGCGTCTGCGTGATCTTCATCGAGTTCTGGCGTGGCGTGCCGCTGATCACCGTGCTGTTCATGGCGTCGGTGATGTTGCCGCTGTTCGTGCCCACCGAGGTGAATCTGGACAAGCTGGTACGCGCGCTGATCGGCATCACGCTGTTCCAGAGTGCCTATATCGCCGAAGTGGTGCGTGGCGGTCTGCAGGCCATTCCCAGGGGGCAGTCCGAGGCGGCCGCGGCGCTGGGCCTGGGTTATTGGAAGCGAACGGGGCTGATCGTCTTGCCTCAGGCGCTGAAAATGATGATTCCCGGTATCGTCAATACCTTCATCGCGCTGTTCAAGGACACCTCGCTGGTGTTGATCATCGGTTTGTTCGACCTGCTGGCGATCGTCCAGGCGTCGCTGGCCGATCCCGATTGGCTGGGTTACGCCATCGAGGGTTACGTCTTCGCGGCGCTGGTGTTCTGGATATTCTGTTTCAGCATGTCGCGCTATAGCCAGCATCTCGAACGCAAGCTGCACACCGGCCATTAGCGCTGACGCTTGGGGTCGTTAACAAGGACAAATGCAATGAGTACACAACAAGCCAAACTCGATGATGGCGCACCGATGATCGAGATGCGCGGTGTCAACAAGTGGTACGGCGACTTCCATGTGCTGCGCGATATCGATTTCACCGTCAAGAAGGGCGAACGCATCGTTATCTGCGGGCCCTCGGGGTCGGGCAAGTCGACGCTGATCCGCTGCATCAACCATCTTGAGGAGCATCAGCAGGGCGAGATCGTCGTCGGCGGCACGCCGCTGACTCAGGACATCAAGCGCATCGAGCAGATTCGCCGGCGTGTCGGCATGGTGTTCCAGCACTTCAATCTGTTTCCCCACCTGACGGTGCTCGAGAACTGTAGCCTGGCGCTGGTGTGGGTGCAGAAGCGCCCGCGCCGGGAGGCCGAGGCGACCGCCATGAAATACCTGGAGCGGGTGCGTATCGCCGATCAGGCCAAGAAGTACCCTGGCCAGCTATCCGGGGGGCAGCAGCAACGCGTGGCGATTGCCCGCTCGCTGTGCATGCATCCCGAAGTGATGCTGTTCGACGAACCCACCTCGGCACTCGACCCCGAGATGATCAAGGAAGTGCTCGACGTCATGATCGAGTTGGCCGAGGAAGGCATGACCATGCTTTGCGTGACTCACGAGATGGGCTTCGCCAAGACCGTCGCCGACCGGGTGATCTTCATGGATCAAGGTCAGATCATCGAAGAAAACGCACCGGAGCCGTTCTTCAACAATCCGCAGTCCGAGCGTACCCAGCTGTTCCTCAGCCAGATACTCGGCCACTGAACTCCCCGAGCAGCCAAGCCATTTGGCTAGATGCTCGGCTCCTGGCGGCGCCAATCGGCCTGCGTGTCGTTGGCGCCGTCTTGCAGATCGAGCGTCGGCTCGGCGGTCGTCGGGGCATTGGCGGCACGCCGGGGGCGGGTCACTCGGGCGCTGCCGATGATGCCCTCGTCGGGTGAGACCGGCTTGACTTCGTTGACCCAGGCGCCATCGGCATCGTGCACCGCAGGGCGTCGTTCGAAAGAGCGTGTCATCACCGCGCTCGGCGCGAAGCCTTGGCGCATGTTCATCAGGTGATGAGGCAACATCATCAACTCGGCCAGCAGCCGCACGCCGACCAGCGATAGCAGCAGTAATCCCATTCCCAACGCCAGCGTCGGCCAGGCGTCGCTCCAGGTGACGGGGCTCAGTAATGGGCTGTGGCGGACGAGCCAGGCACCGCCAGCCAACAACAGCGCCAGTTGCAACACGACATGACAGAAAACCACGGTGCGCCGCGGTAGCGGTCGGCGCAAAAGAAAAAAGTTACGCATCAGCAGTACTCCGGTGAAATCGGCATCGGTGATGACGACTCGGTCGCGTTCCGGCATTCCTTGCCGGTCGACGGATTCTAACAGGTTTGCCTTTGTCGGCGAGAGTGATCGTGCTGCCCTTGTTCGTTCTCTATTGGCCCTCTTCTTTTCGCCTGGCTGAAGCCAAGCGCATCGCCTGCCAACAGCTACGGTTTGTGTTGCCCACGCCCATCAGCCATCTTGAAGTAGCGTTTGCAGAATAAAGGACATCAGCCGGTAAGGAGGCTCCCATGACGACCTATATCATTGCCGCCGACGCGGCCCGCGCCCGAATTCTTGTTCATGAAAGCAAGGGATTGCGCGAGATCGATACATTGGTTCATCCCGAAAGTCAGCAGCATGCCGGTGACCTGCGCACCGGTGGCAAGGGTGAGCAGGGCGGTGGCGGCGATACGAAGAGCCAACACCAGACAGGCAATGTCGAAGCTACAGCCGACAAGCACACGTCGTTCTTCGCCAAGGAGGTCGCCGAATATCTGCACGATGCACGCACCCAAGGCAAGGCCGATAGCTTTATGATCGTCGCCGAGCCGCAGTTTCTGGGCGCGTTGCGTAAGCAGCTGGACGCTGCGACCCGCGAATGCGTGATAAAGGAAGTCGACAAGGATCTTTCACGGGCCTCTACACAGGAAATTGCCGAGGCGCTCGATAAGCCCTGAGCGCTACCTTGGTCTAAAGTTTTGTCGGCAGCTGTCGATAGTGTGTCCACGCGCTACCGCGCACCTCACACTGATCCGACCGAGATTTCCGACATGCTGTCTTCCCTGAAACGCCGCATTCAAGTCGCTTGTGTGGTGATTATCGCCCTGGCCATGACACTAGGTGCCGGGGTGAGCTATTTCACCGTCAAGACCCACTACGAAGACGCCATCGAGAACAACCTCGCTGCCGTGGCCGAGGGCAATGCCGCGGCCATCGAAGAGTGGATCGCCTCGCGTTCGAGCATGCTCGAAGCGGCGCGCGCGCCGGTTATGGGAAATGAGCCGATGACGGCACTGGTACAGTTAGCCGAGTCGGGGGGATTCCTTTCCGCCTATTTGGGCAAGCCCGACGGCAGCCTGATTTCTTCCGATGGCTGGGTGCCGCCGGACGATTACGATCCGCGCGATCGCGACTGGTACCAAAGCGCCATCGAGCAGAGCGCGACCATCCTATCGATGCCTTATGTGGACGCTACTACAGGTAAGACGGTTGTCACTTTTGCCACGCCAATCTCGCGTAACGGAAAATTGGCTGGCGTGATCGGCGGCGATATCGTGCTCGATACTATCGTCGCCGATGTCGCGGCGATCCAGCCGACGCCGTCGAGCTTCGCCTTCCTCAGCACCGGCGGCGAAACGCTGATCGCTCATCCCGACGCCGAGTTGACTCTGAAGCCGCTGAATACGCTGAGCGCTGAGTTGACATCGGAGACAGTCGCCGCCCTGGGTGAAAACGGTGGCTGGGCAGCGGTGAATGTCGCTGGCGAAACCAAGCGGCTCGCCGTCATGCCGATTGCCGGCACCGATTGGGAATTGGGCGTGGCGTTGGATGAGTTCGAAGCGACTGCGGGGCTACGCGCGATCATCCAGTCGTCGCTGATTGCCTTGCTGGTCGTCGCGGTGATTGCCGCCATCCTGCTCGGGCTATGGCTCAAGCGCTCCTTCGCTGGCCTGCTACGGGTACGCGATGCGCTCGAGAACATCGCCAGTGGCAGCGGCGACCTGACCCGTCGTCTGCCGGTCGCCGGGCGCGACGAGGTGGCACAGATCGCCGACGCCTTCAATCGCTTCGTCGGCAAGATGGAAGCGGTGCTGGTGACCATTCGCGACAGCAGCGACTCGGTACGCGTGGCCGCCGCCGAGATCGCACTCGGCAGTCAGGATCTATCGGGGCGCACCGAGAACGCCGCCTCCAACATCCAGGAGACCTCGGCGTCGATGGAGCAGTTGACTAGCACCGTCGAGCACACCGCCGAGTCGTCGCGCCAGGCCAACCAACTGTCGCAGTCGGCATCGGAGGTCGCATCAAGAGGCGGTAAAGTGGTCTCCGAGGTGGTGCAGACCATGGACGATATCGAGAGCTCGTCGCAGAAGATCGCCGAGATCGTCACGGTGATGGACGGCATCGCCTTCCAGACCAACCTGCTGGCGCTCAACGCCTCGGTGGAAGCGGCGCGCGCCGGCGAGCAGGGCCGGGGCTTCGCGGTGGTAGCCGGCGAGGTGCGCCAATTGGCCAGTCGTAGCGCCGATGCCGCACGCCAGATCAAGACGCTGATCGATGCCTCGTCCGAAAAGACCCGCGGTGGCGCCGAACTGGTGCGCACCGCCGGGGAAACCATGAACGAGATCGTCGCCAGCGTGGCGCGGGTCACCGATGTGCTGGGCGAGATCAGTGCCGCGACTCACGAACAGAGCCAGGGCATCGGCCAGGTCAATCTGGCGGTGGCCGAACTCGATCGTATGACCCAGCAGAACGCCGCGCTGGTCGAGGAATCCGCAGCGGCCGCCGACCAGTTGAAGGAACAGTCGCTACTCCTTACCCAGGCGGTGGGGGGCTTCACGCTGGCGCGCTCGGTTCCCCAGAACGCCTCACGCCAACAGGGCACGCCGCGACTGACGACTTCGAACCAACAAATAGAATATCAAGGTTCCGATTAATGCATTTCAAATCTCTACGCTCCTTCGTCGTTGTTGTTGTCGGTGCCTGCATTCTGACAGTAGTGGCAGCGCTGGTGGCTTATTCGCTGTTCACCACGGCGCGCACTCAGGCGACGGTGGAGACCCGTACCGGGGCGCTGCTCAAGCAGGCCATCGATGAGCGATTGGCGGCGCTGGCGCGCGCCCAGGCCGGCCAGATCCAGCGCCAACTGGAGTTGCCGCTGACGATTGCCTCGATGCTGGCGCAGACCAACGAACTGATGGGCGAGACCGGCGCCAACGGCCTGCCGCTGTCGCTGATGACACGCCAGGAGTTGTCTAACCTGGTCCGCAACACCGTGGCCGAAAACTCCGAGCTGCTGGATGCCTTTATCGGCTGGGAGCCCAATGCCTTCGGCCATGATGCCTACTACGCCGGTCGCAAGGATGGCGGTTACGATGGCAGTGGGCGCTTCATGCCGTGGTGGTACCGAGCCGAAAGCGGTGATATCGAGGTATTACCGCTGGGCAGTGGCATGGAGAGTCAAGAGCGTGACCCAATGGGGATTCGCGAAGGCGAATACTACCTCTGCGTCAAGGAAACGCAGCGCACCTGTATCGTCGATCCGCATTTCTATGATTACAACGGCGAGACACTACTGGTCACCTCGTTCAACGTGCCGATCATGGTCGATGGCGAATTTCGTGGCGTCGCCGGTACCGATCTGTCGGTCGACTTCATCCAGGCCCTGCTCGACGAGGCCAACCAGGGGCTCTACGGCGGCGCCGGTGCCATGGCGCTGATCGCGCCACGCGGCGGCCTGGTCGCCTATACCCCGAATGCCGAGCGGCTTGGCGAGCCGGCCGGCGATGTTCTTGGCAGGGAGGTCGCCGCACGCCTGCAGCAGCTCGAAAGCGGCCAGCCGTTCAGCCAGTGGAACGAGGCCGAGGGGCGGATTCGGCTGTATCTGCCGTTCGAGATCGGCGATACCGGCGTGGTCTGGACCCTGCTACTGCAACTGCCTGAGGCGGCAGTGCTCGCCGACCTGCAGACGCTGCAGGGCGATCTGCGCCAGCAGAACAGCGAGAGCATCGTCGGCATGCTGCTGATTGGGCTGCTGGTCGCCGTGGTCGGGCTGGTCGCGATCTGGCTAGTGGGCAGCGGCATCGCGCGCCCGCTGCGCCAACTGGCCGAGCGCATGCGCGACATCGCCTCGGGCGACGGCGATCTGACTCAGCGCCTGCCGGTCAGAGGACGCAATGAATCCGCCGAGCTGGCGATCCAGTTCAACGCCTTCGTCGATAAAATCGAAACGGTGCTAGTGAGCATCCGCGATAGCAGCGACTCGGTGCGTGTGGCTGCTGGCGAAATCGCCGCCGGGAGCCAAGACCTGTCGTCGCGCACCGAGCAGCAGGCCTCCGCTCTGCAGGAAACCGCATCCAGCATGGAGCAGATGGCATCCATAGTGCGTCAGAATAGCGATTCGGCCAGCGAAGCCGATCGGCTATCGACCAGCGCTTCTCAGGCGGCGGAGGCCGGCGGTCAGGAAGTCGAGCACACCGTCCTGCTGATGCGTGAAATCGCCAACAGCTCACGCAGGGTCAATGAGGTCGTCGAGGTCATCGATTCGATTGCCTTCCAGACCAATATCCTGGCTTTGAATGCCTCGGTCGAGGCGGCGCGTGCCGGCGAACAGGGTCGAGGTTTCGCCGTGGTTGCCAGCGAGGTGCGCTCACTGGCGAGTCGTAGCGCTGACTCCGCCAAGGAGATTCGTGCCATGATCGAGGAAACCACATCACAGATCGTTAATGGCGCCGAGCAGGCGGAGCGTAGCGGGAAAACCATTAACGAGACCGTCGAATCGATTCGTCGGGTATCGGCGCTGATGAATGAAATATCCTCGGCCACGCGTGAACAGAACGGCGGTATCGAGCAGATCAACGTGGCGGTGACGCAGATGGATTCGGTGACCCAGCAGAATGCCTCGCTTGTCGAGCAGACAAGCTCCGCCGCCGCCTCATTGGAGGAGCAGGCCAGGCAGTTGACTGGACTGATTGCCACGTTCCGAGTAAGCAAGCAGGCGGCTCCCACTAATGCGGTTCTGGAGAGAACAGCCACTGCCTCAATCAGTCGCCTTCCACCGGCAGTTGCTCCGCGCAACGTGGCGTTGAACTCCCGCCCTGAAGAGACGCTGGACGAGTGGAGCGAATTCTAGCCGACCAGTGATGTAGCATAGCGGCCCGGGCATTAATCCGGGTCGTTGCAATCAGGGGACATAAGGTAGTTCGATCTCGTCGCTGCGCTGGATGCCCTCGGTCATCTGCTGGCACAGGCGTAGAAACTCGCGCATGCCGGTGGTCAGGTACTTGTGGCGATGCCAGATAAAGGTGAACTGGCGCCTGAGGTCGAGTTGCGGCGTGGCGATGGGCACCAGGCTGCCGCGCCGGAAGGCATCGCGCAGCGCCAGATGCGACACGCAGCCGATGCCGAGCCCGGACTCCACCGCGCGCTTGATGCCTTCGGTGTGCTCCAACTCGAGCAGGATGTTGAAGCGCCCACGCCGATGGCGCGTCGCCTGTTCCAGCGTCAGCCGCGTCCCCGAGCCCTGTTCGCGCATGATCCAGGCCTCGCGCAGTAGGTTGTCGGTGCTCACCTCGCGGACCTTGGCCAATGGATGGCGGGGCGAGCAGAACACCGTCAGTTCATCCTCGACCCACGGCTGCATGACCACATCCTCGTGCTGGCAGTCGCCCTCGATCAGCCCCAGGTCGAGTTCATGCGAAACGATGCGCTCGACGATCGCTGCGGTGTTACGCACGTGCAGGCGCACCCGGCTACCGGGGTGGCGCTGCATGAAGTCGCTGATCAGTAGCGTGGCCAGGTAGTTGCCGATGGTCAGCGTGGCGCCGACATCTAGTGAGCCGACGCCACGTTGGCCGCGTAGCAGTTCTTCGATTTCTTCCCCGCGGTCGAGCAGGGCGACCGCCTTGGGCAGAATCTGGAAGCCCAGCGCATTGAGCTTCAAACGTTTGCCGATGCGGTCGAGCAATTGGCAGTCGAACTGACGTTCGAGCTCGGCCAGCGCGGTGCTGGCGGCGGACTGCGATAGCGCCAACGCGCGGGCGGCGCGCGAGACGCTCTCGTGCTGGGCGACGGCGACGAAGACCTCGAGTTGACGCAGGGTGTAACGCATGGATTTTCTCTGAAACGGCCTCTATATCAAATTCGCAGATAAGTGTTATTCAAACAACCCATTTAACAGATTAATAAGTTGAGCTTAGAATTTAACTCAAGTAAAAACGCGCTATTTTATGCGTTTAGGGAATAACGTTAGGAGCCGTCATGAGTAAATTCGCCCTGGAAGAAGTACTGAGCGTTCATCATTGGAACGACACGCTATTCAGTTTCCGCACCACCCGTGAGCGCAGTCTACGCTTCAAGAACGGCCAGTTCGTGATGATCGGTCTGGAAGTCCAGGGCAAGCCGCTGATGCGCGCCTACTCGATCGCCAGCCCCAATTACGAGGATCATCTCGAGTTCTTCAGCATCAAGGTGCCCGATGGCCCGCTGACATCGCGTTTGCAGCACCTCAAGGTCGGCGACCAGATCATGGTTAGCCGCAAGCCCACCGGCACGCTGGTTACCGACGATCTGCTGCCCGGGCGCAACCTTTACCTGCTTTCCACCGGCACCGGCCTGGCGCCGTTCATGAGCCTGATCCAAGATCCCGAAGCCTTCGAGCGTTTCGACAAGATCGTGCTGATCCACGGCGTGCGTACCGTCAGCGAACTGGCCTATGCCGACTTCATCGGCAAGGAGCTGCCGGCGCATGAATACCTGGGCGAGGAAATCAGCCGGAAACTGGTCTACTACCCCACCGTGACCCGTGAGGACTTCCACACCACCGGCCGCCTGACCGATCACATTACCAGCGGCAAGCTGTTCGAGGACACCGGCCTGCCACCGCTCGATCCCAAGCAGGACCGCGCGATGATCTGCGGCAGCCCGGCAATGCTCGATGACACCAGCGCCATGCTCGACGACCTGGGCTTCAAGATCTCGCCACGCATGGGCGAGCCCGGCGACTACGTGATCGAGCGCGCCTTCGTCGAGAAGTGATAGTTGGACGAGGTAGTTGTAGTCGATAGCCAGTAAGGCGAGAAGATTTTCATGACGCCGAAAGCGTGCGGAAACCCGCACACTTTCGGCTTTTTTCTGTGCGTAAAGCCGCACGCTTTACGCTCATTCACGGTCTTGGCGATACCACGACCTAAGCCGAACGCATGAGCAGCACTGTTGAAACTGGCGATTAGGTGATCTGGCACGAGGATTGCTATGTAGTGGACGAGCTGTGGCCGGAAGCATCAGCCACACACCACAACAACAGTAACAACGTGCAAGGATCAATCCATGTCTATGCTGAAGTTCGCCTCGCTGACCTCCCTCGCGGCCGGCATCATGATGGCCGCCGGCGCTGCCGTCGCCGACCCCATCACAATCAAGTTCTCACATGTGGTTGCCGAGAACACGCCCAAGGGCCAGATGGCCATCAAGTTCCAGGAACTGGTCGAGGAGAAGCTCGGCGATCAGGTCGATGTCGAGGTTTATCCCAACTCGCAGCTTTACGGTGACGACCAGGTCCTCGAAGCCATGCTGCTGGGCGATGTCCAACTTGCCGCGCCCTCGCTGTCCAAGTTCCAGAAGTACACCGATCAATTACAGGTCTTCGATCTGCCGTTCCTGTTCGAGGACATGGCGGCGGTCGAGCGCTTCCAGAACAGCGCGACCGGTGTGCAACTGCTGACCTCGCTGCAGGACAAGGGGCTGATCGGCCTGGGCTACCTGCATAACGGCCTGAAGCAACTCTCGGCCTCGGAGCCGCTGCGCGTACCGGAAGACGCCGCCGGCAAGAAATTCCGCATTCAGACCTCCGACGTGCTCGCGGCGCAATTCAAGGCCATCGACGCCGTGCCACTGAAGAAGCCGTTCTCTGAAGTCTTCATTCTGCTGCAGACCCAGGCGATCGACGGCCAGGAGAACACCTATTCCAACATCTACTCGCAGAAGTTCTTCGAGGTGCAGCCGTACATCACCGAATCGAACCACGGCCTGATCGATTACATGGTGGTTTCGTCGGCGAGCTTCTGGAACGGCCTGCCTGAGGACGTGCGGCCCAAGGTCGAGGCGGCACTCAAGCAGGCCCTGGCCTATGGCAACTCGATCGCCTTGAAGGAAAACCAGGAAGCCAAGCAGGCAATCATCGACTCCGGTAAGTCGGAGATCATTACCTTGACGCCCGAGCAGCGCCAGCAGTGGGTCGAGGCGATGAAGCCGGTATGGGATCAGTTCGCCGATGAAATCGGTCAGGACGTGATCGATGCCGCCGTGGCGTCCAATGAAGGCTAAGCTCCTCCCACGTGACGGCGGGCGATATGCCCGCCGTCGCTTTATCGTCGAGGTGCAATCATGATCGTGCGCTGGCTAAACAGGCTGGAAGAGAACATCTTCTGCGCGCTTCTGGTAGCCATGGTGTTTCTGGTGACGATCGAAGTGTTCTACCGCTTCGTGCTCACCGCGGGCATCAGTTGGGCTCAGGAGGGGGCGCTGTATCTCTCCGGTTGGTTCGTGCTGTTCGGCGTGTCGTGGGGCGTCAAGCACGGCGCGCATATCGGTGTCGATGTGCTGGTCAAGAAATTGCCCCGGCGCGGGCGGCGCATCGTCACGCTGATCGCGTTGGCCGTGTGCCTGACCTACTGCGGGCTGATCCTAGTCGGCAGCTACGAATACCTGAAACTGACCCATATGATCGGTATCGAGCTTCAGGACATCCCCATTCCCAAGTGGCAGGCGACGCTGATTCTGCCGATCGGCATGGCACTGCTGGTGCTGCGCTTCGTCGAGTTGGGCTGGCGGGTATTCAAGGACGAGGCCGAGGGTTTCGGCTATTCGGACGAGGCCGAGGAAAGCATGCATCTGGCCGAACACGATCAAGACTCGCCTGACAAGGAGCATCGCTCGTGACTATCGCATGCCTGTTCATTCTGTTGTTCCTGGCTATTTTCCTGGGCATGCCGATCGCCTTCGCGCTGGGCTTTTCCAGCGTGGTGACGATCCTGCTGTTTTCCCCGGACTCACTGGGTTCGATCGCCATCAAGCTGTTTGCGGCCGTTTCGCACCATTACACGCTGTTGGCGATTCCGTTCTTCATCCTGTCGAGCGCCTTTCTTTCCACCGGTGGCGTGGCGCGTCGTTTGATCGACTTCGCAACCAATGCCGTGGGCCACGTCAAGGGTGGCCTGGCGATGTCGTCGGTCATGGCGTGCATGCTGTTCGCCGCAGTCTCCGGTTCGTCACCCGCGACGGTGGCGGCGATCGGCTCGATCGTGATTGCCGGCATGGTGCGCCAGGGCTACCCCGAGTCGTATGCCGCCGGGGTCATCGCCAATGCCGGTACGCTGGGCATTCTGATTCCACCATCGATCGTGATGCTGGTCTATTCGGCCGCCACCGAGGTGTCCGCCGCCAAGATGTTCATGGCGGGGCTGATACCGGGGCTGATGATGGGCGGTATCCTGATGGTGGCGATCTACATTTCGGCGCGCATCATGAAGTTGCCGGCAGAGCCGTTCCCCGGCGTCGGCGCGTTGACGCGCTCGTTCTTCAAGGCGCTGGCCGGCTTGATGCTGATCATCCTGGTGCTGGGCTCGATCTACGGCGGCGTGGCGAGTCCCACCGAGGCGGCGGCCATTGCCGCGGTGTATGGCTGGCTGGTGGCGGTCATTGGCTATCGCGATATCGGCCCGCTCAAGAACCAGCCGTGGCAGCGTGAGGGAGAGAACGTCTTCGCTGCGATAGGCCGTAGCCTGTGGCAGGTACCGCTGGCGATGGTTACTTCCTTCCATAATCAGGAAGTGCGCAAGGTGGTGCTCGACGGCGCCAAGGTATCGATGATGCTGCTGTTCATCATCGCCAACGCCATGCTGTTCGCGCACGTGCTGACCACCGAGCGGATTCCGCATGCGATCGCCGAGTCGATCATCGCGTGGGGGCTGCCAGCGTGGGGGTTCCTGATCGTCATGAACCTGCTGCTGCTGGCGGCGGGCAATTTCATGGAGCCTTCGGCGATTCTGCTGATCATGGCGCCGATCCTGTTCCCGATCGCCATGCAACTGGGCATCGACCCGATCCACCTGGGCATCATCATGGTGGTGAACATGGAGATCGGCATGCTGACGCCCCCGGTGGGCCTCAACCTGTTCGTCACCGCCGGGATCACCGGGCGCTCGATCGGCTGGGTAATCAAGGCAGCGCTGCCGTGGCTGTGCCTGTTGCTCGGGTTCCTGATGGTGATCACCTACGTGCCGGCGATCTCGCTGTGGTTGCCCAATCTGCTATCGGGCTGAGCGACTTCGCCAACCATGCAAAAGGCCCCGTCATCGGGGCCTTTTCGCTTTCACCACGGGTGCCACGCAGACGAGCGAGACGGCCTCACACTGCGTCCTTGCCGGTTTCGCCGGTGCGGATGCGGATCACCTGCTCCAGTGGCGAGACGAAGATCTTGCCATCGCCGATCTTGCCGGTGTTCGCGACCTGGGTGATGGCATCGATGACCTGCTCGGCCATCTCGTCATCCACGGCGACTTCCAGTTTGACCTTGGGCAGGAAATCGACCACGTATTCGGCGCCACGGTACAGCTCGGTGTGGCCCTTCTGGCGACCGAAGCCCTTGACCTCGGTCACGGTGATGCCTTGAACGCCGATCTCGGATAAAGACTCACGCACGTCGTCGAGCTTGAACGGCTTGATGATGGCAGTCACCAGTTTCATCGTTTTTCTCCTCGCATCCTGTTGGCGGGTGGCATTGCAGGGAATGATATTTTAAAGCATACACCGCTCGCCGGGGGATTAAAAAAAGGCCCCACCGCGCGAGCGGTGGGGCACGCCTACTCACTGCGTTGTGCCGGAGTTACTTATTGCCGCCGAGGGTAAACTCGGGATAAGCCTCCAGCCCGCATTCGGCTAGATCGACGCCCTCGTATTCATGCTCCTCGCTGACCCGCACGCCCATCGCCGCCTTGATGACCAACCATACGATCAGACTGGCGATGAATACCCAAGCGAAGATCGCGATGGTTCCGATCAGTTGGGCGGCGAAACTGGCCCCGGCGTTGCTGACGGGCACCACCAACACTCCCCAGATGCCGGCGACGCCGTGGGCGGAAATCGCGCCCACCGGATCGTCGATGCGCAGCTTGTCGAGCGCGACGATGGCGACCATCACCAGTAGCCCACCCACCGCGCCAATCAGCGTCGCCCCCAGCCCGCTGGGCGACAGTGGATCGGCGGTGATCGAGACCAGGCCGGCGATGGCGCCGTTCAATATCATGGTCAGGTCGGCCTTGCGGAAATACAGCTTGGACAGGATCAGCGCGGCGATCACCCCACCCGCGGCGGCGGCGTTGGTATTGAGCAGTACCTGAGCCACGTTGTTGGCCGAGGCGACATCGGAGACTTTCAGTTCGGAGCCGCCATTGAAGCCGAACCAGCCCATCCACAGAATCAAGGTGCCCAGCGTGGCCAGCGGCATGTTGGCGCCGGGGATGGCGTAAATGGCGCCATTCTTGCCGTATTTGCCCTTGCGCGGGCCGAGTACCAGCACGCCGGCCAGCGCCGCCGAGGCACCCGCCAGATGCACGATACCCGAGCCTGCGTAATCGAAATAACCCAGCGTGGCGAGCCAGCCGCCGCCCCAGGTCCAGAAGCCGGAAACCGGATAGATGAATGCGGTCATGACCACGGCGAAGGCCAGGAAGGCCCACAGTTTCATGCGCTCGGCGACGGCCCCCGAGACGATCGACATGGCGGTCGCGACGAACACCACCTGGAAGAAGAAATCTGCGCGAGCCGAGTAGTACGGGGCGCCATCGCCGCCGGCGAGCACCGCATCGACGCTGTTCTCCCTGCCGATCAGCACGCCCAGGCTGGGTAGAACGCCACCGGCATCGCTCGAATACATGATCGCGTAACCGACCAGCAGGTACAGGGTGCAGGCGATCGCGAACAGTACGATATTCTTGGTAAGAATTTCCGCGGTGTTCTTCGAGCGTACCAGCCCGGCTTCCAGCATCGAGAAACCGGCGGCCATCCACATCACCAGCACGCCGCAAATGAGAAAGTAGAACGTATCGAGCGCATAGCTGAGCTCTGTCATCGTTATTGTCTCCTGAGTCCCGCGTATTAAACGGCGTCCGGGCCGCGTTCACCGGTGCGAATGCGGATCACGTCTTCCAGCGGCGTGACGAACAGCTTGCCGTCGCCGATCTTGCCGCTGTTGGCGACCTGCGCGATGGCGTCGAGCACACCCTCGACCCGTGCGTCGTCGACGGCGACCTCGACCTTCACCTTGGGTAGAAAATCGACGACGTATTCCGCGCCGCGATAGAGTTCGGTGTGGCCTTTCTGGCGGCCAAAGCCCTTCACTTCGGTCACCGTGATGCCCTGGACGCCGTTATCGGCCAGTGCCTCGCGAACGTCGTCGAGCTTGAATGGCTTGATGATGGCGGTGATGAGTTTCATCGTCGTCTCCCGTTATTGGCGTACGCCTTGCCCTTGCAAAGCGCATGGCGTGCCATGTCGGGATTTGTATTGTCGATTCAGAGCGTTAAGGAGACGATGGTGGATATTCGGTCATCACGAAAGCGTGTCGTCAGGCGGCGGCGCACTAACTTGGTGCCGAGAGGGCGTGGTCATGCGCCAGGCTGGCGCATGCGCTGGCCGGCGTCCTTGCGTATGCTGTGGTCATCCCACGTGAAAGGAGCACATCGATGGCGAGCAATGACAGGATCGGCCGGCTGGCTCGGCAGTTGGGCGAACGGCTACAGGATGCTTCGCATGCGCCCGAGGAGATCCAGCGCAGCGTGCACAACGTGATGCGTGGCGCCTTCGATCGCATGGAGCTGGTCTCGCGCGAGGATTTCGACATCCTAATGGACGTGCTGCAGCGTACTCGCACGCGGGTCGAGGCCCTTGAGAAACAGGTCGCGGCGCTCGAGGCCGCGCTTGACGACGAGGTGTCGCCGTCGTTACCGCCCGAAGTGGTTGCCGCCGATACCGCGGCACCACCGGAAGACAGCCACGCAAAAAAGCCGCCCGGCGATGCCTCTACCGATAACACGTCCGCCGACGACACGGCGGCCGATAAGAAGACTCAGCGCGCCAAGCCAGCCGACCGCAAGGCACGCTAAACGCTTTCGTTGACGCAGCGCGTCGGCGACCGACAATCATAACGGC
This sequence comes from Modicisalibacter muralis, assembly GCF_900102945.1. Taxonomy (GTDB): domain Bacteria; phylum Pseudomonadota; class Gammaproteobacteria; order Pseudomonadales; family Halomonadaceae; genus Modicisalibacter; species Modicisalibacter muralis. The sequence goes on along the minus strand of NZ_FNGI01000008.1, from coordinate 160,090 downwards.
TCGGCAGCGATCGGCTGACCGGGCCAGGCGAAGGAATGGTCATGGCGCTAGCCATCATTACCACCCGCGCAGGGTTGGGCCTGGAAGCACCGGAAGTGCTGGTCGAGGTACATCTTTCCAATGGCCTGCCGGGGTTGACCCTGGTCGGCCTGCCGGAAACGGCGGTGCGCGAGAGCCGCGAGCGGGTGCGTAGCGCGCTGCTCAATGCCGGCTTCGAATTCCCCACCACGCGGCGCATTACCGTCAATCTGGCGCCGGCCGATCTGCCCAAGGAGGGCGGTCGCTTCGATTTGCCCATCGCGCTGGGCATCCTGGTCGCCTCCGAGCAGGTACCACTCGCGGCGGTCGAAGGGCTCGAATGCCTCGGCGAGCTGGCGCTGGATGGTCGCTTGCGGCCGATCAACGGCGCCTTGCCGGTGGCGCTGGCGGCCCAGGCTGCCGGGCATCGCCTGTTGCTGCCGGCGGGCAATGCCGACGAGGCGGCACTGGCGGGTGAGTTGAGCGTGCTGCCCGCCGAACATCTATCGCAGGTCGTCGCTCACCTGCTCGGGCGCGACAGCATCGCCCCGCATCGGCTGAACAAGCCGGCGCTGCCCAGCCTGCCGAGCGCCGATCTGGCCGATGTGCGTGGCCAACATCAGGCGCGGCGCGCGCTCGAAGTGGCCGCCGCCGGTGGTCACAACCTGCTGTTCGCCGGGCCACCGGGAACCGGCAAGACCATGCTCGCCAGCCGCTTGCCGGGCATTCTGCCGGCGCTTTCCCACGACGAAGCGCTGGAAGTCGCGGCGATTCGTTCGGTCAGCGGCCTGGGGTTGCTCGAACGCTGGGGCGAGCGGCCTTTTCGCTCGCCGCATCACACTGCCAGTGGCGTCGCGCTGGTCGGCGGTGGCTCGAAGCCGCGCCCCGGCGAAATCTCGTTGGCCCACCATGGCGTGCTGTTTCTCGACGAGCTGCCGCAGTTCGACCGCAGCGTGCTCGAAGTGTTACGCGAGCCGCTGGAGAGTGGGCGCATTCACATTGCACGGGCTAGCCACCAGCGCTGTTTCCCGGCGAGTTTTCAATTGGTCGCGGCGATGAATCCTTGCCCGTGCGGGCATCTCGGCGATCCTCGCCAAACGTGTATCTGCACCCAGGCGCAGATACAGCGCTACCAGTCGCGGCTCTCCGGGCCGCTGCTCGACCGCATCGATCTGCAGGTCGAAGTCCCGGCGATACCGCCCGATCAGCTGACTTCGCCAACCATCGGCGAAAGCTCGGCGGCGGTGCGCGAGCGTGTGCTGGCGGCGCGCCGCCGCCAACAGGCGCGTGGCGCGCTCAATGCACGCTTGCCGGGGCGCGAACTCGAAGCCGCCTGTGCGTTGAGCGGCGATGAACGCGCCTGGCTGGCCGGTGTGCTGACCCGACTCAAGCTCTCGGCGCGTGCCTACCACCGCGTACTCAGAGTGGCGCTGACCCTGGCCGATCTGGCCGGTGAGCGGCGCCCGGTGCGTGCGCAACTGATGGAAGCCATCGGTTATCGCCAGCTCGATCGGCTACGCGGCGGGAACGAAAAGCCCCGGGCCGTTGCCGGATAATAGCGTCTTACACTGAGAGGGAGACCTGCCCCGCCATCACACCAGCCCTGAGTCGCAAGGAGGCCCGATGAAGTCCACGGATACCGAACTCGCCAATATGAGTGCTGCCGCGCTGATCGACGCCTATCGCCAGCGCCGGCTGTCGCCGGTGGAGGCGGTCGGCGATGCCCTGGCGCGCATCGACCGCGACAACCCGCGCATCAATGCTTTCTGCCATGTGGATCGCGAGGGCGCCTTGTCCGCCGCCCACGCGGCCGAGGCGCGCTGGCAGCGTGGCGAGCCGCTGGGGCCGGTGGATGGGCTGCCGGTGACGATGAAGGATCTCACCCAGGTGCGTGGCATGCCGGCGCGCGAGGGCACGCTGATTTCCGATCCCGCGCCGCGTACCTGGGATGCGCCGCCGGCACGGATGATGCGCGCGGGGGGCGCCGTCATTCTCGGCAAGACCACCACCCCCGAGTACGGTTGGAAGGGCGTCACCGATAGCCCGCTGACCGGCGTTACCTACAATCCTTGGGACACGCGACTCACTCCTGGTGGCTCGTCGGGCGGCGCCGCAGCAGCCTGCGCGCTGAATCTGGGCGTGCTGCACCAAGGCGGCGACTCCGGCGGCTCGATCCGCATTCCGGCGTCGTTCACCGGCACCTTCGGTTTCAAGTCGACCTTCGGCCTGGTGCCGCAATGGCCGCCCTGCTCGTTGCCATCGATGTCGCATATCGGCCCGATTACCCGCAACGTCGACGATGCGGTGCGCATGCTCAACTGCATCGGCCGCTACGATTCTCACGACAGCTACGCGATCGATGCCTCTCCGGCGGACTGGGGCGAAACGACCACGCAAAGTCTCAAGGGGCTGCGCATCGGCCTGATCACCAAGGCGCGGCGTGTCGGGGTGGACCCGCAAATCACCGCGGCGGTCGAGCGTGCCGCGCAAACCCTCACCGAACTGGGCGCCGAGGTGGTACCCAGCGACCTCGACCTGCACGAGGCCGGCGAGGCCTTCAAGGTGCTGTGGTTCACCACCACCTGGCGGCTTTGCTATCAGATGACCGAGGCCCAGCGCCACCTGATCAGCGACGGGTTGCTGGAAAATGCCTGGCGTGGCGAGGAGTACAGCGTCAATGACGTGCTCGCGGCTGAGGAAGCCCGCGCGACTCTGACCTCGCGCTTCGAGGCGCGCTTTCGTGACGACATCGACCTGTTTCTGATGCCCAGCGTCGCGGTGTTGCCGTTTACCGCTGGCCTCGAGGTGCCCGAGGGCAGTGGCATGCACGACTGGATGGATTGGACGCCGTTCAGCTACCCCTTCAACCTGACCCGCCAGCCGGCGGCATCAATACCCTGCGGCTTCAGCGACGAGGGCCTGCCGATCGGCTTTCAACTGGTCGGCGCGCGCTTCAACGACCGTACCGTATTGCGTGCCAGCCGAGCCTACATGGAGGCGGTTCCGCCACGATTTCCCGATGCATTGGCAGCCGATACGAAGAGCGGTTAAAAGCGCCGGCGTTTGGCTCAGCCCAGCGCGCGCTCCAGCGCAGCCAACCGACCGGGCACCAGCGCTTCGGCCACGGTACTGATGCGCAGCACATGACCCAGCGCCGGGTGCGACGGGCGATGGATCAGGCTGCCGGCATCGAGCAGTTCGCGATGCACGCGCGCGGCAAGCTCGGCGTTGGGCAGGCGCACGCCGATGAAATTGGTGGCGCTGTCGGGCACGTCGGCGCCCAACTCGCGCAGCCAGGCCGTCAGTCGCCCGCGGCGCCGGATAACGTCGCGCACATGCGCGTGGGTCTCGTCGGGATGGTCGAGCAGCGTTTCGGCGGCGGCCAGCGACAACGACGATACCGCGTAGTGAATCCTCACCTTGTGCATGACAGCGAGAACCTCGGGTTCCGCGATGGCGTAGCCGATGCGCAACCCGGCCAGGCCGTGTGCCTTGGAGAAGGTGCGCAGGCGGATCACGCCAGGCCAGACGTCGCCGGCGCCTGGCGCTTCGGCATCGGCGCGAAAGTCATGGTAGGCCTCGTCGAGCAGTAGCGTGCAATCATCGGGCAGGTCGCGGCGCAGGGCGAGAACGGCCGCATCGTCATGCAGGTGCCCACCGGGGTTGTCGGGATTGGCCAGATAGACCAGTCGCGCCTGGTGCTCATGGGCCGCGCGGGCCAGCGCGGCAAGGTCGGGCGCCAGGCAGCCGGGCCGGTCGCGATAGGCGACTTCATGCAGCGTGCAGCCCTGGCCGGCGGCGAAGTAAGCGAAGGTTGGGTAGGTGCCGGCGCTGGCGATCACCGTGCTATCGGTATCGCAGCTCGCGCGCAGCGTAAGCGCGATCAGGCTGTCGGCACCGGCATCGACGAGCAGCGCTTCGAGCGGCGTGCCGAGGGAGCGCGACAGACGCTGGCGTACGCCCATCGCCTCGGCGTCTCCATAACGGCGGGCCTGCGTGGCCAGGTTGTCGCCGAAACGTGCCGCCAGCGCCTTGTGCGGCATGTCGAGGCCTTCGTTGGAGCCCATGTTATAGGGGATTTCGCGTCCCAGGCGTCGCTCCAGCGCCTTCAGGCCGGGGAAGGGGTTGTTGGGTCCATCACGGTACAGATGGCGGGCATGGCGTGGCATGGTGGCTTCTCGCTGACATCGTGAGACAACCATTGTGACGTCACCAATCGGGCGTGACAAAGAGCGCTTTAACAGGGGTCATAACGCGCTGGCGTCGAACGCCCCGTAAAGCGTCTGTTGCCAGCGTGATTGTGTATCGCCCGGGCGATACAGGGTCAATTCCAGACGGTAGGGCAGCAGGCGGCGGTCGGATAGCGTGAGCATCGGGCCGTCGGCCAGCAGACGGCTGTGCAGTCGCCATTGGTTATCGGGAACGTCGGTTTCGGCCATGGCCGGGGTCCAGTTGAGTACCTGCGGGCCGGGTTCGAGGGCCAGCAGGGCGCGCGTCAGCGTCTCGCGAAAGCGTGCGGTATCCACGCCCAGCGAGGCCTCGATCTCGGGTCGATCCAGGAGCAGCACGATCTCGGTAATCGGGCGTTGCCAGCCCGGTGCGCTAACGCTCTCCGAGGCGGCGCGTTCGCCGAGGCCATAAAGCGCCTGGCGCTGGGTCGTGGGGCGCTCCGGCTGGCCGGCGCAGCCCATCAGCACGATCAACAGCAACAAGCCTGGCCAGTGTCGCAGGCTAGTCATAGCGCGGCGGGCTGCTGGTGTGAGTCGGAAGACGTCGGGCCCGGGTGGCGCTCGATGTCGGTCAGGAAGTCGTCCAACTCGGTGAACAGCGCTTCGCGAATGTCTTCGGCCTCGTTGACCAGATGATGTCGCGCCTCGGGATGGCGGTGAACGCGTGCCTGGGGGAACTTGCGCGCCAGTACTTCCAGATTCCATTGCCAGTCCACGGTCAGGTCCTGCTCTCCCTGCAGGATCAGCACGCGCAGGTTGCTGGCCGGCAGGGCCAGCAGATGCGCCATCCAGCGACGCATGGCGCCGACCCAGGTCAGGGTCAGGCGGTCGGGCTGCAGCGGGTCGTCTTCACGCAGGAAGGTGGCGAAATCGGCGTCGGTGGAATTGGCCCGGTAGGTGCGCGGAATCGAGCGAATGAACGGGCTGGCCAGGCGATGCAGCCAACTCGATTGCGGCCAGCCCCAGGGGCGCACCAGTGGCGCCAGCAGCACCAGCGCCTGCCAGGGCGCCGCCGTGCCGCGCCCCAGCGCATCGGTGGCGAGAATCGCCGCCCCGGTACTCTGGCCGATGCCAATCCACGGGCGTGGTGCCAGGTCGTGCTCACACAGGTAGCGCTGCAGCGCCTGCAGACAGGCACCGTATTCCTTGAAATCGTCGATGGTCGCACGCGGCCCGCTGGACAGCCCATGGCCGGGCAGGTCCCACAGCACCACACGCCAGCCCTGGGCCAGCAGGCGCTCGAGCAGATGCCGATAAAGGCCCAGATGATCGAAGTAGCCATGCACCACGAAAACCGTGCCGCGCGGCTGCTCGGGTGTCCATACCTGAGTCCAGAGATGGAAGGCATCGGCCTCGATAAAACCGGCGTACAGGCCAATATTACCGCTGAGCAAGGATGTCAGCCGGTAATGATTCAGATAGTCGGTCAGCGCCGGCGCATGCGGCTCACTGGCCAGGGCCAATGGCCCCAGCGCCTGCAATGGTGCGAAGTCGGTCATCGAGTTCTCCTGTCGCCCCCATGCTAGCCCGGATTGCCTTCAAGCACGACCATCGAGTCGTGATCGCGCCTGTTAGTCATTGGTCGAGCGACTCCCAACTCCGGCGTCGCTTTTGGTATTATATGGAAGACGTTTCCATAAAAGCTTCAGCCATAACGAATTACCTATCGGCCAGTGAGCCGCCGATAACAGCGCACCAGGAGGTTTTTCCCATGTCCGAGCGTGTCATCCGCCACCGCCTTCAGGTGGCACCCGAACTCGACCGCTTCCTTACCGACGAGGCCCTGCCCGGCAGCGGCGTCGATATCGCGGCCTTCTGGGCCGGCGCCGATGCCCTGATCCATGACCTGGCGCCGCGCAACCGCGAGCTGCTCGCCGAACGTCAGCGCCTGCAGGGCGAGCTCGATGCCTGGCACCGGGCCCATCCCGGCGCCATCGCCGATATGCCCGCCTACCGCGCCTTCCTGCGCGAGATCGGCTATCTGGTCGACGCGCCGGAGCGGGTCGCGGCGAGCACCGCCAACGTCGATGCTGCCATCAGCGTGCAGGCCGGCCCGCAACTGGTGGTACCGGTGAGCAACGCGCGCTACGCGCTCAACGCCGCCAACGCGCGCTGGGGCAGCCTCTACGACGCGCTCTACGGCACCGACGCGATCCCCGAGAGCGACGGCGCCGACAAGGGCCGCGACTATAACCCCAGGCGCGGCGAGAAGGTCATCGCCTACGCCCGCGGCGTGCTCGATCAGGCCGCCCCGCTGGCCGAGGGCTCGCACCGCGACGCGGTCAACTACCGCCTGCACGACGGCCAACTGGTGGTGACCCTCGGTGATGGCGACGGCCAGGGTCGCGAGACGCGCCTCGCCAACCCGGCCCAGTTCGTCGGCTACCGCGGCGATGCCGGCAGCCCCGAGGCGATCGGGCTGGTCAATCACGGTCTGCACCTCGAGCTGCAGTTCGATGCCGACCACTACATCGGCAAGACCGACCCCGCCGGCGTCAAGGATCTGGTGGTCGAGGCCGCGATTTCCACCATCATGGACTGCGAGGACTCGGTGGCTGCCGTCGACGCCGCCGACAAGGTCGGCGTATATCGCAACTGGCTGGGCCTGATGAAAGGCGATCTCGAGGAACGCTTCGAGAAGGGTGGCAAGACACTGCTGCGCCGCCTCAACCCGGATCGCGCCTACACTACCCCCGACGGCGGCAGCCTGACCCTGCCGGGCCGCGCACTGATGTTCGTGCGCAACGTCGGCCACCTGATGACCACCCCGGCGATCCTCGACGAGCACGGTGACGAGATCCCCGAAGGCATTCTCGACGGCCTAGTCACCAGCCTGCTGGCCCTGCACGACCTGAAGAAGGCCAACGCGGGCGCTGATGATGGCGCGGCCTCGGGCGCTAATAATAGCGGCGCCCTACAAAATAGCCGTCAGGGCTCGGTGTATATCGTCAAGCCCAAGATGCACGGCCCGGCGGAAGTGGCGTTTGCCGACACCCTGTTCGCGCGCATCGAAGACGTCCTGGGCCTGCCCCGCGACACCCTCAAGATGGGCATCATGGACGAGGAACGGCGTACCTCGGTCAACCTCAAGGCGTGCATTCATGAGGCCGCATCTAGAGTGGCGTTCATCAACACCGGCTTCCTCGACCGCACCGGCGACGAGATGCACACCGCCATGCAGGCCGGCCCGATGCTGCGCAAGGGCGACATGAAGGGAGCCAAGTGGATCGCCGCCTACGAGAAGAACAACGTCCAGGTCGGCCTGGCCTGCGGCCTGCGCGGGCGCGCCCAGATCGGCAAGGGCATGTGGGCGATGCCCGACCTGATGGCGGCGATGCTCGAACAGAAGGTCGGCCACCCCCAGGCCGGCGCCAATACCGCCTGGGTGCCCTCGCCCACCGCCGCGGTGCTGCATGCCCTGCACTATCACAGGGTCGACGTCGCCGCCGTGCAGCGCGAACTCGAGGCCGAGGATAGCCCGGCACTGCACGAGCAATTGCTCGACGACCTGCTCAGGGTGCCGGTGGACGAGGCCGCCGACTGGCCGCGTGAGGCCATCCAGGAAGAGCTCGACAACAACTGCCAGGGCATCCTCGGCTACGTGGTGCGCTGGGTCGAGCACGGCGTCGGCGTGTCCAAGGTCCCCGACATCCACGACGTGGGGCTGATGGAAGACCGCGCCACGCTGCGCATCTCCAGCCAGCACATCGCCAACTGGCTGTACCACGGCATCGTCGACGAGGCGCAGGTGCGCGAGACGCTGGAACGCATGGCTGGGGTGGTCGACAAGCAGAACGCCAGTGACCCGAACTACGTGCCGATGACCTCGCACCTCGATGAGTCGAGCGCCTTCCAGGCCGCCAGCGACCTGATCTTCAAGGGTCGCGAGCAGCCCTCGGGCTACACCGAGCCGCTGCTGCATCGCTGGCGTGCGGTGCACAAGGCGAAGCGGGCTTAACTTAGCTACGCGTCACGCGCTACCAACCACACCCTCGTCGCGCCAGCGTCGGGGGTGTTTTTCATGGAGCCTGCCAACTGCCACCATGGGATGGTGTGCGCTGTCGGTCGGTTACGTTATCTTGTCAGCCTGGGTTCTTCGCCACCGCTGGGAGATCGTTCATGACCGTGATGACCGCCGCCGCCATCGAGGATTTTCTCGATGAGGTCTTCCCTCATCGCCAGGGTACCATCGAAGGCGTCGACGAGATGCGCGCCACCATGAGCCTGGCCATCGAGGATGAGCATCTGCGCCCGGGTGCCTGCGTGTCCGGTCCCAGCATGATGGGCCTGGCGGATGTCTGCCTGTACGTGGCGATACTCGCTCAGGTCGGGCCCGAGCCGATGGCGGTGACCACCGACCTGACCTGCCACTTTCTGCGTCGCGCGCGTGGTGACCGCGACCTGATCGCCAATGCCCGCGTGGTCAAGCTGGGGCGTCAACTGGCGGTAGGCGAGGTCGAACTGTTTTCGGCCGGCAGCGACGAGCCGGTGGCGATCGTCACCGCGACCTATGTGCTGCCCGATCGCGACGACGATTAAGGCGACCCTCAGCCCTCTCTAACCGCTTCAACCGCTTCTGGCCTTCCAGGCGCTAATCGCCAGCGCCAGCCAGCCGGCCATCAGCAGCAGGCCGCCGAAGGGCGTGATCATGCCCAGCCCGCGAATGCCGGTCAGCGTCAGCAGATAAAGCGAGCCCGAAAACAGCACGATACCCCCACCCCATAACCACAGCGCGAGGCCCTGCCCTTGGGCAGGCACCGCTTGTCGCCAGACCAGCACCGCCAGCATCGCCAGGGTATGCCAGGCCTGATAGCGCACGCCGGTCTCGAAGGCTTCGAGCAGCCGTTCGGGCACCCGGCCTTCCAGGCCGTGCGCGGCGAAGGCGCCGGCCAGCACCATGACGAAACCGCTCAGGGCAACGGCGACCCAGGCAAGACGATAAGGCATGCTGCAGTGGCTCCTGCGTAGAAATCTTGAGCCATGATGCCATGGGTATTTTTGATCTGCCTGGTGCAGCATTTGGATTCGCACCGAAGGATGCCCGAGTGGGCGTTTGGCGTTAGACTATGGTCCCCGTCATGCACGGGTTCACCTTCATGAACGACGCTCAGAGGTCGCCATGCAGATTCAGCTCAACGGTGATGCACGCGCCTTCGAAAGCGAGCCGACGATCGGCGAACTGATCGTCTCGCTTGGCCTGGCCGGACGCCGCATCGCGGTCGAAGTCAACGAGGAGATCGTGCCACGCAGCCAGCATGACGCCACCCGCCTGGCGGATGGCGATCGCGTGGAGATCGTGCACGCTATCGGCGGCGGCTAGTCCGTCGCCTTACTCCCTTCTGGAGAGATTATGTCCGCACTTCACAAAGAGCTTCGCAGAGAACTTCTCGTGGATCAGCCGTGGCAGGTTGCCGGTCGCGAATTCACCTCGCGCCTGCTGGTCGGTACCGGTAAATACAAGGATTTCGACGAGACCGCCACGGCGATTGCCGCCAGTGGTGCCGAGATCGTCACCTTCGCGGTGCGCCGCACCAATCTCGGTCAGAATGTCGACGAGCCCAACCTGCTCGACGCCGTCTCGCCCGAGCGCTACACGCTACTGCCCAATACCGCCGGCTGCTACACCGCCAAAGATGCGGTGCGGACCTGCAAGCTGGCTCGCGAACTGCTCGATGGCCACAACCTGGTCAAGCTCGAAGTGCTGGGCGACGACAACACCCTGTATCCCAACGTGGTTGAGACGCTCAAAGCCGCCGACGAACTGGTGCGCGACGGCTTCGACGTGATGGTCTATACCAGCGACGATCCGATCGTCGCCAAGGAACTCGAGAAGCTCGGCTGCAGCGCGGTGATGCCGCTGGGCTCGCTGATCGGCTCGGGGCATGGCTTGATGAATCCGCACAACCTGGGCCTGATCATCGAGCACGCCGAGGTACCGATCCTCGTCGATGCCGGTATCGGCACTGCCTCCGATGCCGCGTTGGCCATGGAGCTTGGCTGCGATGCGGTATTGATGAACTCGGCGATCGCCCACGCCCGCCAGCCGGTATTGATGGCTGGAGCCATGAAGAAAGCCGTCGAAGCCGGGCGCGAGGCCTTTCTGGCCGAGCGCATGCCGCGCCGTCAGCGTGCCGAGGCATCGTCGCCGTTCGCCGGGCGTATCAACGGCTGATCGCCACTACCCATTAAAGAGCCTAAGACCGCTGCATGAGTGACGAACGCTTGACCGACGACGCCCTGATGACCGACACCGCCGAGCGCCCCCGGCGCGGCGTGAAAAGCTACGTGCTGCGCGCCGGGCGCATGACCGCCGCGCAGAATCGCGGCCTGGAAGAGGTCTGGCCGCGGCTCGGCTTGAGCGTGGAAGACGGCCTGCAGGATCTTGACGTCCTGTTCGGCCGCCGCGCGCCACGCGTGGTGGAAATCGGCTTCGGCATGGGCGGCTCGCTGATCGAGCAGGCCGAGGCCCACCCGGATACCGACTTCATCGGTATCGAAGTGCATGCGCCGGGTGTCGGCAAGCTGCTCGACGAGGCTGACAAGCGCGGCCTGACCAATTTACGGGTGTATCGCGACGATGCCCTGGCGGTGCTGACGCACTGCCTGCCCGAGGCCAGCCTGGATGGCTTGCAACTGTTCTTCCCCGACCCCTGGCCGAAGAAGAAGCACCACAAGCGGCGTATCGTTCAGCCGGCCTTCGTCGAGCTGGTGCGCACGCGCCTGAAGCCCGGCGGCCAGTTGCACATGGCCACCGACTGGCAGGCCTATGCCGAGCACATGGCCGAGATCATGGCCGACGCTCCCGGCTATCGCAACACCGCGACCGATGGCCCTTACGTGGCACGCCCCGAGTTTCGCCCGCTGACCAAGTTCGAACGGCGCGGCGCGCAGCTCGGCCACGGCGTGTGGGATCTGATATTCGTTCGCGCCGACTGAGCGCTAGCGGCTACAGGCCTGCAAGCGGGGGCCCGTGTGAGAAGGCGCATCCGACGCCGGCGCCCGCTTGCCGGCTCCGATCATCGCCACGCCGACACCGGTCGAGGCGACCAGCATGCCGATTATTCCCAATGCCCCGGTATGTCACCGAACATCATCGCCGCCCAGGCCATCGTGACCGGCGGGGTCAGGTAGATCAGCGTCGAGGTCAGGTTGACCCCGAAGCGACGCAGGCAGGCGACGAAGAAACCGTAGCCCCGAGGCTGGAGAAGAACACCAGCCAGCCGATAGCCGTCAGGGTGGCAGAGTCCAGCGCCGGTAGCGCTATACGGCCGTGGCCTTCGATCAGCGCGGCGATCAAAAATACGCCGGTCGCCGCGGCCAACTGGGCGGTCAAGGTGGCATCCATCGCCATCGCCGTCGGGTAGCGCGCGGCGAGTATGCTGCCCAGCGTCACCGATACTACCGACAGCAGCGGCAGCCCATAGGCCCACAGCGGGGCGCCGTCGGCGTTACCGAGATCGCCTGCCACGCACAGGATGACGCCGACGCTCGCGATGATCATGCCCAGCCAACGCAGCCCGCCCGAGCGCGGGCCCAGCAGCAGGCTGGCCAGGAGCGTCGCCAGCAGCGGTTGCAGCGCGGTGATCAAGGCCGTAACAGCGGTGCCTACGCCCGCCTGGATCGCCAGCATCACGCCGAGCAGGTAGCCGCCCATGGTCAGGCAGCCGATACCCGCCTCGATGAATAGGCCCTGGCGCGATGCCGAGCGCGTTCCCCATGCTCGCCACCATAGCGCAACCAGCAGCGTGGCCAGCGCGAAGCGCCAGGCAAACAGCGCCATTGGCGGCAGGGCGACCTCGACTGCCAGCCGACCACCGATGAATCCCGAGCTCCAGCACACCACGAAACCTGACGCGGCCAGCGAAGACAATAGCGAGGGTGGCATGGCCCTATCCTTGTTGGTCGATCTCAGGGCTTGAGCTTGGCGCAACGAAAGGCTTCAATAAATCGAAGAATATTGTACGGTGGGTTCAATATGAGTGAAGTCCCTGTCGCCGCTCTCGATCTTGAGCTGCTACGCAGCTTTCAGGCGGCGGCGCACCTAGGCTCGCTGGCGGCCGCCGCCGAGCAGCGCCATCGCACGATCAGCGCGATCAGCATGCAGCTCAAGCGACTCGAGGAGGTGCTGGAAATCCGCTTGCTCGAGCGCGGCCCGCGCGGCGTGACGCCCACCGCGGCAGGCGAGGCACTGCTGCGCGAGTCACGTGAATTGCTGCGTCTGCACGATGGCATGTTGGCGCGCTTCACCGGGCGCGGGCTGGGCGGCAAGGTGCGCTTTGGCCTGCCCGAGGATTATGCGCGCGAACTGCTGGGCGACGTGCTTCCCGATTTCCTGGCTCGCCACCCCGATGTCTTGCTCGAGGCGGTCACCGCGACCAGCGGCGAGTTGGCTCGTCAGCTAACCCAGTCCAACCTGGCCCTGGCGGTGCTGCTCGACCGACCGCGGCGCCTGCCCGATGGCGAAGCGTTGTGGCAGACCTCGCCGGTATGGGCCGGCCCACGCCTGGGGCGGCTCGCCGAACGCCCCAGCCTGCCGCTGGCACTGCATCATGTCGATTGCCCCTATCGGGACCTGGCGGTGGAGTCGCTGGACGCCATCGGCAAGCCCTGGCATGCGGTGTTTACCAGCACCAGCATTCATGCGGTCGAGAAAGCCATCGAGGCGGGACTGGCGATCGGTGTACTCGACCGCCAGCGCCTGACACCGGCGATGCGTGAGTTGGGCGAAGCGGAAGGGTTGCCGGCACTGCGACCCTGCGAAGCACGATTGCACTTCGCAACACGCATCGAGCGGGCGTCACGCCCCGCCGTCGAGGCATTGGCAGTATTGCTGCGCGAGAGACTCTTCGAGCGCGGGCCATGGCGGGCGGATGCGATGCGTTGATGACCATCGACAAGGCGCTGACCGCGTAGCGCCGCCGTCAAGACCGGTCTGATCAAGAGCAGCTTGATGAGGAGTTAACCAAAAAAAAGCGGCGACTCCGTAGAGCCGCCGTCAAGACCGTGACTAGCTTGATGAGGAGATAACCATGGCAGGGAACCTGACTTCTCTGCGATGGAAAGCGGCGCTTGGCGAGCGCCACGTTGTTAAGATAATCATTCTCATTTGCGTCGTCAAGTGAAACGAGAATCTTTTTTATTTAAGGGTCTGGCGAAGTCACATCAGCCGGCCAGCGTCAGCCAGGCGGGCAGGGTCAGCATCGCCAATAGCGTCTGCCCGGTGATCAGCGCGGCCATCAACTCGGCGTCGCCACCCAACTGGCGAGCGAGAATATAAGCCGACGTGGCGGTGGGCAGGGCGGCGAACAGCAGCACCACGTCGCGGTTCACCGTATCGAGCCCGAGCAGCAGCGCCAGGCTCAATGCCAAGGCCGGCATCAGTAGCAGTTTGACCAGGTTGGCGGTCCAGACGCCACGATCGAGGCGTACCAACGCGCGCGGCCGCAGCGCCACGCCCACCGCGACCAGCCCCAGCGGCAAGGCGGCGCGGCCCAGCAGTTCGACGGCCTGGCCGCTCCAGCCGGGCAGGCCGATGCCGCTCAGGTTGAGCACGATGCCGCCGACACAGGCGAGAATCAGTGGATTGCGCGCCAATGCGGCCAGACTCTTGGTGAGGCTGGAGGGGCCGAGGGTGCCGGCGGCTATAAAGCCTGCCACGCACAGCACATTGACCACCGGTACCATCAGCGCCACGGCCACGGCGGCCACCGTGACGCCAGCGCTGCCATGCAGGGCGGCGGCCCCGGCGACGCCGACATAGGTGTTGAAGCGCAGCGCGCCCTGAAATACCGAGGTAAAGGCGGCGGCATCCATTTCCAGCCGTTTGCGTAGCAGCCATAATAGCCCGGCGAAGCAGAGCATGCTGCCGAGCAGCGCTAGCGCGACGCGGCCCACCGGCACCCGCGATACGTCGGCGTTAGCCAGCGTCGCCACCAGCATGGCGGGGAACAGCAGGTAGTAAATCAGTCGCTCGAGATGGGGCCAGAAGTCGCCGCCGGGCAGACGCCGCCAGCCAAGCAGTGCGCCGAGCAGAATCAGCAGGAAAAGCGGACCTAGGGCGTTCTCTACGCCAGTCATGATGTCACCAGGCAGTGTTGTCGCATTCTTGTGGAGCAGCTTGTGAAGCCCCTACGATACCTTACGCGGGGAGTAAATCCGTATTAGCTGATAAGCTAATCGCCATTCGATGGGCGAAGGGTTGTCACCGGCACTGCCATGCGACGCGCAACAGTCCCTGACTCGATTTCAAACCACAACGGAGGATGCCATGAGCCATGCCACACGCAAACAACGGCTTTGGATAGCGCTGGGGGGCGTAACGGTAGCCGTGGCACTGGTGGTGATCTGGTGGGTGCAGCAACTGCGCAATGGCGATGTCGAGATGCCCCAGGGCGGCCCGATCACCCTGCCTTCGACGACGGGCGAATTCAGTTTGGCCGAACTTGGCGACAATCAGCTGGCGGTCTTGTTCTTCGGCTACACCTATTGTCCGGATGTGTGTCCGATGAGTCTGGCGGTAATGCGCCAGACGCTGGCCAGCCTCGATGAATCGCAGCGCAAGCGGCTGGTGCCGGTGCTGATCTCGGTGGACCCCGAGCGCGATACGCTGGCGCGGCTCGAGGAATACGTCGGCTATTTCGGACCGCGATTCATCGGTGCCACCGGCAGCCAGGCGCAGTTGAAGGACATCGCCGAGCGCTATGGGGTGATCTGGCGCAAGGTGGAAACGCCCGATTCGGCGATGGACTACAGCGTCGATCATACCTCGTCGTTGTATATCGTCGATCGGGAAGGCGAGATTCTGCAGCGGGTGCTGTACTCGCCGACGCCCCATGCGTTGACGGCAGCAGTAGAGCAAGTGCTTGGTAAGACGGGCTAAACCGTCGCGACGCTTTTTCGTTAGTGACGCTCGGGATTTTGTGGCGGCGCCAGACCGGCAAGCTGCTCGACCATCGCCTTGAGTGCCTGGACCTGCTGGCCCTTGCGGCTGTCATGGAGCGGATCGAGCTCCCAAAGGCTTTCATCGTAGCCCCACCAATCCCAGCAGGCCTGGGGGTTGGGCAGGCTGGCTTCGGCCTGCGGGTAAAGCACCACGAGGCGGTTCTCGGTGGCCCATTCGTTGAGTCCTGAATGGCGCACGAAGGTCTCGCCGATCTGCGAAGCGCTCATCTCACAGCCATGCAGTGCGACGATCAGCGCACAGGGCGCGCCTTCTCCACAGGTCTTGGGTACGTAAACGTAGCCCGCTTCGGCCAGGCCATCGTAAAACGCCACCTGATCGAAGGAACGCAGCATGCCGCGACCGTCGCCCTCGGGAGGCGTGACACGCTCGCCATACAGCCATTGCAGCGCCTGGCCAGCGCCGTCCTGACCGCAGGCCAGCAGATGCGGGCTGCCGCCCTTGGCGCAGCCGGCGAATTCGACACCCGGCGAGGGAGTGGCCGCCACGGGCCAGCCGTGGGCCGCGTTGGGATTCGTCTCGACCTTCAACTGAGCCTCGGGATCGGCCAGCCAGTCGCGGTATTGATCCGCCAACTGCTCGCCGAGGCGCGGGTCGACCACGGCATCCGATCCACCGTGCCAGAGGTAGACGCGCTGCTCGGCCAGCGCCGATGGCTCGCCAACCAGGCCTTCCTGCAGATAACGGGCGTAGCGGCTAGCCAATGCCGCCGGGTCGGGCAGGCCGTGGCGGGTACCCATGCATTGGCCGAGTGCCCGCGATAGCTCACCCTGCGCGCAGCCCCAAGGGCCGGCGGCAAACACCGCCAGCCCCGAGAACAGTTCCGGCCACGCCACCGCCAGTTGCGTGGCCATGTAACCGCCCGACGAAACGCCCATCACGCTGATGGCATCGGTCTCGATGTTGAGTACCGGCAGCGGCGACAGGGTGTCCTCCTGTGCCGCCACCGGTAACGCCAGCGTCAGCAGTGCCGCCAGCGCGATGGCGAGAAGCCGCCGCACCGGCGCTTACTCGCTTTCGGCGCTGCTGTCAGCCGCTTCGGTATCGCCCTGTTTGGCATCGGCCTGATCGACACCCAGTAACTCGACCTTGAAGGTCAGTACTTCGTTGGGGCCGATGGGGCCGCCGGTACCGGCCGGGCCGTAGGCCAGATCGGAGGGCAGGTAGATCATCCAGGTATCGCCTACGCTCATCAGTTGCAGGGCTTCCTGCCAGCCTTTGATGACCTGGTCGACACGGAATTCCACCGGCTCGCCGCGCTGGTAGGAGCTATCGAACACGGTGCCATCGATCAGCTTGCCTTCGTAATGAACCTTGACGTTATCCTTAGGGCCCGGTGTGGCGCCATCGCCCGATTCCAGCACCTTGTACTGGAGGCCGGATTCGGTGGTTTCCACGCCTTCCTTCTCGGCGTTGGCGTCGAGGAATTCCTTGCCTTCAGCGAGGTTGGCCTCGGCGATCTTCTTCGCCTCGGCCTGGCGCTCGGCCATTTTCTGTTCCTGGAACTGGGTCAGTGCCTGGGCCATTTCCTCCTGGCTCATCTGCAGCTCCTCGCCGGCGTAGACGTCCTTGATGGCCTGGGTGAAGGCCTCGATGTCGAGCTCTTCGATGTCTTGCTCCAGACTCTGGCCGAGCGTCACGCCAATGCTGTAGCTGAGTTTGGCCTCATCGCTTTGCGGTGCGGCCAGCGCCAGCGGAGCGGCGGTGAGCAGCGAGGTAAAGGCGGCGACGGTCACCAGTGTTTTCATGCAGGCTCCTATGAGATCTTGTTTGAACGAAGGGTGCGATTGACGAATTGTGACGGCAGTCGCGCTATCGTAAAGCATTGGGACTCTAACAGGGCGTCTCGGGTTCCGCACCTACGACGCTCCCGGCACTGGTTTCATGAGACTCCTGAAGTCAGTGCCGGGCTGCGCAACCTTGCGACGATCTCGGGCTCGGCTTGACATTGGCTGGGCTATGCTCTTTTCTGGATTCACATCGACAAAAAAAGGGAAAATGTGATGCAACTACGCAATATCGTTATCGCTGTTACCGCTCTGGGTATGGTGGGTGTCGCCTCGTCGGCATTCGCCGAGACTTGGCGCTTCGGCCTTGAAGAGACCGAAGGCAGCGTCCAGTACGGCTACGCAGAAGAGTTCAAGAAGCTGATCGAGGAGAAAAGCGGCGGCGACATCACCGTGCAGCTGCTGCCGTACGGCACCTGGGGGTCGAGTTACACGGCGCTCTACGATGCAATCCAGAACGGCGCGATTCAGCTTGGCTTCGGTTCCGGTTTCCTCGGCGGCACGGTCCCCGAAAGCCAGCTGATGAGCCTCAACTTCGTCATGCCCAGCGACCAGCTCAAGACGGCGAAGATCCTCAATTCCGATGCTTTCCTGAAGAGCGATGCCTGGCAGCAGTCGTTTCGTGAGCGTGGTCTGGTGCCGCTGGGCGCGTTGCCCGAAGGCTATCAGGTCTGGACTGCCAATAAAGAGATCCGCACCCCCGAAGACATGGATGGCTGGCAGGTCCGCGTCATGGATAACAGCCTGCTGCGCGCGACCTACGAGGCCTACGGAGCATCGCCGATCACCATCGCTTACGGCGAACTCTACAGTGCATTGCAGCAAGGTCAGGCGGAAGGCAATATCCAGCCGGTCTTCGCCCACGAGAACATGGGCTTTTACGAAGTGCAGGACTACATGATCTTCGCCGATCAGGCGCAGTTCGTTGCCAACCTCTTCGGCAATCTGGAATGGTACGAGGGGCTGTCCGACGAGCAGCGTCAGACGCTCGAGACGACTTTGGATGAAATGGTGCAGAAGGGCCATGAGATCCAGAGCCAGTTCAACTCCGAACGCCTCGACATCATCAAGGAAAAGGGTGATATCAAGATCATTGAATTGACTGAGGAGGAGCGTGCCCAGTTCCGCGAACTCGCCAAGCCGATTCGCCAAGTCTACGTCGACATGGTTGGCGAGCGCGGCCAGAAGGCACTCGACATTCTGCTCGAGCAGGGTGTCGGATCCAGCGATCAGGGGTCCTGATACCGCAACCGAAGGGTTGGCCCTAGCGTCGACCCTTCGGCTCGTAGAGTCGCCGCACCGACGCCCGGAAGCTCGCGCTTCCGGGCGTTTTGATTTGTCTGCCCGCTGGTCTCGATCTGGGCGCTGGGCCCGGGCCGGCCGTTGTCGCGTGCGTCGAGACGCCGTCTTGCCGTCAGTATGTCTTGGATAGGGCTCGTCGACGCAAACCGAGCCACGACAGGCGGTGTGGCTCGTGTGGTGTGTGTCAAGGAACAGGGTTAAGCGCGGGGGAGATGAATCGGCCCGGCGCGGACGCCGGACCGGTTGGGTTGGGTCAATCGCCGCCCAGCGAAGGCAGCAGCAACGAAATCTGTGGGAACAGAATGAGGAGGAGAGTGGCCAACAACAGGATGAAGATAAACGGCGGCGTGCCGCGAATCACATCCATGTACGGGCGGCGGAAGACAGCGATGGCCGTGAAGATGTCGCAGCCGAACGGCGGAGTGGCCGAGCCGATGGCCGCCTGCAGGGTAACGATGACGCCGACGTGTACCGGATCCAGGCCGGTGGCTTCCACCAGAGGCTTGAAGATCGGCACCAGGATCAGTATGACCACGATCGGGTCGACGAACATGCAGCCGACGAAGAAGGCGGCGGCAATCAGCAGCAACGCTAGGAATTGGCTGTCACCGATGCCGTCAATGACCGGGCCCAGAACCTGCTCTGGTATGCCGGCCGTGCCCAGGGCCTGGGAGAAGGCGGCGCCGATGGCGACGAGGATGAAGACGACGGCGGTGATGATGCCTGTGGACAGCGCCAGGCTGCCGAGATCGCGGATCGATACCTGGCGATAGATGATCATTTCCAGAACGACGGCGTAGGCCACTGCAACCGCCGAGGCCTCGACGGCGCTGAAGAAGCCGCCATAGATACCCCCGACGACCAGCACCGGGAAGCCCATCGGCAGGATGACCCGGCGGATGGCGCCAAAACGCTCGCTCCAGGAGGTCTTGGGCTCCGACTTGATCCCCTTGAGGCGTGAGTCGATGTAGCAATAGATCGCGAACATCCCCAAGATCAGCAGGCCGGGAAGAATGCCGGCCAGGAACAAGTCACCAATCGATGTCTTCATCACCACGCCATAGACGATGAAGCCGATACTGGGCGGAATCAGCAGGGCGATATCGCTGGCATTGATGATCAGCGCCAGGGTGAATTTGTCGCTATAGCCTTTGGCCAGCAAGCGCGGGCGCATGGGACCACCTATCGCCACCACCGTGGCCTGGGTGGAGCCGGAGACGGCCCCGAACAGGGCGCAGGCGGCGGCGGTGGTGATGGGCAAGCCGCCGCGGATATGCCGAGTGAAGGCGTCGACGACATCCAGCAGCCGATTGGCCGTGTGGCCCTTGGTGAGAATGTCGGCGGCGAAGATGAACATGGGCACCGCCGCCAGCACCCAGCTCCCCACGCCGTTGATCATCCAACTCACGGCTTGATCGGGGCCGAAAAAGGTCATACCGGTGAACATCATGAATAGCGTGCCTGCAGCCAGGGGCACCATCATCGGGAAACCCAGCAGCAGTAGCACGAGCATGATCGCGCATAGCCAAATCAGCATGAAGAAGTCCTCGCGTCTGTCGTGGTTTTGGTATTGTCGACGGATCAAACGCCGCGCGAAGCGTCGTCATCTTCCGAGGGAACCTCGGAATAGGTTTCCTTCTCGTTGAACGAGCGATAGATGTCATCGCTCACGGCATTGCGCGCGGCGGTCAGCAGGTACTGGGTACCGGCGAAAATGAAGCCCACGGGAAGAGCGAGGAAGACGATCCACATGGGAATATGCAGCGAGGCGCTGGTGCGCCCGCGGGAGCGTATCGCCGAGACGTATTCGATCGATTCGTAGGCGAAATAGAACATCAGTAGCGCCGTACCGAGGCAGATGAGGATCAACAGCGCCTTGCGCGCGCGCCCACTGAGTTGATCGTAAAGGGCCGACATGCTGATGTGGCGGGCGTGTCGCGCAGCATAGCCGACACCCACGAAGGTGATGACGACGATCAGCATCTCGGTGATTTCATAGGTGCCGGGGATGCCTTGCCCGAAAATGAGGGTGCCGACCACATGAGCGCTCATTAGCCCCGCCATGGCGAGCACGCTGACTGCCAGGATGATGCGCTCGGCAACGCCCAGGCCCTGGTCGAGAGCGCCCAGCAGGCGCAGCAGACCGCTGGGGTGCTTGTTAGGATCGCCGGAAGAAGAAGTTGATTGGGTCATGTCGCTTCTTTCCTTAGTTTTATTAGGTAATGGCGAGTCGGCGATGGCAAGCCTTCAAGCCTACTTCGTTCCTGAAAACCGGACGCGGTGGCCCTCAAAAGGTGCAGTGAATCCGCATAGGCTCGCGTGCAAGGCCAGTCTGCTCTTCTGCTGCTTTTCGCCTTGCCCGGCGGCGCTCGCCGTCTTTTCGGTCATCGCTTGACCGTCATAGACGAGCGCATTAACCATGGGCGAAGGCGCATCGCTCATTTTGGAACTTACAAGCTTTGCGTCGTCAGTGCTACTCGTCGCTCGGGCCGTGATACGAAAGATTGACCAACGACATTCGCGGTTGCAGACCTCGGGCCAGCACTTCCAATGAATGATCCTGCGTAGCGGCCACGGGGCCGAGGTGTCGGGCGAGGGCGGTGTACAAGCCTGCGTCCGAAGCCTGTTTGTCACGCACGCCTTCACCGCGCTGGGTCAAGGCCTGCAACTGGCCCAGGGCGGCGCGTTCGGCCGTCAGTTCGGCCCGTTTGAGGTGTTCGCGCCATTCGGCCAGCGGCGATCCGGGCCGCGCCAATGGCTTGAGGGCGCGTCGCTTGGCCCGCAGGCGATAGGTTTGCCGGGCCTGGTGGTCGCGGACCGGCGCCAGGGCATCGGCGACATTGGTGTCTGGTACCAGTCCGATATGCTCCAACCACCCCAGCCAAAGCAGCTCGCAGATATCGGCGCCGGCATGCTCCTGCAGGTCGAGGCAGGCCGCGGCGATGTCGGGGTCGGCGTAATACGCACAGGCGTAACGCCAAAGTGCATCGGGGGCGGCCAAGGCGAAGGGAGATTGGGTAGAATGGTAGGCCATGGTCGACGATACGCAGCGCGTCCTTGAATGCATACAGAGTCAATGGGAGACAGCATGATCGCACTACGCCAACTGGCCCTGCAACGCGGCACCCAGCCCTTGTTCGAAGAGGCCGAGTTGACGCTGCACCATGGCCATAAGGCCGGCATCGTCGGCCCCAACGGTGCCGGCAAGTCGAGCCTGTTCAAGCTGTTGCTCGGCGAACTGACGCCCGATCGCGGTCAGGTCGAACTCTCCGGTGGCCAGCGTATCGCCCACATGGCCCAGGAAATCGAGGCACTGGATCGCTCGATTACCGATTACGTGCTCGATGGCGATGTCGAGCTGCGCGCCACCCAGGCCGCGCTGGAGGCGGCGCGAGAGAGCGGCGCAGCGACCCATGAAGCCGAATTGCATGGCCGTCTCGAGGCGTTGGATGGCTATAGCGCCCCGGCGCGGGCCGCGCAGTTATTGGTTGGGCTGGGTTTTACCCAGGCCCAGCTCGATCAGCCGCTGGCGGCGTTCTCCGGCGGTTGGCGCATGCGCGTCAACCTGGCGCGCACGCTGTTCATGCCTTCCGACCTGTTGCTGCTCGACGAGCCGACCAACCACCTCGATCTCGACGCGCTGCTATGGCTCGAGCAGTGGCTGACGCGCTATCCCGGCACCTTGCTGCTGATCTCCCACGACCGCGACTTCCTCGATGCGGTGTGCGATCACATCGTGCATTTCGACCGCCGCCGACTGGTGCTCTACCGCGGCAATTACAGCGCCTTCGAGCGCAGCCGTGCCGAGAAACTGTCCCAACAGCAGGCCGAAGCCGCCAAGCAACAGGCCCGGCGCGAGGAGATAGAACGCTTCGTCGCGCGCTTTCGCGCCAAGGCGACCAAGGCGCGCCAGGCGCAGAGCCGGCTGAAGATGCTCGAGCGCATGGAAACCATCGCCGTCGCCCATGTCGATTCGCCGTTCCATTTCACCCTGCCGGCCGCCGACAAGACCTCGCATCCGCTGCTGGTGCTCGACCGCGCCCAGCTCGGTTACGGCGCGCCCCTGCTGAGCGACGTCAAGCTGACCCTGCTACCCGGCCAGCGTATCGGCCTGCTGGGGCCCAACGGGGCTGGCAAGTCGACGCTGATCAAGTCGCTGACCGGCGAATTGCCGCTGCTCGGCGGCAAGCGCGTGGCCGGCGAACACCTGGCGATCGGCTACTTCGCTCAGCACCAGCTCGAAGGTCTCGATCTTAGCGCCACGCCGTTCATGCATGTGCAGCGCCTGTCACCGAGCGAAAGCGATCAGTCGATCCGCAACTTTCTGGGAGGCTTCGGCTTTCGCGGCGACGACGTGTTCGCCGAGGTGAGGAATTTTTCCGGCGGTGAGAAGGCGCGCCTGGCACTGGCGCTGGTAGCCTGGCACAAACCCAACCTGCTGCTGCTCGACGAGCCTACCAACCACCTCGATCTCCAGATGCGCGAAGCCTTGACCGAGGCGCTGGCAGCATTCGGCGGTACGGTGATCGTGGTTTCTCACGACCGTCATTTACTGCGTGCCACGGTCGACGAGTTCTGGTGCGTGGCGGATGGCACGGTGGCACCTTTCGATGGCGATCTCGACGACTATCGCGCCTGGCTCAAGGCGCGTCTCGACGGCGAACGACGCGAGGCGCGGGCCGGCAAGAGCGCGGATGGTGAACCGACACTCGATCGCAAGGCTGCACGGCGCGTCGCCGCCGAGCGGCGCGAGAAGCTGCGCCCGCTCAAGCGCGAACGTGACCGCGTCGAGCGCGACATGGGCCAGGTTGGCGATGAGCTGGCCGCGGTGGAAGAACGCCTGGGCGATGCCGCGCTGTATACCGACAGCGCACGCAAGGACGAGTTGACCGTATTACTCGCTCGCCAGGGCGAGCTCAAGTCGCGCTTGAATAGTCTGGAGCAAGCCTGGCTCGAGGCCGAAGAGGCGCTGGAGCGTTCCGAGGTCGATCTCATGGATAATGCCTGATAGGCACTGTGAGCAGGAGTGAAGCATGAAGCGAGCAGGGCGAATGATACTGGCGGCACTGACAGTCGCCGTCGGGCTGATGGGTTGCAGCGACGCCCGGTTGACGCTGGATAACTACGAGCGCCTGGCGGTCGGCATGACCCGCGACGACGTCGAGTCGATACTGGGCGAGCCCAGCGAATGCGCCGGGGCGGTGATGCTCGACAACTGCCGGTGGGGCAATGAGCAACGCTTCATTCAGGCGCAGTTCATTGGCGGCAAGGCGATGGCTTATCAATACCAGGGGCTTGATTAGGCGCGAGAACCGGAGCCGACTAGACTGCCCGTGTAGGAGAAATTTCCGGCGAACAGGAGGTTCCCATGCCCTACGACAACCGCGACGAGCTACCCGACAACGTTCGCAACGTACTGCCCCAGCACGCCCAGGAAATCTATCAGGAAGCCTTCAACAGTGCTTGGGACGAGTACAGTAATCCCGATGATCGGCGCGGCCATGAGTCTCGCGAGGAGGCGGCGCACCGCGTGGCTTGGGCCGCCGTGAAGAGCAAATACAAGAAAGGCGACGATGATAAATGGCATCCCAAGTGATGCCTTGCGAGCCCTGTGTGAATTGTCAAAGCTGCCGTTGGGCAGCTTTTTTTCAGAAGAATTTCGTAGCGATCGACGCCATTACAGAAATTATCGCGATGGTCGCCATCTGCGTTTAATGGAACACTGACCGGAGCATGACAGGTCCACCCAGAATTGGGCCTATAGTAAATAGACAAACCTTACGCAACGAAGAGAGTCAAGACGATGCGCTATAATATCAAGAAGGGCGTAACTCTGCTCGCCACCACTGCTGCACTATCCTGCCTCACGTTGGGCGTCGCCAATGCTGCGTCCCTCGAAGAGATCAAAAACAAAGGCACGGTCCGCATCGCCATAGCCAACGAGATTCCTTACGGCTACATGGATATGAGCGGTGAGGCCAAGGGCCCGGGCCCCGAGGTCGCCAAACATGTCGTCGAGGCCATGGGTATCGACAATATCCAATGGGAAGTCACCAACTTCAGTTCGTTGATTCCGGGCCTGCGAGCCGACCGCTTCGATATCGTCGCCGCTGAAATGGCCGTCCTGCCCCAGCGCTGTGAGTCGGTGATCTACTCGGTGCCCAATTCGACCTACGGTGAGGGTCTGCTGGTCAAGGCCGGCAACCCCCAGGACATTCATGCCTACTCGGATTTCGCCGAGGGCGACATGAAGGTCGCGATCATGGCCGGCGCCGACCAGCTCGAGATGCTGCAGGAGCTGGGCGTTCCGCAGTCCAATATGGTCACCATCTCCAGTAACGCCGATGCCATCTCCACGGTGTCGACCGGGCGCGCCGCTGCCTACGCCGCGACGGGCATGACCGCCAGCGAGCTGGCCAACAAGAGCGATGAAGTCCAGATCGTCGAGCAGTTCGAGGACCCGGTGATCGGTGGCGAGGAAGTGCGTAGCTGGGGCGCTTTCGCCTTCGCCAGCGACTCCGAGGAACTGCGCGACGCTTTCAACAAACACCTCGTCGAGTTCAAGAAAACCGACGAATGGAAAGAGATCCTGTCCAGCTACGGCTTCTCCGAGACCGATATCGAAGCCTCCTTCAAACGTACCACCGAGGAGCTGTGCTCCGCCGAGTGACCGTCTCGAGTCCTGTTGAGCGTCGCATGGTACGGGGCCTACGGTAAGCGAGGCCGGCTCTAGAGCCGGCCCGCGCTTCTCTCATGGGTCGAATACGGCTTTGTTCGCGCCAGGGCGCGAGTCAGGGCGCTTGACCCAAGCTCCAGTATGTCAGTGTTGGAGATCGGTACATGGAATGGACAAGCTATCTTGCTCCATTGCTGGAAGGGGCATGGGTAACGGTACAAATTACCATCTACTCGACCATACTTGGCGCCATTCTGGCCTTCGCCTGTGGCATCGGTAAACTTTCGCCAAACATTCTCATCAAGAGTGTGTCGGTTGCGTACATCGAAATATTTCGCGGTACGTCGCTGCTGGTTCAGTTGTTCTGGCTGTATTTCGCCCTGCCGCTGGTCGGGCAGGCGATCGGCATCGATTTGCGCTTCCCGCCGGTGGTGGTGGGCGTCGCGGCACTGGGGTTGAATATCGGCTCCTACGGCGCTGAAGTGGTGCGTGGCGCCATCCAGTCCGTGGCACATGAGCAGTACGAAGCGGCCAAGGCGCTCAACTTTACGCCGCGCCAGACCTTATGGCGCATCTCCCTGCCTCAGGCAATTCCCGAGATGATGCCGACCTTCGGCAACCTTGCGGTGCAAAACCTCAAGGATACCGCGCTGGTGTCGCTGATCAGTCTTAGCGATCTGGCGTTTCGTGCCGAGCATATCCGCAACTACACCCAGGACAGCACCACGGTCTACACCTTGGTGCTGTTCATGTATTTCGGCATGGCGCTGGTGCTCATGGCGTTGATGAAATGGCTCGAGCGCTTCGTCGGGCGCTGGCGTGCGGCAGGGAGGTAGGCGAATGTTCTTTGGCATCGAATGGGACACCAGTAGCAATCTGGCCTTCGCGCTCTCGATCCTGCCAATCCTGCTGATCGGGTTGTGGGTGACTATCCAGGCGACGGTCCTGGGGTTCTTCATCGCGTTGATTCTGGGGCTGGTTCTGGCCACCCTGAAGAGCGCTCCGACGCGCCTCATATCCTGGCCGGCCAAGGCGATCACCGAGTTCATCCGCGATACGCCGCTGCTGGTCCAGCTATTCTTCCTGTATTACGTATTACCCGACTACGGCATCGTACTGCCGGCGTTTTTGACCGGCGCGCTGGCCCTGGGCGTGCAGTACAGCGCCTACACATCGGAGGTCTATCGCGCCGGGCTCGAGGCGGTCGCCAAGGGCCAGCATGAGGCGGCACGCGCGTTGAATCTGCCGTCACCGCGCACCTTCACCCATGTGATTCTGCCGCAGGCCATACCGCGCATCATCCCGGCATTGGGCAATTATCTGGTATCGATCATGAAGGATGTACCGGTGCTATCGGTGGTCACGGTGCTCGAGATGCTCAATGTGGCGACGATCATCGGCGATCGAACCTTCAATTACCTGATTCCGCTGTCGATGGTCGGCGGGCTGTACCTGATTCTCACCTTGTTGGCGTCGTCCGGTGTGCGCTATATCGACGTTCATCTACCCAAGCGAGGCCTGTCACTGAAATGAGTGAACCGATTATCAAATTCGACAAGGTCGTCAAGCGCTTCGGCGACCTGACCGTGCTCGACGAATTGGATTTCCAGGTCGAGCAGGGCGAAAAGGTGACCATCATCGGCCCCTCGGGGTCGGGCAAGTCGACGGTGCTACGTGTCTTGATGACGCTCGAGAAGATCAATGAAGGCGTGGTCTACATCGGTGGCGAGCCGCTCTGGCACGAGTCGCGCAATGGTAAGCTCCACGAGGCCAGTGAGGCCCACCTGCGCAAGATGCGCAACCAGATGGGCATGGTCTTTCAGCAGTTCAACCTGTTTCCCCACATGACGGTGCTGCGCAACCTGACCGAGGCGCCGGTTCGCGTGCTGGGCATGTCCAAGGCCGATGTGCGCCAGCGTGGCGAGGAGTTGCTCGATCTGGTCGGCTTGAGCGATCAGAAAGACAAGTATCCGCATCAGCTTTCCGGCGGTCAGCAGCAGCGCGTGGGGATCGCCCGTGCGCTGGCCATGCGACCCAGGATCATGCTGTTCGACGAGCCGACCTCGGCGCTCGACCCCGAGCTGGTCGGCGAAGTATTGAATGTCATTCGCCGCCTGGCCAAGGAGCACGACCTGACCATGCTGCTGGTCACGCATGAAATGCACTTCGCGCAGCAGATATCCGATCGCGTGTGCTTCTTCGACAAGGGCAAGATCAAGGAGCAGGGCACGCCGGAGGAGTTGTTCAAGGCACCCAAGGAGGCACGTACTCAGGAATTTCTCAAGGCGGTGCTCAATCCCGATTAAGTTTCCAGCAGAAAGGTGACCGGCCCGTCGTTGATCAGACTGACCTGCATGTTGGCGCCGAACGCGCCACTGGCGACATAGGGCCATGCTTCAGTGGCGCGTTCGAGCAGGTAGCCGAACAGGCGCTCGCCCTCGGCGGGGGGCGCGGCGCTGGAAAAGCCCGGTCGCAAACCCTTGCGGGTATCGGCGGCCAGCGTGAACTGTGAAACCAGCAGCAAGCCACCTTCGATCTGGCGTAGATCGAGATTCATCTTGTCTTCGCTATCGGCGAATACCCGATAGCGCAGCAGCTTGTGCAGCAACTTGTCGGCGCGCGCCTCGTCGTCGCCTTTTTCAATGCCAATCAGGGCCAGCAGGCCCTGGTCGATACTGCCGATCGTGCGCCCGTCGACTTCCACGCTGGCGCGGCGTACCCGTTGAATCAATGCTCGCATGAAACCGTTCCATAATCGGATGTTTGTGCCCATGGCGGGAGTCGCCCAGACGCCTTCTTGAGGCTGATCTATTATCAGGTCTTTAGCGAATGGACTATTGCAATGCCGCCGAGCGAGTTGTCATAACGGTGGCTGCAACGCGAAAAGGATAACAGCCATGTTAAAAAAAGCCGGCCTGATTGCCATTATTGCCGTCGCCGTGACCACCGGCGTGGCTCAAGCCGGAACCTGGCGTTTTGCGCTCGAAGAAATCGACGGCAGCATTCAGGATATCTATGCCGAGGAATTCAAGCGGCGCATCGAGGAGCGCTCAGGCGGCGAGGTCACGGTTGAAATCTACCCCTACGGCACGCTGGGCACATCATCGCAGTTGACCGAGCTGATCCGCGAGGGTGGCGTGCAATTCGCCTTCGCGTCGCCCGGACACCTGGCCCCGACGATTCCCGAAGTCGGCGTCTTTAGCCTGCACTTCCTGTTCTCGGACGACACGCGCGTCAACCAGCGGGTCCTGGGTAATACCCGGGCCACGGCGCTACTGCAGGCGGCTTACAGTGAGCAGAACCTGCAATTGCTGAGCGTCATTTCCGAAGGCTGGATGGCATGGACCGCTAACCGCTCGATCGAGACACCAACCGATATGCAGGGGCTGGAAATTCGCACCATGCCGTCACCGGTGCTGGTTGAAACCTACCGCGCCTACGGCGCCGATCCGGCCACGCTGCCCTACGCACAGGTCTACTCGGGTCTTGAGCTCGAACAGATCGATGCCCAGGTGAACCCGCTATTCGCCATCGAGGAGATGGGCTTTCACGAGGTCCAGGATTACCTGATCCTCGCCAGGTCGGCGCAGTTCATCACCACGCTGGTTGCCAACGACGCCTTCTATGAAGACTTGCCGGAAGAGCGCCAGGCGATGCTGGACGAAGTCACCAACGGCTTGCGTCGCTATATCTTCGAGCAGCAGGCCGAGATCAACCGCCGGCGCCTGGAGAGCATCAAGCAAAGCAGCGATATCAAGCTCATCAGGCTGAGCGATGAACAGCGCGCCATGTTCCGTGAGCGCAGCCTGGTGGCTCGCGACGTCTACATTGAGCAGGCCGGCGAGCGCGGCAAGCAAATCCTGAATGTTCTCGACGAGGAACTGCGTGCCGCCGAGGCGACCAGAAAACGCTAACGGCTCTTACCGAAAACGCTAACGGCTTCTGCCAAGCAGGTCCTGCTTGAAGCTTTCCTGGGCCGGGTCGTCGCCCAACCAGATGGCGAACAGTGCCGAGGCCAGCGCCTGGCTGTCGCTGCGGTGGATCACCTCGCCGTTATAGCTCAGGCGCAGTTCGTCGCCGGTCCAGGTCAACGCATAGCGATCGCCGGGCGCGACATCGCGATAGCTTGCATTGAACGCCCGCAACGGGGCCGATAGCGCTGCGAGTTGGGCATCGTCGACATTCCGGGCGACGCCCTGGCGCGTGGTATCGGCGAAATCCTCGGCCTCGATGGCATGGAAATATTCCAGCACCAGGTGGCGTGGTACGTCGCCCAGCGGTGCCGGGCGCGGAAAGCCGCTGGCCTGATAATAGGCGCCGACATAGGCATCCCAGATCATGTACGTGAACAAGCCGCTGCCGAGCAACTCGTAGCTGCGGCCGTCGATATCGAGCCGGGTGTCGAAATTGACCCCTTCGACGTCGATGATCGTAGGGATTTCCTGGGCCACTGCCGTCGGGCTCAACGAAAGAGCATAGGCCAGAGCGAGGGCGGCGCCCCACGTTCTCGGACGAGTGAGTGCTTGCATGGGGGTCTCGAACGTTGGAGGAAAGGTCATCCGTTGTGACCGCCCGTGGCCTCGGGGGTTCGATCGGCGGGCGGGGTAAAGCGCATCAGGATGTGGCGCAGCATGCCCTTGGCGAGCTCTTCCTCGCCAAAGAACACCTGACCGTGGGCCTCCTTGACCAGCAACGCGGCTTCGTCCTCGCTATGCGTGCGTACGGCCACCTCGATGGTCGGGTTCAGCGTGCGTGCCGTCTCTATCATCTGGCGCACATTGAGCGTATCGGGAATGGCGATGACCAGCATGGCGGCGCGCGCGACATGCGCCTGGATCAGTACCGCCGGATCGCTGGCATCGCCGGACACCGCCGCGATGCCTTGCTTGCGCAGTCTCTCCACCTGTTCGCGGTTCTGTTCCGCCACCACGAAGGGAATGTCGCTCTCGCGCAACGCAGCGCCGATGCGGCTACCGACCCGGCCGTAGCCGACCAGCACCACTTGCCCTTCCAGGTACTTGTCCTCGGTGGTCATCGGCAATTCGGCAAAGGGGTCCTGGCGCTGTTCCAGCTTGCGGGCCAGGCTCGAACTCGCCAGCACTCGGCTGCGCAGCGGTTCGATGAGGGCGAACAACATGGGGTTGAGCGCGATCGAGATCAGTGCCCCGGCCAGGATCAGGCTATTGCCCTCTTCGGGCAGCAATCCGAGCGTCATGCCCAGGCCGGCCAGGATGAACGAGAACTCGCCGATCTGCGCCTGGCTGGCGGCGACCGTGAAGGCGGTGTTCAGCGGGTAGCGGAAGGCCAGAATCAGCGTTGCCGCGGCAACCGATTTGCCAATCACGATAATCGCCACGACAGCCAGCACGCGCAGCGGCTCCTCGATCAGCACCATGGGATCGAACAGCATGCCCACCGAGACGAAGAACAGCACGGCGAAGGCGTCACGCAGAGGCAGCGACTCCTCGGCGGCGCGATGGCTGAATTTCGACTCGCGCATCACCATGCCGGCGAAGAAGGCGCCCAGTGCGAAGGAGATGCCGAATAGCTTCGCCGCGCCGAACGCGATGCCGATCGCGGCGGCGATTATCGACAGCGTGAACAGCTCGCGTGAGCCGGTACGCGCGACCTGCCACAGCAGCCAGGGCAGTAAGCGCTTACCGACCACCAGCATCAATGCAATGAACAGGCCGACCTGCAGTAGCGTCACGCCGAGGGTCAGCCATAACGAGGTATCGCCTGTGACGGTATTCGTCTCGCCACCCAGCATGGCCGCTAGCGGCGGCAGCAATACCAGTACCAGCACCATGACCAGGTCCTGCACGATCAGCCAGCCCACGGCGATACGTCCGTTCATGGACTCCAGCACGCCGCGGGCCTCGAGAACCCTCAACAACACCACGGTGCTGGCTACCGACAGCGCCAGGCCGAAGATCAGACCGCCACCCAGGTTCCAGTCCCATAGCCATGCCACGGCCACCCCCAGCAGGGTGGCGATGGCCATATGGGCGATCGAACCCGGTACGGCAATACGCCTGACGGAGAGCAGGTCGGCCAGCGAGAAGTGCAGCCCGACACCGAACATCAGCAGCATGACGCCGAGTTCGGCCAGTTGCTTGGCGGCACCGACATCCGCCACGTAGCCCGGCGTAGCCGGTCCGATCACGATGCCCGCCAGCAGATAGCCGACCAGCGCCGGCAGACGCGCGCGTTCGGCGACAAACCCCAACACCAACGCGAGGCCGAAAGCGTAGGCAACGGTGGCGATAAGCGAGGTTTCATGGGGCATCGGCGTTACCTGAAAAAAGTGAATGAGAGCGCGTCGTCGTTATTGGACGTTGAATGATAAAGGAGAAGCGATAACCGCTAGAGGGGGGCGAAAAGCCATGGTGGCAAGGGTTTTCAGGCTGGATGGCTGTCCTTGCTGCTGTCTTTCTCGTTGGTTTTGCCAGCGGCTTCCGATGCGTTGGCGATCTTCTCGTCACGCGCCGTTTCCAGATCGGCATCGTGCAGCCATTCGTGCCAGATCGCGACCAGCAGGGCCATGAGCACGGGACCGACGAAAAGACCGATGATGCCCATCGTCTTGACGCCGCCGATCAGTCCGAAAAAGGTCGGCAGGAAGGGCAGCTTGATCGGGCCGCCGACCAGCCTGGGACGCAGTGTCTTGTCGACGATGAACAGCTCCGTCGTGCCCCAGGCAAATAGTCCCAGCGCCGCGGCCAGTTCGCCGGAACCCAGCAGATAGAGCGAAACGAGCGTAAACGTGAGCGGCGCGCCGCCGGGAATCAGCGCCATGAACGCCGTCAGCACGCCCAGCACGACGGGCGACGGCACGCCGGCAATCCAATAGGCGGTGCCGAGTACGACGCCTTCGCCCATGGCGATCAAGCCCATCCCGACCACCGTGGAGCTCACCGTGGCGGGCACCACGCGCGAGAAACGCTTCCAGCGTGCGGGTAGAATCCGCTCGCCGACGATATCGAGCTGCCCTGCCAGGCGCGCACCGTCCTTGTAAATGAAGAACAGGCTGATCAGCATGAACACGATAGCCAGCAGCAAACTGAAAGCGCCACCGCTGAACGCCAACAGCCAGCGCGAAATATCGCCGATGTGATCGCCGCTGAAGATATCGACGACGGAGCTCAGGGCGTTGGGTTCGCTGAGATATTCCTGCCATTGAAGGGAGAGCCACTCGCCGACGCCGGGCAGCGCCGATATCCACTCCGGGGTGGGGATGCCGACCCGGTTGGCCACCAACAGCCATTCGATCCAGCCTTTCAACTCCTGAAGGGCAAAGGAGAAGGCCAGCGAGATCGGTACCACCAGCCCGACGATGATGATGATCAGGGCGATGCTGGCGGCCAGCACGTTGCTCCCCAGGCACAGGCGATGCAGGCGCCGATAGAGCGGCCAACTGGCGAAACCCACGATCAGCGCGGCCAACAGCGGTACCAGGAAACCGATGAAGAAATACACGCCAGCGGCCAGTACCAGGACCAGCAGCCATCGAGCCACAGTGTTGTCGTGAACGATCGGGTTCATGAAATGCTCTATCGTCGGGCCGAACTGGCAAACTGCAGGAATAGCGACTATAGCACGCTTGGCGACACACTTGAGGCGTCGCTTATCCGTTCGGCAGCCGGGGTAGCTTATTCAGCACGATCGACGGGTTCTGCCTACCAGGCGCGGCACACCATCAGGTCGCAATGAGGCTCGGCGAGTAGGCGCTGGGTGAGGTGCCCGTGACGCCCCAGTTGGGCATGACTGCTCAGCGCCAACAGATCCGGTGGTTGGTGGCGCAGGCGGTCGAGCAGCACCTCGCCGGGATCGCCCTGCTCCAGCTCCAGCTCCAGTTCGGGGACATCGCCCAGCTCGGCCATGACCGACTCGACCTCCTGCTCCAGCTGCTGGCGCAGGCGTTCGACCTCGCGGTCGCGCCAACGCGCGTAGCCGCTGTCGGAGCCGAGCTCCTGCTCGCCGGGAATGTCCCAGGCATGCAGTAGTGTCAGGCGCGCTTCGGGAAAGCGCTTCAGAGTCTGGCGCAGGGTATGTCGACAAGCCAACGAGAAATCCACTGGAACCAGCACGTCCTGCCAGTCCTGGTTGGCCGGGTGGCTGGCCGATAATACCGGGCAGGGCGCGCCACGTAGTACGCGGGCCAAGGTCGTGCCGCCGACCAGTTCCGGCTGGCCGCGCTTACGGTGGGCGCCGAGCACGATCAAGTCTGCGTCGCGCTCATGGGCTTCGCGGATGATCTCGGCGTAGGGAGCTCCGGTGACCGTCTGGATCAACGTCTCCGGCGCCGGCAGGGCGTAGTCCTCGCGCAGGTCGAGCATCATGCGCTCCATCTCGGCGACCACGGCGCTTTCGAGGTCGCGCAATGCCTGATGCGGCAAGTGGGGATCGAGAACATGCAGCACATCGAGACGGGCACCGTTATCGACCGCCAGGCGAATGGCTCTGGCGAAGGCGGCGCGATTCTCGGCGGACAGGTCGCAAGCGAACAGCAGCGTCCGGGGCATGACGGCATCTCTCTTGTTCATGGGCAGCGGCCATGGGGCGGTTCGGCAATGAATCCTACTCAAGCATGGTCAGCGCCGCGCCGTCCTGCAAGTTAGCTGCAAGTTTACCGAGCGACTACCACCAGGCGTGGAAGTGATGCACCGGGCCATGGCCCTTGCCGACGCTGAGACGTTCACTGGCGTGGAGCGCCTGGCCGAGCCACACCTTGGCGCGCTGCACGGCCTCGACCAGCGTGTCGCCACGCGCCAGATTGGCGGCAATCGCCGAGGACAGCGTGCAGCCGGTGCCGTGCAGGTTGTCGGTGGCCACGCGCTCGGCCTCGAGCCAGCAGTTGCCCTCGACGGTGGTCAGCAGGTCGGGACAGCGCTCGCCACTCAGGTGGCCGCCCTTGAGTAGCACGTTGGGCGCGCCGAGCGCGCGCAGTGCCGGTAGCATGGCTTGCATGGCATCGGGATCGCGGGCCGTGGGGGCGTCTAGCAATACCGCGGCTTCGGGCAGGTTGGGGGTGATCAGGTCGGCCAGCGGAACCAGAATCTCGCGCACCGCGCGGATGCCGGCATCATCGACCAGGATATCACCGCTCTTGGCGACCATCACCGGGTCGAGCACGATCCAGCGCGGGCGCTGGCGAGCGAAGGCATCGCGAATCGTCAGTGCCACCTCGCGGCTGGCGACCATGCCGATCTTCACGGCGTCGATGGCGACGTCGTCGAGCAGGGTGTCGAGCTGGGCGGCGATGAAATCCGCGGGCACGGGGTGCACGCCGGTGACGCCACGCGTGCTCTGCGCGGTCAGTGCGGTGATCACGCTGGCACCGTAGGCGCCGAGTGCCGAAAAGGTCTTCAGGTCGGCCTGAAGACCGGCGCCACCCGACGGGTCGGAGCCGGCGATGGTCAGGACGTTGGGAATGCGTGGAGAGCTTGTCATCGCGAATCGGGTCTTGGCTGCCGGAAGATAGCACAGACTAAATCAGTCCATGGCCCGAGGCCATGTCGAGTGCGTTTTCGGACTTCCGCTGATAAATGCGCTTGGATCGACGCTATCGGGCAGAGCATTACGCTGTATCAATGCGATTGGCTAGTGCCAATGTGTTGAATCCCTCAACTATCGGACTATGACAAACCCACGCCGATCTTTTATCATTGTCGGGTCGTTAGTGAGCGAAGCGGCTTGCTAGCTCGCTTCAGTCGCGGCCGGTACCTGACATTCCGGATCGCGATTGGGTTTCTGGTATGACGAGGGAGTCCATGAATCAGAACGCTACAGCGCTGATCGCCGAGTACTGGGCCGTTGGGCTATTCGTTGCCGCTGTCGTTACCCTTTGCGTTTTCATGATCGGTGCCGCCAGCCTACTGGGTGGGCGTAGTCGCGGACGCAGCAAGTCCCTGCCCTTCGAGTCGGGCATTATCGGCGCCGGTAGTGCCCGCCAGCGATTCTCCGTCAAATTCTATCTGGTCGCGATGCTGTTCGTGATCTTCGATATCGAAGCCGTTTTCCTGTTCGCCTGGTCGGTTGCCGTTCGTGAAGTGGGTTGGAGCGGTTTCTGGGGCGCGGCGATATTCATTTTCATTCTGCTTGCCGGTCTGGTCTACGATAGCCGTGTCGGTGCCCTGGACTGGGCACCCAAACGGCGTGTGCGAGTGGACGATAGCATCTGATACCACCGCAGCCGATGGCCGCGGTGAGTTACCGATTACGCTTGTGCTGGAGGCTACATGGCTTACACCTTGACGCGTGCCACGGATGATGCCGTTGCCGCGGACAATGCCCGCTATCCGCTGAGTGAACGCCAGCGCGCCGAAGACCCGATGAAGCAACAGGTTCATCGCAACGTCTTCACCGGCAAGCTCGATGAAGTCCTCAATTCGGCGGTCAACTGGGGGCGTAAGAATTCGCTGTGGCCCTACAACTTCGGCTTGTCGTGCTGTTACGTGGAGATGACCACCGCCTTCACCGCGCCCCACGACATCGCCCGCTTCGGCGCCGAGGTTATTCGCGCCTCGCCGCGCCAGGCGGACTTCATGGTCATCGCCGGCACCTGTTTCATCAAGATGGCCCCTGTCATCCAGCAGCTCTACGATCAGATGCTTGAGCCCAAATGGGTCATCTCGATGGGCTCGTGCGCCAATTCCGGCGGCATGTACGACATCTACTCGGTGGTGCAGGGAGTCGACAAGTTCCTGCCGGTGGATGTCTACATCCCGGGCTGTCCGCCGCGCCCCGAGGCGTTCCTGCAGGGCCTGCAGTTATTGCAGGACTCGATTCAGGAGGAGCGCCGGCCGTTGTCCTGGGTGGTCGGCGACCAGGGTGTCTACCGTGCCGAAATGCCATCGCAGCGTGAAAAAATGCGCGAGCAGCGCATCCAGGCCACTGAGTTGCGTACGCCCGATAGCGTTTGAGCCCGAGGCGACCAGCCACTGAGATGGCCGGTCGTCAACGCGCGCAGTATCCGAGCCGGTAGTATCGTTTACCCATTCATCGCCCAAGAGTTCATCCACGTCCATGAGCGTCGCCACACCGAGATCCGATTCGTCGACAACCGGGGCCAGCGCCGACCCCGTGGTCGAGGCACTCAAGCAGCATTTCGGCGACCAGGCCATCAGGGAGCAGGATACGCTGACCGGCTTGCCGGTGCTGTGGGTGGCGCGTGAGGCGCTGACCGATGTCATCGGCTTCTTGCGCAATATGCCGCAGCCCTTCGAGATGCTGTTCGATCTTTCGGCGCTCGACGAGCGCTTGCGTGGCCAGCGCCATGGGCTGCCCGATGCCGACTTCACGGTGTTCTATCATCTACTCTCGGTCAGCCGCAATCGCGACGTGATGCTTAAGGTGGCGCTCGCCGAGGGTGATCTGGCGCTGCCCAGCATCGTTTCGCTGTATCCCAACGCCAACTGGTACGAGCGTGAAGTCTGGGACATGTTCGGGATCGACTTTCGCGGTCACCCGCACCTGGCGCGAATTCTGATGCCGCCGACCTGGCACGGCCATCCACTACGCAAGGATTACCCGGCGCGCGCCACCGAGTTCGATCCCTATACACTGACCGTCGAGGGCCAGGACAAGGAGCAGCAGGCGCTACAGTTCGACCCCGAGGCCTGGGGCATGCGGCGTGGCAACGACGACACCGAGTTCATGTTTCTCAACCTCGGCCCCAACCACCCGTCGGCGCACGGCGCTTTTCGTATCGTATTGCAGCTCGACGGCGAAGAGATCGTCGATTGCGTGCCGGATATTGGCTATCACCACCGCGGCGCCGAGAAGATGGCCGAGCGCCAGTCCTGGCACAGTTTCATCCCCTATACCGACCGCATCGACTATACCGGCGGGGTGATGAACAACCTGCCGTATATCCTGGCGGCGGAGAAGCTCGCTGGTATCCAGGTAACATCGCGTGCCGAGACGATCCGCGTGATGATGGCGGAGTTGTTCCGCATCAATAGTCACCTGCTGTTCCTGGGTACCTACCTGCAGGACCTGGGTGCCATGACGCCGGTGTTCTTCACCTTCACCGATCGCCAGAAAGCCTACGAAGTGATCGAGGCGATCACCGGCTTTCGCATGCACCCGGCCTGGTATCGCATTGGCGGCGTCGCTCACGATCTGCCGAATGGCTGGGATCGGCTGATGCAGGGCTTTCTCGACTGGATGCCCAAGCGCTTGCGCGAATACGAGCGGGTGATGATGGAAAACGCCATCGTTATCGAGCGGACCCGGCATATCGCCGCCTTCAACACCAAGGAGGCGTTGGCCTGGGGCGTTACCGGCCCCAACCTGCGGGCCACCGGCTGCGATTTCGACCTGCGCAAGCAGCGCCCCTATTCCGGTTACGAGAACTTCGACTTCGAAATACCGCTGGGCGCCAACGGCGACGCCTTCGATCGTGGTCAGCTGCGTATCGATGAGATGCGCCAGAGCCTGCGTATCATCCAGCAGTGCGTCGACAACATGCCGGCCGGCGACTACAAGGCCGATCACCCGCTGACCACGCCGCCACCACGCGACAAGATGCTGCAGCACATCGAGACGCTGATCACCCACTTCCTGCAGGTTTCCTGGGGGCCGGTGCTCAAGCCCAATGAGTCGCTGCAGATGATCGAGGCGACCAAGGGCATCAACAGTTATTACCTGACCAGTGACGGCAACACCATGAGCTATCGCACGCGTATCCGCACGCCGAGCTTTCCGCATCTGCAGCAGATTCCGATGCTGATGCGCGGCGGCTTCGTGCCGGACCTGATTGCTCACCTGGGGAGTATCGATTTCGTCATGGCCGACGTGGACCGCTGATTATGAACGACACCGTGCGCGCGCAAGTGCATTCGGCCATTGCCAGCGATGGCGACGGCTTCACCCTGCATGCCGACGATCTGCATGCCATCGAGCATGAACGCGACCACTACGAGCAGCCTCAGGCGGCCTGTATCGAGGCGCTGAAGATCGTTCAGCGTCGCCATGGCTGGGTGCCGGATGGCGCGATCCCGGCCATCGCCAACGTGCTGGGCATCGGCGCGGCGAGCGTCGAGGGCGTGGCGACGTTCTACAGTCTGATCTTCCGCCAGCCGGTGGGCCGCCACGTGATCCTGGTCTGCGACAGCAGCTCGTGCTTTCTCACCGATTACGAGCAACTGCGCGATGCGTTGACGGAGCATTTGGGCATCGGCTTCGGCGAGACCACGCCGGACGGGCGCTTCACGCTGCTGCCGGTGTGCTGCCTGGGCGCCTGCGATCGCGGCCCGGCGATGATGATCGGCGACGACACCTACGGCCCCGTGATGATCGATGACGTGGCCTCGCTGCTGGAGGGCTACCCATGACGGCAAGTCAGCGCTACCGCTGCCAGTTGCACCAGAGCGCCGCCGAGCGCAGCGCCGAAACGCACCCCCTGACCTGGCGGCTGCGTGAAGACAGCGCCCTGATCGGTCTCGACGAGTACCTCGACAAGGACGGCTACGCCGCCGTCAGGCAAACGCTCGGTAGCCAGTCGCCGCAGGATGTGATCGCCACCGTCAAGCAGGCCAATGTGCGCGGGCGTGGCGGTGCCGGCTTCTCGGCGGGCATGAAGTGGAGCCTGACCCTGCAGGGCGGAGACCTGCCGCGCGGCTATATCGTCTGCAATGCCGACGAGATGGAACCCGGCACCTTCAAGGATCGGCTGCTGCTCGAGCAACTGCCGCACCTGCTGATCGAAGGTATGATTCTCGGCGGCTACGCCAACAATTCGCGCTTCGGCTATATCTTCCTGCGTGGCGAGTACATCGAGGCCGCGCGCGCGGTAACGCAGGCGCTGGACGAAGCTCGCGCCGCCGGTTGGCTGGGCGCCGACATTGCCGGCAGCGGCTTCGATTTCGATATTGCGCTGCATACCGGTGCCGGGCGCTACATCTGCGGCGAAGAGACCGCGCTGATCAGCTCGCTGGAAGGCAAGCGCGCCAATCCGCGTGCCAAGCCGCCGTTCCCGGGCCAGTCCGGCGCCTGGGGCAAGCCCACCGTGGTCAATAACGTCGAAACGCTATGCAACGTACCGGCGGTGCTGCGTCATGGTGCCGAGTGGTATCAGGGACTTTCCGGCGGCCTCAGTAACGATGGCGGCACCAAGCTGTATGGCGTCTCCGGCAAGGTCAATCGCCCCGGCCTGTGGGAATTGCCGATCGGCACCAGCGGCCGTGAGTTGATCGAGCGCGCCGGCGGCATGCGCGACGGTCGTGCCTTGAAGACCTGGCTGCCCGGCGGTGGCAGTACCGGCTTCCTGCTGCCCGAGCATCTCGAACTGGCGCTCGACTTCGACACCATCGGCGAACAGGGCAGCCGCATGGGCACCGGCCTATTGACCGTGGTCAACGAGGACCAGAGCATGGTGTCGCTGGCGCGCAATCTCGAAGAGTTTTTCGCTCGCGAGTCCTGCGGTTGGTGTACGCCCTGCCGCGACGGCCTGCCGTGGACGGTGAAGATTCTGCGTGCGCTGGAACGCGGCGAAGGCGAGCAGGGCGATATCGAGTTGCTCGAGGAATTGGCCAACGACCTGGGGCCGGGCAAGACCTTCTGCGCCCACGCGCCGGGGGCGGCCATGCCGCTGGAAAGCGCGCTGCGCTATTTCCGCGATGAGTTCGAGCGAGGCGTCACGCATCCGCGCGGCGCGGCGCATGAGGATCCGATTCCGGTGGGTGAAGTATGAGCCGAGCGATGAACCAACGGCAGGGAGAGAGATAACGGCATGGCGACGATTCATGTGGACGGCCGGGCCTACGAGGTCGACGGCGCGGACAACCTGCTTCAGGCCTGCCTGTCGTTAGGGCTCGATGTGCCCTATTTCTGCTGGCATCCGGCGATGGGCAGCGTGGGCGCCTGCCGCCAGTGCGCGGTCAAACAGTACAAGGACGCCGACGACACCCAGGGCAAACTGGTCATGTCCTGCATGACGCCGGCCAGCGACGATAGTTGGATCGCCATCGAGGACGAAGAGGCCCGCGAGTTTCGCGCCAGCGTCGTCGAGTGGCTGATGGTCAACCACCCGCACGACTGCCCGGTGTGCGAGGAAGGCGGCCATTGCCACCTCCAGGACATGACGGTAATGACCGGCCACGACCGCCGGCGCTATCGCTTTCGCAAGCGCACCCACCGCAATCAGTATCTGGGCCCGTTCGTCGCTCACGAGATGAACCGTTGCATTACCTGCTATCGCTGCGTGCGTTTCTATAACGATTATGCCGGTGGCGAGGATCTCGGTGCTTTCGGCGCCAACGATAACGTGTATTTCGGTCGCCACCAGGACGGCGTGCTGGAGAGCGAGTTTTCGGGCAACCTGACCGAGGTCTGCCCGACCGGCGTGTTCACCGACCAGACCCACTCCGATCGCTATACCCGCAAATGGGACCTGCAGTTCGCGCCGAGCATCTGTCACCAGTGCGCGGTGGGCTGCAACACCAGCCCCGGCGAGCGCTACGGCGATATCCGGCGCATCGAGAATCGCTACCATGGCGAGGTCAACCGTCACTTCCTGTGCGATCGCGGTCGCTTCGGTCATGGTTACGTCAATCGTGACGACCGCCCACGGTGCCCCGAGTGGCGCAGCCAGGCGAGCGACGAGAGCATGACGCTGGAAATCGATGCAGCGCTGGATCGTGGCGCCGATGTCCTGCGCAGTGCCCGCCGGGTGATCGGCATCGGCTCGCCGCGCGCCAGCCTCGAAAGCAATCACCAACTGCGCGAACTGGTCGGCGCAGCCAATTTCTCGACCGGCATCGTCGCCCGCGAGCAAGCCTGCCTGGAACGCATGGCGCGCTTGAGCCGGGAAAGTGGGCTACCCACGCCGACACTGCGCGATGTCGAGGAGCACGACGCCATACTGGTGCTTGGCGAAGACCTGATCCAGAGCGCGGCGCGGCTCGGCCTGTCGGTGCGCCAGGCGGTGCTGGGCCGGCGCGAGGAGTTGGCCGAGGCGCGTGGCATTCCGGCCTGGAATGCCGAGGCGGTGAAAACCCTGGGTCAGGACAACTACCACCCACTGTTCGTCGCTTACCCGACGGCTACCGGGCTCGATGGCATCGCCGAGGCCAGTTGGGCGCTGGCGCCCGACGATATCGCCCGGCTGGGCTTCGCCATCGCGCACGTCATCGACGCTGCGGCGCCGGCCGTCGCCGATCTCGACGAGGCCACGCGCCTCGAGGCCGAGCGTATCGCTAGCGCGCTGCTTGCCGCCCGGCGTCCGCTGGTGATCAGCGGTGGCTCGCTGGGCTCGGAGGCGGTCATCGAGGCCGCCGGCAATATCGCCCGGGCATTGTCGCGCAGGGCCCGCGATGGCGGCCTGATACTGGTGCGCAACGAGGCCAATAGCACCGGGCTGGAATTGCTCGGTGGCCAACCGCTGGAGTGGGCGCTGGATGAACTGAACACTCAGATGGCCGATGCGGTGGTGATCCTCGAGAACGATCTCTATCATCGCCTGCCCCGCGAGCGTGTCGACTCGGCGCTTGATCTTGCCGAGGTGGTTGTCGTACTTGACCACCAGCGCACCGCGACCTGGAATCGCGCCCACCTGGGCTTGCCGGCGGCCAGTTTCGCCGAAGGCGACGGTACGCTGGTCAGCCTGGAGGGCCGTGCGCAGCGCTTCTTCCAGGTCTTCGATCCACGCTACATTCGCCCCGAATCACGTATCCACGAAAGCTGGCGTTGGCTGCATGCCGTGCGCGCCGGCATGCTGCGCGAAGATGTCTCCGATATTACTCTCGATGCGGTGACTCTGGACTGCGCGCGACGCACGCCGGCGCTGGCGGGCATCGTCGAGGCCGCGCCGGGCTCCGACTATCGCGTGGAGGGTCTCAAGCTGGCGCGCGAACCGCACCGCTACAGTGGGCGCACGGCGATGCGCTCTCACCTGAACGTCGACGAACCACGTACGCCGCAGGATCCCGATACGCCCTTCACCTTTTCGATGGAGGGCTACAACGGCTTCGAGCGTCCGCGTAAGGACGTGGCCTTCGCCTGGGCGCCGGGCTGGAACTCGCCGCAGGCGTGG
This sequence comes from Modicisalibacter muralis, assembly GCF_900102945.1. Taxonomy (GTDB): domain Bacteria; phylum Pseudomonadota; class Gammaproteobacteria; order Pseudomonadales; family Halomonadaceae; genus Modicisalibacter; species Modicisalibacter muralis. Next base: position 118,080 of record NZ_FNGI01000008.1, on the reverse strand, counting down.
AACAAGTTCACCGACGAAGTGGGCGGTCACTTACGCGCCGGCGACCCGGGCGTGCGCCTGCTGCATCCGCTGCCCGGTGGCTACGATTATGTCCGCGAGATACCTTCGAGCTTTGCGCGGCGTGACGGGCAGTGGCAAGTGGTCGTGTTGCCGCGACTGTTTGGCGGCGAGGAAACCTCGTCGCGCTCGGCGCCGATCTCGGAGCGCGCGGCGCCCGCGGCATTGATTCTGTCGGCTGACGATGCCCAGCGCTTGGACGTCGTCGATGGCGCCACGCTCGTTTTGGAGACCGACACCGGGCGCGTGGCCTTGCCGCTGCGTCTCGATGCGGCGCTGCCGGCGGGCATCGTCGGCGTGCCGGCGGGACTCGACGCGGCGTTCTCGAGCGGCGACTGGGGCTCGCTGTTTATAGGCCCCGAAGCCGGCCTTGATGCAATGGGCCCCGAAACCGGCGCCCACAGCAAGGGCCCCGAAACCGGTCCTCTCGCCAACGACGATTCCGGGCGCGATGAGCGTGCGGATGGTGGGGAGGAGCGCCCATGAACTGGCTGACTCCGCAGGTCGTGGCGGCGATCGTCGCCATGCTGCAGGCCGTGGTGATTCTGCTGGCGGCGGTATTGCTGGGGGCGGTGATGACGGTGGTCGAGCGGCGCCTGCTGGGGCTGTGGCAGGATCGCTACGGGCCCAATCGCGTCGGTCCATTCGGCACGCTGCAACTGGTCGCCGACATGATCAAGATCTTCTTCAAGGAAGACTGGATCCCGCCGTTCGCCGACCGCACCCTGTTCGTGCTGGCGCCGGGCATCGCCATGGCCTCGCTGCTGCTGTCGTTCATGATCATCCCGATCACCCCCACCTGGGGGGTCTCGGACATGAACGTCGGCCTGCTGTTCTTCTTCGCCATGGCCGGCATCAATGTCTATGCGGTGCTGTTCGGCGGTTGGGCCAGCGGTAACAAATACGCGCTGATCGGCGCCATGCGCGCCTCGGCGCAGACGCTGTCCTATGAAGTGTTCATGGGCCTGGCATTGATGGGCGTGGTGGCGACGACCGGTTCGTTCAACATGCGCGACATCGTCGATGCCCAGCAGGGCATGTGGTTCATCATTCCGCAGTTCTTCGGCTTCTGTACCTTCGTGATCGCCGGTATCGCGGTGACTCACCGCCATCCCTTCGACCAGCCGGAAGCCGAGCAGGAGCTGGCCGACGGCTATCACGTCGAATACTCGAGCATGAAGTTCGGCATGTTCTTCATCGGCGAGTACGTCGGTATGGTGCTGATCTCGGCGCTGCTGGTGACGCTATTCTTCGGCGGCTGGCATGGCCCATGGCTGCCGCCGTTCGTGTGGTTCGCGCTCAAGACGGGCATCTTCCTAGTGTTGTTCATCCTGCTGCGCGCGTCGTTGCCGCGCCCCCGTTACGATCGGGTGATGAGCTTCGGCTGGAAGATCTGCCTGCCGCTGACCCTGATCAACCTACTGGTGACCGGCGCGGTGATTCTGCTCGCCGGTCCCGCCTGACCAAGGAGTGACTGACATGCTCATGTGGCTGTTCAAAGGCACCTGGTCGCAACTGCGTACGATCGGCATGGTCTTCATGCATACCTTTCGCAAGCGCGAGACGGTCAATTATCCCGAGCAGAAGGTTTACCTGCCGCCGCGCTATCGCGGTCGCATCGTGTTGACCCGCGACCCCGACGGCGAGGAGCGCTGCGTGGCCTGCAACCTTTGCGCGGTGGCTTGCCCGGTGGCCTGTATCTCGCTGCAGAAGGGCGAGAAGGAAGATGGCCGCTGGTATCCCGAGTTTTTCCGCATCAACTTTTCGCGCTGCATCTTCTGTGGCATGTGCGAGGAGGCCTGCCCGACCTCGGCAATTCAATTGACGCCGGATTTCGAGATGGGCGAATACCGCCGTCAGGAGTTGGTTTACGAGAAGGAAGACCTGCTAATCAGCGGGCCGGGCAAGGATCACGACTACCACTTTTACCGCGTGGCCGGACTGTCAATCGCCGGCAAGGACAAGGGGCGCGCCCAGAACGAAGAAGCGCCGAAGGATGTTAAGACATTGATGCCCTGACGCTTCCGCGCGTTTGGGAAAGAGTGGTTAGTGCCAAGGGGACGTTAATGGAAATCGCCTTCTACCTGAGCGGCCTGGTTGCCGTGCTGGCGACGCTCGGGGTCATCACCAATGCCAATCCGGTGCATGCGCTGCTGTATCTGATTGTCTCGCTGATCGCCGTGGCGATGGTGTTTTTCTCGCTCGGCGCGCCGTTCGCCGGGGCGCTGGAAATCATCGTCTATGCGGGTGCGATCATGGTGCTGTTCGTGTTCGTGGTGATGATGCTGAATCTTGGCGAGGGGGTCGCCGCCCAGGAGCGTGCCTGGCTCAAGCCGCGTACCTGGCTGGGCCCGGCGGTTCTCGCCGCCGCGCTGTTGCTGGTGTTGATCGCCACGCTGTGGCGCGGCGATATCGGCCTGGTGATCCAGGGCGAGACGCTGACCGCCAAGATGGTGGGCATCACCCTGTTCGGTCCCTGGCTGATCGTGGTCGAACTGGCGGCGATGCTGCTGCTGGCGGCGCTGGTCACGGCATCGCACGTCGGACGCATGGCGCCGGACAAGCCGGCGACGAATCGGGAAACGGGCGCGAGGGGAGACGCATGAGCGGTGTGCCGATGGAACATGGCCTGGTGTTGGCGGCCATCCTGTTTGCGCTGGGTCTGGCGGGGCTGATGTTTCGCCGCAACATGATCTTCGTGTTGATGAGTCTCGAGGTCATGCTCAATGCGGCGGGTTTGGCCTTCATCGTCGGCGGCACGGCCTGGCAACAGCCCGAGGGCCAGGCGATGTTCCTGCTGGTGATCACCCTGGCGGCGGCGGAGGCCAGCGTGGGGCTGGCGCTGCTGATTCAGCTCAACCACCGTTTCAAGACGCTGGATCTCGATGCGGCCAGTAGGATGCGTGGATAATGGGATTGCCAATGACGTTACTCTTGCCACTGACTTTCCTGTTACCGCTAGCCGGGACGCTGATTCTTTCGATATCGCGTGGCACCTTGAGCGAGCGTGCCAGCGCCTTTGTCGGCGTGGCCAGCATCGGCCTGTCGGCGCTGGTCACCGGCCTGATCTTCCTACAGTTTCTCGCCGGAGACGGCGCGCCGCAGACGGTCACTCTGTGGACCTGGATAGCCGTGGGCGACTTCCAGCCAACCATCGGCCTGGCGCTCGATGGGCTGTCGTTGACCATGCTCGGCGTGATCACCGGCGTGGGCTTTCTGATCCATCTGTTCGCCGCCTGGTACATGCGTGGCGAGGAAGGGATCACGCGCTTCTACGCCTTCATGAACCTGTTCGTGTTCAGCATGATATTGCTGGTGCTGGGCGACAATCTGTTGATGCTCTTCCTCGGCTGGGAAGGCGTGGGGATGTGCAGCTATCTGCTGATTGGCTATTACTACCAGCACTCGACCAACGGCTGGGCGGCCTTCAAGGCGTTTATCGTCACGCGCATCGGCGATGTGTTTCTGGCCATCGGCATGTTCTTGATCTTCCTCGAACTGGGCACGCTGAACATCGCCGAAATCCTCCAGCGTGCGCCCGAGGTCTGGGCGCGTGGCGACACCATGGTCGAGCTGGCCGCGCTGCTGATCCTGGGTGGGGCGATGGGTAAATCGGCGCAGTTGCCGTTGCATACCTGGTTGGCCGATGCCATGGCCGGCCCTACGCCGGTTTCGGCGCTGATCCATGCGGCAACCATGGTCACCGCCGGGGTTTATCTGATCGCGCGCATGAACGGCATCTTCACGCTGGCCCCGGACGTGCTCTACCTGGTCGGCGTGATCGGCGCGCTGACGCTGCTGATGGCCGGTTTCGCCGCGCTGGCGCAGACCGACATCAAGCGCGTACTGGCCTACTCGACGATGAGCCAGATCGGCTATATGTTCCTGGCGCTGGGCGTGGGCGCCTTCGATGCGGCGATCTTCCATCTGATGACCCATGCCTTCTTCAAGGCGCTGTTGTTCCTCTCCGCCGGCGCGGTGATCGTCAGCTGCCATCATGAGCAGGACATGAGCCGCCTGGGTGGGTTGTGGCGGCGCCTGCCGCTGGCCTACGCCGGTTTCGTGATCGGTGGCGCGGCCCTGGCGGCACTGCCGCTGATTACCGCCGGCTTCTACAGCAAGGACGAAATTCTCTGGCAGGCGCTGGCCTCGGGTAATGGTGGGCTGTTGCTGGCCGGTTTGATCGGGGCGTTCCTGACCTCGCTGTACACCCTGCGGCTGATCATCGGCACCTTCCATGGCGAAACGAAAAGCGACAACGCACGGCATGCCGAAGCGGGGCGCGGCTTGGTGCATGGCCTGCCGCTGGTCGTGCTGGCCGTGCTGTCGACGTTCCTCGGTGCCTGGCTGCAACCGCCGCTGGCGGACGTGCTCCCGGCGAGCCCCGGCGAAGGCGTGCACGCCTGGCATACCGCGTTGGAGATCATCGCCTCCGCGACCGCGCTGGCGGGTATCGCTCTTGGGGCCTGGCTGTTCCTGCGCCGGCGCGAGTGGCTGGCGCGCCTCGCCGGGCAGGGCTGGGGCGCGCGGCTGTGGACGCTATGGAATCACGCCTGGGGCTTCGATGCCTTCTTCGACCGGCTGCTGGTGCGTCCTTATCGTGGCCTGGTCAGGCTGCTGAGCGGCGACCCCCTCGATGGCTTGATTGGTCTTTCCACGCGCCTGGCCTGGCTATTCAACGCGGGGCTTACACGCACGCAGACCGGCAAGATGCGCATTTATGCCACCTCGATGGTGTTCGGCGCGACGCTGGTGCTGCTGGTGCTGGTCCTCGGGGCCTGACCACGCCATGAATAACGTATGACTAAGGGATTCGACATGACGAGACGTCGATCGAGGCAGGCGGTGACGCCGGAATATTCACAGGGAACGCAAGGCTTATGACGCTGGTCTGGTTGATCCTGATCCCATTTATCGGCGGGCTGTTGTGTTGGCAGGCGGAGCGTTGGGGAGAGATGGCCCCGCGTTGGATCGCACTCGGCACCATGCTGCTCGAACTTCTGATTACCCTGGGGCTATGGTGGAGCGGCGATTACCAGCTGCCGGCCGGCGCCATGGCTGGCGCGGCCGACGGCGCTGCCTGGGCCATGGAGTGGCGGGTGCCGTGGATCCCGCGCTTCGGCATCGACGTGCATCTGGCGCTCGACGGCCTGTCGCTGGTGCTGATCGCGTTGACCGGTTTCCTCGGCGCGCTGGCGGTGCTGTGTTCGTGGACCGAGATCGTGCGCCGGGTGGGCTTCTTCCACCTCAACCTGCTGTGGATTCTCGGCGGGGTGGTCGGGGTGTTCCTGGCCATCGACCTGTTCCTGTTCTTCTTCTTCTGGGAAATGATGCTGGTGCCGATGTACTTCCTGATCGCGCTGTGGGGGCACAGCGGTTCGGACGGCAAGACGCGCATCGCCACGGCGGCCAAGTTCTTCATCTACACCCAGGCCAGTGGCCTGTTGATGCTGGTGGCCATCCTGGGCCTGGTTTTCATTCATTACACCAATACCGGCGAGTACTCGTTCAGCTACGAGGTACTGCGTAACACGCCGCTTTCCGACGGCGTGGCGATGTGGTTGATGCTGGGCTTCTTCATTGCCTTCGCGGTCAAGCTGCCGGTGGTGCCGCTGCATGGCTGGCTGCCCGATGCGCATGCCCAGGCACCCACCGCGGGTAGCGTGGATCTGGCGGGTATTCTGCTCAAGACCGCGGCCTACGGCATGCTGCGCTTCGCGATCCCGCTGTTTCCCGAGGCGTCGCAGGCCTTCGCGCCGATCGCCATGGGCCTGGGGCTGGTGGGGATTTTCTACGGCGCGGTGATGGCTTGCGGCCAGCATGACATCAAGCGCCTGATCGCCTACACCAGTATTTCGCACATGGGCTTCGTGCTGATCGGCATCTACTCGGGTTCCAAGCTGGCTCTGCAGGGCGTGGTGGCGCTGATGGTCGCTCACGCCTTCTCGGCGGCCGCTCTGTTCATCCTCAGCGGTCAGATCTACGAGCGCCTGGGTAGCCGCGACATGCGCAAGATGGGCGGGCTATGGGGACGCATGGGCAGCCTGTCGGGCTTCTCGCTGTGTTTCGTCATGGCCTCGTTGGGCATGCCTGGAACGGCCAACTTCGTCGGCGAGTTCATGGTGCTGTTCGGCACCTTCGGCGTGGCGCCGTGGGTCGTGGTCATCGCCAGCGCCGGGCTGGTGCTGGCGGCAGTCTATTCGCTGATATTGATGCAACGAGCGCATTACGGGCCATCGCGGGATGAGCAGCGTTTCGCCGATTTCGACCGGCGTGAATACGCCATGATGCTGAGCCTGCTGGCCCTGGTGCTGTTCTTTGGGCTTTATCCCCAGCCGCTGCTGGATACCACGGCTTCAGCGATGAGCCAAGTGCAGCAGATATTCAGCGTGGCCGACGCCAACGCCGCGACCACTTTGCTGACGGGGGCTCGATAAATGCTGACCATGACGCACCTCGTGGCCCTCACGCCGCTGATCCTGGTTTGCATCACGGCGGTCGCGGTGATGCTGGGTATCGCCTGGCAACGCCACCATGCCGGAACGGCGATTGCCTCCGCCGCCGGCCTGAATATTGCGCTGCTGTCGGTACTGGTCATCTGGCAGATGGGCCCGGTCGAAACGCCACTGCTGGTCATCGACGGACTGGCACTGTTTGCCGCGATACTGATCCTGATCTCGACCTTGGTCTGCGTGACCCTGGCGCACGCTTACCTGGAGAAGTACCCCGGCCCCCGCGAGGAGTTTTATCTACTGCTGCTGTGCGCGGCGGCGGGCGGTATCGTGTTGGCGGCGAGCCGGCACCTGGCGACGCTGTTCTTCGGCCTCGAACTGCTGTCGATGCCGCTGTACGGCATGCTCGCCTACGCGTTTCGCGAGCGGCATTCCCTGGAAGCCGGCATCAAGTACCTGGTGCTATCGGCGGCGGCCACGGCCTTTCTGCTGTTCGGCATGGCATTGTTGTATGCCCAGACCGGACGACTGGATCTGGCCGGGCTGGCGGTGGCGCTTACCGAGGACCCCAACGCCTGGGCGCTGGCCGGTGCCGGGTTGATGCTCGTCGGCCTGGGCTTCAAGCTATCCATCGTACCCTTCCATCTGTGGACGCCGGATGTCTACGAGGGCGGCCCCGGGCCCGCCGCGACCTTCCTGGCGTCGGCGAGCAAGGTCGCGGTGTTCGTCGTGCTCCTGCGTCTGGTGCTGGTGGCGCCGGCCTTCCAGGGCGATTGGCTGCATGGCCTGCTGGCGGTGCTGGCGGTAGTCACCATGCTGGTCGGCAATCTGTTGGCACTCGCCCAGTCCAATCTCAAGCGCCTGCTCGGCTATTCGTCGATCGCGCACTTCGGCTACCTGATGGTGGCGCTGGTGATCGGCGACGGACTGGCGGTGGAAACCGTGGGTGTCTATCTGGTGACCTATCTGGTGACGACGCTGGGCGCCTTCGGCGTGGTTACGCTGTTGTCGACGCCCTACAGCGGCGAGGACGCAGCGGCGCTGCACCACTATCGCGGCCTGTTCTGGCGGCGGCCCTATCTCACGGCGGTGCTGACCGTATCGATGCTGTCGTTGGCCGGCATCCCCTTCACGGCGGGTTTCATCGGCAAGTTCTATATCATCGCGCTGGGCGTGGAGGCCGAGCGCTGGTGGCTGGTCGGCGGTATCATCATGGGCAGTGCCATCGGGCTCTTCTACTATCTGCGGGTGATGGTCACGCTGTTCCTGGTCGAACCGGGCATGCAGCGTCGCGACGCGCCCCATGATTGGGGCGTGCGCGCCGGTGGCGTGGTGGTGCTGGGTCTGGCGCTGCTGGTGCTGTTGCTGGGCGTTTACCCGTCGCCGATGATCGAATGGGTCAAGCTGATGGCGGTCGCCGGTAGTTGAGTCGGACTCTACGCCAGCGGTAATAGGGTAAAGGTATCGGTAAAAAACGGGCTCGCCAATGGCGAGCCCGTTTCGCATTACCGCGTGTTATTCCGCAGCGGTAGTGTCGCCCTCCGGGTTACGCGCATTGTAGTAGGCCTGTTCGGAGATGGCGTGGTAATTGACCACCTTGTCCTGGAAGGCACTGTAGGAGTCGTAGATCTTCTGCGCCATGGGGCTGGAGGCGGCCAGCTCCTGGGTGACCTTGGCGGAGATCTCCTTGGCGCGCGCCAGCACATCGTCGGGGTAACGCCGGAGCTTGACGCCGTGCTCGTCGATCAGCGTCTGCAGGGCGTCGTTGTTGCGCGCGGTGTACTCGTCGATGACATCCTGATTGACGTCGCGAGCGGCGGTCTTGACGATCGCCTGCAGATCCTCGGGCAGCGATGACCAGGCTTCGTCGTTGATGATCAGTTCGAACATCACCGTCGGCTCGTGCCAGCCCGGATAGTAGTAATACTCGGCGGCCTGGTGCAGGCCGAAGGCCAGGTCGTTGTACGGGCCGATCCAGTCGGTGGCATCGATGGCGCCGGACTGCAGCGAGGTGAAGATTTCACCGCCCGGCATGTTGACGATCGCCACGCCCATGCGGCTCATGACCTCGCCGCCGAGGCCCGGCATGCGCATCTTGAGACCTTCGAGATCGGCGACGGAGTTGATCTGCTTGTTGTACCAGCCACCCATCTGCACGCCGGTGGCGCCGGCCGCCATGACTTGCAGCCCGAACTGGTCGTAGAGCTCGTTCCATAGCTCGATACCGTCGCCATAGTGCAACCAGGCATTCATTTCCGTGGTGTTCATGCCAAACGGCACGGCAGCGAAGAACTGCGCGGCCGGCGCCTTGCCCTTCCAGTAGTAGGAGGCGGAATGGCCCATCTCGGCGGTGCCTGCGGAAACCGCGCCGAAGACCTCGAAGCCGGGAACCAGTTGACCGGCGCCATAGACCTTGATGGTCAGACGTCCATCGGACATCTTCTCGACCAGGTCGGCGAGGCGCTCGGGGCCCTGACCGACACCGGGGAAGTTCTTCGGCCACGAGGTGACCAGCTTCCATTCATAGGTTTCCTGAGCGTTAGCGGTATTATCGACCACCGTGGCAAGACCGAGGCCGGTAGCGGCGGTGGTCATGGCGATGGCTGCTGCAAGAGACTTGAATTGCATAGCGCGTTTCCCCTTGTTATGTAGTTGAGCGCTTAGGGTTACTGCTGCGTGATTCAGGCGGGCTTGTGGCCCGCCCTGAGCACCTGGTGAATCTGTCGAAGTCGTCGTTTATTTGAACTGCGCGGGCAGCCAGGTCGCGAGCTCGGGAAAGAAAGCCAGTGCGATGAGCATGCCAAGCTGGATGAGAATGAACGGAATCACCCCGCGATAGATCGCCGTGGTGGGTATCGAAGACGGAGCCACGCCGCGCAGGTAGAACAGCGCGAAACCGAATGGCGGCGTGAGGAACGAGGTCTGCAGGTTGATGGCGATCATGATGCCCAGCCAGACCGGATCGAGACCCATGGCCAGCAGCGCCGGGCCGACGATCGGCACCACCACGAAGATGATCTCGATGAAGTCGAGAATGAAACCGAGCAGGAAGATGACCAGCATGACGATGATCGTCGCGCCGATCACGCCGCCGGGCATCTTCTCGAACACGCTATTGACCAGTTCCTCGCCGCCATAGGCGCGGAAGACCAGCGAGAACAGCGCCGCGCCGATCAGGATCAGAAACACCATGGTGGTGACATGCGTGGTCGAGCGCACCGCGTCCCTGAGCATGGCGAAATTCAGTCTGCCGTAGGCCAGGGCGAGGATCATCGCGCCGAAGGCGCCCACCGCCGAAGCCTCGGTGGGCGTGGCGAAGCCACCGAGGATCGAGCCAAGCACCGCGATGATCAATATCAGCGGCGGCACCAGGCCCCTGAGCAGCAGCATGCCCAGGCCGCTCTTGTGGCCGAGTTCGGCCATCAATTCCTTGCGGTTGGCCGGCGGCGCCGAATCGGGCTTGAGCCAGGCGACAGCGGTCACGTAGGCGGTATACAAAAATACTAGCAACAGGCCGGGGATCATGGCGCCGATGAACAAATCGCCCACCGAGACGGTCTTGGGGCTGAAGATGCCCATCGAGAGCTGGGCCTGCTGGTAGGCCGAGGACAATACGTCGCCGAGCAGTACCAGCACGATGGAGGGCGGAATGATCTGGCCGAGCGTGCCGGTCGCGCAGATGGTGCCGGTGGCCAGCGCTGGGCTGTAACCGCGCTTGAGCATGGTCGGCAACGACAGCAGACCCATGGTGACCACGGTGGCGCCGACGATGCCCGTCGAGGCCGCCAGCAGCATGCCGACCAGGGTCACCGAAATGGCCAGCCCGCCGCGCAGCGAGCCGAACATCAACGCCATGGCGTCGAGCAGCGTTTCGGCGATCTTGGACTTCTCCAGCAGTACGCCCATCAGCACGAACAACGGCACGGCGAGCAGCGTGTTGTTGCTCATGATGCCGTAGAGGCGGTTAGGCAGCGCCGAGAGGAAACTGGCATCGAAATGCGCGTTGATACCCAGCGCCTCGAGGCCCATTCCGAGACCGGAAAACGCCAGGGCGGTGCCGGCTAGCGATAGCGCGACGGGGTAACCCAACATCAATACCAGACAGATAACGACGAACAGTACGAGGGGCATGTACTCCAGCATCAGAGAAGTTCCTCGGCATGATCGCTATCGCTGGGCGGTGCCAGGCGGCCGGAGATGATCAGGGCATTGCGAATGATTTCGGCAACCCCCTGCACGATCATCAGGATGGCAAAGGCGGGAATCAGGGTCTTCAGCAGGAAGATGGCGGGAATGCCGCCGGTTTCCGGCGACCCCTCGAGAATCGCCCAGGATCTCGCGACATAGCCCCAACTGGAGACGAGGATGAAGCTCATGAACGGAATCAGCAGTAGTAGGGTGCCGAGCAGGTCGGTCCAGGCCTTGCGACGTACCGATGCGGCCCGATAGAAGATGTCGACGCGTACATGGCCCTCGTGCTTGAGGGTATAGGAGGCGGCGAGCAGAAACACCGTCGCATGCATGTACATGATCGATTCCTGCATGGGGATGCTGTTGACGTTGAAGGCGTAACGCAGCACCACCACCAGGAATTGAATCAACATCATAACCAGGACCAGCCAGGCGACCGCCCTGCCCAGCCGTTCGGTGATGCTGTCGATCCAGGCCAGGGGTGCCGGCATGGACGAAGCATGTTTCATGGGAGTTCTCTCTCCAATAAGGCGTTTTGCGCCGTTCTTTTTTGTAACTCGCCACCATCGATTATCCGAAGCCTGGGGTATTGGCGGACTTCGATGGCGGTGTCTCATGTAAAAGCCACGTTAATCTGAACGTTTGCGGCGCGGGGGGCAATCGATCATTGGTCTGACAAACTTTCCATCGCTCGGTGACAAGCCGCGGGCAAATGCAGGTCCACCGCCAGCGGTAGGTGGTCGGAAAACAATTGCTCGAGCGTTTGCAGCTTGCCGGCCTTGAGCGAGGATGACAGCAGGATGTGATCCAGCGCTCGGCGAGGTTGCCAGGACGGATAGCTCAGCAGCGGACGCACCGGATGCAGGGGCAGCGACGTGCAAAAGCGCGAATGGGCGTGCAACTGATCGGGCGTGCAGTTCAGATCGCCCATCACCACCACGTGCCTGAGCGGCGCAATCAACTCGCTGAGATAGTCGAGTTGGCGTACCCGGCCACGATGGCTGAGTGCCAGATGCGCGACGAACACATGCAGTGCATCGGGGCCGTCGCCATAACGCGCATGGATGGCACCGCGTCCGGGCAGCGTGCCGGGTAGGCGATGCACCTGAACCTGGCCGGGGGCCGGACGCGAGAGCAGGCCGTTGCTGTGCTGGGCCACGCGGCCCAGGTTGCGGTTGAGCTGTTGGAAGTGATGCGTGAAGCCGGCGCTGCGCGCCAGGTATTCCACCTGGTTGACATTCCCCGAGCGGAAACTGCCGCCATCGACCTCCTGCAAGCCGACGATATCGAACTGGCTCAACACCTCGCCGATCATGTCCAGGCGCCCCTGGCGCCTGGGATGAGGCAAGAAATGCTGCCAACTGCGAGTCACGTAATGGCGGTAGGACGAGGTCTGTATGCCGACCTGCAAGTTGAAGGTCAGCAGCCGCAACGTGGCGGCGTGGGACTCAACGCCGGCGTGCGCGGTACTCACATCACTCGGCCTGTTCGCTGCGCACCTTTTCGATCAGCGCGCCGGCAATCTGCGGCATGTTGTCGAGGCTGCCGGCGCTACTCGGCGTGATCACGTAGCGCCCATCGACGATCAGCGCCGGCACCCCCATCAACTGATAGGCGCGCATCTTGGCATGGGCCTGGTTGATCTGGCTCTTGACGCCGAACGAGGTCAATGCCTCCTTGGCCTGTTCTTCGCTAACGCCATAGTTACTGAAGAAGGCCGCGATATCGTCGACATCGGTCAGTCGCTTGCCATCCTGGTGAATGGCATCGAAGAAGTCGCTATGCACTTCATCGAGAATGCCCAGTTGCTTGGCGGCGAAGAATGCCGTGGCATGATCGACCCAGGTCTGGCCCATGGTTGCCGGGATGCGCTGGAAGGTGACGTCCTCGGGCAGCTCGGCGACCCAGGCATTGAGCGGCTCTTCCAGGTTGTAGCAGTGCGGGCAGCCGTACCAGAAGACTTCGGTGACTTCGATCTGGCCCTCGTCCACGCTGGTTTCCACGGGCGTGTCGAGCACCGTGTAGTGTTCTCCCGCCACGGGTGGGGCGGCCATGGCCAGTGTCGACAGGCCAAGGCCGGCGGCAACGGCAATCCATTGTTTCAGCATGCGCCAATTCTCCTGGGAAGGTTGATTTCATGAAGTAAAGGTAACAGAAAAGCCCGCACGAGGCGGCTCTAGCGACGAGGCCTTTGAGCGCTCGCAGCGTCAGGGTTCCGCGCGGCCCCAATGACGCAAGGCGGCCGGGGCCGCCTTGCTTGCAGGTCGTATGCGGCAGGCGTCATCGCTCAATGCAGGCCGTAGACATAATTCGCCACGGCTTGCATTTGCTCGTCGCTCATCTTGGACGCGATATCGCGCATGATGGCGTTGGGATCGTTGCTGCGCGCGCCGGAAGCGAAGTCCTGCAGGGTGGCGACGGTATACTCGGGGTGCTGCCCCGATAATGCCGGGTATCCGGCGGTGCCGATACCCTGGCCAGTCGGGGTATGACAGGCTGTGCAGGCGGGGATGCCCTTGGCCAGGTCTCCCGCGCGGTAAAGCTTGCGGCCCTGCTCGGCAAGCGCGGGATCGGCCTGACCCAGGTTGGGGTCCAACTCGGCGTAATAGGCGGCCAGGTCGGCAAAGTCCTGATCGCTCATGTTGGCGACGATGCCGGCCATTTGTGGCACGGCGCGCGTGCCGTCGCGGATATCGATGAGCTGCTGGGTCAGGTAGCTGGCCTGCTGCCCCGCCAGGTTAGGGAACATCGGCACCGCGCTGATGCCGTTGGCGCCGTGGCAGGCGGCACAGACCTGCGCCTTCTCACGGCCGGCGGCCGGGTCGCCCTCGATTTCCTGTTGTGCGTGGGCCATGCCCGCGACACCCATGGTGATTGCCAAGCTTACCAGTAACTTTCTCATCGCTAATCCACTATCCCGTTTCGTTGTGTCTGGTGCGAAGCACCCGGGTGCCGGGGCTGCCGATAGGCAGGTTCACGCCGTTCATGCCAGCCATCGGTGCTTGGCCGGTTCGCTGTCGGCGAGAGCTGGGTGGTACACTAGCCTGCCTCGGGCGGAAGATAAACGTTTTCGCATTATATAGAATACCGCCAGTCGCGTGAATGTGGCCCTGACGCCGCAGCGTAAACGCGGCTTGCTTGACCGCCGTATGCCGCTTGCTACCCATGGCGCCGCCGCCATCGCCAGACGAGACCCGCCGTGACACGCCTCAATTACCATACCGCCCGTTTCATTATCAGCGCGCCGACCCTGGCGCTGTGCCCGCCCGATAATGGCCGGGAAGTCGCCTTCGCCGGTCGTTCCAACGCCGGCAAATCGAGCGCGATCAATGCCCTGACCCAGCAGAACGCCCTGGCGCGCACCTCCAAGACGCCCGGGCGTACCCAACTGATCAACTTCTTCAATGTGGGTGGTGACGATGGGCGACGGCTGGTGGACCTGCCCGGCTATGGCTTCGCCAAGGTGCCCGAGAAGGTCAAGCTCGAATGGCAGCGTCATCTCGCCGAGTACCTGCAGCGGCGCGCCTCGCTGCAGGGGCTGATGCTGATGATGGACGTGCGCCACCCGCTGAGCGAGTTCGACGAGATGATGCTGGGCTGGGCCGACGAGCAGGATATGGCGGTGCATATCCTGCTGACCAAGGCCGACAAGCTCAAGCCCGGCGCGGCCAAGAATAGCCTGCTCGAGGTGCGTCGGCGCCTGCGCGAATGGGAGGACCTAGTCAGCGTGCAGCTGTTCTCGGCGCTCAAGCGTCAAGGGTTGGACGAAGCCCAGGCCCGCCTGGATAGCTGGCTGGCCGAGCCAGCCTGAGAGGGTGTTTACAAATTGCTGCACTCGGCCATGCGGCGTTGAAAACTGCCTCGGGCGCGAGTCCGATCAAAATGCTCATTTACGTCATGTAAACTGCGCTTTTTTGGCCGATTTCGCCTTGCCTGACCGTCGCTCGCGACTTTTGTAAACACCCTCTGATCTAGGCCAGGCTATCCAGCAGCGCCGGCAGGTCGCGGATATGCGCCAGCCGATACACGCCCGCCGGTAGTGCGCTCGGTCGCTCGTCGTGCTTGTCGATCCACGCGACGCGCATACCCAGGCGCAGCGCCGGCAGCACATCCTCCTGCCAGGAATCACCGACATGCATGGCCCGCGCCGGCGTGCTGCCCAGGCGCGCCAGGGCGGCGAGGAAAGGGCGTGCGTCGGGCTTGGGCGCGAGCAACTCGCCAGCGGCAATCACCACCGGAAAATGACTGGCCAGTTCCAGCCGCTCGAGGTCGGCGTTGCCGTTGGTGATCGCCGCCAGCGCATAGCGCGGGCACAGCGCTTCGAGCAAATCCACGACCTCGGCATAGGGCGTCAATTCATGGCGCAGCGCCAGGAAGCGTTCGATAGCCGCTGCGGCCCACAGGAAGGCCGCGCTGCGCGGTAGGCCGAACTCCTCGAGTAGCTCGACCAGGGCGCGCTCGCGCAGCCAGGTGAAGTCGCCGCGTCGCAAGGGATGGCGCCGGGCCATCGCAAGACGCCGTTCGACATAGGCATCGAGCGGGAAGCGCTCCCCGTAACGCCCCAGATCGTCGCGCAGCTGCTCGACGATGCTGGCATCGAGCTCGCTTGCCAGCGCATCGTCGAGCCAGGTGTAGTGGCCCTGCTCGGCGTGCTCCATCACCGGGCGGTTGTCCCATAGGGTGTCGTCGAGGTCGAACGTCAGGGCGTCGATAGGCAGCCGCTGTAAAGACATGGTCAAGGCGTCGAGTCGTTGGCGCTGCCGCGATCACGGCGGCGTGCGCGAGGGTGGGAGGCATCGTAAGCGCTGGCCAGGTGCTGCCAGTCGAGACGGGTGTAGATCTGCGTGGTCGACAGGTTGGCGTGGCCGAGCAGTTCCTGCACCGCGCGCAGATCCTGGCTGGATTCCAGCAAATGACTGGCGAAGGAGTGGCGTAGACGGTGCGGGTGCAAGTGTTCAGGCAGGCCGCGAATTTTCGCGAGCTGCGCGAGGCGTAGCTGGATCGCGCGATGGCCCAGCCGCGCGCCCCGGTTGCCCACGAACAGCGCCGCTTGCCCTGCGCTGGCCAACTGGCCACGCACCGCCAGCCAGGCATCCAGCGCCTGGCGCGCGCGCCGGCCCACGGGAACCTGGCGTGGCTTGCTGCCCTTGCCGACCACGCGTACGCGGCGGCTATCGAGATTCGTCGTATCCAGCGCGGCCAGCTCGGCCAGGCGCAGGCCACACGAGTACAGCAATTCGAGTATCGCCTGATCGCGCAGCGCCAAGGGCGAGCCGTCATGCGGGGTGTCGAGAAAGCGCGCCAATTGGTCGATATCGACCGGGCGTGGCAGGTGCTGCGGTTGGCGTGGGGTGCGTATCAGCTTGACCGGGTTGTGGCTCAACACGCCCTGCTGAACCAGCGCTTCGGCGAAACGCGACAGCGCGGCACGCCGCCGCGCCAGGCTGCGTGACGCCAGACCACGGCTGCGCTCGCGGCCGAGAAAACGCCGCACCAGATCGCTGTCGAGGGCTTGCCAGCCAGCCACGGCGTGTTCGTCGGCAAAGGTCAGCAGCGCAGTGAGATCGCGACGGTAGGCTTCCACGGTGGCCGGGCTGGCGTGACGTGCCAGCTCCTGCAGGAAGCGCGTGACGCTGGCCTGCATGGCGGCTTCATTCGCGGTGGGCATGACGCACCAGCAGGCGGGCGACGACCTCGCCGAGATACTCGGTGAACAGGGTATCGAGACTGGCGCGAAAATGCTCGACATCGTGACTCGCCAGGATCAGATAGCCCAGTGGCTCACCCACGGTCAGCCGCGTCAGCGCGCAGGAGCCGGACTGCTTGGGCGGCTCGATATGCGGCAGCAGGCGCTGCCAGTCCTTGCGCGAGAGCCGCCGGCAGCGGCTGACGCGACCATCGAGCAAGGCACCCAGGCGCGCGCCGCTGGCCTCGTCGAGCACGAAGCGCGGCGCCTGGGGCGGGTGCGGCTCGACATCGGTCAGGCTCGGCGCGCACCACAGCGCGACCGCCTGGGTGCGAAAGCGCTCCGAAAGCTGAGTGACCAGCGCCTGGCCCAGCGCATCGCTGTCTTCGGCTTCGAGCAGCGCCAGCATCAGCTCGCGAGTGCGCCGGTACTGGGACTCATTGTGGCGCGCCGACTCCAGCAATTGCTCGAGGCGCCATTCGGCACTCTCGGCGCGTTCGCGCAGGTCGAGGACCAGGCGTTCGAGCAGCGAGATCGCGCCCTGGGCTTCGGGGTGCGGCACCTTGAGCTGTTGCAGAAGCCCCTCGCGGCCGACGAAGAAATCGGGGTGCCGGGCCAGCCAATGGGCGACCATTTCCGGGTCGAGGGTCTGGCGAGGTTCGGGGGCGGGAGCTTGGGACATGTTGTCTTCCTCTTGTCGCGCAACGATCAATTCAATGACACACGGCCATCGAAGACCCGCTCGGTGGGGCCGGTCATGAATAGCGGGGCGCCGTCGCCGGCCCACTCCAGAGTCAGCCGCCCACCGGGCAAGCGCACGGTCACCGGGCTTTGCAGCAACCCCTGGCGAATGCCGCTGGCCACCGCCGCGCAGGCGCCGGTACCGCAGGCCAGCGTTTCACCGGCGCCGCGTTCGAAGACGCGCAGGCGAATCTCATGCGCCGATATCACCTGCATGAAGCCGGCGTTGACCCCGCGCGCAAAGCGCGGGTGGCTCTCGATGGCCGGGCCCAGGCGTGCCACCGGGGCGCTGTCGATGTCATCGACACGCAGCACCGCGTGGGGGTTGCCCATCGATACCACGCCCACCTCGAGGTGCTCACCGGCGACGTCGAGGGCGTGCAGGGGCAGGTCGTGCTCGGCATCGAAGGGTACGTCTTGCGGGGCGAAGCGAGGCGCGCCCATGTCGACACGCACCCGGCCGTCGCCTTCGACGACCAGGTGCAATGGGCCACCCAGCGTCTCGACGCGAATCTCACGCTTGTGGGTCAGCCGCTGGTCGAGCACGAAGCGCGCGAAACAACGCGCGCCGTTGCCGCAATTTTCCACCTCGTTGCCATCGGCGTTGTAGATGCGATAGCGAAAGTCCATGTCGGGGTCGCGTGGCGGCTCCACGAGCAGTAGCTGATCGAAGCCGATGCCCAATTGGCGATGGGCCAGCGCGCGAACCCGCTCGACGTCGAAGCGCGCACGCTGGGTGACCAGGTCGACCACCAGGAAGTCGTTGCCCAGGCCATGCATCTTGGTGAAGTGCAGCAGCATCAGTGGCTCTCCGAGGCATCTTCCGGCAACAGCGACTCGCCGGCCCATAGCGCTTCGATGCCTTCACGGCGGCGCACCAGATGCACCCGGTCGCCATCGACCATGACCTCCGGCGGACGCGGGCGGCTGTTGTAATTCGAGGCCATGACGAAGCCGTAAGCGCCCGCCGAACGCACCGCCAGCAGGTCGCCGGGGGCCAGCGCCAGTTCGCGATCCTTGCCGAGAAAGTCGCCGGTCTCGCAGACCGGGCCGACCACATCGTAGCGGGCGGTGTCGCGGGGCTCGCGGGTGTCCACCGGAATGATCGCCTGCCAGGCCTGGTATAGCGAAGGGCGGATCAGGTCGTTCATGCCGGCGTCGACGATCGCGAAGTTCTTGGCTTCGCCGGGCTTTAAGTATTCGATGCGGGTCAGCAATACCCCGGCATTGGCGGCGATCGAGCGACCCGGCTCGAACAACAGGGTGAGGTTGCGCCCTTCGAGGCGCTCGAGCAATGCCCGCGCGTAATCGAACGGCGCCGGCGGGCGTTCGCCCTGATAGGGCACGCCGAGACCGCCGCCCAGATCGAGATGTTCGATATGGATGCCGTGTTCCTTGAGCCGGTCGAGCAGCACCAGCAGGCGGTCCAAGGCATCGAGAAACGGCGCGAGTTCGGTGAGTTGCGAGCCGATATGACAATCGATGCCCACCACGCGCACGTGGCTCATTTGCGCGGCGCGCGCATAGACGCCGAGAGCCTGCTCGACGGGAATGCCGAACTTGTTGTCCTTGAGTCCGGTAGAGATGTAGGGGTGCGTCCTGGCATCAACGTCGGGATTGACGCGCAGCGACACCGCGGCGACCTTGCCGAGCCGCCCGGCGGTGTCATCGAGGCGTTCGAGTTCGGGCAGCGATTCGACATTGAAGCACTTGATGCCGACATCCAGCGCGCGGGCCATTTCGTCGGCCTGCTTGGCGACGCCCGAGAACACCACCTTGGCCGGGTCGCCGCCGGCGGCCAGCACGCGCTCGAGCTCGCCGACCGAGACGATATCGAAACCCGCGCCCAAACGCGCCAGCAGGTTGAGCACCGCCAGGTTGGAATTGGCCTTGACCGCGTAGCAGATCAGGTGCGGATGACTGCCCAGCGCTTCGCTGTAGGCGCGATAGTGGCGCGCCAGGGTGGCCTTGGAATAGACGTAGCAGGGCGTGCCGAAACGTTCGGCGATTTGCGTCAGCGGCACGTCCTCGCCGTACAGCACGCCGTCACGGTAGTCGAAATGATCCATCGTCAGCCCTCGCCATCGGACGCCGGGGGCGGGGTCCCGGCGTCGTCGTCATTGCCATCCTGGGCGTCCTGGTCTTCATCACCGTCGTCGTCGGCTTGCTCGTCGGCATACTCATTGCCGGGGTCGTAGGTGGCGGCGGCTTCCTCATCACCGGGCAGATAAAGCGGGCCCTTCTGCCCACAGCCGGCGAGCATGGCGAGCATCAGCAGGGCGAGGCCTAGGTTCGTCAGGTGACGCATTTCAGTGGCCTCCTGCGGCGGTGCTCGTCAGCACGGCCAGCGCATCGCGGGCGCGCTGGGCGGCGGCGCGAACCTGATTGGGCGCGGTGCCGCCGATATGGTTGCGCGCGGCCACCGAGCCCTCCAGGGTCAACACCTCGAAAACGTCATCATCGATGGTGTCGGAGAACTGGCGCAACTCGTCGAGGCTCATCTCGGCAAGATCCTTCTTTTGTGCGATGCCGTAGGCCACCGACTGGCCGACGATCTCGTGGGCGTCGCGGAAGGCCACACCCTTGCGTACCAGGTAATCGGCCAGATCGGTGGCGGTGGAGAAACCGCGTCGCGCGGCTTCACGCATGTTGTCGGCCTTGGCCTCGATCGCCGGCACCATGTCGGCGAAGGCCTTGAGGCAGCCCTTGACGGTGTCGAGGGTGTCGAACAATGGCTCCTTGTCTTCCTGGTTGTCCTTGTTGTAGGCCAGCGGCTGCGATTTCATCAGCGTCAGCAGGGACATCAGGTGGCCATAGACACGCCCGGACTTGCCGCGCACCAGCTCGGGCACGTCGGGATTCTTCTTCTGCGGCATGATCGACGAGCCGGTGCAGAAACGATCGGGCAGGTCGATGAAGTCGAACTGGGCGCTGGTCCACAGTACCAGTTCCTCGCTCATGCGCGACAGGTGCATCGCAAGCAGGCTGGCGAAGGCGACGAACTCGATGGCGAAATCGCGATCGCTGACCGCGTCCAGCGAGTTCTCGGCGGGGCGCTCGAAACCCAGCAGCTCAGCGGTGACGTGGCGATCGATGGGATAGGTGGTGCCGGCCAAGGCGGCGGCACCCAGCGGCATCACGTTGACCCGCTTGCGGCAGTCGCGCAGGCGTTCGTGATCGCGGGCGAGCATCTCCTGCCAGGCCAGCAGGTGATGACCGAAGGTGACCGGCTGAGCGGTCTGCAGGTGCGTGAAGCCGGGCATGATGGTATCGGCCTCGTTGGCGGCCAGCTCGATCATGCCGCTGCGCAGGCGCGCGAGTTCGGCATCGACGACATCGATCTCGTCGCGCAGATAGAGGCGGATGTCGGTGGCCACCTGGTCGTTGCGCGAGCGCCCGGTGTGCAGTTTCTTGCCGGTGATGCCGATCTTCTCGGTCAGCCGCGCCTCGATGTTCATGTGCACGTCTTCGAGCTTGACCGACCACGGAAACTGGCCGGCTTCGATCTCGCGCTCGACTTCGGCGAGGCCGGTGACGATGGCGTCGCGCTCCTCGGCGCTCAACACGCCGATGCGCTCGAGCATGGTGGCGTGGGCGATCGAGCCGCGGATATCGTGATGATAAAGGCGGCGGTCGAAATCCACCGAGGCGGTGAACTTCTCGACGAAGGCGTCGGTGGGCTCGCTGAAGCGGCCTCCCCAGGACTGGTTGGTCTGCTGGCTCATCGGGCGAAGGCGTCCTGCATCGTAACGTTTAAAGGGTTGTCATGGAGTGTACCAGAGTCGGCGCCACGGGCGAGGCCGGCTTGAACCGATCGATGCGTGCACGGCGGCGATTTTTCCTGGCCCGGCGACTGCTTTATGATGGTGCCAACCCGCCCACTCCATCACTGGGAGAATCACGTGCCCGCCATTCATACCCTGCGCATCGCCACTCGCAAGAGCCTGCTCGCCCTGTGGCAGGCCGAACACGTGCGCGACCGACTGATGGCGCTGCACCCCGGGCTTACGGTGGAACTGGTGGCAATGGCCACCCGTGGCGACAAGATTCTCGACACGCCGCTGGCCAAGGTCGGCGGCAAGGGGCTGTTCGTCAAGGAGCTCGAAGAGGCGATGCTCGATGGCCGCGCGGATATCGCCGTGCACTCGATGAAAGACGTGCCCATGCATTTTCCCGAGGCCCTGGGGCTGTCGGTGATTCTCGAAGGCGCCGAAGCCACCGATGCCTTCGTCTCCAACGACTATGCCGGCCTCGATGCGCTGCCCGAAGGCGCTCGGGTGGGCACATCGAGTCTGCGCCGCGGTCTGCAAATCAGCGAGGCGCGCCCGGACCTACAGATACTCAACCTGCGCGGCAACGTGCAGACACGGCTGGGCAAGCTCGATGCCGGCGAGTTCGAGGCGATCATCCTCGCCACCTCGGGGCTGCGTCGCCTGGGGCTCGGCGAGCGGATTACCATGGAACTGCCGCCGGAGATCAGCCTGCCGGCCTGTGGCCAGGGCGCGCTGGGCATCGAATGCCGTACCGACGATCCGGCGTTGCTCGAGTTGCTGGCGCCGCTCGATCACGCCGAGACGGCCACCCGGGTGCGCGCCGAGCGCGCCATGAACACGCGTCTGGAGGGGGGCTGCCAGGTGCCCATCGCAGGCCATGCACTGCTTGAAGATGACGGACGCACGCTGTGGCTGCGCGGCCTGGTGGGCAACCCCGATGGCTCGCAGGTGCTGCGTGCCCAGGGGCGCGGCGCGGCCAGCGAGCCCGAATCGTTGGGGGTGCGCGTCGCCGAGGAGCTGCTCGATCAGGGTGCCGGCGAGATTCTGGCGCAGGTCTACGGCGACGTCTGATGGACGAGCGCCCCAGGGTGTTGATCACCCGGCCGGGCGAGCGTGCCGGGCCGTTGCGTGAAGCGCTCGAAGCGCTGGGTGCCGATGTCGTGACGCTCGAGGCGATGCGACTCGAAGTCTTGCCGGAAACGCCGGCAACGCGCCAGGCGTGGCTCGATTTCGATCGTTATCAGCGGGTCGTGGTGGTCAGCCCATTCGCCGCCGAGTGCCTGGCCGCAGGGCTCGAAAACTACTGGCCACAATTGCCGCTGGCGCCGCATTTTTACGCCGTCGGCGTGGGCACGGCGCAGGTATTGCACGATAGACTGGGCGTGCGCGTGCATCTGCCACCGGCCAGCCACGGCGATACCAGCGAGGCACTGCTACGCTTGGCTTCGCTGCAACGCCTCGATGAGCAGCGTGTATTATTGGTGGCGGGTGAAGGCGGACGCGCCCTGCTGGCCGAAAGCCTGGAGCATCGAGGCGCGCGGTTGACGCGCCTGGCGATTTATCGGCGCAAACTGCTGTCGCCGACAGGTATGCCAGCGGCTCATCTGGCGGACGGAAATTTTTCCGCGCTGGTGGTGACTAGCGGCGAACTGCTCGAACATCTGGCAGGATGGTGCTCCAAGGCGGCGTTGAACCAACCGCTAATCGTTTCAAGCCAGCGTTTGGCTACACTGGCCCAAACCCTGGGCTACTTGCGCCCTCTGGTAGCACAAGGCGCCACACCGCCTGCCCTGGCGGCGGTAGTGGCCGATGTTTGTGACCTCAATGGCGCCGATCATGACGATCTTGAAAAGGGCTAGCGACAGATGAGCAAGCAAGAACACGATCAGGACGAGCCGCGCGCGCCATCCGGCGCGGGCAAAAGCGACGCCCCGACCGATGCGTCGCAGGCTTCGACGACGGACGACGAGTCCCGTTCGACGGACCAGGATGCCGCGTCGCACCGCGCTGGCCAGAAAGCGGCGGATAGCGACAAGCGCGCAGCGCCGGGCGCCAAAGGCGAGGAAGACAGCGCTAAATCCACCGACGGCAACGCCGACAGGCCGGCGAGCAAGGGCGAGGCGGCGCCGGGCGGTGAGTCAGCGAGTGCGAGCAAGTCAACGACTCAGCCCGAGGCGCCACGCAGCGCGGCCAAGCGTGACAGCGCCCAGGGCAAGGACGATGCGCAAGGTAAAAAGGCTCAGGGTGATAAGCGGCAGGATAAGACGCCCTCTGCCGCGTCAGGTAGCGCCAAGTCGTCAACGACTACACCCGGTGTAACGAGCGGGAGTGGCGCGGCAAGCGCTGGCACCAGTACGACGCGTGGTGGCCAAGGCGACGGTGGCAAGGCCGGCAAGATTGCCCTGGTGCTGGTCGTACTGCTGGCGCTGGTGGTGCTGATCGGCGGCTGGTGGGGCTGGCAGATGCTGGCCGACCAGCGCCAACGCCTGGCGCAGGTCGAGAGCAATGCCAGTGCCATCGCCGAGATCGAATCGCAACTCGACCAGCGCGACCGGCAGCGTGAGCAGGCGCTGCAAGGCATGCGCGATGAGTTGCAGCAATACCGCGAAAGCGTCAACCAGACCCTCGACAAGGTGCTTGCCAAGCTCGCCAGCGAGCAGCAGGCCGACCCCAGCGACTGGATCTACGCCGAGGTCGAATACCTGCTGCGCCTGGCCAATCAGCGCCTACAGCTCGAGCGCGACGTGGAGGGCGCCGAGGCGCTGCTGCGCAGCGCCGATGAACGCCTGGCGCAAGCCGACAACCCGGCGCTGACCCCGGTGCGCCGCGCCATTCAATCCGAACTGGCGGCGCTGGCGTCGGTGCCGCGAGTGGATAGCACCGGGCTGTATCTGACACTCATGGCCCAGCAGGAGCAACTGGCGCAATTGCCGCTCGAGCAGGACGTCAAGCAAATTGCCGCCAAGGGTGGCGATACCTCGCCGGTCAGTGGCGGCTGGCGCGACCAACTGACGCGCTTCGGCCAGGAGCTCAAGGACCTGGTGGTGGTGCGCAAGCACGATCAGGCGCTGGAAGCGCTGTTGACGCCGGAGCAGGAAGCCTATCTGCGCCAGAATGTGCGGCTGCAACTCGAACAGGCACAGTTGGCGCTGCTCAATGCGAATCCCCAGCTCTATCGGGCCAGCCTGGAGAAGGCCGTCACCCTGATCGAGGATTACTACGATACCGACAACCAGGGCGTTGCCGAGTCGCTCGAACAGTTGAGAACGCTGGCCGACAAGACCATTCGCCCCGAGTTGCCGGATATCAGCGGCTCGCTGCAGGCGCTGCGTGACTTCATGGAGCGGCGGCGCGACGCCGGGAGCGCTGACGCATGAGAAAACTCATCCTCATCGTCGTTTTCGGGCTGGCCATCGGCGCGCTATTCGGCCAACTGATGCAATCGCTGCCCGGCTACTGGTTGGTGCGCGTCGGCGACACCTCGTACCAGACCTCGTTCTGGTTCGGCCTGATACTCCTGCTGGCCCTGTTCATGGTGGTGCATTTCGTGCTGCGCTTGTTGCTGCGCATGCGGCGCCCGGTCAGCCGACTGAAGGTATGGAATAGCCGCACGCGTAACCGTAACGCCATGCGGCGCACGGTGCGTGGGCTGGTAGCGCTGGCCGAGGGTCGCTGGAAGCGTGCCGAGAAGGCCCTGACCAAGGCCGCCGACGATTCCAGCACGCCGCTGGTCAATTACCTCTCGGCAGCGCTGGCGGCACATTACCAGGGCCGCTACGATCAGGCCGATACTCTGTTGCGCCGCGCGCATCTCAGCACCGAGGGTTCCGATACCGCGGTGGGCATGGTGCAGGCTCAGTTGATGCTCGACCGCCAGCAGTTCGAGGAGGCATTGGCCACCCTGACGCGGCTCGAAAAGCAATTGCCGGAACATCCCCAGGTACTCAAGCTGCTCAAGCAGGCCTACCTTAGCGTCAACGACTGGGACGGCCTGCGCCGGCTGATGCCACGGCTGGCCAAGCAGCAACTGGTCACCGAGGAAGAGCGTCACGAACTGGAGCAGCGCGCCTACCGTGAGCTGATCGTGCAGGCGGCACGCAACCCGGACGACGTCGAGCGCGTGCGTAACTTATGGGCGGACATGCCCGATCATCTGCGCGGCGATGTCGAACTGGTGGGCCTGTACACCGAATCGCTGGTGCGCGGTGGCGAGGAAGGCATCGCCGAGCGCCTGCTGCGCCACTCGCTCAAGGAGCGCTGGGACACCCGGCTGGTGTTGCGCTATGGGTTGCTCAATGTCGATGCCGGCCGCCAGCTGGCTTACGCCGAAAAGTGGCTGCAGGAACGCCCCAACGACCCCGATCTATTGCTGACACTGGGTCGTTTGTCGCTACGCAACGCTTATTGGGGCAAGGCGCAGGAGTACTTCGAGGCCAGTCAGCGCCAGCGGCCTAGCGGCGTGGTCTGCGCTGAACTGGCGCGGTTGTTCGCCAACCTCGGCGAGCATAACAAGAGCCAGCTCTATTACCGTCAGAGCGTGGAACTACTCGACAAATCGCTGCCAGCGCTGCCGCAACCCAGCGATCGCAACCTCTAACACCCACTATTCTTTTGCTCTCCTGGGCGCCCTGTGGGGTGCCCTTTTTTATTGGCGGACAAGTCGATATCCAGTTTTTCCATCTTTTGTATACATCAATGTGCCCAATAGGTTGTCCAATCGGTCAATTTTTGCATACTCTGTGGGTTGAGATTTGCAACTGCCCGACAACAACAATGGGACAACACCATGGAACAGACCTCCACGGAGCGCTTTGATGCGTCCACGACTGCCGAACGTGACGAATCCTGGCTAAGCCGTTACTTCGGCGTGCGTCGGCGCGGCTCGACGATGCGCACCGAAATACTCGCCGGGGTGGCGACCTTCCTCGCCGGCATGTACATCATCGTGGTCAACCCGGCCATCCTGAGCGACGCCGGCATTCCTTTCTCGGCGGCCCTGTCGGCCACCGTGCTGATCAGTTTCATGAGCAGCCTGGCGATGGGCCTATACGCCCGTAACCCGATCCTCGTCGCGCCGGGCATGGGCATGAATGCGCTGTTCACCTACACCCTGGTACAGGGCGCCGGCCTGCCCTGGCAGACCGCCCTGGGCTGTGTGTTCTGGTCCGGCGTGCTGTTCGCCGTGTTGGCGGTGCTCAACGTACGCAAGGCGATCATCGAGGCGATCCCCGACTCGCTGCGCTTCGCTATCACCTGTGGCATCGGCTTGTTCATCACCTTCATCGGCTTCAAGAACGCCGGCTTCGTCGTCGCCAATCCGGCCACGCTGGTGTCGTTGGGCACGATCGATCCGGCACTGGTGACGTTCTTCATCGGCCTGACGGCGACGGCGGTCTTCTCCATCCTGCGCATGAAGGGGGCGCTGATCATGGGTATCGCCCTGACCACGCTGCTGGCGCTACCCATGGGGCGGCTGTGGGGCGATGAGGTGATCGTACAGTGGAGCGGCCTGGCGGCCTGGCCCGATTTCAGCGCGGTCATGCAGATCGACGTCTGGGGAGCGCTGAAGGTCGCCTATCTGCCGTTCATCTTCGTCATGCT
The DNA here is from genome assembly GCF_900102945.1 of Modicisalibacter muralis. GTDB lineage: Bacteria > Pseudomonadota > Gammaproteobacteria > Pseudomonadales > Halomonadaceae > Modicisalibacter > Modicisalibacter muralis. Next base: position 91,579 of record NZ_FNGI01000008.1, on the reverse strand, counting down.
GTTCACCAACTTCTTCGACTCGCTGTCGTGCTTCCTCGGCCTGGCGGAAGCGGCGGATCTCAAGGACGAAGACGGCAGCCCGCGCAATCTCAAGCGTTCGATGACCGTCGATGCCTTCGCCTCGATGATCGCCGCGCCGTTGGGCACCAGTGCCGCCCAGACCTTCATCGAGTCCGGTGCCGGGGTCGCCCAGGGTGGGCGCACGGGGCTGGTGGCGGTGGTGATCGGGCTACTGTTCCTGCCGTTCCTGTTTCTGTCGCCGTTGTTGTCGCTGGTGCCGGGCATCGCCACGGCGCCGGCGCTGGTGCTGGTCGGGCTGTTCATGATGGCGCCGGTCGGACGTATCGACTGGAGCGACCTGAGTCAGGCGTTTCCGGCTTTTCTGGCGATCATCCTGATGCCGCTGACCTACTCGATCACCCTGGGTATCGCCTTCGGCTTCCTGAGCTTCGTATTGGTCAAGCTGTGTACCGGTCGCTTGGCCGAGATCAAACCGGCCATGTGGGTAACATCGGTGATGTGCGCGATCATGCTGGTGAGCACGCAGTAGGTCGAGAAAAGGACCGCGCTGATGCGAAAGGGGCTGCCGAGATGGCAGCCCCTTTGCTTTGTTAGCCCCTCTTGTTGCCAAGAATGGCTGACTTGTTGGAATGGCGCTGTCGTGGACGGCGCCGGTGATGCTTAACGTTCGTCAACCTCATCGCTGTCAGGCTGGGTATGCGCCTTGGGTATCGCGGTATCGTCGTGCGGGTCCAGCGCCTCGGGTGGCTCGATGTCCCGGGGCTTCGGCTGACCCGCCGGGCTGCCGTCGATGGTGAAGTCCTGTTGCATGATGCGCAGGTTGGCGGGCGGCGCGGAGCCGGTCTTGTCCTGGCCAAAGTACAGCGTGGTATGCGGGAACGGAATCTCGATCCCGGCGGCCTCGAAGTACATCTTGACCAGGCGATTGTAGGCTCGACCCACGCCCCATTGATCGCCCGGCGTGGTCTTGAGGATCACGCGGATATTGACCGAGTTGTCGGCGAGTGCAATCACGCCGGCCACGCTGAGCGGCTCCAGTAACTTGTGGCCATGCTCCTCGCTGGCCTTGAGCTCCTCGAAGGCCAGTTCGAGCTGGGCGATGGCTTCGTCGATATTCTCGCGGTAGGAAATGCCATATTCGCCGACGTGATTACCGAAGCCGCGCATGTAGTTGGAGACGGTATCCACGCTGGAGAACGGGATGATGTGGTAGGTGCCCGCCAGGTCGCGGATGCCCACCGAGCGAATGCTCAAGCGCTCCGCCGTGCCGGTAATACCAGCCAGGGTGACCACGTCGCCGGTATTCATGGCGTTTTCAACCTGTATGAATACGCCAGTGATAATGTCCTGAACCATTTTCTGGGCGCCGAAACCGATCGCCAGGCCCAGCACCCCGGCACCGGCGATCAATGGGCCGATATTGACGCCGATCTCGGCCAGCACGATCATCGCCGTGATGGTGATCAGGGCGATGGCCAGTGCATTGCGGAACAGGCTGAGCAGGGTCTTGGTGCGTGCGCTGGGTTCGCCGATGCCGGTTTCCGGACTGAGGCGGTGCTCGATAAGGCTGGCCAGGGCGATCCACAGCGCGGCGGCGACGATCAGGATCACCAGTACATCGATCAGCTTGCCGACCGTGGCGCTACCGGCTTCGGTGGCGTACCAGGCGGCCAGGTCGAAGGCCCCCCAGGCGTTCAACACCAACATGACCACGGCGATCAGGATGATCGCGCGAATCACCTTCAGGAAGGTGGGAATGTACGAATTGAGGCGTGTTTCGAGCTTGGGCAGCTTGCGTCGCAGGTCGTCGGATAGCCGAATGCGCTTGCCGATGACCTGCGTCAGCACGCCGGAGATCAGCAGCCCGACGCCGATGATGATCAGCGTTTGCAAGGTTGCCAGCATCACATAGGGCAGTGCTTCCTCAGGGCGCGTGACGCCGAGCACCAGCACCAGCAGAAAGTAGGCGATGGCCAGTAGATGCCAGCATTTGCCAAGCAGTACCAGCGCCATGCGCGAGGCGCTCATGCTGGCATTGGCCGCCCTGGCTTCCAGGGCACCGCGCAGCTTGAGGCGATTCTTGAGTACGAAGGTGGTGGCGTAGATGAACGCCAGTAGCATGACGACAAAGCCCGTGGCTTGGCCGAGGGCCGGTGATACGTTGAAGTTGACGATGGGCACCAACACCAGCATGCCATAGCCGACGAAGCCGGACAGGCTGGCTAGCCAGCGGTTCCAGGAAGCCGCTTCGTCGGCACTGATCGGTAGCAGGCGCAGGCCCTCGTAGCCTGACGAGAAGAGCATGCGAATCGCCGCCTTGAACAGCTCGACGATCAGGAAGGCGTTCAAGAACAATGCCGTGTAGGCAGGCAGCTCGCCGCTACCCCCGACGGCGAAGGTCGCGAGCAGGTTGCCGCCGATATAGGCCAAGGCAACGACGGCGACATCCACCGCCGCGGCCAGCGCCACGGCAACAATGACCCGTAGCAACGCACTGCGGCTGTCGCCATGCATCGACCAGTGACTGAGGCGGGTGAACAAGGGGCGGGCCAGGCGGCGCAATATGAAGAAGGCGACGAAGGTGGCGACGATGATCAGCGCTAGCTCGATGGCGGCGCTGGTGAAGGCGGTCATGTCGAACTCAGGGCCCGTTGCAGTGTCACCCTCGGTGGCTTCATCGGGAGCGACCAGCGCGCCTAGCACGCTCATCAGATTGGTGAATTGGCCGCCGATATTGCCGGCGATGTTGCTGGTGGCCGCGGCGAGGCGACGCGCCAGGGATACCTGCTCGGCACTCTGGCCGCTAGGAGCTTGCTCGGCGATGGTCGCCGGTGTTTCTTCACCGGCCAGGCCGAGTTCGCCTTCCTGGGGGGCGGCCAGGCTACGTAGTTCCTCGATCAAACGCTGGCGTGCCTGGTCATCCTCGAGCAGGTCCGCCAGCGTGGAGTAGGCTGGCGCCCCATCGGCGGTATCCTCTGGTGGGGTTTCACCCTGCTGGGCGAACACCGGTAGCGCGATCGTCATCAACATGATCGCAAGCCAGTAGCCCAACCAGGTATTCAGGCGCGATGTCAGCACTCTACGACCTCCCTGTTGTGGCGAGCGGGACTCCCGCCGTTGCCGAGTCGATTCAGGATAGCACCCGATAACATAGCGTGATCTTCAGCCACTAGGCGGATATTCATCACGTTTTCATGCATCGAGCCTATCGATACGCAGCATAGTTTGACGTTTTATGCGCGATGATGAAAGTTTGCTTGTACACGGATTGTACATAACTGGCACTTCTGGATAGCTATAACTCCACCATGCTAACGCTGCCCGGCTTGCAGGGAGAGCGATGGGCATGCTGGAGGCCGTCGGGCGAATGGTGTTCGGCTAGAGAAGTGGCGCTCAGCCGTCGGCGGGATCGGCGTCCTGCTTGCGATTTCTCTCGTTCAGGCCTTCGACGTCGGAGCGATTCATGCTCTCCACCTCGGCTTGTGCGGCTTCTCGACTATCATAAATGCCGAGCGAGGTTCCCGTATCGCTATCGTAAACCTCGAACTGGGAGCGGGACGTGTCCTTGGGATCCGGCACTTCGCGTAACGTGATCGTCTGCTTGAGCATGCCTGACTCCTTGCTGGTTGGGGCGCACAGCTAGGCAGTGTGGCACATATCGCAAGGCAGCATGAACCAGCCGAGGCGAGATGTAAGACGATTCTGGCGGGAGAAAATGGGTTCGCGGGTCATTCGTACGGCTGGTTTTTTTCATGTGGACGATTAGATAAAGCGAGTGACAAGCTATCGACTGGACGCAGTGACGACTGCTGGGAAAGGGACTTCCATTTCGATGAGGTGGTGAGATGTCTGAAAAGAATCGGGCGCTGTATGTTTGCCGCCATTGTCAGACGATGGTCTATGTGGAGATAGCCTCGGCAACGAAGCCGCCTTGCCCGAGATGCTTGCACAAGGAATACGAGAGCGTAAGCGTGCCGGTCTATGCGCAGGCCGCTCAGGTCGTACGTTACATGCTGGGGGCGCGAGCGGGCTGACGCCAAGGTGGCAGGCGAGGCCGCCGGGAAACGCAAGAACACAAAAAAGGGCCGTGAGGCCCTTTTCAGTGCGATATCAGGAAATATGCGTAACACCTGAAGTCGCTTGTTGGTGGAGGCGGGGGGAATTGAACCCCCGTCCGCCGATACTCGCTCTTCGGCTCTACATGCTTAGGTCCGTTTTTTGATCTAACGCTACTGGCTCCAACGGGCAGGATCCAGCAGCGCGATTCCTCGAAGGTTTAGCGATTGACGTGAGGACGCCGCCAACCGCGATCCCATCAGCTTTCGCTCATATCCCCGCCGCGATGAATGGGCACATCGCTTTGGGGCCAGGCTAACTGCTAACAGCGTTTAAGCTGCCAGAGCGCCCTGAGCGTAGTTGTCGTCGTTTGCGACTATTTAGTCGTGATGTTGGATTTACGAGATACATCACGCTCTCGGCATGCACCTAGGAGGTTGTCACCGGCGTCGAAGCCATGTCGCCCCCGTAAAACGCGTTCAGAATACCAGATAAGGCCTGGCGGGCGCTAGTTCAAGCCTTGTTCTGATCGCGCATGATGCGCCCTTTCTGGCGTTCCCAGTCGCGGTTCTTCTCGGTGGCGCGCTTGTCGTGTTGTTTCTTGCCGCTGACCAGCGCCAGTTCGCACTTGATCAGGTTTTTCTGCCAGTAGAGCTTGAGCGGCACGCAAGTGTGGCCCTTGTCCTGGGTGCGCGAGAAGATCTTGGCGATTTCCTTGCGATGCAGCAGCAGTTTGCGCGTGCGCGTGGGGTCGGCCACCACATGGGTGCTGGCGGTCTGCAGGGGAATGATATGACTGCCCAGCAGCCACGCCTCGCCCTGCTTGATCAGGATGTACGTATCGGTGAGCTGGGCCTTGCCGGCACGCAGGCTTTTTACCTCCCAGCCCGCCAGGGCCAGTCCGGCTTCGAAGGTTTCTTCGATGTGGTATTCGAAGCGCGCCTTCTTGTTCTGGGCGATGACGCCACCGCCTGCCTTGTTGGCTTTTTTCGTAGCCATGAATCCTCGTATCTTTATACTGCCGTGTCGCTAGCACGCCGATATGGGGTGAGGCGTGATACCATTCAAGGCGTTGGCGAATAACCCGCCATGATACGCCCCTAGCCCAGTGAAGTCAGCGGAGAGTCAATGCCGACGGTTAATCGGTCCGCCCTGGTGCGGCATACCAATCAAGCCATGTTCGACCTAGTCAACGATTTCGAGCGTTACCCCGAATTTCTGCCGGGATGTCGGCGGGCGCGACTACTGGAATACGATGAGCATCATTTGGTGGGCGAGTTGACGTTGGCCAAGGCCGGTGTCGAGCAGAGCTTCACCACTCGCAACGAGCTTTACGCGCCGGATCGCATCGAGTTGTCGCTGGTCAGTGGCCCGTTCAAGCGCTTGCAGGGGCAGTGGCTGTTCACGCCGATGGGCGAGACGACCTGCAAGGTCAGCCTGGAAATGAACTTCGAGTTCTCCAATCGCCTGCTGGGCATGGCCTTCGGCAGGTTGTTCAGCCAGGTGGCGGGGCAGCTGGTGAGTTCCTTCTCGAAGCGGGCCGACGAGGTTTATGGGCGCTAGCCATGGGCCGCGATGAGCAAGTTCCCCCCGAACTGACGATCGAAGTCGCCTTTGCGCTGCCCGAGCGTCAGAAGATCGTCACCCTGGCGGTCCCGCCGGGGACCACCGCGCGCCAGGCGGTGCGCCAGGCGCGCCTCGATGAGCATTTTCCCGAACTTCCCGCCGCAAGCTTCGAAGACGCCGAACTGGGCATCTTCGGCAAGCGCCTGCCTGCCCCCGAGCGCCACGTGCTGCGCACGGGCGATCGGGTCGAAGTCTATCGGCCGTTGCGCATCGACCCCAAGCAGGCGCGGATCGAACGTGCCGCCAGAAGATCGCGTGACTAAACCCGTAGCGCCGCGCTCGATGCGCTATTAGCGTGGCGTATCGGGTCCGCGCCGTGGCGTGGTATCGAGAAGATTGCCGGGCAGCGGCTCGACCTGAGGCGTCGGGCCGATCTGCGCGTCGGTCTCGAGCTCGATATCGGCGTCGATATCGCCCGAGGTCTGGATATCGGCTAGCCTGTCGTTGGCAAAGGTCAGGGTCAGGCGCTTGTAGACCTCACCGCCATAGGCTTCATCGAGATAGAAGACATAATCCCATTGGTTTGGATTGAAGGGCGCCTGAAGCAACGGGCTGCCCATCACGTATTCGACCTGCTCGCGGGTCATGCCGGTTTCGAGCTGAGCGACCATCTCCGGCTTGATCAGGTTGCCTTGGGGTAGATCGCGCTTGTAGACGCCGAAATAGCTGCAGCCGGAGACGAGTGTCAGGGCGAGCGAAAAGGTGACTGTTTTGATCAGGTTTTGCATTTGGTCCCGTTCTTCACTATCGTTGCTTTGGTCGATCATAACCGACCTAACACGATACTGCGAAGAGCAACCATGGCCGATCAGAACCATGAACTACGCAGGGCGGGACTGAAAGTCACACTGCCTCGCGTCAAGATACTGCAAATCCTCGAGAACGCCACCGGTCAGCATCACCTGAGTGCCGAGGATGTCTACAAGGCCTTGCTGGATGCCGGCGAAGACGTTGGGCTTGCGACCGTTTACCGTGTGCTGACTCAATTTGAGTCCGCCGGGTTGGTGATCCGCCACAATTTCGATGGCGGGCATGCTGTGTTCGAGATGTCCCAAGAAGAGCATCACGACCATATGGTGTGTCTGGAGAGCGGCGAGATCACTGAGTTCTTCGATTCGACCATCGAGCACCGTCAGCAGGAGATTGCCGAGGAGCACGGTTATGAGCTCGTCGACCACGCATTGGTGCTCTATGTTCGTCCCAGAGGCTCCAAGGCGACCCGCCAGGAAGGCATCAAGAAATAACGCGCTCTGCTGACCGAATCCATGACGCCGGCCCGGTTCAACTCGGGCCGGCGTCGTCGTTTGCGATGTCGCTTGTGGCGAATGAAAGTCTAGTGGTGCGCGCCTTGGCTGGCGCTAAGCATCTCGCGGGCATGTGCCAGCGTACGGTTGGATAGATGCACGCCGCCCAGCATGCGTGCCAACTCGCGTACGCGCCCGGCTTCGTCGAGCAACGCCATCTGCGTCAAGGTCACGTCTTCCTCGGCCTGCTTTGCGATATGCAGATGCTGGTGGGCCTGGGCTGCCACTTGTGGCAGGTGGGTCACGGTCATCACCTGACCGGACTGTCCAAGGCGCCGCAATAACTGGCCGACGATCTCCGCCGTGGCGCCGGAAACGCCGACGTCCACTTCGTCGAAGACCAGCGTGGCGATGGTGCTATGGCTGGCGGCGACGACCTGGATCGCCAGGCTGATGCGCGACAGTTCGCCGCCCGAGGCGACCTTGGTCAGCGGCCGGGCCGGCTGACCGGGGTTGGCGCTGATCAAGAAGCGCACCGCATCCATGCCATCGGCCTGCGGTGTGTCGCGCCCCGTGACCTCGACCTCGAAGCGTGCCTTGTCCATCGCCAGAAAGCCCAGTTGATCCTGAACTTCCTTGCCGAAGGCGTCGGCTGCCTGGCGACGTGCCTCGCCGATGGATCGCGCGCATGAGCGATAAGCGTCGCGCGTGGACTCCACCTCGGCGGTCAGCGCCTCGAGATCGTTCTCGCCGCCCTCCAGCGAATCGAGTTCTGCGCGCAGGCGGGCGTGAAGGTCGATCAGTTCCTCGGGCATGACGTGATGCTTGCGGGCGATACGGTGCACCTCGCCCAAGCGTGCTTCGACCTCGGCCAGGCGCTCGGGGTCGAGTTCGGTGTGCTCGGCGAAGTGATGCAGCTCGCGCGCCGCTTCCTCGATCTGGATTTGCGCCTCGCCGAGCATGCCGCGCGCTTCGGCCAACGGGCCATGGTTTGCCCCCGGCAGATTGCCGAGTCGTGCCAGCGCCTGATGCAACAGGCCGAGCGCGCCGCCTTCGTCGCTATCGCAGCAATCGGCGGCGAATTGGGTTTCTTGCAGTGTCTCCTCGGCGTGCGCCAGCGCCTCCTGTTCCTGCTCCAGCGACTGGAGTTCGCCGTCGGCCAGCGCCAGTTGGTCGAGCTCCTCGACTTGATAACGCAACAACTGGCGGCGCGCCTGGATCTCGTCGCCGCTGTCGGCAAGGCGCTTGAGGCGCCGACGCAAGCCTTGCCAGTGGCGAAACATTTCGCCCAGCTCGGCGATCGCCTGGCCCTGGCCGGCGAAATCGTCGAGCAGGCGCAGGTGGGTATCCTCGCGCAGCAGCGCCTGGTGGGCATGCTGGCCATGAATCTCGATCAAATGCTCGCCGAGTGCCTTGAGGTCGCTCACCGTGCAGGGCTGGCCGTTGATCCAGGCCTTGGAGCGACCGTTGGCGGCAATCACCCGGCGCAGCAGGCAATCGTCGCTGGGCAGCTCGCGGGATTCCAGCCAGGCGCGGGCGGTGGGCAAGGAGGCGATATCGAAGCGCGCGCTAAGATCGGCACGCTTGGCTTCGTGGCGCACGCTGCCAGCATCGCCACGCTCGCCCAGGCACAGGGCGAGTGCGCCGAGCAGGATCGACTTGCCCGCCCCGGTCTCGCCGGTAATGGCGGTCATGCCGCCATGCAGATCCAGGTCGAGGCTATCGACGATAGCGAAGTCGCGAATCGCAAGCTGTACCAGCATGACCACCTCCAGATGTGCTTGGCCTTGAGCGGTGACATTCTTCATTCTGTGTGTTTATACAGTAGTCGACATCGACTCTTCAATCCTCTTTGCACGGCATGCGTCAACGCATGACTTGAGATCGCTCGCGATATCCCCATATAGGGTGCAAACCGCCAACCATCGCGGCCTGTGGGCCGTTCGACGATTCAGGAGAGCGACAATGGCCAAAGAGCCACAGACCCCGCTGGAGGAAGAGATGGAGCGCGCCGAGCACGACGCCGAGCCGCAGCAGGAGCCCATCGAAGGCCAGCTCGACGAGGCCGATGCGGCCGAAATGGCGGAAGCCGAAGCGGATGCCGAGAATCTGGACAACCCCGAGGCCGAGGTGCTGGCCGCCAGGGTGGAAGAACTCGAGCAGGCCGTGGCCGAAGCCAAGGATCAGGCGCTGCGCGCCGCCGCCGAAGTGCAGAACGTGCGCCGGCGCGCCGAGCAGGACGTCGACAAGGCGCGCAAGTTCGCCCTCGAGAAGTTCGTCAAGGAGCTACTGCCGGTGATCGACAGCCTGGAGAAGGCGTTGGATGCCATGGGCGAAGATGCCAGCGAGGTGCACCGCGAAGGGGTATCGATGACGCTCAAGCTGCAACTCGACACCCTGGGCAAATTCGGCGTCGAGGCGGTCGAGCCGCAGGGTGAACCGTTCGACCCGCAGTATCACGAAGCCATGGCCATGGTGCCCAATCCCGAGCTCGAGCCCAACACCGTCATGGATGTGATGCAGAAAGGCTACCTGCTCAACGGACGCCTGGTGCGCCCGGCCATGGTGGTGGTCAGTCAGGCGGCGTGAACCATCCGGGCACCTAGCCCTTGAAAGGCGCGGCGCTGCCCCAAGATAGACGACAAAGACGCGGCGCGAGCCGCAATGTATAGACTAGCAACGATTCTTAGAGGTATTCACATGGGACGCATCATCGGTATTGACCTGGGGACGACCAACTCCTGTGTTGCCGTGCTCGACGGCGACAAGCCGAAAGTCATCGAGAACGCCGAAGGCGCTCGTACCACGCCGTCGATCATCGCCTACACCGATGACGGCGAAACGCTGGTTGGCCAGGCGGCCAAACGCCAGGCGGTGACCAACCCGAACAACACACTATATGCGATCAAGCGCCTGATCGGTCGTCGCTTCAAGGACGATGTCGTGCAGAAGGACATCAAGATGGTGCCTTACACCATCACCGAGGCCGACAATGGCGACGCCTGGGTCCAGGTCAATGGCAAGAAGCTGGCACCGCCGCAGGTCAGCGCCGAGATTCTGAAGAAGATGAAGAAGACCGCCGAGGACTACCTGGGTGAGACCGTCACCGAGGCAGTCATCACCGTGCCGGCCTACTTCAACGATTCCCAGCGTCAGGCCACCAAGGATGCCGGGCGTATCGCCGGTCTCGAGGTCAAGCGCATCATCAACGAGCCGACCGCGGCCGCGCTGGCCTACGGCATGGACAAGTCGCGTGGCGACAAGACCATCGCCGTCTATGACCTGGGCGGCGGTACCTTCGATATCTCGATCATCGAGGTGGCCGATGTCGACGGCGAGACCCAGTTCGAAGTGCTGGCCACCAATGGCGACACCTTCCTGGGCGGCGAAGACTTCGATCTCAAGCTGATCAATTACCTCGTCGATCAGTTCAAGGCCGACAGCGGGATCGACCTCTCCGGCGACAACCTGGCCATGCAGCGCCTCAAGGAAGCCGCCGAGAAGGCCAAGATCGAGCTGTCCAGCGCGCAGCAGACCGAGGTCAACCTGCCGTATATCACCGCCGACAACACCGGTCCCAAGCACCTCAACGTCAAGATCACCCGTGCCAAGCTCGAATCGCTGGTCGAAGATCTGGTCAAGAAGTCGCTGGGGCCGTGCAAGACCGCGCTGGCCGATGCCGGGCTGTCCAACTCCGAGATCGACGACGTGATTCTGGTCGGTGGCCAGACGCGCATGCCGCTGGTGCAATCCAAGGTTGCCGAGTTCTTCGGCAAGGATGCCCGTAAGGACGTCAACCCGGACGAGGCCGTGGCCGTCGGCGCGGCGATTCAGGGCGGCGTGTTGGGCGGCGACGTCAAGGACGTGCTGCTGCTCGACGTAACTCCGTTGACCCTGGGCATCGAGACGCTGGGTGGCGTGATGACTCCGCTGATCGAGAAGAACACCACCATCCCGACCAAGAAGACCCAGACCTTCTCGACCGCGGATGACAACCAGACCGCCGTGACCATCCACGTGCTGCAGGGCGAGCGCAAGCAGTCGGCGCAGAACAAGTCGCTGGGGCGTTTCGACCTCGCCGACATTCCGCCGGCGCCGCGCGGCGTGCCGCAGGTCGAAGTCGCCTTCGATCTCGATGCCAACGGCATCCTGCACGTGTCCGCTAAGGACAAGGCCACCAACAAGGAACAGTCGATCATCATCAAGGCCTCCAGTGGCCTGAGCGATGAAGAGATCGAGCAGATGGTTCAGGACGCCGAGGCGCATGCCGCCGAGGACAAGAAGTTCGAGGAAATGGTGCAACTGCGCAATCAGGCCGATGGCATGATTCACGCCGCACGCAAGACCCTTTCCGAAGCGGGCGACAAGGCCTCCGCCGAGGACAAGGAGAAGATCGAGAGCGCCATCGGCGAACTCGAGGAAGCGCTGCAGGGCGACGATCAGGAAGCCATTCAGGCCAAGCTCGATGCCCTGACCGAGGCATCCGGTGGCCTGGCGCAGAAGATGTACGCCGAGCAGGCCGACGCTGCCCAGGGCGGCGAACAGGCCGAGAGCGACACCAAGCAGGAAGACGACGTGGTTGACGCCGAGTACGAGGAAGTCAACGACGACCAGAAGAAGCAATAACCACGACGTCTGACACGGACGGCGGCGGCGCGGGGGCGTAACACGACTCCCGCGTTGCTGTTTCCGTGGACTCGACACGGAGGCGGACAGATCCATGTCCAAGCGTGACTATTACGAGGTGCTGGGCGTCGAGCGCGGGGCCGACCAGAAGGACATCAAGAAGGCCTATCGCCGGCTTGCCCAGAAATACCATCCCGACCGCAATCCGGATGACGAAACCTCGGCGGCTAAATTTCGCGAGGTATCCGAAGCCTATGAAGTCCTGACCGACGGCGAGAAGCGCGCGGCCTACGACCAGTTCGGCCATGCCGGCGTCGATGGCCAGGCCGGCGGCTTCGGTGGCGCGGGTGCCGGTGCGGGCGGATTCAGCGACATCTTCGGCGATGTCTTCGGCGACATCTTCGGCGGTGCCGGCGGCGGTCGGCGCAATCCCAACGCCCCGCAGCGCGGCTCCGACCTGCGTTACAACCTCGAGCTCGATCTCGAGGACGCCGTGGCGGGTACGTCGGTCGACATTCGCGTGCCACGCCATGTGGAATGCGGCCACTGCGACGGCAACGGCGCCGAGCCCGGTTCCAGCAAGGATACCTGCCCGACCTGCCAGGGCATGGGCCAGGTACGCATGCAGCAGGGCTTCTTCGCCGTGCAGCAGACCTGCCCGACCTGTCACGGCCGCGGCGAAGTCATCAAGGTGCCGTGCCGCGAGTGTCACGGCGAAGGCCGTGTGCGCGAGACGCGCACGCTATCGGTGAAGATTCCCGCTGGCGTCGACACCGGCGATCGCATTCGCCTCAACAACGAGGGCGAAGCGGGTGCCAATGGCGGCCCACCGGGCGATCTCTACGTTCAGGTGGCGATCAAGGCGCACTCGATCTTCGAGCGCGATGGCCGCCACCTGCATTGCGAAGTGCCGATCAACTTCGTCGATGCCGCGCTCGGTGGCGAGCTAGAGGTGCCGACCCTGGAAGGCCGGGTCAAGCTCAAGATTCCGCCCGAGACGCAGACCGGCAAGCTGTTCCGGCTGCGCGGCAAGGGCGTCAAGCCGGTGCGCGGCGGCCCACCTGGCGATCTGCTGTGCAAGGTCGCGCTGGAGACCCCGGTCAACCTGACCGAGCACCAGAAGGAGTTGTTGCGCCAGTTCCAGGACAGCCTGGGCGATAGCAACAGCCACTCGCCGAAGAAAGAGCACTGGTTCAGCGGCGTGAAGAAATTCTTCGAGGACATGAAGCCGTAACGGGTGGATTGTCTTGCAAGATCAGAAATCCCGGCACCGCAAGGCGCCGGGATTTTTTTCGCCGCAACGTATCTCACCACTAAAACCATGGCGTGGATTCATGCCCGCCTGGCGCCGCCATGTCGGGGTAACTACGCTGGAGTATCCCAGCGTATTACATCGCTCACGGCTTGCTTCAGGAGGAGATGACCATGCACAAGCCGGTACTCTACGGATTCGACGGCAGTACCTATGTGCGCACCGTGCGCATGCTGCTTGCGGAAAAGAACGCCACCTACGACCAGGTGCCCGTCGATGTGCTGGCCGGAGAGCCGCGCCAGCCGGAGCACCTTGCACGTCACCCCTTCGGTAAGGTTCCCGTGCTCGACCACGACGGCATGCGATTGCTCGAGACCAGCGCCATCACGCGTTATCTCGATGCAGTGCTTCCGGGCCCTTCGTTCATTCCCGGCAATGCCCGGGATCGCGCTCGCATGGATATGGCCATCGGCTTGATCGACGCCTACGGCTATGGCTGCCTGATTGGCGCCGTCGCTGCCTATCATCTGTTTCCCGATCTGGTGGGCGGTGTAGGCGAGCAGGCACGCGAGGAGGGCATTGCGCGCTCGAAGCTCGTACTCGGCGAGTTGATGAAGATTCGCGATGGCTCGCCTTTCATCGCCGGAGACGGCCTCAGCCTGGCCGATTTCTTCCTGGCGCCCATCTGCTTCTACATCGCCCTGACACCGGACGCGAATGCTGTGTTCGACGTGCCGGCGTTCGGCGATTGGTGGCAGTGTGTGCAAGGCTTGCCTTCCTACAAGAGTACCGAGCCGGATCTGGGTTGAAGTCCGGCTGTAATCGGCCCTTCGAATTAGGCTTAGGAAAACAAGCAGACGCTCATTACAAATTTATTGAAATCTTAATGAAAGCTGCTAAACCAAGATATGCGGGTTTTCTCAAGCTCTCGTTGGAGCCGTGCGTTTGATAGCAATCCCGCGTTGCTCGTGCCCTTCAGAATAATACGGAGTCGCGTTCTCGCTGGCCATGGAGGCCGTGACGGATAAGGAGGTCGACTGGGTGAAGCTGTTCAATATCCAACGTTTTGTCCGCGAGTATTCGTCCCAGACCGACCGTCTCGGGGGGGCTTTTGCCGTGGCTCTGAAAATCGCCCAGAACATCGAGCCCCCACCGCCACCTCCCCCTCCGCCACCACCCGAGCCCGAGCCGCAGCCCGAGGCGAATAATGACGAGCCCGTCATCGTCCACGAGATCAAGCACGACGACACGACCGTGGAAATCGGCGAGGGCTATGGCTATACGCTGGAAAGCCTGGAGTTGATGAACCCGGACCTGAAGCTGGACGACAATCCCAACGTCAGCGTGAATGGCAACACGTTGAGGATCGACGACGAAAAATTGTTTCAGGACGTCAAGGAAACGGTCGAGCCGTGGGACGATTTCATCGAGGCCGATGATATTGCTCAAGACGTCGCCGATGGCAATAGCATCGATCTTGTTGCCGAAGAACGTGGGCTGACCAGGCGGGAGGTTCTCGATCAGCTCGAGGCAGGTGGCATGGAAGTCGAGGTCTCGGAGTCGACACGCGTCAGCGACGACAAGCGCACCACGGAAATCACCAATCCGGAAACCGGCGAGACGGTGACCGTGCACTACGACGAGGTCGAGAATACCTATCGAGTAGCCGTGGAGGATGGAGAAGACTACTCCACTTCGCCCTTGCGTGACAGCCAAGGACGCAAGGTCACAACAGAAGAGAATCCCGAGACCGGCGCCACGACGACGCGTTACGAAGATGATCTGGGTGACGGCACGATTCTCGAGAAAACCGAGCTACCCGGCGGTGTGACGGTTGAGAGAACCACCGATGCCGATGGCCAGGTCATCACGGTCGTAATCGATGAGGAAGGTACCCGAACGACGCTCGAGGAGAACCAGGAGACGACCCGCGAAGGCATCGATGGTATTGCCGAGGATGTTTCGGAGGGTAAAAGCATCGCTGAGATCGCCGAGGAACGTGGAGTGACCCAGGAGCAGGTGGCGGCTCAGTTGGAGGCGGCCGGGTTCACGTTGGTGCAGAACTCGGACGAACTCAACCATCACTCGAATCGTATTCTAGATGCACAGAGCGGACAGGAGATAGCCGGCTATAGCTTCACGTTAAAGTCGAACATTACCACTTCCCATTATATCGACCCCAATGGTGTTGAGGTTCGCACGGTCGAATATGGCAACGACGACAGGCATACCGAGACCGTCACCGAAGCGAATGGCCGCGAAACCACAACGACCGAGGATGCCGATGGGGAAAAGACGGTCACGATCACTCACAACGGCTATACGCTGACTACGCCGCCGGATGGCGACCTGACCCTGCGGGATAACGAAAAGGGCACGGAGGTAGAGATCGAGCGAGGCACGCCGCTTGAATCACTTGTCGTGACCATGCTGGAGACCAATCCTCAGAGTAGCGATCCACAGGAGGCCAAGGAAGCCGAGATCATCCAGACGGTAGTGGAAGGTATGCTGGCGGGGGAAAGCCTTTCGGAGTTGAGAGAGGCTGCTCAGAATCTACAAGGAGAATCCCCAAAGGCTAGTGACCAGGGGGTCCCGCCTAGTACCAATGTGACCTACGAAGATCCTTATGGAGACCCGCCACCTGGGCAGGCTCCCTCGGGTGGAGACTGGGTGCCGATTAACGGGGTTTGGATGGACCCTGAAGTTGCCCAAGCCATTGCCGCTGAGAATACCGCGCTTGCCGAACTGGTCGAAGCGCAGGCGATCCTCCAGCAGAGCCAGGCGCAACTGGATGTTTATGCTCTTGATCCTGATTATGCTGAAGCCTTGGGCAATGCCGGTGCCACCCTCGACGAGGCACTAGCGCCTCATGGCCTGCAATGGAAACGTCCTGAAGCGGACGGGTCGCTCGAGGATGCTCAGGCGCGCCTGGAGGGCGCAAATACCCAGCTTGAGGATGCCAGCGAAGCAAAGGGTGAATACGAGCAGGCTCAGGAACTGCTAGATGAGGCTATTACCGAGCAGGAAGAGATGCCGTTTTATCCGGATGGCACGACTCCGGTGCTCACTGATCCCGACAGCGATTACAACTACCAGGAGGAAGTCGAAAAAGGCGAGGCGGCCCAGGCTCAAGTCGATGCACTATTTTATGAGGCCGCGTTGCATAGCAGTAAAGGCGATAACTTGCTGTCGGGTTACACGGTAAACCAACTTGAGCGGCAGCTCGAGGCCGCCGAGCCCGGCACCAAGCAACATACTGAGTTGGAAGCGGCGCTCGAACAAGCCGAAGCAGTTCACGACAATGCGGGGAGCCAACTGGAAGCGTCCCAAGCCTATTACGACTTCTACGTCGCCAAGGGTGAAGTGGGCCAGCTCACGCTCCAAGGCTTGGGTTTGGAGGAACAGCTGCTTGATGACTATAACGCTCGGAATGAATTTCTGTTCGAAGAGGGTAAAAAGCACAGCACCATCGGTGGCGACTATTTGGGTGAGTTTACCGGTCAGGAAGTCGTCGAGCGAGAGGGGCAGCTTTGGGTCGTCAACCATTTCGAGGACGGAACCACGGAGCAGCAGCTCACGATTTCTCCCAGTGAGGTGACAGCCTGGTGGGAAGAAAATCGCAATCTCGAGCTCAACAAGCAGTGGCATGAGCTTGCCACTGGCTCGGATCCAAATCTGTGCGGTGCGGATGGCCTTAGTAGTGCCCAAAGGCAAGAGCTGGTTGCTGGCAGGGAGCTCAATGAATTTCTGAAAGAGCAGCTCGACGTTCAGATCGAGGATCTCGACACCAGTATCGGTGAGCTCGAGGATGAGTATAACGAGTTATTCGAACGGCATGGCCCGGGGACCGTCGAGGCGCCTCAGGGCATTGATCAGACCGAGTCGATCACCATCGGTGATCAACAAATCGAAGTTTCTCCAGAGGTCAAGGATGCATATGAGCAGCAGGGATTGGATGCACTTACTGAAAGCGGCGAACCGGTAAGGGTAGAGATCGATGGTGAGTGGCGCTGGGTTCATCCAGAACTGGCGGTGACCAGTATCGCTCTGGATACGGCGGAAGAGCAGCGCGAAGCGGCTAAGCAGTCCAGGCAGCAACTGGATGCCAACATAGAAATGTATGATTATCGGCTAACCCAGCCGATCAAGCTACTTCCGGATTCTGAGTCGGCCGAGCATGAAGCGAGCCTGCAATATAACTATCTCGACGATAACGAAGCCGAGGCACTGGATGGTCAATACCAGTTACGCTTCCAGGGACTTATTGAAGGCAACGAATATACCGAGGATTTCACGGCGCTCAGCGCTAACGAACTGGAAGCGCAAGTTATCGATGCGCTTAACCTGAATGAAGGGACTACGCAAGGACGCGAGACACTCGATAAGGTAACCGAAGAGGTCCACGATCTCGGCGGCGAAAATGCCGAAGTTCGGATCGTCCCGATTATCTATGTCGATGCTGCTGCAGGCCAAATGCCGAGTGCATTGTTTGCCGTAAAGAACGAAGATGGCGATACCCGTTATGTCGACGCAACCGGGAAACATTTCGAGGATCTCGAGGATTTCCAGGATAACAATGAGAAATTCCGTGAAGACGGAAAGCTCGTCGTACCGGCCGGCCTCAACATAACACGCGATGATGACGGGACCATTGCGCTTGATGTGGTCCAGGCAAGCAATGTCTCGGTACTCGAAAAAGCCATTGATCCGGTCATCGGCATCGGTACCGGGCTGGCTTCGGTAGGCATGATCATTCCCAACCCGCTTTCCCCGGTGTTTGCGGGGATAACGTATGCCGGGGCCACCTATCTCGGTGGCCGAGCCGCCTACCATCAATGGGAGCATATCCAGCATGGTGGCGAGTGGAACGACAAGCAATCGGTGATGAATACGCTTTCGGTCGCTACCACCATAATGCCCATGGGATCGAGTGGCCTGCGTACTATTGGCATGGCGAGATACTTTGATGATGTGTCGAGAGGCCAAGCCTTCCTTGCCAGCATCGGCGCGGTCAAGCCAGGGGCTGAGCTTGCCGAACTATCGTTTAGATACATGAAAAGTTCTGCAGGGCTTAATCGCGCCGCACGTGGTCTTGATTGGTCGGCCATCGGCACTGGTGTGCCGATGATGGCAGTATCCGCTTATGATCTGGCCTTGCATGGCGATCAGATGTCCGGCCTCGATATCGCCAATGCATTGGTCGGCGCTGGAACGGGGCTTGCGGGCACGGGGCTCGGTGTGCATGGACTCAGGATGACAAGGCCTGGCCAAACCGAGATAAACCAGAGCTCGGTGAATCCCGGTTCCGGGCAGGATAGTGGCCCGCATACATTATCGGCCGCCTATCACCCGGAGGGCGCGCCCTTCCCCGAACAGTCTTCGTCCATTCCAGCGGCGTTCCGCAAACCACAGCAGATCGAACTTCCCGCCATCACTAGTGGTTCTGCCTGGCGATTGCCCGGAGAGCTCAATACGATTGCGGCGCTTAATCCGACACCTGACATGCTAGGTCTTCGAAATTCCGAGCCTTCGAACGTCAGTTATTCTCGTCAAGCATTAGAGCAACTTTTTGGTGCCACCATTCTTGGACGGCCTCCTAAGAGTCCTGAATCCGTTTACATTCAAGAAACTACAGAACCTTTTCTGCGTAGCAAAGAATTGCAGAATAAGACACATATTCTCCAGCGTGATGAAGAAGCAGGGGAGACATTTATTACACCTTGGATACGTGGCGGTGCGGAGCCCGTTATTAGGCAAAAGAGTGACGAGAGACTCCCTTCTATTTTTTATGAGTATGATGAGCGAGGTTTTTGGGCCCATAGCTCAAGTGACCCTGAGATCGACCTTAAAGTGTTACCCATCGATTCAGGCGAGGTCGGGAGAGGTCCAATAATAACTGACTCGATTGTAGTTACGCATTTTGATCGAGGAGGGCTACCACCTGGCGATGGTAGCCTTATGCTTGCCGATTTGTTGCGCGCCTATGAGATCCGGCCTATAAGGCGTCTTGTCTTCGAGGACGTCATTAATGCCAGTACTCTCCACGAATATGAGATCAATGGCGACCCAGCGCAGACAGTACTTGGACGCTCTGGTGAGCGTGCTTTACAGGAACTAGGGCTCGAACCAGCTGCCTATTATTTCGAGCGCACTGATAAAGGAAGGCTGAACCTTGTTATTGATATTGCGCAGGAAGCCAGAGCATCTGAGCTGGGGTTAGGTGCTGAGCGATCGCCACGAGCCAATGCACTAAAAGGATACGATACCGAAAATTCTGCGACGCCGCGAGTTATTTACCGGCTCGATTCAAGAAGCCCCGATACCGTTTTTCAACAAGGCTTTTCGCCAAGATTCGGGAATTGGAGTAGAAAGTACAATCATCTAGAGGAAGCTGTAGAGGCCCATGTCTGGGCTGACGATTCAGTATTCGTTTCCACTTCCAGTGAGCTGCAGTTTTCGAAAGGCGCTGGTGTGAAAGATGAATGGGTGTATGTCGTTGTCGATCCTAAAACAGGTATTAACGTAGATGAATTTCTGGGTAGTCATGAGTTTGAGGGTGCTTCGGAAATTCTTTATGACTTTATACCTGGCGAATATATTATCGGTGCCCGCCAGCTTGGTGAAACGAGTGAATTGAGATCACGAGGCAGGCATGGTGGCGAAAACACTGCTCCGACTTGGGCGCATACGTACACTGGAGAATTCATCAGAAACCCAAGCTTTGATTCCTCATTGTGGTCCAGTAATCGGATTAACGCCGAAGATAGGTCAGTTATCTCGGCAGAGCCCAGTACTGCCAGAGGCGAGGAATTGGCTCGGCTCTCGGCGGCCCGAGTGTTGGGGCATCCCCCCGAGAGCGCCGAACAGGTCTACGTGTCACCGGATAATGCCGCGCCAGTTAGCGGAGATAGTGCGGCACTATCGGGCAAGACCCATATTCTTGTCCGTGATCCCGATACCGGTGAGCCGGTTGTCATGCCCTGGATACGTGGTGCGTCCGAAGATCATATATTGACCGAGGCGCAGCAAGCGGCACGGCTTGAAACACTGGATTCTTTTCTTGACGGCGTCACTGTGCGCCCCGGCGCTTCGGGAAGCGCGGTGCATATTCCGATTGAAATAGCCGGCCCTGGGCGTTTCCGAGTTTTTGGCGAAGAAATGTCGCCCCACGAATTGCTGCTCTCCAACAGGCTGAAACAAGAGGCAATTGGCGATGGCCGCCCTGTCGTCCTCGATATCAAGAATCCCAGCTCGGACGCTACGGCCCTGGCCCAGCGATTGTCGAACATTGCCAGTGCAGAGGTTGTCGTGCCACGAGCCGATGACCCGTTGCAATGGCAGGTTTTGCGCCCGACACATGGCCCGAACGAGCACCGTCCCGGGGCAGTCGAGCTGGTGGACGGAAAGCTTGTCCTGACGCAAGGGGCGCAGCGCCAGGTGATCGAGCCTGATGGCGATCACCTGGGGCCCATGCTTGGGGCTGGTGGTTCAAAAACGGCCTTTCGCATATACGACAAGGTGGTCGTCATACACCGTGGCGAGGCGCAGGGTAAACTTTATGGGCAGGTCGAAGATACACAAACGCTTATTGATCGAGGTGCCCCTTACATAGCCCCTATTCATGGCGTCACGCAAGTATACGGTCGAAAAGCGTTAGTCATGGATTTTTATACGACGCAGAATCGTAAAATAGAGCACGGTTTCCTTTCTACAAGGGATAGAGCATCACTTACTGATGTGAGTCTTCTTAATCGGAATAGTGTATCTAGTCTTCGTGAAATGAGGGAGTTTTACATGAGGGAGGGGATCGGAGTTGGTGATCCTCAATTCCTGATCGACAGTGAAGGATTCTTCTACCTGCACGATTTTGAAGATATCTATAGTATTTGGGAAAATCCTAGACTGGTTGCGTTGATCGACGAGCACATTGCACTCGCTGAAAATGCCATTAATGGCAGAGGCGCCCTAGGCCCACGCTCTCTATCGGCCGCCTATCACCCAGAGGGCGCACCTTATCCCGAACAGCCTTCGCCCATTCCAGCGGCGTTCCGCAAGCCGCAGCAGCCCGGTCTGTCCGAGAACACTAGCGACTCTCCTTGGCGGTTGCCCAATGATTTCACCACGGCATTGGCGCGCTACCCAACATCCGGTGTGCATGAGGCCATGGCGGCTATCGATCCGGCCATGCTTCAGTCTAGTTTGATAGATAAAGGAGTAAGCCCAGAAACGGCACAAGCCATCGCGGCGGAATTCGATCACTCGAATAGCTCCACTACTGTCCATCAGACGGCTACAATTCCGGCACCGGCGGCCGAGCCGATGCCAAATTTCGCCTCGGAAGATGTGGCTGGTTACAGGCCGGTGCAGCTTAAGTCGATTTCCGAAACACAGATTCCGACCATCGCTCCCGAGCATTTGGCGCAGATTCCGCCCGGCCGGTTGACCCATTTCACGCCCGAGCAAGTTGCCGCTTTTACAAAGGATCAGCTAGCAGCGCTTAGCATCGAGCAAGTTCGCAAGCTCACGCCCCCGCAGCTCAAGGCACTGAGTCCAGAGCAGATCACGTTCTTTACTCGCGAGCAGTTGGGCGCCTTCAGGTTGAAACAGGTCGCGGCGCTCGACGGTGAGCAGATGAACGCGCTCGGTGCCTGGAAGTTGCGCGCGTTGTCCGATGTTCAGTTGCAGGCCATTCGACCCGAGACCCTGGCACAGATCAAGCCCAATCGTTTGATGTGGCTATGGCCCGAGCAGATTTCGCCGCTGACGACCGAACAGATCAAAGCACTGACCAACAAACAAATAGCAGGTTTAACACCCGGCCAGGTTGCGGCACTGACTCGAAATCAGGCGAAGGCGCTTTCCACCGAGCAGTGGCAAGCATTCAAGCCGGCTCAGATCAAGAGATTCGATAGCGAACGATTGCAACTGGCACCGCAACGTATCCTGGAGCGTGAAGCACGACCCGGGACCATATCGATATCCCTCGATGCAGAAGGCCCGGTCATCCAACTCCATGGCGTGAATAGGGAAGGCCTGGGTGCGTTGATACCGCTTAGCGGTACTAAACATGCCGAGAACGCTGCGGAGAAAACAGTAACACTCGCCATCGACCGGAATGCCTTGTCGGGATTCTTGAACCCGGTGGCCAGAGGCATGCTCCCTGACGGTCCGCAATTACGTGTGCGGGTAGAGAGCAGTTTGCCGGCAGAGCGAAATGCTACCGGGCAGAAAGCCTTGATCGGTACTGGGTTAGGCTTTCTCGCTGCCGCCGGGTATGCGCTATCATCTTCTCCCACCGCGAATGTATTGGCCTATGGATGGCGTGGCGCTAGTTTTATTTATAGAGCGCATAGACCAGATGCGACTGCCGCCAACACGATACAGGGGCGCGTTCTCCGAGGGGTAGAGTTTTTTACCACCACCATAAATACGCCTGGCACCGTTATGGCGACGGCTCAAGGCCAGGACCCTCTTATCAACGGGCCCTACGCAGTTGGCAACATAGCTTACGGGTCTAAAACCTTCATGGAGACCGTGACGGGCAAGGATCAATTTCCCTATGCCGACGACGTGGGGCTTCCCGCCTATTTAATCGGCAGCATGCCTTACACAGCCGACAGTGCCTCGGCTGTCCTTGGTGGTGACCCTTGGGCATATGTCGACGTCGCCGCAGGGGGGTTATTCGGCTATGGGTCGGCCTATCTATGGTTCAGAGACACCGCCTCATGGAAGAAGGGGGTTAGGCCCACGCTAGCCAGGTTCCTACCGATTGATATGAGCAAGCCGCTCATGGTGGAGCCTCAGAGCAGCGAATTGATACAGCCATTGGGCGAGCCGACTCCGAGAAAGCGTGACATTGCCTTTGCCATCACCATCGGCGGTGGATTGATTGCCACCAGTATGTCTGCTTTCGGTAAATTGTTTGAGCCGGATGAAACCGATCCTGAATCGGATGAATCGCCTTCTCCGGATCAACCAAGCGCCCCCCCCTCTCCTGAGCAATCCGATCAACCCGATCAACCGGACGAACCAACACCGGAGCCGACCACGACGCAGTTTGTCGTGTTGCCGGCGGATGGCCTTAATCTGCGCGCCCGGCCATCTGACGAGGCCAGGATCGTGATGACTTTCACCCACGGTACCTTCCTCGAGGAAACCGGGCCGCGAGAAGCCGATGCCGATGGCAACGCCTGGGTTCCCGTTCGCGGCATGAGCCAGGCTGGCAAGGAGCAGGCCGGCTGGGTGATGGCGCGTTATGTCGATGAGAACGCCAGCGGTGCCATGATTGAGAGTGGACGCGTCAATCCCGAGCTCGAGGAGGAGAATTACGTCTCGGTCGACGTTTACCCGAAGGAGACACTGGCAAGCATCGCGGTGGCTCACGATCGCGATATCGCCGAAGTGGTGTCACTGAACAATCACATCGTCGATCCTGAAATCCTCTATCCGGGGGACCGTATCTATCTACCGAAGGTGACTCAAGCATCGCCGCGCGAGGGGCAACTCGTGCCTGGGTGAGCGATAGGCCAGTTGATACATTCCCTGTAACCGGCCGTTGAGGCCGGTTTTTTGTCGCCATTATCGTCAACAAGTTTCTGTCGCTTTTTGGCGTCGCAAAGTTTCATTTCAATTCAAAGCGTTTCATTTTACTTACAATGTAGCGAAAAATTATGCCCTACGCTTAATTTGCTTTTATAAGCGAACCGTCAAGAAGCAATGTTGTAACAAAGACACGGTAAAAACGGCGGTGTTGGCTCCGCTCGAATGTTCTCAATTTCCAGGATCGGCGAAGGAGGATGCCATGGGGCTGTTCAATCTGAAACATAGAAAGGAAGAGGGAGGCGGAACAGAAGCCGTTTCCGGGGGCGGAGGCGGCGGTGATTCCATCGCGCGCATGGAAGCCGCCTTCGACAAGGCAATCGAAAAATCCGCCAGGATTACCGAGATCACCACCGAGAAAAAGGCGGATCTCGACGCCTCCAAGCAGCGACCGCAGAACTGACGCGTGGCGTTCGGCGGTGGCTTGGTTCCACCAACACCGCGACGCACTCGCTTACAGTGCGTCGCGGTGTTCGGTCTTTCTGCCTGAACGGCGCTGGATATGACGACCTAGCAACATGGCGCCAACAGGTTCGTAGATGGCAGGGAAGCTCATGAAATCAGCACTGACAACATCCATAAGCTCGCTCTTCTTGCCGACAACGACCGTTTTTTCGACGCTGGGGGTAACCGGTGGCCTTCATCGCGGCGTGGTCATCGCGCTCGAGCAGCCTGTCTGCCGTATCGGTTCCTCCCCGCAGGCCGATGTCATCCTGAGTGATGGCGGTATCGCCGCCGAGCATGTCACCCTGCGCTTTCATGCGCGAATGGTCGCCATCGAAGCGCAGGGAGGCGACGTCGAGGTCGGCGACAGATGCGTGATGCAAGGCACCGGCTGGCGCACCAATCTGCCGACGACGATCGCCTTTGGCGACGTTCGCCTGCAACTTTCCCAACCCGCGCTTGCCGGACCTCCTGTCTTGCAAGCCATTCAGAAGGCGAGTGCTGGCGCTCTGCAATCTGCTCGAAATTCCGGCCTTTCCGTGCTGCAGTCCATGCGCAAAACGGGGTCGCCCGCTCTTGAGTCGCTGCGCGAAGCCGGTTCTCCGGTCTTTCGCTCCATAGGGAAGTTCTGCTCCCCGGTTCTTCAACCGGTTCGAAAATTCAGTGCTCCCGCATTCCACGCCATCGGCAAGCGGATGCCCGAGTTACCGGAGCCTCTGCGCTCGCGCCTGAACCGCCGGACCGCTGTCACGGCGCTGGGTGCGACGATGTTCGCGACCATGAGCATGGCGGGTGTCTATCCGTTTATCAGTACCGACAATGGCGGGGTCGTTGGGTCCGCCTATGCCTTGCGTTCCTCGGCGAATTCCCAGGCAGCCGAGGCGGCTCTGGCCGCGTCGAGCGCCACGCCCGGCGAGGCGCTGCGCCAGCAGTTGTCCCAGGCGAACCTCGACGGTCTGCAAGTGCAGGATTCCGGCAGTCACCTGATCGTTTCCGGCGAATTCGCCCCCGAGCGCTACGCTGACTGGACCGATGTGCAACGCTGGTTCGACCGGCATTACGGCAGCAGCCATGTGCTGATCAGCAACGCCCAGCCGAGTCTCGCTGCCGATAAGCCGGCGTTCGAGTTTCGCGCCGTATGGCTCGGCGACAACCCTTATGTCATCGGCCCTAGTGGCAGGCGTCTTTATCCGGGCGCGACCCTGCGCGAGGGTTGGGTGCTTTCCGAGATCAGTGACAAAGGCGTCATGCTGCGTCGCGGCGATGACGAGTTCACCCTGACCCTATGACCGGCGCTGACGATTTCGCATGAAGATTGCCGCCGACCGCAACGTCGAAAACGATCGCCTTCGCGATCCGAGCGTAGCCGCACGTGTCGATAAGTCCGCTACCAGTCAGGCGATCGATCCTGACCGTCAAATCGATTTCACGCGTGCGGTCGAGAACAGTCGCTCGCGGCGTGCGCGTGGTTCCCTGCTCCGGCAGTTGGCGCGCTTGTTGCTGCCCACTGCCAGCGATCCATCGCTGTATGGCAACGAGCGTAGCATCGAGCTGTTGCAGCATGTCGTCGATAACGTGCTGCCGCGCCTGGGTACCGAGAGCGACGTCACCGAACTGGCCGCCCAGGTGCTCAACGAAGAGATCGATCAGCGCCTGCAATGGGAAGAGGCGCGTCGTAACGCCGAGGCAGAGGAAAGCGATAGGTGAGTGAAAGCGACCGCAACGCCGCCGACCTGCTGCATATGCTGGGCCATCTTTACATGAAGAGCGGCAACCACAAGCGCGGTCTGGTGCTGCTGCTGCTCGCCGAGCGCGCCGCGCCCGGTCATCCCGGTATCCTGCGCACGCTGACTCAGGCCTTCACCACGACCGGTGACGCCCAGCGCGCGCTGAACACGATCGATCATCTCGAATACCTGGAAGGCCCTTCGCCGACGCTGTCGTTGTTGCAGAGCCGGGCACTATGGACCGCCGGTCGCCACGCCGATGCCCGGCATTGTTTTCGCGACTATCTGCAACGCCGGAGTGACGCATGACCGCCGTGCTCGCCAAGCTCAACGCCATCGCCCTGCGTGCCTCGCAGCGTAGCGACATAGTGATCGCCGCCTTCATGGTGCTGGCGGTCATGATGATGATCATTCCGCTGCCCACCGCGCTGGTGGATGTGCTGATCGGCCTGAACATCGGCTGCAGCCTGCTGATTCTGATGGTGGCGTTCTATATCTCGCACCCGGTCGAGTTTTCGTCGCTGCCACCGATCATCCTGCTGGCCACGCTGTTTCGCCTGGCATTGTCGATTACCACCACGCGCCTGATCCTCCTCGAGGGCGATGCCGGCCAGATCGTCTCGGCCTTCGGCGGGCTGGTCATCGGCGGCGAGGTGGTGGTTGGCCTGGTGGTGTTCCTGATCATCGCCATCGCCCAGTTCCTGGTCATTACCAAGGGCGCCGAGCGGGTCGCCGAGGTGGCCGCCCGTTTTATCCTGGACGCCATGCCGGGCAAGCAGATGAGCATCGACAACGATCTGCGCAACGGCGACATCGATCAGGCCGAGGCGCATTTCAGGCGCGTGCGTCTGGAGCGGGAAAGCCAGCTCTACGGCGCGATGGACGGCGCGATGAAGTTCGTCAAGGGTGATGCCATCGCTACCCTGGTCATTCTCTTCATCAATCTGCTTGGCGGCCTGCTGATCGGCATGCTCAAGCTCGATATGGCGTTTGGCGAGGCAGTGGACGTCTACTCGGTGTTGACCGTCGGTGACGGCCTGATCGCGCAGATTCCCGCGCTGCTGATCGCCGTCGCCGCCGGCACTGTGGTGACGCGGGTCGGCTCCGACCGCTCGGGGAGTCTCGGCACAGAGATCGTCGGGCAGTTGGGCAATAACTCCCGGGCGCTGGGGCTGACCGCCGTCATCCTGTTATGCCTGGCGCTCATCCCGGGTTTCGCCACTCTGGTGTTCCTGGGGCTTGCGGCAGGGCTCGGCCTGGCGGCCTGGCTGATCAAGCGTCGCGAGCAGCGTCGCCAGGCCGAGGAGCAGGCCGCGCCGGACTCGGCGGCTGGCGCCGACGGTTTGACACAGGGCGCGCCCGGTTCGTCAGGAGCGGATGCAGCGGCGCCCGAGAAAGCCACGGCGTCGGCGCTACAGGACTCGCCGCAGAGCCACCACCGCGTGGTGCTGTCGCTGGGCCCCTCGCTCGCCGAAGCGCTGACGCTCGATATCCTGCGCGACGGGCTCGACGACGCGCGGCGTCAGGCCGGGCAAGACCTGGGCATCGACATGCCCAGTGTCGGCCTGCGCGTCGAACCGGCCATGGAAGGGCAACATTTCGGCATCGAACTCGATGAAGTGCCGGTCATGAAAGGCGAGATACCCGCCGACCGGCTGTTGCTCGATGACGACCCGATGCATCTCGACCTGCTCGAGGTCGACTATGTCGACCAGCCACCGCTGATGGGGCGGCGCGTGGCGCACTGGGTCGCGACGCGGGACGTCGAGCGCCTCGACGATGCCGGTATCGGCTACCGGACGGTCGACCAGGTGCTGTGCGGTTGCCTGCAACGGATTCTGATTCGCTACGCCGGCGAGTTCATCGGCATTCAGGAGACCCGTGGCCTGCTGTCGCGGATGGAGCAGGATTATGCGGAACTGGTCGGCGAGGCGGTGCGCGTGGTGTCGTTACAGAAGATGTCGGACATCCTGCGGCGCCTGGTCGATGAAGGCGTGCCGCTGCGCGCCTTGCGCACCATCCTCGAGGCGATGGTCACCTGGGGGCCGCAGGAGCAGAACGTTGCCCGTCTGGTCGAGCGCATCCGCGCTGCCTTGGCACGCCAGATCTGCCATCGCCACGCCCGCGCGGATCGCATCCTGCCGGCCTGGGTGATGACGCGCCCGCTCGAGGAGACGATTCGCGGCACGTTGCGTGGCACTGAAGGCGGCGCCCCCAGGGGCGGCTTGCCCGCGCCACTATCACGCACGCTGCATGCTTGGTTCCAGCAGCAACTGGATAAACTGGATGCCGACATGGCGCCAGTGGTCATCGCTTCCAGCGATGTGCGCCCGGTTCTGCAACAGTGGTCGAAGCGCCACGAACTCGACTTGCCGGTCATGGCCTGGCAAGAAGTGGCGCCGGAGTTCAGCCTGCAATCGCTGGCCCAGGTGAGGCTGCCCAGGCCCTCCGTGCCAGGGAGCGTCAAGGAGTCGTCTGGCTCCCCCCAAGAGTAAGTCGTGTCGATCAATAACAATACATTTTTCTGCAAGGAGTAGGTTCCGTGACAAGGCGACATCATTCATGACTCCCAGTACGCTCTCTCGTTATCCAATGGCCGCAAGCCCACCCATGGGTTGGTTGACTTATCTTCTGGCGCTCGTGTTGATCCTGCTGGCGTCGCCGGCCCGAGCCGAGGTGACGGTCGATGCAACTGGTGAGCGAGCCGTTACCCTGGAAACCGGCCAGGGTCGTATCGTGCGCTTCGATCAGGCGGTGGCCTCGGTGTTCGTGGCCAATCCCAAGGTCGCCGACGTACAGGTGGTGTCGCCCGGCGTCATCTATCTGTTCGGCAAGAGCCAGGGCGATACCAACCTGATCGCGCTGGACACCGACGAGCGGAATCAGGCGTCGATACGCCTGCAGGTACGCGATGGCGACCGGGTGGCCAACCAGGCACTGCGTGGCATCGACGACGACAGTCCGATTCGCCTGCGCATGGCTGGCAATCAACTGGTCGCGACCGGCGAAAGCCAGGATATCGACGGCACCATTGCCACGCAGTCGACCCTCGCAAGCCAGACCCCCGAGGGCGCCACGGCGCTTAATAACACCACCTATGGCGGCGCGACCCAGATCAACCTGCGCGTGCGTTTCGCCGAGGTATCGCGGGATGAGCTCCTGCAATACGGGGTCAGCTGGAGCGCGCTGATCAATAATGGCTCGTTCTCGCTCGGGGTCTTTCCCGGCTCGGCGGCCAACGCCGGGTTCGGCACCATCGCCAGCGGTGTCGACAGCGTCGATGGCCTGCTCCAGGCGTTGCAGCGCAACGACCTGCTGAAGATTCTCGCCGAGCCCAACATCACCGCCGTCACCGGTCAGACCGCCAGCTTCCTGGCGGGCGGCGAGATTCCGATCCCGGTGCCGGTCAGCGCTGATCTGATCGGTATCGAGTACAAGCAGTTCGGCGTCTCGCTGCTGTTTACGCCGACCCTGCTGCCCAATGGACGCATTTCGCTGCACGTGCGCCCCGAGGTGAGCAGCCTGACTAGTAGCGGCGTCGAGATCGGCGGCATCAGCGTGCCCGGTTTGCAGGTACGCCGCGCCGATACGGTGGTCGAGGTCGGCAGCGGCCAGACCTTCGCGATCGCCGGCCTGTTCCAGCGCAGCGCGTCGAACAATATCGAGCGTATCCCGGTGCTGGGCGATATCCCGATCCTCGGCAACCTGTTTCGTTCGCGACGCTTTCAGCGCAACGAGACCGAGCTGGTGATCCTGATCACGCCCTACATCGTTTCGCCTGCCTCGTCGCCGACCCCGAGAACGCCGTTGGACCAGGCACGGGTCAGCACCGGCACCCGCCTGGCCGACAGCCGTGCTCGCTACGTGGAGTCGGCGGGGCTACGCGATGATCCGTTCGGTTTCTATCTGCAATGAGCGCGGGAGCGATGGCAATGAAACAGCATCTCGACAAGCCGTTGTGGCGACTGCTCCCCTTGCTGGCGCTACTGACCGGCTGCCAGTCGGCGCTTGGGCCGATGTCGTGGGAAACCGGCTACCGTCAGGTCGGCGCAGTGGGTGGGCCGCTACCGGGCAGCGAAGGCATGCAGCGCCAGCTCATCGTGCCCAATACCTGCCAGGCCGAGCCCGACCAGTCGGGCATCATCGAGTTACCGCCTGGCTGCGCCAACGATCTCAATCTGCAACTGATGGTCGAGCACCCTGGCGATCTGTTGCACGGCCAGGAAATGGGTCCGGCCCGGGCGGGGCCCGTAGCGCGCGCCGCCCACGAACAGCTCAATGGCCGCAAGCGTGCCAACGAGCGCCGCCGTCGGCTCGAGGAGGAAGCCAGCGGCTCGATGAGCGGATACGCCACCACGGGTGACTTGTAAGCGTGGCGGCCGGCGTTCCGGCGGCCGCCGGATTCAAGGCGCCAGGTTGAGGCCCATCATCCGGGCGCGCTGGGCCGGGTCGGCGACGTCGCGAATGCGCTGGGCCTGCTCGATCAGCGACTGCCGGCGCGCCTGGGGCATGTCGGGAATGTCGACGGTTGTCGCCTGCTGCGTCTGTCCGGCCAGGACCAGTACCAGCAGCAGGTTGCGGAAGTGGCGATCCTCGGCCAATGGCGAGGCGCTGACCTGGCGCATCTGGGACACCGCCTCGGCATCGTCGCCGGCCAGCGACTGGGCCAAGGCCAGGTTGGTGCGCTCATCGAGCGAGTTCTTGGGGGCTAGCGACACGGCATGGGTAAAGGCGCGTTGCGCGGCCTGGCCATGGCCCAGCAGGGCCTGGGCGACGCCCAACCGACTCCAGGCGGGTACCGTGTCGAGTTCGGGCGCCGCCTTCTGCAGGTTGCGAACCGCGCGTTCGACGTTGCCGAGGCGCAGTTGGGTCGACCCCAACCCGAGCAAGGCCTTGGGATGGGTGATGTCAAGGGCGAGTGCGTCGCGGTAGGCCTGGGCCGCGCCTTCCAGGTCGCCGGCGGCGAGCAGGGCATCGCCGAGCCGAACGTGAATCTCGGGGGTGTCGCTGGACATTTCGAGGGCGCGCTCGTACATGCTGGCGGCAGTGGCATGATCGCCGTGCCGGGCGACGTCATCCGCCAGGGCCAGCAGATGCGACTGCTCATCCTGTTGAGCGGTGGTCGCGCAGGCGGTCAGTGTCAGGCAGGACACCAGGAAAACCAGGCGAATGCCGTTACGAAGCAGGCGGTAACGGAGCATGATGAGTCTCCTTGCTAGCGGTTGTATGAAGCCTGGTTGAGCGATTTGGCAGGGTGTGTCAAAGCGTTTATTGGCAGAGATACCTTACGTTTCGGTTGGTGACAAAAAATGCACAAAAAAGTGGGTCGATTCGTTAAAACTTTATTCAAGAGTTCTACTATTGGTACATCGATTCAAGAAAACGTCAACGGCTCGAAGGGGCGAATCATCGGCGTGCGCCAGACTCGACATAGCCTGAGCCAAGGTGGCTGGGAAAGGCTGCGACACGCTGTTGCGATAAGGCTATCTCATGTGCCCGGTTGCGCGGCAAGGACGTTGATGGTCGGTATTGGCATGGTGGTGTGGCCGGCAGTGGCATTAGCTGTCGATGAGTCCGCTTCGCAGCGCGCCGAATGGCTTGAGAAAGAGTATCGCTATGTGGTCATCGAGCAGGATGTGCGTGACGTATTGACGGAATTCGGACGCAACCTGTCGCTGCCGATGGATATTTCCAGCGAGGTGGAAGGTCGCGTGCGCGGCGATATTCCGAGCGGCAGCGCCGGCGAATTCCTCGATCGGGTGGCCGCGGCCAACGGCTTGGTCTGGTACTTCGATGGCTCGGTGATCCACGTCGCCACACGTGGGGAAATCACCCAGCGTACCTTCGATCTGCGCGGTATCGATTCGACTCGGCTGATGAAAAGTCTCGATCGGCGCGTCGGCGAACCGTTATCGGCCCAGCTGGTCGACGATGGCTCGGCGCTTCAGGTGGTGGGCCCGCCGGCCTGGATCGATAGCGTGGCGCGGCGTGTCGACCGCTTGCGCCAGCCGGCTGCGTCGGGATATGCCGGGGTCACCGTGTTTCGCGGCAGCGTGGTAACGAACACGCAAGCCACCGAGTGAGCGAGGCCCGGTTCAGAGGCTCGTTCCATTCGGCTAGACCGTCAACGTCGTAGCGTCTGAGCAGACAGACTTACCCAGGCAAGCTTACCAAGGAGAGGAGGGCAACATGGCTATCGAATCCGTCAATGCCGCCAGCGCCAACAACACTGCGGGGCCTAACGAGCAGGCCTTCGATGAGGCCGTCAATCAGGCCAAGGCCAATCAAAACGGTTCCGAAATCAGCGGTCAGCTGATTGAGGGCGCCATGGCATCCTTCGCCCCGATGCTGCTGATGCCGCTGGCCAGCAAGGTCTTGAGTCAAGCGTTATCCGAGTAACGACCGCGGTGCTTGCCATGGGCGGCGCGTACGTCCCGGCATCGCGGCCCATGAATCGCGATTAGTTAATTGGATGGGCAAGCCATGACTCCCACGACACCGATCGGCGCGGGCGCCGTGCCGGCCAATACTCCCGACATGGGATCGCTGGCATCGCAGAACCTGTTCGAGCATATGGCACATACATCGAGCGCCTCCTCGCAGGGTCTGTCTCCCGCCGAGGTGGGCGCCAACCTCATGAACAACCTCGATGGCTCCATCGAACGGTTGCAGAGCTTCTCTAGCCGGATCGGCGATGTCGGCGTCGATTCGCCGTCGGCGGGCGATGGTGCCGAGTACGCGCAGGCGACACCCCAGGGCGCGGAAGCGGTCGGTAGCCCCGATGACAAACACTTCGACCGCATCATCGAGTCGCTGGGCTCGGTGTTCGATCATGCGATCGAGACCCAGATGGTGGTCCGTGGTACGACGCAGTTCTCCGGCGCCGCCAATACTCTGTTGAAGGGACAATAATCCTTGCCGCCTCGTCACCGCCCCATGCGGGCACGCCGAGCCCTTGGCAAGTCGTTGGTGGTTCTGGTCATGGCGCTGCTGCTACAGGCCTGCGGCGATAGCGATCTATATACCGATCTGAGCGAGCGCGAGGCCAATGTCATGGTGGCCACGCTGGCGCGTCATGGGATTTCCGCCAGTCGGGTCGCTCAGGACGAGGGCCTGATGACCGTCACCGTCGATGAGGACCGCTTCGCCGAGGCGGTCGATATTCTCGATCGCCTCGGCCTGCCGGAACACGATTTCGCCAATCTCGGCGAAGTGTTCGAGAGCAACAGCCTGGTGTCGTCGCCGGTTCAAGAGCGCGCGCAGATGATCTACGCGCTCAGCCAGGAGCTCTCGCACACGGTGTCGCAGATCGATGGCGTGCTTACCGCCCGGGTCCACGTGGTGTTGCCCGACAACGATCTCATGGCGAAAAACAGTACGCCTTCATCGGCGGCGGTATTCATTCGCCACACGCCGACGCTCGACGTCAATCCGCTGATTCCCCAGATCAAGACCCTGGTCGCCAATAGCATTTCGGGGCTCGCCTACGACAATATCTCGGTGGTTCCCGTCGCCGCGAGGGCGCCGAAAATACCCCAAGCGGCGCCGCAGTCACTGGATTCGTTCCTGGGTATCGCCATGCCGGCCAGCAGCGTGGCCCGCGCCGGCTGGATCTTCGGCATCCTGCTGGTGCTCGTGTTGGGCTTGGCCGGCGCACTGGGCTGGATGATCTGGCGTCATTATTATCGACGCAGCTACGATCTGGCGCCGCCGTCATGAGTATCGGCGAGCCGCTTCATCCAACCACGGGCGCCGATTGGCGAGCCTTCGTCGACGCGCCGATGCGCTTCGTCTCCCGGCGCTGGCTTGGCGATTGCTTGGGTGACATGGCGGATGAAGCCACACTGACGGCGCTTGCCCAGCACCCCCGTTTTCAAGGCCGGCTGACCCAGCGACTGGTTCAGCGTCATGCGCTGGCCCCGCCCGAGGCGCTACCCGCGCCCCAGGCGGATGACTTGCCGGTGTACCTGCTGCCGCCCGATGGTGGCGACAGCCTGGCGCATTATTGTGGCGCCATTTGCCATGCCACGGCCTTCGTGCGCGAGATTCGCGCGCCCCGGGTCATTGAGCTCAAGGCGCGTTTCGGCGAAGCGGCGTTTGCCACTGCGCTGGCCCATCGTGAACTGGCGATTGCCGACACCGCCCATGCCGACGATGACGCCCTGGAGCACGCCATCGCGCGTGATGGCGCCGCCTGCCTGGCCATATGGGTGGCGCAACAGCCCGCCGAATTGGCCGCTTGGTTGCGTCTGAGGCTGGCCGGCGATGTGCCCTCGGCCACCGACGGGATCGCCGCCGAGATACACCAGCGCGGTGCCGCCATCGTCCGTCGGGCGGCGGCCATCATCGCAACCATGCCGAGCGATTCCGCGCCGCAGGAGCCGACATGAACGAGATGCCGACACGCCCTGGCAAGGTCATTTTGCGTGGCGAGGAGGCGGCGGCCTGGGTCGACGGCTATGCCTTTCTCGAGCGCGCCCGGCAGCGTGCCGGGGAACAGGATGCCGAGACCCGGCGTGCCGTCGCCGCGGCGCGTGCCGAAGGCTTCGAAGCGGGGCGCCGCGAAGGCGAGGCCCAGGCAGCCGAACTGCTGACCCGAACGACAGATCGCGTGGAGCGCTATCTGGGTGGCCTGGATCAATCCCTGGCCGAGTTGAGCCTGCAGATCGTGCGGCGTGTGCTCGGTGAGTTCGACGATGCCGAATTGATCAGCCGCTGCGTGCATCAGGCACTGCGCGAGTATCGCCACGATATGGCCGTGACCGTGCGCGTCGCGCCCGAACGGGTGGCGCGGGTCGAAGCCTTGCTGGCCGCCGACGAAAGCGAGCGCTCCCTTTGCCGCGTCGAGGGCGACGCCCAGCTCGGCGCTGGCCAGTGCCTGCTGGTCAGCCCGGTCGCGGTCGTCGATGTGGGGCTGGATTCGCAGTTGAATGTGCTGCGCCGTGCATTGGCTGCCAAGTCGGAGAAGGCGCCATGAGCGATCGCGACGCCATGACCGATAGCGACCTCACGGCGCTGCTGCCGCGTCTTGGCGAACGCGCCGCGCAGGCCGAATTGCGTCCCGTGCACGGCCGCGTGCGGCGGATTCGTGGGCTGCTGGTACATGCCAGAGTCGACGGCACCGGTATCGGCGAGCTGTGCTATTTGCGCGACCCGTTGAGCGGTCGGCGTGTCGCCGCCGAGGTCATCGGCTTCGAGGACGAGGACGTCATCCTCTCACCGATCGGCGATCTGCAGGGCATGTCGACCCGTGCCGAGGTCATCGCCACCGGCGCTCCCCAGGGCGTTCCCGTGGGCGAGGCGCTGCTCGGCCGGGTCATCAGCCCGCTGGGCACGTTTATCGATGCCGCGCCGGATACCGGCGATGGCGCATTGAGTGAATACCCCGTTCATGCCGAGCCGCCCGAACCGCTAGCGCGGCAATTGATCCAACACCCCCTGGCGCTGGGCATTCGCGCCATCGATGGGTTGATGACCGTCGCCCGTGGCCAGCGCCTGGGTATCTTCGGCGAGCCCGGCGTGGGCAAGTCGTCGCTGCTTTCCGCCATCGTGCGGGGTAGCGAGGCGGATGTCATCGTGCTGGGGCTGATCGGCGAGCGCGGGCGCGAGGTGCGTGAGTTGCTCGACGTGCAACTGGGCGCCGAGGCGCGCCAGCGCACGGTCTGCGTGGTCGCCACCTCCGACCGCCCGGCCATCGAGCGCGCCCGCGCGGCACTGGTCGCCACCAGCGTGGCCGAGTATTTCCGCGATCAGGGCCGCGATGTGCTGCTGCTGGTCGACAGCATCACCCGCTTCGCCCGCGCGCAGCGCGAGATCGGCCTGGCCGCCGGCGAGCCACCGACTCGGCGCGGCTATCCGCCGTCGTTCTTCGCCGCGCTGCCGCGGCTGCTGGAGCGCGCCGGCCCCGGCCCCAGCGGTAGCATCACGGCGCTGTACACCGTGCTCACCGAGGGCGATGGCACCCTCGACCCGGTGGCCGAGGAGACGCGCGCGATCCTCGATGGGCATATCATGCTCAGCGCCGATCTGGCCCGTCGCGATCACTTTCCGGCGATCGACGTGCTGGCCAGCCGCAGCCGGCTGATGGAGGTGGTGGCCCCCGAGGCCCACCGTAACGACGCCGGTCGGATGCGCGATCTGCTGGCGCGCTACAGCGATGTCGAACTGCTCCTGCAGGTCGGCGAATACCAGGAGGGCAGCGACGCCCGCAGCGACGAGGCGGTGAAGAAACACGCGGCCATCGAGGCATTCCTGCGCCAGCCGAGAGACGAGCGCTGTGGGCTCGAGGAAACCCAGCGGCGCATGAGCGAGATCGTGTCATGAATCCACGCCAGCAACTCGAGCGTCTGCTCGCGCTGCGCGAACGTCGCCAGCGCAGGGCCGAAGCCGCCCTGGCCGAGCAGCGCCGGCAGTGCCGGGCCGAGGCCGAACGTATCGCCAGGCTGGACGCCGAGCGCGCCACGCAATGTCGGAATTTCGATCGCCAGGAGCGTGAGTGGTTCGATACCGCGCAGGGCGCGCCGCTGTCGGCGCAGGCATTGGAGCAGGCCAGGCAGGACATCGACGGCCATTACCAGCGCCAGGCCGAGCTTGACGCGCAGCGCCGGACCGCCGACCGCGAGCATCAGCGACAACTCGCCGAGTGCGACCGGCGCGCCAGCGAATGGGCGCAGCGCGTGCGCGCGCGCCAGGCGCTGGAGACACTGTTGGAGCGTAAACGCGGCGGCGAGCGACGTGCCGACGAAGGCCGCGCGGAGTTGGAACTCGAGGATATCGCTTCGCCCACCCCACGAGGAGGGCGCTAATGGGGGGCGGCTTGTCCATGGATGGTAACTGTCGCGTGACCGGAGATAACGCCGGCGAGGCCGCGCCGGTACGGTTGACGCGCATCGCCGCAGATAGCGTGGCGATCCTCAATGCGCTGCGTCGGCCACGTCGGCCGCTGACGCTATCGCTCGATGGCCACGCGCTGACCTGGTATTTCGCACATGAGGCGAAGTCGGCACCGCCGCTCCCGTTAGCGCTCGGCCTCACCCTCGGTACGGCGCCGGCGACGCTGGAAGCCAGCCCGGAGGCCCTGGCGGCGCTGACCGCGCATCTGGGGCTGCAACGCCCGCTGGCGCAAGGCGACGCCGAGTTGCGTGCCCTGTGGCTGGAATACGCGCTACTCGAATGGCTCGAGCCCCTGGAAGCGCAACTCGGCGTGGCGATTCACCTGCTCGGTGACGCCACCCAGCCGGCGGATACGCTGCCCATTCGCCTGCCGCTGCGCCTGGAAGCCGGTGGCCGGACCCATGACCTGAGACTATGCCTGGCCACCGCGACCGCCCAGCGGCTGCTGCCAGCGTTCGACACGCATTGCCCAGCGAGGCTCAAGGCCTACTCGACGGTGCCGTTGCCGCTGCAATGGATCGTCGGCCATCAGGATCTGATACTCGCCGAGCTGCGTCGCCTGGTTCCGGGCGACGTGGTCATGCTCGAGCGGCCGGCGCGGGGCATGGCCGCGGTGATTGCCGGTCGGATTGTCGCCGACGTGGCCATTCACGATGGCCAGTTGCGCCTGCTCTGCCCGCCTTACGCCCTGACCCATGGAGACTTCAATATGGCCCAGACACCTTCGGACGCCGACAATGCACAGGGGCACGGCAACGGCGACCCACCGAGCCTGGATGATGCCACGCTGGATCAACTGCCGGTGCGCCTGGTGTGCGAGGTCGGTCGGCTCGAGCTTTCCCTCGGTGAGTTGAGAAAGCTGGACGAGGGCAGCCTGCTAACCATGTCGCGGCCGGTGGAGGCGGCCGTGGACCTGGTGGTCAACGGGCGCTCCATGGGGCGCGGCCGGCTGGTCGAGATCGGCGATGGCCTGGGCGTGCAGATCGTGAGACTGGCTAGCGATGAATGAGTTTGAGCCCAACCTGATCGGCATCATCATCGTCGTATCGGCGATTGGCCTGATACCGCTGGCGGTGGTGACAATGACCGGGTTCCTCAAGATATCCATTGTACTGTTTCTGATCCGCAACGCGCTGGGCGTGCAGCAGACGCCACCTAACCTGGTGCTCTACGGTATTGCGCTGATCCTGACGGTCTACGTTACCTCGCCGCTGATCGGTGAAATCGTCCACCAGTTCGAGAGCAGTCCGGTAAGCCTGGAGAGCTTGGACGATATAAAGCAGGCCGGCGAAACATTGAGCAGACCGCTGCAGGAGTATCTGGCGCGCTATGCCAGCGAGCGGGAGCGCGCCTTCTTCATCGATGCCACGCAGAACATCTGGTCGCAGGAGGCGCGCGAGAATCTCCAGAACGACGATCTAATCGTTCTCATCCCGGCCTTCGTCGCCTCCGAACTCGCGCGCGCCTTCGAGATCGGTTTCCTGCTCTACATCCCGTTTCTGGTCATCGACCTGATCGTCGCCAACGTGCTGATGGCAATGGGCATGGTCATGGTATCGCCGCCGCTGATCTCGATTCCCTTGAAGATATTCCTGTTCGTTGCCGTCGATGGCTGGTCGCGATTGATGCATGGCTTGATTCTGAGCTACGGGGGGTAGCCGCCGATGACGGATGAGAGTTACCTGACGCTGATGGAGGACGCCCTGTGGACGGTGCTGCTGGTCTCGGCGCCGGCGCTGCTGATCGCTATCGTGATCGGCTTCGGCGTCGGCCTGCTGCAGGCGTTGACGCAAATTCAGGATCAGACCCTGCCGCAAGGGGTCAAGCTGATCGCGGTGCTGCTGGTGATGATCCTGGCGGGCCCGCTATTGGCGGGTCAGATCGTCGATCTGGCCAATCAGGTGTTGGACAATTTCCCCGTCTGGTCGCGCTAGTCCGGGGTTCCGGCCATGATCTTCGCTGACGTCGCCGCCGCGCTGACCGAGCTGGGCTACCCCTTGATCATGGCGGCGGCCATCGGCATGGCGCGGGCGCTGGGCATGGTGCTGATCACGCCGGCGTTCAACCGGCTCGGGATGACCGGCATTTTGCGCTCCGCCGTCGCCGTGACGCTCTCGCTGCCGCTGATCGTGCCGACCTTCGAAGCACTGTCGACGATGGAGCCGCTATCGGCCTTTACCATCGCCGCCCTGCTGATCAAGGAGCTGTTGATCGGCGTGTTGATCGGCTTGGTATTCGGCATTCCGTTCTGGGCGGCGGAGGTCGCCGGCGAACTGGTCGACCTGCAACGCGGCTCGACGATGGCGCAGTTGCTCGACCCCATGGGCAGCACCGAGTCCGGTGTCACCAGTACCCTGCTGAGCGTCATGCTGGTAGCGATGTTCTTCATTACCGGTGGCTTTCTGCTATTGCTCGATGGCTTCTATCAGAGCTATGCGCTGTGGCCGGTGGGCGAACTCATGCCGCAAATGGAGGCGCGCACCGCGTTGGCGGCACTCGGCCTGCTCGACCAGATCATGGGCATCGGCGTGCTGATGATCGCGCCGCTGGTCATCGCCATTCTGGTTGCCGACCTGATGATGGCCTATCTGGCACGTATGGCGCCCAACCTGCACGTGTTCGACTTGTCGCTGCCGATCAAGAACCTGCTGTTCACCGTTCTGATGCTGATTTACCTGGTCTTCCTGGTACCGCAGATGCTCGGTATGTTGGGGGCGATGAGCGAGAATTATCAGCGCTTCGAAGCGCTGATCGGCACGTTGTAACCGCGAAACGGAGCCGCCATGAGCGACGAGACCAGTGAAGAGAAATCGCTGCCGCCCTCGGAGAAGAAGCTTCGCGACGCGCGCGAAAAGGGCCAGGTGGACAAGAGCGCCGACATGGACACCGCCATCGTCATGCTCGGCTGTACGCTGTATATCGCCATCAGCGCCACGGCGATCGAGAGCCGCGTGCGCGATCTGATCAATCTCACCACGCGTCTCTACCACGAGCCCTTCGATACGCTGTGGCCGCGCCTGATGGCACTGGGTACGGAGGTCGTGCTGCTGTCGGTGCTGCCGCTGGTGGTCATCACCATCGTTGCCGTGGTGCTGACCAACATCGTCGTCATGCGCGGCCTGGTGTTCTCCGCCGACCCGGTGATTCCCAAGTTCGAGCACATCAATCCCGTCGAAGGCTTCAAACGCGTATTCTCGGTGCGAGGGGTGGTCGAGTTCATCAAGTCGCTGATCAAGGTGGTGGCCCTGGCGGTGGCCTTTATCGTGGTTTACCGACTCGGGTTGCAGTCGCTGATGGAGGCGCCGCGCTGCGGTCCGGGCTGCCTCGAAGGCATCTTCCTGGCGCTGCTCAAGCCGCTGGTCATCACCGCGCTGGTGGCCTTCGTGGCGGTCGGGGCGATCGACGTGATGATGCAGCGCTGGCTGTTCCGACGCGACCAGCGCATGACCGAGACCGAATTGAAGCGCGAGCGCAAGGACATGGACGGCGACCCGGAGATCAAGCGCGAACGCCAGAAACAGCGCCGCAACATGCATGCCCTGTCGTCGCAGGTGGGTTTGCAGCATGCCTCGCTGATGATCGGCGCCGCCGGCGGTTGGTTGGTAGGTATCCGTTATGTGCGCGGTGAAACGCCGGTGCCGGTGATTACCTGCAAGGCCAATCCGGAGCGTTCGACCGAACTGCTTCAGGCTGCCACCGAGCGCCACATCCCGATGGTCGGGAACCCTGAGCTGGCGTTGCGGATCGCCAGGCGCGCCGGTAATGGCGACCCGGTGCCCGACGAGGCCTTCCAGCCGGTCGCCGATGCGTTGGTGGCGGCCGGGCTGATCTAGCCTGGCCGACTCGTCTCGGCATCATTAAATAGACGTTGCCAATTCCTTGTCGAGCAATTAACTTTATATAAAGATTCTTTTTGTGGAGCTAAAAATGTCGCTGGCAGCACCCGGCAAGGACCATGTCGATGGCGTACTCGAGCAGTGGCGCGACGTGTATCCCGAATGCGATGCCTCGCCGATGGCCGTGTTCACGCGTCTGTATCGGCTTTCCAAGTACGTCGACCGGCGCGTGGCGGCGGTGTTTCGGCGTCATGGCCTGCACGAGGGTGAATTCGACCTGCTCGCCACGCTGTATCGCAGCGGTCAGCCGCAGGGCTTGACGCCAAACTCGCTGCGCGAGGCGGCGGTGCTCAGCTCCGGGGCAATGACCAACCGTCTTGACCGCCTGGAGGGCGCCGGGCTGATTCAGCGCGTGCCCAATCCCGAGGATCGGCGCAGCGTACTGATTCGCCTGAGCGAGGCCGGTCAGGCGCTGCTGCTGGAGCTATTGGACGACTATCTGGCGACACTGCATACGCTACAGGCGCCGCTCGACGACCAGCAAAAAACCGAGCTGGCCGGCGCGCTACGTACGCTGCTGCTGACCCTGGAGGCCGGCGACAATGATTAATGCCACGCAAGGCGTGACGCGCGCTCACCTGGGCATGTTGCTGTGGGCGCTGTTCGTGGGGTTGTCATTCCCGGCGGTGGGGCTGATGAGCGAAGGATTGCCGCCGCTGTTGCTGACAGCGATTCGCTTCGCCATCGCCGCGCTGGCGGTGTGGCCGCTGGCGTGGCGCAATCCGGATCGCTGGCCGAACCTGCCGGGACTGGCGTTGTACGCCTTCATGGGGCTGTGCCTGGCCGGGTTCTTCGGCACCATGTTCTGGGCCGCGCACCGCACCACCGCACTGTCGATGGCCACGCTCTATGTCAGCGTGCCGCTGCTGGCCTACTGCCTGGGTCGCGGGCTCGGCGTGGAACGCCGCGCCTGGCGCCTGCTGGGTATTCTGCTGTTGGGGGCGCTCGGCGCGCTAGGGCTGGCCTGGGCCGAGTCCGGCGGTCAGTTCGGCGAGCTCGGGTTCGGCATCGGCGAGGCGGCGTTTTTCGTCGGCTGCCTGGCTTCGGCGCTGTACCCGGTATTGAGCAAGTGGGGGCTGGGTCGCGGCTGGCTGTCGCCGCGCTCGGCGCTGCGCACCTTCTGGAGCTTGCTGACGGGTGGCGTGCTGATCGGCCTGCTCGGATTGACCTGGGAGTCGCCCGGCGCCTTGGTCGGCATGACCTGGTCCGATGCCCTGCTACTGGCCTACCTCGGCGTATTCTCCAGTGGCATGACCTTCTGGCTGCAACAGCGCGCCACCGCAGTGCTTACGCCTGGCGCGGTAATGGCCTATAGCTATCTGGTGCCGTTCGTATCGATGCTGCTGTTGTTCATCGATCAGCCGCAGCGCATCGGTTGGCACTGGCTGCCGGGCAGCCTGCTGGTGCTGGCGGCGATAGCGCTGCTGCTGCGCCGTGATGCAATCAAGCGTCACGCGGCGGCGGCAGCTCGAAGCAACTCAGCAACGTCTGCTGAATCAGGCTGAAGTTGTCATCGCTGACCATCAGGTAGCGGTTGCCGCCGAGCCGCGTCAGGCCCTCGAAGTTATCGAGACGCCAGCCGTCGCCGCTGGAAAGTCGCGCTAGCGTCTCCACCTCGATTTCGGCATCGTCGCCCAGACTCACCCGGCGCAGGCTGATCACCAGCGGCGCCGGCGGAGCGAAGGCGCGCTCCAGCGCCAGTAGATCGTCGCCGTAGGTTTCCAGTGCGGTCAGCGCACTGCCGGCGGCGCCGGCCAATGGGTAATGCCACTCGTCGCCGGTCTTCAGCGAGAACAGCCGGGTGGTGCCCGCGATGGCGCCAGCCGGCGTGCTTTCCAGGCCGACGATGATGCCCTTATCGACATGCCGGCCCATCGCCTCGGCGCCGGTGTTGGGCTTGGCGCGGCGCAGCCCTTTGGGGGTTAGTGGCTCGTCGATTGGCAAGCCGTTGGGGTAAAAACGTTGCAGGCGATGGTCGCGTTCGAAGCCGATCAGCAGCGTGGTATCGCCGCGCAGGCCATTGTCGGCGTGTCGTAATACCAGCGACTCGGCGTCGGCGGCGTCTTCGTCGAGGGCGTTGCCGTCGTCATCGCGCAGCACGTAGGTCTTGAGTGGTTCGAGGCCGCTCAGCTTGCCATCCTCGAAGCCGGCTTCGACGCTGTCTTCGAAACGTAGCCGCGCCCGATGCAGCCAGCCGCGATCCGAAATCAGGTAGAGCAGCGATTCGTCGCGATCCCAGCCCAGCGCGGAAAGTCCGCCCACCGGTGTGTCGTCCTGCCATTGGCCGGGCAGCGCGAGTGAGCCGCACCACTCGATGGCGGATGGCGAAGTCTGGGTCGTCGATGTCATGAGTCGAGTCTGGGTGGCTTCGCGTGCGCAGCCACTCAGTAATATGACCAAGGCAAGCAGGCAGGCGATGATTGGCGAGCGTGGCATGGCGGCTCCTGAAGGCGGGACGACTCCTTGAGCCTACGCCAACGTCATGCCGGCTGCATGACAGACGTCCAACCCCGGCATTGGTATACTTCCAGCGTTTTCACGCTATTTTTCAGGAGTCCGCATGAGCCGTAACGCCCCCCGCATTGCCATCGTCGGCGTGGCCGGCCGCATGGGCCGCACTCTGGTCGCCGCCGTCGAGCAGGAGCCGCAGGCCGAACTCGCCGCCGGCATCGTCGAGCCGGGCAGTTCGCTGACTGGCGTCGATATCGGCGAGCTGGCCGGGCTCGGCAGGCTGGGCGTGGCGGCAGTCGATTCGCTCGCGGCGGCCAAGGACGATTTCGATGTGCTGATCGACTTCACCCAGCCGCGGGTCACGCTGGCCAACCTGGCGTTCTGCGCCGAGCACGGCAAGGCCATCGTCATCGGCACCACCGGTCTCGATGACGACGAGTTGGCCCAGCTCGACGGCTATCGCGACCGCGTGGCGATTCTCTTCGCGCCGAACATGAGCGTCGGCGTCAACCTGACGCTCAAGCTGCTCGAGACCGCCGCCAGGGCGCTGGGCGATGAAGGCTACGATATCGAGGTCATCGAGGCGCACCACCGCCACAAGGTCGATTCACCCTCCGGCACCGCGCTGAAGATGGGCGAGGTGGTCGCCGAGTCGTTGGGGCGCTCGCTCAAGGAGCACGGCGTCTTCGCCCGCGAGGGCCAGTGCGGGCCACGCAGCGACAAGGAAATCGGCTTCGCGACGGTGCGCGCCGGCGATATCGTCGGCGAGCATACGGTGATGTTCGCAACCGAAGGCGAGCGCATCGAAATCACCCACAAGGCGTCGAGCCGCATGACCTTCGCCAAGGGCGCGGTGCGCGCGGCGCGCTGGGTGGTCGGGCGGGACGCGGGGTGTTATGACATGCAGGATGTATTGGGTCTTAAAGGGTAGCCCGGATACGTCGAATCCTGTACAATCTGGCAAATTTTGCCGAGCTTCGGTAATCAGCAGGGCCACGGTGTGCCGAGTGAATGACAACAAGCGGGATGAAACCGGTAGTTATCGGGTTTCGTCCCGCTTTTTTACGACTTGGGGGAGGACGTTGCATTGAATAGACCCGCGATACTGGCCTTGGAAGATGGCAGCGTAT
The DNA here is from genome assembly GCF_900102945.1 of Modicisalibacter muralis. Classification (GTDB taxonomy): domain Bacteria; phylum Pseudomonadota; class Gammaproteobacteria; order Pseudomonadales; family Halomonadaceae; genus Modicisalibacter; species Modicisalibacter muralis. The sequence goes on along the minus strand of NZ_FNGI01000008.1, from coordinate 47,614 downwards.
TTCACGGCATTGCCATCGGCGCCGATGGGCAGACGAGTGGCGAGGTGGTATTCAATACCGCCATGACCGGTTATCAGGAAATTCTTACCGACCCCTCCTACACCCGCCAGATCGTCACCTTGACTTATCCGCATATCGGCAATACCGGCGTCAATGCCGAGGATGTCGAGTCCGTGTGCATTCGCGCCGCGGGCCTGGTGATTCGCGACCTGCCGCTCATGGCCAGCAGCTTTCGCAGCGAGCAGTCGCTGGACGCTTATCTGAAGAGCCAGAACGTGTTGGGCATCGCCGATATCGACACCCGCCGCCTGACCCGCATCCTGCGTGACAAGGGCGCGCAGAACGGTGCAATTCTGGCCGGGCCGGAGGCCGAGGGCGATGACGCCGTCGAGCGCGCGTTGGCGGCGGCCAAGGCGTTCCCCGGCCTCAAGGGCATGGACCTGGCTAAAGAGGTCTCGTGCACGCGCGCTTATGAATGGAGCGAAGGCGAGTGGACGCTGGGCGCCGGCTATGCCGATACTTCCGTGGCAGAGCGCCCGTACCATGTCGTCGCCTACGACTACGGCGTCAAGCACAACATCCTGCGCATGCTCGCCTCGCGCGGCTGCCGGCTGACCGTGGTGCCCGCCCAAACGCCGGCCAGCGAGGTCATGGCGCTGAGCCCGGACGGCGTATTCCTGTCCAACGGCCCGGGCGACCCCGAGCCCTGCGACTACGCGATCAGCGCGATTCGCAAGATCCTCGACACCGACACGCCGGTATTCGGTATCTGCCTGGGTCATCAGTTGCTGGCGCTGGCTTCCGGCGGCCGTACCGTGAAGATGAACCATGGCCATCACGGCGCCAACCACCCGGTTCAGGATCTCGACAGCGGGCAGGTGATGATCACCAGTCAGAACCACGGCTTCGCCACCGACGAGACTAGCCTGTCGGAAACCCTGCGCGCCACGCACCGCTCGCTGTTCGATGGCACGCTGCAGGGCGTCGAGCGCACCGATCGTCCGGCGTTCAGTTTTCAGGGCCACCCCGAGGCGAGTCCTGGCCCGCGCGACGTGGCGCCGCTGTTCGATCGCTTCGTCGCGATGATGCGCGAGCGCCGCTAGGCGCCGCGCGCCACCAGCCGTCGTCGAGCCTCGTCTCTCGAGTTGTCATTCGTCTTTTTTGCGGGAACCGTCATGCCCAAACGTAACGACATCCACAGCATCCTGATCATCGGCGCCGGCCCCATCGTCATCGGCCAGGCGTGCGAGTTCGACTACTCCGGCGCCCAGGCCTGCAAGGCCCTGCGCGAGGAGGGCTATCGGGTCATTCTGGTCAATTCCAACCCGGCGACCATCATGACCGACCCGGTGATGGCCGACGCCACCTACATCGAGCCGATCAACTGGCAGGCGCTGGAGAAGATCATCGACAAGGAGCGTCCCGACGCGCTGCTGCCGACCATGGGCGGCCAGACCGCGCTCAATTGCGCGCTGGACCTCGACAAGCACGGCGTGCTGGCCAAGTATGGCGTGGAGATGATCGGTGCCAACGCCGACGCCATCAACAAGGCCGAAGACCGCGATCTATTCGACAAGGCCATGAAGAACATCGGCCTCGAGTGCCCTAGGGCCAAGGTGGCGCATACCTTGGAAGAGGCTTGGGAGATCCAGGCCGAGCTGGGTTTTCCGACCATCATCCGTCCCTCCTATACCATGGGTGGCTCCGGCGGCGGCGTGGCCTACAACAAGGAAGAATTCGACGAGATCTGCCAGCGCGGCTTCGAGCTCTCCAACAACCATGAGTTGCTGATCGATGAGTCGCTGCTGGGCTGGAAGGAATACGAGATGGAGGTCGTTCGCGACAGGAACGACAACTGCATCATCGTCTGCGCGATCGAGAACTTCGACCCGATGGGCGTGCATACCGGCGATTCGATTACCGTGGCGCCGGCGCAGACGCTGACCGACAAGGAATACCAGATCATGCGCGACGCCTCCCTGGCGGTGCTGCGCGAGATCGGCGTCGAGACCGGCGGTTCCAACGTGCAGTTCGGCGTCGACCCGGACACGGGTCGCATGGTGGTCATCGAGATGAACCCGCGGGTCAGCCGTTCGTCGGCGCTGGCCTCCAAGGCCACCGGCTTCCCGATCGCCAAGATCGCCGCCAAGCTGGCGGTGGGCTATACCCTCGACGAGTTGCAAAACGACATCACCGGCGGCAAGACCCCGGCGTCCTTCGAGCCGTCGATCGACTACGTGGTCACCAAGATTCCGCGCTTCACCTTCGAAAAATTCCCCCAGGCCAACGACCGGCTGACTACGCAGATGAAGTCGGTGGGCGAAGTCATGGCCATCGGTCGCACCTTCCAGGAGTCGCTGCACAAGGCGCTGCGCGGCATGGAGACCGGCAACGATGGCCTCGACCCCAAGGTCGGCGATTTCTCGGATGCCAACATGGCGCTGATCAAGGGCGAGTTGCAGGCCGCCGGCGCCGAGCGCATCTTCTTCATCGCCGACGCCATGCGCGCCGGCATGAGCGTCGACGAGATATTCGCACTGACCAACATCGACCGCTGGTATCTGGTGCAGATCGAGGACCTGGTGCGTAGCGAGGCCGAGCTTGCCACGCGTTCGCTGAATGAGTTGGATGGCCGCGCGCTGTTCGGCTTGAAACGCAAGGGTTTCGGCGATGCGCGTCTGGCCAAGCTGCTCGGCGTCTCCGAGGACGAGTTCCGCAAGCATCGTCACAGGCACGGCATTCGCCCGGTCTACAAGCGCGTCGATACCTGCGCCGCCGAGTTCGCCTCGCACACCGCCTACATGTACTCCACCTACGAGGAAGAGTGCGAAGCGGATGTCAGCGAGCGCCAGAAGATCATGGTGCTGGGTGGCGGACCCAATCGTATCGGCCAGGGCATCGAGTTCGATTATTGCTGCGTGCACGCGGCGCTGGCGATGCGCGAGGATGGATTTGAGACCATCATGGTCAACTGCAATCCGGAAACCGTCTCCACCGATTACGACACCTCGGACCGCTTGTATTTCGAGCCGGTGACCCTGGAGGACGTGCTCGAGATCGCCGACAAGGAGAAGCCGGCCGGGGTGATCGTGCAGTTCGGCGGCCAGACGCCGCTCAAGCTGGCGCGCGCGCTGGAAGCCGCCGGCGTGCCGATCATCGGTACCACGCCGGACGCCATCGACCGCGCCGAGGATCGCGAGCGCTTCCAGCAGATGATCGACAAGCTGGGCCTCAGGCAGCCACCCAACGCCACCGCGCGCGGCTTCGACGAGGCCTTCGCCAAGGCCGAGGCGATCGGCTACCCGTTGGTGGTGCGCCCGTCCTACGTGCTCGGCGGCCGGGCCATGGAGATCGTCTACGACGCCTCGGAGCTGGAAAACTACATGACCCATGCGGTCAAGGTCTCCAACGATTCGCCGGTGCTGCTCGATCACTTCCTCAATGCCGCCATCGAAATCGACATCGATGCGGTTTCCGATGGCCAGCAGGTAGTGATCGGCGGCATTATGCAGCACATCGAGCAAGCCGGTGTGCACTCCGGCGACTCGGCGTGCTCGCTGCCGCCTTACTCGCTGCCTGCCGAGGTGCAGGACGCGATGCGCGATCAGGTCAAGCGCATGGCGGTGGAGCTCAACGTGGTCGGCCTGATGAACGTGCAACTGGCCTGGCAGGACGACGAGATCTACGTCATCGAGGTCAATCCGCGTGCCTCGCGTACCGTGCCGTTCGTCTCCAAGTGCATCGGTACCTCGCTGGCCCAGATTGCCGCGCGTTGCATGGCTGGCACGACGCTCGCCGAGCAGGGCTTCGAGCTTGAAATCGTGCCGCACTTCCATAGCGTCAAGGAAGCGGTGTTCCCGTTCAACAAGTTCCCCGGGGTCGACCCGATCCTCGCGCCGGAGATGAAGTCCACCGGCGAGGTGATGGGCAGCGGCGCGACCTTCGCCGAAGCGTTCTACAAGGCCCAGTTGGGTGCCGGCGAGGCGATCCCCGCGCTCGAGGGCGAGCGCACGGCGTTTCTCTCGGTGCGCGACCCGGACAAGGCCGGCGTTATCGAGGTCGCGCAAACTCTGCTAGCATTGGGATTTGACTTGATCGCCACTCGCGGCACCGCCCAGGCGCTCGATGAAGCCGGGCTGCCGGTCAAGGCCGTCAACAAGGTCTTCGAGGGGCGTCCGCATATCGTCGATATGATCAAGAACGACGATGTGGCCTATATCGTCAATACCACCGAAGGCCGCCAGGCAATCAACGATTCTTCGGTGATCCGCCGCACTGCACTCGCCCACAAGGTACCCTACGCCACCACGCTGGCCGGGGCGCGCGCCGTTTGCATGGCGCTCGAGTATGGTGATGAAATCACCGTGCGGCGGCTTCAGGAACTGCATGCAGGAGCAAGATCATGAACAAGGTCCCGATGACTGTCGTAGGCGAGCAGCGCCTGCGCGATGAGCTCAAGCAGCTCAAGGGTGTGGAGCGTCCTCGGGTGATCACCGCCATCGCCGAGGCGCGTGAGCATGGCGATCTCAAGGAAAACGCCGAGTATCACGCGGCACGCGAACAGCAGGGCTTTATCGAAGGCCGCATTCAGGAAATCGAATCCAAGCTGTCGATGGCGCAGGTCATCGACGTCGCCAGAATGCCGCAGACCGGCAAGGTCATCTTCGGTGTTACCGTGGGGCTGCTCAATCTCGACAATGACGAGGAAGTTCGCTACCAGATCGTCGGCGAGGACGAGGCCGACATCAAGGTAAGCAAGATATCGGTGACCTCGCCGATCGCACGCGCGCTGATCGGCAAGGAAGAGGGTGACGTGGTGGTGGTCAGAACGCCCGGCGGTGAGGTCGAGTACGAGGTCAGCGAGGTGCAGTATCTTTAGCTAGAAGCTAGAAGCTAGAAGCTAGAAGAGGCGGGAACGATTCTATTTTCTTGGTTCTTTCTTCCAGGCGCGGAGCACCGCTCTTATCTCTTCGAGGCGCGTAGCGTCGTTCTTCCAGCTTCCAGCCGCGGAGCGGCGCTCTTCCGGCTTGCTTAAGTCTTTAGTGCCGACCGTGATGGTTCTCGAACCGTTTGATATTGGAGAGTTTGGGGTTGGCCTTGGGGTTGTGGCGATACAGTAACGCCACCTTGCCGATGATTTGCACCACCTCGGCACGCGAATTGGCAGCCAGCTCTTCCACCGCCTGGCGACGCGTCTCGCGCTCGCCGACCGCTATCTTGACCTTGATCAGCTCATGATCGGCCAGGGCGCGCTCGAGTTCCGCCATCACCCCTTCCGAGAGCCCGTTTTCCGACACCGTGACGACCGGATTCAAATGGTGGCCAATGCTGCGGAATGCTTTCTTTTGTGCCTGTGACAAGCTCATGGTATCGTGGCTTTCCCCGGTTGGCATGCGTTCTGGCTGCGATGATTCGCTCATTGCAGTGGCTGAGCGCGCCATGGTACGGCGAAAGCCGTGCTTTGCAAAGCGCCGCCGAGTACAGGCCGGTGCCTGTATCGATGCGCTGAGATTGGGAATTCTCAAGCGTACCGGGTCGTCTTCTTTTCATGCCTTTCCAGCGACCGGCGGTGAGCTGCCCCAACGATTCAGGTGACTGCGTGGCCCGATCCTCGCCCAGCAAGAGCAGTGCCGGCTGGCTCAAGGAACATTTCGATGACCGCTATGTGCAGCGTTCCTGGCAGGAGGGCTATCGCTCGCGCGCCAGTTACAAGCTGCTCGAGATCGACGCCAAGGATCGGCTGTTCAAGCCCGGCATGACGGTAATCGACCTGGGTGCGGCGCCGGGCGGCTGGAGCCAGATCGCCGCCGAGAAGGTCGGTCCGCGAGGCGTGGTGATCGCCTCGGACATTCTCGAGATGGATGCATTGGCCGGGGTCGATTTCGTGCATGGCGACTTTACCGAGGACGAGGTGTTGGCCGACATCATGCGGCTGCTCGACGAGCGGCCGGTGGATTTGATCATCTCGGACATGGCGCCCAACATGAGTGGTATGGCGGCAATCGATCAGCCTCAGGCGATGTACCTGGTCGAGTTGGCTCTGGAGCTGGCGCGCCAGACGTTGTCGCCCGGCGGGCAGTTCCTGGCCAAGGTCTTCCAGGGCGAAGGATTCGACGATTATCTCAAGGAGCTGCGTGGCAGCTTTGCGAAGGTGGTGACTCGCAAGCCGGAAGCTTCCCGCGCACGTTCGCGCGAAGTCTATCTGCTGGCGGAAGGATTCAAGGGCTGAGCTTGCAACCGTGGTTGAACACCCCCATGTGGTGTAGTGTCCAATCATGGACAAGCTTGGCAGACAGATTCATGCAATGAGGGTGTTCCCTTGAACGACATGGCGAAGAACCTGATTCTCTGGTTGGTCATCGCGGCGGTGTTGCTGACGGTGTTCAACAACTTTAGCGTCGATAGCGCGCCGCAGACGATGAACTATTCCCAGTTCGTCGAGCAGGTGCAAAATGGCGAGGTGCGCTCGGTGACCATCGATGGTTATACCATCGCAGGTGAGCGAGAAGACGGTTCGCAATTCCAGACCATCCGGCCGGCGGCTCAAGACCCCAAGCTGATGGACGATCTGTTGGCCAATGACGTCACCGTGATCGGCAAGAAGCCCGAGGAGCAGAGCATCTGGACCCGGCTGCTGATCGCCAGCTTCCCGATTCTGATCATCCTGGCCATCTTCGTGTTCTTCATGCGCCAGATGCAGGGTGGTGGCGGCGGCAAGGGCGGGCCGATGAGTTTTGGCAAGTCCAAGGCCAAGCTGCTGACCCAGGACCAGATCAAGACCACCTTCACTGATGTCGCCGGTTGCGACGAGGCCAAGGAAGAAGTCGAGGAGCTCGTCGACTTCCTCAAGGACCCCAGCAAGTTTCAGCGCCTGGGCGGACAGATTCCACGCGGCGTATTGATGGTGGGTCCGCCGGGTACCGGCAAGACGCTGCTCGCCAAGGCGATATCCGGTGAGGCCAAGGTGCCGTTCTTCAGTATTTCCGGTTCCGACTTCGTCGAAATGTTCGTCGGTGTCGGCGCCTCGCGCGTACGTGACATGTTCGAGCAGGCCAAGAAGCAGGCGCCGTGCATCATCTTTATCGACGAGATCGACGCCGTCGGCCGTCATCGCGGCTCCGGCATGGGCGGCGGTCACGATGAGCGCGAGCAGACCCTCAACCAGTTGCTGGTCGAGATGGACGGCTTCGAGGCCAACGATGGCATCATCGTCATCGCCGCGACCAACCGCCCCGACGTGCTCGACCCCGCGCTGCTGCGCCCGGGCCGCTTCGACCGCCAGGTCACCGTACCACTCCCCGATATCCGTGGCCGCGAGCACATTCTCGGCGTTCACCTGCGCAAGGTGCCGCTGGGCGAGGACGTCAAGCCGAGCTTGATCGCGCGCGGCACGCCGGGCTTTTCCGGCGCCGACCTGGCCAACCTGGTCAACGAGGCGGCGCTGTTCGCCGCGCGGCGTAACCGTCGCCTGGTGGGCATGGAGGAGCTGGAGCTGGCCAAGGACAAGATCATGATGGGCTCCGAGCGCAAGTCCATGGTCATGAGCGAGAAGGAAAAGCTCAACACGGCGTATCACGAGTCCGGCCACGCCATCATCGGCCTGTTGATGCCCGAGCACGATCCGGTCTACAAGGTCACCATCATTCCGCGCGGACGTGCGCTGGGTGTGACCATGTTCCTGCCGGAAGAGGATCGCTATAGTCTTTCGCGTCAGCAGATCATCAGTCAGATATGTTCGCTGTTCGGCGGACGCCTGGCCGAAGAAATGACGCTAGGGCCGAACGGCGTCACCACCGGTGCCTCCAACGACATCAAGCGTGCCACTGAGCTGGCGCATAGCATGGTCGCCAAGTGGGGGCTGTCCGAGGAGATGGGGCCGCTGATGTACGATGAGGACGAGTCGCACCAGTTCCTGGGTATGCCCGGGCAGGGGGGCGGCAAGTTGAAGTCTGGTGAAACCACCACGCGGCTCGACAAGGAAGTGCGGCGGATCATCGACGACTGCTATACCCAGGCCAAGCAGTTGCTGGAAGACAACCGTGACAAGCTGGACATGATGGCCGAAGCACTAATGCAGTACGAAACCATCGATGCCGATCAGCTCAAGGATATCATGGCCGGTCGCCAGCCGCGTCCGCCCAAGGATTGGGATGACGGTGGCGATTCCGGCAAGGGCTCGCGGGTTAGCGACGCTCCCGATACCCGCAAGCGGGCGAGTGGCGACGCGGAGGCCGACGGTGGCGACGACGAAGACGACGAGCCGTCTCGTCGCCCCTCCGATCCCTTGGGTGGGCCGGCCGGTCATTGAAACGAATAATCTATGCCTGCAGGGCGCCCAAGGGGCGCCTTGTGCCTTATCGGACACGTGACTAGAGTGGCCTTTTTGCCAGACGGGTCCACGCCATGAAAGTACCCTTGCCAAGCACTGTTCTGCTGCAGTGCGGTCGGCATCGCCTCGACCTTTCCTATCCCCGTGTCATGGGGATTCTCAATGTCACTCCCGATTCCTTCTCCGATGGCGGCCGACATGCGGCGGTCGACGAGGCGCTGCGCCATGCCGAAGCCATGCTGGCCGAGGGAGCGGCGATCGTCGATGTCGGCGGTGAGTCGACCCGACCGGGGGCGGCGGCGGTGCCGGTGCAGCAGGAACTGGATCGCGTCGTGCCGGTGGTGGAGCGGCTGGTGCGTGAGCTGGATGCGCTGGTGTCGGTGGATACCAGTTCGCCGGAAGTGATTCGCGAGGTCGCCGCCCACGGAGCTGGCATCATCAACGATGTGCGCTCCCTGCGTCGCCCCGGCGCGCTGGAGGCGGCGGCAAGCAGCGGCCTGCCGGTATGCCTGATGCACATGCTCGGCGAGCCGGGCGACATGCAGCGCGCGCCCCACTATGCTGAGCCTGTGGAGCGGGCGGTGGCGGCATTCCTCGAACAGCGCATCGCTAGCTGTGAAGCCGCCGGCATTCGTCGCGAACGGTTGATTCTCGATCCCGGTTTCGGCTTCGCCAAGACGGTCGAGCATAATCTGCGGCTGCTCAATCGCATGGCCGAGCTGAATGCTTTCGGGCTGCCGATATTGGCGGGCATGTCGCGCAAGAGCATGATCGGAAAAGTGCTCGAGCGCCCGGTGGAAGAGCGCCTTCCGGGCGGCCTGGCCTTGACGGCGCTGGCCGTCGAGCGCGGTGCGCGCCTGCTGCGCGTTCACGATGTGGGGCCCAGCGTGGACGCGGTAAACATGACCTGGGCCGTGCTACAGGAAGGCACCGACACATGACTCGACGTTACTTTGGCACCGACGGCATTCGTGGCACTGTCGGCGAATATCCCATCACCGCCGATTTCATGCTCAAGCTGGGCTGGGCGGTGGGTCGCGTACTCGATAAACCGCATGGCAATGCCAAGGTATTGATCGGCAAGGATACGCGCATCTCCGGTTATATGTTCGAGTCGGCGCTCGAGGCCGGCTTGTCGGCCGCGGGGGTGGACGTCTCCTTGCTCGGGCCGATGCCGACACCGGGTATCGCCTACCTGACTCGGACATTCCGCGCCGATGCCGGCATCGTCATCTCCGCCTCGCACAATCCGTTTCAGGACAACGGCATCAAGTTCTTCTCGGCGCAGGGCACCAAGCTGCCCGACGAGATCGAGGCGCGTATCGAGGAGGAACTCGAGAAGCCGCTGGAAACGGTCTGTGCCGATCGTCTCGGCAAGGCCGTACGTATCAGCGATGCCGCCGGGCGCTACATTGAGTTCTGCAAATCGACGGTGCCCCATCGCCTGACCCTGCATGGGCTGAAGATCGTGCTCGACTGCGCTCACGGCGCTACCTACCATATCGCACCCAGCGTGTTTCGCGAGTTGGGCGCCCAGGTCAGCCTAGTCGGGGTCGACCCGGATGGCTTGAATATCAACCAGCAGGTCGGTTCCACCTACCCGGCCTCGCTGCGCGCGGCGGTGATCGAGCGCGGCGCCGACCTGGGCGTGGCTTTCGATGGCGATGGCGACCGCGTGGTGCTGGTCGACGCCGATGGCCGCGAGATCGATGGCGACGACATCCTCTATCTGATCGCCCGCGACCGTCACGGGCGCGGTGAACTGGGCGGCGGCGTGGTCGGTACGCTGATGAGCAACTTCGGCCTGGCCGCTGCGTTGGAAGCGCTCGATGTGCCCTTCGAGCGTGCCAAGGTGGGCGACCGCTACGTGATGGAGCGCCTGGCCGCCAACGGCTGGCAATTGGGCGGCGAGTCCTCGGGGCATATCGTTTGTGGTCACGTACAGAGCACCGGCGATGGCATTGTTTCGGCGTTGCAGGTGTTGGCGATCATGGTCAACGAGAATCAGCCCATCGCGGCCTTGCTCAAGGGTTTCGAGAAGGCGCCGCAGGCGCTGATCAACGTGCGCCTGCTGCCGGGTACCGACAAGCAGGCGCTACTTGAAAGCGAGGCGCTGCGCGAGTCGGTGGCCTCGGTCGAGGATGAGCTTGGCGATGAGGGTCGCGTGTTGTTGCGGCCGTCGGGCACCGAGCCGCTGATTCGAGTGATGGTCGAGGGCCGGCCGCGCTTCGATGTCGCTGCGTTGGCGAGGCGTATCGCCGCGGACGTCGAGACATTGATGACGTGAGCGGCATACGACGACGTCTCTCGGTTGTCTTGGTCGCGCGGCTCCTATACCATTTCGCACCACTTCGAGAAAGGGACAGTTCATGCGCATGCCGCTGATCGCCGGCAACTGGAAGATGAACGGGACGCTGGCGCTGATCGAGCGTTTCGGTCAGGCCTTCGCCGAGACGGGATTGGCGCCATCGGTGGAAGTGGCGTTGATGCCTCCCGCACCCTATCTGGCCGCCGCGCAGGACGCCTTGGGCGCGACGCCGGTAATGCTGGGCGCGCAGACACTCAATCCCGAGCCCTCGGGTGCCCACACCGGCGAGGTGAGCGGCGCAATGCTGGCCGAGTTCGGCGTACGCTACGTACTGGTCGGGCACAGTGAGCGGCGCTCGCTGTATCATGAGGACGATGTCGCCGTGCTGGCCCGTGTACGTGCGGCACACGGCGCCGGGTTGACCCCGGTCCTGTGCCTCGGCGAGACGCTTGCCGAGCGTGAATCCGGGCACAGCGAGGCGGTCGTGCTGAGCCAGCTCGAGGCGGTATTCGATAGCCTCGATTACGATGCTCGTGGGTGTGTCGTGATTGCCTATGAACCAGTTTGGGCGATCGGTACCGGGCGTACTGCCACACCGGCGCAGGCTCAGGCCATGCACGCGGCGATTCGTACCCGGCTCGGCGATTACGACGTCGATCTGGCGGCGAGGCTGCGCTTGTTGTATGGCGGCAGCATGAAGGCCGATAACGCCGCCGAGCTGCTTGCCCAGCCGGATATCGACGGCGGCCTGGTGGGCGGTGCTTCGCTCAAGGTCGACGATTTTTTAGCCATTTGTCAGTCAGCAGGTTGATACCATGCAAGTTGCCATTCTCATGATCCATGTGGCGATCGCCATCGCCCTGGTGGTTCTCATCCTGTTGCAGCAGGGTAAAGGCGCCGAAGCCGGCGCGGCCTTCGGGGGCGGTTCCTCGCAGACCGTGTTCGGCTCGCAGGGAAGCGGCGGCTTCCTGGCCAAGTTGACGGCCGTGCTGGCGGCGGCCTTCTTCGCCACCTCGTTGGCGCTGGCTTATTTTGCCTCCTCTCAAGCCGGCGATGTGCCGGATGTGGGCATTCCCGATGCGCAGGTGATAGAGCAGCAGCAATCGGTGCCGACGCTTGACGAAGGCGCGGGTAGCATGGATAATGCTGCGCCAGTGCTAGAGGATAGCGGAGAGTGATCTCCACCCTTGGCAGTGGTATGGGTTTGAAAAGCAGTACGAGTTTGGAAGATGCGATTTAAACCGGGTGAGAGTAGGTCGTCTATCCGGTTACGGGCAGGACAGACAGTACGAAAACGACTGACTGGCATGCTCGCCCCCTGATGCCGAAGTGGTGGAATTGGTAGACACGCTATCTTGAGGGGGTAGTGGCCTTATGGTCGTGGGGGTTCAAGTCCCCCCTTCGGCACCATCTGAATAAAGCCCGTGGGGTGTGATTCAGAAGCAAGATCGTGGCGGTGCGCTGTTCCTTGATCGAGGGAAAGCGGGTGTTATCATCGCCAAGCTATGATGCGGGGTGGAGCAGTCTGGTAGCTCGTCGGGCTCATAACCCGAAGGTCGTCGGTTCAAATCCGGCCCCCGCTACCAAGTTTCTTGTGAAAGGCCCCTTCCATCGAAGGGGCTTTTTGTTAGTAGCCGATGTTAGCAACCTGCGTTTTGATACGTATGCTGCCGACGCTAACGCCCATCAGCACCTAGCTTTTCTCTTTACTCCCGGTCAGGTGCCTGATGCAACTGCTGTAGGAGCCTTCGTCTGTGGCAACCAAGGACGCTGTGCTGAACGCGCTTATCGAGCCGGTGGTAACGGCCATGGGCTTCGAGCTGTGGGGCATCGAACGGATGGCCCAGGGCAAGCACTCCCGAGTGGTGGTGTATATCGATAGCCCCGATGGCATTACGGTCGAACATTGTGCTGATGTCAGCCGACAGATCAGCGGAGTTCTCGATGTCGAGGATCCGATCCCTGGCCAGTACCAGCTCGAGGTTTCCTCTCCGGGCATGGACCGGCCGCTATTCACCCTCGATCAGTTCGAGCGCTACAAGGGCAATAACGTGGCGCTGCGTCTGAGCGCGCCCTTCAATGGTCGACGCAAGTTCAAGGGCTTGCTGGCCGGCATCGAGGGCGACGAGGTGTTGCTGCATCTCGACGGCGAGGAATATTGCTTTCCCATCGACGGCATCGATCAGGCGCGGGTGGTCCCGCAGTTCGATGCATAAGAACTGGTTTTCTGGCGAGGCTAAGGCATGAGCAAAGAGATTCTGATGGTCGTTGACGCGATCTCGAACGAAAAGGGCGTGCCCCGTGATGTGATTTTCGGTGCCGTCGAGGCGGCGCTGGCCAGTGCGTCGCGCAAGCGCTTCGAGGGTCAGGAAGCGAGTGTACAGGTCAAGATCGATCGCGCCACTGGCGACTACGAAACGTTTCGCCGCTGGGTGGTGGTCGAAGACGATGAGTTCGAAAACCCCGATGCCGAGATCAAGCAGTCGTTCGCCGAGCAGCGCGATCCACCGCTGACATTGGGCGACGTGGTCGAGGAACATATCGAGAACGCCGCCTTCGGGCGCATCGCTGCGCAGACCGCCAAGCAGGTCATCGTGCAGAAGGTGCGCGAGGCCGAGCGCGCCGAGATCGTGCGCCAATACGCCGAGCGCGAGGGCGAACTGGTCGCGGGTATCGTCAAGAAAACGACACGCGAGGGTCTGATCATCGATCTCGGCGACAATGCCGAGGGCTTCCTGCCGCGTGGCGACATGATTCCCGGCGAGCGCTATCGCATGAACGAGCGCGTGCGGGCGCTGTTGTGGAAGGTCGACCCCGAGGCGCGGGGTTCGCAACTGATCCTGACCCGTACGCGTCCCGAGCTGATCATCGAGCTGTTCAAGATCGAAGTGCCTGAAATCGCCGAACAGCTGATCGAGATCAAGGGCGCGGCCCGCGACCCGGGTTCGCGGGCCAAGATCGCGGTCAAGACCAATGACAAGCGCATCGACCCCGTCGGCGCCTGCGTCGGCATGCGCGGGTCGCGTGTGCAAGCGGTGTCCAACGAGCTGGGTAACGAGCGCGTGGACATCATTTTGTGGGACGACAACCCCGCGCAATTGGTGATCAACGCCATGGCGCCGGCCGATGTCGCTTCCATTCTCGTCGACGAAGATGCCCATTCCATGGATGTCGCCGTCGCCGAGGACAATCTCGCCCAGGCCATCGGCCGCAGCGGCCAGAACGTGCGACTCGCCAGTGAATTGACCGGCTGGGCGCTCAACGTGATGACCGAGGACGAAGCCGAGGGCAAGCGCGATCAAGAGATCGACAGCCTGGTAGAGCACTTCATCAACCACCTCGAAATCGACGAGGAAGTGGCCAGAATACTGGTCGATGAGGGCTTCACCTCACTCGAGGAGTTGGCCTATGTGCCGCTCGAGGAAATGCTGGAAATCGAAGAATTCGACGAAGACCTGGTAGAAGAGTTGCGCGCACGCGCCAAGGACGAGCTTTTGAATTTGGCAATCGCCTCCGAGGAGGAGCTGGACGGCGCTCAACCCGCCGACGATCTCCTCGAAATGGACGGCATGGACCGTCACCTGGCCTTTATCCTGGCCAGTCGTGGCATCGTCACCATGGAAGATCTTGCCGAGCAGGCCATCGATGATCTCAGGGACATCGAGGACGTCAACGAAGAGCGCGCCGCGGCACTGATCATGACCGCCCGTGCGCCCTGGTTCGCGAGCGAAGAGTAACTAGGTCACGGGCTCAGGAGGGTCATAATGTCAGAAATGACGGTTAAAGATTTCGCAGTCAAGGTAGGGCGTGATACGTCTCGTCTACTGGAACAGATGAAAGACGCGGGTCTTCCGCACAAGGCCGAAGCCGATGCGGTTTCCGAGGAGGACAAGCAGCGTCTGCTCGATCACCTCACCAAAAGCCATGGCGGCGGACGCGGGCCCAAGAATCGGGTCACCCTGACGCGCCAGACCAAGAGCCGGATTCGTTCCGGCGATGGGCGTGGCAAGACCATCGAGGTCTCGGTGCGCAAGAAGCGTACCTACGTCAAGCGTGCCGAAGACGAAGCCCCCGAGGTGCAGCCGGAAGCGGCCGATCAGGGACCACGTCAGTTGGTCGGCGACATGGCCAATGCCACTCAGGCACGTGCCCAGGCAGAGAGCGACGCCAAGGCGGCTGAGGCCGCCGAAGCGGCTAAACAGGAAACCGCCAAGGCGGATGCCACGGAGCCGGCACCGGCCGGGGCCAAGCAGCCCCAGCCGGCAGTCGATATTCCGACCGAGCCACAGGTGAGCAGCGACGACGCTCCGGCCGAGCCCGAGGTCAATGCGCCGCCCAAGGAGCCGCGTAGCGACAGCCGCCGCGCGCCCAAGAAGGCGGCGGCCAAGAAGGGACGTCACGAGCCGAGCCGCAACGAGGATCGCGAAGAGCGCAGCGAGCGGCGCCGTGGTGGCAAGAAGGTCAAGCGCGCCGAGCGTCGCGGCACCCGTCGTGGTGGACGCGAGAGCGGCGGTCAGCACGCCTTCCAGAAGCCGACGCAGCCGATCGTGCGCGAAGTGGCGATCCCCGAGTCGATCAGCATCGCCGATCTGGCCGACAAGATGGCGATCAAGGCCAATGAGGTCATCAAGGCCATGTTCACCATGGGCGCGGCGGTGACCATCAACCAGACCATCGACCAGGACACTGCGGCGATCGTCGTCGAGGAAATGGGCCACACGCCCAAGCTGGTCAAGGACGATGCGCTGGAGACCGCGGTGCTGGAAGGCATCTCCTACGAAGGCGACGAGATCACCCGCTCGCCGGTCGTCACGGTGATGGGTCACGTCGACCACGGCAAGACCTCGCTGCTCGACTTCATCCGTCGCACCAAGGTGGCGACCGGGGAGGCCGGTGGCATCACCCAGCATATCGGCGCCTATCACGTCGAGGACGAGCACGGTGGCGTGACCTTCCTCGATACGCCGGGCCATGCGGCGTTTACCGCCATGCGTGCGCGCGGCGCCCAGGCCACCGACGTGGTCATCCTGGTGGTCGCGGCCGACGATGGCGTCATGCCGCAGACCATCGAGGCCGTCGAGCACGCCAAGGCCGCCGAGGTACCGCTGGTGGTCGCGGTCAACAAGATCGACAAGCAGGGCGCCGACCCCGATCGGGTCAAGAACGAGCTGTCGCAGCACGGTGTGATCTCCGAGGAATGGGGTGGCGACACCCAGTTCGTGCACGTCTCGGCCAAGACCGGCGAAGGCATCGATGCGCTGCTCGAAGCGGTGCTGCTGGTCTCCGAAGTGCTCGAACTCAAGGCCGTGCCGGATGCCCCGGGCAAGGGCGTGGTGGTCGAGTCGCGTCTCGACAAGGGGCGTGGTCCGGTAGCCACCGTGCTGGTTCAGAACGGCACGCTGCGGCGTGGCGATATCGTCCTCGCCGGCCTGCATTACGGCCGCGTGCGGGCGCTGACCAACGAACTCGGCCAGCAGGTCGAGGAAGTCGGTCCCTCGATGCCGGTGGAAATCCAGGGCCTTGATGGTACTCCCGAGGCCGGCGAGGACTTCATGGTCCTCGCCGACGAGAAGAAGGCTCGCGAGATCGCCAATTTCCGCCAGGGCAAGTACCGCGAAGTGCGTCTGGCGCGCCAGCAGAAAGCCAAGCTCGAGAACATGTTCAGCCAGATGGGCAAGGACGAAGTGGCCAAGGTCAATATCGTCCTCAAGGCCGACGTGCAGGGCTCACTGGAAGCCATTCGCGGCGCGCTCGAAGAATTGTCCACCGGCGAGGTCGAAGTTGCCGTGGTGTCTTCCGGGGTCGGTGGTATCACCGGCACCGATGCCAACCTGGCGCTGGCGTCGGATGCCATCGTGGTCGGTTTCAACGTCCGCGCCGATGTCGCCGCGCGCGAGATCGTCGAGCGTGAAGGGCTGGATCTGCGCTACTACAGCGTCATCTACCAGCTGATCGACGAGGTCAAGCAGGCCATGAGCGGCATGCTGGCGCCGGAATGGAAGGAACAGATCGTCGGTATCGCCGAAGTGCGCGATGTCTTCAAGGCGCCGAAGATCGGCGCGGTGGCCGGCTGTATGGTCGTCGAGGGCAACGTGCATCGTAACAAGCGGATCCGTGTACTGCGTGACAACGTGGTCATCTACGAGGGCGAGCTCGAATCGCTGCGCCGCTTCAAGGATGACGTCAACGAAGTGCGTAACGGCATGGAGTGCGGTATCGGCGTCAAGAACTACAACGATGTCCAGGTCGGCGACAAGATCGAGGTCTTCGACCAGATCAAGGTCGAGCGCAGCCTGTAAGGCATCGAAGGAGAGTCACGGATGCGCGAGTTCAAGCGTACCGACCGGGTCGCCGACCAGCTCCAGCAGGAGTTGGCGGTGCTCATCCAGCGCGAGGTCAAGGATCCGCGCCTGGGCATGGTGACCGTCAGCGGCGTGAATGTCAGTCGCGACCTGGGTTATGCCGATGCGTATATCACGCTGTTGGGTGACGACGACCCGGCGCGTATCAAGGAGAATCTGGCGGTGCTCAAGCGCGCCTCCGGTTTCCTGCGTAGCCAGATCGCACGGCGGATCAAACTGCGTCATGTGCCGGAGCTGCGCTTTCACTACGACGAGAGCGTATCGCGTGGGCACAAGCTGTCGTCGCTGATCGATCAGGCCGTCGAAGCCGACCGCGAACGCAACGAAGGCGATGAGAGTACATCGTCCGGAGATGAACGTTAATGGCGCGACGGCGTCGCGGTCTGCCGGTCGATGGGGTATTGCTGCTCGACAAGCCGCAAGGCATGTCGAGCAATCATGCCCTGCAACGCGCCAGGCGGTTATTGCAGGCGCAGAAGGCCGGACATACCGGCACCCTGGACCCCATGGCTACCGGCCTGTTGCCGGTGTGTCTGGGAGAGGCGACCAAGTTTTCGTCGCACCTTCTCGAGGCCGATAAGGTCTACCGCACGCGTGTGCGGTTGGGCGAGATCACCGCGACCGGCGATGCCGAGGGCGAGGTGATCGAGCGCCGCGCGGTGAAGTCCTTCGATGACGACGAGATCGAAAGCGTGCTAGCACGCTTTCGCGGTGACATCGAGCAGGTACCGCCGATGTACTCGGCCTTGAAGCATCGAGGACGACCGCTCTATCAATTGGCCCGTGAGGGCAAGACGATTGAGCGTGCGCCACGCCGCGTGACGGTTTATGATACGCGGCTTCTCGGGCGCGACGAGGCGGGTTTCGAACTCGAGGTTACCTGCAGCAAGGGGACCTATATTCGTACCCTGGCCGAGGACATTGGCCAGGCGCTCGAGTGCGGTGCGCATATCACCGCGTTGCGGCGGCTCAGAACCGGGCCCTTCGCGGACGACGCCATGCTGACCCTGGAAGCGCTCGAAGCGCGTGGCGGTCAGGCCGAACGCGAGGCGGCGCTGCTGCCGGCGGACGTGCTGGTCGCACATCTGCCGTGTTTCGAAGTCGACGATATGAGCGCCGGTCGGCTGTTGCAGGGCCAGCAGGCACTAACGGATACCGCCGGGCTGTCCGAGGACAGCCCGGCCCGACTGTATCGTGACGGGGTCTTTCTGGGCCTGGTCACGGTCATTGCGGCGGGGGTCATCGCCCCGCGCCGCCTGGTCGCCTCCACTCACTAGTGTGGCGTGCGACCTTCACCGCTCGACGGGAGCGGTGAACGTGGGACTGCAAATATGCGTGGTCCCCGACATTCATCATTCAGGCATATTGCTTACTGGAGACATAGATGGCACTCACCGCTGAGAAGAAGTCCGAAATCGTCACCGAATACGGTCGTGGCGACAACGACACCGGCTCCCCCGAAGTTCAGGTGGCCCTGCTGACCGCCAATATCGACGGCCTGCAGTCTCACTTCAAGACCAACAAGCAGGATCACCACTCGCGTCGTGGCCTGATCCGCATGGTCAACCAGCGCCGCAAGCTGCTCGACTACCTGAAGCGCAAGGATTTCGAACGCTATCAGTCGCTGATCCAGCGTCTGGGCCTGCGTCGCTAATCCGGCGTGCGGTCGTGCAAGACTCGGTTTTCATGGCCTGGTTTTGCAGGGCCTGCTCTGGTTTTACAAGGCCTGCTACCGCAGGATCCTGGAACAAGCAACCCCTCGGGGTTGCTTGTTCTTTTATTGTCTAGCGGTACCTTCTATCATGGCCGCCGAGTACAAACGAATTGCAAGCGAACCTAAATAGGCGAAGGAAGTCATCGTGAATCCGGTCAAGAAAACATTCCAGTACGGTCAAAGCACCGTCACTCTCGAAACCGGGCGTATCGCCCGTCAAGCCACTGGCGCCGTGCAGGTCACCATGGACGACACCGTGGTGCTATGTACCGTGGTTGCCAGAAAGGAACCCAAGCCGGGCCAGGACTTTTTCCCGCTTTCCGTTCACTACCAGGAAAAGACCTATGCGGTCGGCAAGATTCCCGGTGGCTTCTTCAAGCGCGAAGGGCGTCCGACCGAGAAGGAAACCCTCACGTCGCGGCTCATCGACCGGCCGATCCGTCCGCTGTTCCCCAAGGGCTTCATGAACGAAGTCCAGGTCATCTGTAACGTGTTGTCTGCCGATCGCAATCAGAACCCCGACATTGCCGCGATGATCGGCACCTCGGCGGCGCTGGCGATTTCCGGCGTTCCCTTCAGCGGTCCGATCAGCGCCGCCCGCGTGGCGTTCACCGAGGAACGTGGTTACTTCCTCAACCCCAGCGTCGAGGAGCTCGTCGATTCCGAGCTCGACATGGTGGTTGCCGGTACCGAGAAAGCGGTACTGATGGTCGAGTCCGAGGCCAAGGAGCTACTCGAAGACGAGATGCTCGGCGCGGTGCTCTATGGTCACCAGGAAATGCAGGTAGTGATCGGCGCGATCAACGAGTTGGTCGCCGAAGCCGGTAAAACCAAGTGGGACTGGCAACCGGCGGCGGAAAACTCCGCGCTCAAGGACGCCCTGGCCAGTGGCTTCGAGGCCAAGGTCGGCGACGCTTATCGCATCACCGACAAGATGGCCCGCCAGGATGCGATCGCCGCACTCAAGGCCGAGGCCGTCGAGCAGTTGGCGAGCGGCGATAATACCGCGTTCAGTGCCGACGAAATCGCTGGTGCCTTCGCCGGCCTCGAGAAGCGCGTGGTACGCAGCCGGGTGATCGACGGCGAGCCGCGTATCGACGGCCGCGATCACAAGACCGTGCGTCCGCTCGATATCGAAATCGGCGTGCTGCCCAAGACCCATGGCTCCGCGGTGTTCACGCGCGGCGAGACCCAGGCCATCGTCATCGCCACGCTGGGCACCCTGCGCGATGCGCAGTTGATCGAATCGCTGGAAGGCGAGCGCAAGGACCGCTTCCTGTTGCACTACAATTTTCCGCCGTACTGCGTGGGCGAGGCCGGTTTCATGGGTGGCCCCAAGCGCCGCGAGATTGGTCACGGCCGTCTGGCGCGGCGCGGCATCCAGGCCATGTTGCCCAGCGATGAGGCGTTCCCCTACACCATCCGCGTGGTCTCCGAGATCACCGAATCCAACGGCTCGAGCTCGATGGCTTCGGTGTGCGGTACCTCCCTGGCGCTGATGGATGCCGGTGTGCCGCTCAAGGCGCCGGTGGCGGGTATCGCCATGGGTCTGGTCAAGAACGACGACAGATTCGCCGTGCTGACCGATATCCTCGGTGACGAGGATCATCTCGGCGACATGGACTTCAAGGTCGCCGGCAGTGCCGAAGGTGTTACCGCGCTGCAGATGGACATCAAGATCGAGGGCATCAACGAAGAGATCATGGAGACCGCGCTACAGCAGGCCCATGAGGCTCGCCAGAGCATCCTCGCACAGATGAATCAGGTGATCGCGCAGAGCCGTGAGGACGTCTCCGAGAACGCGCCCTCGATGGCCACCATCAAGATCGCCCCGGACAAGATCCGCGACGTGATCGGCAAGGGCGGCGCGACCATCCGCAAGATCTGCGAAGACACCGGCGCCTCCATCGATCTCGACGACGACGGCACCGTGCGTATCTACGCCGAGGACAAGGCCGCGGCCAAGCGTGCTATCGATACCGTGCTCGGCATCACCGCCGAAGCCGAGATCGGCAAGCTGTATCGCGGCAAGGTCGTGCGGATCGCCGACTTCGGCGCTTTCGTCAATATCATGCCCGGCACCGATGGCCTGGTACACATCTCGCAGATCGTCTCCGAGCGGGTCAACGACGTGCGTGATTTCCTCAACGAGGGCGATGAGGCGACGGTCAAGGTTCTCGATATCGACAACCGTAACCGCGTGAAGCTCACCATCAAGGAAATCACCGCCGAGGAGAAGGCCGCGTTCGAGGCCGAGCTGGCTGAGTGACCGCTGCGTAGCACCGGCTTGTATCATCGAGAACCCCGTCGAGAGACGGGGTTCTTGCGTTCATACGCCAGCGGGCTTGCAAAGAGAATTGCTTGACCTAGGCGAGGGCGGTCAAGCGGCGTTTGATGTGTCGCGATAAACGCTTTTCGAGGTACTCGTAACTGAACCACGATAACAAGCCAATTAACGGTAGGCATAAGGCCAGGACGAGATAAGGAGCAAGCCCAAGGGCTTCACCGAGTGCATAGTGGGCCGTCCACAACACGATGACGTGTACAAGATAGGTCGAGTAGGACCAGTCGCCTAGCAGCTTGCACGCGTGGTTGCCATTGAAGTGGGGCTCCAAGGCAATGCAGGCGGCGATCAATACGGCGCTGGGCAGGCCCCAGGCAACGAAGCGAAGTGGCCCCTGAGGGTTATCGAACTGCATCAGTACCACGAAGGCGGCAACTGCCAGGATAGCTGGCATCATACCCCCTCGGGACAACCAGCCACGGCGATAGACGACGGCTACACCAGTCCCGAGAAGAAATTCATAGAGAATCGGATTGGCATAGAACTCGCTGAGTATCGGACGATGAGCCAGCCAACCATTGATGACGATCAGGATGAATGCGACCAGCCATAGGCGCAGGCGGTGTTTGACCAACAGCGACAGGGCGAATACTAGATAGAACAGCATCTCGAAGTTGAGAGTCCAGCCGACAGGAAGGGTTGGGTAGTAGCCGTAGCCGGCGGGAGTCTCGTTGGGAATGAAGGCTAACGATAACAACAGGCTCGGTAGGTCGGTCTGGTAGACGGGCATCACATCGCTGGTGGTGAAGATGATGGCAGCGGTAACCAGCGTATGTACCCAGTAGGCTGGGACGATGCGCGCCGCGCGATGCAGCAAGAATTCTCCTGTCGATGGCTCGCGCGTGGCGGTAGAGACATAGATGACGAAACCACTCAGGATAAAAAAGATATCCACACCCACCTGGCCGCGCGTCGCAAGCAAATACTCGAATGTGTTGTGGGTTTCGAAGTTGAAGAAGACTTGAATGAAGTGATGAAAAACGACAATCCATGCAGCGAAGGCGCGTAGCGCTTGAATCGAGAACAGCATGTATCCATTCCTGCGACAATGACAAAAATAACGGCGCCATGGGCGCCGTAAAATGGAAAATTATCAGGAGGAAAAGTTCAACCTACCCTCTGGAACTTACAAAACACTGTTTTCTTTTACGTTGTGAAATTACCGTCATCGCGTGGCGGGCGACTCACCAACAGTTGATGAAGTCACCGCTCTATGGCCAAAGCGACCCCCTGTCCGCCGCCGATGCATAGTGTCGCCAGCCCCTTCCTAGCGTCGCGGGCGATCATCTCGTGCAGCAGGCTGACCAGCACGCGGCAGCCGGAGGCGCCGATGGGGTGCCCCAGCGCGATGGCGCCGCCATTGGGGTTCACCTTGGCCATGTCCCAGCCCAACTCCTTGTTGACCGACAGCGCCTGAGCGGCGAACGCTTCGTTGGCTTCGACCAGGTCGAGATCGTCGAGCGTCCAGCCGGCTTTTTCCAGGCAGCGGCGAGTGGCCGGGGCGGGGCCTATGCCCATGATGGCCGGGTCGACACCGGCGTTGGCGTAGGCCTTGATGCGCGCCAGCGGCTCCAGACCCAGTTCGCGGGCCTTGGCCTCAGAGCACAGCATGGCCACCGCCGCCCCATCGTTGAGCGACGACGCATTGCCGGCGGTAATGCTGCCGTCCTTCTTGAAGGCTGGCTTCATGGCGGCGAGCTTTTCGGCGGTGGTGCCGGCACGCGGGCCTTCGTCGGTATCGAAAACCACCGGGTCGCCCTTGCGCTGCGGTATCTCGATCGGCACGATCTGGCTCTTGAAGCGACCCGACTCGATGGCGGCGACGGCGTTGCGCTGCGAAGCCGCAGCGAATTCATCCATCTGCTCGCGGGTAATGCCGTACTTCTCGGCCAGATTCTCGGCGGTGATGCCCATATGATAATGATTGAAGGCGTCCCATAGCCCGTCGTGGACCATGGTGTCGATGGCCTTCCAGTCGCCCATGCGCTGGCCGGTGCGGGAGTTGGGCAGTACGTGGGGCGACAGCGACATGTTTTCCTGGCCACCGGCGAGGATCAACTCGGCATCGCCGCAGCGAATTGCCTGAGTCGCCAGGTGCAGCGCCTTGAGCCCCGAGCCGCAGACCTTGTTGATGGTCATGGCCGGTACCGTGTCGGGCAGGCCGGCGAGAATCGATGCCTGGCGGGCCGGGTTCTGACCGCAGCCGGCGGTCAGCACCTGGCCGAGCAGGACTTCATCGACCTGATCGGGGGCAACGCCGGTGCCGGCGAGGATATCCTTGATGACCCGGGCGCCCAACTCGGTGGCGGGCAGGCTGGCGAGCGCACCGCCGAAGGTACCGATAGCGGTGCGGCGTGCCGCGACGATGACCACATCTTGCATGCGAGACTCCTTGGCAGGGAATAGACGACTGCCTACAGCATAGGAGACTTTTGTGCGCTGCGGCAATCGCTAATGCGTGGTATTGCCGAGCATGCTCAGGCTACCTGCACGGGGATGGCGTGGCTGGTGTGACTGACCACGTTGGCTTCCTTGAGATAGATCAGCGCCGGCTGGTGAGCGTCCAGCTCGGCCGCGCTGTAGTGGCCGTAGCTGCAGATGATCACCCGATCGGCGACATTGGCCAGGTGCGCGGCGGCGCCATTCACCGAGATCAGGCGTGAGCCCTCTTCGCCGCGAATGGCATAGGTAGTGAAGCGTTGGCCGTTCTCGACGTTGTAGATCTGTATCTGCTCGTTCTCGCGAATGCCGGCCATGTCGAGCAGTTCGCCATCGATGGCGCAGGATCCCTCGTAATTGAGCACGGCATGGGTGACGCGGGCCATGTGCAGCTTGGCTTTGAGCATGACGGTGTACATGTTAGTCCTCTGTTTTGTGGGCGTGCCGCGCTTCAACGTGGCAGCGAGACCGTGAGATTGTCGATCAGGCGCGCCGGGCCGAGATGCACGGCGGCAAGCAACACGGCGTCACGGGTAGCGTCGGTGACCGGGCTCAGATCGTCAGCGCGGCGTAGCTCGAGATAGTCGGGAGCCAGGCCGCCAGCGCTGAGCCGGGCCAGCGTGTCGCGCAATACCGTGTCGTGGGGTTCGCCGGCTTGCAGGGCGTCGCGTGCCTGACACAGGTTGCGATACAGCGCCGGGGCCTGGGCGCGCTGGCGCGCGTCGAGATAGCCATTGCGCGATGACAGGGCCAGGCCATCGTCGGCACGCACGATGGGTACGCCGACGATGTCGATCGGGAAATGCAGGTCGGCGGTCAGCTTGCGGATCACCGCCAACTGCTGGCGGTCCTTTTCGCCGAAACAGGCCAGGTCCGGCTGGAACAGATTGAACAGCATGGCCACCACCGTCGCGACACCATCGAAGTGGCCCGGACGGCTGGCGCCACACAGACCCTCGGAAACCACCGGCACATGCACGCGGGTCTGCGCCTCGAGTCCTTGTGGATAAAGTGTCGTGCTGGTGGGGGTGAACAACAGGTCGCAGCCGGCGGCCGCGAGTTTGGCCTGGTCATCGGCCAGCGTGCGCGGGTAGGCATCGAGATCCTCGCCCGCGCCGAACTGCAGCGGGTTGACGAAGATGCTCGCGACGACCACGTCGGTACGGGCACGAGCCGCCTCGACCAGGGCAATATGGCCTGGGTGCAGATTACCCATGGTCGGCACCAGGCCGATACGCTGGCCTTGGCGGCGGGCCTGTCCGAGCGCCTGGCGCAACTCGGCGATATCGCTCAGGGTACGCATCAGAAGCTATGCTCGGCGGCCGGGAAGTGACGTGCCTTGACCGCTTCATGATAGGCGCGGAAGGCATTCTCGATGGAGTCGGCCTCGGCGAGAAAATTCTTGACGAAGCGCGGGGTGCGCCCGAGGCTCACGCCTAGCACATCATGCATGACCAGAATCTGGCCGTCGACATCGGGGCCGGCGCCGATACCGATCACCGGTACGTCGAGCGCCTCGCGCATGGCGCGGCCCAGGCTCGCCGGCACGCATTCGAGTAGAATTACCGAGGCGCCGGCCGCGACCAGCTCATGAGCGTCGGCGATCATTTGCTCGGCGCGCACGGCGTCACGCCCCTGCACCTTGTACCCGCCCAATTGATATACTGTCTGGGGCGTCAGACCCATATGTGCACAAACCGGTACGCCGCGCCGGGTCAGCTCGCGAATGCCATCGGCTAGCCATGCCTCACCTTCTATCTTGATCATCTCGGCACCGGCGCGCATCAGCGCGCCGGCATCCTGCAGCAAGCGCTCCTGACTCGCGTTGCTCATGAACGGCAGGTCGGCCATCAATAGGCTCGTACCCTTGGCGCGGGCCACGCTACGGGTGTGATAGCAGATGTCGTCGAGCGTCACCGGCAGGGTGCTGGCGTGGCCCTGCAGGACCATGCCCAGCGAATCACCGACCAGCAATACCTCGATACCGGCCTGGCTGGCGACATGCGCGAAGGAGGCGTCGTAGGCGGTCAGGCAACTGAACGTTTCACCGGCGCGTTTGCTGGCCTGCAGCGTGCTCAGAGTGACGGTTTTCATGGGCTTGCGATCTCGTCTTTACATAGCGGCTCAAGAAGGCGCCGGGTTGGCGTGGTGTTACTTTTAACTGTTACCGAAGCATGACGGAAGTGTGAAACGGTAACAAAAAACCTGCAACCCTACCTTTCGGGTGACAAACAACGTAACCCCGTATGCTCGAGACGCGACGCCAGCCAGTCGATACGCTTGCCATCGATCCGTTCTTGCGGGGCGATGTCGGCTAGCGGAACCAACACGAAGGCGCGCTCGCACATGGCCGGATGAGGTACGCGCAGGCGTGGCAAGTCGAGGTGACGATCGTCGAACAACAGTAGGTCCAGGTCCAGTGTTCGAGGCCCCCAGTGACGCTCGCGCAAGCGTCGCTGAGCTTGCTCCAATGCCTGTAACTGGTCGAGTAGCGCCAGCGGTGACAGGTGCGTTGCCAGCAGGGCCACCACATTGACGAAATCGGGCTGATCCTGAGGGCCGACTGGCTTGCTGGCGTAGAGCGGTGAATGCGTTGTCAGGCGAGTCAGCGGCAAACCATCGAGCGCCGCCAAGGCCTGCTCGATACGCCGTTGCGGGCCATCGAGGTTGCTGCCCAGGCCGATATAGGCGCGATGCTCGAAGTCAGTCATTCGACTCGTTGTGCGATGCTTGATTCGGCCCCTTGCTGCGTCGGCGCTTGCGGGGGCGACGCTTGCGACCCTCGGAGGTGCTGGCCGGGTCGGCGTCCACCTTGCCTAGCAAACGGCGTTGCTGGTGCTCGTCGCCCTCCTGAAAGGCGGTCCACCAGTCGCCCAGGCCCGGTGGAATCTCACCGGCGGCCTCGCGTAGCAGCAGAAAATCGTAGGCGGCACGAAAGCGCGGATGCTCGCGGGTCAGGAAGGCGCGTTTGCCGCGACGCTTGGGCAGGCGCTGCTGTAAATCCCAGATATCGCGCATCGGCAGGCTGAAGCGCTTGGGAATCGAGATATGCTGTAACTGCCGTGACACCGCCTGTTGCGCAGCGGTCTGTTGCGCGGGGATCGGTGGCATGCCGTCGGCCAGCAGCTTCTGGGTACGCAGGTGAACGCCGGGCCAGAGTAACGCGGCAAACAGGAACGCCGGAGTGACCGGGCGTTCCTGGCGTATCCGCGTGTCGGTGCTGGTCAATGCTTCAAGGAACAGCGGCTCGGCCCAGGGCAGTTCATCCATGGCTTCCTGCGCCTCGGGGAACAGCATGGCGAACAGACCATAGTCGCGCAGCCGATGGAATGTCGCCACGGCGTCACCGCACAGAAATAGCTTGAGGACTTCCTCGAACAGCCGCGCCGGCGGAATTTGCAGCAGCAATGGCGCCAACTCGGCAATCGGCGCTTCGCTGGCCGGGGCGATGGTGAAGTCCAGCTTGGCGGCGAATCGTACGGCACGCAGCATGCGCACCGGGTCTTCGCGATAGCGGGTGGCGGGGTCGCCGATCAACCGCAGGGTGCGGCTTTCGATATCGCGGACCCCATTTGCCCAGTCGTGCAGCGAGAAGTCGGCGATATTGTAGTAGAGTGCGTTGACGGTGAAATCACGTCGCAGGGCATCTTCCTCGATGTTGCCCCAGACGTTATCGCGCAGTAGCAGGCCGTGCTCAGACTGTTGCGCCAGATGCTCGCCATGATCGTCACCGGGGCGTCCGCGAAAGGTGGTGACTTCGATGATTTCGCGGCCGAAGCGCACATGCACGATACGAAAGCGCCGCCCGATGATGCGCGAATTGCGAAACAGGTCGCGCAGTTCTTCCGGGGTTGCGTTGGTGGCGACGTCGAAATCCTTGGGTATCCTGCCCAGTAGCGCATCGCGTAGGCAACCACCGACCAGGTAGGCATCAAAGCCGGCATTGTGCAGTCGGTAGAGCACCTTCAGCGCGCCGTCGCTGAACGACCGACGCGAAATGCTGTGCTCATCTCGGGGAATGATGCGTAGCCCGGGCAGCGCATCGCCAGAGCCTTCATTGTTGCCGAACAGGGTCTTCAAACGTTCACCGGGACGTTGGAGAAAGCGGGTAAATCCTTTGAACATGCCGCGATATCGACTCGCAGTGTGCGGGTGGCCAGTGTAGCCGAGCCCGGATGCCTTGCAAAGCACTGCCAGGCAAAGGGCCAATGCATAGGTGCCAAACGTAGAAAGGGGAGACCTGTCGGTCTCCCCTGAAGCAGTCGTTCAGCATCCGTGCTGATGATTCTTCTTCGTGATGGCGCATCGCCTTGAATACGCACCACAGTCACCAATCGGACTCATCAGGCAAGCAGTATTCTTATTGTTGTTGGTCTTCCTGGTGGCGACCGTCTCGTATTCAAAACAATAATCCAACCACGACGGCAGGGTTGCTGCCTTCCTTCGACCTATTGTTCTTATTGCCGAAGGCGCGCCTCTGACGGGATGTTGTTCTTGTTGAGCCCGTTCGCGGTGCGTCGCGTTCCGATACATCTACCGATACCGGATAGTCGATCCTGTTGTGTTTGTTGTGATCGACGTGCCTCTCGTGACGATTGTTGTTGTTAAGCCAAGAGAAACCGAACCTTGCCCGGAGCGTTGTTATTGTTGGTGCGCCGGTAACATCACCATCGATTCGCGCTCTTGTTGTTGTTCGCGTCGATGACGTTCGGTTGTTGTTTTTCTTGCCAATAGAAGTTGCAGGCTATGTGCCACCTCTATTTTTTTTCTGTGAAATTAATAAGTTATTGTGATGCGATCGCAGCGTCGCATAGGCCTCTCGGCAATGTGTTACCGCGAGCGGCATGTTGCAGGGTGTAGGCTGTGTGAGAAGGTAACAAATGACCCAAGTTAGCGTTGTGAAGCCGGCAAACGCTTAACGCGCTATGGACTTTTGCGCTTTATACCATGGTCGAGTGGACGCAAATGCTGCTGCTATGCAGTGCGACTGCGCGGGCTCTTCTTGCGCGGAATGCCTAGCCGCTGGCGTCGCTCCCACAGGCATTTGCGGCTGATACCCAGCTTCTGGGCCAGTTCGGTTTCGCTCATCTGATCCTGGTGTTCGAGCACGAAATGCTGGAAATAGTCCTCCAGCGACAGGTCTTCCTCGTTATTCTCGGCGTTTTCCGTGGACACGGAGGGCGTGGTCAGCCTGACTGCGGCAGGCCGGGTAACGGCCGTGGAAGGCCTGAGCCCCAGGTCGTCGGGGTGGATCAGGTGCCCCTCGGCAAGAATCACCCCGCGTTCGAGGGCATTCTCCAACTCGCGGACATTACCGGGCCACGGGTAGTCGCGAATATCACGGCGCGCCGCGCGGGAGAGCTTGAGCCCATCACGGGAATGACGCCGGCAGGCGCCTTCGAGCAGCACATCGGCGATCTTGAGGATGTCACCCTCGCGCTCGCGCAGCGGTGGCAGATCGATCTGCATGACATTGAGGCGGTAATACAGATCGAGACGAAACTCGCCGCTTTTCGACATGCCATGCAAGTCGCGATGCGTGGCGGCGATCAACCGTACATCGACGTGGCGCGTCTCGACCGAGCCGATCTTGCGGATCTCGCCTTCCTGTAGCACGCGCAACAGGCGTGCCTGGGCATCTAGCGGCAATTCGCCGATTTCATCGAGAAACAGCGTACCGCCATCGGCGGCCTCGACCAGACCGGTGCGGGCGGCGCTGGCGCCAGTAAAGGCGCCTTTTTCATGGCCGAACAGCTCGGACTCGATCAGCGTTTCGGGAATCGCCGCGCAATTGACGCAGATCAGTGGCGCGCGTGCACGCTGACTCTGGCGATGAATGGCGCGGGCCACCAGTTCCTTGCCGGTGCCTGATTCGCCCTGGATGAGCACCGTGACGTCCGCCGGCGCGGTCTTGCGGATGCGGCTGTAGACCACCTGCATGCCAGGGCACTCGCCGATCATTTCCTGCGGCGCGACGCTATTGGCGTTGGTGGGCAGTGCCGTGGGCGCGTGGGTGCTGAGCGCCTTGGCCACGGTATCGAGCAGTTCGTCGTGATCGAATGGCTTGGCGATATAATCCACGGCGCCCTGTTTCAGGGCATCCACCGCCGAGCGCATGCTGGCGTAGCTGGTCATGATCAGCACCGGCACCGGCGCCGCGGCGTCGATCAGCGCCGTGCCAGGATCGTTGGGCAGGCGCAGGTCGCTGATTACCAGGTCGAAGCGCTGCGGGTCCAGCTCGAGGGCTTCGGCAACCGTTCCCGCCTCGCTGATCTGGTGGTCGTGGCGCTCCAGCAGGCGACGCAACGCGGTGCGAATAATGGTTTCATCTTCAACGATCAGAATCCGGCTCATCGTGGTCTTCGCCGTCCTCTTGTGGTCTGGGCAGCCACATCGCGATGCGGGTGCCATGTTGTTGCCCTGGCGGGGGTGAGTCGATCTGGATGTGTCCATGATGCTCGCGGATGATGCTGTAGACCAGCGGCAACCCGAGACCGGTTCCTTCTCCGGGGGGCTTGGTGGTGGAGAAGGGTTCGAATAAATGGTCGCGGACCGAGGCATCGATGCCGTGCCCGGCGTCGCTGACGCTCAACTCCACGCCGCTGCCCTGTGGCTTGGCCTCGATGACGATTTCATCGCCGGGCTGGCTGGCATCACGGGCATTGCCAATCAGGTTGACCAGCACCTGCACCAGTCGCTGGGCGTCGCCCTGAACCCGTAGGCCCATGGGGCAAAGGTTACTGTAAACCACATCCTGACCCGAGCGGGCCAGGCGGATCAAGTGCAACGCCTCTTCGCCGACCTGATATAGCTCCACGGCAGTGAGTCGGGTCTGCTCTACATGGCGCCCGCCATGCGCGAAACTGACCAGCGAGCCGACGATGCGCGACACGCGCTCAGTCAGTTGCTGAATCTGATCGGCGGTTTCCAGCAGTTGCGGGTCGTCGGTATCGTAGCGCAGATTCTGAGCCAGCGACGAGATGCCGGTGATCGGGTTGCCGATCTCGTGGGCGACGCCGGCCGCCAGCCGGCCGATGGAGGCCAGCCGCTCGGAGTGGACCAGTTCATCCTCGAGCCACTTCATCTCGCTGTGGTCCTCGATCAGGATCACCGTGCCGCCGCGCTCGCCTTGCTCGGCGGCCAGCGTCGCCTTGTGCAGGGTCAGGTAGCGAAGTCCGCTTTCCAATGTCACCGCCTGCTTGTAAAGATAGCTGCCGGGCTCGTCGAAGATACGCCCCAGCAGCTCGGCCCAGGGCGCCGGCAGGCTGTCGCGCCGCGCGCCGATGACGCTGTCGCCTTCGATGCCCGAGAGTTGCGCTAGGGCATCGTTCCACATCAACAGTTCGCTGTCGTCACCGAAGGCGCACAGGCCGATCGGCAATTGCGTCAGGGTACGGCGGTGGTAGCGGCGCAGGCCGTCGAGTTCACGGGCCAGCCCGGTGAGTCGCGAGCGATAGGCTTCCAAGCGGCTCTCGACGAAGTGAATGTCATCGGTCGGGGCCAGGCCGTCGTACTGATAGGGCAGGAAACGATCGACGATATCCTGGGCGACCGACGGGCCCATCAACCCCGACAGATTGGCCTGGATGCGATCGCGCAGCCGGCGCAGCGCGTAAGGGCGACCATCGTGAGGCGACAGCCCCAGCGCCGCCAGCGCATTATCGACCTCGCGTTCGGCGACCTCGCGGCCGAGCGCTTCGGCCAGGTAGGGCTTGAAATCCTCCCCGGTGCGCGCCGCCAGCGGCAGGCGTTTGGGGCGAATCACCGCATCCACCGAGCAGGCCTCGGCGGCTGCACGCTCGCCCTCCGAGGTGCGCGTGATCAGCGATACCGTAATGAAGATGATGATGTTGGCGGCCAACGCAACCAGGGTGATTGCGTACCAGGCGGGTTCATCCTCCAGCGCTTCGAGCCCCGGTGGAATGAACACCAACGGCGCCTGGTCGGTGAGTAACGGCAGCCACAGACCGAGTAGCCACACCGCGCAGCCAGCGGCCAGGCCGCAGAGCATGCCCTTGCGATTGGCGCCGGGCCAGTACAGCACTGCGAGCATGCCGGGCAGGCACTGCGCCATGCCGACGAAAGAGGTCAGTCCCAGGGTGGTGAGGTCGTGCTTGATGCCCACGGTGCGATAAAACAGCCAGCCGCCGAGGATCACCGCGACGATCAGCGCCCGGCGTAGCCAGAGTAGCCAGCGGTAGAGATCAGGCTGATTGTCCGGCGGGCGGGCGACCAGCACCAGATGATTGAGCACCATGCCGGCCAGGGCGATGGCGATGATGATCATGGTGCCGCTGGCCGCGGCCAGGCCGGCGATGAAGACCAGTGCATCGACCCACGGATTGGCCGATAGAGCGAAAGCCAGGTAGGCCGAGCCCAGCGCCGAAGCGTCGACTCCCAGGCGCTGAGTGGCCCATACGATCAGCGGCACCGGCAGCGCCATCAGCAGCAGATACAGCGGCAAGCTCCAACTGGCCTGCAACAGTGCTCGGCGTGACGGCGTTTCGGTGAAGGTCATATGGAACATGTGCGGCATCAGAAACGCCGCGGCGAAGAACAGTAACAGCAGGGTGCGCCACTGGCCGGGATCGAGACGCAGCGTCGACGATTGTGCTGCCAGGCCGGGCCCGTTAAGCCAGCTCTGCAGGTCGGTGGGACCATCGAAGACGCCGTACAGCGCGACACCGCCGAGCGCCAGCATGACCGCCAGTTTGACCAGCGACTCCAGGGCGATCACCGCCAGCAGGGTGTCATGACGCGCTTGCAGGTGGGTGTGGCGCGCGCCGAACAGGATCGCCAACAAGCCGATCAATACGCAGAAACCGAGCGCCAGCAGGGCCGGCGAGACGGCACCGGTGAGCAGGTGAACGGCATCGCCCATGGTCTGAACCTGTAGCGCCAGCAGGGGCATTACCGACAGCAACGTCACCAGCGTGATCAACGTGCCGACCCAACGGCTGCGAAAGCGAAAGGCGAACAGATCGGCCAGCGAGGCCAACTGGTAGGTGCGCGTCATGCGCTGAATCGGCACCAGCAGCACCGGCACCAGCAGAAAGGCGCCGGCGACGCCCAGATAGTAGGCCAGGTAGCCATAACCGACCTCGGTGGCCAGCTCGACGCTGCCATAGACCGCCCAGGCACTCGCATAGACACCCAGTGCCAGCGAGTAGACGGCCGGATGACGCACGAGGCGCGTCGGTACCCAGCCGCGCTCTACCGCTAGCGCGCAGAGGAACAGCAGCAGCAGGTAGCCGGCACCCAGCGTAAAGACTCCAGCGAGGCTAGTGCTCATCGAGTTTTCTCTTCTGCTCCAGCCACATGGAGAGCGCGATCAGGA
This sequence comes from Modicisalibacter muralis, assembly GCF_900102945.1. Classification (GTDB taxonomy): domain Bacteria; phylum Pseudomonadota; class Gammaproteobacteria; order Pseudomonadales; family Halomonadaceae; genus Modicisalibacter; species Modicisalibacter muralis. Next base: position 14,781 of record NZ_FNGI01000008.1, on the reverse strand, counting down.
TGCCCCAGATAACGAACGGTCGGTACCAGGCCATGCCCGGCGTGGCCCAGCCGCTCATCAGCATGGGCGAGAGCAGGTAGCCGCCGAAGACCAGAAACAACATGATGCGATAGACGTACATAAAGACGGCCTTGCATGCGGGTCGAAGAAACGAGTCTAGGGCGCGGGGTGGTAAGCCTCAAGCCGGCAGGTTTTCAGCGGCTATCAAGGCGTATCGACGGGCTGCGGACGATACGGTTGCGCTCGCAGTCGGCTCGCGTCCCAGCCGGCGATGGCGGCGTTCAATTGCTCATCGACCGGCGCCTGGGCCAGCGTGGCGTCGGGTGCCTGATCCAGGGCAATCAGTGCCCGATGCAATAACCCCCGCACCTCGGCGTCGGCGGTCGGTAGCGCCGGGGCCAGGTTCTGCTTGGAGAGCTTCTGGCCGTTGGCGGCGACGATCAGTGGCAAGTGCAGGTAGCGCGGCGCGGGTAGCCCCAGCGTGTCCTGCAACTGGCGTTGCCAGGGGGTGTTGTCGAGCAGGTCGAAGCCGCGCACCACCTCACTGATGGCCTGATCGGCATCGTCGATCACCACCGCTAGCTGATATGCCCACAGGCCCTCCTTGCGTTTCAGGACCACGTCGCCGAGTTCGGCCGGGTCGAAGGCCTGCCTGCCGAACAGCCGGTCGCACCAAGTCACCGGGCGCATGGCGAGATCGCTGCGCAGGCGCCAGGCGATGGGGCGTCCGGGGTGCCGCAGGCCCTCGCGACACCAGCCGGGGTAGACGGCATGCTCGCGCCACTCCTTGCGCGAACAACTGCACGGGTAAGCCAGCCCGAGCGTGGCGAGGCGCTCGAGGGCGGCCTGGTAGGCGGCATCGCGATCGCTCTGGTAGCGCACCTCTTCGTCCCAATGCAGGCCGAAGGCCTCGAGCTGGCGCAGAATCAGCGCATCCGCGCCCGCTGGGCTGCGCGGGGGATCGATATCCTCGATGCGCACCAGCCATTTCCCTTGGGCGTGGCGGGCATCGAGATAGCTTGCCAGCGCGGCGATCAGCGAACCGAAGTGCAGGGGGCCGGACGGCGTGGGGGCGAAGCGGCCGCGATAGCCGGGCATAAGCGACTTCCACAGGGGCGGGCGTAAAACGCAAGCGGGCGCCCAATGGCGCCCGTTGGCTTACTCGGTCGGGCACTCAGCCGCCGAGTTGCTTTTCCTTCAGCTCGGCCAGTGTCTTGCAGTCGACGCACAAGGTGGCTGTTGGGCGTGCCTCGAGACGGCGAATGCCTATCTCGACACCACAGGCTTCGCAGAAGCCGTAATCGTCCTCATCGATCTTGTCGATGGTCTCGTTGATCTTCTTGAGCAGCTTGCGCTCACGATCACGGGTGCGCAATTCCAGGCTGAAACCTTCCTCCTGGGTGGCGCGGTCTGCTGGGTCGGCGTAGTTATTGGCCTCTTCCTGCAGGTGACGCACCGTGCGGTCGACCTCTTCCATGAGTTCCTGTTTCCAGCCGAGCAGGATCTGGCGAAAATGCTCGAGCTGCTTTTCGTTCATGTACTCTTCGCCCTGCGCCGGCTCGTACGGAGTGAATTTCTTCGGCGCTTCCGTTTTCTTTTCTGCTACTGGCATGGGGCTGCCTCATTACTCAAGTGACTGGGGCCGATGCCCGGCCGGTCAGGCCGCGAGTCGACGATGGCCGACGCGACCCGCAGGGAGGGTATACCCACCCGAAGCCTTGCTTATTTAGCGAAAAAGCCCGCACTTTGCAACCACTGTGAAATGCAGGGCGCTGCCGATGTCGCATCCAGTAGGCTAACATGGCCGATTGTACCGCGTTGTCGTGTGCTTTCGATATCGAAAACGCACCCTTTGTAGAGGAGTAGATAATGAGCTGGAGTGTGCGGGTCGAGAGAGTACAGCCTTTTCGCGTGATGCGTCTGCTGGAAGAGGCCCAGGCTCGCGAGGCCGCGGGTTACGACGTGATTCACCTGGAAATCGGCGAGCCGGACTTCCCCACTCCCGAGTCGGTGATCGCCGCCGGCCAGCAGGCATTGGCAGCCGGCCATACGCGCTATACGCCGGCGTGTGGCCTACCGGCACTGCGCGAGGCGATCGCCGGCCATTACGCCGAACACTTCGGCGCGCGGGTCGATCCGGCGCGAATTCTCATCACCCCCGGTGCCTCGGGCGCGCTGTTGCTGGCCAGCCAGTTACTGGTGCAGCGCGGCGATCGCGTGCTAATGGCTGACCCGACCTACCCGTGCAATCGTCACTTCATGGCGCTGGCCGAGGCCGATATCGATTGTGTGACGGTAGGGCCGGAAAGCGGCTGGCAGCTCGATGCTTCACTGATCGAGCGCCATTGGCGCGATACCACGCGCCTGGCCATGCTGGCTACGCCATCGAATCCGACCGGGCATATGCTCGATGCCGAGCGGCTCGGCGCCGTCGCCGAGGCGGTCGGGTCGCGCGGGGGTGAGCTGTTGGTCGATGAAATCTATCAGGGACTGACGTTCGATGCGGCGCCGGTTTCCGCCACGGCACTGACGCCGGATGCCTTCGTGATCAACAGCTTCTCGAAGTACTTCGGCATGACCGGTTGGCGACTGGGTTGGCTGGTCGCGCCCGAGGCGGCGGTCGAACCGTTGACTCGCCTGGCGCAGAACGTCTTTCTCGCCGCGCCGACGCCCTCGCAGCATGCCGCGCTGGCCGCGTTTACCCCCGAGTGCCGGGATGAGCTGGAGCGCCGGCGCCGCGAACTGCACCGCCGTCGCGACGTGCTGTTGGCTGGCCTGGAACGCTTGGGGCTGGCGCCGTCGTTGCCGCCGCAGGGTGCGTTCTATGTGTGGCTAGACGTGTCGCGGCATACTCGCGATAGCCAGGACTTCTGCCGGCGACTGCTGGAAGAGGAGAACGTCGCCATCACGCCGGGGATCGATTTCGCCGTGCGTGGCGGCGAGCATCATGTGCGCATTGCCTTTACCAACGATTGTGCGAGGCTCGAGGAGGCCGTGATGCGCCTCGAACGCTTCCTCGCCAGACTGTAAGTACCGCTACGCAATGGACTACCCCCAACTGACGCTGGGCATTCTGCGCCGGCGCTACAAGCGTTTTCTTGCCGATGTCGAATTGGCCAGCGGCGAAACGGTGGTGGCGCATTGCCCCAACACCGGCTCGATGCGCGCGGTCAGCGTGCCGGGCTGTCGTGTGTGGCTGGCGCCGAGCACCAACCCGGCGCGCAAGCTGGCCTGGACCTGGGAGCTTATCGAATTGCCCCAGCCCGAGGGGCACATGGCACTGGCATCCGTGCATACCGGGCGTACCAATGCGATTGTCGAGGAGGCGCTACGTGCCGGGCGCATCGCCGAGTTGGCCGGCTACGCCACGCTCAAGCGTGAGGTGAAGGTCGATGGCGCCCGACGCAGCGGCGCCCGACTCGATTTTCGCCTCGACGATCCGCGACTGGGCAGCGCCTACGTCGAGGTCAAGCAGGTCACGCTCAGGGAACATGACGGCCACGGCTATTTTCCCGATGCGGTCAGTGCGCGCGGCACCCGGCATCTGCAGGCGCTGGCGCGTCTGGCTGGCGAGGACCAGCGTGCGGTGCTGTTGTTTTGCGTGGCGCATACGGGCATTGCCGATGTGGCGCCGGCGGCACATCTCGACCCGGTTTATGCCGCGATGCTGCAGCGTGTCGCCGGTGAGGGCGTCGAGGTGCTGGCCTACGCTTGCGACGTCGCCGTGATTGACGGGGCGCCACGCAGTATCTGCCTGGGAAGACGCTTGCCGGTGTCGCTGACCCGCGAGATAGCGCATTCGGGCTCGATAGCCGGGACTGAACTCGTTGACGCGCGAGGGAAATAGCCATGCAACGTCGAGATTGCCTGCGAGGGTTTGCCGTGTTGGCGGCGCTGGGTCTGGTTGCCGGCCTGCCGAACGCGGTTGGCGCCGAACCCTCGGCGATACACCGCGTACGCGATCTGCGCCACGACGCGTGGCTCGATTCGGCGGAGCTGTTCGAGCGACTGGCCCGTGCGCCATCAATCGTGATTGGCGAGCGCCACGACAATCCCGAGCATCATCGCCTGGAACGCTGGTTGATCGCGTGCCTGGCCGAACGCAGCATGCTCGGTGGCGTGGCCATGGAAATGCTCGATACCCGGCAGCAGATGCGACTCGCGCGGATTTCTCACCAGCGGCTGCTGCAGATGAACGACGCCGAACTGCGCCATGCGTTCGACTGGCAGGGGAGAGGCTGGGACTGGTCGGCCTACGGGCCGATCCTGCGTCTGACGCTAAGCCTCGGGCTGCCACTCGGCGCCGCCAATCTGCCACATGAGCGAATCGCCGAGATCGTCAGCGCCGGCCGGGTGCCCGATCTGCCACCCGCTGTGGCGAGAGCGCAACGCCGCGCACTAATCGAGGGTCATTGCGGGCTGCTCCCGGAGTCGATACTCGACGGCATGCTGGCCGCGCAGGTGGCGCGTGACCGGGTGATGGCCGAGGCGCTCGCCGAACTGCCGCCGTCGGCGTTGCTAATCTGCGGTAGCGGTCATGCGCGGCGCGATATCGGCGTGGCGCTGCATGCCGAGGAGAAGCCGCTATGTGTGGGGTTGGTGGAGGTCGGTCACGACCAGAATTGGCGAGACGCCCTGCCGGCCAGTGTCGATGCGGGCCCACCTTTCGACTTGGCCTGGTTCACCGCGCCAGCAGCCGAGCGCGGCGATGTGTGCGCCGCGTTGCGTAAGCGTTTTAGCTAGGAATCGCTGAATAAATCGTCGAACGGAATGATGCCGGCGCCGTTGCGTCGCAAGGAGCCCGGAGCACAGAAGAAGAGACATAACATGAAGTTAGGCTGTTCTTCGAGCACCGCGTGACACAGCGATTCGTCCGTGCAGGCATTTAGGCAGTGATTCCTTAGTCGATGTAGAAGCGCTGCATAAAGGCAACCTCAGCCGGCTCGGCGTTGCGATCGTAACGCACGTCGAGCGTGAAGCGCAGCGGCTCGTCGGGCAGGATGCGAAAGGTCGCCAATTGGTAGATGGAATCGCCCTCGCGGACGGTGCGAAACGCCAGCGGCTGGGATTGCCCGGTGAGATTGGCGACTCGGCCGTTTACCACGGCAGGCACGGGCTCGGTGCTGCCGTCCGGCTGCTCTTCGAGGACGCTGACGCTGAGCAGCGCGATGACCTTGCTGCGCGGGATATCGTAGGCGGCGGCCACTTCCGGGGCGAGGAAACGGGTATTCACCGCGCTGTAGTGAATCTGGTAATTGCCGACGCGCTCGAACTGCTCCGCCTGCACCGACCCACAGATCAGCAGCAACCAGGCGAGGCCCATCACCTGCAATGCCCTTTTCATGGCTCGCTTCCCCCTTGGCCGTTTGCCTGGCGGCTGACCCGGTCGCGGCGACTGACACGGAACACCGCAGTTTCACCGAACAGGTTGGGCCACAGCCGTGAACTCCAATGCCCTTCATGGTCACCATTGCCGACCGCCCTGTCAGTGATGACCAAGCCCTTGTCGCGGCACAGTCGTTCGAAGTCGTTGAACGTCGACAGGTGGATGTTGGGCGTATCGTACCAGGCATGCGGCAGCGACTTGGAAACCGGCATGTAGCCCTTGAAACCAAGATAGAAGCGGTGCCGCCAATAGGCGAAGTTGGGAAAGGTGATGATGCACTCGCCGGCGACTCGCAGCATCTCGTCGAGCATGCGATCGGGGCGTCGCAGGGCCTGCAGGGCCTGGGTCATGATCACCATGTCGCAGGCATCGTCGTCGAAGTTGGCCAGGCCCTGATCGAGGTCCTGTTCGATGACGTTGACGCCTTTCTCGAGGCAGGCGGTGATGCCGTCCAGGTCGATCTCCAGGCCGTAGCCGGACACGCCCTTGTCGCGCGCCAGGGCATCGAGCAGGGTGCCGTCGCCGCAGCCCAGGTCGAGAACGCGGGCGCCGTTGGGCACCCAGGCATAGATCAGCTCGAGATCGGCACGCATCATTTGCCCTCCAGACGTAAATCGCGCACCACGCGCTTCATGAAACCGCTGAATACCGCTTGATAGCGCTCATCCGGCAGCAGGAAGGCATCGTGGCCGTACAGCGAGTCGATCTCGGCGTAGCTGACCGACTTGCCGGCACGTACCAGGGCATCGACCAGTTCGCGTGAGCGCTCGGGGGCGAAGCGCCAATCGGTGGAGAAACTCACCACCAGGAACGGGCACTGGGCCGGGGCCAGCGCGGCGGCCAGGTCGCCGCCATGAGCGCCGGCGGGGTCGAAGTAGTCCAGCGCCTTTGTCATCAGCAGATAGGTATTGGCATCGAAGGCGGTGGAGAACATGTCGCCCTGGTAGCGCAGGTAGGACTCGACCTGGAACTCGACGTCGTAACCGAAGTTGAGTTCATCACTGCGCAGGTCGCGGCCGAACTTGGCGCCCATCGAGTGCTCGGAAAGATAGGTGATATGGCCGACCATGCGCGCCAGCTTCAGGCCGCGCTTGGGCAGCGTGCCGTGCTCGTCGTACCAGCCGTCATGGAAGTCGGGGTCCGAGCGAATGGCTTGGCGAGCGACTTCGTTGAAGGCGATGTTCTGCGCCGAGAGACGCGGCGTGGCGGCGATGACCACCGCGTTGGCGATGCGCTGGGGATAATCCAGCGTCCATTGCAATACCTGCATGCCACCGAGGCTGCCGCCGATCACCGCGGCGAAGCGCTCGATACCGAGCCGATCGGCCAGGCGTGCCTGGCTGTGCACCCAGTCGGCGACCGTTATCACCGGGAACTCCGGTCCCCATTGGCGATCGGTCTCGGGATTGATACTGCAAGGACCGGTGGTGCCATGACAGCCACCGAGGTTGTTCAGCGAGACGACGAAGAAGCGATTGGTATCGATGGTTTTGCCAGGTCCGATATGCGCGTCCCACCAGCCGGGTTTGCGTTCTTGCGTGCCGTGATAGCCAGCGGCGTGATGATTCCCCGATAAGGCATGGCAGATCAACACCGCGTTGCTGCCCGCGGCATTGAGTTCGCCATAGGTTTCGTAGACCAGCTCGTAGGCCGGTAGCGTCTTGCCGCAGGCCAACGCGAGTGGATCGTCGAAGTGCGCTGTTTGCGGCGTCACCAAGCCGACCGAATCGGCGGGAAGCGTCTCGGGCATTGTCGTCGGTTATCCAGTATCCAGCGCGAGGCTCGAACGAGCCCCGCTTATCCGCATGTCGTTGACAGGCCTGCCGCTACAGGCCGACCAGGGCGCCGGAAATGCCGGCGGCCCGGGTCAGTGAGCCGACCACGATACCATCGATCAGGTTGATGGCGATGAACACGATGATCGGCGAGAGGTCGATCATGCCCAGCGGCGGGATGACCTTGCGTACCGGCGCCATGATCGGCTCGACCAGTTGAAAGATCAGCAGCGCCCCGGGGTGGCTGGCCTGCGGTGCGACCCAGCTCAGGATGATCATGGCGATCAGCGCGAAGAAGTAGATCTTGAGAATCGCGCTGGCCAGTGCCGCCAGCGAGGCGATGGCGATCCCACCGATGGGTGGCATGACACCGATGGCGAGCTGCATGATGGCGATGATGCTGATCGCCTTGATGATGAACCCGGCACCCAGCGTGGCCAGGTCGAAACGCCCAACCGGGCGCAGGAAGCCTTGCAGTGGCTTGACCACCGGCTGAGTCACCTTGACCACCGACTGGCTGAGCGGGTTGTAGTAGTCGGCGCGCGATGCCTGCAGCAGGAAACGCAGCATCAGCAGGAACAAGTAAATGTTGATCAGGGTGTTGACCAGCATCAGGCCGGCACTTCCCAGTTGGCTGCCCATGGGGCTCCTCCGTGTTAAATCGATAAACTACGCTGACCAGGCACTGTCTGAAAACTGTCTGCGCTCGACCATACGGCGTTAAAAATCAGCTCGGGCGCGAGTCCGATCAAAGTACTCATTTACTTCAGTAAACTCCGCCTTTTCGCTTTTTTTGCCTTGTCTGATCATTGCTCGCCGACTTTTCAGACAGCGCCTAACTTTTCTTGCCGAGTTCTTCGGCCATTTCCCGGGCGCGTAGCGCGCAGGCCTGGGTGGCATTCTCGAACAACTGGCGCAGGCCGCCATCCTCGAAACTCTGGATGGCGCGTTCGGTGGTGCCGCCGGGCGACATCACGTTGCGCTTGAGCTGTGCCGGGTCGAACTCACTCTGCTGGGCCATCCTGGCGGCACCGAAGGCGGTCTGCAGTGCCAGGCGTCGAGCGCTCTGTGGCGGCAGGCCGAGACGCTTTCCGGCGTCTTCCAGTGCCTCGAAAATCAGGAAGAAGTAAGCCGGGCCGCTACCCGAGACGGCGGTAACGGCTTCCAGCAATGCTTCGTCGTCGACCCATTCCACCAGACCCACGGCTTCGAGCAGCGTAGTGGCAAGCGAGCGCTGATCATCGCTGACGCGGGCGTTGGCGTACAGCCCCGAAGCGCCGGCACCGACCAACGAGGGTGTGTTGGGCATACAGCGAATCACCGCCAGGCCGCCGCCCAGCCAGTCGTCAAGGGTCTCGGCGGTCAGCCCGGCGGCGACCGAGACGATCAGCGGTTTGCGCGTCTGCACGGCATCGCGCATGGCCTCGCAGACCGCGCGCATGACCTGCGGCTTGACCGCCAGCACCACCACGTCGGCGTTAGCCACGGCGGCGTCGTTGTCGGTCGTGGCATGAATGCCGTAACGGCTGCGCAGCGGGGCGAGCCGATTGTCGTCACGGGCGGTGGCTGTGATCGCGTCGGCCGGGTATCCGCCGTCGATCATGCCTCCGAAGATGGCGCTGGCCATATTCCCGGCGCCGATGAAGGTAACTTGGCTTGCCATTGCAATGTGTCCTTTGTAGCCAGGGTAGTAAGGACCGGAGAGCCGGTGAGTGTCAGTTGCGCATGTTCGGGCGCTAGAGCCAGTTGCGTATGTTTGGGCGCCTTAAAAGTCGGCGATCAGGCGCGAGCGCCGAAAATGGCGGTGCCCAGGCGCACCAGGGTAGCGCCTTCCTGTATCGCTGCCTCCAGATCGTCGCTCATGCCCATCGAGAGTGTATCGAGCGGTGCTTGCGGCAAGCGTTGGCGTAGCGCTTCCTGCAGTTGACGCAGGCGTGCCAACGGCTGGCGCTGCGCGACCGGGTCGCTTGCCGGTGCGGGTATCGCCATCAGCCCGCGCAGGCGCAAATTGGGCAGCGCGACGACCTCATCGGCCAGGGCGTCGAGGTCATGCGGCGCCACGCCGGCCTTGCTGGCCTCGCCACTGATATTGACTTGCAGGCAGACGTTCAACGGCTCCAGACCGCTGGGGCGCTGCCGCGACAGGCGGCGAGCCACCTTGGCGCGGTCGATGCTATGCACCCAGGCGAAATGTTCGGCGACATCGCGCGTCTTGTTCGATTGCAATGGGCCGATGAAATGCCAGACGATAGCGTCGAGGTCGGCGAGTTCAGCTTGTTTGTCGAGCGCTTCCTGAAGGTAGTTCTCGCCAAATTCGCGTTGTCCGCAGGCGTAGGCTTCGCGGATCAGGGCAGCGGGCTTGGTCTTGCTGACAGCCAGCAGGCGCGCATGCCCAGCCGGGCGATCGGCGTCTCGTAATGCCTGGGCCAAGCGTTGGCGCGCATTATCGAGAGTTTCGCTAACCTGAGCGTCTGGCATGATGGTAAAACCTTGAAGTGGGCAGAACCTTAATAAGAAAGCGCAGGGGAACCGCATGGATATTACCGAACTGCTGGCATTCTCGGCAAAGCAGAAGGCGTCGGATCTGCACCTGTCCGCCGGTTTGCCGCCGATGATTCGCGTCGACGGTGACATTCGCCGCCTTAACGTACCGGCGATGGAGGACCGCGAGGTCCGCAAGCTGATTTACGACATCATGGGCGACCTTCAGCGTCGTGACTACGAAGAATTTCTGGAAACCGACTTCTCCTTCGAGGTTCCCGGCGTCGCACGTTTTCGTGTCAACGTCTTCAACCATGGCCGTGGGGCCGGCGCGGTGTTCCGCACCATCCCTTCCGAGGTGCTGACCATGGAGGACCTGGAGCTGGGCGACGTGTTTCGCAGCCTGGCCTCTCTGCCGCGCGGGCTTGTGCTGGTGACCGGCCCGACCGGGTCGGGCAAGTCGACCACCCTGGCGGCGTTGATCGATTACATCAACGCGACGCGCTACGACCATATCCTGACCATCGAGGATCCGGTCGAATTCGTTCACGTCAGCAAGCGCAGCCTGGTCAATCAGCGCGAGGTACACCGCGATACCCAAGGTTTTACCCAGGCACTGCGCTCGGCGCTGCGCGAAGACCCCGACGTGATTCTGCTCGGCGAGATGCGTGACCTGGAAACCATTCGACTGGCGTTGACGGCCGCTGAAACCGGCCACCTGGTGTTCGGCACGCTGCACACCACGTCGGCGGCGAAGACCGTGGACAGGATCGTCGACGTCTTTCCCGGCGATGAAAAAGCCATGGTACGTTCGATGCTCTCCGAATCGTTGCAGGGCGTGATCTCGCAGACGCTGCTCAAGCGTCAGGGCGGCGGGCGAGTGGCGGCTCACGAGATTCTGGTGGCGACCTCGGCGATACGCAATCTGATCCGCGAGGACAAGGTCGCGCAAATCTATTCGGCAATCCAGACCGGTGGGGGCCAAGGCATGCAGACGCTCGATGCGGCGCTGGCCAGGCTGGTCAACGAGAACGTGGTATCGCGCCAGGAAGCTCAATCGAAGGCGAAGAGCATACTGCCCGAGGCGTGAGGCAATCATACAGAGACCACGCAGGTGATGGATCATGACTCCGGGTGAATGGTTACAGCAGTTACTGAGCATCATGATCGAGAAGCAGGCTTCGGATCTGCTGATCTCGACCAATGCCCCGCCCAATCTCAAGATCAGTGGCCAGTTGGTGCCGCTGGGGGGCAAGGCGCTATCGGTAAAACAGGTGCGCGAACTGGTCATGGCGACGCTGCCTGAAGGGCAGCGCGAGCGCTTCGAGGCCGAGCACGAGGCCAACTTCGCGCTGAGCCTGCAAGGCAAGGGGCGCTTTCGCGTCAGCGCCTTCTATCAGCGTAGTCAGATGGCGATGGTGATCCGCCGCATCGCCTTCGATATTCCCCGCCTCGATGCGTTGTCCCTGCCACCGGCGCTCGGCGAGCTGGCAACGCTCAAGCGCGGACTGGTGTTCGTGGTGGGTGGCTCGGGGGTCGGCAAATCGACGACATTGGCATCGATGATCCAGCATCGCAACGAGACGCAGGGCGGTCATATCATCTGTATCGAGGACCCCATCGAGTATATCCATTCGCACCACCGCGCGATCATCAGTCAGCGTGAGGTGGGCATCGATACCGAGTCGTTCGAGGTCGCGCTGAAGAATGCCCTGCGCCAGTCGCCGGATGTGATCATGATCGGCGAGGTGCGCAGCCGCGAGACCATGGAGCATGCCCTGGCCTTCGCCGAGACGGGGCAGCTGTGCCTGGCGACGCTGCATGCCAATAACGCCAACCAGGCGCTGGAACGCATCATTCACTTCTTTCCCGCGGAGCGCCATGGGCAAGTCTGGTTGGATCTGTCGCTCAACCTCAAGGCCATCGTCGCCCAGCAATTGCTACCGACGATCGACGCGGAAGGACGCTGCGTGGCGACCGAGGTGCTGTTGCGCTCGCCGTTGGTCAGCGATTTGATTCGCAAAGGCAGCGTGGCCGAGATCAAGGATGTCATGGCGCGCTCGCGCGAACTGGGCATGCAGACTTTCGACCAGGCACTCTATGCGCTTTATTGCGATGGACGGGTCAGCGAGGACGTGGCGCTGGTGCATGCCGACTCCGCCAACGATCTGCGGGTCATGATCAAGTATGGCGGTATTCAGGATGGCGCCGCCAATGCCGACAGCCATCTTTCCTTGCGCGACGGGGACGATTTTTAGCGCTCCGCTGCTTGCATCAACTCAGGCGCTATACATTCCGCCGAGCACCCGCGCTCCCACGGCGCCGGTGACCGAGGCCAGGTTGCCGGGCAGGCGCTCGATACGCCGCCACGCCAGCCAGGCGAAGGCGCCGGCTTCCAGCCAGTCGGGCGACCAGCCGAAACTATCGCAGTTGGCAATGGCGACGCCGGGCAGCCGCCGCGCCAAGCGCTTCATCAGATCGGCATTATGTGCTCCGCCACCACACGGGATCAGCGTCATTGCGCCGCTGGCGGAGTGCTGTCGCATGGCCTGGTCGACACCGAGCGCGACACTGGCGGCGGTCAGTTCGGCGAGTGTCGCCTGAACGTCTTGCGGTGCTTCATCGCCGCTGAGCCGAGCCTCGAGCCAGTCGCGATGAAACCGTTCGCGTCCGGTGCTCTTGGGCGGCAGGCGACGAAAGAAATCATCATCCAACAGGCGGGCAAGCAGGGTCTGGTCGACCTGGCCGCTGGCGGCCCACCGGCCATTGGCATCGTAGCGGCCGGTGTGGTGGCTGGCATGCCAGTCATCCAGCAAGGCGTTGGCCGGGCCGGTGTCGAAGCCGATCACCGGCGCATCGAGAGAAACCGGTGGCAACAGCGTCAAGTTGGCGAAGCCGCCGAGATTCAGCACCAATCGCCATTCGCCGGGCGCGGCGAACAGCGCGGCATGAAAGGCCGGTGCCAACGGCGCCGCCTGGCCGCCGGCCGCCAGGTCGCGGCGACGGAAGTCTGCAACGACATCGATGCCGCAGAGTTCGGCGAGCAGGCTGGGGTTGTCCAGTTGGCAGGTATACGCAGGCTCGCCGCCGGGTTGGAAGCCATAAGGCGCATGCTCGATGGTCTGGCCGTGGCTGCCGATCGCCGTTATCGCTTCGCGCGGGGTATCGCTTTTGTCGAGGAGTTTGGCGACGGCTTCGGCCTGGAGTCGGCAGAACGCCGTCTCGGCAGCGGCCAGTTCGCTGAACGAGACGTTGCGTGCCTGACATAACGCCAACAGCCGCTGACGCAATTCCTCGGGCATGCTTACGCCCACGGCCTCAAGCAGTTGGGGAGCACCTTCGCCGCAGCGCACCAGCGCGGCATCGACGCCGTCAAGACTGGTGCCGGACATCAAGCCGACAAATAAAGGCATCCTCAACTCTCCTGTAAGATTCGGGCGCTCAACCGTCGCGTCAAGACATGCTAACATCCTGCACCATTCGTCCAGGCAACTCGTTTTCAGTGGCCAGAAACCATTTTTGAGAGAGGGATACGATGACCGACGTCGCCGATGCGCTGGCGCTGCTCAAGCGCGGCGCCCACGAGATTCTGCTCGAGGATGAGTTGAAAGAGAAGCTCGCCTCGGGGCGCAAGCTGCGTATCAAGGCCGGTTTCGATCCCACGGCGCCCGACCTGCATCTCGGGCATAGCGTGCTGCTGACCAAGATGCGCCAGTTCCAGGACCTGGGTCATGAGGTCATCTTTCTGATTGGCGATTTCACCGGGCGCATCGGCGACCCGACCGGCAAGAACGTCACCCGCAAGCCGCTCACTGAAGGCGAGGTCAAGGCTAACGCCCAGACCTACAAGGAGCAGGTGTTCAAGATACTCGACCCAGCCAGGACCGAGGTGCGCTTCAATGCCGAGTGGTTCAGCAAGCTTGGCGCTGCCGACATGATCGAGCTGGCGGCCCAGAGTACCGTGGCGCGCATGCTCGAGCGCGACGACTTCGATAAGCGCTACAAGGCGAATCAATCGATTTCCATCCACGAGTTCCTCTACCCGCTGGTACAGGGCTACGACTCCGTGGCACTCGAAGCGGATGTCGAGTTGGGCGGTACCGACCAGAAGTTCAATTTGTTGATGGGGCGCGAAGTTCAGAAGCACTTCGGCCAGACGCCGCAGGTCGTCATCACCATGCCACTGCTCGAAGGGCTCGATGGCGTGCAGAAGATGTCCAAGTCACTGGATAACTATGTCGGTCTCGACGAGGCACCGGGTGCGATGTTCAACAAGCTGGTATCGATGCCCGACAGCTTGATGTGGCGCTATTTCGAACTGCTCTCGCTCAAATCCAACGACGAAATCGACACGCTGCGCCGTGATATCGATAGCGGAGGCAATCCGCGCGATATCAAGATGGCGCTGGCGCGTGAGCTGATCGCGCGCTATCACGACGATGAAGCCGCCGCCAACGCCCATCGCTCGGCCGGCAATCAGTTAGCCGAGGGCGAATTGCCGGCAGACATGCCGGAAGTCAGCATCGATTTCGAAGGCAGTGGCCAGGTGCCGATCGCGGCGGTGCTCAATCGCGCCAACCTGGCCAACAACAGCGCCCAGGCCAAGGATATGCTCGGCAATGGCCGGGTCAAGGTCGATGGCGAAGTGGTGGCGCGCGATCACATGCTCGATACCGGCAGCAGTTATGTGATCCAGGCGGGCAAGAAGCGCTATGCGCGAGTCACGCTAAGCTGATTCTCGTCGTGAATATGACCACCTGATGACCCAGATAAACTTTTTTCGCGCCAAGGGCTTGTCAGGCCGCGCGGGATCGGTAGAATACGCCTCTCTCGCAGCGAGGCAGTCAGGGTTTTAGTCCTGGCGCAGACGCAAGTTGCGACGCTCTTTAACAATCGATCAGGTAATTCATGTGGGCGCTTGTCGACGATGCGGTGATCAGTCACCGACGATCGAGACAAGCGACTCGTCAAGTTTGAGACGTTTGAGCTCGAGCCAAGCTTGATCCGCTTTCTTCTTCGGAAGGGCAAGGATCACAATGATTGCAACTGAAGAGTTTGATCATGGCTCAGATTGAACGCTGGCGGCAGGCCTAACACATGCAAGTCGAGCGGCAGCACGGGAAGCTTGCTTCCTGGTGG
>NZ_FNGI01000006.1 GCF_900102945.1 Modicisalibacter muralis | reverse complement strand
TTCCTGCTCGGGGTCCTTCATGTCGATGGCCGGGCGCACATGCAATACGCCGGCATCGACGTGGCCGAACATGCCGTAATCGAGGCCCCGCGCATCCAGCGCGGCGCGGAACTCGGCGATGTAGTCGGCGAGATGCTCGGGCGGCACGGCGGTGTCTTCGACGAACGGGATCGGGCGCTTCTCGCCCTGGACGTTACCCAGCAGGCCCACGGCGCGCTTGCGCATGGCATAAACCTTGCCGACCTGCTCGCGGCCGCAGGCCAACGTATAGCCGAGGCGTTCGACCTGGGTATCCGCTGACAGGTGCCGGGTGAAGGCGTCGATTCGGGCGCTGAGCTCGTCCGGGTCATCGGCGTTGAATTCGATCAGGTTGATGCCACGTGCCGGCGTATCGCCTTGTGGAAAGAACGGCGACACGCTATCCCAGACGAAATCTTCCATCGCCAGCAGCAGGACCTTGTCGTCCACGGTCTCGATGGACGTAGGGCGCGGCGCCTGCGACTGGGTGGATAAGGGCGCCTGCGGCTGGGTGGATGGAGCGTCGCCGCCCATCAGCGCCTTGGCGTCGCGCAGCGCGTCCATGAAGCTCGCGTAGCGCACGTTGACCAGGGTCGTGTGTTGGGGAATCGGCAGGACGTTGAGCGTGGCCTCGCACACAAAGCCCAGTGAACCCTCGGCGCCGCACAGCACGCTGTTGAGGTCGAAGCGACCTTCCGCGTCCCTAAGGTGCGCCAGGTCGTAACCGGTCAGGCAGCGGTTGAGCTTGGGGAAACACGCCTCGATCTGCGCGCGCTGGGTGTCGATGATCTCGCGGGCGGTGCGATGGATGTCGCCGACGAGATCGTTGCGCTCACACAGCGCTTCCAGTTCTTCTTCGGCCAGCGGCTGGCTAGATAGACGCTCGCCGCCCAGCAATACCGTGTCGAGTTCGAGCACGTGATCGCGAGTCTTGCCATACTCGCAACTGCCCTGGCCGCTGGCATCGGTGGAGATCATGCCGCCGATGGTGGCGCGATTGGACGTCGACAGTTCCGGCGCGAAGAACAGCCCATGCGGCTTCAGGGCGGCATTCAACTGGTCCTTGACCACGCCCGCCTGCACACGCACGCGACGGTTCTCAACGTCGATATCGAGAATCCGGTTCATATGCCGGGAGACGTCGACCATCAGCCCGTCGGTCAGCGATTGGCCGTTGGTGCCGGTGCCGCCGCCGCGCGGCGCGAGCACCACCTCGTGGAATGCGTCGCGTGCCGCGAGGCGGGCGATGCGCACGATATCCTCGGCGTCGCGCGGATAGAGCACCGCCTGGGGCAAGCGCTGATAGATGGAATTATCGGTGGCCAGCACCGTGCGGTTGGCGTAGTCCGGGGCGATCTCCCCGGCGAAGCCTGACGCTTCAAGGGCTTCGATAAAGGCAAGATAGCGTTCATCGAGGCGTGAAAGAGGTTCCAGTCGTGCGATCATGAGTCTCGGATTATCAAGCGGATCGGTGCCTGACTACCTTAACCGAGTTGGCCATTGGGCGCACTGCGCCGATGCGACCCGCGTTTTCATCGACGTGGCCTGCGGGAGCGCTTTTCCCTACAATGAAGGCCGATTTTTCCGCTATTCGCGAATTTGCTCATGATGACATGGTTGGCCGTGGCGGTCGGTGGCGCCATTGGCGCGCTGGGGCGTTATGCGTTGGGTGGTTGGCTCACCTCGGTTCTGGGGCGCGGTTTCCCTTGGGGAACCTTCGGCGTCAATCTGCTCGGCTGTTGCCTGATTGGTGCGCTGTACGTCTGGCTGACGCAGGAGCTCAAGCTGGCGCCGATCTGGCAAGGGCTGCTGATAGCCGGCTTCACCGGTGCCTTCACCACATTCTCGACGTTCGCCCTGGAAGCGCTGACGTTGCTGGAGAATGGCCGGGCGATGATCGCTGCGCTCTACGTGGCCGCCAGCCTGGCGTTGGGAGTCGCCGGCGTGGCGGCGGGGATGAAGCTGGCGCGAATACTGCTCTAGGTTATGTCCGAAAATTGCCTGCGCTCGGTGACTTTTCGAACACAACATTATTGATTTTCTTTGTTAACGGATGGATCACATGCTCGATCCCAAACTGCTTCGTAGCGACCTCGCAACGGTCGCGCAACGCCTGGCCAAACGCGGCTTCACGCTGGATGTCGCTCAATTCGAGGGCCTGGAAGCTCGCCGCCGCGACCTGCAAACCGAGACCGAACAATTGCAAAACGAGCGCAACACGCGCTCCAAGGCCATCGGCCAGGCCAAGGCGGCGGGCGAGGACATCGAGCCGCTGATGGCCCAGGTCAGCAACTTGGGCGAGCGCCTGGACGCCGCCAAGGCGCAACTGGCAGAGGTTGCCGGCGAGCTGGAGTCGCTGACGGCGAGCCTGCCCAATCTGCCGCACGATAGCGTGCCCGAGGGTGGGGACGAAGACGACAATGTCGAACTGCATCGCTGGGGCACGCCGCGTACGTTCGATTTTGCCGTCAAGGATCACGTCGATCTCGGCGCCAAGCTGGGCTATCTCGATTTCGAGATGGCCGCCAAGCTGACCGGCTCGCGCTTCGCGGTGATGCGTGGGCCGATCGCTCGGCTGCATCGCGCGCTGACGCAGTTCATGCTCGACAAACAAACCCTCGAGCATGGCTACGAAGAATGCTATGTGCCTTACATGGTCAATCGCGATTCGCTGACCGGCACCGGCCAGTTGCCCAAGTTCGGCGAGGATCTGTTCAAGCTGGAAGGCGACAACGAGTACTACCTGATACCCACCGCCGAGGTACCGCTGACCAACTTCGCGCGCGATCACATCTTCGACGCCAAGCAGTTGCCGGTGCGCCTGACCGCACATACGCCGTGCTTTCGCAGCGAGGCCGGCGCCTACGGCAAGGACACTCGCGGCATGATTCGCCAGCATCAGTTCGACAAGGTCGAGATGGTGCAGATGGTTGCGCCCGAGACCAGCTACGCTGCGCTGGAAGAAATGCGCGGCCACGCCGAGGCGATTCTTCAGGCGCTGGGTCTGCCGTACCGCGTAGTGACGCTGTGTACCGGTGACATGGGTTTCGGCGCCGCCAAGACCTACGATCTCGAAGTCTGGCTGCCGAGCCAGCAGACCTATCGCGAGATATCCTCGGTCTCGAACTGCGAGGATTTCCAGGCGCGGCGCATGCAGGCGCGCTTTCGCGATCCGAATCACAAGAAACCGCAGCTATTGCATACCCTCAACGGCTCCGGCCTGGCGGTAGGGCGCTGCCTGCTGGCGGTACTCGAGAACTACCAGAACACCGATGGCTCGATCGGCGTGCCCGAGGCGTTGCAGCCATATATGGGTGGGGTCGAGACGATCAATACTTAAGAGGGAAGAGGGAAGAGGGAAGAGGGAAGAGGGAAGAGGGAAGAGGGAAGAGGGAAGAGGGAAGAGGGAAGAGGGAAGAGGGAAGAGGGAAGAGGGAAGAGGGAAGAGCCGAGAATGATTCTATTTGCCCTTGGTTTCCTTTGTTTTCTTCCAGGCGAGTAGCGCCGATCTTCCGTCTTCAAGGTGCGAAGCACCGTTCTTCCCTCTTCCAGCGGCGTTCTTCCAGCTTATGGCTTGATTTCCCAAGCCACGCTGACACTCGACTCGATGGTGATCTCGCCCGGGCGATATTCCGGCGTGGCCTTGCTCTCCATGGCATCGGCACGCATCGTCATCATCCGTGGCGCGTAAGGCATGGCGTTGATTTCCTGCACATTGAGGACCTGGCCCAGTTCGACGCCTAGCGTACTGGCCATCAACTGGGCCTTGTGGTGGGCTTTTTCCAGGGCGCGGGTCAGGGCCTTGTCGGTCGCGGCGCTACGATCCTTCAGATCATAGGTGATGCCATCGAGGGCGTTGACGCCGGCACGGGTCAGCGCGTCGAGAATGCTCGGTACCTGATCCAGGTCGTCGATGCGCAGGCTGATCGGCCGCTCGATCTGGGTGCGCACGAGCGTTTCACCGGGCTCATCCTCGCCGGCCGGTTGCTGCACGTAATCCGGACGCACGGTCAATGAGCCGGCAGTAATATCCTGGCTGTCCAGCCCGGCTTCTTCCAGGGTGCGAATCAGCTCTCCGGTACGCGCTTCCAGGCGTTTTCTGGCATCGGCCAGTGCCTGGGGATCGGTTTGGCTATCCTCGCTGCGAGCGATCGCGGGTGTGCGCTCCCATAAGCGAGCGTCGAGCGTGGCCATGTCCGGCGCTACCGAGATTTCGGCCTGGGCCTGAACCTGTATGCGATTGGGCTCGGGGGCGGGCGGATGGGCCTGCGCCTGAGCGATGGTTGCAAAGCCAAGCAAGCCACCCAGTAGCAGCGTATTGAGCAGCGTTTTAGCGGAACGGTCATTGCGTGTCATTAAAGTCTCCATACAATTAACGAACAATGTTTTCGAATGGCATGCTGTCATCGAGTCTGAATCGCTCCAAGGGTTCCGTTCGTGCATATTGTTTTCTTATTTCTTAATGAGTTTTTCATGTTCCAGAATAGGCCACACCCGATCATCGAGCGACGAGGGTCGCTGTGGTCGCTACTGCTAGCCGCAATCATGCTGGTGGTCCTGATGCCTGGCCAGATGGCCGTGGCAGCGCCGATCAGCGTCGTCGACGACAGCGGCAGGACCGTGACGCTGCAGGCGCCGGCCGAGCGCGTGGTGGCGCTGGCGCCACATGCGGTCGAGATGCTCTATGCCATCGGCGCTGGCGAGGCGCTGGTCGGTGCGATCGAGGGTAGCGATTACCCCGAAGCGGCCAAGGCGTTGCCGCGCGTGGGCAGTTATCGAGGCATCGCGCTCGAGGCGGTGCTGGCGCGCACGCCGGATCTGGTCGTGACCTGGGCTAGCGGCACGCCGCGAGCACTGGTCGAGCGCCTGAGTGCATTGGGGATTCCCGTCTATGCCAGCGAGCCGCGCCGCCTGGCACAGGTGGCGGAGAATCTTCGCGAATTGGGGCAGTTGACCGGCCAGGCCGAGGCGGGCAAAGCGCTAGCCAGCGACTTCACCTCACGCCTGGCCGTGCTGCGGCAAGAGCTCGAGAACCCGCCCCGCGTGTTCTATCAGTTGGGCGCCAACCCACTGACGACGTTGGCCGGTGGGCATATCGTCAGCGAGGTCATTCGGCATTGTGGCGGCGAGCCATTGTTCGCACAGAGTCCGGTTCTGGTGTCGCAGATCAGCCGCGAGGCGCTGCTCCAGGCCCGCCCCGAGGTGATCTTGAGTGCCAGTCATGACGACGCCTGGAAAGCCGACTGGCAGCGCTGGAAGCTATTGCCGGCGGTGCGGGAAGGGCGCCTGTATACCCTCGATCCCGATCTGATCAACCGACCGGGGCCGCGCATCATCGAGGCGGTGGAAGCCGTCTGCGCAGCACTGGCGTCGAACCCTCAATAATCGATTCCACGCCGCGCCTGCACGCCGTGATTGAAGGCATGGCGTACTTCCTGCATTTCGGTCACGGTGTCGGCCATGTCGATCAGTTCGCGATGCGCGTTGCGCCCGGTAACGATCACAGTCTGCTCCGCCGGGCGGTTCTGCAGGGCTTGCTTGACAGTGACGATGTCGAGATAGCCGAACTTGAGCATATAGGTGATTTCGTCGAGCACGACGAGATACACCGAGCTATCGGCCAGCATGCGTTTGGCTTCGTGCCACACCGCCAGGCAGGCGGCGGTGTCCGTGTCGCGATTCTGGGTGTCCCAGGTGAAGCCGGTGGCCATGATCTGCACGTCGAGATTGGCGTCGTCGATCAGCCGCTCGCGCTCGCCGCATTCCCATAACCCCTTTATGAACTGCACCACGCCGACCTTGTAGCCATAGCCCAGCGCGCGGGTCACGGTGCCCCAGGCGGCGGTGGTCTTGCCCTTGCCGTTACCGGTGAAGACCAGCAACAGGCCGCGTTGCTCCTGGGCCTTGGCGACTTTCTTGTCGACATGTGCCTTGAGCTTTTGCATCGATTGCTTGTGGCGGGTATCGCGATCGCTCATGGGACTCCTTGTGAAAGCGTTTCATTCAGTGAACGGATTCGAGCGTCTGTCAGGGGTAACCCAGCACATTCTTGATGCGCGGCAGGTTCGCCGTCACCCAGCGCTTGTCGATGGCGCCCCAGTCGCGAATCACATAATGGCCGATGTGATTGCGCGCGCCTGGCTGTTGCTCGAACTCGCAGACGATATCCAGCTCGGCCAACGCGCCGATGGTGTCCTGGGCGGTACGCCGGGGCATGCCGGTGGCCTCGATGAGAGCGGGCACGCTAGCGGTCCCGCTATCGATCAGGTGGGCGACGTAAAGCCGCCGGTAGAAACTGGTACGGGTCTTGCTGACGCTCATGGCACTGTCCTTCAAATCGCGATTTTCGCACCATGTTAACCGAACAGGTCGCCTTGGCGGTGGGGCGCCTTGAAGGCGCGGCAATCCAGGCCCATCTCGCTGCGCTGGTTCATGCCCAGCCGGCGGCTGGCCTGGCTGAAACGCTGGGCGAGCATGTCGGCGAACACACCCTGGCCGCGCATGCGATGGCCATAGCGCGAATCGTAATCTTCACCGCCGCGACACTGGCGGATCAAGCTCATCACCTTGCCGGCGCGCTCGGGATAGTAACTGTGCAGCCAATCCTCGAACAGCGGCGCGACCTCGTGAGGCAGGCGTAGCAGCATCCAGGCCGCGGTGCGGGCGCCAGCGTCATGGGCGGCATGCAGCAGGTCTTCCATCTCATGATCGTTGAGCCCTGGGATCATCGGCGATAGCAACGCGCCGACCGGCGTGCCGTCCGTGCTCAACTCGCGCATCACCTTGAGTCGTGCGCCGGGCGAGGCGGTGCGTGGTTCCAGTGTGCGCTTGAGATCGTTATCGAGGCTGGTCAGGCTGACGAAGACGCGCACCAGGCGTTGCTCGGCCATCGCCGCCAGTATTTCACGATCGCGTAGAATCAGCGCACTCTTGGTCACCAGGGTGACCGGGTGGCGACATTCCAGCAGCAGTTCGAGAATCCCGCGAGTGGTGCGGCGCTCGGCT
Source organism: Modicisalibacter muralis (assembly GCF_900102945.1). GTDB lineage: Bacteria > Pseudomonadota > Gammaproteobacteria > Pseudomonadales > Halomonadaceae > Modicisalibacter > Modicisalibacter muralis. The sequence goes on along the minus strand of NZ_FNGI01000006.1, from coordinate 230,499 downwards.
TCCAGCGGTTGGTAGCAATCGGTGTTGCCGGAAAGGTTGATCGGGCGGCAGGTGTAACCCGGCTTGCAAAATTCCTCCTCCAAACGCTCGACGAGCCCGGTGCGAGCGATCAAGCGGGTTTCGAAATCGATGCCCGGCGACATGTCCCAGTAGGCATGGCTGGGCCTCGCATAGCAGTAGATGCAGCCGTGTTCGCAGCCGCGATAGGGGTTCAGCGAACGGTCGAAAGGCAAATCCGGCGAGCGATTCCACGACAGGGCGCTCTTGGACGGTTCATCGCGCACGCTGATGGCGAGTCGTTCGGGCACGGCTTCCTGCCACCAGCCATCGTCGATAGCCTCGCTGGTGGTCGGCGCGAAGCGATTGTGTGGATTGTAGGTGGCACCTCGGCCCTTGCGAGCTTTCGAGGGATGCTGAGTAGCCATGATAAAAGCTGCCTGGATACTGTATATAAAAACAGTATAGAGGCATTCGCGACGACTGCAAACGACAAACCGGCGTTTCCGCCGGCTTGACGTTTGTCGAACAGGGCATCGATCACAGCCGCAGGGTAATTCCGCCCTCCACGTAGCGATCCTGGGTGTTGTAGCCGTCGACCAGTTGGTACTGCCTGTCGAGGACGTTCTCGACCTTGGCCGAGAGTTCGATCGTCGACGTGACCTGCCAGGCGGCGCGCAGATCGAACACGCCGTAGCCGGCGACATGGCTGTCAGCGAAAGTCTGCACATCGATGTCACGACGATTCGAAGCGCTGCGCAGGGTAGCGCCAAATGACCAATCGGTGAGCACATAATCGGCATCGAGTCGGCCGAAGAGGCGCGCGCGGCGCTGGAGTCGTTCGTCGGTCTTGGCGTTCTCCGGCTCCTGATACGTCACGGCCGCGTTCAGGATCAATCTGCCGACTTCCCAGCCGCCGCTCAACTCGATGCCGCGTATGCGTGCTTCATCGACATTGACGGGGGTGAAGTTGGGACCGGTAAAACTGATCAGGTCGTCGACTCGGGTATCGAAAGCGGCCAGTTCGAGGCGCCAGTCCTGGTCTCGAAACCGCCAGAAAAGCTCGCTGGTTCGAGATTCTTCCGCATCGAGATTCGGGTTGGCGCCAAACGGGCCATAGAGTTCAAGCAGGCTAGGCGCCTTGTAGGCCGTGCCGTAACTGGCGCCGATTTCCTGACGCGAGCTGAGGGCGAAGGCGTAAGCCACACTGCCCGTAGTAAAGCCGCCAAAGGCATCGTCGTCATCGTGGCGCAGGCCAGCCGATAGATGATGGCGCGCGAAACGACCATGCCAATTGGCGAACATGCCCCAGTTGTCGCGGTTGTCCTGGCTATACGCTTGCGAGGAGTCCAGCGACTCGTCGCGGTAATCGATACCCAGGGCCGCGCCGCCATTGTCGGTGATAAAACGGTTGGTAATAGCCAGTTCGTTGCGTCGCGTCGATGTTTCGTCGGCAAAAACACCGTCGATAATGCGTTTGCGCGATTCGCGGGTCTGGGCGATAGCGATTTCGGCGTCCCAGTCGCTGCGCACGTGCGTGGTCAAGGCTGCCGACGCGATCTGCTGAGTGCCTTCGCCACGGCAGTCCTGGCTATAGGGAAATCCGCAATCGTCGAAATCATAGTCGATGGCCGAGCGCAGCAGCGAGACACGCAGATCGGCCTTGTCGGCGAAGGCATGGCGCAGGGCTATCTTGCCGGTGGACTGCTCGAAGCCATCGTCGTCACCACCATTGGCGCGTGCCGAGAACCCGTCGGTGCGCTCATGATCGATTAGCGCCGACAGGCTCGTGCCATTCTCCACCGAGGAGAACCAGCCGCTTTGCTGCCGAGTGTTCTGCTCGCCGCCGCGCAGGGTCAGCGTCGCCTGCTGGCCGGGTTCACCGGCTTGGCGGGTAATGATGTTGATGACCCCGCCGATGGCATCGGCGCCATAGGCGGCGGCACGTGGCCCCCGCACGATCTCGATGCGCTCGATGGCGGCCACCGGTAGAAACTCCCAATTGATCGTACCATCGGCAGCCGAGGCAATGCGCGCGCCATCGACCAGCACTAGCGCGTGGTCGGAGTTGGTGCCGCGCATGAACAAGCTGGTCAGGTTACCGCGTGTGCCATTGCGTGCCAGTTCGATCCCCGCCCGACCCTGCAACAGCTCGACGACGGAATCGGCCTGCAGGCGTTCGATTTCCTCGCGACCGATGACGGTGGTGCTGGCCAGCACATCGGCCTGGGATTGGGGGAGGCGATTGGCGGTGACCTGGATGTCGGCCAGACGCCGGTCGGCGTGAGCCTGCGTACTCGTCGCTAGCGCGATGGCCAGCAACAGGTGTTTTTTCTTGTGCAACATGGATTTTCCTCAAACGCGCCTTTGCTTAACGCGATGAGGAGGACAGAAGGTGACGACGTGCGTAGGTCGAGAGGGAGTACGCATGGGGCAGAGGCTGACGATCCGGTCTCGAGCCACGTCGCCACTGGCGAAGCCCTCCGCATCAGCCAGTGTAGAGATGCAGGCCGGTCTCCGGACTCACGCGCCAAGCACCGTTCAAAAGGCTCGAACAGTGCCCCATCGATGGCGCCTTCCCATCCCGAAGGACAGTGACTGGCTCACGAGCCGTGCCATCGACGAGCGCGATTACCGTTGCGGGGGCAGTGTGGGATTTTCACCCACTTCCCGAACACCTGTGTCTCGACGGGCGAGGATTCTGCGGGTGGGCGCGGGTCAAGTCAATCACGGTGCTCTACAACGACAGGAACAACCCGGCCAGCGCCGCGCTCATCAGGTTGGAGAGCGTGCCGGCGGCGACGGCCTTGATGCCCAGGCGGGCGATGTCGCTGCGCCGGTTGGGCGCCATTATCCCCAGCCCACCCATCAGAATGGCGATGGACGACAGGTTGGCGAAGCCACACAGCGCGAATACCACGATGGCCATGGCGTGCGGGCTCAGCGCATCCGGCTGGCTGGCGAGATCGGCGAAGGCGACGAATTCGTTGAGAATGATCTTCTCGCCGATGAAGCTGCCGGCGACCACGGCTTCTTCCCAGGGTACGCCGATCAAGAACGCCAATGGCGAGAAAAGGTAGCCGAGCAGCATCTCGAGGGTGATGTCGCCATAGCCGAACCAGCCGCCGATCCAGCCGAGCATGCCGTTGGCGAGTGCGATCAGCGCGATGAATGCCAGTAGCATGCCGCCGATATTGATCGCCAACTGAACGCCGGCAGAGGCACCCTCGGCCGCCGCCTCAATGACGTTGGCCGGCTTCTCGGTGGTGTCTGCCTCGATCGTCTCATCGACGCTCTGGGTGCGGGTTTCGGTCTCGGGGACGATCATCTTGGCCATCAGCAGCCCGCCCGGCGCGGCCATGAACGAGGCCGCCAGCAGGTACTCCAGCGGAATGCCCATGGCGGCGTAGCCGCCCAGCACGCTGCCCGCCACCGAAGCGAGGCCGCCAACCATCACCGCAAACAGCTCGGAACGCGTCATGCCGGCGATGAACGGCCGCACCACGATGGGTGCCTCGGTCTGGCCGACGAAGACGTTCGCCGCTGCCGAGAGCGACTCGGTGCGGCTGGTGCCCAGCAGCTTTTGCAGCGCACCGCCGAGAATATTGATGACCCAGCGCATGACGCCGATGTAGTAGAGGACCGCGATCAGCGATGAGAAGAACACCACGATCGGCAGCACGCGCAGCGCGAATACGAAGCCGCCACCATCGAAAAGCTCGAACATCCGGTCGCTGACCAACCCTCCGAACAGGAAGCTCATGCCGGCCTGGGCGCTGTCGATGACCGCCTGTACGCCGTTGCTCATGGCCAGCAGCAGTTGCTGGCCGAAGGGGATATACAGCACCAGCAAGGCCAGGCCGGCCTGGATGGCCAGGGCGCCGAGGACGGTGCGAAGACGAATGGCTCGGCGATTCTCCGACAACGCCAATGCCAGGAGCATCACGGTGACGACACCGATCACGCCCATGAGAGTCTGCTGCATGCTAGAACCTTCTGGTTTTGCGTTGTTGTGTGGCTCTCGATGGCCACACCTGCGTCCCTGCGAGAGCGGCAAGAGCAGCACGAAAGCGTGGCGGGCATGATACCGCAGCGGGCAGTCGGGGCAAACGCTAGTATGAAAGTCGTGGGACGCCGATCAGGTTAGCGGGGTCGTCGCTGATCGCGCTGTCCATGCCCCATTCGCGCAGCCGTGCAAACGCGGCTGGGTCGTTGACGGTGTAACAGAGCAGTTTGCAGGGGCTGGCGGCGATGGCGCAAGCCACATTGAGCGTCAGGCGGCGCCAGTCGACATGCAGGCTGTAGGCATCGAGACGTTGCGCCTCATCGAGCCAGCGACGTGGCGCTTTATCGTAGAGCATGCCCAGGCGCAGGCGCTTGGGATCGCTTTCCAGGCGACGCATGGCATCGAGCGCCGCGAGGCTGAACGACGATACGATCAACCGTTCACCAGGCAGCGCGGCCATCGCCCTGGGCACGGCGGCATCGACCAGTGCCTTGGCATCGCGGCCACGGCACAGCTTGATCTCGAGATTGAGGCCCATGCCCAGCTCATCGATCAATGCCAGCATGGCGTCCAGTGTCGCCATGCGCTCGCCGACGAAGTCACCCGAGAACCAGGCGCCGACATCGAGCCGGTGAGCGGCTTCGAGGCTCAGCCGTTGCAGCTTGCCGCGCCCCGAGGAGCAGCGTCGCAAGCCACTGTCGTGCCAGATGACCGGCGTACCGTCGCCGAGCAGTTGCACGTCGAGCTCGACCCAGCGGCAGCCGGCGGCGTGGGCGGCGCGCACCGCGGCCAGGGTGTTTTCCGGTGCGTGCGCCGATAGGCCGCGATGGGCGATGGTCGATGGCAGGTCGGGGAATGCGGCATCACTCACGGGGGCGAATCCTTTCAAGGCAACCGGAAGCTGAACATCGGCGAAGCCGTGAGTCTCGTCAAGTTTCGCTTGGGCTGGACTGGCATGCTTGCACAATGGGTGTCGATGGCGGCGATATGCTAGGCTTCGACGCCATTGCGATTGACGGTGATTGGAGAGTCGATGAAGGTCGTACATGTAAAGAACGAACGCCAGCGTGAGGCCTGCCTGGCGCGGCTATGTGCCGAAGTCTACGGTCACGAGGCCGGCATCGCGCCGCTGGTGACTTTTGCCGGCACCTTCGGGGTGTTGTTCCGCCAGGAGGCGGCTCGCGTGCTGGCATTGGTCGATGGTCAATCGCAGCCGGTGGCGCTGGCCCTGCTGGTGCTTGATGAACTCGGCGAGAGCATGGAAGTGGCACTGCTCACGGCGCTGGACAGCGAGCGTGTGAAGCAGCCCGCCCAGCGCCTGATCGAAGAACTGGCGCTCAAGGCGCCGCTGCGGGTCAATGCCACCGACGACGAGCAGGAGGCGATGTTCCGCGCTTGCGGTATCACGCGTTGGCTCGATGGCGCCGATGGCCAGCGTATCGGCCTGGGGCCCAAGCATAAGGAGGTGGACAGCGCGGACGGCCTGGCCAAGACCATGCGCTATGACGAGCGCGCGGTGGTGCAATCCTTCAAGCAGGACAAGACGCTCTTCGAAGATTACAAAAAACGCTTCGTGCGCGGGATTGAGTCGTTTCCGGCGACCCTCTAGAAGAATGGCGCGGTTGGGAGGCTACGATGGAAATCACGCTACGCCAAGCTAGCGCCGATGACGCGCCTGGGCTGGTCGGGATTTACAATCACTACGTCGTCGGTTCCATCGCCACCTTCGAGGAACGGCCCATCGCGGAAGCGGAAATGGCTGCGCGTCTGGCGAGCGTGCAGGCCGCCGATCTGCCCTGGTGGGTGGCCATCGACGAAGCCGGCGCTGTGTTGGGTTACGCTTACGCCACCCGCTGGAAGCCGCGCAGCGCTTACCGTCATTCGGTGGAAGTCACGGTTTATCTCGCCGATGGCATGCTTGGGCGTGGGCTAGGTAAACGCCTGGGCAGGGTGCTGCTGGAATCGCTGAGCGAGCGTAATATTCATGTGGCGCTTGCTGGCATCGCATTGCCCAACCCGGCGAGCGTGGCGCTGCATGAAGCGCTGGGCTTCGAAAAGGTCGCGCATTTACGCGATGTCGGGCGCAAGTTCGAGCGCTGGATCGATGTCGGCTATTGGCAGCGAGTCCTGCCATCGCAGTGGGAGTGAGTAAAGTGAAGAGGATCATGCTCATTACCGGCGGAAGTCGAGGCATCGGTGCCGCCACGGCAAGACTTGCCGCCCAGCGCGGTTACGCGGTGTGTATCAATTATCGCAGCGATCGCCAGGTCGCCGAGGCGTTGCTCGACGACATCCGCTCCGGCGGTGGCGAGGCCATTGCGATTGCTGCCGATGTCTCTCGCGAGGATGACGTAAAGCGCCTGTTCGCCGAGATGGATGAGCGGCTCGGCCCGGTGACGACGCTGGTCAATAATGCCGGCATTCTCGAGCAACAGATGCAAGTGGAACAGATGACCGCCGATCGGCTCGAAAGGGTGTTGGCGACCAACGTCATCGGGCCGTTTCTCTGCGCGCGGGAAGCCGTGACGAGAATGTCGACGCTTCATGGTGGCAATGGTGGTGCCATCGTCAACGTCTCGTCGGCTGCTTCGCGATTGGGCTCGGCGGGCGAATATGTCGACTACGCGGCATCCAAAGGCGCGCTGGATACCTTCACGATAGGCCTGGCGCAGGAAGTCGCCGAGCAGGGCATTCGCGTCAACGCGGTGCGTCCCGCCTTCATCGCCACCGACATGCACGCCAGTGGCGGCGAGCCGGATCGGATCGAACGCGTCAAGCACGGCGTACCGATGCGTCGCGGCGGCGAACCCCTGGAAGTCGCCAACGCCATCCTGTGGCTGCTTTCCGACGAAGCGAGCTACACCACCGGCGCGTTCATCGATATCGCCGGCGGCAAGTAGCGCCGGCTTATGCTATTCGTCCATCAGGCATAGGCCTGCGGCGACTCGATATCGAGCTGCGGCAGTATGGCATCGAGTTCGAACGCGGACCTGGGCGTCAGAGTGCCGCTTCTCGACTCGCCCAATGAGGGCGAAGCCAGTTCGAAGCCGTCGGCATGCTCATCGAACTGCGTGATATCGCCGTCGAATTTGTCGAGCGTGTTGTGCAGGTTGTCGCGCAGCGCGGTAAGCATGACCGGGCCATTCTCGTCGTCGGCAATAGCGTTGATCCACTCCACGGTGTCTTCGGGTTCTAGGCCATGCAGTTCGCCATAGCGCATCAGCAACGGTACTGCGCTATATCCCTCGCCGCTTTGGTCACTCAGCGCCTGCGCGGCTTCTTCATTGAAGCCGGCATGGCTCAGGAACTCGGCCGTGGTGGGAGTTTGAAAGCGGTTGTTGTGTTGCACGTTGCGAATACCATCCCAGGCGAACAACCCTAGGGTGGCCGCGGTGGCGACAGCGAAGCCGATCGGCCCGGCCAGGGATGAGGTGCCGAATACCGAGTAGCCGACGCCGCCAGCCACGGCGGCGTTGAGTCCTGCGCCGACGACATCGCCCCGGCTCAATCGTGCCAATGCGTCGACGCCTGCGAGCCCGGCGCCGAGAAGATGTACGAACTTACCGCCTAGCTTTAGGGCGTTGGTTGCCCCCGATCCCTCGGAAGGTTTGAGCAGCGAGTCGACAAGCTGCGCGCCATCGACACCCACGCGCGCCGAATCGAGCGCGACTTGCAGGGCGTTGCGTAACGATGGGGCTTCACCGTAGGCCTGAATGGCGTTGGCCAGACCGGAGCCGACGATAGCCATCGCGGAAGTCCTGAAGGCGCGATTGAAAGGTGTATCGCGGAAGATGGCGTCGATCTTGTCCAGCGTGTTGTTGAGATTGCGCGCCACATCGATGCTGTAGCGCTGTGGATCGAAATTGCTGTCGTGGGTTGGCACCAGGCCATGGAAAAGGTCGGAGATCTCGTTCAGATCACTCGAGGAAATACCCAGCAATGTCGCGAACTGAGGGTTGTTGTCGAGGGCTTCGTCCAGTTGCGCGTGGGCATCTTGCAGCGATGCGAGGTCGCTGGGGTCGATGTCCGCTGCCGGCAGGATCACGTTCTCGCGTAGGTAGGCGCCCGCCAGGTTCATGGCCAGCGGATTGTCGTCTCCGGTGATACCCAGCTCGGTGAAGGTTGCTATCAATTCATCGCCGGCTTCGCCACGGACCAGTTCGGGGCGCTCCTGCAGCGCTGTCGAAACCGCCAACTGCGAGTTACTGTCATCGAGCAGGCCATCGATTCGCGCCTGATGATCCGCACGCAGGTCGTCGGGCAGGCTTTGCAATTGCTGAATCTGTGTGAGCAGTTCGACGCCACTGTCGGCGAGCTGGCCCTGCAGCGTTTCTAATTGCGCCTGCCATTCGGGGTTCGCCTGCATATAGTCCGTGATCGCCGTTTCGAGCTGCTCTTCCGTCATCGCCGCGCCACCATTGACGGCCAGGAAGCTCAGTTCGTCGAGATGCGCGGCGTAGTCTTCGGCCTGGCCGGCGATGGCATGATCGCCGAACTGCTCGACCGCCGAGACGATCTGCTCGGTGAAATCGCCATGCATGCCGTCCAGCGTGGCTACCGCAAGGGCGTAGGCGGGAATGGCATCACCCTGGGAGACCGAGCTGAGTGTCGAGGCGCGCAGCGTATTCATGTCGAAAAGCGCGTGCTCGGCGAGCTGCTGTATCGCCGCATCGCCGGTTGGCGTCCCGGCAACGCGATCGAGCACGGTCATCAGCGTGGTCGTCCCTTGTGGGCCGATCGCATAGCCGGCGTAGCCATTGTCCATGAGCCGTTGCTGAGACTCTTCGATTCTCGGCACCATCGCATCGACGACTTCGGCGACAAGCTCGGGAGAGAGTCCTTCCGTCAGCGTGTCGAGGCGCTGCATCGTCTCGAGCATCGAGGCTGCGGGCCGCTCGCTGTCATCGATTTCGTCGTTGATGGGCTCGGCGGCCCAGTCGGCGGCATCGTCGATGATGGCCTGGGCCTCGCTGGAGCGATCCAGGGCATCCTGAACCCGCTCGGGAGCCTCGGCATATCCTGACTCGTATTGGCGTAAGGCCTCGGCGGGATCGTTCGCGGCTTCGGCATCGGCGATGATATCGGCGCCTGCGGCCTCGGCGATCGCTCGGGCCCCGCTCGAGCGATCCAGAGCCGCTTGCACGGCAGGCGGCGCCGCATCGTATTTATTCTCCAGCATCTCCAGAGCTTCGTCCGGGTCGTCCACGGCTTCGGCATCACTGATGATCTCACGGGCTTCCGCCTCGGCCTCCGGGCCGGCATGGCTGGTTTCCTCGAGTTCGATGCCCGTGGTTTTCGCCGCCTGCTCGATCGCCATTTGCGTCGGCCCGGCGTCCGTCCAATCGCGATCGTAAAAGCGCTGTAGCGCGGCCTGTCGTTCATCGGCGGGCAGCGATTCCAGATAGCTCGTAATGTCGGAAGACAGTTGCCCGATTTCCGCGTCGTAGTCGACCGCTGAGGGATCGTCGGCATATTCGAGCTCGTTGCCGCGCTCGCGCAGGCTGCGGGCGAAATCGTCTTCCGCTAGCGGTACGCCATCCGCGCCGCGCGCCGAGGTCGCGGCCTCTTGTGGTGAGATAGTGGGCACGAACACGACGTCGCCCGGATCGATGCTATTCGGGTTTGGCAGGTCTTCGCGCCGGTTGAGATCGAGGAGTTCGTCGAAGTCGACGTTGTGTTCCTCGGCGATCCGCGCGAGGCTATCGCCGTCTTCGACGATGAAAATGCGCTCTTCGGTTTCGTCCAGACGGCTCGAGCCACCGGCGTCGGAGCGTGCGTCGAGCGCACTCTCGATGGTTTGTTCGAAGCGCCGCTGCTGGGCCTCGCTCAAGGCCGTTACCAAGCCATCGTCTTGATAACGACGCAGTGCTTCCATATCGATCCGATATGCCATGATGGCTGCCGTCCTTAGCTGGAGATGTCGGACGATAGTGGAACGAACACATTTAACGACGATGTCGGCTATCTGACGTTTTGTTGAATCTTTTGTGATGGCCTTGCGCTTCGAGTTGCGCAAACCCAGTCGGCCGCGCGGGCGGCTATGGCTGAATGGGCTTGACCTGTCTTGCCAGCGGCGCTTGTATGGTGGGCTGGTCCCGTTAGCCGAATAAGGAATGTTGCCATGACCCAGCGTATCCAGTTTTCCCAGACCGGTGGACCCGAGGTGCTCGAGATGACCGATGTCACGCCCGCCGAGCCCAAGGCCGGCGAGGTGCGCGTCAAGAATCACGCCATCGGGCTGAACTTCATCGATATCTACTTTCGTACTGGCGTCTACCCGGCGCCTGGCCTGCCTTCCGGGTTGGGTACCGAGGGCGCCGGGGTGGTGGAGGCTCTCGGCGAGGGCGTGACGCACCTGAAGGAAGGCGATCGTGTCGCCTATGCCCAGGGCCCCTTGGGGGCGTATGCCGAGCAGCATGTGCTGCCCGCCGAGAAGGTAGTGAAACTGCCCGATGCCATCGCCTTCGAGACGGCGGCGGCGTGCATGCTCAAGGGGTTGACGGTGCAGTATCTGTTGCGTCAGACCTTTCGCGTGCAAAGCGGCGATACGATTCTCTTTCATGCCGCGGCCGGCGGCGTGGGCTCGATCGCCTGCCAGTGGGCGAGGGCGCTGGGCGTGAAGCTGATCGGTACGGTCGGCTCGCAGGAGAAGGCCGACCTGGCGATGAGTAACGGCGCCTGGAAAACCATCGACTACACCCGTGAGAACGTCGTCGAGCGGGTACGCGAACTGACCAACGGCGATGGGGTGCCGGTCGTCTACGATTCGGTGGGCAAGGATACCTGGGAAACCTCGCTGGACTGCCTGCGAAAGCGCGGCCTGATGGTCAGCTTCGGTAACTCATCGGGCTCGGTGGAAGGCGTGAATGTCGCCATTCTCAACCAGAAGGGTTCGCTCTACCTGACCCGACCGAGCCTCAATGGCTATGCCGACACTCGCGAGCGTTTCGAGCAAATGTGCAGTGAGCTGTTCACGATGCTGGAGAGCGGCAAGATCAAGGTCGATATCGCCCAGCGTTACCCGCTGGAAAAGGCCGGTGAAGCGCAGCAGGCGCTAGCCTCACGCAAGACGACCGGCTCCACGATTCTGTTGCCCTGAGTGGGCTTTTTGCAAGAAACCGGTAAGGAAACATGTGCATGATCAGGGAAATGTCACCACAGCGTTGGGCGATGGCGATACTGACGATAACCACCGTCGGGTTGCTTGCGGGTTGCGCGGGAACGCCTACCGCGTCATCGCCGTCGTCTGCCGCGTTGTCATCGTTCGACCAACGCGGTCAGGCTTCCTACTACAGCGATGCCTACCAAGGCGAGCAGACCGCCAGTGGCGAGCGCTACGACCGCAACGCAATGACCGCGGCGCACCCCTCATTACCGTTCGGGACTCGAGTGCGAGTCACCAACCTCGACAATGGCTGCGATGTTTCCGTGCGCATCAACGATCGTGGGCCTTATACCTCGGGACGCATCATCGATCTTTCCTATCAAGCCGCAGAGCAGTTGGGGATGATTCGTAGCGGAACGGCGCCGGTTGCGGTGGAGGTAATGAATTAACGTTGACTTGGAAAAGGTTGCCTTGTAGAAACGCATCGCCCCGGCCATCCAGGCCGGGGCGATTGCATTGGCAAAGATGCTGTCAGGCGGCGTCGTGCCAGACCACCTTGCCTTTCTCGGTGGCGAAGGCGTCGAAGGGGAAGTCGTCGACGCTGAGCATTTCCAGTACCTCGGCCTCGAAGCGACGCATGAAGACGGCATCTTCCTCGTTGACCAAACCGGCATCCAACGCGGCTTCCAGACGCTGCTCGGGGTGCAGGGCCTCGGCGGGCAACGTGCCCTTGGCATAGGCCTTGTTGATGGCGCGATAGATCGGCTCGGCCCGGCCGTACTCGGCGAGCAGCGCGTTGTAGCGCGCCAGCGGATTGTCCTGCTCGCCTTCCTGGTGAGTGTTCCAGGTATTGGCGATCAGTTTGTGGCGCAACGGCGTATCGCTGGAAATCGCCTCGGCAATCTCGCGGGTGAGAGCGTCTTCGGGTTTTTTCCACTTGCGGCCCAGGGGCATGACCACCGCCGCCAGGGTTTTGCCCAGCGCGCGATTGGGCAGGTTGTCGAGTAGCTCGACCAATGCCTGCTCGGCGCGGAACAACAGCGTGCGGCAACTATAGTGCAGCAGCGCGGCCTCGTGTTCGACGTTATCCCCGGCGTGCCACTGCTTGAGCACCATTGAGGTCAGGTACAGATTGGACAGCACGTCGCCGAGGCGCGCCGAGAGCATTTCGCGCTTCTTGAGGGTGGAGCCGAGACTGGCCATGGCGGCATCGGCGCACAGCCCGAAGGCGGCCGAGAGGCGCGCTACATCCTTGGCGTAGGGCGCGGCGACTTCATCGAACGGCACGCTGGGCTTGGCGATGCCCAGGCCCAGGGTGAAGGCGCGAGCGGCGTTGCCGAAAATCAGCCCGGCGTGGCTGAAGAAGGCCTTGTCGAAGGCGCGGGCATCGTTGGCGTCCTTGGCGGCCAGCTCTTCCAGCACGTAAGGATGACAGCGAATCGCCCCCTGACCGAAGATCATCAGGTTGCGGGTCATGATGTTGGCGCCTTCGACGGTGATTGATACCGGCACGGCGCTCCAGGCCTGGCCGAGGTAGTTGCGCGGGCCCAGGGTGACGGCGCGGCCGCCGTGAACATCCATGGCATCGGCCAGGATGCTGCGCTGGAACTCGGTCAACTGGCTCTTGAGAATCGCCGACGGCACGGAGGGCTTCTCGCCGTGGTCGATCAGGTTGGCGGTCTGCATGACCGCCGCCTGAGCGATGTAGGCATGCGCGGTGAGGCGTGCCAGCGGTTCCTGCACGCCCTCCATGTCGGCCACCGGCATGTTGAACTGGCGGCGAATGCGGGCGAAGCCACCGGCCCAGCCGATGGCATAGCGACCCACGCCGGAGGCGCCGGAGGGCAGGGTGATGCAGCGGCCTACCGACAGGCACTCGACCAGCATGCGCCAGCCCTGGCCGGCCATGTCCGGACCGCCGATGATGTAGTCGAGCGGGATGAATACGTCCTTGCCGACGATGGGGCCGTTCATGAACGGGCTACCGATCGGATGATGGCGGCGACCGATTTCCATGCCCTCGGTGTCGCGGGGGATCAGCGCGCAGGTGATGCCACGGTCGGCTTCGTCGCCGAGCAGGTTATCGGGATCGAACATGCGAAATGCCAGGCCGACCACCGTGGCGATCGGCGCCAGGGTGATCCAGCGTTTCTCGAAGGTCAGGCGCAGGCCGAGAACTTCTTCGTCGTTGTGCATGCCACGGCAAACGATGCCGACATCGGGCAGGGACGTAGCGTCGCTCCCCGCGCGCGGGCCGGTCAGGCCGAAGCAGGGGATCTCGCGACCGTCGGCCAGCCGCGGCAGGTAATAATCCTTCTGCTCCTCGGTACCGTATTTGAGCAGCAACTCGCCTGGCCCCAATGAATTGGGCACGCCCACCGAGATCATCAGCGTTTCGTCGACGACCAGCTTCTGAAGCACCGCCGATTGCGCCTTGGCCGAAAAGCCCAGGCCGCCATATTGCTTGGGAATGATCATGCCGAAGAAGCCTTCCTTCTTTAGGTATTCCCATAGCGCCTCGGGCAGGTCGGCGCGCTCGCGCGAGATCTCCCAGCTATTGCACATGGCGGCCGCAACCGAGCATTGGTGCTCGACGAAGGCACGCTCCTCTTCACTCAAGCCGTCATCGCGGTAATCGAGCAGGCGCTGCCACTGTGGCTTGCCCGAGAACAGCTCACCGTCCCAGGATACGGTGCCGGCTTCCAGCGCCGAGCGCTCGGTGTCGGAGACCTTGGGCGCGGCATCCTGAAAGAGCGCGAAGACGCGTGGCGAGAGCCAGGCTCGACGCAGCGCCGGCACGCCGCACGCGGCCACCACGGCGGCGCCAATCAACAGGATGATGCCCAACAGCGGGGCGCCGAACAGCAGGCCGACGATGCCAAGCACCGCCAGTACGCCCAGCGCCGCGTAGGCGCCGGCTTCGCGGCGCATCATCGCCAGCAGGCCGGCGATGGCCAGCACGATCAGGATGAGTTGCAACATGGAGGTCTCCGTGGTCGATCAACAGCGTTAGGCAATTTCGAACACTTGTTTGAATTCTCAAAGATAGTTCATTTGTTGCCGGTTGACCAGCACCGCGTGACTAGCTTTTCGTGCATTGTGGCGATAGTGCGCGGGGACGATGCAAATAAGCAAACGATGCACAAAAAAGACCCCGCGATAGCGGGGCCAAGGGGAAAGTCGAGGCAAGAAGAGCCTAGTCGCCGAAGGTCAGGTTGTAACGACGTCGCGGGCGGGCGCATTGCCGGCCACGTAGTAGGGCACATCGGCTTTGGGCAACGGCTCGCGGCCACGCACCTTGTCGGCTATTTTCTCGGCGATCATGATCGTCGGCGCGTTGAGGTTGCCGGTCGCGATCAGCGGCATGATCGAGGCGTCGATCACGCGCAACCCCTCCAGGCCATGTACGCGGCCGGCGCCATCGACCACGGCCATGTCGTCAGAGCCCATCTTGCAGGAGCCGGCGGGATGGTAGGCCGTTTCGGCATGCTGCCTGACGAATTCGTCGAGTTCGGCGTCGGTTCGTACGTCTGGCCCCGGCGAGACCTCGCGCCCGCGATAGGCATCCATCGCCGGTTGGGCGATGATTTCGCGGGTAATACGGATGGCGTCGCGGAATTCCTGCCAGTCCTTCTCGTCGGCCATGTAGTTGAACAGGATGCTTGGCGCGGCGTTGGGGTGGCGCGAGGTGAGGCGAATGCGTCCACGGCTCACCGAACGCATCGAGCCGACATGGGCCTGGAAACCATGCGCCTGGACCGCGCTCTTGCCGTTATAGCTGATGGCGATCGGCAGGAAGTGATATTGCAGGTTGGGCCACTCCTCGGCGTCGTGGGTGCGGATGAAGCCGGCCGCCTCGAACTGGTTGCTGGCGCCGATACCCTTGCCGAAGAACAGCCACTCGGCGCCGATTTTCGGCTGGTTATACCACTTGAGCGCTGGATACAGCGAGATGGGCTTCTTGCATTCGTACTGGATGTACATCTCCAGGTGGTCCTGGAGGTTCTCGCCGACGCCGGGCAATCCATGCACCACCGGGATGTCGAACTCGGCCAGATGCTCGGGGTTGCCGACGCCCGAGCGCAGCAGGATCTGCGGCGAGGCGATGGCGCCGCCGCAGAGCAGCACTTCTCGACGCGCACGAACCTCTTGCGCCTGCCCTTGGCGTGCATAGGCCACGCCGATGGCGCGCTTGCCCTCGAACAGGATACGATCGGTCACGGCGTGGGTTTCGATGGTCAGGTTGGAACGGCCCTTGGCGATATCCAGGTAGCCCCGCGCGGTGGAGGCGCGCCGCCCGTTGGGCGTAGTGGTGCGATCCATCGGCCCGAAGCCTTCCTGCTGGTAGCCGTTGACGTCGTCGGTGGCTGGGTAGCCGGCCTCGATGCCCGCCTGAATGAAGGCGCCGTAGAGCTCGTTGTTACCCTGCTTGGGCGTGGCCACCGACACCGGGCCATCGCCGCCGTGGTAGACGTTGGGACCGATATCGCGGGTCTCGGCCTTCTTGAAGTAGGGCAGACACTCGAGATAGTTCCAGTCTTCCAGCCCCGGCGTCTTGGCCCAGTTGTCATAATCCAGCGCATTGCCGCGCAGGTAGCACATGCCGTTGATCAACGACGAGCCGCCCAGGCCCTTGCCGCGCCCACACTCCATGCGCCGCCCGTTCATGTAGGGCTCGGGATCGGTCTCGAAGGCCCAGTTGTAGCGCTTGCCCTGTAGCGGGTAGGCCAACGCGGCGGGCATCTGGGTGCGGAAATCGAAGCGATAGTCGGGGCCACCGGCTTCCAGCAGCAGCACGCTGACATCGGCGTCTTCGGTCAGCCGTGTGGCGAGCACGTTGCCGGCCGAGCCGGCGCCGATGATGATGTAATCGTATTCACGAGCCTGGTTCATTAAGGGCTCTCCTGTCTGGAATCGGGCTTGCGGGCCGCCAAGGCAGCCCCATTCAACGGGTGAGGCGTCTCAGAACGCCGACTCGAAAGGCCCCATCTCGATCTGCACGGACTTGATCTGGGTATAGTGGTCGAGCGACGAAAGGCCATTCTCGCGGCCGATGCCGGACTGCTTGTAACCGCCCACCGGCATTTCCGCCGGCGATTCGCCCCAGGTGTTGATCCAGCAGATACCGGCCTCGAGGCGCTGAATCACTCGGTGGGCGCGATTCAGCCCCTCGGTGAATAGTCCCGCCGCCAGGCCATAGTGGGTATCGTTGGCGCGGCGGATGACCTCTTCTTCGTCGTCGAATGTCAGAATCGCCATCACCGGGCCGAAGATCTCCTCGCGCACGATGCGCATGTCGTCGTCGCAATCGGTGAATACCGTGGCGGCGGCCCAGGCGCCTTTTGCGAAATCTCCCTCATCCATGCGATTACCGCCGGCGAGCAGTCGTGCGCCTTCCTGCTGACCCAGCTCCAGATACGAGAGCACCTTCTCGAGGTGTTCGAAGCTGACCAACGGGCCGAAATTGACCTCTGGATCGAGCGGATCGCCGGGCTTGATGCGTGCCACGCGCTCGGCGATCCTGGCCTCGAAGGCGTCTTTCACCGAGCGGTGCACGAACACGCGGGTGCCGTTGGTGCAGACCTGGCCGCTGGAATAGAAGTTGGCCATCATTGCCGCATCGGCGGCGCGATCCAGGTCGGCGTCGTCGAACACGATCAGCGGCGACTTGCCGCCGAGCTCCATGGTCACTTCCTTGAGCGTCGAGCCGGCGGCGGCCGACATCACCTTCTTGCCGGTGCCGACCTCGCCGGTGAAGGTGATCTTGTCGATGCCAGGGTGCCCGGTGAGCATGGCACCGACATCACCCGCGCCCTGAATCACGTTGAACACACCATCGGGCAGGCCAGCCTCGGTGAGAATCTCGGCCAGCATGAGCGTCGAGAGCGGGGTGACCTCACTGGGTTTGAAGACCACGGCGTTACCGGCGGCCAGTGCCGGGGCGCTCTTCCAGCAGGCGATCTGCAGCGGGTAGTTCCAGGCGCCGATAGCGCCGATCACGCCCAGCGGTTCGCGGCGGGTATACACGAACGATGTCTCGCGCAGCGGAATCTGCGTGCCTTCGATGGCCGGAGCGAGGCCGGCGAAGTATTCCAGCGCATCGGCGCCGGTGACGATATCCACCACGCTGGTTTCGCTGATTGGCTTGCCGGTATCCAGCGTTTCGAGGTGCGCCAATTCATCATTCCGCTCTCTCAAAAGCGCAACGGCGCGATTGAGAATGCGACCGCGCTGCATGCCGGTCATCGCCGCCCAGACTCTTTGTCCCTCGCGTGCCGATTCGACGGCACGATCGACATCGACTTGCGATGCTTGTTGAACACTGGCCAGCACGTCGCCATTGGCCGGGTTGATGGTATCGAAGGTATCGTTGGAGGTGGCATCCACCCGGTTACCGCCGATATAGAGCTGCTGGATTGCGAATGTGGCCATGGTGTCCTCCTGAATGATGTGGGCTACGCGCCAATTGCTCGTTGAGATAGTCATAGGCCAGGCGGCGCGCGCGATCGACGTCGAGACCCTCGGGAGCCAGGGCGCCGCGTAGCCACAGACCGTCGATCATCGCCGCCAGCCCCCGCGCGGCATTGCGTGCCTGCTGCCTGGGCAGGCAGCGACGGAACTGGCAGCACAGGTTCGAATACAGGCGCCGGTCATTGACCCGCTGCAGGCGTTGTAAATTGGGGCGATGCATGCTCGACGCCCAGAATGCCAGCCAGGTTTTCATCACCGACTGGCTGACCTGGCTGCGGTCGAAGTTGCCGTCGATGATCGCGCGGATGTGGGCCTGTGGGGTGTCCTCGGGCAGCGTCATCCGGCGCTGGGTCACGGTATGCCCCAGGTCACCGAGAACCTGGCGCATGGTGGCTTCGAGCAGGCCATCCTTGCCGCCGAAGTAATGACTGATGATGCCGGCGGACACGCCTGCGTGCTTGGCGATGCGCATCACCGTGGTATCGGCCAACCCAACATCGTCGATGGCTTCCATGGTGGCTTGAATAAGCTGGCGTCGGCGTATCGGTTGCATACCGAGTTTTGGCACCGGACAGTCTCCTGTACTGGGCTGCCGTGAATCACGGACCGTTGGTTGATAGTGTGCTATGTTTTTATTGAACGTTCAATCAATAAAAATTATTGTTATAGTGGAAAGCGAAACGCTCCATCGCATGAAACGATTTTATCGGATTCCCCGCTGGACTGTCTGTCCGGCGGCGAGATGATCACAGACGCAGGAGACGCCAAAAAATGAATGCCAAGACCCCCACCAAAATGATTGCCAGTGGCCTGCTGATGGCCATGGCGCCCATGGCCATGGCCGAGGTACCGCAGAGCTGCCAGACGGTGAGTTTCGCCGAAGTGGGCTGGACCGATATCACCGCGACCACCGCGCTGACCCGCGAAGTTCTGGAAGGGCTGGGCTACGAGACTACCAGCAACACGAGCTCGGTGCCGATCGCCTACGCCGGGATGAAGAACGGCGACTTCGACGTGTTCCTGGGCAACTGGATGCCGTCGATGGCATCGATCAGCGATCCCTACATCGAGAAGGGCCAGGTCGACCGTTTGAATGCCAATCTCGAAGGCGCCAAATACACCCTGGCGGTACCGCAATACGTGCATGATGCCGGTGTCACCTCGGTGGAGGACCTCGACGAGCATGCCGCCAAGTTCGACAGCAAGCTCTATGGCATCGAGGCCGGCAACGATGGCAACCTGTTGATCCAGAGCATGATCGACGATGACGCCTTCGGCCTCGGCGACTGGCAATTGATCGACTCCTCCGAAGCCGCCATGCTGGCGGAGCTCGGCGCCAAGACCGGCCGTGACGAGTGGATGGTATTTCTGGGCTGGGAACCGCACCCGATGAATACCAACTTCGATATCGCCTATCTGGCGGGTGCCGATGATTACTTCGGTCCCAACCTGGGCGGCGCCACGGTCTACACCAATACACGTGCCGGTTACGTCGATGAGTGCCCGAACGTCGGTACCTTGCTCAACAACCTCAAGTTCACCCTGGATATGGAAAACCAGATAATGGGCGCGATCATGGATGGTGGCGAACAGCCGCGTGCCGCTGCGCGTAGCTGGTTGCAGGCGCATCCTGACGTGCTCGATGGCTGGCTCGAGGGCGTCACGACCGTTAGCGGCAAGCCGGGCCTGCCGGCGGTCAAGGAGGCGCTGGATATCTGAAGCGGACGTATTCCTGACGGCGCCGGAGGTGAAAAGGCAGGGTTGCCAAGGCGATTGGCAGCGGGCATAATTCGCCCCCGTCGCGCATGATGCGGCCATGGCTACGTAGCTCAGCTGGTTAGAGCACATCACTCATAATGATGGGGTCCCCTGTTCGAATCAGGGCGTAGCCACCAGAACACCGAAGCGCCCGCCAGGCTCAGCCGTGGCGGGCGCTTTCGTTATGCCGGGTCAAGCGTATCGTTATGCGATGGAGTAGGGGCCGTAGAGCGGGTCAGCCTTGACGAATACAGCGCGATGGGTATACTACGCCGCGTGTTCAAGGATGTTCCCCGATAGCTCAGTTGGTAGAGCAAATGACTGTTAATCATTGGGTCGCAGGTTCGAGTCCTGCTCGGGGAGCCAGCATCCACGAACACCGCGTCTCGGCGATTCCCCGATAGCTCAGTTGGTAGAGCAAATGACTGTTAA
The DNA here is from genome assembly GCF_900102945.1 of Modicisalibacter muralis. Lineage (GTDB taxonomy): Bacteria > Pseudomonadota > Gammaproteobacteria > Pseudomonadales > Halomonadaceae > Modicisalibacter > Modicisalibacter muralis. The sequence goes on along the minus strand of NZ_FNGI01000006.1, from coordinate 210,730 downwards.
TCATTGGGTCGCAGGTTCGAGTCCTGCTCGGGGAGCCAGCCTCCCGCCGATACCTCACATTGTCATTCCCCGATAGCTCAGTTGGTAGAGCAAATGACTGTTAATCATTGGGTCACAGGTTCGAGTCCTGTTCGGGGAGCCATCACCTTTTTTACTTCATGGTGCGCTAGTCGCTGCTGACTGCAGAGTCTCGCCTGGGCCGGCGGACGGTTCTCACCTTGCCGCTGTTTCCGCCACCACAGAAGAACCGATCGCCACCATCGGACTCTAGCCCCGAAACGCCCACGCCAGGCGGCATTTCGAGCCTCTCCAGCACCTCTCCCGTTCGAGAATCGATCTGCCTCAATTCGCTCTCGTCACCTTCCCAGGTGCCGTGCCAGAGCTCTCCATCGACCCAGGTGACCCCGGTGACGAAGCGGTTGGACTCGATGGTGCGAAGAACCGCTCCCGTTTGGGGGTCGACTTGCTGGATCTTCCGCTCCCGATGCTGCCCCACCCAGAGCGACCCTTCGGCCCACGCTAGCCCCGAAATTCCGCCGCCGGGGGGCGTCGGGATCGTGGTCAGCACCTGGCCGGTCTGCGGGTCGATCTTCTGGATGCGATCCTCGGCGATCTGAAACAGGTATCGGCCGTCGAAGGCCGTTCCTGCATTCGCGGCGACATCGATCGAGCGTAGTGTCTTCCCGCTCGCTGGGTCGAGGGCGTTCAGCTTGTCGCCGGACGCGAACCAGATGTGCTGACCGTCATAGGTGACCCCATGCACACTATCGGCACCCGGAAAGGGGCCATGCTCATGAAGAATTTCGGCTGCTGATCGTTTCATGTCTGCATCCTTTTCACTTGGGATTGAGGCTTCCATGTTAGTCACCGGCTAGTGGAGCGGGGAGTAACAAGGTTGTCGGGAACCCCGGCACGGGTGGGGTCAGCCAACGACGAGCTCGACCGCGACCAAACGACTGCACCTTGCCTGTCGCTGCAAGTGAGTCGAGCGCGCGCTGCACGGTGCGCTGGCTGGTGCCGAGAGCAAGTGCCAAGGCCGAGCTCGACCACGACTCACCGTCGGCGAGAAGGGCGAGCAGCGCCGCATGTCGCTCTTCGACGGGCGGCGCCAGCACGACGATCTCGCGTGCGTTGAGCGCCACCAATTTGAATCCTCGCCTTGTCGCGCTTACGCCGGCCAGCATCCGAAGCTCCGCGCGGAGTCGCCCGATTTCGACCCGCAACCGCGCACGGTGCGATTCATCGCTGAATGTCGTTCGGAATGCCCGCGCGATGAGCGTGTCTCTCGCCACGTCCTTGGGCCATGCTTCGCCCAGCGTGCGTGCGAGCGCGAACAGCACGGGACGCGTTGCGAGCGAGACCGTTAAGCTTGCGCCACGCACGACATGACGGCACGCGTCCACGACGAGTGTTTTCGATGCCAGTAGCGTTTCAACTTCCTCGAGTGGAAGGAGTCGCTCCTCGTCGTGCGCAATCAGGCGTGCCGCGGGCGTGGCCAGCACGAGAGTTGCGCTTTCGACCTCTGCCATCAACGCAGGGATACCGGCATCGCGCGCGTCGTGCTCGGCTCGAGCGAGTGCAGCGCGTGCCGTCTTCGTCCGCAGGCGGCGTATCGCGAGCCCCGTAACGACCAGCTCGTGGGCGGCCCTCAACGCGGGCGGGAAGTGTGTGGGATCGAACTCGGCGAGCGTACGTTCGGCCTCGTCGAGGCGCCCGATCAGGAGCAGGCGTCGGGCTTTGAGATTCCGTGCATGCGCGGCGTTCACCCGGTCGCCGTGCTCTTCGAGTGTCACCCGCGCTATGTCGAGCGCCTTCACGGGCCAGCCGAGGTCGCGCGAGACCAGCGCGATCTCGGCCTCGGCGACGACACACCGCGCGCGGGCCACGGCCTCTTTCGGGCCGAAGGCGCGCGCCGCACTGCGCAGGAGCAGCTTCGATCGATCGAACTCGCCGAGTTGCGCCATCGCGATGCCGCGAAGCGCGAGCGCCGGCGCATCGTCGCGCAGCGCGACGCGCTTCAATGCGCCGAGGGGATCACCCGACGCCAGTGCATGCGCCGCAGCCGTGATCAGCGAGTCCATCGGAATCCCGTCACACTTGTTACTCCCACCGCTCGATGTCCAATGCATAGGCTATCTCATCACCAACGACCATTCAGGAGAAGAATGATGACGAAGCACATGATCGGGACACGTGAGGAATGGCTGGCAGCGCGGCTCGAGCTGCTCGAGGCGGAAAAGGAGCTCACGCGCCGCAGCGATGAGCTGGCGCGGCGACGTCAGGAGCTGCCGTGGGTCCGTGTCGACAAGGAATACCGATTGGAAACCGATGAAGGGAGCGCCTCGCTGGCAGACCTCTTCAGAGGGCGTTCGCAGCTCCTCGTCTACCACTTCATGTTCGGGCCTGACTACACGGCAGGGTGTCCGTCCTGTTCGGCGATCGCAGACGGGTTCGACGGCTTTGCCGTCCACCTCGAGAACCACGATGTAGCGATGAGCGCGATCTCACGCGCTCCGCTCGACAAGCTGCAGGCATTCAAACGGCGGATGGGATGGACGTTTCCCTGGGCGTCCTCACACGGCAGCGATTTCAATTTTGATTTCAGCGTGGGGTTCACCGAAGAGCAACGGCGCGAAGGGAGAGTCGAATACAACTATCGGGGCGAGGTGGCGTTTGAGTGGCGCGCGGGCCAGGAAGGTGGCGGCGAGGGAGCGGAAGCCAAGTTCGCCGCGATGAGTGGAACTGACGTGGCCACGTACCATCGAGAGAGGCCGGGTATGAGCGCGTTCGTGCTCGAGGACGGCGTCATCTACCACACCTATTCCACCTATGCGCGCGGGCTGGATGGCCTCTGGGGCATGTACCAGTGGCTCGATCGCGCGCCCAGGGGGCGCAACGAGACGGGCGCCTGGTGGCGCCACCACGACGAGTACGACGAGCGCTGAGCCAAAATAATGGATTTCGTTGGCGCAAGCGGGGGATGGGAGATATCACGACATGGTTACCGGCAGACGCGCCTGCGGCGCCATCCGTCATGAAAGCCGCACCGAGGACTCCTTCGGCGCAGCCGACTGGTTATGCCTTGCGGCCGCGCCGACGTTCGCAATCATGGCACTGCTTACGGGTGTTCTTGGTGACGGCTCGCTGGATATGCTCTGCTCAGCTGCGCACAGTACGTCGCCGCTGAGCGGAATGGTTCCGATGTACTTGCTGATGAGTGTCTTCCACTCGGCGCCCTGGCTGAGGCTGATCTCCAACTGGCGAAGCCGTCCATGGAGTCGATGAAATGGGTATCATGAAGTATTAGCGCGTCAGATAATCGGCGAGCGTCAGCACGACCAGGAAGCCCAGCCACAGCACGCCGCCCACGCCGAAGACGCGCAGCAGGGCATTGGCGTGGCGCAGTCCCATGAACAGGATGATGACCAGCGACGCCATCGCCAGCGCGCATAGCGCGACCGTGGTCCAGGCGAGCCAGCCAGCCAGCCAATGGGTCGCCGCCACGGCGCAGGCGAGCAGTGCCAGTAACGCTAGCCAGGTCAGCAGGTAAAGGCGGTAGTCGGTCATGAGCGCAGTAAATAGAGTAACGAGAAAACGACGATCCACAATACGTCGACGAAAGCCCAGTAGAGCCCGCTGATCTGGACTTGCCGCGCGATGCGGGGCGGGTCGCGCCAGCGCCATGTCAGGATGGCGATGACACTGAGTAACCCAAGGCCAACCAGCATGTGAAAACCGTGCAGGCCGGTCAGGGTGAAGTAGAAATTGAAGAATAGCTCGGCCTGCTGAGGATGCTCACCCGGATATTCGAAGGGCAGCCCGAGAACGGGCATCAGGTGGTGTTCGTATTCGTGATACCACTCATAGCCCTTGATACCGATGAATATCGCGCCTAGCGCGATGGTCGCGAGCAGCATGACCAGCGTGGCGCGCCGCCGGGTGTTATTGACCAGTTGTTCGGCGAGCGCCATGGTCAGGCCGCTGGTAAGCAACAGCGCGGTATTCAGCGAGCCGAGCATCAGATCGAGATGGCCGGCGGCGGCGGCAAAGGCCTCGCCATGGATCACTCGAAATACGATGAAGCCGGCGAAGACACCGCCGAACAATAGCAGTTCGGTGGACAGGAACAGCCACATGCCGAACAGGTTGGACTGGACCTGCTGGTCGATGTCATTGAACTGTTCGGCGACCTGCCCGGCTTCATTCAGCGGTTGGGTCGTAGGCATAGGCCGACTCCGTGACACGCGGTATGCGGTGGAAGTTGTGCTTGGTCGGCGGCGAATCGGTCCACCATTCCAGGCCCTTGGCTCGCCATGGGTTGCCGCCGGCAGCGGGCCCGAAGCGCAGCGACCAGAACAGGTAAAACAGCGGTAGTAGATAACCGATCGCCAGCACGCCCGCCCCCAGCGACGACATGACATTCAGCACCTGGAAATCGACGGGATACTCGTGGTAACGGCGTGGCATGCCCAGGTAGCCGAGGATGAACTGCGGGAAGAACGTCAGGTTGAAACCGATGAACAAGGCCAATGCCGCGACCTTGGACCACAACTCCGAGTACATCCGACCGGTCATCTTCGGCCACCAGAAGTGCAGGCCGCCGAGATAACCGGTGACCATGCCGCCGACCATGATGTAGTGAAAATGCGCGGTGACGAAGTAGGTGTCGTGAACGTGAACGTCGATGGCGATGGACGCCAGAATGATGCCGGTAAGCCCGCCAATGGTGAACAGGCCGACGAAGGATAGCGCGTAGATCATCGGTGCTGTGAAGGTGATTCGCCCCTTGTAGAGCGTGGCCGTCCAGTTGAAGGTCTTGATCGCCGAGGGCAGGGCGACCAGGAAGGTGAAGAACGAGAACATGATGCCGGCGTAGATACTCTGACCGGCGACGAACATATGATGGCCCCAGACGATGAAACCGAACACCGCGATCGACATGATCGAAATGACCATGCCGTGATAGCCGAACACCGGCTTGCGCGAGAAACAGGCGATGATCTCCGAAACCACGCCCATGCCGGGCAGGATCATGATGTAGACCGCCGGGTGCGAATAGAACCAGAACAGATGCTGGAAGAGTAGCGGGTCGCCGCCCAATGCCGGGTCGAAGATACCGATGCCGAGCAGCCGCTCGACGACGATCAGCATGAGCACGCTGGACAGCACCGGCGTTGCCAGCACCATGATCAGGCTGGTGGCATAGTTGGCCCAGACGAACAACGGCAGGCGGAACCAGCTCAGCCCGGGGGCGCGCATCTTGTGCGTGGTGACGATGAAATTCAGCCCGGTGAGAATCGACGAGAAGCCGACGATGAACACGCCTGCCGCCGCCGCGATCACCGCGCTATTGCTGAACATCGTCGAGTAGGGGGTATAGAAGGTCCAGCCGGTATCGACGCCACCACCGATCACCGCCGCCAGTGTGAACAGCCCACCCAGGGTGTAGATATACCACGACAGCAAATTGAGCCGGGGAAACGCCAGGTCCCTGGCGCCGACCATCATCGGTATCAGGAAATTGCCGAGCGTGGCGGGAATCGAGGGAATCAGGAAGAACCACACCATCACGATGCCGTGCAGCGAGAATAGCTGGTTATAGGTATCGGCGCTGACCAGGTCGCCGGGTGGCGTGATCAACTCGAGACGGATAAGCAGCGCGGCGGTACCACCGAGGAAGAAAAACGCCGTGATCGATGCCAGATACAGCCAGGCGATGCGCTTGTGATCGGTGGTTAGCAGCCAGTCGCGCAGACGGAAGCCTTCGCTGAGATAGTGCTCGCGAGGCCAGCGTGGGTCCGTGGCTACGCTCATGGCTTTCTCCCTTCGCTCATGGCTCTTGGCCCGCTCATGGCTGCGCTTCTCCCTGGGTTGGGTTCTGAGATGGGTTGGTCTTCCAGTCCAGCGGCTCGAGTGACTTGATGTAAGCGATGATCTGCAGGATTTCACCCTCGCTGATCTGACCGGAGTAACTCGGCATGATCGGATCGAAACCCGCCACCACGTGTTTTTGCGGCTGCACGATGGAGTCGTGCAGGTAGGCTTCATCGGCGATCATCGTGGCTCCGCCGGCCAGTGGCACCGCGCGGCCGAAGACACCGGCCAGGCTGGGTGCCTGAATGCCGGTCTTGCCCATATGACAGCCGCTACAGCCGTAGCTCTGGAACAGCTGCGCTCCGCTCACCGCTGGTGCTTCGCTCTCGCCCTGGCGGGTCAGCCATTGCTGGTAGTCGGCCTGCTCCATGACCACGATCTTGCCGCGCATCTGGGCGTGATAACTGCCGCAGTATTCGGCGCAGAACAGCCGATACACGCCCGGATTGTCGGCCGTGAACCAGACCTCGCGATAGCTACCGGGCAGCACGTCGCGCTTGAGGCGAAAGGCCGGCAGGTAGAAGCTGTGAATGACGTCCTGGGACGTGACCCGCAAATTGATGGTCTCGTCGACCGGGACGTGAATGGTGTTGATCTCGCGTGTGCCGTCCGGGTGTTGGACCTTCCACATCCATTGTTTGCCAATCACATTGATGGTCATCGCCGCGGATGGACCCCGAAACATGTCCAGATACAAGCTGCTGGCCCAGCCGAATAGCCCCATGAAGATCACCAGCATGATCGCCAGCACGCCGAGTTCGACGCGGCGATGAGTGTGCTCGCTGGATTGGCTCTCGCGATTGGCTCGGCTGTTGGCACGATAGCGATAGCCGAGGACCGCGATCAGCGCGAAGACGACCACCGTCAGCAGGCCGCATATCACGACCAACGCGATATACAGCGTATCGATTCGGCCAGCCATCGCGGATGCCTGCTCCGGCATCAGCGTCAGGCCCTTCGATACCTCGGGCAGGTAGTCGGGTAACGCGCTTGTCTCTGAACTCATGAGTGCTCCCGCCGTCGCATCCAGATTACCGCGCCTACCAGGGCCAATGCCGTGCCGCCACCAGCCACGCGCAGCAGATTCATCACCGCCAGGGTGTACTCGCCGGTTTCGGGGTCGTAGCGATAGCAGCGCAGCAGTATCCGATCCACCGGGCTGCCGATTTCACCCTGGCCGGCCTTGGTCAGTGCCAGGCGCAGATCCGGTGTCGCGGGGCGGATTCCCAGCAGGTATTGGCTGATGGTGCCGCCGGGCGCGATGATTGCCAGCCCGGCTGGGTGCGCGTACTGGCCGCTGGCTTCGTCATAGGCATATTCAAAGCCCAGCGAATTGGCCAGGGCATCGATGGCCGGTTTGCGCCCGGTCAGCAGGTGCCAGCCATCGGTCAGCTCGCCATGGCGACGGTGCAGTTCGTGCTTGATGCGCTGGGCATCCGCCGGCCCTTCATCGGGGGCGATACTGACCACCGCGACGCGGTAGGCATCGCGATCGAACGGTAGATTCTCGGTCGCCGCGGCGATGCGGTCGAGCAGCATCGGGCACAGTTGCGGGCAGTTGTACCAGGCCATGGCCAATATCAGCGGCTTGTCGCGGATCAGCGAATCGAACGCCAGGTGATTCCCTTCGGCATCTTGAAAGCGCAGCCCGCTGGGCAGTTTCGCGCCGATATGCTGTTGGTAGTTGACCTGTTCGATCATCGCCTGTTGCTTCTCGGGCGTTGGCACGGCCAGCACGCAAGCGGGCAGCAGCGACAGTGCGAGACAGAAATAGCCCGCCACGTAGCCCGTCAGGCCATGAACGGCGCGTCGTGTTCTCATGGGCTTGCCTCCTCGGCGCCGTTGGCGGGCGGTGGCGCTACCCACTGAGTCGCGGCATCGGGATCCGGATTGGGCGGCAGGCGCCGGTCGGGCACCGGCCCCTGGCGTGGCGGTAGGCCGCGCTCGACCAGTAGCGTCATGGCACGTTCGATGGGTAGACGAACGATATTGGCTTGACGATCGACCCAGCCGTAATGGGACATTTCGCGTGTCATGCGTGCTTCGAATGCCGCCAGGTCGGATTGTGGCGATGGTTGTAGGGCCGGCGCGGGGCTCTCTACCGGAGCCATGAGCGAAGTTTTGTCCGCAAAGGGATCATCGATAGACGGCGGTGTCGACCAGACCGTGTTCAACAGCACCCAGACCAGACCCAGGCCCAGTGGTACGAAGACGACCATGAATACGATTACGACAAGCGGTACGCGTGCGGGGGCATCGCGCATCTCGTGGCGCGGTTCACTATCAGCCATGACGACCCCCCTGCTCGATTGCACGTCCCGTCAGGTTCTCGCTCAGGTTCCTGTTCAGATTCGTGGACAACGCGCGTGACAGCCATAAGTAGCCAAGACCGCCAACCGCAATCAGCGCGGCCGGCCCCAGCCAGGCCTGGTTTGCCGGCCATTTGGAAAAGGCTGGCCACAGCATCCATTGCATATGCAGGACATGGCCGACCAGGCAGATCGCTGCCGTCACTTGTAGCCAGCTCGCGCGGCGCTTGAGCGATGACGACAGCAGCATCAAGAAAGGCACGAACAGGAACAGCGCGAATGCCAGGCGTCCGATAGGCCGCCAGGAGCCGCTGGTGCGTTGCAGATACCAGCCGATTTCGTGCGGCATGTTGCCGGACCAGATGATGATCAACTGTGAAAAGGCCATGAACGCCCAGCCAAGCAACATGCCGAGCCACAGGTTGGCGATATCGCTGCGTATTGCCGGGCGCAGCATTGGCGCACACAGCAGCAGGCCGAGCGCCATGGCCGAGGAGACGGCTAGCGTCATCAGTTCGAGGCCGAAGACATCCGAATAGAATTTCGGCTCCAGCGACATGAACCAGTCGAAGCCAAAGAAAGTGAAGGCCAGTACCCATAGGATGGCACCGGGAGCGTGGGCGCGACGATGCTGGCGCGGCTGGCACAACCACCAGGCCAGTCCGCCCCAGATCAACGCGTACAACAGATTGCGTATGACGAAGAATGGCATATTGAGATACAGCAGCTTGTGGCGCACGACCTCCGGCAACGTCTCCACCGGCGCCGTCCAGGGCATCAGCCAGCTCATGCCAAGCAGCGGCACGAGCATGGCCAGCAGGAACAGGTGCGTGGTCGACGCCAGCGCTTGCCATAGATAGCGACTCTCGTTGCCCCAGGCACCACCGGTCAGGCCATGGATCAACAGCACCGCAACCGCACCAAGCGGCAACATGCCCCAGGTCAGGGTCGCCACCAGCCAGGCCTGAAGGAAGGAACGCAGGTCGATGGCTACGCCCAGCAGGCAAACAGCCAGAGCGACGATGACGATAATCATGATAGCGCGTCTCATGGCGTCACCTTAGTTGCGTCGCCACGCTTCAGCCGTTGACGAACATCGGCGGGCACATCGGCCAGGCTGGCGTGGCGCGCGAGTTGCAGCGCGCGGATATACGCCGCGATGGCCCAGCGATCCTCTGGCGCCACGCGGTCGCGGTACGCATACATCACCCCGAAGCCGTCACTGATGACGTCGTAGAAATGCCGTAGCGGTGCCTGGCGCAAACGCTCGCTGTGAAAGGTCGGTGGCTGAGGAAAACCGCGCTGTACGACCATGCCGTGGCCGCTGCCGGTGCGTGCATGACAGGGCGAGCAATAGATATTGAAACGCTCGCGACCGCGTTCGAGCAGTTCGGCGGTCAGTGGCATCGGCAATTCGTCCGGTACCGGGCCGAGACGGGCATCGCGAGCGACGCTGCCGGGCACCGGAGTCAGCGCCGATTGGTCGTCGGCCCATTCTGGCGCCGCCTCGAATGTCTCGTACTTGGCCTGATCTTCCATGTGCGGTTGATCGCAGGCGGCTATGCTCAAGGTCATGCTCAAGGCCAAGAGGGCAGCGATACATGGGCGTGCGAGGCGCGTCATCGTGGCACCTCCTGAATTTCCTGCGCATGCAATTCTCGCAGGCGCTCCGACAGGCGCTGGCGGTCGTCACTGTTCTCGAACGAGAGCAGCACGAAGAACGCATCGTCGCTGGCGCGCAGGAAACTCTCGGCCTCGAAGGCGGGGTGATAAGGCTGGGGCAAACGGTTGCCGGCGATCATCGCCACCACCGCGCCGATGACCGCGGCGAGCAGCCCTAGCGCGACCACCACCGGGATAAACGCTGGCCAGCTATGTAGCGGTTTGCCGCCGACCACATAAGGGTAATCGACAACCGCGCTATACCACTGCATGTAATAGCCGGCGATCACCACGCCAATCGTCAGCGCCAGTGAGACGATCGGTACCCAGCGTGGCCGAAACGCCAGCTTCTCGGCCACACCCGCGACCGGATAGGGGCTGAAAACCTCCAATCGGCGGTGGCCGTCGGCGCGCAGGCCGGTCAGCGCGGCGAGCAGCGCCTCGGCGCTGTCGAAACGTGCCAGCAGCGAGACGGCCGAAGCGGCATGACGCGGATCAGCCATCGTCTCGCCCTCCGCGCCGAAGGGCGATCAGCGCACGCATGTCGTGCATCGACATCAGCGGCATGATCCGCACGAACAGCAACAGCAGGAAGCCGAACAGCCCCAGCGAACCGAAGTAGGCAGCCCAGTCCCAGCCAGTGGGCCAGTTGATATCCCAATTGGCGGGCATGTAGTCGGCATGCGTCGAGGTGAAGACGATCTGAAAGCGCTCCAGCCACATGCCGAGATTGCTGGTCAACGCCAGGCACAACATGGCGATGCCGGAGCGCCGCACGCGCTTGAACCACAGTAGCTGTATCAACACGGCATTGCAGAAGATCATGCTCCACCAGACCGGCGCATAGGGACCGGTCCAGCGGTCGATATACACGTAGCGGTAATAATCCTCGCCGGAATACCAGGCGGTGAACATCTCCTGGGTATAGGCATAGGTGACGGCCAGCCCGAACAGCAGCATCATGCGGCCGAGATAATCCAGATGGATATCGGTGACCAGGTCGCGCAGGCCGAACAACGAGCGTAGCAACACCGCCAGCAGGGCCACCGTGGAAAAGCCCGAGAACAAGGCGCCACACACGAAATAGGGCGGAAAGATCGTGAAGTGATAGCCCGGCACGATGGACACCGAGAGATCCAGCGAGATGATGCCGGTAACCGTGACCACGATCGGCGTAGCAACCGCGGCAAGAATCATCGTGGCCTTTTCGTAGCGCGCCCAGTGGGTGGCCGAGCCGCGCCAGCCGAGCGCCAGGATCGCGTAGAAATATTGCTGGAAGCGATGGGTCGCCCGGTCGCGCAGCGTGGCCAGATCCGGCAACAGGCTCATGAACAGAAATAACGACGTAAACACCAGATACATGGTGATGGCGAAGAAGTCCCATACCAGTGGGCTGCGCCACTGCGGCCACAGGTCCATGGTGTCCGGATAGGGCAGCAGGTAGTAGAAGAACTCCGCCCGCCCCAGATGCAGCAGCGGGTACATACCGGCGCAGACGATGGCGAACATCGCCATGGCCTCGGCAAAGCGATTGATCGAAGCACGCCATGGCTGTCGCGTGAGCAGCAGCACCGCCGAAATCAATGTGCCGGCATGGGCAATACCGATCCACCAGATGGTATTGACGATCGGCAAGCCCCAGGCCACTGGAATATTCAGGCCGAAAATGCCCACGCCGGTGGAAAACAGCACCCAGATTGCCACCAGTAGCATCAGGGTAAGCAGCGCGCAGATGACCAGCGCTATCCACCAGCCCAGCGGCGAGCGCTGATGCAGCACCAGATCGCTGATGCGCTGGGTCAGGCGGGCGTGAGTCAACTCCCTCGGAAGCAAGGGTTGCGGCTCGTGGCTCATGCGCGCTGCCCTCCCGAGGTATCGGTTGATGGGGCGGATGGCGTGTAATGGCCGACCGTCGTCCGCGCCTTGTGCGTCGCTTGATCCACGGCCATTGCCGTCGTACTGGATTCCAGCGCCGGATTGGGGTTGGTGACGGCAGCGAGATAAGTGGTGCGTGGGCGCACGTTGAGATTCGCTAGCATGGCGTAATGCAGTGGGTGCTCTTTTAGCCGTGCGACCTCGCTATCCTCACGGTTGAGATCGCCGAAAACGATGGCCCGGGTCGGGCAGGTCTGCTGGCAGGCGGTCTGCAGTTCGCCCTCGTTCAGTCCACGGCCTTCGAGCTCGGCATCGAGCGTTCGGCGCATGATGCGCTGTACGCAGTAGGTACATTTCTCCATCACTCCTTCCGCGCGCACGGTAACTTCCGGGTTTTGCACGGCCTTGGGCAGACTGTAAGTGGCTTCCTGGCCAGTGTATTGGAACCAGTTGAAACGGCGCACCTTGTAGGGGCAGTTCTGCGAGCAATAGCGGGTTCCCACGCAGCGGTTGTAGACCATCGCGTTCAAGCCGCTGGCGGTATGCTGCGTGGCGCCGACCGGGCAGACATACTCGCAAGGGGCATTTTCGCAGTGCATGCAGGTCACCGGCTGAAAAACCAGTTGTGGATCGTCGAGCGGGCCTTCGAAGTAGCGATCGATACGAATCCAGTGCATCTCGCGGCCGCGCTTGACCTCCTCGGGGCCGACGATGGGGATATTGTTCTCCGCCTGGCAAGCGGTCACGCAGGCATTGCAGCCGATACACGACGACAGATCGATCACCATGCCCCAGGCGTATTGCGACTTGCGCTCGGCGGGCCAAGGCTCGGGGTACAGCGACTCGTGGGGAATCTCATGCTGGGCGAAGCGCGGGTTGTTTCGATACGTCTCCAGGCTGGCGACCCGGATCAGGTCGCGGTCCTCGATGGCATGGTGATTCTGGGTGGTCGCCAGTTCGCGATGTTCGCCGGTCGCTTCCAGGCTGGCCGGCATCGCCCAGCGCGTGGCAACGCGCTGAAGCCGATAGGCGTCGCTGCCGATGCCTTCGGCGACATGCCCGGCGCCAGGGCGCCCATGGCCGAGGGTAAGCGTCACGCTATCGTCCGGCATGCCCGGCAGAATGTAGACCGGTACCTCGACATGGCGCTCGCCGACAGCGAGGCGCACCACATCGCCCTCGCCGAGCCCGCGCGCCTCGGCCAGCGCCGGGGCGATCAACAGGGCATTATCCCAGGTCAGCTTGGTCAGCGGCCTCGGTAGCTCCTGCAACCAGCCGTTGTTGGCATGGCGACCGTCCCATAGCGCGGGGTCGGGACTCAACTGCAGAACGAGCTCGGCATCGGTGGGCGCGCTTTCCGGTAGCGCGTTTTGCCAGTTGGGCTGTGGTGCCACGCTGCCTGGTGCGGCGGCGCTGTCGGCGATCATGCCGTCATGCAGCCAACGCCGCCAGCGGGCTTCAAAATCTCCATTGCCGTCGCGCTCGCGCCAGAAGGCCATCAGCAGTTCGCGTGGGTCGCCTTCGACGCCGTCCAGCAGGCCGCGATAGAACTGCAACGACGTAAGACCGCCGTGCAGCGGGCGAATCATCGGTTGCAGCAGGCTGATGGTGCCGTCGTGAGCACGGGCATCGCTCCAGGTTTCGAGTGGATGCGTGGCGGGGATGTGCCAGTGCATGAGTCGCGCGGTTTCATCGAAAGTTTCGCCGAAATGGCAGCGCCAGGGCACTTGGCCACAGGCCTCGGCGAAGCCCAACTCGCCCGGCGCGTTATAGGCCGGATTGCTGCCCATCACGATCAGGCTGTCGATATCGCCGGCCCGCATGGCCTCCACCAGCGCAGCAAGCGGCATGGCGCGATGGCTGGCATCTACAGGCTCGATAGCTGTCACGGTGTTGCCGTAAGCTCCCAAGCGATGGTTGATGGCCTGGACGATGGCATGCACCGCGGCCGGTTGCTGATCGCCGGCGACCAGCGCCACGTCGGGCGCCTGGCGCCTCAGGTCGTCGGCGACGGCGCTTAGCCAGGCGTCGTCGAGGGCTGGTTCGCTGGCTTTCAGCCCTGCGATACCCAGCGCCGTGGCGAGCTGGCGGGCCAGTATCTCGATACGATCGGCGCGTAGCCTGAGGCGATGATCGGCGACACTGCCGGTGATGGTAGGCGTGGCTTCGGCGACATACAGGCGGGTTAGCGCGTTGTCGTTGTCGCGCGGACGCCGGCCGGCCATCAGGTCGCGAGCGTAGCGCAGGAAACCTGGCTGACTTTGCAGGAAATCGGCATCGAGCGAAACCACCACCCGAGCGCGTTCGAAGCGGTAAACGGGCTCCACCGTGGTGCCGAACAACTGCTGAGTGCCGTCGTACAGCGAGCCGCGATCGACAGCGACGTGCCGGTGCCAACGCGCGCGGGGCCAACGCGCCAGCAGCGCCTGCAATTGGGCGAGTTCGCTCGGCGAGGTCAACGAGCCGGTGACGATGGCCAATCCCTCGCCCTGGCTGGCGCTCCATGCCCTTCGCTGGCTTTGCAAGTCGGTGAGAAAATTCCGGTAGGGTGCGACGTGGCCGCGCTGTTTGACGGCGCTGGCGCGGTCGGGGTCGTAGAGCGACAGCACGGATGCCTGCGAGAAGATGTCGCAGGCACCGAGCGTCGAGGGGTGCTCGGGATTGCCCTCGAGTTTTACCGGGCGGCCTTCGTGAGTCTGGGCCAATACGCCATGCGCGTAGCCGTCGATCAATGCGCTGGTGGCGTACTGGCGGGGGATGCCCGGCGTCAGGCCCTCGGGCATGTCCACATAGGGCACGATCCGTTCTTCGGGCTGGTTTTCGCAGCCCGTCAGCCCGGCCAGCGCGAGGCTCGCGGCCATCAGCTTGAGCACTCGACGGCGCGCCACCGGGGCTTCCCATAGTGCATGCCAGCGTGGGAATTCATCGGCGAGAAATTCAGCGAATTTCGGCTGTTCGGCCAATTCCTCGAGACTGCGCCAATACTGCACGCCGCGCCGACCGTCGAGCTCGCCACGCAGCGATTGCCAGTTGCTGGCCTTCATCGGTGGCATGTCGCGCACTCCTTGAGGGTGTCGGGGTGAATGCGGTAACGCTGCATCAACATCTGGCCGGAGGCGCCATCGGTCGCTGGCGAGTAGCCCATGCTGGTGATTTCATCAAGTGGGCGCAGGTTGGGGGCGGGGTTGCGGTGGCAACTCAGGCACCACTTCATGGTCAGCGGTGCTTTTTGTACTGTCATCGGCATCTTGTCGACGCGGCCGTGGCAGGACTCGCAACCGACCCCATTGTTCACATGAGCGCGATGGCTGAAGTAGACGTAGTCAGCGAGATCGTGAACGCGGGTCCAGCTCAGTGGCGTTTCGGTGGTCAGGCTTTGGCGAACCGGCGCTAGCATTTCGGCATTGGTCCACTCTTGGGAGTGGCAGGTCATGCAGGTCAGGGTCGGTGGAATGCCGGCGAAATCCGAGGTTTCAACGCCGCTATGGCAATACCGGCAATCCAGCCCCAAGCCGCCGACATGATGTTGGTGGCTGAACGGCACGGGTTGTTCGGGAGCGTAACCGACATCCGTTTGATAGGGAGAGCGGTAAACGACATAGGCGAACACGCTGATCGCCACGAGCAATGCCAGAATCCCCACCAAGATGACGACGGCCAGCGAATTCGCCCGACGGCGAAACAAAGGCGCCATCCTGCTTCCTTTGGGTTCTTCTTGATGTCCTTGTCGACACCGCCGTGGCGATGCCAGCTACTTAACTATAGGAAATCGTTATCAGTGCTCGCTAAATAACGATCGGTCCTAAGATTATTAGCTATTAGCGTAGCAGACCCCGTTCGGTAAGCCGTGAAAGCAGGGCGTCGATGGTCGGATGATGGAAGAATTGCATGAGCTGAGCGGCTCGGGTTTCCCCGATACCGGGTTGTCGTTGCCACTCCGGGGAATTGCGTTGGCGAAGCTGGGCTAGATCGACATGCCCGCGGGCATCCAGCAGCGCGTCTGATGGCACCGGCGGTAGCCCCAATGCGCGGAGCCAGGTAAGCGGAGCCTGCCGAAGGTCGGCCTGGAAGGTGGCATGCCATTGCTGGGCGCGTCGCGCTCCGACACCGGGTAGCGCTTTCAGTGTGACGATGTCGAGAGTCATCCAGTCCAGGAGGTCGTCGACCAGCCCACCCTCGACCAGGATACGCCAGCTACCTTCGGCGATGCCGGGCATGTCGAGCCCCTGATCGCTGGATAGCCAGGTGAGACGGGCCAGGAACTGTTGCCGGCAGCCATCGCCGAGCGTCAGGCAGCTCAACTCATGGTAGTCCTCCGTCGATGGAGCGCTTAGTTCGGGGCGAGGGATGGCTGCCAGCGTCACCTCATCGACCTGCGGAATGATCATTCCGGCAAGATGGATCGACACCTGATCGCCGGGGCGCACGTCGAGTTCTCGCCAGTGAGCCAGCGAGCCCAGGCTGACGCGGCTTACCGTACGATCGTTCAACTCGATGGGTGCCAGATGAGCGACCGGCGTGATGCGTCCGGTGCGGCCGATGCTGAATTCGATGGCGGTCACCAGCGCCAGGCTGCGCTGTGCCGGATGCTTCCAGGCGATGGCCCAATCCGGCGGTTCGGCTTGCCAGGTTCGTGGAGCGGGGCGCTGGCCCTGACGTACCACCACGCCATCGGTGGCAAAGGGCAGTTCGTGGCGATACCAGTGCTGGCGCTGCTCGGCCACGCCCGCCAGGCTGTCGGCGGGTCGCGTGTATTCGCGTGAGTCGGTGAGCCCCCATCCGGCCAACCGCTCGAGCCGGGCAAGCATGCTGGCAGGCCCGTCGGGCCAATCCCAGACGAATAATCCAATCGTGGCTGCCGCTTGCGTCGTTAGCCGTTCTCGGGCCATGAGGCCAACCACGGCGGCGCGCGCGCCGGCGGTGCCATCCTCGGATTGGATATGGCCGGGACGCCGAAGATACAATTCGCCCTGCAGTACGACGCGTGCTGGCGCGTCGCTCAGTCGCTTGGGGATGGCGTCGATGCGCCGGGCCTTGGCCAGCCAGTTCTGACCCCGCTCGCCATCGCCGCGGCTGATGGCCGCTGTCAGCTCACCCTGGCGATAAACCAGAGTGATCGCCACGCCGTCGACCTTGGGCTGAATCCACAAGGCGTGCGCCGCGTGGTGTTGCAACCAGTCCGCCATGGCCTGGCGATCATCGGCCTTATTCAGGCCGGTCTGCGGAATCGGGTGGGTGAGCGGTACGTCGGAGATCGGTTCCGTGGCTGGCGGCGAGGAAGGTGCGAACCCGAAACAGCTGCGCCAGTGGGCCTGGCGACGCTTGGCGGCATCGTAGACGCCGTCATCGACCAGGCGCCGACCCTGGCGGTAGTAGGCGTGATCCCAGGTGGCGATACGCGTCTGCAATCGATCGAGTGCGTGACGTGCTTGAGTCTCGTTCCACTGTGGACAGGGCGCCTCTTGCGCGTTGGCAGTGCCTGCCAGCGCCATCAGACAGAGCAGCAGGAACGTTGCCCATCTGGCAGGCAGGAATCGAAGCATGAACACTCTCTGGCCGTGCAGGTAATCCCGCGTTGCGCAACACAAGCGAAGTTACCCACGGCGGGACCGTGGGCAACTGGTGAGGACTCAGGCGGTGCCGATCAGGCGGGCATAGTCGAGCAGTATTTCGGCGCTTTCGACCACTTGGGCGCGGTCGACCGGCTCGACATTGTCTTGGTCTTCGATGTTGTTCGCTTCACGTGCCTGCGCCCAGTCTTCCAGCGGTTCGAGCCCGAGGGCGCGGCGACGCTGATTCTCCAGCGCCAGTTGCTCGTTTTCCTGGGCCTGCATTTCACGCTTGCGCTGTTCGCGGTTGAGGCTGATGGTCGTCTGCTGCTCGCGCAGCTGCCCGATCAACTCGGCCTGACGCTCCAAGTAGACGAAATTGGGGTTCTCGGCGATCCGCGCTTCGTGACGTGCCTCGAGCGTTTCCAGATAACGTTCGGGCTCACCGTACTGGCGATACTGAACCGCGCGCACGGTATCCCATGGCAGAGCATTGTCGAGACTGCTCTCGCCGATCAGGTCGGGGTCGACCAGGCTGGGGAACAAGATGTGTGGCAGCACGCCGCGATGCTGGGTGCTTGCGCCGGAAATCCGGTAGAACTTGGCACGAGTCAGCTTGATCTGGCCGTGGCTCAGTTCGTTGAGCGTCTGTACCGTGCCCTTGCCGAAGGTGCGGCTGCCGATGATCAGGCCGCGTCCGTAATCCTGAATGGCGCCGGCGAGGATCTCGGAAGCGGAGGCCGACAGGCGATTGACCAGTACCGCCAGCGGGCCATCGTAGAGCGTGCCGCTATCGGTGTCGCCGTACAGGCTGATGCGACCGCGCGCATCGCGAACCTGTACGGTGGGGCCGCGGTCGATGAACAGGCCGATCAGCGAATTGGCTTCCTGCAGGGCGCCACCGCCATTATTGCGCAGATCGAGCACGATGCCGTCGACACTGGCTTTCTTGAGTTTGACGATCTCCTCGGCAACATCGCGCGTGGTACTGCGGTAGTCTTCCTCGCCAGCCTGCCAGGCGTCGAAGTCGACATAGAAGGTGGGAATGTCGATGACCCCGATACGGTGTTCGCCATCGCCACGTTGTAAGGTGATTATTTCGCTGCTGGCCGCCTGATCCTCCAGCTTCACGGTGTCACGGACGATCTTCACGACATGCGTTTGGGTGACGTCCACCGCCTTGGCGGGGATGATATCCAGGCGCACGGTGGAGCCCTTGGGCCCACGAATCAATTGCACGACATCATCGAGGCGCATGCCGACCACGTTGACCATCGGGCCTTCTTTACCCTGGCCAACGGCGACGATCCGGTCGGCCGGCTGCAACACGCCGCTTTTATCGGCTGGGCCGCCGGGTACCAGGCTGGCAACCTTGACGTATTCGCCTTCGCTTTGCAGCAAGGCGCCGATACCCTCCAGTGACAGGCGCATCTGGATATCGAAGGATTCGCTCTGGCGCGGCGACAGGTACGCAGTATGTGGATCGATGGTGCCGGTGACGGCCGCCAGGAACAGATCCAGCACGTCCTCCGGGTTGGTCTGGCGCAGCCGCGAAAGCTGGCCTGTGAAGCGCTCGTGCAGCGTGTCCTGAACTTCCTCGGGAGTCTGGTCGCTCAATGATAGCGACAAGGCGGCGTTCTTCAGGCGCTTGGTCCATAGCTCGTCCAAGGCTGACGGGCTACCGGCCCAAGGCTCGTCCTCGCGCTCCAGCGCCAGGCGCTGGTTACCGCTGTAATCGAAATCGAGACCGGACTCGACCTGATCGATCAACCATTTCAGGCGTGCTTCCAGGCGTTCATGGTAGCGGCCATACAAGGCATAGACGCCTTCGAGCCGTCCTTCGCTGAGCGCATCGTCGAGAGACGTAGCGAGATCCGTGAAGGCATCAACGTCTCGCTGGAGCAGATAGGCGCGCTGTGAGTCGAGAATGTCGAGAAAGCGCTCGAAGGCCCGTTGTGACCATTCGTCGTCGAGATCGATATCGGAATAGTGGCCATAACGCAATGACTCGGCAACATCGACTGCGGCTTGGCGCTGGGCATCCGTGGGGCTAATCCCGGCGAATGCCGGGGCACACAGCACAAGCAGTAGTAAAACGGCTACCGTGCGCCGAGTGGCTGCAATCAGGCTCATCAATGAAGCACTCCCGGTTTCATGTACACTCTGTTCCCTAGATGACCGGTATGAGCTGTGCATGCCGGTTAGCCATTGTAGCACCTGTGTCGCCATACACAGACCCCCAACGGCCCGTCAGACATGACACTAAACGATTGAAAGAAAAATTAAGATATGCCCCGGCCTTTTTCGTTAAATTGCGAGCTATCACGTTTCACTGAAACACAAAAGATCGTTTCGAATGGCCTCTAGTCGTTTACGAACGGGCCAGCCGGATAGATTCCCAGAGGACGAACATGCCCTACGACCCTACCTTAGAACGATTACTGACATTTCTGCAGTCTTCTCCGACGCCTTGGCATGCTACGGCGAATATGGCGCGTCGCCTGGAGCAGACAGGCTTTCGGCGTCTCGACGAGACGCAGCCGTGGGCCCTGAGCCCCGGTGAGCGTATCGTGGTGACTCGCAATGACTCGTCGTTGATCGCCTTGCAGCTACCCGAAGGCCCGCTCGATGCATTGCGGCTGATCGGTGCGCATACCGATAGTCCTGGCCTGCGTCTCAAGCCGAATGCAGCGATTGTCGGACGCGATTGGTTGCAACTCGGGGTGGAGGTGTACGGCGGGGCATTGCTGGCGCCGTGGTTCGACCGTGATTTGGGTCTGGCCGGGCGCGTGCATGTGCGGCGCGCGGATGGTCGTCTGCAGGGCATGCTACTCAATATCGAGCGCCCGGTGGCGATCGTGCCGAGCCTGGCCATCCACCTCGATCGCGAAGCCAACAATGGCCGTGCCATCAATGCGCAGACGCAGATGGCGCCGGTACTGCTGCAAGGCGGCGAGGGCAAGGACTTCGACCGACTGCTCAAGCGTTGGCTTTACGAGCAGCACGATTTGGAAGACATCGACATCCTCGATTTCGAGCTGTGCCTCTATGATACTCAGCCACCGAGACGGGTCGGTGTCGACGGGGAACTGATCAGTAGCGCGCGTCTCGACAACTTGTTGTCCTGCTTCATCGGCATGGAAGCCTTGCTCGATAGCGATGGGACCCAGGGCGCGGTACTGGTGGCCAACGATCATGAAGAGGTGGGTAGTGCCAGTACCTGTGGCGCGCAGGGGCCGTTTCTGGCGGATGTGCTGCGCCGGGTGCATGCGCAGTTCGATAATGCGCATGAAGGCGACGGCGAGGAGAGCTGGTTCCGGTTGCTGCAGGCGTCGCGGCTGATCTCCTGCGACAATGCTCATGCGCTGCACCCCAATTTCCCCGACAAGCACGACGCGGCCCATGGGCCCGCGATCAATGGCGGGCCGGTGGTCAAGATCAATGCCAACCAGCGTTATGCCACCACCAGCGCCACCGCCGCGTTGTTTCGCGATCTGTGTCGCGAGGTGGGGGTGTCGTCGCAGACGTTCGTCTCGCGTGCCGACATGGCATGCGGCAGTACGATCGGGCCGATCACCGCGGCTGAACTGGGCATTCCTACGCTGGATGTCGGCGTGGCGCAATGGGGCATGCATTCGATACGCGAGACAGCCGGTAGCAGGGACCCGGATTATTTGATCCGGGTGCTGACGGCGTTCATCAACCGTCGCGAATTAAGTTGAGCTGAAATCTCGAAAACCGTGTCCCGCGTTCATTCCTGAACGAATGAGACGTGGAAGGGAGCGGTTACGAGAAATCGCCGAGTATACTCAAGCTCTTCCGGTGAGGTGGAGTTTTGGTGACAGGGCCTCCGGCGACACTCTCAAATCGAGAATGGCCGGTTTGCCCGCTTTCCGGGCCTCCTCGAATGCGTCCAGGAAATCCTCGTCGTTAGTCACAGTTGCGCCATGGGCACCATAGGCGCGGGCAAGTGCGGCAAAATCAGGGTTCGTCATTTGCGTGCCTGAGGGTCGACCAGGATAATGTCGTTCTTGATGCATCCGGATCGTTCCGTACATGCCGTTGTTCGATACCAGAACGATAACATTGGCACCATATTGGCAAGCAGTTCCAAATTCCTGCGCAACCATCTGAAAGCAGCCGTCTCCGGCGAGGCAGATCACATCGCGATCAGGGTGGCGCAGCTTTGCGGCAACCGCGGCTGGTAAACCATAGCCCATCGAACCCGAGGTGGGAGCCAGCTGCGTTCGCCAGCCACGGTAACGGTAATAGCGATGCAGCCACGCCGAATAATTGCCCGCGCCATTGGTCATGATCGCATCATCATCGAGCACTTCGTTGAGCCTGGTGATTACTTGCTCCATCCGTAGGCTGCCCGGCGTTTCCTGCGGTTGCTGCCACTGCTCGTAATCCGCTCGCGCCATGCGAACCCATTCGTCCCGGCTTGCTAGGGGTGCGTACGCGAGGTCAGCCAGTTGTTGAACCAGCGCGCCTGCATTGGCGATGACAGCCAGTTGTGGACGGTAGACCCGACCAATCTCGGAGGGATCGCTATGGACGTGAATCAACGCTTGTCGCGGTATCGGCGGCGTCACAAGGGTATATCCACTGGTGGTCATCTCACCCAAACGGGCACCTAACGAGAGGATGACATCGGCTTCTCGTACCCGGTTAGCCAGGGTGGGATTGATACCAATGCCGATATCGCCGACATAATTGGGATGGCGGTTATCGAGGTAGTCCTGGCATCGAAACGCTGCCCCGACGGGCAGCACGGCTTTCTCGGCGAACCGACCAAGCGCCGCGGCCGCCGCGGCCGACCAGCCACCACCTCCCACGATCACCAGCGGACGATCAGCCTTCGACAGGCGGTCGAGGATCGCGTCGATGTCGTCCTGCGATGCCTTGCCAGAGGGCAGAGCAGCCGAAGGCACCACTGTTGTGTTGCAAGCTGATGTCAACATGTCTTCTGGCAGGGCCAGCACTACCGGGCCTGGCCGTCCGCTCTGCGCGACATGGAAAGCATGACTGACGTACTCGGGAATGCGATCCACACGATCGATTGTCGCTACCCACTTAGCCAGGGGGCCGAACATGGCGCCATAGTCCACTTCCTGGAATGCTTCGCGATCCCGTTGGCCGCTGGCGACCTGGCCAACGAAGAGGATCATTGGCGTGGAATCCTGAAACGCGACATGCACGCCGCAAGAAGCATTGGTCGCGCCAGGTCCTCGGGTCACAAATGCAATGCCTGGCTTTCCAGTCAACTTACCGTCAGCCTCGGCCATCAAGGCCGCACCACCTTCGTTGCGGGCGACGATCGTATCGATCCCGGACTCGTACAGCCCGTCCAGCGCGGCAAGATAGCTTTCGCCGGGAATGCAGAAGACCCGGTCGACGCCCTGGGCTTTCAACGAGTCAATCAGGATGTGTCCGCCTTGCTGGCGAGCGGTCTCAGTCATGGTGCCTCCGGATGAATGCCACAGAGAGTCTTCGCGCGCAGCCAAGCGTTGCGCGGCACGCTCGAACCGGTCACGCGTCGCCCGCCTGCTTGATTTCCTGGAAAAATCTTTCAACCAGGTTGCAATCCTTGTAGCAGTGCCCGCTCGCACAGTCATTGAAAATAAATTTGATATTCGACCAAAGGAGGTGAGGCCCATTTCTCGAACGTCGAAGTTAGCACATGGCTCAAAACACAACGCCCGCGAGTCCTGGGACTCGCGGGCGTGCGGTGTAGCTGACCGTAAAGCTCGATCGTAAAACCCGACCGTAAACTCAGTGGCCGTCTTCGGCCTGGCTATGCCGGTGCTTCTCGCGCGGATCGTTATGGGCTCGACGAGCACGGCGACGACGGGTTGCCGGCGCGGCATCGTTGCTCGCCGGTTTACTCGCCTTCTCGGTCTCGTCTGTCGCGCTTGCGGCTTGTTCCGGCTCGGCGCTGGGCTTGGCGGATTCGGGCTTTTGCGCCGCTTCCTGCCCAGTGCGGGCGTCGACTTGAGCGGACTCGGCAGGCGTGGTGTGTTCGGCGTTAGTGTCAGCCGGTGCTTCCGGCGCCGGTTCCGCGCCATACAGCTTGGGCGGTTGCGGAGCCTGGGCCGGTTGGGCATTCGCTGCGGGCTCGTCGGTTGCGGGCTCGGTATTAGCCGCCGGGGCTTTCGCTTTCACGGCGGCCTTCCCGGGCGCATCCTGGGCCTTTGCGTCGTCGCCTTGTGCTGCCGTTGAAACCGGCTTGGCCGTGGCTTCACGCTTTCTCGCCCTGGCCGGTTTTTTCTCGGGCTTGGCGGCAGCGCTCGGTGCTTCGGTTTCGGCATTCTCGACCACAGACGACTCGTCGGCCTGTTGCCTGGCCCCTTCGCTCGTGCCTTCCGAGGGCTGGGCCGCGGCGGGTTGTGCTTCAGGCGTTTCAGCAAGAGTCTGCTCGGCAGATGCTTGCGGTGTTTCCTGGCGCTGGGCAAAGGCCGCGCGATCCGCGGTTTCGCCGTTATCGGCAGGCTCAGGCTGCTCGGGCTTGCGTTCGGCCTTTGCCACGCTCTTGAGTTCGGGCTCGGGCTTTTCCGCTGCCACTTCGGCGACCGGGGCAGGCGGCTCGGCGCTGGCTTCGGCCTGCAAACGCGCCTGCTCGGCGGCGGCCTGAGGATTCAAGGCGTGCTTGCGGCTGCGCTGGCGCGGGTTGTTGCGCGTGCGCTTGGGCTTGCCGTCGGTCTCGGTCGGTGCCTTGGCCTGTTCTTCGGGCTGGGGTTTGGCGCTGCCCTTGGTTTCGTCGCGGCGCGGTTTGGTATCGGCCTTCTGGGCCCGTTCGGCCTTCTCGGCTCGCTCCGGTTTCTGTGCGGTTTCTTCCTGGCGAGACTTGCCGCGCTGAGCCGGCTTGCCTTCGCTCTTGGCGGGGCGGTTGTCCTTGGTGGCGGTGCGGCTATCAGTCTCCGAGCGGTTGCCGCGCGGTGCGCGCCGATCGTCACGCTGTTCTTCGCGCTTGTCGTCACGCCGGCGGCGGTTGCCACCGCTACGTCCGCCGCGCTCGCCACGTGATTCGCCGCCGTCGCGCGGTGCCGCGCCCTGGCGCTGGCTAGGGCCGCTCGTGCGACGCCCACGCTCCTTGTCGGTATCGGAGGAGGGCGTTTGCTCGTCGCCACCCAGCAGCTTGCCAAAGAAGCCTTTGAACAGTGTCAGCACGCCCGGAGAGGCGCCGTCGGCTTCGACAGTCGCGGGCTTGCGGGCTTCGACCGGCTTCTGCAATGAATCCGGTGCCGGCGCGCTGTGGCTCACGGTCTTGACCGCGGCTTCGGCGCGTTGCACGGGCTTGGCGAACGCCGAATCGGGCTCCTTGCCGACCTCGGTCTCGGTGGACAGCTCAAAGCTGGGCTTGTCGCTGTCCTCGTCATTGAGATGGTCGTCGCGCAGGCGCTGCACGTCGTAGTGCGGCGTATCCATCTCGGGGTTGGGCAGCATGATGACGCGGACATCCTGGCGGCGCTCGATGTCGACCAGGCTGGCGCGCTTCTCGTTGAGCAGATAGGTCGCTACCGGTACCGGCAGGATGGCGCGAATGTGCGCGCTGCGCTCCTTCATGGCCTCTTCTTCGATCAGGCGCATGACCGAGAGTGACAATGAACGTATGTCACGGATGGTACCTTGGCCGTCGCAGCGCGGGCAAACCACGCCACTGGTTTCGCCCAGCGAAGGGCGCAGGCGCTGGCGGGACATTTCCATCAGGCCGAAACGCGAGATACGCCCGATCTGCACGCGCGCGCGGTCGAGCTTGAGCGCGTCGCGCATACGGTTCTCGACGTCGCGCTGGTTGCGCGCCGGCGACATGTCGATGAAGTCGATCACCACTAGTCCGCCAATGTCACGCAGGCGCAACTGGCGAGCGATCTCGTCGGCCGCTTCGAGATTGGTCTGCAGCGCGGTTTCCTCGATGTCGCTGCCACGCGTGGCGCGCGCCGAGTTGATATCGATGGAAACCAGCGCCTCGGTGTGGTCGATGACCACCGCGCCGCCCGAAGGCAGCTTCACTTCACGCTGATAAGCGGTTTCGATCTGGCTCTCGATCTGAAAGCGCGAGAATAGCGGCACGTCGTCGGCGTAGAGCTTGATCTTCTGCTGGTAGGAGGGCATCACCTGGCGAATGAAACCGAGCGCCTCCTGATGCACCTCGGGATTGTCGATCAGCACCTCGCCGATGTCCTGGCGCAGGTAGTCGCGCATGGCGCGAATGATGACGTTGGATTCGCGATAGATGAGGAACGGCGCCGAACGCTTGCCGGCTTCCTCGGTGATCGCTTCCCATACCTGGACCAGATAGTCCATGTCCCACTGCAGCTCTTCGGCACTGCGACCGATGCCGGCCGTGCGCACGATCACGCCCATCTTGTCGGGCAGCGTGAGCTGGCTCATGGCGTCCTTGAGTTGGGCGCGCTCTTCACCCTCGATGCGGCGTGAAATACCCCCGGCGCGAGGGTTGTTGGGCATCAGCACCAAAAAGCGCCCGGCCAGGCTGATAAACGTGGTCAGGGCGGCGCCCTTGTTGCCGCGTTCTTCCTTGTCGACCTGAACGATGACTTCCTGGCCTTCCTTGATCACTTCCTTGATGTTGATGCGGCCGGAAGGCTCCTTGGTGAAATATTCGCGGGAGATTTCCTTGAGCGGCAAGAAGCCGTGGCGGTCGGCGCCGAAATCGACGAAGGCGGCTTCCAGGGAGGGTTCGACGCGGGTGATCTTGCCGCGGTAGATATTGGCTTTCTTCTGTTCCCTGGCGCCGGATTCGATATCCAGATCGTAAAGGCGTTGTCCATCGACCAGCGCGACGCGCAGCTCTTCGGGCTGGGTCGCATTGATGAGCATCCGTTTCATAGTGTCTCGCTGAGTGTGGCGCGCCGGAGGGCGGCCGCTGCAATTGCGTCGGCGACGGCGAACCGCGTCGTGCTTCGTGCTGTGCTCAGCGCATGTCGTGAATGCGTCATCAACGCCAGACCCAAGAGGGCGGGCGCTGCTGGATCATGTTGAGTACGCGGCGGTGGCAGGACATGTTTCGGCGGGACTGTTCGATTCCCGTCCGGCCCTGCGGACTACCGCCAGACACCTGGCATTGTTCGATTCGTCGACGCCGGCCACCGGCACGGTATTGATATTCCCCGTGGCGCTATGGACCGTCCGTTTTGGGTGGGATCGGCCTGGGGCCCGGGCGTGGCGTAACGTCGTTTCTGCTGCTTTGGCGGCAAGGCATGAGAGTCAAACCCAAGCCTTGTCGCCGTATTCGTCGCTCGGGCCTGCGTGCGTGTCGTGCAGGCGCAAAAAATCGGGCATTCATTCCCATTGGAGCGAGTTCGGAATATATCAGTAAAGCGGCACGTCAGCAATTGGCGCGGGTCGTCGCTCAGTGCGATAGAATGCGCCTTTTGCCAAGTCCGTTCGAGGAAGAGTGCATGGCCGAAGGTCGCGAAGTCCAATGGGTGGAAATCACCGATGCCCAGGCTGGACAGCGCATCGACAACTTCTTGCGCACGCGCCTGAAAGGCGCTCCCAAGGCGTTGATCTATCGCATCGTGCGCAAGGGCGAGGTGCGGGTGAACAAGAAACGCATCAAGCCCGATTATCGTCTGGAATTCGGCGACCTGGTACGTATTCCGCCGCTGCGTCTGGCGCCCGAGGAGGCGGTGCGCGAGGTCAGCGACAACCTGCGCAATTTACTGGCTGGTAGCGTGCTGGTGGAAGGTCCCGACTGGTTGGTTATCAATAAGCCTTCGGGGCTGGCGGTGCATGGCGGCAGTGGCGTGAAGATCGGCTTGATCGAGGCTCTGCGCCAAGTGCGCGAGGACCTGGACTTTCTCGAATTGGTACACCGCCTGGATCGCGACACGTCGGGTTGCCTGCTGCTGGCCAAATCACG
Source organism: Modicisalibacter muralis (assembly GCF_900102945.1). Lineage (GTDB taxonomy): Bacteria > Pseudomonadota > Gammaproteobacteria > Pseudomonadales > Halomonadaceae > Modicisalibacter > Modicisalibacter muralis. Next base: position 183,575 of record NZ_FNGI01000006.1, on the reverse strand, counting down.
CACGGCGCTGGTCACGCTCAATACGGCGCTCAAACAGCACCAAATGGACAAGCGCTACCTGGCGCTGGTGGAAGGGCGCTGGCCGGCGCGGCGCGATTTCGTCAGTGCTCGCCTGGATCGTTTCGAGGCCGGCAATGGCGAGCGCCGGGTGCGGGTCGATGCCAATGGCAAGGTCGCGCGCACGCGCTTTGCGGTGCGCGAGAGTTTCCCCAACGTCACGTTGATCGAGGCCGAGCCGGTGACCGGCCGTACCCACCAGATTCGCGTGCATGCCGCGCATGCCGGCCATGGCTTGCTGGGAGACGACAAATACGGCAGCCGCGAAGGTCAGCGTCAAGCGGCCCGACTGGGCCTGGAGCGCCTGTTTCTGCATGCGGCCTCGCTGAGCTTTCCCGAGCCCAATAGTGGTCGCCCCGTGCAGATCAAGGCGCCGCTCGGTGAAGAGCTGGAGTCCGCGCTGGCGCGTGCTCGCGCGTCGTGAAATGAATAGGCTGGAGGCTGAATGCGCTATCGACTGCTGATTTTCGATTGGGATGGCACCTTGATGGATTCCGAGGCGCGCATCGTTGCCTGCATGCAAGCGGCGGCGCGTGACGTCGGTTGGCCGGATCTAAGTCCTGCGTGCGTGCGCGATATCATCGGTTTGGGGCTGCCCGAAGCGATCGCGCGAATGTGTCCGGGGATGGCCGACGATCAGGCCGAAGCGCTACGCTTGCATTATTCGCGGCACTTTTCAGCCGCCGATCAAACACCGATGACGTTCTTTGAGGGTGTCGAAGCAGGCATCCAGCGGCTGCGCGATAACCCGCGAACACGCCTGGCGGTGGCTACCGGCAAGAGTCGGCGCGGCCTCGATCGGGTGTTCGGGGCTACCGGCAGCGGCGCCTGGTTTCATGCCAGCCGCACCGCCGACGAAACGCTTTCCAAGCCGCACCCACGCATGCTCGAGGAGTTGCTTGCCGAAACCGGCATCGGCGTCGACGAGGCACTGATGATCGGCGATACCGAATACGACCTGGAAATGGCCCGCGCACTGGGCATGGATCGTATCGCCGTCACATACGGCGTGCATGCTCGGGAGCGCCTGCACGCATGCGAGCCTGTTTTCGCCGCTGACACCTTTCCCGAATTGATCGATTGGCTGCATGCCTGATCGTACTGACGACCGCCAGCGAGACTGCCGATGAGTGACGACGAACGCTACGACCAGTGGACCCAGGGCCCCCAGGTCGATCCTGAGAAGCCGGGCCGGGAAGCGTCGGCCCAAACACCGTCGGACGAGGATGCCGATACGCTGCGCGAGCGCCAGCGACTGGCGCAGCTCGAGATGATGGATCGCTGGATTGGTGGCGTGCTCACCGAACAGCGTCGCACGCGGCGTTGGAAACTATTCTTTCGTTTTCTGTTCGCAGCGCTGATTCTGGCTTCATTGGCGCTGGGTGCGTATGGGGTGTTCTTGGCGAGCAGCGTGCCGCTGCCTACGGGTAAGCATTTGGGCGTGGTCAAGGTCGAGGGCGTGATCGATGCCGACTCCGCGGCCAGCGCCGAGCGCATCATCGAGGGGGTGCGTCGGGCATGGGAGCACCCGGAGGCCCGCGCGGTGGTGTTGCACATCAACAGCCCCGGTGGTAGCCCGGTGCAATCCCAGCGCATCTACGACGAACTGCGTCGCCTGAGCGCCCTGGGTGACAAGCCAATCTACGCAGTGGTCGAGGACATCGGCGCCAGCGGCGCCTATTACATCGCTGCCGGTGCCGATGCCATCTATGCGGCACCGGCCAGCCTGGTGGGCTCGATCGGGGTGATCTACGCGGGCTTCGGGCTCGAGCAAGCGATCGAGCGACTGGGTGTCGAGCGGCGCGTCTTCACGGCGGGCGAGAACAAGGCGTTTCTCGATCCGTTCAGCGAAATCGCCCCCGACCAGCAGGATTTCTGGCAACAGGTGCTGGAAACCACCCACCGACAGTTCATCGATGACGTCAAGGCCGGTCGGGGCGACCGGTTGGTCGATGACCCGCGGTTGTTCTCGGGGCTGATCTGGACTGGCGAGCAAGCGCTCGAACTGGGGCTCATCGATGGCTTGAAGAGCCTCGATCAGTTGGCCCGGGAGCGGCTGGGCGAACCCCGCACGCGCGATTACACGCCGGCGCTCGATCCATTCGAACGTTTCTCGCGGCAGTTCGGGCGTGTCGCCGTCGAGTGGCTGGGGCTGCCAAGGACGGTTTCGCCGCTGCGCTATGAGCTGCCTTAGTCGTCGGAAACCGGGTCCAGCAAGGGATCAATGCCGGCTTCGCGTAGCAGCGCGCACAGGCGAATGAGTGGCAGGCCGATCAGGGTGTTGGGGTCGTCGCCCTCAAGGCGCTCGAACAGGGTGATGCCTAACCCCTCCATGCGAAAGCTGCCGGCGCTGTCGAGGGGCTGCTCGCGCGCCACGTAGCGTTCGATCTCGGCGTCGCTGAGCTTGCGAAATACGACATCGAAACGTTCGTGACAGACCCGGTGCCAGGCGCGCGAGGTGTCGATCACCGCCAGGCCGGTAATGAAGCGCACGCGTTGGCCGGAAAAACGCGCCAGATTGGCTCGGGCAGTAGCCGTATTGCCGGGCTTGCCGAGTATCTCGCCATCGAATACCGCGACCTGATCCGAGCCGATGACGATATGCTTGGAATAATCGGCGGCGATGCGTTCGGCCTTGGTGAGCGCCAGACGATGCACCAGCGCCTCGGGTGTCTCATTGGGATGGGGTGTTTCGTCGATATCGGGACTGGCCCAGGCGTAGGGAATCTCCAGCCTGTCGAGCAATTGGCGACGCCAGCGCGAGCCCGAAGCGAGAACCAGGCGTCGATGGTTATTCATGCGGGTAATTCCTTGTCGTGGATCGAATTGCTGGCCAGTTTGCCGCGTCATGCCTTGTCCTGTATAGCGCGGTGCAAGCTGCGCTTTGACAGGCCTCGGGGGAATCCCTATTATTGCGCGCCATGTTGACCACAAGACTTCCTATCCGGGTCGAGCCTTATCGGCTCGCCGCCAATGCCGAACGCATCGAGGGCCTGATATCGCTCGCGGGCATGACGCGTTTTGCTGAAGAAGCCGGCGAGCAGCAGGGCGATGGCGAGGTCCGCCTGGATTTCGGCATCGACACCCAGGGGCGGCGTTTCATCGAAGGGTGGCTGAAGGCCGACGTGCAATTGCCGTGTCGGCGCTGCCTCGAGCCCATGCCGGTAACTCTCGAGAGCCATTTCCTGTTGGGCATGGTGGCTAGCGATGCACTGGCGGCGGAGCTTTCGAATGCGTACGAGCCGGTATTGGTGGAAAACGAACAGCTTGATCTGCTGCCGGTGATCGAGGATGAACTCATCCTCAGTCTGCCGCAGGTCGTTTATCACGATGAAACCCAGTGCGCGGTTTCGCGGGATCAGATGGCCAGTGGCGAGGACTCCGAGGTTGTGGAAGAGCCGACGGAAAGCCCCTTCGACGTGCTGCGTACGTTGAAGGACAAACACTGAATTCAACCCGATACACTCTGGAGTGATAGCTCATGGCAGTTCAACAGAACCGCAAAACCCGTTCCAAGCGCGGCATGCGTCGTAGCCACGATGCCTTGTCCTCACCGGCACTCGCTCAGGACAAGGAAACCGGCACCACGCATCTGCGCCACCATGTCTCCCCGGACGGCTTCTACCGTGGTCGTAAGGTCGTCGACGTTTAAGTCGGCGATTGCTCTGGCAGCGTTTCCTATCTAATCGTGCGGATTGCCATCGATGCGATGGGCGGGGACCTCGGTCCCCGCGCTACCGTTTGGGGCACGGCCGAAGCGCTGCTCGTCCATCCTGAGCTCGAAGCGTGCCTGTATGGGCCGCTCGATATGCTGGAAGCCGAGCTGGCGCGTCTGCCCAGGCGGCTGCATGGGGTCGGCTCACGTTTGCTTCCCAGTCATGCGCCGCGGATCATTCCCCAGGATATGAAGCCCTCCAGTGCATTACGCGCGGCCCGGGACTCCAGTCTGGCGCTGATGCTCGAGGATGTCGCATCCGGACGCGCTGCGGCCGGGGTCAGCGCCGGCAACACCGGTGCGTTGATGGCACTGTCTCGGCGTGCGCTGGGCACGGTGGCGGGAATACCCCGCCCGGCTATCAGTACCGCCATTCCCACTCAGGGTGGCGGTCGCTGCTATATGCTCGATATGGGCGCCAATATCGAAGCCTCGGCACAGCGGTTGGTCGAGTTCGCGCTGATGGGCAGCGTCATGGCACGCCAGGTCGATGGCCTGGCGCGTCCGCGCGTGGCGCTGCTCAATGTCGGCGTCGAAGCGACCAAGGGCACCGCGAGCGTGCGCCAGGCCGATGCCCGGCTACGAGACATGCCGGAGATCAATTACATCGGCTTCGTCGAGGGCGATGGCGTGTTCAACGGCAGCGCCGATGTCGTGGTTTGCGATGGCTTCGTCGGCAATATCGTGCTCAAGGCCAGTGAAGGTCTGGCGCGAATGCTGGTCGAGCGGGTGCAGGCGACCTTCGATGCCCATTGGGGTAGTCGGCTGGTCAGCTGGTTGGCGCGACCGGCGCTGCACCGGGTCAAGCGTCGGCTCGACCCGGTGCGTTACAATGGCGCCAGTCTGTTGGGGCTGGCAGGCATCGTGATCAAGAGTCACGGGCGTGCCGATGCCCAGGGCTTCGCCTGTGCCGTGTCACGGGCGGTGCAGGAGGTTCGCATGAATCTACCGGAGCATCTCGAGCGTGAGTTGGGCCAGCGGTCCGCTATCGCGTCGATCGCGTGCGGTCGACGCGATAGCGGGTTTCCAACCCGTTCGCAGTCCCAAGATTTCAATCCTGAAAGGTGAATGCCATGACTCAATCCCTGGCCCTTGTATTTCCGGGGCAGGGCTCCCAGCACCTAGGCATGCTGCGGGAGCTGGCCGAACGCTACAGCGTGGTACGCACGACCTTCGAGGAAGCCGCCGATGCGCTGGGTTACGACCTCTGGCATGTCGTGCAGGAAGGCCCTGAAGAAGCACTCAATGCGACGGCCTGCACGCAGCCGGCGCTGCTGACCTCGAGTGTCGCCGTGTGGCGTGTCTGGCAAGAGCTCGAAGGGCCGCGACCGCTTGCCATGGCCGGTCACAGTCTGGGCGAATACAGCGCCATGGTGTGTGCCGGGGCGCTGACTTTTGCCGAGGGCGTGCGCCTGGTCAAGTTGCGCGGCGAGGCCATGCAGGATGCCGTTCCGGCCGGCCAAGGCGCCATGGCCGCGGTACTGGGTCTCGACAACGCGGCGGTCGAGACCGCCTGCCGCGACGCCGCCCAGGGTGAAGTGGTAGCGGCGGTCAACTATAATGCGCCCGGCCAGGTGGTGGTTGCCGGCCAGAAAACCGCCGTGGACCGAGCCATTGCGTTGTGTCAGGAAGCCGGCGCCAAGCGGGCGTTGCCGCTACCGGTGTCGGTGCCGTCGCATTGCGCGCTGATGATGCCGGCCGCCGAGCGGCTGGCCGAGGCGATGGAATCCATCGAGATCAAGATGCCGCGCTATACGGTGGTACAGAACGTCGATGCCCAGGCGCCTGGCGATGTCGAGACGCTCAGGACGCGGCTGATCGAGCAGCTCTACCGGCCGGTGCGCTGGACCGATTGCATCGAATCGATGGTCGGCCAGGGTGCGCAGGTCTTTATCGAATGCGGTCCGGGCAAGGTGCTCACCGGACTCAACAAGCGTATCGCCCGCGGTGCCAAGGGACTGGCGGTCAACGATCCCGAAAGCTTGTCCGCCGCGCTCGAACTGGCGCGCGAGACGCTCGACCAGCCAGACGCATGACTCATTGAGGAGCCATTATGACGAGCGAACGCAGAATTGCGTTGGTTACCGGAGCCAGTCGTGGCATCGGTCGTGCCATCGCCCATGAGCTCGGTCGCCAGGGTCGATTGGTCATCGGTACCGCGACCAGCGAACAGGGTGCCGATAGAATCGATGCCGATTTCAAGGCACAGGGCATCGAGGGCGCCGGTCGCGTGCTCGATGCCACCGACCAGGCCAGCGTCGATGCGCTGATCAAGGCCGTTGGCGACGAGTTCGGCGCGCCGACCATTCTGGTCAATAATGCCGGCATCACGCGCGACAATCTGTTGATGCGCATGAAAGAGGACGAGTGGGATGCGGTGATCGACACTAATCTGAAGTCCGTCTATCGCGTTACCAAGGCTTGTGTGCGTGGCATGACAAAGGCGCGTTTCGGGCGGATTGTCTGCATCAGTTCGGTAGTCGCGACCATGGGCAACCTGGGCCAAACCAACTATGCTGCCGCCAAGGCCGGCATGGAAGGCTTTGCGCGTGCTCTGGCGCGTGAAGTGGCATCTCGCGGAATCACCGTTAATGCAGTGGCTCCGGGCTTTATTGCCACTGACATGACCGAGGCGCTGCCGGAGGCTCAGCATCAGGCACTGCTTACCCAGATTCCGCTGGCGCGGCTGGGCAAGCCCGAAGAGATCGCCGCAGTCGTGGGGTTTTTGACCAGTGACGCCGCCGGTTACGTTACCGGTGAGACACTGCAGGTCAACGGTGGAATGAACATGCGTTGAGGCTGCGGTCGACGCCTTGGTTGCGTCGGCTTGGGGCCGTCTATAAACTACCCGGCAGTTTTTGGCTGGCGGATATGTACCACTAGGAGTGAAGACACAATGAGCACCATCGAAGAGCGCGTGAAGAAGGTTGTGGCCGAGCGCCTGAACGTCAAGGAAGAGGACATCCAGAACACTTCTTCCTTCACCGAAGATCTCGGCGCGGATTCTCTGGATACCGTCGAGTTGGTGATGGCGCTCGAAGAGGAATTCGATACCGAAATTCCCGACGAGGAAGCCGAGAAGATCACTACCGTTCAGGAAGCGATCGACTACGTCGTTGCTCATCAGTAAGTGATGTAATGCGGTCTCGACCGCTGGCAAGCACGAAAGCCGTTCTGGAAACAGAGCGGCTTTCGTTTTTGTGCACTGCCGACCCATAGCCAGTATGCTTCGGGTATAATGCGCGCAGCGATGGTGCGCCGGGCGAAAAGCGTGCCGATTATGGACGTCAGGAGGAGAGCTGATGCCTCGTAGAAGGGTCGTGGTGACCGGGCTGGGTCTAGTGACACCGGTCGGTAACACCGTCAAGGAGAGCTGGGACAATATCCTGGCAGGCAAGAGTGGCATTGCCCCGATCGAGCATTTCGACACCAGTGGCTTCAATACCCGCTTTGGCGGTTCGGTGAAGGACTTCGATATCAGCCCTTATCTGAATCCCAAGGATGCACGCAAGATGGACCTGTTCATCCAGTATGGGATTGCCGCAGGCAGCCAGGCGATCGACGATGCCGGTCTCGAGTGCGACGAGCGCAGTGCCCACCGTATCGGCGTGGCCATCGGTTCGGGCATTGGTGGTCTGCCAATGATCGAGCACAATCACAACGCGCTCAACAGGGGCGGCGCCCGGCGCATCTCGCCATTCTTCGTGCCTGGCTCGATCATCAACATGATCGCCGGGAATCTGGCGATCCAGCACGGTTTTCGTGGCCCCAATATCGCCATCACGACCGCCTGCACCACGGGTACTCACAACATAGGCTATGGTGCGCGCACCATAGCCTATGGCGATGCCGATGTGATGATCTGCGGTGGTGCCGAGATGGCGACCACGCCGTTGGGCCTGGGTGGCTTTTCCGCGGCGCGTGCGCTGTCGACGCGCAATGACGAGCCGACATCGGCCAGTCGGCCTTGGGACCGCGATCGTGATGGCTTCGTGCTCTCCGACGGTGCCGGGGTGCTGGTGCTCGAAGAATACGAGCATGCCAAGAAGCGTGGCGCAACCATCTATGCCGAGCTCAAGGGGTTCGGCATGAGCGACGATGCCCATCACATGACGGCGCCGCCGGAAGACGGTCGCGGTGCGGCTATGGCCATGAGCAACGCGATTCGCGATGCCGAACTCGATCCGTCGCAGATTGCGTATATCAATGCCCATGGCACTTCCACGCCGACCGGCGATCTGGCCGAGAGTCGTGCCGTCGAGCGGGTGATGGGCAATGCGGCATCGAATGTAGCGGTCAGTTCGACCAAATCGATGATCGGCCACCTGCTGGGCGCCGCCGGTGCCGTCGAGGCGGTCTTCAGCATACTCGCGCTGCGCGACCAGGTAGCTCCGCCGACCATCAACCTGGACAACCCGCAGGAAGGCTGCATCCTCGATTACGTACCGCATACCGCGCGCGAAATGGCCATCGGCTATGCGCTGTCCAATTCCTTCGGTTTTGGCGGCACCAACGGCTCGCTGATCTTCGGCCGCGCCTGAACCGGCATGCACGACACGGTAATACCCTTCGACGATCGCGGTTTTGCCTATGGGGACGGTCTCTTCGAGACCGTCCTCGTGCGCGATGGCGAGCCGTTATTGTGGGAAGCGCATATGGAGCGGCTCGCGCGGGGATGCGTTCGGCTTGGTTTTGTCGGCCCCGAGCGCGCCATGCTCGATACGCTGCCGGCTCAGGCCGGCCAGGGTTTGCATGTACTCAAGCTGGTGGTGACGCGTGGTCGCGGTGGTCGCGGCTATCTACCACCGGCTGATCCGCAACCCAGCCTGCGCTGGCAATTCTCGGCGTTTGCTCCCCATCAGGAGCGCTGGCGCGAAGGTATCCGCGTGCGGTTATGCCGGCTTCGCCTGGCAATTCAGCCGTGCCTTGCCGGTCTCAAGCATCTCAATCGCCTGGAAAACGTGCTCGCCCGCCAGGAGTGGAACGACCCCGACATTGCCGAGGGCCTGCTGTGCGATAGCGCAGGGCGGCTGGTGGAGGCGACTTGCATGAATCTGTTCTGGCAGCGCGACGGTCGCTGGGAGACACCACGACTCGATGCCTGCGGCGTGGCCGGAACGTTGCGCGCGGCGCTGCTGGCCGAACGGCCGATCGCCGAAGTCGCGATGGATACTGACGAACTCGCTGGCGTCGATGCCCTATGGCTGGGAAATTCGGTGCAGGGCGTGTGGCCGGTGGCGCGCCTCGACGATGCCGAGGGTAACACCGTCGCTCGCTGGCCGATCACGGCGATTCATCGGCCACTCCAGAACGCTGGCCACGCCTTGCTCGGTTATCCGGGGTTGGCCGACTGAACGAATTGATTAAGGATGACTATGCGTTGGGTGAAAGTCCTGCTGATCGTGGCGATCATTGCCGCACTATCGGCCTTTGCCGGTTTTCGCTACTGGCAAAGCCGCCTCGAGGCGCCGATTGCTATCGAGGAGTCGACGATTTATGAGGTTCCCCGCGGGGCCAGCTTCGATCAGGTGATGGGGGATCTCGACGAGCGAGGCATCATTGCCGAAGCCTGGCCTTTTCGCCTGCTGGTGCGTGTCTTTCCCGATGAGCTACCCGCGCTGCGCGCCGGTGAGTTCATGCTCGAACCGGGCATGAGCGGTCGCAAAGTGATCGGGCTGCTGGGCAGCGACAACGTGGTGACCTACCCGTTGACCATCCCCGAGGGGTGGACCTTCGAGCAAATGCGCGTATTACTGGCGGCGGCACCCAAGCTGCAACATAGTACCGCCAAGATGAGTGATGCCGAGGTGATGGCCGCGCTGGGGCACCCCGGCGAGCATCCCGAAGGGCGCTTCTTTCCCGATACATACCAGTATCACAAGGGTATTAGCGATCTGGAAATACTCAGGCAAGCCTACCAGCGCATGGAAAAGACTCTGGCGGCGGTATGGGCCGAGCGCGACGACGGCCTGGTCATCGATTCCGCCTATGAGGCGCTGATCCTGGCCTCGCTGATCGAGCGGGAAACCGGTGTGGACGGCGAGCGGCATCGCATCGCCGGCGTGTTCGAGCGCCGCCTGGAACGTGGCATGCGCCTGCAGACGGACCCAACGGTCATCTATGGCCTGGGCGACGACTACGACGGCAACATCACGCGCGCCGACCTGCGCCGGTCGACACCCTACAATACCTATGTGATCCCGGGTTTGCCGCCGACACCGATCGCCATGCCTGGGCGCGCCGCGCTCGAGGCAGCGGTTCATCCGGCCGAGGGCGATGCGTTGTATTTCGTTGCCACGGGCGATGGTGGCCACCACTTCTCGAGTACCCTGCGCGAGCATAACGCGGCGGTGCAGCGCTACATCCTAAATCGCCGATAGCGCGGCTGCCATTACGACTGGGTACGATGCAGGGAGTCACAAGACACATGCAGACACGCGGACGCTTTATCACGCTCGAGGGTGGCGAGGGGGTTGGCAAGAGTACCAACCTCGGCCTGGTATGCGATTTTCTCGAGGCGCGCGGTATCGAGGTGGTGCGGACTCGCGAGCCGGGTGGCACGCCGCGTGCCGAAGCCATCCGCGAGCTGCTGTTGGATCCGACGCCCGGTGAACCGTTGTCCGGCGACGCCGAACTGTTGCTGGTGTTCGCCGCTCGCGCCCAGCACCTGGAGCTCAAGATTCGCCCGGCGCTGGAGCGCGGGGCCTGGGTGGTCTGCGATCGCTTTACCGATGCCACTTTTGCCTATCAGGGCGGGGGACGGGGTATCGATGCCGAGCGTATCGCCATGTTGGAAACGCTGGTTCAGCAGGGGCTGCAGCCAGATCTGACCCTGTTGCTCGATATGTCGGTCGAAGCCGCCCAGGCACGGGTGGTAGCCCGTGGCGGCGAGCGCGATCGCTTCGAACGTGAGCGCGGCGAGTTTTTCGCCGCCGTGCGCGAAAGCTATTTGCAGCGCGCCAGGGCGGCGCCGCAGCGCTTCGCGATCGTCGATGCATCGCGTTCCCTGGACGCCGTTGGCGAAAGTATCGAGCAGTGTTTGACTCAAAGGTTGGCGGCATGGACATGATCCCACTGCCTTGGCAGCAGTCGCACTGGGAGCGACTGACGCGCCTTCAGGATGAAGGGCAGCTACCCCATGCGCTGTTGCTTTCCGGCGCGCAGGGGGCGGGGACCCAGGTATTGGCCGACGCGCTGGTGGCGCGCACGCTATGTCGCGCGCCCACCTCGACCGCCTGCGGCCAGTGTCATAGTTGCCAGATGCTCACCGCCGGTTATCATCCCGATCTGCTGCGCGTGTCACCGGCGGAGAAAAGCCGCCAGATACGCATCGATCCAATCCGCAACGTCAACGCCTTTGTTGCCCAGACCGCCCAGCAAGGCGGCTATCGGGTGATCGTACTGCAACCCGCCGAAGCGATGAACGTGGCCGCATCCAACGCGCTGCTCAAGAGCCTCGAAGAGCCGGGGGAGCGTACGCTATTCATCCTATTGGCGGATATTCCCTCGCGCATGTTGGCGACCATCCGCTCGCGCTGCCAGCACTGGGCGCTGGCTGTGCCGGCGCCCGAGGAATGCCTGTCCTGGTTGCGTGAGGCGCTGGACGAGGGCGCTGACGCCATGTTCTGGCTGCGCGTGGCCGGTGGGCTTCCCTTGTTGGCCCGTGAATTGGCCGGCGCCGAGTCGCGCGTGCTGCGCCAGGAACTCCAGGAACTGTTCGATGCCTTGGTGCGCGGTAGTGAGCCGGTGGCCGAAGCGGCGCGTCTCGATCGTCAGGCGGTCGAAGGTATCCTGTGGTACGGTATTGCCTGGCTTGAAGACTTGATTCGCCTGGGGCTATCGGGAGATACCACGCAGGTACGCAATCCCGATCTGCTGCCTTTGTACCGCCAGGCCGTGAAGAATGCCCGTGTGCGCGACTGGTTCCGCCTGCTCGACTATGCCCGTGAGCAGCGACGCTTGCTGGTCGCCGGGGGCAACCCCAATCCCCAGCTAGTGCTAGAAGCCTGGCTGGTCCGCTGGTCCGCCCTGTTGCGCTCCTGATCGGAGCCGGGCTCGTTGCGAGGCACGCCAATGGTTGGCCAAAAAGCGCTATCACTGACGATCCGCGATACCCAGACTCTGCTGTCGGCCTACATGCCGACCCTGGAGCGGGGTGGCATCTTCGTGCCGACTCAGGAGCGCTATGCTCTTGGTCAGGAGGTCTTCGTGTTGTTGACGCTGCCCGATGAGAGCGAGCGTTTGCCGGTCACCGGCCAGGTGGTGTGGATATCACCGCCGGGAGTCTCGGGGCGGCGCGTGCCGGGTATCGGCGTTCATTTCAGCGCTGATGACCAGGTCGTGCGCGATCGCATCGAGAACCACCTGGCGGGGCAGTTGGATAAGGGCACGCCCACTTACACCCTGTAAGAGAGAAGAGGGAGAGGGAAGAGGGAAGGCAACCCGTAGCCGATATTTTCTTCTTTCTTCAAGGCGCGTAGCGCCGTTCTTCCAGCTTCAAGACGCAAAGCGTCGTACTTACGTCATAATGGATTTGTCATGTTTGTCGATTCCCATTGCCATCTCGATCGCCTCGACCTTTCCGCCCATGGCGGTAGTCTTGACGCCGCGCTCGATGCCGCGCGCGCGCGTGGCGTGCATCGGTTCCTGGCTATCGCCGTTACCCTCGAAGACGTTGCCGGCCTGGCCGAGATCGCCCGTCAGCATGACGATGTGGTGATTTCGGTGGGCGTGCATCCGCTGCATCGCATCGAATCCGAACCCGATGTCGAGACGATCAAGGCCTGCGCCGAGCGTTTCGAGGCCGTCGCCATCGGCGAGACCGGCCTCGATTACCATTACGATGGCGTTGCTCACGACGTCCAGCATGAACGCTTTAAGCGCCACCTGATCGCCGCGACTGAGCTAGAACTGCCGGTCATCGTGCATACCCGTGAAGCCAAGGAAGATACCCTGGCGCTGATTCGCGAGTACACCGATCCGGCTGTCGGCGGCGTGCTGCACTGTTTCACCGAGGATCTGGACATGGCCCGCGAGGCCGTGCGGCATGGATTCATGATCTCGCTGTCGGGCATCGTCACGTTCCGCAATGCCGAGGCGATTCGCGAGCTGGCGCGAGCGATACCGTTGGATCGCCTGCTGATCGAGACCGACAGCCCCTATCTAGCCCCGGTACCGCACCGTGGCAAGCCCAACGAGCCGCAGTGGGTCGTCGAGGTCGCCGAGGGCATCGCCCGTGAGCGGGGTATCAGCGTCGATGAAGTGGCAATGCAGACGACCGCCAACTTCTATCGGTTGTTTAATGCCGCGGCACCCCAGGCCTCCGACGATATGCGCCAGGTGCTGGTGGATGCCAATCTGATTTGATCGCTAACCGTGATCGGCGCCACACTCGATCGCTGCTACAGGGAGTGGACGACACATGTCGCTGGAACCGTTGCTTTCCCAGATCGAACCCGATGGCAAGATCCCGCCGGTCGATCAATGGAACCCGAGCCATTGCGGCGAGATGGACCTGGTGATTCGCGCCGATGGCAGTTGGGTGCATGAAGGTACACCGATTGGCCGCCCGCGTCTGGTGAGGTTGTTATCGACCGTGCTGCGCCGCGAGGCCAATGGCGACTATTGTCTGGTGACGCCGGTCGAGAAGGTCCGTATCCGTGTCGAGGATCATGCGTTTCTGATCGTCGATGCCGAGTGCGAAGGCGAGGGCGACAGCTCTATCTGGTGGCTGACCACCAACGTCGGCGATCGCGTGGCGTTGGGTGAGTCGCACCGTCTGCAAGTTAGCGAGACTCCCCAGGGTGAGCCGGTGCCGGAAGTGGCGGTGCGCTTCGGCCTCGCTGCGCGGCTCAACCGCAATGTCTATTACCGCTTGATCGAACTCGCCCACGAACGTAAGCCACGCGACGGCCAGGCATTGATGGAACTTGGTCTGATTAGCGACGGCGTCTGGCAACCATTGGGGCGTATCGACGCGGAGCAGGCGTGAGGCTAACCGAAGAACAGCAGGCCGTGATCGGCCATGGTAGCGGCCATGCGCGGGTTGCGGCAGTGGCCGGAGCGGGCAAGACCACCACGCTGGTTTTGCGGGTGTTGCATCTGCTGGCCGAGGGTGTGCCGGCACGGCGTATTCTGGTGTTGATGTTCAACCGCGCCGCGCGTGAAGACTTTACCGCCAAACTCGTGTCGCTGGCACCAACCGGTCAAGCGCTCCCCGAGGTGCGCACTTTCCATTCGATTGGTCATCGTCTCACCCAAAGCCTGACGCGCTGGGGATATTTACCACCGCGTGAGTTGCTGAGCGCCGACTGGCAACGCGAGCGACTGCTGCGCCAGGCGGTAATGCTGGCGCTCGGCGGGGCGGATGATACGACGCGTGAAACGGCCCTCGAAGCCGATCGAATCGAGGCGTTGGGAAGTTTCTGCGAGCTGGTCAAGGCTGAGATGATTGGCTCCGGCGAGTTCTATGAGCGGCTCGATTTCGGGCCGAATACCGAGCATTTCGTCGATTCCTACGAGCAACTGGAATCGTTGCTCGAACAGCACGGGCGCATGACCTACGCCGACCTGCTCTATAGACCGTTGCGCTGTCTGCAAGCCAATGACGAAGCCCGCACCCGCGTTCAGGGTTTTCTCGATCACGTGATCGTCGATGAATACCAGGATATCAACCAGGCTCAGCAGTGCCTGCTCGCCATGCTGGCGGGGCAGCGAGCCGCCGTGATGGCGGTCGGCGATGCGAATCAATGCATCTATGAGTGGCGCGGCGCGCGTCCTGATTACATGCTCGAACGTTTCGCCGCCACTTTCGGCGAGTCCAGCGACTATCCGCTGTCGACCACGTTTCGCCATGGTCACGCGCTGGCCCTTGCGGCCAATCACGCCATACGCGCCAATCGCCGCCGCCCCGACCAGCTATGCCTGGCCGCATCGGAGAATCCACGCACCACGCTCGACGTCGGCCAAGGCGGTGGCCAACTGATCGACGAGTTGAACGCCTGGCGGCGTAGCGGTCGGGGTCTGGATCAGGCTTGCGTGCTGGTGCGTAGCTGGGCGCTATCGGTATCGGTGCAGTTGCAGTTGCTGCGCGCCGGCATTCCGTTTCGCCTCGCGCGGGAAGATCGCTTCGTTTTTCGCCTGCCGCTGGTCCAGGCGCTGGCCGGTTATCTGCGCCTGGCGCGCGATGCGCGGCTGCTGCACGATCCCGCGCATTTGCTGTTACTACTCTCGCAGCCGACGCCGTTCGTGGCCCGCGAGCGGCTGCAGGCGCTGGCCGGGCAATTGGCACAGAGTCAGACCTGGCCGGAACGTCACGACCCTCTGCTGGCCAGTCTCAAGCCATTTCAGCGGCGCAATCTCAAGCGCCGTTGGGCGTTACTCTGTGAATTGCCCAAGCGGGCGGCGTTGCCACCGGCGCGGCTGCTCGAGCTGATCGTCGAGCGTCTGGATGCCGAGAAAGTGCTCAAGCGTGCCGCCGCTCGTCGCGAGAAGGGCGAGGAGGACGTGCGCCTGCTCGACGTGCTGATCGAGCAGGCCGAGGAATCGGCCCAGGCGCCGCAGGATTTCATCGATCTGCTGCATCGCCCGGTGGAGAATCGCGCCGATGGCGTATTGATTACCACGGTACACGGCGCCAAGGGTCTCGAGTGGCCGCTGGTAGCGCTATGGGGTACCAACGAAGAAGACTTCCCGCACTACACGCGTGACAATCCATTGGATGACGAGCGGCTCGAAGAAGAGCGGCGATTGTTCTACGTTGCGATTACCCGGGCCCGCGAACGCCTGCTGATGTTGCACGATGGCGGCGAGCATCGCCCGAGTCGTTTCATCGCCGAGAGTGCCTGGCAGGATGGCAATCGGATTGCGCAAGCGTTGCATGAGGACACAAGCGATGCAGTATCGGTTGCGGCGCCGACGCTCGTTGGGCGTTATCTCGGCGCGCTGAATGTCACGCTGGCGCTGCAGCAGGCTCGCGAAATGCCTGCGGCTGGTGCATTGGCGGCCTATGGTAAAGGAACGAGCCACACGCCGGGGCAACGGGTGCGCCATGAGGTATTCGGCGACGGTGAGATCATGGTCGTCGAAGGCGATCCGGCCAACCCGGTGATCGAGGTGCGCTTCGAGCATGCCGGGCGTCGGCGCCTGATCGCCGGGCGTGCGCCGTTGGAGATTTTGCAAGGAGACCCGATGACATGAGCGCCAAGCAGCCACTGATCGATGCCGCGACGTTGCAGGATGCGCTGATGGCCGGTGAGCCATTGTGCATTCTGGATTGTCGCGCGCGACTGGAAGAGAGCAGCGCCGGACGACGCCTGTGGGAAGCCGAGCATATTCCCGGTAGCCAGCATGTCGATCTGGATGGCGACCTGGCCTCGTCGCCTGGCGAAGCGGGGCGTCATCCTCTGCCCAGTGCCGCTGCGTTTAGCGCGACACTACAACGGCTAGGGGTTTCACCCGAGGTGCCGGTAGTGGTCTACGACGATCGTGGCGGCCAGTTGGCGGCGGCGCGTGCCTGGTGGATGCTGCATTGCTGGGCGGGGCATCCCGATGTTCGGGTGCTCGATGGGGGATTGACGGCATGGCAGCGTGAAGGCGGCGAGATGACACACGGCGTCTCCCTCGCGGCATCGAGCGACTGGCAGCCCGAGTTCAACGAGCGAGCCCTGGTCGGCGCCGATAGTGTGCTTGCGTCGAGCGACATGAAGATCGATGCCCGCGCCCCGGAGCGCTTTCGCGGCGAGGTCGAGCCCATCGATCCGGTTGCCGGGCACATTCCGGGTGCCGTATGTCGGCCCAGCGCGGCGAACCTGAGCGCCGACGGGCGCTTCAAGCCCGCCGCCACGCTCGATAGCGAACTGCCACGACATGACGGAGCGATCAGCTATTGCGGCTCCGGCGTCACCGCCTGCCACAACATTCTTGCTTACGCGGTCATCGGTCGCGATCTACCACGCCTGTATGCCGGCTCCTGGAGCCATTGGATTACCGATCCAAAGCGACCCGTTGCCAGCGGCGATTGACGACAAACCCCCTGATTGATGAATCAGGGGGTTTGCATGACTGGCAGGCCTTGGCGCCGATTTTACATATTGGGGTAATTGGGCCCGCCGCCGCCTTCCGGCGCGACCCAGGTGATGTTCTGCGCCGGGTCCTTGATATCGCAGGTCTTGCAGTGGATGCAGTTCTGGAAGTTGATCTGGAAGCGGGGCTGGCCGGCGTCGTCTTCGACGACTTCATACACTCCCACCGGACAATAACGCTGCGCCGGCTCGGCGTATTTGGGCAGGTTGTCGCGAATCGGGATGTCCGGATCCGACAGCCTCAGGTGGCAAGGCTGATCTTCCTCGTGGTTGGTATTGGACAGAAACACCGAAGAGGGCTTGTCGAAGGACAGCTTGCCGTCGGGTCTGGGGTAGTCGATCTTTTCGCTGTGCTCGGCCGTTTGCAGTTGGGCATGGTCGGCGCTGGTGTCGTGCACCGCCGGCAGCTTGCCACCCAGTAACTGATCGGCGAAATTGTAAGCCCCGCCCAGCACGATGCCGTACTTGTGGATCGCCGGGCCGAAGTTGGCGGTTTCGGCCAGTTCCTTGTAAGCCCAGCTTTGTTCCCATTGGGCGGTGAAGGCGGTCAGCTCCTGACCACCCGCATCGGCGCCTTCATCAGCGGAGGCGAGCGTCTCGAAGACCGTTTCGGCGGCCAGCATGCCCGATTTCATCGCCGTGTGCAGACCCTTGATCTTGGCGAAGTTCAAGGTGCCCGCGTCGCAGCCGATCAACAGGCCGCCGGGGAAGGTCATCTTCGGCAGGCAGTTGAGTCCGCCCTTGGTGATCGCTCGCGCACCGTAGGCCACGCGCTTGCCGCCCTCGAGGTATTGCTTGAGCAGCGGGTGGTGCTTCATGCGCTGGAATTCGTCGAACGGCGATAGATGGGGGTTGCGGTAGCTCAGATCGACGATCAACCCCACCACCACCTGCTGGTTTTCGGCGTGGTAAAGAAAGAAGCCGCCATGGCTGTCCTTGCCCAGCGGCCAGCCGGAGCCGTGCAGCACCAGGCCGGGCTCGTGCTTGTCGGCGGGCACGTCCCACAGTTCCTTGAGGCCGATGGCGTAGTGCTGCGGGTCCTTGCCCGTGGCTAGATCAAAGCGCTCGATCAGGCGCTTGCCGAGGTGTCCGCGCGAGCCTTCGGCAAACAGCGTGTACTTGGCGCGCAGCTCCATTCCCGGCATGTAGCCGCTTTTCTCGCTGCCATCGGCGGCCACACCCATGTCGCCGGTGACGATACCGCGCACGATACCGTCATCGTCGATCAACACGTCCTGAGCGGCGAAGCCGGGGAATATCTCCACGCCCAGCGCCTCGGCCTGCTCGCCCAGCCAGCGGCACAGATTACCGGCGCTGATCACGTAATTCGGTGAATCGCCGCCGACGTTGTGCATGGTTTTGGGTACCAGTGCATTGGGCAGCTTCTGGGCCGATTCGGCGTTCTTGAGCAGGTAGACGTCATCGCGGGTCGCCGGGGTGGTCAGCGGGGCGCCGCGCTCGGCCCAGTCGGGAAACAACTCGTCGAGGGCGCGGGTCTCGAATACCGCGCCGGAGAGGATGTGCGCACCGACTTCGGAGCCTTTCTCGACCACGCAGACACTGAGCTCGCGTTCGGCCTCGTTGGCTTGTTGCATCAGGCGGCAGGCAGCGGCCAGGCCGCTGGGGCCGGCGCCGACGATGACCACGTCAAAATCCATGGATTCACGTTCCACGATTTGTCTCCTCTTGTTTCGTGCCAGTGTAGCGAGGTGTTGTTGTGTTGGCTGCCAGCCTGTCACGGTGTACTGGAAAGCGGGGCGTCAGGTGCTCACTATAATTAAAACGGTCGTTTGCTTCCACTCGGGGTTCATGCTAATGATAATGGCAAAATGCCAACGATCTAGCGACCCATAGACCGAGTACGACGAAGGCATGATGTCCTGGTGGTGGCGGCAAAAACAAACCAAACGCATTATTGGGCCGCCGATTAAAGCTATGGCACTATACATTTTTTTCAGATTCGATCGTCTATCAAACGCTTGCATGAATATATGCCTACGGGTTCTAACCGAGCAATAACCAAGCGAGGAAGCCATGAAAGTACTCGTCGCGGTCAAACGCGTCATCGATTACAACGTCAAGATCCGCGTCAAGGCGGATAACAGTGACGTCGACCTGACCAACGTCAAGATGGCCATGAACCCGTTCTGCGAGATCGCTGTGGAAGAAGCGGTACGCCTCAAGGAGAAGGGCGTGGCCAGCGAGGTCGTGGTCGTCACCATCGGTCCCAAGGCCGCCCAGGAGCAGCTGCGCACCGCGCTGGCGCTGGGTGCCGATCGCGCCCTGCATATCGAGACCGACGAGCGCGTCGAAGCACTGACGGTGGCCAAGCTGCTCAAGCGGGTCGTCGATGACGAACAGCCCGGCCTGACGATCCTCGGCAAGCAAGCGATCGATAGCGACAACAACCAGACCGGCCAGATGCTCGCCGCGCTGACCGGCCTGGCTCAGGGCACCTTTGCCTCCAAGGTCGATGTCAAGGATGGCACGGTCGACGTCACCCGCGAGATCGACGGTGGCCTGCAGACCGTATCGCTCAAGCTGCCGGCCATCGTCACCACCGACCTGCGCCTCAACGAGCCACGTTACGCCAAGCTGCCCGACATCATGAAGGCCAAGAAGAAGCCGCTCGACGTCAAGACCCCGGCGGAGCTCGGCGTCGAGCTCGTCGCCAAGCTCACCCAGCTGAAGGTCGAGACCCCGGCCGAGCGCCAGGGCGGCATCAAGGTCGCCTCGGTGGACGAGCTGATCGACAAACTCAAGAACGACGCCAAGGTGATTTCATGAGCATACTGGTACTCGCCGATCATCATGACGGCCAACTGGCCGGCGCCACCGCCCACGTGGTCGCCGCCGCCCAGCAGATCGCCGACGCAGACGGCGGCGACATCGACCTGCTGGTCGCCGGGGAAAACGTCGGCGCGATCGCCGAACAGGCGGCCAAGCTCGACGGCGTCAGCCGCGTGCGCGTCGCCGACAACGGCGTCTACGCCCACCAGCTCGCCGAGCCGCTGGCCGACCTGCTTGCCGCGCTGGCCGACGACTACAGCCATATCCTGGCCAGCGCCTCGACCACCGGCAAGAACGTCCTGCCGCGCCTCGCCGCGCTCAAGGACGTCTCGCCGCTCTCCGATATTCTCAGCGTCGAAAGCGCCGACACCTTCAAGCGGCCGATCTACGCCGGCAACGCCATCGCCACCGTGCAAAGCGCCGAGACGCTCAAGGTGCTCAGCGTCCGCGCCACCGCCTTCGACGCCGTCGGCGAGAGCAACAGCGCCCCGATCGACACTGTCGACACCGTCGTCGACAACCGCCTGTCGAGCTTCGTCGGCGAGGAACTCGCCCAGAGCGAGCGCCCCGAACTGGGCGGCGCGCGGGTGGTCATCTCCGGCGGGCGCGGCATGGGCAGCGGCGACAACTTCAAGCTGCTCGACGGCATCGCCGACAAGCTCGGCGCGGCGATCGGCGCATCAAGGGCGGCGGTCGACGCCGGCTTCGTGCCCAACGACATGCAGGTCGGCCAGACCGGCAAGATCGTCGCCCCGGAGCTGTACATCGCCGTGGGTATCTCGGGCGCCATCCAGCACCTGGCGGGGATGAAGGACTCCAAGGTGATCGTCGCCATCAACAAGGACGAGGAGGCGCCGATCTTCCAGGTCGCGGACTACGGATTGGTGGGAGACCTGTTCCAGATCCTGCCGGAGCTCGAGCAGAAGCTATAGGGAAGATCGGATCTTCCAGGTGGCGCTCTCACAAATTCAGCGGCCTGGTCGGCGATCTGTTCCCGATTCTGCCGGAGTTGGAAAGCAAGCTGTAACCTGCTGCGATAACGTCTCTGGCGCTAAAACCGGCTTCTAATCTGGAGCCGGTTTTTTCATGGTTCGCTTTTGCATATTATTGATAATTGTTCTTGTTTGTATTAGCGTAGGCGCTCTTTTTTCAGTGCGCCGCATGGAGTTTTCAGGGATGCGCGGCGCTAGCGAGGAGTCGATGATCGCGGAAAACAAGCTGCGTAAGCGGTTGCGCCGGCCTTGGCATTTATCGGCGGTGTTGCTGTTGGGTATCAGTGCGACGGTGCCGGCGCAAGATGCGTTGCGTGAACAGAGCATCGCCGCGCAGCAGGCTCAGGCCGAGTTGCAGGATAAGATCGACACGGCCGACGATGCCACGCGCGAGGCGCTGCGTGAGTTGCGCGCCACCGAGCGGGAAGCGCACCGATTGCGTGCCTACAATGCGGAACTGGCGCCGCTGATCGAGCGCCGGGCCGCCACCATCGAGCAGCGCGAACGGGCGCTGGATCAGCTTTCGGTAACACGCGAAACGCTGCCGGTATCGATGCGTGACATGGTCGAAAGCCTGCGCCGGTGGATAGAGTCCGACATGCCGTTTCTGCGCGAGGAGCGTCTGGCGCGCGTCGAAAGTCTCAAGACAATGCTCGTCAATCCGGCGATGACGCCCGCCGACAAACTCGATCGTCTGCTGGGTGCCTGGCGTGCCGAGCTGGATTACGGCCGCGAGATCGATGCTTGGCGTGGCTCGCTGGTAGGCAATGCCGATCGCCAGGTCGAGTATCTGCGCCTGGGTCGCGTAGGCTTTTACTATCTAACCCCCGATGGCGATGAAGGCGGTGTTTGGAAAGCCTCGGCCGGTGAGTGGCAAGCGCTGAATGACGATCAACTCGGCGAGTTGCGCAAGGGGTTGAGCATTGCCCGCGAACAGCGCGCCCCCGAGCTGTTGGCACTACCGGTTTCGGTCGAGGTGACCCAAGGCCAGGCTCGCAATGACCAGAAGCGGAATAAAGAGGCGCGCTCATGACAAAGCGATTGAGGTTCGCTGCATCTATGGCGTTGTCGGCTGTCGTGCTCTGGATGCCGCTTGCCCAGGCAGCTCCCGGAACACCGGCCAGTGAGAGCCGGCAAGATTCTACGGAACAGGTGCTGCAGGCATTGCGTGCCGACAGCGCGGCGGCCAGTGCCCGCGATAGCCAGCGCCTGGCCGAGTTGCTCGATGATCGCGAGGCGCTCGATGCCGCATTGGCCGAAGCACGCGAATCGCTGGCGGCGGCCAGCGAGCGTCGGGAAGCCCTGGAAGCACGCCAGGCGGAACAGCAGCAGCGCCTGGCGGAGCTAAGCCAGCGGCGCGATAGCGAAGTCGGCGATCTCGACGGGGTTTACGACGTCGTGCGCCGCCACGTCGGTGAGTTGCGCGATGCGCTGGGCGAAAGCTGGTTGACCGTGGGTGGCGGCGCACGATTGCCGCAGCGCCTGGATGAGCAGGGGCTTCTCGATGTGGCGACGCTACAGGCGCTGAATGAAAGCCTGGTGGCGTTGACCGTGCAGAGCGGTCGTGGCGTTCGTTTCACGGCCCCGGTCGCCGATAGCGAAGGCAAGGTGGCACCGCGCGAAGTGATCCGCCTGGGGGCGCTCAGCGCCTTCAGCGAAGGGCAGTTGCTGCGCCAACCCGACGGTGAAGGGCCACTGGCGGTCGCCGAGCGTACGCCGACGTCGGTCACCGAGAAACTGCTGGCCTTCCAGCAAGGCGAGGGTGACGTCATTGCGCTGGACCCTACCCAGGGCGAGATTCTCGCCGCGCTGGCCCAGCAGCCCAGCCTTTGGCAGCGCTTCCAGCAAGGTGGCGCCGTCGGTTATGTGATCGTGGCGCTGGGGGTGGCCGGCCTGCTGGTGGCGTTGGCCCAATACGTTTACCTGCTGGTGGTGTCGCTGCGCCTGCGCCGACAACTCCGCGAGCCTGAAACATTGCGTGACGATAACCCACTGGGGCGCGTATTGACGCGCTTCGATGCACTAGGCGAGGGCCATGCCCCGGAGGCTCTGGAGGCACGCCTGGACGAAGCCATTCTCGCCGAGCAGCCGCGTATCGAGCGCGGCCAACCGATCGTCAAGCTGATCGCCGCGATCGCGCCATTGCTGGGGCTGTTGGGTACCGTTACCGGGATGATCGTCACATTCCAGTCGATTACCACCTTCGGCACCGGCGATCCCAAGCTAATGGCCGGTGGGATCAGTCAGGCGTTGGTGACTACCGTACTCGGGCTGATTACTGCCGTGCCACTGCTGTTTGCGAATACCGCATTGTCCAGTCGTAGCCGTGAGCTTGTCGGCGTGCTCGAAGGACGTGCCAGTGCCATGCTGGCCGATCATCTGGAATCCCGGCGCGCCGCGCCAGAGAGCCGTCGCCATGCCGCTCCTGCTTGAGCCGCTGAGCCGGTTGATCGATGCCGGTGGTGTGGTGCTGGTGATCATCGTGGCGGTTTCCAGCGCACTGTTCGCCATGGTGCTGGAGCGCGGCCTGTACTGGCACTTCACTCATCGCCGTGCACGGCGCGAGGTGATCGAGCGCTGGATTGCCCGGCGCGAGCATGCCAGCTGGAGTGCGTTGACGCTACGCGAGGTATGGACCCGGGAATTGATCGCACGCCTGCGCCGACCCTTGCCGTGGCTCAAGCTGCTGGTGGCGCTGTGTCCGCTATTGGGACTGCTTGGCACCGTGACCGGCATGATCCATGTCTTCGACAGTCTGGCATTGAGCGATATCGGTCAGGCCCGGGCCATGGCCGATGGCGTCGCGCGGGCCACTCTGCCGACCATGGCCGGCATGGCCGTCGCGGTGGTGGGACTGTTGTTCACTACCCGTCTCGAACACGTGATCCGGCGCGAGGACCAGCGGTTGCATGATCGCATGGCGCGCGCCGTGGAGGATTCTCATGCGTAGACGTCGGCTACAGGCCGGTAGCGAAACCACCGATATCGATCTGACGCCGATGCTCGATGTGGTTTTCATCATGCTGATTTTCTTTATCGTCACCACCAGTTTCGTCAAGGAGAGCGGGGTGGAGATCGAGCGGCCCGAGTCGTCGGCGGCATCGCCGCGACCCGATGCCCAGGTGATGGTGGCGATTACTGCCGAAGGCGCGGTATGGGTCGATGGCCAGCCGGTGGATATCCATCGTGTCGGCTCCGAGGTCGCCGAACTGGTCAGCGACGAGGGAGGCGTGGTGCTGCAAGCCGATCGCAGCTCCACCACCGGGCTGCTGGTCGAGGTCATGGACCGCATTCGTGACGCCGGTGTCGATAAGGTCGCCGTCGCGGCGACACGAGGGAGCGGTTGATGGGGGTGCGGCCAGGGCTGTCGAACGCACCGTATGGGCGAGCGCGGACACTCTTGAGACAGAGCCTGGGTTCGCTGGGCGGTGTGCTGCTGGCCCTGTTGCTGTTCACCCTGCTGGCGCTATTGGTTGCGCCACCTGAAGACGACCGCCCGGTGATCGAGATGCCGGTGTCGGTATCGATGGTCGAAGCGCCAACGCCGCAACCCTCGGCCGAGGCACCGGCGCCGGCCGCGCCTTCGCCACCGGTGTCAACGCCGCCGCCACCGCCGCCCGCGCCGATGCCGGCGCCGAACCTGGATAGCGCCATCGCCATTCCCACTCCTGAGACGCCGCCCTTGGAGGTCTCGAAAGTACCGCTGGATACCCGGCTGCCTGAGTTGACGGCCATCGAGCCGGAACCCGAGCCGGAACCGGAGCCGCAGCCCGAATCGCCCCCTCAGCCAGCGCCCGAACCGGCACAGCCATCGCCATCGCCATCGCAGGCGCTGGCCCGTACCAATGAAGCGCCCAGTGAGCAATCCGGCGGGGGGGCGCCGTCCTCGGCTCAGGGGGTGATCGACTCGCCGCAACCGACGAGCCGCATACCGCCGGAGTATCCGTCGCGTGCCCTGCGGCGTGGGCTCGAGGGCTATGTCGAGGTGCGCTTCACGATTCTGCCCGATGGCAGCGTCGATGCCGACTCGTTGCGGGTGATCGATGCGCAGCCGCGCCACACCTTCGAGCGAGCCGCGATGCAAGCGATTTCGCGCTGGCAGTTTTCCGAATCCGCGGGTACGCGCGAAGCGCGCCAGCGTCTGGAATTCAGGCTGGAGGGATAGCGAGCGATGCCTTATCGAATGAGCGGATATTGGCTGATTGCAGTGACAATTGTCGCCAGCCTGACGATGCCGATACCGGCCAGCGCGGCGCCGGCCCTGCGCCCGGATATGATTCGCAGTCTCGAGGGCATGCAGCAGCGTCTCGCAAGCGGCGATGACGATGTGGCCGGCGACGCCCAGAGCGCCGCCGAACGCCTCGAGGGTGGCAATGCCGCCGACCGCTGGGCGCGGACACTGTTCCTGAAGCTCGCGGCTACCGCCCTGGCTCGGCAAGGCGAGTATATTCGTGCCGCCGATCTATTCGCTACCGCGAGGAGTATCGAAGGCATCGATGCCGAGCAACGCCATCGATGGCTCAATCAGGAAGCGCGTTTGCGCTTGAGCGCCGGCCAGACACAGGCTGGTGTCGAGTTGCTGGCGCGCTGGCTGGAACTGGGCCAGGGCGAGGCGGAGGATTTCTGGCTACAGGCACAGGCGTTGGCAACCCTGCAGCGCTGGTCACAAGCCGCTGACTGGATCGATCGGGCGCGCCAGGCTTCCGCATCGCCAAACACTCGGCAAATGCAGTTGGCGGCGAGCGTTTATCAACGAGCCGGTCGTGAAGACGCTGCGCTCGACGTGCTCGATGGGCTGCTTGCCGGCGATGGCGACGACCCCGATGTCTGGCGCCGCGCCGCCGGCCTGGCCCAGCGGCTGGATCAGCCTGGCCGAGCGGCGGCGATCTGGGAGGCCGCCTGGCGACGTGGCGTGTTGACCTCGGACGCCGATCTGCTGCAGTTGATCCGCCTGCACATCGCCGGTGGCACGCCGGCGCGTGGCGGCGAATACCTCGCTGAAGCCCTGGCCAGCGATCGCCTGGATGACAGCCTGGAGAACGCTCGGCTATTGGCCGAAGCGTGGAGCGCGGCACGCCAGCGCGACAAGGCGATCAAAGCCTGGCGTGAGGTGGCGAAGCGCAGCGGCCGCGCCGAGGATTGGCAGCGTCTGGGTGAGTTGGCCTATGGCTGGGGGCGCTGGCGGGTCGCCGCCGAGGCGTTGAGCCAGGCTAGCGAGGCAGGGGGCGATGTTGCGCGCAATGGCTTGCTGGAAGGTGTGGCGTATATCGAGCTAGGCAAGCGTCAGGCGGCCCGACGCGCCCTCGAGGCGGCACGTCAGGCCGGGTCGAAACGGGCCGAAGCCTGGCTCTCGATGCTGGAGGACGGCGCCGATAACCGGGATGACAGCAACGCTAGCCGGGGTTAGATCTCCAGTTCGGCCCATACCGGCGCATGATCCGACGGCCTGGGCATGGCACGCAGGTCATAATCGATACCCGATTGACGCACCCTCGGCACCAGCGCCGGACTCACCAGAATGTAATCGATACGCAGCCCACGCTTGGGCTCGCGATCGAAGGCGCGCGAGCGATAATCGAACCAACTGAAATAGTCGCAGGCTTCCGGGTAACACAGACGATAGCAATCCTGCATGCCCCAGCTCTTGATGCGTCCGAGCCACTCGCGTTCGATGGGCTGAAAGCTGGTCTTGCCCTCGCGCAGCCAGCGCTTGCGGTTGGATTCACCGATACCGATGTCGATATCTGCCGGTGAGATATTGAAATCGCCCATCACCGCCACGCGTTGCTCGGGTTGATGGTCCTCCTCGAGCAGTCGCGATAGCTGGGCATAGAAGCGCTGTTTGTAAGGGAACTTGGTTGGATGCGCGATATTCTCGCCCTGGGGGAAATAGCCGTTCCATAGCGTGATCGGTTCACCGTCCGCGGCGATCAGGCGTGCGCCGATCAAGCGCCGCTGGGCATCTTCGCCATCGTCGGGGAAGCCGTAAAAAACCGCTTCGGGTTGCTGGCGGCAGAGCAGGGCGACGCCGTAGTGGCCCTTCTGACCATGGTAGTAAACGTGATAGCCCAGGGCGCGAACTGCCTCGAGAGGAAATTCGTCGTCATGAACCTTGGTTTCCTGCAGGCCGATGACATCCGGCTGGTGGGCCTCGACTAGCGCTTCGAGCTGATGCAACCGAGCGCGCAGGCCATTGATGTTGAAAGAAACCAATCGCATCATGTCGCTCCGTTGTCGTTCTCGCTCTCGTTACCGGCCTCGCTGCCGTTCTCGCCGTCATGTTGGCCATGCACATCGATCGTGGGCGCGCTGCGTTCGCGTGCCAGCTTACGCTCGGCCTGAAGCTTGCGTTGCTGACGCTTCTTGTCGGTATAGCGTTTCGATGACGCCACCTGGTCGGGATTTTCGTGGCGCCATTTACGGTAATCCTTGCGTCGACCGGTGCGTATGGTCACCTTGTCGGCCATCGAGCGAGTCTTCTTTGCGCGCGTCATGAGTGACTATTTCCTGATTCGGACATGCGCGCATTCTAGCAGTCATGCGTGGCCTGCCGACAGCTATCGCGGATACGGCGTTCATCGACGCGCCCTCGTCGGTAAGGGCTGGTACAATGGGGGCTACGCTTTCGCTACACATTCACTGACACCGGACAGAATCCAAGCCTATGAGCGAGTCGGAAAAAACCTCGGCACCCGCGCAGAACCGTAAGCCAAAACGTCGTCGTCGCAAGCCGCGCAAGCCGCAATCGAGCTGGGACCTGCGCCAGTTTCAGGTGCCGGCGGTGGCGGGTAAGCAGCGTTTTCACGACTTCGATCTACCGCTGCCGCTGATGCGCGCGATTCATGCCCTGGGCTTCGAGTATTGCACGCCGATTCAGGCCGAGGCGCTGAGCCAAACCCTGCTGGGTGGGGACGTGGTCGGCAAGGCCCAGACCGGCACCGGCAAGACCGCCGCCTTTTTGATCGCGATACTCACGTATTTCCTCGAAGAGGAGGCGCCCGACGGCCAGAAGCCCGGCGCGCCACGCGCGTTGATCGTGGCGCCGACGCGTGAACTGGCGCTGCAGATCGAGAAAGACGCCAAGGCGCTGGCACGCTTCACATCGCTGAACGTGGCCAGCGTGGTGGGTGGCATGGATTATCAGAAGCAGCGCGAAAACCTCGGCAAGACGCTCGATATCCTGGTCGCAACGCCGGGCCGCCTGCTCGATTTTCATGAAAAGCGCGACGTCGATCTGACCCAGGTCGAAGTGCTGGTGCTCGATGAAGCGGATCGCATGCTGTCGATGGGTTTCATCCCCGACGTCAAACGCATCATCCGCCATACCCCGAAGACCGAGGAGCGCCAGACGTTCCTGTTCTCGGCGACCTTCACGCCGGACATTCTCAATCTGGCCAGCCAATGGACGCTCAAGCCGGCGCATGTCGAGATCGCGATGACCGTGGAGAACGCCGCCGATATCGATCAGCGCGTCTATATGGTCAGCGATGAGGACAAGCAGCGCCTGCTGATCAACCTGCTCAGGCAGGAACACTTCGAGCGGGTGATGGTCTTCGGCAACCGCCGCGATCTGGTGCGCAAGCTTGACAGCCTGCTGCGCAAGGCCGATATCAACGTGGCGATGCTCTCGGGTGACGTGCCGCAGAATCAGCGCATCAAGACGCTCGAGCGCTTCCGCGAGGGGGAGCTTAGCGTGCTGGTGGCGACCGACGTGGCCGGGCGCGGCATTCATATCGATGACGTCAGCCATGTGATCAATTACACGCTGCCGGAAGATCCGGAAGACTACGTGCATCGCATCGGGCGTACCGGGCGTGCCGGCGCCAAGGGCGTGTCGATCAGTTTCGTCGGCGAAGAAGATGCCTTCTCGTTGCCCGAGATCGAAAATTACATCAATGACAAGCTGCCCTGCGAGCATCCGCCCGAAGGGCTGTTGTAAGGAACCGCTGCATGCTCGACGAGGCCCTGAAGGGCGAGATCCAGGCCGCTTACCGCCAGGTGCTCGAGAGCCTCGACCTGACTCCGCGCTATGGGCAGCGGCTGATGATCGCCGAGATCGCCCGTACGCTGGCCGGCATCGAGGCCGATGACAGCGGTCGCCGGCTGTCCAACGAGCACGTCTGCGTGCTCGAGGCGGGCACCGGTACCGGCAAGACGCTGGCCTACCTGCTGGCAGCATTGCCGGTCGCCAAGGCGCGTGGCAAGCGGTTGATCGTGTCCACCGCCACGGTGGCGTTGCAGGAGCAGGTGCTGCATCAGGATCTGCCATCGTTGCAACGCCACAGTGGCCTGAGCTTCGACTTCGCGCTGGCCAAGGGGCGCGGGCGTTATCTGTGCGTGGCCAAGCTCGACCAGGCGCTGGATGGCGTCGAGGACAATCCCACCTATTCGCTGTTCGAGCAGGCCCTGGAGTCGCGTGCTGGCGATGACTTCCATGGCTTGGTCAAGGAGCTCACCGAGGCCTATGGCAGCGGGCGTTGGGAGGGCGATCGCGACAGTTGGCCAGTGGCCATCGACGATGCCCACTGGCGGCGCCTGACCACCGATCATCGCCAATGCACCAATCGCCGCTGCGGGCATTTCAGCGCCTGCGCGTTCTTTCGCGCGCGGCGTCATCTCGATCAGGCCGACGTGATCGTCGCCAATCATGATCTGGTGCTCGCCGATCTGTCGCTGGGCGGCGGGGTGGTTCTGCCATCGCCCAAGGACTGCATTTATATCTTCGACGAAGGCCATCATCTGCCCGACAAGGCGCTGGAGCATTTCTATCATCGCTTCGGCGTCAACGCCACGCTGCGCTGGCTGCGCACATTGAAGAAGTCACTCACCGAGTTGAACGCAGCGCTGGCGACCCAGCCAACGCTGGTGCGGCTGCTGGCCGGTTTTCCTGAATTGATCGCCTCGCTGGAGCCGCGCCTGGGCGAAGCTTACGGCTTGGGACACCAGCTTGCCGATTTGCCTAATGGCTTGCCCAAGAGTCATGACGCCGAAACGCGCCATCATCGCTTTGCCATGGGCCGCGCCCCCGAGGCACTGCGCGAGCTGGCTTCGGCATTGCTGGTTCCTTTCGCCGAACTGGCGCGCAGCCTCGAGACCATGGCCGATATTTTGCGCGAGAGTCTCGATCCTGATAAGGCCACCGGTCTGGATCGTGAGCAGGCCGAGCCCTGGCTGCCGCTGGTCTCGCTGTTGCACGGTCGCGCCCTGGAAGCGCATGCGTTATGGCAGGCAATGGCCGCCGACGATACCCAGGGCGAGCCGCCGCAGGCACGCTGGTTGACCTTCGACAACCAGGGCGGTGAAGCCGAACTGACCTTCTCGGCGAGTCCGGTATCGGCGGCGGAGACCCTGGCGCGTTATCTGTGGGGGAGTTGTTACGGGGCGGTGGTAACTTCAGCGACGCTGACCGCGCTGGGGCGGTTCGAGCGCTTGCAGGAACGCGCGGGCCTGGCCAATCGCTACCGTTACCAACGCTTGCCGAGCCCGTTCGATTACTCCAAGGCGGTGCTCAGCGTGCCGCTCGAAGCGGTCGATCCTGCCGATCGCGAAGGGCACGAGCGGGCCATCGTTGCGTTCGTCGAGGCGTTGGGCGAAAAGGAGGCCGTGCTGATGCTGTTTTCCTCGCGAGCGCAGTTGCGCGCTGTCGAGAAGGCCTTGCCGAAGACACAGCGCGAGCGCGTACTGGCTCAGGACCGGCTGCCCAAGCGCGAATTGATCGAGCGCCACCGCAAGCGGGTCGATGCCGGCGAGGGCAGCATCATCTTTGGCCTGGCCAGCTTCGCCGAGGGCATCGATCTACCCGGCGACTATCTGACCCATGTGGTGATAACACGGCTACCGTTCGCGGTTCCCGATGACCCGGTGGGGGCCACGCTGGCCGAGTGGATCGAGAGTCGTGGTGGCAATCCGTTCATGCGCATTTCGGTACCGGATGCCTCGATCAAGCTGGTCCAGGCTTGTGGCAGGCTGATCCGCAAAGAGGACGATCGAGGGCGCATTACCTTGCTCGACCGGCGCGTGCTGACCCGGCGTTACGGGCGTGCGCTGCTGGACTCACTGCCGCCGTTTCGACGCGAGATCGACGGTCAGCCGCAAGTCTGAATCAATACGCATGGTTAAAAGCAGCGAGCCCGCTGGTGGCGGGCTCGCTGTTGTGTCGTTCGCACGCTCGGTGCGTGGAGAGCATCGGTCAGAGAACGTTACGACGGTTGCCAAGCACCGGCTTGAGCTTGTCGTCCATGCGATGGAAGGCTTCCTCGGTGGTCTGCCAATCGATGCAGGCGTCGGTAATCGAGACGCCGTACTCGAGCTGGCTGCGGTCCTCGGGGATCTTCTGGCTACCCCAGCCGAGGTTGGATTCGACCATCAGGCCGATGATCGAACGGTTGCCTTCGAGCAGCTGGTTGGTGACGTTCTCCAGCACTAGGGGTTGTAGCGCCGGATCCTTGTTGGAATTGGCGTGCGAGCAGTCGATCATGATGTTGGCCTCGACGCCGGCCTTGTGCAGTTCCTGCTCGGCGAGCGCCACGCTGACGCTGTCGTAGTTGGGCTTGCCATTGCCACCGCGTAGCACGACATGGCCGTAGGCATTGCCGCGCGTGCGGATGATCGCTACCTGGCCTGCCTGGTCGATACCCAGGAAATTGTGTGGATGCGCCACCGACTTGAGGGCATTGACCGCGACGTCGAGGCTGCCATCGGTACCGTTCTTGAAGCCGACCGGGCAGGATAGGCCAGAGGCCATTTCGCGGTGGGTCTGCGATTCGGTGGTACGCGCGCCGATCGCCGACCAGCTGATGCAATCCTGCAGATACTGCGGTGAAATCGGGTCGAGGGCTTCGGTGGCCAGCGGTAGGCCCATTTCGGCGAGTTCCACCAGCAGGTTGCGGGCGATGTGCAGGCCTTCCTCGATCTCGAAGGAGTCATTGATATGCGGGTCGTTGATCAGCCCCTTCCAGCCGACGGTGGTGCGTGGCTTCTCGAAGTACACGCGCATCACGATGTACAGGGTGTCGCTGACCTGGTCGGCCAGGCGCCGCAATTGGCGGGCATAATCGCGTGCCGCGTCGACGTCATGGATCGAGCAGGGGCCGACGACGACCAGCAGGCGCGGATCGTCACCATCGAGAATTTTCTGGATGGTGCGACGCCCTGTGATCACGGTCTCCTCGGCGGCCTCGGTCAATGGGATTTCCCGTTTCAGGGCTTCGGGAGTGATCAGGACGTCCTGCGCCAGGACGTTGAGATTATTAACCTGCTGTTCGGACATTCAGCTACCTGCGACAATTTCGTGCTGGGAAGGAATGCCACTACTATCGCCCGTCGAGCGTGGAAAAATCAATGACGTAAAGGAACTGCCGGCTTCATCGATGGTCAATAGCGCGCTGGCGATACCTGACCCGCCTTGATGGAACGTCAATAAACAGGAACACTTATGCCAGCAATTACAGTCAGCCAACAGGGCCTCAGGTCGATTTCATGACACCCAAGCGACTTATGCCGCCCGCGCGGCGCAGTGGTTCCAGTGTTTGCCTGTTTCGCCTTTCCCGCGCTGGGAGGGGTTGAATGGGTACCCGGGAAACCGACCAACAGCTTGTCGAGCGAGCTCAGAAAGGCGACAACCGCGCCTTCGATCTGCTGGTGAAGAAATACCAGCACAAGATCATCGGCCTGATCGGTCGTTACGTGCACGATCATGCCGAAGTTCAGGATGTGGCTCAGGAGGCATTCATCAAGGCCTATCGTGCGCTAGGCAAGTTTCGCGCCGAGAGTGCCTTTTATACCTGGATGTATCGTATCGCGATCAACACGGCGAAGAATTACCTGGTCTCCAAGGGGCGCCGCCCGCCGGGCAGCGACCTGGATATCGCCGATGCCGAAATCGTCGATCACAGCGGCCGGTTGTCGGATATCGAAACGCCGGAAGCGGCCATCGCCCGCGACCAGTTGGAAGCCGCCGTGTTCGAGGCGATCGAAAGCCTGCCTGAGGATCTACGCACCGCCATCACGTTGCGTGAGCTCGATGGTCTTTCCTATGAAGACATCGCCAATATCATGCAGTGTCCGGTAGGCACGGTGCGCTCGCGGATTTTCCGTGCTCGCGAGGCGGTCGACCGGCATATTCAGCCGTTAATGAGTACGTCTCGTGCCCAGGACATGATTCATGAGTGAGCCGGTAATAAATTTGTGGCATGGCACTGAACTGTCTGCCGCTTGTGGCGTCACATTCAATGTTCGCACCGCCCGGGTGCGTGGGGAGAACGGCACTGGCGCTGTTGATATGCGCCCGGGTCCTTATCGACTCGAGAGCCGGGTCGAAAGTATCGGGTCGACTGGCAATCGACCTTTCGTCTTGTCGAGATTGGGGGTGTGAGAATGAAGGATGATCTACGGGAGTCGTTGTCTGCCTTGATGGACAACGAGGGCGATGAACTCGAGCTGCGTCGTGCCTTGAAGGCGCTCGATGGTTCGCCCGGTGATGCCGAGGCGTGGCGCCGCTACCATTTGGCGCGTAGCCTCATGCACCGCGACCGTGGAATCGACGTATCCACCGATCTGTGCGCGGGCATCATGGCGCGTATCGAAGCCGAGCCCCTGCCGCATGTCTCGGATGACGTAGCGTCGCGCCGGCACGTCTCGCTGCCTTTTGGCGGCGGCGCCGCCATCGCTGCCGCGGTTTCGTTAATGGTGATCGGCGGGGTTCAGTTCTATAACAGCGCCGGTTCGAGTGCCGTCCCTGACGTGGCCAGCGGTATCGCGACGACCGGCTCTTCCCCCGAACTGGCGTCTTCGAATGCCCAGCCCGTATCGGCGGCGAACGCCGAACTCCCCGAGATAACGCGTCCCGCCGCCAATTTGCCGCTGTTCCAGACACCGGTGGGCGACGGCTTGATGGCGGTGGGCATGGGCAGCGACGTGCCGCTGTTCATGGCGCCCAATCAGAGCCAGTCGCCGCGCGCGGAAGTCGAGCAAGCCCGGCTGCTACAAAGTTACCTTGAACGCCATGCCGAAGGATCCGCCTATCGTTCGGGTGAATCCTGGATGCCATTGTTACGCGTCTCGGCGCAGGAACCGCTGAGTCAGCGCTGATGATTCGACCGTCTTTCGCCGCTTTCACAGCGGCCGCTACCTGCATGTTGCTGGCGAGTCCTCCGGGGTTCGCGGCTTCTTCCGAAACGTCGGGATTCGATTGCCAGCAGTTGGCCGAGCGCGAGAAGCCCGATACGCCGGCTGAATGGCTCGAGCGCAGCCTCTGGGCCGGGCACTGTTATATCTTCCAGGCTCGCGCCGTGCGTATCACCAGTGAAGGCGTGCGCACCCTGGCGTTGTCGCACGACATCGAAAACGGCATCGAACGCGAAGTGGCCAGTTATCTGGATGGTCCCGCAGTGGTTTACGAGCGTCACGGGCGCATCGCTCAGGATGTTGCCACTGGGGAGGCGGATGCCGATACGATCGGTCAGAATCGTGCTTCACCGTCTTCGATCATGTCGCGCCTCGATCAACACTACCGCTTATCCATCGAGGGGCAGGAGCGTATTGCCGGGCGACCCAGCGTGCGAATCGATGTCGAACCGCTGGACAACATGCGTTACGGCCACCGGCTATGGCTCGACCGCGAAACCGCCTTGCCGCTCAAGCAGGTACTGGTCGATATCGACGGCCACATCCTGGAAACCTTCCAGATGACCGAGTTGGCCCAGCCGCGACTCTATGATGATTCGGTGGCTTTTGGGCCGCTACAGGATATTCCTCCGGACCCCTGGCAACCGGAATGGTTGCCGGCCGGTTACGAGCCCTTGCCACTGCCGGTTTCACGTAGCGTCACCAACACCCCCTTGAGTCACCGTCTGTACAGTGACGGTCTGTCGAGCTTCAGTGTGTTCATCGAGCCGCTGGTATCCGACGATCGCGTGTTGCTGCCCGGCATTCACCGGTTGGGTGTTTCCCATGCGGCGGTTCGTCACCTGCGCCTGGGCGAGCGAGTCATGCAGGTGGTGGTCATGGGCGAGATGCCGCCCCAGGTTCTGGGGCGTATCGCCGCGCGGCTGGAATACCGCCCCGTAAGCCGTCGTGTCTCGGGAGTGACGCAATGAACGCGAACGCTGGAACGTGAAAGCCATGAAGGTGAAAACCACAGCCGGGCACTCACATGCCGAGGCCAGCTGGTTGGAGGAGCGCGCTCGTGTGGTGGCCACCTTTGCTGGCGGCGCCTGGGTCGAAACCGAAGCCAAGGCAGGTTGTGGTGGTTGCGCAGCCAGACAGGGCTGTGCCAGCGGTTTTCTGGCGCGTTGGCGTCGTACGCCGCGCCTCGCGCTGCTGACCGATACGCAGCTGCATGTCGGTGAGCGTGTAACGATTGGGCTGCCGGCAGGGCGGTTCCTACAGGGCGCACTGATCGTTTATGGCTGGCCGTTGTTGCTGGCGATCGTTGCGGGCGGCGTGGCGGAGCGGCTATCGGCGCCAGGCCATGTCAGCGTGCCGTTGGCATTCGCCGGCGGCCTGGCATTGGGTCTCCTCGCCAGTCGCTTACAGTTACGGCGACACCAGCGTCGTTATCGCCCGTGCTTGCTCGGCATCGAACGCACCCTGGACCATGGGGCTTGAGCGCGGCATTTTCGCGCACCGCTGAACTCTCGTCGGGCGCTGTCATCCAAAGCTCCCAGGCAATCAATAACGCCGTATCCGTACCAGAACTGAAGCAGGAGTTCTCAATGCAACGCATCACACGACAATTCTCCTTGTGGCTGTTGCTGATGGTGGCCGTTTTCGGTTTACAGGTCGCTCAGGCGCAGGAGCAACAAAAGCAGCAGGTACAGGGATTGCCCGACTTCACCGAGCTGGTGAAGCAGGCGGCGCCGGGGGTGGTCAATATCGCCACCACGCGCGAAGTCGAGCGTGGTCAACTACGCGGGCCGCAAGGGCAACAAATTCCCGAGTTTTTCCGCCATTTCTTTGGTGACCAATTCCCTGGCGCTCCTGGTCCTGGTGGGGGCAGTGAAGAGCGGCACTCGCTGGGCTCCGGCTTTATCATCAGCGAGGATGGCTACATTCTGACCAATGCCCATGTCGTCGATGGCGCCGATGAAATCGTAGTGCGTTTCAGTGATCGCCGTGAACTCGAGGCCGAATTGGTCGGCTCCGATATCAAGACCGATATTGCGTTGCTCAAGGTCGATGCCAGCAACCTGCCTGCGCTGAATATAGGCAGTTCCAAGGATCTCCAAGTCGGTGAGTGGGTCGCCGCCATCGGTTCGCCGTTCGGTTTCGATCATTCCGTGACTGCGGGTATCGTCAGTGCCATCAATCGCACGCTGCCCAGCGACGCCTATGTGCCGTTCATTCAGACCGACGTGGCGATCAATCCCGGCAACTCCGGCGGGCCGTTGTTCAATCTGGAAGGTGAAGTGGTCGGGATCAACTCGCAGATATTTACCCGCAGCGGTGGTTTCATGGGCTTGTCCTTCGCCATCCCGATCGATGTCGCAATGAATGTCGCCGACCAGCTACGTGAAGACGGCAGTGTCGACCGTGGCTGGCTGGGAGTCGTCATTCAGCCGGTGTCACGCGATCTGGCCGAATCGTTCGGGCTCGATGAACCACGCGGTTCGTTGATTGCCGAGGTGGCGCCGGATTCACCGGCATCCAAGGCCGGCCTGCAGGCGGGCGACATCATCCTTGCCGTGGATGATAAAAAGGTCGATGAATTCAGCACTCTACCGCGCCTGATCGGCCGCCTGGCGCCGGGCGACGAGGTCGAACTGAAGGTGCTGCGCAATGGTGAGCGGACTACCGAGACGGTGACCGTGGGCGACTGGCCGAAACACATGCTGGCTGGCACGGGCGGTCAGGACGACCCCCAGACCCGTCTGGGCGTTGCTGTCAGCCCGATCCAGGACTCCGAACTCGAACGTTTGGGTCTGGAAGGCGGGGTGCGCGTGCAGCAAGTTGCCCCCTCCGGCGTCGCCGCCGAGGCCGGGCTGCGTCCGGGTGACATCATCGTGTCGCTGGACCAGCAGACCATCGACTCGCCCAATGAGCTCGCCGAGGTGTTGGGACAGGTCGACCAAGGCAGTGCGGTTCCGATGCGCATCATCCGTGACGGTCACCCCTTGTTCGTGGCGCTGCGTTTCGAAGAGCAGAAACAAGAATCGGACGAGTGACATCCGGCGAGACACACGACCGATCAGCATTGTGCTGATGTGACGACGGGGCCCTCAGTGGCCCCGTTATTTTTTAAATATTTCTAAAAAACGAGCACATACGTACAAGTACTGGCCCACCATACCGAGAGACCGGCTTTCAGCAGGCCGGTACCTCCCGCAACGCGGCAGATGACAATGTAGATACCGTCGCCCACCGGGTTTTATTCCCTGACTCAGGGAATAAAACCCGGTGGGAAGCGTCCTCTTTGCGCAACAGGAGCCTTGGGTCGTATGGCGGCCGCCAGGCGCGCCCGCTCATCGTACCGTTGGCACATGAACATCTCCTCTCCAACTCACAGGACTCGACATGACCTTGATCAGTCACCTGCCAACCAGGCGGCCTCTGCGCCTGGCGCGAATCTGCTGCGCCGTTGCGCTTGCTTGTAATCTGGGCATTGCCAGCGCCGCCGAACTTCAGGAGCCGTTTCCCGCACCGATCTATGTAACTCTGCAAACGAGTAACGCAGTGGAAAACATGCCGATAGGCCAGACCTGGGACGGGCTGGCCAGCGCCCATTTCAATGCCGTCGGTCCGGATGGCAACCTCATGCTGGTCAGTAGCAAGGATTTGCCGGAGGTCTATCTACTGGACGTACACAGTGGCGAGAAGCTCGCAACCTTCGAAATCGGTCCGACGCCACAAGGCGTAGCCATCGGCCCGAATGGCCGCTGGGGACTTGCTGTCAGCGCCGGTAGCGGTGTGGTCGCGGTTATCGACATGAAGGCGCAGAAACTGGTCAAGTCCATCGCCGTCGGTAAGGTGCCGCACAACGCGCGGTTTACTGCCGACGGCAAGCTTGCTTACGTCACCCTGCAAGGCGGCGGGGGCGTGGCGGTGGTGGATATGCAGACGTTGACGAAAGTCGACGAGTTCCCAGTGCCGGGTATCAAGGGACCGCACAATCTCGACCTTTCCGCCGATGGAAATACCCTATGGATACGCGACCTCGTTGGCAAGGTCGCCGCAGTGGATCTCGCGACTGGCAAGGAGCTTGCGGTGATTCCGGTTGGCCTGGGTCATGCCGGTATCGACGTGGTCCCGGGTGGTCAATACGTGTTTACCGGCGCGATTGCCGACCATGTGGTGGATGTGATTGATCCGGACACGTTCAAGGTCATCAAGCGCATCGATGTTGGCCAGGGACCGCATGGTGTCCGCGCTAGTCGTGATGGGCGCTGGGTTTACGCCGCCGTCACCGGTACCGACAAAGTGGCGGTTATCGACACCCGGACGCTGGAGGTCGTGAAGCAGGTGCCTGTTGATGGCGAGTTGCCGTTCTGGCTCTCCGTGGTCGGCAACGACTGAATCAACCCAGCATTTTTTGCGACTAACGACGGTTGGCAGGCCGCTGACGCGCCTCGCCAGCCGTTGCTTTCCAGCAACATGAGGACAATTCGATGACAGACCCACTCGATCTATTAATCTCCCGACGTGGCACGCTTCGGTTTCTGGTCGGCGCCGCCGGCTCGGCTGCCAGCCTGCCGCTGCTGGCATGGCCCGTTTCGGCGCGTGCCGGTACGCTTCCAGCGTCCGGCACGGCGAGCAAGTCGGCGCTACAATACCAAGATCACCCCAAGGGCACGTCGTCCTGCGCGAACTGCGCTAATTTCATACCTGGAAAGAACCCCGATGCCGCTGGGCGTTGCATTATCGTTGCCGGGGATATCAGCCCCAAAGGCTGGTGTCTGGCCTATGCTGGGAACGGTTGAAATAGGCGTGCAATCGATCGACGTACGTTTCTAGGACTCCCGATTGATTCATGATTTTTCCACGCTGATTATCAAAAAATAAGGCGCCTCAGTTCGAGGCGCCTCACTGGAGAAGAAGTGATACTGGCAATAGCTATCAAGCTTCTGCTCTATCCATCAAATGCTCAGGCATTGTCTTCGGTTATGATCATGCGAATGATTTCTCTCAAATCTTCCACTTCTTGCTCAAGGGCTACTACTCGAATTTCTTGATTCTTCTTTTTGGCCTGTGCCTCAATTTTATGCTGCTGAGCCCGCTCTTGAATTTCATGCATTTTCTTTTGAATCATGACGGAGTCAGACGCAAAGGAGGTGCCTGTTGCTAGCACTGCAGCCAGAATCGCAGTGCCTAATAGAGTATGTTTCATTTTTCATCCTTACTAATGTTTAGAGCGTTAGTTGCAAGTCGTGCATTGCATGCCACTGTCAGACGTGTAACGGCAGAGATTATTCCCTCCATGTGGCATAATTTGTCGAGACCGCTATTTTTGATGATAGTGGAGATTCCCCACCGGGTTGTACGTCATACCGGCCCCATGGTGCTGAGTAGTCGAGTGTGCGTGACCCCGGCGCGTATTGTCCGGAGATATCAGCATCAAGGGTTGGTGTCTGGCCTATGTTGGGAATGGTGCAACCGGTCGACATACAGCTCTAGAACTCCCGGTTAATCCATGACTTGCCCAACCTGCTTATCAAAAAATAAGGCACCTCGACTAGATACGCCTTATTAGAAAAGAAGCTATATTGATAATGGCTATCAAGCTTCCTCTCTATCCATCAAATGCTCAGGCATTGTCTTTGACTACGATCATGTGAATGATCTCACTCAAATCTTCAACTTCCTGTTCGAGAGCCGCTATTCGAATTTTCTCACTCTGCTTCTGGGCCTGCGCCTCAATTTTATGCTGTTGGGCGCGCTCTTGAATTTCATGCATTTTCTTCTGGATCATAATGGAGTCAGACGCAAAGGAGGTGCCTGTTGCTAGCACTGCAGCCAGAATCGTGGTTCCTAATAGCATGTTTTTCATTATTCATCCTTACTGATTTAATGCTTGGGTCGGCGGGGAAATTATGGAAGCACTGGATAGAACCTCGGTTAAAACTATTAGCAGCATCTATGTCATGGGATTGGTCCTCATCTTCACTATGAAATGGTTTCTTGCATTCACCATGCGCAACGGGAGTGTCATCGATTGTTAGAAATAATCATCCCCTCATGCTAATAACTACTCTGTCGCGTTTCCCTTACCCATCAAGGATGATGGTTCAGGTTTTTAGTTATGCGTGATCTGTTCGTGTGTATTCGATGTTACGTCAGCTGTTGCGCAGCATTGATTTCAGTATCGCGGCGTTAGGATCATTGGGTTGGCTGACAATAGCGTAGTTATAGTCGTCGCGAGACCAGTATTGAGCCAGGAGTTGGCCATCGATGCGCTTGCCAGGTTCTAGCCGGTGATGGTTGGCACCAGGTGGACGGATGTACATCATCATCTGACGTCCGTGCTGGTCGTGATAGAGCACCATGGCGGAAGGGCCTTGCTCGGTGACGAGCAGGCGAGCATCGGCTATCTGCAGGCCAGCAGCACTCAGATCCGGTGGCATCACACCATCGTTGAAGTGGGTCTGGAACAGCTGAGTTATCTGTTCGCGACTCACCTCGGCCGGCGTGGCGCGGGCAGTCCCGGCAGCGGCGTTAGTGTCGAGAGTTGTTGCGGTTGACGTGTTGTCGGTGAACAGGCGATAGGCTTGCAGCGCATCCTGCATGGGTGGCACTGGATCGGCTGTCATCATGTCATGAGCTTGCCAGCCACTCGTCAGTCCAGTGCCGAGAACCATGACCATTGCTGCTGCGGTGGCGAACCTGGTGTGTTGACGGTGGCGTTGCCGCTGGCGAATGCGGGCCGGGTCCAGCGCGGAATTGCTTGGCCATTGCTGGGGGTTGGCAAAGGTTGCGCGCAGTCGTTGGGCATCCTGTCGCCAACCGTCGAGCTGTGTGGCGGCTTGCGGGTTGGCGGCGAGATAGGCCTCGACCCACTGGCGTTGTTCGGCATCCAATTGATCGTCCAGGTAGGCATGCAGATCGTATTCCGTCGGATGTCTCGTGTTCATTTCAACCTCCGCAACGTCGGCGGTGTCCGACGACTGTCTTGACGAGGTGCTACATGATACTCGCCTTCGCCTAGTGCACGCATCGCCTTGCGAGCCCGCGAGATGCGCGACATTACCGTGCCCATGGGAATGTTCAGCGTGTCACTGATCTCGCGATAGCTCAGCCCTTCAACCGAGACTAGCATTAATAGTGCGCGTTGTTCGGCAGGTAACTGCTCGAAGGCATCCAGCGCCGAATGAGCGACGGCGATGTCCTCTGCCGAGGGGCTGGTCGGCGAATCGCCGGTAAACAGTTCCAACAAACGAGCGTAGCGTTTCGAGCGCCGCCGGCTATCGATGAACCGGCGATAGAGAATCGAAAACAGCCAAGCGCGCAGATCGCCATCGGTATGGCGTTGCTGCCAGCTACTTAGCGCTTTTTCCAAGGTTGCCTGAACAAGGTCGTCGGCGTTGGCATGATCCTGGGTCAGCGACAAGGCGAAGCGTCGCAAACGAGGCAGTAATTCGCGTAGCTGATTATCATCGAGCGTAGACATGGCGGTTCTCATTGGGACCGTTAGCTGCAAGTCGTGCGTTGCATGTCACTGTCAGACGTGTACTGACAGTGATTATTCCCTCCATGCGACAGGATTTGTCGAGATCGTTGTTTTTGATGATGGTGGGAATAATCCACCAAGTTGCACGTCATACCGGTTCCATGGTGCTGGGTAGTCGAGCGTGCATGACTCCGGCGCCGCACTGCCGTTGCTTAGCCGCTCTCGCTGACAGCGGTGCCCCAAGGAAACCTTATGACACGTAAACTCTCCAAACCGCCGTATCTTTTCTTGCGCTTGGGCTCCATCGCGGTAGCGCTGATCATTATGGCAACGGCCTTCGCTTATGTTTCTGGCTGGCTGGACCCTCAGCGGCTGACACCGGATCGTATTATCAACACTTTCGAAGCCAATGCCGGCATTCACGAGGGGTACCGGCGCAACCACGCCAAGGGAATCTGTGTCAGTGGTGAGTTCGTCAGTAATGGCAATGCCACAGGATTGTCTCGAGCCAGTGTGTTCGAGCGTGGTCGCCGGGTGCCGGTGGTTGGACGCCTGGCAGTTCCCGGGCCCAATCCTGTAATTGCCGATGGCAAGCCGCTGGTGCGTAGCTTTGCGTTACGTTTTTCACTACCAGGAGGCGAGGAGTGGCGCACCGCGATGAACGCGATGCCGGTTTTTTCCGTGTCCACACCGCAAGCGTTCTACGAGAAACTCGAGGCGTCAAAGCCTGATCCCGAAACC
Source organism: Modicisalibacter muralis (assembly GCF_900102945.1). Lineage (GTDB taxonomy): Bacteria > Pseudomonadota > Gammaproteobacteria > Pseudomonadales > Halomonadaceae > Modicisalibacter > Modicisalibacter muralis. The sequence goes on along the minus strand of NZ_FNGI01000006.1, from coordinate 141,599 downwards.
GGTAAGCCCGATCCACGGAAAATAGCTGCCTTCTTCGCCGCGCATCCGGAAACCCAAGCGTTTCGCGACTGGGCAAAAACCGCCCAACGATCGTCTAGCTATGCCAATCTCGCCTATAACAGCCTGAATGCCTTCCGCTTCATTGATGCCAGCGGCAACGTTCAGGTCGTGCGTTGGGGGTTAGTGCCGGAAGCGCCATTCACGCCAATCCGCGATGCCCAGTTAAAAAATCCCGATTTCCTCTATTCGGAGTTACAAGCGCGTCTCGAGCAGGGGCCGTTGCGTTGGCATCTCGTGGTGACGGTTGCCGGCCCCGGCGATCCGACGGATGACGCCACTAAACAGTGGCCGGATTCTCGGCGCAAGGTCGATTCTGGCACGCTGACCATCAAACGCATGCAGGATCAGGAACATGGTGCTTGTCGCGACATCAATTACGATCCGCTGATTCTACCCGAGGGTATCGAAGGCTCCGATGACCCGCTGCTAAGCGCGCGCTCCGCTACCTACTCCGAATCCTTCAACCGGCGCGCTCGCGAACAAGCCGAGCAACCGCCTTCCAGCGCATCGACGGATGATGCACATGATGACAGCCAGGAGACGCAATCATGAGGAATTCCATGCATCACCAAGCGGGCTTTTCCCTGATCGCTCGAGTGCTTCACTGGCTGATGGCGCTGATGGTCATCACCATGTTGTTTGTGGGGGCTGGCATGGTCGCCACGGTTTCCGAACGGCATGCCTGGCTATTGCAGCTGCATAAACCGCTAGGCATTACCATTCTGCTGCTAGTGATCGTGCGCATCGGCGTGCGTTGGGCACATGGCACGCCGCCGCTGCCGAGCGATCTGCCACTATGGCAAAGACTGGCAGCCAAGCTGTCACATCTGGCGCTCTATGCCTTGATGTTGGCGATGCCGCTGATCGGCTGGACGATGGAGTCGGCCGGTGGCTATCCAGTGATATTGTTCGATGGTGTCACGCTACCGGCATTGGTCGAGGCTTCGCCAGGGCTTTATAGCACGCTGCGTTTCATGCATACCTGGCTCGCTTACACGCTGTTTTTAATCGTTCAGTTGCACTTGGCGGCGGCACTGTTTCACGTGCTGGTACGGCGCGACAGTGTAATGCCCAGCATGTCCACCGGGCCGCTACCTGGCGCTAAGCGCTCAAAGGGATGAGCTCAGTTGACCGAAACGAGATAGCGGTTTCAAGTGCAGTGAATCGCCCTGGATTCCGTAGATACCTCCAGACTTTATTTTGACCTCCGCTGGAGGCGTTATCGAGTCGTTCCCGAAAGGATCGACGCCTCCTGGCAGTCCACTAAGTGTGATCTTTCAGTAGATGCCGTCTTACGTATCAGCGTGCAACAGCTAATGCTGGATCGAACGTCAACCGCGCCGAGTATGGCCTTGCTGTCCTTGGCGCGGGCTTGTCGGTACAATGGCCGCAAATTTCCCCTCGGTACGCCCATCCACGGCACGGGCGTGCAATCAGCATGGCGGTCCTAGCTTAATGACAGACAACGCAAGCCCCGGTCGAATCAAGCATATTCGAAATTTCTCGATCATTGCCCACATCGATCACGGCAAATCCACCCTGGCCGATCGTATCATCCAACTGTGTGGCGGCCTGACCGAGCGCGAACTCAAGGAACAGGTGCTCGACTCGATGGATATCGAGCGTGAGCGTGGCATCACCATCAAGGCCCAATCGGTGACGCTGGATTACAAGGCCGACGACGGCGATATCTATCAGCTCAACTTCATCGATACGCCAGGCCATGTCGATTTCTCCTATGAAGTATCGCGCTCGCTATACGCCTGCGAGGGTGCACTGCTGGTGGTTGACGCCGCGCAAGGCGTCGAGGCGCAATCGGTCGCCAACTGCTATACCGCGATTGCCCAGAATCTCGAAGTGCTGCCGGTGCTCAACAAGATCGACCTGCCGCAGGCCGATCCCGATCGAGTAGCCCAGGAGATCGAGGAAATCATCGGTCTCGATGCCGTCGATGCCTGCCAGGTGTCGGCCAAGACCGGGGTCGGCATGGAGGGCTTGCTCGAACGCCTGGTGCGCGACATACCTCCACCCCAAGGCGATGTCAACGCGCCACTGCAGGCGTTGATCGTCGACTCCTGGTTCGACAACTACCTGGGCGTGGTGTCGTTGGTCAGGCTGTTCGACGGTACGCTGAAAAAAGGCGACAAGATTCGCATGAAGTCCACCGGGCGCGATTGGGAAGCGACCGAAGTCGGCATCTTCACCCCCAAGCGTCAGCAAACGGGCATCCTGCGTGCCGGCGAAGTGGGCTTCGTAGTTGCCGGTATCAAGGACATTCACGGCGCCCCGGTGGGCGATACCATCACCCATGCCAAGACCCCGGATGTACCGCGATTGCCTGGCTTCCAGAAGGTCAAGCCGCAGGTCTATGCCGGTATGTTCACGATCAGCGCCGACGATTACGAGGACTTTCGCGATGCGCTGGAGAAGCTGGCGCTCAACGATGCCTCGCTCGACTACGAACCGGAGAACTCCGATGCGCTGGGCTTCGGTTTCCGGGTCGGCTTCCTCGGCACGCTGCACATGGAAATCGTCCAGGAGCGTCTCGAGCGCGAGTACGGCCTGGACCTGCTGACCACGGCGCCGACCGTAGTCTACGAACTGGCAATGGACAATGGCGAGATTCGCTACGTGGCCAACCCGTCCAAATTGCCCGATATGGCCAATGTCGATGAAATGCGCGAGCCCATCGTCAGGGCCAATATCCTGGTACCGCAGGAGTTCGTCGGCAACGTGATCACCGAATGCGAACTGCGTCGTGGCACGCAGCTCGACATGCAATTTCTCGGCAACCAGATTCAGTTGGCTTACGAGTTGCCGATGAGCGAAGTGGTGATGGATTTCTTCGATCGCCTGAAGTCGATCTCACGCGGTTATGCCTCGCTGGATTACAGCTTCGAGCGTTTTCAGGCGGCCAAGCTGGTGCGCCTGGATGTGTTGATCAATGGCGACAAGGTCGATGCGCTGGCGGCGATTATCCACCGCGATCATGCGCATGGTCGTGGCCGCTCGTTGGTCGAGAAGATGAAGGAGTTGATTCCACGCCAGATGTTCGATGTCGCCATTCAGGCGGCGATCGGGGGTCAGGTGGTCGCTCGCTCGACGGTCAAGGCGCTGCGCAAGAACGTCACTGCCAAGTGCTACGGTGGCGATGTGTCGCGCAAGAAGAAACTGCTTGAAAAACAGAAAGCGGGTAAGAAACGCATGAAGCAGGTAGGTAAGGTGGAAATACCTCAGGATGCCTTCCTCGCGGTACTCAAGGTGAACGACTAGGAACCCTACGCATGGATTTTTCGCTTCTGCTGGTGGTGGCCGTCGCCGTCACGGGATTGATCTGGCTGCTCGATGTCATCTGGTGGCGGCGTAATCGGCGGGCCAGGGTCGCGACGGCCGAGGCTGGCGCGGGTTCCACGCTGGGTCACGATGCGCGCCACAAGCTGTCCAAAGAGCCCTGGCCGGTCGATTATGCGCGCTCGTTCTTTCCGGTATTGCTGGTCGTACTGCTGCTGCGCAGCTTTCTGGTCGAGCCGTTCCAGATCCCCTCGGGATCGATGCGTCCGACCCTGGAAGTCGGTGACTTCATTCTGGTCAACAAATTCACTTACGGGTTACGCCTGCCGGTGATCGATACCGAAATCGTCGATTTCGGCAAACCCGAGCGCGGCGACGTGATGGTTTTCCGTTTTCCGCAGGAACCTTCGGTCAACTTCATCAAACGAGTGATCGGCCTGCCTGGCGATCATATCCGTTACGAGGGCAAGCAGCTCTACATCAACGGCGAGCCGGTGCCCAAGGAGTTGATCGACGCCAACCCGGAAACGGCGCCGGGCGAGGCGAAGTTTCGCGAGGTTTTCGATGGCGAAGCCCACACCATCTACAACAGCCCGAACGACCCCGGCCCCTATATGCGCGAGGTGGTGGTGCCGGAAGGCCATTATTTCATGATGGGCGACAACCGCGATCATTCCAACGACAGCCGCTACTGGGGATTCGTGCCGAAAGAGAACATCGTCGGCCAGGCTTTCGCGGTGTGGATGCACTGGGAAGGCGGGCTGCCGAGTTTCACTTCGGTACGCCTGATCGATTGACTATATTTGGGCTTGAAGCGCCCTCAAGACCTATGGGATTGCTGAATAAATAGCCGAGCGAAATGATGCGGGCGTCGCTACGTTACGAGACGCACGGAACACAGAAGACGAGACATAACATGAGGTTAGGTGAGTCTTCGGGTACCGCGCAACGAAGTAATTCGTTGGGGGCGCCGAGCCCGCGTAGGCATGTATACAGTGATTCCCTATCAAGAGCAGGAGATTCGTGAGTACCACGCAAACCGCCTTCAGCCGTCGGATCGGCCATTCATTCCGCGATCCGAGCCTGCTGGAACTGGCACTAACCCACCGCAGCTACGGTGGCGATAATAACGAGCGCCTGGAGTTTCTCGGCGATTCCATCGTCAACTTCGTGATCGGCGAGGCGCTCTTTCAGCGCTTTCCGCAGGCGCGCGAGGGCCAGCTTTCGCGGCTACGCGCGCGGCTGGTCAAGGGCCAGACCTTGGCGGAGCTGGGGCGTGAATTCTCACTCGGCGAGCATCTACGCCTCGGCTCGGGAGAAATGAAGAGTGGCGGCTATCGGCGCGATTCGATTCTCGCCGACGGGGTCGAGGCGGTGATCGGCGCCATCTACCTGGATGCGGGCATGGATGCGGTCAAGGCGCGCGTGCTGTCATGGTATGGCACTCGCCTGGAAGCGATCGATCTTCAGGATACCCAGAAGGACCCCAAGACCCGGCTTCAGGAATTTCTACAATCTCGCCAGGCGCCGCTGCCGCGCTATGCGGTGGTCGCCGTCGAGGGCGAGGCCCATGACCAGACGTTTACCGTGGAGTGCCATGTGGAAATGATCAATGAGCACACCATCGGCGTCGGTGCCAGCCGTCGTCATGCCGAGCAGCAAGCCGCCGAGCAGGCGCTGGCGCTGCTCGAGCCACGAGGAGAGCGTTGATGAGTCAGACGTGCGGTTTCGTCGCCATCGTCGGGCGGCCCAATGTCGGCAAGTCGACGCTGATGAATCGTATTCTCGGCCAGAAGATTTCGATCACCTCGCGGCGCCCGCAGACCACTCGGCATCAGGTGCAGGGCATCAAGACCGAGAATGATGCCCAGTTCATCTACGTCGATACGCCGGGCATGCATATCATGGGCAAGGATCGCAACAAGGCGATCAATCGCTTCATGAACCAGGCCGCCAGCCAGGCGTTGCGCGATGTCGACTGCGTGGTGTTTCTCGTCGATCGTAGCCGCTGGACCGAGGAAGACGACGTAGTGCTGGAAAAGCTTACCCACGTCAAGGCGCCGGTCATCCTGGCGGTGAATAAGGTCGATCGAATCGAGGACAAGGCCGGACTGTTGCCCTGGCTGGCCGCGCTGCAAGATAAACGCGAGTTTGCCGCTATCCTGCCGATCTCGGCCAAGAACGGCACCAACGTGGCCGAGCTGGAAGCCGAGGTGGCCAAGCATCTGCCGCAAAGCATTCATTACTTTCCCGATGACCAGATCACCGACCGCAGCCAGCGCTTCCTGGCCGCCGAGCTGGTACGCGAGAAGGTCACGCGGCAACTGGGTGACGAATTGCCGTACCAGATGACCGTCGAGATCGAGGAGTTTCGCGACGAGGGGCGTATCGTGCATATCAGTGCGCTGATGCTGGTCGAGCGCCAGGGTCAGAAGAAAATTCTAATCGGTGAAAACGGCGAGCGCATCAAGAACATCGGTCGCGAAGCGCGGCTCGACATGGAAAAGGCCTTCGGCGCCAAGGTCATGCTCAACTTGTGGGTCAAGGTCAAGCGCGGCTGGTCCGACGATGAGCGCGCACTGAAGAGCCTGGGCTACGACCTGGATTGAGCATGCAACCCCAGCCGGCCTATCTGCTGCATAAGCGCCCCTATCGCGAGACCAGCGCGTTGGTCGAGCTGATCACCCTGGATCATGGCAGGGTGAGCGCCGTGGCGCAGGGCGTGCAGCGTGCCGGTAGCAAGTCGCGTGCGCGGTTGCAGCCTTTTGCGCCGCTACATGTGACCTGGATCGGCACGGCTGAGCTCAAGCGTCTACGACTGATGGAGTCGAGCGGCTCGGCGGCGCTGCTGGCCGGCGAGGGCTTGTTGTGCGGCCTGTACGCCAATGAGTTACTGACTCGGGTGCTGCCGCCCTTGTTACCGGTTGGCGAGGTTTTCGCGTTCTACACCGCGCTGTTCGATGCGTTGCCCAATCCCGAGCGTCGCGCATCGGCGCTGCGGCGCCTGGAAGTGGCGGTGCTCGAGGCGCTGGATGCCGAACCGATCTTTCTCGATGCCGACGAGCGCGAGTTGGACCCCCAGGGACGCTATGTCTATCGTGCCGAGAACCGACGCTTTACGCTGGCGCCCCAGGGGCAGGGCGTGGACGGGCGAACCTTGCGCTTGCTGGCCCAGGGCGATTGGACGCAGCCGGGGCTAGCCGGGGTCGCCAAGTCGCTGTCACGCGCGGCGCTGGCGCCACTGCTGGGAACGGCTCCGCTGCGTTCACGGCAATTGATGCAGCGATTGGCGGCCCGCCGCCGCACCGAGCTGCGCCCGGAGAAGTAAGACGTGACTTCGCCACTTGAAGAGGGAAGAAAAGCCGATACCCTGGTCTTCCGTCTTCCGTCTTCCGTCTTCCGTCTTCCGTCTTTACTCTATCTTCTGATTCCCCCTACCCAAGAGAAAGCCATGCATCCTCCTCGAATTCTGCTCGGCGTCAACATCGATCATGTCGCCACCCTGCGCCAGCTTCGCGGCACCCGCTACCCGGACCCGATCCAGGCGGCGCTGCTTGCCGAGGAAGCCGGAGCCGATGGTATCACCGTGCACCTGCGCGAGGATCGCCGGCATATTCAGGAGCGTGACGTGCGCCTGCTGGCCGAGGTGCTCAATACGCGCATGAATTTCGAAATGGCGGTTACCGAGGAAATGATCGCGATCGCCGAGGAACTGCGCCCGGCGCATGTCTGCCTGGTGCCGGAGAAGCGCGAGGAACTGACCACCGAGGGTGGGCTCGATGTGGTTGCTGGGCACGAGGCTATCGCCGGCGCTTGCCGGCGGCTGGCCGCTGCCGGCTGTGAGGTATCGTTATTCGTCGACCCCGACCCCGAGCAGATTCGTGCGGCCGGCAAGGCCGGCGCGTCAGTCGTCGAACTGCATACCGGCGCTTACGCCGAGGCGCATGGTGAAGCGGCGCGGATCGAACATGCCCGGATTGCCGCCGCCGCCGAACTGGCCGGCGAACTGGGGCTGATCGTCAACGCCGGCCATGGCCTGCATTATCACAATGTCGAGGCCATCGCCGCGATTCCCGGCCTGCATGAACTCAACATCGGCCATGCAATCGTCGCTCGTGCGCTGTTCGTGGGGCTAAAGGAGGCGGTGGCCGAGATGAAGCGGTTGATCATCGCTGGCCAGGAAGCCGGTTTCGTGGCGTCACTCGACGAGCATGATCATGACGAGGCAGGTGGTTGCTGCGATTGATCGCGCTCGTCCGACCAGTCACGTAGGCGCTGAATGGCGTCGAAAATAGCCTCGAGCATTGCATCGATATTGCCGCTTTCCTGTGTTCGCAGGCGGGTCTCCAGTGTGTCGACGAGCATGGTCAGTTGAGGAACGCCACAGTAACGACAGGCGCCGTTGAGATGATGCACTGCATCGAGCAGGGCGCCTGGATCGCCGCCGGCACGGGCCTGGCGAATCGCGGCTTCGCTGTTGTCGAGGCCATCCAATAGCAGCGCGAGCACATCATTGGCCAAGCTCGCGGAACCACCGGCCGTGGCCTGCCCCAATAGCCTATCGACAACCGGCAGGTCGTCCGCCCGGTAGATCGCCTCGGCTGAAGGCAGGCCAAGATAATCCTCCAGCACTCGTGCCAGGTCATGCTCGTCGATTGGCTTGGTGAGTACCTGCTGCATGCCTGCATCGAGCAGCGCCCGCGCCTCGTCCTCGAGCGCATGAGCGGTGAGCGCGACGATCGGGCAGTGGGCCCAGGCGCCATCTAAACGGCGTAGCCGGCGCAAGGTTTCGACCCCGCTCATGCCGGGCATGCGAATGTCCATCATGACCAGGTCGACGGCCTCGTCGTCGGCCAGCGCCAATGCTTGCTCGCCGCTTTCGGCCAGCACTGACGCAATGCCTTGGCGTGCCAGTAACTCACCGATCAGTAGCCGATTGGAGGCGACATCGTCGACCACCAGTACGCGGGGCCGATCGCCTGGGTGTGACTGGGTCGCGGCTTTCCGCGCGGCCGGCTCGTCGTTACCCTCCAACTGCTGCCTTACCGTGCGGGCCAACTGGGCGCGGGTGACCGGCTTGTAAAGAATCTCACTGGCGCCTGGCAGCATCGAATCGTCGAGATCGTAGGAGTTGCCGTTGACCAGGACCACGATCGGGCAGCTCAGGCTGGCCAGATGAAGGCCCCAGCGTGCCAGCGCGGATGGCTGCAGGTCGTCGTTATCGAGGGCGACGATCAGCAGCTCGGGAGGCGAGGGGAAGCCCTCGCCAAGCTGTTTCTCGTCGACGATTCGCACCTGTGCTCCCCAGTTGTCGAGTAGGTGGCTGAGTGCCTGGCGCGTTGGTTTGTGGCGTTCACAGAGCGCAATGCCTGGTTCGGGTAGTTGCAGTTCCGCCGTGCGTTCACCGGGAGGTGTCGGGCCGAGCAGCGGCAAGGTAAAGCTGAAGGTGGCGCCCTGTCCGGCCTGGCTTACGACGCTGATCTCGCCGCCCATCTGCTCCACTAGCTGTTTGCAGATCGTCAGCCCCAGCCCCGACCCGCCGTATTGACGCGAGCGGTTGGCGGAGCCCTGATTGAAAGGCTGGAATAGCTGCTTTTGTACCTCGGGAGAAAGGCCGATGCCAGTATCGCTGACCTTGACGCGCAGCGTCGTTTCACCGTCCTGGGTGTCGATGACGAACACTCTGACGATCACATCGCCACGCTCGGTGAACTTGATCGCGTTATGCACGAGATTGGTCAGCACCTGCTTGATGCGCAGTGGATCGCCAAGCAGTTCGGCGGGCACATCGTCGTAGACCAGCCCCAGCAGTTGTAGCCCCTTCTGCTGCGAGGTGGGCGCCAGCAATACCAGCACTTCATCGACCAGTGTCACCATGTCGAGGGTGACCGATTCCAGTTCGAGCTTGCCGGCTTCGATCTTGGAAACATCGAGAATGCCATTGATCAGCGTCAACAGGTTGTTCGATGCCGTTTCGACGTGGCTCAGCCACTCGCGCTGACGACTATCCAGATGGCTGCGACCCAATAAACGACAAAAGCCAATGATGCCATTCAGCGGTGTGCGAATCTCATGGCTCATGTTGGCGAGAAATTCCGACTTGCTGCGGTTGCCCTGCAATGCCCGGCGGCGTGCCATGTCCAGTTCGACGTTCTTGACCTCGATGGTTTCCATCGATTCCTGCAACTCTCGCGTGGTCCACTCGATCTGTTGCCGGGTATTCTCGCGGGCGTGCTGCAGATGCCTGCCGAGCGCATCCATCGCGTTGGAGAACGCGACGAGCTCGCGGGGCGCTCGATCATCCGGGCGGTAGCCATAATCACCGCTGGCGAAGCGGAGAAGCGCTTGCCGTTGCGCCTCCAGTGCCATGAACAGGCGCCGCTGTGCGGTGTATGTCACTACCAATGCCACCAGTACCGACAGCAGTAGCGCGATGACCGGCCACGCCAAGACATGGTTTGCCTGTGCCTGTGCCAGCAGATAGATGGCACCGATCGACAGCAGCATGAGCGGCGTGCCCAGTAATAGGGGAAACAGGCGAAACTTCAACGACATGGCGACGTCCGGCGACGATGATCGAGAGTGCCAGTATGCCACAGCAGGGGGGCTCACCTGTCCAGTAAGGGTCGGCGAGGATATAATGCGGGATTAACTCTGCGACGCATCGGTCATTTCATTCGACGCCTGCGAGTGGGGCGTCGGGCCAGTAAGGAAAGGTCTCATGCAATTTCCCACCCTCGAAGACATGGTCGGCAACACGCCGTTGGCTCGCCTGCAACGCATCGACGCCGGGCGCAACAATACCTTGTTGGCCAAGCTGGAAGGCAATAACCCGGCCGGATCGGTCAAGGATCGCCCGGCGCTGTCGATGATCGGTGAAGCCGAGGCGCGCGGTGAAATCGTACCTGGCGATACGCTGATCGAAGCGACCTCGGGTAACACCGGCATTGCGCTGGCCATGGCCGCCGCCATCAAGGGCTATCGAATGGTGCTGATCATGCCCGACAGCGCCTCGAGCGAGCGCAAACACGCCATGGCCGCCTATGGTGCCGAACTGATAACCGTGACCAAACAACAAGGCATGGAGGGCGCCCGCGATCTTGCCCAGTCGATGATCGACCGGGGCGAGGGCAAGCCACTCAACCAGTTCGCCAATCCCGACAATCCATTGTCGCATTACCGGACCACCGGCCCCGAGCTGTGGCGGCAGACCGACGGCACCATCACCCATTTCGTCAGTTCGATGGGCACCACGGGCACCATCATGGGCGTGTCGCGCTATCTCAAGGAGCGCAATCCCCAGGTGCAGATCGTCGGCCTGCAACCCGAGGACGGCGCAAGCATCGCCGGTATCCGCCGTTGGCCTGAGGCCTACTTGCCGAGTATCTTCGATGCGTCGCGTGTCGACAGCGTACTCGATATCGGCCAGCACGAAGCCGAGGAGCATATGCGCCGGCTGGCCAGGGAAGAGGGCATCCTGGCCGGCGTTTCGTCGGGCGGTGCCTTGGCCGGGGCATTGCGCGTCGCCGAGCGGGTCGAGAACGCGGTGATCGCGTTCATCGTCTGCGATCGGGGCGATCGTTACCTGTCCACCGGCCTGTTCGCCCCCGGAGTTTAAGATGGCCATGCTGGGCAAGCGGCGTCCCGAGCGGACGCCGTCGCGGCGTTCCCTTTCCGCCAACAACGGTGCCGAGGACGAGCGTGACGAGCGAGCGGGCCTGTCGATTCTGCGTCTGGCGCACGATGGACGTGGCGTAGCGCGCGACGCCGCCGGCAAGACGCTGTTCGTCGATCAGGCGCTACCCGGCGAGCGGGTCAGCGTTGCCGTGCACCGTAGCCGCAAGCGTTTCGATGAAGCACACGTCCGCGAATGGCTGCAAACCTCGCCCGAGCGGGTCACGCCTGCCTGTGTTCACTATACTCACTGTGGTGGCTGCGATTTGCAGCACTTGGCGCTGGAGGGTCAGCGTCGCCACAAGCGTGAGGTGCTGATCGATCAGTTGGCCCGCCAGGGCGTGGCGCTGGCCTCGCCGCCATCGATACTGGCCGGTTCGGCGTGGGGTTATCGGCGCCGCGCGCGGCTCGGTGTCAAGGTCGATGCAAAGGGGCAAGCGCATCTGGGATTTCGCGCGCGCGGTAGTCACCATCTGATCGATATCGAAGAGTGCCCGATTCTGGTGCCGCGACTCGCCGCGCTGCTGGCACCGCTGCGCCAACGGCTCGGCGAGTTGGCCGCGCCGCGCCAGGTTGGCCATATCGAGCTCATCGACGGCGACGATGGCGTCGCCGTGGTGGTTCGTCAACTGCGCGCCAACCCTGAAGATGCCCGCGCCTGGCAGGGCTGGGCCGAAGCACAGGGCGTCCGGTTGGCGCTGTTCGAGGGGCGCGAGAATCCCGCGCTGAGATGGCTCGGCTGTTCAAGAGCGCCCGAGCTGCGCTATACCCTGTTGAGCGAGGCTCGACAGCTAACGCTGGAGTTTGCTCCGGGCGACTTCTTGCAGGTCAATGCCGAGGTCAATCAGGCGCTGGTATCGACCGCGCTCGATTGGTTGCGGCTGACTGGCGCCGAACGGGTATTGGATCTGTTTGCCGGGGTGGGCAATTTCACGCTGGCGCTGGCAGCGCATGTCGCCGAGGTGGTCGCCATGGAAGGCAGTCAGGCAATGGTCGAGCGTCTGGCCAGCAATGCCAGGCGCAACGATCTGCACAACATACAGGCACGCCAGGCCGACCTGGCACGCGCGCCGCTGCTCGAACCGTTCGATCTGGTGGTGCTCGATCCACCCCGCGACGGCGCCGAGTCGGTATGCCGCGCACTGGCCGAGAGCACCGGGGCGGGGACGGCGCCGCGCGTGCTGTATGTATCCTGCGATGCGGCGACCCTGGCGCGGGATGCGGCATGTCTCGTGCAAGGTGGCTATCGCATTACGCATGCCGCTATCGCCGATATGTTCGTACAGACCGCCCATCTTGAATCCATGCTGCTGTTCGAGCGTGAGCGCGGTTAGCAGGGGAGGAACCCAAGGACATGGTCAAGGTCCGTGAAGAACAACCGATAACCGAGACGGGCGAGATCGATATCGAGCAATGGCTCGCACGCCTGCAGGACGATGTCGCTCTGCGTGATGTCGATGAGATGCGCGCAGCCTGCGAGCTGGCCGAGCGCCTGTCACGCGGGGCCGAGAAACCGCATAACGCCTGGCTGGCGGATGATTCGAGTTTTCGCACCGGCCTGGAGATGGCCGATATCCTCGGTGAGCTCAGGCTCGATCAGGAGACCCTCGAGGCGGCGGTGCTCTATCGCGCCGTGCGCGAAGGGCGAATCAGTGTCGAAGGCGTCGAAAAGCGCTTCGGCGTTGAGGTTGCGCGGCTGATCGATGGGGTGCTCAACATGGCCGCGATCAGTCAGCAGCAGACGCCCAGTCACGGCATGTCCCAGCACAACCAGCAGGACAACCTGCGCAAGATGCTGGTGACGATGATCGACGACGTGCGCGTGGCGTTGATCAAGATTGCCGAACGCACCTGCGCGCTGCGCCAGGTCAAGGACGCCCCGCGCGACAAGCGCCTGCGTGTGGCCCGTGAGGTCTTCGATATCTACGCGCCGCTGGCGCATCGGCTGGGTGTCGGCCACCTCAAGTGGGAGCTCGAGGATCTGTCGTTTCGCTATCTCCACGAAGACGACTACAAGGCCATCGCCGAGCTGCTCGCCGAGAAGCGCATCGACCGCGAGCGCTACATCCAGGTGGTGGTTGCGACCCTCGAGGGGTTGCTCGAACAGCAGGGCATCACTCACTACGACGTCGACGGCCGCGCCAAGCATATCTATTCGATCTGGCGCAAGATGAAGCGCAAGCACATCAATTTCTCGCAGGTCTATGACGTGCGCGCGGTGCGCATTCTGGTGCCTACGGTCGCCGACTGCTACACCGCGCTGGGGGTCGTTCACTCGCGCTGGCACCATGTGCCCAACGAATTCGACGACTATATCGCCAATCCCAAGAGCAACGGCTATCAGTCGCTGCATACGGCATTGGTCGGCCCCGAGAGCAAGGTGCTGGAGATTCAGATTCGCACCTTCGCCATGCATGAGGAGTCCGAACTCGGGGTCTGCGCGCATTGGCGCTACAAGGGTCACGATGTCAACGGCAAGAGCCGTGGCTACGAGGAGAAGATCGCCTGGTTGCGCCAGGTGCTCGAGTGGCAGGATGAAGTCGGCGACATCGGCGATATCAGGGAGGGGTTGTCCAACGACGTAGCGCCGGATCGCATCTACGTGTTCACCCCCGACGGCCACGTCATCGACCTGCCGCGCATCGCCACGCCCATCGATTTCGCCTACCGCGTGCATACCGAGGTTGGGCATCGTTGTCGGGGCGCCAAGGTCGATGGTCGTATCGTGCCGCTGACCTACCAGCTCAAGACCGGCCAGCAAGTCGAAATTCTTGCTGCCACCAAGGGTGGGCCGAGCCGCGACTGGGTCAACCCTAACCTGGGCTTCGTCAAGACCTCGCGGGCGCGTTCCAAGATTCAGGCCTGGTTCAAGTATCAGGCGCGTGACCGCAATCTCGAAGAGGGTCGTGCGCTGTTCGAGAAGGAGTTCCGTCGTCTCGACCTCGAAGGTTTCGATCTGCCTACGCTGGCCAAGGCGGTCAACTACCAGAGCCCCGATGACATGTACGCGGCCATCGGCGCCAATGACCTGCGCATCGGCCAGGTGCTGCACCAGGCTCAGCAATTGTTCGGCGATACCGATGACGAGGAACAACTCGACCGCCTGTTGACCAAGCCCAAGCGCAATGTCGGCAAGGCGCCGGGAGCGGGTATCACCGTGCTGGGGGTCGGCAATCTCAAGACCAGCATGGCCAATTGCTGCCACCCGGTGCCCGGCGAGCAGATCATCGGTTACATCACCCAAGGGCGCGGCGTGACCATCCATCGCCAGGATTGCCCTAATGTTTTGCAGCTACGCGCCGATGAACCCGGACGCATCGTCGACGTGGAGTGGGGCACGCAAGCGCGGACGCAATACCCGGTGGATGTCGAGATCGAGGCCTGGGATCGTTCGGGACTGCTGCGCGACGTAACGCACGTGCTCAGCAACGATCGCGTCAATGTACTGTCGGTGAATACGGCTACCGACCGGGACGACAACGTCGCGCGCTTGAAGATCACACTCGAAGTCGACGGTCTGGAATCGCTAGGGCGGGTTTTCTCGCGTATCCAGCAATTGCCCAACGTCATCGACGTCAAGCGACTGCGCAGCGGCGCCAGATTCAGTGGTAAACACGCTAGTGATAAAAAGAGCGGAGCACAGGGATGAATCACGCGACACGTCACACCCTCGACGATCTTCTGACGTTGATGGCGGTACTGCGCGACACCGAGCAGGGTTGTCCGTGGGACGTCAAGCAGGATTGGGACAGCATCGTGCCGCACACCATCGAAGAAGCCTATGAAGTGGCCGACGCCATCGAACGGCGCGCCTTCGATGAGCTGCCCGGCGAGCTCGGCGACCTGCTGTTTCAGGTGGTCTATTACAGTCAGTTCGGCCGTGAGGAGGGGCGTTTCGATTTCCATGACGTGGTCGATACGCTGACCGCCAAGATGATCGACCGGCATCCGCATGTTTTTCCCGACGGCACGCTGGCCTCGCGACGCCAGGGCGTGAGCGCCGCCGATGTCGAGACGGCTCAAGTCAATACGCGCTGGGAGAGTCTCAAGGCCGAGGAGCGCAGCGCCCGCGAAGCGACATCGATACTCGCCGATATTCCGCGCACGCTGCCGGCATTGGCGCGGGCGGCCAAGCTGACCAAGCGGGCGTCTTCGGTGGGTTTCGACTGGCCCGATACGCGCGGCGTGCTGGCCAAGATTCGTGAAGAGCTCGACGAGGTCGAAGAAGCGTTGGATGCCGGCGATAGCGAACACGCCCGCGAAGAGGTCGGCGATCTGCTGTTCGCGGTGGTCAATCTGGCACGCCGGCTCAAGGCCGACCCCGAACAGGTGCTGCGCGCCACTAACGCCAAGTTCGAACGGCGCTTTACGCATGTCGAGCGCGCCCTGGCCGAGCAGGGACGAACGCCCGATGCGACTAGCCTGGAAGAGATGGACGGCCATTGGAATATTGCCAAACGCCTCGAACGAGATAACGCCTAGGAGAGTCTGATGAGTCATGACCTACACGAATCGCTGCGCGACAACGTTCGGGTATTGGGCGATAGCCTGGGCCGCACTATCGCCGACGACCTGGGCGACGGCTTCGTCGACAAGATCGAGACGATCCGCGGCTTTGCCAAGACCGGTCGCCAGGATGGTAGCGCCTCCCAACGCGAACTGATCAATTATCTGCGCGGCCTGCCGGATCAGGACCTGCTACCGGTGACCCGCGCCTTCAACCAGTTTCTCAACCTGGCGAATATCGCCGAGCAACACTACCGCGCGCGTTTTCGCCGCGTCGAAGATTACAAGCCCGGCTCGCAGCCGGCGCTCGGCGAGCTGTTCGAGCGTATCCGCGAAACCGGCCACAAATCGCGTCAACTGGTCGAGACCCTGGCCAACATGCGCGTCGAACTGGTGCTCACCGCGCATCCTACCGAGGTCATCCGCCGCACGCTGATTCAGAAATACGACGCCATCGACGATTGCCTGACCGCCATGGAAGGCGCCGTCGATTACCCCGAAAAGGCTGCGCGTGCGCATGGTCGTTTGCAGGAGTTGATCAGCCAGGCCTGGCATACCGACGAGATTCGCCACGAGCGGCCTACCCCGGTGGACGAAGCCAAGTGGGGTTTCGCGGTCATCGAGAACTCGCTGTGGCAGGCGGTGCCCGATTTTCACCGCGATCTCGACAGCCTGCTGCTCGATGCTGCGGGCGAGCGACTGCCGCTGGATGCCGCGCCGCTGCGTTTCGCCTCGTGGATGGGCGGCGATCGTGACGGCAATCCCAACGTTACCGCCAAGGTCACCCGCGAGGTGTTGCTGCTGGGGCGCTGGATGGCCGCCGATCTCTACCTGCGCGATCTCGAGCAACTCAAGGTCGAGCTGTCGATGTGGAAGGCCAATAGCGCCTTGAAAGCCGACGTCGGTGACGAGCCCGAGCCTTATCGTGCGTTGCTCAAGCGACTGGTGACACGCGTCGAATCCACGCGGGACTGGGCCAAGGCCTGCCTGGATGGCAAGTCCTACGATGGCGGACCGATCATCGAGACCCGCGATCAACTCTATGCGCCGCTGCTGGCCTGTTATCGCTCGCTGTGCGACGTCGGCCTCGACGGCATCGCCAACGGCGTGCTACTCGATACACTGCGCCGCGTCGCAGTGTTCGGCGTGACGCTGACCAAGCTCGATATCCGCCAGGAATCCAGCCGTCATAGTCAGGTGTTCGACGAACTCACCGCGTATCTGGGGCTGGGCCACTATCACGAGTGGGATGAATCCCGGCGTCAGGAGTTTCTGCTCGAGGAATTGGCCTCCCAGCGTCCATTGATTCCCCGGCGTTGGGAATGTTCCGTCGAGACTCGCGAGGTTCTCGATACGTTTCGTACCATCGCCGGCGAGCACCGCGAAGCGTTGGGCACCTATATCATCTCGATGGCCGGGCAGCCTTCCGATGTGTTGGCGGTGGCGCTGCTGATGAAGGAAGTCGGTGGCGACGTTCGCCTGCCGATCGCGCCGCTGTTCGAGACGCTCGACGACCTCAACCGATCCGGCGAAGCGATCGATCGGTTGCTGTCGTTGCCGGGGTATCGGCGTTTGGCGGGCGATCGCCAGGAAGTGATGATCGGCTATTCCGATTCCGCCAAGGATGCCGGTCAACTGGCCGCCGCCTGGGCGCAGTATCGTGCCCAGGAAACCCTGGTCGAAGTCTGTGAGCGCCACGGCGTCAGCCTGACCCTGTTTCACGGTCGGGGCGGCACCGTCGGGCGTGGTGGTGGCCCGGCACACGCGGCGATTCTGTCGCAGCCGCCGGGCTCGGTGAACGGCAGCCTGCGCGTCACCGAGCAGGGCGAGATGATCCGTTTCAAGTTCGGTCAGCCGGATATCGCCCTGCGTTCGATGGAAATCTACGCCTGCGCGGTGCTCGAGGCCACGCTGTTGCCGCCGCCCACGCCGGAGCCCGAATGGCGCGAGGAAATGGATCGTCTGGCCGATATCGGGCATAGCGCCTATGTCACCGTGGTACGCGAGACGCCGGACTTCGTGCCGTACTTTCGCGCGGTGACGCCGGAAGGCGCGCTGGGGCGCTTGCCACTGGGATCACGCCCCGCCAAGCGCCGCCAGGAAGGCGGCGTCGAATCGTTGCGCGCCATTCCATGGATATTCGCCTGGACGCAGACCCGTCTGATGCTGCCGGCCTGGCTGGGCAGCGGCGAGGCCTTCGCCACGCGCATGGAAGAGGAAGGTGGCCTGGAGCGGCTACGCGAAATGCGCGACAAGTGGCCGTTTTTCGGCACTTACCTCGACATGCTCGAGATGCTGCTGGCCAAGGCCGATGTCGATATCGCCGCTTACTACGAGCATCGCCTGGTCGACGAGCCTTCGCTGAAGGCACTCGGTAAACAACTGCGTGAGCGGCTACAGCACCTGGAAAGCAGCCTGCTGGAGATTCTCGATCAGCATGAGCTGCTCGAGAAAACGCCGCTGATTCGCCAGGCCATCGACGTGCGCAATCCGTATATCGACCCGCTGCATGGCTTGCAGGCCGAGCTGTTGCAGCGTAACCGCGATGCCGATGGGGCGATCAGCCCGGCGCTGTCACGGGCATTGATGGTGACCATGGCGGGGATCTCCGCCGGCCTACGTAACACGGGATAATGACAGCTATAAGCTGTAAGAGCGCCGCTACGCGGCTGGAAGCTGGAAGAACGGCGCTACGCGCCTTGAAGAAAAACCCTAGGGGCAAGATCATTCTTAGCTTCTAGCTTCTAGCTTCTAGCTTCTAGCTTCTAGCTTCTAGCTTCTAGCTTACCCCGGCGTTTCCCGATACAGCGCCGTCAGCACCGGCACATCGAGCCCGTGGCGCATGGCCGCATCGAGCAGCGGGCCGAGGATGGCGTCGCGTTCGGTGGGTCGATTGGCGAGTACGTCCTGTAGCATCGAGGCGCGGTTGCTGGCCGTGCCTTCGATCACCTTCCAGATCATTGCCGACCAGCCGCTCTCAGGCGCTTCGATGCCTTCGGCGTGCATGATGGCGGTGACTTCCGCGATGACCGCGTCGACCATCGGCCGAAAAGGGCGGTCGCGCAGTTGGCCGTTGCGAATGCGAAAGCGTGCGACGAGTGGGTTGATCGCCGCGTTGATCGCGAGCTTATGCCCTAGCCGCTGGCGAATGTTGCTGCACGGCTCGGCGCTCAAACCGGCGCTGGTGAGGCGGCTGGCGATCCGTGCGGCGAGATCCTGGTGGCAACCATCGAGATGACCGATAAAGGTGTGGCCATGACCGGCATGTACCACGCCGTCGTCGCCTTGGGTATAGGCGCCTTCGGTTGTCGTTGCGCAGAGTACCGGGCCGGGCCAGCGTCGCGTTAGCGGTTCCTGCACTTGATAACCGTTTTGCCATAGCACCAGCGGCGTCTCATCAGCGATGCAGACGGCGAGCTCATCGAGTGCCGCCTCGGCGGCATAAGCCTTGGTGGTCAAATGAATCACGCCGAGTTGGGCTGGCGCCTGGTTCGTGGTGATCCGTGCCACCTTGTGGGCCAGGGTTTCCCCTTCGGGCGTCGTCAACGACAGTGGTTGGGTGCTGGCCTTTCTTCCGACCAGCGCGATCGGCACTTGCCCGCTTAGTCGCGTGGCCAGCAAACGACCCAGGGCGCCGGAGCCGAGGATCAGCCAGTCGCCGCCCGACATCATGAGCCCGAGCTACCGCGCCTGGCGGTCGATGCCGAGGTGCGACGGCGTGTCGTCTTGCGTTTGCCCCCACTCTTGTTAGCGCGCCGCTTGGGCGCGGCCTCGAATCCTTCGGCGCTGCCCAATGCCTGACGCATGCGCTCGGCATCGGCGCTGGCCAGCAGCGTGCGCAAATCGACGATCAAGGCATCGAGAAACGGCGCGGCCTGATCGTTGCCTTCGGCGATAGCGCGTAGCCGTTGCTCCCAGAGCGCCGTGCGTTCGGGGCGGGTGGCGGGCTCGGGTAGTGCCGCGATCAGCGCCTGACCGGTGTGGGTGGCACGCAGGGCGCTTGCCTGGCGTACCAGATAGCGACGATCGAGCAGCGTTTCGATGATGTTGGCGCGGGTGGCCTCGGTGCCCAGGCCGTCGGTATCGCGCAGGGTGCGCTTGACCGCTGGGTCTTCGACGTAGCGAGCGACGTTCATCATCGCCTTGATCAGGCTGGCGTCGGTGAACGGCTCCGGCGGGCGTGTCTCTTTGTCCTCCACCGCCTGGTCGATGACTCGGGCGGCTTCGCCTTCACTCAGCGGTGGCAACGGCGGCGCGTCGTCACGGCTGGCGAACAGCGGCTTCCAGCCGGCGACGAGAATCTCGCGACCCTGGGCATGAAAGCGCTCGTCGAGCACCGTGAACTGCGCCTTGACGTCGCGGGTTTGCAGCGCCGGGTAGAACTGGGCGAGTACGTTGCGGGCAATCAATCGGAATATATTCGCTTCGCTAGTCGACAAACGGCTGAAGTCGGGTGTCGCGCCGCTGGGAGCCAAGGCATGGTGAGCGCCGACCTGCTTGTCGTTCCAGGCCTTGGAGCGCAGCGAGAAGTCGGCATCGGCGAGCCACTCCTCGAGCGTCGGATCATTGGCGCAGGCATTGCCCAGCGTCGCGCGGGCCTCGGCCCAATGCGCCTGGGGCAGGTAGCGGCAATCGGAACGTGGATAGGTGATCAGGCGGTGGCGTTCGTACAGCGACTGGCAGATATCGAGCACAACCTTGGCCGAGAGCTTGTAGCGCCGCGAGGCATCGACCTGCAGCGCCGACAGCGAATACGGCAATGGGGCGGCCTGGCGTTTGTCTTGCGCCTCGAGGCTTGTCAGCCGGCCTTCGGCGCCGGGCAGTCGCGCGGCCAGATCAACAGCAGGCTGGCGCTTCATCAGGCGCCCCTGATCGTCCAGCGGATGCGTCTCGCCGGGCTGCCACCAGCCGCGCACGATACCCTGGGCAACCTGGAAATCCGCCCATAGCACATGAAAAGGGCGCGGCACGAAGCGGGCGATATCGAGGTCGCGGCGTACCACCAGCCCCAGCACCGGGGTTTGCACTCGCCCCACCGAGAGCACACCGTCATGCCCGGCCTGGCGGCCGGTCAGCGTCCAGGCGCGTGACAGGTTGATGCCATACAGCCAATCGGCGCGGGCACGCGCTTCGGCGGCGTGATATAGCGTCTGATAAACGGCGTTATCCTGCATCTGCGCGAGGGCCTTGTGTACCGCCGGGCGGTTGAGATCGCTGATCAACAGCCGCGACACCGGACCGCGCCAGCCCAGATGCTCGATGACCTCCTGGACCAGCAATTGCCCCTCGCGATCCGGGTCGCCGGCATGTACCACCTCGCTTGCCTGTTTGAACAGGGCACGCAGCACCTTGAGCTGGCCGCGTGCCTTGGGGCGGGGCGTGAGTCGCCAGCGCTCGGGGACGATCGGCAGATGATCGAGACGCCACTGCTTATAGCGCGGATCGTAGACGTCCGGGGCGGCCTGTTCCAGCAGATGGCCGAGGCACCAACTGACCCGTGTATCGCCGACGCGCAGTGCGCCTTCTTCACGGCTCACGCTGCCGGGCAGGGCATCGGCAATGGCCCGGGCTAGGCTGGGTTTCTCGGCGATGATCAGGCGCATGAAGGAGTGTTCCGATTTTGGGTCTGGGTATTTTTACAGTATCGGTCGCTGATGCCAATCAATTCAGCGCGCGGCGTGCCTGGACCAACGCCCGATACCAGTCACGCGGCGGCGCGCCGACGGCGGGTGGCCGCTGGCTCAAATAGCTGACATTGCGTGTGTCGCCGCGCGAATGGCTCGCCAGGTAATTGGAAAGCATATTGAGGGTGGCTTCGCGGGCCGCGTACTGATCGATGAGAAACGCCTTGGCGGCGGGATCGAGTTCGACGCGATAGTGGCGGACCAGCGCCAGGGCTAGTGATTCGGCGGTACGCGATAGATCGACGTCGATTTCCTTGACCATCGCCGCGCCGAGCGCGGCCTTCGCCGCCGCCGACAGGTTGGGTTCGATCTGGCCGAAGTCGGCGGCATTCGAGCTATTGATGGCACGTTGGACCTCGGGTCGCGAGAGCTGAATATGCGGCTCCAGCGCCAGGGCGATTTCGATGGCCAGGCGTTTGGCGGCATCGACGCCGACGGTCAGCAGGGAGTCGCGCTCGAGTTGCTGATGGTGCTGAAGATGCCGCTCCTCGCTGGTGCCGGTTGCGAGGTGTTTGGCCAAATGCTTGCAGACCTCGGCCTTGGCGGCATCGTCGAGCGCGATCACATGCTCGCGGATACGCAGGCCACGACGGCCAGGGCCGAGGCGCAGGCTTGTGCTTTCATCGCTCAGGTCGGTGCTGATGGCTTCCCAGCGCTGCGACATCTTGAGCAGTTGGGCGTGGCTGCGGCCGACTTGCTCGTAAGCGCTGTAAGCGGCCTTGTAGAGTCGAATGGCATTGCTCAGCAGATCGGCCTTGCGGCGCAGCGCGCCACGGCGGTCACTCTGGCCGGCGGCGACGGCCTGGGCGAGATGCTGAGTCTGCTCGGCGAGCGCGTCCATGGCCTGCTGCGAGCGCTCGAGCAATACCTCGGCGCGCAGTCCGGCGGCGGCGTCCTCGACCAAGGTGCCCGATTGCTCGGCAAGATAGGCGGTCAACGCCTTGAGTCGTGACAACCCGGTGGCCTGGGCAATGCGGTGGCGAGCGCGGGCTTCCTCGAGGCTATCGAAGGCTCGCGCCAGCCGCCAGCGACCCTTGTATTCGAAGGTCAGCATGGGAATCTTGCGCCCGCTGATCAGCTCGAAGGCGAGGATCAGCATCTCCTCGACGTCCTGTAGCGTCATCAGCAATTCATCGTTCTGGCCGATGGCGGCCAGAATACGCTCGATGAAGTTGTCATCGCGGGTTACGCCACGCCGCAGGTTGGGCGCCTGACCCTCGAAGCGTTCGCGCAGCAGGGCAGTGGCATTGGGTGCCAGTTCGGCCAACTCGGCGAACTGGGGCTCGAAGGTTTCGCCATACAGTGCGATCAGGTCGCGGATGCGCGCATGCAGGCCGACGCGCCGATAGATATCGATCTGGGCGAGAATCCGCGCGCTATCACGATCGTCGAGCAATTCGATGGCGGCCAGTTCGACCCCTTCCGGCGATAGATCCTGCTTGCGCAGCAACATGGCGGCGGCCTCGCGGCGCCGGGCATCGCCCTCCAGGCTCTCGACGATCAGATTGCGCGTCACCAGTAGCAGCTCGGGCAGGCTCTTGATGACGCGCTCGATCTTGCCGGCGGTCTTTTCCGCCCGGCGCCCGCCAGTGAGGTTATAGACGAGATTGGCGATGATCCCCGCCGCGCCGGTAATCACCGTATAGGAGATGAAAAAGACATAGTTCTCGGCGGTGGGTGCCTTGCCGTAGCCGAGCAGATAACCGCCCCAGGCGCCGAGCAGCGTGACCGGGCCGGCGGTCCACAGGATCTGCAGCAGGTTGACCGACCACGGCACCTTTTCCACCGCCGAGGTGATGCGGCGAATCTCGTCGCGCCCTTCGCGCTCCAGACGAATCTGGGGTGTTTCGGCGGTGGTCGTGGATGGGCGGAGAAACGGCAGTCGCAAGTCGTTGGTCCTTACGCGGTAGGGCTTGGGCATTAGCCAAGGTCGTAACCTAGCATTTGCCATAAGCGCTGCGCTAGATGTGATGAGCGTGATCGGGCCGGCATGTTAGACTGTTGCGATTTTTACGCGGGAGGGTGGCGATGCTGGCGATGTGGGTGGAACAGCTGCTGGGCTATGCTGGCGGCGCGCTGGCGGCGATCCGCGACGATGAACATTACCCGTCATTGATGGCTTGGGCGCGTGGCGAGGGCGCCCGACGCTTGGGCGGCAACCTGGCGCTGGCCCAGGCGCTGGCGCCGGAGTTATGGAACCAGACACCGCTCGAGCGATTGGATTTCGCCTGCGAACCCCTGGCGCGGCCGGGGCGTAACGAGCCCTGCTGGTGCGATTCGGGGCGCAAGACCAAACATTGTTGTGGCGATGTCACCTTGCCGGGGCCGGTACCGGAGCACCTGATGTGGATGCTGTCGCTACGCGAATGGAAGGGCGACACCCTGAAAGCGGCACTGGACAGCGGTCGGGCGCCCGCCCAGTCGCTGCTCGAGGCTGGGTTGATCGCGGCTGAGAGTGGCCAGCGCGGTCGTGCCCAGCAAATCCTCGAGACCCTGTTCGACGCTGCCGACTGGAGCGGGTTGCCGGAGCAGGCCGAGCCTGCCTTCGAATTGCTGATCGATATCTACCAGGAGCGCGGCTTCCATCGCAAGAAGGCCGCATTGCTCGATGCGATTCTCGACCAGGGACCGCTGTTTCTGCGCGGCGTGGCGCTCGAACGGCTGTGCCTGATGCATCTCGACAGCGACGATCTGGCTAGCGCTCGCGAAGCCTTCGTGCGCGCCCAGCAGACGTTGCCCGATTCGCCGACGCTGGCCTACATCGAGGCCATGCTGTTGCTGCATGAAGGGCACCCGGATGAAGCCGGCGAGCGGGCGCGCTTCTGGTTCCGCCGGCTGGCGCGCCGGGGCGATCTCGATCCCGACCAGTTGCAATTTCTGGCCGACCTGGCCGACAACCCCGGCGCCACGCTCGCCGAGCAGATGGTCAATTCCGAAGAAGCGCTGGCCGAACCGCTGATCAGCCTTCAGGCATTGCTCGAGGCCCTGTCCGGCGCACCGCGCCTGACCTTTCGCCACGCCGAGGATGGCAGCCTGGAATACCACTCCAGCGCACGTGAGGATACCCTGTTCGCCGCCTGGCAATCGGCCTTCAAGGTCGAGGTGGATGAAGATGCCGCCTTGGGTTTCAAGGAGGATCCCTGGCCCTATGCCGGCGAGTGGCTGGGTGAAGTCTGCGCGCATCCCGAGTGGCTGGATTCGCCCGAAGTCGTCCAGGCGCTGACCATGGCGCTGGCCAGCCGCTTCGGCAGCCTGCCGTGGATGGCCGAGTCGTTCTTCGAGCCGTTGGCGATTCGCTTCGAGCGTTGGCTCAGCCAGCTCGAGCAGGAGGGTGGCCGTTTCGCCTGGGACGAGGCCGACAATGCGCTGCTGCTGCGCACCGGCCTGGCCCTGGTGGTCGGCATGGAGCGCGGCGCTCGCCGGCGCTCGCGCCAACTGGCGGAGCGATTACTGGTACTGGACGAACAGGACAGCCTCGGCCTGCGCGAACTGGTGCTCGACCAGTTGCTGCGCGAGGGCCGCGACGAAGAAGCCGTGACCCTGAGCTACCAGCGTGAGCCGAATGACGAAGGGCCGCTACTGGGCGTGCTGATGGGGCGCGTGCTGGCGCTGTATCGCCTGGAACGCCTCGACGAGGCCCTGGATTCCCTGCGTGCGGTGCATGCGCTCAATAGCCAGGCGATCGCCATGATGTGCGCCGACAATCCGCGCCCGGTGCCACTTGCATTGGAGGTGCCGGAGCCGGGTACCAAGGCCGAGGCCTGGCAGTACCGGGCCCTGATGCGCGACCAGTGGGCCACGACCCAGGGAGCGCTTGCGTGGTTGGCCGAGCAGCGCCGCGACCTGTGAGCGCCGGCTAGCCCTTGGCCTGGCCCGTCGCGGGCTCGTTGGCCGGTACCAGCGATCGATCGCGACTGATGCGCCAGGCCAGCCAGACCGCCGGCAGGCCGAGTAGCGAAGCCACTATGAAGAACACCATATAGCCTTGGCTGGCCACCACCAGCCCCGAGAAGCCGCCGATGAACTTGCCGGGCAACGTCATCAGCGATGAGAACAAGGCATATTGGGTAGCGGTATAGGCGCGCGAGGTCAGGCTCGAAAGAAACGCGATGAATACCGTGCTGGCCAGGCCATTGGCGAGGTTGTCGCCGATGATCGTGACTATCAACATGGGTATCTGGTCTCCGATCACCGCCAGCGCGGCGAAGAGCAGGTTGGTCAATGCCACGATCAGCGCGCCGGCCACCAGCATCGGGCCGATGCCGTAGCGCACCACCAGCACACCGCCCAGGATGCCGCCGGTAATACTCATGGCGATGCCGAACAGCTTGGTCACGTTGGCGATCTCGGCCAGCGTGAAGCCAAGATCGATATACAGCGGGTTGGCCATCGCCGCCATTGCCAGATCGCTGATCCGGTAGATACCCACAAATACCAGCAGCCACAGCGCCTTGCGTCCATGGCGGGCGAAAAAATCGGTGAAGGGGCAAACCACCGCGCCGATGGTCCAGGCCGCCAGGTGCCGCCAGGCGCGCGGTTGGCCCCGGCTCGTGCGCAGAAAAGCCCGTACGCGTGGCTCATGGGCCAACTGCACGCCGAGTGAGGAGCGTTGTGGCTCGGGGCGCATCAGCACCGTCAGCATGCCCACGCCAACCAGTGCCGCCATGGCCAGGTAGGCCCAGTACCAGGATGCCAGCGCGGCGATGTACAGCGCCCCGGCGCCGGCGGCCAGTAAGCCGCCGCGATAACCGATGATATAGGTCGAGGCCATCGCCGCCTGGACTTCCTCGGCGGCGGATTCGATGCGAAAGGCATCGATGACGATGTCCTGGGTCGCTGAGCCGAACGCGACCAGCAAGGCGAAACCGGCGACCGCCGCCAAGCCATCGAGCGGGTTAGTATGGGCCAGCCCAACCAGGCCGGTGGCGATGGTCACCTGGGCGAGTAGCATCCAGCCGCGGCGTTGGCCGAGGGCACTCGTCAACAATGGCAACGGTAATCGGTCGACCACCGGCGCCCAGAAAAATTTGATCGAGTAGAGAATCCCGACCCAGGAAAAAAAGCCGATGGCTGCGACCTCGACATTGACGTCGCGTAGCCAGGCAGTCAGCGTCGAGAACACCAGCAGGAAAGGCAGCCCGGCGGAGAAGCCGAGAAACAGCATGGCGATCACCGGCGCCTGTCGGTAAACGACCAGGGCATCGCGCCATGAGCGATGCGCGGAGGAGTGAGTCATGAAAGGGCGGTTCTCCTGGCGTGGGCAGTGTATTGCCATGACGCGGTCAATCGCGCGGGCATCGATGATAGACTAGGCGCTAACTTACGTGCTTCGTGCCAGACAGATCAATGCTTTGCACGCTAGCAGGACGTAACTCGAACGGTGCGAGAGAAAGGCTATCAACAATTGGACAGCAGAGCGCTATGAATGAACGAATCGACAACCGCGATCCTCTGAATGGCGATGCGACCCCGCGTTGGTATCTGATCCAATGCAAGGGCGGCGAATCCTTTCGCGCCGCCGAACACTTGGACAACCAGGGTTACCAGGTCTTTCATCCCGTGCTTCAGGTACAGAAGAAACGTCGCGGCAAGTTGTGCTGGCTCGACGAGCCGCTGTTTCCCTATTACCTGTTCATCCGCCTCGATCGACTGGATAGTAACTGGCGCCCGATTCGCTCGACCCGGGGGGTGCTCAAGCTGGTCGGGTTCGGCGACGAACCACTGCCGGTGGCCGACGATCTGATCGAGATACTGCGCGATAATGCGAGTGTCGAAGCGCCAGCGCAGCAGGCCAACGTGTATTTTCGTGCCGGTGAAATCGTCGAAATCACCGAGGGGCCGTTTCGCGCGCTGCAAGCGGTCTTCGATAGCCAGAAGGGCGAGGAGCGCGCGATCGTGCTGCTCAGCATGCTGCAAGGTCAGCAGCGCCTGGAAATACCGATCGAGCATCTGCGACGCAACGAGTAACCAGCCAGGCGTCTGCTCAACCGCCAAGCGTGCCGTTTGGCCGGGCGGAGACTACCAGCAGATGATTCTGGTATTCCTCGAGCCAGGCCGTCACGTTTTCGGCGTCCAGCGCCCGCGAGATCAGAAACCCCTGGGCCTGATCGCAACCGGCTTGGGCCAGTAGCGCCAGGTGTTGCGGGGTTTCAACGCCTTCGGCGATGACCTGCAGGCCGAATTTATGCGCCAGATCGATACTGGCATCGACGATTAGCGCATCTTCGGGTTGGTGGGGCAGATCGATGACGAACGACTTGTCGATCTTGAGCACGTCCAGCGGCAGGCAGCGTAGCTGGGTCAGCGATGAGTAGCCGGTGCCGAAGTCGTCGATGGCCACCTGACAGCCTTGTTCGCGAAGCTCGCCGAGCAAGTGGGCCGCCAGCCCTGGGTCGCGCATCACGGTCTGCTCGGTAACCTCCAGCATCAACAGTCGCTGATCGACTCCGTACCTGTTTAGCCAGCCGACCAGGCGCTTGGCCAGATCCACATCCTCGAGATCCGCAGCGGACAAATTGACCGCTACGTGCTGCGGCCTGCCGAGTGCTTGCCATGCAGCCATCTGGCCGATGACATGTTCGAGCATCCAGTCGCTGAGCAATGGCATGTGCCCGGACTGGGTGGCCAATGGCAGGAACTCGTCGGGCTGCAGCAGGCCCAGGGAAGGGTGCTGCCACTGTAGCAGCGCCTCGAAGCCCTCGACGCGGCCATCGGCAATGCGAATCTTGGGTTGATAAACCACCCGCAACTGCTGCTCGCGAACGGCACTTACCAGGTCGCGAAGCATGATGCGTTCCTGGTCATGGTGTTGATCGAGCCCGCTCTGGTAGCCGTGATAGCCGTCTCGGGCCTTGCGTGCCAGGGTTAGCGCAATGCCCGAGCGACGCAGCAGGCGCAGTGGTTCCTGGCCATGTTCCGGATAATGCAGATCGGAAATCGAGATCGAAGGAATCAGCGTCGTCCCTTCCAGTTCCAACGGTTGGCACAAGCGCTCACGCAGCCGATCGGCAAGACGTTCGCGCGCGGTGGGGGGAATCACCAGCATCACGAACTCGTCGCCGCCGAGCCGATACAGGCGGCCACGATGAAACTCCAGGCGCATCAGGCGTCGAGCCAGCGCCACCAACAGCTGATCGCCGACAGCGTGACCCAGGGTATCGTTGATCTGCTTGACGTTATTGACACTCAGCCGGATCAGCGAGAACGGTTGATTGTGGTCGACCAGTCTTTCGAGTTCACGCAAGGCGCTCTGGCGGGTGCCGACACCGGTCAGTTTATCGATATCCTGAGGCTGTAGTTGCGTCTGCCAATTGAGCAAACGTGCCTGAAGCCCGCTCAAGCGGGTTTGCTGGTGCCCCGATAGGCGCCTGAGGCGGCGACGGGACGGGTGCAACAGACGCCCGGCGAGACGGCTCGTGCCCAGTGCCAGGCAGAGCAGCGATAGACCCAGGCAGCGACGCAAAGTGGCGAGAATCATGCGGGCGGTACCTGATATGACGAGAGAGGATTCAAACTTCGATACGCATGGTTGGCATTAAGATACGCGATGCTGGAAAAAGTTGCCTGCACTCGATTACGCGTTGCCAGTGATCCACCAACGCTCGATCCATGCGCGCATCACCCGCTCGGGATACCAGGTCTTGCCCAGGCTGCCGTTGTAGCGTGCCAACGCGCGGGTCAGATCGCCGTTCTCGCGTTGCAGGTAGTAAGCAAGAATGGTGCAGCCATAACGCAGGTTGAGGCGCGGGTCGAGCAGATTGTCCTCGGAGCGGCCGATGACGTTTTTCCAGAACGGCATCACCTGCATCAGCCCCAGGGCACCGGCGGACGACACCGCATCGGCCTGGAAGGCGCTCTCGACCTGGATGACCGCCAGCACGATCTGCGGCGATAGCCCGGCCAGCCTGGCCTCCTGGCGGATTCGTTGGAGTAGCGTCAGGCGAGTTTCGGGTTCGTCGAGAAAGGGCGCGAGACGCGGTTGCATCGCTTCAAGCCAGGCACTGGGCCGTTCCGCCTGGGCTGAAAGGCCGGCACGGCTGGTCATGGCCGACAGGGTGTCGACCAAGGCTTCGGGCACCTCGTCGGGTGCACGCGCCGCGCCGTGCGCCATGTCCGCAGCCAGGGTAGCCAGCAGGGCCGCCACCAGCCAGGTGGCGGCCCATCGATTAGCCTTGCAGGCGCTCACGCAGAAAATCGATCAGCTCATCGGCGGGAATCATGCGGTTGTCGGTGTCGCGGCGGCCCTTGTATTCCAGCTCGCCGTTATCCAGGCTGCGATCGCCGATCACCACGCGATGGGGTATGCCGATCAACTCCTGGTCGGCGAACTTGACGCCGGGGCGCGTATCGCGATCGTCGAGCAAGACATCGATGCCCTGGGCGCTGAGTTCGCCGTAGAGGCGCTCGGCGGTTTCGCGCACGCGCTCGGACTTGTGCGCGTTCATCGGCACCAGCACCACCTCGAACGGGGCGATGGCATTGGGCCAGATGATGCCGCTGGCATCGTGGTTCTGTTCGATGGCGGCGGCGGCCACACGGGTCACGCCGATACCGTAGCAGCCCATCCACAGGGTGGCGGCTCGGCCGTTCTCGTCGAGCACCGTGGCATCCATCGCCTCGCTGTATTTCTGGCCGAGCTGGAAGACATGGCCGACCTCGATGCCACGCTTGATCGAAAGCGTGCCCTTGCCGTCCGGCGAGGGGTCGCCCGCGACCACGTTGCGAATGTCGGCGACCTTGGGTAGCGCCACATCGCGTTCCCAATTGATGCCGAAATAGTGCTTGCCGTCGATGTTGGCGCCAGCGCCGAAGTCGCTCATCAACGCCACGCTGCGGTCGATGATGACCGGCATATCGAGCTTGACCGGTCCCAGCGAGCCGGGCCCGGCGCCGACCACGGCGCGAATCTCGTCTTCACTGGCCATGGTCAGCGGCGCCTTGATCTCGGGCAGGTTTTCCGCCTTGACCTCGTTCAACTCATGATCGCCACGCACCAGCAGGGCGATCAGGCCACCCTCGGTGGCATGCACCATCAGGGTCTTGAGGGTCTTCTCAATGGGTAGACCATGCTGCTCGACCAGGGCGGCGATGGTTTTGGCATGGGGTGTATCGACCAGGCGCAGTCCTTCGCCGGGTGCAGGGCGCTGAGCATCTTCGCCGAGCGGCGCGGGCAGTGCCTCGGCCTTCTCGATGTTGGCGGCGTAGTCGGAGTCGCTGGAGAAGGCGATATCGTCCTCGCCGGAGTCGGCGAGGACGTGAAACTCATGCGAGCCGGTACCGCCGATCGAGCCGTTGTCGGCCAGCACCGGACGATAATCCAGGCCCAGCCTATCGAAGATGCGCACATAGGCGTCATACATCGTCTGGTAGGAGCGTTGCAGGCCGGCCTCGTCGACATCGAAGGAGTAGGCGTCCTTCATGATGAATTCGCGCGAGCGCATCACCCCGAAGCGTGGGCGAATCTCGTCGCGAAACTTGGTCTGGACCTGATAGAAATTGGCCGGCAACTGCTTGTAGCTCGAGACCTCGCGGCGCACCAGGTCGGTGATCACCTCCTCGTGGGTCGGGCCGACGCAATAGTCGCGTTGATGACGATCCTTGAGGCGCAGCAGCTCGGGGCCATACTGTTCCCAGCGGCCGGATTCCTGCCACAGCTCGGCGGGCTGTACCGCCGGCATCAGCACTTCCTGCGCGCCGGCGCGGTTCATTTCCTCGCGCACGATACGTTCGATCTTGCGCAATGTGCGCAGGCCGGTCGGCAGCCAGGTATACAGCCCCGAGGTCAGGCGGCGGATCATGCCGGCGCGCAGCATCAGCTGGTGGCTGACGATCTCGGCATCGGCGGGCGTTTCCTTGAGAGTGGCGATCAACAGTTGACTGGCGCGCATGAGTCCGGCGTTCCTTCGAGTTCATATAAACGAAGCCGCGCCCCTTTTATCGGGCATCGCGGCGTTTGCCGCATTGTACGGCTAAAGCTCTGGTGGCGGCAAAAGCGAACGCAGCGGTAAGACCGTGAGATCGACAGCGAACTGACACGCATCGAGTGAGTCGAGAATCTCGGTCATGTATCGGTAATGATGAGCGTCATGCAGTCATTGGGCGGATAGCGTCGGGACGTATCGGGTCACCTACCTTTGGCATTTGGCAGGGCGCGGTCCGTATTGCCGACTTCGTGCATGGTCCATTTCACAAGCGCCTGCAAGTCCTTCGACTTCCTGAGATGCGGTGCAATCCACAACACGATATTGAACTTGCCGGCGATGAAACCGAAGGGTGCGACAAGCCGTCCTGAGCTTATCTCATCCTCTACGATCATACGTGGAGCGATGGCAACGCCAAGCCCATAGGATGCTGCCTGGATCATCAGGTAGAAGTGCTCGTAGATATCATGTGGCGCCAATGCAATCTCTGGGCGCCCCATTGTTTCAAGCCAATCATTCCATGCGAAGAGCCGCGTCTTGGCGGCGAGAATGCGCGCCTTAGGCAAATCTTCCAGGCGAGCTTCCAGTCCTGCCGCTTTCAGGTAGCCAGGGGCGCATACAAGGCCGATTTCTTCATTCATCAGATGTTTGACGATCACATCCTGCGGCGGTGGAACCATGTCGTTGCGAATCGCCAGGCTGATCTCTTCGCGCACAAGATCGATGTCTGCGTAGTTTACATTGAGCCGCAGATCCACATTAGGGTGCGTTTGCTTGAAATGGCGCAGCCGAGGTATCAGCCAGTGCATCATGATAGTGGCGGAGCATGACAGCGTTAGCGGGCCTGGCTTGAACTGCGCCACGCTAGCTTCGATCAGATTGAATCCGTCCGATAGTTTAGCCGCCATGCGTGCGCCCTCATCAGTCGCGATTACCGATTGCGGCAGGCGTTTCAACAGTGGCACGCCAAAGATGCTTTCCAAGCTTTGTATATGGCGGCTGATAGCGCTGGGGGTGACGCCGAGCTCGTCCGCTGCGCGACTCATATTGCCAAGTCGGACCGATGTTTCGAAGGCTCGGAGTGCATTCAGCGATGGTCGTGCGACGGTCATACTGTTTGGCCCCTCCCTATCTTCCACTAGATTTGACTTTTTCTCATACCTTACCGCACAAAATGTGAATTGTATCTTGGGCATCGATCTTCATAGGATACGTTAGCAGGAGGCTAACAACCCGAGGTCAAAAAATATGCTTGTTGAAGAAACTCAAGCCCAGGCGTCAAGCGCCACGGCGCAAGCGCACGCTTTATTGCAGGACCGTGTCGTTGCTACTTACCTGATCGAAACGGCTTTTTCATTGGAATACGCCGCCGAGGTGATTGCCGGCGAGCAGTCGTGTGGCACGTTTGTCGCTGTGCCCGGTGAAACCGCAGCATTGAAGGATCGTCACGGCGCACGGGTCATTAGCATCAAGCCGCTGGGAGCGGTCTCCGCTCCTTCCCTGGAAGGAGCCACAGCGCCACATTCAGCACGCGTAGCCTCGCGATACGAACGCGGCGAAGTGACCATTTCCTTCCCGTTTCACAATATCGGTCCGTCGATACCGAATCTGCTGACGACCGTCGCAGGTAACCTTTATGAACTGCAACAAGTGTCCGGGCTGCGGTTGGTCGACCTGGATTTGCCGGCATCATTTGCAAAGCGCTATCCCGGGCCGGCCTTCGGCATCGAAGGAACACGACGGTTAGCGGGTGTCGATGGACGACCACTTATCGGCACCATCATCAAGCCGAGCATTGGCTTGATGCCGGACGAAATACGTCCGTTGATTCGTGATCTGGCTTGTGCGGGACTCGATTTTGCCAAGGATGACGAACTCAACGGTAATGCGCCCTATGCGCCGCTGGCCGAGCGTGTCGCGGTGGTAATGGACGAAATCAACCGTGCCGCCGACAAGACCGGTAAGAAGATGATGTATGCCTTCAATATCACTGGCGATGTCGACGACCTTCGGCGCGGCCACGACCTGGTGCGCGATGCTGGTGGTACTTGTGTGATGGTTGCTATCAATAGCGTGGGTTTTGCTGGGTTGTCCTACCTGCGTCAGCACTGTGAACTGCCCATTCATGGTCACCGTGCAATGTACGGCGCGCTTGCTCGCTACCCAATGCTTGGCATCGGTTTCACCGCCTACCAGAAGATATGCCGCCTTGCCGGCGTGGATCACCTGCACGTGAGCGGTCTCGGCAGCAAATTCTATCAGAGCGATGAGGAAGTGAGCCAATCGATCCTCGATTGCCTGACGCCACTGTATGGCGATTATCGTGTAATGCCGGCGGTTTCTTCGGCCCAATGGGCCGGATCGGCGGTAGACACGTATGCGCGGACCGATACGATTGACCTGTTGCACTTGGCCGGGGGTGGAATCATCGCTCACCCGGGCGGTATCGCGGAGGGTGTGCGTAGTATGCAACAGGGATGGGAGGCTGCCATGGCCGGTATAGAGATCGGCGATTACGCTGCCACACACTCCGAACTCAAGGCCGCCATCGAAAAATTCGTAGTATAACGCGGAAACGGTTTCCCTGCTGCGTGAGACGGCTCTTATTACAGAGAGGATGATACATTGAAACTAACTGCTGCTCAGTTACAGGAGTTCAACGACAACGGTTTCCTTGTGGTGCGCGATATATTCACGGCAGAGGAAGTCGATGCTCTACGTGCCGAGTCGGTGGCAATTTTCGAGCACGAGCGTTCGGAGGTATGGCGCGAGAAGAACGGCGCTCCGCGCACCGCCTTCGGTTGCCACGAGTACAATGAGTTATTCCGTTCGCTGACACGTGACAGCCGTCTTGTGATACCGGTCGAGCAGATCATCGGTGAAAAACTGTATATCCACCAGTTCAAAGTCAACCCGAAAGTCGCCTTCGATGGCGATCCTTTCCCATGGCATCAGGATTTCGTCACCTGGCATTACGATGACGGCATGCCGGAGCCCCGGGGGATGAATATCGCCATTATGCTGGATGACGTCACGCCGAATAATGGCGCGCTGATGTTTGTGCCGGGCAGCCATGGAGAAGGCATGATCGAAGCGCCGGACGTTAACGGTCGACGTTGGATGGAGCGCAGGGATGTGGCGCGCCTGATCAAGAAAAGCAGCGATATTGTGGCGGCATCCGGCAAAGCCGGTGATGTGCTGATGTTTCATGGTAATACGGTGCACGGCTCGGCCGGTAATATCACGCCGCTCCCGCGCAGGATTTTATACGTCACTTACAACGCCGTATCGAATTACCTGCGTGAGCCGAAACGAGCCTCTTTTATCGCGCATCGGACATTCGAGCCGGTGGATACGGTCGTAGGCCAGGTTCTGCATGCAGTCTCTTAAGAAACCACCATATCTAACCACACAAGAACAAAACGTAAGGAGATACGATCATGAAAATCATGTCCATACGACACAGATTCACCGTCCTGCTGGCTACATGTATCATGCTGGCGTTCGCGGCTGCCGCGGCTGCCGCGTCTGCCGAGACCATGGAGTTGCGTCTGGCTCACTATGCCGCCATTGATAGTCCAGCCGACCAGGCGGCCCAGGAGTTCGCGAGGTTGGTCGAAGAGAGAACCGACGGGCGAATCGTCATCACGCTGTTCCCCAATGGCCAGTTGGGAGGAGTGGAAGCGAACGCGCGCGACCTGGCCAGAGGGGCGCTTGATCTCGCATTGCTGACGCCAGGATCGCTAGCCGGGCTCGATCCTTTACTCGACATTCACTACCTGCCTTTCATCGCGACCGATTACGAGCAGGTCGATGCGATTTTCTACAATCCCGATGGTGTTATCCAGAAGACCATACGCGAGACGCTGGCCAAGCATGACATTGAAACACTAGGCTTATACGAACTCGAATTCCGCGCCGTTACCAACTCTCGGCATCCGATCGAAACACCCGACGACCTGGAGGGATTGAAATTGCGCGTGCCGAGTTCGGCGGCTATCAAAGGTTTCTTCGAGGCTGCTGGCGCTCAAACAGTCGTAATGCCTTTTCCGGAATTATTTACAGCGCTTCAGCAGGGAACGGTAGATGGTCAGGACAATGGAGCTGCCCTTACCTATGAATCGCAGCTGTTCGAAACGCAGGAATATATGACCACGTTGAAGCATGTGTATGCATTCGGCACGTTCAATGCGAGTGCCAAGCTTTGGTCCGAACTTTCGGAGGAAGATAAGCAGATCATGCTCGAAACTGCGCAAGAAGTCGGTGAGCGCCAAATCCAGAAAAATCGCGAAATAAACGATCAATACCTGGCCAAGCTCGCGCAGGCCGGCCTTGAGATAACGCATCCGAATGAGCAGGCGCTAGCGGCGTTTTTCGAGATAGGCCAGCAGGTCTGGGATGAGTTGACCCCCGTGTATGGAGAAGCGCGAATCAATGCTCTGCGTGAGGAGGTCGCACGCGCGCGGTCGAACTAAGTTTGGGAAGAAAGCGGCGAAATGAAGATGGCACGATTTCCCTGTGAAAGATACAGCTAACAAGAGAGGGATATATGGAGATTTCGCCTGCCTTGGATCGCTGTCTGAACATAAATGCACGGCCATTCAAGTTCGAACGGAAAGTCTATTGTGTTGAAAAATGGATATGTATCACGGCATTAGCCGTGATGCTGCTCGCCATATCAAGTAATGTGCTGGTGCGCTATTTCAACCTGCCTTTTCCCAATTTTAGTGAGTGGGGCGTTGTCGCTATGGCGCCGCTGACTTTTATTGGCATGGCAATGTGCTCATACACGGGAACCCATATTGTGATCGATATTCTCAAGTCGGCTAAAAGCCATCGGCTTCGCCTGGTCGCCCGATTTCTGATCGGAATCGCATCGATCATTTTCGCCACCGTGTACCTGTATTACGGATGGAATTTTTTCTACGATACCCTGCTATCCGGTGAAAAGCTGATCGCCATGGGAACGCCGGTCGCGATACCACTATTCTTCTTGCCTGCCGGAATGGTGCTAGTGATCTTTCATGCCGTGCTTGAACTCTGGTGTACCGTAATCGACCTTGCGCCCGCCATCCAGGAGAAATAAGCATGACGTTCGGTATCTTCATTCTCTTCGGACTTCTGCTGATCGGAATCCCCATTGGCATTGCGTTCCCCCTGCTCGTCATTGCAAATGCCGAGACCTGGAATATTGATTGGGCAGTGTTGCCCTCGACGACGTTTGGCGCTGTTTCCTCTTTCCCGTTGCTGGCGATACCTCTATTTATTCTTGCTGGGGAGGTCATGAATCGCGGCGGCCTGATCAAGCAATTAATCGATGTATGTGACCGACTGTTGGGATGGCTTCGGGCGCCGATGGGGCATGTAATGATTGCCGCCAGCGCAATGATGGGAGCCATTACCGGCTCATCAGTCGCCACCGTCGCGGCTATCGGCGGCGCCGTAGGTCCCGTAATGATGCGGCGGGGCTACCCGCCGGGCTATACCGCAGCGTTGAATGCGGCCTCAGGAATGCTCGGTGTGCTGATCCCGCCGTCAATTCCGCTCATTCTGTACGGATCGATCGTCGGTGTGTCGATTACCCAATTGTTTCTGGCTGCGATACTGCCCGGCATTCTTATGGTCATAGCATTCATGACGGTACATTTTTTCATGACGCGTCGCGTACTGGCCTCTGGCCATGAACATGCTCACAGTGGCAATGGAGCGAAAAGCGATGATGCCGCGAAAAGCCTGCCGTCCATCCTGTTCCGGTCCGCCCCAGCATTGATGCTACCCGTCGTTGTACTCGGCGGAATTTACTCGGGTGTCTTTACTCCGACTGAGGCCGCGGCAGTTGCCACAATGTATGCGTTGTTTGTCATGTTGCTCGGCAGGACGGGTCGATTTGGTGATCTGAGTGATATCTTTTCCCGTGCCGCGCTCAGTTCGGCGGCGATTCTGGTCGTTATCGCCTTCACCAGCGTATTCAACCGCGCGTTGGTGCTGGAACAGATTCCCCAGTCGATTGCTGCTTTTGCTCCCATGGTTACCGATAGTGTCATCGTATTCCTATTGGTCATCAATGTAGCGCTGCTATTGATAGGTATGCTCATGGAGACCAACGCAGCGACGCTGCTGATGGGTCCGTTGCTGGCACCTGCAGCGGCAAGTTATGGAATCGACCCGGTCCATCTCGGCATCATATTGGTCGTCAATATAGAGCTTGGTCTCCTGACGCCGCCGATGGCCGCCAATCTGTTTGTCGCTGCGCGCACTAACGACGTGGCGCTGATCGCACTGCTTCGTTACATCGGCTGGTTCATTTTTGCGGCGCTGATCGTGGTGGCATGCATTACCTTTATCCCTGCGTTACCTCTGTGGTATCGCTACTTCTAACTTGATTCGAGATCAGTATGCGCCCCATCCAGCCCTACCCAATGCTCTTTTATGGGGATGATTTCACCGGTGCCAGTGCGAATTTGCTGGAGTATCACCGGCAGGGACTAAGAGGCATCCTGTTCGTCAATACGCCGACTCTCGAGCAGGTGGCGATGCATGCGGCGGATGTCAAAGTGCTGGGCATCGCAGGGATCAGCCGCTCGCTTACGCCTACCGACATGGCCGACGAGATACGGCCAGTGTTCGAGCTGTTTAGGCGCTTGGGCGGGCGTGTCATTCAGTACAAGATCTGCGCTACTTTCGATTCCTCGCCGACACGCGGAAACTTCGGCACGGTGATGGAACTCGCAAGGGATGTGTTCGGCGTGGAGAACATCCCAATCGTGGCCGCGCACCCCTCCTTTGGCCGGTTCACGGCGTTCGCCAATCATTTCGCTGTCTATCAGCAACAGGCGTATCGGCTTGATCGTCATCCAAGCATGTCGAAGCACCCTGAGACACCAATGCAGGAGGCGGACTTGCGGCGGCACTTGGCCAATCAGACCTCGCTGCCTATTGGTTTGTGCGATGTCGTTGCACTGCGAACGAAAGGTGATGAGGAAATCGATGCCATTCTCAGCAACGCCAATTTCGCAGGCACCATCTTCGATGCGATGGAGCACAGGGATCTGGTTACCATGGCGCGAGCCGTGTGGCGCGTCTCGCATGATCGATCCGTATTCACGCTGTCTTCACACGGCTTCGCGGCCGGTCTAGCTTCTCATCTTGCCGCGACGCAAACGAGGCTGCACAAAATCGTGCGCAATCCGCAACGGCCGGTCGAAAGCCTCGTCGTGCTTTCCGGCAGTTGCTCGCCCCGCACTGCCATACAGATTGAACATGCCCGGGCCAATGGGTGGCAGGCCATACGTTTGCCGGTCGATGCGCTTGAATATGAGAGTGAAATGCATGTCGCCGAAAAGGTAGCGGCACAGGTACTTGAGGCGACTGCTAGAGGTCAGAGCATCGTGGTTTACGCAGCTAATGGTCCCGAGGATGCAACGATTGCAAAAGGGCGCGGCGTGTTTGGCGCAATGCAGTCCGAATCTTCGGCTGTCATCGGCAGGCTCTACGGTTCGGTCCTGCGGCTGGTATTCGCTCAAAGAACGCTGCCGCGCTTGATGCTCGCGGGCGGGGATACATCGAGCCAGACGGTGCGGGCGCTGGGCATCGATGCCTTGACGATCGATGCGATCAATCCCGCTAGCATGGAGGCTTTCATGCGCATGCACGCAGAGCAGAGTCCTTTCGATGGCGTGCAGCTATTGATGAAGGCTGGACAGAACGGCTCGGACGATTATTTCACCTGCGCGCGTCTAGGGGAGGGGTGGGAGTGATAGGTATGGCTGGCCCTTGAGAGATTTCAAGAAACGTTAGGTAGTCCATACCTGTTTCAGCACGCTCCGGGCAATGTCGACTATCGGTTCGTCGCGGCAGTCTCGACGGTAAATGAAGCTCAGCGTGCAGGGCAGGCGTACGCCATTGGCGATCACTAGGCCACGCTCCTGGCGTTCCTGCATGGCCACGGTATCACGGGCCAGACTCAATCCTACGCCAGCGCGCACTAAATCGAGCATGCAGGACTCCTGATCGACTTGGGCCACGCCATGGGCTGTGAGCCCCAATGGTGCGAGCACTGCTTTGAGCAGACGGTGATGAGCGGATGCCGGTGGAGTAACGATCCACGGCAGGGCAGTCAGGCTTGTCCAGTCGGTGCGCGCCAGGCGTGAGGCCCAGCCTGCCGGGGCAATGATCAAATAATGGAAAAGAGTCAGCTCGAGGATATCGATAGCAGGTTCGCCTCCCTCGGCGCGAGTCGCTAGGCCAGGTGGGCCGAGAAAGAAGCCGACATCCAATTCGCGGCGCAGAACTCGCTCGAACACGCTGCCACTCATGCTGTGGTGTAGTTCGGTTTCGATCTGCGGCGCCTGTTCCACCAGCCGATGCAGGAAAGCACCCAGGCGGATGAATTCCGGATCAACGATAGTACCGATGCGCAAGCATCCACGTACTGTGCTGTGCATGGCCCGTGCCGCCAGATCGAAGGCATGGACAGCGCCCAGCGCCTTCTCGGCGACGGGCAGCAGGGCGTGGCCGTCAGGGGTCAGGGCCAGGCCTTGAGGGTGACGCTGAAACAGCTTGAAGCCAAGATGCTCCTGGAACTGTTTGAGCTTGAGGCTTACTGCCGGCTGGGTCAGGTTTAGCATCTGTGCGGCGCGGGACACGCTACCTTGCTGAGCGACCGTGACGAAGGCGCGCAGCGCCTGTAAATCCCGCATGTCATCTCTCCGGAGAAGGAGGGTGAGTTCAGCGAGCAAAGATATAAATATGGCTTATATCATGCTTTCGAATTTCTTAATTGCTTACTGGCCAAGTCACGTTAGGCTAGATAAAGAATCTACTATTTTACCTGCCTATTCAGCAATTTCCATCATAACGAACGAGGACGCCATGACCATCGCCCATATCGAGCATTATATCAATGGTCGTATAACATGCGGTCAATCCGAGCGCTACCAGGACGTCACCAACCCAGCGACTGGGCTGGTATCCGGTCGGGTATCCTTGGCCAATCGCGCCGATGTCGAGGTTGCTGTAGCCGCGGCTAAAGATGCCTTTCCGGCTTGGGCCGACACGCCACCACTTCGGCGTGCCAGGGTGATGTTCCGGTTTCTCGAGTTGCTCAATGGCCGTAAGGATGAGTTGGCCCGTGCCATCACCCTTGAACATGGCAAGGTATTCAGCGATGCCTGGGGTGAGGTGACTCGTGGCATCGAGGTCGTCGAGTTCGCTTGCGGTATCCCGCATTTGCTCAAAGGCGATTACACCGAGCAGGTCAGCACCGGCATCGACAATTGGACGGTGCGTCAGCCGTTGGGTGTGGTCGCCGGTATCACTCCCTTCAATTTCCCTGTCATGGTACCGATGTGGATGTTTCCGCTGGCAATCGCCGCCGGCAATACCTTTGTGCTCAAGCCCAGCCCTACCGACCCTAGCGTTTCCCTGTTATTGGCCGAGTTGTTGGGGCAGGCCGGCATGCCCGATGGTGTGTTCAATGTGATTCAGGGTGACAAGGAAGCTGTGGATGCGCTGCTTGAGCACCCTGACGTTCAAGCCTTGAGTTTTGTCGGTTCCACACCTATCGCCAATCATATCTACGAGACAGGAGCGCGCCACGGTAAGCGTACCCAGGCACTGGGCGGAGCCAAGAACCACATGGTTGTGATGCCCGATGCCGATCTCGACAAGGCGATGAACGCTCTGATCGGTGCCGCCTATGGTTCGGCGGGCGAGCGCTGTATGGCAATTAGCGTCGCGGTACTGGTTGGCGAGGTTGCCGACGAGATCTTGCCTCGGTTGGCTGAGCGGACCAAGTCGTTGACGATCAAGAATGGACTCGATGAGAAAGCTGAGATGGGTCCTATCGTCAGCGCGGCGGCTCATCGGCGGATCGTCGGCTATATCGATCAAGGCGTGGCAGAAGGCGCCGAATTGGTGGTTGACGGCCGCGACTTCGACGCCAGTACCACAGGTGAAGGGTGTGCCGATGGTTTCTGGATGGGAGGGTCGTTGTTCGATCATGTCACCCAGGAGATGGCCATCTATCGCGATGAGATCTTCGGGCCGGTGCTGGCCTGCGTGCGAGTACCGGATGTGGCCACGGCGATTCGGTTGATCAACGAGCATGAGTTTGGCAATGGTGTGAGCTGCTTCACCGAGAGTGGCAACGTGGCCCGCGAGTTTGGACGGCGCATTCAGGTCGGTATGGTCGGCATCAATGTGCCGATTCCAGTGCCAATGGCTTGGCACGGTTTCGGAGGCTGGAAGCGCTCGCTGTTCGGTGATACCCATGCCTATGGCGAGGAGGGTGTGCGCTTTTATACCAAGCAGAAATCGATCATGCAGCGTTGGTCGGATTCCATTGATGGCGGCGCCGAGTTCGTGATACCCACGACCAAATGAGGCTCTCATGCCAGAACAACACTACGACTACATCATTATCGGCGCTGGCACGGCGGGTTGCCTGCTGGCCAATCGCCTGAGCGCCGACCCCGCCAACCGGGTGCTGCTGATCGAGGCCGGCGGCAAGGACAACTATCACTGGATCCATATCCCGGTCGGCTATCTTTATTGCATCGGAAATCCGCGCACCGACTGGTGCTTTCGCACCGAGCCGGATGCCGGACTCAACGGTCGACAACTGATCTATCCGCGCGGCAAGACGCTGGGCGGTTGTTCCAGCATCAACGGCATGATCTATATGCGCGGCCAGGCGCGGGACTACGATCATTGGGCCGAGGTGAGCGGCGACGATGCCTGGCGCTGGGATCACTGCTTGCCGGATTTCATGCGCCACGAGAACCACTACCGGCTGGATGCGGCGGGCAGCCGGGATGCGCAGCACGCGCGCTACCACGGCCATGGCGGCGAATGGCGGGTGGAGCGCCAGCGCCTGAAGTGGCAGGTGCTCGACGACTTCGCCGAGGCCGCTCGACAGGCCGGAATACCCGCCACCGATGACTTCAATCGCGGTTGCAACGAAGGGGTCGACTACTTCGAGGTCAATCAGCGCCGGGGCTGGCGCTGGAATACCGCCAAGGCCTTCCTGCGCCCAATCTGCATGAAGCGCGACAACTTTCAGCTATGGCACGGCACCCAGGTACTGCGCCTGGTCTTCGAGCGCGGCGAGGGCGGGCGGCCGCGCTGCACGGGCGTGGAGGTAGCGAAGGGCGGCGAGACCTTGACGGTGAAGGCGCGCGGCGAAGTCATCCTGTCGGCCGGGGCCATCGGTTCGCCACAGCTATTGCAGCTCTCCGGCCTTGGCTCCCCGTCGCTGCTGCGCCAGCATGCTATCCCGGTGATCCAGGAACTGCCCGGTGTCGGCGAGAACCTTCAGGATCACCTGCAGATTCGCGCCATTTATAAGGTTGCCGGCGCGAAGACGCTCAACACCCTGGCCGGTACGCTACTGGGCAAGGCGCGTATCGGCCTGGAATACCTCATCAAACGCAGCGGGCCGATGAGCATGGCGCCGTCGCAGCTCGGTGCCTTTACCCGCAGCTCGGCGGCGCAGCCGTATCCTAACCTCGAGTACCACGTTCAACCGCTGAGCCTGGACGCTTTCGGGCAGCCGCTGCATACCTTCCCGGCAATCACCGCCAGCGTCTGCAACCTCAATCCCACCAGCCGCGGCTCGGTGCGTATCGACAGTCGCGATGCCCGCGAGGCGCCGAAGATCGCCCCCAATTACTTGAATAGCGAGGAGGACCGGCAAGTGGCGGCGGACTCGCTACGCGTGACCCGGCGCATCGT
Organism: Modicisalibacter muralis; assembly: GCF_900102945.1. Classification (GTDB taxonomy): domain Bacteria; phylum Pseudomonadota; class Gammaproteobacteria; order Pseudomonadales; family Halomonadaceae; genus Modicisalibacter; species Modicisalibacter muralis. The sequence continues at coordinate 98,731 of NZ_FNGI01000006.1, read as the reverse complement.
CGCCCAGCCGGCCTTCGCCAAGTACCAACCGGAGGAGGTCAAGCCGGGCGTGCAGTACCAGAGCGACGACGACCTGACGCGCCTGGCCGGCGATATCGGCACCACCATATTTCACCCGGTGGGCACGGCTCGCATGGGTCGAGCGGACGACGCCATGGCAGTGGTCGATTCGCATCTGCGCGTACGTGGGGTGGATGGGCTGAGAGTGGCGGATGCCAGCGTGATGCCGACCATCACCAGCGGCAATACCAACTCGCCGACCCTGATGATCGCCGAGAAGGCGGCCGGCTGGATCCTGGCCGAACGGCGTGGCTAGAGGCACGCTGCCGAGAGGCGATACTTTTCCAGCAAGGCCCAGAGAATTGCCGCGGTCTCGGCATCCGGTTGGACCTTGTCTTGGGTCATGCGGAGATAGTCGTCGGGACGAAAATGCATCGTAAAGGCTCGTAGTACGTCGTGGGTCCGGTCGTCCAGTCGCCCGCTGATCGTGATGGGATAGCCATAGGCGGCGAGTGCGCATTGCAACTCGGCCAGGGTCGGCGGATTTTGGCGAAAGCGCCTCAGGTAGCGGGCAACGCTGGCATCGTCGGGCCAGGCGCCGATACCGGCGGCATGCAACTGGCGCCAGGGGAAGCGCGGGCCGGGGTCGATCTTGCGCGATGGGGCGATATCCGAATGCCCCACCACGTTGGTGGGATCGATGCCGTGGCGGGCGATGATATCGCGTGCCAGGGCGATCACGGCATCTATCTGATGTGGCGGGTAGGGCGCCCAGACGCGGCCCTGCGCGGTGTCGGTTGGCCCGCGGTTGACGATCTCGATGCCGATCGAGGTGTCGTTGAGGTTGTGCCGGCCCTTCCAGGCGCTGACCCCGGCATGCCAGGCTCGGCGCGATTCGTCGACCAGTTGGTAGATACGCGGTTGCCCATGTATCCAGCGGGCGGGCAGCGGCACCACGTAGTGCACGCTGACGTTGGGCCCGGTCAGCGTGGCCAGCGAGCGAGCCTCGCCGCCATCGGTATAGTGCAGCACCAGGTAGCGCACGCGGCTGGAGTGGGATGGCGCCGTGTACTGGTGGTCGGCCACGTATCCGTTGCGCCGTTCGAGCGTGGCCGGGCCGCTGCAGCCCGCCAGCAGCGCCGCGATCAGCAGGGCGATGTGTCGCATCGTGATGCCGCGCATCATAGTGCTTGCAACGACTGGCGCAGTGCCAGCCCCAGCATCAGCGTCAAGGCGAAGCTGAGCATGGTTCCGAGCAATACGTATTCGGTCAGCTTGCGGTCGCGATCTTCACGCAGATCGCCGAAGCGCAGCACCGATTTGGCGGCCAGCAGGAAACCGATCGGCATCAGATCGCCGGCCAGCACGAACGTCAGCACCAGGAAACGCTCCAGAATTCCAATCCGCGCGCCGGCATCGGCCAGCGTGCCGCTATTGTCGATCTGCTCGCTCCAGCGATGCATCACCAGGGCGATCAGGATCGATAGCGGTCGTGTTATCACCAGATAAACCAGCGCCACCAGCAGCACCTGCGGGTCCAGTAGCCAATCCCGGGTGGCGGCCAATAACGACCAGGGTTCGACCAACCAGGCCCAGGCCGCGAATAACACGGTCAGGTGCAGAGCCTGATCGAGCAGAAAGTAGCGAGCTTTTTCGGGCGCGTAGCACTTGAAGATATCGATCAGCAGATGTGTGCCACCGATAAACAGGGCAGCGAGAATGGCGGAATGAAGCGGTTGTCGAGTTATCAGCAGCACGGCCAGGACCAGCGCCGTATGGACCGCCGCATGGAGATACAGCGCCGCTGAGCGGTAGCGATAGCGCTGCTTGCTTTGCACCCAGGCCTTGCACTGCAGCAGAAAATCGCCGACCAGATGCGCCAGTAGCAGGGCCAGCAATAGCGAGGGAAAGGGGAGTGTCATGCCAGGCCCTCCGTGAGCCGCGTGCCGACATGGGCAAGATAGTCGCGGACCAGCGTCCAGCGGGCGGCGATCAGCCGACGATTGACCGTCGGCTGCGTGCGCTCCAGGCGCTTGGCCAGGGCCTGCTGGGATTCGTCGTGTAGCAGGCTCAGGTAAGCCACCTCGGCGGAGAAGCGCGACCAATGGCTGAGAATGTCGTCGGCAAAGCGTGTCAGTAGCGCCAGTTCGTCGTTGAGTGCCGTCGAAGGCGTCACGACGGTCAGTCGGTCCGCCTTGTCGCCGAGTGCATCGAGGCTACGGCCGGAAAGCAAAAAGGCTTGGCCGTCGGCTTCGGCGAAGCGCTCGGCCGTCGGCATTTTGGCAGGGCCAACCGCCACGGCGATGCGGGCATCCCACATGAACTGGCGGGAGGGCGATTGCTGCATCAACGCGGCGCGTACCAGCACGGCGGCTACCATGGCATCGCCAGGCTTGGGCACGGCAATCTGGAAGCCATCGCCGCGATAGCGATCGCCACGTGCGCCAAAGCGCGATGCGAGCAGCGCCAGGGTATCTTCGAGGGTGCGGCTGAGCCGCTCCCTCTGCTGGATTCGTTGTGAGCCGACCACGTCGCCGGTCAGTACGCCGATGTTTTGCATTGCTGCACCTTTCCGATTAATAGCTTATTATAGCTATTAATCGGGTTTATAGCCAAAAAAGACTATCATCTTTCATGAGGCTTATAGTCTATTTCAGCTATTTTTAGCCAAAATAGTCAATAGCCATTATAAAAATTAGCTTTTTAATACTGTAATTATATACAGTTAGTGGGCGCTACCCAAATTCGCTTGGTAACGTTTTGTCTCTCGAAGAGACAAGCCGAGGAGTCGGCAAGGAACTTGCGCTTCCATCGAAAATGCTGATTAATCAGACGATCATCCATACTAGCGGGGATTCTCGATGTCCAGAATCATGCGTATCCGTTCTGCTGCAGCCATGCTGGCGGCGTCTTTCGTGGTTCTTGCTCAACCGGCATTGGCACAAGCCGAGAATGACATACCACCCGAAGTTCAGGCGCAGTTGACTAATAGCTACATCGAGATGGCTGCCGGGTTCTATGGTATCGGCGTCATGTGTGGTGCCAGCGACGCGGAACTCGAAGAGTCCAGGAACAAGCAATTAGCCATGTTGGCCAAGCAGCCGGGTATTCCCGCCGATTATGAGCAGCGTTACGAGGCCGCCATTGCCAAGAGCGAGGCCGAAGTTGCTAAATTGTCACCAGCCGAGCGCAAGCAGACTTGTGACGAGATAAAACAGTCCGTGGAAGACTTTGCCGCGAAATATCAGAACTGAATATGTAGTTAGGCAATTTTTCGACCAGGCTGGCGCACCAGTACCGCGTGGCCTGCGATTCGTCGGGGACGCCGAGTCCGTGCAGGCTTTTATGCAGTGGTTCCTTAGAGGGTGTTTACAAAAGTAGCGAGCGACGGTCAGGCAAGGCGAAATCAGCCGAAAAAGCGGAGTTTGCATGCTGTAAATGAGCATTTTGAGGCTGATTTCAACACAGCATGGCCTAGTGCAGTAGTTTGTAAACACCCTCTTAACGGACCAGTTCGCGCATGGCTGTCTCCAGGCCCTGCAGTGACATCGGGTACATCCGCCCCTCGATCAATTCGCCAATCAGTCGAGTGGAGTGAGTGTACTCCCAGGAACGCGGCGGCATGGGGTTGAGCCAGGCCAATTTATCGAATTTGGCGGTCAGCCGCTGGAGCCAGACCGCGCCGGCCTCGTCGTTGAAATGCTCGACGCTACCGCCAGGGTGGACGATTTCATAAGGCGACATGGCGGCGTCGCCAACCACGATCACCTTGTAGTCGGCGCCGAAGGTACGCAGCACTTCCAACGTGCCGACACGCTCGCTACGCCGGCGATTGTCGCGCCACAGCCCCTCGTAGATGCAGTTGTGGAAGTAGAAATATTCGAGGTGCTTGAACTCGCTGCGACACGCCGAGAATAGTTCTTCGCAGGTGCGGATATGATCGTCCATCGAGCCGCCGACATCGAGCAATAGCAATACCTTGATCGCATTGTGACGTTCGGGGCGCATGCGTACGTTGAGCAACCCGCCATCGCGTGCCGTGGCGTCGATGGTGCTGTCGATATCGAACTCTTCCCCGGCGCCGGATCGCGCGAAGCGCCGCAGCCGACGCAGCGCCATCTTGATGTTGCGCGTGCCGAGCTCCAGCGTGTCGTCGTAGTCGCGGTAGTGGCGTTCGTCCCAGACCTTGACCGCGTGGCGATGCCTTGAGCCGTCCTGGCCGATGCGAATGCCCTCGGGGTTGTAGCCATGGGCGCCAAATGGACTGGTGCCGCCGGTGCCGATCCATTTATTACCGCCGGCATGCCGCTCGCGTTGTTCTTCCAGGCGCTTCTTGAAGGTCTCGATCAATTGCTCGAGCCCGCCCAGCGATTCGATTCGCGCTTTCTCTTCGTCGGAAAGCGAGCGCTCGAACTCGCGGCGCAGCCAGTCGTCGGGAAGCAGCGCCTCGATAGCGCCGTCCAGGTTCTCGATACCCTCGAACCAGGCGGCGAAGGCGCGATCGAAGCGGTCGTAGTGACGCTCGTCCTTGACCAGGGTCAGCCGCGCCAGGCGGTAGAAGTCGTCGCCATCGGCGAATGCCAGGCCACGTTCCAGCGAGACGTGCAGATCGAGCAATTCGCGCAGCGATACCGGCACGCCGGCACGCTTCAGGGTGTCGAAGAGGCCGAGCAACATGCCTAGCGTCTCGGGCCGTTGTTCTGGCGACGTACCATGAAGGCGAGGCGTTCGAGCAGGGCGGTATCTTGCTCGTTCTTGATCAGCGCGCCGGCCAGCGGTGGGATGGCCTTGCTCGGGTCGCGCTGGTAAAGCGCCTCCTGGGCCAGTTCATCGGCCATCAGCAGCTTGAGCCAATCGACCAGTTCCGAGGTGGAAGGCTTCTTCCTCAAACCGGGTGCCTGACGCAGATCGAAGAATACCTCCAGCGCCTGGGAAACCAGTCTTGGGGCGATCGCCGGGAAATGCACGTCGACGATTTGCTGCAGCGTTTCGCGATCGGGGAAGTCGATGTAGTGGAAAAAACAGCGGCGCAGGAAGGCGTCGGGCAATTCCTTCTCGTTATTGGAGGTGATGACGATGATCGGCCGATGCCGGGCACGCACGGTCTGATCGGTTTCGTAGACGTAGAACTCCATGCGATCGAGTTCTTGCAGCAGGTCGTTGGGAAATTCGATATCCGCCTTGTCGATCTCGTCGATCAGCAGCACGACCCGCTCATCGGACTCGAAAGCCTCCCACAGCTTGCCCTTGTTGATATAGTTGCGCACCTCGTGCACGCCCTCGACGCCCAATTGCGAGTCGCGCAGGCGGCTGACGGCATCGTATTCGTAAAGCCCCTGATGTGCCTTGGTGGTGGACTTGATGTGCCAGGTGATCAGCCGGGTATCCAGCGAGCGCGCCAGTTCCTCGGCGAGCAGGGTCTTGCCGGTGCCGGGCTCGCCCTTGACCAGCAGCGGGCGTTGCAGTGTGACCGCGGCCTCGACGGCCAGTCGCAGCGCATCGGTGACGACGTAGGTGGAGGTTCCCTCGAAAGCCATGTACTTGCCTCGTTGACGTAACTTCAAACGAGTGTACGAAAGCCATCCGTCGACCACAATTGCTGAATGCCAGCGATTCAGCCAAGTACCGATACCGAGGCGGGCGTCATGTCGACATTGACGATGCAGCTGGTGATGCAGTTGCGTCCCCGCGCCTTGCACTGATAGAGAGCGGCATCGGCGCAGGCGATCAGGTTCTCGACATCGATCGGCGTGCCAGGCTGCGCCGTGGCCACGCCGATGCTGACGGTGACGACCGGCGCAGTCGGCGATTCCACATGCGGAATGCCCACCGCCTGGAGCATGCCACGCATGGCCTCGGCGAGCCGCACGGCCTCATCGAGTTCGACGTCGAGCAGCACGACGACGAACTCCTCGCCACCCAAGCGCACCACGATATCCGTATCGCGTCGGAAGATATCGCGCAGCACGTTGGCGATCTCGATCAGGCAGTCGTCGCCCGCCAGGTGTCCGTAGTGGTCGTTATAGGGTTTGAAGTGATCGACGTCGATCATCAGTGCCGAGAGCGGCGCCATGCGTCGTCGGCTCAAGGGCAGCGCGGTATTCAGACGCTGTTCCAGCAAACGGCGATTGCCCAGCCCGGTTAGGGGGTCATTGAGAGTTTGTTCGAGCAACTGCTCGTTCTGCTCCCTTAGCGTAACGAGCAGGCGCTGGATCTTCTTGGTGAGCAGGGCGATATCGTCCTGACGTCGCATTAGGGACTTGGGCGGTTCACCCCGATCGCCGTCCTGCTGGTGCTTTACGTAGTTGACGAGGCGGTGAAGTGGCCGCGCGATCTGGCATTGTATCAGTGCCACCGAGGCCATCAGCATGGCCAGCAGCACGCCCCCGAACAGGCCTAACTGCACGCCGATGTCGAGTTCGGAAAATACCCCGAGAGACGCCGAAGTCCCCGCTCGGGCGATAAACCAGAGCAGGATACCGGCGGCCAATAACAGGCCGGTAAAGGCGGGAAGAAGGCGTCGGTATGACAAATTCGCGGCTACCCGGTTAGCAGAAGTTCCTAAGTTAATTTATCGGCAGGAACGAGCGAATCTTGAAACGATCGTTGGACGATTTTCGTTCCAAAAGTGCCAACCTGGCGCACTTGGCTGGCTAATCGATAGCGGGTATATCGAGATCGAACTGCAGGCTGGCCAGATGGCGATATAGCGGATTACTTTCGAGCAGCTCATTGTGCGTGCCGGCGCCGATCAACTGCCCGCGATCGAAGACCAGCAAACGGTCGGCGGCAACGACGGTCGCCAGGCGATGCGCAACCACCAGGCTGGTGCGACCGACCATCAAGCGATCCAGCGCCTCTTGCACCAAGCGCTCGCTTTCGGCGTCCAGTGCGCTGGTGGCTTCATCGAGCAGTAACACGCTGGGGTTGCGCAGCAGAGCGCGGGCAATCGCCAGGCGCTGGCGCTGACCGCCGGAGAGCTGCACGCCGCCTGGCCCCAGGTAACTGTCGAAGCCATTGGGCAACGCCTCGATGAATTCCAAGGCATTGGCATCGCGCGCTGCAATACGCACGGCATCATCGTCGGCGTCGGGGTCGCCATAACGAATGTTGTCCGCGGCGCTGCCGGTGAACAGCACCGGCTCCTGTGCGACCATACCCATCGCCGCGCGCAGCTCGGCCGGGTCGAGATCGCGCAGATCAATGCCATCGAGACACAGTCGGCCGGCATCGGGATCGTAAAAGCGCAGCAGCAGTTGCAGCAGTGTGCTTTTGCCGGCGCCAGAAGGGCCGACCAGCGCGACGCGTTGGCCAGGGCGGATATGCACGTTGAGCTTCATCAGCGCCGGCGTGTCGGGGCGGCTGGGGTAGGCGAAGTGCAGGTTCTCGATGGCGATCTCGCCGCGCGGCGGCTGCGGCAACGGGCGGGGCGAGGCGGGCGCATGAATCTTCGGGCGTGCATCGAGCAATTCGAGCAGCCGTTCGGCGGCACCCACGGCGCGTTGCACATCGCCGGCGACTTCGGCCAGTGCCGCCACGGCACCGGCGGCCAACACCGCATAGAAGACGAAGGCCGACAGCTCACCGGCGCTCATCTCACCCGCCAGCACGGCATGCCCGCCTTGCCAGAGCATGATGCCGACGGCGGCGAACACCACCAGCATGGCGATACCGGTCAGCCAGGCACGCTGGCGAGTACGCGCCAGCGCGACCCCGAAAGCCGCTTCCGCTCGTTCGCCATAGGTATGGCGGTCGCTTTGCTCATGACCGAAAGCCTGCAAGGTGCGGATGCCGGCGAGCGCTTCACCGGCATAACGCCCCAGCTCGGCGACCTGATCCTGACTATGCCGCGAAAGGCGCCGTACGCGCCGCCCGAACCACAGGATCGGCAGCACCGTGGCGGGGATGCCCAGCAATACCAGCGCACTGAGCCAAGGCTGGGTAACCAGCATCAACACCACCGCGCCGATCAGCATCAGCAGATTGCGCAGCGCCACCGACAGCGCTGAACCGAACAGGCTCTGCAATACGCTGGTGTCGGCGGTCAGCCGCGATTGGATCTCGCCCGCGCCACTGTTGCGATTGAGGCTTTGCTCGAAGAAACCGGGTTCCAAGGTCAGCAGGTGATCGAAAACCTGGCGACGCAGATCGGCGGCCAGCCGCTCGCCGATCCAGGTCACCAGGTAGTAGCGTAGCGCCGAGGCGATCGCGAGGATGCCTACTACCACCAACAGGCCGGCCAAGGCCTGATTGAGCCGCGTGGCGTTTTCGGCCATGAAGCCGCCGTCGATCACCAGGCGCAACCCTTGGCCCATCAGTAGCACGCTCCCCGAGGCCACCAGCAGGGCGACACCGGCGCCGATCAAGCGGCCGCGATAGGGGCGCAGCAGCGACAACAAGCGCAGCAGGATGCGCGGGTTCTGGCGGGTTTTGGTCATGGCGTGGCTCGGTAGCGAAAAAAATAATGTCCTAGCCACCGCCTGTCATGAGTCTCTACGCTGGAACAGGCTCATGCGCTGCATGACGCCGTCGCGACGAATGCGCCAATGATAAAGCGCAGCAGAGATGTGAATGAGGGCCAGCACCAGAATCGCCCAGCCGACCCGCCCATGCCATGCATACAGGCTTTCGGACAGCGCCTGATCCTTGGGGATCAACCCTGGCAGGTTGGCGTCGAAAAACTCGACCGGAAAGTTGCCGATGTCGGTGGCCAGCCAGCCCAGTATGGGCATGGTGAACAGCAATAGATAGAGTAGGGTATGCACGATGCTACTGGCGATACGATTGAAGGTGGGCAGGGGCTCGGCGTAAGCCGGCTTGCCTTTGACCAGCCGGATGATCAGGCGCAACGTCATCAAGCCAAGGATCAGCAAGCCGAATGTCTTGTGGTACTGATAGAGAAGGTCGGTAGTGGCTTTGCCGAAGCGTTCGACAAGATTTTCGAAGCCCAGCCAACCCAGCGTCATGCCGCTGGCCAGCGAACATACCACCAGTCCGGCAACCAGCCAATGCAGCAGGCGATGAGAGTAAGCGTAGCGTGCGATCATGATGCGAACCCCGCCCGTCGGACGTCAGCTTTGAATCTGCTTCACTATGCGCCGCGATGCAAGTGGAGGATTCATCGATCGGCCGGTCCCTCGTGCCATCCCCGCGCCTTATGACTCACGCCGAGCTCTTTCAACGACTCACTGCGCTGCTAACCGAGCGGTCACTTCCAACTGGGCAACGCGGCAAATATCGCCTATTAAGAAGAAGGCATGGAATCGATCGCTGCGCCATCGGCAAACGGGGAGACGCTTCCGTGGTAATGGTCTGGCAATTCGAGGGCGTACTGACGCTGCTCGCGGCATTGGGTTGCGGCCTGGTCGCCGGGGTGTTCTTCACGTTCTCGACGTTCGTGATGCAGGCGCTATTTCGCCTGCCGGCGCATGAGGGCATCGCCGCCATGCAGTCCATCAACATCGTCGTATTGAACCCCTGGTTTCTGGGAACCTTCTTCGGCACCGGGGCGATATGCGTGTTGTTGATCGTCTTGGCGCTGGTATCCGAGGCCGGGTTCAGTGCCGCCTTCGGGGTGCTGGGCAGCGCGCTCTACCTGGTGGGAACCTTGGGGGTGACCATCGTCTGCAACGTGCCCCGCAACCAGGCACTGGCCAAGCTCGACCCCAAGGCACCCGACTCGGTGGCGCACTGGGACGACTATGTCAGAAACTGGACGCGCTGGAATCATGTGCGGACCATTGCGGCGCTGCTCGCGGCGGCGGTGTTCAGCGTGATGCTGGCCGTTTGAGCGGGCCTGGCCAAGGATGCCCTGGTCAGGCAGCGGAATGGCTGGTCGGCTCAGGCCCAGCGCGGATCGGCGGTGAAGGCCACCGTGAACCAGCGCTGCTCGGCGGGAATGCTGAGTTGCGCGGCGATCTCCTCGCGAATCTCGTCGAGGACGATCATGCCTCGCTGGGTCGCGAAATCCGTGCGGGTGATGATGTGGATCTCGATGAAATGACCGCGTCCGGTCTTGGCTACATGACTGTGATACTGGAGCAGACCGTCGCGCTGCATCACTTGCTGCATGGCGGCGTGGACTTCCCGGTCGATGTGGCTGGGGGCGATCAGGAACACCTCCTTCATGGCGCGACGCACGATGCCGATGGGTACCGGCATGAAGCAAAGCGTGAGTATCGCCAGCAGCAGGGAATCCACATAGGGGGTCCAGTGCGACCAGGCCGTGCCTTCCAGAAATAGCGCAATCACGAAGGCCACCAGCAGGGCGGAGGTGATCAGTGCGGCCATTAGCCAGCTCTGGATATCGATACGCACGAACTCGGAGTTCGCCTCGCGATTGATGCGTCGCTCGAAGGCGTACATACCGAAGCACACCGCTGCGACCAGCACTGCATAGGCGATGGCCACACCGAAGGCGAGTTCCTGCCCACCTTCCATCAAGCCCTGTATGGCATTGAGAAAGGCGTAGAAACACAGCAGCGTCAGGATGGCGCCGTTGAGCGCGGCCACCATTGGCTCGAAGTGCCAATAACCATGCTGGAAGCGCTGGCTAGTCTGGCGCACGACCAGGCGCGACACCAGCAGCGCGAGGCCGGACATGGCTGCATCGATGGTGGAAAATACCCCGTCGAAGAGGATGGACTGCGAACCGGCCAGCAGGCCCAGGACGACACCCAGGGCGGCGACGACCAGAGTCATGGTGATGGAGAGCTTCAGGGCTCGCTGTTCGAGATGCGCTTGCATGGCGGCGTCGCTGCTTGGGCAAAACCGCTAATATACGGCTTGGCGACCGTGACTTGCCAGCAACGCAATCTGTAGCACGTTCCGTGTGCCGACTATTTATGCAGCCGAACGGTTGCGTTTTTCGCCACAATAGTCGATGCTAAACGCAACCAGGAGGTTGCGTTATGAAAGACAGCATCGAGAAGAGCATCGAGCTAAAAGCACCGGTCGAGCGCGTCTGGCATGCGTTGACGGACCATCGGCAGTTCGGCGAATGGTTCCGCGTCAAGTTGGATGGCCCCTTCGAGGTAGGCGAGGTCTCCCGAGGCCATATCACCTATCCGGGCTACGAACACGTCCAATGGGAGGCAAGGATTCAGGCCATGGAGCCCGAGCGTCTGTTCTCGTTTACCTGGCACCCTTATGCCGTCGACCCTGACAGAGACTACGTGGACGAGCCACCAACGCTGGTGGAGTTCCGACTGGAGCCCATCTCCGGCGGTACGCGTCTCGTCATCACGGAATCGGGCTTCAGTCGCATACCGGAAGGGCGCCGGATGGAGGCCCTGCGCATGAACGAGTCCGGATGGGAAGAGCAAACGTCCAATATTCAGGCGTATGTCGAGGCCTAGTGCAACGGTCGCGAAGCGCGATCCGGTACCGGTGTTCGCCGCCCTGGGCGACACCAACCGCCTGATGCTGGTGCTGACACTGCGTGATGGCCAATCCCGGTCGATCAGTCGACTGACATCCGACTTCCGGATGTCGCGTCAGGCCATCACCAAGCATCTTCATGTGCTCGAGCAGGCGGGTATCGTCAGGTCGCGCCGCGTCGGCCGAGAAAATCACTTCTCCTACGTTCCCGAACCCATCGAGGACGTGCGCTCGTACCTCGATCGGGTTTGCGAAGAGTGGGATGACGCCCTGTCACGCTTGAAGTCGTTCGTCGAGGACTGAGCCCTGGATGCCTATGACCTATGCCGAACGCTTTCAGCGACTCACCGCGCTGCTGACCGAATGGCAGCCGCTCTGGCGGCCCTTGCCTTTTCATCACCGGCAGATGCCCTGGGCATCGCGGCATTCTGGTTTATACCGTTATCTTATGTTGTTGGACGAAGCGAACTGGATCCGGCTGGAGAGGGATCCCTTCGCGACCAGCGGGATTGGCACCTGGCTACCGGTGGCCGAGTTGACGGAGCTGACGCAATTGCCGTCGCGCCACGCCGCCGATGAGTCCGCCTTGCCCAACCGCTGGGGCGATCACATCGGCGGGCGCAAGTGGCAGCAACTGGAAGCCTTCGTTCACCGAGTCGAGGCGAAGCCTGGGCAGGCCATGTTGGAGTGGTGTGCCGGCAAGGGCCACCTGGCACGCACTCTGAGCCGATTGCATGGCAGCGAGGTAACAGCGCTGGAGTGGCAGGCCGAGCTGTGCGAGCAGGGCAGGCAACTGGCCGAGCGCCAGGGTGTAGCGCTGAAATTGATCCAGCAGGACGTGATAGCCCCAGACGCCGGGCGCTGGCTCGATCCGCAAGGGCACGTGGTTGCTCTGCACGCCTGTGGCGACCTGCATACCCGGCTGTTGCAGCGGGCGGCGGAAACTGGCTGCGATATCACCCTGGCGCCATGCTGTTATCAGCGCACCGCGGCCGACCATTACCGTCCGCTTTCGCAACTGGGGCGGCGCCTGGCCGAGTCACACGATCTGCAACTCGAGCGCGACGACCTGGCCCTGGCCGTGCAGGAAACCGTGACCGCATCGGCGGCGGTGAGCCGGCAGCGTGAGCGGGCCAATGCCTGGCGCCTGGGCTTCGACCTGCTGCAGCGCGACGTGCGCGATTGTGACCGTTATCTGCCGGTGCCCAGTCTGGCCTATGGACGCATGCCGGCGAGCTTCGCCGACTTCTGCCGTTGGGCGGCGCAGCAGAAGGGGCTCTCATTGCCCGAAAGTACGAATAAGGGGATCGAGTGGGAGGAATGGGAAGCCGCCGGCTGGCGACGCCTGGCCGAGGTGCAGCGCCTGGAGCTGGTGCGCCATCTGTTCCGGCGCCCGCTGGAGGTTTGGCTGGTGCTGGATCGGCTGATGCTGCTGGAGGAGGCTGGTTACCGGGTCAGGCTCGGCACCTTCTGCGAACGCGAGCTGACGCCGCGCAACCTGCTTATTCAGGCGACACGCCCCTGAGATTCCACAACTGCTACGCTCAGAAATGAGCTCATGCATTGTTCAGGCAACGCTCAGGAGGAGCGATGGACAAGGACCTGTTCAATCGCCGGGTCAGTGTGATCACCGGCGACATCACCCGGCTCGAGGTGGACGCCATCGTCAACGCCGCCAATCACTCATTAATGGGCGGCGGGGGCGTGGATGGCGCCATTCACCGTGCCGCCGGCTCCGAGCTCAAGCAGGCCTGCCAGCGTCTGCGCGACACCGACTGGCCCGACGGCCTGCCGGACGGTGAGGTCGCCCTGACCGACGGCTTCAACCTACCGGCGCGCTACGTGATCCACACCGTGGGCCCGGTCTACGCCAAGACCAAGGACAAGTCACATCTGCTCGCCAACTGCTACCGCAACGCCCTGGCGCTGGCCGACAAGCACGACTGTCGCAGCATCGCCTTCCCGGCGATCTCCACCGGCGTCTACGGCTATCCGTTCGACGAGGCAGCGCACATCGTGATCGATACGCTGGAAGAGGCGCTGGATGCACATGACTTGCAGGTGACGCTGTGCTTCTTTAGCGATCGTGATCAGCAGGCGTTCGAGGCCATCGCCGAGCAGCGGGCGTAGTGGATCGCTGACGTATCTCGTCCACCGCAGCAGACCGCTTTAGCCTGAACCAAAAATCCGGCGCTGCCTTGTCTCGATAGAGAAAACAAGGCAGCGCTCATTGTTTGATGCTCGATGCGGGCTTGCCGCCTGATGTGGGTTTGGGATCAGGTGTCGGTGTTCACGCAGTTGTCATAGAAGGTGACCGTAGCTGGCCAGTCCGAGAACAGGCCGATCACCTCGACATCGCGCGCCAGCACATCCAGCGAGAGCAGCTTGTCGCCGTCGCTGTCGATCACGTCGTCGGTGGTCCGGTGATACCATTCGCCGTCCTTGGTCAACGGGCCCGAGCGCTCGAAACTCCAGGCAATGATATCCAGGCCAGCCTGCTTGGCGCGTTCGGCGTAAACCGACGGCACGATGCGGCTGCCGGTTTCACCGGCATCGGGATTGGAAGCCAGCAGCATCCACAACGGCGGCGCGATGATATTGACGCCCTGGTCGACCAGCTCTTGCATGCTTGGCTCCCAAGTTGCCGGATCGTCATATACGAAGCCCTCCTCGTCGTAGCGATCGTCGAGATAGACGGCCTGCTTGCCGAACGCGGGCGTGTTCTCGATCCAGTAGCGTACATCCTCCAACTCGAATGACTGCGGATAGACGTTACTCGGCGGGACATTCGCCGCCTTGTATTCATCGATCATCTTCCGGGCATAGTCTTCTTGCGACATGCCATCGAAGGGCATGGAGACGCTGGGTGCCTTTAGCTCCGGGGTCATCTTCACACCCAGCGCCTTGAAAAGTTCGATGCTTTCAGCATGGGTCATCAGCGTACCGCGCTGTGCATACAGATCGGTGCGCCAGTCGGGCGTGCTATTCATATAGGCTTCGAGGCTGCGTGCTTCGGGATTGGCGCCTTCCATCTTGCCCTCGAGCGTCTTGAACTCGGCGAGGGTAATGTCGCTGGTGCAACACTGAATGGCCGCTGCGTTTAGCAGTTCGCCACTTTGTGGATCGAACTCGGGCGGTACGCTGCATTTCTGGGCCAGGTCCGTCGCGAGGATGTTGGTGGTGGCGTGCAGGTCACACTGCGAATGGCGGCAGACCAGTTCCTTGTCCGCGGTAAAGGTGACATCGCATTCCATGATGCCGGCGCCCATCTGGGCCCCGGCAATATAGGCTTCCCGTGTATGTTCGGGAAACTGCAACGGCGCCCCGCGATGGGCGATGGAAAACTCCGTGCGTTGCCAGTCATCTTGCTGGGCGGCACAGTTCAGCAGCTTGGCCTTGAGCTTGCGGGAACGCTGCGTTTCCTCGTCCATGTCCTGGACCAAATAGAGTGGACGCGGGCCGAGGGTGACGTTCTTGGCAGCCGCGATGATGGCCTCTTCAGTGCTTGTCTCATTATTTGCCGCCCAGGCGGGCGCGAAGGCAATTATCGAGAGTAGTAGGCAGAGAGTGGCGGAGAAGGTCTTGTTATTGGGCATGGTGGGCTCGCTGTCCTTTGTGAGTGGCATAGGAGCCTTGAGTATAGGACGCTAATGTGACGGCGCGGCGACCACTCAGTTTCTGCGGCCAAGCTTCCACTTGATGTTGCAACCCATCGACGGCTTCTGCTGGGCGTCCGGCACTTGGCCTGCCAGCACCGCATCGGCTGCTGTGCGCAGATCCGCGCCAGTCACCGGCGTTTCCTTGCTCGGGCGGCTATCGTCGAACTGGCCGCGGTAGGCCAGCTTGTGCTCGCCATCAAACAGGAAGAAATCCGGTGTGCAGGCCGCCTCGAAGGCGCGCGCTACCTCCTGACTCTCGTCCACCAGGTAGGGGAAGGTGTAGCCGCGCTGGCGAGCCTCCTCGAGCATCTTCTCCGGGCTGTCGTCCGGGTAACTATGGAAGTCGTTGCTGTTGATCGCGACCACCGCCAGGCCTTGCTCCTGATACTCGCGGGCGAACTCGGCGAAGGCATCGGCAACGTGCTTGACGAACGGGCAGTGGTTGCAGATGAATGCCACCACCAGTGGCTGCCCGGCGAACTCCTCGCTTGAGACTTCCTTGCCCTCGGGATCGGGCAGCCGGAAGGCAGGCATTGGCGAGCCCAGGTCGAGCATGTTGGAAGGAGTCAATGACATGGGTTGAAACCTCCTATTCTTGAGTAGCGAAAACGCTCGCGCCAGGCGCGCGAGATGGAACCTTTATTGTATGCCGCTATAGTGGATTTGACCCCGATGCAGTCTGGCGCGGTCAATCGGCTAGCAATTCATTTTTACATCGTGTGACGCATACGTTTTTCAATGGATTAGAAAATTCTATGGTTATTGGGATAACCATGCGGCCTAACAATTCCGTAAGAGACTTCCTGTCAATACCCAACAATAGCCTCTCGGCCTTGAGCCTCCAGGTCTTTTCTGACGTTAGGCCTCAGCCGCGTCAGTGTCGATTTTGTACGGTGTCGTTCGACAATCAGCTAGAGCTAGAGATTATCCAAAGTCACCTTGAGCAGCCCAGGCGTTGGGCGCCACTCACACCCAGAATGCACCGGGCTGTCGATTACGCGGTGTCTCGTTCGACTACTGGGTGCTAGAAAGCAAACCAGGAGGATGAGCTCATGCGAAAAGTGATTGTCGGCGCCATGGTTTCACTGGATGGTGTCATGCAGGCGCCCGGCGGGCCCCAGGAAGATCCGACCAGTGGGTTCAGCTACGGCGGCTGGGTCGCGCCGCTGGCGGACGAGGTGTTCGGCGAAGAGATCGACAAGATGTTCAGTCAGCCGTTCGACCTGTTGCTCGGACGAAAGACCTACGAGATCTTCGCCGCGCACTGGCCGTATGCCGAGGACGGACCTGATGATTCCATCGCGAGAACCTTCAATTCGATCAAAAAGTACGTTGCGACCCGAAAAGGGCTGAATCTGACCTGGAAGGGCTCGATGGCTCTCCGTGACGCAGCGCACGATGTCGCCAAGCTGAAGCAGGAAGATGGGCCAGCGCTAGTCACGCAAGGTAGCACCGACCTGATCCGAACGCTGCTTGCGAGTGATCTCATCGACGAGATCAATATGTTCACATTCCCAGTCGTACTCGGGGGAGGCAAGAAGTTGTTTGACGATGGCGCCAAGGGAGCGGCGTTCAAACTGGCCGCCAGTCGAGTGTCGCCCAGCGGTATTGTGATCGCGCAGTATGTACGCGATGGCGCGGTGAAAACCGGCGACTTTGCCATGGACCCTCCCACGCCGGCGGAAGTGGCGCGGCGTGAGAAGATGCAGCGGGAGGGTTAGTGGCTTTGTGTGATATAGATCGCAGCTTCGGCAGAGTGCAGAAGAATTCCTCGTGGCTGTCGCAATCACGATTGGCTGTACGACTAAGAGAAGACAGCATATGAAGCTGTCGCTTTATCAACAACCTGGAGAAAGCGAACAATGTCCCGAATGATCTTCGTGAACCTGCCCGTGACGGACCTCGATGCATCGATGGATTTCTACAAGGCCATCGGCTTCGAGAACAATCCACAATTTACCGACGATACGGCGGCATGCATGGTATTGAGTGAGGCGATCAACGTCATGCTGCTTACACATGCTAAGTGGCGTACCTTCACCGACCGTCCAATCCCACCCGCAACCTCTAGCGAAGTGATGCTTGCCCTGTCGTGCGAAAGTCGCGAAGCAGTTGATGCCATGAACGAAGCGGCTGCCAAAAATGGTGGCACAGCAGACATCAACCCCGTCCAAGAACTTGGTTTTATGTATAACCGAAACTTGGCGGATCCCGATGGGCATGTCTGGGAGGCTATGTGGATGGATCCAACGGCGATTCCCACAGGCGATTAGGCAAACTAAGAGAGCGTCAAGTGGCAGAAGGCCAGCGCATAACAATTCGCTCCAGCCGATCCGGCCTACGCCACTTCGCGGCTTTGGCCGGGCGGCTGAGCTTGGGCGTTAGGCGGCATATATATGGAGAAATGACATGATGAAGCAAGCAAAGAACACGATTTGCCTTTGGTACGATGGCGACGCCGAGGACGCGGCGCGGTTTTACACCAAGGTTTTTCCCGATTCATCGATCGGCGCGGTGCACCATGTGCCGGGAGACTTGCCGTCGGGGAAGAAAGACGACGTGCTGACCGTGGAGTTTAGCGTGATGGGTATTCCGTGCCTCGGGCTCAACGGCGGCCCTATGTTCAAGCACAACGAAGCGTTCTCGTTTCAGGTAGCAACCGCCGACCAGGCCGAAACGGATCGCTACTGGAACGCGATCGTCGACAACGGCGGCCAGGAGAGCGCGTGCGGTTGGTGCAAGGACAAATGGGGATTGTCCTGGCAGATTACGCCGATCGCCCTGACGAAAGCGGTCACCGATCCCGATTCCGCCGTCGCCAAGCGCGCATTCGATGCGATGATGCAGATGAAAAAGATCGACATCGCTGCAATCGAGGCGGCGCGCCGCGGCTGAAGCAGGCAGGGTAGGCGACGACACCTTCTCTCACGGTTACGCCCAGGCAATTAGATGCCGGCTAACTTTAGCGTTGGGTACCAAGAACATGAGCATGCACGATCAGCGGCCTCCGGTGGGTGTAGCGCACGTTGTCCTGCAGACGGACCGCATGGAGAAATCTACGCGATTCATGCGCACAATTGGTATGCGCCCGATATTCGACGGGCCTGAAGTCTCGGTCTATGAAATGCGAGGCGGGACGCACTTAATCCTGATGCAGAAACACAAGATTGTTGGCGGCGATGCCCCGTTCGATCTCATGGTTGATGATCTGCATGCAACTCATCAGCGATTTACATCTCTGGGGCTTGCACCATCACCGATTGAGGCTCGCCCAGCCATCGATCATGAGGTTTTTACTGTCTGCGAGCCTGCAGGACATGTCATCACATTCTTCTCAAGTCATGCTTCGGGCAAGCCCACATGACGTGGAACTTGGTACCCAACAAGGCGGTTCAGTTGCGGTTGAAGGTATAAGATAGTTCCCTCTCGGCATTGCCGGAGCAGGCGCCGGCAGATTCACCACACGGCGTGCTATTGAGCGTTTTTTCACCCGCCACCCAAGACGCCGGGCGGCAAAATCGGGATAATGGCCGGCTACACGTCCACGACTCCCCGAAAGCCATCAACCCGGCTCCCGCTTATGGAAATCAAGGTCAACTATCTCGAGAACCTGCGTCAGGAAGCCAGGTTCGACGACTTCACCGTCATCACCGATCAGCCGATTCGCTACAAGGGCGATGGCTCCGCACCGGGGCCGTTCGACTACTTCCTGGCCTCGTCGGCGCTGTGCGCCGCCTACTTCGTGCGGGTGTACTGCAACGCGCGGGACATCCCCACCGAGAACATCCGGCTGTCGCAGAACAACATCGTCGACCCGGAGAACCGCTACAACCAGATTTTCAGGATTCAGATCGAACTGCCGAATGATCTGTCCGACAAGGATCGCACCGGCATTTTGCGCTCCATCGAGCGCTGCTCGGTCAAGCGGGTGATCCAGAACAACCCCGAGTTCCAGATCGAGGTGGTCGATAACATCGATGAAGACGCCCAGGCGCTTCTGATGGGCGGCACCGTGGAAGGTGAAGACACCTGGATCGAGGGCAAGGACCTGCCGCTGGAGCAGACCATCGCCAATATGACCGGCATCCTCGAGGCTCTCGGCATGAAGATCGAGATCGCCTCGTGGCGCAACATCGTGCCGCACGTGTGGTCGCTGCACATTCGCGATGCCGTCTCGCCGATGTGCTTTACCAACGGCAAGGGCGCCACCAAGGAAGCCGCGCTGTGCTCGGCGCTGGGCGAGTTCATCGAGCGCCTGAGTTGCAACTTCTTCTACAACGACCAGTTTTTCGGCGAGGAGATCGCGGGCAGCGCCTTCGTTCACTACCCCAACGAGGAGTGGTTCCAGCCGGGGCCGAACGACGAGCTGCCGGCCGGCATTCTGGATGACCATTGCCGGGCGATCTACGATCCGGACGGCGAACTGCGCGGCTCGCATCTGATCGATACCAACTCCGGCAAATCTGAGCGCGGCATCGTTGCCTTGCCCTTCGTGCGCCAGTCGGACGGCGAGACGGTCTACTTCCCCTCCAACCTGATCGAGAACCTCTACCTCAGCAACGGCATGAGCGCCGGCAACACCCTGGTCGAGGCGCAGGTGCAGTGCCTGTCGGAGATATTCGAGCGGGCGGTGAAGAGGCGGATCATCGAAGAAGAGATCGTGCTGCCCGACGTGCCCGAGGCGGTGCTGGCCAAATACCCCAACATTCTCGAGGGCATCGAGGCGCTGGAGGCGCAGGGCTTCCCGGTGCTGGTCAAGGATGCCTCCCTCGGCGGTCAGTTCCCGGTGGCCAATGTCACGCTGAT
Organism: Modicisalibacter muralis; assembly: GCF_900102945.1. Taxonomy (GTDB): domain Bacteria; phylum Pseudomonadota; class Gammaproteobacteria; order Pseudomonadales; family Halomonadaceae; genus Modicisalibacter; species Modicisalibacter muralis. The sequence goes on along the minus strand of NZ_FNGI01000006.1, from coordinate 78,887 downwards.
GAACCCGAAAACCGGCGGTGTCTTCGCGTCGTTCGGCGCGCACCCCAGTTTCGAAGTGGCGCTTGAGCGCAGTCTCACCGAACTGCTGCAGGGGCGCAGTTTCGAGGGCTTGAGCGATCTGCCGCCGCCGACCTTCAACTCGCAGGCGGTGGCCGAACCGAACAACGGCGTCGAGCACTTCATCGATTCGTCCGGGGTGATCTCCTGGCGCTTCTTCAGCGCACGCGCCGACGTCGAGTTCTGCGAATGGGACTTCTCCGGCACCAACGAGGAAGAAGCGGCCAGCCTGTTCCATATCCTCGCGGATATGGGCTTCGAGGCTTACATGGCCGTGCTCGATCAGCTGGGAGCGCCGGTCTGCCGCATCCTGGTGCCAGGCTATTCCGAGGTGTACCCCGTGGAAGACCTGATCTGGGACAACACCAACATGGCGCTGGCCTTCCGCGAGGACATACTCAACCTGCATTCCCTGGATGATGCGCAGCTGACCGACCTGCTCGAGCGCCTGGAGGAGAGCGAGCTCGACGAGCAGATGAAGATCGTCACCCTGATCGGCATCGAGTTCGACGACAACACCGTCTGGTCCGAGCTCACCATTCAGGAATTGAAGCTATTGCTCCACCTGGCGCTGCAGCAGTTCGAGGAGGCGTTGGACCACGTCGAGATGTTCCTGCAGTTCAACGATAACAGCGTCGCGCGGGGGCTGTTCTACCAGGCGATGCAGGCGGTGCTGGAAATCACCCTGGATGATGAGCTGGAACTGGACGACTATCTCTATAACCTGCGGCGCATGTTCGGCGACGAGGACATGGACGCCGTGGTCGGCTCGGTCACCGGCGAGGTACGCTTCCACGGCCTGACGCCCACCAGCATGAAGCTGGAGGGAATAGACAGGCACCAGCGCCTGATCGAAAGCTACAAGAAGTTGCACGCGGCGCGGGCTGCCAGAGCTGTTACTGCATAGCCAGAACCACATTTACGACCGGTGGCGCTGCGGTGGTTGAAAGGCCGCAGCGTCGTTGCACTGCCAACTGCGCAAGGAGAGCAAGCAGTATGAGCTTTGGCAAGACGACACCCATTCTCCGCATTTTCGATGAAGTCAAAGCCAGGGAGTTCTACATTGACTTCCTCGGCTTCTGCGTCGATTGGGAGCACCGTTTCGAGCCGGGCTTGCCGCTCTACCTGCAGATTTCCAAGGATGGCTGTGTTCTGCACCTCTCCGAACACCATGGCGACTGCTGCCCGGGCGCTGCACTGCGTATCGAAACGGATGAGCTCGAAGCTTTCCATCAGCAATTGAACGCGGCAGGCTATCCGTACGCCAAGCCGGGCATGGAGGAGATGCCCTGGGGCAGCAAGGACATGACGGTGGCGGATCCGTTCGGCAACCGCCTGACCTTTACCAGTGCGATCAGTACCTGAGAGACGCTACTCGCTGCCGAAGCCATTCCCGCACGGGGCGCTGAAACACCGGAGACAGGATGAGCGCTACGGATAAGCTTGCCGACTGCCGCATTCTCACTCTCATCGACGCCCATGCCGGTGGTGACCTTGGCCGCGTTGTAATGGCCGGCGTGGGAAACCTGCCGACGGGCAGTGTGGCGGAGCGCGCGCTCTTCTTGCGGGAGCGTGCCGACGGGTTGCGTCGTCTTCTCATTCGGGAGCCCTATGGCGATCCCTCCCATTGCATCAATCTGGTTGTTCCGCCCGCGAGTCCGGAGGCGGATGCCGGGCTGATCATCATGGGGACGATGGGTTACCCGGATTTTTCCGGTTCCAATGCCATGTGCACCGTCGCTGCCCTGGTCAAGGCCGAACGGCTGGCCCTGAAAGACGGGCAGGGTGATTTATCGCTCGAGACGCCTGGAGGTGTCACCCGGCTGAATGTTTCCCATCGTGCGGGGAAACTGGAAACGGTTTCCTACGATGCGCTGCCCGGTTTTGTGGCGGAGGAGGAGTGCTGGGCGGATGTCGAGGGATGGGGACGCGTGCGCTACAGTCTCGTCTATGGCGGCGTTTTTTATGCCGTCGTGTCGGCGACGGATGTGGGCCTCGATCCGGCGCGGACGCCGACTCCGACATTGACGCAATTCTTCAGCGACTTTCTTCGCGTTGCTGCCCGGCAAAAGCTCCATCACCCGGTTCTGGGCGCCATGCCGCCGCTTTCATTGGCGCTCCTTGCCAGTCCTTTGGAGGCGGACTCCTCGGGTGTGGCGGTTGCGCGGGTGGCGGTCTATATGGAGCCGCGTGTCATTTGCCGCGGCCCCACCGGGACGGGAACGACCGCTCTTCTAGCTTGGCTTGCGCGCCGTGGAGAAATTGAAGCCGGCTCGACAATCCGAACGATTTCTCCATACGGCAATGAGTTTTCTGGAACCCTCAGCGCCACGAAGATCGCGGTCGGCGGTAAGCCGGCTGTAAAAACACGCATTACCGGTAGGCCGCACCTTTTATCTCCCGGTCGGATTGTCGTCGATCTCGACGATCCGCGCGTCGATAGACGAGAACTTGAGACGATTCTCGTGCACGGCGAGGACAAACCCAGCTCGCAACATTGAGACCACGTAAGCTCTGCTTCGGAGCCATGTCTTCAGAGTGTGTAAAAGAAGCTGGCCACCCAGCCCGCTGTGTAGAGACCGAGACCGACGACCTTGCCAACGCGATACGCGCGCTTAAACGCCGTCGTCCTCAAAAGGAGGCGTTAAATGACCGATCTGATTCTCACGACTTTCGACTGGGTTCCCGAGATGCCACGGGGCTATGTGCGCGACTTACGGGTGCGCTGGGCGCTGGAAGAGGCCGGCATGCCCTATCGCGTCGAGAGCGTGCCGTTTCGTGATCGAGGTACCGAGCATTTCTCACACCAACCTTTCGGGCAGGTGCCGTGGTTGACCGATGGAGACCTCTCGATCTTCGAGAGCGGGGCGATTCTGCTTCATCTGGGCGAGCGCAGTGAGGTGCTGATACCTACCGATCCGCGCACTCGCAGCGACGTCATCGAATGGATATTTGCGGCGCTCAACTCGGTCGAGATGGCGAGCCTGCCCTGGTCCCTCTTCATGTTCACTGGCGATACCGAAGAAACGCCGGGTCGGAAAATGTTGGACAAGTTTCTCGACACCAGGCTCCAGCACCTGGAGGCGGTCCTGGCTGGACGCGAATGGCTAGCCGGGACCTTCTCCGTCGCCGACATCCTCATGGCGGATGTGCTGCGCCTCGTCGATCGGTTCGATGGGCTTGCAAATTACCCGACCTGCCGAGGCTACGTCGCGCGTGCCACGGCCCGCCCGTCCTTCGTGAAGGCGCACGCGGACCAGATGACGCATTTCGCGGCGGCAGCATTGCCATAGGGCGTCATCGATGCAGCACCTTGTCGATCTCGCCGAGGTTCGTTCGACTATGGGTAAGGGAGCTAATTTACCCAAGATTGAGCTCACTTCCTGTATGTGTTGAACATTTCACGAGGACAAACTTCTATGGGCGAGCGTAAGGTTATTGTCGCGGGTTGGTTTACAGTGGAGCCGGAGAAGCGAGACGCGGTAGTGGAGAGTTTCAGGGACCTCATACAGCGTGCTCGCAATGCTCCCGGATGTTTGGATCTAGCAATTACGGCGGACCCTGTTGATTCGAGTCGAATCAATAATTTCGAATTCTGGGAGTCTGAAGAAGCTCTGGATGAATGGCGTGCGGTCTCGGACCCTCCGAAACAAATTGCGCCGATGCTCCAAGTGGAGGTACAGAAACATATCCTCCAGAGTTCAGGACCACCATTCTGAGCGAGCGTCACTCAACCACCGCTTCCAGGCGATGTCGCTGCTGCCACCTTGCGTCGCCAGGTAGAGGCTGAGCACGGCCGTTGGGGCTTACGAACATGCTCGCTTCGAGCAGAGCATGCATCGCCGTTGTCGAATATCCCCATCACCTATGTGGATGGCATCAATGATCATTGGCAAGAGACTCCTCGATACTGTTCGCATCTGTAGCGGTGGTCATCATTCCAGGCCTTGACGGGCGGCGGCCTGTTCGGTGTGGGGGGAAGCCTTGTTCGCCGGTAAGCCATCGTTAGCGAGCTGAAGCAAATATGTGTATCGCACTCAGACTCAGGAGGATTGAGGATGCCTAAGCACCACATTTTCGCGACATCATTTGCAAAGGTTTATCCATATTATGTTCAAAAAGCAGAACGCAAAAATCGTACGAAAGATGAAGTTGATCAAATCATTTACTGGCTGACAGGCTACGACCAGGCGGGTTTACAGCATCAAATCGAACAGGAAAACGATTTTGAAACCTTCTTTGCGCAAGCTCCAGTCATTCATCCGAATAGTTCGCTTATCAAGGGTGTGGTGTGCGGTGTCCGCGTAGAAGAAGTCGAAGATCCACTGATGCAAAAAATACGCTACTTAGACAAGCTGATTGATGAGCTTGCAAAAGGAAAGGCGATGGAGAAGATTCTGCGGTAGTTCGCCTAATGCTCACATTGGCGTTGCTCTAAACGTTACGGTTGGCTACGGTAAGGCAAAAGCCGGTGGAGGCTAGGCCCAAAGGAAAAACCATGACGCATCGTCTTACCCCATCGAACGCGCTCCAAAGGCTCCAAGCCAATGACGGAACGCCGTTCTTGGAACTCTTCCGGCACGGTTCACTCCAGGTTGAAATATACAAGCCAGAAGGCGTAGATCGCCAGGCCCCGCACACCAGGGACGAGGTGTACGTCATCATCTCCGGCTCAGGGCAGTTCTTGAATGGAAGCACTCGGCAGCCATTTCAGCCCGGCGAGGTGCTGTTCGTGCCCGCGGGCGTCGAGCATCGCTTTGAGGATTTCACCAAAGACTTCGCTACGTGGGTGTTTTTCTATGGCCCGGAAGGCGGCGAAAGCACCAACGCACATAGCAGCTTTGGTGAGGCTATGAATCCATGAGTGACGGTGCTGCTGAGATGAACGTAGACACCGCCGTTTATAAAACGCGGCTGGAGTCTACCAAGGCCATCCCTTGAAAAATTGATTGGAAAACGCTGCTTCTCCCGGGTCGTGGGCTTCTGCGTCGCGCAGCCCAAGGAATGGCGAAGTGGAGTGTGAATTAAATAAAAAAAATTGCCGTGCAGGACTTCCGATAATAATTAAATGAAGGGGGAACTATGAAGGTAATAATCGTTGCTTTTGCGCTATTGGTTTTCAGTAGTAGTGTTCTAGCTCATGGAGGAGGCTGTCGAAAAAGTTCTCCACCAGGGCAGTGCTGTCACATGGATAACAGTGTGGGTAGGGTTCATTGTCATTGAGACTTGGTACGACAACCCAACACCCCGAGCCAGCACATGGCTCGGGGTGTTGCCGTTCATGGCATCAGTTGATTGCGGAACTGACTTCCTACACCTTGCTGACGATCAGGGCGGCATTCACCCCACCAAAGCCGAAGCCGTTGCACAGCACGTGCTGGCTGCGGTGCTCGCGTGCCGAGCCCGCGACTATATCCAGGTCCTGCAGGTCCCCGTCGGCGTTCTCGAGATTCAGGGTCGGGGGCAGCCGGTCGTGCATGACCGCCAGGGCGGAGAAGATGCTCTCCACGCCGCCGGCCGCACCGAGCAGATGGCCGGTGGCCGACTTGGTCGCGGAAATCGGGATGCCGGCGAGGGCGTCGCCGAAGGCATTGCGCAGGGACGCGATCTCGGCTCGGTCGCCGACCGGCGTCGAGGTGGCGTGGGCATTGATATGGTCGATCGCCTCGGGAGAAAGCCCGGCCATTTTCAGCGCCGCCCGGATGGCCGCCGCGGCACCGGCGCCGTCTTCCGGCCCGGCGGTGATGTGGTGGGCGTCGGCGCTGGTGCCATAGCCGCTGAGCATGGCTAGCGGCGTTGCCCCGCGTGCCTCGGCGTGGGCCAGGCTCTCGATCACCAACAGCCCCGCACCTTCCCCCATGACGAAACCGTTGCGCGCCTGGTCGAAGGGCCGCGACGCCTTGGCGGGTTCGTCCTGCTCGGTGGAGAGTGCCTTCATGGCGTGGAAGCTGGCCAGCGAGAGCGGGTCGATACAGGCCTCGGCGCCGCCTACCAGAGCCACGTCGGCTTCGCCGCTGCGGATCAGGCGCATGCCATCGCCGATGGCCTGAACGCCCGCCGCGCAGGCGGTCACCGGGCATCCCAGCGGCCCCCGAAAACCATAGCGAATCGACACATTGCCCGCCGCCAGGTTGGCCAGGAAGGCCGGCACGGTGAAAGGCGAGAGCCGGCGGTGGCCGCGCGTCGACAGGGTGTTCTGTGCCTGGGTAATGGTGGGGAAGCCGCCAATACCGGAGCCCACGATGGTCGCTGTGGCCAGACGCTCCGCATCGCTCGTTGGGAACCAGTTGGCCTGGGCCAGCGCCTCTTCGGCGGCGGCCATGGCGTAGAGACTGAACAGCTCCATCTTGCGACGCTCCTTGGCGTCGGCCACGCGATCCGAGTCGAGGCCGGCTTCCGGGTCGTCGGAAATGCTGGGAACCGAGCCCGCGACCTTGATCGGCAGCTCATTGGTATCGAAGCGGGTGATCGGGGAGATGCCTGAGCGGCCGGCAAGCAGGCGCTCCCAGCCCGCATTGACGCCGCAACCAAGCGGGCTAATCATGCCCATGCCGGTGATGACGAGCGGTGATTGCATGATAGTTTTCCTGAGCAGCTTGGGGTTGTGCCACGCTAGCACCGGGCTTGATATGATCAAGGTAATATTCAGCGCAGGAGTACGAGAGGGTGTTTACAAAACAGGCGAACGATGGCAAGACAAGGCGAAATTGAACGACAAATCGTCAGGATAGACGATTTGGGCGGCTCTGCCGCTCGAAGAGCGAGCAACAGGGATGTTGCGAGTCAGAAACGCAGTTTACAGGTAGTAAATGAGCACTTTGAGAGCAATTTCAACGCCGTATTGCCGAGTACAGCCCTTTTGTAAACGCCCTCTGAGGTCGCCATGCCCTACTCGACTAATCACAAGGCCAAATCGCGGGAGCGCATCCTCAAGTCGGCTATCGAGCTGTTCAGTCGCAAAGGCTTCGAGAAGGTCTCCATCGGCCAAATCATGAAGCTGGCCAAGATGACCCACGGCGCCTTCTACGCCCACTTTGCCTCCAAGGAAGCGCTCTACCATGCCTCGGTGCGGGAAACCCTGGAGAGCAGCCGTGCCGCCAGGCTGGTCAAGGGACCCTTGTCGGTGAAGCACCTGACGGAGCTGGTATCCAACTGCTGGAACCTCCAGGAGCTGGAACGCAAGCACAAGCCGGGGCCCGAGACGGTGCTGTTCAACGAGATCGGCAACGAGAATGCCGAGATCCGCACGCTCTTCGAAGCCTCCTACCTGCGCATGAAAAAGATGCTGGAAACCCGCCTCATCGCCCTGAGCCGCCTGAAGAAACTGCCCTTCGAACCCGACCGCGAGGTCATCGCCGACAAGTCCCGGGTCATTCTCGCCTCCCTGGTGGGCGCCGTGGCCATCGCCAAGAGCCTGCCCGGCGAACAGGAGCGCCAGCACATTCTCAACGCCGCGCAGCGCAACATCCTGCAGATGCTCGGCGTCGACGAGAGCGAGCTGGAAAGCATGCTCGGCAGCGTAGGGTAGGGCGGTAGCTGGTACGGCCTACCGGCGTTGCACCAGCCACCATCTTTCGTATCGATCAGGAAGGGAAAGCTACCCATGACACGCGACAAGGCCAAACCACCGGCAGAAGCCAAGCCGAAGCTCCTCTCAGGAGGAAACCCGCAAATCCCCAAAGCCGACGGCGACGCCCCGGTACAGGCCTACATCGCCGCCATGCCGGAGTGGAAGCAAGACGTCGGGCGCCGGCTCGATGCACTTATCGAGCGTACGGTTCCCGATGTGCGCAAGGCCGTGAGATGGAACTCGCCCTTCTATGGAGTCGAGGGCCAGGGGTGGTTCCTCACCTTCCATTGCTTCACCAAGTACATCAAGGTGGCGTTTCTCAACGGCGCCTCACTGGAGCCACTGCCGCCCACTGCATCCAAGGACCCCAACACCCGCTATCTTCATATCCACCAGAGCGACCCGATCGACGAAGAGCAGGTGGTGGCATGGCTTCGCCAGGCATCCCGGTTGCCTGGCGAGCGTATGTTCTAGCGAGACTCGGGCCTGGCATACACGGGCAAGTGGTGGCATCTCGTTCACGACGTGAGCAGGGGTAATTTCTTTCGATGAGCCTTGAACAAGACGTAAAATTACTTGGCTGCGACGACCTGGGCCTCATGAACGCCTTGCTGGAGGTGTTTGGTCAAAACTTCGGCGAATTGGAGACCTATGTTGGTAAGCGGCCGTCGGCTGTTTACATGAGACGGCTTCTTGCCAGTGACGACTTCATTGCCCTTGTTGCCCACCAGGGCGGAAAAGTGGTGGCCGGCCTGGCCGCGTACGAGCTGAAGAAGTTCGAGCAGGAGCGTAGTGAAGTCTATCTCTATGACCTGGCGGTTGCCGCCGAATACAGGCGACAGGGGATTGCCACTGCCTTGATTCACGCGCTAAGGGGGATTGCCGCAAAACGCGGAGCCTATGTCATCTTCGTCCAGGCCGATACGGGGCCGGAAGACGAGGCGGCAATCGCCCTGTATTCCAAGCTGGGCATCAAGGAGAACGTCCTGCATTTCGATATCCCCGTGAGCCGAAGCTGAGTGGTCCTCATAGCTTGCCTCTATCGGGGCGAAAGCCTTCCCAAAGCTTGACGGCTTCGTTCCTGAATCCTTCACTGTATTTTAACGGCCTATTAAGAATTCCAATGCCTCCTGTCTAGGCCTGAGGGTGTCCCGAAACCTCAAGGCGACACGGAATCGTCGGCTCTATTTCCTGTAGGCCACCATCCAGTCGAGGAGAAGACCGTGTCCGATAACAAGCCGACACGCCCGGAGTGGGGTGCACGCACCACGCCCCGTCTGCAGGGCAACGAGCACTGGTGGCCCGACCAGCTCACCCTCCACATTCTGCACCAGAAGCACCCCGACGCCAGCCCGTTCGGTGCCGACTTCAGCTATGCCGAGGCGTTCTCGCAGCTCGACGTCGACGAATTGACCGCCGATGTCGACGCGTTGATGACCGACTCCCAGGAGTGGTGGCCCGCCGACTGGGGCCACTACGGGCCGTTCTTCATCCGCATGTCGTGGCACGCATCTGGGACCTACCGTGCGGTCGATGGCCGCGGTGGCGGCGGCACCGGCGCTCAGCGCTTCGCGCCGCTCAATAGCTGGCCCGACAACGGCAACCTGGACAAGGCTCGCCGACTTCTCTGGCCGATCAAGAAGAAGTACGGCGAGAAGATTTCCTGGGCCGACCTGCTGGTCTTCGCCGGCAATCGTGCGCTCGAAACGATGGGATTTCGCACCTTCGGTTTCGGGTTCGGCCGCTCTGACATCTGGGCACCCGAGGACGACATCTACTGGGGCCCCGAGACCGAGTGGCTCGCGACCAAGGACGAGCGTTATACCGGCAGCTTCGAGGACAGCAACCGCGTTCTGGACAATCCCCTCGCCGCGGTGCAGATGGGGCTGATCTACGTCAACCCCGAGGGGCCCAACGGGGTTCCTGACGCGATGAAGTCCGCGCAGGATGTACGCGAAACCTTCGCGCGTATGAGCATGAACGACCGCGAGACCGCCGCCCTGACCGTTGGCGGTCACACCTTCGGCAAGATGCATGGCAACGGGCCAGCGGACGCTGTCGGCGAGGCGCCCGAGGGGTCGAAGGTCCACGAGCAGGGGATCGGCTGGGCCAACAAGCACGAGACCGGCCTCGGCGAGTACACGGTGACCTCGGGGCTCGAGGGCGCCTGGACTCCGACGCCGACACAGTGGGACCACTCCTATCTCAACACCATCTTCGCCCACCAGTGGGAGGTCAAGAAGTCGCCGGCGGGCGCGAACCAGTGGCAGCCGGTCGAGGTCCAGGAAGGCTTCTGGGTGCCCGACGCCCATGTCGAAGGCAAGAAGAACCCACCGGTGATGAACACCGCCGACATGGCGATGATCACCGACCCCGCCTACCTCGAAATCGTCAAGGAGTTCCACGAGAACCCGGACGTGCTCGCCGACGAGTTTGCCCGTGCATGGTACAAGCTGCTGCATCGCGACATGGGCCCGCGCGCCCGCTACCTCGGCCCGCAGGTGCCCGACGAGGTCCTCGCCTGGCAGGATCCGGTACCCGAGCACCAGGGGCCGCTGGTCAGCGATGAGCAGATCGCCACGCTCAAACAGCAGATCGCCGACTCCGGCCTCACCGCCAAGCAACTGGTGGGGACCGCCTGGGCCTCGGCCTGCACCTATCGCCAGACCGATCACCGCGGCGGTGCCAACGGTGCGCGCATCCGCCTCGAACCGCAGGCCGGCTGGGACATCAACGTGCGCTCCGGCGTGCCCGAGGTGCTCGACCGGCTCGAGCAGCTCAAGGATGCCTCCGAGGCGAACATCTCGCTCGCAGACATGATCGTGCTGGGCGGCAGCGTCGGGGTCGAAGTGGCAGCGAAGGCCGCCGGGCACGACATCACGATGCCGTTCACCCCGGGCCGTACCGACGCGACCCAGGAGATGACCGAGGTGGATACCCACGCCCACCTCGAGCCGAGGCACGATGCGTTCCGCAACTACATGCAGCCTCAGGCGACCTCCATCCCGGCCGAGCACCTGATGATCGACCGCGCGTTCATGCTCAACCTCAGCGTACCGCAGATGGCTGCGCTGCTCGGCGGCATGCGCGTCATGGGGATCAACGTCGGCGACAGTAACGAGGGAATCCTCACCGACCGCCCCGGACAACTGACGAACGACTCTTTCGTCAATCTCGTCGATATGGGTACCGTCTGGGAGCCGATCGACGAGGGCGAGGAACGCTTCGAAGGCCGGAACCGGGCGACGGGTGAGAAGAAGTGGACCGCGACACGTGTCGATCTCGTCTACGGCTCCAACTCGCAGCTACGTGCCATCGCGGAGGAGTACGCCGCCAACGGTGGCGAGGAGAAGATGGTCGACCGCTTCGTCAAGGGATGGGTCAAGGTCATGGAGAACGACCGCTTCGACCTGCACCGCTGAGTTCTGGCCCGTCGTAGCGGTAACGCGGACTCCCGCTGGTGAAATGAACCCCGAAGGCTGGATATGCAGCCTTCGGGGTTTTTTGTGCTGCAGACCTGGATCATGACAAGCGGCTTCCCGCCTCATGCTTTAGTTGTCGTTGCTCTCAACGTAATGGTTGGTTACGGTTAAGAAAAGGCTACTAAAGATAGCTTACGCAACCAAGAAGTACGCAGGGACTGCCGCACTAGGGATGATGCGAATCATCATCTATTCTGCCAGCAGGGGCGGTAGCATTTCTGATATTCCTGTCAAGCCTCAACACAGCTGACGACGCACTTCGGTAACATCTTTCCCTATTACTGATTGGCACGCGCATTACTTCATGATTGGCTCTGGCAAAACACGCAAGCGTGCGAATCCTGCATAGACTGCCAATGTATCATTAAGGTTTTTAATGTTAATGGGTTAGGTCAAGGGCGCGAGCTAGATAACATTGCTGAACGTGCGTGCTCGTTTAAGTCAATAAATGAGTGTGCAGTCTAATCACCGTTAGTTGCAATAAAAGGAATAGTAAATGACAATTGATAACGAGAAGGATTTAGGGGATGCAATTAAAGAAGACCAAGATTATATTGAAATAGAAGGTGATTTAGGAAAGAAGGTGTTAAAAATAAAAGCCAAAGGTAAAGTTGCTTGGGCTATTGCAATTGGCGCAATAGGAGTAGCCGTTGCTGGAACTTTATACCCTATTCCAGAACCGGCAACTCAAACAACAAGCAAGGCTTTTGCACTTACTGCCGCCGGAGGAGCTGTATCCGTTTTAGGGGTAGGCGCAACAGTTGCTGCTATTTCAATTGCTGTGGCAGCCGGAGGTGTTGGTGCTTTAAATAAATTAAGAAAATACGAAGTTATTAGCCAGGAAAATGGTAAGGTTGTTTTGAAAAAAGCATGAAATGCTAACAGGCGACTGCGCCGGACAATTTTCGCTGTCACCTTTTGTGCAAAGACAAGTACAAGAGCCGCTAGGAAAAATTTGCTCGGTGATTCGGGCACTAAGCGCCAAAGGGGCTAAGCATGTGGGATTGGCGATATCCAATAGATGACATACGAAAAGAGGTTAGGAAATCTCGCTCAAATGGAGACAAACAGACCTCACTCGACGCCATTGATAATCTGCTTGATGAATTAACTGGCGTTTATAACCGCCTTGAAAATGAAGATGCGAAAAAAGATGGCGAGGATAATTCGTTAGCTGATTTTTTCAAAGGTCAACGTGAAATGATTACTCATGCATATGAACAAAGTAAGCAATATGCAAATGTAATCGTTTTAGGTGGGTACGCTGGTCTTTTCACTATTTGGAGTTTTACAAAAGAACAACTACAAGACTGGCAAGTGCTTCTTGTTGGTCTGTTTGTTCTGCTTTCATTCTTTTTCTATCTTGTTTTTGAGCTGTATAGTTCTTGGTTGCGATCAATCCAGATCATAAATCAGCTTGCTGAGCTGGAAGAGGCAGAACAACAAAATAAAATTCCAGAGGAATACGGAAAATCAGAGCGGCAGCGAGCAAAGCGGTTTATAAAACTATGGCCGCTTTTCTTTTTTTCAGCCGTCGGATTTGCTCTTCTCGCGGCAGGCTTATTGGGTTATTCATTTATTCTCGGACTGCTATGCGCTTAACAATTCGATGGTGTGGGGCTGCCTACATTCCGCTTCGTTTTGTTACGGCAGTCCCACATTGAGGCGTTATGTGGGAAAGGGGGAATATGCGAATTTTATTTTTTCTTTTTTTTCTATTAATAGCGCCGTACGCAGTGGCGGGTAAGTTTTCAGATTATGTTGGCACATATTGGCCTTATGATAGTGGTCAATGCGGAACTACCATATTATTTGGTAAATCGCACCCTGACCTAAAGCTAAACGGGGTGTGCATTCCGGCATCAGCAGTAATAGATACGAAACGAAAGAAATTGATTCCGCTGGCGATCGCAGAGATGAAGAACCCGCAGCGGCTTGATGAAATGATACAGATTATGATGGCCCGGTCATTACCTACAGAAGCATATCGAGTCGAAATAGAAGATTACACGGATGATATTTTTGTGCTTGTTGACGGTTCAGTACTTAAAAAAACCGATTACGGCTACGTAGGTTATCTTGGTTTCCAAGAAGATGCTATTCTCTTCCAAGATGGTAATGACTGGAACCTATGTGTTGATGGAGACATGTTCGAGGTGGAGTTGCTGTCTGAAGGATCGGCCTATTACGGACGGGATTCTATCGACGGAAAATCTGCAGGCGAAATTGAATCATTAGATATATGCGGCTAGAAATATTCCAAATAATGTTGTCGCATAATGAAGCGCTGCAGTCGACCGCCTTACCCGCTGTCGCTGCTAAGGTTCTCTCCGCGGGCTGTGCCCGCTCCGACTGAGCTTTGCGTTAAACTTCCTCCAGCAAAGATACATCACCGTAACAACGAAAGCCCGAGCTAGGAACTGAACTGACTCGGGGGCTTTCGTTTCCACCACGTACTTACTTAGCTGCCAACGCCACCCCCACCTTCGACCGATTGGGCCGCCCAATTGCTTGGGTGATCCAAGTGCCGGTTCCCGCCAGCTTGTCCAGATCAATCCCCGTCTCGATACCCAGCCCATCCAACAGATACACCACGTCTTCACTCGCCACGTTGCCGGAGGCGCCCTTGGCGTAGGGGCAGCCGCCGAGGCCGGCGACGGAGTTGTCGATTACCGCGATGCCTTCTTCCAGCACGGCGTAGAGATTGACGAGTGCTTGGCCGTAGGTGTCGTGGAAGTGGGCGGCGAGCTTTTCCATGGGGATGTCGCGGCTCACGGCTTCGATCATGCGCTTGGCCTTGAGCGGGGTGCCGGTGCCGATGGTGTCGCCGAGCGAGACTTCATAGCAGCCCATCTCAAAGAGCGCCTTCGAGACTTCGGCGACTTTGGCCGGGGCGATCTCGCCTTCGTAGGGGCAGCCGAGCACGCAGGAGACGTAGCCGCGCACGCGGACGTTGGCCTCTTTGGCGCGCTCCAGCACCGGTTCGAAGCGTTGCAGCGATTCGGCGATCGAGCAGTTGATGTTCTTCTGCGAGAAGGTCTCGCTGGCGGCGCCGAAAACCGCCACTTCCTCCACACCGCATTCCAGCGCGGCTTCCAGCCCCTTGAGGTTGGGCGTTAGCGCCGAGTAGGTCACGCCCGGGCGGCGGGTGAGGCCGGTCATCACCTCGCGGTGGTCGGCCATCTGTGGCACCCACTTGGGCGAGACGAAGCTGGCCGCCTCGATATGCCGGATGCCTGCCGCACCCAGCCGATCGATCAGTTCGAGCTTGGTGGCGGTGCCGATCGGTTCGGGCTCGTTCTGCAGCCCGTCGCGCGGGCCGACCTCGACCAGTCTCACGGATTGGGGAAATGCCATCTCAGCCTCCTGACTCGTCCGCGGCGAACTCCAGCAACACCTCCCCCTGACCGACCGTATCACCAGCGGCGAAGTGGAAGCTCCCCACTTGGCCATCGGCGGGGGCGTTGAGGGTGTGCTCCATCTTCATCGCCTCCATGACCATCAGCGGCGTGCCTTTCTCGACGGGCTGGCCGGGCTCGACCAGCAGCGCTACCACGGTGCCGTGCATGGGCGCGGTCAGGGTGGCGTCGACCTCGTGCTGGCCGTGGTCGACGGCGTCGAGGCGGCGCCAGAACAGGCGCGTTTCGCCGTGGACGTCGCTCAGCACCAGCACGTCGCCATGCGTGGCGTGGTCGAGGCGTGCCAGCAGCCGGCGCCGATGACCGTCGAGGGTGACGGCGACCGCATCGCCTTCCAGGCGCTGCAACTGGCCTTCAAGCGTGACGTCGCCGACGTGCAGGCGCCAGGCCTCGCCGGCATGGCGCTCGGCCAGCACGGTGACGATAGCGTCACTGCTCGACGCATCGGTGGCATGGCTCGGGTCGGTCAGGGCGATGCGCACCTGCGCCGCACCATTGAGACGCCAGCCATCGCGACGCGCCCATAGCGAGCCGCCGTCGGCCTCGTTCCGCAGTACCTCGAGGGCGACCAGGGCGGCGCTGGCGTAGGTGGGCTCGTCGAGTGCCGGCTTGGCGAATAGCGCCTCAAAATGATGCTCGATGAAGCGGGTATCCAGCTCGGCTTTCTGGAACGCCGTGTGGCCGGCGAGACGCTGGAGAAAGGCGCGGTTGGTGATCACGCCGCTGACGTCCAGTGCAGCCAGGGCGCGGTGCAGTGTGGCCAGGGCCTGGTCGCGGTCGTCGCCGTGGACGATCAACTTGGCGAGCATCGGGTCGTAGTGCATCGAGACCTCGTCACCAGCCTCGACGCCGCTGTCCAGCCGCACGCGCGAACTCTCGAGTCCGGCGCCGGCCAGGTCCAGATTGAAACGTTCTAGACGCCCGGTGGCGGGCAGGAAGTCCTGCTCCGGGTCCTCGGCGTAGAGCCGCGCCTCGAAGGCGTGGCCGACGATGCGCAGTTCGTTCTGCGCCTTAGGCAAGGGCAGGCCGGCGGCCACGCGCAGCTGCCATTCGACCAGGTCTTCGCCGGTGATCATCTCGGTGACCGGGTGCTCGACCTGCAGGCGGGTGTTCATCTCCATGAAAAAGAAGCTCTGGTCCGCGTCTAACAAAAACTCGACGGTACCGGCACCCACGTAACCGATCTCCTTGGCGGCGCGCACCGCGGCCTCGCCCATTTCGCGTCGCAAGGTCTCGCTCATACCCGGCGCCGGGGCCTCCTCCAACACCTTCTGGTGACGGCGCTGCACCGAGCAGTCGCGCTCGAACAGATAGACGCCGTTGCCCTGGCCGTCGCAGAACACCTGCACCTCGACATGGCGCGGCTGGGTCAGGTACTTCTCGATCAGCATGCGGTCATCGCCGAAGGCGGCCCGGGACTCGCGCCGGCAGCCATCCAGCGCGGCCTGGAACTCCGCGCCGCGCTCGACCACGCGCATGCCCTTGCCGCCGCCGCCGGCGCTGGCCTTGAGCAGCACCGGGTAACCGATACGCTCGGCCTCGGTTTTCAGCAGGTCGTCGGACTGATCGTCGCCGTGATAGCCGGGCACCAACGGCACGCCGGCGGCGTCCATGCGCGCCTTGGCGGCGGACTTGTCGCCCATGGCGGCGATGGCGCTCGCCGGCGGGCCGACGAAGACGATGCCTGCTCGCTCGCAGGCGGCGACGAACGTGGCGTTCTCCGAGAGAAAGCCGTAGCCGGGGTGGATCGCCGAAGCGCCGGTGCGCCGGGCGGCGTCGATCACCGCCTCGACGTTCAGGTAGCTTTCCCGCGCGGCGGCCGGCCCGAGGCGCACGGCCTCGTCGGCCTCGCGCACGTGGCGGGCGTTGGCGTCGGCATCGGAGTAGACCGCCACGCTTTTCAGGCCCAGGCGGCGGGCGGTGCGAATCACCCGGCAGGCGATCTCGCCGCGGTTGGCGATCAACACGGTAGTCAGCGGCGTCGGTGCGTTGGCGAGGCTCATGAACCCGGCTCCTTGGTTTCTGGATCGTCGGCGATGCGCCAGGCGGGGTCCCGCTTTTCGAAGAAGGCCGCGAGGCCTTCCTGGCCCTCATCGCTGACGCGCAGTTCGCTGATGGTGCGGCAGCAGCGCTCGCGGGTCGCGTCGGAATCGGGCTCGCGGGCGACGGCGGCGAGTAGCGCTTTGGTGGCGCGCTGGGCCTGCGGCGAGGCACCCAGCAGGGTGTCGACGTACACCGCCACGCGCTCATCGAGCTCGTCGCTGCCCGCGACTTCATGCACCAGGCCGAGAAGCTGGGCCGTGGTCACCTCGATAACTTCCGCGGTGAGGGCGAAGCGGCGCATCTGGCGTTCGCCGATGGCGCGCTGCACGTAGGGGCTGATGACCGCCGGCGACAGCCCGATCCGGACTTCCGAGAGGCAGAAGCGCGCGGCCTCGGAGGCGACGACGAGATCGCAGCAGGCGGCGAGCCCCACCGCGCCCCCGTAGGCGGCGCCCTGCACCCGGCACAGCGTGGGGCAGGGCAGAGTGTCGAGCCGGTACATCAGGCGCGACAGCTCGCGGGAATCAGCGAGATTGGCATCGACGCTGTACTCGACCATACGCTTCATCCAGTTCAGGTCGGCGCCGGCGGAGAAGTGCTTGCCTTCGGAGGCCAGCACGACGACGCGGACGTCCCCGCGCTCGGCGGCGGCGTGCAACTGGTCGAGATGGGCGTTGAGTTCGCCGATCAGCGCGTCGTCGAAGGCGTTGTGGACCTCGGGACGATCCAGGGTCAGCCAGGCGACGCCGCGGGGATCGATCGCTAATCTTGAATAAGAGGTGTTATCTGACATCACAGACCTCGTTAATAAAAGCTTGAAGCTGGAAGAGCGGCGCTTCGCGCCTGGAAGCTTGAAGAAATCCCCTGAGAGCTAGCTGGTGGCAATGTGTTGGCTTCCAGCTCCGCGCGAAGCGCGGCTTACATCCTAAACACGCCGAAGCGCGTCTCCTCGATCTCCGCGTTGAGCGCGGCGCTCAGCGCCAGCCCCAGCACGTCGCGGGTCTGCAGCGGGTCGATCACGCCGTCGTCCCACAACCGCGCGCTGGCGTAGTAGGGGTGGCCCTGGTGCTCGTATTGTTCGTGAATCGGTGCCTTGAACGCCGCTTCGTCATCGCTGCTCCATTCGGTGCCGTTGCGCTCGTGCTGTTCGCGTTTGACCTGGGCCAGCACGTTGGCGGCTTGCTCGCCGCCCATCACCGAGATGCGTGCGTTGGGCCACATGAACAGCAGGTTGGGCTCGTAGGCGCGCCCGCACATGCCGTAGTTGCCGGCGCCGAAGCTGCCGCCGATCAGCACCGTGAACTTGGGCACCCGGGCACAGGCCACGGCGGTGACCAGCTTGGCGCCGTGCTTGGCGATGCCTTCCTGCTCGTATTTCGAGCCGACCATAAAGCCGGTGATGTTCTGCAAAAACAGCAGCGGGATCTTGCGCTGGGCGCACAGCTCGATGAAGTGCGCGCCTTTCTGCGCCGACTCCGAGAACAGCACGCCGTTGTTGGCGACGATGCCCACCGGATGGCCATGCAGATGGGCGAAGCCGGTGACCAGGGTGTCGCCGTAGTAGCGCTTGAATTCGTCGAAGTCGGAGTCGTCGACCAGCCGCGCGATGACCTCGCGCACGTCGTACGGCTTCTTCAGGTCGGTGCCGACGATGCCGTAGAGCTCCTCGGGATCGAGGCGCGGCGGTCGGGATTCCTTCATCGCCAACTGACCGCGCTTCTGCCAGTTGAGGCGCGACACCGCGCGCCGCGCGAGCTGCAGCGCGTGGGCGTCGTTGTCGGCGTAATGATCGGCAACACCGCTGATCTTGCAGTGCACGTCCGCCCCGCCCAGGTCCTCGGCGCTGATCGTCTCGCCGGTGGCGGCCTTCACCAGCGGCGGGCCGCCGAGGAAGATGGTGCCTTGCTCACGCACGATGATCGATTCGTCGGCCATCGCCGGCACGTAGGCGCCCCCGGCGGTGCACGAGCCCATCACCACGGCGATCTGCGGGATGCCTTCGGCGGAGAGCGTGGCCTGGTTGTAGAAGATGCGCCCGAAATGGTCGCGGTCGGGGAAGACCTCGTCCTGATGGGGCAGGTAGGCGCCCCCGGAGTCGACCAGGTAGATACACGGCAGACGATGCTTGCGGGCGACTTCCTGGGCGCGCAGGTGCTTCTTCACCGTTAACGGGTAATAGGTGCCACCCTTGACGGTGGCATCGTTGGCGACGATCACGCATTCGACGCCGGAGACCCGGCCGATGCCGGTGACCACGCCAGCGGCGGGCACCGGCGAATCGTAGACCTCATGCGCGGCCAGCGCGCCGATTTCGAGAAACGGCGAGCCCTCGTCGAGCAGATGGTCGATGCGATCGCGCACGAACAGCTTGCCGCGCGACTCATGCCGATGGCGGGCCTTGTCGCCGCCGCCCCGACGAATCGCCGCGGTCAGCGTGTGCAGCTTATCGACCTCGCTGCGCAGCGCATCGGCGTTGGCCTGGAACGCCTCGGTGCGCGGGTTGATCTGGGTTTGTAGGATAGACATGCATTTCTCCGAGAGAAGCTAGAAGCTAGAAGCTAAGAACGATTCTGGTTCTCTGTTTTCTTCAAGGCGCGAAGCGCCGGTCTTCCAGCTTCCAGCCGCGAAGCGGCGCTCTTCCAGCTTGTGTCTTATTTCGATTCATTAAACAGCTCTCGCCCAATCAGCATGCGGCGAATCTCGCTGGTACCGGCGCCGATCTCGTAGAGCTTGGCGTCGCGCAGCAACCGCCCGGTGGGATACTCGTTGATGTAGCCGTTGCCGCCGAGTAGCTGGATGGCATCGAGCGCGACCTGGGTCGCCTTTTCGGCGCAGTAGAGGATCACGCCGGCGGCGTCCTTGCGCGAGGCTCGGCCGCGATCGCAAGCCGCCGCCACGGCGTAAAGATAGGCGCGGCAGGCGTTCAGCGTGGTGTACATATCGGCGACCTTGCCCTGCACGAGTTGGAACTCGCCGATCGGCTGGTCGAACTGCTTGCGTTCGTGAATATAGGGCAACACGACGTCCATGGCCGCCTGCATGATGCCGATGGGCCCGGCGGCGAGCACGGTGCGCTCGTAATCCAGTCCGCTCATCAGCACCTTGGCGCCACGGCCTTCCTCACCGAGCACGTTCTCCGCCGGCACCTCGCAGTCGTCGAACACCAGTTCGCAGGTGTTGGAGCCGCGCATGCCCAGCTTGTCGAGCTTCTGCGCGGTGGAGAAACCGGGAAAGTCCTTCTCGATGATGAAGGCGGTGATGCCCTTGGAGCCGGCGTCCGGGTCGGTCTTGGCGTAGACCACCAGCACATGGGCATCGGGGCCGTTGGTGATCCACATCTTGTTGCCGTTGAGCACGTACTTGTCGCCGCGTTTCTCGGCGCGCAGCTTCATCGATACCACGTCCGAGCCGGCGCCGGGCTCGGACATCGCCAGAGCCCCGACATGCTCGCCGCTGATCAGCTTAGGCAGGTATTTGGCCTTTTGCTCGGCACTGCCGTTGAGCTTCAACTGGTTGACGCACAGGTTGGAGTGGGCGCCGTAGGAGAGCCCCACCGAGGCGCTGGCCCGCGAAATCTCCTCCATGGCGATGCAGTGGGCGAGGTAGCCCATGCCGCTGCCGCCATCCTCGTCGGACACGGTAATTCCCAACAGGCCCATGTCGCCGAATTTTTGCCACAAATCGGCGGGAAAGACGTTGTCACGATCGATCTGCGCCGCGCGTGGGGCGATCTCGTCGCGGGCGAAGGCGTTGACCTGATCGCGCAGCATGACCAGCGTGTCGTCGAGGCCGAAATCGAGAGGCGTATAAGCGGAATACATGACGCGGCTCCTGAGTGCGTTTGAATAAATGCCTGCACGAACGAATAGCTTCGTTACGCGGTGCTGGAGCGCCAGCCCGGACGAGACTCACCTAACTTTATGTTATTCCTCGCCTTCTGTGCTCCGGGCGCCTCGCTCTTCATTTCGTTCGGCGATTTATTGGCTATATCACAGCCGATGTAAGAATAATGGCAGAATAGGCGAGGTTGACGTTTACGTAAAGTAGAGCATTGGTCGAAGTATTCCCAGGCGTTGGGCGACGGGTATGAAAACAATGATGTGGCAGGCGCGGTCGAGTCGAAAGAAGCTGAACTACACTGATTTCGATAAGCGAGGTATTCCTGAAAATTCCACGAAACGCGCGGCGTCCACATCTGAAGTTGCAGTCCAACCTGGTCGCACCGTGCAAGGGAGGCTTCGAAAATGGCACATGCAAACTGGCGTCTGGAGGGCGATTGGATCAAGAACTGCAACTGCGCATTCGGTTGTCCCTGCGATTTCAATGCCCCGCCCACGCAGGGTGAATGCAAAGGCTTTCTGGGTATGCGTATCGTCGAGGGCCACTATGAGAACACTCGGCTGGACGATCTGAGCTTCTTTGTCGTCGTTCACTTCCCCGGACCGCTGCACGAGGGCAACGGTCAGGCACAGCCGCTCATCGATGAAAGGGCCAGCCCGGAGCAGCGTGAAGCGCTGTTCGAGATCATGTCGGGAAAGCATTCGGCGGAAGGGACGCTGTTCCATATCTTCAACCTGATCGTGACCAAAATGCACGATCCGATCTTCGCCCCGGTGACCTTCGAGTTCGATCAGTCGGCTCGAACCGCGCGCCTGCATATGCCCGGCGCGTTGGAAAGCAGCGTGGAGCCGATACGCAACCCGGTCACGGATCAGCCGCACCGTATTCGTGTCGTCATGCCGGAAGGCTTCGAACACCTCGAAGGCGAGGTCGCCTCGGCGGATATCCAAAGTAGCGGCGCGATTGCGTTTACCACGCAAGAATCGCACAGCACGTTGGCGCATGTCGTACAAACCCCCGATGGAGTGGCGGCATAGGAAGAAAATGGCGCGCCGGATCAGCATGGTGCGTTGGCTGCGACACGTCGAGGATGAGGCGATGGGCACCACGGCAATAGAGAGGGTGTTGCGACACGACCGGGCGATCGTGGCCGGTGGATTGCTGGTCGTCGTCGCCCTGTGCTGGGCCTATCTGCTCAGCGGCGCGGGCGTCATGGGCGGGGTGAGCGACGCCTCGATGTCGATGGGTATGGATATGGGCGTGGAGGGCGCGTCATGGACGCCAGGGTACGCGCTGTTGATGCTGCTGATGTGGGTCGTGATGATGGCGGCGATGATGCTGCCCGGCGTGGCCCCGATGCTCCTGCTCTTCACCGCCATCACCGCCCGGCGCGGCGCTGGGCAGCGACGCACGATCGCCACGGGCGCATTCGCGCTGGGCTATATCGTGACCTGGGCGGTTTTCAGCTTGGCCGCCGTTGCCTTGCAGTTCGTGTTGGAGAGTACCGCCCTGTTATCGCCAATGATGCGCACGACCCATGCGGCCCTGGCCGGGGTGACGCTGATCGCCGCCGGCATTTACCAATGGACGCCGCTCAAGCGCGCCTGTCTTCAGCATTGCCGCTCGCCACTGGATTTCGTGCTGACGCATTGGCGAGAAGGCACGCGTGGCGCCTTCGAAATGGGCCTGCGACACGGGACTTACTGTGTCGGTTGCTGTTGGGCACTCATGTTGCTGTTGTTTGTCGTCGGCGTCATGAATCTTGCCTGGATCGCCGGGTTGGCCATTTTCGTGCTGGTGGAAAAATTCGCGCCTGCGGGGCCCTGGCTGGAGCGTGGCGTGGGAGTCGCGCTGATGGCTTGGGGGCTCGCGATCCTGGCGATGGCAGTTCACTTCTAGGCCGGGTCCGATGACCGGGTTTCGCGCTACCGGGAGGCCTGTAGCGGCTTGGCGCCCGTGGGGCCTTCGTCGGAGAGTGGCGTGGTACCCGCCAGATTCGCCGGTACCTTCAAGCTGTCGTAGAAGGTTTCCGCCTGGCTGTTGTCCAGTGTGGCCAATCCCATGCACATGCCTTGCAGGCCCGCGGGGGGCGATGGCCCCTCGGTCAATGCGGCATGTAGCTCGGGCATTTCCGATTCGCTGGCATAGTGTGCCAGCAGGAGCTTGGCCAGGTCGCCATCGTATTCCGACAGGTCGGCGGCGGCCTGTTGATAGGCCATGAGAAGGCCGAGCGGGGAGCGCTCTTGCGGTGTTTCCTTGCCCTGGTAGACGATGGTGACGGGGGGCTGCGGAGTGGCATCCAGGCTCTGCATGCCACCCAGCGCTAGCAGTACGCTTACACCCGAGGTCACTCCCGAGGCGGGGTGGGCAAACGCAGCCCCGGCGATGGCCAGGTTGAATACGGATTCGAACAGGCCCGAGCCTTGCGCGTGTTGTGTCTGGAGCGTCTCCAGATACATGGCCACTTCGGCGTTGTCCTTCCTGATCGCTTCGATGACGGCGTCTTGATCGGCGGCACTGACCTTGGACTGATAATCCATGCTGCTGCAGGCTTGCAGCGCGAGGGGCAGCGTCAGTAGGGCAAGGATCTTGTTCATGGCAAAGCAACCGTGCCTGTCAGGCATCGTCACGCGGGGGCTGACAATCAGCCGCCCAGAGTCGCCGGCCTCATGGCCCGCAAGATACCCCATTGTGAGACATGAAGTGATTTCCCATCGCTTGAATAACGATGAAAAACGCCCTTTTTAACGGGTTTTCAGGCTCGCGTCGGGTCGTCAACGAAACGGGCCCCGGCCGCTCGCGCGGTCGGGGCCCGTCACCGGAGCTTGGATCAGACGTCGTTGCGTAGCGGTTTCTCGCTCCTGGGCAGGATCAGATTCAGCACGATGGCGATGATCGCACCGGGAATCAGGCCGGATTCGATGATCGCCTGAACGTTTTCCGAATAGGCGGCATAGAGGCCTTCCTGGGCCGGCAGGCCGATGGCGGTAGCCAGTGACATGGCGATGATCAGCATGTTGCGCTTGTTGAACTCGATACCGCTGAGCATCTTGATGCCGGCGCTGGCGATCATACCGAACATGATCAGTACCGCGCCGCCGAGTACCGCGTTGGGAATGCCCGAAACCACGGCGCCGAGCTTGGGCAGCAACCCCGCGATGACCAGGAAGCCGCCACCGATGGCGACCACGAAGCGGCTGACCACGCCGGTCAGCGCGACGATACCGACGTTCTGACTGAAGCTGATTTGCGGATAGGCATTGAAGATGGCCGCGAACACGCTGGACAGGCCATCGGCCATCACGCCGCCAGAAAGCTCCTTTTGGGTGGGTTCGCGGTTCGCGCCGCCGACGGTGGTGCCGACGATATCACCGATCGATTCGGCGCAGGTCACAACAGCGAGCAGTACCACCGGCAGAATGGCGGCCAGATGGAACTCCAGACCGATGGCGAAGGGTATCGGTAGGGAGAACCAGTCGGCCGAGCCGACGGCGGAGAAATCCACGTAGCCGAAGGCCATCGCGGCGATGAAGCCGACCACCAGTCCCGCCAGCGGCGACATTTCCGACCAGATGCCGCGCCCGAACTGGTGCAGGCCCACGGTGACCACGAGCACCAGGCCGGCCAGCAGTAGATGGTGAAGCGAGCCGAAATCCGGCGCACCGAAGCCGCCGCCGACGTAGGCGAAGCCGACCGGCATCAGCAGGGTGCCGATCATGATCACGAAGGTGCCGGTGACCACCGGTGGGAACAGGAAACGCACGTAGGGCAGGAACAGCCCTACCAAGGCCATCGCCACGCCGCCGCAGAGCGCGGCGCCCAGTGCGGTGGGAACGCCCATGCCCACGGCGATGGGGATCAGCACCGGCACGAAGCCGAAACTGGTGCCCATGACGATCGGCAAGCGCGCACCGATCGGCCCGAGGCCCAGCGATTGCACCAGGGTGGCGACCCCGGCGACGAACATCGCCGCCTGGATCATCAGTGTGGTCTGCGCTTCCGAGAGGCCGGCGGCGCCGGCGATGATGATCGGCACCGTGACGTTGCTGACGAACATCGCCAACACGTGTTGGATGCCCAGGGGTATCGCCCGCCCCAGGGGCGGCATGGCGTTGACGTCATGGGTGCTGCGTACCCGCGCCGGGTTATCTTGCAGCTGTTCGGAAGTGCTCGGCATCGAGGCTCTCCTGGTTGTTGTTGTAACTACAGAGGAGGGCGGCGACGCCAACTGGCGCCATTGCCCGGTTTATAATGCTCGTCTTAATTGCCTGGCCGCGCTGTCGTGGCGAGCCATCAAGGCTTCGAGATCGATCTCGCAGGGCTGGCCGTCGGTGACCCGCCAGCGCCCGGCGACCATCACCCGGTCGGCGCGGTGGGCGCCACACAGCAGCAGTGCGGCCAATGGATTCTCAGCGCCCGAGAAGCGCGGCTCGTCGAGTTTGAATAGCGCGAGGTCGGCCTGCTGACCAGGCTCCAGGCCGCCGATGTCGTCGCGGCCCAGGCAGCGCGCGGAACCTTGCGTGGCCCAGCGGATCACCGCCTGATGGGTCACTTCGCTGGGCGAATAGCGTAGTCGCCCGAGCAGCAGTGCCTGGCGCATCTCTTCGGCGAGATTGGAGTGATCGTTGGAGGCCGAGCCATCGACGGCGAGCCCAACCGGCGCGCCGGCGGCTTCGAGTTCCAGCGTACGACACAACCCCGAGCCCAGCACCATGTTCGACGACGGGCAGTGCGCGATGCCGGTGCCGGCGCGACCGAGCCGGGCGATTTCGTCGTCGTTGAAATGGATGCCATGCGCCAGCCAGGTGCGATCGCTCAACCAGCCGTTCTCCTCGAGATAATCCAGCGGGCGCATGCCGAACAGCTTCTGGCAATAGGCGGTTTCGTCCTCGGTTTCGGCGAGGTGGGTATGCAGGCGCACGTCGTTGGTCTCGGCGAGCCGCGCGCTCTCGCGCATCAGTTCGCGACTGACCGAGAACGGTGAGCAGGGCGCCAGGGCGATGGTGGTCATGGCGCCGTCGCCGTGCTGGTGGTAGCGGTCGATCAGGCGCTGGCTGTCGTCGAGGATGGTGCGTTCGTCCTGAACCACCGATTGCGGTGGCAGGCCGCCATCGTCGCGCCCCACGCTCATCGAGCCGCGAGTCAGCGCGGCGCGCACGCCGAGGCGCTGGGCGGTTTCCACTTGCTGGTCGATGGCGTTGGTCAGGGCGCCGGAAAACACATAGTGGTGATCGGCCACGGTGGTGCAGCCCGACATCAGCAGCTCGACCATGGCCAGTTCGCTGGCCAGCGCCATCTGCTCCTCGTCGAGGTTGGCCCAGACGTCATACAGCGTGGTCAGCCAAGGGAACAATTCCTTGTTGAGTGCCGGTGAGTAGGCGCGGGTCAGTGTCTGGTAGAAGTGATGGTGGGTATTGACCAGCCCGGGCAACAGGACATGGTTCGATGCATCGAATGTCGTGTCGACCGCTTGGCTGGGCTGGCCACCGGTGGGGACCTTCTCGACGATGCGCGATCCTTTGATCACCACGCCGCCGGCGGCATCCGCATCGGCACAGGCCAGCGGGTTGCGGATCCACAGTGTGTTGCTTGTCTCGGCCATAGTGCTTTCTCCTCAGCAGTGTGAACGGCCACCTCCCTTCAAGGGTAAAGGGTTACCCACGCGACGTATTGGACTGTCGCCTGGTTCAGGTGCCTTGCTCTACATGCCGGAGATGGTTTTTGTGTACTGTTGTTGTATACCAAAATCTACGATTGTGGAGTCAGTTGTCAAGCCCCATCGCCGCTGTGAACCATCATACTTACGTCGCGAGTGCTTTTTCTCTATGCTGAGTATGGGAAAACCCATACGAAAAAAGGAAGGAACCATGACTCACTCACTGACGAGCGTCTTTCTACTATCGCTGATGGTGCTGTTCGCAACGGGTTGCAGCTATACGCCAGCGCGTATCCACCCGGAACCCATTATCGAGATCGACGATCACGATCACCGACATGGTCATGGTGAGTTTTGTCCGCCGGGTCAGGCCAAGAAAGGGCGCTGCTGAACTCGGCGATGGGCGGCGTGGTCAGCGTTAAGCTATTCTTGATGGATCGGTCCAACGGATAATAACAATGCCATGTCGTTCTTCAATTTACGTGCCTGCACGCTGGTGCAGGATTACGTCTCCCACGAGCATCCCTATCACCAGTTGATTCTGGCGACGTCGGGCACTACCGAACTGAGTATCGAGGGGCGTGGTGAACGCATCACCCGCGAGCGCGGTTGTCTGATCCCTTCCACCTATCATCACGATTACACCGGCGATGGTCGCAATCGCACGCTGGTTCTGGATGTGCCGCTGGTCAATCTCGGCTTGACGCCATATGCCGATGAAGTCAGTCGGTTATTCGAGCGGCCAAGTTTCTTCGCGGTGCCGCCCGAGTTGCACCAATTGGCGCAGGAAATGATGCAGCAGGTCGAAAATCGTCCGGCACTACAGGGGGAGATCGCCACGCTGATTCTCAAGGCGATTTATCTCAATCTGCATGACGACCGGCTGCTTCCAGCTCCTGGTGCAGTACGCCAAGGCAGCCCGCGCGAGCGGCTCGATCTGAAATGCATCGAACGCCATGTCGATGCTCACCTTCATCAGACGATTCATGTCGAGGATCTGGCCAGCCTGTGCGCGCTGAGTCCGGGTCATTTTCATGTGTGCTTTCGCGAGGCCACCGGTCTGACACCCCGGGCCTATGTGCAGCAACGCCGGTTGTTACACGCCGAGGCGCTGGTGCGCCACACCCAACTGCCGCTTGGGCGTATCGCCATTCAGGTGGGCTTTCACGATCAGGGCAGTTTTTCGCGTGCGTACCGCCGCGTCTTCTCGGCGACGCCATCGGCGCATCGGCGCGGGGTCATTTGATCGTCGCTGCTGGGTTGGCGTGGCGGGCTTCTCCCGAGGGTGGGGCAAAAACACCGTAGGCTCGGGCAAATCGTTTGCCTAAGGTCGTTCTACGCTGCAAGACAATCACTTTTTTATGTGGATTGCTTATGCAGGCCACGCCCCAAGGCGGCATCAAACCCTGGTTGTTGCTGAGTCCCGCGCTAACGGCGCTGTTCTTCCTGTTGATCATTCCCACCGCATTCGTCGCGGTGTATTCGCTATGGCTGAGCAGTGCCACTGGGCTCGCCACGCGCGAGTGGACGCTGAGCAACTGGACCTCGATGCTCGCCGATCCGTTCTATTGGGCGATCCTCTGGCAGACGCTGCGCATCGCCCTGGAGGGAACCATAGGCTGTGCCTTGATGGGGTATCCGGTGGCTTATTTCCTGGCGCGCTGCCGGTTGCGCAACAAGTCCTTTCTGGTGCTTTTGTTGCTGCTGCCGTTCTGGATCAGCTACATCATTCGCACGCTGTCGTGGATCAACATCCTCGGCGCCAACGGGCTGATCAATACCCTGCTCGAAGCGCTCGGTGCGATCGATGCGCCGTTGCAGATGCTCTACAACGAAGTCGCCGTGGTGCTGGGGCTGATTCACTACCTGCTGCCGTTCATGATTCTCAATATCTACGTGGTATTGGAAGGGCTCGACCGCAATATCGAAGCTTCGGCGGCTTCGCTCGGCGCGCCACCCTTTCGGGTTTTTCTCGAGGTCACCTTGCCGCTGTCGTTGCCCGGCCTGGCGGCGGGTGGGCTTCTGTGTTTCGTGCTCGGAGCGGGCACCTACGTGACGCCGATGATCCTCGGCGGTCCGCAGAACGCGATGTTCGCGACCTTGATCTACGACACCATCATCATCCAGCTCAACTGGCCGATGGGCGCGGCCATGTCGATGCTATTGCTGATGCTGCTGGGCGGTATCGTCATGCTCTACAACCGCTTTCTCGGTCTTGGCCAGATCTACAAGTCCCTGGCGGGGTGAAGCGACGCCCACGCGCTATAACGCAGGAGAACGCCAATGAACGATGGGTTGGGCTGGAGGTTGATTCGGCTATCGACCATCGCCGTTTATCTGTTCATGTTTCTGCCGATCGTCGCGGTGGTGGTGCTGTCGTTCAATCCGCAGCAGTTCGGCGGTTTTCCCATGGAGGGTGTCAGCCTGCGCTGGTATCGCGAGTTGGCCGAAAACCAGGCGATTCGCTCGGCGCTTTCCACTTCTCTGTGGCTCGGCCTGCAAACGGCGATCATCTCGTCGGTCATCGGCGTGTTGGCCAGCCTGGCGCTGATGCGCTTCCACTTTCGCGGCAAGCAGTGGATCAGCACGCTACTGGTCTCGCCGATCCTGATTCCCGAAGTGGTGCTGGGCGTGGCGCTGCTGCTGTTTCTGCGCTGGCTGTCGGTGCCGCGTTCCTATGCGTTGCTACTGCTCGGCCACGTGCTGATCACGCTGCCCTTCGTGGTACTGGTGGTGCAGGCGCGCCTGGCCGGCCTGCGTCGCGATTACGAAGAGGCCGCGCGCAGCCTGGGCGCCAATCCCGTGCAGACGTTTTTCACTGTCACCTTGCCGCTGATCATGCCGGCGGTGCTGGCGGGCATGGTGTTCGCCTTCACTATCTCGTTCGACGATATCACCGCCACGCTATTCTGGAAGTCGGCGGGCACCGAGACGGTGCCGACGCAGATCTTCGCCATGCTACGTAACTCGATCAGCCCGGAAATCAACGCACTCGGCAGCCTGATGATCGTTATCACCATCAGCCTGCCACTCATCGCCGGCGCTTTGGCAAGGCGCTTTGCGCGAGGTTGAGCACAAGCCCCGATATCACGACGGCGACGCCGTCAGCATCACCGCTGCGGAATGATAACCACAAAGGCAGTAACAGGGAGATGAACGATGAACGACAACCGCTATCAGCAATGGCTCGACGACTATCGTAACGGGCGGCTTTCTCG
The DNA here is from genome assembly GCF_900102945.1 of Modicisalibacter muralis. Classification (GTDB taxonomy): domain Bacteria; phylum Pseudomonadota; class Gammaproteobacteria; order Pseudomonadales; family Halomonadaceae; genus Modicisalibacter; species Modicisalibacter muralis. The sequence continues at coordinate 49,602 of NZ_FNGI01000006.1, read as the reverse complement.
CCGACGCTTCGTGCAACTGCTGGGCCTCGGGGGCGCGGCACTGGGCTTGGCCGGTCCGCTGGCCATGCACTCCGGCCGTGCCTTCGCCATGGTCGACCAGGTGCGCTTCGACGGCTGGGGTGGCAGCGTCTCCGAGGCGTTGCGCGAGCATGCCTTCGACCCGTACACCCAGGCCACCGGCGTGCAGGTCGTCGACGGCACCTTCGCCGGGGTCGATGAGTTCTTCACTCGCGTGCGCACCAGCGCGCCGGGCACCTTCAACGTCTTCCATTCGAGTGGCGTATTCGATTATGTGCGCTACGTGGATGCCGAACTCGACGTGACCCTGGACGAGGCGAAGATCCCCAATCTGAAATTCGTCTTGCCGCGCCTGATGGAACCGTTTCGCAAGCTCTCCAACGGTGGACTCTCGGCGGTGCCCTACGATTACGGCACCACTGGCCTGGCCTATAACACCGAGGTCATCAGCGAGGACGAAATTCGCGAGAAGGGCGCCGGGATTCTGCTCGACGAGACCTACGCAGGCCGGCTCGGCGGTATCAGCGATTGGCGTACCCAGTGCTGGTATGGCGCGCTGATGACCGGCCAGGACCCCAATAACGTCGAGGATCTCGATGCCATGTGGAACGCCCTGCGCGAGCATCGCAAGTTGCTGCGCAAGTACTGGAGCTCGGGCGCCGAGCTGATGAGCCTGCTGTCGAGTGGCGAGATCGTCGCCACGCAGGGCTGGTCCGGACGAATCGCCACGCTGCAGAAGGAAGGGTTCCCGATCGGCTACTACGACCCGCCCAATACCTTCGCTTGGCAGGAGGCGATGTTCGTACTGCGTGGCAGCCCAATGCAGGCGGTGCATGAACTGCTCAACTTCATGCTCGAGCCGGAAGTCGCCATCGCCGTGGCCGAGGCCCAGGGTTACCCGCCGTCGCTTGACCCAACCCAGGTCGACCTGCCCGAGAGCGTGACGTCGTTGCCGGCGTTCGATCCGAATGGCGACCTGGCCGGGCGCACCTTCGCCGACCCGCGCTACTGGAATGGCGTGCAGCCGGAGTGGAGCAAGATGTTCAGCCGCATCGAGCGGGGGTTTTAAGCAATGAGCGAAGCGGCGGTCGAACTGCGCGGCATACACAAGCGCTATGGCGACGTGGTGGCGGTGGAAACCATCGACATGGCCGTGCAGTCCGGTGAGTTCCTGACCTTTCTGGGGCCTTCCGGTTGCGGCAAGACCACCACGCTGCGCATGATCGCCGGGCTGGAGAGCCCCAGCGCCGGCGATATCCTGATCAAGGGGCGGCGCGTCAACGACGTGCCGATTCACAAGCGCAACCTGGGCATCGTGTTTCAGAATTACGCGCTGTTTCCGCACCGCAGCGTGTATGACAACGTGGCCTTTGGGCTGCGTTATCGCAAATGCAGTAAGGACGAGATTCGCACGCGGGTGCGCGAGGCGCTGCGCCTGGTGCAACTCGAGGCGATGGAGGAGCGCTACCCGGCGGCGCTGTCGGGTGGCCAGCAACAGCGCGTGGCGCTGGCGCGAGCGATCGTCATCAACCCCGACCTGTTGCTGCTCGACGAGCCACTTTCGGCGCTGGACGCCAACCTGCGCGAAGACATGCGCCTGGAGCTGAAGCGCATCCAGCGCGAAACCGCCATCACCACGCTGTTCATCACCCACGATCAGTCCGAGGCGCTGGCGATGTCGGACCGCATCGCGGTGATGAGTAACGGGCGCGTCGAGCAACTCGATACGCCGCAGGTCGTCTACAACCGTCCGACATCGCGGTTCTGTGCCAATTTTCTCGGCAATGCCAACGTCATGGGCGGCCGCGTGGTCGGCGGTGAGCCGGGTGCATGGCGGGTCGACGCCGGTGGCCGCGAATGGTTGAGCGCATCCACGGATACCTGGCGCCAGGGTGAGAGCGTGGCGGTGATCGTGCGCGCCGAGCACTTCCAGTTGGACGTCTCGTCCGTCGACGGCGAGGTGGGCAATGCGCTTCAGGCACGCATCGAGACGGTGGATTACCTGGGCATGTCGGCGCGCTACATCATTCGCCCGGAGCAGGGCGAGACGCTGGAGCTGATTCATGGCGTACATCATCAACCGTTGCAGGCCGGCACCTGGGTGCGGGTGTGGATGCCGGCCGACGATGTGATTCTACTGCCGCCCGGCGATGTCACTGCATTAGCGCCCAACGATGCGGCCAGATTGTCACCCGAGGATGCGACCAGGCTGCCGCCCGAAGATGCGGCCGTAGGCAAGGGGGCATCATGAGACTGTTCTATCATCCCGATCAGGCGCGTCATGCGCCGACTAGTTTCCTGCTGCGCGGCGCCCCGGCGCCGTCGCCGGAACGCCCGGAGCGCGCCGAGCGTCTTGGCGCGGCACTAGGCGCTATGGGCTTGCACCTCGAGGCGCCGGAGTCGAGCGACAGCCCCGTGCTGCGAGAACGCCTGGCGCGCATCCATACGCCGCGCTACCTGGCGTTTCTCGAAACCATCCATGCGCGCTGGCAGGCGATGCCCGGCGCCGCCGAGCTGGTCGCACCCAACGTGCACCCCACCGGCGGCGGGCATCATTATCCGCGTCATCCCATCGGCCAGGCCGGTTGGCACCTGCACGACATGGCCTGCCCGATCGGCGCCGATAGCTTCGCCGGTATTCTGGCAAGTGCGGCGAGTGCCGAAGCCGCCGCCGAGGCGGTCATCCAGGGTGAATCCTCGACCTATGCGCTGTGTCGGCCGCCAGGCCACCATGCCGGGCCGGAGCGGGCCGGCGGTTTTTGTTTTCTCAACAACTCGGCGCTGGCCGCCAGCGTATTGCGCGAGCGCTTCGCGCGGGTCGCCATCGTCGATGTCGATCTGCACCACGGCAACGGCACCCAGGATATTTTCTATGCGCGAGGCGACGTCTGGACCGGCTCGCTGCACGTCGATCCCGCCGATTTCTATCCGTTTTTCTGGGGTGGCGCGGGCGAGACCGGCGTAGGCGCCGGGCAGGGCGCCAACGTCAACGTGCCGTTGGCGCTGGGCAGCGACGGCCTGCGTTTCCTGGATGGCCTCGAACGCCTGCTGACCGCGCTGGAAGGGTTCGAGCCGCAGGCACTGGTCATCGCGCTGGGGCTCGACGCCCACAAGGACGACCCGTTGGCCGGATTGGCGCTCGAAACCGACGATTTCGAGCGCATCGGTAATCGCCTGGCGCGGCTCGATCTGCCCTGTGTGCTGATCCAGGAAGGCGGTTATCCCACCGAGAGCCTGGGTAACAACCTCGCCGCGTTCATGCGTGGCTTCATTCGATAAGGAATTCGATCGTGCGTATTGTCTCAGCCGAGGAAGTCGCCCATTCGCTACCCTGGGTAGCGCTGGTCGAGCGTATCGGGCGCTGTTTCCGCGATGGCGTCGAGGCACCGCCGCGCCATCATCACGCGATGCACCGTCACGATGGCGAGGCCACCATGCTGCTGATGCCAGCCTGGGAGGCGCGCGGTTATATCGGCATGAAAATGGTCAATGTATTTCCGCAGAATGCCGAGCATGGCTTGCCGGCGATTTCGGGAGTCTATCTGCTCTGCGAGGGCGAGCATGGCCAACCGCTGGCGTGCATCGAGGGCAGCGAACTGACCCGGCGGCGCACGGCCGCGGCCTCGGCGCTGGCGGCGTGGGAATTGGCCCGCGAAGATGCCGAGACGTTGCTGGTCGTGGGAACCGGCAAGCTGGCTCCGATGTTGATCGAGGCGCACGCCGCGGTTCGCCCGATCCGCCGGGTGCGCATCTGGGGGCGTAACGGGGCCAAGGCGACGCGCCTGGCGGCCGATTATGCCGAGTCGTTCGATTGCGCGGCGGTCGAGAACCTGGGTCGCGCCGTGGGCGAGGCGGATATCGTCAGTTGCGCGACGCTTTCCAGCGAGCCGCTGGTGCGTGGCGAGTGGCTGCGCCCCGGCACCCACTTGGATTTGGTCGGCGCCTTTCGGCCCACGATGCGTGAAAGCGACGCCGCTTGCCTGACGCGGGGCGAGGTGTTCGTCGATACCTACGCCGGCGCGCGTGGCGAGGCCGGCGACATTCATCAAGCCATCGACGAGGGCGCGTTTCGTTTCGAGCAGGTTCGCGCCGAATTGGCCGAGCTGCTGCGCGGCGAGCACGCCGGGCGCTCCAGCGACGAGGCGATCACCGTCTTCAAGTCGGTGGGGGCGTCGTTGGAGGATCTGGCCGCCGCCATCGAGGTGTGGGAGCGGCTCGAGAGCGCATGACGACAAATAAAGACGCCACGGGAACCTCTCCCCGTGGCGTAAGTAATCGCTCTCCCTGGGCAGCGTCCCGCTGCCTCGACCCGTGGGTCGTTCCTTTGGCGCCTCCTGCGCCATTGGCCTTTCCCCCTCTTTTCTCACGTGCTCCTGCCCTGTGCTCTGAACGACATTATCCGTTGTCTCGAGGGGCGGGCCAGCGACTGCCCGTTGTCGCGGTGCCATTCCCACTTACCACCATGGCGTTGGGCGGTTGCAGTGCGGTGACTGTTTGATGAAGAAACGATGGCTGACTTGAGGATTCTCTCAGCGCTGAAACCAGGCCTTCATGACTTCGGTGATCCGACGCATTTCGCCCGGCGTGGTGATATAAGCCGGCATGGTATATAGCCAACGCCCGAAGGGGCGCAACCATACGCCGCGCTCGCGTGCGAAGGCTTGCACGCCTTCGAGCGTAGTGGCATCGATGACTTCGATCACCGCGGTAGCGCCGAGCACGCGCACATCGGCGATAAGTGGATCGCTGCCCAGCGCCTCGTCGCCGAGTAGCTCGTGGCGAAGAATCTCGCTGAGCGTGGCGATCTTGCCAAGATAGTCTTCATCCTCGAATACCGACAAGCTTTTCAGCGCCACTCGGCAGGCCAGTGGGTTGCCCATGAAGGTTGGGCCGTGCATGAAGGCGCGATCGGCGTGGTCGCTGAGAAAGGCTTCGAAGACGCTTGTGGTGGCAAGCGTTGCGGCGTGGCCGAGATAGCCGCCGGTCAGCCCCTTGGAGAGCACCATGATGTCCGGCGTGACCCCGGCATGCTCGGCGGCGAACAGCTTGCCGGTGCGGCCGAACCCGGTCGCCACCTCATCGAACACCAGCAGCACGTCGAACTCGTCGCAGAGCTCTCGCGCTGCGCGTACATAGTGCGGCGAGGTCATGTTGAGGCCGCCGGCGGCCTGTAACAACGGCTCCATCAGCAGCGCGGCGATCTCGTGATGATGGCGCTCGAACATTCGGCGCAGCGCGGCGATATCCGCCTCGACCGCTTCACGCGGGGCATCGAAAGGCGCGGTGGGCGCGGGGGCGAAAGGATGCTCGGGCAGAAAACCGCTGAATAGCGAATGCATGCCTTCTTCGGGGTCACACACCGCCATGCAACCCGTGGTATCGCCATGGTAGGCGCGCATCAACGAGAGCATGCGATGTTTGCCCGGTTTGCCACGTTGCACCTGATATTGCACGGCCATCTTCATCGCCACTTCCATGCCCACCGAGCCGCTATCGGAATAGAACACGTGATTCAGCCCTTCGGGCGTGATGCGCACCAGGGCATCGGCAAGGCGTTGGGCCGGGTCGTGGGTCAAGCCGCCGAGCATCACATGGCATAACCGATCAGCCTGATCCTTGAGTGCTGCGACCAGGCGTGGGTGCCCATAGCCGTGGATCATGCACCACCAGGAACAGGTGGCATCGAGCAGGCGCTCGTTGCCTTCCAGGTGCAGCCAGGCGCCTTTTCCGCCGACGACTTTGGGCGCGGGCGCCTGAGTCTGCATTTGGGCATAAGGGTGCCATAGAGAGCGGTGCCACAAAGAGCGATGATGCGGTGCAGGGTGGGACATCCGTGAGTGCTCCGATCTGTAAACCATGGCAATGGTATCAGGTTGACAAGGGCGGTGCAGATTGGTGTTTCACTGAAACCGAGGACTCTCCAAACATGCTGCTCTTATGCTTAATGGCGGAGTTTAAAGTCTTTATTTTTGTTGTCGGATTGAAAAAAAACGACTATACCCTTGGCATAAGGCATTTTAGCGTTAATAATTAACGCGCGTTCCCAATATTCTTAACGAAAGGTTAGCGAAGTATGTCACTGCTTAGTGAATACATGAGAAAAGAGCAACAGCTCAAGCAACTCAGTGAGGAGCTGAAGCAGCTCGAAGGCGACCAGCGCCTGAAGTCGGAACTCGACTTCAAGGAGCGTCTGGAACAGTTGATGAAAGAGTTCAGCAAGAGCGCCTCCGACGTCATCGAACTTCTCGATCCCAAGCCGCAGTCATCCAGTAGCAAATCCCAGGCTGCACCTGCTGGCGCTCGCCGCAAGCGTAAGCTGAAGATCTACAAGAATCCCAATACCGGCGAAGTGGTTGAAACCCGCGGCGGCAATCAAAAGACTCTCAAGGCTTGGAAAGACGAACACGGCAACGATACTGTCGAGTCCTGGCTGGTTCGCACTGAGAACTGATAGCACGCCTATTATGTTCTGCCATGAAAACCGGCGATGTTTAGCATCGCCGGTTTTTTATATCTCCGCTCATCCCCGATAAGCATGATGCCAAGCGCAAACCGCTGGATGAACGACGTGAGCGGTTGTGGGATGCCATCCTGGCGCACTGTATTTTAATGGGGCGAAACTGGCATGGACTCGCGTCAGCGCGTGCGCAGCCGGTGACGCAATTCACGCTGTCACGGTGCATGGTGGCGGCATATTTGTGCTGATGAAATTCCTTATAAGCTATCAGTAACAATTAATCGCAAAAAGGCAATGATTTGTTAGTTTATGTAAGTTACGATGGTTCTCGATGTCCTGACCTGCGTATGGGTCGTGATATTCCCTGCTTGTATGCCCGGCTCTTGTCGGGCTTTTTTTGTGGCAAAAAAAGACCGCCGAAGCGGTCGAAAGGGGTAAACCATGGCCGATTACGCGACCGTATACCCGAGAGACGTACTCCGGTGCGGTCAGGCTGGCCCGATGAGGTGCTTCACTTCCTGGTAGGCAGCCAAGCCCCAAGGCCCCAGTTCGCGGCCGATGCCGCTACGCTTGAAGCCACCCCAGGCGGTTTGCGGCGGTACCAGTTGCTCGCTATTGAACCAGACGCTGCCGGCTTGTAGCTGCCGACCGATACGCCGGGCGCGCTGCGGGTCGCCGCTGACCACGGTGGCGGCCAGGCCGAAATCGCTGTCGTTGGCCAGTTCGACGGCTTCTTCTTCGCTTTCTACGCTGCGTGCACAGAGCACGGGGCCGAAGATTTCCTCACGCCACAGGCGGCTATCGGCGGGCACGTCGCGAAACAGTGTTGGTGCGACAAAAAAGCCCTGCTCGGGCAGGTCGCGATGACCACCGTCACGCATCGCGTTCAACCCCTCCTGCTCGGCGATGGCCAGGTAGCCGTTGACGGCATCGCGCTGGCGGGCACTGGTCACTGGTCCCATGGTAGTGGATTCGGCCAGCGGATCGCCGAATTGCAGGGCGTCGATACGTTCGCCCAATGCCGCATACAGCGCATCGGCAACAGTCTCATGGACTAACAGCCGCGACGTGGCCGAGCAGATTTGGCCGGCATTGAAATAGAGACCGGCCATGACGCAGTCGGCGGCCTGCTCGATATCGACGTCTTCCATCACCAGGATCGGCGATTTACCGCCTAGCTCCAGCGAAATGTTCCGGCTACCATCGGCTACGGCACGCATGACTGCTTCGCCAACCCGGTTGCTGCCGGTGAACGAGACCTTGTCGATGCCGCGATGTGCCGTTAGCGGCGCCCCCACGCCCTCACCATCGCCATGCACCAGATTGAACACGCCGGCGGGCAGGCCGATTTCGAGGGCGATTTCGGCCAGCGCCTGCTCGGGCAGTGGCGTGACCTCGGAAGGTTTGAAAACTACCGTGCAGCCCGCTGCCAGCGCCGGGGCGAGCTTCCAGGCACTGGTCACCAGCGGGAAGTTCCATGGAGTGATCAGCCCGACCACGCCGACCGGATCGAAATAGCAACGTGCATCGATGTCGTCCACGTCCAGCGTCACCGGTTGGCCCTGGCGTGCGTCCAATGCGCGGGCCTGTTCGGCGTAATAGCGATAGCAGGCGATGGCATCGTCGAGATCGATACCGGCCTCCGCCAGCGGCTTGCCGTTGTTGGTCGATGACAGGCGAATCAGCGTATCGCGCCGGGCAGTCAGCGCATCGGCGAAGGCATCGAGAAAAGCGCCACGCTCGGCACCGCTGCGCTCCCGCCAGGCCGGCAGGGCGCGGCGTGCCGCGTTGACTGCGGCTTCCACATCGGCGCTATCGCCGGCGGTAACTTCGGCAATGGCCTCTTCGGTATAGGGATTGACGACCGGCAAGCGGCGCGAGCCCTGCGAGGGTACCCATTGGTTATCGATGAATTGCTGGTCGAGTCGTTGCATGGGTGTTCCTCAGCTTGTAGAGAATTGACGTTGCCAGTGGTGGGCATCGATTTCGATCAATAACGGCTGTGTCGATCGTGTGCCGAGCGCTTGGGCCAGGCCGTCGGGTGTATCGACCTTGACGGCGGCACAACCGAAACCAGCGGCGAGGCGTTGGAAATCCGGCGCCTGAATATCGACACCCAGGCGCGGCACCTCGTGGGCATCCATATAACGGCGTATCTCCTCGTAGCCGGCGTTGTGCCATAGCAGAATCACCACCGGAAGGCGTTCCTCGATGGCGGTGGCAAGCTCGCTCAGGGTGAACATGATGCCACCATCGCCGACCAGTGCCACCACCGGCAGTTCAGGCTTGGCCAGCGCGGCCCCCAACGCGGCGGGCAGACCGTAGCCCAGCGTGCCGTAACCGGTGGATGCATTGAAAAAGCGCCGTGGCGCCGGCTGCGAGACCAGATGGTTGCCGGCGTAGACCGGCGCGGTGGAATCCCCGACGAGAATCGCCTCGGGAAGCACTTCGCGCAGCGTAGCGAACAGCGGCACGAACGGCATGAAAGCAGGATCGGATTCCAGTGCCAAGGCCTCGTGCACGGCGCGGGTGCGTCCCACGCCATCACGAGACAACGGCTGAGGGAAATGCTCGAGCAGCATTTTTAGGGTGCGTCCGGCATCGCCGACCAGCCCCAGTGCCGTCGATTGATTACGCGCCAGTTGTTCGGGGTCGATATCGACGCGAATCAGCCGGCCATTCAATGCAAAGCCGCCATCGAACACCACGTCGTAGTCGGTCTCGCCGAGTTCGGTGCCCACGGCGAGAATTACATCGGCAGCCTGCGCCAACTCACGCACCGCCGGCAGCGAGGTATTGGCGCCAAGGTCGAGGGGGTGTCTGTCACAAGAACCGCGTCCCAGCAGCCCCTTGGCATTGATGGTGGTGGCACACGGCGCATCGAGGCGCTCGATCAGAGCACGTGCCGCCTCGGGGGCATCGACGCAACCGCCACCCAGCAGCACTAGCGGACGCTGGGCCTCGCGTAGCCAGTCGGCCGCCAACGCCAACCCGTCGGGATCGGGCGCCGGGCGATACAATCGCGGTGCCTGCCAGTTGGCGGGTGGCTCGACCGCGGCGGCGAACAGGTCGATGGGAATCTCGATATGCACCGGCCCGGGGCGCGCCGAGCCGAATACTGCGAAGGCTCGGGCCAGCACCTCGGGCAGGGCGGCGGGGTCGAGCAGGGTATGGCTGAAACGCGCCACGCCGGCCAGCGTCTGCTGCTGGCTGGGCAGCTCGTGCAGGCGGCCCTGACCGCGACCCAGGGTATCGCGACGGTTGACGCTGGAGATCACCAGCATCGGTATCGAGTCGGCCAGCGCCTGACCCATCGCCGTGGCGATGTTGGTCATGCCCGGCCCGGTGATGATCAGGCACACGCCGGGCCTGCCGCTGGCCCGCGCGTAGCCGTCGGCCATGAAACCCGCACCCTGTTCATGGCGCGGGGTGATGTGACGAACCCCCACGCCGTCCAGGCCTCGGTACAGCTCGACGGTATGCACGCCGGGAATCCCGAACACGGTGTCGACGCCGTGGCGCTCGTGCAGCAGGCGAATCAGCAGTTCGGCACAGGTCATGGTCGTTCCTTAAAAGACAAACACATGGGCGATCACAGCGATAATCGGCAACGTAATTGCCGTGCGCAGTAGGAAGATCACCGCCAGCTCCCACAGTTTGAGCGGAATCTTCGACTTCAGCAGCAGCGCGCCGATCTCCGACATGTAGATCAACTGGGTCAGCGACAGGCAGGCGATCACGAAACGGGTCAGCTCGCTGTCGATGTCCTTGGCCAGCACCGCCGGCAGGAACATGTCGGCGAAGCCCACCAGCGTCGCCGGAGCGGCGGCCTGGGCCTCGGGAATGCGCAGCCACTCGAGCACCGGCACCATGGGGTACGACAGCCAGGTGAACAGCGGCGTGAACTCGGCGAGGATCAGTGCGATGGTGCCGATCGCAATCACCAGCGGCAGTAGGGCGAGGAAGATATCCGCCACGTTGATCATCGCGCCGCGTGCGAGCTCGCGTAGGCCGGGCGCTTGCTGCGCGCGCGATACGGCTTGATGCAGGCTGAAGCGCAGCACGCTCATGCCTTGCGTGGTTTCTTCGGCAATCTGGCAACCTACGGGTTCGTAATACGTATTCGGCATACGTGACAGCGGTGGCAGGCGCGGAACGATGACGGCGGCAATCAGGCCCGCGACCACGACAGTGAGATAGAACTCGATAAAGAGGTGGTCGATCCCGATGAAGGAGCTAACCAACAGTGCGAAGGCGATGGATACGATGGAAAAGTTAGTGGCAATCGCTCCAGCTTCACGATGGTTGTAATAGCCTTTTTCGTATTGCTGGGCGGTGATCAGCACGCCCACGGTGCCTGAACCCATCCACGAGGCGGTGGCGTCGATGGCGCTGCGTCCGGGCAGGCCGAAGATCCAGCGGAACGGCCGGCGAACCAGGCTGCCGATGAACTCCATGAAACCGAAATCGACCAGAAACGGCAGTAGTAGCGCGGCGAAGAAGAAAAACGTCAGTAATACCGGTGCCAGATCGTTGAGCATCACCCCGCCGGTGAAATCAGCGGTGATGAACGTTGGGCCGACCTGAAAGTAAGTCATCAGGGCGAAGGCGGCACCCAGCGCGCGCATGCCAAACCACAGCGGCGCGACATCGAACATCTCGTGCCAGACGCCTTCGCGCGCCCAGCCTGGGTGGGCTAGCTTGACCAGCGCGGTCAACGCCACCGACAGACACAGCACGAACACGGCGATCGCCGGCAGGGCCGCGCCAAGCAGCGCCTTCAGGCCATCGGCGAGAAAGCCCATGCCGATATTGATGGTGTCGCCCGTGGAGATGGGCACCAGGAACATGCCGATTCCTATCAGCGAGGGAATCAGGAATTTGATCAGGCCCCGGCGGTTGAGATTGCCGCCGTTGGCATTGTCGCGGCCGGTGGCCACATCGAGTGAAGACATGGTGTTACCCCATTGTTATTGTCAATCAAGAAAGACGTTTTCCGACGCTATCGTTGCGAAGGGCCGATGAACGAAGGCCAGGCTAGGCAAAAATCGATGAGGGATCGGAATTTACTGAAGTCAATGAGTATCCCGAGTCGATTTTTAACACCGCATGGCCGAGTTCAGCGGCTCTTATCAGCCCTAGCGGCGCTGGACGCCGGGAAGGACACACAGCATCTCGTAAAGCAGGTTGGCCGCGAGCAGCGCGGTATTGCCGCTAGTGTCGTAGGGCGGGGAAACCTCGACCAGATCGCCGCCGACGATATCCAGCCCCCAGGCGCCACGAATGATTTCCAGCGCCTGCGGTACCGTCAGCCCGGCGACCTCCGCCGTGCCGGTGCCGGGCGCGTAGGCCGGGTCTATGCCGTCGATGTCGAAGCTGATATACACCGGGCCGTCGCCGATCTTGGCGCGGACTTCCTCCATCAGCGGCGTCAGCGACTTGTGCCAGCATTCCTCGGCGGGCACCACGCGAAACCCCTGCTCACGGCTCCAGTCGAAATCGTCCGCCGCATAGCCGGTGCCGCGCAGGCCGATTTGCACCACACGCTCGCCATCCAGAAGGCCTTCCTCGACGGCGCGGCGAAAAGGCGTGCCATGCGCGATGGCTTCGCCGAACATATGCTCGTTGATATCGGCGTGGGCATCGACGTGAATCAGCCCAACCTTGCCGTATCTGCGCTTCATGGCGCGCAGGATGGGCAGGGCGATGGTGTGATCGCCGCCCAGTGTCAGCGGGCGCGTACCCTGGGCAAGTACCTCGTCGTAGAACGCCGTGATAATGCCCATGCTCTTGTGCAGGTTGAAGGTGTTGATCGGCACATCGCCGATATCCGCCACCTGGATGCTGTCGAAAGGCGCGGCGCGGGTCGCCATGTTGTAAGGGCGCAGCATGCGCGACTCGTCACGAATCTGACGTGGCGCCAATCGCGCGCCGGGGCGGTTGGATGTACCGATATCGAAGGGGACGCCAATGAAGGCGGCATCCAGCCCTTGGGCGCTCTCCTGCGTGGGTAGGCGCATCATTGTCGCCGGGCCGCCGAAGCGGGGCATCTCATTACCACCGAGTGGCTGGTTGAAGGTCGGCTTGTCGCTCATGTCGTCTCCTGACGCTCGTTGACGAGTTGTTTTCGACATAAGCATTGCAGGATGCGTGCCAGTTATTCAGGCATTTATTTTCAATCAGTTAAGAGCCTGGCGATTCACAATTGGATTGCTCTTGGTTTATTTTTGATGCAAAAATGTATTATTGATTCATCTTTGTATCGATGGAATGGATAATGCCTGGATTCTGTGGTATTTCTCATTGACATAGCGACTGTAAGCAGGAGTTTTCCATGAGGCCTTCTCAAGCCCTCGCCATCCACCGCGATACCATTTCAACAATCGCTACGAATCATCATGTCCGTAACGTGCGGGTTTTTGGCTCGGTGTTGGACGGTACCGACCAAGAAGGTAGCGACCTGGACTTGCTGGTCGATCCGACCCAGGAAACGTCTCTAATGGATATCGGGGCGATTCGAGTCGAGCTAAGTAAGCTCATGGGCGTGAAAGTCGATGTGCTTACCCCGAATGCGCTACCGGACTCCTTTCGTGAACGGGTGCTGAAAGAGGCTCGGGCACTGTGAGTCGGCATCGAGAGCCATGAGCGATATCGATAGCGCGGTACTCAAGACCATCATCGACACCGCCCACGATCACTTCTTCATCGTCGAGGCGAGCGGACGCATCCTCGATGTCAGTCCGGGGAGTGCGGCCGTTTATGGGCTGAGCCGGGAAGAATTGTGCCGGACAACCGTGCAGAATCTCGTCGAGCGCGGCGTGCTTTCACCCTCGGTGACCATGGAGGTGATTCGCACCGGGCAGCCGGCGCAAGTCATGCAACACACCAACACCGGGCGGCGGGTGCTTGCCGAGGCGTATCCGGTATTCATCGATGGCAAGCTTACGCGCATCGTTTCGCGCTCCATGGACCTGACCGACTTGCAACTGTTGCAAGACGAATACGCGCTGCTGCAGCAGCGTTTCAGCGAGCATCTCAAGCGTGGCGGCTCGGTTCCATTGGGCGACGAACTGGAGCTCGATAGCCTGGAAGTGCGTAGTGAGGTGATGCGCGAAGTGGCGCTGCTCATCAAGCGCGTCGCGCCCACCGATGCCACCGTGCTGATGCTCGGCGAGTCGGGTGTCGGCAAAACCGCCTTCGCCCGCCAGTTGCATCGCTGGAGCAAGCGCCACCAAGGGCCATTCATCGACGTTAACTGTGCCGCGATTCCCGATGCGTTGTTCGAATCCGAAATGTTCGGCTACCAGCCCGGCGCGTTCAGCGGTGCGGCTCGACAAGGTAAAGCGGGCATGCTGGAGTTGGCCGCCGGAGGCACACTGTTTCTCGACGAAATCGGTGAATTGCCATTGGCCACACAAACCAAGCTGCTCAAGGTGATTCAGGATGGCCAGGTCACCCGGTTGGGCGATACCCAAGCGCGGCGGGTCGATTTTCGCCTGATTGTGGCCACCAACCAGGATCTCGCCGCGCGGGTCGAAAGCGGCGATTTTCGCCTCGATCTCTATTACCGACTGAACGTGATTCCATTGACGTTGCCACCGCTCAGGGAACGCCGCGAGGACATTCCCGGGCTTGCGGAACGCCAACTCGAGCGGCTCAACCGGCGCTACGGGCAGTCCAAGGTGTTGCACCCCAACGCCTGGCCCGAATTGATGCGTGGCGACTGGCTGGGTAACGTGCGCGAACTGGAAAACTGGATGGAGCGGGCCTGGTTATCGGCGCCGGATAATGTCATTGGCGCCCCCGGCGGTGCTGGGGCGGCGGTTATCGAGACACCATCGGCAGTGCGCGATACTTCCCTCGCTACCTTTACACCGGGCGAAGGCCAAACGCTCAAGCAGGCCCTCGACGCGCACGAACGAGCTATCCTGGCGGAACTCTGCGATTACCAGCGAAGCACCTATGCCATTGCCAGGCACCTGGGCATCAGTCAGCCCAGCGTGGTTCGTAAACTGCGCAAACATGGATTGACGATCGGACATCGCCGATCCGATACAAAAAAATGACACGTGCGGCATATTTGCGGCACAATAGTGTCGGGTCTTTTCATCGACCTGGCCCATGCTATGATATCCAGGCAGCGTTCGATTGGCTTGAGCCCGTTACCACGCTGGAACTTTGGATGCCCAGACTGTCTTAATCGAATGGTTTTCTTGAAGGTGTTTTCTGGCGCACCTTAGTATTCGATAAATCTTCATGGTGAGGCCGTAGCGCCATGCATCGCCGTTCGCCGTGAGAATTACTTATTCCACGCTATGCTTCACTGTTCACCACGATTGACACAACTTATGACGTTATTACTTGTTTCATGAAAAACTCAAACTCCCGCAAGCCACCTCAAATGGACGAACGAGAGAAATTTCGTAAGTTCCGTGAACTCGACGACGCTTTCGCCGAAGCCCTGCGCGGGATCGAAGGCGACAACCAGCGCCAGCAGCGCGATGAACGCAAGGAATTCGAGCAACGCCTGCGCACGCTGATGAGCGACTACAGCCAGAGCGACGCCAGCGTCGACACACTGCTGCGCACGCTACTCGAACTCGGGCGCATTGCTTGAGTTTACGCTAAACTCTGGTGGTAAAACGTATTGCGCCAAAGTCGGAAATTGCTAGCTCGGTGACTGTTTATGCGCCTCAGTACAGACCAGATCACGACTATTCTTGACATTACCCAGCAGCAACTTGGGAAAGGTTCATGCGTCTCGATTTATGGTTCACGCCTGAATGATGAGCGCAAGGGTGGCGATTTGGATCTACTGATTGAAGTCCCTGAACGAATTGGTACGCTGCAACGCGCAGAACTCAAGATGATGCTGGAGGCAGCGTTACAGATGCCGGTTGACGTTCTGCTATATCGGCAGGGCAGTGAGCCTAGCGCTTTTCAAGCAATTGCGCTGGCCCAGGCGGTAAAACTCGGGCAAGCCGCATGAGCCAGGATATATTAGATGCTGAGCGCCGCTACTTGGCCAACCTGCTTGAAGCCATCCAGCGCTGTGTTTATTTTCTGCATCAATCGGAACGCAAAATAGACTGGCCGCTGGCAGGAAGTTACCTATCGCAGCACAAAAAAGACGTTGAACTCTATGAAACGCTGGCGGCCATCAACGAGCGCTTCGCCAAATTACAGGATTCCCTGGCGGCTGCTATGAGGCACAGTAGCATGCTTATGAGCGAGCCCAGTGATAGCTTTCTCAAAGTTCTGGCTTTTTTCGAGAAAAGTGGAGTTATCGAATCGACGGCTGACTGGCAGCGCAGTCGAGCCGCGCGCAACCTTGCCGCTCATGATTACGAAACCGACTATGATGAAATCGCCGAGCACTTCAATACGCTACACCAACTCAGCGGCATGCTTTATGGCACTGCGAAGCGATTACTGACAATGTGTGAGCAAACCTTGACATTGACACCAGCCAGTGACGATTTTAGCAATGAGTTCAATGCAATCGTCTTTTGAGCGATATTGCGAACGTTGTTGAAGTTGATTAGTGCTTGCTGGAATCTTCCGTGTTTTGTGCCTAGGTGTTTTGAAGCTGGCTTCAGGGCACTGTGCTACTCCTCGGCCACCAGCATCTCTTGTGTGTAACGGCGCTGTTCTTCGACCATCCGGGTATAGAGCTTATGCAAGGCGAGGTAATCGTCGCTCATGGTCTCGTCGAAGTCGGTGGCCTCGAAGCGGACCATCAGCGTTTTGGTATCGCTGATCACTACCTCAAGCTCATCGATGATGCATTGATAATCGGCAATTTTCATTGATTGGCGGCACTGTCACAGGAGTTCATAATTGCTATTCGGGAATAGCGATGGTGCCGGTCAAAAATCTACAATGACCACCCAATTATCCAGGCCTGCCCTTCGGTGGGTAAGCGTAGCTTGATGTCGACATCCCTTGGCGTATTCCAAAATGTTAGTGATTCAAGCCAAGTGCTCCAGCTTTCCTGTGCCATAATGTCATTATAACCTGATACCATCGCGATCAATTGGATCGGCGTTATGCCATCAACCTGCTTCAACGTCATCAGATGATCTCGGTCGAGTCGTATTTTTTCCAGCCACTTGTCTTGCGTATAATCATGAACCAGCGCAACTTCAATGATAAAGTTCTCATCGCCTAGGCTGAAGAATACATCGCCGGTTTTCTTTGATGCATCCAAACCATGGGCTTTGTAAGTCGGTTTCGGTGCTAAGTTGCTATCCGATGCGCCTAGCGCATAGTACAGCTCCCAATTGAACCATTCTTCGAAGGAATATCCCGTTTTACCAAACGCTTGAAGCTCAGTTACTTTGCTTGAGAAATGACGCGAAACAACCTGTTCGAATAATGACAACGCTTTCACCGGGCTCTCCTTATCAAGTACCACTAAAACGCCAAATAAAGAAGGGCAGGGCTTTCGCCCCACCCTTTAATGCACCGCTATACTGAGAATTAACCCAGCAGAGACAGTACTGACTGCGGCAACTGGTTAGCCTGGGCGAGGATGGACGTGCCAGCCTGCTGCAGGATCTGGTTGCGGGTCATGTTGGAGACCTCTGTCGCGTAGTCGGCATCCTGAATGCGCGAGCGAGCAGCGGTCAGGTTGACTTCGGTAGTCGCCAAGTTGGTGATTGCGGAATCGAAGCGGTTCTGCAGGGCACCCAGATCGGAGCGCAGGCCATCAACACTGCTCAGAGCGGTATCGAGAGCAGCCAGCGGATCAACGGATACTTCCGCACCCAATGAAGCTGTGCCATCGGTGGCAATGCTGACCATGTTGTAGGTACCGTCACCGTTATCAAGTACATATTCGCCAGTGCCGTTGCCCTCAGCGTCGTTGATCTCGGTGATATCTGCACTGCTCAGGTTGGTTGCGGTATCCAGGGTGACGCCTGCTTGAATGCTGTCAACGGCACCTGCTTCAGTATTGACTGTGTCTGCATCCAGAGCTGTGGTGCTGTCATAAGTCAGGGCGGCCGCGTCAGTGGTTACCAGTGCATAGTAATTGCCATCGCTGGCAAGTGCTGCATAACCGCTACCATCTTTCAGTTCAAAAAGTTCTGTTGCGTCGGAGGTAGTGGCTGCGCCGTTAGTATCGGTTACTGTTCCCAAGTCTGCAACATCGAATTTGGCAGATACTGCGGTGTCGGTGTCACTCACAGTGGCGCCAAAGTCTTCGGAATTTACAACACCCTTGGTGACGTCGAAGTTATCCAAGCCCAAGGTTTCAGCGTTAATCTCGCTGAGCTTGATCTCGATAGTTTCACCATCGTTGGCGCCAACCTGAATGGCGATTGTCTGGTCGCTAGCCAGCACTTTAACGCCGTTAAAGCTGGTCTCTTCAGAGATGCGGCCGATTTCATCGAGGCGCGCAGTGATTTCGTCCTGAATGGAGCTCAGGTCTTCGGTGGAGTTGGTGCCGTTAGAGGCCTGAACGGTCAGTTCACGGATGCGCTGCAGGTTATCGTTGACCTGGTTCAGGGCGCCTTCGGTGGTCTGGGCGACAGAGATACCGTCGTTGGCGTTACGCTGTGCCTGTGACAGACCGGTGATCTGACTGCTCATGCGGTTGGCGATGGCCTGACCGGCTGCGTCGTCAGCAGAGCTGTTGATACGCAGGCCAGAGGACAAGCGCTCCATGGCGGTGGTCAGGTCGCTTTTGGAGGCGTTGAGGTTTTGCTGAGCGATCAGCGAGGTGATGTTGGTATTGATCACTGACATGGTGATTTCCTTCCTTAATATGCCTGCTTGAGGTCTTGGGGGCTCCAGCGGCGGGATTGGCTATTTTGCTCGTTCGCCTCTCTCTCACCACAACGGCGCCGTTGGCCGTTACCCTGTTTATCGACGCTTGGTGAGAATGCTTTAGGAGAAAATGCAAATTTTTTGTTAAGTCGGGTGGTGTGCCCGCCGAGCCCTTGCCCTTATGGCCCTTATCAGCCTGCCTAGTCTCCTAATCGTGTTTCGCTTATACTGCTTGGATTCGCGTAGCCTTCAGCTGCGCGTTTTTTATGAAAAATATGATTAAAAAGGTGCCGCCATCGATGCGGCGCCACATGACCGTAGGGATGAGTGATGCCGATTCAGAATACCTCGGCCAGCGATGAGATATCGCTGGTCCAGCTTGCTGTGATTCTCGTCAAGCGTTGGAAAGTGATGCTTACCGTTTTTCTGCTGATAATGCTCGCTACAATCGCTTTCATCGTGTTGCGACCCGCAAGCTATACCTATACTTCCGTCTATGCGATTGCTGAAGCTCTCAATGAAGAGGGCGAGTTGGTTGGTCTTGAGATGCAAAAAGCCGTGCTCGCTAAGCTGGATATCATGATTCTGCCTGCCCAGGTCCGTGCCTACCTGAACGAGACGGGGGAGAGCAGCTTGCCGTTTAGCCTAGACACAAAGTTGCTTGAAAATACGCTACTAATCTCATTGACGACTCAGGCCAGCCCAACTCAGGCTGGCGACGTCGAGGCATTGCACCGCCGTATAGTCGAAGCCTTGGCTAACGGGCAAGCGGCGCTATTCGAGCGTAAGCGTGCGAGCCTTGAGCGGCGCTTGTCATATACTCGGAACGCCATGCGCGCCGTAGATGTATCAGGGGGTGTTCTTGTAGAAACGGCCGCTGCGATCGAGCGTGAACTCGATGCCCTGCAAAAAGGCGAAGTCGAGCAGGTCGCCGTGCGCAGCCTATACCCTCAAGGCACCGACACCGGCCTGATAGTGGCATTAGGCGTCGTGTTGGGATTAGTGTTTGCCATCGTGGGGGCCTTTGCCTGTCATTTCGTTACGTTGGTACGCCAGAGTTTTGTGCCCGACCTGTCGCCCCTGGGCGACGTGCGAATCACAAAATTCATACGCGACAAACCTAGAGCTAGTGTAAGTGGTTCTTTAGAATAGCGTTTGGCATAAGGTAGGTAGCAGTAAAAAAGGCCACCACGCCAAAGGGTATGGACGGATGTGCTAGGGACAGTAGCCGTAACGAGCCGGGGCCTGCGGTTCCGTGTCCTTTCTTGCTTGAGCACTCCTCCCATTGGAACCTTTCGTGTGGTGGGCCATCACGACCACAGGGCCTTGGGAAGATGCCCGGAACAATCCTCGGGCGGTAGCGTGCCTACAGCTTGAGCTTGGACAGTGCAGAGCCATGCGAACAAACAACCACGGATCGGTCATTCATGAATGAATCTTCACCGCAGCAAACGCATTACGATGACGAAATCTCACTGGTCGACCTCGCCAAGATCCTGATCAAACGCTGGAAAACCATGGCAGTCATTTTCATCGTCGTGGTGCTTGCCGCCTTGGCTTATGCTTTGCTGCAGCCGCGTACGTATAGTTATACCTCTCTATATGGCGTAGCCGAACAGGGCCCCTATGATGCTCTGGAGTCCCCTGAAGCGCTGGTCGCTAAAGCGCAGAGCCTGTATGTCGGCCCCGAGACGCGTGAACTACTGGATAGCCTCGGACTGCAAAACCTGCCTTTCAGTATCGAGATCGAGAACCCCGAGGAAACGTTGTTGGTCTCGCTGACCTCGCAGGCTGCCGAAACCCATGTCGAAGCCGTGACTCAGCTCCATGAAGGCGTGCTAGCCCGCCTGAAAGAAAGCCAGCAGGCCATGGTGAAACGTCGCAAGGAAGCCCTGGAACGCCAGTTGCAAAGCGCGAAAGCGACGCTGGATGCCGCCAAGCAATCCGATAGTATGGGGGCGGCCGAAGTCGTGGCTGGCGTCATGGGGCGTATTGCCGGGTTGGAAGCCAGCCTGGTCGAACTCCGTGAAGGCGAGATTTCGCAAACGGCGGTACAGAGCCTGAATCCGACCGGAACCAGCCGAACCCTGATTCTGGCACTGGGCATCGTACTTGGCGGCATGTTGGCGGTGTTGGGGGCATTCTTCATGCAGTTTGCCGGACTCGTTTGCAAGAGCCTGAAAGAAGATGCCTAGCCTTATTTTCGCTTACCGCTCCAGCCTGGCACCCCGCTGACCTGAATGGAGCTTCCCGCCTTACTCACCCTTGCGGTCATCGTCGCGGTACTTGCCACGCTAGCGATGACTCGCATCGCTGCCGATGTCATCCTGATGACGGCGCTGACGTTTCTGGTGATCTCCGGCATTCTTACGCCCCAGGAAGCGCTGGCTGGTTTCGCCAATACGGGCGTGATGACCATCGCCACGCTTTACGTGGTGGCGGCGGGGCTGAAGGAAACCGGGGCCATTCGCTGGATCGCGCATCGGCTATTGGGGCAGCCCGAGAATGTAAGGCACGCGCAACTTCGCGTATTGGCTCCGGTTTCCGGTCTGAGTGCCTTCATGAACAATACGACCGTGGTGGCGATGTTCATTCCAGCCATTCAGGAATGGGCGCAGCGGTTGAAACTGCCGCCTTCCAAGCTGCTTTTGCCGCTGAGTTATGCGGCCATTCTCGGCGGCACCTGCACGCTAATCGGCACCAGTACCAACCTGGTGGTCGATGGCCTGTTGCAAAGCCGCAAGGACGTATCGCTCGGCATGTTCGAACTGGCCTGGGTCGGTGTCCCGGTATTGTTCATCGGGGGCGGTTTTTTATGGCTGTTGGCCGATCGCCTGTTACCCGACCGCCAAGGGGTACTCGAACAGTTGGAGCAAGCCCGTGAGTACTGTGTTGAGGTCAATGTCGAACCCAAGGGGCCGCTGCCCGGTAAAACCATCGCCGAAGCGGGCCTGCGCAGCCTGGCGCATGGATACCTGGCCGAGATAGAGCGCGACGGGCGGCTGATGACCGTCGTGCCGCCGGATACCGAACTCAAGGCAGACGATATTCTCATCTTCATCGGCGCGCCGGAGTGTGCTCGAGAGCTTCGTCGTATTCATGGCCTGAAACCCGCCAACGGCGATGTCCAGAAACTCGATATCGCGCACCACCGCCGCTGCCTGGTCGAAGCCGTCGTCGGGCCGGACTTCGCCGGGCTGCACCAGACCGTACGAGAATCGCGCTTCCGCTCACGCTTTCAGGCGGTGATTCTATCGATTTCGAGAGCGGGCCGGCGGCTACCTGGCAAGGTCGGCGACATCCGATTGCAAATGGGCGATACCCTGTTACTGGAAACCGCCCAGGAATTTGTCGAGCAGTACCGCTACCGCAAGGATTTTTTGCTGGTCAGTGCCCTTAACGATTCCACGCCGCCCGATTTCCGCAAGGCCCCGCTGGCCCTGGGTATTCTCGCCAGCATGGTGGCGGTAAGCGCATTGGGGTTACTGTCGATCCTCGAAGCCGCCTTGCTTGCCTCGGGCGCCATGCTGTTCACGCGCTGCTTGACTGCCAGCAAGGCTCGCCGCTATGTCGACTTGAGCGTGCTCGTGGTTATTGCTGCTTCCTTCTCGTTGGGGGCCGCCATGGACAAGACCGGCGCGGCAAGTCAGATCGCTTCCTGGTTAATGTTTACCAATAGCATGGCCCCCTGGCTGGCATTGGCACTGGTCTATCTGATGACCGTTGTTTTCACCGAGCTGATCACCAACAACGCATCCGCAGTGCTGATGTTTCCGATCGCCATGGCGGTGGCCGAACAGTTGGGGGTGAACTTCATGCCCTTCGCGATAGCGATCATGTTCGCCGCTTCGGCCAGCTTCATGACCCCAATCGGCTACCAGACCAACCTGATGGTACTCGGGCCGGGTGGTTACCGCATGAGCGACTATTTTCGCCTCGGTGCGCCATTGAGTGTCGTCGTCGCCATTACCAGCATTACGCTGATTCCGCTGGTATGGGGGTTCTGAAGCTGGAAGAGCGCCGCTACGCGGCTGGAAGCTGGAAGCTGGAAGCTGGAAGCTGGAAGTACGATGCTTCGCATCTTGAAGAGAAAAGACACACGACAGCCCGAAGCCTGGGCCGAGCGCCTTGCCGCGAACCAAACACCATGCGCCTGACAGATACCCAACGACAGATCATCCAGCATATCGTCTCCAACGAGCTTGGCCCTGGCGCCACTGTAAGACTATTCGGCTCGCGGCTGGACGACACCGCCCGTGGCGGCGATATCGACTTGTTCGTTGAGCTTAATGAGCCAGTGGAGCATCCCGCACAACTTGCTGCCCGGCTCAGCGTGCGCATCATGCGCGCTATGCACGGGCGCAAGGTAGATGTGCTCTTGAGTGCGCCGAATCTTAGCGAGCAGGCGATACACAGGCTGGCGCGAGAACAAGGAGCTCTTATATGAACGACAATCTTTCGGAGCGCCTGCGCTTTTTGAAGCGAGTGGTCGAGCGTGAAATCCACCATCTTCGCTACTCCTCGGATAGCGTATTTGCCTCACCGCTCACCGAAGAGCGTGCCGCCAAGCTGGGTGATGATGAAGCGCTGGCAGAGAAAGTGGAAGCCTACACCAGCCGCTTTTGCCGGCTTCAGGACACGACCGGCGACAAGCTGCTTCCTCTTTGGCTGCGTGCGTTGGGCGAGAGGACAGGGGCCGTGGCCGACAACCTGGACCGCGCCGAAAAACTTGGCGTACTCGATTCTGCCGACAGGTGGCTCGAGATCCGCCAGATACGCAATCAGATGATCCATGAATATATCGAGTCGCCACAGGTCCTGGCCGATGCGCTCAATACGGCTTATGGCTATCAGGAAACGCTTATGGCGTTTGCCCATGCCATGCTCACTGATGCCGAGAAGAGGGATCTGCTTGGATAGGCTGTGAAAACCATGGCGTTGCACCATGTGCCCGTAGCTGCTCTTTTAGGAGTCTCCTTGACCGATTTCATAACCAATGACACACGCAAACGCCTCATCGACGGCATACACAAGGCTGGTGAGGCGGTATTGGCCATCTACCGGCGCGATTTCGATGTCGAAACCAAAAGCGACGACAGCCCGCTGACCGAGGCGGACATGGCCTCGCATCATGCGCTGGTCGCCGTGCTGGAAGAACTCACGCCGCAGGTTCCGATTTTGTCAGAAGAGTCCGGCGAGATTTCCTTCGATACCCGTAAGACCTGGGGCCGTTATTGGCTGATCGACCCGCTGGACGGCACCAAGGAGTTCATCAAGCGCAATGGCGAGTTCACCCTGAACGTCGCGCTGATCGAAAATGGCGTACCGGTGTTCGGCATCGTTCACGCTCCGGTATTGGATAAAACCTGGTGGGGCCAGCAAGGCCTAGGCGCCTGCCAGCAAGAAAAAGGCGCATGGAAACAGCAGGGCAGCGAGCCGGCGCAAGCCATTACCGCGCGGACTCTGCCCAACCCCGAACACGCCCCCTGGAAAGTGGTCGGCAGTCGCTCGCACGGCGCCGTCGCTTTTGATGCGTTCTGCAAGGGCCTGCCCCGGCACGAATGCGTCACCATGGGTAGCTCGCTCAAGTTATGCCTGGTCGCCGAAGGGAGCGCGGATCTCTACCCCCGCCTGGCACCGACCAGCGAATGGGACACCGCCGCCGCCCAAGCCGTGGTTACCGCTGCCGGCGGCGACGTGCTCAACGCCCATACGCTAGAACCGCTACGTTGCAACCAACAGGAAAGCGTACTCAACCCGTTCTTTATTGTCTGTGGTCAGCGTGACACTCGCTGGATCGAAGCCTTAAGTACGGCGCTACGCGCCTGAAGCTGTAAGAAAACCCATACGGCACCAGCGAGCTCGCCATAGTCTAATCTAAGAATGGTAGTGCCATGAGGCAAACCGTTGGAACACGGCAGACCCTACGGGGGGAAGAATATGAACACAGAGCAAATTGCTAGCAAAATTAGTCAACTCCCCGAGTCACTCCAAAGCGAGGTTCTGGATTTTATTGGATTCCTGGAGGTTAAGTACCAAGTTGCTCCCAGAAAAGCAGATGACCAGTCAGTGCTTGATCTGAAAGGTGGGCTGGAGAGCTCAAAAACCTTCAAGGGAAATAATATGAAAATCCAGGAGCGCCTACGCGATGAGTGGAGCTAAGTACCTTCTGGATACCAATTATATTCTTGGGATCATGAAGTCCACTCCTGACGTACTGAGCGATCTTTCCTTAAGAGGCATGCGCTCTTCGCAATGCGCTTACAGCACCATAACGCGAATGGAGCTGCTCGGTTTTCCCGGCATACAAGATGAAGAAGATCTGCTAATTAGGCGTAAGTTGGAAAATTTTATTTACCTGCCGATTACGCAGAGCATTGAAGAAAAGATTATTTCACTTCGTCAGTCGTAAAAAATAAAATTACCAGACGCAATTATAGCTGCAACAGCGTTATGTGCTAGGTTAGAGCTTCTTAGCTTCGATAAAAAACTTACCAACATTATTCACTCAATTTCTGTGCAGTAATAAATTTTTAGCCGCACGAGGCAAATAGACCATGAGCACGGCTGAGAAAATTGCCAAAAAGGTCAGTCAATTTCCTGAATCACTTCAGCAAGAGATTCTTGATTTTGTCCTTTTTCTAGAGCAGAAAATTGAAAAAAGTGAATCCGGTAACCTGTCTCAGGCTCAAGAGACGAGCATGAAAAATATATGGACCAATGACGATGACGAGACTTGGAATGACGTTCCAATCCGATAATGCCATTAATTTTGGTCAATACTCTTCTTACGATTCTGTAGTCTATTTTTCTAGCTTCTAGCTTCTAGCTTCTAGCTTCTAGCTTCTAGCTTCTAGCTTCTAGCTTGGTTCTTGTTCCCCTCGAATCTCTGGAAACGTCATGCCTGAACTCACCCCCGAACGCCAGACTCACCTCAAACAGCTCGAAGCGGAATCGATCCACATCATCCGCGAAGTTGCTGCCGAGTTCCGCAACCCGGTGATGATGTACTCCATCGGCAAGGACTCCTCGGTGATGCTGCACCTGGCACGCAAGGCGTTCTACCCCGGCACGCCGCCGTTCCCGCTGATGCACGTCAACACCACCTGGAAGTTCCGCGAGATGATCGCCTTTCGCGACAAGATGGCCGCGCAGACCGGCATGCAGCTGATCGAGCACATCAACGAGGAAGGCCGCGCGGCGGGCATCAACCCGTTCGATCACGGCAGCAGCAAATACACCGACATCATGAAGACCCAGTCGCTCAAGCAGGCGCTCGACCAGCACGGCTTCGACGCCGCCTTCGGCGGGGCGCGACGCGACGAGGAAGCCTCGCGCGCCAAGGAGCGCGTCTACTCCTTCCGCGACCGCTACCACCGCTGGGACCCCAAGAACCAGCGCCCCGAGCTGTGGAACGTCTACAATGCCAAGGTCGACAAGGGCGAATCGATTCGCGTGTTCCCGCTGTCCAACTGGACCGAGCTCGACATCTGGCAATACATCTACCTCGAATCGATCCCCATCGTGCCGTTGTACTACGCCGCGCCGCGCCCGGTGGTCGAGCGCGACGGCATGCTGATCATGGTCGACGACGAGCGCCTGCCGCTCGAGCCGGGTGAGGTGCCCGAGGAGAAGTGGGTACGCTTCCGCACCCTGGGCTGCTACCCGCTGACCGGCGCGGTGGAGTCCAAGGCCGCCACCCTGCCCGAGATCATCCAGGAGATGCTGCTCACCCGCACCTCGGAGCGCTCGGGGCGCGCCATCGATCATGACCAGGCCGGTTCGATGGAACGGAAAAAGAGGGAAGGGTACTTCTGAGCCGAAGGCTCAGAAGGCCCGAAGAGAGAAGTCGGAAGAGGAAAAGCGGTGGACTTCGAGAAGCTCGACGTATGGAAACGCTCGGCGCGATTATCCGCGCAGTTATACCAGCACTTCGCCAGTTCCCGTGATTTCGGCTTCAAGGATCAAATCACGCGTTCCGGTCTATCGATCCCAAGCAACATTGCCGAAGGGATGGTCAGGCCGACGGCCAAGGATCGCGTCAGATTCCTGTATATCGCCAAAGGATCCTGCGCCGAACTGAGAACACAACTCTACATTGGTATGGAAATCGACTACATCGACCGCGGGCAAGGCGGTTTGTGGGTTTGTGAAACCAAGGAGATAGCCGCCATGCTTATGGGTCTCATACGTCGCCAATCAGTACCAGACATGACAGAGCAGGGCTTGGGGTAGGATTTTGACCTTTCTTCCCCCTTCTTTCTTCCTTCTTCCGTCTAAGGATTCCCCATGTCACACCAATCCGATCTGATCGCCGACGACATCGAAAGCTATCTGCAAGCGCATGAGCAAAAAGACCTGCTGCGCTTCATCACCTGCGGCAGCGTCGACGACGGCAAGTCGACGCTGATCGGGCGCTTGCTGCACGACTCCAAGATGATCTACGAGGACCAGCTCGCCGCGATCACCCGGGACTCGAAGAAGAGCGGCACTACCGGCGACAAGGTCGACCTCGCGCTGCTCGTCGACGGCCTGCAATCCGAACGCGAGCAGGGCATCACCATCGACGTCGCCTATCGCTTTTTCTCCACCGACAAGCGCAAGTTCATCATTGCCGACACCCCCGGCCACGAGCAGTACACCCGCAACATGGCCACCGGCGCCTCCACGGCGAGCCTCGCGGTGATCCTGATCGACGCGCGTTACGGCGTGCAGACCCAGACTCGCCGACACAGCTTTATCGCCGACCTGCTGGGCATCCAGCACCTGGTGATCGCCGTCAACAAGATGGACCTGGTCGACTTCTCGCAGGCGCGTTTCGACGAGATCGTCGCCGACTACCGTGAGTTTGCCGACAAGCTCCAGGTACGCGATATCCGCTTCGTGCCGCTGTCCGCGCTGGATGGCGACAACGTCGTCAACAAGAGCGACAAGACGCCCTGGTACCAGGTTGATGGAACACAGGGTCCCGCGCTGCTCGAACTGCTCGAAAGCGTCGAGGTCGCCTTCGACCAGAACCTCAGCGACCTGCGTTTGCCGGTGCAATACGTCAACCGCCCCAATCTCGACTTTCGCGGCTACTGCGGCACCCTGGCCGCCGGCATCCTGCGCCCCGGCCAACGCATCAAAGCCTTGCCTTCGAACAAGAGCGCCACGGTCGAGCGCATCGTCACCTTCGACGGCGATCTCGAGCAGGCCTACCCCGGCCAGGCGATCACCGTCACGCTGGATGAGGAGATCGATATCTCACGCGGTGACTGGCTGGTGGGTGGCGATGACGAAGTTCCGTTATCGAACACCTTTGAGGCGGATATCGTGTGGATGCACGATACCGCCTTGGAAACCGGCAAGCTCTACGACATCAAGCTGGCCACCCGCGACCTTGCGGGGCAGATCAGTCGCATCGATTACCAGATTGATGTCAATACGCTGGAACACAAGAACGCCGATCATCTCGACCTTAACGCCATCGGCCGTTGCCGGGTCGAACTCACTGTACAAGTCCCCGTTGACGACTACCGCACCAGCCCCGGTACCGGCAGCTTTATCGTCATCGACCGGCTGAGTAACGTCACGGTTGGCGCGGGGATGGTCCATAAAACCGTGGATGCTGGGCTGCCTTTCGAGTACCGCGACCACGACAGTAAAGCCGAAGTGGTATGGAACCGCACCAGCGTAACGCCGGCGATGCGCGCCCAAATCAAGGGCCACAGCGGCAAGTGCGTGTGGTTTACCGGGCTTTCCGGTGCGGGGAAATCGTCGCTTGCCAATGCCTTGGAAGTCGAGCTTAACCGACGCGGTTATCACACCATGCTGCTCGATGGCGACAACCTTCGCCACGGCCTGTGCAAGGACCTGGCCATGAACGAGGCCGACCGCAACGAGAACATCCGCCGTGTGGGCGAAATCGCCAAGCTATTTGCCGACGCCGGAATTATCGTGATTACCGCCTTTATCTCACCGTTCCGCGCCGACCGCGACAACGCTCGCGAGCTATTTCACGAAGGCGAATTCATCGAAGTACATGTCGATACCCCGTTGGATATCTGCGAGCAGCGCGATCCCAAAGGCCTATATGAGAAAGCCAGGCAGGGCAAGATCAAGGACTTCACTGGCATCAATAGCCCCTACGAAGTGCCCAAGGCTGCTGAAGTCACTGTTAACACTGCTGAACACAGCGAGCAGGAACTTGTCAGGCAGTTGATTAAGTTCATTTGAGGTAAGAGAAATATATCCTCACGGTATAGCGCTAAAGCAAAGGATCATCGATGAGCAAGACTTTCATTGTCACCGGCGGCGCCGGTTTTATCGGCTCTGCCGTGGTGCGTGAACTGATCGCGAATACCGATCACCGCGTCGTTAATGTCGATAACCTCACCTACGCTGGCAATCTGGAGTCGTTGGCTATCGTGGCAGAGAATTCTCGCTATGCGTTCGTGCAAGCGGATATCTGCGATGCCTTGGCCATGCAGGCGGTATTTGAGGCGCACCAGCCTGATGTGGTCATGCACTTGGCAGCCGAAAGCCACGTAGACCGCTCCATCGATGGCCCAGCCGAGTTCATCCAAACCAACGTAGTGGGTACTTCGGTATTGCTTGAAATCGCGCGGGCGTATTGGAAGTCGCTACAAGAAACGGCACCCGAGAAAGCGGCCGGTTTCCGCTTTCACCATATCTCCACCGATGAAGTGTATGGCGATTTGGAGGGGCCGGAGGGGTTGTTCACCGAAACCACACCCTACGCGCCCAGCTCACCGTACTCCGCCAGCAAAGCCAGTTCGGATCACTTGGTACGTGCATGGCAGCGCTCCTTCGGCTTGCCCACGCTGGTTACTAACTGCTCCAACAACTACGGTCCCTATCATTTCCCCGAAAAGCTAATTCCGCTGATGATCCTTAACGGCTTGGCAGGCAAACCGCTACCGGTTTACGGTGACGGTCAACAGGTCCGTGATTGGCTCTATGTGGACGACCATGCCCGAGCGCTGATCAAGGTGGCCAGCGAAGGCCGGGTAGGAGAAACCTACAATGTCGGTGGCCACAACGAGAAAACTAACCTCGAAGTGGTAGAAACCATTTGCGATCTACTGCAAGAGCTAATGCCAAAGGCCGATGACCACTATCGTGGTCTCATCACGTTCGTAACCGACCGGCCTGGCCATGATCTGCGTTACGCCATCGATGCGGGCAAGATCGAGCGCGAACTGGGCTGGGTACCACAGGAAACCTTCGAGACCGGCCTGCGTAAAACCGTTCAGTGGTACCTGACTAACGAAAGCTGGTGGCGACACGTACAGGATGGCAGCTACCAAGGTGAACGTTTGGGAGTCTTCGCATGAAAGGTATTATCTTGGCAGGCGGCTCCGGCACCCGCTTATACCCCATCACCCTCGGTACTTCCAAACAACTGCTGCCGGTGTACGACAAGCCGATGATCTATTACCCGCTGTCTGTACTTATGTTGGCGGGTATCCAGGATATTCTGATCATCACTACCCCGGAAGATGAGGCCGGTTTCAAACGCACGTTGGGCAATGGCGAACAGTTTGGCATCAACCTGGCCTACGCCATACAACCCAGCCCTGACGGCCTCGCCCAAGCGTTTATTATCGGTGAAGACTTCATCGGCGACAGCAGCGTGTGCCTGGTGCTGGGCGATAATATCTTCTACGGCCAAGGCTTTACCCCCAAACTGCGCGACGCCGTAAAGCGTACAGAACAAGGGCAGAGCGCCACTGTATTTGGCTATCAGGTAAAGGACCCAGAGCGTTTTGGTGTGGTGGCCTTTGACGCTAACCAAAAAGCAATCTCCATTGAAGAAAAACCCGCCAATCCCCAGTCTCACTTTGCCGTCACCGGCTTGTATTTTTACGATAACCGAGTGATTGACATCGCCAAATCCGTAAAGCCCAGCCACCGTGGCGAACTGGAAATCACCGACATCAATAAAGCCTATCTGGAACAGGGCGAGCTAAACGTGGAACTGCTAGGTCGTGGCTTCGCCTGGCTGGACACCGGCACCCACGAAAGTCTGCTGGAAGCGGCGCAGTTTGTGGAAACCATTGAGAAACGCCAGGGCTATAAGATTGCGTGCTTAGAAGAAATTGCCTTCAATGCTAATTGGCTGAGCAAGGAGCAATTAGCGGATCAAGCAGAGCAACTTAAAAAAAATGGATACGGTCAATACTTGTTGTCACTGGTGGAGGAGATTTAATGGCGGATGAGCCAATCTTCGTCACCCAGCCCTACTTGCCGCCGCTTGAAGAGTTTACGCCCTACCTTGAACAGATATGGGCCAATAAACAGCTAACCAACGGCGGCCCCATGCACCAGCAATTAGAGCAGGCACTGTCTGATTACCTGGGTGTTCCAGAATTGGCGCTGTTCAATAATGGCACTAACGCCTTGTTAACGGCGCTGCAAGCCATGAATGTCACTGGCGAAGTGATAACTACACCGTATTCCTTTGCCGCCACAGCACATTCAATCCTGTGGAACGGGTTAACACCGGTGTTTGTCGATATCGATCCGGTTACTCTGAACATAGACCCTAAAAAAATCGAAGCCGCTATTACTCCCAATACCAGCGCTATCATGCCGGTGCACTGTTACGGCAACCCTTGTGATGTTACTGCAATCAAACAGATAGCCGATAAACACAACCTTCGCGTTGTTTACGATGCGGCACACGCCTTTGGCGTAGAAGATGCCGGTGGCAGCATCCTTTGCCATGGGGACCTGAGTGTACTCAGTTTCCATGCCACCAAGGTTTTTAATACCTTTGAGGGTGGGGCAATTATATGCCCGGATACTAAAACTAAGCAGCACATCAACAACCTAAAAAACTTCGGCATTGTTGATGAAGTCACTGTCACGGAAACGGGTCTGAACGGCAAGATGAGCGAAATCAATGCCGCTTTTGGCCTGCTGCAACTGCAGCACATGGAAGCTGTACTGGAAGGTCGCAGATGGGTCGCCCAGTCTTATCGTGAACAACTCAGCGATGTGCCGGGCATTATCATCGTGCCAGCGAAAGAGCAAATAGTTAGCAATAACTCGTATTTCCCAATACTCATCGGGCCAGAATACCCGCTCAGTCGCGATGAACTTTATCAGAAAATGAAAGACCACAATATTTTTGCGCGGCGTTATTTTTACCCTCTGATCAGCGACTTCCCTATGTATAGTTCATTGAAATCAGCAAAGCAGAGTAATTTGCCGGTTGCAACGCATGTGGCGAAACAGGTTTTATGCCTCCCCGCCTACCCTGACCTTACTGACGCTGACTTAAATAAGGTAGCAAAAGTCATAAATGGGTAATAAAATGAAAGTAAAAACATAGCATCATAAGATGAAAAAAATTGCCGGTTAGCCAAGCAGAAGTGGTGTTTATGTCCATGCAAAGAATTTGAAAATAACTCAACGAGTTTGGATGTTGATTGATGAGGATATTGCATCTTACGACGAGTAATAAATTTTTCCCTATGGCATATTGTTCTTTTGAGCGAAAATTTCCTGGCCAAAACACGATATGGATCAGGGGAGATGTTGGGAGTAGTGAGGGGGTTGTCAAAACTGAAGGGGGGAGAGTTTTCAACCTTTTTGATATTTTTTGTTTTTTCTTTAGAAGGCATGTTAAGGAATACGATCTTGTTATCTTGCATTCCCTTGATCCAGCTTGGTTCCCAGTACTCATCAAGCTATCACGGTACGCTAAAATCGCCTGGATTGGTTGGGGGTTTGACTATTACAGCTATATTAAAACTGGGCGGCGAGAGTTTTTGCTGGATAAGACATATTCGCTTTTTCAAGCTTCGCGTAAAAATGCTATAAATAATCCGATACAGGCTGTTAAAAATTTTTTGTCAAAAGTCATTCTTTCTTTTTTTAAAAATAAATCACTACCATTGATCGACAGTATTTCCACCGTAATTAAGGAGGATTACGATCTGATTTGTGGGGCAGGAATCCTTAAGAGAGTCCCGCCGTACTTGCCATGGAATTATGGTACTTTGGAAGGGGATTTGGTTGGGAGTTTTATTGGCCAACGTGTTGATGGTCAGAAAATTCTTTTGGGTAACAGTGCAGATTACACTAATAACCATATTGAAGCTATCGATTTTTTAAGTATGTTAGATGTGTCGAGCGATGTTGTGCTTCCATTAAGTTATGGTGATTTAAATTATAGAGATTATGTTTCTTCATATGCTACGCAAAAACTTGGCTGTCGAGCGCGGATATTGACAGATTTTATTCCTATTGATGAATATATTAGTATGCTTAAGTCTTGCGGCTACGCTATTATGAATCATAAGCGACAGCAGGCCTTGGGTAATATTGTTATTATGCTATATCTTGGTGCTAGAATATTCCTTCGGTCTGAAAATCCGGTTTATACTTGCCTTGTTCGGGACGGGGCTATTTTAAATACAATTAACGATCTTTCAAGAAATCCAGGATTATTAAAAAAGCCTTTGACTGATTCTGAGGTTCGAAAGAATATCGCTGTATTGGAGATGCGTTGGTCGGAACAGGCTATTGATAATAAAACGTTAGAATTAGTTAGATATCATGTTGGTCAGCAGAGAGGATATATGGCCGCACGAGTACATTGTGACACCTAGAAAAATTGCTTATTTTGCTATTGGTCCACTAGGCGCTGCGCTTCTTGGGTTTGTGACCCTGCCAATAATTACCTGGTTCTTCAGCCAAGAGGATGTTGGAAGAATTGGCATGCTTCAAGTAGCGCTAAATTTTAGCACGTTATTGTTTGGCCTCGGGCTGGATCAAGCCTATGTACGTGAATTTCATGAGGTCGAGAACAGACCGGCGCTTTTTAAGGAAGTGCTGATGCCGAGTATGGCCCTTCTGTTGATAGTGCTCGGTGGATTGTTGCTCTTTGATGGTTTGGTTGCAAGGCTGCTTTTCGATGTGCCTGATCAATTATTGAGCATTATGGTAGCAGTGGGCATGATAGTACAGCTAGTTTCGCGTTTCCTTTCATTGATTCTTAGAATGTATGAGCAGGGGCTAGCATTCTCCATGAGTCAAGTTCTTCCGAAACTGTTGTTGCTGGCCATTATCGGCATTTATATTCTTATAGGTGTTAGTCAAAACCTGACTAGTCTAGTGCTGGCATACGTGGCTACTTTTACACTTACCTGTATGGTCTTTGCTTGGAATACGCGTCAGGAATGGCTTGCCAGTTTTCAGCAGTCGGTAGATGCCGAGCGACTTAAGCCCATGCTTCGATTTGGCTTGCCGCTTGTTCTGAACGGCGTTGCCTTTTGGGGGCTCACGGCTACAGATAAAGTGCTGCTTAGAGTGCTTTCCAGTTATCAAGAACTTGGTCTTTACACTGTCGCAGTAAGTTTCGCGGCAGCCGGAATCATTTTGCAGTCTGTGTTCTCAACTATATGGGCGCCCACAGTGTATAGGTGGGTGAGCAAGGGAGAATGCTTGGAAAGGGTCGACCAAGTCAGCCGATATGTCCTATTCTGCGTGGTCATAATATTTTGTTTGACTGGTCTATTCTCCTGGCTTGTTACTTTCATACTGCCTGACCGTTACGACGATGTGCAGTGGTTGGTGATTTCATGCTTGGGTTATCCGCTGCTCTATACGCTATCCGAGACCACGGTGGTGGGTATTGGTGTCACACGAAGAACCGGATTTGCGATGTTGGCGGCTGTGCTCGCATTTGCCACTAATGCTGTGGGTAACTGGTACTTAATTCCGTCTTTTGGTGCCGCTGGGGCAGCTGTAAGCACCATCATTGCATTCTTGGTGTTTTTCATACTTCGCACCGAATTTTCCATGTTTCTCTGGCGCCCCATACCAAGGCTTGTACACTATTGTTATACCACAGTGCTGGTTTTTGGTAGCATATTAAGTACGCTGTACGGTGAGCAACTAAGCTGGTTGACATACTCTTTTTGGTTGGTGGTATTGTTAGCTAGCTTCTGGACATTCAGAGCTGAAGTC
Source organism: Modicisalibacter muralis (assembly GCF_900102945.1). Taxonomy (GTDB): domain Bacteria; phylum Pseudomonadota; class Gammaproteobacteria; order Pseudomonadales; family Halomonadaceae; genus Modicisalibacter; species Modicisalibacter muralis. Next base: position 15,371 of record NZ_FNGI01000006.1, on the reverse strand, counting down.
GGACAGCTTAAGCAGGTGGTTTTATATCGGCTCGGCAACCAATAAGGCAATCACAACAAAGTGAATCTGATAAAAATAAGTTGGATTTAATTCCCTATCTATTATTTGTGGTTGTCGCCGGCTGAAAGGTGGAAAAATCGTTATTTATCGTTTGTGGCTAGTTGAAGCAGCGTTAAGAGGGGGCTGGCCATGTAGGCGTCGGTTGAAACGATGACTATTACTATTAATCGCTAGAAATGGATACCTGATGTCGGATATTAAATCTACCCTGATCAAGAAGCTACAAACTAAGGATGCTGTGATTGGTATTGTCGGCCTAGGCTACGTGGGCCTTCCGCTGATGCTGCGCTACAACGATATCGGTTTTCGCGTGCTGGGTATCGATATCGATCATGAGAAGGTCGATAGGCTCAACGCGGGTAAGAGCTATATCGAGCATATTCCATCAGACAAGGTTGCTAAGGCAACAAAGTCAGGCTTCGAGGCGACGTCCGATTTTAGCCGTGTAGCTGAAGCTGACGCGGTCATTCTCTGCGTGCCTACGCCATTGAACAAATACCGCGAGCCGGACATGAGCTTCGTGCTCAACACTACCGATGCCTTGAAACCCTTTCTACGCGAAGGGCAGGTGGTGTCACTGGAAAGCACAACCTACCCGGGTACCACCGAGGAGGAGCTGCTACCGCGTGTGCAGGAAAGTGGCTTAGTAGTCGGCGAGAATCTTTTCCTAGTCTATTCGCCCGAGCGGGAAGACCCGGGCAATCTGGACTTCGAGACGCGCACCATTCCTAAGGTTGTGGGCGGCCACACCCCGGCGTGCCGCGAGGTGGGTATCGCGCTCTACGAGCCCGCGATCGATCAAGTGGTACCGGTCAGCTCGACCAAGGCTGCCGAGATGACCAAGCTGCTGGAGAATATCCACCGCGCGGTGAATATTGGCTTGGTCAATGAAATGAAAATCGTCGCCGACCGAATGGGTATCGATATCTTCGAAGTGGTGGATGCCGCTGCTACCAAGCCATTTGGTTTTACACCCTACTATCCTGGCCCAGGGCTGGGTGGGCACTGTATTCCCATTGATCCTTTCTATTTGACCTGGAAAGCGCGTGAATATGGTCTGCATACACGCTTTATCGAGCTTTCCGGTGAAGTGAATCGTGGCATGCCGGAATACGTGGTTGGTAAGTTGATGGACGGCCTCAACCAGCATGGTAAAGCCCTGAAAGGCAGCAGAGTATTGGTGCTGGGCATCGCCTACAAGAAAAACGTCGATGACATGCGTGAATCTCCATCGGTGGAAATCATGGAGTTGATCGAAGCCAAGGGTGCGGAGGTACGCTACAGCGACCCCCACGTACCGGTGTTCCCAAAAATGCGCGAGCATCATTTCGACCTGTCCAGCGTTGAGCTCAATGCGGAGAGCCTCGCCGGTTTCGATGCCGTAGTATTGGCCACTGACCATGATCGTTTCGACTATGAACTGATCAAGCAGCACGCCCGCCTGGTCGTTGATAGCCGTGGCATCTGGCGTGAGCCCGCCGACAATATCATCAAGGCCTGAGGTACGAGCTCGACATGAAGAACTTTGCCCTGATCGGCGCCGCCGGTTATATCGCACCCCGCCACATGAAAGCCATCACGGAGACTGGCAATCACTTGGCGGTGGGTTACGATGTCAACGATTCGGTTGGCATCATCGACTCCATCTCGCCACAGAGTGAGTTTTTTACCGAGTTCGAGCGCTTTCATGAGTATGCCTGGCAACTCAAGCGTAGCCAGGAAACGGCCCTGGATTATGTGGCGGTGTGTTCTCCCAACTACCTACACCACGCCCATATCGCTGCCGGCCTGCGCCTGGGCTGTGACGTGATCTGCGAAAAGCCTCTAGTACCGACGCTCGCGTTGTTGGATGAACTGGCGTTGATCGAGCGAGAAACCGGGAAGCGCGTCTTCAACATTCTGCAGTTACGTCATCATCAGGCGATCCTTGACTTGAAGCAGAAAGTAGCCGTCGAAGCACGCGACGATAAGCACGAAGTGGAGCTAACCTACGTTACCTCGCGCGGTAAGTGGTATATGGAGAGCTGGAAAGGAGATCCGCGCAAATCCTACGGCGTGGCTACGAATATTGGCGTTCACTTCTTCGATATGCTGCACTTTATCTTTGGCGACTTACAGAAGAACGTATTGCACTATGCCACCAACGATAAAGCGGCTGGCTATCTTGAGTATGAGAAGGCCCGGGTTCCCTGGTTCCTATCCATCGATTCAACTGATTTGCCGCAAAGTGTTAGGGGCAAGCAGACCACCTACCGTTCTATTACTGTAGATGGTCAGGAGATTGAATTTTCAGGTGGTTTCACCGACCTGCACACCATCAGCTATCAAGAAATTCTAGCCGGTCGGGGCTACGGTATCGAGGATGCCCGTCATTGCATCGAAACGGTCGATACTATCCGCTCCGCGAAGCCCCAAGCGCCGGATACCGCCGAGGCCCATCCTTTTCTGAATTGGTTGATCTAAACCATGAACTATCAGGTCCATGAAAGCGCGATTGTCGATGAAGGCGCGCAGATTGGCGAAGGCTCCCGTGTTTGGCACTTCGTGCATGTTTGTGGCGGTGCCCGCATAGGCAAGGGAGTTTCGCTTGGCCAGAACGTCTTTGTGGGTAATCAAGTAACGATTGGCGATCACTGCAAGGTGCAGAACAACGTCTCCGTTTACGACAATGTCACGCTTGAAGACGGTGTATTCTGCGGCCCTAGCATGGTGTTCACCAACGTCTACAACCCACGCTCACTAGTAGAACGCAAGAATGAATATCGCGATACGCTGGTGAAAAAAGGCGCCACGTTGGGGGCCAATTGCACCATCGTGTGTGGCGTGACCATCGGCGAGTATGCCTTTGTCGGCGCTGGCGCGGTAGTCAACCGTGACGTACCCGCCTATGCACTGATGGTGGGTGTGCCCGCCAAGCAGATCGGCTGGATGAGCGAATTCGGCGAGCCGCTAGAGTTGCCGCTGGAAGGTGAAGGCCGGGTGGAATGCCCCCACACAGGCAGTGTCTATATAATGAAGAACGCCCAAGTGACCCGAACGGAGGGCTGAACCATGCAAGTCGATGCCATCTACGATAACGGCAGGTTGCAATTGCCAAGCCATATTCAACTCAAACACACGCGGCTAACCTTACGTGTGGAAGTTCCCGATGACGAACTCGCCGGCGCGGAGACAGAAGTAGTGGAAGAGGGGCAACGCACGAGTTTCCGCCATGCCATCGATGACATTCTGGGTCCGTTAAAGGAACAACTGAAGAATACTCCTCCCCTGACCGACGAAGTGCTGGATCAACTGCGCTATGACGCCCTCAAGGAGAAATACCTTGATCGCCCGTAAACACCTTGTACTGGATATCAGCGTTATTCTCGATGCATGGCTTAGACCGGATCACACCCCAGCCACGGCATCGCTTTTCGATCTAAGCGAGCAAGGCAGGGTGCAGCTATGGGTCAGCGCTGCTAGCCTGCCCACCATTGAATATGTGGCCAAACAGCGCATCAAGTCGCAGGGCCATGAGCCGGCCAATGCACTGGATGTGGTAAAACGGCTAATGGCGGATCTGCTGGATCGTGTCCATGTGCTTACTAACCATGGTTTCGAGCAAACAGCGCTCTACCGTCAGGCAATCGATTTCGAGGATGCGCAGATTGCCGCCAGTGCGCGGGCATTGGGCGGCGAAGATATTGCTATCGTGTCACTAGATAAAACCTTCGATGCGCTCGGTGAATGCCCGGTAATGAGCCCACAAGCGGCTCTGACCAGGTTGCAAGACCCATCGGTGCCCTCAGGTAACATGCCTTTCATCGACCTCGCCGCCCAGCAGGCACGTATACGGCCTCAGGTCGAGCGTCGCATTGAAAACGTTTTGAGGCATGGCAAGTACATCCTCGGCCCCGAAGTGGCTGAACTGGAAGAAAAACTGGCGGCCTATACTGGCGCCAAACATTGCATCACCTGTGCCAACGGAACCGATGCGTTACAGATTGCCCAGATGGCGTTGAACATTGGGCCTGGCGATGAAGTCATCACACCTGGGTTTTCCTACATCGCCACTGCCGAGACGGTCGCTTTGCTCGGTGCCAAGCTAGTCTACGTGGATATCGACCCACGCACCTATAATCTGGATCCACAACTACTAGAAGCCGCCATCACTCCACGCACCAAGGCGATCATCCCAGTATCACTTTATGGCCAATGCGCTGATTTCGATGCCATCAATGCCATTGCCGCCAAGCATGGCATTCCAGTAATAGAAGATGCCGCACAAAGCTTCGGAGCCACCTACAAAGACAAGCGATCCTGTAACCTTTCTACCATCGCTTGCACCAGCTTTTTCCCCAGCAAACCGCTGGGTTGCTATGGTGATGGCGGAGCCATCTTCACTAATGACGATGAGCTGGCAAAAACCCTCCGCCAGATTGCACGGCATGGGCAGAACAAGCGGTACCATCATGTGCGCATAGGTGTAAATAGCCGCCTTGATACGTTACAAGCTGCCATTTTGCTGCCCAAACTTGAGATTCTGGGTGAGGAATTAGCATTACGTGAAAGAGTAGCCAAGAGCTATACCACGTTGCTCAACCAGTCCGGCATCACTACAACACCCTACATTGAATCGCATAACACCAGCGCCTGGGCGCAATATACCATTCGCGTGAATAACCGCGCGCAGATGCAAACCAAGCTAAAGGAGGCTGGCATCCCTACCGCTATACATTACCCTATCCCGCTAAACAAACAGCCGGCGGTAGTCGACACTGAAACAGAATTAATAATAGGTGATAAGGCCTCGGCACAAGTAATAAGCTTGCCTATATATCCTTATCTCATAAATGAAATGGTAGAAAAGATAAGCATGAAGTTAATAAAAGAAATGCTGAGTTCTCCTCTATGAAAGTATTTGCATGGGTCCATGCCCCTCATTGTCAAAATGGCAAGTTTATAAATTAAAAAAGAGGGGTGAGGTTGTATTGAGCTCATATGATTGTGAAACAAAGAAGGGAAGGAGAGGTGGACTCAAGTTCCAAATGCAACGCTAGTGGATAACTTCCTGCCCCAGCGATGGAGCGCCGTAATACATCCGCGAATACCTCAAGCGGTGGTCGCCAGCCCAGCGTCTTGCGAGGGCGCCCATTGAGTTCATCAGCCACGGCATCCAGCTATACTCCGAGAGATCGGTGCCTTTCGGGAAGCACTGCCGTAGCAGGCCGTTGGTGTTTTCGTTGCTCCTCCGCTGCCAAGGGTTTGCGGGTCGACGAAGTAAATGGCGGTTCCGGTCTTCTGGGTGATTTCGGCATGGCGGGTCATCTCCCGGCCCTGGTCATAGGTCATCGACAGACGAAGCGCACGGGGGATCTCATTGAGCTTATCGCTGAAGGCCACCGACGCCGCCGTCGCTGTCGCGTCGTCCACCCGGGCTAATATCACCAATCGGGTGGTGCGCTCGACGAGGGGGACGATCGCGGCTGCGGTTGCCCGCTCCCATGATCAGCTCGCCCTCCCAATGGCCCGGCATGAGGCGATCCTCGACCGATGGCGGGCGCAGATGGATGCTGACCAGGTCGGGGATTTGTCGGCGACGATCACGCCCACGGCTACGTGGGCGGCGCTTGGCATTACCTTGGCGCAGACAGGCAATCAGTTCTTTCTTGAGCGTACCGCGCGGCATCACATAGAGCGCGTTATAGATGCTCTCGTGTGAAATCCGGCGATTGGGATCATCGGGATTCATACGCTTGAGTGTGCGGCTATCTGCTGCGGTGACCAGTGGTGCCTAGTATATGGGTCTTGAACTCGAATAGCTCACCCTCGGGATGAAACTTCGGCGGACGGCGAGGCCTGTGGCAAGTCAGGCGTGCCCGATGCCCCGCCAGGGACGTCTCACAGTGATTACGGGTAGCGAGAGTTTACGTGAGACGGTGCTGGGCACCCGACCCAGGTAGCGAGCCATGGCACGGATGGAATGGGTCGGTTGCATCAGCATGATGGCTGCCCGCTCTTCGGCGGTGAAGTGATGAAAGTGACGAGTCATGGCAACACGATACTCCGATAGTCACGTGTTGCTCCTGGTTATTGAGACCGCCCAAAGGATATTCTAAAAGGCGCTAATCTGTTATGTTTTTTCAAAACAGGATAAGGTGGGTAATACTTTCCGATAAGGTTTATTGGCTTTGTTCAAATACGGTGAAATGTTTATGTACTCCTTTAGAGCCAAGAAAATTCAGTTATTCTTACTGATTTTGCTTTTATCAGTACCATTGTTCAGTGCTATTGCAATATATGCTATCCAACCTAGCTTGGTGTTATTAAGTTTTATTCTCCTGTTTGTTATGGCATTTAATTGTATTTTCTTGAAAGGTAATGATTTTTTTTCTCCACTTACCTGGTTTTCATTTACGTATCTTGGTTATGTTATTGGAGGGTTATATTACTCTATGGGAGGGGAGTATTATGGTAAATTTATTGAGCTAACTGGGATTCCCTTTCAAGAAGTGCCTTTTTATATGATGATTTCGTTGTTATGGGCTACCATATGTTATGGTTCTTTATGTATAGGCTATTCAATTTTTAGTAGAGATGGCGATTTTATCCCTAAAGTAAAAATGGCTGGTTTGTTTTGCGCACGCAATTTTAGAACTGTCAGCTTTGTGATTATCCCTCTCTTTCTAATTACGGGGCTGTTATATTGGCTGTATGTTGCTGAGGTTCTGGCAGGCAATGTTATATCTTTAATTATTAATTTCCAGGCTTTCAGGCACCTTAATGCCGAGGTTCACATTACAACGTTACCATACCATTTTTATTATGTAGGAATTCTCCTTTGGCTCTTGAATATTGTACAGTCAGGAAAAAAAGTAGGAGGTTTTTTTATATTTTTTAGCTTGATTGGCTTTATAATCGATTTGACGCAAGGCCAAATAATGCAGCCTATGACTTTTTTAATCATGCAAGTTGTTTTTTATAATATGAGCACGGGGGGGTAAAAAAGCAGCAAAAAAAGCGGCATTTTTTTTCTTGGTGTTAATGGTGATAGCTTTTTTGATTTACTTTCTGCGAATATTAAGCAATTATCACTACATAGATAGCGATGCAGAAATATTCAAAGGCGGTTTATTACAATATTTTTCTACTTTTATGAGTCGAATTGTTGGTTCGGGTAATGTGGCGGATCTTCAGCAGTTGGTTATTATATTCAAAACATGGGGGTGGGGGGATTTTGCATGGGATGTAACATATTTTGATTGGTTGATAAATACATTCGGCGGGTTTGTAGGGCTGGAGCCATCGTCTATTGGTTTGACTATTAGGGATACTTATTTTCCCGGTAAGTCTGGTGCTCCTACGCCTGGAGCTATTGGCGAGGCATATTATAATTTTAGCATTTTTGCCCCTCTTTTTATGCTTCTTATAGGTTCAATGTTTTCATATTTATACCAAAAGGTAAAAGCTTCAGGTAGCAATTTGCTTTTGATGATATATTCAATTTTTTTGTTGCGCTTTGTTTTTCTGTTCTCAAAGGTCGACTCTACCATGATGTCTAATTTTTTCTGGGGTGCGGTTCCTTTTTTGTTAACAATGTGTTTTATTTTTTTCGTATTATCGCTTTTTGATGATAAAAAATACAGTGGTGCGGTATGACTGTTCTTATAAACATTCTTGTGAGTAAAGTTTTTCCTGAAAACTCTAGTAATTTTAGCTCTCATTTTATTAAAAAAGGGGATGTAAATGATTGTTCATTTAACCTCAGTGCATCCAAGATTTGATACGCGTATTTTTTTTAAAGAATGTGTTTCACTAGCTGAGGCTGGTTATCTCGTAACTCTAGTTGTGGCGGATGGTAAAGGGGATGAAAGTAAAGAAAATATATACATCAGTGATGTTGGCTCATCCAGAAGTAGGCTAGATCGGATTCGTAACACTACGAAACGAGTATTCAGGAAAGCTGTAGAATTGGATGCAGAGGTCTACCATCTTCACGACCCTGAGTTGATTCCTATTGGCTTAAAACTAAAGCGGTTAGGAAAAAAGGTTATTTTCGATGCCCATGAAGACTTACCTAAGCAGTTAATGGGTAAGCCATATTTGAACAAACCCACATTGTGGTTTTTATCTAAGTTAGTGACGCTATACGAGCGTTGGGCGTGTTGTAAATTGGATGGTGTTATAGCAGCGACACCCTACATTCGTGATAAATTTAAGACGATCAACGCTAATTCGCTGGATGTTAACAACTACCCTATGTTGGCTGAATTGGCGTCAGAGAGGGTTGATTGGTCTAGTAAGAAAAAGCAGGTATGTTATGTTGGTGGAATAGCTAGGATTCGTGGTATTCAAGAGATGGTTCGGGCCATGTTGCATACAATTTCTGGTGCGCGATTACAGCTTGGCGGTTCATTTCCTGATTCGTCTTTTGGGCAGGAAGTCAAGGCAGAGGCTGGCTGGTTAAAGGTTGATGAGCTGGGGTTTCTTGACCGAAAGGCAGTTTGTGATACCTTGCAATGCTCAGTGGCTGGTTTAGTGACGCTTCATCCGATAATAAACTATTTGGATGCATTGCCGGTAAAGATGTTTGAGTATATGAGTGCGGGCATACCTGTTATTAGTTCTAACTTTCCTTTGTGGTGTGAAATTATTGAAGGAAATAACTGTGGTCTATGTGTTGACCCACTTGATCCAGAAGCTATTGCTAAGGCAATTGATTATTTGATACAAAACCCTGCTGAGGCCGAGAAAATGGGGCATAATGGTCAAACGGCTGTAAGGGAATACTTTAATTGGGGGCGCGAGGAGAGTAAACTAATTGCTTTTTATAAAAAGCTTGAGGAAAAAATTTAATTTATCGAATAAAGTCTTGTGATTACATCTTTTGCTACAATGTTGTAGCTAAGGTCTGAGTGTTAAACGCAATGAGCTAAGCTAGTAAGATTCTGAATAAACGAGCTGGGAGTTGTTAACAAAAAGTCATCCTTGAGGTTGCGTCGTCGACAGTTTTGTCATTAGGTGGAAAATATAGATCAATTGTATTGTGGTGGTGAAGTGGTGAAGCGGTGAAGTGGTGAAGCGGTGAAGCGGTGAAGCGGTGAAGCGGTGAAGCGGTGAAGCGGTGAAGCGGTGAAGCGGTGAAGCGGTGAAGCGGATATATAGATGTATTAGCCTATAATGGTGGGGTTTCTGAATTGATAATAATTTATCTACATCAATACTTTAATACACCAGAAATGAGCGGAGGAACGCGCTCTTATGAAATGGCAAGGAGGCTTGTAGCTAAAGGTCATGAAGTTCACATGATCACGTCATGGAGGGATGGGGGGGATGGGAATGACTGGTTTCTAACAGAAGAGGCCGGCATACAAGTCCATTGGCTTCCAATAGCATATTCAAATCATATGAACTTTGGGCAGCGAATTAAGGCTTTTCTGCGTTTCGCTCTGGCATCGTCTCGTAAAGCTGCTTCTATAAAGGCTGACCTTATTTTTGCTACCAGTACTCCGCTGACCATTGCTATTCCTGGAGTATATGCATCTAAACGGCAAAGAATACCGATGGTGTTTGAAGTAAGAGACCTCTGGCCCGAGATACCTATTGCCATGGGTGCTTTGAAGAATCCCATACTTCGCTTTACGGCTCAACGGTTAGAACGTTGGGCCTATAGGAATGCGCGTGCTGTGGTAGCACTTTCTCCAGGAATGAAAGCAGGTGTTGTACGTGCGGGCTACCCAAGGGGTCAGATTGCTGTCATTCCTAACAGTAGTGATATAGATATATTTAGTGATGTTGATGGCGGTCTCATCGATCATGTACGGTGCGAGCGTGGCTGGTTAGGGGATGGTCCACTGTTGATATATACTGGTACGTTTGGTTTGATAAATGGTGTTGGCTATATGGTCAACTTGGCGCAGCACCTTCTGGATATAGCGCCCGAGATACGCATTTTGCTTGTAGGTGATGGTGTAGAGTATCAGAAAGTCCTTGCAGATGCAGACAATGCAGGCGTGCTTAATCGAAATTTATTTATCGAACAGCAGGTGCCAAAACGAGATATTCCTGCATTACTTAGTATTGCTGATATGGCGAGTAGTTTGGTTATTGACAAGCCAGAGATGCGAGCAAATTCGGCAAACAAATTTTTCGATTCATTAGCTGCAGGAAAGCCAATCATGATTAACTATGGGGGGTGGCAGGCAGACTTGCTTGAGTCAAATGATGCAGGGGTGGTGACATGGCAGATGGATATTAAAGAAGCGGCGGAAATGCTGGCAAAGACATTGGGAGATAAGGATTGGCTTGCAAAGGCTGGCGTATCTTCACGTCGCTTGGCCGAACAGCTCTTTTCTCGGGACCAACTCGCTTCTCAATTGGAAGAGGTCTTGGTTCGGGCTGTGGAAGGAAACCAATGGATGGTATCTGAAATTGCTCCAGGAGAGTATGCTCTGGCGAATGTAGATGAAACAAAATAACACAGCGTTAGGCCCGCATTCTTGTATCAAACGTGCCTTTGACATTTTTGTATCCTCATGTGCTTTGGCCTTTCTCTCACCATTAATCTCTCTTATCGCTTGGCAAATTCACCGTAAAATGGGCGCCCCTGTTCTGTTCCGCCAGCAGCGCCCGGGTCGGGATGGCAAGCCATTCTATATGGTGAAATTTCGTACCATGAAAGATTCAATCGACGCAGATGGCAATTCTCTACCAGATTCCGAACGCTTGACTGCCTTTGGCCAGTTTTTGCGGTCGTCTAGTCTTGATGAACTGCCTGAGCTCTGGAATGTGCTCAAGGGTGACATGAGCTTGGTTGGACCTCGGCCTTTGTTGATGGAATATCTTCCACTGTATTCCAAAGAGCAGTACCGTCGTCATGAGGTCCGCCCTGGCGTGACTGGATGGGCGCAGATAAACGGTCGCAATGCACTGAGCTGGGAAGATAAGTTTAAACTGGATGTCTGGTATGTAGAGAATCAATCATTCTATTTGGACATTAAGATATTGCTGCTAACCGTTAAGAAAGTCCTTGTACGCGACGGTATCTCAGCGGAAGGGCAGGCGACTATGGAACGCTTCCGGGGCAGTGACAAATGAGACTTGCTGTTTTCGGTGCTGGTGGGCATGGCAAAGTGGTTGCGGACACTGCCTTACAAATGGGCTGGCAAGAGGTGGTGTTCTTCGAAGATGCTTGGCCGAAGAGAAGCCACAATGGCTGTTGGCTCATTATTGGAGATGCTCAGGCGCTGCTGCAGCGCCTCGATGATTTCCAGGGAGTGATCGTGGGTGTCGGTAATAACCGCATTCGTTTGGCTAAGACTCGTGAGCTAGCCGCACATGGTGCCAGGCTGGTGAGTGTGGTTCATCCCAGTGCTGTTATAAGTCCACATGCGGTTCTGGGACGAGGCAGCGTCGTGTTTGCTGGGGCCGTGATTCAGGTGGATAGCCAGCTAGGCGAAGCCTGTATCGTCAATACCCGCGCTTGTGTTGACCACGATTGTCACTTGGCCGATGGCGTGCATATTTGCCCTGGCGCCAGCTTGGCTGGCTCGGTTGAAATTGGCGAGGCAAGCTGGATCGGCATCGGTTCTTCCGTCAAGCAGCAGGTGCGGCTGGGTTCGGATGTCATTGTGGGTGCGGGGGCGGCAGTGGTATGTGATGTGCTGGATAAGCAGACCGTGGTAGGCGTGCCGGCAAAATCTCTCGGTCGCAAATAATCCACTCTCCCTTATTTTTCAGCTTTTGGTGATGAAATGCTTAGTGGACCTTTTTCTCCCTGGCCTTCCTTTACCGAGGAAGAGAGCCAGGCAGTCAGCCGCGTGCTGCTTTCCAACAAGGTAAACTACTGGACCGGTCAGGAAGGGCGCGAATTCGAACGAGAATTTGCCACCTTCGCTGGTACCGATTATGCGATTGCACTAGCTAACGGCACCGTTGCGTTGGACCTGGCGCTCAACGGGCTAGGTGTTGGCCCAGGCGATGAGGTGATCGTTACTTCAAGAACTTTTCTGGCGTCAGCTTCCAGCATCGTCACTGCCGGCGCGATTCCCGTATTCGCAGACGTGAACCGCGATTCACAGAATATCACCTCCGAAACCGTAGCGGAGCATGTCACGCCGCGCACCAAGGCGATTGTTGCCGTGCATCTGGCGGGTTGGCCTTGCGAGATGGATGGCCTGATGGCGTTGGCCGAAGAGCATGGGCTTTATGTCATCGAGGACTGCGCCCAGGCGCATGGCGCGATGTACAAGGGCAAGAGTGTCGGCTCCATCGGTCATGTGGGGTGTTGGTCGTTCTGTCAGGACAAGATCATGACCACCGGCGGCGAAGGGGGCATGGTCACAACCAATGACCGTGCCCTGTATAAGTGCATGTGGGCCTATAAAGACCACGGCAAGAGCTGGGATGCAGTTTACGAGCGTGAACATCCACCAGGCTTCCGTTGGCTACATGAGAGCTTCGGCACCAATTGGCGCTTGACCGAGATGCAGTCCGCCATTGGGCGTATTCAACTTGAGCGTATGCCACAGTGGGGAAGTGCGCGCCAAGCCAATGCACGGCGGATTTGGGCTGCGGCGAAAGAGTGTGTGGGTTTGCGTGTGCCCGATATTCCTGAGCATATCCAGCATGGCGCCTATAAATGCTATACCTTTGTAGAGCCTGATAAGCTGAAGCAAGGTTGGAATCGCGACCGTATCATGAATGAGATTGTCGGGCAGGGGGTGCCGTGTTTTTCCGGTTCCTGTTCCGAAGTTTACCGGGAGAAGGCTTTCGATGGTACGGGGTGGCGGCCAGAGAATCCGCTGCCTGTCGCTAGGGAGCTGGGCGAAACCAGCTTGATGTTTCTGGTACACCCAACCCTGACCGAGGCCGAAATTGACAGGACCTGCACCGTGTTACATCAGGTTATGGATAAGGCTGCTGATTGAGTAGACAGGATGTCGAAATGAACCGACCTGCCAAGTTTCACCAGCGCTTTGCGATGATGAGTCGCACCAAGAAACGGATGATCATGGTCGCCGCCGATTTGGTGGCATTGCCATTGGCGCTGTGGTCTGCTTATGCGCTGCGCTTATCCGAGTGGTGGCCAAGTTATTATCTTGAGCCTTATTGGTGGCTATTTGTCATAGTGCCGCCGGTTGGCGTGTTCATTTTCGCACGCTTGGGTTTGTACCGTGCCGTGGTGCGATTCATGGGTCCACAGGCACTTATGGCGGTGGTCAAGGGGGTCGTGCTCCTGGCCTTGCTCATGTGGGCCGCCGCTTATTTTTACCAGTTCCAGGATTTTCCGCGTTCGGTGCCGGTTAACTTTGCTCTGGTCGGATTTTTCTATGTGGGCGGCACGCGCTTTCTGGTGCGCAGCTATTACCAATGGCTAATCAAGCATTACGCTCAGAAAGAGCCGGTCGCCATTTATGGGGCGGGTGGCGCCGGGGCGCAATTGGCATTGGCGTTGTCAAACAGTCGCGAGTTCTATGTGGCTGCGTTTCTGGATGATGACAAGGCGCTGTGGAATAGCACCATCAAGGGTATTCGAGTTTATAGCCCTGCCGAGTTCACGCCAGTGACCGAGCGTCTAGGGATATCCCGAGTATTACTCGCCATGCCGTCCGCTACTAAAAAGCAGCGGAAGCATGCGCTGGATCAATTGGCCGATACACCGGTACATGTGCAGACCGTGCCCTCGATGCCAGAGATCGTCTCGGGTGAAGCAAACGTAGACCAGTTGCGAGAGGTCGAGCTTGAGGATTTGCTGGGGCGTGATCCCGTTCCGCCGCTTGAAGCGTTACTTAATGCCAGTATTCATGACAAGGTCGTAATGGTGACAGGGGCGGGGGGATCGATCGGTTCGGAGTTGTGTCGGCAAATTGTCAGAGGGGCACCCCAGGCTATCATTCTCTTTGAGCGAAGCGAATATAGCTTGTATGCGATAGAGAAAGAGCTCGAAACCCAGAAGCTCGAGATGAATGAGCATTTTCCTATTTATCCCTTGTTGGGGTCGGTGTGTAATCGTCGGCGGATCGAGGCGGTGATCCAACACTACGGCGTTCAGACTATTTATCATGCGGCGGCCTACAAGCATGTGCCTATTGTTGAGCTCAATGTGCTTGAGGGGGCGCACAACAACGTAGTAGGCACTCAGGTCGTTGCCGAAAGTGCAGGAAAGCTGGGTGTCGAGCGCTGTATCTTGATATCCACCGATAAAGCGGTACGACCCACCAATATCATGGGGGCTTCGAAGCGCTTTGCCGAGCTGATTCTGCAAAATCTGGCTAAGAAAAGTACCGGCACGGTATTTTCCATGGTCCGGTTTGGTAATGTGCTGGGCTCGTCAGGCTCCGTTGTACCTCTCTTCCGGCGCCAAATCGCCGTAGGCGGACCGGTGACGGTGACCCATCCGGAAATCACGCGTTATTTCATGACGATCCCCGAAGCCGCACTGTTAGTCATCCAGGCAGGTTCAATGGCTGAAGGCGGTGATGTTTTTGTGTTGGATATGGGCGACTCGGTGAAAATAGTCGATTTGGCCAGGCGCATGATCCAGCTTACGGGCCTTGAAGTGAAGGATGAAAAGAATCTTGATGGTGACATTGAGATTCGCTATAGCGGTTTGCGGCCGGGTGAAAAGCTTTATGAGGAGCTGCTAATTGGTGACAACGTCGTTGGCACGTCACACCCTAAAATCATGCGGGCTAATGAAGAAACGTTGCCCGATGCGGAGATCGGTCGCCTTTTGAATGAGCTGGCCCAGGCTGAAAGCGAGCTGGACTGTCACCGGGTCTGCGACATTCTGCGCGAGGCTGTCAGCGGTTTTCAGCACAGCTCGCCCGTGGCGGATCTACTGCTGCCGCTGGGCACTTGTCCCAAGCCGGCAAAGGTGGAGAAGCCGCTGCATTGAGTTTCGGGATGGAAAGTAGTGATAATTACCCGGCCGGGCGACTACGATCAGGCAACTATAAATTAGAACCCTCGACAATGATGAACTGCACCCCGAAAGTTGGACACCCAATCCAACCTTCGGGGTGTTTCTATGAGCAATCGGTACGACGAGTGGTTCAAGCTGCGGGTGGTGCAGCAGTGTTTACGTGAGGAGACCAGCTTAAGGGAAGTGGCACGTCAGCACTGCCTGGATGCGTCCACCGTACGGCAATGGTTGGACAACTACCGGCAGCATGGCGTGACGGGGCTGCGCAAGAAATACACACACCGCAGTGCGGCTTTCAAGCTGGCAGTACTTGAGAGGATGTGGCGAGATGGCTTGTCACATCGTCAGACTGCGGCCCTGTTCGATATCCGTGAGCGCCGCGCTATTGGCAGATGGGAGCGTCAGT
>NZ_FNGI01000015.1 GCF_900102945.1 Modicisalibacter muralis | reverse complement strand
TGGCCGGGCGCACATGCAATACGCCGGCATCGACGTGGCCGAACATGCCGTAATCGAGGCCCCGCGCATCCAGCGCGGCGCGGAACTCGGCGATGTAGTCGGCGAGATGCTCGGGCGGCACGGCGGTGTCTTCGACGAACGGGATCGGGCGCTTCTCGCCCTGGACGTTACCCAGCAGGCCCACGGCGCGCTTGCGCATGGCATAAACCTTGCCGACCTGCTCGCGGCCGCAGGCCAACGTATAGCCGAGGCGTTCGACCTGGGTATCCGCTGACAGGTGCCGGGTGAAGGCGTCGATTCGGGCGCTGAGCTCGTCCGGGTCGTCGGCGTTGAATTCGATCAGGTTGATGCCACGTGCCGGCGTATCGCCTTGTGGAAAGAAGGGCGACACGCTATCCCAGACGAAATCCTCCATGGCCAGCAGCAGGACCTTGTCGTCCACGGTCTCGATGGAGGTGGGGCGCGGCGCCTGCGGCTGGGCGGATGGAGCGTCGCCGCCCATCAGCGCCTTGGCGTCGCGCAGCGCGTCCATGAAGCTCGCGTAGCGCACGTTGACCAGGGTCGAGTGTTTGGGGATTGGCAAGACGTTGAGCGTGGCCTCGCACACAAAGCCCAGCGACCCCTCGGCGCCGCACAGCACGCTGTTGAGGTCGAAGCGACCTTCCGCGTCCCTAAGGTGCGCCAGGTCATAACCGGTCAGGCAGCGATTGAGCTTGGGGAAGCACGCGTCGATGCGCTCGCGCTGGGTGTCGATGATTTCGCGTGCGGTGCGATGGATGTCGCCGACGAGATCGTCGCGCTCGCACAGGGTCTCGAGCTCATCCTCCGAGACGGGGCGACTGGCCAGTCGCTCGCCGCCCAACAGTACCGTGTCGAGTTCGAGCACATGATCGCGGGTCTTGCCGTATTCGCAACTGCCCTGGCCGCTGGCATCGGTGGAGATCATGCCGCCGATGGTGGCGCGATTGGACGTCGACAGTTCCGGTGCGAAGAACAGCCCGTGGGGTGCCAGTGCCGTGTTCAACTGATCCTTGACCACCCCGGT
The DNA here is from genome assembly GCF_900102945.1 of Modicisalibacter muralis. Taxonomy (GTDB): domain Bacteria; phylum Pseudomonadota; class Gammaproteobacteria; order Pseudomonadales; family Halomonadaceae; genus Modicisalibacter; species Modicisalibacter muralis. Next base: position 72,733 of record NZ_FNGI01000015.1, on the reverse strand, counting down.
CTGGACGCGTACCCGGCGGTTCTCGACGTCGATGTCGAGAATCCGGTTCATATGCCGGGAGACATCCACCATCAGCCCGTCGGTCAGCGATTGGCCGTTGGTGCCGGTGCCGCCGCCGCGCGGCGCGAGCGCCACGTCGTGGAATGCGTCGCGTGCCGCGAGGCGGGCGATGCGCACGATATCCTCGGCGTCGCGCGGATAGAGCACCGCCTGGGGCAAGCGCTGATAGATGGAATTGTCGGTGGCCAGCACCGTGCGGTTGGCGTAGTCCGGGGCGATATCACCGGCGAAGCCCTCCGCCCGAAGCGACTCGAGAAACCGCTGATAAGCTGTCGATACAATCGACTGCTCATCCAGTCGCGCAATCATGGCGACAGCGTCTCCAGCGCCCGTTCGATAAGGCCCAAGCCCTCGTTGAGAATGTCGGGCTCCGTCGTCAGGGGCGGCAACAGACGCAACACATTGCGCCGGCGACCACTCGGCATCAGCAGCACGCCGGCCTCACGAGCAGCAGATAACAGTGCCATGAGATGCTCACTGCCGCTGGCCGTGGCGGAATCTTCGAAGACGATACCGCGCATGGCACCGATACCGGTCAGCTTGCCCACCATCGGAAAGCGCTCCGGCACCTGCCAGCGGCGATGGGCATCACTAATGAGTCTCTCCTGACGATCACCCCACTCGCGCAGGTTATTTTCACTCATCACGTCCATGACTGCCTTGGCCGCAGCACAGGCCACTGCATTTCCCGAGTAGGTACCGCCCAGCCCTCCCTTGCCGATGGCATCCATGAGTTCTCGCCTGCCAGCCACCGCCGCCAACGGCAAACCCGCGGCCATACTCTTGCCCATCAGCACAAGATCAGGTTCGACTTCTAGATGCGTAAACGCGAAACGGCAACCAGTACGACCGAAACCGGACTGGATCTCATCGAAAATCAGAACAATGCCATGACGGTCACAGAAGCTACGCAAGTACGCAGCAAAGTCGGCACAAAGCAGCCGAAAGCCCCCTTCACCCTGAACCGGCTCGACGATGATGCAAGCCACCTCGTCGGCAGGCACCTCGACCTCGAATAGACGCTCGAGGGCTGCTATTGCCCGATCGGCATCGACATCATTGTCGCGACTGGGAAATGGCAGGTGGTAAACCGGCCCAGGCAAGGGCCCCAGGCCATTCTTGTAGGGCTTGACTTTGCCATTGAGGTTGAGTGCTGCGAGGGTTCGGCCATGAAAACCATCGTCGAAAGCGATCACCCCTTGGCGTCCGGTCGCGGCACGCGCCACCTTGAGCGCGTTCTCGGTCGCCTCGGCACCACTGTTGGTCAGCATGCAGGAGAGTGGATACGACACTGGCACGAATGCATCCAACGCCTTGGCGACGGCCAAATAACCGCGATGCGGTATGGCATTGAACGCGGAGTGCATCAGGGTCTCGACCTGCCGTTGCACGGCTTCGATAACGGCAGGATGGCCATGGCCGAGATTAAGCACGCCAATGCCGCCGACAAAGTCGATATATCGCCTGTCTTGTTCATCCCAGACTTCGGCATTCCTACCTCGATCGATACATAAGGGATGAACGATGCCGAGTGCGCCGCTGATGTGCGAAAGATCCATTTGCCGTGTACCTATCGATGCTTCTTGTTGACGAAATAAGAAACATCAGACCAGAGCCGGCAGGGCCTCTTCAAACGAAAAAAAGCGCGGCACTCATTCCAAAAACGACTGGTTAGGATGGTTGTTCGCTATAGCCGCACGCACAGTCATTTACTGGCAAATAGACCTATGTTCGACGGCTCCGGTTAAGTCACGGCTTGTATCTGCCCATGAAACACACGAATTTTTGGAAGAACCATGGTCCATCAGGACTGATTTGCATCGAGCTTGGCCGGTGCTTTGAGGTGCTCGAGAATCCACTCAATGAATCCCTTGACCTTGCTTACCTCCCCCGTGTGCTCCGGGTAGGCTAAGTAATAGGCATCGCGGCTTTTAAGACGAAAATCCCAAGGAATCGTCAGCTGCCCCATCTCCAGCTCTTCTTCGGCCAGGAAGTGAGGTACTAACACCACCCCGCAACCCGCACGGGCCGCCTGCAGCGCCATGTAGAACGTATCGAAGCGCGGCCCATGATAGCTGTGTTCCGTATAGGCTCCTTGAGCCTCGAACCAATCGTGCCAAGCCTCGGGACGCGTCGTACTTTGCAGCAGCACCAATTTCGTCAACGCCAAAGGCTCGTTGATACCGCCAGCCGGAAGCACTGAGGGTGCACAGACCGGCACCATCTCTTCATCAAGCAGCTTGATGCATTCCGCTTTGGGCCAAGCCCCATGACCAAAGAAGAAGGCGATATCGATACGCTCCTCCTCCAGATCGAATGGCTCCACCCGATTACTGATATTCAAGTACACATTGGGATGGCGAAATCGGAACCCGTTGAGCCGCGGAATCAACCAGCGGGCGCCAAAGGTCGGCAGCGTCGTGAGATTGAGCACTTCACTTTGCCCGCCGTAGGACTGCATGTAGCGAGTCGACATCTCGACCTGGGCGAGAATCTTGCGCACCTCAGTCAAGTAGAGCGCCCCCTCGGGCGTGACTTGCAGTCGCTTGCGGACCCGGCGGAAGAGCGGGTGCTCGAGAACCGACTCAAGTTGAGCGACCTGCTTGCTGACGGCGCTCTGCGTCAGGCTCAGTTCATCGGCGGCCCGCGTGAAGCTTAGATGTCGGACAGAGGCCTCGAAACACTGCATGGCACTAAGCGTGGGGAGGTGACGACGGTTCATGCTCCACCTTCACGAAAAAAAGGAATGAACTCCATATTAAACGTCGTTTGAGTCCGGTCAACAGCGAAAGTGATACTGCTTGGCACCCATGTTCTTAGCCACAAGCATAAAGCAGTAGGAGAAAGAATGATTGATACCGTCATGCAGCGACTTGGTGTCACCGAGTCCCAGTACCGCCAGGGCGACTTCGTCGTCACCTCTCCAACTGATGGCAATGAGATCGGTCGTATTCAGCTTGAAGGTGCCAGTGCAGTGGAGGCTCGCATTGCACGCGCTGAGCAGGCCTTCAAGCAGTGGAGCCGCGTTCCCGCCCCACGGCGTGGAGAGTTGGTTCGCCTGTTTGGCGAACAGTTGCGTCGCCACAAGCAGGATCTCGGCACCCTGGTCACCTTGGAGTGTGGCAAGATTCTCCAGGAGGGCCTAGGCGAAGTTCAGGAGATGATCGATATCTGCGACTTGGCAGTCGGTCAATCTCGCCAGCTCTATGGTCTGACTATCGCCTCGGAGCGCCCTGGCCATCATATGCGCGAGAGCTGGCACCCGCTGGGGCCGATCGGCCTGATCACCGCCTTTAATTTCCCGGTCGCTCCTTGGGCGTGGAATGCGGCTCTGGCCCTGGTCTGCGGCAATAGCCTTCTGTGGAAGCCATCAGAGAAGACACCACTCTGCGCCCTGGCCTGTCAGGCCCTGCTGGAACGCGCCATGGAGGAATTCGGTGACGAAGCGCCGAAGGACCTCAGCCAAGTCATTCTCGGTGATCGCGAGGCTGGCGAACGGTTGGTGGATGATCCACGTGTCCCGCTCATCAGCGCGACCGGCAGCACGCGCATGGGTCGCGAGGTTGCACCGCGGGTGGCTGCTCGCTTCGGTCGCAGCATCCTCGAGCTCGGTGGCAACAATGCCATGATTCTCGCCCCCAGCGCCGATCTAGACATGGCCGTACGTGCCATTCTGTTTTCGGCTGCCGGCACAGCCGGCCAACGCTGCACTACGTTGCGCCGCCTGATCGTGCACGAATCCATTCATGACGAAGTGGTCGACCGCCTCAAGAAGGCCTATGACGGCATCCGCATCGGCGATCCCATAGAAGGGCACCTGATCGGTCCGTTGATCGACAGCCAAGCCTACGAGCAGATGCAGTCCGCGCTGGAGCGCGCACGCCAGCAGGGAGCCAATATCTTTGGCGGCGAGCGTCAGTTGGCCGACACCTACCCCAATGGCTACTACGTCTCACCGGCCATCGTCGAGGTCAAGGAGCAAGATGAACTGGTCAGACATGAGACGTTCGCGCCGATTCTGTATGTCATGAGCTACAGCAACTTCGACGAAGCGATGGCCATGCATAATGACGTACCCCAAGGCCTGTCTTCCTGCGTGTTCACTACGGATATGCGTGAAGCCGAAACCTTCGTTTCCGATCAGGGCAGTGACTGCGGCATCGCCAACGTCAATATCGGACCGAGTGGTGCCGAAATAGGCGGCGCCTTCGGTGGCGAAAAAGACACCGGCGGTGGTCGCGAATCCGGCTCGGATGTGTGGAAAAGTTACATGCGTCGTCAGACCAATACCGTGAACTATTCCCGCGAGCTGCCATTGGCGCAAGGCATCAAGTTTGACTGACTAAGATTGCCGCCATTCTCTCCAATAGGGTGAGTGGCGGCTTCTTTAGTGAACTCATAACAACGTGTCGTGGAGTCATGAGATGACAAAAACAATTGTTAGAGAACAATGGGGAAGTCGCTTCGGCTATCTAATGGCCGTTCTCGGCGCCATGGTCGGCGCTGGTAACATCTGGCGCATGCCCTATATAACTGGGGAAAATGGCGGCGGCGCTTTCCTCATCGCTTACTTCTTTTTGCTTTACCTGATCGTCGTCCCTGGCCTAATGGGTGAAACCAGCCTTGGGCGATATACGCGCCAAGGCTTGATCGGCACATTTCGCAAGGTCTATGGCAATAACCGCATGGTCGGCCTAGGCCTGGTGGTTTTAATTTTTAACATCGTGTTGATGTCTTATTATTCATCAGTCGTCGGCTGGTCGATCTACTATGCTTACCATGCTCTAATCGGTACCTTCACCCAATCCGGTTTCGACACTGCTGCACTATGGCAGGCATTCAGTGCAAACAAAGCGCTGAATGTGGCCATGCATAGCATCGCTATGCTGATGGTTACCGGCATCCTGTTGCTTGGCATCAAAGGCGGAATCGAACGTTTGGCCAAGTGGATAATGCCGATCCTGATAATCGCACTGATCGCTATCGCCATTCGTGGCCTGACCCTGCCTGGCGCTATCGCCGGCCTTGAGTTCAGCTTCGCGCCAAACTGGGAATACCTCACTCGGGGTGAAACTTGGCTTGCCGCTCTCGGCCAAGCACTCTTCTCCTCTGGTCTCGGCTGGGGTATCGCGTTGACCTATGGCAGTTACCTGGGGCGCAACGATGACATTCCGCTGGGAGGTGGTATCTTTACCGCTATCGGCAACACCAGTATCGGTTTACTGGCCATCTTCGCGGTCTTCCCCATTGTTTTCGCCTTTGGTATCTCTCCGTCTTCGGGGCCCGAGTTAGCATTCGTCGCACTATCCAATGCCTTCGGCAGCATGTCCGGTGGCTACATCTGGGCAGTGCTATTCTTCATCGGCTTCTTCTTCGCCAACCTGACTACCGCCATCGCCATCACTGAGGTTGGGATCACCACATATAAGGAAGAGCGTAAACTTCCACGCGCCAAGGCCGTACTTACAATCTGCGGCATCATTTGGCTTCTGGGAATTCCAAGCGCCATGAGTACCGGAATTCTCGGCTATCTGGATTTCGTGCTTGGCAATTGGGGCCTTCCACTCGCCACCTTCATTATTATTGTAACAATTGGGTGGAAGTTTGATGCTAATCGACTGCGTATTCTAAGCCTGAACAGAGGCACCGATCTTTATGTGCCGAGTATCTGGGAGGCTATGGTACGCTATCAAATTCCTGCCATCATACTCGCCATCATGGGCTATTTTCTCTACAGCAACTTCGGCCAAACTCCCTGGAAGACGATTAGCGGATTGACATTACTTACAGTAATGATTCCGCTATGCATGTGGATTATGAACCGTCGCCAAACTAAAGCCTTTGCCATAAAAGCTGCTGGAGAACAGTCCTCATGAGCCTTTCCGCGATTATTATCATGCTGGTGGCTATCACCATGATTTGGGGTATCGCTACGCTTGCCCTGATCCACACGATGCGTCAGGAGAGCCGTAAGCTGGAACTACTTCAAGTACAGGGGGGATTCGAGCCTTTTTCTCCCACAGCCCAGCAAGACATCGAAGGCTGGCTCGCTCGTCACCCGAGCGGCGAGTCGGCTCACGAAATGCGCGAGCTTCTTGAGTTTCAACATCGGTCGCTGCGCGACAACCCCAGACGCTTCTATCATTGGCCGAACCCTGACATTGCTAGCAAAAATTAACCCGAAGGAGAGACTTAGGCATGCTGATTTCAACAACATCTCTCCAAGGTCATCCATGGCGTCATCCGAGTCAGGAGATATCATGAGAGAGCACTGTTTATGGCAGGATACGTCACCTGAGCCAGCGCTGAAGCTGGCTCCACTCAAGGGTGAGCACATCGCTGAGGTTGCGGTGATCGGTGGGGGTATCACTGGGCTCAGTACCGCGCTCCATCTGGCCGAGGCAGGCATCAACGTAATGCTGGTCGAAGCGGGCGATATCCCCAGCGGAGGCTCGGGTCGTAATGTCGGCCTGGTCAACGCAGGGCTGTGGATTCCACCGGATGATATCCTTGAGACGCTGGGCAAGGAGGATGGTGAACGGGTCAACACGATACTCGGTGGGGCCCCCGCCGAGGTCTTTTCGCTGATCGAGCGTCATGGAATCGATTGCCAGGCCACCCGGACAGGTACCCTGCATCTGGCCCATAACGGCAAGGGTGAACAGGAGCTGGCTCGGCGGGTGGAGCAATTTCAGCAACGCGGCGCTCCTGTGGAGCTTCTCGAAGAGGCCGCCTGCCGGCAGCATGTAGGCACCCAGCGTATCCGACGCGCCCTGCTCGATCGTCGCGCCGGCACCCTCAACCCCACCGCCTATACCCGGGGCCTGGCTCGCGCCGCTATAGCGGCCGGTGCGCATTTGCATACCTACAGTCCCGCTACAGCCGTGATGCGTCAAGGCGATGACTGGCAGATCAATACGGCTGAAGGGTGTGTCCGAGCGCCACGTCTGGTGATCGCCACCAATGCCTATACCGAGGATCACTGGAATCAGGTTCGCCACCACTTCTTTCTCGGGCATTTCTTCCAGATCGCCTCTCAGCCACTACCGGATGAAATCGCTGGTGACATCTTGCCGGAACGCCAAGGCGCCTGGGATACTCGCACAGTACTTAGCAGCCTGCGCCGGGATGCCGAAGGCCGACTCATTCTGGGCAGTCTCGGCCGCGGTGAAAGCAAGCCCGCGGCATTCATTCGCTGCTGGGCCGATCGCATCCAACGCTATTATTTCCCCCAGCTCGATCGTATCGATTGGGAGTGCACCTGGACCGGCCGCATCGCCTTTACACCGGATCATACCTTGCGGTTATTCGAGCCGGCGCCAGGTATTCTAGCCGTTACCGGCTATAATGGCCGCGGCGTGACCACCGGCACCGTGGTCGGCAAAGGCTTTGCCCACTATCTCAGTCAGGGTGACGATACTTTGTTACCTTTGCCAATTCGTCCGGCCAAGCCGATCACAGCCGCTCCCCTTTGGCGATCAGCCTACGAAAGTGGCTTCACTCTCTACCATGCTGGCCAATGTCTGCGTCTCGTTGCCTAACTCCTACTGGGCGGGCCTAGCTCGCCCAAAGGCTTATTGCTAGTGATCAGCACGGCAACTCTTATATAAGAAACCAGCTTCCCTTATTCAATACATACATGACTCACATCATTCCAGCTTATATAAAAACAACTTATTAATACTGCTTAAAGGAGCAGAAACATGGTTAGCTTATACTTGGAAGAGATCGAAAAATTATCAAAAGACATCTTGCTCAGGCATGGCTTTAGTGAAGCACAGGCACAAGCAGTAACCGACACTGTCGTTGCTGGTCAGCGCGATGAATGCCATTCTCATGGTTTGTACCGGTTATTAGGCTGCATCGCTACGCTCAAGGCCGGTAAGGTCGTTGCCGATGCCGAACCCGAGATAGCCGATCAAGCCCCATCGATAGTTAAAGTAGATGCCCATGGTGGATTCTCGCAGCTAGCTTTTCAGGCCGGCTTACCCATACTGATCAAAAAAGCCTACAGCTCAGGCATTGCCGCACTGGCGATTAACCGATGCGTTCATTTTTCCGCGCTGTGGGTCGAAATTGAGCAACTAACTGATGCCGGATTGGTCGCCTTCGCCTGTAATCCCAGCCACGCCTGGGTGGCACCGGCCGGAGGGAGCCAGCCGGTATTTGGCACTAACCCAATCGCTTTTGGCTGGCCACGCATAGGAAAAAAACCATTCATCTTTGACTTTGCCACCAGTGCCATTGCGCGAGGCGAAATTGAACTATGTCGCCGTGCGGGTGAGTCGATACCACTAGGCTGGGGTGTCGATGCCAACGGTCAGCCAAGCACCGACCCAGCGGCAGTGTTGGCTGGTGCAATGCTTACCTTTGGCGGGCATAAGGGCTCTGCCCTAGCCGGTATGGTGGAGCTGATCGCCGGTCCCTTGATTGGAGACTTGACCAGTGCCGAGTCGCTGGCTTGGGACGACGGCAGTCACTCTTTCCCCTACCATGGCGAGCTGATCATCGCTCTCGACCCAAAGCGCTTCCTTGGTGATGCGGCCGATCAGCACTTAGCCCGTGCCGAAACGCTGTTTGAAAGTATCCAATCGCAGGGCGCACGTTTACCCTCGCAACGCCGCTATGAAGCCCGCGAGAGAAGCTTGAAAAAGGGCGTAGACATCCCCGAGGATTTATATGAAGAACTCAATAGATTGTTGGAATGATCGGGCCGGCAAGCGGTGTCTGTCAAGGTAGTCGGCACCTGATTCTTATAGCTTCATAGTAGCCATGCCGACTACCTATGATCAGGTCTTCTATCGAGAAACCGGTACGGCTCACTTTTCGACACTAGTCAGATTCCGGGAGCTGGCAGCCTTCCAGCATGTGGGTAACCAACAGCAGGGAATTCCTATTGATAGGCATTAAGTAGACGCCTAAACTATATTTACATAGTTTAGGCGTCTACTTATGAAACTGAATGCCGCACTGCGTGTTCTCACTGCCTGGGATGCAAAAGGGCGCCATGTTTTCACCCACCGCGACTTGTCCAAACTGTTTCTCGAGGATAGCCCCAAGACCCTGCAGGAAGGGATCAATCGCTTGGTAAATCAAGGGCTTCTCATCCGTGCCTGCCGAGGAGTCTATGTCTACGCTTATGCTAAAAGTTACGATGCCCATACCATTGAGCATGTTGCAGTGGCCTTGCGCCGTGGCCAGTACAGCTACGTCAGCCTGGAATCCGCCCTATCGGAGTACGGCGCAATCTCCCAAATCCCTATCGACCGGATCACAGTCATGACGACAGGGCGCAAGGCGACCTATCGCACGGCATATGGCGCCATTGAGTTCACCCACACCAAGCGCCCAGTGAGTGAGCTGCTCAAGAGAATGACCGATGTTGGCCGTCCACTGCGCTTCGCCACCCTGGAGGCAGCATGGGGAGACTTGAAGCGCGTTGGGAGAAATACTCACCTGGTTGACCACCTCGACCTCAGATAAAACCGACTGTTGTTAAAACGCCAACACGACTATTGCCGAAACGTTCTTGAGGCACTGGCGCAACACCTTCCCAACGCGGGAAGCGAGCGTGATTAGCCCGTAGCTCCCTCTACTCGTTCAATAGCAACTCCGACACAGCCATCTTGGCGGCGTTAGCCCGGAGGCCTTCGAGCAAGGCTCATTATGAGGCTTGGTGGTGTTCTCCTTTCTAGGGGCATTCCAATTTGAAAGGCACTGCGTGCCAAATCGAGACGCAGTGCGTCCCGAATTCAGAACTAGCTAACTTCGCCTCGCCACTTTTGTGTACTAATTAACAGAACACGCAACGCCTTTCATTAGAACATTTCCTTTTCAATACTGTTGGGAGCGTAATCTTGCACCGCAAGAGCTCGTCGACACACCCAAGACAACCAATCGCCCAATACAACAACAAGGGACTTTTAGATGAAACTCTCATTGCTACTCGACTGGCGTCTGCACGTGCTGGTGGTCATCGTCTCGCTGATCGCCGAGGTCATCGGCATCCTCCAGTTTCCCCTGGGTCCTGGCTCTCTACTGCTGCTGCCACTGTTCTACGCCTTTATCTTCTGCGTGCTGCTCAATCCGCATCTCTTCTCGGACACCGCCAAATGGGTGCCGGTGCAACTGAGCCAGGCAGCGAGTCCAGTTATCCTGCTCTCGATCATGCCATTCATCGCCCTCTTTGGCTCCACTATCGGACCGGCCATCGAGCAGCTAATCAGTGCCGGCCCAGCGTTGATCCTGCAAGAACTGGGCAATCTTGGCACCATGCTGTTCGCGCTACCATTCGCCGTGCTGGTGCTGAAGATGGGCCGCGAGACGATCGGCGCAACGCATTCGATCGCCCGCGAGCCCAACATCGCCATTATCTCCGATAAGTACGGCCTCAAGGGGCCGGAAGGCATCGGCGTGATGGGCGTCTATATCGTTGGCACCATGTTCGGCACGCTGTGGTTCGCGCTCATGGCCGGTTACCTCGCCTCACTGGACCTGTTCGACCCACGCGCCCTGGCCATGGCCTGTGGTGCGGGTAGTGGCAGCATGATGGCAGCCTGCTCCGCCGCATTGGCCACCGTTATACCCGATCGCGCCGATGAACTACTGGCCTTCGCCGGGGCCAGCAACTTGCTGACCTATGCTACGGGTCTGTATGTCTCTCTGTTTATCGCCCTGCCGATCGCCGAAAGATTCTACCGGGTACTCGGTGGGCAGCGTGCGTCAATGTCAGTCGGCGCCCAGGCCACCCACGAGCAAACGCTGGCAGCCGATGCCCTCAAGGAAGAACGCCCCGAACGCCAGCTCGGCAAGACAGCCATTGTCGTGGCAGTGGTCTGCGTGGTCTGCTGGATTTCCAATACGGTCAACGGCGCGCCGCTGCTCGAGGCCCTGCCGGGCATGGCAATCCTCTACGCGATGACGATGCTCGGATTTATCGTTACCCGTGTCGCCCCCTTCTATCTGCCCGGCGTGGCTTGGGTGTCGTTGGTCAGCATCCTGCTGACTCTGCCATGGACCCCCGGCAGTGGCTGGATCGTCGAACAGCTCAGCGCGGTGAATGTTCTGGCCATTGTGACTCCGGTGCTGGCCTACGCCGGCCTGGCACTGACCCGGCGCGAGTTCAGCATGTTCCGCCAAGCCGGCTGGAAGCTGGTGATTATCTCGCTGCTGGTGTTTACCGGCACCTACCTCGGCTCCACCACGGTCGCCCAACTGCTGCTGTAAGCAAGGAAAAGCCCATGAACAAGCCCGCTGAAATCGACGCAGAGACGCTGCGCACTTGGCGCCATGCATTTCATCGCCAACCGGAGACCGCCTTCGAGGAGCATCAGACTGGCGCGCGCATTGCCGATATCCTTCAAGCGGCCGGCCTGGAGGTCGTCACCGGGTTGGGCGGTGGCACCGGTGTCGTCGCCATCCTCGATGGCCGGCGTGAGAGCAGCTCCGCCATTGGCTTGCGCGCGGACATCGATGCGCTCGACGTCACCGAGTTGAATCGCTTCGCGCATGCTTCAGCCACGCCAGGCAAGATGCATGCCTGCGGCCATGACGGCCATACCACCATGCTGCTCGGTGCGGCTTGCGCGCTGGCACGCGACCCCGATTTTGCCGGGCGGGTGTACTTCATCTTCCAGCCCGCTGAGGAGAACGAGGGCGGTGGCCGGGTGATGGTCGAAGAGGGGCTGTTCGAGCGCTTCCCGATGCAGGCTGTCTACGGCCTGCACAATTGGCCAGGATTGGCGGTGGGCGAGGTGGCAGTGCATGACACCGCCGTCATGGCTGCCTTCGATGTGTTCACCCTGACATTGACCGGGCGCGGCTGTCACGCCGCCATGCCACACCTGGGTACCGACACGGTGCTCGCCGCCTGCCAGCTCGCCACCCAGTTGCAGGGACTGATCAGCCGCGAGACCCCCGCGCATCAGACGGCCGTGCTGAGCATCACCCAGTTCCACGCCGGTGACGCCTACAACGTGATCCCCGAGACGGTCGAGTTGAGAGGTACGCTGCGCTGCTTCGATCCTTCCCTACGCGCTTACTTGGAAAAGCGCTTTCGCGAAGCGATTGAGGCCATGGCGAGTTTTCACGGACTCAAGGCCGACTTCGATTATCAGGCACGCTATCCGGCGACCATCAACACGCCCGAGCAAGCCACTCGCTGCGCCGAAGTGCTCGAGGCGCTGCCGGAAGTCGCCCGGGTGCATCGCGACCTGCCGCCGTCAATGGCCTCGGAGGACTTCGCCTTCATGCTTCAGCAGCGCCCGGGCGCCTACATCTGGCTGGGTAACGGTGAGGAGAGCGCCTCGCTGCACAACCCGCACTACGATTTCAACGATGCCGCCGCCCCGGTCGGCATGGCGTACTGGCAAGCGCTGGTCAAAACGCTGCTACGCGACTAGGCGTGCTTGTTCCCGATGACACTGACTGCCCACGCCTGCGCGCGCGGCCTGGACTGGCTCGCGCATGAAGTGGCAACGACAAGCCTGAGCAACGACAACGCAATGACGAGGTACCCATGAAGATCACGGTAATCGGCCTGGGCCAAATGGGCGGCAACATGGCACTCACGCTTCAGTCGGCCGGGTTCGCGGTCACTGGCATGGACACTGTCGAGGGTGCTCGCGAACGACTCGCCGCACAAGGCCTGAATGTCGTCACCCCGGATGCCCTGCCCGCCTCGGATGTTTACTTGCTCTCCCTGCCCACTTCAGAGCATGTCCGCGAGGTCATCGAGACCACGCCCGGCCTGCTGACACGAGCACCAGTGGGTAGCGTCATCGTCGACGCCTCGACCAGTGATCCGGTGGTCAGCCGCGAGCTGGCCGGCAAGGTCACAGCGGCTGGGCTGCATTGGCTCGATGCCCCGGTCAGCGGTGGCCCCAAGGGCGCAGCGACTGGCAGGCTCGGCATGTTGCTCGGCGGCGATGAGGCGACCATCGCCCATGTCACGCCCATGTTGGAGGCCATGTCGGCGAAATATACTCATGTCGGCGGGCCGGGTAGTGGTCATGTCGTCAAACTCGCCAACAATTATCTGTGCGCCGCCCACCTCGTCACCACTGCCGAGGCCGTGGCAATGGCCGCGCGCTCCGGGGTCGAACCCACGGCGTGTCTGGCCGGACTCAACAGCGGCTCCGGGCGCAGTGCGGTCAGTGAAGTTAACTTCCCCGAGTGGATTCTCTCCGGGCGTTTCGACTCGGGCTTTACCACCGGGCTGATGCGCAAGGATCTGCGCCTGGCTCGCGACGCCGCCGCCCAGCTCGGGATGCCGCTGAGCCTGTTACAAAAAGTCGTCGAAATGTGGCACGTCGATCGCGACCACCCTAGCGACAGTGATGACTTCAACCACATTACCGACACCATCTTGACTGCGGCCACAACGGACACTGCCACCCATAGCGGAGAGGACAACACGCGATGAACGCACTCAACCAGCAGGCGCGCGAACGTCTGAACGAGCTGTTTGCCAACTTTGCGCTCAGCGGTGAAACGCCGCTTTCCAATTGGGTCGATGGCACATTGTGCGCCGGTGAAGGTGAGCTCATCACGTTGACCAACCCAGCTACCGGCGAAGCACTGGTTGGCTATCGGGACGCCGGCGCCGATATTCTCGAGCGCGCCGTGTCCGCAGCCGCTCGCGCCCAGGCACAATGGATGGCGCTAACCGCCAGCGAGCGCGGACGACGCATGAACGCCGCAGTGCGCGCGCTGGAAGGTCACGAGGAAGCATTGGCCCAGCTCGAAAGCGTGATTGCCGGCAAGCCGATCCGCGACTGTCGCGGTGAAGTCGGCAAGGTTCGCGAGATGTTCGAATATTATGCCGGCTGGTGCGACAAGCAGCACGGCGAGGTTATTCCGGTACCGACCTCGCACCTCAACTACGTGCGTCACGTGCCTTACGGTGTGGTCGGTCAGATCACGCCTTGGAATGCGCCGATGTTCACCTGTGCCTGGCAGCTCGCGCCGGCGATCGCTGCTGGAAATGGGGTCGTGCTTAAACCCTCGGAACTCACACCCTTCTCCTCGGTAGTGATTGCGAAGCTGCTGGAGAGTGGCGGGTTGCCGAAAGGACTGATCAACATCGTCAACGGGTTGGGCCCTTCGACCGGTGCCGCGCTGACCGGCCATGACGGCATCAGCAAACTGGTGTTCGTCGGCTCGCCCGCCAGTGGTCGGATGATCGCCGAAGCCGGCGCCCAACGGCTGGTGCCGACGGTGCTGGAATTGGGCGGCAAGTCGGCCAATATCGTCTTCAGCGACGCCAGGCTTGACGATGCCGTGGCTGGCGCGCAGGCAGCGATCTTCGCCGCGGCCGGGCAAAGCTGCGTGGCTGGCTCGCGCCTGCTGGTACAGCGCGATATTCTCGAGGAGGTCACCGACCGCTTGGCCCGAGCCGCCGTCGATATCCAGGTCGGTCTGCCTGATAATGAGGCCACCCGCATGGGCCCGCTGCAGAATCGCCAGCAATATTTGCGTGTCACGCAGATGATCAACGACGCCATCGCCGCCGGTGCCAGGATACTGACCGGTGGTACCCGGCCGGCAGGTCTGCCAGAAGAGGCACGGGGCTATTTCATCTCGCCTACCGTGTTGGTCGAAGTCACCACCGATATGCCGATCGCCCGTGAGGAAGTCTTCGGCCCGGTGTTGGTGGTGATGCCCTTCGAGGATGAAGAGGAGGCCATACGACTCGCCAACGGCACTCGCTTCGGATTGGCCGGCGCGGTGTGGACGCAGGATCCAGCCAAGGCGCATCGCGTCGCCGGCCAGTTGCGAGCCGGCACGGTGTGGATCAACAGTTACAAGGCAATCAACGTGATGTCACCGTTCGGCGGCTTCCGCGACAGCGGCTTTGGTCGCTCCAGTGGATTAGATGGACTACGCGAGTACACGGTGCCGCAGAGCGTATGGGTGGAGACCGGCACCGAAGCCAGTGTGGCGATGGGCTACGGCAGTGGTCAGGAGTGAGCTTCCCCATCTGTCGACTTTGACTACTAGAGTGGAGAACGCTGCGAATCGACCCTTAAGCAAGATCGAACAGCGCCGCGACAGTGAGGTGTTCAATCAGACGGGCTACAGCGGAAGGCACGCATCCAGCGTTCCAGGTGGCGTAGTAGTTGCAATCCGGCACGCGGCATGCGCCGCCCGACGCGGGTGACTACGTGAGCCTGAGCCTGACGAAAGCGTGGACAATCGACGTGACGCGCCACCAGCAAGCCATGTTCCAGCTCGCGAGCAGCAGCAAAAGCCGGAAGCAGGGTTATATTTATTTCAGAGAGTACGGCGTGTTTGAGTACCGCCAGCGAGTTGGTTTGAATATCGATTGACGGGCGCAGGCCTGCCTCGCGAAACCCCTCGTCTACCAGTTGGCGCACCCCATGCCCCACATGCCACATGGCCATGGGCTGACGAGACAAGGTCTCCATAGCCACTGGAGCCGTCTCCTCGGCCAGCGGATGCGAGGGCGGCATCAGCACCACCAGTGGCTGCAGACTCGAGTGCCAAAAGCGCAGCTGTGGATGCACGCGCTCATGATACATCAGCCCAATGTGTGCCTCGTCCTCCACCACGGCGTCGATGATTTCACGAGTACTGCCAGTGTCGATTTTCAGTCGCACACCACGGTATCGCTCGCTGAAGGCCCTCAGGGGTGTGTCGATCAGATCGCCCACGAAGCCCTCACCAACCTGCAGCGTGATTTGCCCCGTTTCCAGGCGCTGGTAGGCATCCAGCATTTCACTGAATTCATGATCGAGTTGCCTGCGACGATGGCAGTAATCCAGCAGCATCTCACCCACAGCCGTCGGCTGCACCCCATGGCGTGTGCGCTCCAGCAATGACGCCTCCAACGCCGCCTCGATCAGTGACAATTGACGGCTAACCGCTGAAGGAGCGATATCCAGTCGTGCCGCTGCCCGGCGCACCGAGCCTGCCTCGACCGTTACCTGGAAATAGACCAACCGCTGATGAGGAATGTCCATCGTGAGCGCCTTTTAGATTGGTGCTATTAGCGCACCACTGGCTTACATGGTTTAAAACGGCTATTCCCTCCTCGACCATTCTTTATAGCTAATCCTGCGCGACCACTGCTCGATTACGCCCTTGTGCTTTGGCTTGATAGCTCGCCTGATCGGCCCGCTGCAAGGGTGCATCGATGGTTCGGTCGCTATCTCGAAACGCCGTCACACCCAGGCTCAACGACACCCGATACTGCTTGCCGGCATGTTCGACGCTCAGCGTCTCGACGGCTAGGCGTAGCGCCTGTGCGGTATTCTGCGCCTGCTCCAGCCCACAGCCAGGCATCAGCACGGCAAACTCGTCGCCGCCATGGCGTGCCAGGTAATCGCTCTTGCGCACCTTGAGGCCAATCGTCGCGGCGATCCGCTGAAGCATCTCGTCGCCCAGCGCATGGCCGCCCTCGTCGTTGATGGGCTTGAAGTGATCCAGATCGAACAGGATCAGCGCCGCTGAATTTTGACTTTTCTGCCAATCGGCAAGCGCTTCTTCCAGGCGCCGCTCGAAACCGCGTCGGTTGAGCAGCCCGGTCAGTGGATCGTGCTCGGCTTCCCAGCGTTGCAACGCTTCCATTTCACGACGCTGGGTGATGTCCTTCAGGGTACCGACGAAACCCAGCGGCTTGCCACTCTGCAGGCGAACCAGCGTGGCGTGTGCCTCGACCCAGATCGTTTCCCCACGCGCGGTAATGTAACGATACTGACGCTGGAAATCGCGCCCGGTGGCCAGCGAGTCCGCCCATAGATCTATCACGTCACCACGATCGTCGGGGTGCACGTGATTCAATTGCCCCTGCTGCCGGTACTGGTCCAGGGTGTAGCCTGTCAGGCTACTCATGGCGGGGTTGATGTAACGGATCTCGCCGTCAGGGTCGTAGACGAACATGCCAATCGGCGAAGAGGCCAGCACCGCGTCCAGGAAGGCCTGCCGGTCGAGCAGCCGCCCTTCCGCCTCGCGGCGGCTATGCGCCACGCGGTTGAAGGTTTCGGCGACCTTGGTAAGTTCGGTCGTGTGGGTTCTAAGATCGACCTGGTCGCGATGGCCCTGGCCCACCGCACCGATTTGACGCTCCAGCCGATGCAATGGCAGCAACGCTATATTCAGCAACCACCACAACAGCGCGAACATCACCACCACGGTGAGCGCTCCCACCCACCACAGGTTTCGTACGAACCATTGCAATGGCGCGAAGGCCTGTTCCAGCGGCACGAAGACACCCACGATCCAGCCCGCCGACCACACCTGCTGATAGGCCTGCAGCGCCATTTCACCACTGACCAGCGGCCCTATTGCGGTCCCCTCCCAACCGGACAGCGCCAGGTCCAGCCAGGGATTCTGTTGCGCCGATGGCACTGGGCGTAGCAGCCAATCATAATCGGGATGCACCAGAACCTTTCCCGCAACGGACATTACCGCCGCGAAACCCTGACCACCAATACGAATGCTGCGCAGCTTGTCGAAAAAGCTACCGTGCAAGACACTGATCACGCCTCCCAACACACCCGCGAAATCACCGTTGCGATCGTGCAGCGGCACGCTGATCATGACCAGCGGCGTCTCGCTGGCCCGACCGAAGAAAGGCTCGCTGACGTAAGGACGACCAACGTGGCGCTGAAACTGAAAATACGTTCGATCGGTGACATCCAACCCCGGCCGCCCTTCCTGCCAGGGCCAGTCGGCCAGCACGCGTCCTTCGGATCCGATCACGATCATCCCATCGAACAACGCCAACAGCGCATCATGCTTACGCAGTTCGCCACGTAGCGCCGGGGCATCGAGAGGTTGGGACGGGTCCAGTGTCCTGGCCAAGCGCTTTAGCACTTTGATGCGCAGATCGATTGACTGCTCGATATCCGCGGCGATCAGCCGCGCTTCATAATCCAGGTGCGCGTTGTTGGCCTGGCGTATCAGCGACTGTCCCGATTGCCATGTCCACACCAGAATCACCGCCACCACCACGACCCAGCCAATCGCCAGCCCCAGCAGCAGGCGCTTGTGCATCGACCTGATTCCCATCACCAGACGGCGCGCTATGCCTATGAGTCTTGTGGAAAATGACACTCTCAACTCCCTACCACGCCCAGATCAGGTTTATGGCACCTCGAACGCCAACTTGCCGTCACCTTATCGTTATCCAAACGACGATATAGGAATAATCATTTCCCAACCAGCCTCGAAAAAGTCCGCGCCAATTGGCGCGGACTCTGATCCGACCGATGACTACACCCCTTTCGGCTTCAACTCCCTGCGCCGTTTCGTCTCGTAGACAATCGCCAATATCACCGTGAACAGGATCAGTAAAAGCCCCAGGGCATTGACTGCCGGCGTAAGCCCGGTACGCACCTTCGAGGCGATATATACCGTCAAGGTGGTGTCGTAACCGACCACGAACAACGAGGTATTGTAGTTCTCGAAAGACTGCAGAAAAGCAATCACCGCCGCCGATAGAATCGCCGGCTTGAGAAACGGCAGCAACACACGCCGAAACGCCTGCCAGGGCGTGGCTCCCAGGTCGAGCGCGGCGCGTTCCAGCGTGCGATCGAAACGTTGTAGACGCGCCATGACCATCAGCATCACATACGCTGAGATAAAAGTGGTCTGCCCCAAAATTGTCAGGAATAGCCCACCACTGACATCGAATTGACGCCAGAAAATCAATGTCGAGATACCGATGATCACACCGGGCGTCAGTAGCGGCGAAAGAATCAACCCATAGACGAATGGCTTGGCGCGGCTTTCGACCGTGGTCAAGAATAACGCGCTGGCCACCCCAATGGGTATTGCCATGCATAACACGCCACCCGCCACCATCAAGCTATTGCCCAGCGCCGCCCACATGCCTCCATCGGCCCACAGTTCGCCGAACCACTTGAGCGTGGTGCCATTCCACGGAACGATCGTGGGAAAGCGGCTGTCGTTGAAGGTGGCCGCCGCCATGATCGTCAATGGCAGAAACAGATAAACGAAGAACACACCGATATAAAATCGCAAACCCCAATCGAGCAACCGCTGTGCGCTCATGGCGATTCCCCTATTTGGCGATATCGGCCAGACCGACCTTGAATAGCCGCATCACCAGCGACATGAAACCGATGCACAGCACCAGCAGCATGAAGGCATAGGCCGCCCCCTGGTTCCAATCGCCACCGGCGAAAAACCAGTTGTAGATGATCTGCGTGAACCACCGGCTGCCCGGCGAACCCAGCAGGGCCGGCACCGCATAACTGCCCGCTGCTAGCATGAACGTCATGATGCAACCAGTGGCGATGCCCGGCTTGGCGTGGGGAATGACGATGCGCCAATGGGTGCGCAGGCTGCCGGCGCCGAGATCGCGCGCGGCACGAATCTGATTGCCATCCAGGCTCTCGATCGCGTTATACAGCGGGAATACCATGAACAGGATGTACGCGTAGACCATGCCGATCAGCACCCCGGCATCGCCGCTCATGTAGCGAATCGGCCGCTCGATCAGGCCCATGGACAGCAGCAACTCGTTCAGAGGGCCGCTATAGGCCAACAGGATGAACCACGCAAAGGTGCGCAGAATCTCGTTGACCCAGAACGGGATGACCAGCAGCAACAAGCACAGCGCCGCCTGACCCGGCGAGGCCACCTTGGCCAGAAAATAGGCCAAGGGGTAGCTCACGCATAGCGTCAGCAGGGTCACCAGCACACTTGACCACAGCGTCTTGAAGAAGATCGCCAGATGGATCTCGTTATTGAACAGCGTGACATAGTTATCCAGCGTCCAGTGGTCCTTCGGACCACCGATTTCAGCCGGCAACAGGCTGGGCCGGAACGAATAGTCGATCATCTGCAACTGCGGCAGCGTCACCATGGCGATCAACCATACACCCAGCACGCCGACGACGGCCATGGCGATGGCACTACCGAAGCGCGCCTTAAGCTGGCGAAACATGATCGCCCTCTTGAGCCTGAACACCACCCGGCGACGCCGCTTCCACCACCTCGCCGGTCTCGGTATCGAGGCGTGGAGAACCGTCGTCGACCAACACCCGGGCCTGGCCTGGGTTGTAACCGACGTGCACCCGCTCACCGGGCGCCAGTTCGACTGCGCCATCCGCGCCCTGGCCAAGCAGGATGCGCAACCGCTCGCCGTTGGCGGTTAGCCGCGCCTCGAGCATACGCCAGGCACCCTCGAAACTCAGCGTTTCGACCTCGACTTCCAGTGTCGACTGCGGGGATGACTCGAGCTTCGCGATGCACGGCTGTTCGGGCCGCGCCACGTCAAGTTGTCCCGGGCGCACAACGCGGAGGTGTTCGGGCCGTACAAATAGCGCCGCCGACTGCCCCACCGCCATGTCGCCGCCCGCACAACCGGCAAGCCGACCTAGACCGTCGATCTCGATGATCGCAAGCTCTCCACGGCGCTCGACCACTTGCCCCGCCAAGCGGTTGTTCTCGCCAACGAAGGCGGCAACGAAGCCGGTTTGCGGATGCCTATACAGCGTCTCGGGATCGGCGACCTGCTGAATGCGGCCCGCCGACATGACCGCCACGCGATCGGACATGGTCAACGCCTCGCCCTGATCGTGGGTGATATAGATGAACGTAATCCCGGTCTTGCGCTGAATGGCCTTGAGCTCGTTGCGCATGTGCTGGCGCAACTTGAGATCCAGTGCCGACAGCGGTTCATCGAGCAGCAACACCCGGGGCTCCACCGCCAGCGCCCGGGCGATGGCCACACGCTGTTTCTGGCCACCCGAAAGCGCCGCTATCGATTTATCGCCGCTGCCGGTCAGCGCCACCAGATCGAGCAACTCGTCGGCCTTATTGCGTCGCGTGGCGCGATCCACCCCGCGCACCTGCATGCCGAACTCGATGTTCTGATACACGCTCATCAGCGGAAACAGCGCCAGGTTCTGGAAGATCATCGCCGTGGGTCGCTGGTTGACCGAAACGTTGGTCATCGGCTCGCCACCAATCAACACCCGCCCCTCGCTCGGCGTCAGAAAGCCGCTGATCATGTTGAGCAACGTGGTCTTTCCGCATCCGGACGGCCCCAAAAAGCTGAAGAACTCACCCGACTCGATGGTCAGCGAGGTCGGCTCGATGGCGGTAAAGTCGCCGAATCGCATGACCACTTCTTGCAGGGTGACGCTACCGTCCATCGGTACCTCGTCTTATAAGATCGCCGCTGCGCGGCTCGAAGTCGGAAGAAGAAAGTACGACGCTTCGCGTCTTGAAGCTAGAAGCTAGAAGCTAGAAGCTAGAAGCTAGAAGCTAGAAGCTAGAAGCTAGAAGCCAAGAGTGGCTCGGCCCTTGGTTTTTTCTTCAAGCCGCGCAGCGGCGCTCTTCTAGCTTCCAGCCACGTTAGTGGCGCTCTTCAAGCTTGTGGCTATGCACTCAAATAGCGATCCTGGTACTCATTGCGCAACGCCACGTACCACGGCTCCTGTATCGGCCACCACCACAGATTGGCCAGATCCTGCTTGCTGTAGGATTCCTCGAAGAACTGTCGTGTCGCCTTGGGCAGCAGTTTTTCCGCACCCACCGAGGTGGAGTTATAACCGGTGGATTCGACGAACATGGCGCCCGCTTCCGGGGTGTAATACCAATTGATCAGTTCGTAAACGGCATCGACATTCTGGGCGTTGCGCGGGATCACGAAGCCTTCCATCCACGCCAGGGCGCCTTCCTTGGGAGCGGCATAAGCGATATCCATGCCTTCGCTCTGCAGGCGGAACGCGGTGCTGTCCCAGGTCTGGCCGATGATCGCACCATTGGTACGAAACGCGGCTTGGGCCTCGTTCTCGGTGGTCCAGAACTGCGCGATCATGCCCTTGTGCTTGACCGCTTCTTCAAGGATTACCTCGAAATTGGCACGCATCGCCTCTTCGTTTTTATAGGATTCCAACAGCGGGCGCGGTAGCTTGCCCTGGCTTTCCAGCCACAGGCCGATGCCGACCAATGCCGAATGACTGCGCACGGTCACGCCCTGGCCATTATCCGGGTTCCACAGATCGCCATAGCTAAGGTCGTTGGGATCGACCGCCGCATAGCGACGGTCATAGGTAAGCGCCTCAGTGCCCCAGTCGCTCGGTGCGAAGTAGCGCTTGCCATCGACCACGCCACCCACCTCGGAGCCCTCGATGGCACTATCCAGACAACCGTCCCAGTTGATGCGTGAAACATCCAGCGGCTGAACCAGTTCGTAATCGAGATAGCCCGGCACGCGATCGACCGTGGGCATGATCACGTCGAAGCCGCTGCCGTCGGTGGCACGCAGCGAGTTCATCAACTCGTCGTTGGTGCCATAGGGCGTGAAGGTCGCGTTGACCCCGGTCTTCTCGCGAAAGTCGGCGAGCATTTCATCGGAGAAATAGCCCGCCCAGGCATAGATGCGCAGGGTCTGCTCCTGGGCCAAGGCCTTGTTGATATAAAAACCGGGTAGGCTAGCGGCGGCGCCCGCAGCGAGTGTGCCCTGCACGAAACGACGGCGTGAGATCGACATGACGGCTCATCCTCTTTCTTATGGTTATGCGACATTGCTACAGCCCCACATGATGGGGGCGCAAGCATGACACGCGGATGACGATTGAATGACGGTTCAAGTAGCCTAACCGGCTTCGGGGCGAAGCGCCATGCGCTACATTCACGTTTTCAATACGGTCCCGACGAAACAGATCGCCCCCAGCCAGTAACTACCCTTATCTGTATTCTGACTATAGACTATGACCATGGTCACACATCGCGGAGAAGCCACCATGGAAACTGAAATCTCGAAATCCAAGTTCAAGGCCCACGCGCTAGAGATATTTCGCCGCATCGAATCGAGCGGAAGCCCCGTCATCATTACCGATCACGGCCGCCCCAGCCTGATCATTCAAAGGGTTTGTGCTGGCCGAGTCTCGCATCCGTTAGAACGGCTGAAAGGCTCGGTACTGCACTACGACACTCCTTTCGACAGCGTGGCGGAAGAGGATTGGGAGGCGCTGCGGTGATCGTTCTCGATACTCATGCACTGATCTGGTGGGTCTCGGATGGTGAGCGTTTGTCGGAATCCGCAGCGCTTGCCATACAACACGAACTGGAGAATCAAGGCGATATACTCATATCCGCCATCTCGGCCTGGGAAGTGTCGATGCTGGTGGAAAAAGGGCGAATCGCGCTAAGCATGGACCTGGATGAATGGCTTGATGCCGTTGAGAGCATCGAGCGAGTCTCCTTCATCCCTATTACCCCTCGGATAGCCGTGCAATCGGCACGTCTGCCAGGTGATTTTCATCAAGACCCAGTAGACAGAATGATCGTCGCCCTGGCACGAGAGTTAAACGTCGCGCTGGTCACCGCCGATGGTAAGATTCAAGACTACCCGCATATAAAGTGGATTTGGTAAGTAGATTGCTAATTGGGACAGGTGCAGATCGGGTTTTTCTCATCGAGATGATGCGGCGTGTCGCATCCGTCACGCCGTGCGCGGTCGAATATTGTCGTAATGCCCGGAACGTCGCGCCTCGGTTAAATCGTAGGCGATCTGCAGCCTGAGCCAGTAGCCTTCGCTGGTACCAAAATAGCGGGATAGGCGCAGATCGGTATCCGCGGTGATAGCGCGGGTACCGCGAGTGATCTCTCCGATGCGCGTGGCAGGCACGTTAATCGCGGTAGCCAAGGCATTCTTGGTCAGCCCCATGGGCTCGATATAATCTTCCAGCAGAATTTCGCCCGGATGAATGTTGGGCAACAAATCGACGGTTCTGGTTTGATGACTCATGGCGTTTCCTCAATGCTAAATCGACGATTTCCACCCATCCATTAAAAAGCCGGCCCAGAGGGCCGGCTTCATTGTCATGCGAGACGTGCTTGAGTGTCGTACAGCTTAGAAGCTGTAAGTAACACCGGTAGCAGTGAAATCGCCGAGATCGTCTTCCTGGTCACGCACGCCACCTTCCAGCCATACGTACATGGCAGGAGAGACGTTGTAGGTGACACCCACGAGAATTTCGTTACGTGAGTCGTCGTTCTCGCCGATGTTCTCATCGTCTTCTTCGATGGTTTCTTCGAGGTCGCTACCGCCGATGTCCACGTACTGGTAAGCGGCGTAGATGTCACCCATGCCGTAGCCATAACGCGCGCCGATACCGTAGAAGTTGACGTCGGGCTGAACGTCTTCAACTTCGGACTCGTAACGCTCGTACTTCAGGGCGACGCGCAGCGCACCCATGGTGTACTGGGCGGTCACGCCGTACTGGTCGCCGGCTTCGAAGTCATCACCAGCAGCAATATCGGCAGTACCGTCACCGTCCACATCAACAGCGGTATTGAATTCACCGTCGTAGATAGCCAGGTTGTCGTAGACACCGGCAATGGAGAACGCACCCACGGTGTACTTCACACCGCTGAAGAACGAAGCACGGCCATCAGCCTCAATAAATGCGTTTTTCTCTTCAGCATCGCCCTTGTACTGGGTACCCACGGCGAACTGCAGGCCGCCGAAAGACGGGGAAGTGTACTGGAACTTGTCGCCTTCGCGATCGTCGGCGCCGTAAATATCGACGATCAGACCGCTGGAGTCGGATACGTCGGCAAATTCGTTGTTGGTGATCGGATCCTGGATCCAGTCGTCGATCAGCGGGTCGTAGGAACCCAGACGCGCGTCACCGAAGTTGCCCTTCAAACCGACATACGCCTGGTCGCCAGCATCACGGCCACGCACCTTGATTTCGTCAGCCTTGAAATCATCGAATTCCAACTTCAGGTAACCGGTCAGGCCATCGTTGATGACGTGCTGAGCGGCAAAGCCGAAGGTAGAACCGTTGTCGGCGATTTCATCAACGGATTCGTCACCGGCATCTAGTGAATAATAGGCGATCTGGATGTTGCCGTAGATGTCGAGCTGCGTGCCGTCTTGGTTGTAGACAGTCGCGGCCTGAGCAGCGGCGGAGGCGCCCAGGGCACCGGCAATAGCAGTCGCTAAGAGCGTCTTTTTCATCGCGATAGTTCCTTTTTAGCTTACTGTTCGATCGTTGTCTGCTTATGCAGCCAGCTTGCCGGGTATCGCCCTTTTATGGTTCGGGCGTTAACCACAGCGAAGCCTTGTTGTTATCCAATGCTCGCAAAAGAACCATATACCGGGTTTTTCAGGAACGCAACAAGAAAAAAACACTGTTTTCAATCTTGCCACGAAAGTCTAAATCCCCGTCGACATGGCACCTCTCGCAAACCGGCGACCCCTGCGCGTTCTTACCGCTGATGAGGCCAACACTCGCACCCTAGTTCTTTCGTATGACGAAAGAATGACAGGCCGCGAACAGCGTTCATAATGCCAGAGGTTTCAAGGGTTTCAAGTCCGCCCGCGTTAATTAAAAGGGGCTTTGGCCAACGCCCCGCTAACGGAGAGGGAAAGCTAGAAGCTAGAAGCTAGAAGCTAGAAGCTAGAAGCTAGAAGCTAGAAGCTAGAAGCCAAGAATGATCACTGTTCCCTGGTTTTCTTCAAGCCGCGCAGCGGCGTACTTCCAGCTTCCAGCCGCGTAGTGGCGCTCTTCCAGCTTCCGCCGGCGCTACGCGCCGGCTATTGCCGCCCATGTTTAGCCAGCAATTCACTCAGCTTGTGATCCAGACCCACGGACTTTTTCGTCTCGGATTTTTTCGCCGTTGCCTGCGCTTGCTGCTGAGCCTGCAATGACTCCAGCTTCTTGTGGGCATGACGCGCCTCGCCCTCGCTGACCGATCCTGCCGGCTGGCCATCGAGATCGACCCGCTCGGCGCCGACCCGCACGGCCTTGAGATAGCGCGGCAGGTGAACGTAACAGGCCAGCGCCCGGCGAACGAGTTTGTCGGGCCAAGGTTCGCGCGCCACCAGGTCCTCGTGTATGCCGACCTTGAGCGGGCGAGTGTGGCCCTTGAAGAAGGTATCGGTATAGCGCCGATACCACTCATCGAGCAGCGCCTGGGGCGACGGCGCCTCGCCGATTTCCAGGCGACTCTGGGGAGATTCACCGCGAGCATCATCATTGCCAAGGTGGGGAGGCTCTTGCGGTCCGGTGGTTTCGATATCGTCAACCACGGGAGCCGGCGAAACGACACGACGGGGTATCGATCGGGGCAAGGGATAACCGCGTTCGGCGGCACTGCGTGGTGCGATTGGCTCGCGTGGGGAAGTGTCCTGGCGGGCAAGCCGGTCACGCAGTTCGGCGTTCTCGGCTTTCAGCGCAACAAGTTGCCGGCGTAGACTAGCGATTTCATCCAGGCCCTGCTGGGCTCTACGTTCCAACGAGTTAAAAAGCGCTGCAGCGCGTTGCGTCAACAAGGGTCGACCTCCATGAACTCGGCTCGCGTTGCCTTCCATTTCCCACGATTTCAAGCGGCTTTTTATAACTACTTATAACTACGGCACAACGACAGATGCGGCTGCCATCGGTCGCTGTTATTCAACCAGCATTCAACCAGTCTGTGCCAGACTGGCAGCAATGACAAATGTCGGCGAGTGGCGACAGGTTAGCGGGCGCTTTCAGCGCCGCCGATAAGCGACGAAGGCATAGCTTGGCCGTTCTCCGCCGCTTTCTTCACCCACGACTCTTTGCACTTCCTGCCACTGCTCGCCAGCGATCTCGGGAAAATATGCATCGCCTTCAATATCGACATCGACCTCGGTCAAATACAGACGAGAGGCGCTGGGCATGGCCTGGGTGAATATCTCGCCGCCGCCGATCACGGCGATCTCTTCGGCGCCATCGATGGTCGCCTGCCAGTCGGCGAGCGCCAGTGCGCCGGCCAGATCGTGGCAGACTCGCACGCCGTCGTGGGCAAACGCCGTGTCGCGAGTGATGACGATATTCAGCCGCCCCGGCAATGGCCTGCCGATGGACTCGAAGGTCTTGCGCCCCATCACCAGCGGCTTGCCGAGCGTGATGCGCTTGAAGAACTTGAGATCCTCGGGCAGGTACCAGGGCAGTTGGTTGCCGACACCGATCACCCGGTTGCGCGACAGCGCGGCGACCATGGCCACCGGCACCCGCGTATCGATGCGCTCTACAGAGCTCGCACTCATACCGCCACCTCGGCCTTGATGTGGGGGTGGGGGTCGTAGGCGTCGATGGCGATATCCTCGAAGCGGAAGGCAAACAGGTCGCTGATATCAGGGTTGAGCACCAGGCGCGGCGGCGTGCGGGGCACTCGCGACAGCTGCAACTCGGCCTGCTCAAGATGATTGAGATACAGGTGGGCATCGCCGAGGGTATGAACGAACTCACCGGGCGCCAGACCGCAAACCTGCGCGATCATCTGGGTCAGCAGTGCGTAGCTGGCGATATTGAACGGTACGCCGAGGAAGATATCGGCGCTGCGCTGGTAGAGCTGGCACGATAACCGGCCTTCGGCGACATAGAACTGGAACAGCGCATGGCACGGTGGCAAGGCCATTTCGTCGACCAGCGCGGGATTCCACGCCGAGACGATCAGCCGGCGTGAGTCCGGGTTGCGCTTGATCTGCTCGACGACGCCGGCGATCTGATCGACGTGACCGCCGTTGGGGTGCGGCCAGCTACGCCACTGGTAGCCGTAGACGGGGCCGAGATCGCCATTCTCGTCGGCCCACTCGTCCCAGATACGCACGTTGTGCGCCTTGAGATAGGCGATATTAGTGTCACCGCGCAGGAACCACAGCAACTCGTGAATGATCGAGCGCAAATGCAGTTTCTTGGTGGTTACCAGCGGAAAACCCCGCGCCAGATCGAAACGCATCTGCTCGCCGAAAACGCTGCGGGTACCGACGCCGGTACGGTCGGACTTTTCGACGCCGGAATCGAGCACCCGACGCATCAGATCCAGATAGGGTTGCTCAAGAGCGGGTTGTTCAGAAACGGGCTGCATGACCTGGCCTGTTGAGAATTCAGGAAGAAGTGGCATCGGTGGCCTTTTCGGCGTCGTCCACGCGAGCATCGTCGACCGGCTGGCGACGCGACCAGGCGATCAGCATCAGCCCGGCCACGATCATCGGTAGCGACAGCAACATGCCCATGGTCAACCAGTCGAAGGCGATAAAGCCCAACTGCGGGTCGGGCCGGCGCACAAACTCGACCGCGAAACGGAACACGCCATAGAGCACCAGAAACAGGCCGGAAATCATACCGCGCCGACGCGGCTGGCGCGACACCCACCACAGGACCGCGAACATCACCACGCCTTCGAGCGCGAACTCGTAAAGCGCCGATGGGTGGCGTGGCTGTGGTCCCATGCCGGGAAACGCCATCGCCCAGGGCACGTCGGTCACGCGGCCAGGCAGTTCGGTATTGATGAAGTTGCCGATGCGCCCCGCCCCCAGGCCGATGGGTACCAGTGGCGCGACGAAATCCGTCAACTGGAAAAACGCCAGGCCATGTTTGCGGGCGAACAGCAGCGAGGCGATCAACACACCGATCAAGCCGCCATGAAAACTCATGCCGCCATCCCAGATTTGAAACAGCCACAGTGGATTGTCGAGCAGCCGCTCCAGCCCATAGAACAGCGCGTAACCGATGCGCCCGCCGAGCACCACGCCGAGCGCGCCGTAGAACAGCATATCGCCGATGTCGTCCCGGCTCAGGCCAAGCCGGTCGGCGCGCTTGCGCCCCAGCCACCAGGCACCGATAAAACCAATGACATACATCAATCCATACCAGTGTATCTTCAACGGTCCGAGTGCGATGGCCACCGGGTCGATTTGCGGGTAGTCGAGCATGGCGTGTCCTGAAATATAGGGAGATAGACGACAACGCGGGCATCTTGCATCGCGCCGTCAGTCGTCGACAATGGCGAGAGTTTACGTGCCCACCCGCACTCTGTCATGCCAATGGCGGACCGATAGCCGTTAAGGAATGCGCATGTGTCTGATCGTTTTCGACTGGCGCCCCGGCAGTGCCACGCCGCTGCGTCTCGCCGCCAATCGCGACGAGTTCCACGACCGCCCCAGCGCCGCACTCGCCTTGTGGGACGACGCGCCCGAGATTCTCGGCGGTCGTGACTTGCGCGCCGGCGGCACCTGGCTCGCGGCACACACCCAGGGTCGCCTGGCGGCGGTAACCAACGTGCGCGATCCCGAATTCAAGGCGCATGTCGATGGACCCAGCCGTGGCCAATTGGTTCGCGATGCGCTGGAGTGCCAATCACTAGTGGACTGGCTAAACGCCCTGGCCAGAGGCGACGCCGAAAAATATGCCGGCTTCAATCTGCTGGCCAGTGACGGCCACACGCTCTGGCATTTGCATCATGGCCGCGATGCGACCCGCTTGCAGGAAGTCGCCGCTGGATTGCACGGCCTGTCCAATGCCAGCCTGGATACGCCCTGGCCCAAACTGGAGCGTAGCCGCATGCGACTCGGCGAGGCGCTGGCCGATACCGACAGGGACTTCGCCAATGCCGCCTGGGAATTGCTCGCCGACGATCACCGACCGGACGATGCCGTATTGCCGGACACCGGCGTGGGATTGCCGCTGGAGCGGCTGCTCTCCTCGCCGTTCATCATCGGCGACGACTACGGCACTCGCGCCAGCACCTGGGTGGCGTGGCATGCCAGCGGGGAAATCGCCATCGGCGAGCGTCGTTTCGGCCCGGCGGGCCGCCTGTTGGGAGAAACCCGACTCGGGGTAAGTGTTCCTTCAAAGGATTGAGCATCACAATGCCACTAACTCCAAGGCTCGTGGCTACGGCCCCTGAAAGGTCCGCGGGTTATAAATTGCTTCGCGGGTATCAATCAGCATGATCTTATCCACGGCTGGATGCAGAGGATTCACCACGGCGATATTCTCCAGCCCGCCCGGTACCGCACAACTGGGCACCAGCAGGACCAAGGATGCCCTTTGTCTCAGCCAAGCGGTGCCCAGAGCCTGAGTGCTAGCCGGGTAAGGATAGCGATTCCAATCGACGGGAAGCGTCTCCACTTCCCACTGCTCTGAATTGGCGCTTGGCAGCTCATAGATGCCCAGGCGGTAGGACCGAGGAACCAGGCGAGGCGAAGGCAGGTAGTGGCTCATTTCTAGCAAGGCCACGCCGGGAGACGTGGCAAAATACACAACGGGGATGCCGGGCACATTCCATCTAGCCCCGTCCTGATAGCTGCCGCCGGTACCGGAATAGACCTCCAGAAAGCGCTCCGGGGCAATCCGGTACAGACGCATCAGCTGAACTCTCCGAACTCTATTTTACGCAACGCCTCCATGACCATTTTGCGCCCTTGAAAGGTGTCGCTCAGCGCCAACGGTGTTTCGCCGGCGAGTGCCGGAATGGGGCAGGTCAGCCAATCCCGTGTGGTGGCGAGGTCATCGAACACCTCACAGGCATGGTGGAGCATGCGCAGGGTATCGAGAACCTCTTCGCTATCGGCCCGACTCAGGGCCGCGCGCTTGTAGTAGCGATGCAAGTTGCCCGATGTCGTTTCCAGCAGGGTGATGAAAAGCTCACGGAGCTCGCGACTTTCGCCCATGGAGTGAATGGCGTCACGAATGACGACACCCGGCACGCCTCGCCGTACAACACGGATAAATTCGGCTTTATCGTCGAAGACAGAGGGAGGCAGTGACGGGCCAGCTTCCTGGAACTCAACGAAGGACATGTGGCCGACTCCTCGATTACTCGGATATATCGTCCCAGCATACCATCACATAGATGTTTTCAGCACATCAAAACGATGCAATAGTCGCTAGATTCTCAGTCCTTGGGCGGCAACAAGTGGCTTAGCTGCCACTCGCCGAAACGGGCCGCGAGATGCGAGCGAACCGCCGTCGGCGTGGGCAGTTGCAGTGTGTCGTCGACCAGCGTGCGCGCCGCGTCCAGCGAGACGCGGCGGATCGCGGCACGCACCCGTGGCAGGCTCGGAGCGTTCATCGACAGCGCATCGAAACCCATGCCCATCAGCAGCAACGCCCCGCCGGGGTCGCCGGCCAATTCACCGCATACCGAGGTCGGCATGCCCAGCCGTGCCACTTCGTCGGCCAGCCGCGCCAGCGCCGCCAATACCGCCGGGTGACAGGCATCGTACAGATCCGCCACGCGCGGGTTGTTGCGATCGACCGCCAGCAGGTATTGCGTCAGGTCGTTGCTGCCCACCGAGAAGAAATCGACGCGCGCCGCCAAGGCTTCGAGCTGATACAGCGTCGCCGGCACTTCGATCATCACGCCGACCAGCGGGCGCTCGAGCGCGATGCCTTCCTCGGCCAGTTCGACCAGCGCGCGATCCAGCAAGCGCAGCGCGGCATCGACCTCGTCGACATTGGTGATCATCGGCAGCAGAATCTGCAGGTTCCCCAGGCCATCCGAGGCACGCAGCATGGCGCGCAATTGCACCATCAGCACCTCGGGGTGATCCAGCGTCACGCGAATGCCACGCCAGCCGAGAAACGGGTTGGCTTCGTGGATGGGGAAATACGGCAGGTCCTTGTCGCCGCCGATATCCAGGGTGCGCATCACCACCGGCAGCGGGGCGAAACTCTCGAGCTGATCGCGATACAGCCGCGCCTGCTCCTGCTCGCCGGGAAAGCGCTCGGCGATCATGAACGGCACTTCGGTACGATACAGCCCCACCCCGCTGATTCTCGGCTTGAGCAGCGCCACGGCGTCCACCGCCAGGCCGGTATTGACCATCAACGGCATGGCATGACCGTCGGGCGTTTTGCTGGGCAGGTGCTGCTCGTGTTCGAGCACCTCGGCCAGCGCCTGCTCTTCGGCGATCATGCTCCGGTAGCGATCGACCAGATCGTCGTCGGGACGCACGAACAACCGACCGCGATGACCATCGAGAATCACCGGCGCGCCGTTGAGGCGCGGTAGCGGCAGGTCGATCATGCCCAATACGGTGGGAATGCCCATCGCCCGGGCGAGAATCGCCACGTGCGAGGTGCTCGAACCGCTGATCGACACCAGACCGGCCAGCCTGTCGCGGGGCACTTCACCGAGCATGGCCACGCTGATCTCGTCGCCGACCAGGATGCAGCGCTCGGGGAAAGTATCGGGACCGCGCGGG
The DNA here is from genome assembly GCF_900102945.1 of Modicisalibacter muralis. Lineage (GTDB taxonomy): Bacteria > Pseudomonadota > Gammaproteobacteria > Pseudomonadales > Halomonadaceae > Modicisalibacter > Modicisalibacter muralis. Next base: position 40,701 of record NZ_FNGI01000015.1, on the reverse strand, counting down.
TCCTCTTCCTGTAGATGCGCCAGCACCCGCCGGCCAAGGTCGCGAATGTCCGCCGCCCGCTCGCGCAGATAATTGTCGTCGACCCGTTCGAGGTATTGCACATGGCGGCGCACCACGTCGGCCAGCGCGCCCGGCGCCCACTGCCCCTCGCGGATGCGTTTCTCGACCTCCTGACCGAGCGCGGCATCGGCCAGCATCTGTTCGTAAACGTCGAACAGCGCCAACTCCTGACTGGAAATGCGGCTGGCCAGGCGCGCGCCCGCGCTGCGGATTTCGTGGCGCACCCGGTCGATGGCTTCGCTCAGCCGGCGAACCTCGTAATCCATGTCAGTGGGAATCAGGTCCGGCACGTTATCCAGATCGGCGAGCGGCGCGATCACCACCGCCTCGCCGATGACCATTCCCGGCGAGGCGGCGACGCCGGTGAAGGTTGCCCTGCCGTCGGCACGGGCCAGCCGGTTGACGGTGCCGGTGGCGAGAGCGTGCGCCAGCACGCCGGCCAATTGCGCGGCCATGGTCACCAGGAAGGCTTCATCGCCTTCGTCGTAGCGCCGCTTGTCCTGCTGCTGCACGACCAGCACGCCGAGCATGCGTCGCTGGTGGATGATCGGCACGCCGAGGAAACTCGAGAAACGCTCCTCGCCGGTTTCCTCGAAGTAGCGGAACTGCGGATGCGCCGGCGCATCCTCGAGATTGAGCGGCTCCTCGCGCTGCCCCACCAGACCCACCAGACCCTCGCCGAGGCTCAGGGCCACCTGACCCACGGCCTGGGTGTGCAGGCCGATGGTGTCCATCAGTACCAGTCGGTCGCTCGCGGCGTCGAACAGGTAGATGGAGCAGACATCGGTACGCATCGCTTTGCGGATGCGGCGCACCATGGTGGCCAGCGCGGCATCGAGGCTGCGCGCTTTATTGACCTCCTGGACGATGCGACGTAGAACATCGAGCATGGCGTTCTTCTTATAGTGATGAATAGGGAAGCTGGCGGCTCAGCCGTCGCCCTGGGCCAGGCGCTGCACGCGAGGCGCCAGTTCACGCAAGGCGCGGCGATAGACCTCGCGCTTGAAAGGCACCACCTGGCCCAGCGGGTACCAGTAGCTGACCCAGCGCCAGCCGTCGAATTCCGGTTTGGGCGTGGTATCCATGCAGACCCGGCTATCCTGGCAGCGAATCCGCAGTAGAAACCACTTCTGTTTCTGGCCGATGCACACCGGCCGCGATTGCGTTCGTATCATGCGTCGTGGCAGACGGTAGCGCAGCCACCCACGGGTACAGGCCAGCACGTCGACATCCTCGGGAGTCAGGCCGATTTCCTCTTCCAACTCCCGGTAAAGTGCCTGTTGCGGCGTCTCGTCCGACTTGATGCCTCCCTGGGGGAATTGCCACGCATTTTGCCCTACCCGACGCGCCCACAGCAGCTGGCCCTCGTGGTTGGCAATGATGATGCCAACATTGGGGCGGAAGCCGTCAGCGTCGATCACGGGCTTCACCTTAATTAAACGAATATTGGGACCATTCTTCCACAAAGCCGGAAAGCGCATCAATACAGCAATGCGACATGCCGCGGTTCCTGCGCCACGCGCGAACCGCAGCCGTGTGTTCATTGTCGGATAGCTCTGCAATAATTGCCTATTTTCCACCGTCCGCCGTGTATCGCTTATACAGGCTGCATCGATACAGATTGGCTTATCCACAGCATGGGGAGCGCGCCTTGAGCCTGGCCATCTTCGATCTCGACAACACGCTGATATCCATCGACAGCGATCATGCCTGGGGCCAGTTTCTGGTCGAACAGGGCGTGGTCGACCCGGTCGGCTATCGCCAGGCCAACGAGAAGTTTCTCAAGGACTACCAGGCGGGCACCCTGGATATTCATGCCTACCTGGCCATGGTGCTCGAACCGCTGGCGGCCAACCCACCCGAGCGACTGGCGGCCTGGCATCGTCGGTTCATGGCCAGCAAGATCGAGCCGCACATTCTGGCCAAGGGCGAGGCGCTGCTGGCCGAGCATCGCTCGCGCGGCGACACGCTATTGATCATTACCGCCACCAACCGCTTCGTGACCGGCCCGATCGCCAAGCGCCTGGGTGTCGATGAATTGATCGCCGTCGACCCGGAGATGGTCGAAGGCCGCTATACCGGACGCGTCAGCGGCACGCCGAGTTTCCGCGAGGGCAAGGTAGCGCGGCTGCAGGAGTGGCTGGCCGAGAAGCAGATCGGTCTCGACGGGGCCTGGTTCTATAGCGATTCGCTCAATGATCTGCCGCTACTCGAGAGGGTCGACAATCCGGTCGCGGTGGACCCGGACGACACGCTAAGGCACGAGGCCGAGACACGTGGCTGGCCAATTATAAGCTTACGTTGAATCTTCACATCGCCGATGTAAAAGTCGGATATTTTCGTCAGCGCCTTTCGTCTCACCATCATGGATGCCTCGATGCGATCGAAACTCTCATTATCGCCCGCCATGATCGCCTTGCTGCTGGGCGTGGCCCTGCTCGTCTGGCTAGTATTGGGCGATATGCAAGGCTTCCGCGATCAGCCTCCCGAGGCCGACGAACCGCATGGCGGAGCGCTGCCGAGTGTCGAGGTTCGCCTATCCAGGGCGCAGCGATACACGCCGCACCTGGTGCTTCAGGGGCAACTCGAGCCGCGCCGCTCGGTGGTGCTGCGTGCCCACCATGCCGGCAGTGTCGTCGCCCTGCCCCAGCCACTCGGCGCGCGGGTCGAAGCTGGTGACTTGCTGCTCGAAATCGACGCCAAAGACCTGCCTGCCCAACTCGCCCGCGCCGAGGCCGAACTCGCATTGCGCCAGGCGGAACTCAATGGCGCCCAGCGATTGCGCGAGCGCAACCTGGTGTCGGACAACGAAATACTGCGCCTGGAAAGCGAACTAGCCGCAACCCGCGCCGAGCTTGCCAGCCTGCGCGAAACACTGGCCGACACGCGCCTAAAAGCGCCCTTCGACGGCATGCTCGACCAGCTCGACGTCGAACTCGGTGAATTCGTTCAGGTCGGCGATGAGATCGGCATGCTGGTCGAGACCGACCGGCTTACTGCCTCCGCCTGGGCACCCCAACGCCGCGCCCCGGCGCTCACCGAGGGGCTGCCGGTCACGGTGACACTGCTCGACGGTCGTGAATTGCAGGGTGAGGTCAGCTTCGTTTCCAGCAGCGCCAACACCGATACCCGCAGCTACGCCCTCGAGGTGGATATCGCCAATCCCGAGCATCTGCGCATCGCCGGCGCCAGCGCGACGCTCGAGATCGCCCTGCCGGCAAGCCAGGCGCACCGGCTTTCACCGGCGCGACTGGTACTCAACGACCAGGGCCAACTGGGCGTCAAGCACGTCGACGACGACAATCGGGTGCGCTTCAGCCCGGTCACTCTGCTGAGTGCCGATGCGACCCATGCCTGGGTCAGCGGCCTGCCCGACCGGGTGCGACTGATCACCCTCGGCGGCGGCTTCGTCAAGCTCAATCAGCAGGTCGCGGCGGTGAACATCGACGATCGGGAAGCTGGTTGAGATGCGCACGCTGATCGAGGCGGCGCTCGACCGCACCCGCACGACCCTGCTGCTGCTGGCGTTCTTGCTGATCGCCGGCAGTGCGGCCTACCAGGCGATTCCCAAGGAATCCAATCCCGACGTCGTCATCCCAATGATCTACGTGTCGCTGGTTCTCGAAGGCGTGAGCCCCGAGGATGCCGAACGACTGCTGATCCGGCCGATGGAGCAGGAGCTGCGCAGTATCCCGGGCGTGGAGCAAATGTCCGCCCAGGCCAGTGAAGGCTATGCCTCGATCACGCTGGAGTTCGATGCCGGCTTCGACCCGCAGCGCGCCCTGGCCGACGTTCGCGAAAAGGTCGATATCGCGCGCGCCTCGCTACCCGAGGAAGCCGAAGAGCCACGCGTCATGGAAGTCAACGTGGCGCTGCTGCCGGTGCTTTCGATAGGCCTTTCGGGGCCGCTGTCCATCAACGAATTGATGACAGTCGCCCGGGAGTTGCAGGACGCCATCGAGGGTATCCCGCAGGTCCTGGAAGTCGATATCGCCGGCGAACGCGAGCCGCTGTTGGAGATCGTCGTCGACCCGCTGGTATTGCAAAGCTATGGCGTCGATTTCGACACCTTGCTCAACCTGGTGTCGCGCAATAACCGCCTGGTGGCGGCGGGCAGCCTCGACAACGGCGCCGGACGCCTGGCCATCAAGGTACCCGGCGTCATCGAGAACATCGATGACATGCTCAACATGCCGGTAAAGGTCGATGGCGACCGCGTGGTCACGTTCGGCGACGTGGCAATGATCCAGCGCACGTTCAAGGACCCCTCCGGCTACGCGCGCATCAACGGCCAGCCGGCGTTGGTGCTGGAAGTCTCCAAGCGTGCCGGGGCCAATATCATCGCCACCATCGATTCGGTCAAGGCGCTGCTGGCGAGCGCCGAGCCCCGACTGCCCGAAGCGCTCGACGTGCGCACCATCATGGACCAGTCGACCGACGTCAAGGCCATGCTCGACGAGTTGCTGAACAATGTCATGGCCGCTGTCGTCCTCGTGCTGATCGTGATTCTTGCCACCATGGGGTTGCGTTCGGCGCTGCTGATCGGCCTGACCATACCCGGCGCCTTCCTTGCCGGCATTCTGATGATCTGGGCAGTCGGCTATACCCTCAATATCGTGGTGCTGTTTGCACTGATTCTGGTCGCCGGCATGTTGGTCGACGGCGCCATCGTGGTCGGCGAGCAGGCCGACCGTTACCTGGCCGACGGGCTGTCGAGCCACGATGCCTGGGCCGGCGCCGCAGGTCGCATGGCCTGGCCGGTGATCTCCTCCACCGCCACAACAATTGCGGTTTTCATCCCGCTGCTGTTCTGGCCCGGCGTGGTCGGCGAGTTCATGAAGTACCTGCCGGCCACGGTCATACTCTGCCTGCTCGCCTCATTGGCCATGGCGCTGGTTTTCCTGCCCACGCTGGGCAACCTGCTCAGTCGCGGTCAGCCACGTGGGGACCCTCAGACCACCAAGGGTGGACGGCTCTATCGGCGCACTCTGGCCAGTCTGCTGCGCCACCCAGGGCTAACCTTGATCGGCGCGCTGCTGCTGATGGCGCTGATCTATGCCGGCTATGCGCGCTTCAATCATGGCGTCGAATTCTTTCCGTCGGTGGAGCCCGATAGCGCCCAGGTACTGGTGCGAGCGCGCGGCGACCTGTCGATCGAGGAAAAGGATGCCGTAGTAAAACGCGTCGAAGCGCGACTCATGGGCATGAGCGAAGTCAAGGCGCTCTATGCGCGCTCGTTCGCCATCACCAGCGAGCAGTCGGAGTTGGGCTCCGATGTCATCGGACAACTCACTTTCCAACTGATCGACTGGCACAAGCGCCGCCCGGCCGACGAAATTCTTGCCGACATGGCCGAGCGCACCGCCGATATTCCCGGTATTCGCCTGGAATTTCGCGAGCAGGAGCAAGGCCCTGTCGGCGGCAAGCCGATCCAGCTCGAGATCAGCGCTCGCGATCCGACACGCATCGGCCCGGCCGTCGACCAGCTACGCGACGCCATGCAGCGTCTCGGCGGGTTCACCGCTATCGAGGACAATCGCAGCTTGCCCGGCGTGGAATGGCGACTGCTGGTCGACCGCGAAGCGGCGGCGCGTTTCGGTGCCGATGTCGCGACCATCGGTAGCGCCGTGCAATTGGTGACAAGGGGTTTGCAAATCGCCACCTACCGCCCCCAGGATGCCAACGACGAGGTCGATATCCGGGTGCGCTTGCCCAGTGCCTGGCGCAGCCTCGACCAGCTCGAGCGACTGACGATCCACACCGATCGCGGCCAGGTACCGATCAGCCAGTTCGTCACGCTCGAGCCCGCGCCCAAGGTCAGCACGCTGCACCGCGTCGACGGTCAGCGCACCATCACCCTGCAAGCCGATGTGGCGCCCGGCTACCAGGTCGATGAACGGCTAAGAGCGCTCGGCGAAGCATTTACGGCACTGCCCGAAGGGGTCAGCGTCGACTTCGCCGGCGAACAGGAAGACCAGGCCGAGACCAGCCAATTCCTGCTGACTGCCTTTGGCGTATCGATCTTCCTGATGGCGATTATCCTGGTCACCCAGCTCAACAGCCTCTACCAGGCGGCGCTGGTTCTCTCGGCCATCGTGTTTTCCACCGCCGGGGTGCTATTGGGCCTGTTGATCAACAATCAGCCGTTCGGCATCGTCATGGTGGGCATGGGCATCATCGCCCTCGGCGGTATCGTGGTGAACAACAACATCATCCTGATCGACACCTACAACCAGTTACGCGGCGAGGGTGTGAGCGCCTTCGAGGCGGCGCTGGAAGCCGGCGGCAGGCGCCTGCGCCCCGTGCTGCTGACGGCGATCACCACCATTCTCGGGTTGATTCCCATGGTGCTTGGCGTGAATGTCGACCTGCTCGCTCCCAGCCTCGGCTGGGGCGCGCCATCGACCCAGTGGTGGACCCAACTCTCGAGCGCCATCGCCGGCGGGTTGGGCTTCGCCACCGGCCTGACCCTGCTGCTGACCCCCTGCATGCTGCTGCTCGGCGCGCGTTGCAGCGAGCGTCTGTTGCGCTGGCTGCCGCGCCGCAAGCCGGCTGGCGAATCGCCAAGGTAGTGAGCCAGCCCACCGGCGCATCAACGAAACGCCCCGCAACGAGCGCATCGTTGCGGGGCGTTTGCGCCAGACTGGTTGACTCGGCTTCTGTTGTCGTCGCCTAGCTTCTGCCTCGAGCCGGTGTGGCGGCCGCGTGGGGCGCGGACTGAGCGGCGGGTGGCGGCGAGTGGGCCGCGTGCAGCCGACCGATCAGCTGATCTTCCAGCGCGAAACGCTCGGTCAATGCCTTGCCCAGACGCTCGAGCCAGGCCGGCAGGCGGAACACATAATGCTGGCAACGCGTGGGCGTCGAGAAATCGTTGTCGAAGTCGAGCACCAGTTGGGTGGACATCTCCAGACGCTCGAGCAGTTTATCGGCCACGGCCAATGCCTCGTGGTCGTTGAAGGCCGCCGCCTCCTCGCGTAGCTGCGGGTAAATCTCGAAATGCCCGGCGCTGATGTAATCCATCAGCAACTCGCTGAAACGATCGATGCGCTCCTTGGTCACCACTTCAGGATCGGCATCGCAGGCTTCCTGCAGCTCCATGAAGGCGACCAGCATTTCGCGACGCTCGTCGAACCAGCGGTCGATCAACCGGTGAACGCCACCCCAGCGTTCCTGGGCAGTCTTGCATTCTTCCAGCATTGTGGCCGCAGCCTCCCTCGGTGCCCTTCTCAAGCGGACACTCAGCGTCACTCCAAGCGTGCCGAGTGTCAATCCCGTAACGCACGAAATATTGCCTCAACGACGGGTAGCGCCGCATAGTTCTCGTAGAATCAACATGATGGGAATGATGGCGAGAATCACGAAACCGAGCAGCGTCCACTGCGGCAACGTCACGCCCAACCACGCCCCCTTGACCTCGGCACACTCGCCGGAGCCCGATAGCACGCGCGAGAGCACGTCCCACATCGGCAGCACTTCCATCATGTAATCGAGCCCCGGGCCGCAACTCGGCACTTCATCGGCCGGCAGCGACTGCAACCATACATGACGACCCGCCACGCCGATGCCCCCGCCCACGGCGGCCAATCCCAGAACACCATAAGCGGCGCCGCCGCGACCGCGTGGATTATGGATGGCGGCAATCAAAAATACCGCCGCCGCCGCCAGCACCGCCACGCGCTGGAATATGCACAGTGGGCAGGGCGTAAGCCCCGCGACGTATTGCAGCGCCAGTGCCACGCCCATCATCAGCGCACAGAACGCCAGGCCGACCAGGCTCCATTGGCGCACGCTCGCGCCGCTCAGGGTGGACCGCATCAATAGAATCTCCGTCGCAAAAGAAGTGCGGCCCACCGTTGTGGGCCGTCGGGATCGAAAGGATCAGACCGCTTGCGTGGCGCGAGGTTCGCGGGCGCGCGCGAAATAGGCCTCGAGAAACTCGCCGAAGCTATCGATATCACCGGCTTCGATATCGCCCTGCTGCTGGTGCGAGGTCTCGGTGAGCTGGCTGAACAACGCATCGCGGGCACGATCCATCGGCTCATCGCGGAACCGTTCGGCCTGGCCCCGCGCCAGTTCCAGCGTGTAATCGACGAATTCGCTACCACTTTCTTGCAAGGCCGCCAATAGCCGCCCCGAGGGCGTCTGGCCAGGATCATTCAGGCGCGGCGCCAGGGCATCGATCGCCGCGACATGAGCATCGCTGGCATCGCCGATATCGAGCAACGCCGCGACTTCGCGCAATTCGGCGAAGATTTCCCCGGCGCGCTCGGCGAGACGGCGCTCGCGCCCGTCCACGGCAAGACCCAAGGCCGGATCGCGCCCGAACTCGACCACTGCCTGGCGGTTGTCGTCAAGACGATCGCACTCCTCGTCGGGAATCCAGGGGCTTTCCGAGAGCAGGCACCACAGCAGGAACGTATCGAGAAAGCGCATCTGGGTTTCATCGATGCCCAGCGACAGGAAGGGATTCAGGTCGAGGCAGCGCACTTCGATGTACTCGACCCCGCGCGCCTCGAGCGCCTGACTCGGCGTCTCGCCGTGGCGCGCCACGCGTTTGGGCCGGATGTCGCTGTAATACTCGTTCTCGATCTGCAGGATATTGGCATTGAGCTGACGCCAATCGCCATCGACGTTGACGCCAAGGCTTTCATAGTTCGGCCAGGGCGTGCTGATCGCGTGGCGCAGTGTGCCCACATAATTGGATAGCGAATTGAAGCAGATCTTGAGTTGCGCCTGAACCTTGTTCTGATAGCCCAGATCGGACATGCGCAGACTGGTGGCATAAGGCGAGACCAGCGTGTCGCGGGCATGGGCGCGCAACTTGCCCGGCGAGGCACCGGCCAGAAAGCTGCGATCCAGCGCCGGCGAGGCGCCGAACAGATACAGCAGCAGCCAGCTATTGCGACGGAAGTTGCGAATCAGGTCGAAATAGCGTGCCGAGCGGAAACCATCAATGCTTTTGCCATCGCCATCGTTCTCCAGCGCATGCAGCAACGGCCAGAAGTTCTCGGGCAACGAGACGTTGTAATGAATCCCGGCGATCGATTGCATGATGCGCCCGTAGCGCACGTCCAACCCCTTGCGATAGACGTGCTTCATGGTGCCGACATTCGAGCTGCCGTAATCGGCGATCGGCACGCTAGCGTTGCCGTTCAGCCGGCTGGGCATGCTCGCCGGCCAGATCAGCTCATCACCCAGGTGACGATAACTGAAACGGTGCAGGTCGCCGAGAAATTCCAGCGCATCCCTGGGGCGGCAATACACCGGCGTGATGTATTCGAGCAGCGCCTCGGAGTAATCGGTGGTGATATGCGGATGCGTCAGCTTGGAGCCCAACGCCCGCGGGTGCGGTGTTTGGGCGATGTTGCCCAGGCCATCGACACGCAGGCCTTCCTTTTCGATGCCGCGACGCAGACGGCCCATCAGGCCCTGACGGGCCGGACCCTTGAGCCGCGCGATGGTGTTGACGAGTTGCTCGGACAAGATGAACACCCCTGGTTGAAGGCGGTTCGCCGGCGCGCGGCACGGCGGTCGATAATCATCAGATTATGGTGACGGAAACGGTCCTTTCAAGACTAACGGTTTCGCACGCTCTTAGCTTTTCTTGCGGGCTTTCAACAACGCCTCGCCCAAGGCGCCCATCTGGCCGCCTTGCGATCGGGCGCCACGCTCTGCATTGCCGCGCCCTCCATTGCTACCATCATGCCGCCGCGGCTTGTCGCGCCCAGCATTTCTATGGCCCTTGCCAGCGGTCGACTTGCCACCGCGTGCCTCGGGGTCGTCACTCAAACGCATCGACATGCCGATCCGCTTGCGCTCGATGTCGACTTCCATGACCTTGACCTTGACGATATCACCGGCCTTGACCACCTGGCGCGGGTCGTCGACGAACTTGTCGGAGAGCGCCGAGATATGCACCAGGCCATCCTGGTGCACGCCGACATCGACGAAGGCGCCGAAGTGAGTGACGTTGGTCACCGTGCCTTCGAGGATCATGCCCGGCTCCAGGTCGCTGAGCTTCTCGACGCCCTCGCGAAACTCGGCGGCACGAAACTCGGGGCGCGGGTCCCGCCCGGGCTTGTCGAGCTCCTTGAGAATGTCACTGACCGTCGGCACGCCGAAGGTGTCGTCGACATAGTCGGCGGGCTTGAGGGTCTTGAGGAAGGCACCGTCGCCGATCAGGCTGGCAAGCTCACGCCCGCCTCGCTCGGCGATGCGCGCCACCACCGGATAGGCTTCGGGATGCACCGCGCTGGCATCGAGCGGATTGTCACCGTTCATGATGCGCAGGAAACCGGCGCACTGCTCGAAGGTGCGCGGCCCAAGTCGGCCGACCTCGAGCAACTCACGACGGTTGCGAAACGGCCCCTCGGCATTACGCCGCAGGACGATATTCTCGGCCAGGGCCGGGGTGAGCCCGGAAACCCGCGCCAGCAGCGCGCCCGATGCCATGTTGAGATCCACCCCCACGGCGTTGACGCAATCCTCGATTACCGCTTCCAGACTGCGAGAGAGCTGCAATTGCGAAACGTCGTGCTGGTACTGGCCCACGCCGATCGACTTGGGCTCGATCTTGACCAGTTCGGCCAGCGGGTCCTGCAAGCGCCGGGCAATGGACACCGCGCCACGGATGGTCACGTCGAGATCGGGAAACTCCCTGGCGGCAAGCTCCGATGCCGAATACACCGAAGCCCCGGCCTCGCTGACCATGACCTTGGCTAGCTTGCGTGGCGCCAGCCTTTTAACCAGTTCGCCGGCCAGCTTGTCGCTCTCGCGGCTGGCGGTGCCGTTGCCGATGGCGATCAGTGTCACATCGTGCTTCTCGACCAGCTTGGCCAGCGTCGCCAGCGCCTCGTCCCAGCGCTTTTGCGGGGCATGCGGATAGATGACGGCGTGATCGAGAAACTGGCCGGTGGCATCGACCACCGCGATCTTGCAGCCGGTGCGAAGGCCGGGGTCCAGCGCCAGCGTGGCCTTGGGCCCGGCGGGCGCGGCCAACAACAGATCCTCGAGGTTGGCGGCGAACACGCCGATCGCCTCGAGTTCGGCGCGCTCGCGCAGCTGCCCCATCAACTCGGTCTCGATATGCGTGTAGAGCTTGACCCGCCAGGTCCAGCGCACCACTTCGCGCAGCCAGCGATCCGCCGCGCGGCCGTCGCTTGCGAGATCGATGGAAAAATGCCGCGCGATGGCGACCTCGGCGGGATGAATCGGCGCCTCGTCCTCGCCCGGCAACTTGATCGCCAGACCCAGCACGCCTTCGTTGCGACCACGAAACATCGCCAGCGCACGGTGCGATGGCACCTTGGCCAATCGCTCGTCGTGCTCGAAATAATCGGCGAACTTGGCGCCCTCCTGCTGCTTGCCATCGATCACCCGCGCGCTGAGCAGCCCTTCGTCCCACAAGCGCCCGCGCAATCGGCCGACCAGTTCGGCATCCTCGGCGAAACGCTCCATGAGTATCTGCTTGGCGCCGTCGAGCGCCGCCTTGGCATCCCCCACCCCCTTGTCGGCATCGACGTAGCCGGCGGCGATGGCCTGCGGGTCCAGCGTCGGATCGCCAAGCAGCGCATCGGCGAGCGGTTCGAGCCCTGCCTCGCGAGCTATCTGCGCCTTGGTGCGGCGCTTCTTCTTGTACGGCAGGTACAAGTCTTCCAAGCGCTGCTTGGTATCGGCCTCGCGAATCAGCGCGGCGAGTTCATCGCTGAGCTTGCCCTGCTCGTCGATACTGGCGAGCACCGCCTCGCGGCGCTCCTCCAGTTCACGCAGATAGCGCAGCCGCTCTTCCAGCGAACGCAACTGGCTATCGTCGAGACCGCCGGTGACTTCCTTACGATAGCGAGAGATAAAGGGCACGGTGGCACCGCCATCGAGCAGTTCCACCGCCGCCGCCACCTGATTGGGGCGAACGGCGAGTTCTTCGGCGAGGCGCTGGGTTATCTGTGTCTGTGCGTCCATGGAATCCTTGGCGATCAAACGACAAAAGTTCGCGACAAGGTATCATAAAGCCCGCCGTGGGCGCAGCGGCGGGCATGGTTCACTCAGCGACGCCAGCCGACATCGTCCCAGAACGGGCGACTCGCCTCCCGCGAGACATCGGCGCGCGACAGGCCGATATCCTTGAGCATCGCATCGCTGAGCCGCCAAAGCTGCCGGCGCTCATGATGCAGTTGCTGCCAGCGCTGGATGCGCGTCCAGACGCGGCGGGCCCAGCCCAGGCGCTTTTCGACCTCGGCGCCACGGACATCGAGTTCAGCGCCATGAGCACCCGCGTTCACCAAGGAACCTGAAAGGGCTTTCGATACGGCATTGATTGAAGCATTGAATAAAGCCATGACTGCTCCCTCACATGAGTTCAACTTACGTTCAGTGGAGGAAGTGTCGGCCTCGGTCTAAAATCAATCCAACGAATGTTTCTGATACAAAACATCAAATCAACTGATGGAACCCGACATGTTTCAGACCATCGATCACGAACTGCTGCGCACCTTCGTCGCCATCGCCGATCATGGCGGCTTCACCCGCGCCGCACAGGCCGTCAATCGCACCCAGTCGGCGGTCAGCATGCAGATCAAGCGACTCGAGGAAGACGTGATCCAGCGCCCGTTGTTCGAGCGCAACGGCCGTTTGATGCATCTGACCAGCGAGGGCAACACCCTGCTCGGCTATGCGCGGCGCATACTCGAGTTGCACGGCGAAGCGCTCAATGTACTGCGCCAGCCGGATATGGTGGGGCGAGTCAGAATCGGCGTGCCCGACGACTATGTGATGCGCTTTTTGCCGGGCATCCTCAAGTCGTTTTCCCAGGCCTGGCCGATGATCGATATCGAGGTGCATTGCGAACCCTCGTCGCAATTGCTGTCGCGCCAGGACGGCAGCCTGGATTTGAGCATCGTGACCCGCGAAGTCGGTCACGAAATCGGCGAGATTCTGCGCCAGGACGCCACGGTATGGGTGGTGGCCGATAGCCATGCCCCCTACCAGCAGGACCCGCTGCCGCTAGCGCTGTTCGACGAACCCTGCTTCTGTCGGCGACATGCCTGCAACGCGCTGGCGCGCGCCGGGCGCCAATACCGCGTCGCCTACAGCAGCCCGAGCCTGGCGACGCTGCAAGCCGTGGTCGGCGCGGGGCTGGCCGTATCGGCCTGGATGAAGAGCCTGGTCGTGCCGGGCATGCGCATTCTTGGCGAGGCCGACGGTTTCCCGCCGCTGCCCGATTCATCGATCGTGCTGCTGCGCACGCCACAGGCACAATCGCCGGTCATCGATTGCCTGGCCAGTCATATCATCGAGGGGTTCCGCGCATGACGGCTCAGGCAGGCACGAAGGTCAACGCCAGGCCGTTATTGCACCAGCGCAGGCCGGTGGGTTCGGGGCCGTCCTCGAAGATATGGCCCTGATGCCCGCCGCAGCGCGCGCAGTGATATTCGGTTCGCGGGAACAGCAGCACGAAGTCGAGCTCGCTGAGCAGGTGCCCTTCGATATGGGCGTAGAAGCTCGGCCAGCCGGTACCGGAATCGTACTTGGTCTCGCTGGAGAACAGTGGCAGGTCGCAACCCGCACAGCGGTATTCACCCTTGCGTTTCTCCGCATTCAATGGGCTACTGCCGGCGGATTCGGTGCCAGCCTCGCGCAGAATATGGAATTGCTCCGCCGTGAGGCGCTCGCGCCATTGCTCCTCGCTCAGTTCCAATGGCTCGATATCCGACGCAGCGGTGAGTTCGAGCTTGGGTCGGGCCGCGGCGACACCGGGTAGCAACCCGGCCAATCCACCGGCGCCCAGCAGGCCCAAAAAGTGACGTCGTTGCATGACGGTTCTCCAGGGTTCGACACGACGCGCGTCGTGAGCTTGCAAACGGTTGTCAGCGTTATACGCAGTGGCGGAGCCATTGGATGCCCGCATACGCCCCACGCAAAACGGGGGAGCCACCGAGTGGTGCTCCCCCGTTGGACGTCGCTGACGCCAAAGCGTTCGCAGCTCGCGTTGGGTCAGTCCAACGACGGCCCCGCCGCGACAATCGCTTCGTCGACGCCGGCGAACTTCTCGAAATTATTGACGAACTTGGCCACTAGGTCGCGCATTTGGCGATCGTACTCGTCAGGATCCTGCCAGGTATCGCGCGGGCTGAGCAGGTTGGAATCGACTCCTGGCACCGCCAGCGGCACATCCAGATTGAGCCCGTCGATGTGCTGCGTTTCGACGTCCTTCAGCGCACCGGACTGAATGGCAGCGATGATGCCGCGCGTGGTGGGTATGCTGAAGCGGCTGCCGCCATGGCCATAGGCACCGCCGGTCCAGCCGGTGTTGACCAGGTAGACGCGCGAGCCGAAGCCGTCGATGCGCTTGATCAGTAGATCGGCGTATTCACGCGCCGGGCGCGGGAAGAACGGCGCACCGAAACAGGTCGAGAACGTCGCTTCCAGTCCCGCCGAGGAACCCATCTCGGTGGAGCCGACCTTGGCGGTGTAGCCCGACAGGAAATGATAGGCGGCGGCTTCCTTGGAGAGTATCGATACCGGTGGCAGTACGCCGCTCATGTCGCAGGTCAGGAAGATGATCGCGTTGGGCTCGCCGGCGCGGTTCTCGTCGACACGCTTGTCGATGTGTTCGAGCGGATAGGCGGCGCGTGAGTTCTGGGTCAGGCCGTCGTCAGCGTAATCCGCGCCGCGACGGTCGTCGAGCACCACGTTTTCGAGCACGGCACCAAAGCGAATGGCGTTCCAGATCACCGGCTCGTTCTTCTCGGACAGGTCGATGCACTTGGCGTAGCAACCGCCCTCGATGTTGAATACCGTACCCTCGCCCCAGCCGTGTTCGTCATCGCCAATCAGGTAGCGCGATGGATCGGCGGACAGCGTGGTCTTGCCGGTGCCGGACAGGCCGAAGAACAGCGTGGTTTCGCCGTCTTCACCCACGTTGGCGCTGCAATGCATCGGCAGCACGTCCTTTTCGGGCAACAGGAAGTTCTGCACCGAGAACATCGCCTTTTTCATCTCGCCGGCGTAACGCATGCCCGCGAGCAACACCCGGCGGCGCGCGAAATTGAGGATCACCACGCCATCGGAGTTGGTGCCGTCACGCTGGGGGTCGCAGGTGAAGTGCGGTGCGTTGAGAATCGTCCACTCGTTCTTGCCCTTGGGATTGAAGCTCCCGGGGCGCACGAACATGGTCCGTCCGAACAGGTTGTGCCAGGCGGTTTCGGTGATCACGCGAATCGGCAGATAGTGCTCGGGATCGGCACCCACGTGCAGCTCGCTGACGAAGCTGTCGCCCTCGGCCAGGTAATCCTCGACACGCTCCCACAGGGCGTCGAAACGCTCGGCATCGAAGGGCCGGTTGACGCTGCCCCAATCGATCAACTCGGCCGTGGAGGGCTCATCGACGATGAAGCGATCCGCCGGCGAGCGCCCGGTGCGCTTACCGGTATTCACTACCAGCGCGCCATTGTCGGCGAGACGCCCTTCGCCGCGTTCCAGGGCGCGTTCGATCAATTCGCAGGCCGACAGGTTGGTATGAATCTTCGCGGCGCGACGCTCGGTCGCCACTTGGGGAGCAGCTTGGTTCGTGGTCATTATGGTGTCCTGGGGCCCGCGGGCCGCTTCTCTCTCGTTAGCCAAAGGCGTGTCGCGTTTTTCCCGCTTAGCCTGGGCGGTATTCGCCTCTTGTACAAACTCTGGCAAGAATTCCATTCAATTGTCATGAACGCTTGCGAAAATCCGGCGCGCGGGGTCGCCATTATGGCAAAAAGTGCTTGCCCGGAAAACGCTGCCTTTTCTCCCCCGCCGCCGATGAGAAGGCTCAGCTTCAAGCGACCGATGGCGACCGCTCAGTGCAGTGTCGGCGCCGGATTATCGGGTGAGTCGATCAGCGCCTCGATTTCGGCCGCACTAAAATGGTAGCGGGTATTGCAGAAGTGGCACTGGGTATCCAGCGCCTGTTGCTCCGCGAGAATCTCGCGCAGTTCCACCTCGCCCAGGCCGAGCAACGCGCCGACGATACGCTCGCGCGAGCAGGTACAGCCGAAACGCAACGCCTTGGGGTCGAAGACACGCACGGTCTCCTCGTGATAGAGGCGATAAAGCAGCTCACGCTGTTCGAGCCCAAGCAGATCCTCACGAGATACCGTGCTCGCCAGCGAAACCAGGCGGTCCCAGGCATCCGGATCGACGTTGCTGTCGTCATTCGGCAATTGCTGGAGCAGTAGGCCGGCGGCACGCCGACCGTCGGCGGCCAGCCACAACCGGGTGGCGAGTTGCTCGGAGCGCTCGAAATAGGCCTCGAGACACGTCGCCAGCGTATCGCCATCCAGCGCCACGATGCCCTGATAGCGGTTGCCTCCACGCGGATCGATGGTAATCACGATCTTGCCGTCACCGATCAGTGCCTTGAACGAGGCATCATCGGCGGGCAGTGCCGCGTCTTCATCGAGCCGCGCGATGCCGCGCAACTCGCCGCCGGGATTGGATTCGGCCATCAGCAAGCCGAGCGGGCCCTGGCCGCGCACCTCGATACTCAGGGTGCCATCGAGCTTGACGGTTTCGGTCAGCAGCGCCACGGCGGCGAGCAGCTCGCCGAGTTGGCGCGCCACCGCCGGCGGATAGGCCTGTTTGCCAAGCACGTCAGCGTAAGCGTTATCGAGACTAACGATCTCGCCACGCACGTTGGTATCGTCGAACAGGAAACGCTGGATCTGGTCGGTCATGGAATGCTCGAATTCTAGAATTGAAGTACGACGCTGATGCAAGCTGGAAGAGCGCCGCTACGCGGCTGGAAGCTGGAAGAACGGCGCTTCGCGCCTTGAAGAAAAAACCCAGTCTCCCTCGGCCCAGGTTACTTTTCTTCTCTTCCTTCTTCTCTCTTCCGACTTCTTTCTTCAGCCCGAAGGGCTCTTCTATCTATTCCTCGGGCCGCTGACGCTGGAAACGCTGAATATCGCGACGTTGTTTCTTGTCGGGCCGCCCGTGGGGCGCCGTCATGGCTTGATTGGCCAGGCGGCGGCTTTCAGTTTCACGCTCGCGGCGGGCTTGGCTCCGTGGTGTTTCGCGATAGAGCTCACGGGCTTCGGGAGCCCCGCGCCGCTGGCTGGAAACCGCCAGCACTTCGACTTCCCAAACATCCCAACCCTGCGGCACCTTGATCAGCGCGCCTGTTTCGACCGTTTTGCTGGTCTTGACCCGCGCGCCATCATACTCAACCTTGCCGCCTTCGATGGCTTTCTTGGCCAGGGCACGAGTCTTGAAGAAGCGCGCCGCCCATAGCCATTTGTCGATACGTACGCTATCCATAAACCTCGGCGATTCAATACAGTCAGTTCAGTCGGTTAGATTGATGGACGCTCGGCTGGCAGTAGCGCCGCGAAGCGATCGAGGGCAATAAACTCCTCGAGTTCACGCTCGGGACGCGTGCTGTCGGGCTTTCTGATACCCAGCAAATGCCGAATGCCATATTCCCGGGCGCTCTCCAGCACCGCCGGGTTGTCGTCGATGAACAGAGTGCGCGCGGGATTGAAGGGCTCGATTTCCTGCAACGCGAACCAGAACTCCTGCGCCTCCTTCGGCACGCCCAGATCGGCGGACGAGACGATGGCGTCGAGATAGTCGTCAAGTCCGGTCAACGGCAGCT
The DNA here is from genome assembly GCF_900102945.1 of Modicisalibacter muralis. GTDB lineage: Bacteria > Pseudomonadota > Gammaproteobacteria > Pseudomonadales > Halomonadaceae > Modicisalibacter > Modicisalibacter muralis. Next base: position 23,018 of record NZ_FNGI01000015.1, on the reverse strand, counting down.
TAAGCCCCAGGCTTTCACGATCGGCATTGGTCGCCAGCACCACGCGCGGGTGGGCACGTTTGAGCCATTGCAGAAAATCCAGTGCATCGCCGCGTAGGCCGATCAGATGCTGCACTTCGCGTTTCAAGGCAACGATATCCACCCCTAGTTCACGACTCCAATAGGCCAGGCTGTACCAGTTGAGAGTACCCTGCTCACGGATGATTCGCGCGCGCAGTTCGTCCTGGGTGGCTTCGTCGAGGCGATGCAATTCGCCATAACGGCGCGGCAAGTGTTCGAGCCAGAAGTGACTGTCGAAATGCAGGTCCAGCAGGGTGCCGTCCATGTCGAGAAGCACGGTGTCGATGGCACGCCAATCGATCATTGGCCAAGGGCTCCACAGCGATGGTAAAAGAGTGGGTATCAATGACTCCCAGTGTAATGGATACGCCTGCCATGCCGCCAACGCTTCCCCGCAAACCCAGCATTCTCGAGCGCAAGGAGATCGCACGCAGCCGGCTATTCACCATCGAACAGTTGGAGTTGCGCTTCGCTAATGGTGCCGAGCGTACCTTCGAGCGTCTCAAGGGCGGTGGCCACGGGGCGGTGATGATCGTCGCCATGCCCGACCCCGAGCATGTCCTGCTGATCCGTGAGTACGCGGCCGGTTTCGACGACTATGTACTGACCTTGCCCAAGGGCCTGGTCGACCCCGGCGAAGACATCGTTACCGCCGCCAACCGCGAACTGATGGAAGAGTGCGGCGTCGGCGCCAACAGCATCGAGCCGCTGGTGGAATTGTCACTGGCCCCCAACTACATGAACCATCGCATGCATGTGCTGCTGGCCAGCGACCTTTACGACAAACGCCTGCCCGGCGACGAACCGGAACCGCTGATCGTCGAGACGCATGCGCTGGACGAGATACCGGCATTGCTGGCCCACGAGGAGTTTCACGAGGGCCGCGCCATCGCGGCACTGTTCATCGCCCGCGAGAAACTACGCAACCAGCGCCAGAAAATCGACTGGTGGTAAGCGGCGAGGGCCGGTTTGCGTGATAGCGAACCAACGTCTAGGGTTTGTACAGGATTCATAATCCTTGGTCGCGGGTGAAAGCGAGCACTGGATTAGCAACCCAAGGAGATGCACATGAAAGGATTGCCTTTAACCTCCCTGATATTAGCGTCACTGCTTGCCTTTTCCGGCATGGCTGTCGCACAGGATTCCGGGGACGTCGCGCAAGATTCCGCGGATATGGACACAACGCCCGATGGCGTCGATTCCGCACAGGATGTCGACCCCGGAGAAGTACAGAGCGATACCGATGAACTCGCCAAGGATGAACTGGTGCCGAACAGCGGCGTGGATTCCGCACAGGATGTCGATCCTGAAGAAGCACAAGGCGATTCCGAGGAGCTGCCGGAAGAAGAACTGGCGCCGAGTAGCGGTGTCGACTCCAGCGCGGGTGACGACCCCGAAGGAAATATGTAAGCGCTAGCGAAGGGGCTAACTTAGCTTTCTATACTCTCTATCCATCTACCAGAACCTCGGCGCTTCGCCGAGGTTCTGCTTTACAGCCGTTTATAGCCGTCTTCTTTCATTGATTTTTACCCACCGCGCCTGGCGGGCGCTGTCCAGACCAGCCTCGAGCAGTTGCATGACCGCCAGCGCATCGTCAACCGCGACCGGGCCATCGCTCTCGCCGCGCAGTGCATCGCGTATTCCCGCGTAATAGGCCAGATAGTCGCCTGGCAAGGTGGCATGCTCCCGGGCGATCAAGGACGCGTCTTCGGCTTCGCCCTCGCGCAGCGTCAGGATGCCGTGTCGGCTATCCTCACCCCACTTATTCTCACCACCCGGAGGCGCGGGCGTTTCACCCGCCTTGAGCCGTTCCTCTTGGGGGTCCAGGCCATACTTCACGTAGCTGCCCCGAGTGCCATGCAGGGTGAAGCGAGGCGACTCAGCCGCGACCAGCGCGGCGCCATGCAGCACCACGCGCAGACCGTCGTACTCGAGCAACGCATGGAAGTCATCGTCGATCTGCGCCCCGTCTCGGCGCGCGTGCAAATCGAGCAAGATACTGCGCGGCATGCCGAACAGCATGCGCGCCTGATCGAGCAAATGTGGGCCGAGATCGTACCAGACGCCACCGCCCGGCTTGGGTTGCTCGCGCCAGCGATCGTTCACCTCGGGGCGAAAACGATCGAAATGCGATTCGAAATGCACCAGACGCCCCAGCGTGCCGGCCGCGAGCAGCTCGCGCACCGTGAGGAAATCGCTATCCCAGCGCCGATTGTGAAAAACCGACAGCAGCTTGCCGGCCTCCTCCGCCTGGCCCTTGAGCAGTCGCCCTTCGCTCAGCGTTACGGTAAAGGGTTTATCGATGACCACATGCTTGCCGGCGCTCAATGCCGCCTTGGCCAGCGGGAAGTGGGTCTCGTTGGGCGTGGGAATGACCACCAGGTCGATATCGCGGCGCGCGAACAGCGCCTGCGGCGTGGCATCCACCTCGACATTGGGTAGGTCGGCATGCACCTTGTCGGCATCGCGGCTCGATACGGCGGCAAGCGTCAAGCCCGGTGTCGCCGCGATCAACGGTGCATGAAAGGTCTTGCTGGCGAAGCCATAGCCCACCAGACCGACGTTGAACGTTTCCTTCATGAGTGCTCCTTGTCTCGTTGCTCGTGACTTCCTTCGCTGGGCAGCGACACTAGTTAGGCCATGACAATCGATTATTCACAAAAGATTAAAAGAATCATCATGTCGACCTTGGTCTAAGCAACCATACTTAGCCGTGTATTTTCAACATGGCCCACCTAGGGAGTGATCGACGATGTGCTGTTCAGAAGAAAGCCTCGAATGTCTGGAATTATGGTATGCCTTGGAGTGCGCTCTTCAAGCGCTGGAAGAATCGCCCGAGGCGCTAAGGGAAGCGGCCTGACACGAACAGGGATCGGTTGACTTTCATCGAGGCCCGCACCGCCATGGTGCGGGCCTCGCCCGTCATGGCGGTTCAATCCAGCTTGGACAGATCGCGCACCGCGCCCTTGTCTGCCGAAGTGGCCAGCAACGCATAGGCTTTGAGTGCCGGCGTCACCTTGCGTGGGCGCTGGATGCTCGGCTTCCAGGCCGCCCTGCCGCGCGCCTGCATGGCCTCACGGCGCTGGGCGAGAGCGTCGTCGCTGAGTTTGACGTCGATGCGCCGGTTGGGTATGTCGATACGAATCGTATCGCCCTGCTCGACCAGGCCGATGGCGCCGCCCGCGGCCGCCTCGGGCGAGACGTGGCCGATCGACAGCCCCGAGGTACCGCCCGAGAAGCGCCCGTCGGTGAGCAGCGCGCAGGCCTTGCCGAGGCCCTTGGATTTGAGATAACTGGTCGGGTAGAGCATTTCCTGCATGCCCGGCCCGCCCTTGGGGCCTTCGTAACGGATCACCACCACCGCGCCTTCCTTCACCTCGCCGGCGAGGATGTGCTCGACCGCCTGGTCCTGGGACTCGACCACGTGCGCCGGGCCTTCGAATACCAGAATCGAATCGTCGACGCCGGCGGTCTTGACCACGCAGCCATCCACGGCGATGTTGCCGTGGAGCACCGCCAGCCCGCCCTGCTGCGAGAAGGCGTGCTCGAGATCGCGAATACAGCCGCCAACGCGGTCGCCATCCAGGCTCGGCCAGCGCGCGCTCTGCGAAAACGCTGTCTGGGTGGGCACGCCGCCCGGTCCGGCGCGGAAGAATTCGACCACCGCCTCTCTGGGGTTACGCATGATGTCCCATTCGTCCAGCGCCGCGGCCAGGCTATCGCCGTACACGGTCGGTACGCGGGTGTCGAGCACCCCGGCACGGTCCAGCTCGCCGAGAATCGCCATGATCCCGCCGGCGCGGTGGACGTCCTCGATGTGATACTTCTGGGTGTTGGGCGCGACCTTGCAAAGCTGCGGCACCTCCCGCGACAGGCGATCGATATCGACCAGGGTAAAGTCGATCTCGGCTTCCTGGGCGGCGGCCAGCAGGTGCAGGATGGTGTTGGTCGAACCGCCCATGGCGATGTCCAGGGTCATGGCGTTGTTGAATGCCGCCTTGGAACCGATGGCACGCGGCAACAGGTGTGCTTCTTCGCCCTCGTAATAGCGCTTGGCCAGTTCGACGATGCGGCTGCCCGCGGTCTCGAACAACCGGCGACGATCGGCATGGGTGGCCAGCACCGTGCCGTTGCCCGGCAGCGCCAGGCCCAGCGCTTCGGTCAGACAGTTCATCGAGTTGGCGGTGAACATGCCGGAGCAGCTACCGCAGGTCGGGCAGGCGCTGCGCTCGACCTCGTTGAGCGTGGCCTCGTCGACGCTGTCGTCGGCGGCCATGACCATCGCATCGACCAGGTCCAGGCCGTGGTCTAGCAGCTTGGTCTTGCCGGCTTCCATCGGCCCGCCGGAGACGAAGATCACCGGAATGTTCAGGCGCATCGCCGCCATCAGCATGCCGGGCGTAATCTTGTCGCAGTTGGAGATGCACACCAACGCATCGGCGCAGTGCGCATTGCACATGTATTCGACGCTATCGGCGATGATGTCGCGCGACGGCAGTGAGTACAGCATGCCGTCGTGACCCATGGCGATGCCGTCGTCGACGGCGATGGTGTTGAACTCCTTGGCCACCCCGCCGGCCTTCTCGATCTCGCGAGCCACCAGTTGGCCCATGTCCTTGAGATGCACATGCCCCGGTACGAACTGGGTGAAGGAGTTGGCGACTGCGACGATCGGCTTGTGGAAATCGTCATCCTTCATGCCAGTGGCGCGCCACAGCGCGCGGGCGCCGGCCATGTTGCGACCGGCGGTGGTGGTGCGGGAACGATACTCGGGCATGATGATCCTCGAAGCTCTGCTAGCCATTCAGGAAACCGCGAGGCTCCGCTGGCCGATTGATAGGACTGGAATCAATCGATTCTGTCAGATTGCCCGAGCGCCGACCAGCCGCCCGGGCAGGTTATCAGGCAGCGAACACCACCTTGGCGACATCGCGATAGGTGCGGGCGAAATGCACGCTCACGCCGTCCTTGAGGTAATCCGGCAGCTCTTCGTAATCGCGGCGGTTGGCGTCGGGCAGGATCAGCTCGAATATCTCGCTGCGTCGTGCGGCGATGATCTTCTCGCGAATCCCGCCCACCGGCAGCACCTGCCCGGTCAGGGTCAGCTCACCGGTCATCGCCAACGGTCGGTCGATGGGCTGATTCTTGGCCAGCGACATCAAGGCGGTGGTCATGGTCACCCCGGCCGACGGGCCATCCTTGGGCGTCGCGCCCTCGGGCACATGCAGATGAATGAACGCCTCGTTGAAGAAGTCGCCATCGGCGCCGTATTCATCGAGATGGCCCAGCGTATAGCTGTAGGCGATATTGGCCGACTCCTGCATGACCTCGCCGAGCTTGCCGGTGAGTTTCAGGCCACGCGTCAGCGCATGCACCTTGGTCGCCTCGATAGGCAAGGTGGTGCCCCCCATGCTGGTCCAGGCCAGGCCGGTGACGACGCCCACGCCCTTGAGCACCTTCTCCTTGCGGAACAGCGGCGCGCCCAGGTATTCCTCGAGGTTGTTGACCGAGACCTTGACGCTTTGCTGGTCGTTTTCGAGCAGCTTCACCGCCGCCTTGCGCACGATGCGATGCAGTTGCTTCTCCAACTGACGCACCCCGGCCTCACGAGCGTAACCCTCGATGACCTGACGCAGCGCCGCCTCGGTGAGGTTGATGCGCTTCTTGGGCATCTGGTTGCGCTTGAGCAGCTTCGGCCATAGATGATGCTTGGCGATGGCCACCTTCTCCTCGGCGATGTAACCGGAGAGACGAATCTGCTCCATGCGATCGAGCAGCGCCGGCGGGATGGTGTCGAGCTGGTTGGCGGTGCACACGAACAGCACCTTGGACAGATCCAGGCGCACGTCGAGATAATGATCGAGAAAGTCGACGTTCTGTTCCGGGTCGAGCACCTCGAGCAGCGCCGAGGCGGGATCGCCCTGGAACGACTGGCCCATCTTGTCGATCTCGTCGAGCATGATCACCGGGTTCTCGACCTCGACCTCCTTCAACGCCTGCACCAGCTTGCCGGGCATCGCGCCGATATAGGTGCGCCGGTGACCCTTGATCTCGGCCTCGTCGCGCATCCCGCCTACCGAGAAGCGATAGAACTTACGCCCCAGCGCCTCGGCGATCGAGCGCCCCACCGAGGTCTTGCCGACGCCCGGCGGGCCGACCAGCATCACGATCGAGCCGCCGACATCGCCCTTGAAGGTGCCCTCGGCGAGGAACTCGATGATCCGCTCCTTGACCTCGTTCAGCCCATCGTGGTCGCGATCGAGTATCTTGCGCGCATGCTTGAGGTCGAGCTGATCGTCGGACGTCAGCCCCCAGGGCAAGGAGGTCAACCAGTCCAGATAGTTACGCGTGGTGCCGTATTCTGGCGAGCCGGTCTCGAGCACCGAGAGCTTGTCGAGCTCGTCGTCGATGCGCCCCATGACCCGCTCCGGCACCTCGAGGTTTTCCAGGCGCTTGCGGAAGGTATCGACATCGTTCTCGCGGTCGTCCTTGGAAATACCCAGCTCGCGCTGAATGACCTTGAGCTGTTCGCGCAGGAAGAACTCGCGCTGGCGCTCCTGCATCTGCGCGTTGACCTGTTCGCTGATCTCGCTTTGCAACTGCGCGACCTCGATCTCCTTGCGCAGCAGCGGCAGCACCTTCTGCATGCGCGCCATCACCGGCAGGGTCTCGAGAATCTCCTGCAGCTCAGGGCCCTTGGCCGAGGTGATCGCCGCGGCGAAGTCGGTCAATGGGCCCGGCTCGTGGGGGCTGAAGCGGTTGAGGTAGTGCTTGAGCTCCTCGCCGTACAGCGGATTGATCGGCAGCAGCTCCTTGATGCCGTTGATCAAGGCCATGGCATAGGCACGCGCTTCATCGGCGGTATCGTCGACCGGCTCCTTGGGGTAGCTGACCTCGACCAGATAAGGCGGCTTCTTCGATAGCCAGCGCACGATACGAAAACGCCGCACGCCCTGGGCGATGAACTGGATCTGCTGATCCTCGCCCTGCGCCTTGTGCACTTTGACCGCAGTGCCAATGGTTGGAAAGTGCCCGTAGTCGAGTTCATCGATGCCGGTATCGCCGACATAGGCGACGCCGACCGCATGATGCGGCGTGTCAGCGACCCGCTTCATGGTCTCTTCCCAGCGCTGACGATGTATCACCAGCGGCTGGACCTGAGCGGGAAAGAACGGTCGATTGTGAATGGGCAGCAGATAAAGGCGTTCCGGCAGGTATTCATGGGTCGGCACGACCGCGCCAGCGTATCCCTGGCTCTCCTGCTCCGAGCGCTCGTCGCCCGCTGTCAAGCGCCCGTCGTCCATCACGGCATCCTGCACGTCTTCGTCACGTTCGCTCATCGTTCACCTGATATTGGCTGGGCCGAATCGCCCGGGATGTGCTGAGCAATGCGGGCGGCCTTGGTCAAGTTCAAGAGCCAAGTTCAAGAGCCAGCGAACGATCGTTAGAACAATGGCGGCAAGGGTCGCCCGTTGATACTCACCTCGCCGGCTTCGATGACCACGTCCAGCGTGTCGGTATCGGGCGGCAGACCGAGCTGCATCGCTGCCAACGGTGGCACGCCATAAAGGGTGAATGCGCCATTCAGGTGCCGGCGCCAGGCCTCGGATTCACCGTCGATAACGAGTTCATCGACGGATAGCGCGGCGACATTCTCGCCATCGAAGATCAGTTCGCCGTGCCCGCGCATATCGAAACCGAACATCGGACTGGTCAATGTCAGGCCCTCGAGAATCAGCCGCGGTGAATCGCTCAACATGCCCAATAGCGCCGGCTCCAGGCGCTCGACAAGCGCCTGGCGCTGAGCGTCATCGAGCGCCGAAAGGTCGCCACCGCTTTTCTTGCCAGCGGCTTCCAATTGCGCGACGACGCGCCGCACCGCATCGCCATCGAGCCGATCGACGCTCATGTCGAGGCTACCGGACAGCAGCGTCTCGCCGGCAACGAGCGCCTTTTCCAGCGACACGGAGGCATCCAGGCGCAACTGCTCGGCAAGACGCGTCTCGTCGCGGTAATGCAAGCCGATGAGCGTTATCGGAGGACGCTGCCCGCCGTGATACTCCAGGCGTTCGAGAGACAGCTCGTTACGCTGGTGATAAAAGCCCCCAGCGCTACCGAACTGGTAACGACTATCGATCGTCAGCGGGCCGCTGACGATCTCACCCTGCGCCGCGCCCAGCCGCATCGACGCAACCTGGCCGCGCAGCGAAATATCACCGACTCGCCCCGCGAGCGTGAACCAGGCGCCGCCAAAGGCCAGTCGATCGCTATCACGTGCCAATTCGAAAGCGGCGGCATCAAGGCGTGCTTTTACGCGTCGATCGAGGGTTTCGAAGGTCGCCGTCCAGCGTGGCTCGGCCGACGGCAGCAGATCGCCGAACAGCGCCCGCTCACCGGCGCTCGACGATTCTTTGAGATAGACCTGCAACGCGCCGCTGACATCGGTGCTCAGCAAACCATGGCTAGCCTGGTAGGGAAGCGCCACACGCCAGTTGTCATCGGTGGCAGGAGCCACCAGCAAACGCCCCCGGGACTGAAACCAGCCACGCTCGATGTCATCGCGTTCGACCTGCCACTGGCCGTCGGCGCGCAGCGCTTTCAGGGTGGCCGTTAGTTCGCGTTCGAAAACGTGGCTGGAATACGCCTGCGCCCCCAGATACCCCGCAACCACCACCGCCACGACCGCAATGGCCAGCCATACCTTGCGCATATGTTTTCCTAAGCGATTAATGCAACCAAAACCATAAATGCATCACACTCCACGCAAACACCCCAGCCAGCACGTCATCGAGCATGATACCGAAGCCGCCGGCCACTCGCCGATCGACCCAGCGAATCGGCCACGGCTTGATGATATCGAAGACTCGAAACACCACGAAGCCCCACAGCGCCGCCTCCCATGAAAACGGCACCGCCGCCATGGTTATCCAGTAACCGACGAATTCGTCCCAGACGATGCCCGAGTGATCGTGCACGCCCAAGTCGCGCGAGGTGGTCTCACATAGCCAGATACCGACTAGGCTGGCGACCAGCGTCAGGCTCAGGTACCACGACAGTGGCAACTCGGACATCAGCCAGTAGAAAGGGATTGCCGCCAGGGTGCCGAAGGTGCCCGGGGCGAAGGGCACCGCGCCGCTACCCAGGCCAAAGGCGAAGAAGTGCGTGGGGCGCCGCCAGACGCTGAGCGGAGCGCGATTCATGATGGCGCTCCCGGGAAGTGCTGCCAGCCGGTGGGTAAATCGCCGATGCCCACGCCACCGATACCCGGCGACTCTTTAAGCCGCCCGATGACATTCAGATGAAGTCCAAGGTCGGACAGACGATGCTTGACGCCAGCCAGCGCAGTCGCCGGCAAACTGAACAGCAATTCGTAATCGTCGCCGCCGGTCAACGCCGCCTGGCGGGCCGCGTCCTCGCCCAGCGCCGCCGTCAACCCCTCGGCTAGCGGCAATCGCTCGACATCGAGCTCGGCGCCGAGCTTCGAGGCCGCGCACAGATGACCCAGATCACCGAGCAGGCCGTCGGAAATATCGATGGCACAGTGCGCCAGGCCACGCAGCGCCTGGCCCGCCGCCAGGCGTGGCTGGGGCAGCAGATAAGCGGCAAGCAACGGATCGGCGAGATCGCGTACGCCGCTGCGCCAGGCATGCAGACCGCCCGCCCCTCCACCCAGCGGGCCACTAACCGCCAGGATGTCACCGGCACGCCCGCCGCTGCGTTTGAGCGCCTCGCGGGCCGGCACCTCGCCATGCACGGTCACGGCGATGCTCAGCGCGCCGCGCGTCACGTCACCGCCCACCAGGGCGACACCATGCGCGGCGCATAGCGCATGGAAACCTTCGGCAAAGGCCGCCAGCCAGGCTTCATCCGCTTCGGGAAGAGTGAGTGCCATGACGCACCAACGTGCCCGTGCGCCCATCGCGGCCAGGTCGCTCAACGCCACCGCGACACAGCGATGGCCGATTGCCCACGCTGGCGCGTCGGCCGGGAAATGCACATCGATCACGGATGTATCGACGCTGACCGCCAACTGCTGGCCCGGCGTGGGTGTCAGCAAGGCGCAGTCGTCGCCTGGCCCCATGGCCACGCCCGGCTCCAGAAAGTCCGGGCGCGCGAAATAGCGGGCGATGAGTTCGAATTCGCTCGGCATGTGGCTCGACATCCGGCTCGCGTCAACGACGCCGGGCGTTGACCTCGGCATTTCGCAAACGACTAGCGAGCTTGTCGAGAATGCCGTTGACATACTTGTGACCATCGGTGGCGCCAAACGATTTGGCCAACTCGACGCCCTCGTTGATGACCACGCGATAAGGGACTTCCAGGCGCCGTGTCAGCTCATAGGCTCCCAGGCGCAGAATCGACAGCTCGATGGGATCGAGGTCGACGATACGGCGGTCGAGCAGTGGCGCAATGACGGCGTCGAGTTCGGCCTGCTCGCGCACCACATTATTCAGCAGTTCATGAAACAGGGCCAGGTCGGCGATCTCCATGACCTTGTGCCAGTTTTCGTGATCCTCGAGATCATCGTCGGCGACCTGGCTACGAAATTCGGCTTCGATGCTGGTGACCGAGTTGCCGCTCAACTGCCATTGGTACAAGCCCTGAACCGCAAGCTCGCGGGCCGCATGGCGCGCTTGGCGAGCATCGCTCGAGGCACGGCGACGCTCGCTCATGCCTCACCCCCGAAGCGCTTCATCAACGACACCATTTCCATGGCGGCCATGGCAGCCTCGGCGCCCTTGTTGCCGGCCTTGGTGCCGGCACGCTCGATGGCCTGCTCGATCGAATTGACGGTCAATACGCCATTGGCGACCGGGGTCTCGAACTCCAGTTGCAGGTTGCCAAGCGCCGCGTTGCAGCCGCCCGCGACATACTCGAAATGCGGGGTACCGCCACGAATCACCGCCCCGAGTGCAATCACCGCATCGGGCTTGACCACGCGCAACGCACGCTTGACCGCCAACGGCAGCTCCCAGGCACCCGGCACGTGGACGATGTCGATATGATCCTCGTCGACACCATGACGCACCAGGCTGTCGATGGCGCCTTCCACCAGGCTGTCGACGACATGATGGTTGAAGCGACCGACCACGATCACATAGCGGCCATCGACGTCGGTGAAAGACCCTTCGACTTGGGAAATCGGTTGCATAATCAATCCTGCCAAATAAAAGGGGAGTTATTCTAGCGAATCGTTATCGTCGGGGGTATCGCCCCCCACGCGCTCCACCACTTCCAGATCGAAGCCGGACAACGCCGAGAATTTCCACGGTGAACTGAGCAGGCGCATCTGACCCACGCCAAGCTGACGCAGGATCTGCGAGCCGGTGCCGATCATCAAGTAGTTGCCGGCACCATCGGAATCGCTGCCCCGCGGCGCGCGGCGGCGCTCGAGGAAGACGTCCAGTTGCTCTTGAAGGTCGAGCGGCGCGTGGCCGTCGTCGAGCAATACGAACACACCGGCCTCGGCCTCGGCGACCTGGGCCAGCGCTCCTTGGGCGGTCCAGCTCTGACTGCCTGGCTTTTGCAGCGCCAGCAGGTCACGCAGACTGTCGGCGAGGTGCACGCGCACCGTCGTCGGCTTGTCTGCCCGTGGCTGTCCCTTGACCAGCGCCATATGGTGCGCGCCCTGGATGCTATCGCGGAACACATGCAGGGTCATTTCGCCGAACGAGGTGCAAACCCGCTGCTGCTCGATGGACTCGACGGTCTGCTCGTTATGGATACGGTAATGAATCAGATCGGCGATGGTGCCGACCTTGAGATCGTGCTCGGCGGCGAAACGTTCGAGCTCGGCACGCCGCGCCATGCTGCCGTCGTCGTTCATCACCTCGCAGATCACGCCGCTGGGATCGTAACCGGCCATCGCCGCCAGATCGCAGGCCGCCTCGGTGTGCCCGGCGCGGCGCAGTACGCCGCCCGGCTCGGCCATCAGTGGGAAGATATGCCCAGGCTGGACGATATCGGCGGCCTTGGCGTCACGCGCTACCGCGGCGCGCACGGTGCGCGCGCGATCGGCGGCCGAGATGCCGGTCGACACGCCTTCGGCGGCCTCGATCGATAATGTGAACTTGGTGCCGAACCCCGACCCGTTGTCGCTCACCATCAGCGGCAGGTTGAGGCGTTCGCAGCGCTCGCGGGTCATCGGCAGGCAGATCAAGCCCCGGGCGTGGCGCGCCATGAAGTTGATATGCTCGGCCTCGACCTTCTCGGCGGCCATGATGATGTCGCCTTCATTCTCGCGATCCTCGTCGTCCATGAGAATCACCATCTTGCCTTGGCGAATGTCTTCGACAAGATCCTCGATGCGAGCCAGCCCACGCGAGGCCGGCGAATCCGTGGAAGAGGCCTTTAGCGTAGGGGCCTGGGAAGGGGAAGGCGCCATGGGTTCTCCGGATATCGTTACGTGCGGTTTGTCGGCGAATAACGACGATTTCGCGTGCATTCGCCGGTGTCCCGCGTCAGGTCGGCGGTCAGGGTACCTGTCTGCGTGCACGCACGCCAGCCCTTCTATTGCCTGGCCAGCATCGTCATGCGCGGCTCTCGCGGCAACGCCTGTGCTCAGGCGCCGTTGTCGGGTCGCGCGATGATTCGCCAATCATGGCCCACCGCGCGGATGTCGTCGATGTGCAACGCGCGTTGCTGGGCCATGCGCGCCAGACCGGGCAGTGCGAACAAGGGCCGCGCCTCGCCGCCGAGTAGCGTCGGCGCGACGAACAGCTGCATTTCATCGATCAAGCCGGCGTCGAGCATGGCACCGGCCAGGGTCGCGCCGGTCTCCAGCAGCACCTCGTTACAGCTTTCCTGACTCGCCAGATAGCGCAACAGTGCCTCGAGATCGACTCGTCCGGTACGGTCGCAGGCCAACACCACTATCTGTGCGCCGGCTTCTTCGAGCGACTGGCGCCGGGCTGCATCATCCGAGCAGGTGGCGATCAAGGTACGACCCGGCTCGCGCAGGCAGGCGGCAGCCAGTGGCATGCGTAGCCGGGTATCGACGACGACGCGCAGCGGCTGGCGCGCGGCGATGGCCTCGCCGTCCTCGAGCCCAAGCTGATCGGCGCGCAGCGTGAGCCGCGAATTATCAAAGATGACCGACTCGACTCCGGTCATTATCGCGCTGGAGCGCGCCCGCAGGCGCTGCACTTCGGTACGCGCCGAGGGCCCGGTGATCCATTGCGACTCGCCACTGGCCATTGCCGTGCGGCCATCCAGGCTCATCGCCATCTTCAGGCGCACGAACGGCCGATCACGGCTCATGCGGGCGATGAAGCCGGGGTTCAGCGCTCGAGCCGCGTCTTCCAGCAACCCCACCTCGACCGAGACACCGGCCTCGCGCAGCATCGCCAGCCCCCGCCCCGCGACCAGCGAATTGGGATCCTGCATCGCCACGATCACCGTGACGACGCCGGCATCGATCAGCGCCTGGGCACAGGGGCCGGTACGCCCATGATGCGCGCAGGGCTCGAGCGTGACGTAGGCCGTCGCTCCCCTGGCGTTGTCTCCCGCAGCGCGCAGCGCGTGGATTTCGGCATGCGCCTCGCCGGCACGCCGATGCCAACCCTCGCCGACCACATGGCCGCCATTGACCAGCACGCAACCCACGCGTGGGTTCGGGTCGCTGGTATACAGACCGTGGCGCGCCAGTTGCAGTGCGCGTGCCATCCATCCTTCAGGGGTCGCCTTGGCCATTGTATTCCTTGTCGGGCTTCTTGTTGCGGTAAGTCAGTGCTCGTCGTCGTTGGGCGAGAAGCTGGGTTCCTGCGCCAGGCGATCGATCTCGGCGCGAAATTCGTCGAGATCCTGAAAGCGCCGATAGACCGAGGCGAAGCGGATATAGGCAACCTGATCGAGGCGCTTGAGTGCACGCATCACTTCCTCGCCGATCTCGCGCGCCTCGATTTCGCGCTCGCCGCGTGCACGCAGCCGCTGGCGAATACGCTCGACCGCCGCCTCGGTGGATTCGGCGCTGACCGGGCGTTTCTCCAGCGCGCGAAGCATGCCGTCGCGCAGCTTGCGCGCATCGAACGTCTCGCGCGAGCCATCGGCCTTGACTACCCGCGGCATGATCAGCTCGGCGGTTTCATAGGTGGTAAAACGCTCGCCACAAGCCGCGCACTGGCGGCGTCGGCGAACCTGGTCGCCTTCGGCAACCAGCCTCGAATCGCTCACCTTGGTGTCGTGCGTACCACAGAAAGGACAGTGCATGGGCGTATCCAGCGTGTGCGTTATCCATTCATTGTAACGGCTTGTCGCATAACGCGGAAACGATGACTCTCCTCAAACTACACGGCGGGAAACGGCATGAACATGCTCGGCCATATTCGCCGCCAGCGTGGTACTGGAATGGTTGCATAAGGCATCACCGAGCCGCCTCAGTCGCCTTGCAACAAAAAAATGGCGTCTTGCGTCAAATTCTATCAGCGGCTTTGTTCAATCTAGAAGGCACGACATCAACCATGACGAGACATGCCATGCTTACAATAACGGGCTTACGCAGCCTGACGGCCGGCGCCTTGTGCGCTGGACTATCCGCGATCCCGGTCGCCCAGGCCGCTTCCAGCGACCAGCCCACCCTCGATGAAGTGCGCTTCGGCGTTCCTCCGTGGCCGGGTATTACGGTCAAAAGCGAAGTCGCCAGCCAGATTCTCGAGGCGCTAGGCTACCAAACCAAGCAAAACCAGCTGGCCGTCAGCGTGATTCTCAATGCACTCGCCAACGACGATCTGGATGTCTACCTGGCCGGCTGGTATCCCCAGGAAAAGCACATGCTGGCTCCGCTGCTCGCGGAGGGATCGGTCAAGGAGCTGGTCAACAATATTCCCGAGGTACTGACGGGGATCGCCGTTACCGATGCCGCCTGGCAAGGCGGAGTGCGAAGCATCGCCGATCTCGACGATCATGCCGAGCGTTTCGACCATCGCATCTACGGCATCGAAGCCGGCTCGGGTATCAACGACGCGGTACTCAAGGTCATCGAAGCAGGCCGCTTCGGTCTCGACGACTGGCAGCTACAGGCCTCCAGCTCCGCGGCGATGCTTGCCCAGGTGGGCCAGAAGGTCGAGCGGGACGAATGGACCGCCTTCATCGGTTGGCAACCGCACTGGATGAACATCGTCTATGACATGCATTATCTCGAGGATGTCGACGACTCAGGCGCCGCCGAGCTCAAGGGTCATGTCGCGACGGTCGTGCGCGCCGATCTCGCCGAACGCGATCCCGACGTGGCACGCCTGTTCTCACAGTTGGTAGTCGACAGCGAAATACAGAGTAACTGGGTCTATGCCTTGTCGTACGAACAACAGGACGTCGAGGATATCGCCACGAACTGGATCGGCAGCCATCAGGATATCGTCGCGACCTGGCTCGAGGGTGTCGAAGCCACGGACGGCACACCGGGCATCGAGGCCGTGCGCGCCCAGTTCGAATAACCCCCATGCCATGATCCATAAGCAGCGACCCGGAGCATTTCGCTCCGGGCCGCCTGTTTCCCGCCTGATCGATGATTCAGCTCGATGAGTTCTGCGTCTCTTTGCGTTCCTTCATCAGGCTGGCGGTCGTGGTAACGACCAGAATACCGACGATGATCGACAGGGAGAGCCAGGTGGGAATGTGTGGCGCCCAGGCAATCGGCTCGCCGCCGCTCAGGAAGGGCAAGGTGTTCTCCGCCAGCGCCAGCAGAATCAGCTTGACGCCGATAAAGCCGAGAATCAGCGCCAGTCCAATCCCCAGATACACCAGTCGATCCAACAGGCCACCAAGCAGGAAGTACAATTGCAATAACCCCAGTAGCGCGAAGGCATTGGCCGTGAAAACGATGTAGGGCTCTTGGGTCAGACCGAAGATGGCCGGGATCGAATCGAGCGCGAACAGTAGATCGGTGACCCCGAGTGCGATGACCACGATGAACAGTGGCGTGACCAGGCGCTTGCCATTTTCCCGCGTAAAGAAGTGCTGCTCATGGAACTCTTCGGTGACCGGCAAGTGGCGTTGGGCGAACTTGACCAGGAAGTTGGGCTCGTAATCCTCGGCGCTCTCCGGCTCTTTTTTGCCGAAGCTCTCCCACGCCAGGTGGCCAGCGGTATAAAGCAGAAACAACCCGAAGATATAGAAGACCCAACTGAACTGACTGATCGCCGCCGCGCCAACGGCGATAAAGATGCCGCGCATGACCAACGCCATGATGATGCCGATCATCAGCGCTTTCTGTTGATACTCGCGTGGTACCGCGAACTTCCCCATGATCACGACGAAAACGAACAGATTATCGACCGACAGGCTCTTCTCGGTAATGAAACCGGCAAGGTATTCCACGCCATACCGATGCCCCGCGATCACCCACAGTCCAGCGCCGAAAACCAATGCCAGCACCACGTAGAAGACCGTCCACCAACCGGCCTCCTTCATCGACGGTATGTGGGGCTTTCTCACATGGGCAAAAAAATCGAAAATGAATAGCGCCGCGAATGCAGCCAGAGTGGCAATCCATACCCACAGGGGAACATCCATAGTACGTTACCGGGAAAATGAAATTTACCCAGCCCAATGGCGCGGCTGGGGGCAGCGACAGTCTCGGCCAACTCATCAGGGCGTGCAACGCCATCGCGTGTCCGCCGCACCGATCAGAGAACCGCTTCGTCATGGGGAGGAGACATCGACGAACTCCCTACCAAGCCAGTGATTCAGCCCTTCAACCCAACCGTGAGGCCCCGTGTCGCGGGTATGGTACAAGGCGGGGTGCATGACTTCTACCGACTGCCGATGAGCGCCGCGAATCAACACGGCCTGATCCACTGCCTCGAGTAGCGGCGCATCGTTGGGGCCGTCGCCCAGGCCCAGGGTACAGGGGGATGCACCGCGCAGGGCAATGAAGCGAGATATCAGCCAACGCACCGCCCTGCCCTTATCGACATCGCCCGTTACATGCCAGAAGCGCCCTCCGCGCGTCAGCTTCAGCCCATCGTTGCGCAGCACTTCGCGAAACGCGTTCAACGCCTGGTCGCTGTCATCCCAGATCAGCGGCTCGCTGCCCTCGCGCACGCGTGCCAGGCGCGCTGCCGGCTCACTCAACTCGGTCGCCGCGACGATCTCGTCGAGCGTCATCTCGCCCATGCCGCGAAAGTGCACCTTCATACGAGTGCGCAGTACATCGAGTCGCCAGCGTAGAAAATCGATATCCACGCCCAGCGTCTTGATACTCAGCCCGCCGATATCGCCGGGGTTGCGATCCAGGCGAGCGTGCTGCCAACTCGGCGGCAGACCGATCACCGCCCCATTCTCGGCGATGAAGGGGGTTTCCTTGAGCCCGAGATCGAGGCGCAGCGCCAGCAGTTCGGCGCGCGTCTTGCTGGTGACCGGAATCACCGACACCCCTGCCTGCGCCAGTCGTTGCAACCAGGGAACGGCCGGTTGCCAATCGTAGCTGTGATGATCGAGCAGGGAACCGCCCAGGCCGGTGAAGATCAGGCGCGGTGCCTGGAGGATGGTCGATATCGCCATCGCACTACCTCTAGTAGTGACCGGCGACTCCAGTAGGGAGACGCCCTGGGGCGGGATTCACCGATGCCAGCGCCGTGCACGCCGAGGTGAATCTGCCTTACGCCGTCAATGGTAAATAATGCCGGGGGGCGGCTACCACTTCTTTTCAGCGACTATTCGCGCAACCTGAAAGCCACCGGCGGCCGGGCTCGATGCGCAGCTGGCCCGACAGTTCGCCACCGAGTACCACTTCCTCAATGCCCTCTCAAGAATATGTACATGACAATAGTCAAAATCACACCCGAAAATGCTATGATTTAACCCATCAACCAAGGAACTCAGGCGCAAGCGAATCCCGAATGAAAACGTCACCGATCTGCATACTTGTCATGGGAGTTTCAGGCTCAGGGAAGTCACATATCGGTCGCGAAATCGCCAGACGCATCGGCGCCACCTTCATCGATGCCGACGATCATCACAGCGCGACCAGCATCGCTAAGATGTCACGTGGCGAGCCACTCAACGATGGGGATCGTGAAGGCTGGCTGGTGACACTATCGGGCTTTTACCAGCAACATATCGAGCGTCACGAGACGCTGGTGATTGGCTGCTCCGCCCTGAAACATCGCTATCGGGACCTGTTGCGCCGGGGAGCCCCCGACTTGAAGATTCTTTATCTACATGGCAATCGCGACACGCTATTGGCACGTCTCAATACTCGACAGACACATTTCTTCCATGGCGAAAGCATGCTCGACAGCCAATTACGCGATCTTGAACCGCCATCGAGTGAAGAAGCCTTTCGTGTCGATATTCGTCTAAGCCCTTCACAGATCGTCGAACGATTTCTTCAACGAATCGCTTAAAAAGTTACTTGTTTATTCCTTTAAACGGGCCAACGATATTTTTCAATAAACCCACAGAAAAACCGGCAATTAAATGTGTGGCTGTTCGTTTTTACCAACACTTCAGCATTGACTGAAAAGTGACGAAAGAGCCTCGTCAGTCGTTCATTGACGCATGCCGATCTTTACCGTGGTGTTTGGCCAGCGCGCACAGCCCCGCCAGCGTTGCCGTATCGCTATCGATTTCTCGCACCCTGAAGCCACTCTGCTCCGATGCCAGCCGGTACAGCCGATTGAGTTCGCACGACCCCACCAACAATATATCGACGGCAGAGGGATACATGGCGCGTTGGGTTCGCACTTCAGTGCCGATCAATACACCCGACAGAAAACTACCCACCTGTTCTCGGGACAGCCCCGCATAGAGATGACGGCTGCGCGCCTCGAACAAGGCATGCAGCACGCCGGCCGGATGCGCCGCCGCAAGTAGCCCTTGATGAAAACCCTCGGCGTCGAAATCGGCCGACTCACGCGCGGGTTCGCCGGGCAGGGTATGAAAGCGCACCGCATGGTAGAGCTCGCCGGTCATCGCCGTGGAGAAATCGCTCAGGCAGCCATCTTCGAGGCGCGCCCATTTGCTATGGGTGCCCGGCAGGCAACATAGCGCATCGCGCTCACCGGCAAGCGCCAATGCGCCGAAGGCCTGTATCTCCTCGCCGCGCATCACATCGACATGCCCGGGCCGCACCACCTTTACGCCGGGAACGATCCAGGCGTTTTCCAGCCCCGGCGCCGCGACGACATGCCGGGCCAGGTCGTCGGCCGTTACCGGCAGGTCGAGTTGTGGCGCCTCGGCCCAACCCCGCCTGGAACCGACCATGCCGGCAAGATAAATCGGTACCTGCCGCTCGCCGCCACCGGCGGCACGCCACTGCCCAACCTGCGCCGCGCAGTAGTGCGGAAACTCGCGGCTTGCCAACGCCCGTAAGCCGGCATCGGAGCGTCGGCTGTCCAGGCATTCCCCGCTATCGAGATCGACCAGAAAAGCGCGAAAATTGCTGGTCCCCCAATCCACGGCGATCAGCCGCCGCGCTAGCGCCTCGCTCATGCGTCGGCCTCGCGCTCGAGCCCTTCGGCCTGCGAAAAGCTTTCACGCAGGCGCCGCCATTCCGCGATCAACTCGCCGGCGCAGCGGCCCACTTCATCGGCCGACCAGCCGGGGCGATAGACGCTGCCGCCAAAGCCGAAGCCGTCGATGCCGGCATTGACCCACTCGCTCATGTTGCTCCTGTCGATGCCACCCACGGCGAAAACCGGCAGGCCGGCGGGCAATACGGCCTTCATATCCTTGAAGTAACCGATGCCCAGCCGCGCCGCCGGGAACAGCTTGAGCGCCTTTGCTCCGGCGCGCGCCGCCGCCAGTGCCTCGCTCGGCGTCATGCAGCCGATCATCGGTGCCAGGTCGCGGGTCACCGCCTCATCGATCACCGCCGTGTCGGTATTGGGCGTGATCACCAACGGCGCCTCGAGATCGGCCAAGCGACCACAGGCGTCGGGATCGAGCACCGTGCCCGCGCCGATTACCACGTCGTCGGGGCAACGCTTGCTGATTCGCTCGATGCTCTCCCAGGGACGCGGCGAATTGAGCGGAATCTCGATCAGCTTGAAGCCCGCCGCCACCAATGCATCGAAGATCGCGTCGATTTCGTCCGGTCTGACGCCGCGCAGAATCGCCACCAGTGGTAGCGTGTCGAGAGCCGCCTCCAGCGCGGCTCGGCGTGTCTCGTTCATATTGCCTCCTCTACCATTCCGCGATGGAACCGTCCTCGTGGGTCCAGACGGGGTTTCTCCAGCGATGACCCACCTTGGCACGCTCCTCGACGAACGCCTCGTCGATCTCGACGCCCAACCCCGGCCCTTGCGGTATCGCGCAGAAGCCGTCTTCGATGGCCAGCGCCGACTTGTCCACCAGGTAATCGAGCACGTCGTTGTCTCGATTGTAGTGGATGCCCATGCTCTGTTCCTGGATGAAGGCGTTGTGGTTGACCGCATCGACATGCAACGACGCCGCCAGGGTCAAGGGCCCCAGCGGACAGTGTGGCGCCAACGCCACGTCATGACAGGAGGCCAACGTAGCGATCTTCATGCCCTCGCTGATCCCGCCGCAGTGCGACAGGTCGGGCTGAACGATGTCGACCATGCCCTCCGCCAGCAGATCGCGGAACTGATAACGCGTGTGCAACCGCTCGCCGGTGGCGATGGGATAGCCCAGACCGGTGGCGATGTGCTTGAGGCTCGGCAGATGCTCGGGCAGCACCGGTTCCTCGACGAACATCGGATGGAACGGCTCGAGTTCGCGCAGCAACGCCTTGGCCATCGGCCGGTGCACGCGGCCATGAAAGTCGATGGCGATGCCCACCTCGGGGCCCACCGCCTCGCGCGATTCACTGACCCGCGCCACCGCTTCGTCGATGCGGGCGTGCGAGTCGACGATGGCCAGTTCCGCGGTGCCGTTCATCTTGAACGCGGTGAAGCCCTGCGCGACCAACGCCTTGGCGCCCGCGCCCACGTCATGGGGACGGTCGCCGCCGGTCCAGGCATACATGCGCATCTTGTCGCGCACCGCACCGCCCAGCAATTGATGCACGGGCACGCCGAGATCGCGCCCCTTGAGATCCCACAATGCCTGATCGATACCGGCGATGGCACTCATCAGGATTGGCCCGCCGCGATAGAAGCCCGCCCGATAGAGCGTATTCCACAGGTGCTCGATACGATGCGGGTCCTGGCCGATCAGATAATCGGCCAGTTCGTGCACCGCCGTCTCGACGGTCGCTGCGCGGCCCTCGACCACCGGCTCGCCCCAGCCATAGCAGCCCTCGTCGGTCTCGATCTTGAGAAACAGCCAGCGTGGCGGTACCTGCCAGGTCTTGAGTTGGGTAATTTTCATGACGATCCTTTTACACCAGCCACATGGCGAGTTGCGGATAGAACAGCAGCAGTGCCAGCACGCACAGCTGAATGGCGATGAACGGCAGCAGCGCGACGAAGATGTCCTTCAGGCTGATGCTGGGTGGCGCCACGCTCTTGAGATAGAACGCCGCCGGGCCGAACGGCGGCGACAGGAACGACACCTGCATGTTGACCGCGAACAGGATGCCGAACCAGATCGGGCTGTAGCCCAGTTGCTCGACGATCGGCACGAAGATCGGCAGGGTCAGCATCGCCACGCCGATCCAGTCGAGGAACATGCCCAGCACCAGCAGGATCGCCATCATCACCAGCAGGATCACGATCGGCTCGACCTCGAGCCCCATGATCAGTTGCGAGATGAAGCGATTGCCGCCCATCAGGTTGTAGACCCCGACCAGCGCCGCCGCACCGATGCCGATCCAGATGATCATGCCGCAGGTGGTCATGGTCTGGCCGAGGCTCTTGTGCAGCGTCTCGGCACTCAGCTCGCCGCGTGCGAGGATCGCCAGCAGCACGCCGAACACGCCCATCGCCGCCGCCTCGGTCACCGAGGCCACGCCCGCGTAGATCGAGCCCAGCACCAGAAAGGCGATCAGCCCCGGCACGATGACCGCCTTGAGCGCCTGCCAGCGGCTCGAGAAGCTTTCTTCGCGGTCGGCCTCGGTCATCGGCGGGCCGAGTGCGGGGTTTCTCAGGCAGCGCACCAGCACGTAGGCGATATAGCTGCCCATCAGCAGCGCCGCCGGGGTGATCGCCGCGGTGAACAGGTCGGCGATCG
Organism: Modicisalibacter muralis; assembly: GCF_900102945.1. Taxonomy (GTDB): domain Bacteria; phylum Pseudomonadota; class Gammaproteobacteria; order Pseudomonadales; family Halomonadaceae; genus Modicisalibacter; species Modicisalibacter muralis. Next base: position 884 of record NZ_FNGI01000015.1, on the reverse strand, counting down.
ACTCGGACGCGATCAGTCCGTAGATGATCAGCACGATCGACGGCGGCATCATGGTGCCCAGCGAGCCCCCGGCACAGACCACGCCGATCGACAGCGACTTGTCGTAGCCCAGGCGCAGCATCTGCGGCAGGGCGAGAATCCCCAGCAGCACGATCTCGCCACCGATGATCCCCGACAGCGCGGCGAGGAAGAACGCCACCACCACGGTCTGTACCGCCACCCCGCCGGGCAGGCGGCCGGCGAACACGCGCATGGCGTTGAACAGGTCCTTGGCGATCCCCGAGCGGTCGAGCAACGAGGCCATGAACACGAACATCGGCACCGCCACCAGCGAATACTCGGTGACGAAGCCGAACACCCGGCTGGTGACCAGCGGCAAGGCATTGGTGCCGAACCAGCCGAAGGTAAACACCAGCGCCACCAGGCCGGTGATGAAGGCCAGTGGCAGGCCGGTGACCAGCAGGGCGAAGATCGCCCCGACCATCAACAGGCTCGCGTCGGCAATATCCATCAAGCCGCCCCTCCGCGATCGTGGGACGGGGGCGTGGCCCGTGCGCGCAGCGACTGGATCAGGTGCAGCAGCGCCTGCAACGTCATGATCATCAGCGCGAGCATGATCATGCCCTTGGCCAGCGACGGAAACGGCGGGTTCCAGGAGGTCCCCGAGCGCTCCAGCGACCACTCGCCGAAGGGATTGTGGGCGGAGTCCCAGAACATCACGAAGGCGGCGTAACTCATCGCCACGCAGAAAACGAAGGTCACCAGGTCGTTGAAGCGGTCGAGCCAGCGCTTGAGCGACGGCCCGGCGCTGTCGTAGAGCACCCGCACGCGGATGTGCTTGTTGGCGGCCAGCGCCACCGGCCCACCGAGGGCGAAGGTCGCCG
>NZ_FNGI01000016.1 GCF_900102945.1 Modicisalibacter muralis | reverse complement strand
GCTCGATGTGCGCATCGACCCGGCCCTGCCGGAGCGTCAACCGCTGCCGCGCGCCGACCTGCGCCAGCGGCATATCGCGCTGGGCCCGGTGGCGGTGTTCGGCGCCAGCAACTTCCCGCTGGCGTTTTCCGTCGCCGGCGGCGACACCGCCTCGGCGCTGGCCGCCGGCTGCCCGGTGATCGTCAAGGCGCACCCGGCGCATCCTGGCACCTCGGAACTGGTGGGTCGGGCGATCCAGAGCGCCGTGGCGGCCTGCCACCTGCCCGAGGGCGTGTTCTCGCTGCTGTTCGGTTCAGGCAATGCGCTGGGCGGGGCGCTGGTCGCCGATCCGCGTATCAAGGCGGTGGGCTTTACCGGCTCGCGCAGTGGCGGGCTGGCCCTGCTGAAGATCGCCCAGCAGCGCCGTGAGCCGATCCCGGTGTATGCCGAGATGAGCAGCATCAACCCGGTGTTCGCACTGCCGCAGGCGCTCAGGGCGCGGGGCGAAGCCATGGCCCAGGCGTTCGTCGCCTCGCTCAACCTGGGCGCCGGGCAGTTCTGCACCAACCCCGGCCTGGTAATCGCCGAGCAGGGCCCGGCGCTCGACGCCTTCGTGCAGGCCGCCGGCGAGGCCCTCAAGGCCAGCGCGGCACAGACCATGCTCACCCCGGGCATCCACGACGCCTATGAGCAGGGCGTGGCACGGCTCGCCGGCAACAGTCAGGTGCGCGACGTGGCGCGTGGCCAGGTCGGCGAAACCGTCCACCCGTGCCAGGCCGGGCTGTTCGTCACCGCGGCCAGCGATTTCCTCGAAGACCCAGCGCTGCAGGAAGAAGTCTTCGGCGCCACCTCGCTGGTGATCGAATGCCGGAATGCCGAGGAAATGAAGCAGGTCGCCGAACGCCTCGAAGGCCAGCTCACCGCCACCCTGCAGATGGACGGCGCCGATACCGAGGCCGCGCGGACTCTGCTGCCGACGCTCGAGCGCAAGGCCGGACGAATTCTGGTCAATGGCTGGCCCACCGGGGTCGAGGTGTGTCATGCCATGGTGCATGGCGGGCCCTACCCGGCGACCTCGGACAGCCGCACCACCTCGGTAGGCAGCGCGGCGATCCAGCGCTTTTTGCGCCCGGTGTGCTATCAGGACCTGCCGGCAGGACTGTTGCCCGAGGCGCTGCGTGAAAATAATCCGCTGGGCCTGACGCGGCTGGTGGATGGCAAGCGCGAGGCGTAACGGCTTTCGACGTTATAGAAGGAATGAAGGGCGGCTCATTGGGGCCGCCCTTTTTTGCAGCTATACATTCAGCGATCCGTTTGCGTGTGCTGCGCTTCATCGATGCTCGGATCGAGCACGGCGCGCGGGTCCGGCGCGCCCGCTTTGGCCTTGCGCCGCTGACGGTAGAGATCCAACCCGCCACTGCCCAATAGCGCCGCGAGAATCACGCCGCCACCCACGAAAGCCAGCGGCGGCGGAATCTCGCCGACCCACCACCATACCAGCAAGGTGCCGACCAGCGTTTCGAGCAGCATCACCAGGCTGACTTCGGCACCGGGCAAATAGCGCGGTCCGGTCTGAATCAACAGGTAAGCGCCGGGTAGAAAGACCAACGCCAGCAGCATCAAGCGCCCGAGTTCGCTCCATGGCGGCAATGTCGCGCCGCCCATCAGCACGGCGGGCACCAGCATCACCAGGCAGCCCAGCGGCAGGATCACCGTGGTATCCACGCCGCGTCGACCTGTGCCGCGCTGGGCGCTCGCCACGCTGGTGTTGACGGCAATGGCCGCCGGAACGGCCAGCGCCACGATCAATCCCAGCGGGCTTCCTTCGCCCATCTCGCCGGCGGCCATCAAACTCGCCCCAACCACGCAGATCACGATGACTACCCAGGTCTGGCGGCGCAGCCGCTGGCCATAGATCAGCATGCCAATCAATCCAGCGACTAGGGGCGCCAGGTTCTGGATCACCAGCACATTGCCGGCGGCGGTCAGGCGGGTCGCGGCGACGAAGCCCCAGGCGCTGCTGGCGAAGGCCAGTGGGCACCACCAGGCGGCTGGGCCGCAGGCGCGTATCGCTTCCGGCAGCGCGCGCCCGTAGCGCAGCCAGGCCACCAGCGACAGCACCAAACCCAGCAATAAAGCGCGCCAGAACATGAAGGTGGCCACATCCACCTGGGTATCCTTGACGAACAGCGCATCCGGCGACAGCAACAGTACCCCGACGCCGGTGATCAGATAGCCGCGCAACCGCCACGACAACGACTGCCACATAAATCCTCTCTTGAAAAAGAAGCCTTTCGATTCAGTATCGGGGGGCCCATAAACGGCACAGGCCGGGGAACGTCCCCGGCCTGTGTGGTCACGACATAGGCATCGGCGGCGCGAAGTGCGCCGCCCTGCCGTGTTACCTATTTACGCCCGTGAGCGACGACGAATCGGTGCGTCGGCATCAACGCGGCGACGCGGCGCACGCTCGGGGGCACCGCTGTCCTCGGCGATCTCCAGCGGGCGGCCGGCGACGCGGGCACGCGCCATCTTGGCCAGGATGCTGGTCGGCAGGCTGCTCGGCAATTCGACCACCGAGAAGGCGTTGCGAATGTCGATACGGCCGATACGCGCACCTTCGATGCCGCCTTCGTTGGCCAGCGCGCCAACCAGTTGGCCTGGCTTGACGCCATCCTTGTGGCCGACCGAGACGCGATAGCGCGTCATACCCTCGGAGGGGCCGCTATCACGACGGCGCGGCGGCTTGCCGTCACGCGGCGAGCTAGCGCGCTCGTTGCTGCGCGCGCCCGGCTTGGGCAGGCGACCGATCGGTGCTTCATCGGCACGCGCCATGGCGGCGAAGGCACAGGCCAGTTCGAGCGGGTCCTGGCCTTCGGCGATCAGCCGTTCGACCAGTGCCCGCTGCTCTTCGGCACCGGCGGTCAGCGCGCCGACGACACGCTTGCTGAATACTTCGTCGCGATGGGCGCGAATCGTCGCTTCGTCGGGCAGTTCGGTCTCGGTCATGGTCTGACCGGTAGCCTGCTCCAGCCAGCGCACCTTGCGGGTCTCGCGGAAGCCGGCGAAGGTGATTGCCACGCCCGAGCGACCGGCACGTCCGGTACGGCCGATACGGTGGGTGTAGGATTCGCTGTCCTGCGGCAGATCGTAATTGAAGACATGCGTGATACGCGGCACGTCTAGGCCACGAGCGGCCACGTCGGTAGCGATCAGGATATCGACCTTGCCACGCTTCAAGCGCGCCACGGTACGCTCGCGCAGGCTCTGGTCCAGATCGCCGGACAGCGCAGCGGCATTCACGCCACGCGCGGTAAGCTGCTCGACCAGGGTGGTACAGGCGGCACGCGTACGCACGAAGACGATCGCCGCATCTACCCCCTCGACCTCGAGAATCCGCGAGAGCGCTTCCAGCTTGGCGCCACCGTCGACACGTACCAGGCGCTGCTCGATGCTGGCGGCGGTGTCGGCCTTGGATTCGATGGCTACCTTGACCGGGTCGACCAGGTAGCGATTGACGATGCGCTCGATCTCGGCCGGCAGGGTGGCGGAGAAGAACACCCGCTGGGCGTCCTTGGGCGTATCGGCGACCACGCGCTTGACGTCGTCGATGAAGCCCATGCGCAGCATCTCGTCGGCTTCGTCGAGCACCAATGAAGAGAGGCCGTCGAGCTTGAGGCTGCCACGGTCGAGGTGATCGATCACGCGGCCGGGGGTGCCGACGATGACCTGGGCGCCACGCCGCAGGGCGCCGAGTTGCTCACGGTATTCCTGGCCACCGCACAGGCTGGCCACTTCCAGCCCCTTGAGGTTCTGGCCGTATTTGGTGAACGACACGGCCACCTGCTGGGCCAGTTCACGTGTCGGCGCCAGCACCAACACCTGGGGCTCGCGACGGGTCAGTTCGAGTTTCGACAGGATCGGCAGCGCGAAGGCCGCGGTCTTGCCGGTGCCGGTCTGGGCCTGACCCAGCATGTCACGGCCTTCCAGCAACGCGGGAATGGTTTGCGCCTGAATCGGTGAAGGAGTCTCATAGCCCAGGGTTTCGAGGGCGGAAAGCACGGCAGGCAACAATGCCAGGTCGCCGAAGCTCGGCGAGGCAACAGAAGTCGAGGTCATGTCACACCTTGAGTAGCCGGCAGTTGCCGGCGGGAAAATGTCGTGGTGCCTTGCCACTTCTCGTTGCAGTCGAGCGTTCGCTTTGATCGCTTTTAAACATCGGCAACGCGACATGGCACCGGTCGCACCTGGCATCCTGTTCGTTTGATAGCCGTTCACCGCAAAATGCAGTAACGGACGAACAAGTGTGGCGACCTTATACGCCGGGCCACTTGGGCAACTATGGCGTTCCATCTATGCACCGGGCGCTCGTATCAGCCACTCGTCAGTGAGTTCGGCTGCGCCTTGCGAGAGAAACGTCCCCATGCCGTCAGGCAGTATTGCGGGGCGAATCAACAGGATGGTGGGGTCTACACATGCGAGGAGGTGGCATACTACCATCGTCGTGGGTATTTGCCCACTTTTTATCCTATCGATCCGCCCTTGTTAGCGAGTGGCACTATCGATGAGCGCACCAGGAGTTGAAATGCCCACGCTTTGGGTCGATGCCGATGCTTGTCCGCGCGCCGCGCGGGATATTCTGATTCGCGCCGCCGAGCGCACCGAGACGCCGACCTGGATGGTCGCCAACCACGCCCTGCCTCTGCCACCGTCGCGCTGGGTGAAGGCGCTGTCGGTGGCCAGCGGCTTCGATGCCGCCGACAACGAGATCGTCGCGCGCATCGACAAGGGCGATCTATTGATCACCGCCGACCTGCCGCTGGCCATGGAAGCCCTGGACAAGGGCGCCGAGGTGATGACCAATCGCGGCGAGGCGCTGACCCGGGACAACATTCGTGCGCGGGTACAGATGAGGGACTTCATGGAAACGCTGCGCGCCAGCGGCGAGCATACCGGCGGGCCCAAGGGCTACGGCGATGTCGAGCGCCGCGAGTTCGCCAATGCGCTGGATCGTTGGTTGGCGAAGCAGAGGTAAGCAGGAAGAGGAAGGCAGAATAGGTGTGTTTCTTTCTTCCTCCAGGCGCGAAGCGCCGATCTTCCCTCTTCGAGCGGCGTAGCCGCGTCTTCAAGCTCACAGTTTTAGGCCTTCTCGCGAATCCCCTGCCCCGGCAACCGTTCGCGGTCGTGCGGGCGGCCGAGATCGAGGATCGGCCCCTGGGGCACGATACGCGTCGGGTTGATGGTGTCGTGGCTGTAATAGTAGTGGCGCTGGATATGCTCGAAATCCACCGTTTCCTTGATGCCCGGCCACTGGTACAGCTCGCGCAGGTAATTCGACAGGTTCGGGTAATCCTCGATGCGCCGCAGGTTGCACTTGAAATGGCCCTGATAGACGACATCGAAGCGTACCAGCGTGGTGAATAGCCGGATATCCGCCTCGGTCAGCCACTCGCCGGCAAGATAGCGCTGCTCGCCGAGGCGTGCCTCCATGCGGTCGAGCGCTTCGAACAAGGCGATGACGTGCTTGTCGTAGACCGCCTGCTCGGTGGCGAAGCCGGCCTTGTAGACACCGTTGTTGATGTGATCGTAGACATCGGCGTTGACCGCATCGATGGTCTCGCGCAACGCCTCGGGATAGAAATCCAGCCGGTTGCCGGTGAGTTCATCGAAGGCTCCGTTGAACATACGCACCAACTCGGCGGATTCGTTGTTGATAAGACGCTTGGCCAGCTTGTCCCACAGCGCCGGCACCGTGACCCGCCCGGTGTAATGGGGATCGGTCAGGGTATAGAGTTGGTGGTGGAAATCGACGCCGTTGAGTGGATCGCCGCTCGAGCCCTCGGCGACGTTATACGTCCAGCCCTTGTCGAGCATCAGCGGACTGACGTGCGACACGCCGATCAGGCGCTCCAGCCCCTTGAGCTTGCGCATGATCAAGGTGCGATGCGCCCACGGGCAGGCCAGCGACACATACAGGTGATAGCGATCCGCCTCGGCCGGCGCGCCGGGCTGATCTTCCGGGCCCGGGCCGCCATCCGCCGTTACCCACTTGTGCAGCTTGGACGACTCGCGAACGAACTCGCCGCCGTGCTTCTTGGTGTCGTACCACTGATCGTGCCACTGGCCGTCAATCAACAAACCCATGATCGTCTCCGGTCGTCTACTGGTTGAAGTCTGCCTCCAGCGTAAACCGAATCCATCGATGCTTCCGCGCAAGTTTTGCGTCTTTTCATTCGATTACATCGAATGAAGGACACAGCGTCGCCACCGCCTCGGTCAGCGCTTGGGCCATCGCCCGGGTCGCCGGGCCGGCACGATCCTGATCGCTGAAGATCATCTGTATCGGCACCTGGCGAATACCCCCGGCGTTCAGCGGCAACGGCTCTAGGCGGCCACTTTCGAGCGCGTCCACGATCCATGTCTCGGGAAACCAGGCGAAACCCAATCCGCGTTCGAGCATGTCTAGCGACGTCGCCAGATGACTCAGGGTCCAGCGCTGCTCGGCCTTGAGCCAGCCGGCATCCATCGACTGGCGCAGCGCCGAGTCGCGCACCACCAGTTGGCGATGCTGTTCCAGATCGCGCAGATCGAGCGTGCGACCCAGCCGATGCAGTGGGTGCTCGGGATGCGCCACGGCAATGAAACGCAAGGTGGTAAGCGGTTCGCCGAGAAAACCCTGTGCTGCGAGGCCCGAAATCACCAGGTCGGCGCGGCCATCGTAGAGCATTTCGACACCGCCATTGAGTATCGTCTCGTGGAGCTGCACGCGGACATGTGGGTATTCGCCGGAGAACCTTTCCAGCGCCCTGGCCAGCGCATCGGCCGGGAAGACCTGATCCACCGCGAGCACCACTTCAGTCTCCAGTCCCTCCGCCAGACTTCCCGCCACTTCCTCCAGCGCCGCGGCGTTCTCGATCAGTTGGCGCGCCCGACGCAAGAGCATGTCGCCAGACTCGGTCAGCCGCACCTGGCGCCCCACCGGTTCGAGCAATTGCACGCCGAGCTGGGTCTCCAGCTTGTGTACCGCATGGTTAAGCGTGGAAGGGCTCTTGTGGATGGCCTCGGCCGCGCGGGCGAAACCGCCGTGATCGACGACGGCAGCCAGCATCTGCCATTGCGCCAGGGTGACACGAGACATTTCGTTTTCCTCGAATGAATACCGCAAAAATATGCGCTTAACATTCGAAAGCTTAGCATCAAGAATTGAGCTAGAGACAATTCAATGCGAGGAGGCTTCCATGTCCGCACGTACCGTCGAACGCATCGTTCGCAGCCACCCCAGCCAGGATGGCGATGGCGTCAAGATTTCGCGCATCCACGACTTCGGCGGAGGGCTCGACCCCTTCCTGATGCTCGATGAGTTGGGCTCGGATAGCCCCGACGATTATATCGGTGGCTTTCCGCCACATCCGCATCGTGGCATCCAGACGCTGACTTACGTCATCCACGGCGGCCTGTCCCATGAAGACCAATTGGGACACTCCAGCACCATCGGCGTGGGCGATGCGCAGTGGATGCATACCGGCCACGGCATCATCCACTCCGAGATGCCGTTGACCGATAGCCAAGGACTGCATGCGTTTCAGTTATGGCTCAACCTGCCTGCTCGCGACAAACTCAGCCCGGCAACCTATCGCGACGTTCGCGCCGCCGACATGCCGCGTATCGAGGTTCCCGGGGCCGAACTGATTGCCCTGGGTGGCGAATGGCATGGTCATGATAAAGAGAGCGGCGAGCAGCGTATCAGCGGTCCGCTCGATGCTCTCGCTGGCCGGGGCGCCGTGGCCCATGTGCGACTCGCCGCCGGTGGCTCGCTGATATTGGAGCAAACTGCACCCACATTACTGGTATACGTCTTCGAGGGTGAGTTGATAGTGGGCAATGACGCGATCGCCCGTGGGCAACTGGCACGCTTGAATAAAGGAAGGCATGTGCAACTGGCCAGCACGCCCGGCGCCCAAGCACTGGTATTGGCGGGACACCCGCATGGCGAGCCTATCGCTCACTATGGGCCTTTCGTGATGAATACGCGCGAGGAACTCGACCAGGCGTTACATGATTATCGCGAGGGAACGCTGACCAATTAATTGGTTCGGCTGTCCGTTTGATTTCTGAAATTGTTAAGCCATTAACGGTAGGCACCGAAGCCTTGGTGCCTATCGATTTTTAGTAACAATTTGTTAACAGTCGGATTATTTCATGTAGCCGTTAGCTTTAGGTTTAAATCCTGTATCCATATACAGGCTAGGAATGTCAAATGTCATAGGTTAAGGTTCGCTTGCCTTTTTCTATTCACTTGACATTTATACAGGCCGCTATAATGCGAATTCTCCATTCGCTGCCCCGCACGCACAAGTTGCTGCTGTTACCCGTTGCCACAATGGTCACCGTGCTGGGCACGCACAAGATTTTAGCTGCTTTCGACGCTAACGACGAAAGCCAAAAGAAGCAAGTACTGGTTAGTTTACCGATTAAAGACGTTGCGTCTCAGGGTGATATTCTCAATCACGAAGCGCAAGCCACCTCCGTAGCCTCGCTTGCCAACGATAACACGGTCGGCGACCGTGAGTTGGTTGCTCTCGATGCAACGCGCCAGGCGGTACCGTTATCCAGCCTGATTGCACAAGAAGTCGTCGATATCAGTTTTATCGAATCGGCCAACGCCGCCCAGCCCGGAACTTCCGGCCAAACGATTCCATTTGCGCCAGCGAAAGAGCCTGGCGCCACCCTGCCCGCCGATGCGCAGCGCCTCGATAATCAAGCACTACATCTGGCCATGCAATTGGGTAGCGGCGAGGAAGCGGGTGGCACTTCTTATAACGATTTTTCCATTGATCCGTTGATTCTCAATGAGGACGGCATCGACCTGGAAAACGAACTCGTCGCCAAGGAAGTCTACGTTCCCGAGTGGGAAACCTATACCGTACAAGCTGGCGATACTTTCGCCATAATGGCCGAACGCTCCCTGGGGCTGGGCTACAGCAAGGTCATAAAGCTACTGGAAAGCCTGCCCGACAAATCGGTATTGACACAGTGGCAGGTGGGCGACAGCTTCGATTTCAAGCGCGATAAATCCGGCGACCTGCTGGCCCTGCGGGTGATGAAAGATGCGCGTAGCGGCTATCTCATCGAGCATGATCTGGAGAGCGAAACCTTTGATGTCGCCAAGATCGAGAAATCGGGCGAAGCCACTCAACGCCTTTTCGCCGGCAACGTAAATGGCAGCTTCGCGCAATCGGCTGTGGCCACCGGCCTGTCCTATGCCGAAGTGGCCAACCTTTCGAATCTACTGTCGAAGAAACTCGACTTTCGCCGCGACACCCGCCGTGGCGATCGCTTTCAGGTGCTGGTCGAGTCCGACATGATCGAAGGCAAGGCGATGGATTCACAGATTCTCGCGGCCCACTACGAGGGCCAGAAAATGGATCTGACCGTCGTGCGCAACCCCGCCGACGACCGTTTCTATACACCCGATGGGCATAGCCTGGACCCGGCTTTCGACCGTTATCCCTTCAACGGCGATTACCGTATCAGTTCGCCATTCAACCTGCGTCGTCACCATCCGATCACCGGGCGTATCAGCCCGCATCGCGGTACCGATTTCGCCACCATGGTCGGCACCCCGGTGCTCTCGCCCGCCGACGGTCGAGTCATTAAATCGACCCACTTGTCACTGGCCGGCAATTTCATCGTCATTCGCCATGACAATGGCTACAAGACTCGCTACATGCACCTCTCGGAACGTCTGGTATCCGAAGGCGATCGCGTCAGCATGGGCGAAAAGATCGCGCTAACAGGCAATACCGGACGTAGCACCGGCCCCCATTTGCATTACGAAGTCATCGTCAACAACAACCATGTCGACCCGATGCGCGTCAAGTTGCCGGAAGGCCAGAGCCTCTCCGGCGATGCCCTCGCCGCCTTCAAACAGGAATCCGAGCAACTGCTGGCCAAGCTCGAGCATGATACCAATGGCACCGTTGTCGCTAGCACGAACCTGATCGAACGCCCCGACGATGGCTAGTTAATAAGCGTAATTCGACCTGACAAAACACCTCGCTTCTTGCGGGGTGTTTTGTTTGTGCGCTACGTATGTCGGCACCTTGCACTGCGGCCTTGCGCCGAGCACAAAGACGTGCCCGGCGTAGTTAACGCTTAGGAGCCGATTTTCTCGACTCCGCTCGGCTCACTCACCGACTTCGTCTGCAGCTGGCTGGCAAGGTAATAGATCACCGCCCCCAGTGCCGAGCCGGTAAACCATCCATAGTCGTAAAACCAGGTCCAGGTCCCGTTGACTAGCGAAAACACAGTCAGCCCCACCGGGATGAGAAGAGCGACGAAACCGGCGGGATTGTACGCCGGGTAGACCCCGTCATCGCGATATAGGCTGGACACATCGAGCCATTGGCGCTTCACCAGGAAGTAGTCCACCGCCATGATGCCAGCGATCGGCCCCAATAGGCTGGAATAGCCCAGCAACCAATTGGAGTACAGGCTTTCCAGCGTCACGTCGGAGACGATCAGTCCGGCCTTCTGCAGCAGGTCGTAACCCATCAGCAGGACCCCAACCAGGCCGGTGATCAGCACCCCGCGGGTCTGGTTGATCAACTTCGGCGCCAGATTCTGGAAATCGTTGGTCGGCGAGACGATGTTCGCCGCGGTGTTGGTCGAGAGCGTCGCCACGATGATCAGCACCATGGCAAGACCCACCCATACCGGGCTGTCGATGTGGCCGATCAGGCTGACCGGGTCGGAGACCGTCTCGCCGACCAGCGACGACGACGCGGCGGTCATCACCACGCCCAGCGCGGCGAAGAAGAACATGGTCAACGGCAGGCCAATCACCTGACCGACGATCTGGTCCTTCTGACTCTTGGCGAAACGACTGAAGTCGGGAATGTTCAGCGACAGCGTGGCCCAGAAGCCGACCATCGCGGTCAGCCCGGCGAAGAAGTAGCCGGTCACCGAGGCTCCCTCGGGCCGCGACGGCGGCTGACTCATCAGCTCGCTCACCGAGACCAGTGGCATCGCCCACACCATCAGGCCCACCCCCACCGCCAGCAGCAGTGGCGCGGCCAGCGTCTCGAGCCACTTGATCGACTCGGCGCCGCGGATCACCACGTAGAGGTTCAACGCACCGAACAGGAAGAAGCCGATCACCTCGCCGACGCCACCCAGCGACTTCCAGGCCGGGAAGATCGCCGACAGCAGCAGATGAATCGCCAAGCCGCCGAACATCGTCTGCACTCCGAACCAGCCACAGCCCACCAAGGCGCGCACCAGACAGGGCACGTTGGAGCCACGAATGCCGAACGAGGAGCGCAGCACCACGGGAAAGGGAATGCCGAACTTGGTGCCGGGGAAGGCATTCAGGGTCAGGGGAACCAGGACCACGATATTGGCGAGCAGGATGGTGAGCAACGCCTCGCCCACCGATAGTCCGAAGTAGGAAGTGAGAATACCGCCTAGCGTATAGGTGGGTACGCAGATTGCCATACCGACCCACAAGGCCGCGACATTCCAGCGCGACCAGGTGCGCTGCTCGAGTCGCGTGGGGGCGATATCTTCGTTGAAGCGAGAACTGTTGCGTACGTCGTGGCCGACGTCCAGTTCAACGAGTTCGTCGCGCCGTCGCGCGTGCGATGTTTCTACCGTCATTGTTGTTGTCTCCTCGTGAAACCACCAGACAGCCCCTCCGGTGACGGGGCTCAGGCACGGCAAACGCAAGAAACGTACCTGCCTGGCGGGCCATGCCAGTTTGTTGTTGTCTCATTGGGTCGCCCCATCCGGGCCGACTCCCTTAAGGCGCTGATTTTAAACTTCATGGAAAAACTGACCTTGTTGTCAGTTTTTCCATTAGCATCCACCGATCGTAACCAAGGCGGACAACTGCATGCTAGCCAAGGCACCCTGACACTCTAGTCAATTTCCACAAGGGTGCAAAACACCTTGCCTTTCCGCCATTAAGCCTCTCCACACCAAAAATAAGTGTTTGTTTTAAAACAATTAAAAGGAATGATTTCGAAAACCCAAGAAAGCGCGCACGACACGTCGAAATAGTGAAAACCCGTCTTTCATCATATCAATCAAAGACTTGAGACGAGTTAAAAAATCTCTTGCAACACATCGCAAACAGCGTCTAGCTTTCTCTTATCCTGACTCTACTGACAGGTTTCAATAATCGTCTTTACCGTCCCCTGACGGCAAGACCAACAACAAGTCACATCAGAAGACGAGGAAGCATTATGGAAAAGGTGAAGATCGGCTTGATTCAGATGGGTCTGAAGACAGGCACCGACCTCGAACCGGCCGCCATTCGCGATGCCATGAACGAGGCTCACCTGCCCTACATCGAACAGGCCGCGGAAGCCGGAGTCCAGGTGCTGTGTTTCCAGGAGGTATTCAACCAGCCGTATTTCTGCCCCAGCCAGGACAAGAAGTGGTATGCCGCCGCCGAGCGCGTCCCCGACGGGCCCACCTGCCAGATGATGCAGGCGCTGGCGGCCAAGCATCGTATGGTCATCATCGTGCCGATCTACGAGGAGACCGTTACTGGCGTCTACTACAACACCGCCGCGGTATTCGATGCCGACGGCAGCTATCTCGGCAAGTATCACAAGACACACATCCCCCAGGTCGCCGGCTTCTGGGAGAAGTATTTCTTCAAGCCCGGCAAGTCGGACTGGCCGGTGTTCGATACCGCCTACGGCAAGATCGGCGTGTACATCTGCTACGACCGCCACTTCCCCGAGGGCTGGCGCGCCCTGGCACTGAATGGCGCCGAGATCATCTTCAACCCCTCGGCCACCGTGGCCGGGCTCTCCCAGTACCTGTGGGAACTCGAGCAGCCCGCCTCGGCGGCCGCCAATGGCTGTTTCGTCGCCGCCATCAATCGCGTCGGCAGCGAGGCGCCGTGGAATATCGGCGAGTTCTACGGCAGCACCTACATCGCCAATCCGCGCGGCGAGATCGTCGCCCAGGCCAGCGACAAGGAGGACGAGCTGCTGGTTCACGAGGTCGACCTGGCCATGGTCCGCGAGATTCGCAATAACTGGCAGTTCTTCCGCGACCGCCGGCCCGAGACCTATACGCGCCTGACCGACGGCGAATGAGCGGCCTGCCTGAAAGTGTCTGCGCTCGCCGACTTTCAGATCAGACCACCACGGCAACGCTTTTCCCGTACACGACAACAACGACAAGAGGTTCGAAACCATGACGATTCTCATCCGTGGCGGCACCGTCGTCACCCATGACGAGACCTATCGCGCCGACGTGCTGTGCATCGATGGCAAGATCCAGGCGATCGGCACCGACCTCGACGCCCCCGCCGGGGCCGAGGTGATCGATGCTGGCGGCCAGTACGTGATGCCCGGCGGTATCGATCCGCACACCCACATGCAGCTGCCGTTCATGGGTACGGTGGCCAGCGAGGATTTCTACACCGGCACCGCCGCCGGGCTGGCCGGAGGCACGACGTCGATCATCGACTTCGTGATTCCCAGCCCCGGCCAGTCGTTGATGGAGGCCTTCAAGACCTGGCGAGGCTGGGCCGAGAAGGCCGCTAGCGACTACGCCTTCCATGTCGCCATCACCTGGTGGGACAACAGCGTGCGCGAGGACATGGGCACGCTGGTGCGCGAGCACGGCGTCAACAGCTTCAAGCACTTCATGGCCTACAAGAACGCCATCATGGCCACCGACGACATCCTGGTCGCCAGCTTCTCGCGTTGCCTGGAACTCGGCGCCGTGCCCACCGTGCACGCCGAGAACGGCGAACTGGTCTATCACCTGCAACAGCAGATTCTCGCCAAGGGCATCACCGGCCCCGAGGGGCATCCGCTATCGCGGCCACCGCAGGTCGAAGGCGAAGCAGCCGGACGTGCGATTCGTATGGCCGGCACGCTGGGCACGCCGATCTACGTAGTGCATGTGTCGTGCAAGGACGCCCTAGACGAGATCACCTACGCACGCCAGCAAGGCCAGGCCGTCTATGGCGAGTGCCTGGCCGGCCACCTCGTGATCGACGACAGCGTCTACCGTAACAAGGACTGGGACCAGGCCGCAGGCTACGTAATGAGCCCGCCTTTCCGCAGCCAGGAGCATCAAGTCGCACTATGGAAGGGACTGCAATCCGGCAACCTGCAAACCACCGCCACCGACCATTGCTGCTTCTGCGCCGAGCAGAAGGCGCTGGGCAAGGAGGATTTCACCAAGATCCCTAACGGCACCGCCGGCATCGAGGACCGCATGGCCGTGATCTGGGACGAAGGCATCAACAGTGGCCGCTTGTCGATGCAGGAGTTCGTCGCCCTGACCTCCACCAACACCGCCAAGATCTTCAACATGTACCCGCGCAAGGGCGCGATCAAGGAAGGTGCCGATGCCGACCTGGTGGTCTGGGACCCCAATGGCACGCGCACCATTTCCGCCGAGACCCATCACCAGAATATCGACTTCAACATCTTCGAGGGCAAGACGGTACGCGGTATCCCGCGCCACACCGTGAGCCAGGGTAAGTGGGTCTGGCGCGACGGCGACCTGCGCGCCGAACAGGGCGCCGGCCGTTACCTCGAACGCCCGGCCTACCCCGGCGTCTACGACGTGCTCAAGCGTCGTGCCGAGCATAACGCGCCGACCGCCGTCGAGCGCTGAGTCACCGCCTGACCGACCGATCAACAACAATAGCCGGCCCGCCTGACGTGGTTGATGGCAATCAGCCACCCGGGCAGGGCCAAAGGAGTTGACTGTGACCGATGCCCTTAGCCATCTTCCCCGTGCCGGCGACGGCGCGGCCCTGAAGGCCGGTTTCACCGACCTGCATCCACCGCTCACCCAGCGCCAGGCAATCATCGAGAGCCAGCGCTGCCTGTATTGCTACGATGCCCCGTGCATCGAGGCCTGCCCCTCGGATATCGACATTCCGCGCTTTATCCGCGAGATCAGCGAGGACAACATCAACGGCGCCGCCCAGACCATACTCGAGCAGAACATCCTCGGCGGCAGTTGCGCCCGCGTCTGCCCCACCGAGATCCTCTGCGAGCAGAGCTGCGTGCGCAATCACGATGCCGAATGCCAGCCGGTGCTGATCGGCCTGCTGCAGCGCCATGCCATCGATCACATGCACTTCGACGGGCACCCCTTCCACCGCGCCGCCGATACCGGCAAGCACATCGCCGTGGTCGGCGCCGGCCCGGCGGGACTGTCCTGTGGACACCGGCTGGCGATGCACGGCCATCGCGTGACGATACTCGAAGCCGAGGCCAAACCCGGCGGGCTCAACGAATACGGCATCGCCAAGTACAAGCTGGTCGACGACTACGCCCAGCGGGAGATCGCCTTCCTGCTCAAGATCGGCGGCATCGAGATCCGCCACGGCCAGCGCCTCGGCGACAACCTGACGCTCGACGCCCTGCAGCGTGACTACGACGCGGTATTTCTCGGCCTGGGCCTCGCGGCCAGCCGCCAATTGGGCCTGATCGGAGAAAATGCACCGGGACTGATGCCTGCCACCGAGTACATCAAGACGCTGCGCCAGGCCAGCGACCTCGGCAGCCTGCCACTGGCGCGGCGCTGTGTCGTCATCGGCGCCGGCAATACCGCCATCGACATGGCCATGCAGATGGTCCGCCTGGGGGCCGACGAGGTTACTTTGGTCTACCGCCGCGACGCCGAGGCGATGTCCGCCACCGGTCATGAACAGGCGATCGCCAAGGCCAACGGCGTACGCATCGTCACTTGGGCCCAGCCCAAGCAGGTCTTGATTGGTGACGATGGCCGAGTCAGCGGCATGCGCTTCGCGCGTACCGAGACGCGTGACGGCACCTTGGTCGCCACCGGCGAAACCCTGGACATCCCGGCCGATGCGGTGTTCAAGGCGATCGGGCAGGCCTTCGCCGATGACGGCCTGAGCGATGACCGCGCCTCGCGGATCGCCCGTGACGGCGGCAAGATCCACATTGACGACAGCTTCCGCACCAGTCTGGCCGGCGTCTACGCCGGGGGCGACTGCGTGGTGCCGGGCCAGGATCTTACCGTCCAGGCCGTGCAACACGGCAAACTGGCCGCCCAGGCCATTCATCAGGACATCATGGCCCAGCAGGAGGTGGCGTAATGACAGCCACAGCGAAACGACCCGACGTCGACCTGAGCATCGAATTCGCCGGCATCAAGGCACCCAATCCCTTCTGGCTGGCCTCAGCCCCGCCCACCGACAAGGCCTACAACGTCGAGCGCGCCTTCGAAGCCGGCTGGGGCGGCGTGGTATGGAAGACCCTCGGCGAGGACCCGGCGGCGGTCAATGTCTCGTCGCGCTACTCGGCGCACTTCGGCAAGAACCGCGAGGTACTCGGCTTCAACAATATCGAGCTGATCACCGACCGCAGCCTCGAGATCAACCTGCGCGAGATCACCGAGGTCAAGCAGCGCTGGCCAGATCGTGCGCTGATCGTGTCGTTGATGGTGCCCTGCGTCGAAGAGAGCTGGAAGGCGATCCTGCCCCTGGTCGAGGCCACCGGCGCGAACGGCATCGAGCTCAACCTCGGCTGCCCCCACGGCATGCCCGAACGCGGCATGGGAGCCGCGGTGGGTCAGAACCCCGACCTGATCGAACAGGTCACGCGTTGGTGCAAGACCTATTCGTCGTTGCCGGTGATCGTCAAGCTCACCCCCAACATCACCGACATTCGCGTCCCGGCTCGGGCCGCCCTGCGTGGCGGGGCCGACGCCGTGTCGCTGATCAATACCATCAACTCGATCACCTCGCTGGATCTCGACAACATGGTCGCCAAGCCCACCGTGGGCACGCAGAGCACCCACGGCGGCTATTGCGGTGCGGCGGTCAAGCCCATCGCCATGAACATGGTCGCCGAGATCGCTCGTGACCCGGAAACGGCCGAGCTGCCGATCTGCGGCATCGGCGGCATCTCCCACTGGCGCGATGCGGCGGAGTTCGTCGCACTGGGTGCCGGCGCGGTACAGGTCTGCACCGCCGCCATGCTGCACGGCTTTCGCATCGTCGACGAAATGCAGGACGGCCTGGCGCGTTGGATGGCGGAAAAAGGCTACCGCAGCCTGAGCGAGTTCTCGGGTAAGGCGGTGCGCAACACCACTGACTGGAAGTATCTGGACATGAACTTCCAGACCATCGCGCATATCGACCAGGACAAGTGCATCGAATGCGGGCGTTGCTACATCGCCTGCGAGGACACCTCGCACCAGTCGATCGCCAAACTGGTCGATGCCAGCGGCACCCGTCGCTACGAGGTGATCGAGGAAGAGTGCGTGGGCTGCAATCTGTGCCAAATCACCTGCCCGGTGCAGGACTGCATCACCATGGTGCCCCAGCCCAGCGACAAGCCCTACATGAGCTGGAACGAAGACCCGCGCAACCCCTTCCGTGAAACGGCCTAGACCGATTCGGCATCAAAAACCCGGAAGCGATTCCGGGTTTTTGATGCCATAAAGGCGAGGACATGGTCAGGGAGACAAACCGATCCCCCGCAGGATGATGCTGGTCACCGACTGCACGGCGCGTTCGAACTGCAGATCGTCGAGCGGCGCCTCATCGTTGAGCAGGCTGATCTGGTAATCGAAGTCGGCATAGTGCTGGGTCGAGGCCCAGATCATGTAGAGCAGGTAGGAGGGATCGACCGCCAGGATGCGTCCATCATCGATCCATTCCCGGATCTTGGCTTCCTTGAGCTTGGCCCATTCGTAGAGGTTATCGCGCAGACAATCGCCGAGTACCGGCGCTCCCTGCATCACCTCCGCTGCCCACACCTTGGACCCCGCGGCACGATCCCGCGAATGCGCCATTTTGGCGCGAATGTAGGTCGACAGCACGATGCGCGGGTCGTCATAGAGCTCAAAGCATAGAGCATCCTGTTTCCATACTTCGAGCAAACCGAGCAGCACCTCGCGGTACAGGTCTTCTTTGGTGGAGAAGTAATAATGCACGTTGGATTTGGGAATCTCTACCAACTGAGCAATCTCGCCCATGGAAGCCCCAGCATATCCTTTTTCGGCAAACACCCGTTCCGCTGCCAACCGAATGCTCTCGACATTGCGGCGACGAATTCCACCTTTTCGTTTGGCCATGGCGTCCTCTCGACCGAATTGCCCCCGCCCATCAGGGCCCACTTTATCATTAGTCTGCATAAAGACGCTGCCATGGTCGCAAGGCTCGGTAGCCATGCTCGCAGCAAGCTATAGTGCCAGCGTGAGCCAATACGCTCCTGTTTTTCCGCCATCCACCCGCTTGCTACAGTGGCTAGTGCCATAACCGTTCACAAGGAAGCCATGATGACTATCTCCGTAGGCGACAAGATTCCCGACGTCACCCTCAAGACCAACGGTGCCAATGGCCCCGAGAACATCTCCACCGGCGAGCTGTTCAGCGGCAAGCGTGTCGTGCTGTTCGCGGTGCCCGGCGCCTTTACGCCAGGTTGCTCCAACACGCACATGCCCGGCTTCGTGATCAAGGCCGACGATATCCTCGCCAAGGGCGTGGATACCATCGCTTGCATGGCGGTCAACGACGCCTTCGTGATGGGGGCCTGGCAGAAGGACCAGAACGCCCAGCAAATCACCATGCTCGCCGACGGCAACGCCGAGTTCGCCAAGGCGCTGGGATTGGAGCTTGATGCCAGCGGCGGCGGCATGGGCATTCGTTGCAAGCGCTTCGCGCTGATTGCCGACGACGGCGTCGTCGAGTATCTCGGCGTGGATACCAAGGGCGTTGATCAGAGCAGCGCCGAGACGGTGCTTGGCAAGCTCTGATCCCGATTTCGGTTCCATGTAGCGCATGGTGTCGGGTACACCGATGTCGTGCGCTGAACGGCCCACGTCGCGTACGGCCACGCCGTTGACCGAGCCTGGGCGGCAGCATGTTTCCGTATGCCCTACACTGCATTAGCGGAGCTTGATTCTGGGTCAAGGGGAGAACGCTACATGCGAGCCTACCTACAAAAACATACCAACCCACCCGTATTCATTATCTCAGCCGTCGTTATTCTGGCATTCGTCGCCTGGGGCGTCATGGCGCCAGCACAGCTCGGTTCGGTCGCGGGCGTGGCGAACACCTGGATTACGCGGTCATTCGGCTGGTGGTACATGCTGAGCGCGACCGCCTTTCTGGTTATCGTGGCGGCCATACTCTTCAGCCCCTGGGGCCGCATCCGGCTGGGTCCGGACGACAGCCGCCCGGAGTGGAGTACCTGGTCGTGGTTTTCCATGCTGTTCACGGCGGGCATGGGCATCGGGCTGGTCTTCTATGGCGTCGCCGAGCCCATCTTTCACTTCAACAGCCCGCCCACCGGCGAGGGTGGAACCGGCCAGGCAGCGCTCCGGGCCATGGGCATCACCTTGTTCCATTGGGGATTTCACCCCTGGGCGATCTATATCGTCGTGGGGCTCTCGCTGGGGTATTTCTGCTATCGCAAGGACCTGCCGATGCGTCCGGCCTCGGCGCTGTATCCGCTGATCGGCAAGGGCATTTATGGCCCGGTAGGCAACGCGATCGATATTCTGGCGGTGTTCGGCACGCTGTTCGGCCTGGCGACCTCGCTGGGGCTTGGCGCGACCCAGATCAACGCCGGTCTCAATGAGGTCTTCGGACTGAGTATCAGTGCCACCTCACAGGTCATCATCATCGGCCTGATCACCACAGTCGCCGTTGGCTCGGTCATGCTCGGTGTCGATGCCGGCATCCGCCGCTTGTCGGTGATCAACATGTACCTGGCAATCCTGCTCGCGGTATTCGTGTTCGTCGTCGGGCCGAGCGTGTTCATCCTCGAGTTCATGGTCAGCAGCACGGGCTACTATATCCAGCACCTGCCCGAAACCAGCTTCCAGATGTACTCGTTCTCCGAAGCGGGTTCCGAATGGCTCGCGAGTTGGACGCTGTTCTACTGGGGTTGGTGGATATCCTGGTCACCGTTCGTGGGCATGTTCATCGCGCGGGTCTCGCGCGGGCGCACCATCCGCCAGTTCATCGCCGGCACGCTGCTGGCACCCGTCGGAGCTTCGGTGGTCTGGTTCGCGATCTTCGGCGGCAGCGCCATGAAGTATCTGCTCGACGACCCTAGCAACCCGCTATCGAATGCCGGCACCACCGACGCCATGTTCATACTGATGGACCAGCTGCCCATCCTATCTAGCCTGGGTACGCTGGCGTCGCTGCTGGCGATCATCGTCGTGGCGCTGTTCTTCGCGACGTCGTCCGACTCCGGTTCGCTGGTCGTGGATATGCTCACCAATGGCGGAGATACCAATCCTATCTGGCAACAGCGCCTATTCTGGGCCGTGCTCGAAGGGGTCGTGGCGGCGGTACTGCTAGCCGCCGGGTGGGCCGCGACAGGCAATGCAACGTCCGCATTGACTCCGCTGCAGACGGCCGCGGTGGCGACCGGCCTGCCCTTCTCCATCGTCATGATATTCATGTGTTGGGGGCTGATGCGGGCTCTGTCCCAGGAGCGCGCACCCGGCGTGCCTGGACGCAAGGATCGATATCCCTACCCCTCCCAGCCACCGGCGCCGAAACGCGAGGACGCAACCTCGCGAACTTGACGCAAACCCGGCACGGCAGGTCGTCGCCTGCCGTGCCTCTACTCAGCCAGGTAACTCTTTCAACCGCTGCTCGAGAAACTGGCGTTCTTGCTGTTGATGCCGGGTAAGTTCCAGCGCTCGCCGATAAGCGATTCGCGCTTCGCCGTTTCTTCCTAGCCGGCGGTACAGATCGGCACGTGCGGCGTGCGCCAAATGGTAGTCGAGCAGATCGCCACGTTCGAGAATCGCGTCGATAATGGCCAGACCCACCGCAGGGCCATGGTGCATGGCCACGGCAACGGCACGGTTCAATTCGATAACCGGGGACGACTCCACGCGAGCCAATACGTCGTAGAGTCCGACGATCTGCTCCCAGTCGGTGTCATCGGCGCTGGGGGCTTCGGCATGCACCGCCGCGATGGCGGCCTGAAGCGTATAAGGGCCGAAACGTCGCGATAACAACGCCCGTTCTACCAAGGCGCCACCCTCGGCGATCCGCTCTATGTCCCACAGCGAACGGTCCTGGTCGCTGAGCAGAATCAACGCCCCCGCCGATGTGAAGCGCGCCGAGCGGCGCGATTCGTGCAACAGCATCAGCGCCAGCAGCCCCATCGCTTCAGGCTCGGGTAGCAACTCGACGAGCAACCTGCCCAAGCGGATCGCTTCTCTGGAAAGATCGTCACGCGTCAGCGACTCGCCGAAAGACGCCGAGTAGCCTTCGTTGAACACCAGATAGACCACACGCAGCACGCTATCCATGCGTTCCGGCAACGCGTCCCGCGAGGGTACCTGATAGGGAATCCGCGCATCGCGAATCTTCGCCTTGGCGCGCACAATGCGCTGGGCCACCGTGGTCGGCGTAGTCAGAAAGGCGCGGGCGATCTCCTCGGTGGTCAAGCCGCAGACTTCGCGCAGGGTCAGCGCCACCTGGGCATGGGGTGGCAATGCCGGGTGGCAGCACGTGAAGATCAGCCGCAGACGGTCGTCTTCGACATCTTCGTCCTCCCCTGGCGCGGCCTCCTCGTTATCGGCTTCTATCTGCCTGGCGAGCTCGGTCTGCGAGGCATCGAATCGCGCACGCCGGCGCAGGCTATCGATGGCCTTGAAACGCCCCGCCGAGACCAGCCAGGCGCGGGGATTGGCGGGCACGCCATCGCGTTGCCACTGCTGCATGGCGGCGGCAAAGGCATCGTGCAGCGCCTCCTCGGCGAGTTCGAAGTCGCCGAGCAGACGAATTAACGTGGCGAGAACGCGACGTGACTCGTTGCGGTAGACGCTGTCCACCACCTCGCGCATCTGTTGGGCCGATTGCTCGCTCATCGTTCGCGGGGTCGTTATTCCGCCTTCTCGCAATTGACCATCCACGGTATCCCGAACCGATCGACCAGCATCCCGAAGCGCACGGCCCAGAACGTCTCCTCTATCGGCATGCGTACCGTGCCGCCCTCGGCCAGGCCATGGAATACACGCTCCGCTTCTGTCGGGTCGTCGACATTTGCCGTCACCGCGAAGCCCTGCGGTTGCTCGAAGTGCTCGGCGGGACTGTCGGAGCCCATCAGCACCCAGCTACCGACGCTCAGGCGCGCATGCATGATCTTGCCAGGCATGTTACACGGCGAATCATCTGCCGCAGGTGCCTCGTCATAGCTATGCAGGGCATCGAGATTGCCACCCAGGCACTGAGCGTAGTGCTTGAACGCCTCTTCGCACTGGCCGTTGAAAAACAGGTAAGGGTTGAGCTGCATCGTCGTTTCTCCTTTTCGACTCAACGTGTTGCGTTCTGGGCCAGCGGTGCGTCCTCGGGTCGTTCCGACGTCACCAGTTCCCTGACCGGGCGCACCTCGACGCTGCCCACGCGGGCTGCGGGAATTTTCGCGGCGATCTGTATCGCCTCGTTCAGATCCCGCGCATCGACCAGATAGAACCCGGCCAGTTGCTCCTTGGTTTCGGCGAAGGGCCCATCGGTGATGGTCGATTTGCCATTGCGCACGCGCACGGTGGTGGCGGTCTGCACCGATTCCAGCGCCTCGGCGGCGATCATCCGCCCGCTCTCATGCACCGACTCGGCGTAGGCCAGGCACTCCTCGTCGCGCGGGCTATCGGGCAGGGCATGAAGAGCGGATTCTTCACTATAGACCAGACAGAGATATTTCATGATGGACTCCAGATCATTGAGTGGTACTGAATAGTCGCTCGGCGACACATGCAATCGACAATCGCCAGGAACGTTTTATCGACCCATGGATACCGCCTCGCTCATTGCTCATAACGATCGTGATGACGCACCCAATCCATGGTGCCGCGCTCGTTGCGCCCCTTCGGCGTCAGATCGAGATAGTTATGCGCCCCGAGCAGGATGTCGCCGCCCCGCGCATAGGAAGAATAGGTGTGAAAGACGTCGCCGGCAGCGTCCTTGTAGAACACGCTGATGCCGTGCATTTCCTCGCCGGGATTCTGGCTGCGTTCGAAGTTGTAATAGACCGTGCCCGCGGCGATATCCTCCGGGGTGGCTGAGGCGTGATAGTCGTAGTTGAAGTCGCTGCCATGGGATGACACCCAATTGAAGCGCCAACCCATGCGCTGCTTGAACGGCGCGAACTCGGCCAATGGCGCCCGCGATACCGCCAGCAGCGTCACATCGTGATGTGCCAGGTGCAGGTTGGCGCCGTCGATGTGGTCGGCCAGGAACGAGCAGCCACCGCAGCCCTCTTCCCAGCCGGGACCGAACATGAAGTGATAGACGATCAACTGACTGCGACCGTCGAACAGCTCGGCGAGCGTGCGTTTGCCTTCCGGGGTATCGAACTCGTACTGCTTCTCGACCTTGACCCACGGCAACGCGCGGCGCGCGGCACTCACCCGGTCGCCCAGGTGGGTCAGCTCCTTCTCCTTGGCCAGCAGGTCCTTGCGGGCTTGTAACCATTCCTCCCGCGACACCACCCGTGGTGAGTTGCTGTCGATGTTGTCCACGATCTCGCCTCCTCTCGCTTGCCAACGAAGATTGACGCTACGCATCGCAGCCTAGCGCCCAATACAACGTATAGTCGTTTGGCAAAGGGTGAGATCGACAGTTTGAAAAAACCAATTGGGAAGAATTAGCGAAGGTCGCGAAACGCCTCGGCGACATGCCCCGCCAGCACCTCGCCGGCCGAACTGGTGCCGGCCCCACGAATCAGCAGAATCTGGTACTCGCCAATCGATGGCAGTCCGGCATTCGCTTCCAGCTTGCGTAGCGGTGCGCGAATCAGGCTGAGCGATAACGGAGCCACCGCCAGATCGGCCAGCAGCGCCGCCTCCTGCCCGGCGCAGTTTTCGCTGGTGTAGGCGACTCGATAGTCCACGCCACTGCGATCCAGGGCCGATAGCGCCATCGCCCGCCAGGCACAGCCCTGATTGGCCAATGCCAGCGGCAACGGCGAGCGCTCGTGCGCGACGCCGCCGTCAAGACACGCCCAGGCCAGTGGCTCGGTGTGCACGATCTCGCCACGCGCCGAATCCAGGCCCTCGTTGCCGGCGGTTACCAGCGCCAGGTCGAGCTCCCCCCTATCCAACCGCTCGAGCATGTCGATACTGCGACCGACGACGACTTCGACCTGCACTGCCGGGTGCGAACGGGCGAATTGCGCAAGAACCCGAGGCAGGATACGCGATCCCACATCGTCGGGCGTGCCAAAGCGCACCGTGCCCTCCAGCGGCGGCGTGAGAAAATGCGTCACCGCCTCTTCGTTGAGCTTGAGCAGGCGACGCCCGTAACTCAGCAGCACCTCTCCCTCGGGGGTCAGCCTCACCTGGCGCGCCTCGCGCACGAAAAGGGACTGCCCCAGCGTTTCTTCCAGGCGCTTGATCTGCATGCTCAGGGCCGACGGCGTGCGAAAGACCTGCCTTGCGGCGCGGGTGAAGCTACCGCTTTCCGCGATGGCGACGAACGTGCGCAACACGTCCGAATCCAGAAGCGGCAAGGCAGTGTTGCTGACCGGGAAGGCAGGAAGCGTCATGACGATAACCTTTCAAATTTTCTTAATCTTGAATGTAGTTCTTTTCGTTTGATTGAACAAACTCGGCGAGCCATTCTGATTCCCGAGGTCGCGACCCTCATTCATTTACAACCCGCAAACCGGCTGCCTCGACCAATCGAGCGGCCATAAGGGAGGTGTCGTCATGTGTGACCTCAACCGGGCCTGTCGCCTACCACGCGACGCAAAACAACCGACCCAGCCGCCTATGCCGGATTTCTATATGCCGGCCATGCCACCATTGAAGCTGATCAATGCGCTGGAAAACTGGGTCCGCTCCTGGGTTCGCCGCCGGCAGTTTCGCCAACGCTTCCTGTACCTGCTCGATTACGACGACCATATTCTCGCGGACATGGGCCATTGCCGGGAGGAGATCGAGTGGGCGCTGCAGTTGCCGCTGCGTGAAGATGCCATCAAGGCGCTGAGTTGTCGCCGGGAGCGGCGTCGCCAAGCGTCCTCCATTGGCAATAGCGGGAACGGAGCCAATCGGGTCACGCTATCCGAGCATTCATGACTACACTGGGTTTCGTGCGGAAGCGGAATCGACCGTGTGGTTGGCCTACCTTCAACCGACAAGAGGAAAAGCATCGATGTCAGCAACCAATGAATGCCAAGGCGCTTGCCTGTGCGGTGCCGTCAGCCTGAGCGTCACGCTCAACAGTCATGATGTGAGTGCCTGCCACTGTCATATGTGCCAGAAATGGGGCGGAGGCCCCTTTCTGGCCATCGAGAGCGACCAACAGGTCAATATCAGCGGCGAGGAAAACGTCGGCGTTTACGGGTCTTCCGAGTGGGCCGAACGCGGCTTCTGCCGCCAATGCGGCACCCACCTGTTCTACCGCTTGAAGGAAGGTATCCAAGAAGGTGGCCACTATGCGATTCCCGCCGGATTGATCGATGGCGACAAGTCCTGGATCCTGGACCAACAGATCTTCATCGACGAGAAACCGGATTATTACGCCTTCGCCAACTCGACCAAAAGCATGACCGGCGCGGAAGTGTTCGAGGCGTTCACGGGTTCATCCGACCCCTAATAGTCCAGGCTTTGTCTTGAAAGTCGACGAGCGAAGCCCAGGCAAGGCAAAAATCGGCGAGAGGGCGGAGTTTACGCATTGTAAATGAGCACCTTGAGCCGATTTTTAACGCCGTATCGGCAAGCGCAGGCACTTTCCAGGCAAAGCCTAACTCAACAGCATCATGCCCTGCTCAATATCCGCGGCGATCGCCTGGCAAAACGCCTCGCGATCGCCGCGCGACAGTGCCTGAGTCACTTCACGGTGATGGTCGTCGGCAATACTCGATGCGCCCCAACGCGTGCAGATATAACGCATGCTCGGCCCATACTGTAACCATAATATCTCTACCAACGGCAGCAAGACGCGCGAGTAACTAAGCCGGTAGATATGAAAATGAAACTGATAATTGCCGCGCATATAGCGAAGGATATCGGCTTGGTCGATGGCGGTATCGATACGCTCATCGATACGCTTCAGCTCGTCGACATCCCTGTCGGTAATGTTGGCAAAGGCGCGGCGTGATATCTCGGTTTCCAGGTTCTTGCGCGCATACAACACCTCGTGAAAACGCTCGCGATTCAAGGCGGGAACGATGATCTTTCGGCTATCGGAGAATTCCAGCGCCCCTTCCGTCACCAACCAGCGCACGGCTTCCCTGGCTGGCATCGCGCTGGTGCCGTACTGCGCGGCGATGCGCCGAATCGAGATCACCTCGCCGGGAGTAAAGTCCCCTTCGCACATTCGCACGCGCAGCGCATGGTGCAACCGGGTGGAGGCGGTATCGGGCGAGAACGCATCTCGGTTGGCAGTCAATTCCGTGGTCATGCGGGCACCGTCATTTCGTCGTCCATCTAGAGGGTGTTTACAAAAGTAACGAGCGACGGCCAGGCAAGGCGGAATCAGCCGAAAAAGCGGAGTTTACAGACAGTAAATGAGTATTTTTATCGGACTCGCGCCCGAGGCTGATTTCAACACGGCATGGCCTAGCGCAGTAGTTTGTAAATATCCTCTTACCTTAACGCAGTTATAGCGCAGCGGCTTCCACGCGCTGCCTTGTGAGCCCGTCGAGCCTCTGCTAGTGTGATCACACATGTGTGATCACAGCATACCCCAAAAACAAACATCGTGAATCTCTCTATGCAACAGACACCTTGCGCCACGCAAACCGGATGTCTCCATGCGGAGGCATCATGACTCGAGAACGCTGCGCGTCGTATTACACGGCATCGATCGCTCAGGAATCCGCTTACCCGGAGCTGGAAGGCGAGCACCGCGTGGACGTGGCGATTGTCGGCGGCGGCTTCACCGGGGTGGCCAGCGCGGTCGAACTCGCCGAGCGCGGCTATCGCGTGGCCATCGTCGAAGCCAACAAGATTGGCTGGGGCGCCAGTGGGCGCAACGGCGGTCAGGTCACCGGCAGCCTCTCCGGCCAGGACGCCATGGCCAAGCAGATGCGCAAGACACTCGGTGACGAGGCCGCGAATTTCGTCTGGAACCTGCGCTGGCGCGGCCACCGGATCATCAAGGAGCGCGTCGCCAAGTATGGTATCGCCTGCGATCTCAAGCATGGCCATCTACAGGCGGCCTACAAGCCGAGCCATGTAAAGGCGCTCAGAAAGGACTTCGAGGAATCGCAGCAGCACGCCATCGGTGAACATGTGCAGTGGCTCGATGCCGAGGCCACGCGCCATGTCGTCGGCACCGAGCTCTATCATGGCGCCATTCGCAACGACTACAACATGCACCTGCACCCGCTCAACCTGTGCCTGGGCGAAGCCCGCGCGGCGGCGGGCTTGGGCACGCTGATCTTCGAGCACTCTCCGGTCATCGATATCGAGCATGGCGAGCAGCCCGTTGTCGTCGGCGAGCGGGGTCGCGTAAAGGCTGACAGCGTGATCCTCGCCGGCAACGCCTATCACCGGCTCGAGCGCAAGAAACTCAGTGGCAAGCTGTTTCCGGCGGCGCTGGGTATCGTCACCACTGCACCACTATCTTCCGAACTCGCCCAGGCGATCAACCCGGATGATCTGGCCGTTTACGATACACGTTTCGTACTCGATTATTACCGATTGACCGCCGACAAGCGCCTGCTGTTCGGTGGCGGCGCCAACTACTCGGGCAGGGACTCCGAAGATATTTCCGCTGAACTCCGCCCAAGACTCGAGCATACCTTTCCCCAGCTCAAGGGCGTCGCTATCGACTTCCAGTGGCAGGGCATGGCCGGCATCGTCATCAACCGCATCCCCCAGCTCGGCAAGCTTTCCGACAACGTCTATTACGCGCAAGGCTATTCGGGGCACGGCATCGCCACCTCGCACATCGTCGGCGAGATCATGGCCAATGCCGTCGGTGGCACGCTCGAGGAATTCGATACCTTCGCCAAGGTAAGGCATGTCCGCATACCACTCAACGACCGCCTCGGTAACGCCCTGCTCGCCGCTGGCATGTGGTACTACCAGTTGCTCGAAAAATTACGCTAGTCGAAAACTCAACCCACCAAGAAGAAGCACAACAACAAGCCCTCAAAGGTGAGAGACGATGGAATATAACGGCCCGCTCATCCTGCTCCCAACGGCGATCGTACTGATACTCGCCCTATGGTCGCGACGCGCTCTTGAACCACTGATCTTCGGCGCCGTCGTCGGCACCGTGATGATTGCCCCCGGCAACATCCTCGGTAGCCTGGCCGAGGATTCGCTCGCGGTGATGACCAACGGCACCGTAGCCTGGGTCATCCTGGTATGTGGCCTTATGGGTAGCGTCATCGCGCTGCTATTGCGTTCGGGCGCCTCGCAGGCCTTCGCCACCAGCCTCACGCGCTTCGCCACCGGCCGGCGATCCTCCCTGCTAGCTTCGTGGGTGATGGGCATCATCCTGTTCGTCGACGACTACCTGAACTCGCTGGCCATCGGCACCTCGATGCGCAAGCTCACCGACCGCTACAAGGTATCGCGCGAGATGCTCGCTTATGTGGTCGACTCCACGGCGGCGCCGGTCAGCGTGATCATCCCGATTTCCACCTGGGCGGTATTCTTCGGCGCACTGCTCGAGGAAAATGGCGTGGCCGATGCCGGCCAGGGCGTGTGGACTTATGTCCAGTCGGTCCCGTACATGTTCTATCCATGGATCGCGGTGGCCATGGTGCCGATCGTCATCAGCGGTAAGATTCCGCTGATGGGCGCCATGAAGAAGGCCGAGCGGCGCGCCAGGGAGGAGGACAAGAGCGTGCCGCCAGGCGCCGAGCATATTGATGAGGAAATCGCCCACCTAGAGCCTCGGACCGGTGTCAGGGGCAATCTCTGGATGTTCATCCTGCCCATGGCATCGCTGGCCTTCTTCACCTGGTACTTCGACCTCGACTTCCTCAAGGGCCTCTACATCACCCTAGCCTGGATGGTCGTCGCCCTGATCGCTCTGCGCATCCTCAAGCCAGGCGAAACCTTCGACAATGCCCTCGAAGGCTTCAAGAGCATGATCGACCCACTGGCGATCCTGGTGGCGGCCTTCCTGCTCAACGAAGTCAACACCACGCTCGGCCTCACCGAGTACGTGATCACCACCGCCGAACCGCTGATCAGCGC
The DNA here is from genome assembly GCF_900102945.1 of Modicisalibacter muralis. Taxonomy (GTDB): domain Bacteria; phylum Pseudomonadota; class Gammaproteobacteria; order Pseudomonadales; family Halomonadaceae; genus Modicisalibacter; species Modicisalibacter muralis. The sequence continues at coordinate 19,475 of NZ_FNGI01000016.1, read as the reverse complement.
CGAACTGCTGCCCGTCATCATCTTCACCGTGATGGCCTCGGTGTCGTTCGCCACCGGCTCCAACTGGGGCGTGTTCGTGATCATCCTGCCCATCGTCACCTCGCTGGCCAATGCCGTGGGCGCGGACATGACGCTGGTGATCGGCGCCACCCTCTCGGCCAGCACCTTCGGCAGCCACGCCTGTTTCTACTCGGACGCCACGGTATTGACTGCCCAGGCCACCGGTTGTACGCCGTTCCAGCACGCCTGGACCCAGTTGCCCTACGCCCTGCTGGCGGCGGCGCTCGCCGCCACCGCCTATATCGTGCTGGGCTATACGATTTGATGGGAAAGCGATGAACTCCGACACCCAAGCCAACTTCTGGACCTCGACCATCGTTGAGCGCACCACGCCGCGCCCACGGCTGGAGGCGCGAATCCAGGCCGACGTGGCCATTGTCGGCGCCGGCTTCACCGGGCTGTGGAGCGCCTACTACCTGAAGACACTCGCGCCCGCGCTCGATATCGTCGTGATCGAGGCCGAGCACGTCGGCCACGGCGCCTCCGGGCGCAACGGCGGCTGGGTGGTGGGCAACCTCGCCGGGCTGGAGCGCCATATCGGCGACCTGCCCGCGGCGCAGCGGCGTGACTGCTGTCGCGTCGTCGCCGACAACGTCGACGAGATCGGCAAGGTGCTGGAGCGCGAAAACATCCAGGCGGATTTCAACAAGGGCGGCGCGCTCTACGCCGCGGCGCGCTACCCGGATCAGATCTCCATCCAGAAGAATTACCTGGCGCATCTGCACGAACTCGGCCACAGCGAGACGGACTGTTACTGGCTCGATGCCGAACAACTGGCGCAGAAAGCGCGCTTTCGCAATGGCTACGGCGGCATCCACCATCGCCAGGTCGCCACCATCAATCCGGCCAAGCTGGTCACCGGCCTGGCCGAGGCCGTCGAACGCCTGGGCGTGACGATCTACGAGCACAGCCGCGTTACCACGCTGGGCCGACGGAAAGTAAGCACTCACGAGGGCGCCGTCGAGGCGACGACCATCGTCTGCGCCATGGAGGGCTACGCCGAGCGTCTGCATGATTTCAAGCGCCACGTCATCCCGGTGCAGAGCCTGGTGATCGCCACCGAGCCGCTGTCGGATGAGCTCTGGCAAGAGATCGGCATGGCCGAGCGCCCAGCCTTCGCCGATGCCAGCCGCCTGATCAACTACGGCCATCGCAGCGCCGACGGGCGCATCGTCTTCGGCGCTCGCGGCAGCTATCGTTTTGGCGCCAAGCCCAAGCACGACATGGCCATCACGCAAGACGACATCCGCATGCGCCGCGACCTGCTGGTGGATTTATTCCCCGTACTGAAGGGAGTGAAGATTGACTACGGCTGGGGCGGCTCGCTGGGGCTATCACGCAACTTTCGGCCGCATGCGATTCTCGATCGAGAAAAGGGCATCGCCACCGCCGGCGGCTATGCTGGTGAAGGCGTCGCCGCCTCGCACCTGTTCGGCCGCACCCTGGCCGATCTGATTCTCGAACGCGACTGCGAACTGGCGCGCATGCCCTGGGCCTTCGTGGGCGCCGGCCACCGCCAGTTGATCAAGCGCTGGGAGCCCGAGCCGCTGCGCTGGCTTGCCGCCCAAACGATCACCTACAGCTACGCTGGTGAAGAGGCACTGATGCAACGCGCCAGGCCGGCGCCCTTGATCAAACCCGCGCTCACCAGGGCGAACGATTATTTCGCCTCGATCATCGAATAAACGTTTTCCGCTCGCGGAGGAGGTCGTCAATGAACATCGAGCTGGCGCAGGTTCCCGGTATCGAAGGTGACCTCGACGCAAATCTCGGCTTGGCGCTGGCGTACATCGAACGGGCTCGGGAAGACACCGATCTCATCATCTTTCCCGAGACACACCTGACCGGCTTCGCCGAACAGGGCGCCGCCGCCAGCCGCGCGATTTCACCCAACGATCCCGTCTTCCATACCTTACATCAGGCGGCGGAGCGGCAGAATCTCGCCATCGCCCTCGGCTTTCTCGAGCGGGACGACGCCGATGGCTGTTTCAATGCCAGCGTGCTGATCACCCCCGAAGACGGCATTCTCCTGCATTATCGCAAGACCCATCTGTGGACCGACGAGCGCGCCCTGGTCACACCCGGCGATCGTCTCGTTTGCGTCGAGTGGCGCGGCCGGCGCATCGGCCTGATGATCTGCTACGACCTGGAGTTCCCCGAGACGGCGCGCGCCCTCGCCACGCTGGGCGCCGAGCTGATCGTCATCACCAATGGCAACATGGATCCTTACGAGCCCGTGCATCATCATCTGGCCCGGGCCCGCGCCATCGAGAACCAGTGTTTCGTCGCCATGGCCAATCGGTGCGGCACAGGCGCGGGTTACACCTTCGCCGGTGGCAGTGCCGTGTTCGCGCCCAACGGCGAGTGCCTTGCTCAGCTTCAGCGCGAAGAAGGCTCGACTCACGCCGCAATCGATTTCTCGCTCAATCGCACCGCCCGAGGCACCTACGATTATCTTGCGGATCGACGCATCCCACTCGTCGACCAGAACGATGCGAAGGATCAGCGCATTCGCCATTTCCAATTACCCGACACCGACGCCAGCCCACAATAAGGAAGCATCATGCTGACCTTTCACTCGGAAGACACCAAGAAGCGCCAAGCCAAGACCGAACTGCACGCCGGCGAGTTGGTTGCGCCATTCGAATGCCCCGAGCGGGTCGATATCGTCATCGATCGCGTGCGCAAGGTTGGCCTCGGCGAGATTCGCAGCCCCGATGCCTACGGCCTCGATCCGGTACTCGCCGTTCACGATCGACGTTACATTGAATTCCTCGAGAACGCTTGCGACGACTGGGCGGCGGCCGGCTTCAAGGGCGAACCGATCCCGTCGATCTGGCCGACCCGACGCCTGCGCGATGACGTGATCCCGGCCAACATCGACGGCAGGATCGGCTACTACGCCCTGGCGGCGGAAACCTCGCTATGCCTCGGTACCTTCGCGGCCGCGCAAGCTAGCAAGGACATCGCCCTCTCGGCGCTGGATCACGTCATGCGCACCGGCGAACCCGCCTTCGGCCTATGCCGCCCGCCCGGCCATCATGCCGCCGTCGATCAGTTCGGCGGCTACTGTTTCTTCAACAACGCCGCGATTGCCGCGCAGCATGCGCTGAATAACGGCATGAAGAAGGTCGCGATCCTGGATATCGATTTCCATCACGGCAACGGCACTCAGGACATCTTCTATGAGCGTGACGACGTGCTGTTCCTCTCGCTGCACGGCGATCCGCGCGACGAATTCCCCTACTTCCTCGGCTTCGCCGACGAGACCGGGCGCGGCAAGGGCGAAGGCTTCAACGTCAACTATCCGCTACCCAGCGGTACCGACTACGCCACCTGGGCAAGCACGCTCGACGATGCCATCCAGCGCATCGCCGCCTACCAAGCGGAAATACTGATCGTCTCGCTCGGCGTCGATACCTTCGAGAACGATCCGATCAGCTCCTTCAAGCTGAAGAGCGAGGATTACATCGACTGCGGGCGCCGGCTGAAAGCCTTGGGCATTCCCACCACCTTCCTGCTCGAGGGCGGCTACGCCGTGGAAGAAATCGGCATCAATACCGTCAATGTGCTGACGGGGTTCGAAGGCACCTGATCGCGCCCGACATCGATAGCACGCCCGTCAGGCTTCGCACCAAAAGCAACTACAACAGGTACTGGCAACGATGACGACGAACACGGCAACCCACCACGGCGGCGACAAGTCGCTCAAGCGCATCCTCGGCCTGCCCTCGCTGGTATTCTTCGGCCTCGCCTACATGGTGCCGTTGACCGTGTTCACCACCTACGGCGTGGTCACCCAGGAGACCGCCGGGCACCTGCCCACCGCCTATATCGTCACCCTGGCGGCGATGTTCTTCACCGCCTACAGCTACGGGCGCATGGTCGAGGCTTTTCCGGCAGCCGGCTCAGCCTACACCTACACGCGCCGCGCCTTCGGCGGCCCTGCCGGTTTCATGGTCGGCTGGACGCTACTGCTGGATTACATCTTCCTGCCGATGATCAACTACCTGGTGATCGGCATCTACATGAAGGAATACTTCCCCACCGTGCCGGAGGCCGTGTGGATCGTCGGCGCCATCGCGCTGGTCACGACGCTGAACATCCTCGGCATTCGGCTGGTGGCGAAGATGAACTTCCTGATCATCGCCTTCCAGATCGTCTTTCTCGGCGTGTTCATCGCCATCTCGTTGAGTGCACTGGGCAGCGCCGACGCGCCTTCCCTGCTCTCGCCCTTCTACAGCGAGGACATGGCGCTTCCGGCGATTCTGGCTGGCGCCGCCATCCTGTGCCTATCGTTTCTCGGCTTCGACGCCGTTTCGACACTCTCCGAGGAGACCCGCGAGCCGACCCGAGACATTCCCCGCGCCATCATGCTCTGCACGCTGATCGGCGGCGCAATCTACATCGTCACCTCCTGGGCCGGGCACATCATCTTTCCCGACTGGCAGAACTTCGGCAGCGCCGACTCTGCCGCCGTAGACGTCATGCAGCGTGCCGGCGGCATCTTCATGGTCACCTTCTTTACCGCCGCCTACGTCGCCGGCTGCGTTGCCTCGGCCATGGCATCGCAAGCCAGCGTCTCGCGCATCCTGTTCGCCATGGGCCGCGACAATGTGCTGCCCAGAAGCGTCTTCGGCAAGATCAGCCGGCGCTACGCCACACCCATCGGCGCCACCCTGGTCGTCGGCGGCATCTCGCTGCTCGCGCTGGTCATCAGCCTCTCGCTCGCCGCCACCATGATCAGCTTCGGCGCGCTGGTCGCCTTCTCCTTCGTCAACCTCTCGGTGATCAAGCACTTCCTCATCGATGAGCACCAGCGCGGCGGCAGCGACATGATCCGCTACGGCCTGCTGCCCGGCATCGGCTTTCTGCTCACCGTGTGGCTATGGACCAGCCTCTCGACCACCACCTTCGAGGTTGGCCTGACCTGGGTCGCGGTGGGATTTGCTTATCTTCTTTATCTGACGAGGCTGTTCAGGAAGGCCGTGCCGGATTTTGATTTGCAGGAGGCGTGAGAGATTAAGCGGGTGTGAAGACTTACTGACTTGGTTGATGAGCCCTGGCTATTGCCGGGACTCATCATTATAGGTTCGTTGCTATGGCGCACCTGTAGGCCGGATACCCAAAAGGCCTTCGTAACGATCTGCGAACTTTGGCCAGGCTTCAGGGTTGACGAGGCGCGACGGGACGTGGCCGTCTAGGGTATGAATGATCTGCTCAGCCGCCCAGGAGGCGACATTGCGGCGCGCTTCGTGCGTTACCCCAGCGGTATGGTAGGTGGCTACCACGTTATGCATGGCAAGCAGCGGATGATCGAGCGACGGAGGTTCGACATCCCACACGTCGACACCCGCCCCACCCAAATGCCCGCATTGCAGCGCGTCGATCAAGGCGCGTTCCGAATGGATACCGCCCCGAGCAGTGGTGATGAATACCGCGCCGGGTTTCATGGCCTGGAATGCCTCGGCATCCATTAACTCTAGCGTCTCGGCATTACGCGGACAGTGCAGCGAGACATAATCGGCCTCGTCCAGGAGTGTCGCCATCGTGACCTTCTGTGCGCCACGTTCGGCCACCGTTGCCTCATCCAGTGCCGGGTCGCATGCGATGACGCGCATGTCGAACGCCCGAGCCAGAGCGGCAACTCGCCGTCCGATGTGACCGATGCCCACCACCCCCAAGGTCCTCCCCGATATCTCATGCCCCATCACGTCTTCCCGGCTGAAGCCACGCTCGCACCGTAGACGGCGATCGGTTTCGGTGAGGCGTTTAGAAACGCCGATCATCAGCCCGAGGGTGTGCTCCGCCACCGACTGGGCGTTGGCACCTGACTGAGACACCACCAACACGCCGGCCCGTGTACACGCTTCGACATCCACCGTGTCGTAGCCGGAACCGGACGCCGATACGCAAAGTAAATAGGGGGCACGCGCGAGCAGGTCTGCGTTGGCCAGCCAGCGCGCAGGGGTTTCATCCTTGGCGGAAGAAATCTGGTACGCATGGGCCTGTTCCAACGCGTCGGCGATGGTGCACTCATCCGCGCCGCGATCGATCGTGGTCAGAACGTAGTCGGGATGGGCATCGAACACGGCTTGCATCGCCGGGTGATACCACACGTTCAGTCGGATCACGGATTTGGGAAGAGCCGATAAAGCCCCTCGTGCCGTCGATTCTGGTTGGAAAGCCAAAGCTTGCTCCTTGTGTCGGGAAATTATCGTTGTATCTATGCGACGCCACGCCAGCATCAGCCCGAGAGCCGTCGAAGGTGGCCGGTATGCAGTTGAGAGAGATCGGTAATCCCCAGCAGGGCCATATCCCGCGCTATCTCGGCGGCCAAGAGCTCCGTGCCGTGAGTGACGCCAGCTTCACCAGCACACGCTGCCGCATAGCCGAATGGACGTCCGACGAAGACGAATCGCGCGCCCAGCGCCAGTGCCTTCAGCACATCGGTGCCGCGGCGGAAGCCACTATCGATCATCACCGGCATGTCGCCCACCGCCTCTACGATCTCCGGCAATACGCTCAGAGGCGCGACGGCGCCATCCAGCTGGCGCCCGCCGTGATTGGAGACGATGAGACCATCGACGCCAAGTCGAGACGCCCTGAGCGCATCGTCGGGATGCAACACACCTTTGAGGATCAGCTTGCCCGGCCAACGTTCTCGGATGAACGCCATGTCGTCCCAATCGAGATGCCCCCGGTCGGAGATGTCGCGATTGACATGGGGCGAGAAGATTGGCGCGCCACGCGTGGCATAGTTGTTCTCGAAATAGGGCATCCCATGATGGACGAGCGTCTTGAAGAAGGTATTGACGAGCCAACGAGGGTGGCTGAGCCCATCCCAGGCCAGCTTTAGGCTGGGTCGCAGCGGGGAGGAAAACCCAGCACGGCGGTTATTCTCCGGGTTGGTCGCCACGGGAGTGTCCAGGGTAATGACCAGGTGCTGGAACCCTGCCGCCCCGACTCGCTCCACGAGGGCTCGGATTCCCTCTCTGCCAGTGGGGAGATAGGCCTGAAACCAGACAGAGTCGCCAAAGCCTGTGACCTCCTCCAAAGGAATCAGCGAAGAGCCGCTCATGATCATGGGGATTCCCGCCCGATGCGCGGCCTTGGCCAGCACCAGATCCCCGCGATAGGCTGAGAGCGCGCTAAGTCCCATCGGCGCGATACCGAAGGGGGCACGGAACGTGATACCGAGCACCGTGGTGGTCTGACACGTTCGGGAAATATCGACGAGTATTCGTGGCACGAAGCCGTAGGCATCGAAAGCGTTGGCGTTTGCCCGCTGGGACTTGCCATCTTCCGCCGCATTGGCGATATAGGAAAAGATCGCATGCGGCAAGTGCCGACGTGCGGCACGTTCGAAATCGTGCAAATTGAGTATCGTCGCGAGACGCCGATCCTGCCGGGCCACGGCCGGAGCCTGCCACGAGACGGCGTCTCTGAGCCTCGCTAGTGTCCGCATGAAACCATCCTGTTGCCATCGAAGAAGAATCACGATGTCGTTGCAGGCCGAGCGTCGCCCGGCCCTTGGCGTCGGACGGTTCAGCGCACGCCGATGCGCTCGAGCACCGGGTCGAGATTGAGCAGCTCCAACGTGGTCTTGCCCTGCTCCAACTGCTGACGCATGCGGTCTTCCTTGTCTTCGCGGGCCTGCGAGGCCTCGATCACCTCGGCGACTCGACCAGGGCTCACCACCACGATGCCATCCCGGTCGCCGACGATGATGTCGCCCGGGTTGACCGTCACACCGCCACAAATGACCGGCACATTGACGCGTCCCGGCTGCGCCTTGTTGGTCGCCTTGATGGAGAGGCCTTTTGAAAAGACCGGGAACCCGAACTCGATGATGGTTTCAGCGTCACGCACCATGCCATCGATCACTAGCCCTTTGATACCCGCTTTATGGGCCGCCAGGGTGAGAATGTCCCCCCATGGACCGCCCTCGGTGAACCCCTTGGCGTCTATGATCAGTACATCGCCCGGTTGAGCCTGAGTGATGGCGTAGTGAATCATGAGGTTATCGCACGGGTAGCAATCCACGGTCAGCGCACGGCCCACCAAACGCCGTGAGGGGTCCAGTGGTTTTATATGGGAAGCCATGGCCCCCATTTGCCCCTGGGCTTCATGAATCGTCGCTGTACCGAACGCTTGCAGTGTCGCCAGTTGTTCTTGAGTTGGCATCGTTGACTGTCTCCTATTGAGGGAGGGAGAGTGAGAGAGTGAAAGCCATCAAGCAGGATGGTGCTGGCCGTCACGCTGGGTAATCGCCTTGAGCGCCACCAGGGCATCCTCAACGCTCACGCTCAAGGCATCGTCGTTGTGTTTTTTCCATTCAGCCTGCGCCGTGCGCTCGAAGACCTCGCGCACACCAAGCATCACCCGGGGAGGCAGCTCGGCAGCTTCGAGCTGGGCGATCGCATTGTCGACCTCATGCCAGCGGCGTTCGGCATGCAATAGATGCGTTGTCACCAGCATGTTGAGGAAATCCTTAAGCGGGGCACGGTCGATATCGCCGAGGATGTCATAGAGCCGATCGCGTACGCCGAAATGCTCCGCGCAGACCAGGCACTCCACCGCCAAGGCCTCCATGCCCTTGGTAAACACGCTGCGCAGTAGCTTTAGCGTGGCCGCATCACCGGCCCTGCCGTCTTCCAAGACGTGCACCGGCGCACCGACATACTCCAGGAGCCGCAGCGTCTCGCAGACTGTCGGCATTGACGTGTCGCCGACAATCAATAGCGGCGTGGCGATGCCATTCGAGGCGATCGCTCCCATGATCGCGGCATCCACGAAGCCGATGCCTTTCTCGGCAAATGACCTCGACGCGTTTTGCATGGCCCGTGGTGGCGCTGTCGTAATGTCCAGATACGCCGCGCCGGAGCGCATCCTGCCTGCGGCCTCTTCCGCAACCTCCTGTGCACATGTCCCCACCACACAGCTGAAAACCGCGTCGCATTCCATCAGCCAATCACCCAGCGAGACACGGCTCGTAGCATGCTGGGACTGGATAAATGCTTTCGTGGCGGGTGTTTCGTTCTTCTCGCAAATAGTGAGTTCGACCTTATCAACGGAACCAAGGGCAGCGGCCAGACAACGCCCCACTTCCCCACAACCTATCAGCGCGATATGCATGATCAGGACTCCTTTCTTAGAAAACAATAAAAGTACAATTTATAGAGCCTGTCTACACGAACAAAAAGAAATGCCATTTAGACAAAAGTTTAATAAAAAAAATTAATCATATAAAATAATAAGTTATTAATGCAAAAAGGGCTCGATAGGAAAAGATACAAAGTGTCGCTTGTCGGGTCGAAAGTCCTGTGCTTGGATGAATTGTGTGTAGACAAGAACAATCATCGATAATCGAAGGAGAGCAAGGTGAAAAACAGCCTCAGCAAAATACTGCTCGTTTTCGGCACAACCACACTGATCGCAAGCCCTGCCCTGGCGGATTATCCCGAGCGTCCAGTGGAAATGATCGTGGCCTACTCAGCCGGAGGCGGTACAGATATCGCGGCGCGAACTCTTGTGTCTTACCTAGAGGAGCACCTCGGAGCGGACATTACCGTGGTTAACCGCCCTGGTGCCGGCGGAGAGGTCGGCTTTACGGAGTTAGCCAGCGCCAAGCCCGATGGCTACACCATTGGCTTCATCAACACGCCCAACGTGATCACGATCCCCATCCAGCGGGATACCCGCTACGAGATGGAGGATTTCACGCCTGTAGCAAGCGTCATCGACGATCCCGCCGGGTTTAATGTGCACCCTGACAGCCAGTTCAAGACGCTGGAGGATCTGATCGAATACGCCAAGGCGCACCCTGGGGATATTTCCTATGGCACCACGGGCGTCGGCTCGGACGACCATCTCGCCGCCTTGGCCCTTGAACGTCAGGCCGGCGTACAAATGACCCACGTGCCCTTCCCAGGCTCATCAGACGTCCGCAAGGCACTGATGGGCCAGCATATCGATTTGGGTATCTTCAACATGGGCGAAGCCTCTAGAGATGCTGCGGCCGGTCGCATTCGCACGCTGGCACAGGGAGCAGAAGAGCGCTGGGAGAAAGCGCCTGATGTGCCAACCCTCAAGGAGCAAGGCTACGACTTGGTCATCGGCTCCAATCGCGGGATTGCCGTTCCTGCCGGTGTACCGGACGAGATCATAAACGAACTGTCGCAGGCTATCGCTGAAGCCATGCAAGAAGAGGAGTTCCAAGCTGCGGCGGACAAACAGTCCTTACCACTGTATTACCAGAACCCGCAGGACTACCAAAAAACGCTGAATACCACGCAAGAGCGCTTCCAGGCGCTTTGGGATGAGTCGCCTTGGGCGGAGCAATAAGGCGCACTCCAAACTCGACGGTACCGCGACGACGCCCTCGCGGCGGTGCCGTTCCCTCCATCTCTAGAGAGAGAGATCATGCGTCAAGCCAGCATAGAACTCGGGGTAGCCTCGTTGGGAGCCGGACTGAGCCTGATAGGTGTCGTGTATGCCATGGAATTTCCCCGGGACTCCGCCTATCTACCCACCGCCGTACTGAGTCTGCTAACACTCCTGCTCGTGATGTGGGCTACCAAGGCATTCGTGCTCGTCCGCCAGCAACGCACCGAGCCGCTCCAGTTTCAAAAGGGCGAGGTCCGACGCTTCGTGGTACTGGTCATCGCTTCGATCGCTCTCATTGCGATTTCCCCCTGGCTCGGGTTCACCACGTCGTTTCTGATTTTCGTCCCGCTGACGGGGTTCTTACTGGGCTACCGCAAATGGAAGTGGCTCGTACTGACGGGCGTCGTGTTCACTGCGCTCATCTACCTGGTGTTCATAGTTCTGCTCAGCCGCCCACTTCCCGCTGAGCTCCTCATGCGTCTCTTATAAGGTGTTCGTTATGTGGGAAAACATCCTTTCAGCGTTACCACTCCTGTTCTCACCACCAGTGTTGCTGTCCATGGCCGTTGGCACGACGCTCGGCGTTTTCATCGGCGCCCTGCCCGGCTTGTCTGCGACCATGGGGATCGCCGTTCTCATTCCATTAACCTTCACCATGGATCCCCTCGTAGCCCTGGGCATGATGGCAGGGATCTACAATGGCGCCATGTATGGTGGGGCGATTCCCGCCATCCTACTGCGCATTCCCGGCACACCCGCCGGCATAGCCACGGTCTTCGACGGGCATCCCATGGCTAAGAAAGGCCAAGGCCTGGAGGCTATGAAGATCGCCCTCACCTCCTCGGCGATCGGCGGCTCCGTCAGCGCCCTGGCGTTGTTACTGCTGAGCCCGCCGCTGGCTGCGATGGCCTTGAAGTTCGGCCCGGTAGAGGTCTTCTGGCTGGCGGTATTCGGCCTGGCCGCCATCGCGGTGCTGCTCAGCGACGTACCCGTCAAGGGCTTGGTCAGCGCCTGCCTGGGCCTGCTGATCGGCATGGTCGGCATCGACTCCATGACCGGCAATGAGCGCTTCACCTTCAATGTCATGGAGCTGACCGGCGGTATCAACATCTTGGTCCTACTGACCGGCCTGTACGCGATTCCGCCCGCGCTAACGCTGGCTCAGGAAGCCTCGCTGATCAAGAAAGGCAGCGGCAAGGATAAACTCGGCTCGAACAGGAAGACCGTCGCCTGGACCCGGCTGGTACCGACCTGGTGTCGCGCCTCGGTGATCGGCGTTATCGTCGGCATTATTCCTGGCACGGGGGGCAATATCGCCGCCATGCTGTCCTGGAATGAAACGCGCCGTGCCGCCAAGGATAAGTCACGGTTCGGCAAGGGCGCCCCGGAGGGCGTGGCTGCCGCCGAATGCGCCAACAACGCCGACAATGCCGCCTCATTGATTCCCGCCTTAACGCTAGGCATCCCCGGCAGCACCGTCTCCGCCGTGATCCTGGGCGGACTGTTAGTTCATGGCATGCTCCCCGGACCAGAGCTGTTCACCCGCTCGGCGCCGGTCACCTACGGCTTCATTCTGGCTATGCTGGTGACCTCCATTATGCTGTTCATCATCGGCCGCCTGGGCGCTCGACTGTTCATCAATGTGATGTATATGCCGCCGCTGATGCTGGCACCTATCATTATCGCATTGACCACTGTTGGTGTTTTCGCGATCAACAACAGCATCTTCGATGTCTGGCTCATGTTGCTCTTGGGGCTGGTCGGCTGGGGAATGGAGCGCTTGCAAATCCCGCTTGCACCCGCCGTTCTGGCAGTCATTCTCGGTCCCATCGCCGAATCCAATCTGCGCCGCGCCATGCTCATTGGCGGTCACGACACCGGCATTCTCTTTTCCAGCACGATCGCGATGGTCATGGTGGGCGCCATCGTCCTGACGATCCTCAGCCCGCTCATTCGCAAGGTCATAGCCACGCTCACACGTCAGCAGAAAAGACAATCAACCGACACGACGCCTCGCATGGCCGATGGCCATAACGAAACCTAAATATAACCAACCAAGGAAATCACCAATGTCACTCGACTACCGTCCCCTTTGCCCCGCCCTCGGCGCCGAAGTGCGCGGCTTGGATCTCGCCGCTGGAGTGAGCGACGCTCTGTTCAACGAAATTCGCGAGCTCTGGAATCGCTCAAACGGCGTGCTGGTCATTCGCGATCAGCAGATCAGCGAGGAACAGCAGATCGCCTTCAGCCGCAAGTTTGGTGAATTGCATACGCTGCAGGGCCACACGGTCACGAAATACCTGCACCCGGAGCATCCGGAAATATATCGCGTCTCGAACAAGGTGATGAACGGTAAACCTCAAGGCCGCAAAGGCGCGGGCACCTATTGGCACTCCGACCAGTCTTACGAGAAAACGCCGGCAATGGCTTCCGTGCTGTACGCGCTGGAGATTCCACCCTACGGCGGCGACACCATCTACACCAGCATGTACAAAGCCTACGACGCTCTGACCGATACCATGAAGGCATTCCTGGAAGGGCTCGAGGCGGAGCATGACTTCGCCGTCGCCCAATCGGGCGGTTTCCGCAATGAGAGTGTCACCACGGAGCAACTTCAGAAAGCGCCGCCGATGACGCATCCCGTGGTGCGTACCCATTCCGAAACCGGACGCAAGTGTCTATTCGTCAATCCCGGCTTCACCTCGCATATCGTCGGTGTGAGCAAGGATGAAAGCGCGGCGATACTCAACTTCTTGTTCCAGCACTGTACCAAGCCCGAGTTTCACTACCGGCACGTATGGCAGCCTAATGACCTGGTGATCTGGGACAACCGCTGCACCATGCACTATGCGGTGATGGATTACGATGGGCTCGGTGACCGCCTGATGCACCGCTGTACGGCAATCGGCGAAGTTCCGCTCAAGCCGCACGCCGCTCAGGCCGCCTAAGTCACGAGATGCAGTGCGCCCCAGGCCTCTCGTCATCTCGCCGGGCCATTCCCGTTTTGGTCTTGGCCCTATGGTGCCTCGGTGCACTCTCCATTCTGTTCGACAGCGCGATGGCACAGCATCTGGCTGGCGCCATCGCGCTGTTAATCGCGACGCTTTCGTGCCTCACCAAACCCGGACTCAATCGCTGGATCTTCATGGTGCTGTTCACGGCCACGCTCGGGCTCATACACCACTCAAAGCAATGGGGCGCCATTCCCGAAGGGCTGGAACGTGCAGCCATGATCTCCGCATTTCTGGCAAGTCTTTACGTACTACGTGCGATAATTCAAACCGCACCCCAGCTTAGTGAAGTCAATGCATCGTTCACTGCACTGGAACCTTTGCCGCGCCGAGGTATGGTGCAGTTGTTGGGAGTGTTCTTCGGAGTCCCTCTGGCCGTCGGCGCAGTGAGTGTCATCGCACCGCTCGCAACCTATCAGGACCATGACATGAGCGCTCAGGAGGATATCGCGGGGTGGTCGATCCGCGGCATTGGGTTGTCGGTGCTCTTCTCACCGTTCACGGTTGCCATGGGCATTGTGACCACCTCCTTGGGCGACCGACTTCACTTGGGATCGTTGCTGCTCATCGGCGTAACCCTCGCTACCCTCCTATTGGCTTTCAGTTTCCTCAGCAGGCGTTGCCGACTACCCCGTGAATTACCCCGGAGCTTCTGGAAGGCCTTACTGTGGGTGCTGGCCCCCGTCCTGGTGCTCGTCTTCCTCAACTTGGCGCTCTACCTGAGTGTCGGCCTCAATCCGCTCAAAGCGGCCACGTTGCTCATCATTCCACTGGCCCTGTTGATCGCAATAAAGCGCGATGGCTCGGCCCAACGCACCATGCTAAACCTGACCAGTACGTATTGGCGTGACTTCGATGGCGAAATTACGATCTTTTCCGGCGCGCTGATCTTCGCTGTCGCCGTGACCTCGATGCCGGAGGTTCAGCAGACGGTCTCCCTGCTTGCGCATAGCATAGGCGCCAATGCATTGATCTCATTGACTGTGCTGGCAATCGTCATCCCCGCGTCGCTGGGCCTGCACATGGTAGTTCCGGCAACGATTACACTGACACTATTCGGGCCTGTCATGCCCAGTGACTTGCACGTAGCTTTTCTCGGCTTGGCGGCGCTCGTCGGTTGGGCCTACGGCGCTATGGCAGCGCTGGGATCACTGGCATTTCTCACGGCCTGCAAGGCTTTTTCCGTATCACCGACCGCGCTAGCCAAAGGAGAAAACATGCGCTTCATGGCAGGTTTCATTTTTATTGCCTGTACATTAGTTCTCTTCCTTTAACTCCTCGGGCTTCGTTTTTACTGTTGAGTTCTTCCGATTGACCATAAAGGCATGATAGGCCGCCCGCAAATGGACGCTCATCACATCTTTCGCGTACTCTTCGGAGCCAATCTCAATAGCATGAATCAACTCGCGATGGTGGCGAGCCGACCGATACATGTCTTTTTCAGAGTAAAGATAGAACGATCCAATAGTAATTGGAATATCGACTAGCGTCTCGGCAAGGCGCGTCAAACGAGGGGATCCGGCAGCATCCAACAGAACATTATGAAAGCTATTATTCTCATTCTGGATGCTGAGCAAATATTCTTCCGGCTTTTCCTTTATTAACCGTTCCATATTTTTAGAATGGGCTTTTAGACGCTTTTTCTGATCCGATGTCGATCTTAGCGCTGCCAGGCCGGCGGCCCGGGACTCCAGAAGTATACGAAGCTCGAATATCTCCTTTATATCATCCATATTCCACGATGACACAAAAGATCCCCGCCCCCTGTCTCTGAATAGAAGGCCATCATCGATCAGCCTTTCGATGGCTGCTCTCACAGGGGTCCGGCTCACCGAGAGAAGCTTGGCAATATATTCTTCCTTGACCTGCTCCTCTGGGGCAAACTCCCCAGACATGATTTTTCGCCGCAATGCTGTATAAACTTGGTCCGTAAGTCTCGTCATATTTATAAAATATTTACTTTACAAGCTAGCCTTCATCATAGTCTAGCATGAAAAACTTCACGCCGGGTCCATCTAAACATACAACGTAACCAAGTACTCGGCACTTAGGGCAATAGGCATCACGACCAACGCAAGGAGGCAGACCATGGCACCCAATACCCACCCGGAGGATATTCTCATCACCATGTCGGCCATGCTGCTGATCGGGCATGGCGGAATCGACAAGCTGATTTACCATCGGAACGTTCCGACGTCCTCACTCGCAGCGAAGTGCTGTTACAAGTCATGTTGCCGACTACCCTGGCCCAGGATTGGCACCAATAAAGCCGCTTCGCGGCGCATTCGTGCCGATATCGCGCTGGCACTAGCGCCTTCCACAAGCGCTGCTAAAGTGTCAGTGGCAATATCAGCATAGCGTTATATCCCGCCAACCCATGCCAGCAACCTCCGGATAGTATAGGAAACACCGTGAACGGCCCTAGCCCCACCAACCCGCACCCCATGGAAGGATTTCCGCAAGTCTGCTTCATCAAGAACACGGTGAAGAACCCGAATATCATCATCGGGGACTACACCTATTACGATGACCCGGACGATTCGGAAAACTTCGAGCACAACGTCCTTTACCATTTCCCCTTTATCGGCGACCGGCTGATCATCGGCAAGTTCTGCGCCATAGCCCGCGGCGTGAAGTTCATCATGAACGGGGCCAACCACAAGCTATCGGGCATCTCGACCTACCCATTCCAGATCTTCGGCAATGGCTGGGAGAAGGTCATGCCGGAAATGAGCGAGTTGCCCTACAAGGGCGACACCGTGATTGGCAACGACGTGTGGATCGGCTTCGAGGCGTTGATCATGCCCGGCATCACGATTGGCAATGGTGCCATCGTATCGGCGCAGTCGGTGGTCACCCGCGATGTACCGGCGTATACGGTGGTGGGCGGCAATCCCGCCAAGCCCATCAAGCAGCGCTTTCCCTCGGAGACGATCGCGACGCTGGAATCGATTGCCTGGTGGGATTGGCCGATCGAGAAGATCACGCGGCACTTGGTGGTGACCGTTTCCGGCGATGTCGCTACGCTGCAGGCAATCGGCGAGAGTGATAGCGACTAGCGGTTTCGCGTGGTGTCGATTTCGATACTTCCCAGGCGACTAGTTGGTGAGACGCGCCAATGGCTTGGCGCAGCCCGGATAAACCAGCCCACACCAGCACGTCAAGGAGTCAACGATGGCCATGCAACTCTACGCCCACCCCTTTTCTTCCTACTGCCAGAAGGCGCTTATCGCGTTTTATGAGAACGACATCCCGTTCGAGTTGCGCCTGCTCGAGCACGATAACGAACAGGTCATGGCCGAGTTCGCTGCGCTGTGGCCGCTCAAGCGCTTCCCCGTGCTGGTGGATAGCGACCGTACGGTAGTGGAGTCGAGCATCATCATCGAGCATTTGGGGCTCCATCACCCCGGGCCAGTACGGCTGATCCCCGACGACCCACGCGCCGCGCTCGATGTACGGGCCATGGATCGCTTTTTCGACAATTACATCTCGACGCCGCAGCAGAAGTTCGTCTTCGACAGCCTCCGGGACGCGGAAAATCGCGACCCTCAAGGCGTCGCCGAAGCCCGATCGATGCTGGATACCGCCTACCGCTGGCTCGATGTCGCCATGGCGGGCCGTGAATGGGCGGCGAGCGACACCTTCAGCCTCGCCGACTGCGCCGCCGCGCCCGCGCTGTTCTATGCTGACTGGACTCATCCCATCGACGAGACGTTCGAGAACGTCCATGCGTATCGGCAACGGCTGCTGGCGCGGCCCTCCTTCACTCGGGCGGTGGATGAGGCACGCCCTTACCGTTCGCTGTTCCCGCTCGGCGCGCCTGACCGCGATTGATGATTCATCCGAGCACTGACGGGCACCACACATTTAAAAGCCAGGAAGACAGAAAACATGCTCAAGAGAATCTGGCATGGATGGACGACACACGAGAATGCCGACCACTACGAGAACCTTCTGAAAACGGAAATATTTCCTGGCATTGCCGCCAAGCGCATTACCGGCTATCAGAATATTCAGTTACTGCGCCGGAAGCACGATGATGAAGTGGAATTCATCACGGTCATGACATTCGATTCGTGGGAGGCGATAAAGCAGTTCGTCGGAGATGACCCGTCGGTGTCTTACGTTCCTGCGAAGGCCAGGGAGGTGCTTTCTCGATGGGACGATCATTCACAGCATTATGAGGTGCGGGAGTCGCTGTCGTATTGAGCCACTTGGCTCGATGTACATGAAAGGATACGCTGCAGGACGACCGACCTGCCCCAGCTTTAGCGTCAAGAGAGGCCATACATGCTCGAAGTCCAAACAATCAGCGTATCGGTCGATCGCCCTTGGCAGCCACTTTACGAGATGTGGTGGCGCCCCGAGGCGTTTGTGCAATGGGCCTCCGGCCTCAGCCAGCCGAATCTCCAGAAAAGCGGCGAGTGCTGGAAAGCCGAGGGACCAGAGGGGCCGATCGAGATCCGATTCACGGCGCACAACACTCTCGGCGTCATGGATCACTGGGTCGACCTGGGCGGCGGGCAAGAAGTCTATATCCCCTTGCGCATCATCGCCAACGGCGACGGCGCCGAGGTACAACTCACCTTGTTCCGTCAGCCCGGCATGTCCGATGAGAAGTTCGCTGAAGACCAGGCATGGGTAAGGCGCGACTTGCTGACCCTAAAAAACTTGAGCGAGCGCTAATACTTGTTGGCTGGAAAAGCGGCTTCGCAAAACTCGCTTGGGTAACATTCGATTTGTCTCGCCAACATCATTCGGACCGTTTTCTCGAATTAAGTCGGCGTTGCCTGCTTGGTGAGGCGATATTCGTGGTTACCTATTCCCTTTCCCATTTAATTTGAAACTCGATCTCCTCTTCATCATCGGACCGTTCGTGTTCTACGGTGAACTTGGCCCGAACAGGAACATAAATTCTTTCACCGGCAATCTTTATCTCGAAGCGCTCCTCGTTTTCGATAGCGTCCGCCAGACGCCGCAACTTGGCTACAAAGTCTGCCTTCGGATATTCTTTTTCTATGTCTCGTTCTTGTTTAGCGGCCATGAATCTTTCTCCTTGATCACCAATATCAAAAAGCGCCACTCACCTACTTCGTTTTAGGCTTTGTCTGAAAAGTAGGTTCTGCTAATTTTTGCTATGTGACATCGGCATAGGTGCAATATGGCAGGACGCTACGAAATTACCGACTATGGTTGGTCCCTGATCGAAGACATTGTCTCGCCACCCCAGGTGATGGGCCGGCCCCGCCGGGATGACCGCCAAATGCTCAACGGGATCTTCTGGATCCTGTGCTCCGGCGCGAAATGGCGAGACCTCCCCGAACGGTATGGCCCCTGGAAGACCGTCTATCAGCGCTTTCGCCAGTGGCGAGACGACGGCACCTTCGACGCCTTGCTGTCACGCTTGCATCTTGAGCTGCGTGAAGATGGTCTGATGAATTTGGATACCTGGATGATCGATTCTACCGCTATCCGGGCAACCCGCGCCGCCTCGGGAGGTGGCAAAAAGGGGGATCAGGCGAACCCGTAGACCATGCGCTGGGCCGCAGCCGTGGCGGCCTGACCACCAAGCTCCATATGGTCTGCGATCGGAATGGCTATCCTCTGTCCTTCGTGTTGTCGCCCGGCCATCATGCTGATTCGAGCTATTTCATTCCCACGATGGAGACCATTCGATTGCCGAGCCCTCAGGGGCGGCCAAGGAAGCGTTGCCAACATATCGTGGCCGATAAGGGGTACGACAGTGATGCGCTGCGGCGCTACTGTGATCGGTATCGCATGCGTCCCACGATTGCTTATCGTCGGATGCATCGTAAGCCCCGACCAGGACTGCCGAGGATATTCGACAAGGTCAAATACCGGCAGCGCAACGTGATCGAGCGCTGCTTTGGCTGGCTGAAGGAGATCCGGCGGCTGTGCACGCGATACGACAAGTTGGCGAGCAGCTTCAGGGCAATGGTATGCCTGGCGTGCATAGTTCGTTGCTTGCGCGCTGACTTTTCAGACAAAGCCTAG
>NZ_FNGI01000004.1 GCF_900102945.1 Modicisalibacter muralis | reverse complement strand
CGGTTGAGGGTCCTGGCGCGCTGGATGATGCGCTTCTGCACGCCGATCAGCTGGGCATCGCCGATCTCCACGCCGAGATCGCCGCGCGCGACCATCACCGCCTCGCTGGCGCGGATGATGTCGTCCAGCGTCTCGGGGTCGGCGACCGCCTCGGCGCGCTCGATCTTGGCGACCAGGCCGATGTCCTGGCCGGCCTCGCCGAGCAGCTCGCGGGCCAGTTGCATGTCGGCGGCGCTACGCGGGAAGGAGATCGCCAGGTAGTCGACGCCGATGTCGATGGCGGTCTTGAGGTCCGCGCGGTCCTTGTCGGTCAGTGCCGCGGCGGACAGCCCGCCGCCCTGCTTGTTGATGCCCTTGTTGTTGGACAGCTTGCCGCCGACGCGCACCGTGGTGTGCACGCGTGGCGCCTCGACGCGCTCGACGACCAGCTCGAGGCGGCCGTCGTCAAGCAGCAGCACGTCGCCGGCGGCGACGTCCTCGGCGAGCGTCGGGTAATCGCAGCCGACCCGGTGGGCGTCGCCGGCATCGCGCTCAAGCGACATGTCGAGGACGAACGCCTGGCCCTCGTCAAGGTGCACCGCGCCCTCGGCGAAGCGCGCGATGCGGATCTTCGGC
Source organism: Modicisalibacter muralis (assembly GCF_900102945.1). Classification (GTDB taxonomy): domain Bacteria; phylum Pseudomonadota; class Gammaproteobacteria; order Pseudomonadales; family Halomonadaceae; genus Modicisalibacter; species Modicisalibacter muralis. Next base: position 299,039 of record NZ_FNGI01000004.1, on the reverse strand, counting down.
CCCTGCAGGTCACCCAGCGCGGCGACGGTACGCCCGTGGCGCTCGGCGGCCTCGCGCACCGCCAGCAAGCGCCGGCGGTGATCCTCGGGGGCACCGTGGGAGAAGTTCAGGCGCACCACGTCGACCCCGGCGGCGATCAGCGCATCGAGCACGCCGTCACGGTCGCTGGCGGGGCCCAGAGTGGCGACGATCTTGGTGCGGCGGATAGGATGCAGCGGTCGACTCATACGGTCCTCGGTAGCACCAGAATGGCGCGGAAATCGTTAACGTTAGTGCGCGTGGGTCCGGTGACGATCAAATCATCGAGTGTGGAGAAGAAGCTGTAGGCGTCGTTGCGCGCCAGATGATCCGCCACCGACAGCCGCGCGGCCTGGGCGCGTTGCCAACACTCGGGGCCGATCACCGCGCCGGCGTTGTCCTCGGAGCCATCGATGCCGTCGCTATCGATGGCCAGGGCGTGAACACCCTCGGCGCCCTCGAGCGTCTCGAACAGGCCCAGCAGATACTCGACGTTGCGCCCGCCGCGACCGTCGCCGCGCACGGTGACGCTGGTTTCGCCACCAGAAAGCATCAGCAGCGGCCGCTCGCGCCGCTCATCACGCGCCTGCAGCGCCATCAGCCCCTGAGTACGGCCCAGGTCGCGCGCTTCGCCCTCGAGATCGTCGCCCAGTACGCGAACTTCCAGCCCGCTACGCTCGGCTTGCTCGCGAGCAGCTTCCAACGCATCGGCGGCGCGCGCCAGTACCACCGTTTCATCACGCGCAAAGCCGGGGTCGTCGCGGTGAGGAGCGCTGCTATCGCTGACCAGATGTCGGCGAACGCTATCCGGCACCTCGATACCGCGCGCATCGAGAATCGCCAGGGCATCGGCCGGGGTGGAGTCATCGGGCAGGGTCGGGCCGGAGGCGATCAGCGTGGGGTCGTCGCCGGGCACATCGGAGATCAGGTAGGTCACCACCCGCGCCGGATGCGCCGCTACCGCCAGCCGCCCGCCCTTGATCGCCGAGAGATGCCGACGCACGGTGTTGATCTCACGAATCGGCGCACCGCAGCGCAGCAGTTCCTTGGACAGCGTCTGCTTCTGGCGCAGGGTCAGGCCTTCGGCCGGCAACGCCATCAGCGCCGAACCGCCGCCCGAGATCAGCGAGATCACCAGGTCGTCCTCGCCGAGTCCACGCACCGCATCGAGCATGCGCTTGGCGGCCTGCTCGCCAAGCTCGTCGGGCATCGGATGCGAGGCCTCCAGCACCTCGATTCGCCGGCAGGCCTCGGCGTGGCCGTAGCGGGTCACCACCAGTCCCGAGAGCGCGGCCTCGGCATCGCGAGCCTGCCAGGCCTGCTCCAGCGCCTGAGCCATGGCCGCAGCGGCCTTGCCGGCGCCCACCACCACGGTACGCCCGGCCGGCGGCGCAGGCAGTTGATCGGGCAGCAGGCTGGCGGGATGCACGGCGGCCACCGCCGACGCGGCGAGTCGCTCGAGCCAGGTGCGCACGGCGGCGCTGTCGGCGAAGGACGTAAGGGCGTTCATGGCGTGACCTCTCAGTAAATCCCGGTGGCTGACGTCAACGCTTATTGGCCGACTTCATGATCGGCGAGTTTTTCCAGCGCGCGCAGAATGCCGGCGTGATCCCAGTCGGCTCCACCGTTGGCGGCACAGGCCTGGAACAGCTGCTGGGCATTGGCGGTGCCGGGTAATGATAGGTTCAGGCTGCGCGCGCCTTCCAGCGCCAGATTGAGATCCTTCTGGTGCAGCTTGATCTTGAAGCCGGGATCGAAGGTGCGCTGGATCATGCGCTCGCCATGCACGTCGAGAATCTTCGACTGGGCGAGACCGCCGAGCAGCGATTCGCGGACCTTGGCGACATCCGCACCGGCCTTGGAGGCGAACAGCAGGCCCTCAGCGACCGCTTCGATGGTCAGCGCGACGACGATCTGGTTGGCCACCTTACAGGTCTGGCCGTCACCATGGCCGCCAATATGAGTGATGGTCTTGCCCATGATCTCGAGTAGTGGCTTGGCGCGCTCGAAGCCCTCCTGGGTGGCACCGACCATGATCGTCAGCGCGGCATTGATCGCGCCGCCTTCACCGCCGGAAACCGGTGCATCGACGTACTCGCCGCCGGCCTTCTCGATGCGCTTGGCGAAATCCTGAGTGGCCAGCGGCGCGATCGAACTCATGTCGATGACCAGCGTGCCGGGCTTGAGACCGGCGGCGACGCCGTTGTCACCGAACAGCACCAGTTCGACGTCCGGGGTATCCGGGACCATGGTGATGACCACCTCGGACTGCTCGGCGACCGCCTTGGGGTCGGCGCAGACCTGGGCGCCCTTGTTGGCGAGTTCATTGGCCAGCGGCGTGCTGTGCTCGACGGTGAATATCTCGTGGCCGGCATCCAGCAGGTGGCCGGCCATCGGACGGCCCATGATACCCAGGCCAATAAAACCGATCTTGCTCATGGTCTCTCTCCTTTGTCTTGTCGTTGATGCTTTCAAGGTCTGTGCCATACCGGCACCGTGAGCAGGCCTGCGAGGAGGCGCTGTAAACCCTTCCCTAGGCGCTACCGATTCCTTCCCTGGAATCGGACCTCCTCTTCGGCCTGCTCCGGCGCTCTATCAGCCGCGGGCCTGATCGAGCCAACCCAGCCCTTCGCGGGTGGTGGCCTTGGGCTTGTATTCACAACCGATCCAGCCGTCGTAACCCAGCCGGTCGAGATGCGCGAACAGGAACGGGTAGTTGATCTCGCCGGTGCCCGGCTCGTTACGTCCCGGGTTGTCGGCCAACTGCACGTGAGCGATGCGCGCCAGGTGTTTCTCGATGGTCGGCGCGAGATCGCCTTCCATGATCTGCATGTGATAAATGTCGTACTGCAACTTGAGGTTGTCACTGCCCACTGCATCGAACAGCGCCAGGGCCTGCTCGGTGCGGTTGAGGAAGAACCCCGGGATGTCGCGGGTATTGATCGGCTCGGCGAGCAACAGAATCTTCTCGGCGGCCAGCTTGTCGGCGGCGAAACGCAGGTTGTCGGTCAACGTCTCCCGGGCCTGATCCTGGCTGACGCCCTGCGGCTGGATGCCAGCCAGGCAATTGACCTGCTTGCAGCCCAACGCCTTGGCGTACTCGATGGCCTTGTCGACGCCCTCGCGAAACTCCGCGACGCGCTGCGGATGGCAGGCGATGCCGCGCTCGCCGGCTCCCCAGTCGCCGGCCGGCAGGTTGTGCAGCACCTGGGTCAACCCGTTGGCCTCGAGGCGCTCGACGATCTGCTCGGGCCGGTAATCGTAGGGAAACAGATACTCGACGCCCTTGAAGCCGGCATCGGCGGCGGCCTTGAAGCGGTCGAGGAAATCCTCCTCGGTGAACAGCATGCTGAGATTGGCAGCAAACTTGGGCATGTCGCCTCCTATCTTGCGCTTGATCGTTGTCATCGAGCGTACCATCGGCCTGGGGCCGACGGTACGCCAGAGGTTCAGGTGAGCGATGCGATCGAGGTTGGTGCGTCGGTCGCGTTTTCGGCCAGCGCTTCGAACTCGTTGACGCCGCTCAGGTCGGTACCCATCGAGATATTGGTCACCCGCTCGAGGATGACCTCGACGACGACCGGCACCTGGTGCTCACGCATCAACTCGCGGGCCTGCTCGAAAGCGGGCGCGATGTCGTCAGGCTTGGTCACGCGCAGCGCCTTGCAACCCAGGCCTTCGACCACCGAGACGTGGTCGACGCCGTAGTCATTGATCTCCGGGCAGTTGATGTTCTCGAATGACAACTGCACGCAGTAGTCCATGTCGAAGCCGCGCTGGGCCTGGCGAATCAGCCCCAGGTAGGAGTTGTTCACCAGCACATGGATGTAAGGCAGCTTGAACTGTGCACCGACCGCCAGTTCCTCGACCATGAACTGGAAATCGTAGTCACCCGACAATGCCACGATGTTGGCGTCGGGGTCGGCGCGACGCACGCCCAGTGCCGCCGGGATCGTCCAGCCCAGCGGGCCGGCCTGACCGCAGTTGATCCAGTGGCGCGGCTTGTAGACGTGCAGGAACTGACCGCCAGCGATCTGCGACAGACCGATGGCACTGACATAGCGGGCATCCTTGCCGAACACCTTGTTCATTTCCTGGTAGACGCGCTGAGGCTTGACCGGCACGTCGTCGAAGTGGGTCTTGCGCAGCAGGGTACGCTTGCGCTCCTGACACTCCTCCGCCCAGCCACTGCGATCCTTGAGCTTGCCGGCTGCCTTGAGTTCCTTGGCGACCTCGACGAACAGCGCCAGCGCCGCCTTGGCATCGGAGACGATGCCGTAATCCGGGCCAAAGATGCGCCCGATCTGGGTCGGCTCGATGTCGACGTGGACGAATTTGCGATCCTGGATATAGGTCTCGACGTTACCCGTGTGGCGGTTGGCCCAACGGTTGCCGATGCCCATCACGAAATCCGAGGCGAGCATGGTCGCGTTACCGTAACGATGCGAGGTCTGCAAGCCGACCATGCCGGCCATCAGCGGATGGTCGTCGGGAATGGTGCCCCAGCCCATCAGGGTCGGAATGACCGGCACACCGGTCAGCTCGGCAAACTCGGTCAGCAGCTCGCTGGCATCGGCGTTGATGATACCGCCACCGGCCACCAGCAACGGCTTCTCGGCCTCGTTGAGCATCGCCAGCGCTTTCTCGATCTGGGCACGCGAGGCGCTCGGCTTGTAGGCCTGCAACGGCTCATAGGTGTCGGGATCGAACTCGATTTCGGTCATCTGCACGTCGATCGGAAGGTCGATCAACACCGGGCCCGGACGACCGGAACGCATCAGATGAAAGGCCTGTTGAAACGCGCGCGGCACCTGGGCCGGCTCCAGCACGGTGGTCGCCCACTTGGTGACCGGCCCGGCGATCGCCTTGATGTCTACCGCCTGGAAGTCCTCCTTGTGCAGCTTGTTGCTCGGCGCCTGGCCGGTAATGCACAGGATCGGAATGGAGTCCGCACTCGCGGAGTACAGGCCGGTGATCATGTCGGTGCCGGCTGGGCCTGAGGTTCCGATACACACGCCGATATTGCCGGCCTTGGTGCGGGTATAACCCTCGGCCATGTGCGAGGCACCCTCGACGTGGCGCGCCAGCACGTGATCGACACCGCCGACCTTACGCATGGCGGAATAGAAAGGGTTGATAGCGGCGCCAGGCAAGCCGAAGGCGACATCGATGCCTTCCTTCTTGAGTACGTGAACGGCGGCTTCTGCTGCAGTCATCTTGGCCACGATGGTTTCTCCTCGGTGACACGAAAGTTGTTGTTGTTTTCAAAACTAGATCGCACCGAGCACACTGTCAATATTTTATGGAAAACATTTCCACTAAAATGACAGCGACATGCGTTATCTCTTGCAAACTCAAACGCTTAGCTCAACAAGATACCTGCATGCTTTGTCTCATTGACCGCAATAACGGCGTTCACGATGAAAATTACCAGGCACACAAAAAGACCGGCGGTCGAAACCGCCGGCCAGAAAAACGTGGAAAAATTCTCCACAGAAGATAAAAAGGGTGGCGAAATCAGTCCAGGGCGACGCGCACCGCGAGCGGATGCTCATCGCAGTTGTTGCCCGCGCCGCCCCGATCGACGACCAGGAACTCGCCTTCACGCTCAAGCACCGACTGGATCGCATGCCAGGTGCCGGCGTGATAATTCACGCCCTGGTGGCCATCGGTGACGAAGGCGCGAACGCTGTCGGGGTCGATGCTCTCGCCAGGCGGGGCCACGACGACCAGGAAGCGCTCTTCGTGCAGCGGCATGAAGGCCTGGCTGCCCTGCGGGTGGCGCTCGAGAAAATCGAGCGTCAGCGGCAGCGAGACCGGCTGACTGACGAAGATGCTGATCAGCGTGCGCGCCTCGTCGCCCAGCGTCTCGACCTTGGCCAGGTCGTGGTAACGCCGGGTGCGCCCGGCATTGATCGGAAAATACTCGGATGTGCGCGTATCGATGACATCGCCGAAGGGCGCGAAGGCCTCGGGCGTCAGCGGCCGCGCGGTCAGTTCCAGCATGACTCTCTCCTCGGGTTCGTTGGCCGCTTACCGGGCAGGCGTCGTGCTCAGCTTCATGTGGCGGTTGACGTCCTTGTACAGCAGATAGCGGAACGGCCCCGGGCCGCCGGCGTAACACGCCTGCGGGCAGAAAGCGCGCAGCCACATGAAGTCGCCGGCCTCTACCTCGACCCAGTCCTGGTTGAGGTGATAGACCGCCTTGCCCTCGAGCACATACAGACCGTGCTCCATCACGTGCGTCTCGTCGAAGGGAATCACGCCGCCGGGCTGGAAGGTGACGATGTTGACGTGCATGTCGTGGCGCACGTCGGTCGGATCGACGAAGCGGGTGGTGGCCCAGCGCTCGTCGGTGTCCGGCATGGGAGTGGGCGCGATGTCGTTCTCATTGGTCACGAACGCTTCCGGCACGTCGATGCCCTCGACGAACTCGTAGGTCTTGCGCACCCAGTGGAAACGCACCGGCGCGCCGGATTCGTTGCGCACCTGCCAGGCACTGCCCGGCGGCAGGAAAGCGTAGCCGCCCGCCACCATACGGTGACGCTCGCCGGCCAGGGTCAGGGTCATCTCGCCCTCGACCACGAACAGCACGCCCTCGGCGGCGGGATCGAGTTCGGGCCGTTCGCTGCCACCGCCCGGGCCGACCTCCATGATGTACTGCGAGAAGGTCTCGGCGAAGCCCGAAAGTGGGCGTGCCAGCACCCACAGCCGGGTCTCTTCCCAGAACGGCAGGTTGCTGGTGACGATGTCGCGCATCACGCCCTTGGGGATGAAAGCATAGGCTTCGGTGAACACCGCCCGGTCGGAAAGCAGCTGTGTCTGCGGCGGGTGGCCGCCGGTAGGAGCGTAATATTTATTCATGATGATCCAATCCTCGTGATTGACGTTCTTTTCACGTCGCCTCCAGCCACCGCGCGTGAGCGACTCCATCGCCGCCGGTGGCCCAGTTCCCCGCATGGTTCCGCTCGAATCGCCACGTTCCCAGTAAGATCACGCGTGCGTTTGCACCCCGTCTATCAGACCAGCTCATGATCGGCAAAAAACCAAACTGCGGCTCTTGTGAAACTAACGTCTCAAGACTACCTTGTCTAGAAACTTTCGTTTCATGCGTGAACGGAGACGGGCAATTATGGAACCAGGTTTCATAACCAATCAGTCGATGGGTTCGAAGGCACGAACCGCTCGAAGCAGAAGCAAGAGTGGCGTATCAGGGCGCCAGCTCGTCCAGCCCCTGATACAGCTCGCTCACCGCATTGATCCGAGCGCGCCCCCGGGCCAACCGCTGATGCAGAAGTCCATTCGCCAGCAGGCTGATCAGGCTCATGGCACTGGCATAGCTATCGAAGGCCGAAACGCCGTCGATCGGACACTCCAGCCACCAATCGACCCGCTCGGCATAACCGGCCGCCGTGGCATCGGCGATCAGCAGCAGGCGACAGGGCATGGAGACCAGCTCATCCACCAACGCATCGAACAGCCGCGGTCGGCGCCGAAAGCCAAACAGCACCACCAGATCCCCCTCGCCCAGCCCCACCAGGTCCTCGGCCAGCGACTGATTGGGCTGAGGGGCGAGGCTGACGTCGTCGCGCGCCTGGATCAGCTGTTGCCGACAATGCACGGCCAGCGGGTAGCCGTTGCGAAAACCCACCAACACGACCCGACGCGCGCTATCCAGGCCCTGCACGATGGCTTCGAAGGTCTGGGGTTCGATACTCGCCAGGGCCCGGCGCAGGTTCTCCTGCTCGCGTTCGAGGTGGCGCTTGAAGCGCTCGCCATTGGCACCCACCGCTTCGGGATCAGTGACCAATGGCATGCCCTGGCTGCGCAGCTGACGCGCGTGGCGCTTCACGGCTTGAAAGCTCTCGAAGCCAAGGCGCTTGAACAACCGGCTGACCGTGGATTTGGAAACGCCCGTCAAGCGCGCCAGATCCGCGGCGCTGTAAACCGCCAGATCATCGAAGTGATCGAGAATGAAGGCCGCGACCCGCTGCTCCTGAGCGCTCAAGTCGCCATATTGTGCCGAGATCCGCTGCCCGATATGTGGCGTCATGGCCACCTGTGGCGTCCGCAAGAGAAACTCCCCTCGTTTCAAGAGACATTCGGGAGGTACGCCGTCAGGCGTTATTTTTTTCACCACACCAAATGCTGGAAAGCGTTTCCAAAATTATTACCGAACGTTGCCGACCCAGGTTCTGGGCGGAATGGCTCACGCCATACCGTAGCCAGCGCCTGGGCTGGCACGTCGCCCCGGCAACAGCCACTCCCGCGGCGCCGATCATGGCCGGGGCGCTACGGCGCCGCATTACTATAACGACACCGCCAACAACAATGCGAGGCAACCCATGTCCCAACCAACCTCCAGCGCGAGCACACCCCGGACGAAGAAGCGGTCGTTTCAGATACCGCACATCTACGTCATCCTGTTCATGTTCATCGCCATCGCTGCGATAGCGACCTACTTCGTGCCCGCCGGGCAGTACGAACGGATTCCCGGGCCCAACGGTCGCATCACCATCGATGCCGCCTCTTTCGAATTCGTCGAGGCGTCCCCGGTAGGTATCGTCGACTTCATGCTGGCGATCCCCAACGGCCTGATGAGTGCCGGCCAGGTGGTGTTCTTCACCTTCATGATCGGCGGCATGTTCATGGTGCTCAGGCGCACCGGCATCATCGAGATCGGCGTCGACAAGCTGACCCGACGTTTCGCCAACCAGAGCCTGCTGGTCATTCCCGTGTTGATGGTCGTGTTCGCCGGCATCGCCACGTTGATCGGCACTCAGGAACTGGCCCTGGTCTATGTGCCGGTCATTCTGCCGCTGATGATCGCCCTGCGCTTCGACTCGGTGACCGCTGCCGCCGTGGCGTTGTGCGCGACCACCGCCGGCTTTACCACGGGTATTCTCAATCCCATCAATACCGGGCTCGGCCAGCAGTTGTCGGGGTTGCCGCTGTACTCCGGCTTCGCCCTGCGCGCGCTGGCCTTCGTCATCATGGTGAGCGTGGCGATTTTCTTCGTCATGCGCTATGCGCGTAAGGTGCGCCAGAATCCCGAGCTCAGCCTGATGGCCAACGATGAAACCGAGGCCGAGAAGCGCTCGCTCTACCAACACGCCACCGACGAAGGTGCCCTGGTGGCCAACACCCGCCAGAAGCTGGCCGCCGTGGCGACCTTCGCTTTCTTCGGCATCCTGGTCTATGGCGTGCTGCGCCAGGGCTGGTTCATGATGGAGATGGCGGGCCTGTTCATCATCATGGGCATCGTCGTCGGGCTGATCGCCGGCCTGAGTACCGAAGCTATCTGCGAAGGCTTCAACAAGGGCTTTCGCGACGTACTGGTCGGCGCGATGATCGCCGGCGTGGCGCGCGGCGTGGCGGTGGTCCTCGAGGACGGTCAGATCATGGATACGCTGGTCTACGGTCTGGGTAACCTGATCGGCGAACTGCCCGCGCTGTTCACCGCCATCGGCATGTACTTCGCCCAGCTCGGCTTCAACTTCGTCGTGCCCTCGGGCAGCGGCCAGGCGTTGGTCACCATGCCGATCATGGCGCCACTCGCCGATATCGTCGGCGTGACCCGCCAGTCCGCGGTATTGGCCTACCAGCTTGGCGACGGCATCGGCAATATTCTCTACCCGACCTCCGGCTATTTCATGGCCACCTTGGTCATTGCCGGCGTGCCATGGCAGAAGTGGTGCAAATTTTTCATACCGCTGTTCGGCACCTGGGTCGCGATCTCGGTGTGCTTCATGATCTTCGCCCAGGCCACCCAATGGGCCGGCTAGCCACCGCACATTGCCACCGATCCTAGAACGACCCTCTCGCAGGCGCCGCGTCCCGCCCCCGATGCCATATCCGGGGCAGGGCGCGGCGCTCTGCCCAGGTCGATGACAAGACACCTGCACGTCGCCGCCTCAGACCGCTGAAGCCGGATGCTGCTCGGCCCAGTGGCGGGCGATATCCACGCGACGCGTGACCCACACCCGGTCGTGGGCCTCGATGTGATCGAGGAAACGCTGCAGGCCACGGAAGCGGCCGGGGCGCCCGATCAAGCGGCAATGCAGGCCGATCGACAGCATCTTCGGCGTTTCCTCACCCTCGGCGTAGAGCACGTCGAAGGCATCGCGCAGGTAGGTGAAGAAGTGATCGCCGGTATTGAAGCCCTGCGGCGTGGCGAAGCGCATGTCGTTGGTATCCAGCGTATAGGGCACCACCAGATGGGTACGATGCTCGCCTTCGCTGTCCGGCTCGCGGGTCCAGAACGGCAGATCGTCGCCGTAGTAGTCGCTATCGTATAGGAAATGGCCCTGATCGAGCACCAGCCGGCGCGTGTTGGGGCTGTCGCGACCGGTGTACCAGCCCAGCGGCTTTTCGCCGTAGAGCGACTGGAATATCTCGATGGCGCGCTCCATGTGGGCGCGCTCGACGCTTTCGGAAACCCCCTGATAATGCAGCCAGCGCCAGCCATGGCAGGCGATCTCGTGGCCCAGATCCTTGAAGGCGTGGGCGACCTCGGGGTTGCGCTCCAACGCCATGGCCACGCCGAATACCGTCAACGGCAGGCCACGCCGTTCGAATTCGTTGAGCACACGCCATACCCCGGCCCGCGAGCCGTACTCGTAGATCGACTCCATGCTCAGGTGGCGCTCGGGGTAAGCCTCGGCGCCGACGATCTCGGAGAGAAACCGCTCGGAATGGCTGTCGCCATGCAGCACGCAGTTCTCGCCACCCTCTTCGTAGTTGAGCACGAACTGCACCGCGATGCGCGCCTTGCCCGGCCAGTTGGCCTGCGGCGGCGTGCGGCCGTAGCCGATCAGGTCGCGTGGGTAATCAGCGTCTCGGGTCGTGGTCATGGCGTACTCCTTCCTCTTTATTCTGTCGGGTGGCGGCGGTCGGCCAGCGCCCGCCGCCGCGTTAACAAGCTTATGCCGTTCGCGGCATCCGCGCTCAGCCCTGCGGCGCCTCTTTCAGGGCCGTCATGCTCTGCTGCTGCCGGCCGACCTCGCCGCGCATCGCCACCGTATAGCCGATCACGCTGACCGCCAAGCCGACGAAGAAGGCCAGCTCGACGAAGGCTACACTGGCCACGAACGACAGGCCGAACACCGCGAAGCCGCGCAGATTGAAGTTGCGCTGATAGACGAACGGCCCCTTGGGATCGTAGAACTGCTCGGGGTCGAGCTTGCCACGGCGCAACAGGTAGTAGTCGGCGATCATGATCCCGGCCACCGGGCCCAGCAGCGCCGAGGTGATCACGGTGAACCACAGCAGGCTGTCGGCGAACAGCCAAGGCATCATCAACAAACCGAGTGCCCCGGAGATCGCCACGCCCCAGCCGAACGACAGCCGCGGGAAGACGTTCATTAAAACGTACGCCGACGGCATCAGGTTGGCCGCGGTATTGGTCGACCACTGGGCGAAGGCGATGGTCAGCATGCTCAGGATCAGCACCACCGGGTGGCTGATCGAATCGGTGACGATGGCGATCGGGTCCCAGGTGCCGGTGAGGATGCCGCCGATCATGCCAACCAGCAGGATACCCGTGCCAATCACGATCAACCCGCCGAGCTGGGCCATGAACGGCTTGCGGTTGCGCACGAAGAAGTTCGTGCTGGCGTGATCGCGCGAGCGCTCCAGCTTGCGGGTCAGATCGGGACTGTTCAGGCCCATGGTGATCCAGATACCGGCAATGCCCATCACCGCGAACCAGAACGAACCGTCGCCGGTCGCGGGCGCGCTGAAGACATCGAACAGCGTGGCGTCGTTGTCGCCCAGCAGCCACAGCGTGACCGCGCCGATCAGTACCGTCAGCGCCGGAATCGCCACCCAGTCGAACTTGGCCATGGCCTTCATGCCATAGATGGCGTTGATGACCTGCAGCGCGGCGAAAACCAGGATCAGAAGCGTGGTGTTGGTGTAGCCGAACCACAGCTCCAGCAGCTTGCCGATGGCCACCGCCGCCACCCAGGTCTGGAAGCCGAACCAGAAGCAGGCCGGAATCGCGCGCAGCACGGCGGGAATCTTGGCGCCCTGATAGCCGAAGCAACTACGAATGTAGACCGCGAAGGGCATGCCGTAGCGAATGCCGATATCGCCGGTCAGCACCAGAATGCTGGTGACGATCATGTAGGCCACCAGGATGGCGCCGAGGATCATCAGCGGCGAGAGCCCCGGATAGAGCTGCGCGCCCATGGTGAAAGCGCCCATGTTGATGGTCATGCCGGCCCACAGCATGGTGAAGTCCCAGATATTGATGTCCCGATCCTCCGACCGGGTCGGCATCAGCTCGGGATTGTTGAGCTCGTGGTGTTGCATGTCAGCCTCGTCATTGTCGTTGTCATCAGCCAGGGCACGACGATGCACCCCGTCCTGTTATGAGACTGGCTTCTTGTATACAAAAAATCAAAATATTTGTGCGATAGATTCTTGGAAAAATCTCAAGCGACTGTTTTTTAAAAATTAACCTCGATATTTTTTGGCCACAAAAAATGAAGAACAGTTATTGTATACAGTAAAAATATAGTCTGTATCCCACTTCCTTGCAAGCGCCTCCTTTTCGCCCGCACGAGCCGCCGCCGCTCAGGCATTGCGGACTGAGCCTGGCACACCTTACGTCACCATATAGCAGGCCCCGGCACGGAAATCTCATGGTCTATGTGCAATCAAGCTGTATACAATAAATAAAATTTTATGTACGCAGTCCATAACGTTTCATGGCGAAAGAGACAGCATGTGAAGGTCATACCCATCTCTTCCAAGCGCGAACGACCAAGACAAAACAACAGTATCTTATTGTTATAAAAAGATTAAAAATAAAATCTCAAACTTTCTTTGCCATGACTTGCGCTCGTCGACGCCTTACACTAGCTTTGTATCCAACACCAATTATTTTGTGTACAAAAACATAGACCGCTTAGCCAGGGTGACCGCCATGCACATTCACGTGATCAACCCCAACACCACCGCCAGCATGACGCACAAGATCGGCGAGGCCGCCAGCCGTATCGCCGCGCCGGGCACGCGCATCAGCGCCACCAACCCCGCCAGCGGGCCGGTTTCCATCGAGGGTCACTTCGATGAAGCCATCAGCGCGGTGGGCGTGGCCGAGGAAATCCGCAGCGGCGAGCGCGAACGGGCCGACGCCTACATCATCGCCTGTTTCGGCGACCCCGGCCTGCTGGCGGCTCGCGAACTGACCCGTGCGCCGGTGATCGGCATCGCCGAGGCGGCCTTCCACATGGCCACGCTGATCAGCACCCGTTTCTCGATCGTCACCACCCTGGGGCGCACCGGCATCATCGCCGAGCACCTGTTGCAGAACTACGGTTTCGCCCATCACTGCCGCCGCGTGCGCGCCGCCGAGATTCCGGTGCTCGACCTGGAGGACGACGGCAGTACCGCGCTAGCACGGCTGATCGACGAATGCCGCCGGGCACGCGACGAGGACAACATCGGCGCCATCGTGCTCGGTTGCGGTGGCATGGCCGATCTCACCGAGCAGATAAGTGACGCAGTGGGCCTGCCGGTGATCGAGGGCGTCACGGCGGCGGTCAAGCTCGCCGAGGCACTGGTCGGGCTCGGCCTGGGCACCAGCAAGCATGGCGACCTGGCCTTCCCGCGGCCCAAGGCCTACACCGGCCAGTTCGCGCATCTCTCGAATCTCGAACCCTGACGCGTTACTCGCCAGCGACCGGTACGCCGACGGACAAGGCTCATCTGATAGCACTGACACCTTTCAGATGGACCGAACAACAACAATCCGCGAGGTCAATTACCATGCAAAACCAAACGATACCCCCGCAGAGCGTCTCGCCGGACCAAGCCGCGCAGACCAAATCCGCCGGCGACGAGTCGCTGGCGCCACAGCAGACCCGCATCATGGGGCGTTTCTCCTACCTACTGGCCTGGTTCGGCGGTTGCGTGTCGATCGGCACCTTCACCATGGGTTCGAGCGTCGTCGGCTCGCTCAATTTGATCCAGGCGACGCTGGCCATCGCCATCGGCTGCTTCGTCATCGGCGTGGCCTTGGCCATCAACGGCGCGGCCGGCTACAAGTACGGCATCCCGTTCATGGTCCAGGCGCGTAGCGCGTTCGGCTTTGCCGGCACGCGGTTGCCGGGGCTGGTGCGCGCCGTTCCCGCCATCGTCTGGTACGGCTTCCAGAGCTGGATCGGCGCCGGTGCATTGAACATGGTGTCGGCCACGTTGTTCGGCTTCGACAACCTGGTGTTCTTCTTCATCGCCTTCCAGTTCCTGCAGATCGGCCTGTCGGTGATGGGCTTTCAGGGCATCAAGTGGCTGGAGAACATCGGCAGCGGCTTCATCCTCCTCTCGCTGGTCTACATGTTCTACAGCACCGTGCAGCAATACGGCGACGCACTGTCGGCCAACCTGCTGACCATGGAGGGCTCGTGGGGGCTGCCGTTCTGGGGCGCCACCATGCTGTTCCTGGGTATCTACAGCACCATGATACTCAACGTCAGTGACTACTCGCGCGAGCACAAACGCGGCACCGGCCCCGGCCTGTTGACGACCATTTACGCCATGTCGATCATGCCTTGCACGCTGTTCATGGGCCTGATCGGCTACATGGTTTCCGAGGCGACCGGGGTGGCCGATCCCATCCAGGTATTCGCCAGCGCGGTGAACAACACGCCACTGCTGATGACCACGCTGCTGTTCATCGCCTTCGCCCAGGTCACCACCAACGTACTCAACAACGTGGTGCCGCCGACCTACGTGCTGATGGACGTGTTCAAGCTGAAGTTTCGCACCGCTACGGTAATCGTCGGCCTGCTGGCCTTCGCCACCTTTCCCTGGGAGCTTGTTCAGGACGAGTCCGCCGCCGGCCTGCAACTGTTCGTGCAGACTTACTCGGCGTTCCTCGGCCCGATCTTCGCGATACTCGCGGTCGACTACTACCTGATTCGCCGCCGCACCCTGGATATCGCCAAGTTCTATGACGAACAGGGCCCTTACCGTGGCGTCAACTACGCGGCGCTCATTGCCACCGCCGTGGGCATCGTCGTGGCACTCTTCTTCTCGGCCGTGTCCTGGTACGCCAGCCTGATTCCGGCGGGGTTGACCTACTACCTGCTGATGCGCCACTGGACGCCCTGCCAGCGCTTTTGTGACTGAATGCACGCCCCAGAACAGCGACGCCGGCCCAGGGCCGGCGTTTTTTGCTGCCCGACAAAGGGCTAGAGTGAAAAGATCCGATGCAGGTCCGGGGTCTCTTCCTCTTCCACGTCGATCGACAGCGAGGCCTCGATGGCCTTGAGGTGACGCCCCATGAAGGCCGAGGCACGCTCGCCCTTGCCGGCCTCGAGACAGTCGATCAACTCGTCGTGATCGTGCGATTCGCAGCCCAGATTGCCGGGATTGCCGTAGACCGCCAGGATCAGCGAGGAACGCGAGCACAGCCGGCCGATGAACTCGGCCAGCGTGGCATTGCCCGAAAGCTGCGCCAGGCGCACATGGAACTCGGCCGACAGCTTGATCGCGGTACTCTGCTCGCCGGCGCGCAGGGCGGTGCGCTCGCGCAGGGCGATATCGCGCAGCTCGCTCACGTCGGCCGCAGTCATGCTTCGCGCCACCGAATCCATCACCCCGCATTCCACCAGTTGCCGGGCGGCGAATACGTCGCGGGCTTCCTCGGCGCTGGGGCGAGTCACGCTGGCGCCGCGCCGAGGGGTGAGGGTGACCAGGTGCTCGAGCGCCAGGCGCTGGAGAATCTTGCGGATGCCGGTACGGCTGACGCCGAACACTTCGGCCAGGGCGTCTTCGCGTAGCCGCGCACCGGGACGCAGGCGGTGCTCTATGATGGCATCGCTGATGGTGCGGTAGATGGCATCGTGGCGCTCGGCGCCATCGCCATTCTTGCCGCGTCGGGGCTTGGCCGGCTCGCTATCGGTTACCGCACTGTCGGGCAATTGTTGATGCTCGGTCATGCTGGGTGATCCTCACAACGGAAAGCGTCGTTGGGCTTCATTGTATACGTTTAAGCCGGCAAGCGACGACTGCCCACGCGATGACACCGGCCCACCCCTATCGTTTCGCGAGGTGGGCCGGCGTCGATGGCGGCGCTTATGCGATGCTTACTTGGCAGACTGTTGGGCGATCCAGCTACCGATCAGCGCGCGCTCCTCCTCGGTCATCTGGGTGACGTTGCCCAGCGGCATGTATTGCGACTGCACCGACACCCGCCCAATGTCGGCGATATGCTGACGAATCAGCTCGGCGCTATCCAGGCGCACCCCGGCCGGCGCGCTGGCGAACCCACCGAAGCTCGGCTCGGCGGCATGGCAGCCGGCGCAGCGCTCGACGACCACCTGCTCGACCTCGCTGAAGGCGACTTGCTCGCTGGCTTGCGCGGTGGCGGCCGGCTCACCACTCGGCACCGCGATCCAGACGTTGAGGAGGATCAGCGCCACCCCGGCGATGGGATAACCCACCTGAATCTTGCCGGTATGCATCACCACGAAGAACTGGCGGATCAGCGCACCGGCAAAGATGAACAACGCCATGATGAGCCACGACATAGGGTGGGAAAACAGGAACGAGTAATGGTTGCTCAGCATCAGCAACACGACGGGCAGAGTGAAATAAGTGTTGTGCACGGAGCGCTGCTTGCCACGCTTGCCGTCGATGGGGTCGGGGGTTTCGCCCGCTTTCATGGCCTTGACCATGCGACGCTGACCCGGAATGATCCAGAAGAATACGTTGGCCGACATGGCGGTTGCCATGACCGCGCCGGTCAGCAGGAATGCCGCGCGACCGGCGAAGATCTGCGTGCTCAGGTAAGCGACGATCACCATCATCACCGCAACCGCGATACTCAGGATGCCATCGCGTTCCATGTTGGGGCTGATACGCTTGCACAGTTCGTTATAGACGACCCAACCCGCCAACAAAAACAGCAGCGCAACGATATTGGCCTGCCAGCCGGTCATGTTGGCGGCCCATGCCCAATCGCTGGATGTGTCGATCAGGTAAAAGCTCGGGTTGGCCATGTACAGCATGATGAACAGGCCGAAACCCGATAGCCAGGTGGTATAAGCCTTCCAGAACGACCAGTGCAGGTCACCAGGGAGTTTCGCCGGGGCGCTGGTGTACTTCTGGTTATGGTAAAAACCACCGCCATGAACGGCCCACATTTCGCCGAATACGCCTTTTTCCTTGTCTTCGGCCGCCTTGGGCGCACGCAATCCATTGTCGAGCATGACGAAATAGATCGACTCGCCAATCCAGGCAATGGCGGCGATGACATGCAGCCATCGCAGCAGCATGTTGGCAAAATCCAGTAGATACGCTTGCATAAGCTAGTCTCGTCTTGTGCGGTTATTGTCGTCTGAGAGGGTCGAGGCAGTCTCAGCTACCGCGATACGTGGAATACGCGAATGCCGACAGCAGCAGCGGTACGTGATAATGCTGGTCGGCATCGGCGACACCGAAGCGCAGTGGAATGCGATCGAGGAATCGCGGCCTGTCGCTTGGCGCGTCCTGTCTGTCGAGATACTCGCCGGCATGGAACAACAGTTCATACTCACCGGTCGTAAACGCCTCACCCTCGAGGATCGGCGCATCGCAGCGGCCATCGTCATTGGTGGTCACTTCGCCCAGGCGGGTGCGGGCTTCGCCATCCAGGCGGAATATTTCGATACGCAGTTCGCTGCCCGGGCGGCCCCGGCTGGTATCGAGTACGTGAGTCGTCAGGCGTCCCATAGGTCGTGCTCCTCGATCGATTTGTTCGGCTAGCGATTGTCTGGTCGTGGCTCGCCACGAACCGCCAGGCTATGGAGACAGTTTTAGCGCTAAATGAAGTACAATTCAAAATTTTTTTGTATACATTTTAGTGCTACCTTGTCATACACGTGACTGCAGACCGTACTGAAACCGCTTCTGACCAACCCGGAGAAACGACGCCATGCCCGCAACCACGCTCGACCCTCGACCCAGCACGCTCGACCGCGACGACTTCGTCAGCCGCTATGGCGATATCTATGAACATTCGCCGTGGGTCGCCGAACTGAGCTGGGACACCGGCCTCGGCCCTGCCCAGGACACGCCCGACGGTCTCGCCGACACCATGAGCGAGATACTCGCCGCTGCCTCGGCAGAGCGTCAGCTCGAAGTGATCCGCGCCCACCCGGACCTGGCTGGAAAAGCCGCCGCCTCTGGCGAGCTGACCGCCGACTCAACCCGGGAGCAGGCCGGCGCCGGGCTCGATCAATGTTCCCAGGAAGAGCTCGAGCGCTTTCATCGTTATAACGATGCCTATAAGGCCCGCTTCGGCTTTCCCTTCGTGATGGCTGTCAAGGGCAGCGATCGCTACAAGATACTGGCCGCCTTCGAGACTCGCCTGAACCACTCACTCGATGAAGAGCGACGCACCGCCATCGAACAGATCAATCGAATCGCCAGATTCAGATTGCAATCTCGCATCGCTCCCTAGCCGCCGTCCAGCCTGACATACCGCCAGCGCGCAATTAAAATGGAAGCCGATTCCGTGATGGCGGGCAGGTGTGTATGCTGTTGGTTAAATCAATGGGGGAACTCGCGTGAGTGGAGAAATGGGCGTGGCAGAAACCAAACGCAAGCCGGTCGGCCGCCCGGCGGGCTCCGGCAAGAGCAACGGCGGCCACAGCCAATCGTTGGTGCGTGGGCTGAATATTCTCGAAGGTCTGGCGGCGACGCCGACCGGCCTTGGCCTGTCGGATATCGCCCAGATCGTCGGTCTGGCGCCATCGACCACTCACCGGCTGCTGCAGGCGCTGCACAAGCAGGGCTTCATCACCCAGGATGCCGATCTCGGCCTATGGAAGATCGGCGTCAAGACCTTCCAGATCGGCAATACCTTTCTGGAGGCGCGCGATTTCGTCGCCACCGCGCGGCCCTTCCTGCGTCAGTTGACGCTGGAGAGTGGAGAAACCGCCAATCTCGGTATTCGCGACGACGGCATGGCGGTATTCCTGGCACAGAGCGAATCGCCGCAGATGATGCGCATGATCACCCGCCTGGGGTCGCGCGCGCCGCTGCATGCCTCGGGGGTGGGCAAGGCCCTGCTGGCGTGGCTGCCGGACAGGGAGGTCGAGCGCATTCTCCAGGCGCGGGGCCTGAACCGGGTCACCGAAAATACCATCGACACGCCGGCACGACTGCGTGAAAGCATGGCCGAGATTCGCCGCCAGGGCTATGCCTGCGATCGCGAGGAGCACGCCATCGGCCTCAACTGCGTGGCCGCCTCGATTCACGACCAGCATGGCAACCCGCTGGGAGCGATCTCGGTGTCCGGTCCGGTGGCGCGTATTCCCGAATCGCGTTTGGCCGAACTCGGTGGCCTGGTCGGTCGCGCCGCGCGCGAGATCACCACCCAGATCGGTGGCCGCCTGCCATCGAGCGACGAGCGCTGAACGAACCCCGCTACGTCAATACCAGCGTGTAGTGATCGAAGCCAGCGACCCGCTGCCAGCCAAGCGATTCGTAGAGCGTCTTGGCGGCGCGGTTATCCACTTGGGTAGCGAGTCGCATCTCGCCGACGCCGACTGCCTCGCAGTGCGCGCGAGCGGCTTCGAGCAGTGCCTTGCCCGCCCCCTGGCGGCGCGCTTCGGGGTCGACGAACAGATCGTTGAGCACCCAGCGCGACGTCAGCCGAACCGTATTCAATGTCGGGAACAGTTGCGTGAAGCCGAACGGCCGGTCGCGTTCGTCGACCGCCAGCAGAATCAGTGAATCCTCCCGCGCGAAGCGTGCTTCGAGGAATGCGCGCGCCCGCTCGGCGTCGCGCGGCTGACGATAGAACTGGCGATAGCCTTCGAGTAGCGACACCAAGGCGTCCAGATCGTCCGTTGTTGCGTGTCGGATATGCATCATAAGCTCCCGGTCAGGCAGGGGATGTCAGCGATCCCAGAGTCACGTATTGATGGCCTTCGGCGTCGAAGTTATCGGCCGCCAACCAGATCTCGAAAGCCTTTTCCAGCGCCGGCCATTCGCTATCGATGATCGAAAACCAGGCAGTGTCGCGGTTGCGCCCCTTGACCACCGTGGCCTGGCGAAACATGCCCTCGAAGGTGAACCCCAGCCGTGCTGCGGCCCGGCGCGATGGTTGGTTGAGCGCATCGCACTTCCACTCGTAGCGCCGATAGCCCAGCGCGAAGGCATAGCGCATCATCAAAAACATCGCCTCGCTGGCGGCGGAGCGGCGCTGCAACAACGGCGAGAAGTTGATGTGGCCGACCTCGATGGTGCCGGCGCCAGCGTCGATGCGCAGAAAACTCGCCACGCCGACCGCACGCGCCGTTGTCCTATCGACGATCGCGAAAAATAGCGGATCCTCGCGTGACGCCATCTCCGCCAGCCAGGCCCGATACGCTGATGCGTCAGCGAATGGCCCATACGATAGATAGGTCCAGTTGTGTTCGGCGTCGGCTAGGTTCATGGCCGCCCATAAGTCGTCGCCATGGCGCTCGGCTGACAGCGGCTCGACACGACACAGCCGCCCTTCGAGCACACGCCGCTCGGGCAGTTCGGCGCCTTGCCAATCCGGCACGGCGGCACCAACTGGCGCGGGAAATTCAAGGACTCGTGATGTCGTCATGACCGGCTCCCATGATGGACGTTTCACGAGTAGGCTAGAACAACACTGGCCCCATGGTTAGAGCCAATCATGCGCAATTTGAAAGAACCACTCGTCGACCAGCACCCGCAACCCGACTGGATCGGCGAGGCGCTGGCCATCGAACTGGCGACCCCGGCCGCCGGCACCCTGCAACGTCGGCTTTACGCCGCGCTGCGCCGCTGGGTACAGCAGGGCCGGCTGCCGGGCGGTAGCCGCCTGCCTTCCTCGCGATGGCTAGCGCGCCAGCTCGGGCTGGGCCGCAACACCGTACTCGGCGCCATCGACCGGCTGGTCGCCGAAGGATTTCTCGAGACTCGCCACGGCGCCGGCACCTTCGTCGCCGAACTCGCGCACCTCGCCAGCCTGAGCGAGACCTTGCCCACTCAGCCGGCGGTGCTGTCATCGCGTGGCGAGCGCACGCTCGCGAGCTGCCGCCTGCCCGACAGCGCGTCGGGAGCCTTCGCGCCGGGTGTGCCGGCGCTCGAGCTATTCCCTCGCGTGGCCTGGCGACGCCTGATTCAGCGTCATCTGCGCGAGGCGCCCATGGAATGGCTCGACTACCAGGCACAAGGCGGCGTCGAGGAACTGCGCGAAGCCATCTGCCATTACGTCAGGCTGTCGCGCTCGGTCGACTGCTCGCCAAGGCAAGTACTGGTGGTCAATGGCGCCCAACAGGCCTTCGAATCGATTGCTCGACTGCTAGCCGACAGCGGCGACCGCGCCTGGATGGAAGAGCCTGGCTACGTCGGCGCCCAGGCCGCGCTGGCGGCTGCCGAGCTGGACGTGGCGCCGGTGCCGGTCGACGCTCAGGGCCTCGATCCGTCACGCGCACCCCGCGACCGTGCGCCGCGTCTGATCTACGTGACCCCATCGCATCAATACCCCTGCGGCGTAACGCTGAGCCTGGAGCGGCGCCTGGAGCTGCTGGCCCTGGCGGAGCGCCATGCGGCCTGGATCATCGAGGACGACTACGACAGCGAGTTTCGTTACCGGGCCCAGCCGATCGCCTCGCTACAGGGCCTCGCCGACAGCCAGCGCGTGCTGTATGTCGGCACCTTCAGCAAGTCGCTGTATCCGGGGCTGCGTCTTGGCTACCTGATCCTGCCGAACTCGCTGGTCGAGCCATTCCGCCGCGTTCAGGCGCGCCTCTACCGCGAGGGCCACTATCCCATTCAAGCGGCGTTGGCGGAGTTCATCGCCACGGGACACTTCGCGCGTCACGTCAAGCGCATGCGCGAAGTCTACCGCCGCCGTCAGGCCTTGCTGCGCGAAACGCTGGCCCCGGCGGTGGCGCGTGGGCTCGCGCTCTCGCCGGGGGAGTCGGGCATGCACCTGCTCGCCCGCTTGCCGCCGGGCATCGACGAGCAGGCGCTGATGAAAAAAGGGGCGCAGCACGGCATGACGCTGCGACCGTTGAGTCGTCATTATCTTGGCGAGCCCGCTACGGCGGGGCTGGTACTGGGCTATGCCGGCGCCACGGATGACGAGATCCGGCGTGCCGGCGCGCTGCTGCGCGGGTGGTTGCTGCCGTTGTTCGATGCCTGACTATCAGGTGTTGAGCACCACGCCGCCATTGAGATGCAGCGTCTGGCCGGTCATGTAGGAGGACTCCTCACTGGCCAGGTAGACGTAGGCCGGGCCCATCTCGCTGGGCTGACCGGCGCGGTCCATGGGCACCTGGCTGCCGAACGACTCGACCTTCTCCTCGGAGAAGCTGGCCGGGATCAGCGGCGTCCACACCGGCCCGGGAGCCACGGCGTTGACGCGAATGCCGCGGCCGACCAGCGACACCGCCAGCGAGCGCACCAGGCCCTGGATGGCGCCTTTCGTTGCGGTGTAGTCGATCAGTGTCTTGTTGCCCTTGAAGGCGTTGATCGACGAGGTGGCAATGATGGTGTCGCCCGCGTTCATGTGCGGCAACGCCGCCTTGGCCATATAGAAATGGCTGAAGATATTGACTTGAAAGGTGCGCAGGAGCTGGTCGTCGGGAATCTGCGTGACGTCGTCCCAGTCGTGCTGCTCGGCAGCATTGTTGACCAGGATGTTGAGCTTGCCGAAGGCTTCCAGCGTCCTGTCGACGACCTCGCGGCAGAACGCCGGCTCGCCGACATCGCCCTCGAGCAACAGGCAGCGCCGGCCTTCGGCCTCGACCAGCGCGCGGGTATCCTCGGCGTCGCGTTTCTCGTCGAGATAGACGAGCACGCTGTCCGCGCCTTCGCGGGCGTAATGCAGCGCTATGGCGCGGCCGATGCCGCTGTCGCCGCCGGTGATGATCGCCACCTTGTCCGCGAGCTTGCCGGTGCCGCGATAGCCGTCGCGGATGAATTCCGGTTCCGGACGCATGGCATGCTCGTCGCCGGGTTGCTTGCTCTGCTCCTGAGGGGGTTGCTTCTGATCGGCCATGTGCGGTCACTCCTGTGGTTGCACTGGGTGAAGAACGGCACCGCTCTCCGGTAGGCGCCGGAAGCTCTTAGAAGATAGGCAGGCCCAGCCCGACCAACAAGCGTAGCGACTTCATGAAACGCGACGCCATAAACGCATGAAGCGCCCGGCGTTGATGAGTACACTATTGCGCATGCTCACTGCGCGAGGCCTTTCCATGAGTTCCCACCTGCTATCCGTCGATTCGCTATCCCGGGACTATGTCGACCACCTGCTGCGGGTCGCCAGCCGCATGGAGCCGATCGCCAGCCGCCGCAAGGTGACGCGCGTGCTGGAAGGCGCGGTGCTCGGCAACCTGTTCTTCGAAGCCAGCACACGCACGCGCATCAGCTTCAATGCTGCCTTCTGTCGGCTGGGTGGCAGCGTCTGTGACACCACCGGCTTCACCTTTTCCTCGATGGCCAAGGGCGAGTCGCTGTACGACACCAGCCGCGTGGTCAGCGGCTACGTCGATGCCATCGTCATGCGCCACCCGGAACAGGGCTCGGTCGCGCAGTTCGCCGAGGCCACTCACGTGCCGGTGATCAACGGCGGCGACGGCCCCGGCGAACACCCCAGCCAGGCGCTGCTCGATCTCTACACCATCGACAAGGAATTCACGCGGCTCGGCAAGTCGCTGGCCGGCGCGCACCTGCTGCTGACCGGCGATCTCAAGTATGGCCGCACCGTGCACTCGCTGATCAAGCTGCTGTCGCTCTACGCGCCGCTGCGTATCAGCCTGGTTTCGCCGCCGGGGCTGGAAATGCCCAGCGCGTTGATCGACCTGGTGGAGTCGCGTGGGCACCGTGTCGAGCAACGCGACAGCCTGCTCGGCGATTTCGGCGATCTCGACGTGGTCTACGCCACGCGCATCCAGAAGGAGCGCTTCACCGACGAGATGTCGGAGAGCTTCGCCGGGGTATCCCAGGAATTCACGGTCAACCGGGCCTTTCTCGACCGGCACTGCACGCCGACCACCATGGTCATGCACCCGTTGCCACGCGACAGCCGGCCGGGCGCTAACGATCTCAGCGTCGACCTGAACGGCGATTCGCGCCTGGCGATCTTCCGCCAGACCGATAACGGCATCCCGCTGCGCATGGCGATCTTCGCCACGCTGCTCGAGGTCGATGAACTGATCGAGCGCGATCTGCGCGACGTGCGCTGGTTCGTGCCGAAGACCATCGGCGTGGACGACGCGCCGTACCAAGGGAGCTGAGTGTCAGCGGCAATAGACCATCGCATGGGCTGCTAGCCAGCGGGGATTGTGAGAAGGTTCAATGTGATATAGAACAAGAAATGTTGCCGAGCACGGCGACCATTGAGGAGGCATAGCGCCAATGAACCAGAATCGAGCGTTTGTCATGCTGGGGGTTTTGTACAGCCTGCTTCTCCTGTTGGGCCTTGTCGCGCTGGTGTTGGGTGGCGGCTCGATGATGGTGGTGATCCAGCTCGCCGTGGGCGCCATGGCGGTAGTCGGCCTGTGGGGGTATATCCTCAAGCGGGGCTTCATGAGCCCACGTGTCTGGCGTCCGCTCTCCTATTTTCTGGCCGCCGCCGCCGTGCTCCAGGCCGTCGCCCTGTTCACCACGCATCCGTCCTCCGCCCAGATCACGTATCTGCTGATCGGCATCGTCTACTCCGCGTTACTGGTCACGATTCTGTACCAGTATGGCGACCGCGATCAGGATATCTGGAATTCACCCGACGAGATCGAGGGTGGCAAGGTGCTCAGCGAATTGCTCGCGCAGCACCAGGAACTCGTCGTCGAGAAACAACAGGCCAACCGGCAGGCGATCGTCAATGTTTCACGGGTCGATCACCACTATCTTGCCAGCGTGGTCAGAGGCGTGGAGACCCAGGAGCGCTTCGAAGAGCGTTTTACCCGGCCCTCGACGCTGGCCTTCTTCATCGAGCGATACACCTGTATTTCGGTGGGCGACTTCGCCAGGAAATACGCCGGCGACACGACCCTGGCGCACTAGCGCACGGGGTTTCATGTGTCATGGGTGTGACGGCGGGCCTACCCGACGCGCGAAGTAGCCCTCCAGAATCAACCGTGCGGCCAGGCCGTCGACGCCCTCGTCGCGGTAGTTGCCACGATGACCCGTCTCGCGGGCGATGGCCTTGGCCGCCACGGTCGAGCCGCGCTCGTCGACCATCTCGCAGGGCTTGCCATAGCGCCCATAGAGGCGCTTGCCGAACTTGCGCGCGCGGGTACTCATCGCCGATTCGCTGCCATCCATATTGAGCGGCAGGCCGACCACGAACAGGTCCGGGCGCCACTCCTCGACCAGCCGCGATACCACGCTCCAATCGGGGATGCCGTCGCGCGCCGGTAACGCCGCCAGCTCGCTGGCGCTACCCAGCATCTCGTTGCCTACCGCCACGCCGATACGCCGGCTGCCGAAATCGAATGCCAGCACCAGGCGCTGGCCAGCCTCGTTGCTTTTCATCCGCCCACCATTAATTCATCGATAAAACGTGGCGAGCGCTGGCCAGATAAGGCGTTCCGGGGCAAGGAAGCGAAGTTTACAAATTGGTAAATGAGCATTTCTTGTCCCGGAACAACGCAATATGGCCGAGCATAGGCCGTTTTAGCATGAATTCAACTATGGCCGGCCTGGCTGGAAAGCAGGTTCAGGTCCACGCCGAGAATGCCGGCGGCGCCGTGCAGGCGCTGCTCCGCTGGCAGATCGAACAGAATGCCGGCCTGGGCTTCGACGGTCAGCCAGGTGTTGTCCTTGAGCTCCGTCTCGAGCTGGCCGGCCTCCCAGCCGCAACAGCCCAGGCAGACCAGGAAATTCGCCGGCCCCTTGCCGGCGGCGATCGCCTGAAGCATATCCATCGAGGTGGTCAGGGCAACGTTATGCGCGACCTGGAGGCTGGAGTCCCAGGGTTGGCTGTCGCCACGATGCAGGATGAAACCGCGGTCGCGGTGCACCGGGCCACCGTAATACACTGGCGCGTCGCGCGTCGGGCACTCATCGGCGTCGAGTTCGAGCTGTTCGAGAAGTGCGTCCAGGGTCAGATCCAGTGGGCGATTGACGATCACCCCCATGGTGCCATTGTCATCATGGTCGCACAGATAACTGAGGCTGCCGGCGAAATTGGGATCCTCGAGATGAGGCATCGCCAGCAGGAAGTGATTTCGCAAGCTTTGCATGAGCCTCCCCGGCGGCGGGGTTCATCGCCCCTATTGCACGCCAAAATTATTGCCTTCCCCGAAGCGCCAGACCCGCGTGATGGCCAGGCTGTCGCGCGCCCCCATGCCGCTGTCGAAGGGCCGGTAGGGCGCCGCGCCGCGCACGGTCTTGAGGGCGGCTCGGTCGAGTTCGGGATGTCCTGAAGATTGTATCACCTCCGCGAGGCGTAACTGACCGTCGCGGCCGATGATTACGCGAATTCGTAACTGGCCATCCAGCGCATCGGGTGCCGGGTAGTGCAAGTTGCCATAGGCCTCGACGCGCTGCGTCCAGGCCTCGATATAACGCGTCTCGGCGGCGCGTTGCGCGGCCGATTGACTGGCCTCGCCCATGCCGCCGCCGGCCAGCGAGGCATCGAAGCCCTGCTGGCTTACGCTGGCAGTAGCCTGGGCCAGCAGCGCCCGACCGCTGGGTGCCTCGGCCGCCTGGGGAGGCGAAGGTGGCGGCGCCGGCTCGGGTGCCGGTTCAGGCGGTGGAGCCGGCTCGGGCACCGGGGCAGGATCGGGTTGCGCCGCGGGTTCGGGGGCCTCCGACGCGGGTGGCGTTTCAGGTTGTGGCGCTGGCGTGGGCTCGCTAGGCGCTTGCGGCGCGGGTTTCGGCAAGGGTTCGGGCGGTGGCGAAGGTTGCTGCGGCTCGGGCGGGACGGGTGCGGCGTCGCGCCCCGTCGATTCGGGGCCGGATGCCCGCTGATTGGCCTCGGCGATCGCCAGCGCCGCTTGCGCTTCGACCGACGGTACGCGGGCCAGCACCACGTCCAGGCTTACCGGCACCGGCGGTGTGGCTTCGGGCGCCAGCCGCCAGCCGCCCATCACGCCCAGCGCAACGACATGCAGCAGGATCGCCGCCACCCAGGACAGCCGCTGCCGGTAGGCCCGACTGACCGAGGCCCTGCCTGTCGCTATCTCGTGAATCGGTGCGGCCATGCGCGTCTCGCTATTTCGACTCGACCCGGCCCAGACGACGTAGGATCGCATCCCACAGCAGCCCGGCGATATCGGTACCGCGCTGGTCGTCGATCTCGCGCACGCAGGTCGGGCTGGTGACATTGATCTCGGTGATGTAATCGCCGATCACGTCGAGGCCGACGAACATCAGCCCCTTGTCGAGAATGGTCGGCTTGACCTGCTCGACCAGCCACAGGTCGCGCTCGGTCAGCTCGCGGCTGACGCCACGCCCGCCGGCGGCCAGATTGCCGCGCGTCTCGCCGGCCATGGGCACCCGCGCCAGCCCATAGGGCACCGGCTCGCCGTCGATCAGCAGGATACGGGTATCGCCATCCCTGATCTCGGGAATGTAGCGCTGAGCCATGATCTGGCGCCGCCCGCGCTCGGTGAGCTGCTCGATCACCGCGCCGAGATTGCGACCGTCGGGGCCAATATGGAAGATACCACTGCCACCCATGCCATCCAGCGGCTTGAAGATCACATCGCCGTGTTCGGCGTGGAAGGCCCGCAGCACCTTGTCGTTGCACGATACCACGCAGGGCGCGCCACACTGCGGAAACTGCTGGGCGAAGAGCTTCTCGTTGCATTCGAGCAGCGCGCGGGTCGGGTTGACCACCAGCACGCCCTCGCGCTCGGCGAAGCCCAGCAGGTAGACGGCATTCAGAAAATGGCTATCGACCGGCGGGTCCTTGCGCATCAGGATCACGTCGAGCTCGGCGAGCGGCGTGGCCTGGGGTTTGCCAATGTCGTACCAGTGGCTCGGATCGCGATACACGCTGAGATCGCGCAGCCGCGCCATGGCCCGGCCATTCTCGAGGTAGAGATCCCGCTGCTCCATGTAATGCAGCGACCAACCGCGATCACAGGCGGCCCACAGCATGGCCATGGTGGTGTCTTTCTGGTAGGCGATGGCGTCGATGGGGTCCATCACCACGCCGATCTTGAGAGTGCGTTGGCTCATGAATACGGTCTTCCACGGCAGGGAACGATGCGTCGCAGTATGCCGTAGCCCCTGAGCTAGACCAAGGCTAGACCAGGACGGGACATCGCTCGGCGGCTACGGATTCTCGGTGTCGGGCAGCAAGCGGATACCGCGCTCCTCGATAGCGATCAAACGCCGCTTGTACAAGCGGCCTATCGCCTGCTTGAAGGCACTCTTGCTCATGCCCAGGCGCGTCTTGATCTCGTCCGCCGGACTCTTGTCGCTCAGTGTCAGATAGCCCTGGTTGCGGCCCAGGGCAGCCAGGATCTGGTCGCCCACCACATCCAGCCTGGCCGGCCCCGGTGGCACCAGCGCCAGATCCAGGCGCCCGTCGTCGCGTATGCGGCGCACATAGCCGTCAAGGCGCTGTCCACGGCGCAGCGGCTGGGGCATATCATCGTGATAAATCAGTCCCCAGAAGCGGTGGTCGACCACCGCCTTGACGCCCAGGTCGGTAGCTTCGGCGATGGTCAACTCGACCTTGTCGCCCTGCGACAACCCGCTGGCTTCATCGGCGATGAACTTGTCCAGGCGCATCGAGGCCAACGGTCGGCCCCGGGCATCCTCGTGCACCATCACCAGTACCCGCTTGCCGACGCCGGGCCTGGAGCGCTGCTCGCCGTAGGGCAACAGCAGGTCCTTGGGCAGCCCCCAATCCAGGAAGGCGCCGGTGTCATTGACCGTCACCACCTTGAGAAAGGCCACCTCGCCCAGGCGCGCCAGGGGCCGGGGCTCGCCGTGCGGCGCTCTTTCACGCGAAGACGCGCCAGGACGCGTGACGGGATGATCCTTGAACGATCGGGGCATGGTGGAGTTCCTGCAAGGCTGTCCGAGCATTATGCGGCCGAGGCAGCCACACTGACAAAGCCGCTGGCGCGGTCGAGTGAAAACGGGCGCATCAGAGGGGGTTTACAAAAGTCGCGAGCGACGGTCAAGCAAGACGAAATCAGCCGAAAAAGCGCAGTTTACATGGCGTAAATGAGCATTTTGAGGCAGTTTTCAACGCCGCATGGCCGAGCACAGCAATTTGTAAACACCCTCTCACAGATCGCCGAAATGATGCTGCAACAGCGTCAGCGCCACGACCGGCGCGGTCTCGGTGCGCAGGATGCGCGGGCCAAGCGTCAGCGGTGTGAAGCCGGCGTCGCTGGCGCGGGCCACTTCGGCGGCGGATAGCCCGCCTTCGGAGCCGATCAGCAAGGCGGCGCTGGTGACGCCCTGCGCGTTGCGCCAGGCCGATTCGGTCGCCGGATGCAGCACCAGACGAAGCGCTTCATCGCGATCGGCCAGCCACTCGCTCAACGGACGCGGCGCATGCACCTTGGGCAGCGTGGCGCGACCGCACTGCTCGCAGGCGCTGGCCACCACGCCCTGCCAATGGGCGAGCTTCTTGGCCGCGCGCTCGCCCTTGAGGCGCACGTCGCCATGCTCGGTGTAAAGCGGGGTAATCGCCGCCACGCCCAGTTCGGCGGCCTTCTGGATCGCGTAATCCATGCGCTCGCCCTTGGAGATCGCCTGACCGAGATGCACCGCCAGCGGCGACTCGCCTCGCCCGTCGGCTAGCGTAGCGATGCGCACCACCACGCGCTTGCGGGTGACTTCAACAAGCTCGGCCGTGGCCTCCTGGCCACGGCCATCGAACAACGTCAGCGGCGCGCCCTCGCGCAGTCGCAACACAGCCGCGACATGGCGCGCCGCCGCCTCGGGCAGGATCAAATCGACGCCGGGTGCGAGCGCGGCATCGACATGAATACGCGGAGCTTTCATGAACTGGCCATGGGCCGGCATTTACTGAGTGGTTTCGCTGCCTTCAGCCTGGCGCTGCTTCTTCTGCGCATACATCGCCTCGAAGTTGACCGGCGCCAGCATCAGCGGAGGGAAGCTGCCCCGGTTGACCAGATTGTCGATGCACTCGCGGGCATAGGGGAACAGCACATTGGGGCAGAACGCACCGAGGGTGTGATCGAGCTGGTCGCCCTGCAGCCCGGCGATGCGGAACAGCCCGCCCTGCTCGACCTCGACCAGAAACGAGGTCGTGCCACTCTCGGCATGCGCCACCTGCGCGGTGACCTTGACCACCACTTCATAGAGATCCTCGCCGACCTGTTCGCTGGTGCTGTTCAGATCGAGGCTGACCTTGGGCTTGAACGGCTGCTGGAACACTGCCGGTGCATTCGGCGACTCGAAGGAGATGTCCTTGACGTAGATGCGCTGCAGGGAGAATTGCAGTTGCTTCTGGTCCTGGCCCTGTGCGGCCTGATTGTTGTCTTCCGCCATGTTTCGCTTCCCTTAATGAGACGTTACGCTTTTCAGTTACGTTTACTTTCTGACCACGGGCAGACTGTCCGCCTGCCACTGCGCCATGCCACCCTTGAGCTTGGCGGCCCGGGCGAAGCCGGCCTTGGTCAGCTTGGCCACGGCGATGCCCGATGACTGGCCATGCTTGCAGACCACCACGATCGGCTTGTCCTTGAACTTGTCGAGTTCGGCGAGGCGCTCGTCGAGCCGGCTCTGGGGAATGTTGCGCGCCCCGGCGATATGCCCTTCCTTGAAGTCCTTGGCGTCGCGAATGTCGACGATAACGCCATCCTCGCGGTTGACCAAGGTGGTCGCCTCGCTGCAGTCGACACCGTGATTGCCACGCATGAACTCGTAGCCAAGCCAGGCCACGAGCACTATCAGGAAGGCACCCACCAGCAGCGGGTGGTTCTGCGCGAATTCGAAAAACTGATCGATCATGGGTCCGGATAACTCTTGTTGAAGTCAGCCCCGTTAATGGGCGCAGCCCAGTATACACAAGCCTTTGCCGCGCGTCCGTCATCGAGCGCGGCTGTGACGCCCGGCTACCGGCTGCGTTATGATGTCAAAGCCGTGAGTCGTGAAAACGCATAGCGAGGCCAGTTCATGTCAGATAGCAGCACGTTGCGCCCCCGGCCGGTGGCGCTGCTGATTCTCGATGGCTACGGTCATAGCGAGATTACCGAGCACAATGCCATCCACGCCGCCAGAACGCCGGTGATGGACCGCCTGAAGCAACGTTATCCCAACGGCCTGATCCATACCGACGGCCAGTACGTCGGCCTGCCCGCAGGCCAGATGGGCAATTCCGAGGTCGGTCACATGAACCTCGGCGCCGGGCGTATCGTCTATCAGGATTTCACGCGTATCACCAAGGCCATCGACGACGGCGAACTGGCGTCGATCAGTGCCTTGACCGCGCCGCTCGACGCCGCGGCCCGGGCCGGCAAGGCCGTGCACCTGCTCGGCCTGTTGTCGCCGGGCGGCGTGCATAGCCACGAGGATCACATCCTGGCCATGGCCGAGCTGGCCGCCGCACGCGGCGCCACGCGCATCTACGTGCATGCCTTCCTCGATGGTCGCGACACGCCACCGAAAAGCGCCCTGGCATCGATCGAGCGCCTCGATGCCAGGCTCGCCGAGCTGGTCGGCAGGGATAACGGCTTTATCGCCTCCATCGTCGGGCGCTATTTCGCCATGGATCGCGACAACCGCTGGGAGCGCGTCGAGAAGGCTTATCGGCTGATCACCGAAGGCACCGGCGAGCATGCCGCCGAGTCCGCCAGCGCCGCTCTGGCCGCTGCCTACGAGCGCGAGGAAAGCGACGAATTCGTCGCCGCGACGAGTATTCGCCCCCAAGGCGAGGCCATCGCCATGGCCGACGGCGATGCCGCCATCTTCATGAACTTCCGCGCCGACCGCGCCCGCGAACTGACGCGCGCCTTCGTCGATAGCGGCTTCACGGGTTTCACTCGCCAGACGCAGCCCAGACTCGCCGGCGATGGCCTGGTGACGCTCACTCAATATGCCGCCGATATTCCCGCGACCTGCGCCTTCCCGCCCTCCGATCTGCACAACACCCTGGGTGAAGTGGTTTCCAAGCGTGGCCTGACTCAGCTACGCATCGCCGAGACCGAGAAATACGCCCACGTGACGTTCTTCTTCTCCGGCGGGCGCGAGGCAGAATACCAGGGCGAGACTCGCGAGCTGATTCCCTCGCCGCAGGACGTCAGGACCTACGACGAGAAGCCCGAGATGAGCGCAGCCGAAGTCACCGACAAGCTGGTCGCGGCGATCGACGCAGGCTCCTTCGATCTGATCGTGTGCAACTACGCCAACGGCGACATGGTCGGTCATACCGGCAAGTTCGACGCGGCGGTCAAGGCCGTCGAAGCGCTCGACGAATGCGTCGGTCGCGTGGTCGAGGCCATCGAGCGCGCCGGCGGCGAATGCCTGATCACCGCCGATCACGGCAACGCCGAACAGATGGTCAATCCCGATACCGGCGCGCCGCAGACCGCGCACACCACCTGTGAGGTGCCGCTGATCTACGTTACCCAGCGCGACGCGCGCCTGCGCGACGATGGGCGGCTATGCGATATCGCGCCGACGCTGCTAACCATGATGGGCGAAACGATCCCCGACGAGATGACCGGCAACGTGCTGGTCGACTACCACTGATCGGCAGCGCCATGTTGCGTGAGAGTCGCCAGCGCGGCAGCGCCTTGGTACTGACCGCGCTGCTGACGCTATGCGCGCCGCTGGCTCAGGCTCATGCCCAGTCGCAAGACACGCCCAGCGCAAGCGACGCCGAAGCCAGGGTCAACGCGCTCAGCGCCGATATCCAGGCGCTCGCCGCGCGCCTGGAGGAAACCGGCGAGGCGCGCAGCGACGCCAGCCGCGCGCTCGAGGAGGTCGAGATCGCGTTGGGCGAGACTCACCAGCGCCTCGATGCCCTGCACGCCGAGCGCCGCCGGCTCGACGACGAGATCGCTACGCTGGAAGAGCGCCGCGCCGAGCTGGAAGCCCAACAGGCCGAGCAGATCGAAGCCCTGCGCGTGCAGCTCGACGCCCTCTATCGCCTGGGCGCCGCGCCGCAGCTCAAACTGCTGCTCAACCAGGACGACCCGGCACGCCTCGATCGCATGCAGAGCTACCTCAATTATCTTGCGCGGGCGCGCAACGAGCGGCTCGAGGCACTCGCCCGGCTCGACGCGCGACTGGCCGAGAACCGCGCCGAACTCGACGCGCGACGCAAACGCCTCGTTAGCCTGGCCGGTGAGCTCAACGCACAGAGCGTGGCGCTCGCCGAGCGCATGCGCGAACGCGCCGCGCTAGTCGCCAAACTCGACGATCGCTACAGTGACGAACAAGCGCGCCTGGAACAGCTCAACCGGAACCGTGCCCACGCCGAACAGGTACTCGACCAGATTCGCGAGCAGCTTGCTCGCCTCGAGCAACCACCGCCGTCCACCGCCATCGCCGAGACCCAGGGCGAGCTGCCATGGCCGGTGCAGGGCGACGTCGTATCGAGTTTCGGCAATGGCGAGGGCATCAATCGCAACGGCCTGGTGATCGCGGCTGACGAAGGCAGCGCGGTGCGCGCCATTCACCCCGGCCGGGTGGTGTTCGCCAATTGGATGCGCGGCTTCGGCAACCTGCTGATCATCGATCACGGCGATGACATCATGTCGCTTTACGCTCACGTGCAACACTTCAATGTCGCGGTCGGCGAGCGCGTGAAACGCGACGAGATCATCGCCGCGGTGGGCATGACCGGGGGCCGTTCGCGCCCGGCGCTGTACTTCGAAGTGCGTCGCGGTGGCGAGCCGATCGATCCGGCACAATGGATCGGCCAACGCTAAATGTAGAACTCGTCCCGGGCGTAACGCTATGCTGAGGTTTTCGCCCCCTCGCGATCTGGAGAAAGCATGCGCGTTTTCCGTTTGACCTGGCTATTGCCGGCCCTGCTGCTCGGCTTGTGCAACCCCGCGATCGCCGCCCCGGAAGAAACCGAGAGCGCACTGCCGGTTACCGATGTGCGCACCTTCGCCGAGGTTTTCGAGCGCATCAAGCGCGCCTATGTCGAGGAGGTCGACGACGCCACGCTGCTGCGCAACGCCATGCGCGGCATGCTCAGCGAGCTGGATCCGCACTCGGCCTATCTGTCCAGCGAAGACTTCGAGGCACTGCGTGAATCCACCGAAGGCGAGTTCGGCGGTATCGGCATCGAAGTGGGCATGCAGGACGGCCAGTTGACGATCATCGCGCCGATCGACGGCACCCCGGCCGCCGAGGCCGGCTTGCAGGCTCGCGACGTCATCCTACGCATCGACGATACGCCCACCGAGCGAATGTCGCTGCAGGAAGCCGTCACCTTGATGCGCGGCGAGCCCGGCGAGGATATTCAACTGACCATCCTGCGTAGCGACGAAAGCGCGCCACGCACCTACACCCTGACTCGCGAAATCATCCACAGCGACAGCGTCAAGAGCGAGCTGCTCGAACCCGGCTATGGCTACCTGCGCATCAGCCAATTCCAGAGCCGCACCGGACAGCAGGTTCGCGATGCGTTGGCCAAGTTCACCGAGCAGGCGCCACTCAAGGGGCTGATCGTCGACCTGCGCAACAACCCCGGCGGTGTGCTCAACGGTGCCGTCGAGGTTGCCGATGCCTTCCTCGATAGCGGCCTGATCGTCTACACCGAGGGGCGCCTCGATGACAGCGACCTGCGCTTCGCCGCCACCCCCGGCACCGGCATATCCGCCGAGGTGCCGATGGTGGTATTGATCAACGGCGGCAGTGCCTCGGCGGCGGAAATCGTCGCCGGCGCGCTACAGGATCAACGCCGCGCGGTGATCATGGGCACGCCGAGTTTCGGCAAGGGCTCGGTGCAGCAGGTTCTGCCGCTGGCCAACGGCGATGGCCTGAAACTGACCACCGCGCTTTACTACACGCCCAGCGGTCGCTCGATCCAGGCCCAAGGCATCACCCCCGACGTGCGCGTGGTCCGCGGGCGACTGGAAGTCGCCGAGGGCAACGATTTCGGTCTGCGCGAATCGGATCTCGCGGGGCGTCTGGCCAATCCCAACGGCACGCAGGAACCGCGCGTGTCGAGCGACCCCTTGCAGGATTACCAGCTCGGCGAGGCGCTCAATCTGCTCAAGGCGCTCAATGTGCTCGAGCGCCTGCCGGCCGGGGCGGGAGTCGGTACATCGGCCCCGGCTAACGACAGCTAGCCGGCAAGCGCCCGCGTTCGCCGATCGCCTGGCGCATCAGCAGTCGCTTGAGTGGCAACAAACGGTCGACGCCGGACAACCCCAGGTTGCGCGCCACACGCACAGCCGGGTGCTTAGCGCCGAACAGCAGCCGGAAGCCATCCATCAATGCCAACATGGCGGTGTTGTCGGTGCGCCGGCGCCGCGAGTAACGCGAGAGAATGCGCGTATCGCCCAGCGAGGCGCCGCGTCGGCGCGCCTCGATCAGCTCCTCGGCGAGCACCGCGGCATCCATGAAACCCAGGTTCACGCCCTGGCCGGCCAACGGGTGGATGCTGTGCGCGGCATCGCCGATCAACGCCAGCCCGGACTCGGTGTAGCGCTCGGCGTGGCGCTGCGTCAGCGGCACCACGAGCGCGTCATCGAGCACCGCCACATCGCCCAGGCGCCGCTCGAAGGCCTGCGCCAGCGTATCGCCCAGCGCCGCGCGTGACACACCGCACAGGCGCTCGGCCTCGGCCGGCTGCGTCGACCAGACGATCGAGCAGTAGCGGTCGTCGCCCTCGACACTCAATGGCAGAAACGCCAACGGTCCGCTGGCCAGGAATACCTGGCGCGCCACGCCGGCGTGCGGCCGCTCGGTGCGCACCGTGGTCACCAGCGCGGCCTGGCCGGTATCGCGGGAATGCGCGGCGATCTCGGCCAACTCGCGCAGTTGCGAGCGCGCGCCATCGGCACCCACCACCAGCGGCGCGATGAAGCGCCGCCCGTCGGCGAGGATCAATCGGCGCCCCAGCGCCGTGGTCTGCAGGGCGCTCAGGCGTGCGTCGAACACCTGGGTCACGCTGGGTAGATCGGCCAGGCGCGCCTCGAGCGCGGCGAGCATCACGTCATTCTCGACGATATGGCCGAGCACCGGCGTTCCCGCCTGATCGGCATCGAAGGCGATCTCGCCACTGCCTTCGCCGTCCCAGACCTGCATGCCGCGATAGGGCGTGACCCGACGCGCCACCATCGCCGGCCATACGCCGAGATGCTCGAACAGACGCTGGCTGACCGGGGTCAGCGCGCTGACCCGCCGCGCCGGCTGGCCCTGGCCGATACCGGTGTCCACCAGCGGCCCCGGGCGCGCGTCGAGTACCGTCACCGCCACGCCAGCCTCGCCCAGCAAAGCGGCCAGCGTGGCGCCGACCAGACCGCCACCGACGACGATCACTTCAGCCTGACAATCCGCTTCCTTCATCGCATTCCACTCTTGCCGCTTGATCGTTTGGCACTGCTACGCCTGCCGCCACCGGCTGATCGCAACATCATAGGCAACATATTTTTTCTGGAAATTGTTTCCAGTAAAAGCTAGCTTGTGTGTACAAAGAAAAATAAAAAAGTATCCAATGCCTTGCGCATCGGGCATACAAAAACAACAGCGAGAGACCACGACCATGAATACAGAGCAGAGCTCCCACATCCCGACGCGCGCTAGCGTCGACCGCCCCGAGGACGAGTATCTCGGTCTCGGGGCCAACATAGTCTATGGCTTCCAGCATGTGCTGACCATGTATGGCGGCATCATCGCCGTGCCGCTGATTGTCGGTCAGGCCGCAGGGCTGCCGCCCGCGGAGATCGGCTTGCTAATTACCGCCTGCCTGTTCATGGGCGGCCTGGCGACACTGCTGCAGACCATCGGTATTCCGTTCTTCGGCTCGCAATTGCCGCTGGTTCAGGGCGTGTCCTTCGCCAGTGTCGCTACCATGGTCGCCATCGTCACCACCGGGGGCGGTATCACGGCGGTGTTCGGGGCCGTCATCACCTCTGCACTGCTTGGGTTGCTGATCACGCCGTTCTTCTCCAAGATCACCAAATTCTTTCCGCCCCTGGTGACCGGTATCGTCATCACCACCATCGGCCTGACGCTAATGCCGGTCGCGGCTTTCTGGGCGATGGGCGGCAACGCCAGCGCACCCGACTTCGGCAGCATGGCCAATATCGGCCTGGCGGCTCTCACTCTGGTCATCGTGCTGCTGCTCAGCAAGCTGGGTAACGCCACCGTCTCACGTCTTTCGATTCTGCTGGCCATCATCGTCGGCACCTTCATCGCCATGTCCCTGGGCATGGCGGACTTTTCCCAGGTCGACGATGGGCCCATCGCGGCTCTTCCCTCACTGTTCCATTTCGGCATGCCGACCTTCGAAATCGCCGCGATCGTGTCGATGACCATCGTGATCCTGGTGATCCTCGTCGAAACCTCGGCGGACATTCTCGCCGTCGGCGACATCATCGACACCAAGGTCGATTCCCGACGGCTCGGCAACGGGCTACGCGCCGACATGCTGTCAAGCATGGTGGCGCCGCTCTTCGGCTCTTTTTCCCAGAGCGCCTTCGCCCAGAACGTCGGCCTGGTGGCCGTCACCGGTATCAAGAGCCGCTTCGCCGTTGCTGGCGCCGGCGTGATCCTGATGCTATTGGGACTGTTGCCGGTCATGGGCCGGGTAATTTCAGCCGTACCCACCGCGGTACTCGGTGGAGCGGGTATCGTGCTGTTTGGCACCGTGGCTGCCAGCGGCATTCGCACCCTGGCCAAGGTCGAGTACAAGAACAATATGAACCTGATCATCGTGGCGACCTCGATCGGTTTCGGCATGATCCCGATCGCCGCGCCAACGTTCTACGACCAGTTCCCGGACTGGTTCGCGACGATCTTCCATTCCGGAATCAGCTCGGCGGCGGTCATGGCGATCCTGCTCAACCTGATATTCAATCATGTCACCGCCGGCAACTCGGAGCAGCCGTCAGTTTTCGCCGCCGGCGCCGAACGAATCCTGTATCGCGAGGATGTCGCGCCCCTCAACGATGGCGATCATTTCGTCGATGGCAAGTTGTTTGATGCCGACGGCGTGGAAGTACCTATCGTCTCCGGGGATTCGACCGAGCCCAGCAAGTTGGCGACGTCTGACACTTAAGTATCGGTAGCCGACGAATAGCCTCAGACAATGCTGGACCGACGAGCCGGCGCCTGTTGGGCGCCGGCTCGTCGCGTCAGCGCTCCAGGCCCATCGCCCGTCGGGCCAGCGCACGGCGCAGCGGCCCGGCCAGGTTCAGCCCCACCAGCCCTGCCGCGCGGGCATGCGAGAGCAGCGGGTGCGACACGCCGAACAGCCGAATCAAGCCATCGCTGAAGCGGATCACGTTGTGGCGATCGTGTGCGCGGCGCGCCTCGAAAGCACTCAAGACCGCCATGTCGCCCGCCGCACGCCCCTCGGCCAGGCCCTGTTCCAGCGCAGCGATCAGGTCCATCACGCCACGCAGCGCCAGGTTGAAGCCCTGGCCGGCTACCGGGTGCAACGCATGGGCGGCATTGCCCAGCACGGCTAGGCCGGGGCGCACCGGCTCCTCGGCGGTAACCAGCGATAACGGATAGACGTGGCGCTGGCCGACGCGCTTGAAGCGTCCGACACGCTCGCCGAACATGCCTTGCAGCCGGGCCAGGAAATCGCCATCGCTCAGCGCCAGCGTCTCGTGCTCGGCTCCGGCGACGTGGGTCCACACTAGTTCCATGCGGTTACCGGTCAATGGCAGCAGCGCCAAAGGCCCATCGGCGGTGAAGCGCTCAAACGCCGTGCCATGATGGGGCCGACTGACTTCGAGGTTGGCGATCAGCGCGGTCTGCCGATAAGCCGACTCGCGACTGGCGATGCCCAGGCGTTCCTTGAGCCCCGAGCGGCCGCCATCGGCGAGCACGGTCAATCCCGCCTGCAGTTCATGGCCATCGGAAAGCGCCAGGCGGTGCCCGCCCGCCTGCGGGGCGATACTTTCGACCCGCGCCGGGCAGTGCCAAGCGAGATCGATCTCGGCCAGGCGCGCATGCAACACCCGGCCCATCCACGCATTGGGCATTACGTAACCCAACGCCTCGACGCCCAACTCGGCGGCGTTTAGCCGCGTCGCGCCCAGGCGCCCACGCTCGCTGACATGGATGGTGGCGATCGGTTGCGCCTCGCGGGCCAACGCCGGCCATACGCCCAGCGTCTGAAAATGCACCCGCGAACCCTGAGCGATGGCGCTGGCACGCGCATCGAAACTCGGCTGGTAGCCTTCGATACCACCGCTTGGCAGCGCCGCCGCCTCGATCACCGCCACGTTCAGCCCGCTACGCCGGATCAGCGGCGCCAGGGCGCAGCCCAGGCTGGCCCCCACCAGGCCGCCACCGATGATGGCGATATCCACATGCCTGGCCGTCATCGCACACTCCCTTGCACGATTCTTTGCATAAAGGGCCTCTCATTTATTACGTAAATTACGTATGCGATAAAAACTGCTATGGTGAGACCTCAGCGCGAGGTCATCAACGCCTCGATTTCAGCGATTCGCTTGGGCACCGCGGCACTCAGCACCTCGTGGCCATCGAGCGTCACCGCGACATCGTCTTCGATGCGGATGCCGATGCCACGCAGCGGCGCGGGAATATTCTCGGCGTCGGGGATATACAGCCCCGGCTCCACGGTCAGCACCATGCCCGG
Organism: Modicisalibacter muralis; assembly: GCF_900102945.1. GTDB lineage: Bacteria > Pseudomonadota > Gammaproteobacteria > Pseudomonadales > Halomonadaceae > Modicisalibacter > Modicisalibacter muralis. The sequence continues at coordinate 259,321 of NZ_FNGI01000004.1, read as the reverse complement.
CAAGAGCCGGCGTGGCTCGCCCTTATGACGGTAGCCACCGACATCATGCACGTCGAGCCCCAGCCAGTGCGAGGTGGAGTGCAGGTAGAAACGCCGATAGCTTTCGTCCTCGATGCGCGCCTCGAGCTCGCCATCCAACAGTCCCAGTTCGATCAACCCATGGGTCAGGTCGCGAACCACGCCCTGGTGAATATCGGTCAGCGTGACGCCGGGCGCCACCGCCGCCACGGCACGCTCCTGAGCGGCCAGCACGATTTCGTAGACGGCGCGTTGGGCCTCGCTGAAGTGCCCATTGACCGGGAAAGTGCGGGTGATGTCGCCGGCATACAGATCGAACTCGGCACCCGCATCGATCAGCACCAGATCGCCAGCGGCGAGCGGTGAGTCATTCTCGATGTAGTGCAGCACGCAGGCGTTCGCGCCACCACCGACGATGGTGCTGTAGGCGGGCGCCGCGGCGCCTTGCCAGAGAAATTCATGCTCGAGTTCGGCCTGCAGGTGATACTCGAACAAGCCGGGGCGGGCGGTGCGCATGGCGCGCACATGGCCACGCGCCGATATCTCGGCGGCGTGGCGCAGCAGCGCCAACTCGGCATCGCTCTTGATCAGTCGCTGTTCATGGACCAGCCGGGCGACATCGGCGAAGGCCTGCGGCGGCCGGGCGCCCTGGCGCACGCGCGCACCGAGCTTGCCGCGCACGGCCTCGGCAATGGCGAGGGCGGCGTCGCTGTCCAGCGGCAGATAGAGCGTTTCACGCCCATCGAGCAATTCGCCGAGCCGTTCGTCACGCTCGGCGTTCTCGAAGGCCTGGTCGATGCCATAGTGCTCGACCGCGCCGGCGGCGCCGATACGCATGCCGGTCCAGGCTTCCTTGGCCGGGTCCTTGTCCTGACAGAACAGCACGGTTTCGCCGGCCTCGCGACCGGGCAGCAGCACCAGCAGCGCATCGGGTTCGGGGAAACCGCTCAGGTAGTGAAAGTCGCTGTTCTGGCGGAAGTCATAATCGCTATCGTTGCTGCGCGTGACGAGCTGCCCCGCGGGCAGCAGCACGGCGCTATCCGCCGATGCCAGCGCCGCCATCAAGGCTTCACGCCGGGCGCGGTACTCGTCGAGGCCGATCGCCGCGGGTCGCGGCAGAATGTCATGCGCCATGCATACTCCTTATTGCTTGGGAACCACTGCATAAATGCCTGCACGGACGAATCGCTGTGTCACGCGGTGCTCGAAGAAAAGCCTAACTGTATGTTATGTCTTTTCTTCTGTGCTCCGGACTCCTGGCGCTTCATTCCGTTCGTCAATTTATTCAGCGATTCCCTTGTCGTCGTCGATCCGTTCGACCTGCGGCAGGCCCGGGTGCTGCTCGGTGTACAGCAGCATGGCGGCCATCCGCGCATGTTCGGTCAGCGCGAACAGGTCGTTTTCGTTGTCGGCGTTGTCATCGAGAGACATCTCGTCGATGCCGGCCAACACCTCCAGATCCTCTATCGCTTCGCTCAGGTTGGCCGACCAGGCCGCGCGGGCATCCGGGCCGACCTCGCCGATGACTTCGAGAAAGCCCAGTGTCCACTCGCGGAGCCCGCGGGCGCGCTCGGCCAGCGAGAACAGCTCGTCGGGCAGCAGCGGCTCGTAGTTGAGGTCCGCGGCGGACAGCGCTTCCAGCGACTGGCGCCGCCAACCCAGCAGCACCTCGGCGTCGTCGCGCTCGCGCGGCTGCTCGACGCCCAACGCGGCGCACACCTCAGCCAGCCACTGCTCGGCCGACAGGTCATGCAGCGCTAGGCCGGCACTCAGCCGGCCATCCAGAAACGTCGGCGATTGCAGGCTGCCATGGGCGAGGAAGACGTCGGCGACGCTGGAGAAATCGAGCTGGTCGTTGATGATTGACATAGACTATCCATAACGGTTGGCGAGAGGCGAGACGCCGCGTTGACCGGCTGTAGGCGCCTCTCTATAGTGGCTCGAAAGCTGTTTACATCTTACCGCATCGGGCCCTGCCTTGGCCCACCCAGGAGCCAGACATGACGGATGACACCCGTCCGACCACCGAGATCACTCTGTTGGGACGCGCTTATGTCATCGCCTGCCCACCGGACGAGCAGGCCGAGCTCAACCGCGCCGCACGCTATCTGGACCGCGCCATGCACGGTATCCATTCGCGTGGCAAGGTGCTCGGCGCCGAGAAGATCGCCATCATGGCCGCGCTCAACATCACCCATGAGCTACTCAACGCGCTGGACGAACGCCGCGAGGGCGACGAAAGCCTGGTGCGGCTCAGCGAGAGGCTCGAGCAGGCGCTCAATGACGCACCCCGACGCTAGCGGCACTTGTAACGACATTCGTCGAAAACAGCCCTTTGGACCCGCCACCGGCTCTGTTAGGATGAACTCGTTCCCTGGGGTGTACGCCAGTCGTTGACGTCCCTCGAGCCTATGAGCAGTACCCAGGGGGCCATTTGCTAGACAGACCCGTGTGCATGTCCGTGCGACGGAAAGCCTGACGGTCTGTCTGCGGCCACCCACCTTGAACCAGTGGGTTCAAGGGCCAGAACGACAGCGGCATTCTGGGGAACCTCAATTTATCCCGCCGCATGATGTTACTGCCTTGTCCGATTCCCTGTTTCTTCACGATCAGCGAAAGGCTCTGCGTCGCGAGCTGCGCCGCCGGCGCCGTGCGCTGACCCCGCACGCGCGGCGGCATGCCGACCGGGCGTTGTGCCGTCGACTGCGCGGCCTACCGGAAGTGCGGCGCGCACGACGGGTGGCGCTGTATTTGCCCAACGACGGAGAGATCGACGTTACGCCGCTGCTCGCCTGGTTGCGCCGGCGTGGCGCCAGGGCCTATCTGCCGGTGTTGCGGCCACTTTCCGACAATCGCCTGTGGTTCGTGCATTACCACGACGCCACGCCGATGATCGCCAATCGTTTCGGCATTCAGGAGCCACAGACGCGCCACGGCGCGCACCGTGCCCGGCGCCTGCCGCCCTGGGCGCTGGATCTGGTGCTGCTGCCACTGGTCGGCTTCGACGAGCAGGGCAATCGCATGGGTATGGGTGGCGGCTTCTACGATCGCAGCTTCGCCTTTTCCCGCGCCAATAGCGGCCCGCGGCCGCGACTGATCGGCGTGGCTCACGATTGCCAGCGCGTCGAGCGCCTGCCGATCGCCTCCTGGGATGTACCGCTCGACGCCATCGTCAGCGATGCCCGCATCATTCGCCCGTCACGCAGCCAATAGCTGATAACCCGGCCCGTTAACGAAAAAACCGGCAGACAGCGAAAAGCCATCTGCCGGTTCGACCGGAATGCGGGAGCGTGACGTACAAGCCTGCCCACTAAACTGCGAGGCAGCGCCTCAAGTGCCGACCAGCGTCTGCGCGTAGCCGGTTGCGACCACGCCGATGCCGAAAATAAGCACCAGAGCCATGACCAGATCGGGCTTACGTTTCATTACCAACTCCGTAGAAAAAGCGTTTTGTCGCCCACCCCAGACGACGCCCCGACTATAGGCCTACGGAAAAGTAATGACAATAGTTCACTTCGTAAACGATTCAACGCCAACCCGCACCAGCTGGCGCCCGAGGCGTTAGCGAACACAAACTTAACGTTATGTTACTTTCTGCTGACATATCAGGCCATAAACAGCCGATACGCCGCGTTATCGGTTTCCTTCCAGAACCGATAGCCAATCTCCTCGAAATGTTCCTCGACGTGAAAACGGTCGCCGTTGGGTACCTGCATGCCGACCAGTACCCGGCCATAAGCCGCGCCATGGTTACGGTAATGAAACAGTGAAATGTTCCAGTTCGCCGGCAGGTGGGTGAGGAAATTCATCAGCGCTCCGGGGCGTTCGGGAAACTCGAAACGATAGACCTCTTCGTCGAAATGCTGCTGGGGGCGTCCGCCGCCCAGGTGGCGGATATGCAACTTGGCCAATTCGTTGTCGGTAAGGTCCTCGACCGGGTAACCGGCCTCGCGTAGCTTGCGGATCACTTCGATACGGTCCTCGCCACCGGGCTTGACCTGCACGCCGACGAAGATATGCGCGTTCTCGTGATCGGCATAACGATAGTTGAATTCGGTGACCATGCGCTTGCCTACGGTCTTGCAGAACTTCTTGAAGCTGCCCGGACGTTCGGGGATCGTCACCGCCAGGATCGCCTCGCGCTGCTCACCGAGCTCGGTACGCTCGGCGATATGCTGCAAGCGATCGAAGTTGGTATTGGCGCCGGAGTTGATGCACAGCAGCGTCTCGCCCTCGGCGCCCGTTTGCTGAACATATTTCTTGAGCCCGGCCAGCGCCAGCGCCCCGGAGGTTTCGGCCACCGCGCGGGTATCCTCGAAGGTATCCTTGACCGCCGCGCACATCTCGTCGGTATTGACAGTAATCACGCCATCGACCAGGTCGCGCATGATCGCGAAGGGCGCCTCGCCGATCTGCGCCACCGCCACGCCCTCGGCGAACACCCCGACCTGGTCGAGGGTCACGCGTTCGCCGGCTTCGAGTGCGGCCTTGAGGCAGGCGCTGTCTTCGGCCTCGACGCCGATCACCTTGATCTCGGGGCGCAGATACTTGACATAAGCGGCCACGCCGGCGATCAGCCCGCCGCCGCCCACCGGCACGAAGATGGCGTCGAGGCGCCCGGTATGCTGACGCAGGATCTCCATGCCCACGGTGCCCTGGCCGGCGACCACGTCGATGTCATCGAACGGCGGAATGTAGGTATAGCCGTATTCCTCGATCAGTTCGAGGGCGTGGGTCTGCGCTTCGCTGAAGGCATCGCCGCGCAGCACCACCCGCGCGCCGCGCGCGCGCACCGCCTGGACCTTGATATCCGGGGTAATGCGCGGCATCACGATCACCGCCCTGACACCCAACTGCTTGGCCGCCATCGCCAGGCCCTGAGCATGGTTGCCCGCCGAGGCGGCGATCACGCCCTTGTCCCTCTGCGCCTGGCTAAGCTGCGCCAGCTTGTTGTAGGCGCCGCGAATCTTGAAGGAATAGACCGGCTGCAGGTCTTCGCGCTTGATCAGGATCTGGTTGTCGAGGCGCCGGGAAAGGAAAGGGGCCGGGGAGATGGGGGTCTCCAGCGCCGCTTCGTAGACGCGGGCCTGGAGAATCTTCTTGACGATATCTTCGAGCATCGGATGTCCTGAAACCTATGTCTTGAAACCTATGTCCTGAAAATCGCGCGGGCGAGGGCGGGATACCTGGGTAGGGCAACCCTTATTGATATCAGAGCCATGATGTTGGCGTCCAGTCTCACCCATAGCGGTGGCGGGTCGCCTATAATGGCATCTTTCGCCACCTTTCAACGAGTCTTCTCATGAATCAGGATCAGCTCAAGCGCGCTGTCGCCGCCGCGGCCATCGACGAAATCCGGCCCCTGCTCGCCAGCGACAGCGTAATCGGCGTGGGTACCGGCTCCACCGCCAATCATTTCATCGACCTGCTAGCCGACCTGCGCCATGACTTTCGCGGCGCGGTGGCCAGCTCCCAGGCCACCGCCGAGCGCCTGAAGGGCCACGGCATCGATGTCTTCGAGCTCAATCACGTCGGCACGGTGCCGGTCTACGTCGATGGGGCCGACGAGATCAACCCGCGCCTGGAAATGATCAAGGGTGGCGGCGCGGCATTGACCCGCGAGAAGGTCGTTGCCGCCTGCGCCGAGCGTTTCGTGTGCATTGCCGACGCAAGCAAGCGCGTCGAGGTACTGGGCGGCTTCCCGCTACCCATCGAGGTGATCCCCATGGCTCGCTCCTACGTCGCCCGCGAGCTGGTCAAGCGAGGCATTACGCCGGCCTACCGCGAGGGCGTGATCACCGACAACGGCAACCAGATTCTCGACTGTTACGACTTGCTGATCGAGGAACCCAGGCGCATCGAGGCCGAGCTCAACAACATCGTCGGCGTGGTCACCAACGGTCTGTTCGCCGCGCGTTGCGCCGATGTGTTGCTACTCGGCGGCGAACACGGCGTCGAGCGTATCACCCGCTGATTGGCCGACGCCTTGCAAGGCATGAGGGCCATCGAGCCCTCATGCAGGAAGACCTTGTCGCAGGCCATGCGGCTATATCTGTCCCGAGCGCTCGAAGTATTTCCTGAGCACCAATAGCGAGATAAGCCGCTCGCGGCGCTTGTTCTTGAACTGCTCGACGTGCCGATTGGCGTTCTTTATTATTTCAAGCGCCTCATCGGTATTTGCCGAGTAATAGTCCATTTTCTCTTCGATATCCGAGCAGTCTTCCTTTAACGGCACGTAATGCTTCGATGGCATGAGCTGGCCTTCCATGAACCAGGTTTCAAACCTTGGCTTGGGCATGAAGCACAGCGAGTTCGACGACATGATCCACTTGAGATTGGTCGCGACGTCCTTGCCCTCGAGGCTCAGCACGAACTTGTTCCTCAACTGCTCCCTGATGGACAGGAAGGGCCGATAGTCCGGTTGATGTTTCTTGCTCTCATCGACCTGACCAATGTCGTGGCCTGGCCGGTCATGCAGGCGCTTGACGATTGCTTCTCTCGAGGCCTTGAAGCATTTTCCGCGCCAGACGATCCGGTCGCGCTTATCCGTGAATTGCTGATCGTCGCTGACGAAATTGAAGTGGCGTATTTTATTCAGTTTGAGAAGTACCGAATTGGCATTCCCACCGGAAATAGGCCGGCTCTTGACGATTTTCGGTGATTCCGGCACCTCCGTGATATCACCGAACAGATAGGAAAACCTGAGATCGGGATCGAAATACCTCACCACTCGCTTGGTGTCGAGATAATAGGCACCCCGCTTTTCATATTTGAAATCCGACACGCGGGTAGCGTGATTATCGACATCGAACCAACTGGAGACTTTGTTGTAAAAATTGACCCTATCGAAGACATAATCGACCTCACTTGCGTCAAGTGTGTCGAGAAGACGGTCCAACCGACTGCGGAAAAGGCGATCCGGTGCCAGGAGTTGTGCCAGACCTGCGGAGTAAAAGCATAGCTTTCTACTTTTCTGAAGTGCGTGCATAACTCACCGCGGCATTTCTGTTTCAACGATATATGAAGGACTAGAAGTATCGTAGCCGGCGATTGTGACCGATTATTGACGCAGAAGTTTCGCCAGCCCCGCCAGCGTTCGCGTTAGTGCGCCGCGATTGGCCTCGATCGCCGCACGACCGGCGGCGGCCCGGCGCTGGCGTTCGCTGGGGTCATCGAGCAGGGCGATCAGCGCCTCGCCGAGCTCAGTGGCATCGGCCACCTCGGTCAGCGCATCGGCAGCGTGCAGCACCTCGGCCACATCGCCGAAATTGGCAAGCTCGGGGCCGCTCAGCACCGGCACGCCCAGCGCGGCGGGTTCGAGCAGGTTGTGGCCGCCGATCGGCACCAGGCTGCCACCGACGAAGGCGATATCCGCGGCGCCATACAGCATCGAGAGCTCGCCCATGCTATCGCCCAGGTAGACCGTAGTGTCGGCCTCGACACTCTCGCCCTGCGAGCGCCGCGCCAGGCGTTCGCCCTGGCTTTCACATAGCCTGGCAACGTCATCGAAGCGCCGCGGGTGTCTTGGCACCAGTATCAGCAGGGCAGTGGGGTGGTGCTGGCGCAGCAGGGCGTGGGCCGCCAGTACCTGTTCGTCTTCACCGGGATGGGTCGATCCGGCGATCCATATCGGTCGCTCTCCCAACGATGTACGTAAGCGCTCACTATCAGCGCAAACATCATGGTTGAGGCCGATATCGAACTTCAGTGAGCCGACCGTGGTAATGCGCTCGCCGGCCATGCCGAGTCGCCGAAAGCGCTCGGCATCCGCTGTCGACTTGGCGGCCAGCCAATCGACATGGCATAGCGCGGTCGCCATCAGCGCGCCGATACGCCGATAACCGCGCATGGCCTTGGCGGACAGCCGCCCGTTGACCACCGCCACCGGCACAGCGTGCCGGTGGCAGGCATGCAGCAGGTTCGGCCACAGCTCGGTCTCGAAGAAGATCGCCAGCGTCGGGCGCAAGCGGGTCACGAAGCGGTTTGCGGCGCCGGGAAAATCCAACGGCACGAAGTAATGACTCACTTCGCCTAAAGGGCCTGAATTTTCAGCGGTTCTCGCCAACGCCGCGACGCGCTCGGCGCCGGTTGCGGTCATCGTGGTAACGACCAGACGGTGATCGGGATAGCGACCCTGCAATGCTTCGATCAGCGGACGGGCGGCCAGTACCTCGCCGACCGAGGCGGCATGCAGCCAGATCACCGCCAGCTCGGGGGGAGTCGTCTCGATCAGGCCCAGCCTTTCGCGGCGCGGATGCCCGGGCGAACTCTCGCGCCATACGCGCCGCCAGATCAACGGCGCCAGCGCGCAGAGCGCCGCGTTATACAGCCAGCGGGGCCAGCGCCTGCTGCCAATCAGCCGGGGCACGCTAGCGCTCGCGGTCGAGAATGGTGGCAATCATCGCTGTGGTCGAGACGCCATCCTCGAAACCCAATACCTTGACCTCGCCGCCATTGGCAAGCACCGCTTCGCCACCGGCGATTTGCTCGGGCTGATAGTCGCCACCCTTGACCAGCACATCGGGCAACACCGCCTCGATCAGCCGCGCCGGGGTATCCTCAGCGAACGGCACCACCCAGTCCACTGCGCCCAGCCCGGCGAGCACCTGCATCCGTCGCAGCAATGGGTTGATCGGCCGGCTTGGCCCCTTCAGGCGGGCGATCGAGGCATCGTCGTTGACCGCCACGATCAAGCGGTCGCCGAGCCGCCGGGCCTGTTCGAGATAGGCGACATGCCCCGCGTGCAGTATATCGAAGCAGCCGTTGGTCATGACCACTCGCTCGCCACGCGCCTGGGCGGCACGCACGGCGTCGATCAGCCGCGCTTCACTGGTCATCCCGAACTCGGCGAGCTTGTCGCCATGCAGCGCGGTGTAAAGCTCGGCGATCGAGAGTGTCGCGGTGCCGGGCTTGGCGACCACCAGGCCGGCGGCGAGGTTGGCCAGGGTCATCGCCTCGGGGAAGCCGTGGCCGGCGGCCAGCGCCAACCCAAGCACACCGATCACGGTGTCGCCGGCGCCGGTGACATCGAACACCTCGCGGGCATGGGTCGGCAAATGCAGCGGCTCATGGCCCTCGCGAATCAGCGTCATGCCTTTCTCGCTGCGGGTGATCAGCAGCGCCTCGAGTTCCAGCTCAGCACGCAGGCGCTGGCCCTTTTCGGCGAGTTCGGCGTCATCGCGGCATGGCCCGACCACCGTCTCGAATTCGCCGAAGTTGGGCGTGATCACGCTGGCGCCACGATAGCGGCTGAAATCACTGCCCTTGGGATCGACCAGCACGCGCTTGCCCGCGGCGCGAATGCGGGCGATCAGTTCCTCGATCCGGTTGAGCGTGCCCTTGCCGTAGTCCGAGAGAATCACCAGATCGGTCTCCGGCAGCGCGGCCGCGACCCGGTCGAGCAGCTCCCGGGTGTCGATCCCGCCGAGGCCTTCCTCGAAATCGAGGCGGATCAACTGCTGGTTACGGCTCATCACTCTTAGCTTGGTAATCGTCGGAATTTCGCCGCTGCACTGAAAGTGAGTGCTTACATCGGAATGCTCGAGGCGGGTCTTGAGCAGGTCGGCGTTGGTGTCGCCGCCGACCACGCCGGCCAATGCCACATGGCCGCCCAGCGAGGCGATGTTCAGCGCCACGTTGGCGGCGCCGCCGGGGCGATCCTCGGTTTCACCGACGCGTACCACCGGTACCGGCGCCTCCGGCGAGATGCGCCAGGTGCCGCCATGCCAGTAGCGGTCGAGCATGACATCGCCCACCACCAGCAGGCGGGCCTGTTCCAGGGCGGTAAAATCGAGCTTCATTGGCGCGGCTCCGGTATCACGCGGTCACGGGGAGGAAGGGCCAGCACGGCGTCGATTCGCTCGATGACGTCATCCGCGCGAATCAGTGTCATGGCGTCGGGGTGGCGCACCCGCTGGCCCCAGGGAACCTCGTCGAGGCCCTTGTGCAGGTAGGCGCGCACCGCATCGGGGTAGCGATTGACGACATGTTCGCGCCAGCAGTAGGGCGCCGCGCGGTCGGGGTTGGTGGTGGCGTAGAGGCCCACCGTCGGCGTGCCCAGCGCATTGGCCATATGCACCGGCCCCGAGTCCGGGGCGATCACCACGCGGGCCCGCGCGATCAGCGCCAGCAAGCCCTTGAGCGAGCTCGCGCCGATAGCATCGATCACCGCTTCCGGCGCGGCCAGGGCGCGAATGCGCTCGCCCATCTCGCGCTCCTGGATGCTGCCACCGCCGCTGAGCAACGTCTTCAGCCCATGCTGGTTCCACAGGTGCTCGATCAGCGTGGCATAGCCTTCGGCCGACCAATTGCGGAAGTTGCGCAGGCGCGGATTGGCGCAGGGGCTGATCAGCGCATAGGGCGCGTCGCCGGCCAGCCGCCTGGCCTCGCCATGGGCGCTATCCGGCACCGGCAGGTTCCATTCGAGGGTGGTGTCATCGACGCCCAGCAAGCGTGCAAAATCCATGAACGATTCGAGTACGTGCGCGCGCGAGTGTGGCGCGAGTTGGCGATGGGTGAACCAATGCTGCCAATCCTTGGCGCGGGCCTTGTCGAAGCCCACGCGCACGTTGGCCTTGAGGCCCAGCGAGAGGGCGCTGGCGCGCAGCGCCTGCTGCATATGCAGCAGCGCATCGAAGCGAGTATCGGCCAGGCGTCGCCATATCTCACGCATGCCGGCCAGGCCGCTGGCCTTGTCGTAGACCACGAACTCGACCCCGGACAAGCCGGAAAGTAGACTATGCTCGGCCTTGCCGATAATCCAGGTGATACGGGCTTGTGGCCACTGGCGTTGCAAGGCGCGCACGGTGGGGACCAGATTGCAGACATCACCCAGCGCGGAGAGTCGCAGCACACATAGGTGCGCGGGACGGACAGGCAGAGGATGCTTCATGCGGTTGGCAACATTCCAGATGGGAAAGGATTTCATTCTAACCGATGATGGCATTCTACGTGGCCCGGTGGGCACGCCACAAATGGCACCTGCCGGGCAGCATCCTGTCAGCCCGATTCCGGCCTGGTTCACGCCGGCATTCTGGCGCGACCACGATGCGGTGACCGGCGAGGCGCCAGGGCGCGGCGCCAGCCTGTTCGTCGACCCTAGCCTGCTGGGTATCGGTGGCCAGCAGTGGGTGCTGCGGCCTTACCGGCGCGGCGGCATGGCGGCGCGCCTGAGCGAATCGCGCTATGTATGGACCGGCCTTGCGCGCACCCGCGGCTTTCGCGAATTGCGCCTGACCGCCGAGTTGCATGCGCGTGGCCTGCCGGTGCCGGCACCGGTAGCGGCCCATGTACGCCGCCATGGCCTTAGCTACGCGGCGGCGCTGCTCACCGTGCGCCTGCCCGGCGCCCGGGCCCTGGCCGAGTCCTTGCCACGGGCCGATACGGCGCTGCTCGAGCGGGTCGGCGCGACGATCCGGTGCTTTCACGATGCCGGCCTCGATCATGTCGATCTGAACGCGCGCAACCTGCTCGTCACGCCGGACGAGCGCGTCTGGCTGATCGACCTCGACCGCTGCCGGTTGCGCCAGCCCGGCCGCTGGCGCGAGGCCAACCTGCGGCGCCTCGAACGCTCGCTGGAGCGCTTTGCCCCCGACCAGGGAAAGAACCTATTGAACCGGGTGCTCCACGGTTATCATTCACCCACTACGGTTACGTAATTCACTCATGGACGACTTCACTTCCCGGCGCAGACGGCGCCTGCGCGCCAGCCTGGTTTTCGCCTTGGCCAACCTGTTGCTGGTGTGGGCCATCGCCCTGCGCTACGTGCCCTATCTGGAGACGCCCAGCGATCCGCTGGGCATCAGCTACCTGATCCTGACCTGGGTCGGTCATTTTGGCTTGCTGGTGCTGCTCGCCTGGCTTCCGCTGGGGTTGTTGGCGCTGCTGTTGCCGCGCCGGATACTCTGGATTCCGGCCGCCTTGCTGGCCACCTCGGCGTTGTGGATATTGCTGCTGGATACCGGCGTTTATGCCCAATACCGCTTTCATATCAATCACTTCATGGTATCGCTGTTCTTGAATGACAAGAACGGCGAGATTTTCAATTTCAGCCTGTCCACCTGGCTTAGCGTGGCGGGTATCGCACTGGGGCTATTGCTGTTCGAAGCCTGGCTGGCCAGGCGCCTGTTCGCATCGCGCCGGGCCCGGCGGCTACCGCTATGGCGCATGGCCACGCTAGTGTTGCTGGCGATGGTCGCCAGCCACGCCATCCATGTGGTTGCCGATGCCCGCTACCGGACCAGCGTCACCCAGCAGGTCGGGATCTTTCCGCTGCTGTTCCCGGCCACGGCCAAGGATTTCATGAAAGAACACGACTGGCTCGACCCACGCGCGGCGCGCGCCGAACGCGTTGGCATCGCCAGCGGTGAGGCCGACAGCCTCAATTGGCCGAAGGCGCCGCTTAGCTGCACGCCGGGCGACAACCCGCCCAATGTGCTGTTCATCGTCATCGATTCCTGGCGCCAGGACGAGTACGGCCCACGAGTCACGCCGCAGATGCATGCCGCACTCGCCGAACGCGGCCGGATCTACCGCGATCATTACAGTGGCGGCAACAGCACCCGCACCGGGATGATGAGCCTGTTCTACGGCCTGACCGGCAACTACTACCACTTGCTCAATAACACCCAGACACCGTCGTTGCTGATCAGCGAATTGCAGCAGCAGAGCTACGCCATGGGTATCTTCTCCGCCGCCAGCCTGGATAGCGTCGGCTTCGATCGTACGATCTTCGCCTCGGTACCCGACCTGCGCCTGACTTCCGAGGGCGACACCCCGGCCGAGCGCGACCGCGACATGACCGAGGACTGGCTGGCCTGGCAAGCCAAGCAACGCCAGCAGTCGCCGGACGAACCCTGGTTCAGCCTGTTGTTCTATGACGCGCCACACGGCTACAGCGTCCCCCCGCAGGCGCAGTCGCCGTTTCAGCCCGCCGCCGAATCGATGGACTATCTCGAACTCGGCCCGGACACCGACCCGACGCCGTATCGCAACCTGCACCGCAACGCCGTGCATTACGACGATAAGCTGATCGGGCGCGTCATCGAGAACCTGAAAGCACAGGGCGAGTGGCAGGACACCGTACTGGTCGTAACCAGCGATCACGGCCAATCCTTCAACGATTTCGGCAAGAACTACTGGGGGCACAACAGTCACTTCGCCGCGCCGCAGACCCAGGTACCGATGATTCTCAGCGGGCCCGGGATTGCCCCAGGCGAGCACGGCGGCACGACCAGTCATCTGGACGTGGTGCCAACGCTGATGCGCCATGTGCTGGGCTGCACCAATCCGCTCGACGACTACAGTCAGGGCCATGACATGCTCGACCCCACGCTGGATCGCGACTGGGTCGTATCGAGCAGCTATGTGGACTATGGCATCATCGAGGACGAGCGCATCACGGTGATCGACGGCACAGGTAGCTGGAAGGTCGTCGATCCGCAATTGAATACGCTCGAACCGACGTTTTCGCCGGCCGTATTCGAAGCGATGGACGCGCTCAGACAATTTTATAAGCCCTGACGTGACACGGGTGGCCGCACTCGATCCGGCACGGCAGACCTGACAGGGGGCTGAGTGAAGATTTCCGGCGTAGTCATCACGCTCAACGAAGCCGAGTGCATCGAGACCTGCCTGGCGTCGATGAGCGCGGTTTGCGATGAGCTCATCGTCGTCGACTCGGGCTCGACGGATGCCACCTGCCGCCTGGCCGAGGCCGCCGGGGCGCGGGTGATCGAACAACCCTACCTGGGTGACGGCCCGCAAAAGAATGTCGGCCCCGCGCAGGCGACGCACCGCTGGATCCTATCGATCGATGCCGACGAACGCCTGACCGATGCGGCCATCGCCACCATCCAGGCACTCGACCTGGCGAACACCGGGCACGATGGATTCGCCTTCCGGCGGCGCAATTTCATCGGCTCGCGCTGGATAAAAACCTGCGGCTGGTATCCCGATTATTGCATCCGACTCTTCGACCGCGAGCGCACCGCGTTTTCCAACTCTCGCCAGCATGCCTCGGTCCAGGCGACCCAGCCACGCCGGCTCGATGCCGACCTCGAGCATTATTCGTTCGCCAATCTGGGCGAGCTGTTCAGCAAGGCCAGTGGGCGCTTTTCCAATCGCGCCGCCAAGATCATGTATTTGAAAGGCAAGCGCGCCAATTCCTGGTCGCCGTTCATCCATGGCAGCAATGCCTTCGTGCGCAAGTATCTCTTTCAGCGCGGTTTCATGTCGGGTATCGACGGCGTTTCCGTGGCGCTCTCGGCGGCCGTCAATGCCTATCTCAAGTATGCGAAATTGCTGGAATTTCAGCGCGACGCGCAGGTGCGCAAGGCCGAGGACTTCGAGCGAATATGGTAATGGCGCAGCCGACGTCCCCCTTGCATGTGCGCCACGTCAATCTGGCGCGGGGCTTTAGGGGCGGCGAACGCCAGACCGTACTGCTGATTCGCGCGCTCGCCAGGCTCGGCGTCGCGCAGAGCCTGGTCTGTCGTCGCGATTCACCCATGCCGGGCGAGCTCGATGGCGTCGATATCGTCATCATTCCCGCCGATCATCAGCTCGGCGGGCATTTCACCGGCGATCGTGCCGACCTGGTGCATGCCCACGAGGCCAAGGCCGTGCATTGGGCCTATCTGCACCGCTGGCTGCGCAATACGCCGTATCTGCTCACCCGGCGGGTTCCCCAGCCGGTCAAGACCAAGCTGGCCAATCGCCTGACCTACGGCGCTGCCGCCAGCGCCGTGGCGATCTCCTCGGTGATCGAGCAGCAACTGCGCCGGCGCGCCTGGTGCCCCGTGGCGCGCATCCCCAGCACGCTGGCTCACCTGCCAAGCGATCCGCAGCGGGTCGCGGCGCTGCGCGCGCGTTTCAGCGGGCGTCGGATCGTTGGCCATATCGGCGCGCTGGTCGACCGTCACAAGGGACAGCGGCTATTGATCGCAGCGGCGAGAAGCCTGCGCGAGAGTCACCCGGAATTGTTGTTCGTGTGCCTCGGCCAAGGCGAGGACGAGGCGCGGCTCAAGCAGGAGAGCGCCGATCTTGACAATCTCGTCTGGGAGGGCTTCAAGGACAACGTCGGCGACTACCTCGAGGTCATGGACCTGTTCGCCTTCCCATCGCGCAATGAGGGGCTCGGCTCGATCCTGCTCGATGCCATGGATCATGGCGTGCCGATCGTCGCCGCCAATGTCGATGGCATACCCGACATCGTGATCGACGATGCAAGCGGCGTGCTGGTCGAACCGGGCGACGCGGCCGCCCTGGCAGCCGCCATCGCCGCGCTGCTCGACGACCCTGCGCGCCGCGAGCGCTTGACCGCCGGTGCCAAGCAGCGCCTGGGCGATTTCACGCCGGCCGCCATGGCTAACGCCTACCTGGCGCTGTATCGCCGCCTGCTGTCTTCGCTGCGTGCCCGCGCAGCGCGGCAGCACGACCGATGACAGCAGCATGACAGCGGCGTGACCGTCGGAGGCGTTCGCGATAGTCTTGCAGTTCCAACGAAAGGATTCATGAAGCGAATGTCGATCCGTCTACCCCATCTTCGCTGGTGGGCACTGGGTCATCTGGGCCTGTGTGTCGGCTTTGCCGTTACCACGGTGTTCTCGCTGCGCCACATCTGGACAGTGCCGATCCTCGCGCTGTGGCTGTTGCTTGCCTGGAGCCTGCGCTGGGGCGATGCCACGCAGCGGCGCGCGCGCCGCCGTGCCTGGCCCTGGTCGCTGCTGCCGCTGGCGTTGTGGTGGCTCTACCTGTTTCTGGCCGACAGTTACGGCAAGATCGACATGGGCGCGGTGATCTTCCACCTGCAGGCCGGCATCGAGGATCATGGCGGCACCCAGCGCATTCTTGCCGCGATTCTCTACACGCTGGCGGCACTGGCGATGCTGGCGGCCTTCACTTGGCTGGTGCGCGCCGATCATCGCTGGCGCCTGCATGAACGCGTGCTGGTGCTCTTTCTGCTGGCCTTCAACCCGCTGTTGTTCGGGATCACCCAGCAAGGCGCCGCCATCGTCACCGAGGATGGCGCCTGGCTGGATCGCCGCTACGTGCCACCCGGCATCGAGGCCGTGCCCGCGGTATTGCCCAACCTGATCGTTATCTACATGGAGAGCACCGAAGGCACCTATACCGACGAGGCACGCTTCGGCAACGTCTACGACGATCTCGAGGCGCTTGGCGAGCGCGGCGTGGTGTTCCATGGCGTGCGCCAGATCGAGAACACCGGCTGGACCACCGCCGGCATGATCGCCAGCCAGTGCGGCACGCCACTGATGCCGGTCGGGATATTCGAGGACGGCCAATTCGAGCCGCTGGAATACGTCTTGCCCGGCGTCGAGTGCCTTGGCGACCTGCTCGACAAGCGCGGTTATCGGCAGGTCTACATGGGCGGCGCCAGCATCGATTTCGCCGGCAAGGGCATCTTCTACAAGAATCATGGCTTCGATGCGGTGTTGGGCCGCGAGCAACTGAGCCCGCGACTCGATGATCCGAGCTATCTCAACGACTGGGGACTCTATGACGACTCCCTGTTGGCCATGGCCCACGAGCGCATCCGCCGCTTGGCCAGCGACCCAGCGACGCCTTATGTGTTCGTTGGCCTGACACTGTCCGCGCATCCCCCTTACGGCTACCCCGCGCGGGATTGCCGCGCGCGCCAGGGTGAATTCGATGGGGTGAGCATTCTCTATTCGGTGGAGTGCACGGCCTGGCTGGTGCGCCGCTTCATCGAGGGCCTGGACGCCGAGGGGCTGCTCGACAATACGCTGGTAGTGATCTCAAGCGATCATCTGTCGATGAAGAACTCGGCTTGGCAGCGGTTGATCGCCGGGCCGCGCGAGAACACCCTGATGATGTTTGGCAATGGGCTGACGCCGGGCCGGGTGATCCGTCGTGAAGCGTCGATGGTCGATGTACTGCCCACCGTGCTCGAAGCGCTGGGCTTCACGGTGCCCGCGCATCGCGCCGGCCTGGGCGCCTCGTTGCTGTCGCCGGCGCAAACGCTGATCGAGCGCCACGGCCTGGAGTACATCAATGCGCGTCTACGCGAGGAGAGCGCCCTACAGGCACGCCTGTGGGACAATCTCGAGTGAGCAGATGCTGCGACACTCGCGGTTCGGGCCACGGCTGATTCGTCAACGTCCCGGGCAGTACGTGAACGAGAGGGCCCGCTTCGAGCTCGGGTTCGCAGTCGGGTAACGCCGCCAGCAGTTTCGCCAGCGCGGCATGGCCCACCGCATCGCCCGTGACGTCGTTCCACCATTGGCGATGCACGGCCCTTACCTGGACGGGAATCTGCGGTATACCGAGGCGTTGCGCCATGGCCAGTCGATGTAAGCCGCGGTTTATCTTCAGTATTTTCCCCGTTCGAGAGATCGCTACGCCAGGCCGGTCCTTGCCGAGCTGCGCATTGAAGCCCATCTGCGCCATGCCATCGAGAAAGCCGAGGTAAAGCCTCAGGTACGCCAGGATCTTCTGCTCGCTATCGAGCAGGATACCCTGCTGGTGGGAAGACCAGGGCCGGCCTTCGTCAAGGCGTGCTTTTAAGGTCCGGAAGCGCTCGGTGGCGCGCAGGTCGTCGCGCCGCTCATCCAATTCGGAGATAAAGCGGTAGCGCGAGCCGGCACGCAGATCGCCTCTGCGCAGGTCCCAATCGCCATCCCAGATGAAGGTGCTCGAGGAAAACGCCGAGCCACCCGCGCCACGCGGCAACCTCGCGGAGTAAAGCAAACGCCGGGGATCGACCATCAGCGTCAAGGCATCGCCCAGACACGACTCGATGGAGCGACGTGGCAGCCCCAGGCGCTCGAGGGTCTGCGCTCCCGCGCCGCCGGTCCACCACAGCTGGAACCATAACTCCTCGATTGGAACGCCGACATAGCGCTGAAAGGATTCGCGAATGGCATGCTGAAGGCGAGCGCGGCGAACCGTCCATTTCAAGGCGGGGCTGTACAGCTCGTAGAAGGCCTCTTCACCGGCCGGAGCGCGTATGATTGCCAATCGATCCCCCTTCGTTACTAACGATCTGCTGTTATTTGACGCTAGACGCCAAGGCGTTTCATGGAAAATTTAATTAGCATGCTAACATAAAGAAAGTGCCAGGACAACGCTCAACGATCCTGCAGCGCCAGCATCAAGCGCTCGGGGTCGAGTTGGTTAAGGCAGTTGGTGTGTCCCAGCGGGCAGGTGCGCTCGAAGCATGGCGAGCAGGTCAGTGCCAGGGTATGAATGTCGGCGCGGCTAGTCAGCGGCGGCGTGTAGAGCGGCGACGACGACCCGTAAATGGCCTGCACCCGGGTACCCACCGCGGCGGCGACGTGCATCAGCCCCGAGTCGTTGGTTACCACCTGGCGACAGTCGGCGAGTAGGTCGACGGCATCGGCCAGCCGCGTCTTGCCGCACAGGTTGTGCGCGTGACTCAGGCCGGCAGCGATCCACTCGCCGGCCTCGACATCCTTGGGGCCACCCAACACCCGCACCTCGTAGCCTGCGGCGATCAGGCGTTCCGTCAGGCTGCGAAAATGCGCCAATGGCCACTGCTTGGCCGGGCCATATTCGGCGCCGGGCATCATGCCGATCGCCGGGCGCTGGCCCAGCCCATGCTCGGCCTTGAGTGCGGCCAGGTTGTCGGCATCGAGTGTCAGTCGTGGATGGGGACATGCGAAATCGCCTCGACGCGCCTCATCGGCGCTCAACCCCAGCGAAACGAAGCGCTTTACCGTCTGATCGAGCATGCTCCTGTCCAGCTTGCGGCGCTCGGTGAGCAGTATCAGGCGTTGCTCGCCGGTGAACCCGACCCGCTGCTGTATCCCGGCCAGGAACGGCACCAGCGCCGATTTCCACGAGCGCGGCAGCACGATGGCGCGCTCGAAGCGCCCCTTGAGCGTACGCGCTACGCGACGCCGTGCCCGCCAACCGAACTCGCCATGCCCGACATCCAGGGCGATGGCCTCGTCGACCTCGGCCATGCGTGCCAGAATCGGCTGCGACCAGGCCGGCGCCAGCACCGCGATCGTGCAATCGGGCTGACGCGCCTTGAGCGTCTGGAACAGGCTCTGCGCCATGACCATGTCGCCGACCCAGGACGGGCCGACGACCAGGATGCGCTCTGCGTTCGTCTCAGCCATTAAGCCATTCCAGATAGGCACGCACACCCTCGGCCACGGTCCTGAACTCGGCGTCGTAACCTGCCTCGCGCAGCCGCGAAATATCGGCGCGCGTATAGCTCTGATAGCGGCCCTTGAGTTCGTCGGGAAAGTCGATGAAGTCGATATCGCCCTTGCCGTGGAAAGCGATCACGCTGTCGGCGATGGCCTTGAAGGGCTCGGCACGCCCCGTGCCCAGGTTGAAGATGCCACCACGCTCGGGGTGATCGAGAAACCACAGGTTGACGTCCACCACGTCGCCGACATAGATGAAATCGCGGCTCTGCATGCCGGCCTCATAGCCGTCCCAGGCACCGAACAGGCGCGGGTTCTGGCCCTGACTGACCTGCGTGTGGTGATGGTAGGCGACGCTGGCCATCTTGCCCTTGTGCTGCTCGCGCGGGCCATAGACGTTGAAGTAACGAAACCCCACCACCTGGCTGGTAAAGCTCTCCCAATGGCTGCGCACGTACTGGTCGAACAGCAGCTTGGAGTAGCCGTAGACATTCAGCGGCTTCTCGAATTCAGGCGCTTCGCGGAAGATTTCGCTACCGCCGTAGGTCGCCGCCGACGACGCATAGAGGAAGGGAATGCCCTTCTTCTGACAGAAGTGCAGCAGGTCCTTGGAGTACTCGAAGTTGTTGTCGAGCATGAACTTGCCATCCCATTCGGTGGTGTCCGAGCAGGCGCCTTCGTGGAAGATGGCCTCGATCGACGGCAGTCGGCCATTTTCACCGCGCAGCTCGGCGCGCACCCGGGACCGAAAGTCGTCCTTGTCCAGATAGTCACCGAGCGTGCAGTCGGCCAGATTGACGAACTTGGTGCCATCGGTCAGATCGTCGACCACCAGCACATCGTTATGGCCGCGCGCATTGAGCGCCTTGACCAGATTGGCGCCGATGAAACCCGCGCCGCCTGTCACTACGATCATGTTTGATCCTCCGTGGCCGTCCAATGTCGTGGGCGGCCGTCATGTCGGGTTCGGCCTATAACCGATTAACGGGTAATTGTATACTTAGCGGTTCGTGAATTCATGGGCCAACGGTGCTTCACCCAATGACACAGTCGACGCCAGACGTGAAAACCTTTCAGGGCCTGATTCTCGCCCTGCAGCAGTACTGGGCCGAAAAGGGCTGCGTGATCATGCAGCCGCTGGATATGGAAGTCGGTGCCGGCACCTTCCACCCGGCCACGTTCCTGCGCTCCATCGGCCCGGAAACCTGGAATGCCGCCTACGTGCAGCCCTCGCGCCGCCCCACCGACGGCCGCTATGGCGAGAACCCCAACCGCCTGCAGCATTACTACCAGTTCCAGGTCGTGATGAAACCCTCGCCCGCCGACTTTCAGCAGCTCTATCTGGGCTCCCTCGAGCGCCTTGGCCTCGACCCGCTGGTCCATGATATCCGCTTCGTCGAGGACAACTGGGAGTCGCCGACCCTGGGTGCCTGGGGGCTGGGCTGGGAAATCTGGCTCAACGGCATGGAAGTCACGCAGTTTACCTATTTCCAGCAGGCCGGCGGCATCGAATGTTTCCCGGTCACCGGCGAGCTGACCTATGGCCTGGAACGCATCGCCATGTATCTGCAGGACGTCGATAGCGTCTACGACCTGACCTGGACCGTCGCCCCCGATGGCAGCCGGGTCAGCTATGGCGACGTCTATCTGCAGAACGAGCGCGAACAGTCCGCCTACAATTTCGAGCACGCCGACGTACCGGCGCTGTTCGCCGCTTTCGATCACCTCGAAGGCGAATGCAGCAAGCTGCTCGAAGCCGACCTACCGTTGCCCGCTTATGAAATGGTGCTCAAGGCCTCGCATACCTTCAACCTGCTCGACGCCCGACATGCCATTTCGGTGACCGAGCGTCAGCGCTATATCCTGCGCGTGCGCACCATGGCCCGCGATGTCGCCAATGCCTATTACCAATCGCGCAAGGCTGCCGGCTTCCCCATGGCGCCAGAGGCTGTGCGCCGTGAATTACTGGCCAAAGAGCCGCTAGCCGAACAGGGAGACGCCTGAGCATGGCCGCCAACACCCTATTGATCGAACTGGGCGTCGAAGAGCTGCCGCCGAGTGCCATCGACACGTTATCCGACGCCTTCGCCGAGGCAATCGCCGCTGGCCTGCGCGAAGCCGAGGTCGCCTTCGGCGAGGTGCAGGCCTTCGCCACGCCACGCCGTCTGGCGGTGCGAATCCGCGAACTCGACGGCAAGCAGCCCGACCGCCGGATCGAACGCCGAGGCCCAGCACTGGCCGCCGCCTACAAGAACGGCGAGCCGACCCGGGCCGCCCAGGGCTTCGCCAGTTCCTGCTGCGTCGGCGTCGACGAACTGATCCAGCTCGAGACCGACAAGGGTACCTGGCTGGGTTATCGCTTCGAGCAGCCCGGCGAATCCGTGACGACGCTGCTTCCCGGCATCGTCGCCAAGGCGATCGCCGACTTGCCGGTACCCAGGAACATGCGCTGGGGTGCGTCACGCATCGAGTTCTCGCGGCCGGTGCATTGGCTGATGATGCTGTATGGCGGCGATATCGTCGCGGCATCGATACTCGGCCTGGATGCCGGGCGCGAAACGCGGGGCCACCGCTTCCACGCCCCTGCAGCCATCCCGTTGGCCCATGCCGATGACTACCTCGACGCGCTGGAAGACGCCTATGTGCTGGCCGATCGGCAGCGGCGCCGCGAACGCATCCGCGAGCAGGTGTTGTCCGAAGCCGAGGTTCAGGAAGCCACGGCGGTCATCGATGAGAGCCTGCTCGAGGAAGTCAGCGGTCTGGTCGAATGGCCGGTGGCACTGACCGGTAGCTTCGATGAGCGCTTCCTCGAGGTACCCGCCGAGTGCCTGATCTCGTCGATGAAGGCCAATCAGAAATACTTTCACCTGCTCGACGACGCCGGCAAGCTCAAGCCGGCGTTCATCACCATTGCCAACATCGACAGCCACGACCCGCAACAGGTGATCGCCGGCAACGAGAAGGTCATCCGCCCGCGATTGGCCGATGCGGCCTTTTTCTTCGAGGCCGATCTCAAGCACAGCCTGGCCTCGCGACGCGACGGGCTGGCCAGCGTGGTCTTTCAGCAGCAGCTCGGCAGCCTCGCCGACAAGGCCCGGCGCAGCGAAGCCGTGGCCCGTTACATTGCCGAGCGCATCGAAGGCGATGTCGGGCATGCCGCGCGTGCCGCGCAATTGGCCAAATGCGATCTGGTCACCGAGATGGTGCTCGAATTTCCCGAACTACAGGGCACCATGGGCTGTTACTACGCGCGCCACGATGGCGAGCCGGAGGATGTCGCACAGGCGCTGGACGAGCAGTACCTGCCGCGCTTCGCCAGCGATGATATTCCCCGGACCCGCACCGGCCTGGCCCTGGCCCTGGCCGACCGCCTCGACACCCTGACCGGCATTTTCGGCATCGGCCAACGCCCGACCGGCGCCAAGGATCCGTTCGCACTGCGCCGCGCCGCTATTGGCGTACTGAACATTCTGATCAAGGCCAAGCTCGACCTCGACCTGCGAGAACTGCTCGAGCAAGCCGCCGCTCAGCATCGCGATCTGCCCAAGGCCAGCGGGCTTGTCGACGATGTGCTCGACTATATGCTCGACCGTTTCCGGGCCTGGACTCAGGACGAAGGCATCGCCGTGGAGGTTTATCTCGCCGTGCGCTCTCGTCCGGTCACGCGACCGCTGGATTTCGCACGACGCGTGCATGCCGTGCATGCCTTCGCGCAGCGCGAGGAAGCCGCCGCGCTGGCTGCCGCCAACAAGCGCGTCGCCAATATCCTGGCCAAGCAAGACGACGAGGTATCGACGCACGTTTCCGAGGAACTACTCCTGGAAGGTGCCGAGAAAGCCCTGGCAGAAGCGCTGGCAGCACGTCAGCGCGAGGTGGTGCCGCTGGTCGCCGAGGCTCGCTACAGCGAAGCTCTCGACGCCCTTGCCGGGCTGCGCACGCCGGTGGATACATTCTTCGACGAAGTGATGGTCATGGCCGACGACGAGGCCGTACGCCGCAACCGCCTGGCGCTGCTGGCCAACCTCCAGGGATTGTTCCTCGAAGTCGCGGATATTGCCGAACTGCAGCAATAAGCGCCGATGGATGGCAATAAAGGGCCGGCATTCCTACGGGTGCCGGCCCTTCTCGTTTCGCTAATGTTTCACGTGAAACATGGGCCGTAGCCCGGAGCAATGATTGTTCCACGTGAAACATCACTCTACACTGGCATCACTCTCGCGCTGTACTGGTCTCACGCCCTCATGCCAATTTCTCCGCAAAACCTGATCATTCTCGACCGTGACGGCGTGATCAACCACGATTCCGATGCCTACATCAAATCTCTCGACGAATGGATACCCTACCCGCAGGCCATCGACGCCATCGCTCGACTATCGCAAGCCGGCTGGGCCCTCGCCGTCGCTACCAACCAATCGGGGATTGCACGGGGCTATTACAATGAGGACGTTCTTGCGCAGATGCATCAGCGAATGATCGAACTGGTGCATGACGCCGGCGGGAGCATCGCCCACATCGCCTATTGCCCCCACGGCCCCGACGATCATTGCGATTGCCGCAAGCCAAAAACCGGTCTACTTGTGCAGATTCGCCAGGCTTTGGATATGACGACGCTCGAAGGAGCCTGGATTGTCGGAGATAGCCTGCGCGATCTTCAGGCTGGCGTGGCAATGAAATGTCGGCCGGTATTGGTGCGCACCGGCAAGGGGCGGAATACAGAAGCCATGGGCGGATTCGGTCAAGCCCTCGTATTCGATGATCTTTCCGGCTTTGCTGATTGGCTCGAAGGCAAATCCTAATATAGCCAGGCCTTACATGGTCCAATCCATTAGCTGCTTCGTCACTGAACTCAGCGCCCTGCTGTGTGCGCAATGTTCCACGTGAAACACCGAAAGCTTATTTTCCATTCTTTCATCGCCTCTACCAAGCAAGCGTTTTTCCTCATTCTCTGCCTGGAAATAAAAAGAAGCCCAGCAAGTTAATTTGCTGGGCTTCTTTATTCTATCAAAGAACTCTTTTAGCTCAATCGCTTAGATAACTTTCAATAGTGTGTTTCACGTGAAACATCACACGTCGAGGTTGGCGACCAGCGCGTTCTGCTCGATAAAGAAGCGCCGCGGCTCGACCTCGTCACCCATCAGGGTATTGAACATCATGTCGGCGGCAACCGCATCCTCGACCGTCACGCGTAGCATGCGACGGGTATCGGGATCCATGGTGGTTTCCCAAAGCTGATCCGGGTTCATCTCCCCCAACCCTTTATAGCGCTGAATGGAAAAGCCACGCTGGGCTTCGCCCATCAACCATTCCAGTGCCTGGTAGAACGTCTCGACCGGCTTGGTGCGCTCGCCACGGGCCACGTAAGCCCCTTGCTCGAGCAGGCCGTCGAGGGTTTCACCGAGCGCCGCCATGGCACGGTAATCCGCGCTACGGAAGAAATCCACACCCCATACATAATCGGTGGAGACACCATGAGCGGTCAGCGACACACTGGGCAAGAATATGCCGCGCTCGGTGTCTTCTTGCAGTTGGAAAACATGGCGAGGACCGCCCTCGTAAGCGATCAATGCGTCCATTTCGCCCTGCAGGAGCTCGATCCAGTTCTGCATGGTAACGCGGTCCCTGAGGCTCTCCTCGCCGTTCAACGTCGCTGCGTGCACAATCTTGCGCAGTACGTCGTTGGGGTAAACCCGTGAAAGCCGATCGATGCGCTTCATCACGTCGCGATACTGGCTGACCAGCGATTCGATCTGCTGGCCGGCGATACCCGGGGCATCGGCATTGACATGCAGTCGCGCGCCATCCAGCGCAGTGGTAGTCAGGTAATCGGTAAGCGCCTGCTCATCCTTGAGATACAGCTCCTGCTTGCCACGCTTGATCTTGTAGAGTGGTGGCTGGGCGATAAACACATGGCCGCGCTCGATAATTTCGGGCATCTGGCGGAAGAAAAAGGTCAGCAGCAGGGTGCGGATATGCGAGCCATCGACGTCGGCGTCGGTCATGATAATGATCGAATGGTAACGCAACTTGTCGGGATTGAACTCCTCGCGGCCGATGCCACAGCCCAGCGCCGTGATCAGCGTACCGACTTCGGCGGAAGACAGCATCTTATCGAAACGTGCCTTCTCGACGTTGAGAATCTTGCCCTTAAGCGGCAGGATTGCCTGGGTGCGTCGGTCACGCCCCTGCTTGGCGCTGCCGCCCGCCGAATCACCCTCGACCAAGTATAGCTCGGAGAGGCTTGGATCCTTTTCCTGGCAATCGGCTAGCTTGCCGGGCAGGCCGGCGATATCCAGGGCTCCTTTACGACGGGTCATTTCGCGAGCCTTGCGCGCGGCCTCGCGGGCCCGCGCGGCGTCGATCATCTTGTTGACGATTGCCTTGGCTTCGTTGGGCCGCTCGATCAAATAATCGCCGAATTGGCGCCCGAGCTCCTGCTCAACGGCGGTCTTCACTTCCGAAGAAACCAGCTTTTCCTTGGTCTGGGAAGAAAACTTGGGATCCGGTACCTTGACCGAGATGATCGCAGTGAGCCCCTCTCGCGCGTCGTCGCCGGATGTGTTGACCTTGGCCTTCTTGAATATGCCCTCGGCCTCGATATAGCTATTCAGTGAGCGCGTTAGCGCCGCCCGGAAGCCTGCCAGGTGCGTGCCACCGTCACGCTGCGGTATGTTGTTGGTATAGCAGAAGATATTCTCGGCGTAGGTGTCATTCCACTGCATCGCCACTTCAACGCCGATGCCGTCATCGCGCTGCATATCAAAATGAAACACCGGATTCAGCGTGCTTTTATTGGTGTTCAGGTGATCGACGAAGGCCTGGAGACCACCCTCGTAGTGGAACAGCTCCTCCCGGCCGCTGCGCTCGTCCATCAGACGGATAGCGACCCCGGAATTCAGGAACGACAGCTCACGCAGGCGCTTGGCGAGAATGTCGTAATGGAACTCGATGTGCGTGAAGGTCTCCTGCGAGGGGCGAAAATGCACCCGCGTGCCGCTTTTTTCCGTCTTGCCCACGACCGCCAGCGCCGACTCAGGCACGCCGTGACGGTAAATCTGCTCGTAAACGTCGCCGCTGCGCCAGATGGTCAGTTTGAGCTCTTCCGAGAGCGCATTGACCACCGATACGCCGACGCCATGCAGCCCGCCGGATACCTTATAGGAGTTGTCATCGAACTTACCGCCGGCATGCAAGACCGTCATGATGACTTCGGCCGCCGATACACCTTCCGCATGGATGTCGGTCGGGATTCCACGACCATTATCGCTGACCGTCACCGATTCATCGGGATGAATGATCACGCGAATTTCGCTGCAATGGCCCGCTAGCGCCTCGTCGATGGAGTTATCCACCAGTTCGAACACCATGTGATGCAGGCCGGTCCCGTCATCGGTATCGCCGATGTACATGCCAGGACGCTTGCGTACGGCATCCAGGCCCTTGAGAACCTGGATGCTCGATGAGTCGTAAGCCTGTTCGCTCATTGGCTACTCCGTCGTGAAATCATTCGTTCCGAGTGCTAAGTCGTCCATGTTTCACGTGAAACATGGCGGTCGCGGTTTCGGGGCACCACAGATCCGCAATGGCTTCGCGCTCAACGCTGGTGATGAAAACCTGGCACTGCATGCGCTCCAGCCAGCGGCCGAAGACTTGGCGATGGTTTGCATCCAGCTCTGCCGGCAAATCGTCGATCAGATAGATGCAGGTACGCCCGGTCATCGCTTCCAACAATCGCCCCTGGGCCAGTTTCATGGCGCTGACGACCAGTTTCTGCTGGCCGCGGGACAGCACCTCCAACGCCGACCGCCGATCGATACGAATACGCAGGTCGGCACGCTGAGGGCCTTGCTGGGTAAATCCCATCTGCCGGTCGCTATCGCGCCCCTGCTCGAGGACATCGGCCAGCGTGCGCTTGCGATCCCAGCCTCGGTAGTAACGCAGTGAAAGCCCGGGGAGCGGCAACAGCTCGGCAAGAGTCTCTTCGAACACCGGCAAAAATCCTGCCATGTATTCATCGCGCAGGAGATCGATACGCTCGCTCCAGTGCACCAGCTCGCGCTCCCACACGGCGATGGACTGAACGTCAATTCTACCATGTCTAAGCAGGGCATTCCGATGTTTCAACGCGCGACGCGCGCGTTTCCAGCCATCGAGAAATTCGTGTTTCACGTGAAACACGCCCCAATCGAGAAACTCGCGTCGCGATGCCGGCGAGCCCTCGAGTAGGCGAAAGGCATCGGGGTTGATGAGCTGTAGCGGCAATGCCTCGACCAGGTCCGCAACGCGCGCCACGCGCTCGCCGGCCATGCGCATCTCGAGCTCTGGCGATGCACGCTGGCGCCGCACACCCAGCGCCAGCGGCGGATCGCCAGCCAGCCGGCCATGCAACGTCAACGCTTCATGATCGTGCGTAATGGCGTGCTTGAGGTGCTGGGTGCGGAAGGAACGCCCCATGCCGAGGATATGAATGCCCTCGAGCAGGCTGGTCTTGCCGCTGCCGTTGTCGCCAACGATCAGATTGACGCCCGGCTCGGGACGCATATCCAGATCGGCCAGATTACGCAAACCGAGAAACGTCAGTCTATCGAGCGGCATCGGCAAGCGCCTAAGGGCGGCGCTGGCATGGCGCCGCCTGAGTGGAAGAACGCATCAAAGTCGCATGGGCATGACGACATACAGGGCGTCACCGCCACCGGGCTCCTCCATGATCGCGCTGCTGTTGGAATCGGACAGGGTCATCTGCACACGATCCTCATCGAGCGCGCCCAGCACGTCGATCAAATAACCGACATTGAAGCCGATCTCCAGGGTATCGCCGCTGTAGTCGAGCGAGACGTTTTCCTCGGCCTCTTCCTGCTCGGGGTTATTGGCCATCACCCGCAGGTTGCCTTCCTCGAGATTGAGACGCACGCCGCGATACTTTTCGTTGGAGAGAATCGAGGTGCGCGACAATACCTGGCGCAGCTCGGCGCGCTCGGCGATGAACACCTTATCGCCACCCTTCGGCACCACACGCTCATAATCGGGAAATTTGCCATCGACAAGCTTGGAGGTAAACGTGAACTCGCCCGTGCGAGCCCGCAAATGATTGGCCCCCAGCGTCAAACCGACCAGCTCGTCGCTACCATCGAGCAGGCGCACCAGTTCGAGCACGCCTTTACGCGGCACGATCAGCTTCTGTGCCGGCTCGATATCGATATCCGCCGAACGCGAGCATACCGCCAGACGATGGCCATCGGTAGCGACGGTACGCACCAGGTTGCGGCCCAGTTCGAGCAGCATGCCGTTAAGGTAGTAGCGTACGTCCTGCTGGGCCATGGCGAAGGCGGTGGCGTCGATCAGGTGCTTGAGCGTACCGCGCGGCAGGCTCAGCTCCTGGGTGCCCTGACCGTCCTCGATGTTCGGGAACTCGGCTACCGGCAGCGTCGACAGCGTGAAGCGCGAGCGCCCGGCGCGCAACACCGCACGCCCATCCTCCAACGCGAAGGTGATCTCGGACTGCTCGGGCAACGACTTGCAGATATCCATCAGCTTGCGCGCGGGGACCGTCGCGGAGCCTGGCTCATCGACCTGGCTCGGCTCGGCGCGGCCGATCAACTCGACTTCAAGGTCGGTACCGGTCAATGAAAGTTGCGTGTCCTGCACCTCGATCAGCACATTGGACAGCACCGGCAGCGTCTGGCGACGCTCGACCACGCCGGCGACCAGCGTCAACGGCCGCAGCAGGGCTTCGCGGGAGATGGAAAATTTCATGAGGGCTCCACTCTTCTCCTGGTTTCAAGGCAAACGATGCGCCAACATGGCTAGTGGGCTCATCTTCAGCTAGTCAGTAACCGCAGCAGGTTCTTGTAATCCTCGCGGATATCCGCGCTTTCTTCCTGTAGCGCCTTAACCTTGCGGCAGGCGTGCAGCACCGTAGTATGGTCGCGCCCGCCAAAGGCGTCGCCGATCTCCGGCAAGCTATGATTGGTCAATTCCTTGGCCAGCGCCATCGCCACCTGACGCGGCCGCGCCACCGAACGAGAACGCCGCTTGGAGAGCAGGTCGGCAATCTTGATCTTGTAATATTCCGCGACGGTACGCTGAATGTTGTCGACACCGACCTGCTTGTCCTGCAGTGCCAGCAGGTCCTTGAGTGATTCGCGGATGAAGTCCTGGGTGATCGACTTACCCATGAAGTGGGAGTCGGCGATGACCTTCTTCAAGGCGCCTTCCAGCTCACGCACGTTGGAGCGGATCTTCTGGGCAATGAAGAAAGCGGCATCGTGGGGCAAGTCGACCTTGGCCTGATCGGCCTTCTTCATCAAGATCGCAACCCGCGTCTCGAGCTCCGGCGGTTCGATCGCCACCGTCAGCCCCCACCCGAAACGTGACTTGAGACGCTCCTCTACACCACTGATTTCCTTGGGATATCTGTCAGAAGTGAGAATCATTTGCTGGCCACCTTCAAGCAAGGCGTTGAAGGTATGAAAGAACTCCTCCTGCGAGCGCTCCTTGCCGGCGAAGAACTGGATGTCATCGATCAGCAAGGCATCGACACTGCGATAGAAGCGCTTGAAATCGTTGATGGCATTGAGCTGAAGCGCCTTGACCATATCGGCGACGAAGCGCTCGGAATGCAGGTAAACCACGGTGGCGTTCTCACGCCGCAATGCCAGTTGATTGCCTACGGCGTGCATCAGGTGCGTCTTGCCCAGGCCCACGCCACCGTACAGAAACAACGGGTTATAGGCGCCGCCGGGGTTTTCCGATACCTGGCGCGAGGCCGCGCGCGCCAACTGGTTGGATTTACCCTCAACGAAGGTGTCGAAGGTGAAATTGGGGTTGAGGCTACTTTGGTGCTTGAGGCTGCCCTCGACCTGAACCTGGCGATCTCCCGAACGACGAGCGCTCTTCTCGCGTAACTGCTCGATCTCGTGCTCATCAGCGTAATCGTTGCGTGGTGGCGTATGCACCGAAGGTGGCCCAGGCTGTTTGAAGCGGCTGGCAGATACCGGGTTGCCCAATTCACGTGGCTGTGGGCTGGGCGTGGCACGCCGACTGCCCACCGCCAGGGCCACCTTGGGCGGCTTGGCAGGCGCCAGTTCACGTAGCAGCTCATTGATACGCTTTAGATACTTATCGCTGACCCAGTCCCGCACGAAGCGGTTGGGTGCCAACAGGCTGAGCTCGTCGACTCCACCCTCTTCCGCCTGCAACGGACGAATCCAGGTATTGAACTGCTGGGAACTCAGCTCATCCTGCAGGTAATCCAGACATTGTTGCCAGAGAGCGACCGACACGCGACCTCACATCCTGTTAGCGAATGACCGGCCAGTATATCGTTCGTGGGGCGAGTTATCCACACGATTAGGGCCGTGAAAAAACTGTGGACAACCGGTGAATGAGCCCGCCATCGAATCGCGTCGGACTCGGCAACCCCCAAATATAATCCCGCCGTTCAAACGCTGCTCCTAATGCCGCTAAACGTTTCGCGCAGTTTTTCCACAAAAGCAATATTCGGTTAACTTATTGAAAAATAATTTATTTTACTGCTTGTCCACAAAATTGATTCCCAATGTTAATAACAGCATTATCTGGTATCGATAGTTAATATAATGTTTGTATTGCCTTGGCAGGTCACTGCACCGACCCTGGGGATAGACATTCGGCCACTTACTGGCCAACGACGGCAAAATACTAAAAAAATCTTGGCCCCGCGCGGATAAATCCGCGGAAAAATTGCACGCGGCTGGCGAATTCACTAAAATGCCCGACCTTGAGCCAAATCCGCCCGGCTCCTGGCGGGTATCAAGGCACATCGGCTTGTCATCAGTCCAAATTTAACCACGTGGGAATCAGCAGTTATGAAACGCACTTTTCAACCGAGCGTTCTCAAGCGCAAGCGTGTACATGGCTTTCGTGCGCGCATGGCCACCAAGGGTGGTCGCCAGGTTCTGGCGCGCCGCCGCGCCAAGGGTCGCAAGCGTCTGAGCGCTTAAACTCGAGCCGCGAATGTCATGTCAGAACTTCCCACGGCAGTTGCGTCTCTTGACTGCCGGGGAATATCGACGCGTCTTCGACCATGCCCCGTTCAAGGTCCATGGCAAGGGGTTGCTGGCGTTGGCCAGCGACAACGCGTTGGGCCACCCACGGATCGGTCTGGTCTTCAGCAAGAAAAACGTTCGCCGTGCCGTCGATCGCAATCGTCTGAAGCGTCTCGTCCGCGAGTCCATTCGTCTCCAGCAACATCGTCTGCCCGCCGTGGACATCATCGTCCTGGCGCGTCGCGGCGCTAACGAACTGGATAACGCGACCTTGCACCGCCAGCTCTACGGCATGTGGCGGCGCCTGGAAAAAGACGTTCGCAAACAGTCGACCGTGGCGGCGTCTTCCTGACCCGATTCGCGCTTCGTATTAGCAAGGTCGTACCGATCCGCCTCGCCGCTGGCGAGTAGCGGTCGGAAGACAAGCCGCCAGAATGATCCATTACCCCACCGGGCAGAACCCCCATGGACGTAAAACGACTCCTTCTCGTGATTCCGCTTGCGGTGCTCGCCTACCTGCTGGTCATCCAGTGGAACCAGGATTACGGCCAGGTCACCGTTGAACCCGAGGCTCCCGGCTTCAGCGCGGCGCCCAGCGACGGCGATAACGAAACACGCAGCGACCAGGGGCTGGCGGCACCTTCCAATGCCACTTCGGCGCCAGCCGCCGATGCCATGCCAGAAGCCCCTCGGACAGATAGCCGGCGTAGCCTGGTTGCGGTCGAAACCGATGTCCTGAACGTGCGCATCGACCCGCAAGGTGGCGACATCGTGTATGCCGCCCTGCCCGAGCATAAGATGAGCCTGGAGGGCGAACATGCCTTCGTGTTGCTCTCTGACAGCCAGGCCCGCAGCTACGTCGCCAAATCGGGCCTGCAACTCGAAGGGCACGAGGGTCGCATTGCCTTCGATCCCGAGCGGACCCGCTATACCCTCGATGAGGGTGAAGACAGCCTGACCGTCGATCTCACCGCCAACGTCAACGGCGTCGAGGTGGTCAAGCGCTTTGCCTTCGAACGCGACAGCTATGCGGTGGACGTCAGCTATCACGTCGTCAACCATCGCGAAGAGCCTGTCACCGCGCGCTTTATCGGCCAGTTGGCCCGCGATAACAGTCCCGACCCCTCGAGCGGCGTGTCGATGGGCATGAACTCCTACCTGGGCGCGGCCTATTCCTCGCCGGAAAGCCATTACGAGAAGATCGGCTTCGAGGATATCCAGGAAGGCCAGTTCAACAATCGGGACGTGCAAGGCGGCTGGGTCGCGATGATCCAGCACTACTTCACCTCGGCCTGGGCGCCACCCCAGGACCAGCAGAACCTGTACTACGCCACCACCGACTCACAAGGCCGCAATGTCGCTGCCTTCGCCGGTCCGACTCACAATATCGCCCCCGAGAGCCAGGCCGAGCTGAACGCGACGCTGTATATCGGGCCCAAGGTCCAGGATCGTCTCGAGGACGTCGCGCCGTACCTGGAACTGACCATCGATTTCGGCTGGCTATGGTTCATCGCCAACCCGCTGTTCTGGCTGCTCGACAAGATCCATAGCGTGATCGGCAACTGGGGTTTTGCGATCGTGGTGCTGACGGTGATCGTCAAGATCGTGCTGTTCCCGCTATCGGCCACCGCTTACAAGTCGATGGCCAAGATGCGCAAGCTGGGTCCCGAGATGCAGCGCATCAAGGAGCAGTACGGCAGCGATCGCCAGAAAATGTCCTCCGAGATGATGAAGTTCTACCAGAAGGAGAAGATCAACCCTCTGGGCGGCTGCCTGCCGATTCTGGTGCAGATGCCCGTCTTCATCGCCCTGTACTGGATGCTGCTGGAATCGGTTGAGCTGCGCCATGCGCCGTTCATCCTGTGGATCGACGACCTGTCGATGAAGGATCCATACTTCGTGCTGCCAATCCTGATGGGCGCCTCGATGTTCGTTCAGCAACTGCTCAACCCGACACCGCCGGACCCGATGCAGGCCAAGATCATGAAGATGCTGCCGATCATCTTCACCTTCTTCTTCCTGTGGTTCCCGGCTGGCCTGGTCATTTACTGGGTGGTCAACAACGTCATTTCGATTCTTCAGCAGTGGGTGATTACCCGCAAGATCGAGAGCGACCCCACTACCGGCAAGGGCAGTCGGGCCAAGTAAGCCAACCAGCTCCCGCCATCCTGTCACCCAGACCCCCGCCCACGGCGGGGGTCTGGCGTTGTGGGTCAACGTTTCGGACAATATCCCTTTCACTGGAGCCCAGCGATCCGCCATGCTCGATAGCCCGCTGTATACTCAGGACACCATCGCCGCCCTGGCCACCCCGCCCGGTCGCGGTGGCGTGGGCATCATTCGCGTTTCCGGGCCGGCCTGCGTGGCGATCGCCGAGGCGGTGCTGGGCCGCTGCCCCGCGCCCCGCCACGCCGACTATGGCCCCTTCGCCGGGGACGCTGCGCAGGCACTCGACGAAGGCATCGCGCTGTATTTTCCGGGACCGCACTCCTTCACCGGCGAGGACGTACTCGAGCTACACGGTCACGGCGGGCCGGTGATCATGGACCTGTTACTCGAGCGCTGCGTGCGGCTCGGTGCGCGCCTGGCACGCCCCGGCGAGTTCTCCGAGCGCGCCTTCCTCAACGACAAGCTCGACCTGGCCCAGGCCGAAGCGATCGCCGATTTGATCGATGCCAGCTCCCGCGCCGCCGCCGAAAACGCCCTGCGCTCGTTGCAAGGCGAATTCTCCAACCGGGTCGCCGCGCTGGTCGAACGCCTGATCGAGTTGCGCATGTACGTCGAGGCGGCGATCGATTTCCCCGAGGAGGAGATCGACTTTCTCGCCGACGGCAAGGTAGCGGCGATGCTCGGCTCGATACAGCATGAATTGGGCGAGGTGCGCGCCGCCGCCGGGCAAGGCGCACTGATGCGCGAAGGCATGAGCGTGGTCATCGCCGGGCGTCCCAATGCCGGCAAGTCGAGCCTGCTCAATGCCCTCACCGAACAGGATACCGCCATCGTCACCGCCATCGAGGGCACCACCCGCGATGTGTTGCGTGAACACATTCACCTCGACGGCATGCCGTTACATATCATCGATACTGCCGGGCTGCGCGACACGCCCGACGCCGTGGAGAAAATCGGTGTGGCGCGCGCCTGGGCCGAGATCGAGAAGGCCGACCGGGTATTGCTGCTGGTCGATGCCACCACCACCGCCGCCACCGATCCCATGGCCATCTGGCCGGAGTTCGTCGCGCGCCTGCCCGACCCGGCTCGATTGACACTGGTGCGCAACAAGATCGATAGCAGCCACGAGGCGCCCGGGCTCGACTTATCCACAGCGCCGCCGACGCTGCGCCTGTCGGCGAAGAGCGGCGAGGGTGTGGATAACCTGAAGGAACACCTGAAAGCCGTGATGGGCTATACCACGACCACCGAGGGGCGTTTCTCGGCTCGTCGCCGTCACCTGGAAGCCCTGGATCGAAGTGAGCACGCACTCACCAACGGCGAAGCCCAGCTACATGGCTATGGCGCCGGCGAATTGCTTGCCGAGGATCTGCGCGAGGCGCAACGCGCGCTGGGCGAGATCACCGGTGAATTCAGCGCCGACGATTTGCTCGGCAAGATCTTCGGCGAGTTCTGTATCGGGAAGTAGACCCCAACATTTTATTGTTGCCACGATCACTCCTCGACCCACCACTCACCGCGATGCGCGGCCTGCTTGCCAAGGTACGGCAGCAATGCCTGCCAGGCATCCTCGAGACGCTGGCCCAGCCCCCAGGGTGGGTTGAGCAGCAACATACCGCTACCGTACATGCCATGCTCGTCGATGCCGCGAGCGTGGCGCTGCAATTCGCTGCGCCACAATTTGCGAACGCCGGCACGCCGGACCTCGTCGAGCAGAACCTGATGGCGTCCCGCCGGCAATAGCGGATACCACACCAGCACCGTGGCATGGCGCGCCTTGCGCGCGACGAAGGCCAGCGTCTCGGCAACTTCGCTGTACTCGGACTTGCGCTCGTAACTGGGGTCAATCAGCACGCACAAGCGTGGCGTGGCCACCGGTAGCATGCTACGCAGACCCGCCAGACCATCGTCGTGAACACGCCGCGCGTTACTGGGTAGCGCCTGTGCCTCGAGATGCTGGTGCTCGCCGGGATGCAGCTCGAACAGGCTCAGGCGATCGTGACTGCGCAGGCTGTCGGCCAGCCACCAGGGCGAGCCGGGGTAATGGGTCAATTGACGCCCATCGCCCGCCTGTGCCCGCTGCAGGGCATCGAACCAGCCATCGAGCAGCGGATCGCTTCTGCTCAGCGCGGCCCGTGCCTGCCACAGCGGTACGACCCCCTGCTGGTACTCCTTGAGTTTCTGCGTCTCGGCAGCTGTCAGCGGATAGCGACCTCGACCGGCATGCGTGTCGACATACGTAACCGGAGTTTCTTTACGTAAAATGTGTTGCAGAACACAGAACAGCGTCAGATGCTTGTGAACGTCGGCGAAATTGCCGGCATGGTAGGCGTGCTGGTAGGCAAGCATGGTCGTGCCTCGACATGAAAAGGGCCCGCCGACAACGACGGGCCCGTACGCTAACGGCAAAAGCCGCGCCGATTATTGCCCGATGGGCGTCAGGGTGATCTCGACACGGCGGTTTTGTGCCCGGCCTTGCTCGGTGTCATTGCTGGCGACCGGCTGGCTCTCGCCGTAGCCGACCATGTTCAGGCGCTGACGCTCGACACCGCCTTGCGCCAGATAATTGCCGACCGTCGCGGCGCGTTGCTCGGATAGCCGCTGATTGTAATCCTCCGCGCCGGTACTGTCGGTATAGCCGGCCACGGTAATGCGCGTTTCGGGATATTCACGCATTATCGCCGTGACATCGTTCAATGCCGCGCGCGCCGCGCCGGTCAGCTCACTGGAATCGAAGCCGAAGGTCACGCTGCTCGGCATGTTAAGCACGATATTGTCACCTTGGCGCTCGACACCGATGCCGGTGCCCTGCAAGCGATCGCGCAGTTGAGCCTCCTGGCGATCCATGTAGTAGCCAATCCCGCCACCGACCGCCGCGCCCGCCGCGGCACCGATCAGCGCGCGATCGCGCCGGCTGCTGCTACCGTCGCCACTCAATGCCCCGGCCACCGCACCCACGGCGGCGCCGATACCGGCCCCTAGGGTAGCGTTGGCACGCTGGGGTTCGCCGGTGCGGGGGTTGGTGGTGGTGCAACCGGTCATCGCGACGGCGGCGGCCAGCGGCACGGCCAGCCAGAGTTTCTTGCTCATCATCCGTTGAAGGCTCCTCTGAGTTTCACACAGTACATCTTCCCGCTCAGTCGTCGCTGACCGAGGCGAGAAGCTCGTTCAAGAATAACAGACCCTGCGGCGTGGCCCGTAGCGCGCGCGGGTCTTCCACCAAGAGTCCTTTTTTGCGCGCCATTGCCAGCCGCGCTTGCAAGCGTTCGAGCGGGCGACCCGTGCGGGCTCGCCAGGTGTCCAGCGGCACGCCCTCGACCAGGCGCAGGGCATTCATGGCGAACTCCAGCGGCAGCTCATCCTCGCGGATGCGTTGACTGCCGGCGAGAAAGCCGCGCGGATCGTTGTGGCGGCGCAGATAGGCCTCGGGCTGGCGACTCTTCCAGCGCCGCTCGATGATCAGCTCGCCGTCCGGCGACCAGTGGCTCGACTTGCCATGCGCGCCGGCGCCGATACCCAGGTAGTCGCCGAAGCTCCAGTAATTGAGGTTGTGACGCGAGCGTCGCCCCTCGCGGGCGTAGGCGGATATCTCGTAGCGCGCCAGTCCGGCGGCCTCGAGCCGCGCATGGCCGGCGTCCTGAATGTCCCAGAGCGTTTCGTCCTGGGGAAGACGCGGCGGATGAACGTGGAATTCGGTATTCGGTTCCAGCGTCAGCTGATACCAGGAGAGGTGTTCGGGGGCCAGCGCCAACGCCTGGTCGAGATCATCCAGCGCCAACGCCACGTCCTGGCCCGGCAGGCCATGCATCAGATCCAGATTGAGATTGTCGAAGCCGGCATGCCGGGCGTTCTCGACCGCATGCCGGGCCTCCTCGCCACTGTGGATTCGCCCCAGCGCCGCGAGTTGCGCCGGCTGGAAGCTCTGCACGCCGATCGACAAGCGGTTGATGCCCGCTTCGCGGTAACCGCTGAAGCGCTGCTGTTCGACGGTGCCGGGATTGGCCTCGAGGGTGATCTCGCATTGCGCCGCCAAGGCCAGCCGCCGTTCGAGCTCGATGAACAGGCGCCGATAAAACGACGGCGACATCAGGCTCGGCGTACCGCCACCGATGAACACGCTGTCTAGCTCACGCTCCCCGGCCAGTGCCAGTTCGCCATCGAGATCGGCCAGCAGCGCCGCGAGGTAGGCATCCTCGGGCAATTCGGTCCCCCGCCCGACGCCGTGTGAATTGAAATCGCAGTAGGGGCACTTGCGCACGCACCATGGCACATGCACGTAAAGCGAGAGTGGGGGTAAGCCCGCCATCAGCGCAACTGCTCCACCAAGGCGTGAAGCGCCCTGCCGCGATGGCTCAAGCGATTCTTTTCCAGCGCGCTGAGTTCGGCGGCACTCATGCCCTTCTCCGGCACCCAGAACAGCGGATCGTAGCCGAAGCCTCCCTCGCCACGCGGGTGGGCCAGGATCTCGCCGTCCCAACAGATCTGCACGATTCGCGGTACCGGGTCCTCGGCATGCCGCAACAGCACCAGAACGCACCAGTAACGCGCCGTACGCTGGCC
The DNA here is from genome assembly GCF_900102945.1 of Modicisalibacter muralis. Lineage (GTDB taxonomy): Bacteria > Pseudomonadota > Gammaproteobacteria > Pseudomonadales > Halomonadaceae > Modicisalibacter > Modicisalibacter muralis. The sequence goes on along the minus strand of NZ_FNGI01000004.1, from coordinate 221,391 downwards.
TTCGGGAACCTGGTCGAGTGCCTCGAGCAGCTTGCGATTGTTGGCTTCATCGTTCTTCGGCGTTCCGGCATAACGCGCCGAATGGATACCCGGTGCTCCGTCGAGGGCGTCGACGGCCAGCCCCGAGTCGTCGGCAAGCGCCGCCAAGCCACTGATACGAGAAGCCGCACGAGCCTTGAGCAGCGCATTCTCGACGAACGTCAGGCCACTTTCCTCGACCTCGGGAACAGCAAAATCAGACTGCGGCCTGACATCGAAAGCCAGCGGCTCGAGCAATTCCCGGAATTCTCTCAGCTTGCCGGGATTGCCACTGGCCAGCACCAGGGAATGAGCGGTCGTCATGAAAATATCTCCAGAAAACAGGCGAAGTCATTCTACGGGGTTAGAAAAGCCATGAAGAGTGCTCGTGGCGCGGCTTAGCTTTCAATCACCGGCGCACTGGAAAAAACGCCTCCCGGGCATCAGTCAAGCGATGACAATCCGCGAGAAATCACCTAGACCCTATACACCGGCCACCTGATTTTTCTGCTTCGAATATCGTCCCATCTGTCTTTCCTGTATCCAGGTTGACCATCAAGTGGCTATTTCCAAGGGTTATTTCCTAATTCTAGTTAAAAAAATAATTTCATAGATAAAAAAGCTATAAAAACATTTTGGTAACTTAACTTTACAAAAATGAAAAAACCGACAACGCTGAATCAGTCCTCTTCATGAGAGCGCAGGGACAGCTAACCCAAAAAAACAGGCCATACTTCCGGAGTAAGAGCCATGAGCCAAGAGAATGTGATGATACTTCTTGTAACTGATTGTAACCCTCAATCCCAGCTATTCATCGACTACATCGGCGAGCAGCTCGATTGTCAGATCACCGCGCTGGGACCGCATGATTCGGCCGCGCATATCGATTGCGAGAAGATGCTGGTGCTGCTCGATGCCGACCATGTCGACGAGAGTTGCATGCAACAGTGGCACGGAAAGACCGCTGAATGCCCGACGATGGCATTGGCGGCCTTCAACCTCAAGGATGAAGACCATGCCGCCGACGTGCTTTCTTCCTTGCACCTGCAGGGAGTTTTCTATCGTCGTGACAATCTTGCCCTGATCTGTAAAGGCATCGGCGCGCTATTGGAAGGCGACCTATGGATGTCACGCTCGCTGATGACTCGCCTGATCGAATTCTATCGTCGCCAGCAGCTCAACGCCTATCGCCCGGTTTGTGGATTGACCCACCGGGAGTTGGAAATCATCGGCCTGCTCGGCTCCGGCGCCTCGAATACCGAAATCGCCGAAAAACTCTTCGTCAGCGAGCATACGGTGAAATCGCATCTTTACAATATCTTCCGCAAGATCAAGGTACACAACCGTATCCAGGCCATGAACTGGGCACGCCAGAACCTCGGCGCGCCACCGGTGCATGTCGGTAAGTCGGCTCAGGTACGATAACGAAAGCCATGTTACCAGTGAACCGGCCAAGGGTTTCACCCGCATTCAGTTCAGCCGTAGATGCTCCTGAATCAATCCAACCAGCGTCAGGTTGGCATTTTCAGCGGTGGTATCCAGGTGCACCAGGTGTAGGCGCTCATCGTCGGAGAATGGCTGCAGATTGGCGAGCTGCCGCTCGAGTACCGACAGCCCTGCTTCCGATGGATCACCACCGCGACGCGCACGTTTCTCGATACGCGCGCGCAGCGTCGCTTCGTCGGCCTCGAAGCTGACCATCAGCACCGGCAAACCACGCCCCTCGGCTTCGTGACGCAGCCGATCGCGTTGGGCCCGCTTGAGACAGGTGGCATCGATACATACCGGCAGACCGGCTTCGAGCACGATGCCGGTTAGTTTGGCGAGATGCGCATAGGTTCGTTCGGTAGCCTCGCTGTGATAGATATCCACACCCTGCTGCGCGCTACTGGCCCGCGGCTCGAATCCGAACAGGCGCTTGCGCTCGACATCCGAACGCAGCCTTACCACCCCCAGGCGGCGTACCATCTCGCCGGTGAATCGACTCTTGCCGCTTCCCGACACGCCGACACCGATCACCAGATAAGGAAAGGTGAACTCGCTATAGCGTCGCGCCAGTTCGATGTGACGGCGATAATCGGCGATGACCGCCGGGCGGTCGGCGGGATGCAGTTCGGCCTGGTGATAACGCAGCATATCGACCTTGGCTTTCACCAGCGCCCAATACAACTTATAGAATGGCAACAGCCGCAACAGGCTGTGATCGCCAGAGAGTTCCAGATAGCGATTCAACGCGTGATGGGCAAAGGCGTTTTCACCTCGCGCCTCGAGATCCATCAGCAAAGAGGCCAGGTCGCCGCCGACGTCGTTCCAGCGCAGTTCCTCGTTGAACTCGATGCCATCGAACATCAGCGCACGGCCTTCATGCTGCACGGCATTGCCCAGATGCACGTCACCATGGGTCTCGCGTACGAAACCCTCGCGACGGCGGCGCTCGAACTCGGCATCGAAGCGCGCGAACGCCTCCTCGGTCCAGGTACGCAGATGCACCAGACGCTGACGGTCGGCATCGCTATCGAGGCGCGCGCCGATCAGTTCGAATTCGCGCTCGACGATGCGTTGCATGGCCTGCCGCGAGCCGAAATCGCTGCCCTCGGGCACCCGCTCGGCCAGTTCGTGGAAGGCCACCAGTTGATCGATCAGATCGTCGAGCAGCTCCAGCGACAACTCGCCGCTGGCTTGCAGGTTGCTGAACAGCAGGCGATTGCTGAACTGGCGCATCTTTACGGCGTACTCGAAGGGCGCCGATGCATCGTTGATACGTGGCGCATCGGGCGTGCCCGAGATCGGTACCGCCTCGAGATACAGCGAAGGGGCCAGGCGACGGTTGAGCCGTACCTCCTGTTCGCATAGCCGGCGGCGTTTCTCCAGACTGGAAAAATCCAGAAAGCTGCCGAAATCCAGCGGTTTCTTGACCTTGTAGGCGAAATCGCCGGTCAGCACGATCCACGAGATATGCGTCTCGAAGACTTCCACGTCAGCCACCGGGTGGTCATAACAGCCGGCGTCGTGCAGCGCTTTTATCAGGGCCTGGCTCACCGTGTTCTCCCCGCGTTATTCAAAAACTCACAGCCTGGCCATCGCCATGAAGACTTTCTCCGCCGCATCCAGGGTGACCTGAATGTCTTCCGGGGTATGCGCGCTGGATAGGAAACCGGCCTCATACGCCGAGGGCGCCAGATACACGCCATGCTCGAGCATGCCGGTGAAGAAGCGCCGAAACGCCTCGCCGTCGCAAGCCGTGGCCTGGGCGAAGTTATCCACCCGCGATTGACCGGTGAAGAAAACCCCGAACATGCCGCCGGCGCGCTGGGTGAGCATCTCCACCCCGGCCGATGCGGCACGCTCGGACAGCCCGTCGCACAGTGTATCGACGCGTTGCGCCAGTGCCTGGTGGAAGCCCGGCTGACGAATCTTGCCAAGTAGCGCGATGCCCGCGGCCATCGCCAGCGGGTTGCCGGCCAGGGTACCGGCCTGGTAGACCGGCCCCAGCGGCGATATCTGCTGCATGATCTCGCGCCGGCCACCGAAGGCGCCCACCGGCATGCCGCCACCGACGATCTTGCCCAGGCAGGTCAAATCCGGGGTCACGCCGTAATGCGCCTGGGCACCGCCCAGCGCAACGCGGAAGCCGGTCATCACCTCGTCGAAGATCAGCACGCTGGTGTACTCGTCGCATACCGCGCGCAGGGTCTCGAGAAAGCCCGGCAGCGGCGGGATGCAGTTCATGTTGCCGGCCACCGGCTCGACGATGATGCAGGCCACCTGATCGCCGATCTCGGCGAAGCACTCGCGCACCGCCTCGCTGTCGTTATAGGGCAGCGTCACGGTATGTTCGGCCAGCGACGCGGGTACGCCGGGTGAACTGGGCTCGCCGTGGGTCAGCGCCCCGGAGCCGGCCTTGACCAGCAGCGAGTCCGAGTGGCCATGGTAGTTGCCCTCGAACTTGACGATCTTGTCGCGTCCGGTATAGCCACGCGCCAGGCGGATCGCCGACATGGTCGCCTCGGTGCCGGAGTTGACCATGCGCACCAGTTCGATCGAAGGAATGATCTCGCAGATCAGCTCGGCCATGCTGGTTTCGATAGCGGTCGGCGTACCGAACGACAAGCCGGCATCGAGGCGGCTGCGCACCGCGCTGAGCACCTCGGGGTCGGCATGGCCGGTAATCATCGGGCCCCATGAACCGACGTAGTCGACATAGCGCTGGCCTTCGACATCGAACAGATAGGCGCCCTGCGCGCGCTCGATGAATACCGGAGGCCGCTGCATGCCCTTGAAGGCACGCACCGGCGAATTCACCCCACCGGGAATGTGTCGGCAGGCCAGTTCGAAGAGCTGTGCGGAAGTGATCATGGTTGCCTCATCACGGTTTTCGCCAAAATTGTGGATAACTCTCTGGACAGGTCGAATAACTCTGCGTTCATATCCTGTGGATAAATTTCGCCGCGTGACGCTTCAGGCAGAGGTTCAGTTCGCGGACGCAAGCCTCGGGGTCTTTGCCACCGAATACCGCATGAACCATCGCCAGCAGCTCGGCACCGGCGGCATGCGCAGTGCTAGCATTGTCGCTATCGATACCGCCGATGGCTACCCGTGGCAAGCCGAAACGTCCTGCCCGGGCCAACAGTTCGAGCGAAGCCGGCGGTGCCTCGGGCTTGGTGCGCGAGACGAAGAACCGCCCGAAGGCCAGATAACTGGCGCCATCGGCGGCGGCGCGCGCGGCGAAATCGAGCCGCGCGTGGCACGTGGCGCCGATGATCGCATCAGGACCCAAGCGCTCGCGGGCTTCGCGCAACGAGCCATCGCGCTGACCCAGATGCAATCCGACATCGTTGAACCCTTCCACGCGCAGACGACGGACCAGAGCCAGGTCGTCATTGACGATCAGCGGCACGCCATGCTCGGTGCATAGCGCCGCCAAGGCTCGCGCCTGTCGCCAGCGCCGAACGTCATCGGTCGACTTGTCGCGGTACTGCAACAGCGCAAGACCGCCGCGCAGGGCGGCTTCGCAGGCGCCCAGCAATTGCGCGTCATCGGGCAGCAGCACGGCATCGGTGATCGCATAGATGCCTCGCGTCCAATCGTTGGCGCTCATGGCCGCGGCTCCCTGGGCAGCACCGGGGATTGCCAGAAGCGGCGCGGCAGCGCCTGGGCATTACCCGGACGCCAACCATGCCTGAGGCTCTCCCAGGTAAAGCGCTGGGCCTGTTCGCAGGCCATGACCAGGCGCTCGCCGACGGCCAGCCGAGCAGCCAGCGCGGCGGCCAGCGTGCAACCCGAACCGTGATAGCTCGCCGCCAGTCGCGGCCAGTGCCATTGGCGGCTGGTGTCCGGCGTGTGCAGGGTGTTCATTACCGTGTCCTCGGGTACGCCGGGTACCGGGCTATCGGTGCCGGTGACCAGCAGTGCCTGGCAACCCAGCGACATCAACGCCACCACGCGCTCGACATCGTCGTTGCCGTGTTCGCCGGCAAGCCATGCCAGCTCAGCGCGGTTGGGCGTGAGAATATCCACAAGCGGTAGCAGACGCCGGCGGAAATCGTCGATCAGCGCGGTTGTGGATAAGTTCTTTCCGCCGCCGGCCCTGAGCACCGGATCCACCACCAGCGGGATTCCCGGGCAGGCGCGCACTACGTCCTCGATGGCATCGAGCGTCGCCTCGTCGGCGATCAACCCGACCTTGATCGCCGAAACCTCGAACTCGTCGAGCAGCGCCCAGGCCATATCGCGGATACCGTCGGCGGGGCAAGGCATCACGCGCAATACATCGCGGGTGCTCTGTACGGTGAGGCTGGTGGGTATGCTCAGTGGCCAGCCACCACAGGCGGCAACCGCTTCGGCATCGGCGATCAGCCCGGCGCCGCCGGTGGGATCGTGCCCGGCCATGACCAGCACCACGGGAAGCTTGGCAGCATTCATCAAAACGGCTTCACCATGGCCAGGATGACGATGAGAACCAGCGCGATCACCGGTGCCTCATTGAACAGCCGGAAGAATTTCGGCGATTTCAGACAGGCTCCCGCCGCCAGTTTCTTCATGTAAGCCAGGCACACATGGTGATAGCCGATAAGCAAGGCTACCAACAGCAGCTTGACGTGCATCCAGCCATTGCTCAGGTGGCCGGGCACCAGTAGCAACAGCCAGCCTCCCAGCACCAGCACCGCGATCATCGACGGCGTCATGATCCCGCGATACAGCTTGCGCTCCATCACCTGGAAATACTCGATGGCCTGGCTATCGCCCTTGTCGCGCGCCATGGCGTGATAGACGAACAGCCGTGGCAGGTAGAACAGCGCGGCGAACCAGGTCACCACGGCGATCAGATGAAACGCTTTCACCCACAAGTACATTCCGGCTCCTTCAAGGACCTAGGCGTCCGTTTATCGCGTGCAGCACTCATTCATCGCCTATACCGATAGTAGCTCTCGATGGCGTCGCGAGTAATGATACCGGAAATCCTGCCGCTCAGCGGCGCGCTCGACGCCTCCACGTAGAGCGCATCCACGGCGTGTTCGTCCAGGCGGTCGAAGGCTTCGCCGAGCGTCGCCTGTGGGTGGATCGACGCCAGCTCGAGCCGCTGACCGGGAATCTCCAGGAGATCGAACGCCGCGGTCTCGGCGAGCTGCTCGTCGAGCAGCGCCCGAGCCAGATCGGCGGCCTTCAAGGCCAGGGCCGGCTTGTCGTCGCTGGAGCGTACGATGATCACCCAGGTCGGCTTGCCGCCAAGCAGCTCCTCGGCGGCCTCGCGATCGACCCGACGCGGGCTAATGGTCAGCTTGCGATCCATCACCGCCGGTACCGAAACCCGCGACAACGCCTGCATCAGTGGCTGCTGCAACGGATGCAGGCCATGCTGCGTCTGGGTAATGAAAAATCCCCGGCAATCGCACAACTGGCGTGCCGCGAGGCCCGCAACCACCACCGCCAGCATCCCCGGCAGAATCATACTGGGATTGTGAGTCAGCTCGACGAGCGCCATCAAGGCCGCCAATGGCGCCTGCAGCACCGCGCCCATCATCGCCGCCATGCCAAGCATCGCGTAGACTTCGGGCCCCGAGGCCGACAGCGGCATCAAAAACCCGCCCAGCATGCCACACAATGCGCCGGCGGCGGCCCCCATCACCAGGATCGGGCCGATGATACTCACCGGAATGCCGCAGGCCACGGCCAGGGCAGTCAGCAGCAGTTTGCCGATGGCCACCGCTACCAGCACGTCGATGGGCAGCGATGTCGTCAGCGTCAGGCCGAGGGTGTCGTAACCCATGCCCTGAACCTGCGGATACCACCAGGCGACGCCACCCACCAGCGCGCCGACCAGCGAAAAGCGCCACCACACCGGCAAGCGCTGCAACTGCTCGTGGCCCTGCGCCACCCTGACGAACAGCCCGGCGAGCAGGCCGATCGCCAGTGCGCTGACCACGATCCACGGCAGGTCGAGCAGCGAGCGCAGGTGCAAGCCGGGGATGGGGAAGGCCGGCTCCGGGCCATAGACCAGTTGCGCGACCACAGCACCCATGCTTGATGCCAGGATCACCGGCATGAAGCCGGCGATGGTGTACTCCATCACCACCACCTCCATGGCGAAGATGACCCCGGCGATAGGCGTGTTGAACGAAGCGGCGATGCCCGCCGCCGTGCCACAGCCCACCAGCACGCGCAGGCTGTTGTGCGGCAGGCTCAGGCGTTGGCCGAGCCCGCTGGCGGCCGCCGCGCCAAGATGGATAGCCGGGCCTTCGCGCCCGGCGGAGAGCCCGCCCAGTACCGAAACCACGCCGACCCACCACTGATTGATCCAGTTGCGTAGCGGCAGGCGACCCTGATGATGGGTCAGGCGTTCGATGACATGGGCGATGCCCACCTTGCGCGCACCGGCCGGCTGACGCCATAACCAGGCACCGATCAACACAACAGCGATCAGCGGCATCAATGAACGCACGCCCGCAGGCAAGGCCTCGAACGCCTCGATATCACCATGCGGCATGAAAACCCAGGCACCCAGCGTCAGCAGCGACCGAAAGGCCACCATCAGCGCACCGGTTATCAGCCCCGATACCAGGCCGAGCAGGCAAAGCTGCGGCAGCGCATCGACACTGGCGAGTTGCCGACGAAAGCGTTCGAGACTCGGCTTGGGCAAACGCGGATGAGACACGCGAAAAAATCCTTATAGCGAAAGTTACCTACACTATCGCCAGATGACATTGAATGCAGGCCCATGACCTTGTGTATCATACCCTCAGAGCGACGTTTTCGAACGAACGGCATCTTTCCATTCCCTTCAAGGAGTACACCGTGATCAAGGTCGGTATCGTTGGTGGCACTGGATACACCGGGGTCGAACTCCTGCGCCTGCTGGCACAGCATCCCGAGGTCGATGTGGATGTCATCACCTCGCGCTCGGAGGCCGGGCTGAGCGTATGCAATCTCTATCCCAACCTGCGTGGCCACTATGACCGACTGACCTTCAGCGAACCCGATCCCGCGCGCCTCGGTGAGTGCGATGCGGTGTTCTTCGCCACGCCGCATGGCGTCGCCCACGCGCTGGCCGGCGAGTTGCTCGAGCGCGGTACCCGGGTGATCGATCTGTCCGCCGATTTTCGCATCGCCGATGCCGATGAATGGTCGCGTTGGTACGGCCAACCGCATGGCGCACCGCAACTGCTCGACCAGGCCGTCTACGGGCTGCCCGAAGTCAATCGCCAGCGTATTCGCGGCGCCCGACTGATTGCCGTACCGGGTTGCTACCCGACTGCCGTGCAGCTCGGCCTGTTGCCGCTGCTCGAGCAAGGGCTGATCGATATCGATCGCATCATCGCCGACTGCAAAACCGGGGTTACCGGCGCCGGGCGCGGTGCCAAGGTCGGCTCGCTACTGGCCGAGGCCGGTGAATCGATGAAGGCCTACGCCACCAGCGGCCATCGCCACCTGCCGGAAATTCGCCAGGGCCTGGTGCATGCCGCCGGCGCCCCGGTGGGACTCACCTTCGTGCCCCACCTCACGCCGATGATTCGTGGCATTCATGCCACGCTATATGGCCGCTTGACCGGCAACGCCGACGATTTGCAGGCGCTTTTCGAGGAACGCTACGCCGATGAGCCGGCGGTGGACGTCATGCCGCCAGGCAGCCATCCCGAGACCCGCAGCGTCAAGGGCTCCAATCTCTGCCGCCTGGCGGTGCACCGCCCCGCTGACGGCGACACCGTGGTGGTGCTGTCGGTGATCGACAACCTGGTCAAGGGCGCCTCCGGCCAGGCCTTGCAGAACCTCAACCTGATGTTCGGCTTCCCTGAAATGACCGGCATGCAGGCCCCGGCGCTATTGCCCTGAGTTGGCAGGGAAGGCGACCCGGTGTATCAGGATCAAGACGTTACCGAGTAAAAGTTGACCCTTTTGCTCGGGATTGCGGATAATGCCTTATCGCATTACCTCATTATCAACACGGGAGGCCCCCTATGAGCGGTGCCGCATCCTTTGCCCCCACGCCGCTATTGCTTACCGATTCCGCCGCACGACGCCTGCGCGCGCTGGCCGCCGAGGAGAATAACCCGGCGCTCAAGCTGCGGGTGTTCGTCACCGGTGGCGGCTGTTCAGGCTTTCAGTACGGCTTCGACTTCGCCGAGCAGACCGCGGACGACGATACCGTCATCGAAATCGACGATGTCGGCATGGTCGTCGACCCGTTGTCCTACCAGTACCTGGTCGGCTCCACCGTGGACTTCGAGGAGGGCCTGGCCGGCGCACGTTTCGTGATCAAGAACCCCAATGCCACCTCCACCTGCGGCTGCGGCTCCTCGTTCATGGTGTAAACCCGCATCAGCATTTCGTATTAGCCACTCACAAGCGGCATCTCCCGCCTGCCGCTTGACGGTTTCCCGCGAACTCGCCAAGGTAAAAGACGCGTTCCATGAATAACATTTCTAATTGGGGAACCCCATGAAAAGCAATCTTCTTAAGCAGGCTACACTGATAGGCGCCATGGCTCTCGGCCTGGGCGTTTCGGCCTCGGCACTCGCCCAGGACGAGAACACCGTTAGCGTGGTTACCGACCCCAGTTTCGTGCCCTTCGAGATGCTCGACAAGGAAACCGGCAAGATGGTCGGTTTCGATATGGATATCATCCGTGAGGTCGCCGATCGCGCCGGGTTCGAGATGAATCTGCGCACCATGGACTTCAACGGTATCATCCCCGCCGTCCAGACCGGCAATGCCGAAATCGCCATCGCCGGGATCACCATCACCGAAGAGCGCGACAAGGTCGTCGATTTCAGCGATCCCTATTACGATTCCGGCTTGCGCATCCTGGTGCCCGCCAGCAACGATAGCGTCGACGAGTTGAGCGACCTGGAAGGTATGAGCATCGGCACCAAGATCGGCTCGACCAGCTACGATTACCTGCAAAAGCATCTCGGCGACAGTTCCGAGATCAAGCCGTACCCGGGCAGCGCCGACATGTACCTGGCATTGATGGGCGGTAGCGTCGACGCGGTCTTCTACGATGCGCCCAACGTCGGCTATTTCGCCAAGACCAAGGGCGAAGGCCGTGCCAAGGTGGTCGGTCCGCTCTACGAGGGCCAGCAGTACGGTATCGTCTTCACCTCCGGCAGCGAGTGGCTCGAGCCAACCAACAAGGCATTGGCTTCGATGAAGGAAGACGGCACCTACGACGAAATTTACACCAAGTGGTTTGGCGAGGCGCCCAGCGAAGACGCTTCCGCTGAATAAGCCATAACCGTTATGAACGGGGCCGGGTGGCCAAAGCGCCCGGCCCTTTTTCGTTTTTACCCAACGCAGGCTGCATCCTTGGGTGCTCCTGCCTGGAGAATCCGACGTGGACGTCACTTTCCAGTTCGACTGGCAGGCCGCCATCGACTCCATTCCCTTCCTGCTCGAAGGGATCCCCTGGACCCTGCTTATCTCCTTCGGTGGCCTGGCCATCGGCTTCGTGATCGGCATCGTCTTCGGCCTGCTACGCATCAACCCGGTACGCCTGCTGCGCTGGCCGGCCATCGCCTATATCGAAATCTTCCGCGGCACGCCGGTGCTGGTGCAGGTGCTGTTCATCTTCTATGGCCTGCCACAGATTCTCGGCGGCCCGATCAACGCGCTAACCGCGGGGATCGCCGCCATCGCGCTCAATGCCGGCGCGTATATCTCCGAGATCGTGCGTGGTGGGGTACAGTCGATCGAAAAGGGTCAGCGCGAAGCCGGGCTCTCGCTTGGCCTGTCGCGCCCCCAGGCCTTTCGCTACATCATCTGGCCTCAGGCACTGCGCCGCATGATTCCGGCGCTCGGCAACCAGGGCATCGTCAGCATCAAGGATACCTCGCTGTTCTCGGTGATCGGGGTCGGCGAACTGGTCCGCCAGGGTCAGATCTATATCGCCACCACCTTCACCGCACTGGAGGTCTATTTCATGGTGGCAATGCTGTACCTGGTGATTACGCTGAGTCTCTCCTACGCCCTGCGCCTGCTCGAAAGCAGGGGTTTGGTCGGTCAGTAAAGGATCCAAGCAATGAACGACGAAACGCGCGAAGCCGCGCAAGAAACCGCTCAGCAGCCACCCATCGTACGCTTGGCGAAGGTCAATAAGCACTTCGGCAATCTGCATGTGCTGCAGGATATCGATCTCGAAGTGGTGCCCGGCGAGGTCGTCGTGATCGTCGGCGCCAGCGGCTCGGGCAAATCGACGCTGATTCGCTGCGTCAACGGCCTCGAGGAGTTCCAGAGCGGTAATATCGAAGTCGACGGCAACGAGCTATTGCCCTACGGCAAGAGCGGCAAATCGCTGCAGACCATTCGCACCGAAGTCGGCATGGTGTTTCAGCAGTTCAACCTGTTTCCCCACTTATCGGTGCTCGACAACGTCACCCTGGCACCCATCAAGGTACGCGGCTGGCCACGCGACAAGGCGCTGCAAACGGCCCACAAGCTGCTTGAGCGGGTCGGCATACAGGATCAGGCGGCCAAGCATCCCGGCCAGCTCTCGGGCGGTCAGCAGCAACGCGTGGCGCTGGCACGCGCTCTGGCCATGGAGCCGCGGCTGATGCTATTCGACGAGCCGACCTCGGCGCTGGATCCCGAGATGATCGGCGAGGTGCTGGATGCCATGCGCACGCTCGCCAATGACGGCATGACGATGATGATCGTCACTCACGAAATGGGCTTCGCTCGCGAGGTCGCCGACCGGGTGATCTACATCCATGGCGGCCAGATCGTCGAGCAGGGCCCACCCCATGAGGTTCTCGACAACCCGCAAAACGAGCGCACGCAATCCTTCCTGTCACGCGTGCTCAAGCACTAGATTCCGCTACGAGTTCTCCGTCTATCGCAACGCAAGGATCCGCCCATCGAGGCGGATTCTTGCGTTGTTAGGCGCCGATTCTTCGCCGCACGGCTTTGCATGAGCGCGGAATGACCCTTCACGTGGGTCTTTTGGGTCTGTGGATAAAATTTCTCGCTAGACACCGATATCTCATCGCCAACCCGCCGGGGCTGGACTTTTCAGCAATATCGGGCGAGCTGTTGACTAACCTGCTCACAGAGTCGGTAGCCAGCGGTGGATAAGCTTGGCATGATTCGGCATGTGCACAACGAGTCATTCGGTCCACAGCAAGCCCAGCGGATGTACGCAGCAACCCGACCGCTTTTACAATGTTTTATCAACATTTCAACTCCATGAAAAATATAAAAATAAACCGCTTACCCACTGAAAGTGTCCACACTAGTAGTTACAACCACAACAGAACTTCTTTCTTTTTATACTTATTTTAATAACTAAGGGACGACTCCCTTGGACGGTGAAACCCGCATGTGGAAAACCCCTGACGGTTACCCACAGGGACGTTATACTGGGCGGCTTGATTTCAGCTCACCGAAATAACCGCGCGCCACGGGCGCAAGTCGAGGTACATCGTGGATTACCCCAACCGCTTTGACGTTATCGTCATAGGCGGGGGCCATGCGGGAACGGAAGCCGCACTGGCCGCCGCTCGCATGGGCTGCCAAACGCTGTTGCTGACGCATAACATCGAGACCCTCGGCCAGATGTCCTGTAATCCCGCGATCGGCGGGATCGGCAAGAGCCATCTGGTCAAGGAGATCGATGCGCTGGGCGGCGCCATGGCGCTGGCCACCGACCAGGGCGGCATCCAGTTTCGCGTGCTCAATGCCCGCAAGGGCCCGGCGGTACGCGCGACGCGTGCCCAGGCCGATCGCGTGCGCTACAAGGCAGCCATTCGCGCCATGCTGGAAAGCCAGCCCAATCTGACGCTGTTCCAACAGGGCGTCGACGATCTGATCGTCGATGGCGACACCGTGCGTGGCGCGATCACCCAGACCGGTATCCGCTTTCATGGCGAAACGGTGGTGCTGTGTACCGGCACCTTCCTCGGTGGCGTGATGCATATCGGGCTCGATAATCACGCCGGCGGGCGGGCCGGCGATCCACCGGCCAACGCCCTGGCGCAACGCCTGCGTGCATTGCCGTTCCGGGTCGATCGACTGAAGACCGGCACGCCGCCGCGCCTCGATGCCAAGAGCATCGATTTTGCGAACCTCGAGGAACAGCCCGGCGATTCCCCCACGCCGGTGATGTCCTATCTCGGCTCGCGCAACGACCATCCGCGTCAGGTGAGTTGTCATATCGCGCATACCAATGAGCGCACTCACGAGATCATTCTCGCCAATCTCGATCGTTCGCCGATGTATTCCGGCGTGATCGAAGGCGTGGGGCCGCGCTATTGCCCATCGATCGAGGACAAGGTCCACCGTTTCGCCGACAAGACCAGCCACCAGATATTCATCGAACCGGAAGGCCTCGATACCTTCGAGCTGTATCCCAACGGCATTTCGACCTCGCTGCCGTTCGATATCCAGCTACGCGTGGTGCGTTCGATCGCTGGCCTGGAGAACGCGCACATTACCCGGCCGGGTTATGCCATCGAGTACGATTTCTTCGATCCGCGCGATCTCAAGCACTCGTTGGAAACCAAATTTATCCACAACCTGTTCTTTGCCGGACAGATCAACGGCACTACCGGCTACGAGGAAGCCGGCGCCCAGGGCTTGCTTGCCGGCCTCAATGCCGCGCGGCGCGCACGCGGCGAACAAAGCTGGTGCCCGCGCCGCGACGAGGCCTACCTCGGCGTGCTGGTCGACGATTTGATCACCCTCGGTACCCAGGAGCCGTATCGCATGTTCACCTCGCGTGCCGAGTACCGGCTGCTGCTGCGCGAGGACAACGCCGATTTGCGCCTGACCCAGAGCGGGCGCCGTCTGGGGCTGGTCGATGACGCCCGCTGGGCCGCTTTCGAGACCAAGCGCGAGGCGATCGAGCGCGAGAGCGCTCGGCTGAGCGATACCTGGATACAACCGCAATCCGCCGAGGCCCAACGACTCGCGGCCAAGCTGCCCAAGCCGCTGAGTCGTGAATACAACCTGCTCGAACTGCTCAGGCGCCCCGAGCTCGGTTACGCCGATCTGGCCGACCTGAAGGGCGAGCCGGTCGATGACGAAGCGGTGGCCGAACAGGTCCAGATTCGCGCCAAGTATCAGGGCTACATCGAGCGTCAGCAGGGTGAAATCGACAAGCTCAAGCGTCACGAAGCCACGCCACTGCCGGCCGATCTCGATTATCAGCGGGTCGAGGGGCTGTCCAACGAGATCCGCCAGAAGCTAAGTGCCGCGCGTCCCGAGACGCTGGCCCAGGCCGGGCGGATTTCCGGTGTCACGCCGGCGGCAGTGTCGATCCTGTTGATTCACCTCAAGAAGCGTCGCCTGCTCGATGACCAGCGCGCGGTGAATGCATGACGTCAAGCCACGAGCGGCGCCTCGACAGTGGGCTCGCCGAGCTGGGCATCGATGTCGACGCACGCCAGCGCGAACGGTTGTTGGCGTTGCTCACGTTGTTGCACAAGTGGAATCGCGCCTATAACCTCACCGCGATACGTTCGCCCGACGAGATGGTGACCAGGCACCTGCTCGACAGCGCCTCGGTGCTATCCGCCATACGTGGGCCGCGATTGCTGGATGTCGGCGCCGGCCCGGGTTTTCCCGGTCTGGTGCTGGCTATCATGAAGCCCGAGCTGGCGGTGTCGTTGCTCGACAGCAATGGCAAGAAAGTGCGTTTTCAACGCCAGGCGATACTCGAACTGGGGCTGGCCAACGTCACCCCGCTACAGCAGCGCGTGGAGCGCTTCGCCGCGCCGGCATTCGATCAGGTGATATCGCGCGCCTTCGCCAGCTTGGGCGATTTCGTTATGCTGACCGAGCATTTGCTGGCCGAAGGCGGTGAATGGCTGGCGATGAAGGGCCCAGCCTGCGAGGATGAACTGGCCGGGTTGCCGCCAACGGTGATGTTAGTGGAGCGCCGCGCACTCGAGGTGCCCGGCGACGAGGCAAGCCGCCACTTGCTGCGGCTACAGCGCGTGGGTTAGATCAACCGCCGGGATCATTGTCGAGAAGGGAGTCGCTCGTGACCAAGATCATCGCCTTGACCAACCAGAAGGGGGGCGTCGGCAAGACCACCACCGCGGTCAATCTGGCGGCCTGCATGGCGGCGCTGGACCGCCGCGTGCTGCTGGTCGACCTCGACCCCCAGGGCCACGCCACCATGGGCAGTGGCATCGACAAGCACGAGCTCGACGGCAGCGTGCTCGAGGTGCTGCTCGGCGAGAAACGCGCCGCCGAGGTGATTCTCGACTGCCCCGACGCCGGTTATGCCTTGCTGCCGGGTAACGCCGACCTGACTGCCGCCGAGGTCGATCTGCTCGACCGTGACGGTCGCGAACGTTGCCTGCATGCTGCCATCAGCGGCGTCGCCAGCGAGTACGACGTAGTGCTGATCGATTGCCCGCCGTCGCTCAACATGCTGACCGTCAACGGCTTGACCGCCGCCGATGGCGTACTGATTCCGCTGCAATGCGAGTTTTATGCCCTCGAAGGGCTATCCGCGCTGCTCGACACCGTCGAACAGATTCAGGCCAGCGTGAACCCCTCGCTGCAGGTCTTCGGCATCGTGCGCACGATGTTCGACAATCGCAACAGCCTGACTCGCGATGTCAGCAAGCAACTGCGCGATTATTTCGGCGATACCCTGCTCAAGACCGCCATCCCGCGTAACGTGCGGGTCGCCGAGGCACCCAGCCACGGCTTGCCGGTGACCAAATACGCACGCTTCTCGCGAGGTAGCCAGGCCCACCGGGTGCTGGCCAAGGAACTGATCCGTCGCTTGTCGCTATGATTCCGGGAAATGCCTGAGGGAATATCCATGACCCGTAACAAACGTGCCCTGGGCCGCGGCCTGGATGCCCTGATCGGCGCCGGAGCTCGCCGCCGCGAAATGCTCGATGTCGATGGCCAGGTCGACGTCACCCTGTCTGCGGAAGACGAGGGCGTCGACCGGCAGGCCAGCGAGCGTCTCGTGCGGTTGTCGCTCGGCCAGTTGGCACGTGGCAAGTTTCAGCCGCGCCGCGATATCCAACCCGAAGCGCTCGAGGAACTGACCGACTCGATTCGTACCCACGGCATCATGCAGCCCATCGTGGTGCGTCCGGTGGGCGAGGATCGCTACGAGATCATCGCCGGCGAGCGGCGCTGGCGCGCGGCGCAACTGGCCGAACTCGACGTCATCCCGGCGGTGGTGCGCGATGTCGACGACCAGACCGCGCTGGCCCTGGCGCTGATCGAGAATATCCAGCGCGAGAATCTCAACCCGGTCGAAGAAGCCATGGCCCTCAAGCGCCTGCTCGACGAGTTCGAACTGACCCAACAGCAAGTCGCCGACGCGGTGGGCAAGTCGCGTGCCCAGGTCGCCAATCTGCTGCGCCTGCTATCGCTCGACCCCGAGGTGCAAACGCTGCTCGAGCGTGGCGATCTCGACATGGGACATGCTCGGGCGCTGCTGGCGTTGTCCGGTGCCCGCCAGCGCCAGGCTGCGCACGAGGTGGTCAACAAGGATCTCACCGTGCGCCAGACCGAGGCGCTGGTGAAGCAACTGCAAGCCGGCAAGCCGGCCGACAAGACCCCGGCCAAACCCTCGGCCGATGTCGCGCGTCTGGAAAGCCAGCTGGGCGAACTGCTTGGCGCGCCGGTGCGCATCGTACACGGGCGTAGCGGCAAGGGCCGTGTGACCATCGGCTATTCCAGCCTCGACGAGCTCGACGGAATCCTCACGCATATCCGCTGATTCCCGCGCCAGCAAGGATGTGAGCCCGCACGTGGTTAGCCGGCTGATATCTATCTCTTTGTTTAGCACGTTAATGTTTGTTGCACGCAGATCGTTGCGCTTTGGTCGTAAGATGACAATAGTTCGCGCTAAATCGGTGCGGGTCCGGTTGAACGCGCAGCGGTGCTTCCCTATAATCCGCCGAGGTTCGTTTGGGTGTAACGTCGAATGGGACAACGCCAACGGCAATACGACAGGATATTCTGGCAAGGGCGCCCTTATGCAGACGCGCTTGTTGAGGACCGGGAGGCATGATCCAGAATTCACTACCGGCCCAGCTCAAGCGCCCTCGGTTTTCGCGCCTGTTATTGGCCCAGGCGACCAGCGTACTCGTGATAGTGGTACTGGCCGGCGTACTCGGCGGTAGGGGGGCTGCCCTATCGGCATTGTTGGGTGGTCTGGTGTGTTGGCTGCCCAATGCTTATTTCGCCTGGCGCGCCTTCCGTTATCAGGGAGCGCGGCTGGCCAGCGACATCGTCAAGAGTTTCTATCGTGCCGAAGCGGGCAAGTTCGGTTTGACGGCGGCATTGTTCACCCTGGTGTTCGTGACAGTGCCGCCTTCAAACCCCGCTTTCTTCTTTGGCGCTTACGTGGCGACGTTGTTCACGCAGTGGCTGGGGCCCTGGCTGCTGCGCGGACCGTCGCACACCTGATATCGAGGCAGTGCAATGGCAGTCAGTAATCCGACTCCGACGGAGTATATCCAGCACCACCTGCAAAATCTGACCTTCGGACTGCACCCGGAGCATGGCTGGTCGATGGCGCACTCCGCCGAGCAAGCCGCCGAGATGGGCTTCTGGGCCATTCACCTCGACACCATGGGCTGGTCGATCGCTCTCGGTGTGCTGTTCCTGTTCGTGTTCCGCAAGGCGGCCAAGGCCGCCAGCACCGGCGTCCCAGGCGGTTTGCAGAACTTCGTCGAGTTGATGGTCGAATTCGTCGACAACTCGGTGAAGGAAACCTTCCACGGCAAGAGCAAATTGATCGCGCCGCTGTCGTTGACGATCTTCTGCTGGATCTTCCTGATGAACCTGATGGATCTGGTGCCGGTGGATGTCTTGCCGATGCTGGCCCAGAAGATCGCCGTATTGTTCGGCGCCGATCCGGCGCACGTCTATTTCAAGGTGGTGCCGACCACCGATGTCAACGCCACCCTGGGCATGTCGCTATCGGTGTTCGCGTTGATGATCTTCTATGCGATTCGCTCCAAAGGGCTCTCGGGCTTCATCGGCGAGTTGACCCTGCATCCGTTCAATACCCCCAACAACAAGCTGGTGCAGGCGCTGCTGATCCCCGTCAACTTCCTGCTCGAGGTGGTGACGCTGCTCGCCCGCCCGATTTCGCTGGCCTTGCGACTGTTCGGCAACATGTATGCCGGCGAGTTGATCTTCATCCTGATTGCTCTGCTCGGGCTGTGGCAGCTACCGCTGCACTTCCCCTGGGCGGTGTTCCATATCCTGATCGTCGTATTGCAGGCCTTCATTTTCATGATGCTCACCATCGTCTACATGAGTCTGGCGATCGAAGAGCATTGATCCTGGTAATCCATTAACCCTTAACCCGCTAAACCACTCGACTGAAACTGGAGTAAATCATGGAAGCACAAGTTCTGGGCATGACCGCCATCGCCGTGTCTCTGCTGATCGGTCTGGGCGCACTGGGCACCGCCATCGGCTTCGGTATCCTGGGCGGCAAGTTCCTGGAAGGCGCCGCGCGTCAGCCGGAAATGATTCCGCAGCTGCAGGTGAAAATGTTCATCGTCGCCGGTCTGCTCGACGCCGTGACCATGATCGGTGTCGGTATTGCGCTGTTCTTCACCTTCGCCAATCCGTTTGTCGGTTAACTCGCGGTCGGTCGTCATGACCCACCGTGAATGTAACCCCAAACCTGTGAAGCGAGAGGTGCTGGCGTGAATCTGAACCTAACCCTAATCGGTCAGGCCATCGCCTTCGCGGTCTTCGTCTGGTTTTGTATGAAGTACGTATGGCCTCCGGTCATGCAGGCTCTGCAGGAACGCCAGAAGAAGATCGCCGATGGCCTGGACGCTGCCAGCCGTGCCAACCGCGACCTCGAAGTGGCCCAGGAGCAGGCCAACGAGACGTTGCGCGAGAGCAAGGAACAGGCAGCGGAAATCCTTGAGCAAGCCCATAAGCGGTCGAACCAGATGATCGAGGAGGCGCGCGACAATGCCCGCCAGGAAGGCGAACGCATGATTGCCAACGCCCGAACCGAGATCGAGCAGGAAGTCAACCGCGCGAAGGAAGAGCTGCGTGCCCAGGTATCGCGACTCGCCATCGAGGGTGCGGAGCGGATCCTGGAATCCTCCATCGACGAGGCCAAGCATCGCGAACTCGTCGACAAACTCGCGGCCGAGCTTTGAGGAGGTGACCCATGGCTGAAACGTCTACCGTCGCCCGACCCTACGCCAAGGCGGCGTTCGAGTTCGCGCACGCCCAGGGAGCGCTAGAGGCCTGGTCCGGCATGTTGGCGTCGGCGGCGCAGGTCGCCGATGACGAGGCCATGCGTGCCGATGTGCTGGGCAACCCCCGGTTGTCCAGCGCCGCGAAAACCGACCTGTTCATCGATGTCTGCGGTGAGGCATTGGGCGAAGAAGGCCGCAACTTCCTTTATGCCCTTGGTCAGAAAAACCGCCTAGCGGCGCTGCCGGCCATCGCCGAGCAATTCGAGCTGCTCAAGGCCCAGCAGGAAAAGCGCATGGACGTGACCATCGTCTCCGCCTATCCGCTGGACGCCAAGCAGGAAGACACGCTCGCGAGTGCCCTGGCCAAGCGCCTGAACCGCGAAATCTCCATTACCACTCAGGTGGACAGCGCCCTGTTGGGTGGCGTCATCCTGCGTGCCGGCGACACCGTCATCGACGGTTCGGTACGCGGTCGATTGGCCCGCCTACACGACGCGCTCTCCGTCCGAGTCTGAGGGACATGGCATGCAGCAACTGAATCCTTCCGAGATCAGCGACATCATCAAGCAGCGTATCGAGAAGCTGGATGTCGCATCCGAGGCCCGCAATCAGGGCACCATCGTCAGCGTCTCCGACGGCATCGTGCAGATCCACGGCCTGGCCGATGCGATGTTCGGTGAGATGATCGAATTTCCGGGCAGCATCTTCGGCATGGTGCTCAACCTCGAGCGCGACAGCGTCGGTACCGTGGTACTCGGCGACTATCAGGAACTCGAGGAGGGCATGACCGCCCAGTGTACCGGGCGCATCCTCGAAGTGCCGGTGGGTCCCGAGCTGATTGGCCGCGTGGTCGACGCCCTCGGCATGCCCATCGACGGCAAGGGCGAGATCGACGCCAAGATGACCGATCCGGTCGAGAAGGTCGCGCCGGGCGTCATCACGCGCCAGTCCGTCGACCAACCGATCCAGACCGGCCTCAAATCGATCGACGCCATGGTGCCGATCGGTCGCGGCCAGCGCGAGTTGATCATCGGCGACCGCCAGATCGGCAAATCGGCGATCGCGATCGACACGATCATCAACCAGAAAGGCAAGGGCGTCACCTGTATCTACGTCGCGGTGGGCCAGAAGCAATCGACCATCGCCAACGTGGTGCGCAAGCTCGAAGAACACGGCGCCATGGAACATACCATCGTGGTTGCCGCCGGTGCCTCCGACCCCGCCGCCATGCAGTTCCTGGCGCCGTACGCCGGTTGTTCGATGGGCGAATACTTCCGCGACCGCGGCGAAGACGCGCTGATCGTCTACGACGATCTGACCAAGCAGGCCTGGGCCTATCGTCAGATCTCGCTGCTGCTCAAGCGTCCGCCGGGCCGTGAAGCCTATCCGGGCGACGTCTTCTATCTGCACTCGCGTCTGCTCGAGCGCGCCGCGCGCGTCAATGTCGACTACGTCGAGAAGTTCACCGATGGCAAGGTCACCGGCAAGACCGGCTCGCTGACCGCGCTGCCATTGATCGAGACTCAGGGCGGCGACGTCTCGGCGTTCGTGCCGACCAACGTGATCTCGATCACCGACGGTCAGATCTTCCTCGAGACCAGCCTGTTCAACTCCGGCATTCGCCCGGCGATCAACGCCGGCTTGTCGGTGTCGCGGGTGGGTGGTTCGGCGCAGACCAAGGTCATCAAGAAACTGGGTGGCGGCGTGCGTCTGGCGCTGGCCCAGTACCGCGAACTGGCGGCGTTCTCGCAGTTCGCTTCCGATCTGGACGAAGCGACTCGCAAGCAGCTCGAGCACGGACAACGCGTTACCGAGCTGATGAAGCAGAAGCAGTACTCGCCGATGTCCGTGGCCGAGATGGCGATTTCGCTGTTCGCCGCCAACGAAGGCTTTCTGGACGATATCGACGTCAACAAGGTACTCGACTTCGAGACGGCCCTGCATGATTACATGCGCGCCGAGCATGGCGAGCTGCTCGACAAGATCAACCAGAAAGGCGACTACGACGACGAGATCAAAGACGGTCTCAAGTCGGGCGTCGAGAAATTCAAGGCCACTCAGACCTGGTAAATCCCATGGGCCCGCCGAGTCGGGCCCGTGAATTTCCCCGAGGGCCACGAATAAGGTAGATCGCGATGGCAGCTGCAAAAGAGATTCGCACCCAGATCGGGAGCATCAAGAATACGCAGAAGATCACCAGCGCCATGGAAATGGTCGCTGCATCGAAGATGCGTAAGGCACAGGACCGGATGACGGCCAGCCAGCCCTATGCCCGGCAGATCCGCAAGGTCGTGGGGCATATCGCCAAGGCCAACCCCGAGTATCGCCACGACTATATGATCGAGCGTGAGGTCGAGCGTGTCGGTTATATCGTCGTTTCCAGCGACCGGGGCCTGGCCGGCGGCTTGAACGTCAACCTGTTCAAGGCGGTGGTCAAGGACGCCAAGCAGTGGCGCGACAAGGGCGTCGAGGTCGATTTCGTGGCTATCGGGAGCAAGGCCGGGGCCTTCTTCCGCAACTACGGCGGCAACCTGCTGGCGGCCAAGAGCGGCCTCGGCGAAGCGCCCGAGGCCAAGGATCTGATCGGTAGCGTCAAGGTGATGCTGGACGCCTTCGATGAAGGCGATTTGGATCGGCTGTACGTGGTGAACAACGAGTTCGTCAACACCATGACCCAGAAGCCGACCGTGCGTCAGCTGATACCCCTGGTCGCTCCCCCCAAGGATGACGACGACGAACAAGCCCGTCCCGCAAGCTGGGACTACCTGTATGAGCCGGACGCCAAGGCCCTGCTCGACAAGCTGCTGGTGCGCTATGTCGAATCGCAGGTGTACCAGGCGGTCGTCGAAAATGCGGCCTGCGAGCAGGCGGCGCGCATGATCGCGATGAAGAGTGCGACCGACAACGCCGGCGACCTGATCGACGATTTGCAACTGGTGTACAACAAGGCGCGTCAGGCGTCGATTACCCAGGAAATTTCCGAGATCGTAAGTGGTGCCGCCGCGGTGTAAGCGCCGGTGAGGCTAAGCAGGTTTCATTTGCAGGTTAAGAGGAACCAAGATGAGCGGACGTATCGTACAAATCATCGGCGCGGTGATTGACGTAGAGTTTCCGCGGGACGAAGTGCCCAAGGTCTACGACGCGCTGAACGTTTCGGACTCCGGAACCGTTCTGGAAGTCCAGCAGCAGCTGGGCGACGGCGTGGTGAGAACCATCGCCATGGGCTCCACCGAAGGCTTGAAGCGTAGCCTGGCGGTCGAGAACAGCGGTGCCGCGATTTCCGTGCCGGTGGGCAAGGAGACGCTAGGTCGGATCATGAACGTACTCGGCGAGCCGATCGACGAAGCGGGCGAAATCGGCGAGCAGGAACGTATGCCGATCCACCGCAAGGCACCGAGCTATGCCGAGCAGGCGGCTTCCAACGAATTGCTGGAAACCGGCATCAAGGTCATCGACCTGGTGTGTCCGTTCGCCAAGGGCGGCAAGGTTGGCCTGTTCGGCGGCGCCGGGGTCGGCAAGACCGTCAACATGATGGAGCTGATCCGTAACATCGCCACCGAGCACAGCGGTTATTCGGTGTTCGCCGGCGTCGGCGAGCGGACCCGCGAGGGTAACGACTTCTACTATGAAATGCAGGAGTCCAACGTTCTCGACAAGGTGTCGCTGGTCTACGGGCAGATGAACGAGCCGCCCGGCAACCGTTTGCGCGTGGCGCTGACCGGTTTGACCGTCGCCGAGAAGTTCCGCGACGAAGGCCGCGACGTGCTGTTGTTCGTCGACAACATCTACCGCTACACCCTGGCCGGTACCGAAGTCTCGGCGTTGCTGGGTCGCATGCCGTCGGCGGTGGGTTATCAGCCGACGCTGGCCGAGGAGATGGGCGTACTGCAGGAACGCATCACCTCGACCAAGACCGGCTCGATCACCTCCGTGCAGGCGGTCTATGTGCCCGCTGACGACTTGACCGACCCATCGCCGGCGACCACCTTCGCCCACCTCGACGCCACCGTGGTATTGGCGCGTTCGATCGCCGAACTGGGCATCTACCCGGCCATCGATCCGCTCGACTCCACCTCGCGTCAGCTCGATCCGCTGGTGGTCGGCGATGAGCACTACGCGACCGCGCGTGGCGTACAGAACGTGTTGCAGCGTTACAAGGAGCTCAAGGACATCATCGCGATCCTGGGCATGGACGAGCTGTCGGACGAAGACAAGCTGTCGGTCAACCGGGCGCGTAAGATCCAGCGCTTCCTGTCGCAGCCGTTCTTCGTCGCCGAGGTCTTCACCGGTTCGCCGGGCAAGTACGTGTCGCTCAAGGACACCATTCGCGGTTTCCAGGGCATCTTGGACGGCGATTACGACGAGCTGCCGGAACAGGCCTTCTACATGGTTGGCACCATCGACGAGGCGGTCGAAAAAGCCAACAACATGAAGTAAGGCCGTCAGAGGACTAGAGCTATGGCGAACAGTTTCCAATGCGAGATCGTAAGCGCCGAGCAGTCGATCTTCTCCGGTGAGATCGAGCAGATCGTCGCCGCCGGGGTCGAGGGCGACCTGGGCATTCTGCCCGGTCACACGCCGCTGATGACCGAGCTTGCGCCGGGTCCGTTGCGGATTATCCGTAACGATGGCGCGGAAGAGGAAATCTACTACGTTACCGGTGGTTTCCTCGAAGTGCAGCCGGATCTGGTGTCGGTACTCGCCGATACCGCCGTGCGCGCTCACGATCTCGACGAGGCACAGGCGGAAGAAGCGCGCAAGGAAGCCCTGAAGTCGCTCAATGAGCAGCAGTCCGATCTGGACTATACTCGGGCCACGGCGGAACTCGCCGAGGCGGTGGCCAAATTGCGTACGCTGGATCAGTTGCGGCGGATGAGCGGCAGGCGCTGAACCGGTCACGCTCAGGTGCTAGTAGGTAGCATGCCCCGTGGACATAAATCCACGGGGCATTTTTCATGACACCGATTGTGATGATAGTCATGTCTGGCCGCTTCGCTGGCTGAGTGGTGGCTGGTGCAAAGCGCCGAGCTGTCGAGCGAGCATTGGTGCCAGCGCCCGGTGCGCTTTAGAATGGGCGATCGATACAAGGACGAGGAGTGACGATGACGCTCGATGTAGTGATTCTGGCGGCGGGCCAGGGAACGAGGATGCGTTCGGCCCGGCCGAAGGTGCTACATACGCTGGCTGGCAAGCCGATGATTCGCCATGTGATCGACACGGCCGCCGGCCTTGGCGCCGAGCGCCTGCATGTGGTGATCGGCTATGGCGCCGACCAGGTGCGCGATAGCCTGACGAGTCCGGCGAACGATGGGCTGCGCTTCGTGGTGCAGGCCGAGCAGAAGGGTACCGGGCATGCCGTGGCCCAGGCGCTGGACGGGCTCGGTGATGGCAAGGTACTGGTACTGTATGGCGATGTGCCGCTGATTCGCCGCGAGACCCTGGCGAGCCTGCTCGACGAGGTCGACGAGGCGCGCATGGGCCTGCTGACCGTGACCCTGGCCGATCCCAATGGCTATGGTCGCATCAAGCGCGACGCCGAAGGGCGCGCCATGGCGATCGTCGAGCACAAGGACGCCAATGATGCCGAGCGTGCCATCGACGAATGCAATACCGGCATCATGGCGATGACCGCCGCGCAACTGCGACGCTGGCTACCCCGGCTATCCGCCGACAACGCCCAGGGTGAATATTATCTCACCGATGTGATCGCCATGGCCGCCGCCGAGGGCACCGCCATTGCCACCGCCCAGCCGGCTGCGCCAGTGGAGGTCGAGGGCATCAACAATCGCCTGCAACTGGCCCGGCTCGAGCGTGCCTATCAGCATGGCGAAGCCGAGCGTCTGATGGGTGAGGGCGTGGCGCTGGCCGATCCGGCGCGCTTCGATGTGCGTGGCAGCCTGCGCTGCGGTTGCGATGTCGAGATCGA
Source organism: Modicisalibacter muralis (assembly GCF_900102945.1). Classification (GTDB taxonomy): domain Bacteria; phylum Pseudomonadota; class Gammaproteobacteria; order Pseudomonadales; family Halomonadaceae; genus Modicisalibacter; species Modicisalibacter muralis. The sequence continues at coordinate 195,801 of NZ_FNGI01000004.1, read as the reverse complement.
TGTCGGCTGTGTCTTCGAGGGCGAGGTCGAGCTCGGCGACGGCGTGCGGGTGGGGCCTTACTGCGTGATTCGCGGCAGCCGCATCGGGCCGGGCAGCGTGATCGAGGCGCACAGCGTACTCGATGGCGCGGTGCTCGACGGCGACAGCCAGGTCGGGCCCTTTGCCCGGCTGCGCCCGGGTACGCATCTGGCGCGGCGTGCCAAGGTCGGCAACTTCGTCGAGACCAAGAACGCCGAGGTCGGCGAAGGTGCCAAGATCAACCATCTCAGCTACGTCGGCGACGCGCGTCTGGGTCGCGAGGTCAATGTCGGTGCCGGCACCATCACCTGCAATTACGATGGCGCCAACAAGCACCGCACCGTGATCGGCGACGCGGCTTTCATCGGTTCCAATACCGCGCTGGTAGCGCCGGTGCAGGTAGGCGAGGGTGCCACCATCGGCGCCGGCTCCACCATCAGCAAGGATGTCGAGGCCGGCGCCTTGGCCGTGGCGCGTGGGCGCCAGGTCAGCAAGGCCGATTGGCCGCGTCCGCAAAAATTGCCCAAGCAGGATCACTGAGGAGACGCAAGATGTGTGGAATCGTCGGGGCAGTCGCCGAACGTAACGTCCAGGGAATCCTGCTCGAAGGGCTCAAGCGCCTCGAGTACCGCGGCTACGATTCGGCCGGCATGGTGGTGTTGTCCGAGGATGCACGCCTCAATCGTCAGCGCGCGGCGGGTAAGGTCGCCGCCCTGCAGGACAAGCTCGACGCGGCGCCGCTGGTCGGCCAGCTGGGCATCGCGCATACCCGCTGGGCGACGCATGGTCGGCCCAATGAGCAGAACGCCCATCCTCATCAGTCCGGCGAGAGCCTGGCGGTGGTGCACAATGGCATCATCGAGAACCATGAGGCGCTCAAGGCCGAACTGGAAGGCCAGGGTTACGTGTTCACCTCGGATACCGATACCGAGGTCGTCGCGCATCTGCTGGCTCGCGAGTTCAATCGTAGTCAGGACCTGCTCACGGCGCTGCAGACCGCGGTGGCGACGCTCGACGGCGCCTATGCCCTGGCGGTGATGCACAAGGCCCAGCCGGACATCATCGTCGGCGCGCGCAAGGGCAGCCCGCTGGTGGTCGGCGTGGGGGTCGAGGAAGCCTTCCTGGCCTCCGATCCGCTGGCGCTTTTGCAGGTCACCGACCGCTTCATCTATCTGCACGAAGGCGACGTGGCGCGCCTGACCAAGGGCGGCACGATCGCCATTTACGATGCCGCCGGCGAGTTGCAGGAGCGCCCGGTGCAGGTCTTCGAGCACGGCGACGGCGCGGCTTCCAAGGATGGCTACCGCCACTTCATGCTCAAGGAGATCTATGAGCAGCCGCAGGTGATCGCAGCGACCCTGGAAGGGCGCCTGACCGACCGCCATGTACTGGTCAAGAGCTTCGGCATCGAGGCCGAAGCACTCTTCAAGCAGGCCAGCCAGATTCATATCATTGCCTGCGGCACCAGCTACCATGCCGGCATGGTGGCGCGTTACTGGCTGGAGAAGTACGCCGGCGTGCCGACCCAGGTCGAAGTCGCCTCGGAGTATCGTTATCGCCAGGTGGTGGTTCCCGAAGGCACCTTATTCGTCACCCTGTCGCAGTCTGGCGAGACCGCCGATACCTTGGCGGCGCTGCGCTTTGCAAGGGAACGCGGCTATATCGGCAGCCTGGCGATCTGTAACGTGCCTGGCAGTTCGCTGGTTCGCGAATCCGATCTGACGTTGATGACCCAGGCCGGGCCCGAGATCGGCGTGGCCTCGACCAAGGCCTTCACCACCCAGCTGGTGGCATTGATGCTGCTGACGCTGAGCCTTGGCCGCATGCGTGGCATGGACGAAACGTGCCAGGCACGCATCGTCCAGGCGCTGCGTACCCTGCCCGGCATGATCGGCCAGGTGCTGGCGCTCGATAGCGAGATCGAGGCGTTGTCGATGGCCTTCGCCGAGAAGCATCATGCGCTGTTTCTGGGACGTGGCGCGCATTTCCCGATCGCGCTGGAGGGCGCGCTGAAGCTCAAGGAAATTTCCTACATTCACGCCGAGGCCTATCCCGCCGGCGAGCTCAAGCACGGGCCGCTGGCGCTGGTCGACAGCGAAATGCCGGTGATTTCCGTCGCCCCCAACGACGAGTTGCTCGAGAAGCTCAAATCCAACCTTCAGGAAGTCCGCGCGCGTGGCGGCGAGCTTTATGTGTTCGCCGACGAGCAGGTACGCCTGGAGGAGGCCGAAGGGGTGCGCGTGCTGCGCCTGCCGCATATCGACGAGGCACTGGCGCCGATCCTGTATACCTTGCCGTTGCAGTTGCTGTCCTATCACGTCGCCGTGCTCAAGGGCACCGATGTCGACCAACCACGCAACCTGGCCAAGTCGGTCACCGTCGAATAAGCACTTGGCGCCACTCCACCTGGGCCTGGCGATGTGGGCCAATGGCGACTGGCGTGGCGGGCTGTATGCCCGCCACACGCCTGCGGAGGCTTTTCTCGAAGAGTATGCGCGGGTCTTCTCCAGTGTCGAAGGCAATACCACCTTCTACAGTGGCGCGCCCAAGGCGGAGACCGTCGCTGCCTGGGCACGCCAGGCGCCCGCGCACTTTCGCTTCTGCTTCAAATTGCCGGCACGACTGACCCACGACAAACGGCTGGTTGATATTGCCGACGAATTCGACGACTTCATTTCCCGCTTGGCACCGCTGCACGATCGTCTGGGACCGATGATGATTCAGTTACCACGTGATTTCGGCTCTGCCGAGTTGCCTCGATTGGCGCAACTACTCGAACGCTGGCCACGCAACATCCCCTGCGCGGTCGAGGTGCGAGACAGTGAATTCTTCCAAAAAGGGCTCGCCGAGCAACAACTCAACCGCTTGTTGATAACTCATGGCGTGGATCGCGTAATGCTCGATGTCAGGCCGCTGTTTTCGACATCGGCGGGCGACGATCGACGCTTGATCAAGGCGCAGGGCGAAAAGCCGAAACGCCCGTTACACGTGATTTCCACGGCAAATCATCCCATCGTGCGTTTCATCGGCCATCTCGATGGCGAGCTCAACGCCCGCTATTTCGAACCTTGGATAGAGCGTCTCAAGCTGTGGATAAAACAGGGGAAAACCCCTTTTCTATTTGTGCATACCCCGGACAATCGCCAGGCTCCCCAACTCGCCAGGCGGCTCTATGAACGCTTGGCGACGGGCGATGATTTTCCATCACTCGACGCCTTTCCGGGTGAGTGCCAAGCCTCGCTGTTTTAGGCCTGTTGGAAAACATGGCGTCAAGGCTGGCCTTTGACGCTTTCATCGGATAGTTTTATCGCCAATTTATGCCATGGCGGCGTTTTTTTCTGCAAAGCGGCCACCCTTACTGTTTCCCGGTTGCCTGGGTACCGATACCCTTGGTGTGTCGTGTGATCCGCGACCCGCGAAGGTGGCATAACAAGGACAAGGCGTCATCGCATCCGATCGATCGGTGACGACACGGATACACAGGTGAATCATGACTAAACAACATCATGCGCAATGGTCGTCGAGACTGACCTTCATTCTGGCCGCGGTGGGTTCCTCCGTCGGCCTGGGCAATATCTGGAAGTTCCCCTACATGACCGGGGAGAGCGGGGGCGGCGCCTTCGTACTCATCTACCTGTTGTGTATCTTGCTGGTGGGCATCCCGATCCTGATGTCCGAGTGGCTGCTCGGACGCATCGGGCAGCGCAATCCGATTTCGACGATGTCATCGCTTACCACCCGCCTCAAGCGCAGCCCGGCCTGGGTGTTGATCGGCGTGTTCGGCATTCTCGGCGCCTACCTGATCCTGTCGTTCTACAGCGTGATCGGTGGCTGGGCGCTGGCCTATATCCAGTTGGGCGCGGTCAATACCTTCACCGGCCTCGAAAGCGAAGCGATCGGTGCGTTGTTCAGTGACATGCTGGCAAGCCCTCTACAACTGCTGCTGTGGCACAGTCTGTTCATGATCCTGACCATCGGCGTGGTGCTGGGTGGCGTCACCGGCGGCCTGGAACGGGCGACCAAGACGCTGATGCCGACCCTGGTGGTGCTGTTGATCGTGCTGGTGGGTTACGCCGCGACATCCGGCGCCTTCGCCGAAGGCGTTTCCTATCTGTTCACGCCCGATTTCTCCAAGCTCTCCAGCGATGGCGTGCTGGCGGCGATGGGGCATGCCTTCTTTACCCTGAGCCTGGGCATGGGGATCATGATCGCCTACGGTTCCTATCTGCCCAAGCACGTCAACATCGGGCGCAGCGCGATCATCGTGGTGCTGATGGACACGGCGATCGCATTGATGGCGGGGCTGGCGATCTTCCCGGTGGTATTCGCCAACGACTTGAGCCCGAGTTCCGGTCCGGGGCTGATCTTCCAGACGCTGCCGTTGGCATTTGGCCATATGCCGGGCGGCTGGTTCTTCGGCCTGCTGTTCTTCGTATTGCTGGTGTTCGCCGCCTGGACCTCGGCGATCTCGCTGCTGGAACCGATCGTCGAATGGTTCGAGGAAAAGACACCGTTGTCGCGGGTCGGTGCCACGCTGGTTGCCGGCGGCGCGACCTGGGCGTTGGGTATCGCCACCGTGCTGTCGTTCAATGTCTGGGCCGACGTGGCCCCGCTGGGGATATTCGCCAAGTTCGAGGGCATGACCATCTTCGCCCTGCTCGACTACTTCACCAGTAAGCTGATTCTGCCGCTGACCGGCCTGGCAACGGTGATCTTCGTCGGCTGGCGCATGAGCCGCGAGGAGGTGCGCGAGAACCTCAATATGGGCGAGATGGCGTTCAATCTATGGCGCTTCGCCGCGCGCTTCATCGCCCCGCTGGGGGTCGTCGCGGTGTTTATCGTCAGCCTGTAGGCTGATCGCTACTGGAGCGCATTGTCGTCGAAGTCGGCGATATTGCGCTCCAGTCGTTTAATCTCGCCGTGCATCTCGATGCCACGCCGGGCTCTGAGATAGCGCACGGCGGCGATTTTCTTGCGCGTTTCATGCTCGGCGACTTCAAGACCCAGGAAGATATCCAGGAGTTGGCGTTTCACAACGGTAAGCTGTTCGGCTTTGCGCATGAGCGACTCTCCTTGCATGACGAGCGGTATCGTTGCATCACTACATACTATAAACCAGTTGACAGAATCATGACGTTGACGGCTCGTCGACGCCCGGCTGCCGTTCATTGCCGGTCTTTGGCATACTAGCCGCTGGTCCATGACCTCTATTCCACGAACCGTCAGAGGAAGCCGCCGTGAGCCGTGCTCTATTCGATGAGATGCGACGTCGCATGGAGCTTTTCCGTCGCTCCGAGCAGAAAGTGGCGCGCTTCGTGCTGCGCAACCCCGAAGAAGTCATCCACATGCGCATCGTCGACCTGGCGACCGAAGCCAAGGTCAGCGAGCCGACGGTGGTGCGCTTCTGTCGCGCGCTGGGTTGCAACGGTTTTCAGGATTTCAAGCTGCGCCTGGCGCAGATGCTGGCCAGCGGCAGCCAGTTCGCGCAGTTCTCGATGAGTGACAGCGACAGCGTCGCGGAATTCTCGCACAGCATTTTCGATTCCACCGTCGGTACGCTGCTGTCGGTGCGTGACCGCCTCGACAACCAGGCGCTGGGCGAGGCGATCGATGCACTGGCCATGGCCAACCGTGTCGAGTTCTACGGTTTCGGCGCCTCCGGTGCGGTAGCCTTCGATGCCCAGCACAAGTTTTTCCGCTTGCAGATATCGACTTCCGCCTACGCCGACCTGCACATGCAGAACATGTCGGCGGCGACCCTCAAGGAAGGCGACGTGGTGGTGGCGATCTCGCAGACCGGCCGCACCCGCGCGCTGGTTGCCAGCGTGCGCATGGCGCGCGAGGCCGGCGCCACGGTGATCGGCCTGTGCCCCAACGGCTCGCCGCTGGCCGAAGAGGTGACGCTGCCGTTGTATATCGATGTCCCCGAAGACACCGAGATCTACACCCCGATGACGTCGCGTATTGCGCATCTGGTGCTGATCGACGTGCTGGCGGTGGGCGTGGCCAAGACCCGCGGGCCCAAGCTGGCCGAGCAGTTGAAGGCGGTGAAGCGGAGTCTGAATCCGCTGCGCTTCCCGGAGCCGGAATAGAAGCCGTAAGCTGGAAGAGCGCCGCTACGCGGCTTGAAGAGAAAACAGGGATTAAGGATTATTCTTGGCTTCTAGCTTCTAGCTTCTAGCTTCTAGCTTCTAGCTTCTAGCTTCTAGCTTCTAGCTTCTAGCTTCTAGCTTCTAGCTTCTAGCTTCTAGCTCGCCGCCGCAGGCGGCGGATATGCTAAGCTGGGCGTCCATTTCGACACGCCGATAGCCCGCTTTCATGGATGACGTTTCTCCTCTTCTCGACGATCTCAACCCGGCCCAGCGCGAGGCCGTCAGCGCGCCGCTGGGCAACATGCTGGTGCTGGCCGGCGCCGGCTCGGGCAAGACCCGGGTGCTGGTGCATCGCATCGCCTGGCTATTGCAGGTCGAGCAACTCTCGCCCTACGCGATTCTCGCCGTGACTTTCACCAACAAGGCGGCGCGCGAGATGCGTACTCGCCTCGAGGCGCTGCTGGGCTTGTCGTTGCGCAACATGTGGGTGGGTACCTTCCACTCTATCGCCCATCGCCTGTTGCGCACCCACTGGCAGGACGCGCGGCTGCCGCAGCACTTTCAGATCATCGACAGCGACGACCAGTTGCGCCTGGTCAAGCGGCTGTTGAAGGATCACCACATCGACGACGAGCGCTACCCACCGCGCCAGGTGCAGTACTTCATCTCCGGCTGCAAGGAAGAGGGCCTGCGTCCGCAGCAGGTACAGACCCATGGCGACGTCTACCTGGGCCAGATGGTCGAACTCTACGAGCACTACCAGCTGACCTGTGAGCGCGGCGGGTTGGTCGATTTCGGCGAGTTGCTGCTGCGCAGCCTGGAGCTGCTGCGTGACAATCCGCGTTTGCTGGCGCACTACCGCGAGCGTTTCGCCCACCTGCTGGTCGACGAGTTTCAGGATACCAACACCCTGCAGTACGCCTGGCTCAAGCTGCTCGCCGGAGATCGGGCCGGAATGACCGTGGTCGGCGACGACGACCAGTCGATCTATGGCTGGCGCGGCGCGCGGGTCGAGAACATCCGCCGCTTCGAGCAGGAGTTCGCCGGTACGCGCACCGTGCGCCTGGAGCAGAATTACCGCTCCACCAGCGCGATTCTCGATGCCGCCAATGCGTTGATCGACCATAACGCCGGGCGCATGGGCAAGGAGTTGTGGACCGCCGGCGCCAAGGGCGAGCCGATCTCGGTGTATGCCGGCTTCAACGACCTGGACGAAGCGCGTTTCATCGTCGATACCATCGGCGAGCGAGTCAGCGAGGGCCACACGCGGCGCGAAATCGCGATTCTCTATCGCTCCAACGCCCAGTCGCGGGTACTCGAGGAAACGCTGATCCGTCAGGGCGTGCCGTATCGTATCTACGGCGGCCAGCGCTTCTACGAGCGCCTCGAGATCAAGAACGCGCTGGCCTATTCGCGCCTGCTGCTCAATCGCGAAGACGACGCCTCGCTCGAGCGGGTGATCAACGTGCCGGCACGCGGCATCGGTACGCGCACCGTCGAGATCCTGCGCGACCGCGCGCGCCTGTCGAATGTCTCGCTGTGGCAGGCGCTGCACGACAGCCTCAGCGACGGCAGCCTCAAGGGCCGCGCCGCCAACGCCGTGCAGGCCTTCGCCAACCTGATCGAGCGTCTCGACAACGACACCGCCGGCATGGCGCTGCACGAGATCATCGCCCACGTTAACGAGGCCTCGGGGCTGATCGAGCACCACCGCAGTGAGAAGGGCGAAAAAGGCCAGGCGCGCGTCGAGAACCTCGAGGAACTGGTCAACGCGGCGCGGGCCTTCACCCAGGGTTCGGCCTTCGACGATCAGGAGGCCGGCGAGGGCGTCGCGGCGCTGGGGCTGTTTCTCTCCGAGGCGGCGCTCAATGCCGGCGATCACGAAGCCGACGAATTCGAGGATTGCGTGCAACTGATGACGCTGCACTCGGCCAAGGGCCTGGAGTTCCCGGTGGTATTCATCGCCGGCGTCGAGGAAGGGCTCTTCCCGCACAAGATGTCGATGGAAGAGCCGGGGCGCCTCGAGGAGGAGCGTCGGCTGTGCTACGTCGGCGTGACGCGGGCGATGCGCAAGCTCTACCTGAGCTACGCCGAGCTACGTCGCTTGCATGGCAAGGAGACCTTTCAGCGGCCATCGCGCTTCTTGCGCGAGCTACCCGAGGAATTGCTCGAAGAAGTGCGCCTGCGCGGCCAGATATCGCGCCCGATGACCGCCGCGCGCCCCACGCGTGGGCTTTCGATGCAAACCTCGGTGTCGCCCGGCAATGATGCGCCGTCACTCGCGCTGGGTCAGCGGGTCAGCCATCCGCTGTTCGGCGAGGGGGTGATTCTCAACGCCGAGGGCGAGGGCGAACGCGCCCGCGTGCAGGTCAGCTTCGAGGACGAGGGCGACAAGTGGCTGGTGCTGGGCTTCGCCAAGCTGACGCCGCTGTAACGCGAGCCCGGACGTTAGCCGGCGTTACATCGATTTCCCCAACGCCTAGCGTCTTGCCGGTCGATTCGGCAATCGCGCATACTGATGGACGAGCATAACAACAGCCAACAGGAGTCACGCCGCATGCAACGCCGCAAGTTTCTCACCGCGCTCGGCGCGGGTGCCGCCGGTGCCGTCGCCGCGCCCTTCATCTCCACGGCGCGCGCCCAGGAGACCATTCGCTGGAAGATGGTCACTTCCTGGCCGACCAATTTCCCCGGGCTGGGCACTGGTGCCAACGACCTTGCCAAGCGCATCAATGAGCTCTCCGGCGGTCGCATGGAGATCGAAGTGCTGGGTGCCGGCGAGATGGTGCCGGCGCTGGAGGTATTCGGCGCGGTATCCTCGGGTACCGCGCAAATGGGCCACTCGGCGTCCTATTATTGGCGCGGCAAGGCGCCGGCGGCGCAGTTCTTCACCGCCGTGCCGTTCGGCATGAACACTACCGAAACCAACGCTTGGTTGTACCAGGGCGATGGCATGAAGTTGTGGGACGAACTCTACGCCAAGCACAACCTGAAGCCCTTCGCGGTAGGTAATACCGGCACCCAGATGGCCGGCTGGTTCAAGAAGGAAATCAACTCGCTCGAGGACATGCAGGGCCTGAAGATCCGCTTGCCGGGTCTGGCCGGCGAGGTGATGGACCGTATCGGCGCCACCGCGCTCAACCTGCCCGGTGCGGAAATCTTCACCTCGATGCAGACCGGCGTGCTGGACGCCGCCGATTGGGTCGGCCCGTATAACGATCTGGCCTTCGGCCTGCATCAGGTGGCCAAGTACTACTACACCTCGGCATGGAACGAACCCAGCGCGGTGCTCGAAGGTACCGTCAACCTGGATGCCTGGAAGGAACTGCCCGACGATCTCAAGGCGGTGGTCGAGGAGGCGGCGCGTTCGGCCAATCTGGCGATGATCGGCGAGTTCACCTATCGCAACGCCCAGGCGCTGAAAACGCTGGTCGAGGATCATGGCGTGCAGTTACGTTCGCTGCCCGATGACGTGCTCAAGGCGCTCGCCAAGGCATCCGACGAGGTACTCAAGGAAGAGGCCGACAGCGACCCCGATTCGGCGAAGATCTACACGTCCTACCGCGATTTCCAGAAGCTGGTGAAGCGCTATACCGATGTCGGCGATTTCGCCTATCTGAAGACCCGCGAACTGGTGAGCTAATTGACGGCATAAGTGTCGTGCGAAAACGCGGCGAGCGATGGTAGTACAAGGCGGAAACTGGCGAAGATACGGAGTTTACACGCGTAAATGAGTACTCTGAGCCAGTTTCCAACGCAGTAATGCCGAGCGCAGGCAGTTTTCGGACACACTTACTCGGATGGCACGGCGCGGATGCGTCCATTGTCATCCAGCGCGACCATCACGAAGCGCGCCTCGGTGACCTTGTAGAGCTCATCGGGGTTGCGCTCGTGAGGGGGATGAATCCACACCTCGACATCGATCTTGATCGAGCTGTGACCGATCTCGCGGGCCACGGTGAAAATATTGACCACCGAGCCGACCCGCACCGGGCATAGAAAATCCATGGCCTCGATGGCGACCGTGGCGGTACGGCCATGGGCCAGGCGCCCGGCACACAGTTCGGCGGCCTGGTCCATCTGGTTGACCAGCCAGCCACCGGCGATATCGCCATAGGCATTGGTTTGCTGGCGGGAAGACAGCACTTTTAGCGTCAGATCGCCCTGCGGGGCGGGAACGTCGTCAAGGTCGGTCATGATCGGTTCACTTTCAAGGTTTGTTGTTATCGGGTCGGTTCGGGTGACAGTGGCGGCCATCTTAAACGTCAGCGTGGCCTGTCGGCCACTACCGATGCTAAACCGTCGAGCATAAACCGGCGAATACAAACTGACGGGGGAAGGCAATGCGCGTCAGCCGCATGCTGTGCTCGCTGGTCGTGGCGAGCCTGGTGCTGGTGTGGTTATCCGCGTCGCGAGCGGCGCACGACCCCGTGGTGGTCGGTAGCCTCGACGTCACCGGATCGGACACACTGGCCGGGCTGATGATGCGCTGGGGCGAGCAGTTCGAGCGCCGCTACCCCGGGGTGCGGCTGCAATTGCAGGCCAGCGGCTCGGCGACCGCACCGCCGGCGCTGACGCAAGGCACCAGCCGTATCGGCGCCATGTCACGGCGCATGACCGATGCCGAGCTGGCGGCGTTCGTGGCGCGCCATGGCTATCCACCGACTCGCGTGCCGGTGGCCATCGACGCGCTGGTGGTCTTCGTGCATCGCAACAATCCGCTCGAGGCGCTGAGCCTGAGCCAGCTCGATGCGATCTTCTCCGACACCCGGCGCTGTGGCGCCGACGAGGCGATCGACCGCTGGGGCGAGGTGGGTCTCGATGGCGTCTGGCAGGATCGGCCCATCGACCGGCACAGCCGCAATAGCGCCTCGGGCACCTTTGGCGTGTTCAAGCGTGAGGTATTGTGCCACGGCGATTTTCGCCGCGACGTCAACCGCTATCCCGGCTCCGCGGCGGTGGTCGCGGCGGTGGCCGAGAGTGTCGATGGTATCGGCTACGCCGGCATGGGCTACGTGACCGCTGCGGTCAAGCCGCTGGCGTTGATCGACGCGCAAGGACAACGCCGCGAAGCGAATGCCGTCACCGCGATCCGCGGCGCCTACCCGCTGACCCGCTCGTTGTACCTGTATATCAACCTGCCGCCGGATGGCGAGCTGCCACCGCTGGAGCGGGCCTTCTTCGATCTGGTGCTGTCGCCGGCGGGGCAGGCGCGGGTGCGCGAAGCGGGCTTCATCCCGCTGCCCGAGGCGGCATTGCAAGCGGCAAGGGCCACCCTGAAACTCGACGCCGACACACTTGGCCCGCACCCCGATTCCGTTGATCCATGATCGATTTTTCCCCGTCCGCCACCCGCTTGCGCCGACGCCTGCGTCACTCGCGCGACCGCCTCGCCACGCTGCTGATCAGCGCCGGGGGGATCGGCGTGATTGCGGCGGTGCTGGCGATCGGCGTTTTTCTGACGCTCGAGGTACTGCCATTGTTGGCCCCATCGCGGGTGACGGCCGAATCGCCCGCACGACCGGCTCCGCCGTTGGCGGAAAGCGTCGCCTGGTTGCGGGCCGATGCCCGGGGTGGCCTGACATTACTGGCCGATGACGGGCGCCTCTGGCAAGGCCATGTCGGTGAGACGGGCGAGACAGGCATGGCCGACCAGCTCGATCGCCTGCCGGCGGCGCTACTGGGCGGGCAATCGATCAGCGCGGTAGCCGCCGACGCCTCGGCGCCGCTGCTGGCGCTGGGTCTCGATGGCAGCGAGGTACTACTGGTGCCACGCGCTGCGAGCGGCGAGCCGCAATGGTCGCATGCCCGGCGTCACAGCCTGTTCGCAGGTACGCCGGTCGCCGGACTGACGTTCGGCAGCGATGATCGACACTGGTGGCTGGCGGGGCATGATCGCAATGGACGGGTCGCGGTCCTGCGGGGAGCGCGCGCCACCGATGACGGCAACCTGGGCGATCCACCGCAGCGTTTCACGCTGCCGGTATCGGCTTCGCAGCTGGCGCTCAATAACGCTGGCCGCCTGGTCGTCGGCGACGGTCAGCGGCTTGAGGTGTGGGCGCTGAATGGCGAGACACCGCGTCACCTGGGCGGGGTGAGGGCGCTCGATAGCCAGCGCATCACCGCGCTGGCCTATCTGGTGGGTGGCGAAACGCTATTGGTTGGCGACAGCGGCGGTGGCGTGCGTCGCTGGCTCAATGCGCGCGGCGATCGAGCACCGCTGATCGGCGCCGAGCCCTACTCCACGCCAAGCCAAGCAGCCATCACGCGAATCGCGCCGTTGCCCGATCGGCGCCTGGCGCTGGTGCTCGACGCCGCCGGTGGCATGGCGCTGTATCAGGCCGTGGCGGGGCGCCGCTGGCAAGGGCAGGCCCCCGATGGGGAGCCACTGGCATTGTCTTTCACGCCGGATGGCGAACGGCTGTGGTGGCTCGGCGAGGCGGGTCTAACGCAGTTCGCCATCGATGCCGAGCACGCCGAGGTGAGCTGGCAAACGTTATGGACGCCAATACTCTACGAGGGTCACGACGAACCGCAACAGCGCTGGCAGGGCGATGTCAGTGGCGTCGAGAGCGAGCCGCGCTTCGGCCTGGCGCCGCTGGCCTGGGGTACGCTCAAGGCGGCGGCCTGGGCGTTGGTATTCGCCGTGCCGCTGGCATTGGGCGCAGCGATTCACAGCGCCAGTTATATGTCGACGCGGCTGCGCGCGCGGATCAAGCCGACCATCGAGTTGATGGAGGCGCTACCCGGTGTGGTGATCGGCTTTATCGCCGGGCTGGTGCTGGCGCCCTATATCGAACGCCATCTTGCTGGCGCGCTGGCACTGGCCGTGGTGCTGCCGCTGGGCCTGCTGCTGGGCGGAGCGCTGTGGTCGCGCTCGCCGCATCGCCTGCGCGAGCGGTTGCCACTGGGCTGGGCCGGGGTGTGGCTGGTGCCGTGGCTGGCGCTGCTGGTGTGGCTGGCGCTAACGCTCTCGCCGACGCTTGAAACCGGGCTGTTCGCTGGCGACCTGCGTGCCTGGCTGCAGGCTCGCCTGGGCCTCGATTACGCCGCCCGCAACGCGATGATCGTCGGCCTGGCGATGGGTTTCGCGGTCATACCGACGATTTATTCGTTGGCCGAGGATGCGCTGTCCGGGTTACCGGGAAGTCTTGGCGAGGGTGCCCAGGCGCTGGGCGCGACCCGTTGGCAAGCGCTGTGGCGGGTGTTGCTGCCGGCCGCCAGCCCGGGCATTTTTTCGGCGGTGATGATCGGCGCCGGGCGCGCGATAGGTGAAACCATGATCGTGCTGATGGCCACTGGCAATACCGCCGTGATGTCATGGAGCCCCTTCGAAGGATTGCGCTCGATCGCGGCCAATATCGCCATCGAGCTGCCCGAGGCGGCCCTCGGCGGCACCCACTACCGGCTGCTGTTGTTGAGCGCGCTGTTGCTGTTCGTGTTCACCTTCTGCATCAATACCCTGGCCGAGCTGGTGCGCATGCGCCTCAAGCGGCGTTATCGGCGCCTGGAGGCGGGCGCATGAAGCGCTGGCGGCGCGGCGAGGGCGGTTGGCCGTGGCTGGCGGCGGGCAGCGTGGCCGTGTCGCTGCTGATGGTCGCGGCGCTTGTGGCGCTGCTCGGTGCGCGTGGCCTGGCGCATTTCTGGCCGGCCGACGTGGAACTGGTCACGCTGAGTGACGGTAGCCGCTTCGCCGGCCAGCGGGTTCGTCATGTCGAAACCAGGGCCGAAACACAAGCCAAGGCGGGCGGCGGCGCGCGCACGCAGGTGCTCTACTTGACCGGCAATCGCGATCTCGACGGCCAGTATTGGCGCTGGGTCGATGCCGAGCGCATCACAAAGCGCGAGACCCCCGCCGGATTGATCGTGCTCGAGCGCCAGCGCTGGGGCGAGTTCATCGGTCGCCTGGTGGCGTTGCGTGAAGACGGTGCCACGCAGTTGACTCGCGATGCGGGCGATGACGCGCTATGGCAGGCGCTGCAAGCGCGCCTGGCACGCGTCGAGGCGTTGCGTGAGCGCCGGGAATGGTTGCGTGAGAACCGGGTCGCGCCACTGGCGCGGCGGCTGGCCGCTGGCGGCGAAGCCGATTCGCAATCGCAGCATGCCGAACTGACTGCGCAATTGAAGGCGGCGCGGGCGCGAATCGCCGATGTGCAACGGGCGCTGGCACGCGACAGCCTGGTGCTTGAAAGCGTTGACGGGCGGCGCCTCGCGCAGCCGCTTGGCGAGGTACTCGCGGCCTGGCGACCCAATGCCATGTCGCCCTTCGCCAAGCTCGCGAGCTGGGGCCAGCGGTTATGGGCCTTTCTCAGCGAAGGGCCGCGCGCGGCGAATGGCGCCGGCGGCGTATGGCCGGCGATCTTCGGCACCGTGCTGATGGTGCTGCTGATGTCGCTGATCGTCACGCCGTTCGGTGTGCTGGCGGCGGTCTATCTCAATGAAGTGGCTCGCCAGGGGCCGTTGATCAGTCTGGTGCGTATCGCGGTGCGCAATCTGGCGGGGGTGCCATCGATCGTCTACGGCGTGTTCGGCCTGGGGGTACTCGTCTATGGCATCGGCGGCAGTCTCGACCAGTGGTTGTTCAGCGAGGCCCTGCCGTCGCCGACCTTCGGCACCGGTGGGCTGCTATGGGCGTCGTTGACGCTGGCGCTGCTGACCCTGCCGGTGGTGATCGTCGCTACCGAAGAGGGCCTGGCGCGAATCCCCGTTCATCAGCGCGAAGGCGCGTTGGCATTGGGCGCGACCCGCTATGAAACGTTGCGCCATGTGGTGTTGCCGATGGCCATGCCGGCGATGCTCACCGGGGTGATCCTGGCGGTGGCGCGCGCCGCCGGCGAGGTGGCGCCGCTGATGCTGGTCGGCGCGGCCAAGCTGGCGCCGCAGGTTCCGGTGGACGGCGAATTCCCCTTCCTGCATCTTGACAGCAAGTTCATGCACCTGGGTTACCACCTTTACAACGTGGGCTTTCTGGGCGGCGATGTCGAGCGCGCCATGCCGCTGGTTTATGCCATCGCGTTGCTGCTGGTACTGGTCATCGCGGTGCTTAACCTAACTGCAATATTCTTGCGTCATCATCTGCGCGCACGCCATCGTGGCCCGTATCGCTAGGAGGTCCGTCGCCGTTGTCCGCTACCTTGTCCAATCGTCATGCGCCACCCGCCACGCCGCCGGCGTTGGCCGATTTTGCCGCCGAGGCCAGTTGCTTCGACCTCTCGGGGCTGTCGTTGGCCTATGACGGCAAGCCGGCGCTGCGCGAGCTGACGCTGCGTATTCCGCGCCAGCGGGTCACCGCGTTCATCGGCCCTTCGGGATGCGGCAAGTCGACCTTGCTGCGCGCGCTCAACCGGCTGCACGACCTCAACGACGAGGTCAGCCGCCAGGGACATATTGCCCTCGAAGGCCAGGATATCCACGCCCCCGAGGTCGATGTGGCCGACCTGCGCCGACGGGTGGGCATGGTCTTCCAGACGCCCAATCCATTCCCGATGTCGGTTTATGACAACGTCGCCTTTGGTTTGCGCTTGCAGGGCGTCAAGCGCAAGCGACAACTCGACGAGATCGTCGAATGGGCGCTCGATTCGGCGGCGCTGTGGAATGAGGTCAAGGACCACCTGCACAGTTCGGCCTGGGCGCTTTCGGGCGGCCAGCAGCAGCGCCTGGTGATCGCCCGGACCCTGGCGGTGCAGCCCGAGGTATTGCTGCTCGACGAGCCGGCCTCGGCGCTGGACCCGATCTCGACGCTCAAGATCGAGGAGCTGATTCGCACCCTCAAATCGCGGCTGACCCTGGTGCTGGTCACCCACAACATGCAGCAGGCGGCGCGGGTTTCGGATTACACCGCCTTCCTGCAGGCCGGCGAACTGGTCGAGTACGCGGCCACCGATACGTTGTTCACGAACCCGCGCTTGCAGCGCACCGAAAACTACATCACCGGTCGCATGAGCTAGGGCTTTTTCGAAAACCCTCGCGGCCCAGGAGAGTCTCATGGAAATCACCAGCGATACCCACAGCCAGCATATTTCCAAGCAGTTCAATCACGAACTCGAGGAGCTCAAGACCCATTTGATGGCGATGGGCGGGCTGGTCGAGAAGCAGGTTCAGGACGCCATCGAGGCGCTGCTCGAGGGCGACAGTCGGCTGGCCGAGCGCGTGCGTGACAATGACAAGGTCGTCAACGACATGCAGATCAAGATCGACGAGGAGTGCACGCGGGTGCTGGCGCGGCGTCAGCCGGCGGCCTCCGACCTGCGCCTGGTGCTGGCGGTGATCCGCGCCACCTCGGATCTCGAGCGCATCGGCGACGAGGCCAGTAAGATCGCGCGTAACGCACTGTCACTGGTCGAGGCGGGGCGCAGCCCGCGTGGCTTCGTCGAGGTACGCCATATCAGCGAGCACGTGCGCAAGATGGTGCGCGATGCGCTGACCGCCTTCGCCCGCTTCGATACGCAACTGGCGCTGAGCGTGGTGCGCGAGGACGAATCGGTGGACAGCGAGTACACCACCGCGATGCGCTCGCTGATGACCTTCATGATGGAGGACCCGCGCTCGATCAGCTCGATTCTCAGCGTGATGTGGATTCTGCGCGCGCTGGAGCGCATCGGCGATCATGCCGACAATCTCGCCGAGTACGTGATCTATCTGGTCAAGGGGCTGGATATTCGCCATACCGACCCCGACCAGCTTGACGACGAGGCCATTCAGGGTAAAAGCTAGCCGCTGATTTCGCGGGGAAAACGTCTTTATGCTCAACGCCTTCGGCGCTCTGACGCAGGGAACCCGGCTGGTATTGTCGAAGGGCCTGCGGCGTTATGTCGTGCTGCCGGTGCTGGTCAACCTGGCGCTGTATGCCGGTACCATCGCCTACCTGCTGGATAACTTCGGTGGCTGGATCGATTACTGGATGCTCAAGGTGCCCGGCTGGCTCAACTGGCTGGAGTGGCTGATCTGGCCGCTGCTGGTGATCAGTCTGGTGGTGGTGGTGTTCTTCACCTTCACGCTGGTGTCGAGCCTGATCGCCGCGCCGTTCTACGGTTTTCTCGCCGAGAAGGTCGAGTTGCGCGTGACGGGAAGCCCGCCCGCCGACGACCGCGGCTTCACGCGCAGTGCCGTCGATGCGCTGGGCCGCGAACTGGTCAAGCTGGGCTATATCCTGCCGCGCATGGCGTTGTTGTTCGTGCTGGGTTTCGTGCCCGGGGTCAACCTGTTCATGCCCTTCCTGTGGGCGGCGTTTTCCGCCTGGATGATGGCGATTACCTATCTCGACTACCCGATGGACAACAACCGGGTCGCCTTTGCCGACATGCGCCGCCGGCTGCGCGCGCGCTGGTGGCCGACGCTGACCTTCGGAGGCTGGGTACTGCTGGCCACCTGGCTGCCGCTGGCCAATCTTATCCTGCTGCCCGGCGCGGTGGCGGGATCGGTGCTGATGTGGCGGCAGCACTATCGGCAGTTGCCGGCCAGGGTCGGCGCCTGAGGCGACGCGATTACAGGTTTTCGGAGATAGTTTTGACGGTCGCGCAAATTGCCTTCTGGAATAGCCCGGTATCGATCGCGACATAGCGATACTTGGGAACGCTGACACTGACGCAGCCCACCGGTTGGCCATCACGATCGAGAATCGCCGCGCCGAAGCAGCGGATATCCAGCTCGTTCTCCTCCCAATCGATCGAATAACCTCGCTGTCGGGTTTCTTCCAACTCGGTTTTCAGACGATCAAGATCGGTGATCGAATACTCTGTCTGCCGGGTCAATTGAATCCGGCCGAGGATATCGTCGCGGATCGCGGGGTCGAGAGTTGCCAGGTAAGCTTTGCCAACCGAGGTCGAGTGCAGCCTGACTCGTGTGCCGATGCGCGAAACCATGCGCACGGTCTGCGGGCTTTCGAGCTTGTCGACATAGACCATTTCCAGCCCGCTGGGAACGGCGAGGTGTACGGTTTCGCCCGTCATGTCACGTAGCTCGGCGATGTGACGATGCGCGGTGTTGCGCAAATCGTGTTCTTCCCTGGCTCGCACGGCAAGGCTGATTAGCCGTGTACCCAGCTTGAACGTGCCGCGATCCTTGTTCTCCACGACCAGCCCTTCGGCGATCAGCGCGGATACCAGGCGATAGATCGTCGGGCGCGGGTAGGGCACTATTTTGCACAACTGCGCGATATCGACATCGGACGAGTCGGCGATCGCCTGCAATACATTCATGAATTTGGAAAACGATGCGGTGCCCTGAACCGGAGGCTTGGCTCGCGTGGTTGCTTCTGTCATTTCCTCTCCTACGTTAGCCGTCCTTCGCTTGTGAGACCCAGCGATTATAAACGCCCCTTACCGGGGTTGTACGATAATGAGCAACCCGCCCAAGTAACCATCGCGAAAGCCAGCGTTTACTACAATCGGCACCTTGGTCGAAAAAGCCTGCTACGGCCTCGAGATGCTGCCCGCCGAACCATTCAATTATGCCTAAAGTCGAATAATCATGAGTTGACTCATGCCGGATGTGATGCTTTATTCTGTGCATGCCACATTGTGGCATTTAATCCATAATATGGTCAAACATAAAAGCGCGCACTAAATCTATCCCACAAAAGCGACTCATATTGTTATGGCCTGCGCCAAGCCTTTCAAATTCAATCATAAAAGCGGCTGTACCGAGGGAGAGATCGATGGCTATAAGTATTTATCCGATAACCGAAAACTTCGCTGCCGAAGTGGGCGACGTGGACCTGTCGCAGCCTTTGACGACCGAGGATGCGTCAGCGATCAAGGAAGCGTTCTGGAAGTATGCGGTGCTGGTTTTTCCCGATCAGCATCTGAGTGCCGATCAGCATGTCGCTTTTGCCCGTGAGTTTGGGCCGTTGGAAGGCGAAAACCCGACGATCGCTTCGTATCGTAAAGGCGATGCGGGAGAAAAGCCCGGGCACTCCGAGCTCGCCGATGTCTCCAACCTCGACCAGAAGAATGAGGTCTGGAGTAGTGGTAGCCGTGCGCGGATGTTCCACCTCGGCAATCAGTTATGGCACACCGACAGTTCTTTCCATCATGTACCGGCGCGCGCCTCGTTGCTGTATGCCCGTGAAATCGCCCCGATCGGCGGCCACACCGAGTTCGCCGATGAACGTGCCGCCTACGATGCCTTGCCAGAGTCGACTCGGCGGCGTCTCGAAAGCTGCAAGGTCGAACATTCGATATTCCATTCACGAGCCAGGATCGGCTACACCGAGTTTCCCGAGGCGGAGCGCCAAGCCTTGCCACCGGCGCTTCAGGTACTGGTGCGTACGATTCCCGAGAGCGGCCGCAAGTCGTTGTATCTGGCCGCGCATGCGGCGCGCATTCTCGATATGCCCGATGCCGAGGGTCAGGCGTTATTGGAGGAATTGATCGAGCACGCCACACAGCGGCAGTTCGTCTACACCCACCGCTGGCGCCAGCACGATCTAGTGATGTGGGATAACCGCTGCACCATGCACCGTGGCAGGGAATTCGACGACTTGCGCTGGAAGCGCAATCTGAAGCGGGCCACCGTTTCGGATACCGCCAATTCCGTGGAACTGGCCAAGGCGCAGGCAGCGAGAAGTGGAGAGAGCTGTGTTTGAAACTCTGAGAATACTCGGCGCGCCCAGCCTGTATGTGCAGGGGCCCGGCGCCATCGGGCGTGTCGGCGACATCGTAGCGAAATTGGGCGCGCGAGCTTTGCTGATCGCAGACCCCATCGTCGAACGGATGCTCGCGCCACGGCTCGCCGAGTTGCTGGCCAAGGTGGATGTATCGTTCGCCTCGGCACCGCTGACCGGAGAGGTCACACCCGATAATATCGAGCGGCTGGCCAGTGAGCATAAGGCCGATGTGGTTATTGCAGCGGGGGGCGGCAAGGGCGTCGATGCCGGTAAGGCGGTCAGTCGTGCACTGGGCGCGCGCTTGGTGACGCTGCCCACGGCGGCATCGAACGATGGCCCCACCAGTCGGATATTCATCTACTACGACGATCATCACAAGCTACTGCGTGCCGAGCGGGTGCCGCGCAATCCCGATGCGGTGATCGTCGATACCCAGATACTCGCCGGTGCGCCGCGCCAATTGCTGGTATCGGGAATCGGTGACGCCCTGGTCAAGCGCTACGAGGCGGCACAGTGCATTGGTGCCGATGGGCCGAACATGTTCGATGGGCGTGCCACCATCGCTGCGGTCAGCTTGGCCAATGTCTGCGAACAGGTGCTGCGTGAGCATGCTATCGATGCCTTGTCCGTGGCCGGCAGCGGCAAACCCGACGAGGCCTTCGAGAAGGTCATCGAAGCTTGCATTTTGCTTGCCGGATTGGGTTTCGAGGGCAGCGGTCTGTCGATTGCGCATGCCATGACGCGCGGGCTGAGCGCTTTGCCGGCCACGGTCGGGGCGCTGCACGGCTATCAGGTAGCCTATGCACTGATGGTCCAGTTCATTCTGGAGAACCGTTCGGCGGCTTTCATGGCCGAGCAATTCGCCTTCCTTGCGGCGGTCGGGCTACCAGCCAGCCTCGCCGAACTGGGCTTGTCCGAGCCGAGCACCGATGACCTGCGCAGCATCGCGACCCTCACCCATAAGGCGCCACATACCCGCAATTTCGAACGCGCCTTGAGCGAAGACGATCTCGTCGAGGCGATGCTTCAGCTCGAGACCATGCATCAGCGGTTCGTCGATTGAACGTTGGGAGTCGTATTGACAGCTTACGAGGCGGATGCTAATTTGACCATATAATGGATTTATAGCCACAATATGGACAAAACATCCGCCAACGATTCTCGCGAGGAATCGATCGCAACGGCAGCAAAGCGATTGCTTATACCGCCGATCTTCTCAACAACAAAGCCAAATGTCAGCGAAGAGTAGAGGAAAACAGAATGCGTAATGAACTCAAGAAAACGTTCGTCGTCGCTGGTCTCGCTGCAGGCCTCATGGCTGGTTCGGCCAGTGCCGGCGCTGCTGAAGTTCAGTGGAAGATGGCTACGCCATGGAGCGGTGGTCCCTGGCTGGAGCGCGATGTCGAGGGCTATGCCGAGCTGGTCGGCGAACTCACCGAAGGTCGGGTCGACATTACCGTCTACCCTGGCGGCACGCTCTACAGCCCGCTCAAGGTGACCGAGGGTGTACAGAAGGGCGTCGCGGAAATCAGCAACAACTGGATGGGCTATGACTGGGGCCTGGATAAGACCGGCGTGCTCTTCGCCGGCTACGCCGGTGGTCTGACCCCCGAGGGTTATATGCTGTGGCTCTACGAGGGCGGCGGTCTTGAGCTATGGCAGGAGTGGCGTAAGGAGGAGTTCGGCGTAATCTCTTATCCTTGTGCCGTGCTGGGCACCGACATCTTCCTGCACTCCACCAAGAAGGTTGAGAACCTCGAGGATTTCCAGGGCCTGAAGCTGCGCACCGCCGGTGCCTGGGCCGAGATCGCCTCACGCCTCGGTGCCTCTACCGTGGTGATGCCGGGTGGCGAGGTCTACAGTTCGCTGGAACGCGGCGTGATCCAGGCCGCCGAGCTGGGCACGCCGGAAATCAACCTGCCTACCGGCCTGCAGGATATCGCCCAGTACGTCATCGTGCCCGGCATCCAGAATCCGGGCGGACTGCTCGAGTGCCAGGTGAATATGGAGGCCTGGAACCAGCTCTCCGAACGCGATCAAGAAATGCTTCAGTTGGCCGGCAAGCTCAACGTCTTCGAAAGCTGGCTGAACAGTTCCGCCGCTGACCTGGATGCCTTCCGCGAACTGCAGGAAGGGCCCAACGAGATCGTCGAGCTGGACCCGGCATTCATCGACAAGGCCCAGGAAGTGACTCGCCAGTGGGCCGACGAACAGGCGGCCCAGAATCCGTGGTTCGAGAAGGTTCTGCAATCGCAGCGCGACTTCAAGAACAAGCTCAAGTCGTGGGACGAATACCGTCTGCCGATTGGCAGTCTGGCGGAGTAAGCGCAAAGACGTGCCGGTCCGATAGGCGACCGGCGCGGCTCCACTATTGCTGAACGAACATGTTCATGATCACGCACCCACTGTGCGGGAAGATAACCATGATGATCATAAGAGTTGCGGGACGCATAACAGCGTTCACCGACATGCTCGCCGCATTGCTGACGATACCTTTGATTGCGGCGCTGGTATACGAGGTTTTCAGCCGTTATGTGCTGGACAACCCCACCTTCTGGGCTTACGAAATCAGTTACATGTTGATGGGCTCGATCTTCGTGCTAGCCATGGGCTATGCGCTGAAGATCCGCCAGCATGTCAGCGTCGATCTTCTCTATGGCAGGTTTTCGCCACGCGGCAAGGCCGTGGTCGACGTGCTCGGCTACTGCCTGTTCGGGACCGCCGTATGGTGGATGACCGTCGAGCTATACGCCAGCGCGACTCTTGCCTTTCAAAATGGCGAAGTCACCGGGAAGTCGGCTTGGAACCCGGTGGTGTGGCCCGTTTATACCGCTTGGTTCGTCGGCTTCCTGACCCTTGGAATCCAGGTTCTCGCCGAGCTCGTCAAATCGACGGTGACCCTGTTCACGGGAAAGACGAGTGAAACAGAAGAAAAAGAACCGGGAGTTGGCCTATGAGCACTTATCTTGGCTTCGCCATGTTCCCGGCGTTAATGGTATTCATCCTCGCCGGTTTCCCGATTGCCTTTTCAATGATCTCGGTAGCCCTGGTTGCCGGCTTCTTCCAGTTCGGCGACGGTATCATCTTCCAGTTGCTGTCCAAGCTTGATGACGTAGCGACCAACTCGGTGCTTGCCGCCGTGCCACTATTCATCTTCATCGGCGCGATGCTCGAACGTTCCGGCATCGCCGAGCGCCTTTTCGATGCCGTGCATGTGTGGACACGCCGCGTACCTGGCGGGTTGGCGCTCAGCGCCGTGCTGTTAGGCACTATTTTTGCCGCCGCGAGTGGTGTGGTGGGGGCAACGGAAACCGTGATCGGTATGCTCGCGGTGCCGATCATGATGAAACATGCCTATGACAAGAGTCTGATCTCCGGGACGATCTGCGCCAGTGGCTCGCTCGGTACGGTGATTCCCCCCTCGATCACTGTAATCATACTGGGCCCGGTGGCTAACGTTTCGGTCGGCGATCTATTTGCCGGGCTACTGTTTCCGGGGCTTATCATGGCCGGTCTGTTCATGATCTATGTGGTCGGAATCGCCATGTTCAGACCCAGTATCGCTCCGCGTGAAGAAGAAAGCTCCGGGCTGAGTCTCGCCGAGAAACTGCGCATAACCTTTGTCGCCCTGGTGCCCACCATGGCGCTGATCTTCACCGTGCTGGGAACGATCCTGCTGGGTATCGCAACGCCAACCGAGGCGGCCGCCTGTGGCGCCGTGGGTACGATCGTGCTCTCGCTGGCTTATCGCCGATTTTCGCTGCGGATTCTATGGAATTCCTTGCAGCGCACGGCCTCGATTACCGCGATGATTCTGCTGATCGTACTGGGTGGCAACATGTTCGCTGGCGTATTCTTCGCTTCCGGCGGCATGGTCGGCGTGCAGTCGCTGCTCTCGTTCCTGGGGCTCGAAGGCGCCGGCGCGGTGACGGCGATCTTTATTCTGGCCTTTATCGCCGGTTTTCTGCTCGACTTGATCTCGGTGGTACTGATCCTGATTCCATTGGCAATGCCAATCGTCACCAGCTATGGAGTGGATCCTATCTGGTTCTCGGTAGCCTTCTTGATAGTGCTGCAGACTAGCTATCTCACGCCGCCGATGGCGCCGTCGATTTTCTATCTACGCGCGATAGCCCCGCCTGAAATCACATTGAGACACATGTATCGCGGCGTGCTGCCGTTCATCGGCTTGCAACTGATCACCTTGCTTCTGGTCGTTTTGTTCCCCGAATTGGTGTTGTGGTTACCCGAACAGATGGGTGGGCCAAGCTGGTAACGAGCGGACAACTCATACCGGGGAGCGAATAACGGATGGAACCATGTCAACTTGCTTATCAGGTGAGATGGCTAGCGTGACCGCTATCCATATTATGACGAAAAGACCACGATATGGACAAAGCTTTATTCCAACAACACCGGGCTACCCGAACGTGGCCCTTAAACCATCATAGCGTTCTTAGAGAGTTCTCTTAAGGAGAGTCGTCATGGCAACTCAAGACCCACAGGCCGCTCAGCCATTCACCATCAATCCGCTGACCGAGGCGCTCGGTGCCGAAATCATCGGTCTCGATCTCACTCAGCCGCTTTCCGATGCCACGTTCACGGCGTTGGAACGGGCTTTTCATCAATATCATGTCATCTGCTTTCGCGATCAGGTATTGGATGAAGAAGCCCACCTGGCTTTCACTCGGCATTGGGGCGAATTGGAGATTTTCCCCGAGGAAGACAAGACCAAGTCGGCGAAGACGTTCTACAACGTCGCTAACACCTCCGTCGAGGGTGAGCACCTTCCCGAAGACGACCCCAAAGTACTGTTCCAGAAGGTCAATGCCCGCTGGCATACGGATAGCTCCTACCGCTACATCCCGTCGTTCGCCTCATTGATGTACAGCACCGAAGTGCTGCCTGACGAGGCGAAAGGCGGCGAGACCGAGTTCTCGAACATGCTGGCCGCATACGACGCTCTGTCCGATGCGGATAAGCGGCGCTTCGAGCCGCTGCATATGGTGCATCACTACGAATTCGGTCGCCGGCTGTTTCCTGCCTTGCCGCCGATTACTGCCTTCGAACGCAATGCCGTGCCGCCGGTCTCGCACCCACTGGTTCGCGTTCATCCTGATCGCGACTATCGGCGCTCGCTGTTTTTTACCGTCAATGCCGGTAACGAGGTCAGTGGCATGGCGTTGGAGGAGGGCCAGGCGCTGCTCAAATGGCTCGACGAGTATGCCTCCCGGCCCGAGTTTACCTACAGCCATCGTTGGCGCGAGAACGATCTGGTGATGTGGGACAACCGCGTACTTCTTCATCGTGCGACACGCTACGACATGGCCAGGTACCGGCGTGCGTTTCGCCGCACCACGGTGGCTGGCAGCGGCCCGGCGCTCGGCCCGTTCTCGCTGGCGGTGCGCGATGCTCTGGCCAATGACCAGTGAACGACAAAGCGCCCGGTGAAACGATTCGAGCATGGCCTTATGCACACGTGCGGACGATATAGAGAACGGAGAGACATAGCGCAATGAAATATGCACTGGTCACTGGTGGCACCCGTGGCATCGGCGCGGGCGTCGCGAGATCGCTCGCGCGGGGCGGCTATCGCGTCGTCGCTACCGGCGTGAGCGAAGAAGAGGTTGGCGATTTCGCAGCATCCGAGGGAATCACCGCCCAGCAACTGGACGTGACCTCGCAGCAACAGGTGGACGCCTTAATCGCCTCGTTCGAACGGCTCGATGCCGTCGTCAACTGTGCCGGTATTATCCAGCGTGGCGGGAGTGAATTCGAACCTGACAAGTTTGCTCGAACACTCGAGGTGAACCTCACCGGCACCCTGCGCATCTGTCAGGCGGCTAAGGCCAAGCTGGCCGACGGCGGTGGAAGTATCGTCAACACCGCCTCGATGCTTTCCTACTTCGGTTCGGCTTCGGCGCCCGGCTATGCCGCCTCCAAGGGTGGCGTGGCGCAATTGACCAGGAGCCTGGCGGCGGCCTGGGCGATGGAAGGCATTCGCGTCAATGCCGTGGCGCCGGGTTGGATTGCCACTGAACTCACGCGTCCTCTGATAGAGAGCGACGAGCGCTCCGGGATGATTCTCGCACGCACCCCGATGGGGCGTTGGGGCGAACCCGACGAGATCGGCGATGTCGTGCTGTTTCTCTTATCGGAACAAGCCCGCTTCGTCACCGGGGCGATCCTGCCCGTCGATGGCGGTTATTCCAGCGTATAAACCTCAACATAGACAAACAGAGGAGCCTATTATGAGCCATTCACAGCAAACGCCGGCGGCTCCGGCAAACGACAAGTGGCAGCCCTATCGTCATCCACAGCCTGCCGAGGCGGCGATGGAGCTGGTCATCCCCGACGCTATTCCCGATGATGAACGGGTCTGGGTGCCGGTGGAAGAAAACGTCTGGTTTCGTCCATTGTGCCTGTCGGCCTCGACCGGTTACTGGGTAAATCTACTACGCGTACGCAAATCCGGCGTACTGTCGCGCCATCGCCATCCCCAGGCCGTGCATGGCTTCGTCCTGAAAGGCGAGTGGCGCTATCTCGAGCATGATTGGGTCGCAAACGAGGGTGGTTATGTCTATGAAGCACCAGGCGAAACCCATACCTTGATCGTCGATCCGCACGTCGATGAGATGATTACGCTGTTCCAGGTCAATGGCGCGATGATCTATGTCGACCCCGACGGCAAAAACGTCGGTTACGACGATGTGTTCACGCGTATCGCCAAATGCCGCGCGCACTACGAAGAAAATGGACTCGGTGGTGGTTTCATCGACCAGTTCATCCGCTAGATTGCGATGACGGTTCCGCCTGGCTTGGTAGGCTAAGCAGTGCAGGAAGTCGGCATCTTCTGTTGTAATGAGAATCGATGCCATTTAGCATGCGAGGGCTCTTCGGCAACCAGACCATGCCATGCTACCGACCCTCACCTCGCTATTTCAGGGTCCGCTCGCCGATTTTGGCGAGCGCCTGTTATTGCCTCATCAAGTACCTGCAACGCCGATTCCCGCCCGGCAACTGTTCACCGCCAAGGGGCTAGATGCGGTGCTCGAGCGCTATGCTGGCGGTTTTCGTACGCCGGGACGCCCGCCGCCGGATCGCCGGGCCGTGATGTCGCAGTGGTCGAAGTACTTCCTCTCCCAGGCGATCTACGTGCCGGTGGCCGCCAATCTGCTGCTCGACCGGCAGTTGCCGCTGGCGCTGGATCAACTCGGCTTACTGCTCGACGAGCAGAGCCTGGTCACGACGCTGGTGGTGCCCAACGAAGGTGAGCGGGTGAGCGGTGAAGGTGGCGAATCCCGCCTGCGACCGTTGATGGATGGGCTGCTGAACCCGGCGATCACGGCCATGGCGGCACATACCGGCATCGCCCCGCGCGCGTTATGGAGTAACGCTGGCCATTACTACGCCTATTTGATCGATCGGTTGCGAGAGCTGCCAAGCCCGCCGGCTGCGGTGGCCGAGGGCGCGCGACTGATGGCGCTTGGTCACTTCGCCGATGGCGCCCGCAATCCATTGTATCGACCGATTCGCGAGGTCATCGACGGTGCGGGTGAGGCCCGCTGCGTGCGGCGGGTGTGTTGCGTGCGCTATCGGCTAACGGAGCTTGGCTACTGCGGCAACTGCCCGCTGCCGGCGGCGCTGGCCTTGCCTGCCGAGGAGGCTTGAAGCTCGCCATTGACTAGCCGCTCGGCGGGAAACACACAGCGGAACAGCGCACCTTCGCCGGGGCGCGATTCGATCTCCAGGCGGGCATCGTGGCGCAGTAGCACGTGCTTGACGATGGCCAGACCCAGCCCGGTGCCGCCGGTCGCGGCGCTGCGGCCCTTGTCGACACGGTAGAAGCGCTCGGTAAGGCGCGGGATGTGCACCGGATCGATGCCTTCGCCGTCGTCGCTCACCTCCAGCGCGGCGCCGTCTTGAGTACCGTCCGGCCAGGCGCGCCAGCGCATCACGATGCTGCTGCCCGGCGCGGTATAGCGCACCGCGTTGAACACAAGATTGGATACCGCGCTGCGAATCTCCTGCTCGATACCCGATAGCCGCTGCGGCGTTTCGATCTCGATACGTAGATGATGGCTGCCGCCCGAAAGCGTCTCGGCATCGGCCCGGATGCTATCCAGCATCGAATCGATAGCGAGCGGCGCGGCCTGCTCGGCACGGTGATCTGTCTCCAGTCGCGCCAGCAGCAGCAGATCGTCGACCAGATTCTGCATGCGCGTGGTTTGGCCTTGCATCTGAACGATCCCGCGCTGCCAGCGCGGTGGCAGCTGATCCGCATACTCACCATAAGTTTCCAGATAGCCGGCCAGCACCGTCAGCGGCGTGCGCAACTCGTGGGAGACATTGGCGACGAAATCGCGGCGCATCTGCTCCAGGCGGTGCAAACGGCTGATATCGCGGGCCATCAGCAGGCGCTCGTCATCGCCGTAGAGCGTAAGCTGGAATTGCAGGATCAGGTCGTCGCGGATCGGCGAGGGTAGAGTCAGCGGCTCGCGGTAATCGCGGGCGTTGAAGTATTCGACGAAGCGCGGGTCACGCAGCAGGTTGGTGATGTGCTGGCCACGGTCGTGGGCGGCTTGCAGGCCCAGCATGGCCTCGGCGGCGCTGTTCCACCACTCCAGGTCGCCGCGTCGGTCGAGCATCACCACGCTGTCGCGCATCGCCTCCGAGGAGTCCTGTACGCGGCGGATGATGTCGCGCAGGCGCTGCTGGGTCTGGCGCTGATGCTTGTGATAGCGATACAGGCGATCGAACAGATCGCCCCACACGCCGGTGCCGACCGGGGGTTCCTGATGCGGATGCCGAATCAGCCAGACATACAGCTCGCGCAGATGTCTGAGATGTATAAAAACGAACAGACCCAGCCCGCCAGCCAGCCCCCAGCCCGGCTCGCCGAGTACCCAGCCCAACGCCCCCAGCCCGCCGACCAGATAGGCCAGCCGCCAGAGTTCGTTGGTCCAGTAGTACATGAGCCGTGGATCAACCCTTGGCCGAGAAGCGGTAGCCGGTGCCGCGCACGGTCTGGATCAGGTGCTGATGGGGCTCGCCGAGCGCCTTGCGCAGGCGGCGGATGTGCACGTCGACGGTACGCTCCTCGACATAAACGTTGCCGCCCCATACCTGGTCGAGCAACTGGCCACGCGTATAGGCGCGCTCCTGGTGGGTCATGAAGAATTGCAGCAGGCGGTACTCGGTGGGGCCGATCTCCAGCGCCAGGCCGTTCGACGAGACGCGATGGCTGGCCGGGTCGAGCATCAGCCCATCGATTTCAACCGCGTCTTCGATACCGCGTGGCGTGGCGCGTCGCAGCACCGCCTTGAGACGCGCCACCAGTTCGCGTGGCGAGAACGGCTTGGTGATGTAATCGTCGGCGCCGGCTTCCAGACCCAGGATCTTGTTGTCCTCCTCGCTCTTGGCGGTGAGCATGATGATCGGCAACTCGGCGGTGGTTTCCTCGCGCTTCAAGCGTCGCGCCAGCTCGATGCCGCTGGTGCCGGGCATCATCCAGTCGAGCAGCAGCAGGTCGGGCTTGTTGTCGACCACCATGGCGTGGGCGGTCTGGGCGTTGTCGGCCTCGAGCACGCGGTAGTCGGCCATTTCCAGGGCTACCGCGATCATTTCACGAATCGACGCTTCGTCATCGACGATAAGAACGGTCTTTGATGTCATTCACCTTGCCTCGTGCGGTAAGCGGATGCCATCCATACGCACCCGCGATGACAGGACGATGACGATTAGAACGCGCTGTTATGACAGCGACATGACAGTCGCTCCTTAATACAAGCTGACGGGCCAAAGGTCCAGCGCCAGCCCGGCAAACAGCACGAGTCCCGCCCAGTGATTGTTGAGAAAGGCCTGGAAACAGCGCTCGCGGGAGCGGTTGCGAATCAGCCAGTGCTGATAGACGAAGATCAGCGCCATCGCGGCAAGCCCCAACCAGAAGAAGCCGCCCAGCGCCAAACGCGAGCCGACCACCGCCAGGAGCGTCAGGCAGGCCAGTTGCAGCAGGCCGATCATCAGCCGGTCGTAATCGCCGAACAGCACCGCGGTGGACTTGATGCCGATCTTAAGGTCGTCGTCACGGTCGACCATCGCGTACTGGGTATCGTAGGCCACCGTCCAGGCGACGTTGGCGAGAAACAGCAGCCAGGCCTCCGCCGGCAAGCTACCCAATACCGCGCCGAAGGCCATGGGAATCGCCCACGAGAAGGCCGCGCCGAGAAATACCTGCGGCCAGTGCGTGTAGCGCTTCATGAACGGATAGATGAACGCCAGTATCACGCCGCCGACCGAGAGCATCACGGTGAACGCATTGGTGAAGCACACCAGCACGAAGGCGGCAACGACCAGCGCCACGAACAGCCCCTTGGCCTCGCCCTCGCTGATGCGCCCGGTGGCCAGCGGGCGGGTCTGGGTGCGCTTGACATGGCCATCGACGCGGCGGTCGGCGTAGTCGTTGATCACGCAGCCGGCGGCGCGCATCAGATACACCCCGACGACGAAGATCAGCAGCGTATCGCGCGCGGGCAGGCCCTCGGCGGCGACCCACAGCGCCCACATCGTCGGCCACATCAGCAGCCAGGTGCCGATCGGCCGGTCGAGACGGGTCAGCTGCAGAAAATCGGGCAAGCGCGCGAGGCCGCGTGGAAGCCCTTTATGCGATGAATGGCTCGACGAGTCGGGGGCGGGCATGGGATATCCTTGAAACGATCTCAGACAGCAAATGGAGCGGCTCCGGGCGACATGGACAGCAACAGCTTATCGCCTGGGCAGGTTCAGTTCATCCGCCATGCGCGCCAAAAAGAACTCCTGCACCAGCACCTGGAAGCGGCCATGCTGGAACAGCGAACGCCGACCCCAGGGGCCGCGCTCGACATGAAACGGCGCCGATTGGCGGGTGACGTCGATCGGGCCACGCTCGAGATCCGGCTGGCGAAACAGCCAACTGCCCAGCGAGCGCTCGCCGAGCTGGCCCAGGCGCTGGCCGCGCAACTGCGCCAGCGGTGCCACCGAGCGCGCTACCACCCAGGGGTTTCCAGCGGCGCACAGCGCCACTTCGCGGCGCCAGACCCGCTGCGTGAAGGGAATATCCAGCGCCAGCGCCTCGTCGCGGCGCGGGCGGTCGAGGCGCTGGGTGAGCAGGCGCACGCCGAAATCGCCATGGGCGGCATCGATCAGGCGCGCGGTCAGCGAGTCGGTGGAGGCTACCCAGTGCCACCAACCGGCGCTCATGGCCGGTCGCCAGGCCGCGGCGGGGCGCCATGCCAGGTACCGATCGGGACCGAGAAAAACGTCGTCGCGCACCGCGAACTCCGGGTCAAAACGGGGGCGCTAGTGTAACATGCGGCTTTCATGAATCGCGTTACCGACGTTCTCGCCGACGCCGCTGCGCGGCCGATCATCGTCACGACCAGGAGCCCCATGAGCGCACCGCTGACCATTCTCGGCACCGGCATGGCCGGCCTGGGCCTGGCTCGCCAGTTACGCGCCCGGGATCCGCAACGCGCGATCGTCCTGATCAGCGCGGATAGCGGCGACGACTATTCCAAGCCGTTGCTGTCCACCGGTTTCGCCAAGCGCCTGCCGCCCGAGAAGCTGGCGAGTCGCAGCGCCCTGGAGGTCGCCGATCAACTGGGCGCCGTGGTGCGCACGCATACCCGGGTCGATGCCATCGATGTCGCCGCCGGGGAGCTTTCGATCGGCGCCGAGCGGCTTGCCTACGGTGAACTGGTGATCGCCACCGGCGCCGTGCCGCGCCCACCGTTTGCCATCCCCGAAGCGCTGCGCGGACGCGCGTTCACCATCAACGATCTCGACGACTATCGCGCCTTTTACGCGGCACTCGAGACGCTGCGCCAGCGTGCGCCTCGGCATCGCGCGCGGATAGCGATCATCGGCGCCGGGCTGGTGGGCTGCGAATTCGCCAACGATCTGGTCGCGGGCGGTCACGAGGTGGCGTTGATCGCCCCTGAAAGCGCTCCGCTGGCCCGACTACTGCCCGAACCGCTGGGTCGGGTGCTGGGCGAAGCCCTGGCCGATAGCGGCGTCGACTTGCACCTGGGGCGTGGCCTCGATTCGCTGAGCGTCACGGGCGGCGACGTCAGTCTGGCGCTCGATGACGGCCATGCCTTGGACGCCGACCTGGTGCTGATCGCCACCGGCCTGGTGCCGCGTAGCGAGCTGGCGCTCGATGCCGGTCTCGAAACCAGCGCGGCGGGAATTCATACCGATCGTTACCTCGCCACCTCGGCGCCCGGCATTTACGCGCTGGGCGACGTGGCCTGCGTCGCCGGCGTCAACGCGATGTACGTGCAACCGTTGCAGGCCAGCGCCCGGGCATTGGCCGCCACCCTCGCCGGCACGCCGACGGCGGTCAGCTATGGCCCCTGGCCGGTGCTGGTCAAGACACCGGCGTGCCCAGTGGTCGCATTGGCGCCGCGGACCCCGCCCGAGCGCTGGCGAATCGAAGGAGAAGGCGCCGATCTGGCGGCGTTGGCCGAAGATAAGCAGGGACGGTTGATCGGCTTTGCGTTGACAGGCGCCTGCGTGCGGAGGAAAGTCGAACTGGCGCGAGCGGCACCGGCGTTGCTAGTCTAGTGACGTCATGCCCCCGCAGGTTATAGTCTTACTGCGGGGATTGCTAAATCAACCCGTGCTCAAGAACAACAAACGGCGGTTGGTCCGCCGTGCTAATGCCAAACCCAGGAGGGCTTTATGCGCAAGCCAGAACTCGCCGCGGCGATTGCCGAGCGTGCCGATCTATCAAAGGACAAAGCTGGTCAGGTGCTCAACGTGATTCTCGATGAGATCACCGGCACCGTCGCCAAGGGGCAGGATGTATCGCTGATTGGTTTCGGCTCCTTCACCGTTCGTGAACGTGCCGCACGCACCGGCAAGAACCCGCAGACCGGCGAGTCGTTGACCATCCCGGCCAGCAAGACCGTGGCCTTCAAGGCCGGCAAGGCCCTCAAGGACGCCGTCGCCAAGTAAGTAACTCGTAGTCGTTTTTGAAGTATCGTATGAAGTAAAGTGAGAGCCGGCTGCTACATATCGTCATCAGGCTCTCAGGTCACGCCGGTTGCGCTCGCAGCCGGCGATTTTTACTCAACGTGATTGGTCAGGAGCGTCATGAAGCTGCGACTGGTGCTGTGGCTGCTTGGCCT
Organism: Modicisalibacter muralis; assembly: GCF_900102945.1. Lineage (GTDB taxonomy): Bacteria > Pseudomonadota > Gammaproteobacteria > Pseudomonadales > Halomonadaceae > Modicisalibacter > Modicisalibacter muralis. Next base: position 162,915 of record NZ_FNGI01000004.1, on the reverse strand, counting down.
GATGCTCAAGCGTGCTCGGCGTGGGAATGCCCGCTTTCGGGAGACGCTCGGTGAACTGAACCGCCTGGATTGGGGCATCGCCACCGAGGATCTGGCCATCGCGCGTCACTATCGCATGACGCCAAAAGGCATTCACAGTGCGTCGGGCTTGCCGGTGGATCTCGATCTCGAACTGCGTTTTCGCGACGCCGAAGCGGCGCTGGCGATCCTCAAGAAACCCACTCAGCAGGCTTTTCTCGACGGCATGATCGATGGCCGCGTGCGCCTGGTCGGCGACTCGAAGGATCTGACCCGGTTGCAGAAATTGCTGGGCAAGATGTGAGGCCGCTGCTTCGCAGCGGGAAGCTGTAAGAGCGCCGCTTCGCGGCTGACGCAAGCTAGAAGAGCGTCGCTACGCGACTGGAAGCTGGAAGTACGCCGCGAAGCGGCTTGAAGGAAAAGCCAAGAGCCGAGACCATCCTTAGCTTCTAGCTTCTAGCTTCTAGCTTCTAGCTCTCGTCTCTATACCTGCCCGTAACGCCCCGCCTCCTCACCCAACCAGCGCCGGATCAGCACATCGCTGGCGTCCGGGGCTTCCTCGAGTAATGCTTTGGCGAGTGGGCTGACCCGCTCGAGCAGGTCGCGGTCGCGTTCCAGATCGGCGATCTTCATCTGCGCCAGGCCGGTCTGGCGAGTGCCCAGCACTTCGCCGGGGCCGCGCAGCTCGAGATCCTTCTCGGCGATGCGAAAGCCGTCGCTGGTCTCGCGCATCACGCCCAGGCGCTCGCGGGAGTGCGCCGACAGCGGCGGGTGATAGAGCAGCACGCAGAAGCTCTCGGTGCCGCCACGGCCGACCCGACCGCGCAGCTGGTGGAGTTGCGACAGGCCGAGGCGTTCGGGGTTCTCGATGATCATCAGGCTGGCATTGGGCACGTCGACGCCCACCTCGATGACCGTGGTGGCGACCAGCAGGTCTAGCTCGTCGGCCTTGAAGGCGTCCATCACCGCAGCCTTCTCGGTGGATTTCATGCGCCCGTGAACCAGGCCGATGGCCAGCTCCGGCAGCGCTTCGGTCAGCGCGTCGCGGGTCGCCTCGGCGGCCTGGCATTGCAGCGCTTCGGATTCCTCGATCAGTGTGCAGACCCAATAGGCCTGGCGACCTTCGGCGCAGGCGCGGCGGATGCGCTCGACCACCTCGGGGCGGCGTTCGTCGGGTACCGCGACCGTTTGCACCGGGGTGCGCCCGGGTGGCAACTCGTCGATCACCGACAGGTCGAGATCGGCGTAGGCGCTCATCGCCAGGGTGCGCGGGATGGGCGTGGCGGTCATGATCAACTGGTGCGGCGTCAGGCCGCCGGCTTCGCCTTTCTGGCGCAGCGCGAGGCGCTGGTGGACGCCGAAACGGTGCTGCTCGTCGATGATCGCCAGGCCCAGGCGCTGAAAATGCACATCGTCCTGAAACAGCGCATGGGTACCCACCGTGACCTGGGCGCGACCGTCGGCGAGCGCCGCCTTGGTGTCGAGCCGTGCCTTGCCCTTGAGTTTGCCGGCCAGCCAGGCGACCTCGATGCCCAGCGGCGAGAACCAGTCGCGGAAGTTGCGGAAGTGCTGCTCGGCGAGAATCTCGGTGGGCGCCATCACCGCCGCCTGGCAGCCACCGGCGATGGCCTGTAGCACGGCCATCGCCGCGACCACCGTCTTGCCCGAACCGACATCGCCCTGCAGCAGGCGCAGCATCGGCATCGGAGCTTCCAGGTCGCGGGCGATCTCATCGAGCACGCGGCGCTGGGCGCCGGTCAGCGCAAACGGCAACTGGGTGATAAAGCGCGCCTGCAAGCCGCGACCCGAGGGCAGCGTCGGGGCGCCATCGGCCTGAATGCGCAGGCGCACCTGGCGCAGGCTGAGCTGATGCGCGAGCAATTCTTCGAGTGCCAGACGGCGCTGGGTAGGGTGACTGGCGGTGGCCAGGCGCTCGAGGTCGGCATCCGGCGGCGGCTCGTGCAGATAGCACAGGCACGCATGCAGTTCGGGTAGCCGAAAGCGCTCGCGCAGCGGCTCGGGAATGCCGTCCGGCAGCGTTTCGGGGGCATCGGCCAGCGCCTTGAGTGCCTGGCCGATCAGCCCGCGCAGGCGCGCCTGATTGAGCCCTTCGGTGGTCGGGTAGATCGGCGTCAGATGTTCCTCGACCGGCGCGTCGCCCTGGCGCAGCAGGCGATATTCGGGATGGTACAGCTCAAGCCCAGTGGCGCCGGCGCGTGCCTCGCCGAAACAGCGCACGTGCGCGCCGCGGCTGAATTGTTGCTGCTGAGCCGGCGCGAAGTGGAAAAAGCGCAGGCTGAGAATGCCCGAGCCATCCTTGAGACGCACCAGCAGGCTGCGCCGCCGGCCCATGACGACCTCGGCGGCGCACACTTCGCCGTCTATCACCGCTTCCTGACCGGCGCGCAGCGTGCCGATCGGGGTGATGCGGGTACGGTCCTGATAACGCAGCGGCAGATGGAACAACAAGTCGGCGACGCACGCGATGCGCAGCCGCGCGAGCTTGGCGGCCAGCGCCTCGCCGACCCCGGCCAGCGCGGTGACCGGCTCCGCGAGTAACGGACGACTCATGCCGGCACGGCATCGAGCCGATGTTGGCGGCACGCGGTGACGGCATTGATCAACGCATCGATGGCTTTGGGCCGTGGATAGCTGGCGCGCCAGGCGATCGCCACGGTACGACTCGGCGCCTCGGGGGTGAAGGGCCGGCTTTCGAGCATGCCGCTCTCGTAATGCCCGGTGCCGATGGCCGATTGCGGCAGTACGGTGATACCCAGCCTGGAGGCAACCATGTGACGAATCGTTTCCAGCGAGCCACCCTCGGCGGTGAGGGTGTTGGCAGGGCTGTTGAGATGCGCGCTGATCGCCGGGCAGGCCTCGAGAATCTGATCGCGAAAACAATGGCCTTCGCCAAGCAGCAGCAAGCGCTCCTCGAGTAGGTCCTGCTTGTCGATGCTGGTACGGTTGGTCCAGGGGTGCCCGCTGGGTAGCAGGACCTCGAAAGGCTCGTCGTAGAGTGCGCGAGTGACCACGTCGGCCTCGGTGAACGGCAGCGCGATGATGATCGCATCAAGCTCGCCGCTTCTCAGCTTGCGGCGCAGTTCGGCGGTGAAGTTCTCCTCGATGTACAGCGACATCTGTGGCGCGCTGCGCGCCAGCTCGGGAATCAGGTGGGGAAACAGGTAGGGCCCGATGGTGTAAATGGCCCCGATGCGCAGTGGGCTGCTCAGTTGGTCCTTGCCCTCGTTGGCCAACTCGCGGATCACACTGGCCTGCTCAAGCACGCGCTGGGCCTGCTCGATGATCTTTTCACCCAGTGGGGTGACCTGAACGGTGGACTTGGAACGCTCGAAAAGCGCCACGCCAAGCTCTTCCTCGAGCTTCTTCACGGCCACCGACAGGGTCGGCTGGGAGACGAAGCAATGCTCGGCGGCGCGCCCGAAATGACGTTCCTGAGCCAAGGTTACGATGTACCGGAGTTCTGTTAGAGTCATGGTTCGGCCCGGATGGGCATCCTGTCGAAACGATGGGTTAAGGTTCGTTTTACCAAGGAGCCAGGTAAAGGTGAAGAAGACGAGTCTGATTCTCGGCTGCGGCGACATCGGCACGACGCTCGGCCAACAGCTTATCGAGGCGGGACACCGGGTGATAGGTGTTCGGCGCCATCCTCAATCCCTCAAAGGCCACGGTATCGAGCCGCTGGCACTGGATATCAACGCCGAGGGCGCCCTCGCGGCCCTGCCCGACGCCGATATCGTCGTCTATGTGGCGAGTGCTGATCATTTCGAAGAGAGCGCCTATCGAGCGGCCTACCCCGATGGCCTCAAAGCGGTGCTGGCGGAGTTCAGTCATCGCGCGCACTCGCCGGCCAGGGTGTTCTTCGTCTCATCGACCAGCGTTTATCCTCAGCAGGATGGCGAACGGGTCGACGAGGCTGCCGAGACTCAGCCTACCGGCTTTTCCGGCCAATTGATGCTCGAGGCGGAACGCGCGCTGATCGAACACCCGCTACCCGGTACGGTGGTGCGCTTCTCGGGTATCTATGGCCCGGGCCGCGACCGGTTGATTCGCCAGGTGCGCGAAGGCCGAATCGCCGCCGCCACGCCTCCAATGTACTCCAATCGCATTCATCGTGACGACTGTGCCGGCGTGCTGGCGCATTTGATCGAGCTGGCCCTGGGTGGCGAGAGCCTCGACGATCTGTATCTGGCTAGCGACTGCGAGCCGGTGCCGCTGCATGAGGTGATGACCTGGCTGGCCAAGCGCTTGAAGGTCGAATCCGTCGAAACGATCCAGTCGCCGCTGCGGCGGCGTTCCAGCAAACGCTGCGATAACACGCGTTTGTGTGAAACCGGCTATCGCTTCCGTTACCCGACCTTCCGCGAGGGCTATGCCCAGGTGCTGGCCAGCGAAGGCCGGATCGAGCCGGAAAAGGCCTGAGGCGACGTGGCAAGCTAGCGAATTCCCATATGCCGATCGATAACGTCGATCAAGGCAGCGGCGTGCGGGCCAGCGTGACGTAATCATGGCGGCCATCGGCGTAGCGGGAATGCACCAGTGCGACTCGCCTATAGTGCCATGCCAGGGGCGGGGAGAGGCTCCTCACAGGAGCCCTCCGCGCCTGGCGTAGCAGGGTCACGTGAGGCAGAAAGCGCTGGGATGGCGTTGCCAGATCCAGGCTGACGAGGGCCCGGCAGAGCTGCCGATTCAGCGCTTCGAGGGGCGGCGAAGGCGCCTGGCTGCCGGCCCAGGCGATACCGCCGCGGCGGAAGTGGCCGAGGCGGTCGAGGGTCCATTCCCCACCCGGGCAGGGCAGCGTGGCGGTGAGTGCCGCCAGCGCATCGGCGCTCTCGGGAGCGACATCGCCGATGAAGGCCAGTGTCAGGTGGAGCTTGGCGGGCGCCGTGGGGCGTCCGCCACAATCCCGCTGGGTATCGCGGGCCAGCGCCGCGAGTCGCCCACGCAGCGCGTCATCGGGCCACAGGGCGAAGAACAGTCGCATGGAAGATCTAGTCGCCGATGACCATGACCGCCTCGGCTTCCACCTGGCTGCCCTTGGGCAGGGCCTTGACGCCGACCGCCGCGCGCGCCGGGAAGGGCGCCTTGAAGAACTCCTCCATGACCTTGTTGACGATGGCGAAGTTATCCAGGTCGACCAGGTAGAGGTTGAGCTTGACGATATCCTGGAGCGAGCCGGCGGCTTCCTCGCAGACGGCGGTGAGATTGGTGAAGACCTGGCGTGCCTGGGCCTCGAAATCGTCGGAAACCAGATCCATGGTCTGCGGGTCGAGCGGAATCTGCCCGGACAGGTAGACGGTATTGCCGGCCTTGATCGCCTGGGAATAAGGGCCGATGGCGGCGGGGGCCTTGTCGGTGTTGATCACGGCTTTGTTGCTCATGAGTGACTCCTTGGTTGCGGTTATGCCCGGTTGTCGTGCTTCAGTGAAAAACAAAAGCCATCGCCCCGCCGCGTAGTGCACGGCGGGGCGATGGCAGCGATTCAGTTGTGGACGCGGTTGATCTTGCCGATGTGGTGCAGGTTGCGCATGCGTTTGATGATTCGTGCCAAGTGCACGCGATCGCGCACGGCCAGGGTCAGATTGACGATCGATAGCCGCGCGTCGCGCTCCTCGATGCCGATGCGCTCGATGTTGGCATCGGCGTCGGTGACCAGGCTGGCCAGTTCGGCGACCATGCCGCGCCGGGTTTCCATTTCGATGCGCAGCGCCACCGGAAAATCGCCGCTGATTTCCGCCGACCATTCCAGGCTGAAGAGCTTCTCGGGGTCGTTGCGCAACTCATTGATGTTACGGCAGTCGTCGCGGTGCACGACGATGCCCTTGCCCACCGACAGGTGGCCGATCACCGGGTCGCCGGGCAACGGGTGGCAACAGCGCGCAAAGCTCAGCACCATGCCTTCGGTGCCGCTGATCACCACCGGGCCGTCCTGGCCGCTGCCGGTCACGGTGCCGGAAAGTCCCCCGGCAATCTGTGATTCGGCAAGCCGGCGGGCCACGGCGTAGGCCATGCGCGTGCCCAGGCCGATGGATTCGAGCAGGTCGTCGGCGTGCTTGATTTCGAACTCGTCGAGCAGTCCTGCCAGTTGACCCTGAGGCAGTTCCTCGAGGCTGGTCTCGAAGTCGGCGAGGGCCTTGTTGAGCAGCCGCCGACCGAGCTGTATCGACTCGGTGCGCTGCTGGTGCTTGAGCGCATGGCGGATCGCCGAACGTGCCTTGGCGGTGATCACGAAGCTTAGCCAGGCCAGATTGGGGCGCGCGCCGGGCGCGGTGATGATCTCCAGCGTCTGGCCGCTTTCCAAGCGGCTCGACAGCGGCGCCAGGTGACGGTCGATGCGACAGGCGATGCAGCTATTGCCGATGTCGGTATGCACGGCGTAGGCGAAGTCGACCGCAGTGGCGCCGCGCGGCAGCTCCATGATGTCGCCTTTTGGCGTGAACACGTAGGTATCGTCGGGAAAAAGGTCGTTCTTGACGTGTTCGATGAACTCCAGCGGGTTGCCGGCATGGCGCTGCATTTCGAGCAGCCCGCGCACCCATTCGCGCGCTCGCGCATGGCTGCCGGCGGCGATCGGTCGCTCGGTCTGGCCGGCCTTGTACAGCCAGTGCGCGGCGATGCCGTTGTTGGCCATCGCCTCCATTTCGCGGGTGCGGATCTGCACCTCGATGGGTATGCCGCTGGCGCCGAACAGGGTGGTGTGCAGGCTCTGATAGCCGTTGGCCTTGGGGATCGCGATGTAATCCTTGAAGCGTCCGGGGACCGGCTTGTAGAGGTTGTGCACCGCGCCGAGGATGCGATAGCAGGTGTCGACGTCCTCGGTGATGATACGAAAGCCGAACACGTCCATGATCTCGGCGAACGGCTTGCGCTGATCGCGCATCTTGCGATAGATCGACAGCAGATGCTTCTGGCGGCCGACCACGGTGCCGGGCAGGCCATCGTCGTCGAGGCAATGCTGCAGGCTGGTCTGCACCTGGCGGATCATCGTGCGGCGATTGCCGCGCGCCTTGGACACGGCGCGCTTGATGCGCTCGGCGCGCATCGGATACAGGGCCTGGAACGACAGGTCCTCGAGCTCGACGCGGATGGTGTTGATGCCCAGGCGACTGGCGATCCGCGAGTAGATCTCCAGCGTCTCGCGGGCGATGCGGCGCTTCTTGTCGGGGCGCAGCGCGCCGAGCGTGCGCATGTTGTGCAGCCGGTCGGCGAGCTTGACGATGATCACCCGGATGTCCTTGGACATCGCCATGACCATCTTCTGGAAGTTCTCGGCCTGGGCGACGGCCTTGTCCTCGAAGGTGATCTGGGTCAGCTTCGAGACGCCATCGACCAGCTCCGCCACCGGTTCGCCGAATTGCACGGACAACGCATCCTTGGAGATACCGGTGTCTTCGATCACGTCGTGCAGCATGGCGGCCATCAGGCTCTGATGGTCCATGTGCATGTTGGCGAGGATATTGGAGACGGCGAGGGGGTGGGTGACGTAGGGCTCGCCGGAACGTCGCCGCTGGCCGTCGTGGGCCTGCTCGGCGTAATAGAAGGCGCGCTTGACCTGCTGGATCTCGTCCGCTGGGAGATAGCCGCCGAGGCGGTCGGCCAGGTCATCGATGGTGAACATGCGGCGCGCCTATCCTGTAAAACATCGCCTGATGATTCGTCAGCCGCTGAGTCGAACGAATGGCGTCGAGCTCAGGCGTCGAATTCAGCGCTGGGTTCCGGGCGAATGCGTACCGGCGCCTCGACCGGCTCGTTGAGAACGTTTTCATCGATCTGGCCGGCGGCGATTTCGCGCAGCGCCATCACGGTGGGCTTGTCGTTTTCCCAGGGCAGCTGGGCGTCACGGGTACCGCGTGCCAACTGGCGGGCGCGCTGGGTGGAGATCATCACCAGCTTGAAGCGGTTTTCGACGTGATCGAGACAATCTTCTACGGTAACTCGCGCCATGAACGTATTCCTGAATTTGCCGATAAAGTGAAACAGCGTGACGAGGCTGGTACGACGCACAGCCCCTGAAATCGCGGGGTAGGGACCCATCAGTTTACTCGACCCCTTCGATACCTGACAAGAGCGCCGCCAGCAGCGCCCCGTGACGCTCGCGAACCCGCGTCAGCTTGGCACGCTCGGCGAGCACCAGGCCGGCCAGTTGGGCCACGGCGGTAGCGAAATCGTCGTTGATGACGATGTGCGAGTACTCGTCGAAGTGCGACATCTCGCTGACCGCGTCGCGCATGCGCCGGGCGATCACCGTGGCGTCGTCGGTGCCGCGCGCCGACAGGCGCTCATGCAGCGCCTCGCGCGAGGGCGGCAACACGAACACCGACACCGCTTCGGGCATCTGCGCGCGCACCTGACGCGCGCCCTGCCAGTCGATCTCGAGAATCACGTCCTGGCCGGCGGCAAGCAATGCCTGTACCGCCGGGCGCGAGGTGCCGTAGTGGTTGTCGAACACCTGGGCATGCTCGAAGAAGTCGCCGCGTGCGATCATCCGCTCGAAGGTGGCGACATCGACGAAGTGGTAGTTGATACCGTCGACCTCGCCGGGGCGCATCGGCCGCGTGGTATGCGACACCGACACCTGGATAGCGTCGAGGCGCTCGAGCAGCGCGCGCACCAGGCTGGTCTTGCCGGCCCCGGAAGGCGCGGAAACGATGTAGAGCGTGCCGTTATTGAAGCTACCTTGTGACATGAGTTCCAATATCCGATTGCGCGGTTGAGTCGAGCCGCTGCGGGAAAGCGCGCATTATCGCATAATGCGGCGCTGGCTCTACACTGTCGCATTCGGCCCTCGAACAAGGACGCTCATGACTCATCCGTCGCCTTCCTCGCGACTGGCCTTTTGCGGCGTGGCCTTCGCCTTTCTGACGGTCATGCTGGGCGCGACGCTGCCGACACCGCTCTATCCTGTCTATCAGCAGCGCTTCGGCTTTTCGCAATTGATGATCACGGTGATCTTCGCCGCCTACGCGGTCGGCGTGATCGCTGCACTGATCGGCACCGGGCGCTGGTCGGACCAGGTCGGCAGGCGCCCGCTATTGTTCGCCGGGCTGGTCGCCGCCGCCCTCAGCGATGGCCTGTTTCTGGTCAGCGATGGCCTGAGCGGGCTACTCGCCGGGCGCGTGCTGTCGGGTGTTTCGGCCGGTGTCTTCACCGGCACGGCGACCGTGGCGGTGATCGAGCTGGCGCCACGCCACTGGCAACGTTCGGCGACCTTCGTCGCCACCGCCGCCAACATGGGCGGGCTGGGCCTGGGGCCGGTCGTCGCCGGCCTGCTGGGGCAGACTGCGCCATGGCCGCTGCATCTTGCCTACGCCGGGCACCTGGGGTTACTGGCGCTGGCCTTCGTCGCCGTGTGGTTGGCCCCGGAAACGGTCGAGCGACCGCCGCATCCGCGCTTGCGGCTACAGCGCCTGAACATACCCGCCGAAGTACGCGGGGTATTTCTACCGGCGGCGATCGCCGGCTTCGCGGGATTCGCGGTGCTGGGCTTTTTCACCGCCACCGCGCCGGCCTTCATGGGCGAGGTGCTGGGCTATTCCAATCTGGCGCTGATCGGCCTCGTCGCCGGCGTGGTGTTCTTCGCCTCCACGCTCGGGCAGTTCCTGCAGGGTCGCCTGGTCGAGCGCAACCGCTTGCCGTTGGGCTGTGGCGTGGTCATCGTCGGCGCGGGGCTGGTCGGCGTGGGTATCGGGCTCGCCTCGCTGGGGTGCTTCGTGGCGGGTGCGCTGATCGTCGGGCTGGGCCAGGGCATCGCCTTTCGCGCCGGGCTCGGCGCGGTCACGGCGGCAAGCCCGGCCAACCAACGCGGCGCGGTGACTTCGACGTTCTTCGTCGTGACCTATGTGGCGCTGTCGATCCCGGTGCTGGGTATCGGGCTGACGGCGCGTGTCATCGGCCTTTCCGCCACCGGCGTGGGATTTTCCGGATTCGTCGCATTATTGGCGGCCGCCGCACTGGTATTATTGTTAAGACGTCGTTCGTCTACATCGACCCATTCATCTCACCCGGAGTCCTGACATGACCGCCCCCGCTACCTCGCTACGCATCCGCCGCCCCGACGACTGGCACCTGCATCTGCGCGACGGCGAGCTGATGGCGAGGGTGCTGCCCTACACCAGCGCGCGCTATGGACGCGCCATCGTCATGCCCAATCTGGCGCCGCCGGTGACCACGGTGGTGGCGGCTCGCGCCTATCGCGAGCGGATTGTCGCCGCGTTGCCGGCAGGGCACGACTTCACGCCGTTGATGACCTGCTACCTGAGCGAGAGCGTGACCGCCGATGAGCTCGAGCGCGGCTACAATGACGGCGTGTTCACCGCCGCCAAGCTCTATCCGGCCAACGCCACGACCAATTCCGCCCACGGCATCCGCGACGTCCAGGCGATCTACCCGCTGTTCGAGGCGATGCAGCGCATCGGCATGCCGCTGTTGATTCATGGCGAGGTGACTCACGGCCATGTGGATGTCTTCGATCGCGAGAAGGTCTTCATCGACGAGGTGATGGAAGACATTCGCCGTCAGTTCCCCGAGCTCAAGGTGGTCTTCGAGCACATCACTACCCGTGAAGCGGCGCAGTACGTGAGCGAGGGCAACGAGTTCCTGGCGGCGACGATCACCCCGCAGCACCTGGCGCACAATCGCAACGACATGCTGGTCGGCGGCATTCGCCCGCATCTCTATTGCCTGCCGATATTGAAGCGCAACGTTCACCAGCAGGCGCTGCGCGAGGCCATTGCCAGCGGCCACTCGCGCTTTTTCCTGGGCACCGACTCGGCGCCACACGTGGCCAGCACCAAGGAGACGAGCTGCGGCTGCGCCGGGGTATTCAATGCGCCCACCGCGCTCGAGGTCTACGCCACGGTGTTCGAGGAAGAGGCCGCGCTTGAGCATTTCGAGGCGTTCTGCTCGCTCAATGGGCCGGCCTTCTACGGGCTGGCGCCCAACGCGGAATTCATCGAACTGGTTCGCGAGCCGGTGACGGTGCCCGAGTCGATCGGCGACGGTGAGCGGCGTCTGGTGCCGTTTCGCGCCGGCGAGACGCTAACCTGGTCGGTGAAAGACGCTTGAGCCTGACCCTCTCTCGCCCGCGCCTGGCCGAGCTGGCCCTGGCGCTGGGTGGTTTCGGCATCGGTACCGGCGAGTTCGTTATCATGGGGCTGATGAGCCGGGTGGCGAGCGATCTTCGGGTCGCCGTGCCCGATGTCGGCTACGCCATCAGCAGCTACGCCCTCGGCGTGGTGGTGGGCGCACCGTTGATCTCCGCGCTGGCCGCTCGCGTGCCGAGGCGTGGATTGCTCATCGCGCTGATGTTGGTATTCGCCATCGGCAATATCGCCAGCGCCTTCGCCCCGGATTTCTGGTCGTTCGTGCTGCTGCGCTTTCTCGCCGGGCTGCCGCATGGCGCCTATTTCGGCGTCGCCGCGCTGGTCGCCGCTGCCGCGGTACCGATCGACGAGCGTGCCCGCGCGGTAAGCCGGGTGATGCTTGGGCTGACCACGGCGATCCTGATCGGCGCGCCGCTGGCCACCTGGGCCGGCAATCTGCTTGGCTGGCAGGTCGCCTTCGCCGGGGTGGGCGTCATCGCCCTGCTCACCGCGCTGCTGATCGGGCTCTGGGTGCCCTTTCAGCCCGCCAACCCTCTGGCCAGCCCGCGCCGCGAGCTGTCGGCGCTGGTCAAGCAGCGCGTGCTGTTCACCCTGGGCGTGGCCTGTATCGGCTTCGGCGGCATGTTTGCGATATTCAGCTACGTGATGCCGACGCTGACCGAGCAGGCCGGCATGGCCGAGGCGCTGGGGCCGCTGGTGCTGGTGATCTTCGGCGTCGGCACCATCGTCGGCAATCTGGCCGGCGCACGCATGGCGGACAAGAACCTGCTGCGCGCCATTCCCGGCATTCTGATCTGGTGCCTGGTCGTTCAAGGGCTGTTCTACTTTGCCGCCAATTCTATATGGCTGGGGATGTTTTTCGTCGGCCTGGTCGGCACCAGCATGGCGCTGGGCCCGGCGTTGCAGACGCGCCTGATGGACGTCGCCGAGGATGCCCAGACCATGGCCGCCTCGCTCAATCACGCCGCCTTCAATGGCGCCAATGCACTCGGCGCCTTGCTCGCTGGTGTCACCGTCAAGCTCGGTTTCGCCTGGTCGTCGACTGGCTTGGTCGGCGCCGCGCTGGCGGCGGGTGGCTTGGTGATTTTCTATGTGGGGTTGTGGGTGGATCGGGCTGCGGCGGTGGAAAGCGCCTGACATCGCATAGTCATTGACAAGGTGTACTATGTACTCCTATTCTGTAAATAAGGAAAAGGAGTTTGTCGCGAGTGTCGCATGCCATTGAGTTTATCGAGACCTCTACCTTCACCAGTCAGGTACAAAAGATCGCCACAGATGATGAATTAAAGGACTTGCAGCGAGAGCTGATCGCCCAACCCGACAAGGGTGACCTCATCCAGGGAACAGGCGGCCTACGCAAAATCCGTATGGCGACGGGCCGGCAAGGCAAGAGTGGTGGCGCAAGAGTGATCTATTTCTTGGCAATAGAGGACGTTATCTATCTCGTGCTTGCCTACCCCAAAAGCACGAAGGACAGCCTAACAAAAGCAGAAAAGGCGGCATTGAAGTCGTTAACGAAACAGCTGAAAGATGAGGTGTAACATGAGCATCTTCAATGAACTCAAGTCTTCCCTGGAAGAAGCCGTAGACATTAAGCAAGGCCGGAAAAACCCCGCTCGTGTCACTCGCCATGAAGTGGCTGATGTCAAAGCCATTCGCGCCAAGCTCAATGTTTCCCAGGTAGAGTTTGCCGACGCGTTGGGCACCAGTGTAGATACTGTCAAAAGCTGGGAAGGTAAGCGCCGAAATCCGACGGGCCTCGCCGCCAAGGTATTATCCACGATACAAGACAACCCAGACTTTTACCGTGAACTAATCGCTCACTGAAAGAAGACGCAGTATTGAATCAGGAGAGGGTGGGCTGGCAGCTTATATGCCAGTCCCAACGCTGTTGGGACTGACTCCCAAATTTACTTTCTAGTTGTCAGTAGCTTGAGGAAGATTTTCGTAGTCTTTGATAGACTTACGTCCGATATTGTTTGCATAAGTAAAACATTTTATGCGTGGCCTGGAGTTGGTGAGCGCTACTCAATATTCTGAATCTGTTCCCTCATCTGCTCGATCAGCACCTTCAGTTCCACCGCGCAGCGGGTACTCTCGGCGACCACCGCCTTGGACGATAGCGTATTGGCCTCGCGATTGAGCTCCTGCATCAAAAAATCCAAACGCCGACCGACCGGGCCCTTTTGCTTGAGCTGGCGCTCGACTTCGGTGACGTGGGTCTCCAGTCGGTCGAGTTCCTCATCGACATCAGCCTTCTGGGCGAGCAGGGCGATCTCGGCTTCGAGGCGCTGCGGTTCGAGCTCGGCCTTGAGGGTTTCGAGACGTTCGAGAAGCTGCGCGCGTTGGCGCTCGAGGATGCTTGGCAGCAAGGCACGCACCTCGGCGACCTGGATGCGCACGCCGTCGAGGCGGCTCTGGATCAACTCGGCGAGGCGCTTGCCCTCGCGGGCGCGCCCGGCGATCAGGTCGTTCAGAGCAGTATCGAACAGCGCCAGGGCCTCGCGCTGAACCGTTTCCAGGTCGGCGCCACGAGACTCCACTACGCCGGGATGATCGAGCAGCGCCAGGGCGTTGGGCATCTCGGCGTCGGGCACCTCGGCACGTACCTCATGCAGCGCGCGGGCCAGCTCGGCGAGGCGCGTGCGATTGACCGCCAGCGATTCGCCGCCGGCGGCGGGTTCGAAGCGTAGCGTGCATTCGACCTTGCCGCGCGCCAGGCGATTCCTGAGTGCCTCACGAAACGCCGGTTCCAGGTCGCGCAGGGCTTCCGGTAGGCGGAAGTGCGGCTCCAGATAGCGCTGGTTCACCGAGCGCAGTTCCAGTTGCAGGCTGCCCCAGTCGGCCTCGATGGTCTGCCGGGTGAAGGCGGTCATGCTATGGGTCATGCGAGTTCCTCGAATGAATGGCCAGAGCCGTGAATCGGTACGCAGCCAGTGTAACGGATTCAAGCGCGTGAGCGAGCGTGTAGAATGGCGCACCGACGTTTGATTCCCCACGCCATGAACCGATTTTCGAGAGACGCTATGCATTCAAGTACTGGGCATCCAGCCAGGCGCCCAAGCGGGCGACAGCCCGAGCAGATCCGCGAGATCCGACTGATTCGCGAATACACCCGCCATGCCGAGGGCTCGGTGCTGGTGTCGTTCGGCGATACCCAGGTGCTGTGCAACGCCAGCGTCGAGGCCGGCGTGCCACGCTGGTTGCGCGGCAAGGGTCAGGGCTGGATCACCGCCGAGTACGGCATGCTGCCGCGCGCCACGCACACCCGCGGCCCGCGCGAGGCCGCACGCGGCAAGCAGGGCGGGCGCACGCTGGAAATTCAGCGTCTGATTGGCCGCGCGCTGCGCGCTTCGGTGAACCTCAAGAAGCTCGGTGAGTTCACCATCACCGTCGATTGTGACGTGATCCAGGCCGATGGCGGCACGCGCACCGCCGCGATTACCGGCGGCTGCGTGGCGCTGGTCGATGCGATTCGCCATTTGCAGCGCGACAAGCTGATCAAGACCGATCCGTTCAAGGAACTGGTCAGCGCGGTGTCGGTGGGCATCTTCAAGGGCACGCCGGTAGCCGATCTGGATTACCCGGAAGACAGCGGCGCGGATACCGACATGAATGTGGTGATGACCGAGAGCGGCGGGCTGATCGAGGTGCAGGGCACCGCCGAGGCGGCGGCGTTCGGACGCAGCGAGCTCAACGCCATGCTCGATCTGGCCGAGAGCGCCGGCGCGCAGTTGTTCGCGCATCAGCGCGAGGCGCTGGGCCTGAGAGGCTAGGTCTCGCTGCTAACGATGCCCGCCTTTGCCCAGGCATCAGGCGCGATGCAACCCTCGAGTTTTTCGAGCGCGGCGTGGCTGAGCAGCACGCCGTTTTCTCGTTGCTCCTGACGCAGGGCGAGGGCGCGCTCGCCGGGTAAACGCACGGCGGGCTTGCCGGTGGCTACGCTGGCGGCTCGGCAGGCATCGGCGAGAAAGCCGGTTTCTCGTTTGAGGCTTTCTATCCCACCATGGCTTTTCGGGTCGATGACCATGACCAGCACCGACGCCCCCCAGCGGGTCGGTTCGTCGGCTCGGCCAAGGCCAGCGAGCCCCGATGTCAGCGCCTCGACGAGAAGCCCCAGCGCGAAGCCCTTGTGACCATGATCGAAACCGCCCATCGGCAGCAAGGCGCCGCAGCCGTCGCCGATCAGGCTCGGGTCGTCGCTCGGGTTGCCGTCGGCGTCGATCAGCCAGGGGTGGGCGAGCTTTTCTCCCGCGCTGGCGAGTTGCGAGGTCAGGCTATTGGTGGTGATCGACATGCTGACATCGATCAGCACCGGGTCGCCCTCGGTCGGGTAGCCGGCGGCTATCGGGTCGGGAGAATAAACGCCCTCGACGGCGCCGAACGGCGCCACCGAGCGTGTCGCCGGGCTCGAGCTGGCGATAACCGCGATCAGCCCCCGGTCGGTGATCCGTTTGAGATAGGCAGCCAGGCAGGCGATGTGGTGGCTGCGCCCGATGGCCACCGTTGCAATGCCATAACGAACCGCACGTTCGCTGGCCTGGTCGAGTGCCCGGCGAACCAGCACCGGGCCGGGCAGGTAATGGCCATCCCAGGCAGCGCTCGCGGCAGTGTCTTTGATCACCGCCGGCTCGCCATCGCGCGCCATCCGGCCTTCTTCGAGTTCCTTCAGGTAGCGGGGCAGCAGCGCCGCGCCATGCGTCGAATGGCCGAGGAGGTCGGCCTCGACGAGCGTCTCGGCGACGATGGCGGCATACGCCGGGGCGAGACCCACCGAGCACAACGCCGCTTGGCACACGTCTTGAAGCGCATCCGCCGCGATGCGCGCTTGCCGACGATCGCTCACGACGCGTTCCCTCTCGGCGTGACGTCGTTCGTCTCGGGCACGAGGAAGGCAAAGTCGCAACCCTCGTCGGCTTGCAGCACACTGTCGAGAAACAGCTTCTTGTAGCCGCGCTCGGCGCCGGCATGCCGCGGCGGGGTGAATTCGGCGCGTCTCTCTTCAAGCACGCTCTCGGCGACCATAAGCTCGAGTCTGCGTGTCGCGACATCGAGTTCGATGGTGTCGCCATCGCGCACCAGCGCCAGCGGGCCGCCTTCGGCGCTTTCGGGCACGATGTGCAAAACGATGGTGCCGCTGGCCGTGCCACTCATTCGCGCGTCCGAGATGCGTACCATGTCCTTGACCCCCTGGTTGGCGAGCTTGCGCGGGATCGGCATATAGCCTGCCTCGGGCATCCCCGGTGCGCCTTTCGGCCCGGCGTTCTGCAAGACGAGAATATCGTCGGCTGTGACATCGAGATCGGGATCGTCGATGCGCGTGGTGAGATCCTCGATCGAGGTGAAGACCACCGCGCGGCCGGTGTGTTTCAGCAGGCCCGGCGTGGCCGCCGACTGCTTGACGATCGCCCCGCCGGGCGCGAGGTTGCCGCGCAGCACGGCGATGCCACCCTGGGGATAAACCGGCGATGAGAGCGGCGCGACGATTTCCTGGGCCCACGAATCCGGTGCCGAATCGATCTCCTCGCCCAGCGTGTTGCCACTGACGGTCAAGCAATCGAGATGCAGTAGCGGCTTAAGTTCGCGCAGCACCGTCGTCAGGCCGCCGGCCATGTGCAGATCCTGCATGTAATGCTTGCCGGATGGCTTGAGATCGACGAGCACCGGCACGCGTCGCCCGATGCGGTCGAAGGCGTCCAGGTCGACCTTGATGCCGAGCCGCCCGGCCATTGCCGTCAGGTGCACGAGGGCGTTGGTCGATCCGCCGATCGCCAGCAGCACGGTCAGGGCGTTCTCGAAGGCCTGGCGGGTCATGATCTGCTCGGGCGTGGTGCCCCGCGCCGCCAGTTGCACGGCGCAACGGCCGCTCATTTCGGCGATACGCCGTCGATCGGCGCTGACCGCCGGTGCGGTCGCGCTACCCGGCACCATCATGCCCAGCGCCTCGACGACGCAAGCCATGGTGCTGGCGGTACCCATCACGCCGCAGGTTCCGCCGGTCGGCACCAGTTGGTCGTTGACCTCGGCGATCTCGCGATCGTCGATCTCGCCGGCGCGATAGCGCCCCCAGAAATGCCGGCAGTCGGTGCAGGCGCCTACGCGCTGGCCGCGATGGCTGCCGGTCAGCATCGGCCCGGAGACGAGTTGCACGGCGGGGATTCCCGCGCTCGCCGCGCCCATCAACTGGGCGGGTACCGTCTTGTCGCAACCACCGATCAGCACCACGGCGTCCATCGGCTGCGCGCGGACCAGTTCCTCCGTGTCCATCGCCATGAGGTTGCGCAGGAACATGCTGGTCGGGTGCGAGAAGGCTTCGTGGATGGATATCGTCGGGAACTCGACGGGTAGCGCGCCGGCCAGCATCACGCCGCGCTTGACCGCCTCGACGAGATCGGGAACGTTGGCGTGGCAGGCATTGTAGCCACTGTAGGTATTGGCGATGCCGATGATCGGGCGCTCCAGGGCGTCGTCGGAATAGCCCATGCCCTTGATGAAGGCCTTGCGTAGAAAGAGCGAAAAACCTGCATCGCCGTAGCTCGTCAGGCCCTTGCGCATGCCGCGTTCACCGCTGTCCATCGGTGCCATTCGCCTCCCTCCTCTTGTTTTTTCATGCAATCCGCCAACGAACCCTGGGCCCGTTATTGGCGCCTCCATGCCTAGCAATATAATGCATTGGAACAATCGTCAACAATATTATTGACAATTTGCGAGAACAGTATCTATGGTTGCCATTGGGTTTGGGGAAAGCAACAAAACAATGAGAGGAGTCGCTTTATGCAAACCAGGATATTGGCCGCTACCACGGCGGGGCTGTTGGCGTCCGTGATGGGTTTTTCCACGGCGCTGGCGCAGGAAGACCAAGCCGGGCAGGACTATGTCGGCGGCGACGAAGTCACCGTGCTGATGGGTTTCAAGCCAGGGGGTGGCAGCGATGCGCTGGCGCAGCTCGTGCAGCCTTTTCTCGCCGATGAAATGGGCGTCAACTTCGTCAATCAGTATCAACCGGGGGCCGTCGGCGCGATCGCCTGGACCCGGCTGGCCAAGCAGATCGAGCCGGACGGTGAAACCATCAGCATCACCAATACGCCGATGCTGATGACCAACTACATCATGAATGAGGCCATTACCTACGACATCAGCGAATTGACGCCCATCGCCAATATCGTCACCGACCCCGGTGTCGTGGTGGTCGCGAAGGATAGCCCTTACAAGAATTTTGACGATCTCATCAACGCCGCCAAGGAAAATCCCGGCACCGTGACGGTCGGCAATTCCGGGGTCGGCGGCGACGACTGGTTCTCGACGATCATCCTCTCCAAGGAGGCGGGCGTGGAATTCCAGACAGTTCCCTTCCAGGGTGACGGCCCGTCCTGGACCGCGGCCATGGGCGGCAAGATCGATGCCAGCTTCAATAACGTCGGCATTACCTATCCGCAGATCGAAGCCGGCAACCTTCGCGCGCTGGCCGTATTTGCCGAAGAGCGTTTGCCATCGTTGCCGGATGTCCCGACGGCCAAGGAGCTTGGCTACGATGTCGTGGCGGGTTCCTCGCGCGGCTATAGCGCCCCGGCGGGTCTATCCGAAGAAGCACGCCAGCAACTCGCCAATGGCTTGCAGCGGGTGACCGAAGACCCCGAGTTCCAGAAGGCCGCGGCGGACCGGGCGATGAACATCGATTTCATGGGCCCCGAGAAGTACACGGCTTACCTTCAGGATCAAGAGCAACGCTTCATCGAGGTATGGGACGAGATCAAGGACGAGGTCCAAGGTTCGGGTAGCTGATGCGCTAACCGGGGGCAGGCAGGATCCGTCCCCGGCCATTTCCTTTCCGGGCGCTGGGAGTCTTGATTATGGGGCGTATTCTCGTCGCTATCGCAGCGATCGCATTGGCCGTTTTCTTTAGAGTCGAGGCCGCCGATTATCGCATCGCCGCCTCGCGGCTTCCCGATGTGGTCGGCGCTGTGCTGATCCTGCTTTCGGTCATGCTGATCGTGCAAGTGCTGATGTCCTGGAGAAAAGCCTCGGCGCAGGGCGAGCTGACGATTTTTCCGAAAGTGGAGCCGCGCGCCATCCTGCTTGGCGTGGCTTTTATCGTGCTGATATTCGCCTATGCCTGGTCTATTCAGACGATCGGCTACCTGGTTGCCACGCCGGTCTTTCTGCTCGTCGTGCTCGTGGTGCTCCGGCCGATTCATTGGCTATGGACGATCGTTATCACGGCCACGGTCACGCTCGTTATCTGGGCAATTTTCATTTATTTCCTGAAAATGCCGATCCTCCTTTATCCGGGCTCATGAGGCGCTTTCCATGACCGAATCGTTTCTTCTCGCCGGGCTTCTCAACGTTTTCGATCCAGCCAATCTGCTGGCCATCGTGGCAGGAACACTGATCGGTATCGTCGTCGGCTCGATGCCGGGCCTGTCGGCGACGATGGCCATCGCGCTGTTGCTTCCGCTGACCTTCGCGATGCCGCCCGAAACGGGTATCAGCATGCTCGCGGCACTGTATCTCTCGGCCATGTACGGTGGTTCCATCGCGGCGATCCTGCTGCGAACGCCGGGAACTCCGGCGGCGGCGGCGACCGTCATGGACGGCTACCCCATGGCGATGAAGGGCAAGGCCGGGCAGGCCCTGGGCATATCGCTAACCGCCTCTCTGATCGGCGGTGTGATCAGCTCCATCGTGCTGTTGACCTTCGCGCCCTTGCTGGGCAGCCTCGCGCTGCACTTCGGCCCGGTGGAACTCTTCGCCGTGGCCGTTCTCGGCATCACCATCGTCGGCTCGCTATCGAGTGGCGCGATGATCGCGGGTCTGTTCTCCGGCGTGCTCGGCCTGCTTATCGCCACCATCGGCATGGACCCGACCACGGGCACGCCGCGCTTTACCTTCGGCGAATTGAACCTGTTTTCGGGGGTGCCCTTCACGGTCGCGCTGATCGGGCTTTTCTCCATACCGCAGGCGATCCGACTGATCCTCCAGGGCGATGCCAACAAGGACGCCGCCGTCAGTTCGATAGCCGATCGCATGCTGCCGCGCTTCAAGGAGTTCCGGGCACTGCTGCCGAATATCGTTCGCTCGGGCGGCATCGGCGTGATGACCGGCCTGATTCCCGGCACGGGCGGCGATACGGCGTGCTGGTTTGCCTACAACGAAGCGAAGCGTTTCGCCAGGAACAAACACGAATTCGGCACGGGTTGTCCTGCCGGCATCGCGGCGCCCGAGGCCGCGAACAATGCCGTGGTGGGGGGCGCGCTGGTGCCGACGATCGCCCTCGGCATTCCGGGAAGCTCATCGACCGCCGTGTTGTTGGGCGCGTTCATGGTCCACGGGATTCTGCCGGGCCCGACCCTGATGACCGATCATGCCGAAATCACCTACACCCTGTTATGGGCGGTACTCTTCGCCAACATTGCGCTCTTTATTGTCGGCCTGCTGTTTACCCGCTTATGCGTCTCGGTGACCAAGGTGCCCAACCGGGTCGTGGCTCCCATCATCGTGGTGCTGGCGGTGGTCGGGTCGTTCGCCCTCAACAACTCCTACTTCGACATCATGCTGATGCTGGTATTCGGCATGATCGGCTTCGCATTCGACGAGTTCAAGATACCCACGGCGCCACTGGTCATCGGCTTGATATTGGGCCCGATACTGGACGCCAGCCTGCAGCAATCCATGCTGATCGGTCAGGGAAGCTGGATGATTTTCCTCGAGAATCCAATTTCCGCCGTGCTGCTGGCGATTGCACTGTTTTCCATACTTCAGGCGACGCCGATCTTCGGGCTCGCCAAAAAACTCCGTTATAGAAGTTCCGGCCCTCGTAACCTCTGAAAAGCCTCCGCGCCTCAAACAATCGCTCAGGAAGGAAAACAATGTCGCTACCATCGAAGATTCACTCCATCGACGCCAGAACGATTCGTGTCCCGCTCGACAACCCGACGTCGTTTTCGACGCGCCAGGTGCATCACCGCGATTACGCCATCGTCCGGGTCAGGACCGATGACGGCGCCGAGGGCATCGGTTTCTGTTATGGCGGCAGCAACGCCGGCAGCCTCGTGACCCACGGCGTTCGCGAGCTGTTCGCGCCGATGCTGATCGGCGAGGACGCCCTGCGCGTCGAGGGGCTGTGGGAGAAAATGTACCGGGAAGGAATCCTGCATGGCCGCTCGGGGGCGGCGATGCGCGCCTTGAGCATCATCGATATCGCGCTGTGGGATCGCAATGCGCGCGCGGTGAATCTACCACTGCATCGCTTCCTCGGCGGCTATTATGAAGACAGCGTGCCGGCCTACGCATCCGGCGGTTACTACCTGGATGGCAAGACACCGGAAAAACTCGGCGAGGAGCTGGCCGGCTATGTCGAGCAGGGCTTCAAGGCCGTGAAAATGAAGGTGGGGCGCCTCGACCCCAAAGGCGAGGAAGCGCGAATCAAGGCGGCGCGCGAGGCGATCGGCCCGGATGTGCTGTTGATGCTCGACGCCAACAATGCCTGGAGCGACCTGCCGACGGCGATGCGCTTCATGGAGCGCTACGAGCCCTACAACCCCTACTGGATCGAGGAGCCATTCAGCCCCGACGATATCGACAATCACGCCCGGCTATCCGCCAATACCCACATCCCGGTGGCGACCGGGGAGATCGAGGCCGGCCGCTGGCGCTTCAAGGAACTGCTCGACAAGGACGCCGCGATCATCCTACAGACCGATGCCGCCGTGTGCGGCGGTATCAGCGAGTACCGGCGCATCGGCGCGACGGCGGCGAGCTACGGCGTCAACCTGTGCCCGCACTGGTTTCACGATCTGCACGTTCATCTGGTTGGATCGGCGGCCAACGGCCAGTTCGTCGAGTTCTTCCCCGATGACCAGGTGCTCAACTTCCGCCGCCTCATCGACAGGCAACTGGAAACGCAGGATGGGCGTATCCTGCTGCCGCGCGAGCCGGGCCTGGGTTTCGGCTTCGACGAGCAGGCGCTCGAGCGCTTTGCGCTGGATGACTGGGCCTGATTCGCCAAAACAGGAGGGTAACTCATGTCGTCCAATGCTGCCTTCACGGGCGTTCTGTCGCCGGTCGTCACACCGTTCGATAGCGACCTCAACCCCGATCCGCAACGCTGGATCACCCATTGTCGCTGGTTGCTGTCCCAGCAATGTGGGCTGGCCCTGTTCGGCACCAACAGCGAGGCGAATTCGCTCAGCGTGGCCGAGAGGCTTTCACTGCTCGACGAGATCGCGGCGAGCGGCCTGGACATGGCCCGCATGATGCCGGGAACCGGTGCCTGTTCGATTCCCGATGCGGTAGAGCTGACCGGCAAAGCCGTCGATATCGGCTGTGGCGGCGTGCTGATGCTGCCACCGTTCTACTACAAGGGCGTCTCCGACGAGGGGTTGTTTGGCTATTACAGCGAGGTGATTCAGCGCGTCGGCAGTCACGATCTGCGGATTTATCTCTACCACATTCCGCAGGTCGCCCAGATTCCCATCAGCCTCGCGCTCATCGAACGGCTGCTGAAGGAATACCCAGAAACCGTGGTCGGCATCAAGGACAGTTCCGGCGATTGGTCGAACACCCAGACGATGCTGGAACGGTTCGATGATTTCGCCGTGTTCGCCGGATCGGAATCCTTCCTGCTGAAAACGCTGCAGGCCGGCGGCGCCGGTTGCATCAGCGCCACCGCCAACATCAATCCCGCCGCCATTCACGATCTTTACGTCAACTGGCGCAGCGACGACGCCGACGAACGCCAGCGCAGCACTACGGCCTTCCGCGAGAGCATTGCGCAGTTGCCGATGATCCCCGCACTCAAGGCGACGATTGCCACCGTCAACGGCGATGACGGCTGGGCCAGGGTGCGGCCGCCACTCGTCGAACTCGATGGCGCGCAACGCGGCACGCTCGATGCGCTGTTGAAGCGTCATGAATTCTCCATGCCGGGGTGGGGAATGGGTTCGTGAGCGTGGCCAGGGTCATCGTGGTCGGCGCGGGCACCATGGGCACGGCCATCGCCGATACGTTCGCCAGGGCCGGCTTGGCGACGGCATTGATCAGCCGAAACCCGGCGCGGCTGACCGGACTTCACGCCAATATCCAGGCCCTTTCGGCGTTTCCCGAGGCACCGCCGGAGTTGATCGTCGAGGCGATTCCCGAGGACATCGAACTGAAGAGCGAGCTGTTGCTGGGCGCCGAGGCCGCTTACGCCGGCGAGCCGATTCTCGCCTCGAATTCCTCCGGGCTGCCCTTGCAGGACATCGCCGACAGGCTGGGTTTCCCGGATCGCTTTCTGGGTATCCACTATTTTCACCCCGCTCGCGAGCTGCCACTGGTCGAGGTCGTGCGCGTCGCCGAGACTTCCGAGAATACGCTCGCCGATGCCCGGCGCCTGCTATCGCTGAGCGGCAGGGACTCGGTGGTCATGCAGCGTCCCGTGCCCGGTGCGCTGATCAACCGGCTGCAACACGCGCTGCTCCACGAGGCGTACCATCTGATGTCGCAAGGGCTGGCGAGCGCCGAGGATATCGACAAGGCCGGGCGCTGGTTGCTCGGTCCGCGCATGTGCATATCCGGTCTGCTGGAACAGAAGGATATCGGCGGCCTCGAAGGCCATGCGCGCGCTCAGCGGACCATCGTCCCCGATCTTTGTCACGATGCCAGGCCCAATCCCCTCGTCCAGGACATGCTGGCCCGGGGCGACATCGGCCTGAACAGCGGCAGGGGCTTCTACGACTGGCGTGGGCAGGACGCGCATGCGGTCGCCGAACGCGCGTCGACGAAACTGCGAATATTGCTTGCCTACCTGGAGGAAAATCGCTCATGACGCGACCCACCCCCGAAGACGTTAGCCACGCCGCGATCATCGGCACGGGCCTGATCGGCTCGGCCTGGGCCGCGCTGTTTCTCGCCCATGGCATCGAGGTACTGGCGATCGATCCGGCAGACGGTGCCGCCAACCGCCTGCGCCAGACGATTGCGACGATGGCGCCGATGCTCGAAGAGCTCGGGTTGGTGACTGCCGCCGCCGATTTCGCCAGGGTCGAGGTCGTCGCCGAGCCCGGGCCGGAGCTCGAAGGCGTGCAGTTCGTGCAGGAGAACGCGCCGGAGAACCTTGCGCTCAAGCAGGCCATTCTCGCCGACCTCGAACGCTGGCTCGGCCCGAGCGCGATCATCGCCTCGAGCACCTCCGCGCTGAAGATCAGCGATATCCAGGCCGGCTGCCGACATCCCGAGCGTTGTATCGCCGGCCACCCGATCAATCCGCCGCATCTGATGCCGCTGGTCGAGGTGTCGGGGGGCGAGTCGAGCGACGCGACGACGCTCGATTGGGCGATGCGCTTCTATGCATATCTGGGCAAGAAGCCGGTTCGCCTGCGCCGCGATATCGAAGGCCATATCGCCGGGCGGCTCGGCGCGGCGCTGTGGCGTGAAGCCGTCTCGCTGGTCGATCAGGGGGTGGCCAGCGTCGCCGACATCGATGCCGCGGTCGTTTACGGGCCGGGCCTGCGCTGGGCGACGATGGGCCCGCACCTGACCTATCACCTGGGGGGCGGCGAAGGTGGCATTCGGCACTATCTCGCGCATCTCGGCGATAGCCAGCAGCGCCGCTGGGAGAGTCTGGGCAGGCCGACCCTGAGCGCCGAACTCAAGGACAGGATCGCCGACGGCGTGCTCGATGAGGCACGTGAGCGTTCGATAGAGGAGCTGGCGCTGGAGCGTGACCGCAAGCTGGTTGCCGCGATCAAGGCCGTCGGCGAGTCGCGCGGATAACGTCCGCTAGCCGGAAAAGCGTGAGCGGTAGGTTTCGATATAGCGGTTCTTGGCCGGAGCGAGGTGGTCGCGGCACAGCTCGACGAGCGCCGGCCGATCCTGATTCTTCAAGGCATCGACTATCGCCTTGTGCGCGTTCGCCGCCCACTGCAAATAGGCCTTGTCGTTGACGAAGATCGAGCGGTAGGCATGCGATTTCTGCGCGAAGTCCTTGATCGCCTCGACCAGTGCCTGGTTGCCGCACAGCGAGAAGAGCGTGCTGTGGAAGGCCAGGTTGGTGCGAAACACCTGGCGTTGGTCGCCGGCTTCGACCGCTTCGGCATGACGTTGCTGGATGGACTCGAGCAGCTCGATGTCGGCATCGTCCAGGGGTAGCGGGATGAGTTCGGCGGCGTGGGATTCCAGCAACTCGCGCACGTCGTTGATCTGTTCGACTTCATCCACGCTATACAGGCGCACCACGGCGCCGCGGTTGGGAATTCGCTCGACCAGCCCCAGGCGTTCGAGGATGACCAGCGCCTGGCGGATGATGTGGCGCTTTACCTGGTAGCGCTCGGTAAGGTCCTCTTCGACGAGGCGCTCACGAGGGTGCAGGCGCCCGAAGACGATATCCTCTTCGAGGCTCGTGGCGACGGCCTGGGCGAGGTTGTCGCCGCTTTTCTTCGCGGTGGGCTTGTCATCGTCAAGGTAGCCCTCGAGGCCAGCAGCGCGCATCGGCGAAGCTCTCCATAGTGCAGTTTCACGTCTTCGGCGTGCTTACAGTTCCAGATCGTACTCGACGATCAACGGCGCGTACTGGGAGAAGGTCGCATCGACGTCGATCCAGGCATCGGCCACATGACGGCGCAGGTTGGGCCCGATGACCTGGTAGTCGATGCGCCAACCCTCCTGACGGCCGCGCGGCATGTCCTGGTCGAGCTTGGGCCACCAGGTGTACTCGCCGGCGTCGCGATTGATCTCGCGAAAGGTGTCGATGAAACCGGTGGGCCCGAACACCTGATCCATCCAGGCGCGCTCTTCGGGCTTGAAGCCCGGCGTGGTCTGGTTGTCCGCCCAGTTGGCCAGATCCAGGGTCTTGTGGGCAATATGCCAGGTGCCGCAGATGATGTATTCGCGGCGCTTGCGGGACATCTTGCTGAGGTATTCCTGATACTGGGTCATGAACGACTGCTTGGCGGCGTAATCGCTGCCATCGGGCATCAGGAAGCTGACGATGCTGAAGCGGTCGTAGTCGGCCTGCAGAAAGCGCGCCTCGTTGTCGCACTGCTCGAAGCCCAGGCCGTACATGATGGCCTTGGGAATCTTGCGGCAATAGATGCCGACGCCGGAAAACCCGTCCTGTTCGGCATCCAGGAAATAGCCCTCGTAGCCTTCGGGATACAGGATGCTGTCATCGAGCTCGAAGCTCTTGGCCTTCAGGTTTTGCACGCAGACGACGTCGGCATCCTGCTCGGCCAGCCAATCGAGAAAACCTCGATCGACCGCTTCACGAATTCCGTTGACGTTGATGCTGGCGATTTTCATACATGGTCCCTTTTTCGTCGCGCGTGTATCATACCCGAGCTTTCGACGTTTGGGTAAATTGCTCTTACCAATAAATATGATAGGGGGATTCGTGGCCGGCCATCTGCAAGCGTATCAGCGTGACTTCATCGCCTTCGCCATCGAGCAGGGCGTGCTCGGGTTCGGTGAGTTCACGCTGAAATCCGGTCGAATCAGCCCTTACTTCTTCAACGCCGGCCTGTTCCGCAGCGGTGCGGCACTGGCCCGGCTGGGTCGCTTCTATGCCCAGGCCATCGCCGACAGCGGCATCCAAACCGACGTGCTGTTCGGTCCAGCTTACAAGGGCATCCCGTTGGCCGCGACCACCGCAGTGGCATTGGCCGATCATCACGGTCGTGACCTGCCCTTCGCGTTCAATCGCAAGGAGGCCAAGGACCACGGCGAAGGCGGCAACATCGTCGGCGCCGAGCTGAGTGGCCGCATCCTGATCATCGACGACGTGATCACCGCCGGCACCGCCATCGGCGAGGTCATGAGCCTGATCGACGCGGCCGGCGCCGAGGCCGCCGGCGTGGTCATCGCGCTGGACCGCCAGGAGCGCGGCGCGGCTGACGGTGAAATGAAGCGCCAGAGCGCGATCCAGGAGGTCGAGGTGCGCTACGCCATGCCGGTGATCAGTATCGTCACGCTCGATCAGGTCCTCGAGTATGTCGAGGTGCACGCCGGCGAATCGCTGGCCGCTCACGGCGAGGCGATCCGCGCCTACCGCGCCCGCTACGGCGTGGCTTCCGCTTGACGGCTGCATGGCTGGTCGCGAGTCATTGATGCGCACTATCGGGTCCGCAAAGCTGGTTTAAAAACAGCGTTTGATAATCCGTGCAATTATGCCACTATTTCTATCGCAGTACACCGCGTTTCGACGCGCTCCGATAGGGAGGAAGTGACATGATCAAGAAATTGGGTTTCGCGCTGACCACCGCCACCTTCGTGCTTGCCAGTCATCAGGCCATGGCACTTAGCGTCTCCGCCAACGCCGGCGACGAGTCCTTCGGCGTCGATGCCAGCCAGGCGATACTTCCCGGCTTGCGCGCCGGCGTCGGCTACCTCAACACCGACGACAGCGGCCACAATGCCAAGGCCTACTCCGGTTCGCTGATGTTCTCGCCCTACCTGCCGGGTATCGACCTGGCGGTCGGTGGCCGCTATCAGTATCAGGACACGCACTACGGCAATGGCGGCGGCCTGGGCCTGGGCGGTTCGGCGTTCGTCGCCACGCCGATTCCGTTGACCTCGGTCGGCGCCTACGGCTTCTACACGCCGGAAGGCTTGAGCCACGGCGATCTCGAAAAGAGTTATGAGTACGGTGCCCAGGTGCGTGTGAACCTGGTATCGCAAACGTATCTCTACGGCGGCTATCGCTATTTTCGTTCCGACTTCGAGAACGAAGATGCGCAGACGCTCGACAGCGGGCCGATGCTGGGCGTCAGCATCGGCTTTTGATCGCCCGCGTCGTCGAAGTACCGCGCAATCGGCGTCCCAATCGGGGCGCCGATTGCGTATGATGCGCGCATACTCATCGCTCCCGGCCATGAAGCCTCATGCTCGACATCGTCCTCTTCGAACCCGAGATTCCGCCCAATACCGGCAATATCATCCGGCTGTGCGCGAATACCGGCTTTCGCCTGCATCTGATCGAGCCGCTGGCCTTCGCGCTCGATGACAAACGCCTGCGCCGCGCCGGGCTGGACTATCACGAATGGGCGCGGGTGCGCGTGCATGCCGATTGGTCTTCCTTCATGCGCGACGCGGTGCCTGCCCGGGTCTTCGCCGTATCCACCCGCGGGCGCACCGGCTACCACGAACCGGCGTATCGCGAAGGCGACGCCCTGGTGTTCGGCCCCGAAACGCGTGGCCTGCCACAGCCGATGCTCGACGCGCTGCCGGCCGAACAACGCCTGCGCATTCCCATGCTGCCGCAGAGCCGCAGCCTGAACCTGTCGAATGCCTGCGCCATCCTGATCTTCGAGGCCTGGCGTCAGTTGGATTTCGACGGCGCCGGCCTTCCTGCGGCCGGCGTTCCGGGTTCGTCCGATGTGTCCGGGTCCGAGTAACGATATGTCTAAGAGCCATCAGCGGTTTGGTGAAAAAAGCCATCAGCGCTCTGGCGAAATAAGCCAACGCCTTGCCAAGCTCAATCCACGCCAACAGGAAGCCGTGCGCTACATCGACGGCCCCTGCCTGGTGCTGGCCGGCGCCGGCTCGGGCAAAACCAGCGTGATCACCAGCAAGATCGCCTACCTGGTTCAGGAATGCGGCATGAGCGCGCGCAAGATCGCTGCGGTGACCTTCACCAACAAGGCCGCCCGCGAGATGAAGGAGCGCGTCGGCCAGCTTCTCAAGGGCCGCGAGGGCCACGGGCTGACGGTATCGACCTTCCACACCCTGGGGCTCAACATCATTCGCGGTGAGCTCAAGACGCTGGGCTACAAGTCGGGCTTTTCGCTGTTCGATCCCGAAGACGCCAAGGCGCTGCTGCGCGACCTGATGCAGAAGGACGCTCAGATCGACGCCGATCAGATCAACCGGGTGCAGAGCCAGATATCCACCTGGAAGAACGATCTGGTGCTGCCCGGCCAAGCACTGTCGCACGCCGTGGACGAAGATGAGCAGTACGCCGCGCGGTTGTACGAGGCTTATAACCGGCATTTGAAGGCCTATAACGCCGTTGACTTCGACGACCTGATCCTGCTGCCGGTGGTGCTGCTGCAAAGTGACCCTGAAGCGTTGGCGCGCTGGCAACGCAAGATCCACTACATGCTGGTCGACGAGTATCAGGACACCAACGTCAGCCAATACCTGCTGGTCAAGCTGTTGATGAGCGAGCGCGCCACCTTCACCGTGGTCGGCGATGACGACCAGTCGATCTATGCCTGGCGCGGCGCGCGACCGGAGAACCTGGTCACCCTCGGCGAGGATTTCCCGCGCCTCAAGGTCATCAAGCTGGAGCAGAACTACCGTTCCACCGGGGTGATCCTGCGCGCCGCCAACACGCTGATCAGCAACAACCCCCACGTCTACGAGAAGACCCTGTGGTCGGATATGGGGCCGGGCGATGCGATCCGCGTTGTCGTCAACCGCCACGAGGAAGCCGAAGCCGAGCGCGTGGCCAGCGAGATTCTCACCCGGCGCATCAAGGAGTCGGCCGCCTGGCGCGATTTCGCGGTGCTCTACCGGGGCAACTTCCAGGCCCGGCTGCTCGAACTCAAGCTGCAGCACTACCAGATTCCCTACAAGCTCTCCGGTGGCACCTCGTTCTTCTCGCGCAACGAGATCAAGGACGCCATGGCCTACCTGCGGCTGCTGATCAATCCGGGCGACGACAACGCCTTCCTGC
The DNA here is from genome assembly GCF_900102945.1 of Modicisalibacter muralis. Classification (GTDB taxonomy): domain Bacteria; phylum Pseudomonadota; class Gammaproteobacteria; order Pseudomonadales; family Halomonadaceae; genus Modicisalibacter; species Modicisalibacter muralis. The sequence continues at coordinate 133,128 of NZ_FNGI01000004.1, read as the reverse complement.
GCATCGTCAACGTGCCGCGCCGTGAGATCGGCCCCGGCACCCTGGAAAAACTCGCCAACTATGCCAATGACCAAGCCACCGGACGCGGCATCTCGCTGTTCGCCGCCTGTCACGAGCTGGGGCTGGAGCAGCTATTGCCGACCCGCGCCGTGGAGCGGCTGGGCCGCTTCGTGCATTTCATCGACGGCGTGCGCAAGCGCATGGATCAGGGCGACGCCATCGCGGCGATTCGCGAGATGCTGCGCGACATGGATTACGAGGCCTGGCTGCACCAGAACGCCAGCGCGCCGACCGTCGCCGAGCGGCGCATGGCCAACGTATGGATACTCATCGATCAGCTCGAGAAATCGATGCAGCGCGATCCTGAAGAGATTGAAGCCAGCGAGGATACCGAGACCGACAGCGTCGAGGCTGCGATCTCGCGGCTGGTGCTGCGTGATATCCTCGAACAGCAGGCCGAGGAGGACGACTCCGATCGCGTGCAGCTTCTCACCATGCATGCCTCCAAGGGGTTGGAGTTCCCACACGTTTATCTTATGGGCCTCGAGGAAGATCTACTCCCGCACCGCAATGCCATCGAAGCCGGCACGGTCGAGGAAGAGCGCCGCCTGGCTTATGTCGGCATCACTCGTGCGCGGCGCACCTTGACACTGACACTGGCCAGGCAGCGCAAGACTTATGGCGAGTTGATGGACTGCACGCCGAGCCGTTTCCTCGATGAACTGCCGGAGGACGACCTGGAGTGGGAAGGCCGCGCCGACAAGGAAAACCCCGAAAAGAAGCAGGCGCGAGGCCAGGTCGCCATCGCCGGATTGCGCTCTTTACTGGATTGAGGATTTTATCCCGACACCAACACGAACGGGGCGCCGACTGGCGCCCCGTTCGTGATTGCGTGCTTAGGCGTTACTGCACCGGCGCGATCAGGTGATCGACCGCCGCCTTGACTTCGGCGTCGCTCAGGTTCGGATTGCCGCCCTTGGGTGGCATGACACCGAGACCGTTGATGGCGCTGCTATACAGCGTTTCCACGCCCTTCTCCAGACGCGGGCTCCAGGCGGCGGCGTCGCCACGCTTGGGCGCCCCGGCCACGCCGGTGGCGTGACAGGCCGTGCAGACTTGAGCGTAGATCGCCGCGCCGTCGATACTACCGCCGGCAGCCGCGACCTCGGTCGTAGCGCCCTCGGCGGGAGCCGCTTCGGCATCCGCTGTCGCGTCTTCGGCTGCCGCAGCGCCGGCGTCGCTGCCGGTGTCGATAGCAACATCGTCGCCGCGCACCGGCTCGGTCAGATAATTCACCGCGCTCTTCACGTCCTGGTCGGAGAGGCTCGGGTTGCCACCCTTGGCGGGCATCGCATTGAAGCCATCGATGGCATGGGCATACAAGGTTTCCATGCCTTTTTCCATGCGCGATCCCCAGGCGGCGGCATCGCCCCGTTTGGGCGCGCCGGCGGCGCCGGTGTCATGACAGGCCATGCACACGCTGGCGTAGATTTCCTCGCCCGATTTGCCACCGCCACCGCCACCCGCGGCGGCTGCCGGTGCGGCGCCACCGCAATCCTCGTCGACCAGGCACAGCTCGCCCACCGGTGCCAGGCGCTTGGCGATGGCTTCATTAGACATATCGGAGGACTGGGCCGAGGCCGTGCCGACGGCCAGACCCAGGGTAGCCAGAGCCCCCATGATCCATTTCTTGAATTTCACTCTCACCACCTCTTACGGTCTTGTAATCGAAACCCGATCGACGCAATAGCGTGAAGGTCGACAGTATACCGATAACCTTAATAAGCGCGAAATGGCCACACTTTGTGCCGCACCCGGCAATCGGCCGGCATCGGCTCGCGACCACCCGGAGCCGCTGGACAGTCGCCTGTCAGGCATATAGGATTGTTGCCGCTTTCAAGGCTTGGTCCTTGCAAGTTGCCACGCGCCCATAGCTCAGCTGGATAGAGTACCGCCCTCCGAAGGCGGTGGTCGTAGGTTCGAATCCTACTGGGCGCGCCAAATATTAAAGGGCCTGCGAGACATCGCAGGCCCTTTTTAATGCTCGCTCGGCTGCCTGTAACCACGCAGGTAATCACAAGCGACAATCCAAAGGCAGCGGAGATGAGTTCTCATCCTTTTTGGCTCTTCGCAGGTTGGCCTGAAACGGGCAGACTTGGAGGGCCACAACAGCGAGAGTCATTCCGCTTGAGGAGTCAAGGTCGGTCGGCCAACCAGCGCCAGGTAGATGACCAGGGCACTGGCTCCGGCCAGGCCGATGACCAGTACCATCGGCAGCGCCGTGCCGTCGTACAGGCGACCGACCAGGGCGCTGGAGGCCGCCGCCGAGCCCATCTGGATGAAGCCCAGCAGCGAGGCGGCGGTGCCGGCCATGTGCTGGAAGGGGGCCAGGGCGCCAGCGATCAACTGCGGCATCATCATGCCCGAGCCGATGCCGTAGATGACCTGCGGCCCGATGATCGCCGCCACGGCATCGGTACCGCTCATCGTGAATGTCACCAGCAGCGCGCCGGCCAGAACCAGTAGGCTGCCGCCAGCGAGAATCAGGCGGTGGCCGCCGACCCGGGCGGTCAGGCGCGCACCCAGCAGGTTGCCGGTGATGAAGGCCACCACCACGAACAGGAAGTACCAGCCGAAGCGGGCTTCGGGCACGTCGAACAGCTCGATCAGCACGAACGGCGCGCCCGACATGAAGCCGTAGTGGCCGGCAAACATCAGGCTCACCGCCAGCGCATGGGCGAGAAAGGCGCGGTTGCCGATCACCGCCAGGTAGTTGCCCGACACCGTGCGCGGATGCAGGGGCTGACGGCGGTCTCGGGGCAGCGACTCGGGCAGGCCGACGCTGACGATGGCCAGTGTCAGCGCCGCATAGAGGGCCAGGACCAGGAAGATCGACGGCCAGCCGAATGCCACCAGCAGCGTGCCGCCCACGACCGGGGCGAGCGCCGGAGCGACCGCCACAGTACTGCCCATGTAGGCGAGCTTCTTCGCCGCATCGATCGGCTCGAAGGTATCCCGGACCATCGCCTGCGCCAGTACCATGCCGGACGCCGCGCCGAAGGCCTGGAGGAAGCGGTAGCCGAACAGCCTATCGATGCTGTCGGCGAACGTGCAGCCCACGCTGCCCAGGCAGAACAGGGCCATGCCGGTGAGCAGCAGCGGCTTACGCCCGAAACGATCGGCTAGCGGTCCGCAGAGCAGCTGCGCCACTGCCAGGCCGATCATGTAGGCACTCAGCGTCAACTGGACCTCGTCCGCGCCGACGCCGAACGTCTCGGCCATGGCCGGGAAGGCGGGCAGGTACATGGAGGTGGCCAGCGGCCCCATCGCCACCATGGCGGCAAGAACGACGACGGCAAGCGGCGAGGTGAGCTTGATCATGGCTATCCAATTCGATGATCGGATAGCAATTCTACGTCGTCGCGTATCGCATTAGCCAGCTAACGAAGAGAGCAAGGCGGTGCGCAGGCTATCAAGCCCCGGTTCATGTCGCGTCACGGATCAGCGCCATCAGGGCCGTCGCTGCAGCCGAGAGCGGGTGACGCCGGCGCATGATGACACCCAGTTCGCGAGTAATGGTTGGTTCGACCAAGTGACGGTAGGCGATGCCGTCGCCAGCGATCTGCCGGAAGCTAAGCGCCGGCAGCACACTGATACCGATGCCGGCCGCCGCCATGCGGCCCACCGTGGCGATCTGGCTGACATCACAGAGGATATCGAGCGGCTTGCCGACCTCGGCCATGATCCGGTCGATGTCCTGCCTGGAACTCGACAGCCGGTTGATACCGATGAACGGATAGCCCGAAAGCTGTGCCCATGCCACGTCGTCCTGGGCCAGCAAGGGATGTCCATGAGGGCAGACGACGACATAGCGGTCGGCCAGGATGGGTTCGAAGACTAGGTCGTCGGATTCCTGGGGCGGGACCGAGAATCCCAGATCGGCACGACCCTCGCGCACGAGCTGATTGACCTGATCGGCAAGTACGTCATGAAGGCTCAGGTTGATTTGCGGATGACGCTCTCGAAAGGCCGCGATGATGCCCGGCAATAGGCCCGCCGCCAGGGTGGGCAGTGCAGCGATGGTGACCTTGCCGCGCTTCTTCATGAAGCGCTCGTTGAGATCCTCGAAGGCTTCCGTCCAGTCGTTGAGCAGGCGTATCGCCACGGGGAGGAAGGCTTCTCCCTCTGGCGTGAGCCATAGCTGGCGAGTCGTGCGGGCGAACAGAGGACCGCCAACCGTCTCTTCGAGCTTGCGGATGGTAATGCTCAGCGCCGGCTGCGAGAGATGAATACGTTCACTGGCCTCCGCCAAGCTGCGCGAATGGGCCACCGCGACAAAGGCTTTGAGCTGCTTGATGCTGGGATTCATTTAATAAATATAAGGAATCTTAAAAACTATTCAATATACAAAATAATCTCTGGCGGCGACCCTGCAGAGGAAGGCGCTGAGCGCCCGGCGCCATGCCACACAACAACAAGGGCCTGCAAATGCGGCCCATGGAGCCAACCATGAAAACGCTACTCACCGCCGTGGCGGCCAGCCTTGCTGTGCTCGCTGTTTCTTCCACTGTCCAGGCTGAAGAGCGCCTGCTCATCGGCTCGACCTCCGGCTCGTCGAGCCACTATGGCTATTTCGTGGCCGTCAATCAGATCATCAACAACCAGGTAGAGGGTATCAGCTCATCGGTCGCCGAGACCGGGGCAACCGTGGATAACCTGCGCCGGATCAGTCGCAACCAGATCGACCTGGGACTCGTGACGACCAATACCGGCTATCACGCCTACAAGGGGCTCAACGACTTCGAAGATCGCCCCGTCGACAGCCGCCTGCTGTGGGTCTATACCGTGGCGCCCCAGAATGCGGTGGTACGCAAGGACGCCGGCGTTACCTCGCTAGAGGGCCTGGAAGGCGTACGCTTCAATCCGGGCATCACCGGTTCGGCCACCGAGGCCACCACCGAGGCGGTGATGAATACGCTGGGCATCCAGCCCGACTACGTACGCGGCTCGACCACCAATGTCGTGAATTCCATCAAGGACGGTCGCCTGGCCGGCTATGTGAAATCCGGTGTGGGCAACCGTCTCGATGGTTCGACCATGGATATCGCGACCTTCACCCCGATCCGGGTGCTCTCGCTGACTGACGAGCAGGCGAAGACCCTGCGTGAGGAAATGCCGGACATTGGCGTCGTCGAGATTCCCGCTGGGGCTGGGGAGGGGCTGCCGGCCTACAAGACCTGGGCATTCGGTGTCGCCGTGCATGCCCGCCCGGGGCTCGATGAGGAGACCGCCTACCAGCTCGTCAAGGCCATCATGGAAAACCCCGAGCCACAGGCCAATGCCTTCTCGGCCGTCGAGGGGGCGGACATGGCGCGCATGACGCTTGATGTCGGTACGGTACCGCTACATCCCGGTGCGGCGCGTTACTATCGGGAGCAGGGCCTTGAGATTCCCGAAGCCTTGCAGCCGGCCAAATAACGGTCTGGAGGAAGGCGCATGCGTGAACATCTGATCAAGGGGTTGGCCCTGGCACTGGGCGGGTTGATTCTCTATACCTCCGCAACCGGGCCGTTCGACAGTCTGGCCCAGCGCAGCGTCTTCCTTGCGCTGGCCCTGCTGCTCGGCCTCGTTATCTATCCACTGGGGGCCGGCACGCACTGGCGCCCTCTGGGTATTGCTATCGATTTGGCACTGGCGGCCAGTGCGGTGGTGGCCTGTGGTTACATCGCTATCAACCAACAGCGGATCCTGGTCGAACTGCCCTGGGCCACGACCTGGGACATGCTGATGACCGCCGCCCTGGTGGTCACCATTCTGGAGCTATCCCGGCGTGCCATCGGCTGGATATTTCCGCTGCTGGTCGTCGCCGGGCTGGGCTATGCCTTCCTGGGGGCCTATATTCCCGGTGCACTGGGGCATCGCGGCTTTGGCCCGGCCTTCGTGACCGAGACGCTGTTCCTCGGCGACTTGGGTATCTGGGGCATGCTGGTAGGCGTGGCCGCCACGACCATCGCCGCTTTCGTTCTGTTCGGTGGCCTGCTGCTGCATACCGGCGGTGGGCAGACTTTCATGGATCTGGCCCTGCGCATCAGCGGGCGTGCTCCCGGCGGCGCCGCCAAGGTGGCCACGGTGGCGTCGGGGCTGTTCGGCATGGTCAGCGGCAGTGCCGTGGCCAACGTCGCGACCACCGGCAATTTCACGATTCCCATGATGAAGCGCCTGGGCTATCCGCGCCCTTTTGCCGCCGGCGTCGAGGCGGTCGCTTCCACCGGTGGCCAGATCGCCCCGCCGATCCTGGGTGCGGCGGCCTTCATCATGGCCGAGATCCTCGGCGAGAGTTACGTGCGCATCGCCCTGGCCGCGCTGTTGCCTGCGGTATTTTTCTATCTTGGCGTGTTCCTGACCATCCATATGGTGGCCCGGCGCCGGGGCCTGCAGGTGGTCCCCGAGGAGGAACTGCCAAGCTGGGCCTCGGTATTGCGCGCCGAACGGCTCGTGCCCATCCTGGCTGCCCTTGGGGGCCTGTTCTACGGCGTACTGTCGGGACGCTCGATTCAGACTGCGGCCTTCTATGGCGTACTGATGACCGTGCTGTCCTACACGGGCTTCGCTCTGTTGGCGCGGACTCCGCTGCGCGATATCGCTACCCGGCTATTATCGGGGCTGATCGATGCCGGCAAGGGCATGGTCATTATCGGCGTGCTGCTGGCCGGGGCGCAGATCCTGGTGGGAATGATCGGCATGACCGGTATCGGCGTGACGCTGGCCAGCCTGATTGTCGAGGTCGGTGGACAGTCGCTGTTCCTGGTCGCGCTCATCGTCGGTGGCGTGTGCCTGGTTCTCGGCATGGGCATTCCCACCACGGCAGCCTACGTGCTGGTGGCCTCCGTGCTGGCCCCGGCGCTTACCGAGATCGGCGTCGAGCCGCTGATCGCCCACCTGTTCGTCTTCTATTTCGCCACGCTGTCGGTGATCACGCCACCGGTGTGCGTGGCGGTCTTCGTGGCCTCGGGCATCGCCCAGACCGGCTGGCTTCATGCAGCGGGTGAGTCGGTGCGCCTGGCGGCGGCGATCTACGTGATTCCCTTCCTGCTGCTGATCTACCCGGCCCTGGCGGGCTTCGGCAACTGGACCGATATCGTTCTGGCCATCTGCCAGGGGCTGGCCTTCGTGACGGCGTTTGCCGCGCTGGTATCCCGGGTGTCGGTGACGGGCGTACGGCTTCTCGACATGGCGGGGCTGGCGCTGGTCATCGTCCTGGCATTGACGCCAGGCTGGCTCACGACACTCTCCGCCTTGCTGGTGCTGGCCGGGCTATATGCCAGGCATCTTACGCTGACACGACGGTACGCCGAAGCCAGACCTCTATCGGCGCAGACCATGACCCACTCCCGGGGGACACGCCCATGAGCTTTCTGCTAGGCAGTGGGGCGGGATTCTCGGGAGACCGCACCGATGCGGCGGCTCCCATCGTCGCCGAGTTGATCCGTCGTGGCCAACCCTGTGCTCTCGTCTTCGAGACCTTGGGTGAGCGTACCCTGGCCGCCGCTCATCGTGCCATGCGCGAGACGCCGGAGGCCGGATTCGAGCCGCTGCTCGATGAGTTGCTGGCCCCGGTGCTCAGGGATTGCCTGAGGCATGGCATCGCTATCCTGGGCAATTTCGGCGCCGCCAACCCCGACGGAGCCTGTGAAGTGGTGTCGCGTCTGGCCCGTCAGGCCGGTCGGCCCGATATACGCATCGGTCGGGTGCATGGCGACGATATTCGCGCCCGGTTGACAGATCTCGACCTGACCCTATGGGAGGCGGAAACGCAGGCACTGCCCGAAGCCGATCAGTTGGTCTCGGCCAATGTCTATCTGGGGGCTGCGCCGCTGGTTCAGGCGCTGGAACTGGGGGCCGAGGTCGTCGTCACCGGCCGAGTGGCCGACCCGTCACTGTTTCTGGCCCCGCTCGTTCATCATTTCGGCTGGGCCTGGGATGACTGGGATCGGCTGGCGGCAGGCATCATGGCGGGGCATCTCGGTGAGTGCGGGGCCCAGGTCAGTGGGGGGTATTTCGCCGATCCCGGTTTCAAGGAGGTGGAGGGGCTAGCCACGCTGGGCTACCCCATCATCGAGGTCGAGGTGGATGGCCGCCTGGTGGTGACCAAGCCACCGGGGACGGGCGGCTGTGTCACCGAGCGCACGGTCAAGGAGCAGCTGCTCTACGAGGTGCACGACCCCGCCGCCTACCTCACACCCGACGTGGTCGTCGACCTGAGCGGAGCGCAGGTGCGCGAACTCGGCCCCGATCGGGTCGAAGTCATGGGCATCCGCGGCAAGCCGGCACCGCCCAGGCTCAAGACCACTGTCTGCTACGAAGGCGGCTGGCAGGGCGAAGCGGAGATCTCCTATGCCGGTCCCAATGCGCTGGCCCGGGCGCGTCTGGCGGGGCAGGTGCTGCGCGAGCGGTTGGCTTTTCGGGTTCCGCAGGAGCTGCGCAAGCGCCTGGACATCGTCGGTCATGCCAGCGTCTTCGATGATGACGATGGCACGCTGCAGCGCGAGCCAGCAGCCCCGGATGGCGATTACCGGTTAAGACTAGCGGTAGAGCATCCCGAGCGAGTCTGGGTCGAGCGCGCTACCCAGGAGCTGCTGGCGCTTTACTGCGCCGGGCCGGCCGGCGGTGGCGGGGTGCGTCGTCAGCTACAGCGTCGGGTATGCACCGCGTCCTATCTGGTCAAACGCACCGACGTAGAGGCCTTCGCCACGCTAGTGGATTCCGGGAGCTCCGATCATGTCGCAAGCTGAAATACATCAAGGTCCAGCCACGGCCCCACTCCATCGGCTGGCGCATTCACGGGCGGGCGACAAGGGCAACCGGCTTAACCTGTCGTTATTCGCCTATCGCCCCGAGGCCTATAGTGCCCTCGTCGAGCAGGTCACCGAGGCACGAGTGCAGGCACTGCTTGCCCATCGGGGTGCCAGCCGGGTCAGGCGTTATCTGATGCCCAACCTGGCCGGCATGAACTTCGTCATCGACGACGTACTGCAAGGTGGGGTGAACGGGGCGCTGAATCTGGATGGCCACGGCAAGACGCTATCCTTCCTGCTGCTGGGCATGTCGGTCACGGTCGATGCCGGTCTGCTACTGGGGGAAACCTGACAGGCACTAAAAATTGAGATCGAAGAGCGGTGTAGGGAGCTAAAGGGCCATGCTTAGGTATTGACCCAGAGCGGATCTTCTCGATGACCGAAGTCAGGGCAGTGGCCCTAACCCGGCAGCAACCGACGCCTGCGCGTGGCCACCGGGCGTGCGCCGGGGAAGCGCTGCTCGATGAGTCGCATGGCGCCGGTCAGCACCAGGGTCATGGCGATGTAGATGCCGGCGATCAACAGCAGCGGCTCGTAGACCAGAAAGGTCTCATCGCGAATGATGTTGGCGGCCATGAGCAGATCCATCATGGCGATGGTCGAGACCAGCGGTACCGATTTCAGCAGCAGGATCATCTCGCCGGTCAGCGTCGGCAGGCAGAGCTGAATGGCTCGCGGTAGCCATAACCGATACAGCACCTGAAAGCGTGTCAGCCCGAAGGCGCGACCGGCGGCCAGCTCGCCACTCGGTACACTGAGCATGGCGCCGCGGATCACCTCGCCGGAGTAGGCACCGACGCTGATCGTGAAGGTCAGCGCGCCGTAGAAGAACGGGTCGCGCAGGATCGGCCAGAAAACGCTCTCCCGCAGGCCGGGAATTCCCGGTAGCAAATGCCCCACGCCGTAGTAAAAGAAGAACAACTGCACCAGCAGCGGCGTGCCGCGAATCGTGGTGGTAAAGCCACGCACCAGCATGGCCAGTGGTCGGGGGGCGTTGATCTGCATCAGCGCGAAGGCCACCGCCAGCCCCAGACCCAACACGCCGGATACGCCAACCAGTACCAGCGTGTTGACGAAGCCTTCCCATAAATAACTCTGGTAGTAAGGCTGGGTAAGCCAGGAAAAATCCATGTCGCTCTCCTTAGGCGCTGGGTTGGCCACGCCGCACGTAGCGTTCGGCACGTCCGAAGAGCACATTGGAGCCGAGAGTCATGACCAGATACAGCGCCCCGGCGACGGCATAGAACAGGAAGTAGGAACGCGTGCTGGCCGCCGCCTGCTGGGCGGTGAAGAACAATTCCTCGAAGCCGATCACGCTGACCAGCGCGGTATCCTTGATCAGGATCAGCCACAGGTTCGACATGCCCGGCAGGGCATTGGGCAGCATGGCGGGGACGACGATGCGACGAAAGCGCATCCAGCGCGAGAAGCCGTAGGCATCGGCGGCCTCGAGCTGTCCACACGGTATCGCCAGAATCGAGCCACGAAACACTTCGGTCATGTAGGCACCCTGGACGAAGGCCAGTACGCCGACGGCGGTCACGAAGCCGCTGATCTCGATCGAACCGTTCCAGCCCAACGCATCGAGTGCGCTATTGAACGCCTGAGGGCCGGCGTAATAGAGCAGGATGATCAACAACAGCTCGGGTATCGCGCGCACCAGTGTAGAGTAGCCGACGGCGGTAGCCTGTAGTGGGCGCCAGTGGCTCAGCCGCGCACTGGCGCCGAGCAGGCCCAGCAGCAGCCCGATGGCGTAGGCCAGCAGGGCGATCTCCAGCGTGACCAGCGCGCCTTGCAGAATCGGGCCTGCCCAATCGAGCAGGCCCTCGTTACGGTAGAGTTCCATGCGGATCAGCTACCGCAGATGTCGGTCCCGAAATATTGCTTCGAGAGCTGGGTACAGGTGCCGTTTTCGAGCACGGTGGCAATCGCCGTGTTGAGCTTCTCTTCAAGCGCGTCGTCATCTTCGCGCAGGCCGATACCGACCCCTTCGCCGTAGGCCTCGTGGCGCGGCGCAGTGGCGCGGATTTCGTAACCCTGGGCGGCGTCGCGCTCGACGAACTCGGTCATGGCGACCTTGTCGGCGAGGATGACATCGACACGGCCCGCCAGCAGGTCTCGGTTAGCCTGCTCCTGCTTGTTGTAGACATTGATTTCGACGCCGCTGTCGCGCAGTGCCTTGCGTGCGAAGCTGGCGTGAGTGGTCGAGCCCTGTACGCCGAGAATCTTGCCATCGAGCTCCTCGGGGATCTGCAGGTCGTTACCCTTGGCGGTGACATAGGCGCCGGGGGTGAAGTAATAAGGCACGGTAAAGTCGATGACCTTGTCACGGGCCACGGTGATCGACAGGGAGTTCATGATCATGTCGATCTTGCCCGCATTGAGTGCCGGGAAGATGCCGGACCAGCCGGTTGGGGTGATTCGGCATTCGGTCTGCATTTCGGCGCAGATGGCCAGGCCCAGTTCGACCTCGAAACCGGTCCAGTCGCCGTTGGAGCTCTTGTAGGTGAACGGTGGATAGGGTTCTGCCGAGATGCCGATCTTGAGGGGTTGCGCCGCGACGCTCAGTGTCGAGGAGATCAGTGCGGCGATGCCTGCCGCTGTTATCAAGCTGGATTTCATGGTCATGCTCCTTATCGTTATTGAGCGGATCGGCCAATTGCCGTCCACTAACGCGAGCGCTATTCGGCGCCCTGGGCATTCCGCTCAGGCCACGGACGAGACGAATCGTCGGCAGCGCTCGCTGTCGGAATGCTCGAAGATTTGTTGCGGGGTGCCCGTCGCCTCGGCGATTCCGTGGTGCAGGAACACCACCTGGCTGGACACATCACGGGCAAAATGCATTTCATGCGTCGCCAGCAACATGGTGCGGCCTTCGTCGGCAAGGCCGCGAATCACGCCGAGTACCTCGCTGACCAGTTCGGGGTCGAGGGCCGAGGTGGGTTCGTCGAACAGCAGCACGCGCGGCTCCATGGCCAGCGCGCGGGCGATGGCCACGCGCTGTTGCTGACCACCGGAGAGAAACGCCGGGTATTCGTCGCGCTTGTCGGACATGCCGACCTTGTCGAGATAATGCTCGCCGAGCGCCACGGCCTCGCGCTTGGGCAGGCGGCGCACGCGCCTCGGCGCCTCGATGACATTACCCAGCACGCTGAGATGCGGCCACAGGTTGAATTGCTGGAACACCATGGTGACCTTGGTGCGCAAGCGCTGTATCTGGCGCCGGTCGAGGCCGAGGTTGTTGCCCTGGGCGTTGCGCGTGAAGTGGATCGTCTCGTCGGCGATGCTCAGGTCGCCACGATCGGGCAATTCCAGCAGGTTCATGCAACACAGCAGGGTGCTCTTGCCCGACCCGCTGGAGCCGATGAGCGATACCACGCCGCCTTCGCGGACCGCGAGCGATACGCCTTTCAATACCTGTAGTGTGCCGTAGTTCTTGACCAGTTCGCGGGCCTCGATGGCCAGCGGCGATTTTTGCGTACCGGCCGGCGTGGTCGCCGGCGCCAATCTTGTTTTCGGTGTGTTTTCCATGCAGCAAAGCCGTTAGGTCAGTGAGGGGTCTCAGGTGGTCGTCGATAGGCACTCCTGGGCGTAGCGTTCTATTTTCTGGCAGGCACTGCGTAGCTGTTTCGAATCCACCGTCAAACCCAGCCGAATGAAGCCTGCAGCGGAAGGCCCGAAGGCTTCGCCGGCCAGCACCGAAACCGCGTGCTCGTCGAGCAGGCGATCGGCGAACGCCTGGGCACTCAGCCCGGTACGGCGGATATCGACCATCACGAACATGCCGGCCGCCGGTGTCAAAACCGAGACGACTTCGCTGTCGGCCAGCGCGTCGCAGACGCTATCGCGGCGCTCGCGGTAGGTCTCGCGCATTATCTCCAGTTCGCGAAGCGGCACCTCGAAGGCGGTGCAGGCGGCGTCCTGAATGAACTCGGGGCTGCCATACAGCATGCACAGCGACAGGCGCGAGAGATGTTGAATCAGCGTCTGCGGGCCGATCACCCAGCCTAGCCGCCAGCCGGTCATGGCGTGGGATTTCGACAGGCTGTTGATCACCGCGGTGCGCTCGGCCATGCCGGGCAGGGTCGCCGGACACACATGCTCACCGTCGAACGTCAGCTCGGCGTAGACCTCATCGGACATTACCCACAGGTCGTGCTCGACGCACAGCCCGGCGATGTCCTGCCAGTGTTGGCGGGTCATCACCTGGCCGGTGGGGTTGTGCGGGCTGTTCAGCAGCACGGCACGAGTACGCGGGGTGATCGCCGCGGCCAGGTCGTCGACGCGTAGCGAGAAGTCGTTCTCGGCGCGCAGCGGTACGCGCACCAGCGTCGCGCCGGTGGCCTGTAACGCGGCCTCGTAGGTGACGTACATCGGCTCCGGCACGATGACTTCATCGCCGGGATCGAGAATGCACTGGGCGACGCCATACAGCGCGCACTGGGCACCGGCCATCACCGCGACGTTGTCGGCATCGGCGACGCCGCCCCGCTCGCGATGCCGCCGGGCGATGAGTTGGCGCAGGCGCAGCTTGCCCTGGACGTCGGCATAGTGAGTCGCCCCACTGCACAGGCTGGCGATGGCGCTGTCGATGATCGGTCCGGGGGTGATGAAGTCGGGGTCGCCGACCGACAGCAGGGTCACCTCCTCGCCGTTCTCCTGGCGGGCCAGGGCGCGGTAGTGGATATCCCAGGCGGCGGCGCCTTCGCCGGCGATGCGTGACGTCAGGGCGGAGTAGTGCATGCGTCGCTCCTCGCGTTGCGGATCGTTATTGGAATAGTTCGTCTACCGACTGGCCGTCGCGGGTGGTCACGCCTTCCAGGAACGCCTCGATTCGCTTGGGATGCGCTTCGATCCATTGGCGGGCCACCACCTCCGGGTCCAGTTCTTTCTGGCTGAACTCGCTGATGAACTCGCTCTGTTGAGCGGCGGTGAAGACGAGTTGGTCGAGCAAGCGCATCAGATTGGGATTGGCCTCGCTGAACTCGCGCCTGACGATGGTGCGAACGTCGCTCTTGCCGTTATCGGGGCCGTAGACGGCCTGCGGGTCGTCGAGGATCACCATGTCGTATTTCGGCGCCATCCAGTGCGGTGTCCAGCCGTAGAAAACGATCCAGCGCTCGGCGCGGTAGGCGGCGTCGACCTCGCTAAGCATGCCGGGGGTCGAGGATGACTTGATTTCCCAGTCGCCGAGTCCATAGACGTCGTTTTCCATGGCCTCGCTGAGCGCCACGCTGACGGTCGAACCGCTCTCGATCGAGTAGATCTCGGCATCGAAGCGCTCGCGGTTTTCGGGATCGTCCAACTGCTTGGCGCTGGTGATGCCGGCGTCATGAACGTAACCGGGCACGGCGAAGCCCATGCGCGCGCCGGTGACGTTATTGCCCAGGTCGACGATGGCGTTGGCCTCCATGGCGGCGTCATAGCTTTGCCGTTGCGACGGCAGCCAGCCACCCAGGAAGACATCGCTATCGCCGGTCTGCAGGGTGTTGTAGCCGACGGTGCTGCTCATGCCCTGAGCGTTGGCCTCATAGCCGAGGCGTTCGATGATCTGGGAGACGATCTCGGTCTTGACCGTGATACCCGGCCACGGTGGGACGACGAAATCGACTTGTGTGGCGTCGTCAGTGGCTTGTGCCTGAGCGGCCAGTGGCAAGCAGGTCAGGCTGATAAGTAATAGCGGTATACGAATCTGCATTGAGTCTCCTCGTTAGGTCGGAGTGGCTGCGTTACGTGGCGACGGGCCAGTGGTCGGCATTCACCTCGATCAGTGTGGGAACGCGTGCCGCCTGCGAACCGGCCAGCGCGTCCGACAATTCCGCAGGGCAAGCGACGCGCACGCTACGGCAGCGGAAGGCGCCGGCCAGCGTGGCGAAATCGGGGGCGGGCAGGTCGACACCCAGGCGCGTCACCTCGTGCATGTCCATGTAGCGGCGAATCTCGCCGTAACCGTCGTTGTTCCAGATCACTACGGCCAGCGGCAGCCCGGCGTCGCTGGCCGTGGCCAGTTCGCTCAGCGTGAACATCAGCCCGCCATCGCCGACCACCGCGACGACGGGGCGCTCGGGGGTGGCCAGCGCCGCGCCGATAGCCGCCGGCAGGCCGTAGCCAAGGGTGCCGTAGCCGGTGGCGGCGTTGAACCAGCGGCGCGGCGCGGGCATATCGACCAGAAAGTTGCCGGCATACACCGGCCCGGTGGAGTCACCGACGATGGTCGCCTCGGGCAGCGCCTGGCGCAGCGTGTCGAGAAAGACCGCGTAAGGCGCGACATCCTCGGCGTCACGCAGGGCCAGCGCGGTGCGGGTATCGCGCACCTGTGCGGCGCCACCGCGATCGATCTGTGACGGCAGGCGTTCGAGCAGCCCGGCCATCACCGAGCCGACGTCGGCCAACATGGCCAGGTCGGCCGGCTGATTGCGCGCCAGTTGTTGCGGGTCGATATCGACGCGAATCAACCGACCCTCGAAACGCAGGCCGTCGTCGAAGACCAGGTCGTAGTCGGTCTCGCCGAGTTCGGTACCCAGCGCCAGCACCACGTCGGCCTCGGCGGCCAATTGTCGCGCGGCGGGCAGGCTGGCGGTAGCGCCGAGATTCAACGGGTGATCGAGGCCGAGCACGCCCTTGGCGTTGATGGTGGTCATCGCCGGCGCATCGAGGCGTTCGACCAGTGCACGCGCCGCATCGGGTGCATCGACGCAGCCCCCGCCAAGCAGCACCAGCGGTCGCCTGGCCTCGCCAAGCCAGGCGGCGGCGCGATCGAGCGCCTCGCCGGGCGCCGCCGGCGGGTACAGCGCCGGGATGCGAATCGGCGTGTCGGCGACCGGTTGGGTCATCACGTCCAGCGGTATCTCGATGTGCACCGGGCCGGGCCGGGCGCTGCGAAACACCGCGAAGGCCCGGGCGATGATCTCGGGCAATGCCTCGGCGCTATGCAGGGTGTGGCTGAATACGCTGACGCCACTCAGGGTGCGCTGCTGATCGGGCAGTTCATGCAGGCGGCCCTGGCCACGCCCCAGGGTATCGCGATGGTTGACGCTGGAGATCACCAGCATGGGGATCGAGTCGGCCAGCGCCTGGCCCATGGCGGTGGCGATGTTGGTCATGCCCGGCCCGGTGATGATGAAACAGGCCGCCGGCTTGCCGCTGGCACGGGCGTAACCGTCGGCCATGAAACCGGCGCCCTGCTCGTGGCGCGGGGTGACATGGCGCAGCGGGCTGGCGTCGAGGCCGCGATACAGCTCGATGGTATGCACGCCGGGAATGCCGAAGACGGTATCGATGCCGTAGGCGGCGAGCAGGTCGAGCAAACGCTGGGTACAGGAAATCACGAACGCTCCTTGTCGGGGGAACTGGCGCTCGCCACGCTGGGCATGGCATCGAGCGGCTGGCGCGCGAAGAGTCGCGCGACCATCGGCCGAAAGTGCTCGAGGGGCAGGGTGTCGTAATGCGGATCGAACGAGCGCTGGTCCCACTCGTCGCAGAAGCGCACGGTGCGCGCGTAGGCCGGATGATCGCGATAGCGATCGCGGGCATGCGGGTCGAGGCCGTAGAAATGACGATAGTGATAGCCCTGAAACAGCTCGTGATGGCGAATCATCCAGGCATTCAGCGGGTCGATGTAGGGTTCGAGAATCGCCGCCGCTATCTCGGCGTGATTGGCCGGCGCCAGGTCGTCGCCGATGTCGTGCAACAGCGCGCACACCACGGTTTCTTCGTCGGCATCGGCGCGCAGCGCACGGGTGGCGGTCTGCAGGCTGTGGGTATAACGATCGACCGGATAGCCGTGATGATCGCCGCGTATATTCAAGAGGTGGCTCAGAACGCGCTCGGCGACGCCGTTTTGATAGGTCTGGTAGTGTGCGTCGATCACCAGCCAATCTTCGGCGCGGCTATGATCGAAACGGGTAAAGGTGGCGCGATTCATGGGCTCGCTCATGTACAGGCCTCCGACTGGCTGGCTCGTTGTCTCAACACCAGGCGGCGGCTGGCCATGCTGTCGCGATCGACGTAACCCTGGCGCAGATGACGCACGCCGCCGTCCAGCGCAAAGGCGGTGCGGCCATGGAACAGCCGGTAATTGTCCATGATCAGCATGTCGCCGGGTTCGAGCTTGAGGTGCACGGTCAGCGCCTCGTCGGTGATCAACGCATAGAAGTGTCGGCGCGCACGGTAATAGCGCTCCAGCGTATCGGTATCGTAGGCGTCGATGCGTTCGGTACGATTGTTGTAGCGCACCCGATTGATGCGCCCGGCGCTATCGAGTTCGATCAGCGGCCCCTCGCTCTCCAGATGGGTGCTGTCGTCGACGTAGCGGAACTGCGAGGCGACTCGCGTCAGGCAATCGAAGGCGTCGGGGTTTTCCGCCTTGAGCCGTCGGGCGGCCATGAAACCGTCGACCAGCGTGCTATCGCCGCCCTCGGCGGCATTGCTCAGGCAGTGCAGCCAGATATAGCCGGGGATCGGGTCGCGGTAGGGGTTGTCGGTGTGCGGTTCCAGCCCGCGCTGGGTCATGGTCAGATCGTAGGCATGCGCCACCGATTTGACGTCGGCGATGCCGCCCCAGTTGGTCATGCGCAGCGGGCCGATGCGGTCGATCAACGCCTGCATACCGTCCTCTTCGATAGGCACGCCGCTGACCTTGACGAAGCCATGGCGGCGCAGCGACTCGAGCAGCGCCAGCAAGGCGTCGTCGTCATCGAGTGCGGCGCTGAAATCGGCGCGTGGCAACTCGCTCAGCGTGGCGTCCCAGAGGCTTAGATCGTCGCCTGCATCGGCACGTCCGAACAGGGCATCGAGTGCGAAAGCGGTGCGGTGCCCGTCGCTGAACGACAGCGTCAGCGTCTCCTGCTCGATAGCGGCGTGCTCGATGGTCAGGTCCAGCGGCAGTTCGGCGGCCTCGATCAGGCGTTGGCCGGTGAGCGCATCGAGGGTCTTCGTGTCGGGCGCGCGCTCACGCAGCCACAGGGCGGCGAAGTCCCGCTCGACGCCGCGAGCGCGTAAGGTCAGGCGGCGTCCGTCGGCGTTCAAGGCGATATCCGCTGGGGTGGGCATGGGATGTCATCTCCGCACGAAAAGATTCAGTATCAGGGCACGCAGGCTGGCAGATCGCAGGTCGCCGCCAGCGATGCTGCTACTTACCTTAGGACGCTAGTGTCTCGCTGATTTGATAAAAGTCGCTATATGTTTGACAATTTTAGCCATGGAAACGCCTCCCCATTCCGCTTGGCCCTATCCGCGTCCCGATCTGCCGCCGGTGCTTTCGCCCGCCGAGGCGGAACACACGATCAGTGTCTGGCTATTGCCCAAGTTCTCGATGCTGACGCTGTTTTGCCTGCTCGAGCCCTTGCGAGTGGCTAATCGTTTCGGCCGCGATCTGTTTGCCTGGCAACTGTTGTCGTCCAATGGCGAGGCGGTGGTGGCGAGTAATGGCGTGCGCATCGAGGTGGATGGCGCGCTCGACGCGGTGGTCAGCAACGACATGTTGATGGTGATTTCCTCCTACGAGGCGGAAGCCACCGTGACCGCGCATGATCGAGCGATATTGCGCCATGTGGCGGCGCATGGCGGCATGCTCGGCGGGTTGGATACGGCGCCGTTCATCCTGGCGCGGGCCGGCCTGCTGGAGCACCAACGGGTGGCGCTGCACTGGGAGAGCGTGCCGGCGTTTCGCGAGGAGTTCCCGCACATCGTGTTGAGTGCTGCGCGCTACGAGTTCGCCGACCGGCGCCTGACCGGTACCGGTGGCGCGGCGGGCATCGACATGATGCTGTCGTGGATCGAGCACGATTATGGCCCGGCGTTGGCCAACGCGGTGGGGCGCCAGCTTATCCATCAGCGCGCCTCGACCCGCGAGGACGAGGCGCCCGGCGCGGTGAGCGGCTACGAATTGGCGCATCTGCCGCGCATCGTGCTCAAGGCGCTGGCGATCATGGAGGCGCATCTCGGTCAGGTGCTGTCGATTCCCGAGCTATGCCAGCTGGTGGGCCAGTCGCAACGCCAGTTGACGCGCCAGTTCGTGACCCATTTCGGCGAGACGCCCAAGCAGTGCTATCTGGGCATGCGCCTGGACCAGGCGCGACGGATTCTCGCCGACAGTCGTTGTCGGGTGACCGAGGCGGCACTGGCCACCGGTTTCACGCATCTGGCGCATTTCTCGCGTGCCTATCAGGCGCGCTTTCAGGAGCGACCGAGCGTGACGGCCGGGCGCGGCACACGCTGAACCGCTTCACCCTGGGCAACACGATGGCGCCAAGCGTCAATAGCGCGGCGCATCGTGACAAATTCCAGGGCGTCAGGCTTTCGACAATGAGGGAACGTTTTTGACGGCTCACCGCCGTGAACGAACTCATTAGGAGAGCCATATGAATCGCGACGTCATCCTGACCTGCGCCGTCACCGGGGCCGGCGATACCGCCGACAAGCACCCCGACCTTCCCATCACGCCCCAACAGATCGCCGACAGCGCCATCGAGGCAGCGCGTGCCGGGGCGAGTATCGTGCACCTGCACGTGCGCGACCCCGAAACCGGTGGCATCAGCCACTCCACCGAGCATTTTCGCGAAGTCGTCTTGCGCATTCGCGATGCGGACGTCGATGCGGTGATCAACCTGACCGCCGGCGGCGGCGGCGACTGGACGCCGCACCCCGACGACCCGACCCGCGGCGGCGAAGGCACCGACATGCAGACGCCCGCCGAGCGCCACGCGCCGATTGGCGAGCTGCTGCCGGACATCTGCACGCTGGATTGCGGCAGCCTCAACTTCGGCGACATGATCTACCTCAACACCGCCGACTGGCTGCGCGAGCACGCCCGCCTGGTAAAAGAGGCCGGCGTCAAACCCGAACTCGAATGCTTCGACCTCGGTCACGTATGGTTTGCCCGGCAATTGATCGAAGAAGGGTTGATCGAGGGCGATCCGCTGTTCCAGTTGTGCCTGGGCATTCCCTGGGGCGCCGAAGCGGATACCGAGACGATGCTGGCGATGCGCAACAAGCTGCCCGCCAACGCCCAGTGGTCGGCCTTCGGCATCGGCCGCAGCCAGATGCCGATGGTCGCGCAATCGATCTTGCTGGGTGGCAACGTGCGCGTCGGCCTCGAAGACAACCTCTACCTTAGCAAGGGCGTCTTCGCCACCAACGCGCAACTGGTGGAGAAGGCCGCGACCATCGCCGAAAACCTCGGCGGTCGCGTTCTCACACCCGCCGAGACGCGGAAGAAACTCGATCTGCGCCAGCCCTGATACGGAGAGTAATAGAATGACAGTATTCGATAATGCCCCGGCGCGCGTCGCGGTGATCGGTACCGGCGTAATCGGTAACGGCTGGATCGTGCGCGCCCTGGCGGCTGGCTGCGAGGTGGTGGCCTTCGACCCCGCGCCGGGCGCCGAAGCGCGCAGCCGCGAGTTCGTCGCGCGCGCCTGGCCGTCGATGGCCAAGCTCGGGCTCGCCGCAACGGCGGACCCGGCGCGCCTGCGCTTCGCGCCTTCTGCCATCCAGGCCATCGAGGGCGCCGAGCTGATTCAGGAAAACGTCCCCGAGCGCCTCGACATCAAGCATCGGGTGCTGGCCGAGCTGGACGCGCACGCCGCCGACGAGGTGGTGATCGGCTCGTCGACCTCCGGCATCAAGCCCAGCGAACTGCAAGCGGCCTGTAAGCGCGCGCCGGGGCGGGTGATCGTGGCGCATCCGTTCAATCCGGTCTACCTGCTGCCGCTGGTCGAGCTGGTCGGCGGGCAGCACAGCGCGCCGACGCTGCTCGAGCGCGCGCGGAGTCTGTACGAAGGATTGGGCATGCGCCCGCTGGTGGTGCGTCGCGAAATCGAAGGGCATGTTGCCGACCGCTTGATGGAAGCGCTGTGGCGCGAGGCGCTGCACCTGGTCAACGATGGCGTCGCCACCACCGAGGAGGTCGATGCCGCGGTGGTGTATGGCGCCGGGCTGCGCTGGTCGCTGATGGGGACCTTCCTAACCTTCCACCTGGCAGGCGGCGACGCCGGAATGCGGCACATGCTTCACCAGTTCGGGCCCGCGCTGAAACTGCCCTGGACCAAGCTCGAAGCGCCGGAGCTGAGCGATGCGTTGATCGATCGCGTGGTCGAGGGCTGCGAGCACCAGGCGGCCGGGCGCAGTGTCGCCGAGCTGGAAACCCGGCGTGACGACTTCCTGGTCGAGCTACTGGCGCTGACACGGAAATACTGGCCGGAGGCCGAGGGCCTCGAGGGGCGCATCTGATGCGCCTTCTCGACACCCAAGTCGATGCGGCCTGGGTGGATTACAACGGCCACATGAACGATGCCGAGTACGCGCGGGTGTTCTCGCTTGCGGTGGATGAGTTGATGGTGCGCATCGGCCTCGATGCGGCGGGCCGCGAGCGCGAGGGCTATACGCTGTTCACCCTCGAGACTCATCTGTGCTATCGCCGCGAGGCACATGAAGGAGAGGCGTTAATGGTCGATCTCGCATTGCTTGACCGCGACGCCAAGCGCCTGCATGCGTTCTTTACGCTCTACAACGCCGAGCAGGAAGCGGTCGCCACCAGCGAGCAGATGTTGATGGGTATCGCCACCGCGAGCGGTCGGCCCGCGCCATTTCCGGATGCCGTAAGCCGCCAGCTCGATAGCTTTCCGGTAATCGATAGCGACGCCTGGCCCGAGGCCGCCGGGCGGCGTATCGGCATCACGCGGCGCTGACATTTTCTGGCCAGTGTCATGAGCAAGGGCTCGGCGATTTCTTCCGCCGAGCCCTTTTTTCATCATGGACACCTCTCCATGGCATCAACCGCTCGTTGGCGCGCGCTCGGCCGCGTCGACCCGCCGCTGACGCGCGGCACGCCACAGCATGCGCAGGCGTGAGCGGATCTCGTCGCGTTCCAGGTAGCAGCCTTGCAGCCAGCGGTGGCCGGAGTTGCCCTCGAAGGCGTCGCGGGCATGCAGCAGGCGGCGGTTGTCGAAGATCACCAGATCGCCCGGCCGGTAGGTGAAGCGCATCGCGAATTGCGGCTCGCGTAGCAGGCGTTGCAGTTGCATCAGCGCCGCATAGGCCGGCTCGATGTCGTCGAACGGCGCCATCAGGGGGCCGCGCAGGAAGTCGGCGACGCGCACCTCGAGCAGGCGGCCCTGATCGTCCAGCTTGATCATCGGGTCGAACCACACGTAGTCGGTGGTGCGCGCGGTATTGGCGTAGCACCACTTGACCCGGGTCAGGGTGGCGAAGGCGTCAGGATGGCGCTCGCGCAGCGTCTCGGCGATGGCGAAGCCGTCCATCATCACCGCCTGGCCGCCCTCGACGCTGTTTTCCAGGCAGTGCAGTAGCTGCAAGCCGGGCTGGTATTCCCGCGTCGGTAGGTCGACATGCGGCGGCAGGGCGATCGAGGTGTAGGCGTTGGAGTCGGGATTGGGCTTGGCCTTGACGTCGAACAGGGTGCCGAAGTTGGTGGCGCGCAGCGGGCCGATGCGCTCGGCGATGCGTGCCAGGGTGCCGGGCTCGGTGGGCAGGTTGCGCAGGCGCACCAGGCCATGGCCGAGTACCGCTTCCAGGGCGCGCTCCAGCAGGGCCTCGACCGCAGGGTCATCCTCCGCCTGGCGCATCCAGGCGCCGGCATCGAGACTCGTTGGCTCGGGCAGGGTTTCGCCGGTCCAGGTAGTGACCGGGACCAGCGGGGCGTCGGGTTGCGCGGTGTTGGAGTAGTCGTTGGCGCGCAGCCAGCCGGGGTGAAAGCGCAGGGTGCGGTCTTCCGGCGCGAAGGTGACGCAAAGCGCGCCCTGATCGTCGAGGCGAGCCGCGCTGATCGTCGGCCACGCCGCGAGCCGCGAAAGATCGAGAATGCGCTCGCGGGTATCAGGGTTGACGGTACTGGCATCGCCGGCGTTCTCGCGCAGCCAGACGCCGTGGTAACGGCTGACGCGCCCATCGCGCCAATGCAATTCGACGAGGTGTGGGTCGTGGTTGACCCGCTCGGGGGCGACCGTGACCGGCCAGGCATCGTAATCCGGGGTGGGGGGCAGCGAGGATAGTGACTCGGCGGTGTTCATGGCGGTGTCCTGATTTGAGCGTCGTTGGCTCAGGATGCCGGCTCGGAAAGGCAGCGATTGCACATAAGGCGACAACGGCTTGCCATCAGCCGCCGCTCAGCCGGGCGCTGCCGCAGGCTCTTCATGTATTGGCTGAGGGCTCTCGTCGATCTTTCCTCGGGCTTCTGCCATAGCGCTGCTTGTAGGCACGCGAGAAACTGGAAGCCGAGGTGAAACCGCTGGCCAAGCCGATGCCGAGAATATCGTGATCGGTTTCCATGAGTAGTTGGCGGGCCAGTGCCAGGCGCAGATGCAGGTAGTGGTCGCTGGGTCGCCGCCCCAGCTCCTGCTCAAAAAGGCGCTGCAACTGACGCAGCGAAATCCCGATGCGTCGGGCGATATCCGCGATGGGTAGTGGCGCCTCGAGATGACCTTCCATCAGCGCGACCGCTTCGATCAGGGCGTGCTTGTGGGTGCCCAGGCGCTGGGTCAATGCCATGCGCTGCTGGTCGTGGCGGGTGCGCATGCGCGCATGGATCAGCTGTTCCGAAACCGCCGTGGCGAGCGATTCGCCATGCCGACGGGCAATCAGGTCGAGTGCCATGTCCATCGCCGCCGCTCCCCCGGCACACGAGTAACAGCGCGGCCCGATCTCATACAGCGATTCGACCGCATCGATATGCGGAAAACGCTCGTGAAACGCCGGCAGGCTCTCCCAGTGCATGGTCACACGCTGGCCGGCGATCAGGCCGGCCCTGGCCAGAATGAAGCTGCCGGTATCGATCCCGCCGACCACACAATCATTGTGCTGAAGACGATTGAGCCATTTCAGCAGGCGCCGGGTCAGCGTGGTTTCGGGGTCGAAGCTGGCGCAGATCGCCACGCTGGGCAGCGCCGGGGCCGAGTCGATGGAGACGTCGGCGAGTAGCGTCATGGCGTTGCTGGCAGTCACCGGCTGGCCATCCTGGGTGATCACCCACCATTGGAAGAGCTCGCGTTCGGCGATGCGATTGGCGATCCGCAGAGGCTCCACCGCCGAAAAGAACGCCATCATCGAAAAGCGCGGTATCAGCAAAAATCCAATCGGTTCGGGGAGCAGGCCGGTATAGTCCAGACGCATGGTTTTCTCACAGCGGCAGTCGGCTTGAATCGCGTATCACAACATGGCGTGAACCAGAAAGCGAAGAGGCTGGATCGCCTACAATGGCATGCCGTTGCGCCGGCGTAGCTCGCGGATCAGGGCACTATGGTCCAGCTCGCCGTCGCCATGCACCACCAGATCCTCGAAAAGGCCGTTGACCAGGCTGGCGACCGGCAAGTCGAGCGATAGCTCCTTGGCCAATGACAGCGTCGTCTGGGTATCCTTCAATTGCCATTTGGCGGGTCCGCCAGGCTTGAAGTCGTTGGCGATCATGCGTGGGGCGTGGGCGCGCAATATCGTCGAGTCGGCGAAGCCTCCCAATAGGGCTTCTCGCACCTGGCTCGGGTCGGCGCCCCCGCGCTCGGCCAGCAGCATGGCTTCCGATACCGTGGCGATGGTGTTGGCGACGATCAATTGATTGACCAGCTTGGCGAGTTGCCCGGTGCCGGCCGGGCCTACCCGCACGGGGCGCCCCAATAGCCCGAGCAGGGCGCTCGTTTGCTCGAATACGCTGGGCTCGCCGCCGGCCATGATGGCGAGGCTGCCATCGATCGCGCCCTGCTCGCCGCCGGACACCGGCGCATCCAGGTAGCGAATGTGTTGGGCGGCTGCCGCTTCGGCCTGGCGCTTGGCGGTCGCGACGGGAATGGAACTCATCACCACCAGGATGCTGTCGCGCTTCATCGAAGCGAGGATACCCGTTGGCCCGAGAATCACCTCGTCGCAGACCGGGCCGGAGCTGAGCATGACGATGACCACGTCGGCGCCGTCGACGGCCTGCTTTGGCGTCTGCTTGGCCGCGACACCCAGCGATGCGAGAGCCTGGGCCTTGTCGGGCGTGCGGTTCCAGGCATGAACGCGATGCCCCGCCTGACAAAGGCGCCCGGCCATGGGCGCGCCCATGATGCCGGTGCCGAGAAAGCCGATCGTCTTGGGGTCGTTCATCGTAGCTCCTTCAGCGGTTTGTCAGGAGCCAAAGATACCATGAGGGAGAAACGGGACGGCGATGGAGTCATGCCTTTGGCATCTATCACTGCCGGTTAGGACCGGGAGTAACAGCGAGTGCATTGCTGGCGACGGTAGAAGGCATATCAATGATGTCTCGATGTGTCGGTCATGACCAACCACCACATCGAACTCAGGCCAGCCCCAGGTCGCCGACCTCCTTGGGGATGGTCTCCAGCAGCCACTCGCGGAATACGCGCACGCTGGTACGCCGCGAGGGCGCTTCGCTGCTCTCCAGCAGACTGAAACGTGCCTGGGTACGCAGCACGGTGGGCATGGGGCGCACCAGCAGGCCGCGCATCAGGTAGTCGTCGACCAGTTGGCTCCAGCCCAGCGCCACGCCCTGATCCATGACCGCCGCCTGGACCAGCATCGAATAGCTGTTGATGTTGAGGCGGCGGCGTGGCGTCGGCGCCTCGACGCCGACCTGGGCGAACCACTGCTTCCAGCTCAGCCAATCCTGGTCGGCCTCCTCGAGGGACAGCAACGTGCAGCGCGAGAGCACCTCGGGCGACTCCAGCGGGCCATGCTTCTCCACATAGGCCGGGCTGCACACCGGGAACACCTCTTCGTGGAACAACGTGTGGGCCAGCATGCCCGATGGCGGCGTACGGCAATAATAGAGAGCGATATCCCACTCGACGCGGGTCAGATCACGAAGCTGCTCGAGCGCGACGATGCGCAGTTCGATGTCCTCATGCTCGCGCTGGAATTTGGCGATCTTCGGCAGCAGCCATAGCGAGGCCATGGCGCTGGAAGTGGCGAGGGTGATCTGCTGGGAGCCCTTCCAGCTGCGCAGGTCGTCGGTGGCCAGCGCGATATCGCCCAATGCACCGCGGATGGACTGGACATACAGCTGGCCGGCCGCGGTCAGGCGGATGCTGCGGTTGGCGCGGGTGAACAGTGGCTTGCCCAGGTATTCCTCGAGGAGACGTACCTGCCGGCTGATAGCGCCCTGGGTCACGTGCAGTTCCTCGGCGGCCAGGGTAAAGCTCTGATGGCGTGCCGCGGCCTCGAAGGCGATCAGGCTATTGAGTGGCGGCAGGGGAGAGAGTTTCATCGTCAGCGCCAGGCGGTCGAATGCGATATCGGGACTGCCCATGCTACGGGTAAACGCCCTCGACGAACATCGGTGCGATGCGTGGCGGCAACCGCCGGCACCGGCCATGTCGTAATCCGCTGTATCGAAGACGTATCCGGGCAGGTCATCGCGGCGTTCGACACGGCACGCAGCCTCACTCCATGCCGTGCAGCGCCTTCCAGTTGCCCGGATAGAGAGCATAACCGAACAGCGCATGACCGCCGTAGACCAGTTCGGTACCCTCGGGAATCCACAGCATCTGCCCCGGCGTGACGCGGTGCGTCTCGCCGGCCGCAGTGACCCTGAGTTCGCCCTCGATGACGAAGATCACCTCGTCGTAGAGCAGCGTCCAGGCCACCTCGGCACCCTCCCAGCGGGCGAAGCCGGCACCCATGGTCTTGCTCAGCGAAGCATCCACGGTGCGGCCGATCTCGGCGTGACCGGGCGGGCCGCCGCGATGGGTGAAGGCGGTGTCGCAGTGGTCGAACTTGATGGCGCGAATCGACATATCAGTCATGGAGAGCGGTTTCCTTGGATAGGTTCGGGCAAGGAATCGCTGCATAAATCGTCGAGCGAAATGAAGCGCAAGGCGCACGGAACACAGAAGGCGAGACATAACATGGAGTTAGGCGACCTTCGACCGGGCTGGCGCACCAGTACCGTGCAACGCCGCGATTCGTTCGCGCAGGCATTTATGCAACGGTTCCTCAGAGTTCGCTGCGACTCGCCCAGGCCGCCTGCTTCATGCGTGCCTTGACCCCTAGGCTCAGGAACGGCTCCGGTGGGTTGCGCGCTGGCTTGCCGGAGACCGCCAGCATGTCGCTGAGCTGCGCGGAGTCCTGGCCGGTGGCCAGTTCGGCGAGCAGCTTGCCGGAGATGGTGCCCCGGGCCGCGCCGACGCTCTGGTGGACGCCGGACATCCAGGCATTGTCGCCGACCTTGCCGAAGAAGGCGGTGTAGTTGCGCGACAGGCCGCAGGCGCCGCCCCAGGTGGCCTCGAAGGGCACATGGGCGAGATCGGGATAGCGGGCCTCGAAGGAGTCGCGATGCCCCTGGCGAATCCGGTTTCGCTCGGCGAGATCGTCGTGGTAGCGCGGCACGAAGCGGTATTGGTTACGGATGATCAGCCGCCGGTCCGGGGTCAGCCGCACGGTGGTGCCGGCGTGATCGGCGGGGGTCAGGCCGAAGTGGTGCGGGGCCGCGGAGAACCGCGCCATCTCCTCAATGGTGAGCGCCCGGGTCATGCTGGCGAAGGTCATCACCGGCAGCATGCGATGCTTGAGGAAGCCGAATTCCTGGGAATAGATGTTCGAGCCCAGCAGCAGGTGGGTGGCGCGCACTTCGCCTTCCGAGGTCGTGGCGCACCATTGCCCGCCCGAGCGGGTCAGGCTGACCACCGGCGAGTGCTCGTAGAGTCCGGCATTGTCCGGCAGGGTCTCGCCGAGGCCGCGCACCAGGGCGGCGGGCTGCATCAGGGCGGTGTTGGCGGTGTAGATGGCCGCGGCGTAGTGACGGGTGCCGAGGATCGGCGCCAGCTCGTCGCGCTCCAGACGCCGATAGGGATAGTCGAAGTCGCGGAGCAGGGCCTCGTAGTGGTCGAGGTACTTGAGGCCCCGCTCACCGACCGCGCCCTGATACTTGCCCGCCAGCGACCAGCCGCAGTCGATGTCGTGGCGCTGGGTCAGGGTCTTGAGATCGCTCACCGCGGCGCGATTGAGCGATAGCAACTTCTGCTTGCGCGGCAGGTCGTCGCCCTCGAGATCACGCTTGTGGGGCAGGTCGATGACGAAGCCGGTGTTGCGCCCGGAGGCGCCCTGGCCCACACGCAGGGCCTCGAGCAGTACCACGCGCTCGCCGGGGCGCAGCTCGGCGACGCGCCTTGCCGCGGCCAGGCCGGTGAAGCCGGCGCCGATCACCAGCCAGTCGGCCGTCTCGCGGGTATTGAGGCGGCGCGCCGGGGCCGGCGCGTCGAGCAGCTGGTACCAGCCGTTGCAGTTGTCGTCACGGGGAAGCGTTGCTTGTGACATCCTGGACCTCCGTCGCGCCGGGGCGCGACGTCATCACCGGGCGGGCCGGCGGTTCGAAAGAAGGCGGCGCCCGGTGGACGCCGCGTGTGCGATTACGGCTGCGTGCCTCAGGCGGCCTGGGCCTGACCGCAGGCCTTCACCCAGTCGCTGCGCCGGGCCATGGCCGCCTCACCCACCAGGGCGAAGCCCAGCAGCCGGCCGATGGCGTCGTAGCCGCCGGCCTCGATGCCATCGGCGGTGGCGCTGACGCGCCAGCTCATCTCGGTTTCGGCCGGCGGCACCACCACGCAGACCGGCGCCGCCGGGGTCTTGACCATCACCGGCATCAGCGGGTAGCTGACCGGCGTCGGCGACCCCGAAAGCGTCGCCGCCAGGGCCCGCAGCCCGGCGTTGATCGGCGCCAGGTAGGGCAGCAACTGACCGTCGATCTCCACGGCGTCGCCCAGGGCGTAGACGTCCGGCAACGAGGTGGAGAGGAACTCATCCACCCGGATGCCGCGGCCGCAGTCGATGCCGGCCGCCTGGGCCAGGTCGACGTTGGGCACGAGGCCCACGGCACTGACCACCAGGTCGGCCTCGAGCGTGCTGCCATCGGTCAGGGTCAGCCGGTGGCCGTCCCCAGTGGCGGCCACGTTCGCCACCGAGCGTGACAGGTGCCAGCCCACGCCGAGCGTGGAGAGCGCCTCGCGCAGGGCCGCACTGCCCGCCTCGGGCAGCAGCCGCGGCAGCGGCCGGTCGGCCAGGCCCACCACCTCGACCGCGTGGCCGGCCTGGGCCAGGTCGTTGGCGAACTCGCAGCCGATCAGGCCGTCGCCGATGATCACCACCCGCGCCTCGCGGCCCAGGGCATCGAGACGCCGACGCATCTCGCTGTAGTCGCCGCGATCGTTGACCGAGAGCAGCGCGTCCGCCTCGCCTTCCACCGGGATGCGGATGGGCCGCGCACCGGTGGCCAGCACCAGCTGACCGTAGTCCAGTTCGCCAAGCCGGGTCGTGAGTCGCTTGGCCTCGGCGTCGATGCGCTCCACCGGGCAGAAGGCGTGCACGCGGATGTTTAGGCGCCGCTCGATGGCCAGCGCCGACTCGTCGAGCAGGGCCTCGGCGTCCTTGCCCAGGGCGAAGGCGTTGGACAGCGCCGGCTTGGCGTACAAGCCGCCGTCATCGGCGGTGACCACATGGATCTCGCGCTCGGCGTCGCGGGTGCGCAGCGCCTCGGCCAGGCCGTAGCCGGCATGGCCGCTGCCGATGATCACCAGCGGGCCGCTCGGCGCGACGGGCGCAATAGTCGCCGCCGGTGCCGCCACCGCATCCGCCAGGGGCGCGGCTGCCGCCGGGGTCTCGGCCGGAACGCCGGCCGCCGTCGGGGCGCCGACCGGGACGCCGGCCGCCGGAACGTCCTCGGTGATCTCGATCATCTCGAAATCCGCCTTGCCGACGCCGCAGTCGGGGCACAGCCAATCCTCCGGCACGTCTTCCCAGCGGGTGCCGGGGGCGATGCCGTCGCTGGGCCAGCCCTCGGCCTCGTCGTAGATGAGACCGCAGATGATGCACAGCCACTTCTTCATGAGGGCCTCCTTCACGCGCCCTTGATGCGCACGGCGATATTGCGGGTCTGGACGTAGCTGTAGAGCGCCTCCTGGCCCTTCTCGCGGCCGAAGCCGGAGAGGCCGACCCCGCCGAAGGGCGTCTCCACGCCGCCGGCGAACCACTCGTTGATGAACACCTGACCGCCGCGCAGGCGCCGCGCGGTGCGCAGGGCGCGATTCAGGTTGTCATCGAAGACGCCGGCCACCAGGCCGAAGGCGGTGCCGTTGGCCAGCTCGACGGCCTCGTCCTCGCTGTCGAAGGGGTGGATCACCAGCACCGGACCGAACACCTCCTCCTGGAAGAGCTCGCTGTCCACGGCGACATCGGTGAACAGCGTCGGCTGCATAAAGTAACCATTCACCCCGGCCACGCGTTCACCACCCGAGAGGCAGGTGGCCCCGGCCTCGATGGCCCGGCGACACATGGCCTCGACCTGTTCGAGCTGGGCCCGGGAGACCAACGGGGTCAGGTCCGGCTCGTCGACGCCGGGGCCGATGGACAGGCCCTCAGACAGCGCGCGGGCCCGCTCGACCACCTCGTCGAAGCGCGAGCGGTGGACCAGCAGGCGCGACAGCGCCGAGCAGACCTGGCCGGCGTTGAAGAAGATGCCGTTTCTGACGCTGTCGACGACCTGCTCGATATCCGCATCGGCGTGGATGATGGCCGCCGACTTGCCGCCCAGCTCCATGACGCTGGGGGTGGCGCGTTCGGCGGCGTCGCGCAGGATGCGCTGGCCGGTGGGCACCGAACCGGTGAAGACGATCTGGTTGGCCTCGACGTGCCTGACCAGGTGGGCGCCGATCACCGAGCCCTTGCCGCACAGCAGGTTGACCGCGCCCCTGGGCAGGCCGGCGCGTTCGCAGGCGGTCATCAGGAAGGTCATCGCCAGTGGCGAGATCTCCGGCGACTTGATCACCACGGCGTTGCCGGCGGCCAGCGCCGGGGCCAGGGAGCGCGCGCAGATCGACGGCGGGAAGTTCCACGGCACGATCTGTACCGACACGCCCATCGGCTCGTAGCTGGTGAAGTCGATGTAGTCGTCGCCCAGCGGGATCGAGGTGCCTTCGATCTTGTCGGCCATGCCGGCGTAGTACTCGAAGTAGCGCGCGGCCTCCTCGAACTCGCCGCGGGCGATGGACAGCGCCTTGCCGTTCTCGCGGCACAGCACCCGGGCGGCTTCGTCGGTCAGTGCGCGGATCTCCTCGGCGATGGCCAGCAGCCAGGTGACGCGCTGGGCCGGGCGTACCGCGCTCAGCGCGCCCGAGGCCACGCAGCGCCGGGCCGCGGCCATGGCCGCGTCGGCATCACCGATGCCGGCCTCGGCGATCTCGGCGTAGACCTCGCCGGTGGCCGGGTCGTCGACGGCGAGGTAGCTCTCGGCACCGACCCAGGTGCCGTCGATGTAATTGTCGTAGCGGTCGAGAGTGCTCATCAGGGGCTCCAGAGACGGGTATGTCAGGCGGCTTCGGCATCGCCGCGCACGCGGCGGGCCACCCACTGGTGGAAGAAGTGGGTCGGGTGGTCGAGCACCGGCGAGAAGACGCCGCCCTGGAAACCGGGCGACCGGCGGCCGCGCTGCATGCCTTCCACGGCGCCGATGTCCTCGCCGAACACCACCCGCCAGGACTCCAGGGTCGAGGTGCGCGAGGCGGCGTAGGCATCCTTGGTCGCTTCGTCGCCGACGTAGTAGACGCGCAGGTGCTCGATTGTCTGACCGGCCGAGACCGGCTCGAGCATCATGGCGAAGAAGTGGTCGGCCTGGACGCCCAGCAGCACATTGGGAAAGAAGGAGACGTACTCGGCATGCTCGAGCTTGTCCTGGGGCCAGGACGGGAACTTCGGTAGTTGGGTGCCGGCCACGTCGGACAGCCGATAGGCCAGGCTGCCCTGTCCGGAAAAATGCTCGCCGAACTGGATGTTGTAATGATCCTCGAGACGCGAATAGCTGTTCAGGCTGGGGTGTACCCAGGGCAGGTGGTAGCTCTCGCAATAGTTCTCGACCGCCAGCTTCCAGTTGCAGTTAACGGTGATTTCCAGGTTGCCGCCCATGTTGGCGCGGCGCAGCAGGCCGAAGCCGTCGGCGCCGATGAAGTCGCGCCAACGATTCTCGAGGGGCGCGACGTGCTCGCTGAACTCAGGGGCCCGGCCGTCCAGGTTGATGAACACCATGTCCATCCACACCGCGCTGCGCACCGGCTTGAGGCCATGTTTCTCGCACTTGAAGCCCTCGACCTTGTGCTGGCCGACGCCGCCGATATGCGGGGTGCCCTTGAGGTTGCCGTTGAGGTCGTAGGTCCAGGAGTGGTAAGGGCAGCGGATCACGCCTTGCACCTCGCCTTCCTCGGCGATTAGTTGCATGCCGCGGTGGCTGCAGACGTTGTGGAAGACCTGGGTCTCGCCGTCCTTGTTGCGCATCATCACCAGCGGCAGGCCCATGAAGTCGACCGGCTTGACGTAGCCGTTCTTGACCAGGTCACTGGCGAAGCCGATGCAGGCCCAGGTGCTGGCCATCAGGCGGTCGCGCTCGGCGGCGAAGAACGCGTCGCTGACGTAGGCCGAATTGGGCATGCCCGTCGCCTCGGCGATCGGGGCGAGCACGCTGTCGAGTTGCTGGGCGGGAATCAGGGGAAGTGTCATGTCGGTCATGCTGGCCTCTCACGGAAACGCTGGGTGACGCGTTGTTATTGCTGGCAATGGCCCGACCGGAGGGACGGGTTGTTGACGGCAATCTAGGCGTGCCGAGGTCTTGACCACAATCGATGATTTGGCATCAAATCATGAGTAAATCTCATGCATGAAAATTGAGCTCGCTTCAAGAAGCACCGCTTATAAAGTGGCCAATGTCAGAGAGATCATGTGTTATGTGACGGGATTCGCAATACAAAAACTCATCGATGGATGACAAAAAATGCATTGCTCGATCCATGGTCAGCCGACAGTCTGCGCGGTGGATGGTTGGCAGCCTTTCCTGGCGATTCCAGCCGAGATATCACTACAACAAATATCGAGAGTGACGCCATGCGTTCAGAAAGCGGCCTGTTCAAGGGCCTGAATCCGACGGTGACTATCGCATCGAAGGTACTGGTCATCGGCTTCGTGATCTTTTGTGCGGTATTGGCCGAGCAAGCCGGTGCCATCTTCCAGGACGTATCGACGGTTGTCCTCGACAACGCCAAGTGGTTCTACCTCGCTGTGGTGAGTGGCGTGCTCGCCTTTCTGCTTTACCTCATGGTCAGCCGCTTCGGCCACGTGCGGCTGGGCAAGGACGACGAGGCCCCGGAATTCGGCTTCCTGTCGTGGATCAGCATGCTGTTCTCCGGCGGCATGGGCATCGGCCTGATCTTCTGGTCCGTGGCCGAGCCGATGTTCCACTATGCCGACAATCCCTTCACCCAGGGCATGAGCGAAGAGGCCGCCGCGATGGCCATGCGCCTGACCTTCTTTCACTGGGGGCTGCACCCCTGGGCGGTGTTCGTCATCGTCGCCCTGGCCCTGGCCTACTTTTCCTACCGCAAGGGCCTACCACTGACGCTGCGCTCGATCCTCTACCCGTTCATCGGCGAGCGCATCTACGGCCCCATCGGCCACGCCGTGGATATCCTGACTGTGGCGATCACCGCCTTCGGTGTCTCCCAGTCGCTGGGCCTGGGCGTGATCCAGATGAACAGCGGGCTCAATAGCGTGTTCGGGCTGGAGATCGGCATGGGGGTGCAACTGGTCATGATCGCGCTGATCATGTTCTTCGCCATCGCCTCGGTGATGTCCGGTGTCGGTCGTGGCATCCGGCGTCTCTCCGAGTGGAACATGCTGCTGTCGCTGGTCATCGTCGCCGTGGTGCTGGCCATCGGCCCGACCCGTTACATCCTCAATACCCTGCTGCAAAGCACCGGCGACTACGTCGACAACCTGATCGCCATGAGCCTGTGGAGCGATGCGCATGCCGACAGCGGCTGGCAGAACTGGTGGACCGCCTTCTACTGGCCATGGTGGATGACCTGGGCGCCGTTCGTCGGCATGTTCATCGCGCGCATCTCACGGGGCCGCACCATCCGCGAACTGGTCGGTGGTGCGCTGATCGTGCCGACGCTGGTCACCCTCATCTGGATGTCGGTGTTCGGCGGCAGCGCCTTGCATGAGGAGTTGCAGGCCAGCCAGGCCTATCAACAGGCCGTTGCCAGCGACGAGCTGTCCGCCGACAGTGAATTCGCCGGCGGCGCCGTGCTCCAGGCCACCCAGGCGGATACCACCTCGGCGCTGTTCACGCTGTTCGAGTCACTCGATCCCGGCCTATTGGGCAGCGTGCTGTCGGTTCTGGCCAGCCTGCTGCTGGCGACCTACTTCATCACCTCGGCGGACTCCGGCACGCTGGTGCTGTGCATCCTCGACAGCGTCGGCAATCCCGAGCCGCCGCAGTCGATTCGGGTGGTCTGGGGCGTGGTGATCGGCGCCATCGCCGGCGCGCTGCTGTATGCCGGTGGCCTGGAGACCATTCAGACGGCCTCGATCATTGCCGGGCTGCCGATCGCCGTCTTCCTGCTGATAATGACGGTGGGCCTGTATCGCACGCTGCGCCGCGAGCCCATGGCGGCTGCCATGTTGCCGCCTCAGGTACGCCCCGCCGCAGAGGAGCTCGACCAGGCCAGTGGCCGGCCGGAATACGCCGCACCTCGCTCATCATCGAGCGTCACGACGGTCGGCGGTGAAGTGGCGTGACCAACCCTGGGCGATTCCGTGCGTCACGATCGCTTGAGTGAAGTCGCGGCGGTGCTGACGAATCACCACCAGCGTGCCGATATCCATGTAGCGGGCCAGGGCCCGAATCTCCGCATTGGTCACGGCGATGCAGCCCTCGGTCCAGTCCATGATGCGATGCACGCCGGCCGGGCGGTCGCCGAGACCGTGAATGCCGATGTAGCCGCCCAGCGGCGTGTTCGCCGGAGAGACGCCGTGCTGCCGGCGGTAACGCCGGTAGTGGCGATAGTCGCGATCGCTGAGTATGCCGCGGCGCCAGGCGTCGCGGGTGACCTCCGGTGTCGGATAGTCGAATCCGAAGAACAGCTCGAAGCGACTCTGGCGATTGATCCGGTCGACACGGAACTCGCCGACCGGCGTCAGGTGACTGCCTTGCAGGCGGATGCGGCTGGCGCCGGCGGTGCCTATCGCCAGGTAGGGAATCGTCATCAGGCGCTGCCCGCCCCGCAGCACGGCGAGCTCACGCCGATCGAGATCGATGCGAATCCATATCTCGTCCGGCGCCACCTGTGGGCGAGCTATGGTGACGAGTTCGGACCATAGCGAGATCGGTTCGCCCCACGTGGCAGAGGTGGGGTTTTCAAGGTTGGCATGGGCGTCTGTCGCGGTCAGCACCAGCGCGGCAACCAAGGTCAGCAGACAGGACTTGAACATGAGGGGCCCCAGGATCGATGACGTTCGAGTCGATTGTCATGGATCCCGGCGCGCGGCTATCGCGCTTTTTGCGCGCGTTTTACCCGCTATTTCCGTGCTTTTCGCCGATGTCGGGAGAGCCTTCCTCTTCTTAGCGCGGCTACGGTTCTGGATATAAATGTTAATTTAGGTAAATTGGCGTTGCCAAACAATATCCTGGCTTGGGGATAAAATGTGCGAAGCGACAGCGGCGCAGTGTGACCGCCATTCAGATGTGCAGGGCCTCGTTCATGGCGCCTTGGCGTTTGGCGCGACGCTGGCCGATACGTTCCCACGCCTTCTCGTGAAAGAAATAAGCCACGGTATTGACCATTGGCTCGACCAGCGCGATCAAGCCGCCGAGCACCCAGCTACCGGTCAGTAGATAGGTCACCGTGAACGCCACGCTGAAATGCACGCAGGCGAAGGTCATCGTCTTGATCATGTCAGGGCTCCCCAATTCTCTTCCAAGCTACCGTGACTCATAAGGATATGCCTCTGATAATCATTCGTAAAAATGATTGCAATGATAGACTCGATAGCATGGCGCTATGTATAGGCGTTGCACTTTGTCTCTTGGTAGCGACAGTGGCGTCGCCATGCGGCCACTCTTGCAGGGATCGTTCGGTAATTTAGGATATGAGCATGTCGTGTATGTTGTGTCGAAAGTACGCTTGCATACGCGTTCAGTTACTCAGGCAACCTGTGGCACCCACGGAAAAGGAGTCTCCGTATGATTCATAAGAACCTTCAACCACTGATGTTGGCGCTTGGCGGCGCGGCGCTTATCACC
This sequence comes from Modicisalibacter muralis, assembly GCF_900102945.1. Taxonomy (GTDB): domain Bacteria; phylum Pseudomonadota; class Gammaproteobacteria; order Pseudomonadales; family Halomonadaceae; genus Modicisalibacter; species Modicisalibacter muralis. The sequence goes on along the minus strand of NZ_FNGI01000004.1, from coordinate 97,206 downwards.
CTGGCGGGTTGTGCCAGCGATAGCAGTTCGATGGAAACGCGCAGCTCCGATTATGTCGTTACGGGCCTTGGCGACGAGCGTCAGGAGGCGATCGGCGAAGCCAAGGAGCGAGCGCTGGAGCAGTGCGAAGCGCAGGATCGCGACGAGTTCGTGATCGTCGAACAGCAGGTGCTGGACCCGGACGCCAGCGCCGCCAAGCGCGCCAAGGCCGGCGAGATGCTCGAAGGCGCCACGGTCAACGACGAAACCAACCTCGATGCCGCGAGCGCCGATGGCGACGGCTACAAGGCGGTGTGGACCATTCGTTGCCGCTGATGATCGCCTGACGGCGATCGGCTATGCTCGATGGGGCGCCAGATCGGCGGTCCCCGAAATTGCCGAAAATCCCCGGTGTCATTGGATTTCCACAATCTGATAGACACCATGACGAGGCCCGCGAGCGATCGCGGGCCTTTTCTTTTTCCGCACCCTTTCTCTTTACCTGGGGCAGCGCTCCAGCGTGTGATTTTTCTTCCTCGTTTTATGCTTAATCCGTTGAAATAAAAAGCCATTAGCCGAAGAAATGAGCGCATTTGGACTAGTTATTTGTGCCCGAAAGAAGCGCTGACGATAGTTGGGAATATCCGATGGCGGTGGAGATGGAATGAAACCCTGGATATTGGTCTTCCGCGTCAAGAAAGCGGCCCTGGGCGGCATGATGCCAAGAGGGTTAAAACGCGATATCGGCTCGACGCTGAGAGTCGAAGCCTCTTACGCGGCGAACTTATCAGGCGTCAGGCTGGTGGGGTTCGAAGTGCTGGTGAAGGAAGAAGAGTTCTACCACATCACGCGAGTCATAAGAATCCTGGAAGCGCGTCATGGTTTGTCGCTGTTTGAGTTTTCGGCCAAGAACGCCGCGGAATCGAACGCGGGAATCTCGATCAAGATAGGTTCCAAGCCGACGCTGAACGTTGCTTGAAAAACAGTAAGGAGAAAAGAATGCAATTGCCCTCCCTCATCGAAATCCCCAACGGGGAAAAAGTGACACCGACGTTTTCCGATCGGGAAATGCAGGCCCGCCTGGATAAGCTGAGAAGCTACATGGCCGTGGAGAGTGTCGATGCCGTCATCTTCACCTCCTATCACAATATCAACTATTTCAGCGATTTCGTTTACTGCAAGTTCGGTCGCGATTATGGCCTGGTCGTCACTCAGGATGCCTTCACCACCGTCACCGCCAATATCGACGGCGGCCAGCCCTATCGGCGCAATCGGCTCGGCGACAATGTCGTCTACACCGACTGGCAGCAGGACAACTTCTTCAAGGCGCTCAAGCAGCTTTGCGAGGGCAAGAAGCGCATCGGTGTGGAGTTCGACCATCTGACATTGCAGAACCGGGCCAAGCTCGAGCAGGCGCTGGGTGATGTCGAGCTGGTCGATGTCGGCGCGCCGACCATGCGCATGCGCATGCTCAAGTCGGCCGAGGAGATCGCGTTGATTCGCCAGGGTGCGCGCATCGCCGATGTCGGCGGCGTCGCGGTGCGCGATGCCATCGCGGCCGGCGTGCCCGAGTACGAGGTGGCGCTGGCCGGTACCCAGGCCATGGTGCGCGAAATCGCCAAGACCTATCCCCACAGTGAACTGATGGACACCTGGGTATGGTTCCAGTCGGGCATCAATACCGATGGTGCGCACAACCCCGTCACCAGCCGGCGCGTGCAACCCGGAGATATCCTGAGCCTGAATACATTTCCGATGATCTCCGGCTATTACACGGCACTGGAGCGCACGCTGTTCTGCGAGCATGCTTCCGACGAGCATCTGCGCCTGTGGGAGGCCAACTGCGAGGTGCACCGGCGCGGCCAGGAGCTGATCAAGCCGGGCGTGCGCTGCTGCGACATCGCCGCCGAGCTCAATGAGATCTTCGCCAGGCACGATCTGCTGAAATACCGCACCTTCGGCTATGGCCACTCCTTCGGCACCCTGAGCCACTACTATGGTCGCGAGGCGGGGCTCGAGCTGCGCGAGGATATCGAGACGGTGCTGGAGCCCAACATGGTGGTCTCCATGGAGCCGATGATCATGATCCCCGAGGGCCTGCCCGGCGCGGGTGGCTATCGCGAGCACGATATCCTGGTGGTCCATGACAGCGGAGCCGACAATATCACCGGCTTCCCGTACGGACCGGAGCACAATATCGTCAAATAGAACGTTAGCTATTGTCAGCCAACCTGGCTGGCAATAGCTTCGTTACAGCTCGCTCTTCTCCAGATTGGCGATGCCCGCGCGCAGAAAGTCGAGCACTCGCTGTGCGGCGGTGCCTAGCGCTTCCTGCTTGTAGTACAGCCCGATGCATACCTGGCCAAGGGGCGGGAGCGCGGCCGTTGTCATCGCGCACTTCATCTTGCTGGGTACGGTCGAATGGGCCATGACGGTAATGCCTAGCCCGGCCTCCACGGCGGACAGCAGCCCCAGAAGGCTGGGGCTGGTATAGACTGCCTTGTAGCCTATGCCATGCGATGTCAGTAACTCTTCCGTGATACTGCGGTAGATGCATCCTTGCGGATAAGCGATCAAGGGAACGACCTCGTTCCGCGAGGGTGTGTAGTCGTGGGCCATGACCCACTCCAATTGCTCAATGCGGTAATCGCGGTTATCTCTCTCCTCGTTTGCGTTGATCGCCTCCATGACGAGAACGATATCGTAAAAGTTCTTATGATATCGCTGCTGAATGACTTTGCTTATCTCGCAGTCCACCTCTACGGAAATATTCGGATAAGTCTTGGAAAAGCTTCTCAAGACTCTGGGAAGAAACGCCAATTCGAAATCATTGGGAATGCCGAGACGGACTTTCCCGGAAATATTTTCGCCCCTGATCTTGTTGACGATTTCGTCATTGATTTCGAGCATTTTCTTGGCCGAGGCGTATAGATACTCACCGTCGGCCGTCAGGGCGAGGCTGGTACCGCGAAGAAACAGTTTGGTGCCCAATGTTTCCTCGAGTTTTTTTATTTGTAGGCTAATGGCTGGCTGAGACCGGCCCAGCAACTCTCCGGCGCTGGTGAAACCACCCAGATCCTTTATGGTAACGAATGTTCGGAGCAGGTCGGTAGGAATATTCTTCATGAAGGCCTCATATTGGCGCCTATGATGTGCGCATTTGTTTTTCAAATTGGCCGCGAGCTGGCGCGTAAAATACCTTGAAATAAAGGCGCCGGGCAAGCATTGCGCTTTCGACTGTCAGCCAGATCAATAACAAGAGGTTAGGGCTATGGATTCCTGGGTATTAACCACGTTCCTGCTTTTAACAGGCTATATGCTGTTGCATTCCGGGGCGGTGTATCTGCATCGAGAACTCAAGCGCAAACAAAAAGGGTAAATCGTCATGGATGCATATACGCTATTCAATTGGGGCCTGCTGCTATTGACGTTTGGCCTGCTGATTTATCTGGGCTACCTGTCTTCGAAAACCATGCAGAAGGACGACGAAGGCGGTTTCCTGGTCGCCGGAAGGTCGCTCGGCGCCTTCGTTGGCGCGGGCACCATCGTGGCCACCGGCTTCAGCGGCTGGGGATTCATGGGCTCGCCCGGCGTCGCTTACCAGTTCGGCGCGATCGAGGTGCTGGGTAACTTCTTCTTCGCCCCTGCGATGATGATAGCCGTGTTGTACTTCGCCCGCTTCCTGCAGCGCAAGGCCATCGACATGGGCAGCAATACCATCCCCGAATACATCGCCCAGAGTCATGGCGGCGGTGGCATGGGGCGGGTCGTACAGGGCGTGGCGGCGTTCATCACCATCGTCCTGCTGCTGGTCTTCCTGACCAGCCAGATCAAGGCCGTCGGGTTGCTCGGCGCCAGTTGGCTGGGCATCGAGCTCAATCAGAGCGCCTTCCTGATGGTCGGTGTCATCATCATCTACACCATGCTCGGCGGACTGGCCGCGGTGGCCTGGACCGACACGGTGATGGTCTGTGGCATGGCGCTCGCCGCCGTGATCATCATCGTGCAGATGCTGACCAGCGTGAACCTCGGCGAGTGGCAGGCGGCACTCAATGCCATCGATCCCGAGCTTTTGAACCCCACCACCGGCGCGCCCTATGGCGAGCATCCCGGTTCGGTGTTCCTGGTGCTGCCCTATGCCTTCCTGTTCGCCGCAGTGCTTCCCTACATGGCGATCCGCTTCCTGGCGATGAAGCCAGAGGTCAAGCTGCATAGGGTGGGTGTCTACGTGGCGATCCTCGGCGCCCTGCTCAGCCTGATTCCGGTCGTCGGAATATATGTCAGGATGCATATGCCCGACCTGGCGGACCCCGACAAGGCCATGCCGATGTATCTCGAGCATTTCATGCACCCCGCCCTGCAGGGCATCATCACCCTGTTCATCATCTTCGCCATGAAATCCACCGCCAACTCGCTGCTGCACACCGTGGCGTCGGCGACGTCCCACGACCTGCGTTTGTCGCTGTTCAAGCAGTCGGCCACCAGTGCCGGCACGGCGCTGTTCGTCAATCGCGCGGCGGTGGTCGTGCTCGGCATCGTCGCGCTGCTGATGATGCTCTATGCGCCGCCGTTCATGCTCTCGTGGCTGGGCATCCTCGGTACCGGCACGCTGCTGGCCAGCATGATCGGCCCGGTATTCATCTCCACCTTCTGGCAGGGCTCGGCCTGGGGTGCGCTCAGTGCCATGCTGATAGGCTTCGTTACCTGCGGTTATATGATGCTGTTTGCCGATGTCGGCTGGCTGGTGGGACCGCTGACCGGCTGCGTGGTATCGTCTATCTGCTATATCGGCGTGTCCTGCCTGACGCCGCGTCAGGTGGGGAGCAAATCCCCGGTGTGACATGCCTGCCGGCTATCTGGGCTTGGATCGCACACGGGTGACGAAAATGAGAACGTCCTTCGAGAGTTTGTTGAAGAACAAGAATATGGCACACCTCGACCGGGATCCGCGCCAGGTACCGGCAACGCCACCCCAACGGGTGGCGTTCGTGCTGCGCGAGCATTTCTCGATGATGGCCTTCACCGGCGCGGTGGATGCCCTGGTGACCGCCAACCTGATGAGTCATGCGCCGCTGTACGAGGTGCTGGTGGTCGGTGGAGCAGGCGAGATGATGGTCAGCGATCTGGGTATCGCCATCTCGACGGACTGCCGGCTCGACGAACTGGAGGAGCGCGAGCAGGACATTCTGATCGTGTGCGGCGGTTACCGGGTGGCGCTGCATCCCGACCGGTTGCTGCGCAGCAAGCTGCGGGGTGTCGCAGCCGGTGCGATGCTGGGCGGGTTATGGAACGGTGCCTACTTCCTGGCCGAGGCCGGGCTGCTGGATGGCTACGACTGCGCGTTTCATCCCGACGGGCGCTCCATGATGCAGGAGCTGTTCCCGGGGGTGAAACTGTCGCGTTACTCGCACGTACTGGATCGCAACCGGTTCAGCTGCGCCGGGGCGAACAGCTCGCTGAACATGATGCTGGAGGCGATCGGACGCGGGTGCGGCGCACAGTTCGTCAGCGCGATCGAGGAAGTACTTGGCTGCGACAAGATGCAGGAGGTCATGGATGTCTCGGTAGTCGCCCTCGACCGCGATCCCACCTTGCCGCAGCCCTTGAAGCTGGCGTTGGAACTGATGCGCAACAATATCGAGGAGCCATTGGCGGTAACCGAGATAGCGCAGTGCGCACAGATCTCCCGACGCCAGCTCGAGCGCCTGTTCTGTCGGCATGTCAATGCGACGCCGACGCGCTACTATCTGGAGCTGCGCCTGACCCACGCCCGGCAACTGCTATTGCAGACCAACCGCTCGATTACCGATATCGCCGTCGCCAGCGGCTTTGTCAGCATTTCGCACTTTCGTAGCTGCTTCCGTGAGTTCTTCGCCGTCGCCCCGGGGCGATTCCGCGAGACGCTACGCGCCCAGCGACCTAGCGCTTAGGGAAGTACGTAGCGTCGGGTGTCGTTAGCCGGATGACCGCCTGTCGGCGATCGGCTATGCTCGATGAGGGGCGCCAGTTGGCGCCCCTCTTTGCGTCTTCGTCATCGGGCCAGTGGAGGGGGCATGTCATCGTCGTTGGTTGGTATCGCATACATGTGCCTCGGGGTGCTGTGTCTGGCCCTCGGCGATGCGTTGGCCAAATGGCTGGGGGGAAGCTACGCGCCGGTGCAGATCATCTTCTTTCGCACGCTGGTGGCGTTGCCGCTCGTGGCGACGATTGCGTACTTCAATGGCGGCCTGCGCACGCTGGCGACGCGTCGCCCCGGCGTGCATCTGATTCGTGGCTTGATCGCCACTGGCACGATGTTCTGCTTCGTGATTGGGTTGACGCTATTGCCGTTGGCGGAAACCACCGCTATCGCTTTCGCCGCGCCGCTGTTCGTTACGTTGCTTTCAGGCCCGCTGCTTAGCGAGCGGGTCGAGCGGCTGCCGTTCATCGCCTCGCTGGCGGGGTTTGTCGGCGTGCTGATCGTGGTGCGCCCCGGTGCCGCGGGGTTTCAGCTCGGCGCGCTAGTGGTGGTCGGCGCGGCGGTTTGCTATGCACTGCTGATGATTACCGCACGACGTTACGGCGGCAAGGAGCGCCTGTGGGCGATGGTGTTTTACGTCACACTGGTACCGCTGATCGTCAGCGCGTTGCTGTTGCCACTTTACTGGCGCCCGCCACAATCGGTGCATTGGCTTGGCTTCGTTGGTGCCGGCATTTTGGGTGTCGTCGCCATGGCCTGCATCACCCTGGCGTTCAGGCATGCACCGGCATCGCTGGCCGCGCCGTTCGATTACACGGCGATGGTCTGGGCGGTGCTGCTGGGCTGGTGGTTCTGGGGCGAGATGCCCGACCTGTGGGTGTATGTCGGCACCGGGGTGATCATCGGCAGCGGCATATTGATCGCCGTGCATGAGCGCAGGGTCGCGATCAAGGCGCGCCCCACGACGTGACGATGATTCGCAAAAACGCCGCTGCGTGATTGCCACGCAGCGGCGATTTCTATTCAGGCTGGCACGCCGCTATTAGGGCTTGTTCGGCTGCTTGACCATGCGCAGGTAGGGCTTCTTCTCGTCCCAGCCGCCGGGGAACATTTCCTTGGCCTGCTCGTTGGTAACCGCGGGCACGATGATGCAATCGCCGCCATCGGTCCAGTTCACCGGGGTGGCCACCTTGTAATCGTCGGTGAGTTGCAGGCTGTCGATCACGCGCAGAATCTCGGGGAAGTTGCGCCCAGTGCTGGCCGGGTAGGTGATGGTCAAGCGGATCTTCTTGTTGGGGTCGATAATGAACACCGAACGCACCGTCAGCGAGTCGTTGGCGTTGGGGTGAATCATGTCGTAAAGATCGCTGACCTTGCGATCGCCATCGGCCAACAACGGGAAATTCAGCCCGTGGCCCTGGGTTTCCTGAATGTCGCCGGCCCAGGCGCGGTGATCGTCAACCGGGTCAACCGACAGGCCGATGGCCTTGGCGTTACGCTTTTCGAACTCGGGTTTCAGGCGTGACACCTCCCCCAGTTCGGTGGTGCATACCGGGGTGAAATCCTTGGGGTGCGAGAACAGAATGATCCAGTTGTCGCCGGCCCACTCATGAAAATTGATCGGGCCGTCGGTGCTGTCCTGGGTGAAGTCTGGGGCGATGTCGCCGAGTCGCAAAGACATATTCGTGCTCCTTGTATGAGTGAATCCGTCTGGTCGCTTGAAACGCGCTCTCGATCATGACATTGGGACATAGGCAAAGGGAAACAACGCCTTCGGATAAGCAAATGCACAAGCGCTATTAGCCATCCGCTTCAGGCGTTGCTCTGGTGTTGCCGTTGTAGCCCCTCGAGTAGCCCCGCCATGTCGTCGGCATGCTCTTCCTCCTGGGCGAGAATGTCCTCCATGATGCGCCGCGAGGTCGGGTCCTGATCGCCGAGGTAGGCGACGATCTCGCGATAGCTGTCGATGGCGATGCGCTCGGCTACCAGGTCTTCCTTGATCATTTCCTTGAGCGTGTCGCCTTCGACGTACTCGGAATGCGAGCGCGTCAGGATGCCCTCGGGCGAGAAGTTGGGCGCGCCGCCCAGTTGCACGATGCGCTCGGCGAGCCAGTCGGCGTGTTGCTGTTCCTGCTGGGCATGTTCGAGAAACTCATTGGCGGCGATATTGGCGCTGAGCCCATCGGCCATGTAGTAATGGCGCTTGTAGCGCAACACGCAGACGATCTCGGTGGCCAGCGCCTCGTTGAGAATATCGATGACCCGCTCGCGGTCGGCACGATAGCCCTCGGTTACCGCACCGTTTTCGATGTGCTGGCGGGCGCGTTCGCGAATGGTCTGAATATCGGTCAGAAAGGGTTGGTTTGCCAAGGTCCTTCTCCTCAAATTTCAAGTGCATTCAAAGCATAGGACATCTGCTCCGCCACGGAGGTAATGTCTCTCAATGGCTGCGATAGTCACCTGACAATGCAAGGCGGTTTGGCGTTCAGGGCGCCGGCCCGGCGGCACCGAGGAAATGCTCGTGCCAGTAGTCGATATCCAGCGAGGTGATGCTCACCCGTCGGCCGCGGCCCGGTGCGTGAATCATTCGCCGGTCGCCGAGATAAATCCCGACATGCGTGGCCGTCGAGCCCGAGCCGAAGAACAGCAGATCGCCGGGGCGCGCCACGTCGCGCTCGGGCAGGCGCGAGAACTGCCGGTCGGCGGTGCGCGGCAGCCCGATACCGGCGGCCGCGTAGGCCATCTGCACCAATCCCGAGCAATCCACTCCGCGTAGTGTCTCGCCGCCGTAACGGTACGGTGTGCCCAGCGCCTGTTTGGCGCTGGAGAGAATCAGCGCGCGTTCGATGGACAGCCCGGCCTGACCGAGACCGTTTTGGGTGCGCAGCTCGGGCCCGGCGCAGCCGGCGAGTAGCGCCAGCAACAGCAGAGCTATCAGTCGTTGCCGGCGCAGCAATGAAGGTCTCGGGCAGTCTGTCGCGGACACCGACGAACTTACGCCAACTGCCGCGACGCATACGACGCGGCCTGCGGTTCACCGATGGCGGGCTGGGCGCGCAAGTGCAGATGCACCGCACAGGCCACGCGCAGCAGCGAGGCTAGATTGGGCACATCACCCTTGTCGGCGATCACCTCCCCGTAGAGTCGGCTGATGAACTGGCCGGTGGACAGGTTTTGCCCGGCGGCCAGATCATCGAGAATCTCCCAGAACTCGTTCTCCAGCCGCACGCTGGTCACGCTACCCTGAAGACGCACCGAACGGGTCGTATTCTCGTAGCGCTGGGGGTCGGTCGACGCATAGACATGACACATGAAAGCTCCCACGGATTCGTTCACTTCCTTCTAAAACTAGACTCATTGCCCAGCGCCGGCCATGCAACTTGTGTCGTGCTGTGCCGATTAGCCGGCATAAGACCTTAGGCTATGTAGTAACCCAGTAATACCCGCCGCACGGCGCCTAGGCCTACTCTCATTGAAGAAGCCCTCCGGCTTCATCTGAACAACGATCATAACAACCGTTGGGAGATAGGCTGCTGCGTTTGGCCGGCAGGTTGTCATCCCGCACTGGGGAGATTCGCCATGTTGTCACGACCCCTTTCACGCCGTGTCTTTCTCAAGGCCAGTGGCGGTGCGCTGGCCGGCACCCTGGCCTTCGCCAGTGGCCCCATCGCTTTGCTGGCACCCAGCCGCAGTTGGGCGATGCCACTCGACACCTTGAGCTCTCGCCAAGGCGAAGTGCTGCTTGAAATCACCAAACACCTGTTTCCACATCCCGGTCTCGAGGATGCCGTCTATGCCTTTGTGGTCAAGGATCTGGACAAGGCAGCTGGCGTAGAGCAGACCCATGAGCTGATTCAGGGCGGCATCGCTTCGCTCGATAGCGATGCCAGCGGCGATTGGCTGGCACTCGACAAACAAGAGCAGTTCCAGCGCATCGAGGCACTCGAAGGCACGCCGTTCTTCGAGAAGATTCGTGCCACCGCCGTCGTCTCGCTCTACAACAACCCCCTGGCCTTCACGCATTTCGGCTATCAGGGCGAGGAGGGCGACGTCGGCTATCTCTACAACGGTTTCAGCGACCTGACCTGGCTACCCGACCCGCCACAACCGGCGGACGGTTACATGCCCGGCAAGGCGTCCTGACGCGCGATAACAATAAGGAGAGCCATCATGGCAATGACCGACAATCAGGCACGCTTCGCGCAGGACGACGATAGCGTGGTAGTGATCATCGGCTCCGGTGCCGGCGGGGGAACGCTGGCCAACGAACTGGCAAGCCAGGGCATCGACGTCGTCGTTCTCGAGGCCGGCGCGATACATACCCGTGACGATTTTCTCGCCGACGAATGGGCAGCCTTCAGCCAGCTATCGTGGCTGGACAATCGCACTACCTCGGGCAGTTTCCGGCTGGCCAAGGATTTTCCCAATCTGCCGGCATGGATCGTCAAATCGGTGGGTGGCACCACGGTGCACTGGGCCGGCGCCAGCCTGCGCTTTCAGCCCCACGAGTTTCGCGCGCTCAGCGAATATGGTGCCGTCGAGGGCGCCAACCTGCTCGATTGGCCACTCGGCTATGACGACCTGGCGCCTTACTATGCCAAGGCCGAAAACCGCATGGGGGTGACCCGCACCAATGACATTCCCGGCCTGCCGGGCAACAACAACTTCCACGTGATGTACGCCGGGGCCAAGAATCTGGGCTATAGCTGCAATACCGGCCATATGGCGATCAACAGCGAGATTCGCGATGGCCGGGCTTCTTGCCAGCAGCGCGGTTTCTGCTTCCAGGGATGCCGCACCGGTGCGAAGTGGTCGACGCTCTATACAGAATTGCCGGCGGCGATCGCCACCGGACACATGGAGCTGCGCCCGCAGTCGCATGTCGCGACCATCGAGCACGACGATCAGGGGCGCGCCACCGGGGTGACCTACTTCGATGCCAATGGCGACATGCAGCGCCAGAAGGCGCGCATCGTGGCGGTGGCCGGCAATTCCATCGAAACGCCGCGATTGCTGCTCAATTCGGCCTCATCAATGTTCCCCGATGGGCTGGCCAACAGCTCCGGGCAGGTCGGGCGCAACTACATGCGTCATATGACCGGCTCGGTGTACGCGACCTTCGACGAGCCGGTGCACATGTACCGTGGCACCACCATGGCCGGGATCATTTCCGATGAAGCGCGCCACGATCCGTCGCGCGGCTTCGTCGGCGGCTACGAGATGGAAACGCTGTCGCTGGGCCTGCCGTTCATGGCAGCGTTTCTCGATCCCGGCGCCTGGGGCAGCAAGTTCGCCGGTGCGCTGGATCAGTACGACCACATGGCCGGCATGTGGCTGGTCGGCGAGGACATGCCCCGCGAAACCAACCGTATCACCCTCAACGGCGAGGCCAAGGACGCCTACGGGCTGCCGGTCGCCAACGTTCACTACGACGATCACCCCAACGATATCGCGATGCGCGAGCATGGCTTCCGCCAGGGTGCCGCGCTGTATGAATCCGTGGGCGCCAGGGATATCTACCGCACGCCGCCCTATCCCTCGACCCATAACATGGGCTCATGCCGGATGAGCGCTCGCGCGCAAGACGGTGTCTGCAATGGCTACGGTCAGACTCACGATGTTGCCAACCTGTTCATCTCGGATGGCAGCCAGTTCACCACCTCGGCGGCGGAGAACCCCACTCTGACTATCGTTTCGCTGGCGATTCGCCAGGCGGAGCATATCGGCAAGCTGATGAAGGAAGGAGCGGTCTAGCGGATTACCCCTTGGCGATGCCGGGTAGCCCCCGGTATCGTCTTTTTTAGTTAAATACCATGCAATGCGAGGAGAGCGCATGAGCTTCGATGGAGAGCAATATCCCGGTGTCATGGCGCCACCACAAAAAGCCCAGGGCTTTCGTCTCAATCACACCATGCTGCGCGTCAAGGATCCTGAAAAGTCACTGGCCTTTTATACCGGAATCTTTGGCATGCGCGTGCTGCGCCGGCTCGATTTCGAGGAGATGGGCTTCTCGCTGTATTTTCTCGCCCGGCTCGACGATGACGAAGCGATCCCCGAGGAGGTCGGCGAGCGCACGGTCTGGACGTTCCAGCAGCGCGGCCTGCTCGAACTGACGCATAACTGGGGCACAGAGGATCAGGATGACTTTGCCTATCACGACGGCAATAGCGAACCGCAGGGCTTTGGTCATATCTGTTTCTCGGTACCGGACCTGGAAGCCGCTATCGCCTGGTTCGACAGCAACGAGGTCAGCTATGTCAAACGTCCGGAGCAGGGAAAAATGAAAGACGTGGCGTTCATTAAAGACGTCGATGGCTACTGGATTGAAATCGTTCAGGCTTCAAAAATGGAGGGTGCAGGCCGCTAACGCATCGACACTCGTCGCCACCCGCACACGTCGGCGGGTGGCGTGCGCTTCAGTAGCCGGTCATTTCCAGATAACCCACGCCGGCGTGGCTGCCTTCGACCGCGACCATGCCTTCCCAATAGGCGAACGAGGTGCCCATCCACTGCTTGGGATGGCGGGCACGCACCTCGAAATCGAGCCCATGCCCCGGTACCTCGACCCGCCATGCGGTGGGCAGCCGTCGCCCGGCGACCCGGCTATGTGCCAGCGGTGTCAGGCGTAGCTCTTCATCGCCCTGATCATCACCCAGCGGCGTGACCTGGCCCTGCGCCGAGATCCAGCTCCCCGAGACGTAATCGCCGGCGTTAGCTTCGCCGCCACCGCGCAGGCGAAAGGCCATCAGCTTGGCGCCGCTATCGAGATGCAGCGAGAACCAGTCCCAGCCGCTCTGGCCGGGTCCCAATAGCTGGCTGCTCCATTCGCGATCCAGCCAGGCGCGGCCGCTGACGGCAATCGACTCGCCAGCGATACGCACCTCACCGCTGACGCGATAGAACGGCTGGCTGTAGTACATCGAGCCCTGGCCGTCGGCCGATTTCTGGCTGAAGCCGCCATCGCCGTGGCGCACCAGCGGCCCCTCGGCGGTCAGTTGCAAACGGTAGCCGAAATCGTCGCCTTGCGCCGTGACTTCCAGGTGTTCCAGGCCGCGGGTGGCGGGTGGTGCCATCAGCGACCAGTTGTCCAGCCAGGCGGCGAACGGCGTAATCCTGACGCCGGCTTGTTTGATGCCGCCCCGTGCGAAGCGCTCGGCGAAGTAGTGGTCGGAGGGTGTCGAGACGGCGGCGTGGGCCATCCATAGCTGGCGGCTGCTCCAGGGTTGGTCGTCTGTTGCGAGCGCCGTCGGCGGGGCGAGTGCCTGGCGAAATAGCGTCCACTGCACGCCGAACGGGCGGCCATCCTCGCCGCGCAAATTGGCGGTCAAATACCACCACTCGATGCGATAGTCAGGGTGCGGCCCGTGGTCCTGTGGGAAGCGCAACTCGATATGCGGGCCGGCCACGGCGAAGTCGCCGGAACTGTCAGCGAGACCGGCATAGCCGCTGGATGATGGCTCGCCGGCTGGGCGGAACTGCCAGCCGAGCACGGCGATTGCTATCGCCGCCAGCACGACGACGCAGGCCCAAGCCGAGCGCTTCATGAGGCGGCGAACTCCTGCAATAGTTGGCGAGGCGGCACGCGCCACAACCGCCACGCCGGCAGCAGCGCGGCCAGCGCGGCGACCATCAGCGCCAGCATGAGAGTGACGGCGATCTGCCCGGGAAACACGTGCAGCGGCAAGCGCCAGCCGAAGGCCGCGACATTGATCACCGCGACCAGCGCATAGGACAACGCAAGCCCCAGCGGAACGGCGAGCAACGCGGTGCCCGTTGCTGCGGCCAGGAGCTGGGCGAGTTGCACGCCGACCAGCCGCGCACGGGTGACGCCCAGTGCCCACAGCGGTGCGAGCTGCGCGCGGCGCGTTTCGGCCTGCGCCAGCAGCGTGGTCAGCAGCGCCAGGCCGGCGACGCCCAGGGTCAGCGCGTTGAGCGCCTGGGTGATCGCGAAGGTGCGCTCGAAAACCTCGGTGGCGCTGCGCTTGAGCGAGCGCTGATCGATCAGCGTCGGCCCAGCCAGCCCGAAGCGCGCGGCGAGGCCCTCGCGCAGTCGCGCCATCAGCGCATCGCGGGAGGCGCGATCCTTCGCCAGCACCACGCCCAGCGAGCCGGGCGGGGCGCTGAACTCGCTGGCCAGGCGCGTGACCGGCAGGGTGATTTCACCGCTGGGGTTACCGTAGTCGGGATAGATTGCTGCGATGCTCAGGCGCCTCGTGCCTTGCGCCGTGCGCAGGCGTAGCGTATCGCCCGGCGCCAGCGAGTGGCGCCGCGCCAATTGCTCGTTGATAAAGGCCTCGCCGCCAGCCAGTGCACGCCAGGCGGCCTCGCGACCGGCGTGGGTGTCCAGCAGCGGCCAATGGCGGCGCAGGATGGGCTCGGGCGCGATGCCGAACAGCTTGACCGGCGTGGCGGTGTCGGTGCCCCCGGCATTGCGACTGTCACTGCCGATCAGCGTGGCATCAGAGCTACGCGCCGGTAGCAAGGTGGCCACCTCGGGGCGTTCGATCAGCCAGTCGCGCACGGCATCAAACTGCTCGGCCGGCGGACGCACGTAGAGATCCGCCAGCAGGCGTTGATCGAGCCAGTCGAGGAAGGTCAGGCGAAAACCACCGACCATGCTGCCCACGCCGAGATTGGTGGCAAGCGCCAGCAGCAGCGCCATCATCGGCAGTTGCAGGCGCGGTAGCTGCAATTGCAGGTCGGCCACCGCCCATTGCGCCAGCGGCCGGTTGCGCAGGCGGCGCGCGGCGAGGCGCAACGCGCCGGCCAATAGCGGCGGCAGCCACAATGCCGTGCCCAGCAACAGCGCGGCGACCATCGCGAAGCTCAGCGCCAACTCCTGCTGGCCGGCGCGCCCACTCAACCGCCACCACAGCAGCGCTGCGACGAGCAGCAACACGCCACCGAGCCAGCCCTGGATGCCCAACTGACGCCGCAGCCGGCCGCGCCAGGCCTGCGCCTGGCCGAGTGCCAGCACGTTCAGGCGTGCGGCGCGCCACAGCATGCTGGCGCCGGCGCTGAACAGCCCGCCTAGGGTGATCACCAGCCCGCCCAGCCAGTAGTGCCAGGGCAGCGCCAGCGTGGTGCCGACGTTGCTGTCGTAGAGTTCGGCGAGGCTGGCCGCGACATCGGGCAACAGCGCCTGGGCCAGCAATACGCCGCTGGCGATACCCAACGCCGCGCCAACGAGGCCGATGACCAGCAGCTCCAACGCCAGTGCTGCGATCAGCGTGCGCGCCGGCACGCCCAGCGCGCGCAGCGTACGCAACAGCCCCAGGCGTTGCTCGAGTGCCAGGCCCAACGCGGCATGCACGATGAACAGCCCGACCACCAGCGCCAGCAGGCCCATGGCGGTGAGGTTGAGATGAAAGCTCTCGGTGAGCTGTCCGGGAGAGGCGATTACCGCAGCGGACGTGCGCACGAACCCCGCCGGCAGTTCGGCCGATCGCTCGGCGGCGATCACCAGCCGGGTCAACTGGCCCTCGAAGCCGAGCAGGCGCTGCGCCACGCCGATATCGGTGACCAGCGTACCGGGTGGCAGGGCCGGGTCGATCTCGAGCGGCGGCAGGCGTGTCGCGTCATTCAGTTGCGCGGCGGTATCGGGGGCGACGCGTACGCGATGCGGTGGCAGCAGCCAGTCGCGTAGCGACCCCGCGCTGCTTTCGGTGCGCCCCAGCGGGGCATCGTCGGGCAGCGTCAGTGGGTCGATGCCGATCAGCGTCAGCGTGTCGCCGGCGGCCGAGGTCCATTCCCCCTCGACCAGCGGCGAGACGCGCAGCCCGGCACGGCGTAGTGTCAGGTAATCGTCGAGGCTCAGCGGCCGGCCATCGCGGCGGGTGATGCTATCGAGATCGCTGCTGAACAGCGCCTCGGCACGCGCGTAGCTGTCGCGCGCCGAGGCATTGATCGCCTGCACGCCGCTCCACAGGGCGCTGGCCACCCACAGGCCGACGATCAGCATGGCGAGCTGGCCGGGGTGGCGCCGGTAATGGGACAGCAGCGTCGCCAGGCTGGTGCGTAATACCGCCATGCGCGCCGGGGTCATTCCCCGGGCTCGGCCAGGCGGCCGTGTTGCAGGCGCAGGCAGCGGTCCATGGGGGCCGCGACCCGCGCGCTATGCGTGACCATCAGCAGCGCGCAGCCGCTCTCGTCGACCAGCGAAGCCAGTAGATCCAGTACCTCGTCGGCGGCGGTCTCGTCGAGGTTGCCGGTGGGTTCGTCGGCGAGCAGCAGGCGCGGTTTGGCGGCCAACGCCCGGCCGATCGCCAGGCGCTGCTGCTGGCCGCCGGAGAGCTGCTCGGGGTAGCGGTCGTTGAGCCCGGCCAGCCCCAGGCGCGCCAGCAGGTGCTGCGTCCAGTGGTTGTCCTCGCGTTCGGCCAGTCGCGCCTGAAGACTCAGGTTATCCGCCACCGAGAGGCTGGGCACCAGGTGAAACTGCTGGAACACCAAGCCCAGTTGCTGGCGACGCAGCGCCGCGCGACGTGGCTCGCCGAGTGTCGACAAGCGCTCGCCGTCGAGATGGATGTCGCCGCGATCGGGCAGGTCGAGCCCGGCGGCCAGATGCAGCAGCGTCGACTTGCCACTGCCCGATTCGCCCATCAGCGCCAGGCTCTCGCCGGCGCCCAGGTGCAGATCGACGCCATCGAGAACGTGCAGCGCGCCCTGCGGCGTGGGGTACGTCTTGGTGACATCGGTCAGTTGCAGCATGCTGGGCGATCTCTAGAGGTCTCGTAATGCGGACTCTGCCGTGGTCGGCAGGTTCCCGGCCTAGAAAACTCATCCTAGCCAAAACCGCGATTTTAGGCAGCGGCTGTTAACGATTGGTTAATAGCCTCGCTGTCAGTGTGCGTGATCGTGGCTTTCGTGCATGGCTTTGTTCTCGCTGGCTTGGCGAGCCTCGCCGTGCGTCAGGCCATCGTGCATCAGCGTGGCGTTATGGCGCATCATGCCGGCGTAGGTGCTGGCCTCGCCTTCGCTTGCCAGCGCCCCGGAGTAGAGCGTGCCGGCGATGGGCAGGTCGGCTTCCTCGGCGAGCTGGCGAATCAGCGCCGGGCTGGTGATGTTCTCGTGAAACAGCGCCTGCACATGGTTGTCGCGAATCACGTCGACCAGCCGGCCCATGTCGGCGGCGGACGGCGCGGCGGCGGTATTGAGCCCGACCGGCGACAGAAAGCGCACGGCGTAGGCATCGGCAAAGTAGCCGAAGGCATCGTGGCCGGTCACTACCACGCGCCGCGACTCGGGAATCGACGCGATCAGGGCGTGAATCTCGTCGTCCAGCGCTTCGAGTTCGGCCAGGTACTGCTCGGCGTTCTCGCGGTAGGCATCGGCATGCGTCGAGTCGGCCTCGATCAGTCCGTCGCGGATATTGACGACATACTGCTGGCCACGCGCCACATCGAGCCAGGCATGCGGGTCGGTGTCGCCATGCGCATGCCCATCTTCGTGCCCATGGCCATCGTGGCCGGCGTCGTCATGATGTTCATGGTCATGGTCATGGTCATGGTCATGGTCGTGGTCGTGCTGGGCATGCCGGTCGTCGTCGCTTGCCAGCGTCGCGACTCCCGCGCTGGCAACGACCAAGGTGCCAGTGTAGCCGCTGGCATCGAGCAGGCGCTGCATCCAGCCCTCGAGCCGCAGGCCGTTGAACACCACCAGGTCGGCTTCGGCCAGGCGCCGGGCATCGCTGGGGCTGGGCGAGAACACATGGGTGTCGCTGTCGGCGCCGACCAGCGACGTGATCTCGACCCGTTCGCCGCCGACCTGCTCGACCATGTCGGCGAGAATGCTGAAACTGGTGACGACCCGTAGCGGTTCGTCGGCCTGGGCCATGGGCATCGTGAAGGCGAGTGCCAGGCCGAGCGCCAGGGGGTATCGCATGATGGCTTCCTTTTTAGTTAGGCCGAGGGTTGGTAGTCGTTAGCGGACGATTCCAGTGGCGTCGCCCGGCGGCGCAGGCGCGCCAATACGCTGTGGTAGCGACCGCACAACGCCGAGAACAGATAGGCGATGCCGGCCAGCAGGATGATGCTGGGGCCCGAAGGCAATTCGAAGTGATACGACAGCAGCAGCCCGCCGGTGCTGGCGAGCATGGCGATGACCACGGCCAGGCCGATCAGCCCCTCCAGGCGCTTCGACCAGAAACGCGCGGTGGTCGCCGGCAGCATCATCAGGCCGACCGCCATCAGGGTGCCCAGGGTCTGGAAGCCGGCGGTCAGGTTGAGCACCACCAGCCCCAGGAACAGCCCATGGATCAGCCCGTGGCGCACGCCCTGGCCGCGCAGGAACAACGGGTCCAGGCACTCGACCACCAGCGCGCGGAACATCAGCGCCAGCAGCAGCACGGTGACGCTGCACACCGCGGCGATCAGCAACAAGGCGGTGGAGGTCACGGCGAGAATCGAGCCGAACAGCACGTGGGTCAGGTCGACGCTGCTGCCGCCCAGCGACACCAGCATGACCCCCGCCGCCAGCGAGATCAGGTAGAAGCTGGCCATCGCCGAGTCCTCGCGGTGGCCGGTCATCTGCGACACGCCACCCGCCAGCCCGGCGACGATCAGCCCCGACAGCACGCCACCCAGGCTCATCGCCGGCAACGAGAAACCGGCGAGCAGAAAGCCCAGCGCCACACCGGGCAGGATCGCATGGGCCATGGCATCGCCGATCAGGCTCATGCCGCGCAGCATCAGGAACACCCCCAGTGGCGGCGCGGCCAGCGACAGCGCCAGCCCGGCGATCAGCGCGCGACGCATGAAGCCGTAGTCGGTCAGCGGCGCGAGCAACAGCGCGTTCAGTGACTCGATCATGACGCCGCCCCCGGGAAGCCCAGCGGCAACAGCGGCGCCTGGGATGTGTGATCGGCCACGCCGTGGCGCTCGAGAATCGCCTGCGGGGTCGACCAGCGGCCATGACCGCCGGCCAGCAGCAACACGCAATCGGCCAGGCGCGCCAGTTGTTCCAGGTCGTGCAACACCACGACGATGGTGGTGCCCTGGTCAGCCATCTCGCGTAGCACCTGGGTCAGCACGGTGACGGTATCGGCATCGACGTTGGCGAACGGCTCGTCGAGCAGCAGCAACTCGGCGCCCTGCATCAGCGTGCGGCCCAGCAGCGCGCGCTGGCGCTGGCCACCGGACAGCTCGCCCAGCGGGCGGTGCGCCAGGTGCGAGATGCCCAGGCGCCGCATCACCTCGCGCGCCTTCAGATAGTGCGGGCCGCAATAATCCTTCAGCGCACCGTGGCTCGGCCAGGTGCCGGTCATCACCAGTTCTTCCACGCTCATCGGGAAGGTCAGGTCCAGCGCCAGTTGCTGGGGCAGCCAGGCGCGGCGCTCCTTGGGCACATCGCAATGAATCTGACCGACGATGGGCGGCAGGATACCCATGATCGCCTGAATCAGCGTGCTCTTGCCGGCGCCGTTGGCGCCGATCAGCGCGGTGATCGCGCCATCGTGAAAGCTACCTTCGAGGTGCTCGAGTACGGTGCGCCCGCCCTGGGCAAGTTGCAGGCCTTCGAGTCGCAGGCGTGACATCAGCCCCAAGCCCCCGTGGCCCAGGCCACCGCCAGCCACAGCAAACCGAGTGGCACCAGGGCCATCAACAGGCGCTTGCGCGCCGACAACGACATCAGCGAAAAGTGGCAGGGCCCGTCGGGCCGGTGATGGTGACGATGTGCCATGGGTGACTCCGCCTCGAAAAATCGGAAGAAGGTTATAACATAACAAAACTGGGCGGCGCCAGTGTCGGTACGGCTAAAACCCGGGCGACAGTGATGCAATGTCGATAAGGGCACTAAGCTATAGATCGACGCTGGCGGTTGCGCCACAGCGTACGCCGCTGCCTGACCCAACAGGAGCCGATATGGATGTCTCAGATAAGAACACTAGCGCGACCACGCCGCGAGACCGCCTCAACCCGACGGTGTTCTACGGTTCGGTGATCGGCATCGTCGCCTTCTCGCTGTGGACGATGATCGCCACCGAGCAGGCCAACGCCGTCATCAATGCCGTTCTGGCGTGGATTTCCCGCACCTTCGGTTGGTACTACTTTCTCACCGTGGTGATCTACCTGGCCTTCGTGATCGCCATCGGGCTGTCGCGCTTCGGCAAGATCCGCCTGGGCCCCGAGCACTCGCGCCCCGATTTCAACATCTTCTCCTGGGCGTCCATGCTGTTCTCCGCCGGTATCGGCATCGGGGTGATCTTCTTCGCCCTGGCCGAGCCACTCACCCAGTTCTACAACGCTCCCCAGCGACCGGGAGACGAGATCGCCGCGGCGCGTCACGCCATGCAACTGACCTTTCTGCATTGGGGGTTGTCGGGCTGGGGCATCTACACGCTGGTGGGCATGTCGCTGGCCTTCTTCAGCTACCGACACAATCTGCCGTTGACCATTCGCAGCGCGCTCTACCCGATTTTCGGCAACCGAATCTACGGGCCGATCGGCCATGCCGTCGACACGGCGGCGGTGCTGGGCACGGTCTTCGGCATCGCCGCCAGTCTCGGCATCGGCATCATCCAGCTCAACTTCGGCCTGGATTACATGTTCGGCATCCCCGAGAGCGTCTGGACCCAGTCCGTACTGGTGGTGCTCATCGTACTGTTCGCGACGATCTCCGCCGTGACCGGGGTGGAGCGGGGCATCCGCCGCCTGTCCGAATTCAATATCCTGCTGGCGGTCGCGCTGTTGCTGTTCGTGCTGTTCGCCGGCGAGACCGTCTTCCTGCTCAACGCGCTGGTGATGAACGTCGGCGATTACCTTTCCAGCTTCGTCAACCTGTCGTTCAACACCTACGCCTTCGACCCGCCGACCGATTGGCTCAACGCCTGGACGCTGTTCTTCTGGGCTTGGTGGATCGCCTGGGGGCCGTTCGTCGGCCTGTTCCTGGCGCGTATCTCGCGCGGGCGCACCATCCGCACCTTCGTGCTCGGTACCCTGACGCTGCCGATCATCTTCATGATGCTGTGGATGTCGCTGCTGGGAAACAGCGCGATCGACATGGCCATGGAAGGCGCCACCGAGTTCGGCCAGGAGGTCATGGCCAACCCGCCGGCGGGGATCTACCTGTTCCTGCAACAATACCCCGCACCGCTCTTCACCACCGTGGCGGTGAGCATCCTGGCCATCGTGTTCTTCGTCACCTCGGGCGACTCCGGGGCGCTGGTGCTGTCGAACTTCACCTCGATCCTCTCCGACGTGAATCACGACGCGCCGATCTGGATGCGCATCCTGTGGTCGGCGGTGATCGGCGTGTTGACCCTGGCGCTGCTCGTGGCCGGCGGGCTGGGCGCGCTGCAGAGTACCGTGGTGATCACCGGGCTGCCGTTCTCGGTGGTGCTGTTCTTCATGATCGCCGGGCTCTACAAGGCGCTCAAGCTGGAGGCCTTCAAGGAAGACAGCCGCCACGCCAGCCTGGCCGGCTCCCTCTCGGGGCGCACCGGCGGCGAACGTGGCGCCACGCGTAGCTGGCAGCAGCGTCTCAAGCGCGCCATGAGCTTCCCCGGTCGCAAGCAGGCGCGGCGTTTCCTGGAGGAGACCGCCAGGCCGGCGATGGAGGCGGTCAGGGATTCGCTCGAGGAGCAGGGCGGCGTTGCGCATATCCAGCAGGGCGTGCAGAACGACGACGACTATCTCTCGCTCAACGTCGACTTCGAGGAAGAACAGAACTTCACCTACCAGATATGGAGCCAGGGCTTCGCCACGCCGGGATTCGCCCTGCACACCCCGCACGCCTCAGAGCGCTACTACCGGCTCGAGGTGTATCTGCTCGAGGGCAGCCAGGGCTACGACCTGATGGGCTACACCCGCGAACAGGTGATCGAGGACATCCTCGACCAGTACGAACGCCACATGCACTTTTTGCACATCAACCGACTGGAGCCGGGGCATATCAACATGCCCGACAGCCCGGAACAGCCGCCGGCTTGAGGGGGTGGTGTAGGCGTTGAGATGCGCCGAATGGCCCCGCCCGCGGTTAGGCGGGCGGGGCCAATTCATGGTAAATGGATGGTTCGAGTTAAGAGCTACTACCCAACCTATTCCCGCTGCTCGAACTCTTCCGCCGCCTTGATCGCCTCACTCTGCGTCTCATGCTCCGAGACGACGGTTTCGTTGTCCGGCTGGCTCTCGTCGATCACCACCCAGCCGGTAATGTTTTCCTTGAAGTCGCCTACGTCGAAAACGGCTTCAACACGCGCTTGTTTCGACATGCTGTCTCCTCGCAGTAAAGCAATGTGTCGCAGCGCTAAACGCTAGAACTGTTCCTTGGGCAAATCGCCCGAGGCGGGGCGGTTCAATTCGGTGCATTCGCAGCCGGGGTGGATGCATTCCATGCCGTCGGGATGGCCGGCGGCGCAGGCGGTGCAGCAGTAAGCGCGACCTTCGGTAATCGAGGCTTGCTCGCTTGGCACGTCGTGTTCGCAGCCTGGGCAGGTGCAGGTTCCCATGTCGGTCATGACGCACTCCGGTGGTGACTATGTGCTTAGCGTAGAAGCCGACTGCTGCCTTGAGAACGGTCGGGTGTAAAAATGCCGAGCCGTTTGAAGAGACCTTGACAGTTTCGTGCTTCCCCTCTAATTTTATTCAAATGATAATCATTATCGTTTAACAAAAGATCAAGGAGGCAAACATGGCTTATCGAATCGATACGGTGCTCAGGGGCGTCAACCCGACACTACGAATCTGCGATGCGACCTCGGGTTCGGTGCGCTTGGCGTGGGAGTATCCCCGGCAGGAGCCGAATGTGTCGGACGAAGAGCGCGATCTGTTGACGCTCCGGCGCGAGGAGGCGATTCATGAGCTGTTCAGGCGGTTGTTTCTGCTGACCACCGAGCAATATCTGAAAGGCGAAGCGGGGGATGCCGATTCACGGCGCGATCATTAGAAATGCCCGGCCCGTCAGGGCCGGGCATGCCGTCTTCCTGACGGTCCGAGGAGCGATCCTTGCCACGGGACACAGGGTGGCAGTATTGGCGGAAGAGTTGCCTTAACGCAGATTAAAATTGCGGAGTATTTTCGTTTAATCGTCTTGAGACTTTTGGGCGGTTTCGAAGGCGCGCTTTTCGTCAGGCAGGCGCACCAGGTCGCCGAGCGTCAGTTTGCCGAGGTTTTTCATGCGCTCGCCGCTGAGCGGATCGACCAGCGCGACCACTTCACCGATGCTGGTGTCGTCGTCATCGAGGTAGGCTTCGACCCTTACGCGCACGGTGGCGCCCTGGTAGCGGGCGGTAAGGATCGTGCCGGCATGCGGCTTGCCGTAGGGGTTGGGGTCCCTGGCGTAGTGTGACGAGACGCTGTGCGCACCCGGCAGGTCCCAATCGATATGCTTGTGCATGTGGCTTGCCTCCCTCGTATGATGACTTTTAAAGATTAGCCGGGTTTGCCGGGCAACAAAAAGCCCACCGCTGAGGGTGGGCTCCGTTGGCTCGCCTTGTGCGCCTACTGTTTGCTGGCGCGCTTGCGGGCGTTTTCGGTGAGATGCTTCTTGCGCAGGCGAATGTGCTGCGGGGTGATCTCGACCAGTTCGTCGGAATCCAGGAACTCGATGGCCTGCTCCAGCGAGAACCTGACCGGCGGCGTGAGCACGATGTTCTCGTCGTTGCCGGTGGAGCGCATGTTGTCGAGTTTCTTGCCCTTGGTCGGGTTGACGACCATGTCGTTGGCGCGGTTGTTGATGCCGATCAGCATGCCTTCGTAGACCTCGGTGCCGTGATCGATGATCAGCTTGCCGCGTTCCTGCAGGGCGTAAAGGGCATAGGCCAGCGCCTTGCCAGGCACCATCGACACCAGCACGCCGTTGCGCCGTTCGATGGAGGCGTCGGGCTTGAGCGGGCCGTAGTGATCGAAGCGGCTGGTCAGGATGCCGGTGCCCGAGGTCAGGGTCAGAAACTGGCCACGAAAGCCGATCAGTCCGCGTGCGGGGATCATGAAGTCCAGGCGTACGCGGCCCTTGCCATCGGGGTTCATGTTGGTCAGCTCACCCTTGCGGTAGCCGAGCTCTTCCATCACCGCGCCCTGGTGCTGCTCCTCGCAGTCGATGATGACTTCTTCGTAGGGTTCCTGCTTGACGCCGTCGATCTCGCGCACGATGACTTCGGGGCGGCCCACAGCCAGCTCGAAGCCCTCGCGGCGCATGGTCTCGATCAGCACCGAGAGGTGCAGCTCGCCGCGCCCGGAAACCTTGAACTTCTCCGGCGATTCGCCCTGCTCGACGCGCAGCGCGACATTGTGGATCAGTTCCTGGTCGAGGCGATCCTTGATGTTGCGGCTGGTGACGTACTTGCCATCGCGGCCGGCGAACGGCGAGTCGTTGACCTGGAAGGTCATCGATACGGTGGGTTCGTCGACGCTCAGCGCGGGCAGCGCCTCGGCGGCGGCCGGGTCGCATAGCGTATCGGAGATCGCCAGGTTGTCGATGCCGGTGATACACACGATGTCGCCGGCGTCGGCCTGCTCGGTCTGTACGCGTTCGAGACCCATATGGGTCATGACCTGGCCGATCTTGCCCTTGCGGGTCGCGCCGTCGCGGGAAACCACCACGATCTGCTGGCCGGGGCTGACGCTGCCGCGCTTGATGCGGCCGAGGCCGATAACGCCGACGTAGCTGTTGTAGTCGAGCGCCGAGATCTGCATCTGGAAGGTGCCGTCACGCTCGACCTTGGGCGGCTCGACGATGTCGACGATGGCCTGGAACATCGGCGCCATGTCGTCGGCGAGCTGATCCGGCTCGGGGCCGGCGATGCCGTTGAGCGCCGAGCAGTAGACGATCGGGAAGTCGAGCTGCTCATCGGAGGCGCCGAGGTTGTCGAACAGGTCGAAAATCTGGTCGATGACCCAATCGGGACGCGCGCCGGGGCGGTCGATCTTGTTGACCACGACGATCGGCTTCAGGCCTTGGTCGAAGGCCTTCTGGGTGACGAAGCGGGTCTGCGGCATCGGCCCGTCGACGGCATCGACCAGCAGCAGCACGGAGTCGACCATCGACATCACGCGCTCGACCTCGCCGCCGAAGTCGGCGTGTCCGGGGGTGTCGACGATATTGATGTGATAATCCTGGCCGGAGCCGGGAGCCTGCCAGCGGATCGCCGTGTTCTTGGCCAGGATGGTGATGCCGCGTTCCTTTTCCTGGTCGTTGGAGTCCATGACGCGTTCCTGCCCCTCGGCCTTGCGGTCCAGGGTGCCGGACTGACTCAGAAGCTTGTCGACCAGCGTGGTTTTGCCATGGTCGACGTGAGCGATGATGGCGATGTTGCGAAGTTTCTCGATCACGACGGGATCCTGCAGGGAAATAGGGGGCGCATTATAGTGGTTACTTCATGACCACTACCACCTTATTCCCACGGATTTCGCTGTCTGGAGAAGAACTGAGGGGCGATTAAAGCTGCCCCAGCAGGTAATCGAACAGCCGCCCGGAACTCTGGGCGATGGGTTGCGCGATGGGGATGCGCGGCAGCGCCAAGGGGTTGACGCGGTGCGACAGCCAGCCGCCGCTACCGGCGAGCGCCGTTTGCACGCCGCAGCGATTGACCACCTGCTGCACGCGAACGGAGGGGCGGTCGTCAGGGTAGGCGAATACCGGTAGCGGGTCGCGACACAGGCGCTTGAGCTCGCGGCGCGAGCGGCGCACCTGCCAGCGGATGCGCTCGTCGCTCTGGCTTTCAAAGGCGTCGAACCCAACGCCACGCGCGCCGAAGCGAATCAGGCCGCCGTTTTCCAAGCGTCGCACGCTGAATGGGTCGAGGCCCTGCGGTGGCTGGCCGAGTTCGGCGTGCAGATGATCGGCGATCTCGCCCAGGCGTCGCACGCGGGTAGCGTCCAGGCAGGCCAGTTGGTTGAGGTAGCCGAGTAACGCACGGCTGTAGGCGGTGTCCGGGTGCGCCGGGGGTAGCGGTGGGAGTGGCAGGCCGACGTCGCCGAGGGCGCTGTGAATGGTCGCGGGGGATTGGCGTTGCCACAGGCCCTCGCCGATCACTTCGCGCCAGGCGCTGCGGCGGCGCCCCAGCCAGCCGGTGCTGATGAAGATGCTCGCGGGAATCGCGTAATGCTCGAGCAGCGGGGCGACGACCTCGGCATTGTCGCGCCAGCCGGCATCGAAGGTCAGCGCGATACGTGCCTGGGGCTCGTGATGCATCTGCATGGCGGTCGGCAGGCTGACCAGCCGCGACACCTCGCTCAGCGTGATCAGCAGCCGCTCGAAGCTATCGATACCCAGACACCAGGGCGCGCGGTGGGGTAGCCGGGCCTCGGCTTCGCTGGGTAAAACTCGCTGCAACACGACGATCGCGTTGCGCCCCCATAGCGGCTCGACCAGACTGCGTCGCCAGTGACCACGTAGCCGCTGGGCAAGATCCTGTGCCAGGTTCAATCCGTTCATGGACTCACTCCTTGAGTCGCTATCCTATCCCGTGTGCAGGGAAGCATGGATGAGCTCTCTATCGCGTGCGCCATCGGCATCCTCCTGCAGTATAGCGCTTGTTCCAGCTGGTCGTGCTAACTGGCCGTCTTGGGGCTGTCCTGGGTGTACTGCAGGACGCGGGCATGGCAGGCGCCAAGCCGTGCGAGCAGGTCGCGCTCGGCGCCCATGTCGCGCTCGGGGTCGAAACCGCCGACCCGCTCGAACCAGGCGCGCTTGATGCATAACGCCTGGGTGCGGTATCTGGGCTGGTAAAGTCGCCCTCGCCAGAGGCCTAGCCAGGACGGGCCGGGCTGGCTGTCGACGATCAGCGCCACGGCATCCCAGTGCTCGTCGAACAGCGCTTGGTCGGCTTGCAACAGCCAGTCCTCGGGCAGCTCGGCGGCCGGGTCCAAAAATGCCAATACATCGGTCTGAACGGCGTTGGCGGCGCTATTGTAGCGCTTGCCCCTGGGGCCGGGAGGGAGGATCAGCAGGCCCGCGCCATGGTGCTCGGCGAGGGTGACGAGACGATTACGTGCCTTGTCGACGATCAGCACGGCATCGAGGCTTCCGCCGAGCCGCGCCGCGGCGTAGGCAATCACGCGCAGGCAGCGTCCGAGCCGCGTGTAGCCGCGCCGACAGTCTACGATGACATTGTAGGAGTTCATGAATAATGGCGACTCGAATCCGGTAATTGCCGGTACCGTGACGCGCTGGCGTGGCAGCCGCGTTCACGAAGTCCCTGGCGCTTACGCGCCTGATTGAATCCTGTGTTCTATTCCCTGGATGTGTGCTTTTTATTATGTAATGAAGAGTAGCTGTAAGTATCAAAAGGTATCAATACACAATAGGGCTGATTTTTGCGAAATATTGGATGGTTTTTCCGCATGATAAAGGGCTGAGTGCGGTCATGTCGGAAAACACGGAATTTGGATTGCACCCAAATGGTGCGATGGGTGGCCGTTACGCGCCGCAATGGTGCAGATGGCGTTGGATGCACCACGATGATGCGCGTTGTGGTATCGGCCATGCTGACGGCATGTTCGTAAATGGCAAATTTTAGAGATAAAAATCAATAGGATAATACCCTTAGTCTTTCTTGTTTCCCAATTTGGCATGGCTTGTGCTTTAACTTCGTCAGGACAGGCAAGGCATGGGCAACAATAGGCCCAGCGTGCTACAACGACGCTAGTTATGAAGCCATAGACCCGAGCTTCGGGCTCATTAGTGGAGGACATATGTCTGAGAAGACGCTCGCTCTGATCGAAGAACACGACGTCAAGTGGATCGACCTGCGCTTCACCGATACCAAGGGCAAGGAGCAGCACGTTACGATTCCGAGCCACGCCGTCGATGAAGAATTTTTCGAAAACGGTCAGATGTTCGACGGTTCCTCCATCTCCGGCTGGAAGGGTATCAACGAATCCGACATGATCCTGCGCCCCGAGGATGGCACCGCCTTCCTCGATCCGTTCACCGAGGACGCCACGCTGGTACTGCGCTGCGACATCATCGAGCCGGCTACCATGCAGGGCTACGAGCGCGATCCTCGCTCCATCGCCAAGCGCGCCGAGGCCTATCTGGCCAGCACTGGAATGGGCGACACGGCGTTTTTTGGCCCGGAGCCGGAGTTCTTCATCTTCGATGAGGTTCACTGGAAGGCCGATATCGAAGGGGCGATGTACAAGATCTCCTCGGAAGAGGGCGCCTGGTCGACCGACCGCGCGGTGGAGGGCGGTAATCTGGGCCACCGTCCACGGGTCAAGGGCGGCTACTTCCCGGTGCCGCCGGTGGATTCGTTCCACGATATTCGCGGCGCCATGTGCAACACTCTGGAAGCGATCGGCCAGTCGGTGGAAGTGCATCACCATGAGGTATCCAACGCCGGCCAGAACGAAATCGGCGTCAAGTTCAATACCCTGGTCAAGAAGGCCGACGAAGTTCAGGAGATGAAGTACGTCATCCACAACGTCGCGCACGCCTACGGCAAGACCGCTACCTTCATGCCCAAGCCGCTGGTCGGTGACAATGGCTCCGGTATGCACGTCCATCAGTCGTTCTGGAAGGACGGCGAGAACATGTTCGCCGGCGACGAATACGCCGGGTTGTCCGAGACCGCGTTGTACTACATCGGCGGAATCATCAAGCACGCTCGCGCCCTGAACGCCTTCACCAATCCCTCGACCAACTCCTACAAGCGTTTGGTGCCGGGCTTCGAGGCGCCGGTGATGTTGGCTTACTCCGCTCGCAACCGTAGTGCATCGCTGCGCATTCCGTACACCGCCAGCCCCAAGGGCAAGCGTGTCGAAACGCGTTTCCCCGACCCGACCGCCAACCCATACCTGGCCTTCGCGGCGATGCTGATGGCCGGTATCGACGGCATCAAGAACAAGCTCCACCCCGGCGACGCGATGGACAAGAACCTCTACGACCTGCCGCCGGAAGAGGGCAAGTCGGTGCCCACCGTGGCCAATAGTCTCGACCAGGCATTGGAAGCGCTGGATCAGGATCGTGCCTTCCTCACCGAGGGCGGCGTGTTCACCGACGACATGCTCGATGCCTACATCGAGCTGCTGTCCGAGGATGTCGATCGGCTGCGCATGGCCACGCACCCGGTCGAGTTCGATATGTACTACAGTTGCTAAGAGACGTCGTCGACGGCGAATCGTCGAGTGAGCGTTCGCCTCGCCGTTCGAGTTGAAAGTGCATCGGGAGCCCGCCATGGCGGGCTTCTTTTTTGCGTTACACTTGAGCTACCGTTGCGGGATCTCTTGAGGAATGCGTAATGCCGATTCGTTCGATGTGTTTGATGCTGGGCCTTTGCCTGCCCTTGGCCGGCCTGCAGGCCGCCAGCGTTTATCGCAGCGTCGATGCCCAAGGCAACGTCATCTTTACCGACAAGCCCATCGAAAACAGCGAGCGTATCGAACTCGAGCCGTTGACGGTGGTGCCATCGCCCGAGCCACTTTCCAGCATTCCGGCGGATAGTGACGAGGCAGCCGACGATGCAGCGTCAGGCGACAGTGCCGGTGCCGTCTCGGGCCCGTTCATGCCTTATTCGACCTTCCGTATCGTCTCGCCGCAGGACGAACAGACCCTGCCCACTGGGGTCGCCGGCAACGTCCAGGTCGAGCTCGAGATTGATCCCGATCTGCGCGATGACCACCGCGTGCGATTGCTGCTCGATGGTGAGATCAGTCAGTCGGCAATGCATACCAAGGCATTCATGCTCACCAACCTGGATCGTGGCGAGCACCGGCTCCGGGCGGAGCTGCTCGACGCCAGTGGCAATGTGCGCCATCGCAGCGCGCCGATCACGCTTTACGTGCAGCGCGCCAGCGTCAATCTGCCTGCCAACCCTAACAATCCGGCGGGCCTGCCGCCGAGCCGCACCGATAATTGATACGCTCCTTTTTTCACGCCCACTGAACGCTCAATAGTGCAGCGCTTGTCGCCGTTATGCACCATAATGGTGCAATGCAAATAGCCATCTTCATGCCGCAACCCTTCAGCCACGCGTCCAGCTTGCCTGGCGCGCTTCTTGCAGTGCCATTTACAAGAACTCTTTATGAAAGCTTCTTACAGTTGCCGTGCAATGGGAGCCCGCATGTCGGATAGAACCCTGTACCAACGCTTGCTGGAACATCTGACCACGGCGGTGGTGACGTTGGATGGTGCGCTGCGCGTGCGCTGGATGAACCCGGCGGCGGAGGCGCTGCTGGCGGTGAGTCACGCGCGCGTGCATGGCGCGCGCCTCGATAGCCTGGAGGGCGAGAACGGCGCGGTCGCGGCGGTGTTGGCCAAGGCGCGTGACGAATTTCACCCCTTCACCCAGCGCGAGGCGGTGCTGGTCCTGGCGGCCGGCGAGGCGATCACTGTCGATTTCACTGTCACGCCGCTATCCGGGGACGAGCTGCTGCTGGAGATCGAGCCACGCGACCGGCTGCTGCGCATCTCGCGCGAAGAGGCGTTGATCGCGCGCCAGGAGAGCATCAAGGTGCTGTCGCGCGGGCTGGCCCACGAGATCAAGAATCCGCTGGGCGGCATCCGTGGCGCGGCGCAACTGCTCGAGCGCGATCTGCCGGACCCACAACTCGCCGAATATACCCGCGTGATCGTTGAGGAGGCCGACCGCCTGCGCGATCTGGTCGATCGCATGCTCGGCCCCAACCGGCCGATTCGCCACACGCCGCTGAATATCCACAAGGTGCTCGAGCGGGTCCGCGCGCTGCTCGAGGCCGAGCACCCGCGCATCGCCTACGTGCGCGACTACGATCCCAGCCTGCCCGAGATCAATGGCGACGAAGCGCAGTTGATCCAGGCCACGCTGAATGTTGCGCGCAACGCCGTGCAAGCCATGGAAGAGAACGCCAGTGAGGCGCCGCGATTGCTGCTGCGGACCCGCTCGCGGCGCCAGTTCACCCTCGGCGCCGAGCGCCATCGGCTGGTCTGCGAGGTGGCGATCATCGACAACGGTCCCGGCATTCCCGCGCGGCTTCGCGAGACGCTGTTCTACCCGATGGTTTCCGGGCGCGCCGAGGGCAGCGGCCTGGGGCTGTCCATCGCCCAGTCGGTGCTGCACCAGCATCACGGTTTGATCGAATGCGACTCGCAGCCGGGGTCCTGCGAATTTCGCTTGTTGATTCCGCTGGGGGCATCCTCTCTCAACCCGCCGGAGGCACCCCCTATCAATCCGCTGGAGGCGCTTTCCAAAAACCCGCCGGAGGCCCTATGACCGATACCGCTCGCATCGTCGTCGTCGATGACGACCGCGCCATTCGCTGGGTACTGGAACGCGCCCTCGCTCAGCCGGATCTCGAGGTGGCAAGCTTCGAGCGCGCCGACGGCGCACTGGAAAGCCTGTTGCGCCAGCCGCCCGACGTGCTGCTCACCGATATTCGCATGCCGGGGCTGGATGGCCTCGATCTGCTGGCGAAAATTCGCGAGACGCATCCCGATCTGCCGGTGATCGTGATGACCGCGCACTCCGATCTCGACAGCGCGGTGGCGTCCTATCAGGGTGGTGCCTTCGAGTACCTGCCCAAGCCGTTCGATGTCGACGAAGCCCTGGCGCTGGTGCGTCGCGCCGTGGCGCATGCCCGCGAGCGCAAGGCGCCGGCGGTAGCCCCCGAAGGGCTGACGGCGGAAATCATCGGCGAGGCACCGGCCATGCAGGAGGTGTTCCGCGCCATCGGGCGCTTGTCGCAATCGCATATCACCGTGTTGATCAACGGCGAGTCGGGCACCGGCAAGGAGCGCGTGGCCCAGGCGCTGCATCAGCACAGCCCGCGCCAGGCACAGCCGTTCATCGCCCTGAACATGGCGGCGATCCCCAAGGACCTGATGGAGTCCGAACTGTTCGGTCACGAGAAGGGCGCCTTTACCGGCGCCACCGCGCAGCGGCGTGGGCGCTTCGAGCAGGCCGACGGCGGCACGCTGTTTCTCGATGAAATAGGCGACATGCCGCCCGACACCCAGACCCGCCTGCTGCGCGTGCTCGCCGATGGCGAGTTCTACCGCGTCGGCGGCCACACCCCGGTCAGGGTCGACGTGCGCATCATCGCCGCCACCCACCAGCACCTCGAGGCGCTGGTCGACGATGGGCGCTTTCGCGAAGACCTGTTCCACCGCCTGAATGTGATTCGCGTACATCTGCCGCGCCTGGCCGAACGCCGCGAGGACATTCCCCGCCTGGCCCAGCACTTTCTCGCCGAAGCGGCCCGCGAACTCGCCACCGAAACCAAGGTGCTGACTCGCGAGGCCGAACAGCACCTGACCCGGTTGGCGTGGCCGGGCAATGTGCGCCAACTCGAGAATACCTGCCGCTGGCTGACGGTGATGGCCTCGGGGCGCGAGGTGCTGATCGACGATCTGCCGCCGGAGCTGCGCGATATCGAGGGCAGCGATGCCGCCAGCGGCGATTGGCGCGGCGCCTTTCGTGAATGGGCCGACCGTGCGCTGGCCGCCGGCCACACCCACCTGATCGAGGAGGCGATGCCGGATTTCGAACGTATCCTGATCGAGACCGCGCTCAAGCACACGGGTGGGCGCAAGGGCGAAGCCGCCGAACTGCTCGGATGGGGGCGTAACACACTGACCCGAAAGCTTAAAGTGCTGTTGCCGGCGCTGACGGAAGAGTGAGTTTCTGGTCCTGACGAAATGAGAATATCCATCCCTGAAGCAGGCCTTGAAATTTTTTCGGCGGCACCTATGTTCGGAAATAGCGAGACACCAATCTGACACTGGCTCGCGAAGGGTATTGAGGCCAACGAGAAGTTGATGAATGAAGAAGGAGGTGTTCGACCATGTTCGGAGATCTCTGGCGTTTCGAGACGCCGAAATCATCGGAACTTGACTGGTTCAGTCAGGCGCTGAATGAGTTCTTTCCGCGCGCTACCGCGGATATTCGCTCGATGCCGCGGGGCGCCTTCCCAATGCTCAATGTGGGACGCACGGACGATACGGTCTTCGTCTACGTATTTGCTCCCGGGCTGACGGCGGAAGAACTCGAGGTAAGCATACAGGATGATGTGTTAACACTACTTGGTAGGCGTGGAGCAGCGTCGCTTGAGGGCGAGCAGCAGCAGGGCGAGCAGCACAAGCAGCGCCCCTACTATCGCCAGGAGCGCTTCGCGGGCGAGTTCGCACGCTCGATTACACTGCCTGAGGGTGTGGATACCGAGCGTGCCGAGGCACGCGCTCATGATGGCCTGGTCGAGATCCGCTTGCCCAAGCGCGAAGAGGTAAAGCCGCGGCGGGTCGAGATCAAGGCTGCCTGAGCAAGACCTGAGACGACTTGAGACCAAAGGAGGTGTTGAGTCATGAATGATATCACCAGACAGGAAACATCGCGGGACGTAGAGACGCGCAGCACCCAGGAGCGCACTCTGCTGCCTGCGGTGGATATCTTCGAAGAAGATGAGGCGTTGCATGTCATCGCCGACATGCCAGGGGTGACGCGTGACACGCTGCGGATCGAGGTGGACCAGCATATACTGAGTATCGAAGGCGATATTCAGGTCGACATGCCCGAAGGCGTTTCCGCGACGTATGCGGAAATCCAGGGTAACCGGTTCGCTCGTCGCTTTACGCTGAGTCACGAAGTCGATACCGATGCCATCAGGGCGGAAATCAGCAACGGTGTGTTGAACCTGGTCCTGCCCAAGCGCGAGTCGCATCGTCGTCGGCGTATCGAGGTCCAGACGGCCTGATGCGGCTGGCCGAAGCAGTCAGCAGGGGCGCCTCCGCTTGGGGGCGCCTTTTTTGTGCGCCCGGCACGGGCGCACTCCTGGAGGTGCAAGTCCTCCCGTAAGCTGGCCACAGCGAACGAAGCGAAGCGCAACTGCGGAAGGGCGACCGACCGTGGGGAGGAAGCGTGGAGCGTAAACCGCGAGCCGATGAACAAGAATCGGATACGAGGCGCTGCCGAGCAGGGCGAGCGGGCAAGAAGCCGCGAAGCTCTTGTGGCCAAAGCGACGTGGCGTATATCCGGCGGTTGTGCGGTGAAGGAGTGTGTTCTTACCCGGGGAGATCTCGCCTTATGCCTGAAAGGGCGACGTGGACACACGGAGCGAGAAGGCAGCAGAGGCCGTAGTAGCTTGCCAGTTAGGGGCGAAGGGCCGAACGAGAAGGAGCGTCAAACGTCTTGTCGATGAGCACTGTACGGCATCAGATGCCCGCGCCAGCGGGGCGGGCTACGGAACGGGAAGGTGAAGCCTTACCGGACGTGGCCAGTGATGAAACAAGGCTCCCGCGACAAGCACCGGAGGGCGCAGGGCGAGGCCTGCTGGAGCAGGCGTTCGCACGAGAGAACATGCAACGGGCATGGAAGCGCGTGAAGGCCAACAAGGGAGCGGCGGGTATCGACGGTCTGGACATTGCCCAGACAGCCGAATACCTGCGATGGGCCTGGCCCGATCTCCGGCAACAGCTGCTGGGAGGTCGTTATCGGCCACAGCCGGTCCGTCGAGTGGGCATCCCGAAATCGGACGGCAGTGAGCGGGAACTGGGCATTCCCACCGTGACCGACCGTCTGATTCAACAAGCACTGCTGCAAGTGCTGCAACCTCGGATCGATCCGACCTTCAGCGAGCACAGCTACGGCTTCCGTCCGGGCCGTCGGGCCCAGGATGCCGTACTGGCGGCACAAGGCTACGCCCAGCAGGGTTGCCACGTCGTGGTGGATGTCGACCTGTCGAAATTCTTCGACCGGGTCAACCACGACATCCTGATTGACCGCCTGAAGAAGCGCGTGAACGACGCCGGGGTTATCCGGCTGGTTCGAGCGTACCTGAATGCGGGCATTATGGATGGCGGCGTGGTCATCCGGCGAGTGGAGGGCACGCCGCAAGGCGGCCCCCTCTCGCCCCTGTTGGCCAACGTCCTGCTGGACGAGGTGGATCGGGAACTGGAACGCCGAGGGCATCGCTTTGCCCGTTACGCCGATGACTGCAATGTGTACGTGCGCAGTCACAAAGCGGGCGAGCGGGTGATGGCTCTGTTGCGGCGCTGCTACGACAGACTGCGCTTGAAGATCAATGAGTCCAAAAGCGCGGTAACTCGCGTGTTCGGTCGCAAGTTTCTCGGCTATGCCTTATGGCAGACGAGAGGCGGTGAAGTCCGACGCGCAGTGTCGGGACAGGCGCTACAGGCGTTCAAGTGGAGGATCAGGCAACTGACCCGACGCTCAGGCGGTCGCAGTGTTACGCAGGTTGTGGAGAAGCTCCGCAGCTACCTGCTGGGGTGGAAGGGATACTTCAGGTTGGCACAAACGCCGCGCATCTGGCGATCACTGGATGAGTGGTTGCGCCGTCGCCTGAGAGCCCTACAGCTGAAACAGTGGCGGCGGGGAAAGACTATCCACCGGGAGCTATTGCGCCTTGGCGCGAGTCCCTGGGTTGCACAATCGGTGGCGGCCCTGAGTCGCCGCTGGTGGCATAATAGTCGGTCCGCTATCCACAATGTGCTGACGATTGCCTACTTTGACCGGTTGGGCGTGCCGCGTCTCTCATGACCTCAACTTCTCGAACCGCCCGGTGCGGACCCGCATGCCGGGTGGTGTGGGAGGGGCGGAGCCTAATGGCTCCCCCCTATCCCGATATCGGCAGCATAGCGTCCAGGGAGCATCAAGGGAGCGTCAAACGCAGAAAACTCGCCATGCCGATGCTTGCGTGAGGCTGATATCGCTCGTTCTTTTTAGGGTATGGGGATAAGGTGGAAAGCGCCGCCACTTAACTGCAAGATAGGAATCAACTGTTACCAATAGTTGCGGAAAGCGCTAGGTAGAGCAAGCAAGAGTTGCGGGAAGCAATGGGCATTCCAGAAGGGAGGAGACCAGGACGATGACCGATATTGCCAAGCTGCTGGGCGAGGAAGCCGACAGCCTGCTCAACCATACCTGCACCGGGTTCAAGAAGGCGGATATGTATCTGCCCGGCCCGGATTTCGTCGATCGGGTGATGGCGGATAGCGACCGCAGCCCGCATGTCATGCGCAACATGCAGACGCTATTCAATCATGGTCGGCTGGCGGGCACTGGCTACCTAGGGCTGTTGCCGGTGGATCAGGGCATCGAGCACTCGGCCGGCGCCTCGTTCGCCCCCAACCCGATGTACTTCGATCCCAAGAACATCGTCGAACTGGCCATCGAGGGCGGCTGCAACTGTGTGGCATCCACGCTGGGCGTGCTGTCATCGGTGGCGCGGCGCTATGCGCACAAGATTCCGATGATGCTCAAGCTCAACCATAACGAGTCGCTGACCTACCCGGCGATCTATGACCAGACGCTGTTCGCCCAGGTCGAGCAGGCCCACGACATGGGCTGCGTGGCGGTCGGCGCGACCATCTACTACGGCTCGGTGGATTGCCGGCGCCAGATCCAGGAGATCAGCGAAGCCTTCGAGCGCGCCCACGAACTGGGCATGGTCACCGTGCTGTGGTCCTACCTGCGCAATCCCGAGTTCAAGAAGGACGGCACCGACTATCACGTTTCATCCGATCTTACCGGCCAGGCCATTCACCTGGCGGCGACCATCAAGGCCGATATCGTCAAGCAGAAGCTGCCCGAGAACAACGGCGGCTACAAGGCGATCGGTTTCGGGCATACCCATGACAAGGTGTATAGCGAGCTGACCTCGGATCATCCCATCGACCTGGCCCGTTATCAGGTGGCCAACTGCTATATGGGCCGCGCCGGGTTGATCAATTCCGGCGGTGGCTCCAAGGGCCATTCCGACCTCGGCGAAGCGGTGCGCACGGCGGTGATCAACAAGCGCGCCGGTGGCATGGGGCTGATCTCGGGGCGCAAGGCGTTCCAGAAGCCGATGAAGGAGGGCATAGAACTGCTCAATGCCATCCAGGACGTGTATCTGTCGAAAGATATTACGGTGGCCTAACGGCGGGCTGCACCACATAACGCAAAAAGGGCACGGTCGATACCGTGCCCTTCCTGTTTACAGCGCTTTCGGCGGTGTTACGCGACGGCTTCTTCCAAGAGCTGCTCGACCTGCTCGACGACATTATCGACGGTAAAGCCGAAGTGCTTGAACAGGTCGCCGGCCGGCGCGGATTCGCCGAAGCCGCTCATGCCGACGATGCGCCCAGTGAGGCCGACATACTTGTGCCAGTAGGCGCGATGGCTGGCTTCGATCGCCACCCGCTGGGTGATCGCGGCGGGCAGCACCGATTCGCGATAGGCGGCGTCCTGGGCATCGAAGACGTCGGTGGATGGCATCGACACCACGCGCACTGACTTGCCCTTGGCTTCCAGGGCAGCGGCGGCGTCCATCGCCAGGCCAACCTCGGAGCCGGTGGCGATCAGGATCGCTTCGGCGGGGGCGTCGCTGTCCTTGAGCACGTAGCCACCGCGCTGGATCGCGGCCAGTTGCTGCCGGTCGCGCTGCTGGTGTGGCAGGTTCTGGCGCGACAGTACCAGCGCGGTAGGGGCGCCGCGGCGCTTGAGCGCGGCGTGCCAGGCGGCGGCGGTTTCCACCGCATCGGCGGGGCGCCAGGTCGACAGGTTGGGCGTGCAACGCAGCGCATTGAGCTGCTCGATCGGCTGGTGAGTGGGACCGTCCTCGCCGAGACCGATGGAATCGTGGGTGAACACATAGATGGCCTGCTGGTTCATCAGCGCGGCCATGCGGATGGCGTTGTGCATGTATTCCATGAAGGTCAGGAAGGTCGCGCCGTAGGCGATGAATCCGCCATGCGCGGCGATGCCGTTCATGATCGCGCCCATGCCGAACTCGCGCACGCCGTAATGCAAGTAATTGCCGTCGTGGCGGTCGCGACTGATGGCGCGTGCGCCCTTCCAGAAGGTCAGGTTGGATGGCGCCAGATCGGCGCTACCGCCGAGCAGTTCGGGTAGCGAGGGGCCGAGTTCGTTCAGGCACGTCAGCGAGGCCTTGCGGCTGGCGATGTTCTCGCCGTTCTGCTGGGCTTCCTCGATCAGTTTCTCGCCCTTGAGCTCGACCGGCAGTTCGCCCTTGAGGCGGCGCTTGAGCTCGCTGGCAAGCTCCGGGTGAGCAGCCTGATAGCGCTCGAAACGGGCGTTCCAGTCGTTTTCGGCCTGGCTGCCGCGAGCGCTGGCGTCCCAGCCCTGGTAGATATCCTCGGGGACATGGAACGGCGCGTGATGCCAGCCGAGCTGATCGCGCGCGGCGGCGACTTCGTCGTCGCCCAGCGGTGCGCCATGCGCTTCTTCCGAACCCTGCTTGTTGGGCGCGCCGAAGCCGATGATGGTGTTGCAGATAATCAGGCTGGGGCGGTCGTCGTGGCTGCGCGCCAGTTCGATGGCGGCCTTGATCTCCTCGGGCTTGTGGCCGTCGACATTGGGCACCACGTGCCAGCCGTAGGCCTCGAAGCGCTTGGCGGTGTCATCGGTGAACCAGCCCTCGATCTCGCCGTCGATGGAGATGCCGTTGGAATCGTAGAACGCGATCAGCTTGCCCAGCCCCTGGGTGCCGGCCAGCGAGCAGGCTTCGTGAGAAACGCCTTCCATCAGGCAGCCGTCGCCGAGAAACACATAGCTGTAGTGATCGACGATGTTGTGACCCGGACGGTTGAACTGCGCCGCCAGGGTACGCTCGGCCAGCGCCATGCCGACCGCGTTGGCCAAGCCCTGACCCAGCGGGCCGGTGGTGGTCTCGACGCCCGGCGTGTAGCCGAGTTCGGGATGGCCGGGGGTCTTGGAATGCAACTGGCGAAACTGCTGCAGGTCCTCGAGGGCCAGTTCATAGCCGGTGAGGTGCAACAGCGAATAGTGCAGCATCGAACCGTGACCGTTGGACATCACGAAGCGGTCGCGGTCGGCCCAGTGCGGGTTGGCCGGGTTGTGCTTGAGGTAATCGTTCCACAGTACCTCGGCGATATCGGCCATGCCCATGGGGGCGCCGGGATGGCCGGATTTGGCCTTCTGCACGGCATCCATGGAGAGCGCGCGGATGGCATTCGCCAACTCGAAACGGGACGGCATTGTGTGGCTCCTCGCCTGCGGCAAATGAACAAAGGCCATCACAGAGCCGTTGGGACGCGCACTGTAACCGCCTGCTTGCTGGGGTGGCGCCGTACCGGCTAGGCGCGACGCGGGATCAGGGCGCTTATTGTCGCCGAGAAGCGGTTTTCCATCAAATGGCGCGAGCGCGCTCGTTTGGGGCGCGTTTGCCTAGGCAGGTGCGTGGGCGGTGTGTAAAATCGTGCGCCACGCTATACAGGATCGAGGACGCCATGAGCGAATATTCCCTGTTTACCTCCGAATCCGTGTCCGAAGGGCATCCGGACAAGATCGCCGATCAGATTTCCGACGCCGTGCTCGATGCGATCATCGCACGCGACAAGCAGGCCCGCGTGGCCTGTGAAACGCTGGTCAAAACCGGCGTGGCGATCGTCGCCGGCGAAATCACCACCAATGCCTGGGTCGATCTCGAGGAGTTGGTGCGCAAGGTGATCCTGGATATCGGCTACAGTTCGTCCGATGTCGGCTTCGACGGCGAAACCTGTGGCGTGCTCAACCTGATCGGCAAGCAGAGTGTGGACATCGCCCAGGGCGTCGACCGCTCGAAGCCTGAAGATCAGGGCGCCGGCGATCAGGGCCTGATGTTCGGTTACGCGACCAACGAGACTACGTCCTACATGCCGGCGCCGATTCATTATGCGCATCGGCTGGTCGAGCGCCAGGCCGAGCTGCGCAAGAATGGCCTGCTGCCATGGCTGCGCCCCGACGCCAAGAGCCAGGTGTCGTTCCGCTACGGCGAAGATGGCAAACCGCATTCGGTAGAGGCGGTGGTGCTGTCGACCCAGCATGACCCCGACATCGATCAGGAAGACCTGCGCAAGATGGTCAAGCGCGAGATCATCGAGCAGGTGCTGCCGGCCGAGTGGCTGACCGAGACGACCCAGTACCACATCAACCCCACCGGCAAGTTCGTGATCGGCGGACCGGTGGGCGATTGTGGCCTGACCGGGCGCAAGATCATCGTCGACACCTACGGCGGCATGGCCCGTCACGGGGGTGGTGCGTTCTCCGGCAAGGATCCGTCCAAGGTCGATCGCAGTGCCGCCTATGCCGGGCGCTACGTGGCCAAGAACCTGGTCGCTGCCGGGCTCGCCGATAAGTGCGAGATTCAGGTTTCCTACGCGATCGGCGTCGCCGAACCGACCTCGGTGTCGATCGACACTTTCGGTACCGGGCGGGTGAGTGACGCCAAGATCATCGAGCTGGTGCGCGAGCATTTCGACCTGCGGCCTTTCGCGATTACCCGCATGCTCGACCTGCAACACCCGATGTACCAGCTTACCGCCGCCTACGGGCACTTCGGTCGCGAGCCGTTCGAGGCCAGCTACACCTGGAGCGACGTCAACGGCGAGCAGCACACCGAGACCTTTACGGCCTTCCCGTGGGAGAAGATCGACAAGGTCGATGCGCTCAGGCAGGCGGCCGGCCTCTAGCCGACGCACCTATTCGCGTTTCGAGGACAGAACGCCCCGCGCTGCGGGGCGTTCGTCGTTCTGGAGCTCATCGAACGCCGTTCGCTTATTGTGGTCACAGGATGTGAGAGGACTATACGAAGGTCGATAAGTCATCTACGCTGGAGGCAGCAATCGCTGTTTGCTAATCAAATGGATATGAGGAGTTGACCATGGATAAACGTAAAATTTCCCTGCTTGCCGCTCTTGCGCTATCGGGTGCCGTACTGGTCGGCTGCGGCGAGGATGAAGCCGAAACTCCACCGGCCAACGAACCGCCCGCCAGCGAAACCGGCGGTGGTGAAATGTCGGGCGGCGACGAGATGACCGGCGGTGATGAAATGTCGGGTGGCGACGAGATGTCCGGCGGTGGCGAAATGTCGAGCGATGATGCCATGTCCGGTGACGACGGCACCTCGGGTAGCATGAGTGGCGACACCGGTACCGACATGAGTCAAGGTGACGGCGGCTCGACAGGCGGCGACGCGATGGGCAATGGCCAGTCCCAGGACGACGCGATGAGCCAGGACGGTGAAATGCAGCAGGACGGCCAGAGCGGATCGCAAACCAGCACTGAAGACGCCCCGGAGGAAAGCACCCAGTAGCGTTCCGACCACGGCGTATCGCGCCGCTCCATACATTTTCGGAAACTCGGAAGGCGGCCATTCGTGGCCGCCTTCCTCGTGTCACGGCCATGCGCTGCAAAGGGCCGAGCCGCCCCCGATTGAAAAAAGGCCTGGCTTGTAGTGAACTGCCGATGTGGTCGATCGACGACCACGCCCTGTTGCTGCTGCCCGAGGGGCGCTGCAGCGCATGTGCCCACAATGGCCGTGCGCGAGGCTCGGGCAGGTTCGTGCAAATGCAACGGCGCCCATTCCCCGGGAATGGAGTATCACGATGACTGCCATGGCTAGTGCCGTCGCTCAGGATTACAAGGTCGCCGATATCGCCCTCGCCGACTGGGGCCGCCGCGAGATTCGCATCGCCGAGACCGAAATGCCGGCGCTGATGAAGATTCGCGCCAAGTACCGCGACCGGCAACCGCTCGCCGGCGCGCGCATCGCCGGCTGCATCCACATGACCATCCAGACCGCCGTGCTGATCGAGACGCTGATCGAACTCGGCGCCTCGGTGCGCTGGTCGTCGTGCAATATCTTCTCGACCCAGGATCACGCCGCCGCGGCGATCGCCGCCGCCGGCATCCCGGTGTTCGCCTGGAAGGGCGAGAGCGAGGAAGAGTTCTGGTGGTGCATCGAGCAGACCGTCGAAGGCGCCGATGGCTGGACGCCCAACATGATTCTCGACGATGGCGGCGATCTGACCGCGCTGCTCCACGACAAGCGTCCCGAGTTGCTCGACAACATTCATGGTATCTCCGAGGAGACCACCACCGGCGTGCATCGCCTGCAGGAAATGCTGCGCGACAGCACGCTCAGGGTGCCGGCGATCAACGTCAACGACGCGGTGACCAAGTCCAAGAACGACAACAAGTACGGCTGTCGCCACAGCCTCAACGATGCCATCAAGCGCGGGCTCGACCACCTGATGGCCGGCAAGCAGGCGCTGGTGGTCGGCTATGGCGATGTCGGCAAGGGTTCGGCGGCGTCGCTGCGCCAGGAAGGCATGATCGTCAAGGTCAGTGAGGTCGATCCGATCTGCGCCATGCAGGCGTGCATGGACGGCTATGAGCTGGTCTCGCCCTACGTCGATGGCATCAATCAGGGCGTGGCCAGCGTCGATCGCGACCTGCTCGGCAAGATCGACCTGGTGGTCACCTGCACCGGTAATGTCGATGCCTGCGACGCGCCGATGCTCAAGGCGCTGAAGAAGGGCGCGGTGGTGTGCAACATCGGCCACTTCGACAGCGAGATCGATACCGCCTACATGCGTCGCCAGTGGCACTGGGAGGAGGTCAAGCCACAGGTTCACAAGATCTACCGCGACAGCGATCCCGGCAATTTCGATCCGCAAAGCAACGACTATCTGATCCTGCTTTCCGAGGGCCGCCTGGTGAATCTAGGCAACGCCACCGGGCACCCGTCGCGAATCATGGATGGCTCGTTCGCCAACCAGGTATTGGCGCAGATCCACCTCTACGAGCGCCGCTACGCCGATCTTGCCGACGACGACAAGCCCGGTGGCCTGAGCCTGACCGTGCTGCCCAAGCATCTCGATGAGGAGGTCGCCCGCTACATGGTCGAGGGCTTCGGTGGGGTCATCACCCGGTTGACCGAAGAACAGGCCAAATACACCGGCGTGCCGGCCGACGGCCCCTTTAAA
This sequence comes from Modicisalibacter muralis, assembly GCF_900102945.1. Lineage (GTDB taxonomy): Bacteria > Pseudomonadota > Gammaproteobacteria > Pseudomonadales > Halomonadaceae > Modicisalibacter > Modicisalibacter muralis. Next base: position 54,632 of record NZ_FNGI01000004.1, on the reverse strand, counting down.
CCGGATGAATATCGTTACTGAACCGCTTTCTCGTTGCCATGCTCAGCGCCGCCCCCGGGGCGGTGTTTCTATCGATGCACGAAGCCAGCTCGGTCAGGCGTTGTAGAGAGGTGGCGAGCTATCTCGAAGCGCCCAACCGCAGTCTCAGAGTCTTGCTATCCGCGCTGCCGGAATGCTCCTGGCTCGCGGACTGCTTGCCGGGCCGCGCTCCGGGTTCATGGCCTTCGGAGAGATCCTGGATGATCGGGCAATCCGGCTTGTGATCGCCATGGCAGGTCTCGGCGAGATGCGTGAGCGTTTCCCGCATGGCCTGCAGCCCTTTGATCTTCTCCTCGAGTTCCTCGACATGGGCCAACGCGACGGCTTTCACGTCGGCGCTGGCCCGGCTCCTGTCCTGCCACAGCGCCAACAGCTCACGCATCTGCTCGACCGAGAAGCCCAGGCTGCGGGCGCGCTGGATGAACTTCAGCGAATGCACATCGGTTTGTGAGTAGACGCGGTAGCCCGACTCCGTTCGCGCGACCGGGGGAATCAATCCGACGCTCTCGTAGTAGCGAATCATCTTGGCGGAAACCCCGGATATTCTTGCCGCTTGCCCGATATTCATGGTGATCTCCCGGTTTCGGCGTTTGAACGTTGGCGGTTCATCTAAAAAGCTAGTTACCCATCGCTTCCAGCGCGACCGGCTCATTGCGTCCGGCGTCCTCGTCGCCGCCCATGGGCGGCGTGAAGCGGTGCAGGCGCAAGGCGTTGCCCAGCACGAACAGGCTGGACAGCGCCATGGCCGCGGCGGCGAAGATGGGTGACAACAGTATCCCATAGGCCGGATACAGCGCCCCGGCCGCCACGGGAATGAGCGCGGCGTTATAGGCGAAGGCCCAGAACAGGTTCTGCTTGATGTTGGCGATGGTGGCCTGGGAAAGGCCGATGGCATTGGGCACGTTGCGCAGATCGCCGGACATGAGCACCACGTCGGCACTTTCGATGGCCACGTCGGTGCCCGTGCCGATGGCCAGACCGACGTCCGCCTCGGCCAGCGCCGGGGCGTCGTTGATGCCATCGCCGACGAAGGCCAGCTTGCGCCCACCTTCGCGCAGGCGCTTGATGGCATCGACCTTGCCATCCGGCAACACCTCGGCGATGACCTCGTCGATCCCCAGCCGGCGCGCAATGGCCTCAGCGGTGCGCCGGTTGTCGCCGGTGATCATGGCCACGCGCAGGCCAAGCTTGTGCAACGTGATGATGGCGCCCGGCGTGGTCTCCTTGATCGGGTCGGCGACGGCGATGATCGCCGCCAGACGACCATCGATCGCCGCGTACAGCGGTGTCTTGCCCTCGTCCGCCAGGCGACTGGCCGTATCGGCGAAAGAGGCGACGTCCAATCCCAGTCGGGTCATGAAGCGATCGGCGCCGATTTCGACGACTCGTGAATCAACCTTGGCCGAGACGCCGTAGCCGGGTGTCGCCTCGAAATCGCTGGCGCGGGACAACGTGCTGCCCGATGCGCGCGCCGCCGCGACGATGGCCTCGGCGACCGGGTGTTCCGAGTGCGCTTCGACCGCGGCAACAGTGGCCAGCACGTCGTCGCGTTCGAATCCCTCGGCAACCACCAGGTCGGTCAGCTCGGGGCGGCCCTTGGTCAGGGTGCCGGTCTTGTCCAGCGCGATCGTGTCGACGCCACGCAGGCTCTGCAGCGCCTCGCCCTTGCGGAACAGCACGCCCAGTTCGGCGGCGCGGCCGGTGGCCACCATGATCGAGGTCGGCGTGGCCAGGCCCATGGCGCATGGGCAGGCGATGATCAGCACGGCCACCGCATTGATCAGCGCGAAGGTCAGCGCCGGAGCGGGGCCGAAGATCAGCCAGATACCGAAGGTCAATGCCGCAACCGCCAGCACGGCCGGCACGAAGTAGCCGGTGACCCGGTCGACCAGGGTCTGAATCGGCAGTTTCGAGCCCTGTGCCGCCTCGACCATGCGAATGATCTGGGCCAGCATGGTGTCGCCGCCGACCTTGGTCGCGCGAAACGCGAAGCTGCCGGTCTTGTTGAGCGTGCCGCCCACGACCTCCATGCCCTCGGTCTTGCGCACCGGCACCGGTTCGCCGCTGATCATCGACTCGTCGAGATACGACGCGCCTTCGGTCACCTCGCCGTCGACCGGCACCTTCTCGCCAGGGCGAACCTGGACGATATCGCCGGCCCGGACCTCATCGAGCGCGACCTCGATGGTCTCGCCACCGCGGATCACGCGGGCGGTCTTGGCCTGCAGGCTCATCAAGCGCTTGATCGCCTCGCTGGTGCGGCCCTTGCTCAACGCCTCCATGTAGCGCCCGATCAGGATCAGCGTGACGATCATCGCCGAGGCTTCATAGTAGACGTTCACCGTGCCTTCGGGCAGCACCGAGGGCAGGAAGGTCGCCACCAGCGAATAGCCATAGGCGGCGCTGGTGCCGAGCATGACCAGCGAGTTCATGTCGGGGCCGCCACGCATCAACGCCGGCCAGCCCTTACGATAGAAACGCAACCCCGGCCCGAACTGGACGAGGCTGGCGAGCACGAAGAACAGATAGAAGAGATTCTGCTGGCCCAGCGAGCCCATCAGCCATTCATGCAACCCGCCCCAGACGTGGCTACCCATTTCCAGGACGAAGATCGGCAGGGTGGCCGCTGCCGCCAGCAGGATGCCACGCTTGAGTGAGGCGAGCTCTTCTTCCCGAGCCCGCGCCTGACGATCGCCGCCAGCGTCATCGCCGATACGCCGCGCTTCGTAACCTGCGGAGCGCACCGCGTCCTCCAGGGTCGCCGCGTCGACCAGCCCAGCGAGGTAGCGCACCTGGGCCTTTTCGGTGGCCAGGTTGACCTGCGCTTCCACGACGCCAGGAACCCCATCCAGAGCCTTTTCGATGCGCCCCACGCACGACGCGCAGCTCATACCCTCGATGGTCAACTCGAGCGACTCGGTGATGACTTCGTAACCCGCCTTGGCCACCGCCTCCTTGAGAACAGCCGGCTCGGGCATGGAGGAGACAGTGATATCTGCACGCTCGGTGGCGAGATTGACGCTGGCGGTCTCGATCTGGGGGAGACCCTGGAGCGCTTTCTCGACGCGCCCGACACAGGATGCGCAATTCATGCCGGCGATAGCGAGGCTCAACTGGCCGCTCCGGGAAGACGCTTCCGAGCTGGTCGGTGTCTTCACGTCGTTGTCGTGCAAAGTATTTACCGAAGCCATGGTGGCGAATCCTCGCTGGCTAGGAATGGATTACGCCGAACTGTCGACCTTCCAACGATGGGAAGGTCAAGCCTCGGTTCGAAATGACGTAAAGGCGTTTTTGAGCGACGTGGAATTTTAGCGGGGTGACTTGACCTTGCCATCATGGGAATCCCTAACCTGACAATTCGTCAACCTGTGGGTAATACTCGGATCGTTGACACCTCGCGCTATAAAAAAACACAGGTAGACGTCATGCATACGACGAATCTCGAGCCCTGGAAACACGATCACACCTTCGGCCAGGACAGCCCCCAGGCCGGCGAGCGCCGAACGTTGCTGGTCGTAGCGATCACCCTAGTCACTATGGGCATCGAGATCGCCGCCGGGGTCGCCTTCGGTTCCATGGCGCTGTTGGCCGATGGGTTGCACATGGGCTCGCATGCGCTGGGTCTGGGCATTGCGGCCTTCGCCTACATCTATGCGCGCCGGCACGCACGCAACCCCGAATTCTCCTTTGGCACGGGCAAGGTCAATTCACTGGGCGGGTTCACCGGGGCGCTGCTGCTCGTCGGATTCGCCGTGATCATGGCCTGGGAGAGCATCGAGCGGGCCATCAGTCCGGTCGCCATTCAGTTCGATTGGGCGATTGCGGTGGCCATCGCGGGGCTCGCAATCAACGTCCTGTGTGCGCTAATCCTCGGCGGCCACGGCCTTGCTCATCGGCCGCATCATGACCATGACCACGACCACGCCATTCGCCCCGGCGAGGATCACAACCTGCGTGCCGCCTATCTGCATGTGATCGTCGACGCCATGACCTCCGTGCTGGCGATCGTGGCGCTGCTCGTCGGCAAGTATGCCGGTGCCGTCTGGCTCGATCCCGCCATCGGCCTATTGGGTGCCGCGTTAGTCATTCGCTGGGCGTGGCTGCTGTTGAAGGACACCAGCGGCGTACTGCTCGATCGCCGCAGCGACCCATCGGTGCGCGCCCAGGTGCGCGAGGCGATCGAGGGCGAAGGCGATGATCGGATCGCCGATTTGCATGTCTGGCAGATCGGCCCCGGGATTCATGCGGCGGCCCTGAGCGTGGTGACCCACCAACCGCGGGAGCCCTCGTACTACAAGGAATGCATTCCCCGGCATGCGGGCGTGGTCCACACCACGATCGAGGTGCAACGTTGTGATTGAAGCCATTACTGGTAGGAACGGTGTCGATGGCTATTGCAATCTGGCCGTGCCTGCCGTCGCGGCCTTGGCCGACTACGCTGGGTAGTGCAATGGTTGCTTGCGACTCAACGGAGGTGAGGAGGCTGGATCATGGAAACACGCAAGTTCGTACTGGCTGCCACGCTCGAGCCGACACCGGAAAATGCCACCACCGGCCAGACCCATGAGGGCCAGGCAGCCGAAGAGCAAGGGGCGGAAGAGAACACCCAATAACGCGCTGGAAACCCCGTCAGCCGGCCGCGCCTGGCCTGACGCCGCCTGCCAAGGCAGCGCTTTCATGTGCTTGTGCCCGAGACGTTTCGGCAAGGAAGCTTTCCCATGCTCGAACTGATCGCGATCATCGTTTCGCTTACGGCAATACTCGCCTGGTTCAACCATCAGTTCATCCACCTGCCCACCACCATCGGTGTCATGGCCATTGCCCTGGCCCTGTCCTGGGGCATGCATGGCCTGGCGTGGTTGGGGCTGTCCGCCATCGAAAACCAGGCCGAGTCCCTGATATCGCGTATCGACTTCAATGAGCTGTTGATGGATGGCATGCTCTCGCTGCTGCTGTTCGCGGGCGCCCTGCACATCGATCTCGATCGGTTGCGGCACTACCGCTGGTCGATAGGCTTTCTGGCCACGCTGGGCGTGGTGATCTCGACCCTGATCATCGGCTCGGCAGCCTACGCCCTGCTTGGCGCCTTCGGCTTCGCGGTGCCCTGGATGTACTGCCTGGTATTCGGTGCGCTGATTTCGCCGACCGACCCCATCGCGGTGCTGGGCATTCTGCGCAAGGCGAATGCGCCGGTGGATCTCGAACTGCGCATCGTCGGCGAGTCGCTGTTCAATGACGGTGTCGCCGTGGTGGTCTTCACGCTGTTGCTCGGCGCCGCCTCGGGCGACGAGGCGCTGACTTTCATGCACGCCGGCAAGCTGTTCCTGCAGGAAGCGGGAGGCGGCATACTGCTGGGGCTGGCCATCGGTACCCTGGCCTACTGGCTGATGCGCAGCATCGACGAGTACCGCATCGAAGTGCTCATTTCGCTGGCCGTGGTATTGGGCGGCTACTCCCTGGCGCTGCATCTGCATATCTCGGGCCCCATCGCCATGGTGGTGGCCGGCCTGCTGGTCGGCAACAAGGCACGCCAGAGCGCGATGTCGGATACTACGCGCGAGCATCTCGATGCCTTCTGGGAACTCATCGACGAGATTCTCAACACGCTACTCTTCGTGCTCATCGGTCTCGAGGTCCTGCTGATCCCCTTCGAGCTGGCGCATCTCTGGGTCGGCGCCGGGTTGGTGATGACCATTCTCGTGGTGCGTTTCACGATCATCGGCGGACCGGTCATGCTGCTACGCGATCAGTTGGGATTTCGGCGCGGCGCAGTGCGGATCCTGACGTGGGGCGGCCTGCGCGGAGGCATCTCGGTCGCTCTGGCGCTGGCCTTGCCGGACGGTGAGACGCGCGATGTCCTGCTGACAGTGACCTACCTGATCGTGCTGTTCTCGATTTTTGTCCAAGGGCTGACCATCGGACGTGTTGTGACCCGGGTGCTCGGTGGGCAGAAGGAGTGAGACGCGCGAGGCCTGCCAACGGCCTCGTTGGGTAACTCGATGATACCGCCGCCTGCGGGCGATTTTTTGCATGGCCGCCGGGATATTCAGCCTGGTTTCAGCCTACCTTCGCATACTGGCCGCCACTCTACGTGCTCCGATTCTCTCTCATCAGGAACCGTGTCATGGCATCTTCTCCCGTATCCACGCTGTCCCGGCGCCAGTTGCTCAAGGTCGCCTCCGCGCTGGGCTTGTCCACCGCCGCGCTGGGCCTGCGTCCCGCCTGGGCCAATCCCGCCGGGCTAGGCAACGTTTATCCGCAGGGGATTGAGCAGGGCCGCGAGATTTCTCTCGCGGTACGCCGCGAGACGCTGCCGATCGCGGGCAGGCGCACCAGCGCCATCACACTCAACGGTACCAGCCCCGGCCCGCTGATTCGCCTGCGCGAAGGCCGGGATGCGGTGCTGAAGGTCACCAACCTGCTCGACGAGGATACCTCGGTACATTGGCACGGCATCATCCTGCCGGCGGAGATGGATGGCGTGCCGGGGCTCAGCTTCGCGGGCATCGCGCCGGGCGAGACGTTCACCGCGCGCTTTCCCGTCAATCAGAACGGCACCTACTGGTATCACAGCCACTCGGGGCTTCAGGAGCAGGTCGGTCACGTCGGCCCGCTGGTCATCGATGCCGCCGAGCCCGAACCGTTTTCCTACGATCGCGAGCACGTGCTGCTGCTAACCGATTGGACCTACGAAGATCCCATGGAGGTCTTCCGACATTTGAAAGTGGCCGAGGGGTACTACAACGACCAGCAGCGCACCATTGGCGATTTCTTCGCTGACGTGGCAAAGAACGGTTTCGCCGATACCCTGGCCCAGCGCACGATGTGGGCCGAGATGCGCATGAGCTCGCGCGACATCGCCGACGTGACCGGCAGCACCTACACCTACCTGATGAATGGCCATGCGCCCGGTGATAACTGGACGGCGCTGTTCAAACCGGGCGAGCGGGTGCGACTGCGCGTGATCAATGGCTCGGCGATGAGCTATTTCGATGTGCGCATCCCCGGCTTGAAGATGACCGTGGTCGCCGCCGATGGCCAGCCGGTTCAGCCGGTGCCCGTCGAGGAGTTCCGCATCGCGGTGGCCGAGACCTACGACGTGCTCGTCGAGCCCGAGTCGGACCACGCCTACACGCTATTCGCCGAGTCCATGGACCGCAGCGGCTATGCGCGAGGCACCCTGGCGCCCCGTCTGGGCATGGTCGCCCCCGTACCCGAGCTGCGCAGGATCGACGACCGCGGCATGGAGGCGATGGTCGCGCATGGTGGTATGGCCATGGCGGGCATGGATCACTCCAATATGAGTGGCAACATGCAAGGCATGGAGTATTCCGCCATGGATGGCATGCAGGGCATGGACCATTCGAGCATGGATCACTCCTCCATGGATGACATGCAGGGTATGGACCACTCCGGAATGAATGGCGGCATACAAGGCATGGATCACTCCGCTGGAGGCAGCACCCTACTGCCGGCAGGAGCGGTGCAGTCCGGCTCGCGCTACGATGAGCCCGGCATAGGCTTCGATAGCACCGAGCGCCGCGTGTTGGTCTACAGCGATCTCAGGGCCTATGCGCCCTGGCCGGACCGGCGCCCGCCCAGGCGCGAACTCGAACTGCAGCTGACCGGCAACATGGAGCGCTACATGTGGTCGTTCGATGGCAAGAAGTTCAGCGAAGTCGACGGCCCCATCCATTTCGAACATGGCGAGCGGCTGCGCCTGATCCTGGTCAACACCACCATGATGGAGCACCCCATTCACCTGCACGGGATGTGGATGGAACTGGAGAACGGCAACGAACTGATACCGCGCAAGCATACCCTCAACGTCAAGCCCGGCGAACGCGTATCGGCCCTGATCAGCGCCGATGCACCGGGAAGCTGGGCGTTCCACTGTCACCTGCTCTACCACATGGATGCCGGCATGTTCCGCGTCGTCAAGGTCGCCTGAGGAGCCAACCGATGAACAACAGAACGCCTCTGATGGCGGTCGCGTCCCTGGCCGCAATGACGTTCGCCGCAAGTGGGTATGCCGAGGACGGTTATGACGCTCCCCCGGGCTGGGGCACGCCGATGACGGAGCACTATTTCGGCAAGTTTCTCGTCGACCGCCTGGAGTACGTCTGGGCCGATGACAACGAAGAGGCCGTGGCGTGGGATTTTCAGGGCTGGTATGGCGGTGACTTTCACCGCGTGTATATCAAGGGCGAGGGCGAGAACGTGCAGGGCGACGACGAGGGTGCCGAGTTCGAGTCGCTCGATCTACTCTACAGTTATCTGATCGCCGACTTCTGGGAGCTCCAGGGCGGCATCGGCTATCAGGGCGGTATCGCATCCGGCGATCATCCCGAGCGAATCTTCGCCGTGCTGGGCCTGATGGGCACGGCGCCGTATCGTATCGAGGTGGATGCCTCGCTGCGGGTCAGCGATGACGGCGATATCTCGGCGGATCTGGAAGCGGAATACAACCTGCGCCTGACGCAACGAACCTACCTGCAGCCGCGCATGGAGGTCGCGGTGGCGGCGAGCGAGGTCGAGGAGTTTGGCGTCGGCGAAGGGTTGAATTCCACCCGTGTGGGCTTGCGGCTACGCTATGAAATCACCCGCGAGTTCGCGCCCTATGTCGGCGCCTATTGGCAAAAGCAATACGGCGATACCGCCGACATGACGCGCGACGATGGTGACTCGACGGAAGGTGCCGGCGTTGTCGCTGGCGTTCGGATGTGGTTCTAGACAGTGGGTGACACCCCTTTTGGGAGAATAAGATGAAACTGGTTTACGGTGTGATTCTAGCCCTGATCGCCTTAGCCGCTGGGGGCGTCGCCTTCGTCTATAGCGGGGTCTATGATGTGGCGGCGAGTGACGAACATACTCCATTAGGGGAATGGGTGATCCATACCACGATGCATAACTCCATCGAGTCGCAGGCCAGCGATGTTACCGTTCCCGACCTCGATGGCCGTGACATGGTTGCGCAGGGGGCGCGAGCCTACGATGCCCTCTGTGCTGCCTGCCATCTAAAACCCGGGCTCGAGGAGACGGCCCTGCGCGCCGGTCTCAATCCGATGCCCCCCGCCCTGACACAACCGATTCACTGGGGGCCGGCCGCTCAGTTCTGGATCGTCAAGCACGGCATCAAGATGACCGGCATGCCTGCCTGGGGGGCTACTCATGAAGATGGAGAGCTCTGGGAGATCGTGGCGTTCCTGCAGCAACTGCCCGAGCTCTCCGAGCAGGAATATGCCGCGCTGGTGAATCCGGGCGATTCACCCTCAGGCGAGCGAGCCGGCGAAGGACACGCCCGGAATGATGGCCATGACCACACCCATGGCGACATGAGCGGGATGATGGGCGACTCATCCAAACAGGCGGCCGCCTCGCATAGCGACATGGACGGGATGGATTCGTCGATCTCAGGCGCTGCCCAGGAGACCGGGAAGAAAGGCAGCAGCGACCACTACGCCGATGGCCATACTCACTGAGGTGTAGCCAGAGAGGTACGCATGCGCCTGTTACTCGTCGAGGACGACGACCTGTTGGCCGAGAGCCTGGCGGAAACCCTGGAGGACGAAGGATACCGCGTCGATATCGCCGCGCGGGTGCGTGATGCGCGGTCCTTGATGGCTAGCGAGGATTACAGCCTGGTGATCCTCGATTTGGGCCTGCCCGATGGTTCCGGCCTCGAGTTGCTGGAGCACTGGCGCAACGAGAGACGGCAATTGCCGATACTGGCTCTGACGGCACGCGATAGCTGGGAGGATAAGGTTATCGGTCTACGGCGCGGCGCGGATGACTATCTCACCAAGCCCTATCATGAGGCGGAATTGCTAGCCAGGCTGCATGCCTTGTTACGTCGCGGCACTGGTGCCCAGGGAGCGGCGCTGAGCGTGAACGGCGTCATGCTCGATGAAGTATCCCAACGGGTGTGCCGGAGTGGCGAGGGCTGGGAGCCGTTGACCGCTACCGAATTCTGTCTGCTGCGCTACCTGATGCGCCATCCTGACCGGGTGCATTCGAAATCCCGCCTGCTCGATCAACTCTACGCGCTACAACAAGACGCCGCGGCGCCCAACCTGGTCGAAGTCTATATTGGCCGGTTACGGCGCCTATTGGGTAAGGATTGCATCCAAACGCGTCGCGGGCAGGGTTATGTCTTTCCTTCACATTGACCGAAGAAGTTTGCGTATACACCTTTTGAGCCGGTTGGGATTGGTGGCGCTGGTGGTGGTGGGCGTGGCCTGGTTACTGCATGGCATGCTGCTGAGCGATCTGGCCCGCGATTTTCTCGGCGAGCGGCTGCGCCAGGAAGCGCAATACACGATCCAGAGACTTAAGCGACACCAACCGCTGGTCTCGCCCGGGGTGGCATCCGGTTCTCCGGCCTCGCAGGTGTTTCATCACCTTTACCTGCTGCGCCTGGATGGCGAGATCACCACGTCTCACCCGCGCTGGAAAGAACCCTTGACGCCGCTGCTTGACTCAGCCAACGAGGCACTGATTGATATCCACTGGCAAGGCCGGCATCTGCTCGTCTACCGCCAGGCATTTACCATCGATGGTCAGGCCGGTGTGCTGCTGATTGCGGAAGACTACGAGTCGGTGGAGTCCGGACTCGATAGCCTGCATTGGTGGGTTGGCGGTGCTGCGGGCCTGCTCCTGCTGCTGCTGATTCTACTCAACCTGATTGCCGTCAATCGTAGCCTGCGCCCGTTATCGCGTTTGCAGGGCCAACTCGCCGAGTTTCAGGCGGGTCAACGGGAGCGCCTCGATCTCAAAGCGCCCTCCGAACTGGATGGCCTGCTCTATCAGTTGAATCATTTCATGGATGAATTGCAGCGCAGACTCAATCGATCGCGCGAAGCGGTAGCCAATCTTTCGCATACGCTGCATACACCCTTGGCTGCCGTTACCCAGGTATTACGCGGCAGGCGTCCCATCGACGACCATCGTCGCCGGCAAATGCTGGCCAGGCTCGAAGGCATGCAGGCGCAGTTACACTCCGAACTGCGTCGGGCACGTTTTGCTGGCCCAGGTAGCGGCCAGCACGCGGTCGTCGTGCGCGAGGCCGAAGCGCTGATCGACATGCTGGGAACGCTATATCCCGACAAGCGCTTCGAACTGCAGACGTCTCTGGCAGCGCATTACACGATGGCAATAGAACGGCAGGATTTGAGCGAAATACTGGGTATCGTGCTGGATAATGCCGGCAAGTGGGCACGCAGGGATATCGTTTGCCGTCTGTACGCGAATAATGGACTGAAGATCGAAATCGAAGACGATGGTCCCGGCGTAGAACCTTCCGAGCTATCGCAACTCGGCCAGCGAGGCTCCCGCCTCGATGAAAGCACGCCGGGGCATGGTCTAGGGTTGGCCATATTGAAACAGTTGATCGACCAATATGCGGGAAAACTGGCCTTTCTTACATCGCGAGGGGGCGGCCTCCGCGTACATATTCAACTCCCCGGTTAGTGGCCGGCTGGAAAATGGTGGCGAATCTTCTTGCCGCCAACACATTCACGCCTGTGCGCGCTGCCCGCACGACAGCCAAGAGGCTGACCTTCCACAAGCTTGTTAGCCTGAAAATTTAAAGAAGACTATCGTTTGCTTCGCGGCCTCGCCTGGGTGGGCAACCCAGGCACGTTTGAGCCCGCTATCGAATCCAGCTTGCATTCAGGAAAACGTGCTAGTTTGATACGTTATGGATGGCTGAATGGGATTTCGGCCATCCACGGCAGGTTGAACGCTGTCGTAGGGCAGGAAAGATTCTGCCTTAGGCTGTGTCAGCGATACGAGGGATATGTATGAAGCTGCTCACGCTTCTCGTTATTAGGCTCATTCATCGGCGACGGACTCGCGGCGTAGTGGCTGTCCATGCGCCATCGGAGCGTGGTTCCTTGGAGTCGGGCTTCCTGACACCCACGCCGGGAACAGTGGCCACGTTCGCTATCACGCCCTGCATTTCTGCCAATTGTCTTGGCATAGGGGATCGCGAATGAGCCCAACAATACACCGGGAACAGGCTGGTACTACCCAGCTCGATATCGTCGCCATCGTGCCGGCACGCGGTGGCAGTAAGCGGCTACCAAGAAAGAACATCCTGCCCCTGGCCGGCAAACCGCTGATTCAATGGACCCTGGACGCCGCGAAGGCCTCGGGCGTAATCAGCCTGGTCGTTGTGACCACGGACGACGACGACGTGCTGGATATCGCCGACCGCGCTCGGGTCGAGACCATCCGTCGCCCCGATGAGCTCGCCAGCGACACCGCCACGACCGTGGACACGGTCCTGCATGCCCTGGACACCCTGGCCGAGCAGGGCATCACGTCACGGCGTGTAATGTTGTTGCAGCCGACATCTCCACTGCGAAGGGTCCAGGACATCAAGGCGGCGGTAGAGAGAATGGATGCCACCGGGGCGAGCAGTGTCATTTCAGTGTGTGAAATGGAACACCCGCCATTGTGGTGCAATACGCTGCCTCGAGATGGCAGCCTGGATGAATTTCTAAAGCCGGTGATGGAAGGCAGGAGGAGTCAGGATCTGCCAGTGTTCTATCGCTTGAATGGTGCAATATACCTGGTTGATACGAATAAGTTTCATCACCAGAAAACTTTCGGTGTCACGCCGAGCTTTTCTATCATAATGGACAAGAAAGCATCGATAGATATTGATGATGATTTTGATTTTCTGGTCGCTGGCGCTTTTCTTTCCCTTGGTGTTTCGAAAGACAATGACTAGTCTTCGCTCGACCACGATATGAACGATGTTGTGACTGAAATATAGACTGTTGCGCACACTATTCCGGCTCGTTACGTCAGTGAAAATCCGCTCCATTCGGCTTGGATTGGAAACATCGTCTAGCCTTGGGTTATGAATGGATCATGGCTCGACGGCCCAGGCTGAATACTACGCCGTTGGCTCAGCGACGCGAGGGATCGCATGGAGCTGCTAACACTCTTCATCATTATGCTCGTTATCCTATGCGCCGGCTTGGCGGTGCAGTGGCCGACGGTGCGCCGCCAATCGTTGCCGACGTATCCCCAGCGCGCGCCGTTTCTGGGCGGCGGGCTCCCCGACACCCACGCCTGGAATCGCTATCACGTTCGCTACTACCCCATGACGTTACTGCTCATCGCCTTCGAGATGGAGATGATGTTCATGTATCCATGGGCGGTGGTCTTCGTCGAGAAGGGCATGATGGCGATGATGGAAATGGGAATGTTCCTCGCCATCCTGTCGGTGGGCATCGTCTACGCCTGGCGCGAGGGAGTGTTCAGGTGGCAGTGAGCTGGTTGCGACGCCTGGCGGCGCGCGCGCCGGTGCCGGTATTTCCCGCCTTGGGCGTTCATGGCGATGCCATGCTGCGCGAGTTGGCGCTGGATCCGGGCGTCGAGCTCGTCGGTTCGCCGCGTCATGCCAGCGTGCTGTTGGTGGCCGGTGGCGTGCCGCCCGATCAGCATGCGGCATTGCGCCGGGTGCACGATCAAGTGCCACGGCCTTTCGCCACGCTATGGTGGCGTAGCGAGCCCTTGGATGGTTTGGAAAATGCCACCCGTATCGACGCCCCCAGCGCCCTGTCCGACGCGCTGATCGCGGCGCACCGTGACGTGATGCTCGGCCGCCGTGGCAGTTCGCCACGCTTGCTGCCGGACGAGCCGCCCAATCCATGGGAAGGGCTGGGCGACGATGGCCACGGTGGCGAGGGCATGATGGGTGGCGTGCCCTATGGGCGACCCATGGCCATGAACATGCACGACGATCTTCGCGATGGCCTCACGCTCGATTCGCTGACGTTTCGGCTTGGGCCATTCTTTCCGGCGTTGCCGCCCGGCATGCAAGCCGAGGTCACCTTGCAAGGCGATCTCGTCCAGACCTGGGCCGTGCAGCACGCGCCCTATCCGCTGGGGCTCGATGCAGTGTTTTTTGACGCCCGCCAGCAACCGGTGTCGATTGCCGAACTCGAGCTGGCGCGGGCTCGCTACCATTTGTATCGCCTGTTTCACGGCCTGTGGCTCGCTGGCCTCGAGAGCGTCGGCCTGCATGTCTTGCGCCTGGCGCGATCGCTCACGCCGGATAGCCGTGTTGATGGGCTGCGCCGACGCCTGGCGCGCTGCGGCTTCTTCGACCTGACCATGACGGCCAGCGCTGCGCTCGATGACGAGCAGGCGCGCCAGATCGGTGGGCCCGCCGCGCGAGCCGCGGGACTGGCCGACGATCTGCGCAGCGAGGATGCCAATTATCGCCGCCTGGGCTTCACACCGGTATGTCAGCAAGAAGGCAATACGCGGGCCCGCTGGTGGCAGGCATTGGCAGAGATTGACCAGTCGTTGGCGCTGGCCAGGCAGGCCGCTGCCCGGGACGTGCAGACGAGCGAGGTGGGCAGCGTCGAGACGCCGCGCGGCCCCTGGCGCGAGGGCCAGCGACCCCAGGACGCCAGCCACTTGCTCGATGAGCTGTTGCCAGGGCTCGAATGGGGCGAGGCGTTGGCGGCCATCGCCAGCCTGGACCTGGCGGCGGTTTCCGAATGGCCACTGGACGCGAGCGTCGCCGAGCCGCGCACGACGCCGCCCGAGGAGTATCGGGCATGATCTGGGAACAACTCGTGTTGCCGACGCTTACGGTGCTTCTCGCGCTGGGCATTGGCGCCTATGCGGTCGCGGTGCTGGATCGGCTGATCGCCGGCGCGCTCGGCCTGTCGCGTGCCGGCAGCGCCTGGCTTGCGCCGCTGGCGCGCGGCGCCTGGCTGCTGACGCAATCGGCCAACGTCACCGAGGCGCCGGACTGGCAGGCGTGGCGGCTGGCGCCGCTACTCTATCTGATGCTGGCAGCGGTCGGGCTGGCGCTGGTGCCGTGGTCGGCGTCGCTGGTCGCCACCGACCTGGCCACCAGCGTGGTGCTATGGGGCAGCGTGGAGGCACTGGCTACGGTAGTGATCTTCCTGCACGGCTGGTCGGCCAATGCGCCGCTGGCACTGATCGGCGCCTATCGCTACGTGGCGCTAGGGTTGTCCTACATCCTGATCAGCATGTTCGTGCTGATCGGCGTGGCCTTGCCCGCCGAATCGCTGCAATTCACCCAGGTAGTGGCCTCACAGGCGGAGCTATGGAATGTCATCCGCCAGCCGCTGGGCCTGCCGCTGTTTCTGATCGTCGGGCTAGGGGTGAGCTTCTGGGGACCGCTCAACCTGGCCGACTCGACCGATCTGGCCGGCGGCACGGCGTCCGAGGTGTCGGGGCCGCCGCGACTGGCCTGGAACCTCGCTCGGGCGGCGATGTTGGTGGCCTTCAGCGGCGTGGCCGCCACCGTCTTTCTCGGCGGCTGGCTGGGACCATGGCTGCCGGGTCCACTATGGCTGGTGCTGAAGATGTTCGCGGTGCTGCTCGCGCTGTTGCTTGCGGGGCGTTTGCTGCCGCGATTGTCGCCGGAGCGTTGCGTGACCCTGATGTGGGTGGTGCTGTTGCCATTATCGTTTGTCGACTTGGTGTGGGCCGGCTTGGAGGCGCTGTTATGAACCATGGCATCGGCGTCGATATTGCCTTCTTCTTGCTGGCCGTGCTGGCGATCTACAGCGGCTGGCGGGTGTTTTGCACCGACTCGATGGTGCGCGCGTCGTTTTTCCTGCTCGTCTCGTTCATCGCCGTGGGCGCGATCATGCTGCTGCTGACGGCGGTATACCTGGGCGTGGCGATGTTCTTCATGATGGCCGTGGAGATGATGGTCATGGCGCTGTTCATGGTCATGTTCATGATGAACCCCGCCGGGCTCAATCCGATGAAAATGGTTCACCAGGAGCGCGTCGCCATGGCGGTGGGCGCGGTTGGTTTCATGGTGCTAGGCGCCATGGCGCTGTTCGCCGAGTTTCCCGAGCGCCCGCTGCCGGCCGATCTCGAGCCGGTAGCCGCGCTGGGGCGTGAGCTGCTCGGCGAGTCGATGCTGATCTTCGAGTCGGCGGGCATCGTGCTACTGACCACGATGATCGGCGTGGTGGTGCTGTCGAGCCATCGCGGGCGCTATGGTGGCGCCGAGACGGGCTCGGTGCCGCCGGGGCTGATGCCGGGCGGCGAGCCGGCGGGCCAGCCCGCGCAAGGGGAAGATAGCGAGGGTGGCCACCAGCACCATCATCATTGACGAAGCCTGACGGGCAAGGAGGCGCTTATGACACTGATGATGCTACTACTCCTGGCGGCGGCGCTGATCGGCATCGGCCTGTATGGCGCGCTCTCCCAGCAGTCGTTCGTGATGCTGATGATGGGACTCGAGTTGATCCTCAATGGCGTGATGCTCGCCGCCGTGGCGTTCTGGGCGCTTAGCGGGGCCGGCGCGCCACCGGGCCAGCTATTGACCATCGTGGTCATGGCGGTGATGGCCATCGAGATGGCCATGGGCTTTGCCCTCGTGGTGGCGGTGTACCGCGGCAAGCAGGCCGATATGACCGAGGCGCTGAGCGAGCTGAAGCACTGATGCTGTGGTCGGTCGCGCTGTTGCCGCTGCTGCTGGCGCCGCTGGTGTATGTGTACGGTCGCCGGCGGGAACGCGCCGGGCTGACGTTGTGTGCGGCGCTGGTCGTGCTGGCGAGTTTGGCGCTGGCCGGTGTGGCGGTGATCGGTGACTGGGGCGCGAATCCCGACGCCTACCGCTGGAGCGATAGCCTGGCGCTGACCCTGACCCTCTTCACGGCGGGCGCGGTGTTCGCGCTGACGGTACCGCTGATCGCGCTGCCTATCGTGGTCTACACCGGCTATCACGACCTGCAGCTGGGCGACGACCGGCTCCATGCGACCTCGGGCGATGCGCGCCTGCTAGCGCTGCTGGTGGCCTTCGTTGGCGCCATGCAACTGCTGGTGCTGGCAAACGATCTGTTGACGCTGCTGATCGCCTGGGAACTGGTCGGCGCCTGCTCATGGGCGCTGATCGCCCAGCGTTGGGGTGAGAATGGAATTGCCCATGACGCCGCGCGCGCCTTCGTGATCACGCGCTTCGGCGACCTGGGGCTGTACATCGCGGCGGCGGCGACGTTCGCCGGTAGCGGCGGCTTCGGCTACGCCGATCTGGCCACGCTCGATGGCGGCTACCTACATGTCGCGGTGGCGGGCATCGTGCTCGCGGCGGCGGCCAAGTCGGCCCAGATGCCGTTCTCGGCCTGGCTGTTCGCGGCGATGTCGGGGCCGGTGTCGGTTTCGGCGCTGCTGCATGCGGCGACCATGGTCGCGGCGGGTATCTACCTACTTGTGCGATTGCAGCCGATCCTTGCCGGCGTCGCGTGGTTCATGCCCACGGCGATCGTCATTGGCCTGGCCACCGCGCTGGCCGGCGGCGTGGTCGGCATCGCCCAGAGTCATGCCAAGAAACTGCTGGCGGCCTCGACCTCGGCGCAGTACGGGCTGATGTGGCTGGCGGTGGGTGCAGGCTTTCCCGGTGTGGCGCTTTTGCACTTCGTTGCGCATGCCTTCATGAAGGCCGGCCTGTTCCTCTCGGCGGGGCTGGCCGAGCGCCAAGCCGGCAGTTATCGGCTGGACACCATGCGCCTGGGCCGTCGCCTGCCGGGCGTGGCAGTGATCACCGTGATATTCAGCCTGGCGCTGGCGGGAATGATCCCGCTGGGCGCAGCCTGGAGCAAGGAGCAGATCGCTTCGGCGGCCAACCACCAGGCGACGTGGCTGGCGCTGTTGGCGGCACTCGCCGGGGGCTTGAGTGCGCTCTACGCCACGCGCTTCCAGCTACTGGCCTACGGTCGCCCGCGTCGCGACGCACGATTGCCGCGCAGCGGCGCTCCCGCGCCGCCGGGTGCCGCGATCTGGGCGCTTCGCGCGCTGGCCGGCGTGACGCTGTTGCTGTCGCTAGTGTGGTGGCCCGAGGTGCACGAAACGGCGGTCGCGCTGCTGAATGTAGATCGTCCCCCAAGCCATCCGTGGCTGCTGTGCGTCTCGTTGGCACTGGTGCTGCTGGGCATCGTCTGGGGGATCGGCATGACACGACACGGCTGGTTGGCGATGCCGCGCGCCTGGCAGCCGTTCGCCGCGGCCTGGTTCGGCCTACCGACACTGACCCAAGGCATCGCCATGGGCGTGATCGCTGTCGCTGAAAGACTGGCGCATTTCGATGACGACGTCGTCGATGCCGGGTTGCGCGGCACCGCCGCCTTCGGCAAGTGGCTGGCGCGGCGCAATGCCGAAGGCGGCGAGTTTCTCGCCGAGGGCCTGCCCGGCTCGCTGTCGCGCCTGGCCGACTGGGGCGGTCAGTGGGCGCGCCGCGCCCAGAGCGGTCAGACCCACCACTACTACACCGGCATCGCCGCCGGTTTTGCCATCGTCCTGATCATGCTCGTGATAGGAGTCGTGCTGTGATTCTCACCGTTGCGCTGGCCGTTCCGCTGCTGGGGGCTCTTGCGCTTGCCGGCTCAAAGCGCTGGAGCGCCATGCGCGCTCGCTGGTTCGCCACGGGTGCTGCGGCGTTGTCGTTGCTGGCGTTGATAGTGGCCTGGTTCGGCTTCGACCCGTCGGGGCCGCTGTTCCAGCACGTCGACGAGGTGCGCTGGGTACCGTCGCTGGGTGTGGCCTATCGGGTCGGCGTGGATGGCATCGCGCTGGCCGTGGCGACCATGAGCGCGCTGCTGTTCGTCGCCGCCATCGCCTATCCGCTGGATGCCCGCAGCGAGCCGCGCCAGGACCATGTTCAGTACTATGCCTGGCTGCTGTTCTTGCAGGCCATGTCGCTGGGCGTGTTCCTGGCGCTCGACCTGCTGCTGTTCTATGTGTTCTTCGATCTGACGCTGGTCGGCATGTACTTCCTGATCGGCCGCTGGGGGCACGGCGAGCCGCAGGTCTCGGCGCTCAAGTTCTTCCTTTACACCTTTGCCGGCTCATTGGCGTTGCTGCTGGCGATCATCGGTCTGTATCTGTCGCTCGATCCGCATAGCTTCGACATGCGTGTGCTGATCGAGCGACAGCCATTGGCCGGTAGCGGGCTCTATGCCGGACTGGTGTTCCTGGCGCTGATGCTGGGCCTGGCGATCAAGACGCCGCTGGTGCCGCTGCACACTTGGCTGCCGCAGGCCCACGTCGATGCGCCGGGGCCGGCCTCGGCGATCCTCGCCGGGGTGCTGCTCAAGATGGGCACCTACGGCATGATTCGCCTGCCTTTCGCGATGATGCAGGACGCCTTCGCCCGTTACGCGCTGGCGATCGCTATCATCGCGCTGGTAGCGATCGTCTACGGTGCACTGGTCGCGCTGGGCCAGCGCAATCTGAAGCGGCGCATCGCCTACACTTCGATCAACCACATGGGCTACACGGTGCTGGGTATCGCCGTGGCCGCCGCCGCGTTCAGCGATACTGACGTGGCCCGCCGGCTGGCGCTGACCGGGGCCACGGTGGAAATGGTCGCCCACGGCCTGATCACCGGCGCGCTGTTCCTGATCTGCGGCTCCTTCTGGCAGCGTACCGGCGAATACGACCTTGACCGCTATGGTGGGCTGGCCCGCCAGGCGCCGCTGTTGACCGGCTTCACCGTACTGGCGGCGTTCGCCAGCCTGGGCATGCCGGGGCTGGCCGGCTTCGTCGCCGAGTTCCAGATATTTGCCGGCACTTTCGCCGTCTATCCGTGGCTGGCGGTGATCGGCGTGGTCGGCATACTGATCACCGCGGCGCTGTTCCTGGACCTGCTGCGCCGGCTGTTCTTCGGCAGTCGGCCGCTGCATCTCGTCGACTTCCCCGACCTGAACCGGGCCGAATGGGGCGTGCTCGCCGTGCTGACGCTGGGCATCGTGGTCATCGGCATCGCGCCGCGCTTCTTGCTCACACTGATCGAGGCGTCCTCCGCCGTGCTGGTAGGGGGTCGCTGATGCCGGTCGGTGACCTGCTTCCCGAACTCATCCTGCTGGTTGGCGCGGTGATCATCGTGCTGTTCGCCGCCTTTTCATCGCATGATCGCCAGGCCTGGGCCGCCGGGCTGGCGCTGGTTGCGCTGGCCCTGGCGACGGGATTCAGCGTGATGCAGTGGTCGCGGGCGCCAATGCTGAGTTTTTCCGGCGTCTGGGCGCTGGATGGCCCGGCGATCGCCGCCAAGTGGCTGATGCTTTTCAGTGGGGCGGTGACCGTGTCGTTGTCGCCGCAGTGGATGCGCAGCGACCGGCGGCACGGCGAGTACTACGCGCTGATCCTGTTCGCGCTGCTTGGCATGATCATGATGGCCTCGGCCAACGACAGTATGCAGCTGGTGGTGGGTGTGCTGCTGTCGTCGACGGCCAGCTATCCACTGGTCGCCTACCATCGTGGCTGGGCGCCGGCGCTGGAAGCGGGCATGAAGTACTTCCTGATCGGCGCATTGACCAACGCCTTGCTGGTGATCGGCGTGGTGGTCTTGTTCGGCCTGGTCGGCGATACCGATTACGCGCGCACTGCCGAGGCGCTGGTCGACGCCGATCCGTTTGCCCTGACGATCGCCACCGCGTGCATCGTGCTCGGCCTTAGCTTCAAGCTGGCGGCGTTTCCGGCGCACGCCTGGATGCCCGACGTTGCCCAGGGCGCCCCGGCGCCGGTCGTCGCGCTATTGAGCGTGGCGCCCAAGATCGGCGCGGCGGTGGCGCTGGCGCGCTTCGTCTTGCTACTGCCGGTGGACCAGGCGTGGCCGGCCATCGTCGCTCTGATTGCCGCCGTCACCATGACGCTGGGCAACCTGGCGGCGCTGCGCCAGAGCGACGTGCGCCGCCTGCTCGGCTGGTCGTCGGTGTCGCAGTCGGGCTATGCGCTGATGGCGGTGGTGGTTATCGGCGCTCACCCTCAGGCGCTGCGCGCCCTGCTGGCATTTCTCGCCGCCTATGCGTTGGCCAACCTGGCCGCCTTCGCCGTGATTACACACCTGCGCGGGCGCACCGCGCTGGATGACTATCGCGGCCTGGCGCGGGCGCAACCCATCGTCACGGCGGTGCTGATCGTGGCGCTGCTGTCGCTGGTCGGCATTCCGCCGCTGGTCGGCTTCTTCGGCAAGTTCCTGCTTTTCGAGGTGACCATCGCCGCCGGCTATGGCTGGCTGGCCGTGGTCGCCGCGATCAATACGCTGGTCTCGCTGTTCTACTATCTTCGGGTGATCGCGGTGACGATGTTCAAGGCGCCAGAGGGCGAGGTGCACGTACTTGGCATCTGGTCGTGGCTGGCGATGTTGGCGAGCGTCGTCGTGCTGCTCGTGGCGAGCCTCGGTGTGGAGTGGGGGCTGGGCCTGATGGCGTCGCTGCGCTTTGCGTTGTGATGGCGCGCCAGGCCGTTTCGTTCGCGAGACCTATTGCAACTTCTTCCCACCGCATGCGCGCTGAGCAACTTGCGTCATCGAGCTGGCCCAGCGGCAACAGGCGCAACTGGCCTTGGTGAATCGACAACCGCATGGGTTGGAGGCAAGCGTCACCTGGGCCGAGATCCACACCAATATTGCATGAGTGCCGATGGCAGCTTTGTGCAGTCGAGGCCCAAGACTCCTTTGTGAGGAAACCCTATAATGGTTATAGGGTAAAGACAGTAAACGAGTCGCCGGCATTGGAGGTAATGAGATGCGTATTGGTCAGTTGGCGAAGTTGGTGGGCGTCGATGTGCAGACGATTCGCTTCTATGAGCGAGAAGGCCTGCTGGTATCGCCAGAGCGCCAACAGAATGGCTACCGTATCTACACGCAACAGCATGTCGAGCGGCTCGCTTTCGTGCGCCGCTGCCGCATGCTCAACCTGTCGCTGGCGGAGATTGGCGAACTGCAGGGTTATCTGGACGAGCCGCACCAACCCTGTACCGCCGTCAATGGCATGCTCGATGGCCGTATAGCGCATGTTCGCGCGCAAATCAACTCGCTGCAGGCCCTGGAGAAGCAACTCGTCGCACTGCGGACGCGCTGTAGCGGCGTGCATGAAGCGGCCGACTGCGGGATTTTGACGGGGATTAGCGCGGAAACTCGCTAGAGTAGCCGTTGTTGGCTAGTGTGATTAAAGCGGTTGGCCCGACTGTGGAGTCCCGTTGTGTTATAGGCGGTGATTATGTCCCGCTGGGAACTATCAGGGTCGTGGATTACAGCCGCACCGATGACATGTCGTTGGTGTGATAAAAACAATACTAGCTGGGGGAGAACGTAATGTCACCACCGGTCTTGAAACACACGCATCGTTTTGGGCAGATAGCTGCCGCTGCCTTGGCAGCTTTGGCCATTTTCTCCATCGGATCGACGGCCGCATTGGGCGAGGAGCTCAAGCCAGCAGCGCCTGAGTTTCCGACCAGTTACGGGAAGATGCAGTTTCCCGATCAGTTCCCGGATGGCACCTCCATCACGCTTACCCAGTGGAGCCACTTCGTCCCGCGTTACGACGAGTGGTTCGACCAGTACGCGCAGAAATGGGGCGAGGCGCACAATGTCAATGTGACCGTCAACCATATCAGCATCGGCGATGTACCCTCGACCCTGGCGGCTTCCATCGGCGCCGGTCAGGGGCCGACGCTGTTTGAAATGAATGCCGCCCCGGCGGCGTTCATCGAAGGCCTCAAGCCGCTGGGTGACGTCAATGCCGCCGCCAAGGCGGCGTTCGGCGAAAGAGCACAGACCTGTCGACACTCGAGCTATCTGCCCGCCAAGGACATATGGTACGGCTTCTGTCATGGCTGGGTGCCGGACCCGGGTGTGTACCGCACCGACCTCTGGCAAGAGGCGGGTTATCCCGACGGCCCGGTAAGCTACAAGGACCTGCTGGAAGGCGGTGCCAAGATATTCGAAGAAACCGGCATCCCGGTGGCGGTGGGCATGTCGCCCGAGCTGGACTCGGAGTTCTATACGCGTGCGCTGATCTGGTCGTTCGGCGGCTCGGTGCAGGACGAGAACGGCAACGTCGTGTTCGACTCGCCGGAGACCCTGGCGGCCGTCGAGTACCAGAAGAAGCTGTTCGAGAACGCAATGACGCCGGAAGTGTTCGCCTGGAACCCGGCGTCCAACAACCAGACCTATATCGCGGGTACGGCGTCGTATATCCAGAACTCGATCTCGTTTTTCCGCAGCGCCCAGGAAATCGGCAGCCCGGTGACGGAGAACACCGGATTTCGGCCGGGCCTGGAGGGGCCGGGTGGCGAGGCGCGGATGCCGTCGCACGTGTGGTTCATCTACGTCATGCCCGATTACGTGACCGACAAGGACAAGATCGCGGCGGCCAAGAAGTTCGCCCTTGATCTGGAGAACAACTACAGCAGCGCCAGCTATTACGCCAAGTTCTACAACTTCCCGGCATTCCGCTCCCAAGTGCCACAGCTGTTCAAGGAAGGCGGTTGGCTGGACAACGACCCCTGGGGCTCTGAGCCGGCGGACAAGCTCGCCATTCTGGGAACGGCGCCGAAATGGACCGTCTGGCTGGGTTACCCCGGCTATGCCAATCCGGCGGTCGGCGAGGTCTACCAGACGCATGTTCTGTCGACCATGATGGCCAATGTGGCGCGTGGCGAGGCATCGCCCGAGGAAGCCGTCGACAACGCGGCCGCCCAGATCCGCAAGATCTTCGAGAAATGGCGTGAGCGCGGGTTTGTCGGTGGCGGCGAATAGCGAGCGTGCCGGTCCAATGTCTGTTCGATGGCGGCGCGGCTGGCGCGTCGCCATCCGCTACCGTTCGTAACCCGATATAAGGACCTGCCATATGTCGGTGCTGGAATTGCGCGCGCTTGAAAAACATTATGGTCGTATTCAGGCGGTCAATGGGTTCGACCTGAAATCCGAAGAAGGCGAACTGCTGGCCATTCTGGGACCCTCGGGATCGGGCAAGAGTACGCTGATGCGCATGATCGCGGGCCTGGAAAAACCCAGTTCCGGCGACATTCTGCTCGACGGGCAGTCGGTGTTGGGCATTCCGCCGCGAGACCGCAACGTGGCCATGGTGTTCCAGTCGTTCGCCTTGTATCCGCACATGAGCGTACGCGACAACATCCTGTTTCCGCTGGTGTCGCGCAAGGTGCCCAAGAGCCAGCATCAGGCCAAGCTCGACGAAGTCACGCGGATTCTGGAAGTGGACGACCTTCTGGATCGCCGGCCGACCCGCCTGTCGGGCGGCCAGCAGCAGAAGGTCGCGCTGGCGCGTGCGCTGGTACGCGACCCGGAGCTGTTCGTTTTCGACGAGCCGCTGTCGTCGCTGGACGCCCAGATCCGCAGCCAGGCGCGGGCGGAATTGCGCGAGCTGCACGACCGCACGCGCATCACCACGCTCTACGTCACCCACGATCAACTCGAAGCGCTCGGTCTGGCCGATCGCGTGGCGGTGATCAACAAGGGCCGTCTGCATCAGGTCGGGACGCCGCGCGAACTCTACAATGACCCGGCCGATTTGTTCGTGGCCGGGTTCATCGGCAACCCACCGATGAACCTGCTGCCGCTGGACGAGCACACCGTCGCCGGGCTGCGGCCGGAACACCTGCGTCTGCACGCCGACGCACCCGACGGCGACTACGTGTTGGATATGCAGGTCGCCATCGAACACGTGGAATACCTCGGCTCGGAGTGGCTGGGTTACGGTACGGTGCAGTCCGGGCTGGCGGATATCGACCAGCAGCGCCAGCACGTGGTGGCCCGATTGCCGGCCAGCATCGAGCCGCGCTTCTCGCCTGGCGAGCAATGGCGCTTCGTCGGCGCGCGGGCCGATGTCCGGCTGTTCGATCGCGCCAGCGGCGAGCGCAAGGCCTCGCAGGCGGGGGTGGCGGCGTGAGCAAGGCCGCCGCTACCGTGGCCACGGCGCGCGACGGCGGTGCGCTGGCACGGTTGGCCCGGTGGCTCGATCAGCCCAAGGTGCTGGCGTGGCTGATGCTCGGTCCAGCCGTGCTTTATGTCGTCGCCTTCGTCGGTTTTCCGTTCGTGCTGGCGATCGCGCTGAGCCTGAGCGACGCCACCATCGGCGATCCGAGCCTGGACAACTTCGTGGGGCTGTCCAACTACGCCACGGTGATCCAAACCGACGCGTTCCAGCTCGCGCTACGCAACAGCCTGATCGTGACGGCGGGGGTCATCTGCCTGATCCTGGTGCTGGCGACACTGGCCAGCGAGTTGCTGGTGTACAGCTTTCGCGGCAAGCGCCTGTTCCAGACCCTGTTCATTCTGCCATGGGCCATGCCGGTGTCGCTGGCCGCCATCGTCTGGCTGTGGTTTCTCGACTCGACCTTCAGTCCGGTGGACTGGATTCTGGTCGAACTGGGCGTGCTGGGGCCGGGCAGCCCGCTCGGGCCATACAGCCATATGTATTATCTGGGCCGCGAATGGCTGGGGCTGGCCTCGACTATCGTGGCCGATGTCTGGCGCATGTTGCCGCTGGCCACGATCATCGTGCTCGCCGGGCGGCTGTCGATTCCCGAGGAGCGCTTCGAGCAGGCACGTATCGATGGGGCCGGGGTGTTCCGCATCCTGTTTCGCATCACCATCCCGGCACTCAAGCCCATGCTGATCGTGGCGATCCTGTTCACCAGCCTGCTGGTGATCGGCGAGATGTCGATGATCGAAATCCTCACCCGCGGCGGGCCGGGGCATTCGACTCAGGTGTTGCCGTACTGGGCGTATCTCAAGGGGATCGCCGGTGGCAGCCTGGCCCAGGGCGCGGCGATTGCACTGTTTCTGTTTCCGTTTCTGCTGGTCGTGTCGGTGCTTGCGCTGCGTGCCGCCTACCGCGCGCAGGAGGCATAGCATGTTTTTGAGCCTCGCGCGCAAGACCGGATTTTACGGCGGCATCGGATTTCTGACGCTGTTCGCGATCTTGCCCGTGCTCTGGGCGTTTCTGACGATTTTCAAGACCAGCGGCGATCTGTACTCGATCGGCATCAGCCCGTTCTTTTTCGATGAGCCGCCGACGTTGAGCAATCTGGTGTTCCTGTTCACCCGGACCAATTTCCCCACGTTCTTGTGGAATTCCGCCATCGTTGGCGTGTGCGTCGTCGCGATCACGTTGCTACTGGCGGTGCCGGCGGCATTCGCGCTCGCCCGGCTGACCGGGCGCTGGGGCGAGCACTCGGGCATGGCCATCTTCCTGGTGTATCTGATCCCGCCCAGCCTGCTGTTCATTCCCATGTACCAAATCGTGGTGTGGCTAGGGGTGGCCAATAGCATCTGGTCGCTGGTGATCGTGTTACCGACCATCACGATTCCGTTTTGTACCTGGCTGTTGCTGGGTTTTTTCCGCTCGGTACCACGCACGCTCGACGAGGCCGCGTTACTCGATGGCTGTGGACAATTCACGGCGTTCCGCAAGGTCGTGCTGCCGCAGGTCTATCCGGGCATCGGCGCCTGTGCCGTTTTCGCGTTTTCGCTGTCGCTGGGCAATTACATTTATGCGGCGACCTTCATTAACGCCTCAGCGGCCCGCAACATCAGTGCCGGCGTACCGACCGAGCTGATCCGTGGCGATGTCTTCTACTGGCCGGAGTTGATGGCGGCCACGCTGGTCGTCGCTATCCCGCTGGCGATTGCGTACGGCCTGTTCTTCAATTATCTGGTGGGTGGCTTCAAGAACGCGACCTGATATTGCCGCCCGTGCCGGCAATAGGGTGCAAAGTCTGGCCTCGGAATCCAAAGTGCTTGACCCTATAGTGGCTACAACCTCTATCGTTCGAGTTGTCCCTACACGAGAGGAGTCGACACGATGAGTGCACGCTGCTGTGCGAACGAAGCATCGAGCGCTTGCCAGACGGCGATTCCGCCGGGCTATCGCAAGGTCCTGTGGTTCGCGCTGGTGGTCAATGGCGTGATGTTCGCGGTCGAGATCGGCGCAGGTCTGCGTGCCGATTCGGTCTCGCTGCTCGCCGACTCGATGGACTTTCTTGGCGATGCGGCCAATTACGCGATTAGCTTGGGGGTGCTGGGCTTGGGTCTCGTCTGGCGCGCGCGGGCGTCGCTGATCAAGGCGCTGACCATGGCCGCCTTCGGCGTGGGGATCCTCGGCATAACGCTCTACAACTTCGCCACCGGCAGCTCACCGCATCCACCGACCATGGGCGCTATCGGCCTCTTGGCCATGCTGGCCAATTTCGCCGTGCTGGGCGTATTGCTGCGCTATCGCCACGGTGATAGCAATATGCGCGGTGTCTGGTTGTGCACGCGTAACGACGTGATCGGCAACGCTGCCGTGCTGCTCGCGGCGCTTGGCGTGTTCGGCAGCGGTAGCGCCTGGCCGGACCTGGTAGTGGGCGCCATCTTCGCCGGTCTGGCGTTGTCGGCGGCGGTGCAGATTGCCCGTCAGGCGACGAGCGAGTTGCGCCGCCATCGAGGGGAGCCCCGGGAGGCCTGATAGCGCCGCGTCGTGGCCGGACGGCATGCGACCCCGGCCCGTTCAGGTATGATAAGCGCTGCACCCATATATCAGGGCTACCCATGTCTCTTGCGTCAAACTTCCTGGTTGCTGTCGGCCTATCAGCAGACGCCTTCGCCGTTAGCGTCGCGCGCGGCGCTTCGTCGCAAACGGTCAAGCTCCAAACGGCAATCCGCACCGGATGCGTGTTCGGCTTCGTCGAAGCCGGCATGGTTCTGCTGGGTTGGCTGCTAGGTTCGAGCTTCGCCGGACTGATTACCGGCGTCGATCACTGGATCGCCCTGCTGTTGCTTGGCGCGGTGGGCGGGCACATGATCCACGAAGGATTGAGCGGCGCCGATGAGGCGCCGGCATCCTCCACCAGCGCCGATAACAATGGCGGGTTGAAGACGCTGATCGCCGCGATTGGCACCAGCATCGACGGCTTGGCGATCGGAGTGACCTTTGCCTTCATTGCCGTACATATCTGGACCGCCGTCGCGATCGTCGGCTTGGTATCGCTGTGTATCAGCACCACCGGCTTGCTGATCGGCCCCAGGGTTGGCGCGTTATTGGGGCGCCGGGCCGAGATCCTCGGCGGCGTGGTACTGCTGGGTATCGGCGCCTCGATTTTCTATACCCATATGCATGAGGCGGGGGTTCTTTAACGTCGTTGCTTATGCAGGGTTCCGGCATTGCCAGAGACGGAAACAGCTCGATCATGAAACTGGCAAGCCGTGTCATGGCGCCCAGCCCGAGAATGATCAGGTTCGCCGTCATATCTGAACGAGCAGCGCGGTGGCGTACATCGCAGCGGCACCCGCGCCGATCCCGGACAGGGCAGTACCGGAGAGCCACAGTCGTTCTTCGTCGCGCGCGTTGCGGGCCAGCAGCGCACCGACCTCGATGATGACCTGGAGGATAGCACCGGCCCCGACGGCGAACGCCAGCGCTGCCCAGTGGGGCGAGAAGGCATAGCTGCCGATCCATACACCGGCCACGGCGGGCAGCCCGGCCAGGGCCGCCAGAGCGGCGAACACCCACAGGCTTGGCCGCTGCTTGACCATGGGGGCCACGATGCCGATGCCTTCGGTCAGGTTATGTAGGGTAAAGCCGAGCACCAGATACGAGCCGAGTGCCACCGAGCCGGTTGCGTACGCCGACCCGATCGCCAGTCCTTCGCCCAGATTGTGCAAGCCGATCCCGAGCGCGATCGAGGTAGCGAGGCTCACACCGGCAAGAGCACGTCCCTTCCGCCGGCCGACAGCCATCAGCACCGCGAATGTCAATGCAGCAACGAGCCAGACCAAGGTACTGCCCTGGAACCCTGGCGCGGCTTCTACCGCTAACTCCAACGCTTCTCCAAACGTGTCGATCAACAGGTAGGCCAGGAGACCGACCGTTAACGCCAGGACGAACTGGAAAGTCCGCGTGCCACCCGAGCGCAGCGCTGGGTAGAACAACATGCCGAGTGTCACCGGGACGATCCCGACGAGCAATCCGACCATGCCGAAGGTGCGCAGCGTATCGGCGTTTGCGGTAGGCGTCGCAACGGCGACATCGATGGTGTGATCGAAGGTCACCCCGCTCGGGGTCAAAAGAGTTAAGTGATGCGTCTCGCCCTGCACCCAGGGATACGGGATCTGTAACCATGCCGTTTCCATGCGCTCCAGTGCCCCCCGCGGAGTCTGCGTGAAGGCCCAATAGGCGCCATCGACCTGTACCTGGACAATCGTCATCGGCTCCGATCCGCCGGCACGTACCCGAAGCGCGATACCATTTTCATCAAGCAGGGTACGCTCAACTGTCAATTCTTCGACGGGCGGTACGGCTCCGGTCAAGGAGCGCAAGGGATCGCTGGCTAGAAAGGCAGTCATGACGGCGATGATCAACAGGACTGGAAGAACGACCCAGAGAATGGTGCGACTCATCGGATTACTCTCCCGAAGCCTGCTGCTGCAATGCTACATCCCGCACATTGAACAGGCTCATCCAGCCAAGCTCGGCGAATTCCGACTGATGAGCATGGAACATGTACACGCCCGGCTCATGATCCTTGTATGTCATCTCAAGGATTCCACGCTGGCCTTGGCACTGCATGATCGTGTCGATCGTCCGCTGAGTGGGGCTGAGCGTGGTGCCGTGATCATAATAATCGAAGAAATTTGCATGCAGATGGAGCGAGTTGATCGGGTCGAACTCCGTGACATTGACCAGATAGAGCCGAATTGGGCGAGCCCGATCGACGGCGATGGGCCGCTTGGAATAGGCGTGAGCGATCGAGTTAACCGCGTAAACCTCATTCTCATCATCGAAGTTCGTATCGAAGCCATTCATTACCAGTACGAACTCCTGCCAGCGCGCATTCTCGAGTGAGCCAAGGAGGCGTGAGCGGGCGGTATCGGCCTGTTCCGGGTGGCGGTCCGGATCCGGATCGATGATAAAGGCACCATAAAGCCCCTTATGGATGTGACGCTTCAGCGGGATCGAGTGGCAGTGATAGAGATGGCAGCCGAACGGGAAGGCATCGAACTCATAGACGAACATGCCGCCCGGAGGCACGTTTCCGGCGCCCGGAACGCCATCCATGCGGGCGGAATGAATACCGTGAAAATGCATGGAGTGCGTATGCGAGCCGAGGTTCCGGAAGCGGATCCGCACCCGGTCGCCCTCGGTTACACGCAGCGTCGGGCCGGGTACCCGGCCATTATAGGTCCAGGCGGGGAATAGAAGGCCTGGCGCAATCTCGATCTCCTTATCCTCGGCCGTAATCTCGAATTCTCGGAGAATACCTCCGTCCGGCAGGCGAGAGACAGTGCCTCTATCCCAATCGGTCAGGATCTCGTGAGGGTCGAAGCCGTTGCGAGCATTGTTCACCTCACCCACCGTAGTCATGCCGTTATGGGTACCGTGCCCACCTGCCGGGTTGGACTGAGCAGCATGCGTATCGTCTTGGGGGTATGGCGGCGGCGCTTTCCCGAATGCCAGTCGAACCGCCGATGTACCGCCAAGCAACGCGCCAACCCCTAGCAGGAACCGTCGTGTCACCGGGTACTTAAACCAGGATTGCATTGCTCTGCTCCGATGCCGGAATATGGACCTCTCCAGAGAGATTTCCAGTAAGGGCTCGATAGTGCGTACGTAGCTAAATAATATAGCACGGGCTATAAAATGTACGAACGAGATAGTGTCAACCTGAGCGCGCCAGCCGTGCGGCTCTTCTATGTTTAGTGATTTAAAAAGTAGTGATGTAAAAAATCGGGGTATCACAGCGATGACGAAATCGGAATCGAGCGCCAGCTCGGCACTGCCAGATGCGGATCAGCAGGCAGCCAACTTTAAGCGGGTGCGGGAAGCCCATCAGAGCGAGGTGGCGGAGGATTACGTTGAGCTCATCGCCGATCTGATCAACACGACTGGGGAGGCGCGTGCGGTTGACATTGCGCGGCGGCTCGGGGTGGCTCATGCCACGGCGGTGAAGACCATTGCCCGACTTCAGCGGGAGGGACTTGTTTCCAGCCAGCCTTACCGGGCGGTCTTCTTGACGGAGAAGGGACGCGAACTCGCGGTGCACTCAAAACGCCGGCATGAGATCGTCGTGGACTTCTTGCGCGCCATTGGCATCAGTGAGAAGACCGCGCAACGCGACGCCGAGGGCATTGAACATCACGTCAGCGAAGAAACGTTGGCGGCATTCGAGCGTGTGATCCGAGCCGAAAGTTTGGCTAAAAAGCCGCGACCGACACTGGCTGACTCCGCTAAAGAAAAATAGACAGCATGGGGGCCGCAGCCATCAGAAGTACAATGGAATCAATGCAGGAAGGGGGCGGCAATAACGACATAGCGTGCGCCCTTGGCCAGGGCTACGATCGGCAGGAAACTCCAGAACGGCTCGCGCATGACTCCCGCTATCACGGTGAGCGGGTCTCCGATGAACGGCACCCAGCTCAGCAATAACGACCATCGGCCATAGCGGTGATAGACCTGCCTGGCTTTAGCCAGCTTGGCGTCGCTAGCGGGGAACCAGCGTTTATGTTGGAGACGCTCGACATACAGCCCCAGTAGCCAGTTTATCGCCGAGCCCAGCGTATTGCCGATGGTTGCTACCAGCAGCAAGACCCAGACCAGGTGCTGGTCGCTGAACAGCAGCCCGACTAGCACGGCTTCCGATTGAAAGGGGAGAAGCGTGGCGGCACCCAATGCCGCCACGAAAAGGCCAAAATAGCTGGTTAGCTCCCACATCGATCATTCAGATCGACATGAACGGGGCGGTGGTCCGGTCGTCGAAACTCATGACCTCGAACGGCCCCTGCTTGGGACCGGGCATGCCGGGTGAGCCCTGCGGCATGCCGGCGAGGGCGATACCATCGATATCGGGTCGTTCGGTCAACAGGCGCTCGACGGCGACGAAGGGAACGTGGCCTTCGATGATATAGTCGCCGAGCATCATGGTATGACAACCGGCCAGCGAGAAGGGCACGCCAGCGGATGCCTTTACCTGGCCGAGGTTCTGACTTTCGATGATCGTGATATCCATTCCCTTGGATTCGAGATAATCGGCGTATTGGTCGCAGCAGATGCAGCCCGGGTTCTTGTAGAGTTTCGCGGTGTCGTCGATGGCCATGTCGGCATGAGCCGGTGATAGCGACAGCATCAGGAGTCCAGCGCTCAGCGTCGATGTCAGTGCTCGTTTCATCATCATACCTTTCAAGTCAATCAGTCAGTGTGCGCGCAGTTGCCTTGATGCTAAAGCTATACCCTGCTCAAGGGTCAAGCATCTTTAGCCGCTGACGAAGGCGAGAAAGCGGCCAGCCACCAGTGCGGCGGGCCATAGCAGCAGGGAGAAACCGGCGGCAACCCGCAGCCGAGCGGTTGAGGCACGAGCGAGGCCGGGGGCGACGTTCAGCGCGAGCGCGTTGAGGATGGCCAGCCCGATCAGGGTCAGTTTGATCGCAAACAGCGGCTGGGCGGCATATTCATCGGCGCGAGTGATGAACAGCAACGCGCCGGCGCTGATCGCCAGTAGCAAGCCAATTAGCGCCACGCTTTGCAACAGTTGCGCCAAAGGCTCAAGCGTAACACGGCGCCACAATCCCAGCAGACGCAGATCGAGCGGCACGATGGCGCCCACCAGCAGGGCGATTCCCAGCACATGCAGGGTATTGACGACGGCATAGCCCCAGCGCGAGAAGCGTAGCCACTGGGCCGGTGGCGATTCGGTCAGTAGCGCCAGCAGCGCATCCATCGGCACGGGTCAGACGCGGTCGGGGTAGAGAGTGTACTCGTTGTCGCCGATCCATAGCCTGACTACCTTGAGCAGCTTCTCGTTCGGATCGGCCGATGGCGCTCCGAGTACCCGGACCTCAACACCCTCGGCCAGATCGCCCTGCTCCAGCCCGGCGCGGTCGTTGCGCCATGGCTGGCCCACTTCCACTGTCCAGTGCGTGCCGTCTACGTCAAGCGTCAGCTCGCCATGCGGATTGCCCAGGCGGGCCTCGATAATGGTGCCGGTCAGCTCGATCTGCTCATCACTGGCCCAGCTCCAGCCATGGTGGGCGAACGCGGCGCCGGTCGTGAAGCCGAGCGACACAATCGCAATGGCCAGAAAGAGCAAGGGGCGGTGAATCATGACAGTCACCTCCGTCGCGGGTTAGCGTCTTTCAAGGCTAGCTGTGCTGGGTGGCTCTGCAAGTCGGTGTCGCTGCTGCGGCCGTCATCGTTTTGACTCGCAGCCGACATATTGGCGTCACCGCGTACCGCGATACTGGGCGCGCTTTCCTCAAGGGGCCCGCTCATGCAACCCGCCAAGCCGCACAACGACTATCGCACCTTGTTCATCTCGGATATCCATCTTGGTACGCCGGACTGCCAGGCGGCGCTGTTATCCGGCCTGCTGCGCCGTGTGCGCCCCCGCCGATTGTATCTGGTCGGCGATGTGGTCGATCTGATCGCGATGCGCAAGCGTGCGGTACTGCCGCCAGAACAGCAACGGCTGGTGGCGCGTATTCTGCGTCTGGCGCGAGGTGGCTGCGAGGTGATCTACATACCCGGCAATCATGACGCGGCCTTTCGGCGGCTATGCGGGCTGCATATCCACAATGTGTGTATCGAGCGGCGGATGATCCACGAGACCGCCGATGGCCGGCGCATGCTGGTCAGTCATGGCGACGAGTTCGATACGCATGTGCGTATCGCGCCCTGGCTGTTGACGCTGGGCGACGGCATGCACCAATTCGTGCTGCGATTGAATCGCTGGTGCAACGGTATGCGCCGCGGCCTGGGGTTGCCTTACTGGTCACTGGCCAGCGCCATCAAGCGCCGCGTCGGCACCGCGCAGCGCTACATCGCTCAGTTCGAGCAGGCGGCGATTCATCAAGCGGCGCACGAGGGGCTCGATGGTTACATCGGTGGGCATATCCACAAGGCGGGGTTCAGCGCCCGCGATGGCATTCTGTATTGCAACGACGGCGACTGGGTCGAGCACTGCACGGCGCTGGCGGAAGCCGCCGAGGGCCAGTTGCGGCTGATCGACTGGCAGGGTGCGGTGATCGGTATCGAGCCCGAGGTGGCACCGGTACCGGTCGCCGCGCCGGGCCTTTGCATGGGGCTCGAAACACGGGGCCGCGCAGGCTACTCTGCAAGGCGTTCCCCTGCGAGAGACACGCCATGAACGAGTCGGTGCATATCTACGGTCCACGGGTCAGCAATTTCGTGCGCAGCGTGCAGTTGTGCTGCGAGGAGAAGGGCGTTGCCTACACGCTGGGCGATGTCGTCGGCGGCGAGAAGCGCGAGTATCAAGGGTCGTGGCATCTGGCGCTGAACCCCTTCGCCAAGGTGCCGGTGTTGCTGCATGGGGAACGCCACTTGTGCGAGACCGCCAGCATCTGCCGTTATCTCGATGCCGCCTTCGATGGCCCGGCGCTTCAGCCTGAAGACCCCTGGCAGCGCGCCCAGGTCGATCAGTGGAGCGCGGTTCTCACGTTGTATGTCGATCAGGCGATCATGCGCCGGTATCTCAAGGAGCTCTTGTTTCCACAGGGCGAGGACGGCAGCATCCGCATGGATAGGGTACAGGAAGCCGAGCCGGAGGTGGCGCGCATGCTGACGCTGCTGGAGGCGCAATTGGGCGAGCGCGAGTTCCTGGTTGGCGAGCGATTCACCATCGCCGATGCGCTGGCCGTGCCGATGCTCGATTACCTGAGCAAGCTGCCTCGCGCCGCGCCGCTGGTGGCCGATGCGCCACTGCTCAGCGCTTATGTGCAGCGCCTGCGCGAGCGTCCGTCCGGTAGTCAGGTGCTATTGGATTTGAACGTCGCCTAAGCGACTCATTGCAAGCCGGACAACGTCAGCAGCGCGGATAGATACAGCGGAATCAGCAGCGGCGCGGCCAGCGTGGTCAGCAGCACTGCGATGGCGCCTTTCTCGGGGCGGATGTTCAACTCGATGGCCACCACCACCACGTTGGCGGCCATCGGCACCACGCCAAGCAGTAACAGCACCATGGCAAACTGCGGGGAAATGCCGATGCTGGCCTGTAGGGCGAGTACCGCGAGCAGGCTGACCAGCGGCCACAGCACATAGCGCGCGGCGACGCAGGCAATGATGAAACGGCTATCGATCGCGCGCATCGAGACTCGCCCCAGCGTCATGCCGATGATCATCATGCCCAGCACCGTGTAGCAGTACTTGAAGTAGTCAAGCCCCTCCAGCACCGTGCCGGGCACCGGTAGCTCGAGTCCAGCGACGATCAAGGCGGCAATGAAGGCGTAGATCAATGGCAGGCGTACGATCTTGGTCAGGCTCTGACGCACCGAGAATTGACCGCGCGCGCTAATGTAGTAGCCGACGCTGAACTCGAACAGGGTAATGCCCAGCAGACAGAACAGATACTGCGTCACGCCCTCTGGCGGCAATAGCACCATGGCGATGGGCAGGCCAAAGTAGCCGGTGTTGCCGGTGCCCGCCGAAAAGGCCAGCAGCGATGCCTCCTGTGGGGCGAAGAACGGGCGTGCCAGGTAGCTGACTGCGAGACAGATCGCACTCGCCAGTGCGAACAGCGCCGCCGTCAACAGCAGGTAATCGACGGAGGGCCCGCCCAGAACCAGACCGCGAAAGAAGGTCAGTGGCGCGATGATGTAGATCAGCAGCGTGGCGATGGGGCGCGGGTCCACTGCCAGGCGCCGCGCGCAGATCCAGCCGAGGCCGACGAAGGTCAGCAGCATCCACAACGGTTGTGAGAGATCGACGTCGAGCATCAGCGCTTTCGCATGTTGGGCCGAGAATGCGTCATCATGCCCGCTACGCAGAAAAAATGGCAGGTCAGGATTCGATACGCCTCGCCGGATACCGAGAAATTCAGCCAGGCGGTTCTTGACCCTGTAGTGGCTACAGGGCGTTTAATGGTGGCGAATTGCCTTGGCTGGAGAATGGTATGGCGCATCATGACTCGTCGCACATCGATCATGCTCATGACCATACCCCGACGGTCACCGCCGACAGCGAAAAGCGGGTGCGCTGGGCCTTGCTGCTCACTGCGGGCTTCATGCTCGCCGAGATCGTCGGCGGCATCGTTTCGGGATCGCTCGCCCTGCTGGCCGACGCCGGCCACATGTTCAGCGATAGCGCGTCGCTGGGCCTGGCGCTGGTGGCGTTTCGCCTAGGGGTGCGTTCGCCGGATCGCCAACGCACCTTCGGCTATCGACGCTTCCAGGTGCTGGCGGCGTTCGTCAACGGCCTGACCCTGTTCGCGATCGCGATCTGGGTTTTCTATTCAGCCATCGAGCGCCTGCTGTCGCCCGTCAATGTGCTCGCCGTGCCGATGATGTCCATCGCGGTCATCGGCCTGTTCGTCAACATCGCCGCCTTCGCGATACTTCACCGAGGCGATCAGGGCAACATCAATCTGCGCGGCGCGGCCATGCACGTGATGGGCGATCTGCTCGGCTCGGTTGCCGCCATCGCCGCTTCGCTGATCATATTATTCACCGGCTGGAACGCCGCCGATCCGCTGCTCTCGATGCTGGCCGCGGCGCTGATCCTGCGCGGCGCCTGGCAGATCGTGCGCCGTTCGGCGCATACCCTGCTCGAAGGAACGCCGGATGGCGTCGAGGTCGCCCAGATTCGCGAGGCGCTGGAAGCGCTGGATGGCGTCGAGAACCTGCACGACCTGCATGTATGGGGCCTGACGCCGCAGGACCCACTGCTTAGCCTGCACCTGGTGGTACGCGACGATGCCGATCACAATCGCGTGCTCGCCGACGCTTATGCGCT
The DNA here is from genome assembly GCF_900102945.1 of Modicisalibacter muralis. GTDB lineage: Bacteria > Pseudomonadota > Gammaproteobacteria > Pseudomonadales > Halomonadaceae > Modicisalibacter > Modicisalibacter muralis. Next base: position 18,060 of record NZ_FNGI01000004.1, on the reverse strand, counting down.
GCTTCGCGAGCGCTTCGGGATCAGCCATGCGACCCTGCAACTCGAGGGCGAGGCCTGCCTGACCGGTGGCGACTGCGAGACAACCGTCGGAGCACCGCCTCGCCGCTAGGCCGCGCTGCTCAGCGTTGCCGGCGACGCGATTGTCCGGGACTGATTAGTCTGACCCGGGTCTTGGGTCGGCGGGGAGGCGTCGGTGCGGGGGGAGACGTGTCGGTGGCTTGATCGGTGGGCGGTGTGACCGGTGGGCTGACGATCCAGGCGAAGGTCGGCAGGGTCAGGTGCCAGTGGATCGCCGCGAGTCGTAGCCCCAGTGTCACCAGCAGGGCCAGGCCGGCGGCCAGGGCCTCGTCGGTGGCAAGTGCGACCAGTGTTACGTAGGCAGTGCCGCCGGCGATCGAGGCCGTGGCATAGATCTCCTGGCGCAGTACCATCGGCACCCGGCGTGCCAGAACGTCGCGAATCATGCCGCCGGCGATACCGGTCAGCAATCCCATCAACACGGCGACTACACTGGGTGCGCCCAGGGCCAGGGCCTTGTGTGCTCCGATCACCGTGAACAGCGCCAGGCCAAAGGCATCGGTGACCGGCAGGAAAGTGCGGGTCAGGCGGTGGATGTAATGGAAGCCGAGGATCGCCAGGCCCACGGTGACCAGAATCACCCACAGGTAGGTGGGATCGGACACCCAGAACACGGGGCGTACACCGAGCACCAGATCGCGCAGGGTGCCGCCACCGATACCGGTTACCGCCGCCAGCACCAGCATGCCGAAGGGGTCCATACGCGAGCGGCAAGCCAGGATCACCCCGGAAAGCGCGAAGATGACCACGCCCGCCAGGTCCAGCAGATATACCCAGTCCATTCTCTCTCCTGTCACGGGCCGGGGCGATGATCACAAGCTGCCCGGCCGGTGCGCAGCGGGGTAGCTTACACGGAGCCGATCACTCCCAGTTCAGGATCACCTTGCTGGCATCGCCTGCCAGCATGGCATCGAAGCCTTGCTGGAACTCGCTGTAGTGCAGGCGATGGGTGATCACCGGCGAAATATCCAGCCCGGAGTCGATCATCACCGACATCTTATACCAGGTCTCGTACATCTCGCGGCCGTAGATGCCCTTGAGGGTCAGCATGTTGAAGATCACGATGTTCCAGTCGATGGCCAGCTCCTCGCCGGGAATGCCGAGCATCGCCACCTTGCCGCCATGGCACATGTTGGCCAGCATGTCCTTGAACGCCGCTGGGTTACCGGACATCTCGAGGCCCACGTCGAAGCCCTCGGACATGCCGAGTGATTGCTGGACTTCGGTAAGGCTCTCCTGGGTGACATCTACGGTACGGGTCGCACCCAGGGTCTTGGCCAAGGCTAGGCGCTGGGGGTTGAGGTCGGTAATCACCACGTGACGTGCCCCGGCATGGCGGCACACCGCGGCGGCCATGGCACCGATCGGTCCGGCGCCGGTGATCAGCACGTCCTCGCCGAGCAGATCGTACTGCAGGGCGGTATGAACGGCATTGCCCAACGGATCGAACAGCGCTGCCACGTCCAGGTCGATCCCGGGGCGGTGCTCCCAGACGTTGGACATCGGCAGCACCACGTACTCGGCAAACGCGCCAGGACGGTTGACGCCGATACCGCGGGTGTGAGCACACAGGTGACGACGCCCCGCCAGGCAGTTACGGCAGCGCCCGCAGACCACGTGACCCTCGCCGGAGACGATTTGTCCCGGGTGGAAGTCGTTGACGTTGGAGCCGACCTCGACGATCTCGCCGACAAATTCGTGGCCGACCACCATCGGTACTGGAATGGTCTGCGCCGCCCAGTTGTCCCACTTATAAATATGCAAATCGGTGCCGCAGATGGCCGTGCGCTTCACCCGCACCAACACGTCATTGATTCCGATCTCCGGTTGCGGCACGTCTTCGAGCCATAAGCCCGGTGCCGCCTCGCGTTTGACCAGCGCCTTCATTGTCGTCTCCTCGAAGCGTGTTGAATGGACTCTTCTTCTGGCAATCTGCATCTGAGTGATTACTATGAAGGAATTATTTCCAGCATAGTAGATAAATTCCACTATGCAAGAAAATATTCTCTTATTGTGGATTTTCGGGGAGCCCCAAGTGACCGCAAGACAGACGACAGTGGGTGATGGTGGCGGCCAGGTGCTCTGTGAACGAGTGATCGAGCTGCGCAAGAAAAAGGGGCTCACCCTCGACCAACTGGCTTCCGCCTCCGGCGTCAGCCGTTCGATGCTCAGCCAGATCGAACGTGGGCGTGCCAACCCCACCTTGGCGGTGGCCCTGCGTATCGCCCAGGCCTTCGGCCTGAGCATTGGCGAGCTGGTCGACCAACCCTGGACCGCCTCGAGCATCGAGGTGGTGCGCGGCGATGATGCCAACCATCTGTTTCGCGACGACCGCGAGTGTCGCATCCGCACGCTCTCACCGTTGCACCTGGAAAAGAGCGTCGAGTTCTATGAGCTGCGCATCGCACCGCGGGCCCGATTGCACAGTGCACCTCACTTCGAGGGCACCCGCGAGCTGCTCACCGTGACCCAGGGGCGTGCCCTGGTCGAGGCCGGCGACAACCGCTGCGCATTGGCCGAGGGCGACTCGGCCCACTATCACGCCGATCAGGAGCACACCATCGAGAACGACAGCGACGATGAATTGGTGTGCTTCCTGGTCGTCACCTATCAGTAGCGCACGGCACGGCGAACCTCGGCGAGCGACGCGCAGATGAACATGACTGCAATCGAAGGTGATCCGCGAAACTTTCATTGGCCCGGGGCACCCTTGATGGGCACAATGCCAGTATCCATCAAGGTTCGCCGCTGCCCGCTGGGTGGGTGCGCGAGCTTCAAGATTAAAAATTATTGAACAAGATTCATGAGGGTTGAACCGATGAGCGCCAACGAGCATCCACTGGGCATCAGTTTCGAATTCTTTCCGCCGAATACCGACACCGGCCGGGAAAAACTGATGCTGGCTCGCGATGCCCTGGCCGAGCGTAAGCCACGCTTCTTCTCGGTGACCTACGGCGCCGGTGGCTCGACCCAGGAGCGCACCTACACCACGGTGAAGCGCGTGCGCGAAAGCGGTATCAATACCGCGCCGCACCTGTCGTGTGTCGGCAGCGACAAGGGCGCGCTGCGCGAGCTTTTGGCCAGTTATCGCGAGAACGATATCGACAGCCTGGTGGCGTTGCGTGGCGATCTGCCCTCGGGCATGGGTGGCATCGGCGAGCTGCGCTACGCCAACGAGCTGGTCGAGTTCATTCGCGCCGAGACCGGCGATCATTTCGAAATCGCCGTGGCCGCCTACCCCGAGGCGCATCCCCAGGCGCCGAGCTTCGAGAAGGATCTGGAGAACTTCGTGCGCAAGGTGCGCGCCGGCGCCAATCTGGCGATCACCCAGTACTTCTTCAATCCCGAGGCCTACTTTCATTTCGTCGAGCGGGCCCGCGCACTCGGTGTCGAGACGCCGATCGTGCCGGGTATCATGCCGATCACCAATTACACCAAGCTGGCGCGTTTCTCCGATGCCTGCGGCGCCGACATTCCACGCTGGGTGCGCAAGCAGCTCGAAGCTTACGGCGACGACAGCGCAAGCATTGCCGCCTTCGGCGAGGAGGTGGTGTCGGATCTTTGCCAGCGGCTGCTCGACGGCGGCGCGCCGGGTCTGCACTTCTACACCCTCAACCAGTCCGCGCCGACGCTAAGGGTTCTCGACAACCTGACGTAGCGCGCTTGACTGGTTGGACCGAGTGGCCCGTTTGGCAGTATCGGAATGCCTTGACTAGCCTGAGATTGCACGTTGCACGTCGAACCCATGGATAGGAGCTAGACATGAAACGCTTGAGCAATCTGGCGCTGGGACTTGGCGCCTCGCTGTTGCTGGCAGGCACCGCCCAAGGTGCCCAGGAAATCGAGCTGCATGAAGTCAGCACGGATGGTGTTGGCGAAAGTATCGGCACAGTGACCGTCGAGGACACCGACTACGGTTTGCTGCTGACTCCCGATCTGTCGGGCCTGAACGCCGGCATGCATGGTTTCCACGTTCATCAGAACGCGAGCTGCGAGCCGAAGGAGGAGGGTGGCGAGACGACTCCGGCGGGCGCCGCCGGTGGCCATCTCGATCCGCAAGATACCGGCACGCACCAGGGGCCTTATGGCGAAGGCCACCTTGGCGATTTACCGGTGTTGATGGTCGATGAAGAAGGCAATGCCACTACGCCAGTGCTGGCGCCACGCCTGGAAGTGGCCGATCTCGAGGGCCGCGCGCTGATGATTCACGAAGGCGGCGACACCTATTCCGACGAACCCAAGCTGGGTGGCGGCGCCGGGCGTGTCGCCTGTGGTGCCGTCGGGCAGTAATTCCACGCTTTTTACATCTACTTTTACATCTACCGAATATGACGAGACCTCCCCTGATCGGGAGGTTTCGTCGTTATGGCGCGGCGTTACAGGTCAGCCCTTGGGGTCTAGAATCCGCACCGTCTGTATGTCGCTTTTCTCCTGTTCCTTACGAGTACGATTGACCCGCGTCTCGAGTTCGCCATGGGTGGCGGGTACCTCGATGGGTAGCTGCTCGAAGAAGTCGCAGGCGACACAGTCACGGTAGCGAATGCCGTTCTGTTCCCAGGTACGCACCTTGTCCATGGCGGCGCAGCGCGGGCAGATGGCACCGGCGATAAAGCGTTTGGGAATCGGCATGGGTTCTCCTGGATAAGTCTGTCAGGCGGCGCGGATGCCGCTATGGCGCAGCAGTGGATCGACGCTGGGCTCGCGGCCACGAAACGCGCGGAACAGCTCAGCGGCGTCGCGCGAGCCGCCCTGTTCGAGAATCTCGTGACGAAAGCGCGCGCCGGTGTCGGCGTCGAATACCCCGGCCTCCTCGAAGGCGCTGAACGCATCGGCGGATAGTACCTCGGCCCATTTGTAGCTGTAGTAGCCCGCCGCGTAACCGCCGGCGAAAATATGCCCGAAACTATTCTGGAAGCGGTTGAAGTCGCAGCGTGGCACCACCGAGAGCCGATCGCGAATCTCGTCGAGCAGGGCTTGCACGTCGCCGGCCGATGGCTTCGAAAGTTCATGGTGCAGGCGAAAATCGAACAGCGAGAATTCGATCTGGCGCAACATGCCCATCGCCGACTGGAAGTTCTTCGCCGCCTGTAGCTTGCCGAGCAGTTCGTCGGGCAGGCGCTCGCCGGTATCGACGTGGGCGGCGATCATGTCGAGCCCCTCGCGCTCCCAGCAGAAATTCTCCATGAACTGGCTGGGCAGTTCCACCGCGTCCCAGGCCACGCCATTGATGCCGGAAACGTCGGCGACGTTCTGCTGGGTCAGCATGTGGTGCAGGCCGTGGCCGAACTCGTGGAACAGCGTGGTGACCTCGTCATGCGTCAACAGCGCCGGCTTGCCGCCCACCGGACGGGTGAAGTTGCAGGTCAGGTAGGCGACCGGCAATTGCAGGCTGCCATCCTCGCGCTGGCGGCGCACCCGGCACTCGTCCATCCAGGCGCCGCCGCGCTTGCCCTCGCGAGCGTAGAGGTCGAGATAGAAGCCGGCGATCGGCACGCCGCACTCGCGGATCTCGAAGTATTTCACGTCGGGATGATAGCGCGGGGCGCTGTCGTCCTCGACGAACGCCACGCCATACAGCGCCTCGGTGACCTTGAACAGGCCGTCGATGACCTTGGGTGCCGGAAAATACGGACGTAGCTGCTCCTGCGAGATCGCATAGCGCGATTCGCGCAGCTTCTCGCTGGCATAGCCAACATCCCAGGGTTGCAGGTCGTCGAGCCCCAGCGTTTCCTTGGCGAAGGCCTCGAGCTCGTTGAACTCCTCCTGGGCCTGGGGATGGGCGCGGCCTGCCAGATCGTTGAGAAAATCGAGTACCTGGCGCGGCGAGTCGGCCATCTTGGTCGCCAGCGAGAAATCGGCATAGGTGTCGAAGCCGAGCAACTTAACCAGCTCGCAGCGCAGCGCGAGAATCTCTTCGATCGCCGGCGCGTTGTCGTACTCGCCGGCCTGCGGGCCTTGATCCGAGGCGCGGGTGACGAAGGCGGTGTAGACCTCGCGCCGCAACTCGCGGTCGTTGGCGTAGGTCACCACCGGGAAGAAACTCGGGAAGTCGAGCGTGATGCGGTAGCCGCTGGCGTTCTTGGCCTCGGCGTTGGCCTTGAGGGTGTCGAGTGCGCTCTGCGGCAGGCCATCGAGGACGGCCGCGTCGTCGATATCCTTGTGCCAGGCCTGGGTGGCGTCGAGCACATGGTTGGAGTAGGTGTTGCAGATCGCCGACAGCCGCGACTGGATCTCGCCGTAGCGGCGCTTTTCATCGGCGGGCAGGTCGACACCGGCGAGTCGGAAGTCGCGCAGGGTATTGTCCACCGAGCGGCGCTGGGCATGATCGAGCTCGCCGAAAGCCGGTGAATTCTTGAGCGCCTGATAGCCGCGGAACAGCCCTTCATGCTGACCCAGCCAGGTACCGTAATCGGAGAGTTTGCCGAGGCAGGCCTGGTAAGCCTCGCGCAGCGCCGGCGTATTCATGGTGCCGTTGAGGTGCGATACCGGCGACCAGGCTTGGGACAACCGATCGTTGAGTTCTTCGAGCGGCAGGGCCAGGCTTTCCCAGGTCGGGTGCTGCTGAGCGGCACGCTCGGCCAAGCGGTCGATGGCGCTGCGGTTCTCGTCGAGGATTTGCTCGATCGCCGGCACCACATGATCGGGCTGAATCTCGCCGAAGGGCGGCAGGACGTGGGTCTCGAGCAGCGGATTGTTGGACATCGGCGAAATCCTTGACGTGAACAGGCTTATCATGAACATGCTTTTCGCAAACATGGCGGTTGGCATTAGATGCGGGCGCGGGCGCCTTGTTTCAATGTAGTTCGCGGTGGATTAGGCTTGCTGCCTTTCGTGACGCAAGGGATGGATCGATGAGTGAGACGGTGGAGCGCTGGAGTTCGCGGCGTGCATTCATTTTGGCGGTTACCGGCGCGGCGGTGGGTCTGGGCAATATCTGGCGTTTTCCCTATATCACCGGCGAGAACGGCGGTGCGGCGTTTCTGCTGTTGTATATCATCTTCGTCGCCCTGTTGGGCGTGCCGGTGATGATGGCCGAGATCATGATCGGACGCGCCGGGCGGCGCAGCCCGATGATGGCGTTGAGCCATCTGGCGCGCCGGGCCGGAGCCACGCCGCATTGGCGCTGGGTGGGGCTGTTCGGCGCGATCACGGTGTTTTTCATTCTGTCGTTCTATTCGGTGGTGTCGGGTTGGTCGATCGAATACCTGGTCAGCGCCGTCAACGGCAGCTTCGCGTCTCGCTCGCCCGCCGAGATCGGCGCCAGCTTCGATGCGTTTCTCGCCGATCCGCTGCGCATGACCTTCAACCACACACTGTTCATGTTGCTGACCATGTCGGTGGTCGCCGCCGGGGTTTCCGGTGGGTTGGAGAAGCTCAACAACCTGTTGATGCCGCTGCTTTACATCATCCTGGTGATATTGGCGGTCTACGCCACCACCACCGCGGGGTTCGGCCAGGCGATCAGTTGGCTGTTCACACCCGATCCCGGTGCCATCACGGCCGGCGTGGTGCTCAGCGCCATGGGCCATGCCTTCTTCACGCTGGCGGTGGGGGCCTGTGCGTTGATGGCCTATGGTGCCTACATGCCGGATCACCAGAGCCTGACGCGGGCGGCAGTCTCGGTCGTGGTGCTCAACGTGGCAGTGGCGATACTGGCCGGTATCGCGGTTTTCTCGGTGGTGTTCACTCAGGGCATGGACCCCGCCGAGGGGCCGGGACTGATGTTCGTGACGTTGCCGATCGCTTTTTCCGAGCTACCCGGCGGTGCGTTCTGGCTCGGCGGCTTCTTCCTGTTGCTGCTACTCGCGGCCTGGACCTCGTCGATCAACCTCGCCGAGCCGATGGTCTCGATGTTGCAGGGTGCCGGGCTCAAGCGCGGCCAGGCGGCGGCGGTCGTCGGCGTTCTGGTATGGGCGGTGGGCTTGCTCTCGGTGCTGTCGTTCTCGAGCATGGCCGATGTGCACTGGTTCGCAGGCATGACCTTCTTCGCCTGGGTGACCAGCGTGCCGCCGTCGATTTTCCTGCCGATGGGTGGCGTGATGATTGCCATCTTCGCCGCTTGGGTGCTGCCCAACGAGATCGCGGCACGGGCGTTGGATACCAGCCCCGGGGGCTTTCGGCTATGGCAGGGGCTGGTGCGCTACGTGTCGATTCCGTTGATGGTGGTGGTGTTGCTGTCGGGTTTGTTGTGAGAGTTGCCTGAATAGGAGAACGAGCATGCACTTACGAACGTTTCAGGGCTTGACGCCGCGCCTCGGCGAGCGTGTCTATGTTGACCCAGGCAGCGTGGTGCTGGGCGATGTGATGCTGGGTGACGATTGTTCGGTGTGGCCGATGGCGGTGATCCGCGGCGACATGCACCGTATCCGCATTGGTGCGCGCACCAGCGTGCAGGACGGCAGTGTGTTGCATATCACTCACGCCAGCGAATTCAATCCCGGCGGCCATCCCTTAACCATCGGCGACGACGTGACCATCGGTCACAAGGCGCTGCTGCATGGTTGCAACGTGGGGAACCGCGTGCTGGTCGGGATGGGCGCGATTGTCATGGATGGCGCGGTCGTCGAAGATGAGGTGATCATCGCCGCCGGCGCGGTAGTGACGCCGGGCAAGACGCTCGCCAGCGGCTACGTTTACGCCGGCAATCCGGCCAAGCCGTTGCGCGCACTGAAAGACAGCGAGCGCGCGTTCTTCGTCTATAGCGCCGGCAATTACGTCAAGTTGAAGGATCAATATCTGGCCGACGGCCAGGATGGCTGAGCGCGGCAAGTCGTGTCGCCATTTGGCAACTGATTGTTTTATCAGGCTGTGTTACGCATAATCTGGTTTTTCATCCAGTGTTTCGGGTTTTGCGTACATGGCCGATTTTCGGACTCATCTCAGCGTCGCCGCGAGCGGTGGCGTGCTATTGGCCTTCGGCGGCTGGCAGGCGTCGTTATGGTCGCCGAGCGAGGCGCTCTCGGTGGCGATGCTGACCGCCTTCGGCGGCATTCTGCCGGATATCGATTCCGACAACTCCCACGCGATTCGGCTGATCTTCACGCTGAGCGCCGTGCTGGCGGTCGTCGTCGGTGCGTTGGCCCTGCACGGGCAGGTGACGCCGGGCGTGCTGCTGGCGGCCTGTGCCGGGCTCTATGTCGGCGTGCGTTATGCGCTGAGCGAAGTGTTCAAGCGCTTCACGGTGCATCGCGGCATCTGGCACTCGTTGCTGGCGATGGCGCTCTGCGGGTTGGGGGGCAGCGCGCTCAGCTATCAGCTGCTGGCGCAGAGCGCCGGGATTGCCTGGGTCCAAGGGCTGGCGCTGGTTTTTGGCAGCCTGATCCATCTATTGCTCGACGAAATCTATAGCGTCGATCTGGACGGTGCGCGGATCAAGCGTTCCTTCGGCACCGCCTTTAAATTGTTCGCCTACCGCGAGCCGCTCAATTCGCTACTCTTGCTGGCGCTGGCCGTGGGATTGGCGCCGTGGCTGCCGCCCTGGTCGGCATTGCTCGATCTGGTGGCTCAGAGTAGCCGGTTGTGGCGGTAGTCATCGGCCTTGAGCGCGTACTTCTTGAGCTTGTCGTAGAGCGTCTTGCGTGGCAGCCCAAGGTGCTCGCAGACCGCGCTGATGCGCCCCTGATGGTTGGCCAGCGATTGGCTGATCAGGCTCTTCTCGAACAGCTCGACCTGCTGCGGCAGGGGCATCTCGCTGGGGCCTGGGTCGGCACCCTCCAGCAACATGTCGAGGCGATAGTCGTAGGCGCCGCCGAGCAGCACGAAACGCTCGGCGAGATTACGCAGCTCGCGCACGTTACCCGGCCAGTCATGGGCCAGCAGTACCGATACGCCGGTGGCATCGAGCGGTGGCGCCTCGAGCCCACTACGGTTGGCGGCGACCACGGCGAAGTGCTGGAACAATAGCGGAATGTCCTCGCGGCGCTCGCGCAGTGGGGGTATCGGCAACGTCACCACATTGAGGCGGTAATAGAGGTCCTCACGAAATCCGCCGCTCTCGGCGGCCGCCTTGAGATCGATCTTGGTGGCGGCGATCACGCGAATGTCCAGCGCCACCGGCTGGTTGGAGCCGAGTCGCTCGACGCTGCGTTCCTGCAATACGCGCAGCAGTTTGACCTGTAGCGCCAATGGCATCGATTCGATTTCGTCGAGGAATACGCTACCGCCATTGGCGTGTTCGAACTTGCCGATGCGGCGTTCGACTGCGCCGGTGAAGGCGCCTTTCTCGTGTCCGAACAGCTCCGATTCGATGATGCTCTCCGGCACCGCGCCACAGTTGATGGCGACGAATGGCTGGCCACCGCGCAGGCTGCGCTCGTGCAGCGAGCGGGCGATGAGATCCTTGCCGACGCCGGTCTCGCCGAACAGCAGCACGTCGGCTTCCACCTGGCTGATGCGTTGGAGCATCGCCGTTAGCCGTTGCATGGCCGGGGTGCGGCCGACGATGCGTGGCCCAGGGGCGCCGCGTTGTGCCTCCAGTTCGGCCTTGAGGCGGCGGTTCTCGAGGCTCAACTGACGCTTCTCGGCGGCGCGGCGCACCACGTCCGCCAGGCGTTCGCCGGCGAACGGCTTTTCCAAAAAGTCCCAGGCGCCTTCGCGCATCGCCTCGACCGCGGTTGAAATATCGCCATGGCCGGTCACCAGGATCACCGGTAGATCGGGGTCGCGGCGCCGCACCTCGCGCAACAGGGCCAGACCGTCCATGCCGGGCATGCGAATATCGCTGACCAGCACGCCGGGATAATCGGCGCTCAGTGCGTCGAGCGCGGCCTCGCCACTGGCGAACGTCTGCGGTGCGTAGCCGGCGAGTTCCAGGGTCTGGCTGGCGGTAATGCGCAGGTGCTCTTCATCGTCGACGATCAGCACCGGCGGCGCAACCGGGTCATGCATGAGGATGCTCCTTGGAGGGCGGGGGCGTCGCTTCGTCGCCGGCACTTGCTGGCGCGGCGCAGGCCGCCAGGCTGACGGTGAATAGGGCTCCGCTGTCATTGACGGCCTCGAGGCGCCCGCCGAGGTCGTCGACGATACGCGCCGAGATCGACAGGCCCAGCCCCAACCCTTTGCCGGTGGTCTTGGTGGTGAAGAAGGGCTCGAAAACCCGCTTGAGATGGGCCTCGGCAATGCCGGGGCCGGTATCGCGCACGCCGATGCGTACTTCCTGGCCGCTGGTTTCGATGCTCAGTATCAGCAGCGGAGCGGAGCAGTCAGCCATCGCCTGCAGGGCGTTGCCGATCAGGTTGACCAGTACCTGCTCGAGACGCACCAGATCGGCGCGCACCCAGACGTCGCCGGCCGGCCAGCGATAGTCGACCGTCACCGCGCTGGATTTGAGTCGCGCGCGATACAGGCGTAGCGCGTAATTGAAGCAGGCCTGCACGGAGACCGCTGTCAGATTGTCGCCGCTCTTGCGCGAGAACTGCTTGAGCTGGGCGCTGATCTCGGCCATGCGTGCGGTGAGCTCGACGATCTGCGCCAGATTGGCGCTGGCCGCCTGGCTGCGACCGCGTTGGATGAACACATTGGCATTCTCGGCATAGGCACGGATGGCGGCGAGTGGCTGGTTGAGCTCGTGATTGATGCCGGCGGACATCTGGCCGAGCACCGCCAGTTTGGCGGCCTGGATCAGCTCATCCTGGGTTTGGCGCAGGTTGGCCTCGGCGCGCTTGCGCTCGTCGATCTCGCCGGACAGGCGGCGGTTGGAGTCGAGCAGATCGCGGGTGCGCTCCTCGACACGCTGCTCCAGCTGGTCGCGGGCACGCGCCAGTGCTTGCTCCTGGGTCTTGCGCTCGCTGATATCGAATATCGTGGCCAGCCAGCGCGGTCCATGAGGACTGTCCAGCGGGCTGACCGTCAGTTCCAGTGGAAAGCGATCGCCGCCGGCGCGTACCGCCAGCACTTCCACCGGGCTGGGCGCCGGGGCGTGGCGCAAGGCGGCGATGCGTGACGCATCGGCGGGAGAGAGCAGTTCCGTCAGGCGGCGGTTCTCGACACTCGATGACGTATGGCCGAACAGCGCCTGGGCGGTGGGGTTGATGTAGGTCAGCGCGCCCTGCTCGTCGAGTACCAGCAGGCCGGCACGGGTACGATCGATGATGCCGCGCACGCGGGCCTGGCCTTCGGCCAGTGCGCGGCGTTCGCGCTTGGCAAACAGCTCGCGTTCGCGACGTAGCCGCCAGCGTTGCCAGCCGATGCCAGCGGCCAGGATGACCACGCCGTAGAGGCCGGCGGCGAGCATACCGGCCTGCCACTGAGCGCCTTTCAGCGGCTCCAGCGACTTGAGTATCAGCATGTGCCAGTGCAACGACGGTAGATCGCGGGCCAGCGACAGGTAAAGGTCGTCGGCCAGCGGGCCTTCGCTGAAACGTACGATACGCGAGCCATCGGCACGCTCGCTGAGTCGCTCGACGGGTAGCGTCGTCAGTGCGGCGCCGTCGTAGCGTCGCGTGGTGCTCAGTTTCGCCCGGGTGTCGGCACTTAGCGGTGCCAGGCTGGTCAGCCGCAGCCCCTGTTGGCTAGCGATGAAGATCACGCCATGATCGTCGCTGATCAGTAGTTCGCCGTTCTGGCTGGCCCAGTCTGCTTCGAGTGGCGCGATCAATACCTTGACCACCAGCACGCCGTCGATGTCGTTGTCGCCATCGGCGAGCCGCACCGGTGCCGAGAAGTAATAACCACGCTCGCCCGAGTGGGTGCCGAGTCCGTAGAAGCGGCCCATGCGTCCGGCCATGGCGTCGCGAAAGTAGGGGCGAAAGTCGTAATTGCCGCCGATGAAGCTATGCGGCAGATACCAGTTGCTGGCGGCCAGGGCGGTGCCATGGCGATCGAGCAGGTAGATGTCCGAGACGTCGGCAATGGCGCGAAAGCTGTCGAGCATCAAGTTGAGCTGCATCAGGCCGGCAAGATCGTTGGGGTGCGCCAGGGCCTGTTGGACGGCTTCGCGATTGGCCAGCAGCCGAGGCAGATAATCGTGGCGTGAGAGGTAGGCGGTGACCCCGGCGGCCGACAGGCGCAGCTCGTTGTGGGCCTCGGTGTAGAGCGCCTCGAGCGCTTGCTCGCGGGCTATCTGCGCCGCCTGCCAGACGCACGCAACCAACCCTAGCGGGATCAATAACAGCAGCAGGTGTCGCCAAGGGCGCGGTAGTCGAGTGGCTTGCATGGCGGGCCCTCGGGTATCGGCAGCGTTCAGTCTTGGCGCTCGGGCAGCGCCTGGGCGCGGCGCAGCGCGCGCTGGGCACGGGTCTCGGCGCGCTCGAGCTCGAGCAGGCCCTCCTCGACGTAAACCAGATGCTCATGGGCGCGCGAACGGGCATCCTCGGCGCGACCCTCGAGAATGGCATCGAGCAGCGCGCGATGCTGGCTCATCAATTGCTCGCGAGAGCCGGGCCTTTCGAACAGGTGTGCCAGGTTGGCGACGATACTCTTCTCCAGCAAGTGAAAGATACCGCGAATGGTATGCAGCAGCAGCACGTTGTGGCCGGCCTCGGCGATGGCCAAATGAAAGGCGGCGTCGGCCTTGGCCTCGCGGTGTGGGTCATCCTGTAGGCGCGGTTCGGCGTAACTGGCATCGAGTTCCTCGAAACGGCGAATCAATAGTTCCTTATCGGCGGGCGTGGAGCGCAGCGCAGCGTAGTAGGCGGAGATGCCTTCCAGGGCGTCGCGAAATTCCAGCAGGTCGAGGTTGAACTCGCCGTGGCGCGAGAGCATCTCCAGCAGCGGGTCGCTATAGCCGCTTTTCAGCTCATCGCTAATGAAGGTGCCGCCGCCTTGACGGCTGGTCAGCAGGCCGCGCGCCGAGAGCTTCTGAATCGCTTCGCGTAGCGAGGGCCGCGAAACGCCGAAGCGTTCGGAAAGTTCACGCTCCGGCGGAAGTCGCTGCCCGGGCGTCAGGCTACCCTCGAGAATCATCGCCTCGAGGCGCTCGGTGATGACGTCGGCGATGCGCGGTTGTCGAACCGGCTGATAAACCATACTCGAGAATCCGGTAATGTGATGATGGAGCGGCGGCAAAAGCGGCCGAGACGCACGAATGTAAAAATTGGTATTACCAATAATAACGACTGCAGGTCGGCTTGCCAATTCCCGGGGCGTCAAGTTTTTCCAATGCGGGCAATAGGTTGTTGCGCCATCTAGCGGGGCAATACTAAAGTCTAAGAGGTTTGCCGGTAGGAATCGCATAGCAATATTTGACTCCGGCCTGGCCTTGCTCCTACTGTGCACCGATACCGTCGGTAAATTGGTAAAACCAATTTACCGCATAAAACAATCGATGCCGTGCCTACCGGCCGACCCTGCGTTGGTGGCGGGCTCGAGGAGCCTGACATGACACCGCTCAAACTGTACCCGCCGAAGCCGGACAAGGTCTATTTCTATGGCACCTGTCTGATCGACATGTTCTATCCCGAGGCGGGGCTCGACGGCATTCGCCTGCTGGAGCGCGAGGGGATCGAAGTCATTTTTCCCTTTGAACAGACCTGTTGCGGTCAGCCTGCTTATACCTCCGGTTATCATGACGAGGCCCGCGCGGTCGCCGAAGCGCAATTGGCGCTGTTTCCCGAACCCTGGCCGGTCATTGTGCCATCGGGTTCGTGCGGCGGCATGATGCGCACGCATTACCCACAACTATTTGCCGGCACCGAACGGCAGGACCGCGCCCGCGAGCTGGCCGGGCGGGTCTTCGAGCTCACCGAGTTTCTGGTGCATGTCTGCCATGTTCGGCTTGCCGACAAAGGTGAGCCGCAGCGCGTGGCCATGCACACCTCATGCAGTGCGCGCCGCGAAATGGGTCTGGCCGACACCGCCCCGGCATTGCTCGGGCAGCTCGCGCAAGTGACCCTGGTCGAGCAGGCCCGAGCCGCCGAGTGTTGCGGCTTCGGCGGCACCTTCGCGGTGCGTCATCCCGAGGTGTCGGCGGCGATGGTCGAAGACAAGTCCCAGGCCATTGAGGCTGCCGGCGCCGAGCATTTCGTCACTTCCGATTGCGGTTGCCTGATGAATATCGGAGGGCGTTTCGAGCACCAGAACAAATCGCTGCGTGGCGAGCATATCGCCAGCTATCTGTGGAGGCGCACGTCATGAGTGTCGAGACCTATACACCGCAGGCGTTTCACCGCCAGGCGCACGATGCGCTGGGCAACCCGCAGATTCGCGCCAATTTTCGTCAGGCGATGGATGGCCTGATGGGCAAGCGCCGCGACGCCTTCGGCGATTGGGACGTGGAAACCCTGCGTGAGCTGGGGGCGAACATCCGCTTGCGAGCGCTGGCCAAGTTGCCGGACTTGCTCGAGCAGCTCGAGGCCAAGTGCCAGGCCAACGGTATCAAGGTGCATTGGGCCGAAGATGGCGAGCAAGCCTGCGAGATCATTCGTGGGCTATGCGAAGCGCGTGGCGCCAAGCGCGTGATCAAGGGCAAGTCGATGGTTTCCGAGGAGATGCACCTCAATGCGCATCTCGAGGCGGCCGGCATCGAGGCGCTGGAGTCGGATCTCGGCGAATACCTGGTGCAGCTCAACGAGCAGACGCCCTCGCATATCATCATGCCGGCGATCCATCTCAATACCGATGAGATATCCGATCTCATGCATGCCAAGACCGGCACCGAGCGCACCCGCGATGTCGACTACCTGACTGCTGCCGCACGCCAACAGCTGCGTGAGCGCTTCATGGCCGCCGACGTGGGCATCTCGGGGGTCAATTTCGCCGTCGCCGAAACCGGCACGTTGTGCCTGGTCGAGAACGAGGGCAACGGGCGCATGACCACCACGGTGCCGCCGGTGCATATCGCCGTGACCGGTATCGAGAAGGTCGTCGAGCATCTGCGCGACGTGGCGCCTCTATATGCGCTACTGACACGCTCGGCCACCGGGCAGCACGTTACTACTTACTTCAATATGATCTCAGGGCCGCGCAAGCCCGAGGAGCATGACGGCCCGGAAGAAGTCCATCTGGTGCTGGTGGATAACGGCCGCTCGGCTATCTATCAGGACGACGAACTGCTCGACACGCTGCGCTGCATTCGTTGTGGTGCCTGCATGAACCATTGTCCGGTGTATACGCGAGTTGGCGGCCATACCTACGGCACCACCTACCCGGGTCCCATCGGCAGTATCCTGATGCCGCATCTGCAAGGGCTGGAAGCGACCAAGGATCTACCCAGTGCTTCCAGCCTGTGTGGCGCTTGCGGCGAAGTTTGTCCGGTGAAGATACCGATTCCCGATCTGCTGGTGCGCTTGCGCAAGGAGGCGGTGGGCGAAGGGCGAGGCAATGTCGCGGGCGCCGGGGCCAAGCGTAATCGCTCCGAAGTGTTGGCGTGGAAGGGCTTTCAATGGCTGGCTACGCACCCCGGCGCCTGGCGGGCAAGTACCGGCATAGCCGGCAAGCTGCGCGCGCTGACGCCTGCGAAGCTAGGGCCCTGGACCGATTACCGCACGGCGCCTAAACCGGCGGCGACCTCGCTGCATGCGCTGGTCAAGCGACATCGTCGAGATGCTAAGCAGGAGGGCAAATCATGAGTGCCCGTGACACGATACTCGGCCGCCTGCGAGAGCGCCTGGATGGACCGCTGGCTGCGCCCGCCTGTGACTTTAGCGTGGTCACTGGCCGTGGCTGGTCGCATGAGGAGCGCCTGAGGCGTTTCGAAGACAAGATCGCCTCGGTGCATGGCGAAGTCATCCATACCGACCATGCCGCCTGGATCGAAGCGCTGATCAGCATGCTGGCCGATAAGGACATCAAGCGCCTGGGGCTGGGGCGCGAGCACCCGATAGCCCAGGAGGCGCGCACGGCGCTGGCGGATAGCGGGATAGAGCTGACCGACGCCGATCGCGATATCGAGTCCTGGCAGCGCGAGCAGTTCGACTCACTGGAGGCTGGGCTGACCTCGACGCGTGGTGGTATCGCCGAGACCGGCAGCCTGTGGTTATGGCCAACCTCGGATGAGCCGCGCCGGCTGAGCCTGGTGCCACCGCTGCATATTGCCGTGCTCGATGCCGACGCCATCGAAGATACCTTTTTCGATGTCGTCGAACGGCATGACTGGGCCGGCAATATGCCCACCAATGCGCTGCTGATTTCCGGACCAAGCAAGACGGCGGACATTGAGCAGACCCTCGCCTATGGCGTGCATGGCCCGCGCGAGCTGGTGATTTTGGTGCGTCATTAGCGATTTATGCATTAGTTGTAAAAAGAGCTTGTCAGGGCGCCCTCCAGGCCGTAGAGTACGCATCCGCTGCCGGCAACGAGCAACCGTTGTCAGCGGTAAAAGGTAGTGCAACGGCTTGATTGCATTGGGGTTTCTGGTTCGGCATGCAATGTCGGATGTGAGTTTCCACAACGCGATCGCCAGCGCGCCACCGCCGATTCGGCCTTGACAGAATGGCCCGGATCGGTAGAATACGCCTCTCTCGCAGCGAGGCCGCCCCGAGGGGCGAGGAAGGGAATGGCGGTTGTGTTCACTTTCGGCTGCGACGCTCCACTCTTCTTATAAGAGCCCGGGGCCGCTCTTTAACAATCGATCAGGTAATTCATGTGGGCGCTTGTCGACGATGCGGTGATCAGTCACCGACGATCGAGACAAGCGACTCGTCAAGTTTGAGACGTTTGAGCTCGAGCCAAGCTTGATCCGCTTTCTTCTTCGGAAGGGCAAGGATCACAATGATTGCAACTGAAGAGTTTGATCATGGCTCAGATTGAACGCTGGCGGCAGGCCTAACACATGCAAGTCGAGCGGCAGCACGGGAAGCTTGCTTCCTGGTGGCGAGCGGCGGACGGGTGAGTAATGCATAGGAATCTGCCCGGTAGTGGGGGATAACCTGGGGAAACCCAGGCTAATACCGCATACGTCCTACGGGAGAAAGCGGGGGCTCTTCGGACCTCGCGCTATCGGATGAGCCTATGTCGGATTAGCTGGTTGGTGAGGTAACGGCTCACCAAGGCGACGATCCGTAGCTGGTCTGAGAGGATGATCAGCCACACTGGGACTGAGACACG
>NZ_FNGI01000003.1 GCF_900102945.1 Modicisalibacter muralis | reverse complement strand
TATGTGCGGACGGGATAACCGCTGAAAGCATCTAAGCGGGAAGCCCCCTTCAAGATGAGACTTCCCTGGGGCCTTGCGCCCCCTGAAGGACCCTCGAAGACGACGAGGTCGATAGGCGCGGTGTGGACGCACAGCAATGTGTTGAGCTAACGCGTACTAATGGTCCGTGAGGCTTGACCATATAACACCCAAGGGGTTTGCAGGCGAGGCGCGTGAGAAGCTCGCGCCGAGCAACAGCGAGTCACCCCTGCGATGACCGATAAGCGGATACGTCGAGTCGTATCGAGTCAGCTTGATTCATTTGTTAAGACAGTCCCGTGGCGGGCAGCGTCGAGCGCCGGGTCGCGATCGAAAGCACGATCACGATCGGCCCTCAAGCCACCACGCGACACCAGTTTACGCCTGACGACCATAGCGAGCGGGTCCCACCTGACCCCATGCCGAACTCAGCAGTGAAACCGCTCAGCGCCGATGGTAGTGTGGGGCCTCCCCATGCGAGAGTAGGTCATCGTCAGGCACTTCTTCAGAAACCCCGGCCCCTGGTCGGGGTTTCGTCGTTTAGGGGCCTCCCCTGCGCGAGTCCCGGCGCGCCGGGACTCGGGGCGTCGGCCCAACCATAATCAGGCAGCTTCACCGATACCCCAGCCACCCGGCGGGCGTATTTTTTTGTCGCGTGATGTTGCGTGAGCTTAAATCCGTCATGGATCATCTCTAGCGTTCGTACTGAATAATCGTTATGGTGAGACATCACTAGTGGTTCTGTTCTCAGGAGGAGAAGATGAAAACGAGCACGATGATGCGTAAGCTGGGCTTGGCGTTGATGATGGCGTTATTGCTTGGTGGCGTTGCCGCTTGTGAAGACCAGGGAGCGGCGGAAGAAGCCGGCGAGAACATTGACGAAGCCGCCGAAGAGGCTGGCGAAAATGTCGAAGAGATGGGCGAGGAGATCGAAGACGCTGCCGAGGATTCCCAGAATTAATAGACTGGTTTCTGGCAGACATTCGTTGCCTTTCCCCCAAAAATAGATGTAAGAAAGCCGGGCGGTTGCCCGGCTTTCTTGTGTCTAGCTAATAAAAATATCAGGTGCTGCAATTCTGTTCGGTTCTCTAGATATACCTGTCGGATCCTGGATGATTAATTACGCGTTATTTAGAATAACTCGGGTCAATTTCTCTGCTGTTGCTTCATTGCATCTATCGGTGTCTAGTGGTGCAAGGCTTTTTGATTGATGTGATGTTTATAAAGCCAACTGTAGCGCTTGAGTGTGACGCCAAGTCTTCCTGAGAGTCGAACCGGTGTGTATTCAGTACATCAATCACACGGCCATTGAAAAGCTCAACCATGACATTGACCTGCGGCCAGCGCATTATCGCCCCCACCGGATCTGCGATGACCCCGATGTGCGCCTGTTCGCGGCCTATATCGGCGAGCGTTGCGTGGGCGTGTGCCTGAGTCAGCCTCGCGTGGCGACGAACTGTTGGAACTGATCGCGCCACTGTTTCTTCAGGGCGGCGGGACGATTGACAGAGACGAAGGGCGCAAGATCCGCCTTCTGTCTCCATTGGGACTTGCCATCCATTCCGCATTCAGCGATTCCCTAACCTTGCCGTCGCACTCGAAATCATTCATGAGTACAAATTATTCTTTTTTACTCATTCGACAAGATGAGTTGGAGAATAGGAGGTGACCACAGATATTGGCGCAAATCGGCTAGTCACGCTGACATGCCTGGCTACATCGCTATCTGGCTGCCTAACTCACAGGCCCGGGATGCCGATCGGCCCCGGCATATCGGGAATCGGCGAGCAGCCACCGAGCAGCAGGGCCGCGCTCAAGCCAAGCAGTAACAAGCGCCAGGAAATAGCAGGCATAGCGATCTTCCATGAGTGGGTGTATGGCAATCCTAGTACCCAGGATATGACGAGGGAAGGCTTGCGTCGCGCGAGCCACGGCGTAAGGTGTCAGGGTCTCACGTAGGAATCCGATATGAACGAACATCTCGACTCGCTGACGCCGGCTATTGTCTGGCGTCATTTTCGTACGCTATGCAATACCCCTCGCCCCTCCGGTCATGAAGCCGAACTGCGGGCGCTTATCGAGCGTTGGGCCGAGGCGCGCGGTCTGACCCACGAGCGCGACGCTGCCGGCAACCTGCTGGTTCGCAAGCCGGCCACGCCGGGTTGTGAGCAAGCGTCGGGGATCGTTCTGCAAGGGCATTTGGACATGGTCGCCCAGGCCAATGCCGATCATCCGCACGATTTCACCACCGACCCTATCGAGACCTATATCGCCGACGGCTGGCTGTATGCCACGAATACCACCCTGGGCGCCGACAATGGCATGGGCGTGGCCGCCGCGCTAGCGGTACTCGAAGACAACTCGCTGTGCCATGGCCCGCTCGAGGCTCTGTTCACCATCGAGGAGGAAACGTCGATGGGTGGTGCGCTGGGATTGGCCGAGAACTGGCTCAAGGGCGACATTCTGCTCAATCTCGACTCCGAGGACCGCGGCCAGGTATATATCGGCTGTGCCGGGGGGGCCGATGTGCTGGTCACTGCCAATCTGCCGACCAGTGCGCTGCGTGACGACGAGCGACCCTGGCGGCTATCGCTGACCGGCCTGGTCGGCGGTCATTCGGGTATCGATATCCACAAGGGGCGCGGTAACGCCAATCGCCTGCTGGTTCGCGTGCTGCGCGCGCTGGAGCCCCATGGCGCACGATTGATCGACTATCACGGCGGCACGTTGCGTAATGCGCTGCCGCGCGAGGCCTTCGCCACCCTGGCGTTGGTCGACGACGAGGGCGAAGCCGCCCAGGCGCGGTTGAGCGAGTTGCAGGCCGAGCTGGTCGCCGAGCTGGCGGGTGTCGACGATGGGCTCGTGCTGGCATTGGAGGAAGTGGAGTCGACTCCCGATGAGGCGCTGACCACTACCGCTAGCCATATGCTGGTCGCCGCGCTGCATGTCGCACCCTATGGGGTGGAGCGCATGAGCGTCGAGGTGCCCGGCGTGGTGGAAACCTCCAACAACCTGGGCGTGGTAACGCTCGTGGGCGGGCGCTTCGAGCTCTGCGCGCTGGTGCGCTCGCTGCGCGATAGCGCCACCCGCGACATCGCCGACCGCTTTCGCGCGTTGTTCGCGCTGATCGGTGCCGAGACGCGTGTCGAGAATGCCTATCCGGGCTGGACGCCGGACCCCGAAAGCCCGCTGCTGGCGCGCTTTCGCCAGTTGCATCAGCGCCGACTGGGCAGCGATCCCGAGGTCAAGGTGATCCATGCCGGGCTCGAGTGCGGCATTCTCGGCGGCAAGTACCCGGAGCTTGCGATGATCTCCTTCGGACCGCAGATTCGTGGCGCGCATTCGCCCAACGAGCGTGTCGAGATCGACTCGGTCGATGAGTGCTGGCAATTGCTGCGGGCGTTGATCGAGGAGTTGGCCGAGGGGCAGGCGGCATAAGCACAAACGCTGGGCCCGGGCCCGGCGTTTGTCGATACGCATAACAAGGCAGTGCTGTCCGTGTTTGTGGTGTCGCCCCTGCCCGCGCGTTTACTGAACAGAAATGCCCCGCCTGTGTCTCTGAATAACCACATCAAGGGTCGATTGAGGCGGATAAGCTGCTGGTTGAGGCGCTTATCGTGAAATCGCCCGAGCCCCGGATCTGATAAAAATACTTCGCGATCACCGCTCCCAGGTGTTTTGTGCGCAATCCGGGAAAGAGGTTTTCTCTTGAACAGTTCTCGCGGGATCAATGCCCTTCTATTGCTGGTGGTGTCAATCGCCGTGGCCGGCGTGGCTTGGTTGTATCTTGGCGAATGGGACGATTCGCGTGCCGCAACGTCCACTATCGAGCCGGTGGCGGTGATTGCACAGCGCACGCGCACGCAACCGCTGGCGGATCGCATTCAGGCACTGGGAAACGCCCGCGCAAGCCAGGCGGTGGAAATCACCCCCGAGGTTTCCGGCGTCATCGCTACGCTGTCTTTCGAGCCAGGCGCAACGGTTGAGGCCGGTGAAGTGCTGGCCACGCTCGGGGCGGCGGATATGCAAGCCAATCTCGAGGCCGCGCAGGCGAGTGCAGCACAAAGCCTGAGTGCTTATGAGCGACAACGAGAGTTGTTTAGGTCCAACCTGGTGTCGGAGTCGCAACTCCAGCTATCCGAGACCCTGCTGCGCACCGACCGTGCCAATGTCGCCGTGGCCGAGGCGGCGCTGGCCGAGCATGTCATTCGCGCGCCATTCGATGGCCGCCTCGGGCTGCGCGAAGTGAGCGTGGGTAGCCTGGTGCAGCCCGGCACGCTGATTACCACGCTCGATGACCTCACGCCCGTCGAGCTCGAGTTCACGGTGCCGGCGTTGTACGTCGGTACCCTGGAACCGGGACAGGCCATTACCGCTCGCTCGGCGGCCTACCCGGATATCGAGTTCAGCGGAACCGTGCAGACCGTGGCGACGCGCGTCGATCCGGTGACTCGCTCGGTACGGGTGCGCGCCGTGCTGCCGAACCCGGCGCGCTTGATCAAGCCGGGCATGCTGTTGACCGTGCGTCTCACGCGCGGGACGACGACAGCGTTGCTGATACCCGAGCACGCGGTGGTGCCGGAGAACGATCGACAATTCGTGTTCGTGATCGAGAACGGCGTGGCGCAGAGCCGCGAGGTGAAGACCGGCGCACGCCGGCTCGGCCTGGTCGAGATCACCGGCGGCCTGAGGCCCGGTGAGTCGATCATCGTCGAGGGAACCCTGAAGGTGCGAGACGGCACGCCGGTGACGCGGATCGAAACACCGCAAGGCGGCGCGTTCGAATCGCAAGGGAACGACTCATGATCCTCTCGGATGTCTCGGTACGCCGTCCGGTATTCGCCGCGGTCATCAGCCTGCTGCTGTTGATCGTGGGCCTCATGGCGTTGCGACTGCTGCCGCTGCGCGAGTATCCGGATGTCAGCCAGGCATTCGTCTCGGTCGATGTGGTTTATCTGGGTGCCTCGGCGCAGGTGGTCGAGAGGCAGATCACCGATGTGCTCGAGGAGCAGCTCGCCGGCATACCCGGGCTAGAGGAGATGACCTCCAAGAGCGTCGACGAGCAGGCCGAGGTCAACATGGAGTTCAGCCTGGAGACGGATGTCGACGAGGCAGCGAACGACGTGCGGACCCGGTTGGGCCGCATCCGCGACGATCTGCCGGACGGCGCCGAGGCGCCGTCGATTCGCACCGCTGACTCCAGCGCCGAGGAGGTGATGTCGCTGACGCTCACCAGCGATCGTCTGAGCCCGCTGGAAATGACCGACTATGTCGAGCGCTACGTGGTAAACCGGCTGAGCACGGTCGATGGCGTCTCGCAGGTCCAGCTCTCCGGCGAACGCCGTTACGCCATGCGCCTGTGGCTTGACCGGGAGGCGTTGGCGGCCCGCGAGCTCACCGTGGAAGACGTGGCGCAAGCGCTGAATACGCAGAACGTGGAACTGCCGGCGGGGCGTCTGGAGTCCGCCTCGCGCGAGTTCACCTTGCGCACCCTATCGGGGTTCAGCGAGGCGCAGGATTTTCGCGAACTGGTGATTGCCGATGGGCCTGAAGGCAACCTGGTACGTCTTGGCGAAGTGGCCCGCGTGGAGCTGGGCGCGGAAGACCAGCGCAGCCTCGCGCGCTCCAACGGCCAGGTGGCGGTAAGCCTGGATATCACCCCGCAGGCGCAGGCCAACCCGGTCGCGGTATCGGCCGAAGTGCGCGAGCGCCTGGAGTCCATCCGCGCGACCCTGCCCGCCGGCATGCAGCTCGCCGTCACCTTCGACAGCGCCGACTTCATAAAGGCCTCGATTCACGAGGTCTACATCGCGCTCGGGGTCTCGCTGGCGATGGTGCTGCTGACGATCTACGGTTTTCTCGGCACCTTGCGCGCCACGCTGATTCCGGCGGTGGTGGTGCCGATCTCGCTGTTGGCGGCGACGATCGCGATGGCCGCGCTGAACTACTCGCTCAACGTGCTCACGCTGCTGGCGCTGGTGCTCGCCATTGGCCTGGTGGTGGACGACGCCATCGTGGTGCTGGAAAACATCTATCGGCGTATCGAGGAGGGTCAGTCGCCGTTGCTCGCGGCATTGGATGGCTCGCGCGAGATCGCCTTCGCGGTGATTGCCACGACCCTGGTACTGGTGGCGGCGTTCGTGCCGATCTCCTACATGGGTGGCGAGGTCGGTCGTCTGTTCGCGGAGTTCGGCCTCACCGTGGCCGCCGCCGTTGCCTTCTCGGCGCTGGTGGCGCTCACGCTGACGCCGATGATGACCTCGCGGCTGTTCAAGGGCCGCGCCAAGCGCACCGGATTCGCCCACTGGGTGGATTCGCGCTTTCGCCGTGTCGCCCTGCGTTACGAGGCGATACTCCGGCGGGTAGTGGCGCATCCCTGGCGCATGCTGACGCTTGCGCTGCTGGTGTTGCTTGCCGCCGGCGCGCTGTTCCGGGTGCTGCCCAGCGCCTATACGCCGCCTCAGGATCGCGGCGTGATCCGCGCCTACATGGTCGGCCCGCAGGGCGCCACGCTCGCGTATACCCGGCGTTATCTCGATCAGGTCGAAGCGGTATTGGCGGAGTACCGGGCCGCTGGCGTGGTCGATCATTATCTGAGCCGCATTCCTGGCTCCTACGACGGCAATGCCGTGAACACGGCCCGCCTGACGATCACCCTGGTGCCCTGGGACGAACGCACACGCGACGCCGCAACGATCGCCGCCGATTTTCGCGAGCGCCTGGAAGCGCTGGCCGGTGTCGAGGTCTCGGCCTACGCGCGTAGCGGGCTGAGCAGCGGCAGCGACGATGGGGCGATGGAGATGATACTCGGCGGTCAGGACTACCAGAACCTATCGCGCGAGGCCGACGGCTTGATGGCGTACCTGGAATCCCAGCCGGGCTTCGTCGATGTCGAAACCGAATATAACGAGCGCAAGCCGCAGATGCGCATCGCCATCGACCGCGACCGTGCCGCCGACCTGGGCGTGTCGGTCGCCGCAGTGGGTCGCACGTTGCAGACAATGATGGGCGGGCAGAGCGTTACCACCTTCTCGCGCGGCGGGGAGGAGTACGACGTCATCGTCCAGGGTCGCGAGGCCGATCGGCGCACGCCCACCGATCTACGCAACCTATATGTTCGCTCCGACACTTCTGGCGAGCTGGTGCCGCTGGCGAGTGTCGTCGATCTCGAAGAGACCGCCGGGGCCGATACGCTGAGTCATTACAACCAGCTACGCTCCGTCGAGGTCTCTGCCGGGCTGGCGCCCGGCTTTCCGCTAGGGCGGGCGATCGATATCGTCGATCAGTACGCCGAGCGACTACCGCCCACCATTCAGCTTAACTACGATGGCGCGGCCGGCGATTTCCTGGACGCCGGCGCCTCGCTCTACATCACGCTGGGACTCGCGCTGGTGATCGTCTATCTGGTCCTGGCGGCGAATTTCGAGAGCTTCCGACAGCCCTTGGTTATCATGACCACGGTGCCGCTCGCGCTGACCGGCGGGCTTATCGGGCTATGGTTTACCAGCATCACGATCAATATTTTCTCCCAGATCGGCGCCATCCTGCTGGTCGGTCTTGCGGCCAAGAATGGCGTGCTGATCGTCGAGTTCATCAATCAGCTGCGCGATCGCGGCCAGGCGTTCCACGACGCCATCGTCAACGCCGCCGGCATTCGCCTGCGCCCGGTGTTGATGACCTCGCTGTCGGCGGCGGCCGGTGCAGTGCCACTGCTGCTGGCGACGGGCCCCGGCGCCGAGGCCCGGCGTGCCGTGGGCGTGGTGGTGTTTTTTGGGGTGCTGTTCGCGACGTTCCTGACGTTGTTCATCGTGCCGGCGGCCTACGCGCTATTGGCCCGCAACAGCCAGTCGCCCGACCATGTGGCGCGACTCATTCGCCGTGAGCGCGAGCGGGAAGAGGGCGCGGCGTGACTCTAATCGGCGATGCGCTGGCTGTCTTCACGCACCGCCTCGAGGCCGATGAGTGAAATCAACCCATGGGCATGGGCGTGCTCGGCCATCATCGCGCTGTCCGATGCTAGCACCAGCGTGCAGCCGTCGTCCTGGACACGCTCGGCGAGTTCGGTAATCGCGGCATCGCGCGAGGCGTCGTGATTGACGTTGCGAATATAGATCGCCGTAATGCGCCCCGGGTAGTCGCGCACGATCTTCGCGTAGATCTCGGGATCGTGCTGACCGCTATCGCCAATCAGCACAAAGGGCAGGTTGTCGTAGAGTGAAAGCATCTGCTCGATCAGATTGGCCTTGTGGTCCTCGGCCTTGTGCGGTAGCGGGCGTTGCAGGGTCAGGCCCCATTCGCGCAGGAACAGGATCGGCCCCACCGGAATGCCGTTGATCTGAAAGAACTCCTCGAGCATCTCGTAGATACTCCAGGGCCCGCGCGAGACATACAGCATGGGACGCTGGCGCTGGCCGTCGGCACCGGCGAACAGCGCCCGGTAAAACGCCGAGACGCCGGGGAAAGCGGTGCGCTGGCTGGCATTCCGGAAGAACAGCCGATACAGCATCTTCAGCTTGTTGGCGACCCCGGTGTGCATCACGGTATCGTCGATATCGCTGATCACCACCAGGTCCACCGCCGGGGGCGGCACGTAGATCTCGGCCTCTCCGCACACGGTGCGCTCGTCGCGCATGACGATATCGAGCACGCCGTTGTGCCAGCTATGCTCGGCGGGCAGGGGGTGGTCGAGTGTCATGTGGATATCGAAATAGCCGTCTCGGTCCGACGTCACCGTTTTGCGATTACCGTTCAGCGATAGGGTGACATCGACGTGCTTGGCACCCCAGCGCATGGCACGCCGAAAGACATCGACGATGTCCCGGTACAGCGTACCTTCGGGTGCCGGAAGACCAATGCGCAACTGGCGAAAGACGCGGCCCATGACATAGACCTCGCTATGCGAGCCGTAACCGCGATAGGCATGCACGGCCACGCCACCCCGGCCACGGTCCGATTTCATCGGGCGCGCGGCGAGATGCAGCAGTTTTCTGACGATCTTGCTGAGGGGGCGAGGCACGCGTCGCGGCATGATGGGTTCTCCTGACGTTATGAACTGCCACGATGAGCATCGCACGTCGGCAGCGGCTTGGGCACGCAAAATGCCCGTCTCGAGATGAGACGGGCAGGTAAGGTCTCGGAGGCGACCGATGTTCAGGCGTGTTGATGGGAGTGACGGCCTTCGCCGATTTCCTCGACCAGCTTGCCGCAAAAGGCCTCGAGATCCTTTGGCGAGCGGCTGGTGACCAGGCCACTGTCGACCACGACTTCCTGATCGACCCAGTCGACGCCGGCGTTCTTGAGATCCTGCGATATCGAGGGGTACGAGGTCATGCGGCGTCCCTTCACGACACCGGCATTGATCAGAACCCAAGGGCCGTGGCAGATCGCACCGACCGGTTTGCCGGCCTCGAAGAACTGCCGGGTAAAGTTCAGTGCCTTTTCGTCCTGGCGCAGCGCGTCCGGATTGAACAACCCGCCCGGCAGAACCAGGGCGTGATAATCGTTGGCATCGGCCTTGTCGAGGCTACGATCGACGGCGTAATCATCGCCCCAATCGGTCGACGCCCAGGCGCGAATGCTACCCTTGTCCGGCGCAACCACATGCACCGTGGCGCCGGCGCGTTCCAGCGCGGCCTTGGGCTCGGAGAGCTCCGACTCCTCGAAGCCGTGGGTAGCGAGAATGGCGACTTGCTTTTCGCTGAGTTGCTGGCTCATGGCTACCTCCTTGCGACTGTGAAAGCCACCGCGCTCAGCGGTACGCCTTTC
The DNA here is from genome assembly GCF_900102945.1 of Modicisalibacter muralis. Classification (GTDB taxonomy): domain Bacteria; phylum Pseudomonadota; class Gammaproteobacteria; order Pseudomonadales; family Halomonadaceae; genus Modicisalibacter; species Modicisalibacter muralis. Next base: position 303,196 of record NZ_FNGI01000003.1, on the reverse strand, counting down.
ACGGTTTGTCCTCGCATGGCTAGCACGGTGTAATACCGCGCTATACGTTTCGTCCTTGGGATGGCCGGGTGCGATCACAAGGACGAGAGTGTTTCAAAAGGTATTCGCAGGTATGACTCGACAACACTTCAAAGGATAGGGGATGGTGAACACTCGACCACATTTGCGGGATAAAGCGGCATGCCATTGACGATGCAGACCCCCATGCTCTTGAGCGTGCTCATCGGCGCGTTGATTGGCGCCGCTATGGTGGGCGCTGGATGGTTCATGCAGGCGCGGCGCCAGGCTCGTCAGTCCGATGCGCTGCGCCAACGGCTCGATACGGCCGAGACGCTGTGCCGTGGGCAGGAGCAGGAACTGGCCCACAGCGATGCCCAGCTCGATGGCGTGCGCGAGCAGCTCAAGGAGCGCGAGACGCAACTGGCGAGTCTCAACGAGCGGCTGGCGGCGCTGCGCGAACGTAGCGCACGGCTCGAAGTCGAGCGCGATCAGCAGCGTGTCCACCATGCCGAGAAGCTGGCGCTGCTCGACGAGGCCCGTGAACGCTTGAAGCAGGACTTCGAAGCACTCGCCGGGCGCATCTTCGAGGAGCGTCAGCAGGCCTTTGCCAACCATAGCCGCGAGAGTCTCGAAGCGCTGCTCAAGCCATTTCGCGAGCAGGTCGGTACCTTCCAGCGCCGGGTCGAGGAGCTACACGGCCAGGACACCCGCGAGCGCACCACGCTCAAGACGCAGATCGACCAGCTCGCCGGCCTCAATCGGCAGATGAGCGAGGAGGCCGCCAATCTGGCCAAGGCGCTCAAGGGCGACAAGAAGATGCAGGGCAACTGGGGCGAGATGGTGCTGGAAACGGTGCTGGAACGCTCCGGGCTACGGCGTGACATCGAATACCGGCGCGAGGTCTCGATCCAGGGCGAGAATGGTCGCCAGCGTCCCGATGCGGTGATTTATCTGCCCGATGACAAGCATCTGATCGTCGATGCCAAGGTGTCGCTCAACGCCTATGTGGCGTATGTCAACGCCGACGGCGACAGCGCCCGCGCGGCGGCACTCAAGGCGCATATTCAGGCGGTGCGCAATCACATCGATGCGCTCACCCAGCGCGAGTACGCGAATCTGCCGGGGCTCAACTCGCCCGACTTCGTGTTCCTGTTCATGCCGGTCGAGGCGGCCTTCGCGCTGGCCTTCGAACACGACGACATGCTGTTTCAGGATGCCTTCGCGCGACACGTGGTGGTGGTCACGCCGACCACGCTGCTGGCCAGTCTGCGTACCGTGGCGAGTCTATGGAGTCTGGAGCGCCAGAACGAGAATGCCCGGTTGATCGCCGAACGTGCCGGGCGCCTGCTCGACAAGTTCAGCGGCTTCGTCGAAAGCCTGGAGGATATCGGCCGGCAACTGGAGAGGGCGCAGGGCAGCTATCGCCAGGCGATGGGCCGGCTGAAGACGGGGCAGGGCAATCTGGTCGGTCAGGCCGTCGAACTCGAGCGCCTGGGGGTGCGCATGAAGAAGCCGCTACCCGAGCAGGTGCGTCGCGAGGCCGAGCTCGCGGACGCCCGGCGCGGCGCTGAAGATGACCTGCCCCACGCCTCGCTGGACGACCGGCAAGCGCATGAATGAAAGCGGGAAACGGCGACGCCGCCCGGGTGGGCGGCGTCGATGATGTCCTACATGAAGCGCGACGTTAGCGGCTCAACCCAGATAGGCGTTGAGCATCCAGATGGTCTTTTCCTGCTCGCGGATATAATCGCTGGCCTGTGAAGCGGTGCCTTCGTCATCGGCATCCGAGGCCAGGCTGAGAATCTCGCGCTGCAGTTCGATCAACGCCTGATAGCCGGTCACGATGCCGCGTACGCAAGACTCGCCATCGTGGACGTTCTTGTCCTCGCGGATCGTGGCGATCTCGGCGTAATTGCTATAGGCGTGCAGCGGTTGATGGCCGAGTGTCAGAATGCGCTCGGCGACTTCATCGACCTTGGTCAGCAGGTCGGTATAAAGCTCCTCGAACTTGGCATGCAATTCGAAAAACTGCTGGCCCTTCACGTTCCAGTGATAGCCGCGCACGTTCATGTAGAAGATCTGGTAATTGGCCAGCAGCGCGTTGAGTTTCTCGGCCAATTGACTGGCGCTGCTCTGGTGCAGGCCGATGGCATTGGTATCGGTCATGATCTTCCTCCATGAGTGGTTGAAAACTGTCTCGATGCTAGATCATCGCCTCGGACGACGATAGCCAATTTGCTGCATCGCCGACATAGTCATGCACTATAGGCTGAAGCTATTAACTGAGGCCGACGCCGGGCGTTTTCAAGCCCGACGGTCGGCGCCTTCTTCAGGCGTGGTGGGCTCAGCGCACGGCATGCAGGAAGTACATGTGCTTCTCGTACTGATCGAGCACATCGCCGATTACCTGCTCCTTGGTGTAGCCCATCAGGTCGTAACCCTGGCCGCCTTCGCGCAGAAATACCTCGGCGTGGAACTGCTTGCGCTTCTCGGTGCGAATATTACGATTGACGCCAGCCATGGCGAATGACGGCGCGGCGTAGGCACGCATGCGCACTCCGTAGATGAAGTCGATCTCCTCGCCGTGGCTGACTTCCAGATAGCTGCGATCTTCTTCCTCGCGGGTACGCACGTCGAGGCCCTGACTCTTGAGCTCATCGGCTACCGAATGCATGGCGGGAATCACGGTCTCCGTCAGAAAGCGCTCGACATGCTGCTTTTTGGGCACGCTGACCAGCGTCTCGACGCGGCGCTGCCAGGCATTGGGCACCCCGGAGAGCGCCGGTGCGGTATTCACCGTGCTGCGCATGCTACTCATCTTGACCCCTTCGATACGCAGTGCCTTGAGCATGCCGTAGGCGACGAACATCAGGATCAGCGAGAAGGGTAGCGCCGAGGCGATCGATGCGGTCTGCAATGCGGACAGTCCACCGGCGAGCAGTAGTGCCATGGCGACGAAGCCTTCGGAGACGGCCCAGAAGATGCGCTGCCAGACCGGCGATTCGTCGCCGTCCTTGGAGGTCAGCATATCGATGACCAGCGAGCCGGAATCCGAGGAGGTGACGAAGAAGGTCACCACCAGGATCGTCGCGATCAGCGAGGATATCTGGCTCAGTGGGAAGTTCTCGAGGAACTGGAACAGTGCCACCGAGGCGTCGGCGTTGACCGCCTCGGCCAAACCCTGGACGTTCTCCATCAGCAACAGGTGCAGCGCGGTGTCGCCGAACACCGTCAGCCACAGGAAGGTGAAGCCAACCGGCACCAGCAGCACGCCGACCACGAACTGGCGAATGGTCCGGCCACGCGAGACGCGGGCGATGAACATGCCGACGAACGGCGACCAGGCGATCCACCAGCCCCAGTAGAACAGCGTCCAGCCACCCAGCCAACTGGACGGGCCGTCGCTCAGATTATAGGCGTACATGTTGAAGGTGCGATCGACGACGTCGGACAGGTAGGCACCGGTGTTCTGGATGAAACTCTGTAGCAGGAAGATCGTCGGACCCACCGCAAGCACGAACAGCAGCAGCAGCAGCGCCAGGCCCAGGTTGAGTTCGGATATTCGGCGAATGCCGCCATCCAGGCCCAATACCACCGAGGTGGTGGCGAAGGCGGTGATAATGGCGATCAGGATGATCTGGACCGTGATGTCTTGAGGTACATCGAACAGGTAGTTGAGGCCGGAGTTGACCTGAAGTACGCCAAGGCCCAGCGAGGTAGCCACGCCGAACATGGTGCCGAATACGGCGAAGATATCCACCGCATGGCCGATCGGCCCGTGAATGCGCTTGCCGATCAAGGGGTAGAGTGCCGAACTGATACGTAGCGGCAGGCCATGACGGAAGCTGAAATAGGCCAGCGCCAGGGCCACCACCGCATAGACGCCCCAGGCATGCATGCCCCAGTGGAAGAAGGTCAGCTTCATGGCCTCGCGGGCGGCCTCGCTGGTGCCAGCCTCGCCCACCGGCGGCGCGGTGAAGTGAAATACCGGCTCGGCGACGCCGTAGAACATCAGGCCGATGCCCATGCCGGCGGAAAACAGCATGGCGAACCACGAACTGTAGCTGAACTCGGGCTCGGAATGATCGGGGCCGAGCTTGATCTCACCGTAGCGCGAGAGGGCCAGATACAGCGAAAATAGCAGATATACGCCCATGGCCAGCAGGTAGAACCAGCCCAGGGTATCGATGATCCATGTCTGGACATGGCCGAATAGGTTGCCGGCGGTCTCCGGGCTGATCACCGTGAAGACGACGAAGCCCAGGATCACGATCGCCGAGCCGAAGAATACCGGGGGGTTGATGCCCGCCACCGACGGCTTATCGGTAGTTGTCATTAGCAAAGTCCTTGTGCCCTTGGTTCATGCGCCATCCTAAAGTAATTAACGGAGCGTCTCATCCGTCGAGCGACATCGGCGAGTCCGGTGGATGGGAACATACGTAGATAACCCAGTGACGCTAAGATGAAAGCAGGCCGGAGCCAGCCGAGCCCGGCAAGACCCGTCAGAGAACAGCGAGGTGCCGTATCATGTCGACCATGCAGCGATTCTCCGTTTTCCTCGTTGTGGCTTTGCTGACCGGTTGCCAGGGCCTTGGCGGCCAGGATCCACTGGGTCGTAGCCCTGAACCGCTACCCCGGGAGTGCGAGTGGCCACGTGATGGCGACGTATCCCGCGAGGACTGGCTGCGCGCCACTATCGCCGCGCTGGAGGCGCGTGGCTTCACGATTCGCAATACCGAGGTCGAACTGGGCGTGGTGAGCGCCGAGCGTACCACTCGCCTGCCTGGGCTTGGCGCGGTGGATCGACCCTGGTTCGGTTTCTCTTCGCTGTGGGGTGGCTTCGGCAGTGGCTCGGGTGTCGGGCTGGGCTTTGGCACGCACTTCGGTGGCGATCCGATGCAGGTCGAACGTTTGTCGGTGGTGAGTAGCGATACGACGGTACGCGTCACCCGCGACTCCAGCGTGATCGACCCTAGTGGTTACGTGGTCGATGCGCGAGCCGACAACCATGGCGATTTCTGCCGTGAACTCAACGAATCCATCGCCGCGCATCTACGCACCGGCGTGGGCAGGGAGGGCAACCCATGAGCCGCTCGAGCGTTGCATTATGGTTGTCGGCGCTACTGCTGCTGGCGGGTTGCGCGACCTCGGTGCCAGCGCCGCCCGAACGTGCGGTCGTGGTTGCCGGCCCGGTCGACGAAGTGCTGGAAACCGGCGTCGAGGTGCTGATCGAACGAGGCTTCGTGATTCGCCTCGCCGATGCCGAACTGGGTCGTGTCGACGCGGTGCGGGCGGCGCGCCCCGGCTACGTGGTGCGCCTCGAGGCCAGCGCCGCCGCATCAGGCACGCGACTGGCGCTGTCGGGGCGACGCGGCGGGAGCTACATCGACCCGTGGCGCTTCGATACGCTGCTGGCGGAAATCGCCGCGCGCGTCGAGGCGCGCCAGTGAGTCCAGTGCGGCGACGACGCTTGCGACGCCTGCTGCTGATAGTGACCGGCGCGCTGGTCGTCGTGCTGCTGTGGTGGGTCTGGCACTGGCAACTGGGCAGCGCCACGCGCGAGGCCCGCGCGCATGCCGACACGCGCCTGGCGCTGTACGCCAGCAGCCTGGAAGGCGCTCTCGATCGCTTCGTCTACCTGCCCGGTCTACTGGCGCGTCAGCCATTGGTGCGTACAGCGCTTCACGATGCCAGCGCGCCGCTCAATGCTCGGGTCAATGAGCATCTGCAGCGCGTCGCCGAACGCTCCGGGGCGCAGGCTATCTACCTGATGAACGACCAAGGCCTGACCATCGCCGCCAGTAATCACGCCACGCCACATAGTTTCGTCGGTCATCGCTATCACTTCCGCCCTTATTTCCTCGCCGCCATGCGTGGACGTCAGGGCGAGTTCTTCGCCGTGGGCAACACCACCGGGCGTCCGGGCTATTTCGTCTCGGCCCCGGTAACGATCGGCGGGGTCTCGGCTACGGCGAACGACGACGAGGTGATCGGCGTACTCGCGGTCAAGGTGTCGCTGGAGTCGTTGCAGGAGGACTGGCGCCAGGCCGGCGAGCAAGTGCTGCTCAGCGATGCCAATGGTGTGGTGATTCTTTCCAGTCGACCCGATTGGCGCTTTCGTCGCCTTCACGACGTGAGCGAACAAGCCTTGACGGCGATCCGCGCCCAGCGCCAATTCAACGGTGCCGAGCTGCGACCGCTGGGCACCCGGCTGAACGACGATACGCTGTTGATCGGCAGCGAAGGCGTCGGCGAGCGCTACGTCACGACCGCCAGCGCCCTGGATACGCTGGGCTGGACGATGCACTACCTGCTGCCGTTGCGCCCGCTGTACGCCAGCGCGCGCAACGCCGTACTGGTTGCCGCTGCGTTATGCGTGGCGCTGGTCCTGCTGGCGTTGTGGCTGCGCGAGCGTCAGCAGCGCCTGCGTCTGCGCGAGCGCGAGGCGCGCATCATGCGCGAGGCCAACGAACGTCTGGAGAGCCGCGTGATCGAGCGTACCCGAGCGTTACAAGCGGCCCAGGCCGATCTGGTCCAGGCCGGCAAGCTGGCGGCGCTGGGCACCATGGCGGCGGGCATCGCGCACGAGCTTAATCAACCACTGTCGGGCATCCGCACCTACGCGGCCAGCGGCGCGCGGCTGCTTGAGCGCAATCGCTCTGCCGCCGCCGGCGACAATTTTCGACGTATCCAGGCACTCTGCGAGCGCTTGTCGACGCTGATTCGCCAACTCAAGCTGTTCGCGCGCAAGGGTGGCGCGCGCGAGCCGGTGGATCTGGTGGCACGGCTGCGTTTCGTGCTCGAGCTGCTCGACGAGCGCCTGGTTCGCCAGTGCGTCGAATGGCGTCTTGACCTGCCTGACGAAGGACGTCGCGCGATCTGGGTGGCCGGCGACGAGGTGCGTCTGGAGCAACTGGCGACCAACCTATTGCGCAACGCCCTCGACGCGCTGCGCGGCGTGGCGTCGCCGTGCTTGGAGATTCAGGTCGAGGAGCGCGGCGAACATGTGCTGCTGTGGGTTCGCGACAACGGCCCGGGGCTGGATGACGAGGCGCTCGAGCACCTATTCGATCCTTTTTTTACCACCAAGGAGGTGGGCGATGGTCTGGGCTTGGGCCTCTTCATCACCTTCGGTATCGTGCAGGATCTCGAAGGTCGCATCCACGCCCGGAATCGTCCCTTGGCCCAGGGCGGTGGGGCGGAATTCCGGGTCGAGCTGCCCTGCGCGGCCGCGCCTTTGCCACGTTCGCGGGAGGAGACGCTGACATGAGTGAGCTGCCGGTCTGGCTTGTCGACGACGATCCGGGCGTGCGTGAGTCGCTGTCCCAGTGGTTCGAGCTGTCCGATCTGCCGGTGCGTGCTTTCGCCGCCGCCGGCCGGGTACTCGAGGCGCTCGACGATGGCGCGAGCTGTGGGGTGCTGGTCTCGGACGTGAAGATGCCCGGTCTGGATGGGCTGGCGCTGCTGCGTGCGGTGCAGGCCGCCGACCCCGGCCTGCCGGTGCTGTTGATTACCGGCCATGGCGATGTGCCGATGGCGGTGGAGGCGATGCGCGAAGGGGCCTGGGATTTCATCGAGAAACCCTTTGCTCCCGAACGCCTGGAGGAATGCGTGCGGCGCGCGCTGGAACGCCGCCGCCTGACACTGGAGAACGACCGCCTGCGCCGTGCGCTGCGCCAGGGTGGCCTGGCGTCACGTCTGCTCGGCGAAGCGCCGGGCATGCAGCGCCTGCGCGATCAGCTTGGCAACCTGGCGCCGACCCGGGCCAACGTGGTGGTTCAGGGCGAGACCGGTAGCGGCAAGGAGGTGGTGGCGCGCTGCCTGCACGATTTTGGCCCCGGCCACGAGGCGCCGTTCGTCGCGCTCAATTGCGGCGCCATCGCCCCCGAACTGATCGAATCCGAACTGTTCGGGCACCACAAGGGGGCCTTCACCGGCGCTGTGGAGAGCCGCGTGGGCAAGCTCGAGTACGCCAGTGGCGGCACACTGTTCCTCGACGAGATCGAGTCGATGCCGCTGGCGGCGCAGGTCAAGCTGCTGCGCGCGTTGCAGGAAGGCGAGATCACCCGCTTGGGCAGCAACGACGTGATCGCCATCGACCTGCGCGTGGTGGCGGCGAGCAAGGTCGGTCTGCTGGCGCTGGCGGCGCGTGGCGAGTTTCGCGAGGATCTCTACTATCGGCTGGCCATCGCCGAGTTGCACGTGCCGCCGCTGCGCGAGCGCCGCGAGGACATCGCGATGCTGTTCGCGCACTTCTGCCGCCAGGCCGCCGAGGTGCACCAGCGCCCATTACGCGAGCCCGGAGGCGACCTGCTGGCGGCGCTGGGGCGCCATGCCTGGCCGGGCAACCTGCGCGAGCTGCGTAACGTCGCCACGCGCTTCACGCTGGGGCTGGACGTGCCGCAACTGACGGGCCAGGAGGCCGGCGGCGATGGCTCGCTCGGCGAACAGGTCGCGGCTTTCGAGGCGACGCTGTTGCGCGCGGCGCTGGGCCGCCACGGCGGTAATATCCAGGCGATTCTCGATGAGCTGGAACTGCCGCGGCGTACCCTCAACCAGAAGATGCAGAAGTATGGCCTGCGTCGCGAGGCCTTCCTCGATACGCGCCGCGAAGCATAGCCCACTGCGGCGGCTGCTCAGCCGCCGACGAGCCGGGGCAGCCGCTCGGCGAGCTTGCATACGCGCTCGCGCATGCTCTCGAGGCGCTTGCCGTCGTAGGGTTCGGGGTCGCCGAAGCCCCACACCGGCGCCGGCCAGGCGGCGTCGCGCTCGCTGCGCACGATCACATGCAGATGCAATTGCGTCACCTGATTGCCCAGCGTGGCCAGGTTCAACTTGTCGCCATTCACGGCCTGCTTGAGCTCGCGACCGAGCCAGGTGGCCTCATGCCATAGTTGTGCCTGATCCCCGGGGGAGAGTTCGAAGACTTCGCGCGCTCCGGGGCGGCGCGGTACCAAAATCAACCAGGCGAAGCGGGCGTCGTCCATCAGCCGCACCTGGCACAGCGCCAGGTCGGTCAGCGCATGGGTATCGCCCTCGAGGCGGGGATGCAATCGGAACTCACTCATCGTCGTCGACTCCGCAGTGGCAGATCGGCCATTTCTTGCCGAGCAGTGTGGCTGGATCGGCCAAATCTTGCTAGCGGCGCCATTGGTCGAGCCGGCGGCGTATGGCTATCTTGTTGTTATTAAAATTTTTTCTTGAGTTGGCAAGAACCTTGCTATCGCTACTGACGCACCCATGGCAACGCCATCCAACAAGGAGAAAGGCATGCACAAGCGTCAGTTCCTCAAGTCCGCCCTCGGCCTGGCCACCGCCGCCGCATTGGGCGTGTCCGCGTCCGCCGCCACTGCGCAGGAGGGCGATGGCGCCCAGTACATCATGGCGACGGCCACCACCGGCGGCACCTACTATCCGGTCGGCGTCGCGTTGTCGACGCTGGTCAAGGTCAAGCTCGAACCCACCAGCGGCATTTCGGTCTCGGCGATCAGCTCCGCCGGTTCCGGCGAGAACCTCAAGCTGATGGACGAGGACCAGGCCCAGTTCGGCATCCTCCAGGGCCTGTATGGCGCCTATGCCTGGAACGGCAGCGGCCCGGTGCCCAAGGCCTACAAGAACCTGCGTAGCGTGTCGATGCTGTGGCAGAACGTCGAGCACTTCGTGGTCACCGACGACATGGTCGAGAGCGGCACCATCGCGGACATGGCCAACCTGTACGGCGAGACCTTCTCGATCGGCGCGCGCAATTCCGGCACCGAGGGTTCCGGCCGCTATATCCTCGGCCAGCTGGGTATCGACGTGGATAAGATGGATGTCGCCTACCTGGGCTACGGCCCCAGCGCCGATGCGCTGCAGAACGGCACCATCGAGGGCATGAACATTCCCGCCGGCGCGCCGGCCTCGGCGGTGACCCGCGCCTATGCCAACGTCGGCGGCGGCATTACCACGCTGGACTTCAGCGAGGAACAACTGGCCAAGGTCAACAGCGAGTTCGACCTGTGGACGCCGTACGAGATCGCGCCTGACACCTACCCCAATCAGTCCGAGCCGATCCACACCATCGCCCAGCCGAACATTCTCGCCGTGCGCGCCGACGTGCCCGAGGATCACGTCTACCGGATCACCAAGACGATGTACGAGAACCTGCCGTTCCTCAACAACATCCATCCGGCGACCAAGGCGATGGCGCTGGAAAAGGCGATCGCCGGCCTGCCGATGCCGCTGCACCCGGGCGCCGCGCGCTACTTCCAGGAGCAGGGCCTCGAGATCCCCGAGCGCCTGCTGCCCGACGCCGAGTAAGTCGAGGCCGTCCCGGGTCGCGGTACGGCCCGGCGACGTTCGCCATTACCACGCCCGGCCGTCGCGCCGGGCGATCGCGTGCCCTCCGAGCTTTCGCCGGAACGGCCTGCCTACTTTTTTCAGGAGAGTTCCGTGAGCGAGCCCAAGATCGATCAGGTCCGCGACAACGAGAGTGCCAGCGAGGATGAGGGGCGCCTGCAGCACCCCTGGCTGGGCCGCTTCCTGTTCGTTTTCGCGGTTGTCGTGGCGTTGAGCCACCTCTACTTCAATACGCTGTCGACGATGTCGACGCTGTGGACCAGTGCTCTGCACTTCGGCGCCTTCGGCGTGCTGTGCGCACTGTCTGTGCCGCTGGTGGGCACGGCGAAACACGGATCGCGACGCCTGGTTTTCGTCGTCGACGTGATCCTGGCGCTGGCCGCGATGGGCTGCGCGCTGTATCTGATCGCCTTCGAGGATGCGCTCTACGCGCGCGGGGTGAATTTCAATACCGCGGACTGGATCGTCTCGATCACCGCCGTGGCGCTGATTCTCGAGTTCGCGCGGCGCACCACCGGCTGGTTCATTCCGGTGCTGTGCGTCATCGCCCTGACCTACGTCTCCTGGTGGGGCCAGTACGTCGACGGCATCTTCAACTTTCCCGGGCTGACCTGGGAGACGCTGCTGTTTCGCAGCTACCTGGGCGGCGAGGGCATGCTGGGCATGATCGCCCGCATCTCCTGGTCCTACGTGTTCATGTTCATTCTCTTCGGTGCCTTTCTGGTTCGCTCCGGCGCCGGGGACTTCATCATCGAACTGGCGCGCTGCGCGGCCGGACGCCTGACCGGCGGCCCCGGCTTCGTCGCCGTGTTCTCGTCGGGGCTGATGGGCTCGGTCTCCGGCTCGGCGGTGGCCAATACCGTCTCCACCGGCGTCATTACCATCCCGCTGATGCGCAAGGCCGGCTATCATCCACGCTTCGCCGCCGGCGTCGAGGCGGCGGCCTCGACCGGCGGGCAGCTAATGCCGCCGGTGATGGGCGCCGGCGCGTTCATCATGGCCTCCTATACCCAGGTGTCGTACCTGACCATCATCGGCGTGGCGGCCTTGCCGGCACTGTTGTATTTCCTGTCGGTGGCGATGTTCGTGCGCGTCGAGGCCAAGCGCAGCAACGCCCAGCAGTTGGTCGACCCCGACGCACCGACGTTCGGCGAGGTGCTCAAGGGCGGCTGGCACTTCCTGCTGCCGTTGGTGGTGCTGATCGGCGCGATGATCCAGGGTTTCACGCCGACCTATGCCGCCGGCGTCGCGATCCTCTCGGTCATCGTGGCCTCGTGGCTGTCGAAGCATCCGATGGGGCCGCGTGCCATCGTCGAGTCGCTGGCGCTGGGGGCGCGCAACATGACCACCACGGCGATCCTGCTGATCACCGTGGGGTTGATCGTCAACGTGGTCTCGACCACCGGCATCGGCAGCGTCTTCTCGCTGATGATCACCGACTGGGCCGGCGGCAGCCTGCTGGTCACCATCGTGCTGATCGCCATCGCCTCGCTGATTCTCGGCATGGGACTGCCGGTGACGGCGTCCTACATCGTGCTCGCCACGCTGTCGGCCCCGGCGCTTTACGATCTGATCGCCCACGCGCAACTGCTCGAGCTGATTGCCGACGGCGACTTGCCGCAGCAGGCCCGGGCGATCTTCATGATCGCCGCGCCGGACCAGCTCCAGGCGCTCTCCGCGCCGATGGACATGGCCAGTGCCGAAGCGCTGCTGGCGAAGGTGCCCGATACTTTCCAGAGTCAACTCTACGAGCAGGCGCTATCGCCGCACTTTTTGACCATGGCGCTGGTCGCCGCGCACATGGTGATTTTCTGGCTGTCGCAGGATTCCAACGTCACGCCACCGGTGTGCCTGACCGCCTTCGCCGCCGCGGCCATCGCCGGCACGCCACAGATGCGCACCGGCTTCACGGCGTGGAAACTCGCCAAGGGGCTTTATATCGTGCCGCTACTGTTCGTGTGGTCGCCGCTGCTCAGCGGTACGCTGCTCGAAAAGCTGACGGTGTTCGTCTTCGCGCTGTTCGGCATCTACGCCATCATCGCCGGGCTGGAAGGCTATCTCGAGCATGAGTTGCCGTGGTGGGTTCGCCTTCTGATGTTCCCCATCGGCGCGCTGATGCTATGGCCACATGGTATGCTCGCCGTCGACCTGACCGGCTTGGCGATCTTCATCGCGGTGCTGCTATGGAGTGCGCGGCAGGGGCGCCTGCCGGCCCAGCCTGTCATGACCCGGTAAGCGAGAGGATGACGATGGAGCAGCGAGCATGACCCTGTTGGAAGGGATGGCGCTGGTAGCGATTGGCGGGATCGCCGGTTTCATCAATGTGCTGTCGGCCGGTGGCTCGATGCTGACTTTGCCACTGCTGATATTCCTGGGGTTATCGCCGCAGGTCGCCAATGGTACCAATCGCGTGAGCATCGTGCTGCAGAGCATCATGGCCACGGGCAGTTTTTTCCGTGCCGGCGCCCGTGAAGTGGGTATCAGTCTACGCCTGTCGGTACCGGCGGTGCTTGGCTCGCTACTTGGCGCCTGGCTGGCCCTGCGCGTCCCGGATGCGCTATTCGAGGCGGTGTTGATAACGGTGATGATCGCGTCCTCGGTAATGATGCTACTCCCGCAGCCCAAGCTCGATACCCGTGCGTTGAGCGTGGAACGGCTGACACTACCGGTCTATCTGGCGATGTTCGTCATCGGCGTGTACGGCGGCTTCATCCAGGTCGGCGTCGGCGTACTGTTCATCGTGGTGCTTTACCGCATGCTGAAAATAGACCTGGCGCAGGTCAACGTGTTCAAGGTTCTTATCATCCTGATCTATACCTTGCCGGCTCTGGCGCTGTTCGTGTTCAACGATCAGGTGCGCTGGGGCTACGGCCTGCTACTGGGGCTTGGCAGTATGGCCGGCGCCTGGCTGGCGGTGAAGGTCAACATGGGGTCGCGCGGCGCCCAGTGGATCAAGGTGCTGACCTTACTGATGATCGCCGCGATCGTGCTACGGCTGTTACTCGAATGAATTGCACAAATACCGTGACAATCGCGGCTAATCTTTTGTCGCCGAAGTCGGCGCTGGCTGACAATGAGGCTTGCCGCCACGCCGCGAATCGGTGATAACGGTTGTATCTTGGTAAATCGATAAGGAGAAGAATATGAAACCCACACTCTTGCTGGCGGCTTTGTTCCTGCTGGTGTCATTGGCGGGCTGCAACACCATGGAAGGCTTTGGCCAGGATGTCGAAAAGGTCGGATCGGAGATCGAAGAGGCTGCGGAATAAGTTCGACCTCGATTATGCGCGACAAGTGCCGGGCTGTTAGGCTGCAACTAGGTGGCCAAGCCACCTGACTACTTCACGTTAGGGAGAACATCGCCATGAAGAAGATCATTGCACTGACCTTTATGCTGCTATTGGGCGGCGGTCTGCTGACCGGCTGCAACACCATGGAAGGCTTTGGCGAGGATGTCGAAAATGCTGGTGAGGAAATCGAAGAAGAAGCCTCCTGATGCCTTACCGCCCGGCTCCGGCCGGGCGGCGCTATCGTTTTTTCTTGCTCTCGCCTTTCGCCGTCAGCCGCCGAAGGTGAAGCGTCGCTCCAGGCGCTCGAACAGCAGATCGGTGACGATCGCCAGCAACCCCACCAGCGCCGCCCCCTGAATCACGTAAGCGATATTGCTGCCCACCAGTCCGGCGATAATCGGTGTGCCGAGACTCTGTGCGCCCACTGTCGAGCCAATCGTCGCGGTACCGATATTGATGATGACCGAGACGCGTACCCCGGCGATGATCACGCGCATCGCCAGCGGCAGTTCGACACGCCATAGAATCTGCATGCTGCTCATGCCTGTGCCGCGCGCGGCTTCCAGCGTATTGGGCGGCACGGTGCCCAGCCCGGCGATGGTGTTCTGCACCACCGGCAGCAAGCCGTAGAGTGTCAGCGCGACGATGGTCGGCACGAAGCCGAAACCGGCCAGCGGCACGACGATGGCCAGCACCGCGACGGGTGGAAAGGTTTGGCCGATGGCGGCCAACGACGACACCATCGGCTCGAATTCGCGGCCCGCGCGGCGGGTCACGAACAGCCCGGCGCCCACCCCGACACTGACAGAAATCAGCGACGACACCAGCACCAGCGTCACATGATCGAGGGTCAGTTGCAGAAAGCTCTCGCGCTGATAGACCGGGTTATTGAGTTCGGGAAAGGCCGCGCGAAAGAGTGGCTCGAGCGCCGGCATGAAAAGCGTCAGCGCCACCAGCAGGGCACCAAGCGCTACCAGCAGCCAGGTACGCTGCGCAACCGGCGCGCGCAATGCCAATGCCTTCACGGCTGACGCCCCATAACGCCATGCATGGTCACTTCGCCGATCAAGCGACCCTCCGCATCGATTACCGGCAACGCCATGACCCGAAACCACACCATGCGCGATAGCGCCTCCTTCATGGGCATCTCAGCGGTGGCGACCCACTCGGCGTTGACCTCGGTGCGTTGGCGAGTGCCGTCGCCGTCCAGACGCCCGCCATGCAAGCGAATCGGGTGGCGCTGGGCATCCACTTCCCAGGCGTGCTGATTGCCGGTGCTTTGCGCGGTCGTGTCATCGAATAGCGGAGCCTGTCGCTGATACTGGTGCACCCAGCGGCGCGAGAGCAGCTTGAGGCCCAGGTCCGCCTTGCCGATGAAGTCGTTGACGAAATCATCGGCGGGTTGGGTCAATAGCTCGATGGGGCGATCGTACTGAACCAGCCGCCCGGCATTGAGAATGGCGATGCGCGAGGCCAGTTTCAGCGCTTCATCCATGTCATGGGTGACGAACACGATGGTCTTGCGGGTCTGCGCGTGGACGCGCAGCATCTCGTTTTGCAGTACCTCGCGGGTGATCGGGTCTACGGCGCCGAATGGCTCGTCCATCAGCAGGACTTCGGGGTCCGCCGCCAACGCACGCGCTACCCCGACGCGCTGCGCCTGGCCGCCGGAGAGCTGGTGCGGGTACTTGTCGCGAAACTCGCCGGCATCGAGGTGAAAGAGGTTCAGCAGTTCGTCGACGCGCGCATCGCTACGCGATTTCGCCCACTTGAGCAGCCCGGGCACCACGGCGATGTTCTCGGCCACCGTCCAGTGAGGAAACAGCCCGATCGACTGAATGGCGTATCCGATACGCCGGCGCAGTTGCTCGGGCGGCAGTTGGGTTACATCCTCGTCGCCGAGGATGATCCGCCCACGGGTCAGCGGAATCAATCGATTGATCATCCGCAAGGTGGTCGACTTGCCGCAGCCCGAAGGGCCGATCAGCACGCCGAACTCGCCACTCTCCACCCGCAGCGAGACGTCCTGTACGACATCCTTGCCGGCGTAGGTCTTGGTCAGGCCTTCGAGTTCAATCATGGTTCCTGCCTGAATTCATCAGCGTGTCGAAATGCATCAGCGCGCCCCCGCCGGTCTGCTCAGGGCGACGAGTATCTGCAGCACGAAATCGGCGACCACTGCCAGGGCGATGGTCGGTACCGCGCCAAGCAGCACCAGGTCGATGGCGTATTGGCCGAGGCCCTGGAAGATGAAGGCGCCCAATCCGCCGGCACCGATCAGCGCCGCCACTGCGGTCAGCCCGATAGCCTGCACGGTAACGATGCGTAGCCCTGAGAGGATCACTGGCAGTGCCAGCGGTAGCTCGACTCGCCACAGCAGTTGGCGCGGCGTCATGCCCATGCCGCGCGCGGCCTCGATGGTGGCCGGCGCGACCCCGGCAAAACCGGCATAGGTATTGCGCACGATCGGCAGCAGCGAATACATGATTAGGGCGATGATCGCCGGGGTGGCGCCAATCCCGCTCACGCCCAGCGCGTCCAGCAAGGGGAAGGCATCGCTGAGTGCCGACAACGGGGCGACCAGCAGCGCGAACAGTGCGATGGAGGGTACGGTCTGGAAGAAGTTGAGCGTGGCGAACAACGGGCCGCGCACGCCGGGGCGGCGGTAGGCCAGCAGGCCGAGCGGCAGGCCGATTAGCAGCGCCGGCCCCAGCGCCGAGCCCACCAGCAGCAAATGCATCCTGAACTCGGCGGCGAAGGTGCCGCGGTTGTTGGCATATTCGCGCATGATCGACAGCGCATCGAACGTCCCGCCGGCAAACAGCGCCGCCAATCCAACGAGGACCGGCAGCGCGTAGGCGCTGCGTAGCGCCAGCCCGGCGTGCAGCCGTTGCAGGGCGTCGACGATCATCAGCGTGGGGCAGAACACCAGCACCCAAAAGGCTGCGCTTTGGGAAACCCGGGCCGCCGGGGAGGCGTCTTGCAGCGCACGATGGGCGTAGTCGCCAAGACCATAAGCCACCAGCAGTAGCCACAGCGGGGCCAGCACCAGCACCAGCAGATGGGCTCGCCGGGGCGGCAGCGGTCGGCGCAGGGCGCACAGCGCCAATGCCAGCGCCAGGCCGCCAAGCCCGCTCCACTGCCAGGGCAGCAGCGCTTCGATGACACTAATCGCCTGGCCGGAAACCAGCCGGTTGGGCGCCATGGCGGCGAACGGCAGCACGACGGCGCCGATCAACGCCGCCACCAGCAGGGTCGTCAATACCCGGTTGGCAACGATACCGGCGGTGTTCGCGCGGTCATCGAGCGAGCTGGGAAAGGTCACCAGGCGTCGCCGTTATTTCAGGAAACCCTGTTCCTGCAGATAGGTTTTCGCGACCTTGCTGGCGGGGAACCCCTGCACCTGAATGCGGCTGTTGAGTTCCTGTAGTGTCTCGCGGTCCAGCGACTCGAAGACGGGCTCGAGCAGCTTGGCGATCTCGGGATTGGCATCGAGTACCGGCTTGCGGATCACCGGCGCCGGCTCGTAGACCATCTGCACGTTCTTGGTATCGTCCATGACCTTCAATCCGGCGGGCTGGATGGCACCGTCGGTGGCGTAGACCATTGCCGCGTTGGTGCCGCTGGTGCCTTCGGCGGCGGCGCGAATGGTCGCGGCGGTGTTGCCGCCCGAGAGTACCAGCAACTGGTCCTGGCCGAGCGTGAAGTCGTAAGCCTCCTGGAAGCTTGGCAAGGCCGCCGGGCTCTCGACGAATTCGGCCGAGCCGGCGAGCTTGACGTCGCCGCCGCCGCTGACCCATTCGCCGAAATCGGCCATGGTCGCCAGGTCGTGCTCGTTGGCAACGTCTTGGCGCACGGCGATCGCCCAGGTGTTATTAGCGGGCGCCGGCGTCAGCCATACCAGGTCGTTTTGCTCAAGATCCCACTGGCGGATTTTTTCGTAGCCTTTCTGGGGGTCTTTCCATGCCGGGTCATCGGCAGTGTTGGAGAAGAAGGCACCGTTACCGGTGTACTCGGGGTAGATATCGATTTCACCGGCCAGCAGCGCGGTGCGCACGATATTGGTCGGGCCCAACTGTAGCTTGTCCTCAACCTTGTAACCGGCGTGCTCCAGCACCTCGACGATCATGTTGCCGAGTAGCGCGCCTTCGGTATCGATCTTCGATGCCACGCTGATCGGTTCCGCCGACTTGGTCTTGACTGAACCTGGCTCGGACGCCACCACATGGCTCATCGTCAATGCCGCGCCAATCATGACGCCGAATAGCTTGCCAAACCTGACCATAAGATTTCATCCTCTGTGCGATGTCTTGAAACGTGAGATTGGCTCGTGAGCTACCTACCGAGCGGCGTCGATTGGTTAAGCCCGGCGTCTATTGAGACTAGTCACACTGAACGCGAGGCTCCACATTTCAGCACCTTAGAGGATCGGCAAAGGCCGCGTCCAGACGCCGAACCAATAACGTCGGTCAAATACAGGAGAAGCACGATGATCAAAGGATATGCGTTGGGTCTGTTGACGGCCGGCCTGCTCGCCGCCTGTTCGGCGACACCACCGCCGGAGGAGCCGCCACGGCCGCCACCCATGCCCCAGTCGAGTGGCGGTGAGTGTGGCGCGGCGCAGGTGCAGGCGTATCGCGGCGAGCCCTACAGCGCGACGCTCGAGCAGACGATTGCCGCCCAGAGCGATGCCGGGCGCGTACGAGTGATTCGACCGGGGCAGGCCTACACCATGGATTACCGTCATGACCGTTTGAATATCCACCTCGATGCCAGTGGACGAATCACCGAGTTGAACTGCGGCTGATACCCGGGCGATGAAGTGCCAGCCAATTGCACTACCACTGTGTATTGGTGATTTCGATAGCGTGCTGCTGGGCGTGACTTAGCCGTTCGGGGGTAATGCCGAGCGCGCCCAGCGCGGGCCAGTCGAGAGTGTCCAGTTCACAGCGTTCCAGATGCAGCACCGTCGACAGAATCAGCCCGATGGAACCGCTGTGCGCGAGAATGGCCTGCTTGATGCTGTCGTGCAGCGGAATGTCATCGAGAATGGTATCGAGCGGGAGATCGAAAAAGGCATCCAGACAGGAAAACAGGCCCACCGTGAAGCCCGATGTCGGCCTGTCGGGTAGGTGCTCGGCGAGTTCCTCACACAGATAACCGCGTATCAATGCCAGCTTTTGCAGGGCGTGGGGCTTGTCGTCCAGCTTGGTCAGCGCCAGCATGCTGGCCAGGTTGCGAATTCGACGCTGGCCGATCAGCGTCACGGCCATCTGTACCGAGGTGATGTCGTGAGCGCGCCGATAATAGGCACTATCGGCCATTTTCATCAGCCTGACGCTCATGAAGGGATCGCGCTGGACGATGTCGGTCAGTTCGCGAATACTGACATCGGGGTGGTTGAGCTTGGCCAGCAACTGCATGACCGAAAGCCGGCTCTGTGGCATGTGCTGGCCCTGCACCGGCGCCGGCCGCGCCAGGAAATAACCCTGGAAAAGGTCGCAACCGGCCTCGAGGCAACACAGGAAATCCTCATGGGTCTCGATTTTCTCGGCGAGAATCAGCAGGCGGGGGGAGGCCTGCCTCAGCGCAACGACTAGCCGTGTCAACTCGATGGTATCGAAATGGGGATAGTCGAGCTTGACGATATCGGCGAAGGGCAGCAGCGGGTGGTCGATATCCTTCAGGCGGTAATCGTCTAGCGCGATTCGGTAGCCCTGGGCCTGGCAGCGCCGAATCGCGGCGATGACCTCAGCGTCCGCCTCGACCGTTTCGAGAATCTCGACGACCATATCGTTTGGCGAGAAGGGCAGTTCCGTCTTCAGCGTGCTGGCGGTGAAATTGATATAGGCCGGGGTATGTTCGCAAACCTCACGGATATTGGTCTCGGTGAAGGCACTGATCATGACCTGCAGCGTCGCGATATCGCCATCGAACGGCATGCTGCACGCATTGGTGTCGGGGCAGGGTCGAAACAGCAGTTCGCAACCGACGAGCCCTCGCTGGCGATCGTAGATCGGCTGACGGGCGAACAGTACGGTGGTACGAGTAGACTCGCTTGACGCCATGGCGGAAGCCCCGGTACTGCAAACCTGGATAGGTAACCCATTGTATCGGCGAATCCTGGCCGGGCTTAAGACTTTTCTCGTAATCACGAAGCCCGGCCTTATCGCCGATGACTATCAGCCGAGAATGAAAACCACGCAGGCGGCGGTCATCGCGCCCATGCCGACGTTGAAGATACGCCAGCTGCGTGGGCTGCGGATGTAGCGGGCGATCGCCATGCCGAAACCTGCCCATAGCGAGATGCAAGGCAGCGCGATCAACTCGGCGAAGCCGGCCAGCATCAGGGCGTTCCACCAGGTATTGCCCCCGGCGGGCAGGAAACCCGCCATCAAGGCCAGACCCATCACCCAGGCCTTGGGGTTGGCGAACTGGAAGGCGGCGGCCTGCCAGAACGTCAGTGGCCGCCCGGTACCCCGCACGCTCAGATCCGGCGGTGGTGCGCTGGCGATCTTCCAGGCCAGGTAGAGCAGGTAGGCGCTACCGGCTATCTTGAGCGCCATCTGGAACAGCGGATAGCGTTCGAACAACAAACCCAGGCCCAGCGCGATGGCCGAAAACAACACCAGGCAGCCGAACATGATGCCGAGAATGTGCGGCAGCGTGCGCCAGTAACCATAGTTGGCGCCGGATGCCGTGAGCATCAGGTTGTTGGGCCCCGGCGTGATGGTCATCGAAATCATGTACAGCGCCGCGGGACCCAGAAAGGCCAATCCTTCCATTGTATTGTGCCCATACAATATTTGTTTAAAGGCTGGAATGTTTCACTGATTGCAGCATAATGTACCTAACAAGGCCGTCAATGAGTTTATTGTCACCATGACAATATGGGTTCCAGCACTACCGGCATCCGGCACGCGTTATCGCCTGCTCGCCGATGCCGTCGCCGATGCCATCGCCAGGGGTGAACTGAACGCAGGCGCTCGCCTACCGCCCCAGCGGCGGCTGGCCGATGCCCTTGGCGTCACCGTGGGCACGGTGACCCGCGCCTACGCTGAAGTCGAGCGGCGCGGACTGGTCGAGGCGCGGGTCGGCAGTGGCACCTACGTACGTGGCGCCGAGTCGCCGGCCTTGGCCTTCCACCAGATCGCCGCTGGCGGCGACACCGATATCGTCGATCTCAGCCTGAGTCTGGCGCCACCCCATCCCGATCGCCCACTCGCGCTGGGCGAGGTGCTAAACGCGATCGGCCGCGACCCCGCAGCGCTGACGCAAGCGGTGAATTATCAGCCCGAACAGGGCATGCCCCGGCATCGCGAGGCCCTGGCGAGGTGGATGACGCGATTGGGTATGCCGGTCGATGCCGAGGAACTGGTGGTCACCCAGGGCGGTCAGCACGGCATCTATCTGGCGCTGCAGACGCTGACCCAGCCCGGTGAGCGAATTGCTGCCGGCGCGCTGACCTATCCGGGGCTGATCAACGCCGCCCAGCAATTGCACCTCAAGGCGTTACGCGTGCCGCTCGACGATCACAGCATGGATGTCGAGGCGCTGGCCCGGCTGTGCGCCCAGCAGCCGCCACGGCTGGTTTACGTCACGCCGGATCAGAACAACCCTACCGGCGCCTGCCTGCCCGAAGCGCGCCGTGAGCGGCTCGTCGAGCTGGCTCGCGCATACGATTTCTGGATCGTCGAAGACGGTGTGCAGTACCTGCCGGCCGAGGAGCGTGGCACGCCACTCTACCGGCTGGCCCCGGAGCGTACGATTTACCTGTTCAGCACCTCGAAGGTGATCGCCGGCGGGCTGCGTATCGGTACCTTGCGAGCGCCGCCGGCACTCCGCGAGCGGTTAGCGATCCCGCAGCGCGCGCAGAGCTGGATGGTGCCACCGTTGATGGTCGAGGCGGCGTGTCGCTGGATCGAAAGCGGCGCTGCCGCGAAGCTGCTGGCCTGGCAACTCGAAGAACTCGCCGCGCGCCAGCGCATGGCCTGCGAGCGGCTGGCGGCCTTCGCGCCGCGCGGGCGACCGCATGGCTTTCATCTGTGGCTGGAACTGCCGGCGGGTTGGCGCGCGGCGGCCCTGCTCGAGCAGCTCGAGCGCCAGCGCGTGCGGGTGACCAGCGCCGAGCCGTTCTGCGTGGGTAGCGAACCCGCGCCTCAGGCGATCAGGCTGTGCACTGGCGCGGCGCGCGATCGTGCCGCGCTGTCCCATGCCTTGGAGACGATCGCCACGGCCCTGGAAGGCGCGCCGAGCACGCCCTGGCGAACGCTGTAGCTGCGTGACTTGCATTCATTGGTGACGGCCCTCAGGTTGATCATGAACCCGTTTACGAGGAATCCGTCATGACCCAGGCTAAAGTGCTTTCTCATGGCACGCTACATTGTTTTCCGGCCGGTTTGCGCGATGAACGGGGTAAACTGGCCAATGCCGAGGTTTCGGCCGTGGTCTTCGATGGCTCGCGGCTGATTTTGGCCAGCGATAAACCAATTCCCGGCGCCGGGCGTTCAGCGGTGTTCGCGGTGAGTATCGACAGCAGTGGGCTGCCCGACGACTCCACTCTGGAATATTTCACTGACGGGGCCATCGCACGCGCCACCAAATACGAGGATTTCGCGCTGACCGTGGATGGTCGGCACGTACTGGCGACGACCGGCTTCGATCGCATCGATGATGTCAGTCACGATCTGAATGCCTATAACCACTTCCTGATCTGGCCGCTGGGCGAGCCGCATAACGTTCGCGTCGTCGACCCCGATCCCCGCGATGGCATCGAAGGCTCGCTGGAGTTGCGTAACAAGCTGGATGGCGCCATCGGTACGTCCTATTACAAGATCGAGGGCTTGGCGTCGATTCCCGGCGAGCGCGGCGATGGTCTACTGCTGTTTGGGGTGCGCGAGCAGGGCAACGCGCATGACGATTTTGACTATGTCTGTCGGGTGGTGGGAGCGCATTATCGCGTCAATGCCAACGGCAACCTGACGTTCCTCGATGAGTTGCGCAGCCTTTATGACTTCGATCCGGGCCGCCATGACGGCGTGCGCCATGTTTGCGGCTTGTCGAGCCTGGAATACGATCCCTTCAACGAGCGCCTTTACCTGCTGACCAGCTTTGAGACCGAAGATGGGGGTGTCGAGCGCATCGGCGGCTATCTGTGGGCAATCTCGCTGGAAGACTTCGCCGCCGGCCACGCGCCGCAACTGGTCGGCGACGAGCAGGGACGACCGCTGGAGTTCGAGCACAAGGCCGAGGGCCTGGCGGTGATCGACAGCAAGCGGCTATTCGTTGCCTACGACAATGACCGCCATATGGGGCTGGGTTC
The DNA here is from genome assembly GCF_900102945.1 of Modicisalibacter muralis. Classification (GTDB taxonomy): domain Bacteria; phylum Pseudomonadota; class Gammaproteobacteria; order Pseudomonadales; family Halomonadaceae; genus Modicisalibacter; species Modicisalibacter muralis. Next base: position 280,246 of record NZ_FNGI01000003.1, on the reverse strand, counting down.
GATCGACGAGCGTGACGAACGCCATGCCTGCGAGGCGCCGTATACGATACTCGAGATGCAGGGCTGACGGTTCAATCGTACCGGTCCTGCCAGCGCTTGGTGGCGACCTGCTCCTTGAGGATCTCCAGCACGTCGATCAGCACCTGCTCGGTGATGCGTTCGCTGCGCGTATCGGTCGCGACCAGGGCGTCGAAGCCGCTGTCGGCGAGGCGCTCGAGCAGCGAGCTGAACTCCGGGGAGCGTAGCCCAGCGACGGCTTCCTGGACCAGTTTGCCGGCGATGTCGCTCAGCGTCTGATCCATGGCATTGGCCAGTTGGCTGCCGAAGGGCAAGCGACGCAGACGTTGGATTTCGTGGCTTTCGTGCATGGTACGCCCGACCAGAGCACTGATGTAGCGGGCGATAAGCGCGCGATTGTCGGCGTACACACCACTCAGCGACGTCTCCAGGCGCTGGGTGATCTCCTGCACCAGTTGCTGCTTGCGCGGCGCTACGACCTCATCGGCGATACGCCGCGAAAAGACGTCGCTGTGGCGAATTTCATCCTGAACGCTGCCCAGCAGGCGGATCGCCACCCGGTCGGAGAGTTCTTCCAGCGCGATGGTGTAATACTTGGCCAGCACGCCGTACAGATACCAGCGCCTTACGTCGATCAGTTCCAGGCGCTGCAGGCGATATAGCAGTGAAATCACGCGCAGCACGCGCAGCCAGCGCAGGCCGGCCAGCGGGATACAGCCGATCACGTCATACCAGTGCACGAAGGGGTAGAAGAACCAGCGGTGGTAACGCCGTTCGGCAATCGCCACCGACCAGCCAAGCAGTACGTCGAAAACGAATACCGCGACGAAGGCCAGGTCGATGGCCAGAAAGTTGGCGTGAATCGTCGTGTCATAGGCGGCGTAGAGACCCGGTGCCAGCGCTTCGAAGGCGTTGTTCAAGGGCGGTATCAGGAACAGGCTATCGAACAGCAGCAGTGCCAGGTTGGCGATAACCAGCACGATGATCAGCAGGTCCCAGCCGAGTTGCAGTCGCTCGCCGCGCGGCGAGCGGTTGCGATATGACAACTGCGGTAGCGGTTCCTCCCCCCTGGCGAGGGCTTCGCCGGTAGTCTTGCGTGACGGCCTACGCGTTTCCCGTTGCATCTGTCGTACTCCTCGCCCCGTCCAAGGCTCTGCCTGAAAACTGCCTGCGCTCAACCATACGGCGTTAAAAATCGGCTCGAAATACTCATTTACTTCAGTAAACTCCGTCTTTTCGCCGATTTTTGCCTTGTTTGATCGTCGCTCGCCGACTTTTCGGGCAGAGCCTTAGAGTGCCACGATCCGCTTGCCGAGATTGGCGCCGGCCAGCAGACCGATCAATGCCTCGGGTAGCGCGGCCAGACCGCCCTGCACGACATCCAGCCGCCAGTGCAGTTCGCCGTGCGTAACGCGTGGCGTCGTCTCGGCCAGAAAGTCTGCGTAGCGCTGGCTGAAGTGCGGCGCTACGAACGGTATCACCGCGACCCCGCGCTCGCCGAGCAGCGCCATGTTGGGTGGTGCGCGTCGCGGGTCGGCCTGCTGATATTGACTGATCAAACCGCACACCACCACCCGCCCGCCGGTGCGCATGACATCGTTAGCGGCAGCGAAAACACCGCCGCCGACGCTCTCGAAGTTCAGCGTGATGCCCTGCGGAGCGGCTTCGGCCAGGCGTTCGGCGAAATCCTCGCGGCGATGATCGAGAACCGTGGCAAAGTCCAGGCTGCGCAGCCAGTCACGCTTGTCGGCGCGCCCGGCGGTGACGATCACCCGTGCGCCGGCGTTGCGCGCCAGCTGCGCGGCGATCGAGCCCACCGCGCCGGCGGCAGCCGATACCAGCACCGTATCGGTCGGCCCCGGTTTACCCAGCACGCACATGCCCAGCCAGGCGGTAAAGCCGGTCATGCCCAGCGGGTGCATGAAGGCCAGCGGCGGGTCGCCGGGCGGCTGGCAGCGCAGCGCCGTGCCATCGTGAGCGACGAGCGTCTGCATGGGCAGATGGCCGATCGCCCAGTCGCCGCGTTGCCAAGCGGGGTGGCGGCTGTGCTCGACCTCGGCCAAGCTCCAGCCGGAGAGCACGCTGCCGGCGTCCCAGCGTTCGATATAGTCGTAGCCCTCGGCCCGCATCCGCGTGCGCATGTAGGGGTCGACGCTGATATAACGTGGCCGTAGCAGCAGCGCGGCCGAATCGCGCCTTGGCGCCGGTGTCTCGACGAGCGCGAAATGCTCGTTGCGCAATTCGCCTTGCGGGCGTGACGCAAGACGCAACTGCTGCATATCAGCGCGGCTTTTCGGCGAAGTGATTGCGGTGAGTGCGACGCGACTCCTCCTCGGCCTGCTTGCGTAGCTTCTTGCGCAGCGCCGCCTGTTCGAAGCGCAGCTTCTGCACTGGCGTTTCGAGTTGCAGCGGTGGTACTCGTGCAGGGCGGCCCTGTTCGTCCACTGCGACCATGGTCAGGTAACAACTGATGGTATGGCGGATGACCTTTTCCTGGATCGACTCGGCGATCACCTTGATTCCGATCTCCATCGACGAGCTGCCGACATGATTGACCGAGGCTAGGAAGGTGACCAACTCGCCGACGTTGATCGGTTGCTTGAACAGCACCTGGTCCACCGACAGCGTTACCACGTAGCTGCCCGAGTAGCGGCTGGCGCAGGCGTAAGCGACCTCGTCGAGCTTCTTGAGGATGGCGCCGCCGTGTACCTTGCCGCTGAAGTTGGCCATGTCGGGGGTCATCAGCACGGTCATGGTCAATTCGTGCTGGCGGGGGAGATCGTCTGGCGTCATGTCGGGTCGCGATCCATTGAGTTGGGCATAAAGCTCAGGTTTACCATATTTTGGCGCGCGATGGCGGCGCGTATCGTTCTGCGGTGACGGGCTAACGAGCGCTGAAGCGCCAGCGGTGACGCCGGTAGTGCAGGTAATAGGCGCCGAGGGTCATCGAGCGCACCAATGTGAACAAGCAAAAGGCCAGCCACAGGCCATGATTGCCCAGACCCAGGCGCTGGGTCAGCCACCAGGCGGGCAGGTAGATGGCCAGGCCGATGAAGATGCTATTGCGCATTTCGCGGGTCGCGGTGGCGCCGATGAAGACGCCGTCGAGCAGATAGCTCCATACCGCCAGCGCCGGCATCAGCACCATCCAGGGCAGATAGACGGCGGCGGCCTCGCGCACCGCCGCCAGATCGGTGAGCAAGGCGATTAGCGCGTTACCACCCAGCGCGAAGATCAGCATCGCGGCCCCGGCGGTGAGCAGCGAGAGGCGCGTCGCCGCGCCCACCGACGCGCCGAATTCCTGCCAGTCGCGACGCCCGATGGCGCGCCCGGTAAGCGCCTCGACGGCATGTGCGAAGCCATCCAGCCCATAGGAGGTGAGCATGATGAACTGCAGCAGGACGGCATTGGCGGCGAGAATCACATCGCCCTGACCCGCCCCCTGCGCGGTGAAGAAAGCCGTCGCGAACAACAGCCCCAGGGTGCGCACGAACAGGTGGGCATTGACCTGGAACAACTCGGCATATGCCTTGATGCGCAGCAACCGTTCACGCAGGAAGCGCCCTTCGAGCCACTCGAGCTGGCGCCGTACCAGCCACAGCCCCAACGCCAACGCACTGTAGTCGGCGATTACCGTGGCCCAGGCCACGCCGTCGACGGTCATGCCCAGGCCGACCACGAACACCAGGTCGAGCACGATATTGACGCTGTTGGTCAGCACCATGATCGCAAGCGTTACGCGGCTGTTCTGCTGACCCAGAAACCAGCCGAGAATGGCGTAATTGGCGAGCACCGCCGGCGCCGAGAGAATCCGTATTCCGGCGTATTCGCCGGCCAGCCGGGTGGCCTCCCGGCTACCGTCGAGCAGCCACAGGCCCAATGCGACCAGCGGCCCGGAAAATATGATCAGCAGCGCGCCGATCATCCCTGCCATCAGCAGCGACTGGCCGAGCAGGTTGCGCACCGCGCCGTCGTCCTCGCGACCCACCGCCTGTGAGGTCAGCCCGGTGGTGCCCATGCGCAGGAAACCGAAGCCCCAGTACAGAAAGCCGAACAGCGTCGCGCCCAATGTCACCCCGGCCAGATAGCGCGAATCGGGCAGGTGGCCGACCACGGCGGTGTCGACCAGCCCCAGCAGGGGCACGGTGATGTTCGACAGGATGATCGGCCAGGCGAGTATCCAGACGCGCTGGAAGGGGGAACGCGAGTTGGTGGGCACTGGGTCGCCTTAGCGGTAAGTGGGATTCGAACGAGGCTGGAAATGCAGAAGCCCCCGCAGGGGCTTCTCAATGGTTGCACTAAAACCCAGTGGCCTCACGCCGCAGTGATGAGGTGATATTTCTGCATCAACTCCTCGCGGGTTTCCTCACGCTCGGGATCGAGCGGAATGCAGTCCACCGGGCAGACCTGTTGGCACTGCGGCTCGTCGAAATGCCCGACGCACTCGGTACACAGGTTGGGATCGATGACATAGATTTCTTCCCCGGCGGAGATGGCGCCGTTGGGGCATTCGGGTTCACAGACGTCGCAGTTGATGCACTCGTCGGTAATGATCAGGGCCATGGTTCGAATCCTCGCTACGTGATGAGCGACCATCACTGGCCTGAAGGTTTATCCAAATGATAATGCGCGCGTAGCGCGTCGGCGACCCGTGGATGCACGAGCCGGCTGATATCACCGCCCAGGCGTGCGATCTCGCGCACGATGGTGGCGGAAATGTAGGAATTCTCGACCGCCGGAGTCAGAAACAGGCTTTCGACATGCGGTGCCTGGGCGCGGTTCATATTGGCCAGTTGCAGTTCGTACTCGAAGTCGGAGACCGCACGCAGGCCGCGCAGGATGATCCGAGCGCCCTGTTGATCGAGCAACTCGGTCAGCAGGCAACTGAAGCCGGTGACCTCGATGTTGCCGAGATCCTGAGTCACCTCGCGAATCAGCGCGACGCGGGTGTCGATATCCAGCGTCGGCTGCTTGCCAGGGCTCTCCGCGACGGCCACCACTACCGTATCGAAGATGCGCGCGGCGCGCTCGATCAGGTCGTAATGGCCATTGGTAATGGGGTCGAAAGTGCCGGGGTAAACCACGGTGTTCATGGGCGCGTCCTATGCCGGATCGGATCGCATTGCCGGCTCGTGGAGCCGGGCAATCAGGGTACTCGAAGCCTCGCATAGCGACAATAAAGCGCGATGGCATTTGCCGCAGCATGCGTGGTGTCGGCTATTCTGGGTCCGGTGTTTCGTCGAGCCGGCCGAACGGGTTATCCACCGCCAGCGAGACTGGCCGCGCATAGCCGGGAATATGGATGTCATGGGCGTCGATTTGCAATTCCGGGCCTTCGAGCACGCCTTCACCGAAGCGATAAATGACTGCAAAATGCGCGTCGTCGGCATGTCGCTGGTAGGTCTCGCTGGCGGCGATGGTCGCCTCGCGGCGCCGTTTCCAGTCGCTGACGGCGGCCTGCCCGTGACGCTGGATCAATAGCCGCTCAGTGATCTTGGGCGACAGCAGCAGGCCGGTGGCGTTGTTGCCGCCGAAGCCCTTGGCATTGATGAAGGCCGCATCGGCGTCGAAGGCCAGCGGCTCGCGAAACAGCTTGAGACGTTCGTCATGCACGTCATCGGCTACCGCGTCGAGGGTTGGAATACCCGGCAGTAGCCCATGCGCGAAGCTGCCCAGTGCACTGGTCAACTGATCGCCGGCGGCGCTGCCCTGAGAATGGCCGACGAAGGCCTTGGCGGCGACTGTCGGCCAGGACTCGATGCCGTTGGCGCGAGCGATGCAATCCAGTACGTGGGATTCGGTAATGCGATTCTTGGGTGTGCTGGTGCCATGCGCATGCACGAAGCTGCGCTCGCGCACGGCTTGTTCACCGAGCATGTCGCGAGCCAGCGCCACCGCCTTGCCAAGCGTAATGTAATTGCCGATACCCGGCGCCGAGATCGAGCGCTTCCAGCCATCGGCATTGACGAACACGCCGGGCACCGAGCCGAGAATCTGCGCGCCGGTTTCCAGTGCCAGGCTGTCGTCCATCAACAAGATAAACTGGCTGGCCTCGGCGATGGTGAAGCCGCAGTTGCGCGCGAAGGGTCGGCAAGCGCGTTGGTAATCGGCATCGGTCAGCAGGCTCAGTGCGTCCAATGCCTTGAGGCTATCGTCATCGGCCAGCGCACCCATGGCGCGGAAGCCTTCGATGATCTCCGGGGTCACCGGTGCATCGCTGGTGCCGACCATCACCACGCGACAGCGTCCACTGGCGATGTCCTCGATGCCCTGGCGCAAATTGTAGAGAAAGCTGGCGCACGCGCCCTGCACCGCGCCGGTCGAGCCGACGCTGCCCAGCACATAGGCATTGAGAAAATCGGCCGGCATCTGACCGTAGCCCAGCGGCATCTGTTTGGAGGTGGCGCGGCTGCCGGAAACGAAACACCTGAGCAGACCGCCCCAGCCCTGTTCGTCGAGCTGACCGATGGAGTTGCCAGCATAAACGCCGATCTGATCGGGATCGAGGCGGTCGTGTAGCGTGTTCCAGTCCAGCCCGCTTTGGCCCAGGCAGTCGCTGGCGCCGAACACCGCCATCGACAGCCCACGCGGATGGTGCACGCTGCGATACAGCAGGCTGGGCTCGAAGCCGCTGGGCAGTTGTCCGGCGGCGCGAACCGGCGCCGGGCGGCGCTCGGGCAACAGCACGTCGAGTGCGCCGGCCGGCACGCTGACTTCCACCTGGCGGCGGTCGAGTTCGCGTACCTGCCAGTTGGCGGGCAGCGGCTCGGGCAGTTGGCGTCGACGAGTGTGAAAGACCAGTGGGGCGTCGAGATTGAGCTGAGCGTGGCGATTGGCGGCAATGCCGTCGACATCGAAATGCGCTTTCTCGATGCGTCGGATCAAGGTGTGATCGAGAATCCGCTGGCGATAGCGAATCGCGACCTCGTTATCCATCAAGCGATTGCCGTCAGTATCCAGCCAACTGCCGTCCTCCTGGCGAACGACTATTTGCATCATGGCCGCCAGGCCGATCAGGGTCCGTGTCTGGTCTTCCACGGGCAAGGCATCGAGCACCGTGCGCCGAAACGCCTGGTGGCCCGAGGTTCTGCCAGCGGCGTTGACACCGCCCATGCCGACAATCACCGGTAACTGTGACAAGCCGCGTCCCTCGCTGCTGTTAAGTCTTTACGCGTCATCGAGTCCTGCATGGCCGAGTAAGCGAGCGCTCGCCGGGCCGGCAGCGACTATGGCGAATCGAATCTGGTGCGCGATGATAGCACCCGGTCCACAGCTCCGTCATGCGGGCGGGTGAGAGAGATTGCCATGCCATGAAGGCAAGCTGATAGACTGGCCGCTCATTAGCCATGCCATTGATTGCCCATCGCCGTATGCATGCCACGTCTCGCTCCATCGTTACCAACCAGACCGGACCCCATGACGACGTGTCGCGTCGCGTCGCGCGGGCGTTGGAGCATCCGCTACGCAAGCCGGTCGCCGAACACACACGCGCGGCGTTCGTCGAGGCCGATGCCTGGCTGGCCGCGCGTCAGGCACCGTTGATCCTCGATGCCGGTTGCGGGGTGGGGCTGTCGACGCGCTGCCTGGCCGAGCGCCATCCCGATTGCGCGGTCATCGGCATCGACCGCAGCGCCGACCGGCTGTCTCGCGATCACGGCACGCTGTCCGACAACGCGTTGCTGGTGCGCGCCGATCTGGTCGATTTCTGGCGCCTGGCGCTGGAGGCCGGCTGGCGGCCGCTGCAGCATTATCTGTTATATCCCAACCCCTATCCCAAGGCGTCGCATCTCAAGATGCGCTGGCACGGCCACCCGGTGTTCCCGACGATTCTGGCGCTGGGCGGGCGGCTCGAACTGCGCTCCAACTGGCGATTGTATGTCGAGGAATTCGCGCTGGCGGTCGAGCAGGCTACCGGCCTGCGCGCGGCCATTCTCGAACACGAGCCGACGAACGCGTATCTCAGCCCCTTCGAGCGCAAATATCACCTGAGCGGGCAAGCGCTATGGCGACTGACGGTCGCTCTACCGCACTGCCCGTCCCTGTTACCAGAATAGCCCTAGCGTGAAAGCCGGGCGCTGAGTTCATCCTGCAGCCAGCGTGCGATAGGCCCCTGCGCGCCGGCACGGCGATGCACCAGCTCGACACCGACGCTGGGCGGGTCGGGGAGTTCGCTGATGGTCAACCTGCGCAGCAGTTCGCGGTACATCGGGTAGGCGGCGATATGCTCGGGCACCAGCGCCCAGCCGATGCCCTGGGCGACCAGTTCGGCGATGGCGTAGTAGCTGTTGAGCTGCCACACCCTGGGTGACAGGCGCACCTGGCGATTGCCGCCCAAGGGCGAGGCCACCACCAGTTGGCGATAGCGGCTGAGCGTCGAGAGGCGTACCGTTGGCCGACGCGCCAGGGAGTGACTGGCGGCCACGATCACGGTCTGCGACAGGCGGGCGATCTGGCGCACCGCCAGGGTGGCCGGCAGGGTCGGCTGGCTGAACAGCACGCCGAGATCGGCGGTGCCGTCATCGACCCAGTGGGGAATCTCCGCCTGCGCGCCGTTGAGCAGCGACAGCTCCAGCGCTGGCCAGCGCTCCGCCAGGGCCAGCAGGGTGTCTATCAACGGCGGGTAGGGCAGCGCTTCGTCCACCGCCAGAGTCAGGCGCGGCTCCTCGCCACTGGCTAGCGCCAGGGCTCGCCCCTGAAGTTGATCGCACTGGCGCAGGATCTCCCTGGCTTCCGAGACCATTGCGGCGCCGGCGGCAGTCAGCGTCGGGGTGCGCCCGCTGCGCTCGAACAGCGTCAGACCCAGATCGACTTCGAGATGCGCGATGGCGGTGCTGACCGCCGACTGCGCCTTGCCCAGCTTGCGCGCCGCCGCCGAGAAGGAGCCGTGCTCGGCGGCTGCCAGCAGACAGGCCAGTTGATCGAGATTCCAGTGCATTGAGCTATCTGCTTTCCTGATGGGTATTAACTCGTTCCCATCAATATAGCGGCTAGAATGCGGGCAGGTCTCTATTTCATCTGCTTAATCGGAGCTAAAAATGCGTAGCTGGGGTGAGCGCCTGCTGCACACGACGCTGTTCGAAGCCGGCGGTTTGCTAATGGCAACGCCGTTGGCGAGCTGGCTGACCGGTCATGGGATCGCTCAGATGGGCATGTTGACGGTCGTGCTGGCGACGTTTGCCATGCTCTGGAACCTGGTCTGGAATCGACTGTTCGACCATTGGGTGCCGACGCGCAAGCGTAGCTTGATGCAGCGTATCGCCCAATCGCTGGGCTTCGAGGTCGGCCTGCTGGTCATGACGCTGCCCGGTGTCGCCTGGTGGCTGGACATGGGACTCATCGAGGCCTTCTGGCTGGATCTGGGCTTCATGCTGTTTTTCATGGTTTATGCGCTGGTCTTCAATACCCTATTCGACGTGTGGATGCGCCGCCGGCTGGCGCAGGGAGGTGGCTGATGGCATACGTTTATCTGTTCGTGGCGATCGTTGCCGAAGTATTGGGCACCAGCGCACTGAAAGCCTCTCAGGAGTTCACCCGCTTCTGGCCCAGCGTGGTGGTGGTGGTGGGCTACGCGGTGGCCTTCTATATGTTGACGCTGGTGTTGCGCACGATTCCGGTGGGCATTGCCTATGCCTTCTGGGCTGGGCTGGGCATCGTGCTGGTGACGCTGATCGGCGTGGTGGCCTTCGGCGAGAAGCTCGATCTGCCGGCGGTAGCGGGCCTGGCAATGATTATTGGTGGCGTAGTCGTGATACAGGTTTTCTCAAGCGTGTCGGCCCACTAGTCTAGGGGCACTGTCATTATTGGGATCATCCATCATGCTACGCCCGTTCGCCGCACTATTTGCCGCCGGTTTGCTGATTGCTGCGCCTCTCAAGACTCTTGCCGCCGGCTTCGAGCATGTCTCGAGCCTTGCCGAAAAAGGCTTTCTGATCAGTGCCAAGGCACAGTTGCTCGACACCGGCGAGGTATTGGGTGCCATCGCTCCGCAACGTCAATTGTCGCCGGCCTCGGTCTCCAAGCTTTATGTCGCGGCGGCGGCACTCGATCAGTGGGGGCCGCAGCATCGCTTTTCCACGCAGCTGGTTACCACCGGCGTTATCGATGCTCAGGGCGTTCTACAAGGTGATCTGGTGTTCGTTGGCGGCGGCGACCCGGCGCTGGTTTCAGAGGACCTGTGGCGCCTGATTCAGCGTTTGCGCATGCATGATGTCACGCGTATCGACGGTCAACTGGTGATCAGCCAATGGCGCTTCGGTCCGGTCAAGTGCATTACCACCGACCGCTGTAAATCGCGCACGCGCAGCGACAACGCCTACAGCGCGCTGCTCTCGTCGGCGGGGGTCAACTACGGTAGCTGGTGCCTGAAGGTGGTGCCGGGCAGGCAAGCCGGTGCCGAGGCGCGGGTTCGCAGTTGCGATACCGTCACGCCCTCCATGCGTGTCGATAACCGGGTCACCACGACCACCCGCGGTGGCCCGACCTCGCTTAGTGCCGAGCGTGTTACCGACGCGCAAGGCGACACCATGATCGTGCGTGGTCAGATCGCCCTGGGAACCTACCCGCGAGGCATCTATCGCGCCAGCTCCGACCCTGCCCGACAGACGGCGCAGACGCTGCTCGCCATGCTCGAGGATGCCGGCATCGAAGTCGCCGGCGGCGCCACGACCAGCGACACGCGCCCACCGGCCAGCGCGCGCCAGCTAGCCGCGGTGGATGGCAAGCCGCTGCAGGAGCTGTTGCTGCGCACGCTCAATTACTCGAACAACTTCATGGCCGACATGCTTGCCCTGGACCTGGTCGAGTCGCCACGCGCGACACTGCCCCAGGCCGGTGCCGAACTCGAGCGCTTCGCCCGTGGGTTGCCGGGTCATGGGCCGTTGACCCTGCTTAGCGGCAGTGGCCTGACGCCCGAAAACCGCACCTCGGCGCAGGGTGTCAATGCGCTGCTCGAGGCGATGTATCATCGCCCGGCGCTGTTCCCGACCTTCGTCGCCGGCATGCAGTTGCCGGTCAACGGGCCGATGACCTTCATCCGCCGTGGCAGCGACCTTTTCCAGAGCCATGTGATGCTCAAGACCGGCACGCTCAATCAGCCGATCTCGGTGCGCGCGCTGGGCGGCTATTTTCGCACCGAGAGCGGGCGCTGGGGTTCGTTCAGCGTGCTGGTCAATGGCACGGGCGGCACGCCATACCTCTCCTGGTTCGAGGTACTGCCATTGGTCGCCGAGGATCTGACCGCGATGATCGCGTCGCACTGAGCGGATACCGACAGGCGGCAAACGGGCATTTCGCGACGCGTGTGGTGCCGAAAAATCCTTGTCAGGTTAGGGTGCTGTCAGTATTATGTGCGCCCTGTCGGAGGGTCGTTAGCTCAGTTGGTAGAGCAGTTGGCTTTTAACCAATTGGTCGTAGGTTCGAATCCTACACGACCCACCATCTCCCGATCATGGGAGGTCCGAGGGTCGGCGATGGGTCGTTAGCTCAGTTGGTAGAGCAGTTGGCTTTTAACCAATTGGTCGTAGGTTCGAATCCTACACGACCCACCAATGCTTTTCGTGAAGCGCCCTCGCATTATCGATGCGAGGGCGCTTTGCTTTCAGGGCATTCCCCGATCCATGGCGATGGATCGGTGGCGGCGTGTTACTGTCCCATTATATGGCAAGGCTGTGCAGCGCATGCGTCGCGCAGTATCATGCCAGCAGGTGCGTCGGAGATCGAAGCGATCGAACTCGGGCGCTTGTGGTAACCGCAGGGGGAGCCCCTGCCTGTCGCAGTGGTAGACACGATGACGACCATGACTTCCCACGCCCTGGTGCGAGAGCACTTGGCTCGCGCTTATTGCCCGACGCGGATTCCCGCCGAGGACGAAGCGCGCATCGATGAGATCAAGCGTCTGCTGCATGAGCGTAACGCCGTGCTGGTGGCGCATTACTATACCGACGACGCCATTCAACAACTCGCCGAGGAAACCGGCGGTTGCGTGGCGGATTCCCTGGAAATGGCCCGCTTCGGCGCGCGACACGAGGCCTCGACCCTGGTGGTCGCCGGTGTGCGCTTCATGGGTGAGACCGCCAAGATCCTTTCGCCCGAAAAGCGCGTATTGATGCCCACGCTCGAGGCGACCTGCTCGCTGGATGTCGGCTGCCCGGTCGACGAGTTCAGCGCCTTCTGCGATGCACACCCTGACCGAACCGTGGTGGTCTACGCCAATACCTCGGCGGCGGTGAAGGCGCGCGCCGACTGGGTGGTGACGTCTTCCATCGCCGTCGATGTGATCGAGACCCTGCAGGCGCGTGGCGAAAAGATCCTCTGGGCGCCGGACAAGCACCTGGGTGGCTATATCCAACAGAAAACCGGCGCCGACATGCTGCTGTGGGACGGCGCCTGCATCGTCCACGAGGAATTCAAGGCCAGGGGCATCGACGACCTCAAGGCGCTGTATCCCGACGCCGCGGTACTGGTGCATCCGGAGTCGCCGGCCAGCGTGGTAGAGATCGCCGACGTGGTGGGCTCCACCTCGCAGTTGATCAATGCGGCGAAAACGCTGCCCCATGGCAAGCTGATCGTCGCCACCGATCGTGGCATCTTCTTCAAGATGCAGCAGGCGGTGCCCGACAAGACGCTGTTCGAAGCGCCTACCGCCGGCAACGGCGCGACCTGCAAGAGCTGCGCCCACTGTCCGTGGATGGCGATGAACGCGCTCGACAATCTGGCCGGCGCGCTGCGCGATCACAGTGGCGAGGTGTTCGTCGACGAGCTCCTGCGTCAACGTGCGCTCAAGCCGCTGGAGCGGATGCTCAATTTCAAGCGCTGAGCCAGGCGTAAATTGCGCGGGGCTATGTGTCCTGCCACTCGATGGTCCGGTAATCGAAGCCTTCCTCCAGGGTTGGTTTGATAATCCGGAAGTAAGGGGAGGCATCGAAATCCCGGGGCGTGAAGAGCCGGTAGGGGCGGAGACTGAAGCGTTCAGGCCCACCATTCCGGCAAGCCGGGTCGCCTGATGGCGACGATTCGACAATGGGCAAGACCGGGTAACGCAGCAGCTGAAACCCCTCTGCAATAAAAGTCGAGCAGATGGTTCTTGTGGGATCGCCACTGCCGAAAACCATCAGTTTATGCCGGTGTCTGGCCGGCACGGGTAGCGTTGGCCAAAGGTAACGAACGAGATCGAAGACGTTTTTCAGATCGTATTGATCTCCCAGGCGGCCCAGTGCATAAGTTCGCAGAGTGGCAATGTCTCTTTCATCCAACCCCACCGGGCGACATATGCGTGTATGCGTTTGTCGGTAAAACGATAAGGGTAAGCGGCGTATTCCTTGCTCCAGGTCGGCCTCAATAAGGACATGAGGCTCGCCGTTCGCAGCGTCACCCAATCCGCAGCCCGGACCCAGGTACAACGCTGCGTGAGACCAGGTGGATTGGGTAAGGTACTTTATAGCAACACTGATGCGGGCGTTGCCTTCCACCAATAGAACATCACCCGGTTGAAGACTTTTGCCAAGCGCCTCATAGGTAGACGTTCTGATCGAAGGACTGGTAATTGGCTTGGTAAGATAGGCGGCGAGCCGCCGTGACAACCACTGCAGGACCATTGCATTTTCCCGGCCGAAACAGAGGAGTGAACCCCGTTTGTATCATTATAGGCTCCCTGATGTTTCGCGTGGATAGGGCCGATTCGGCATGCTCCCGCGAGCGCAGGCGCTTTTCTCTCAGAACTCGCGTAGCGTTTCGCGATACTCCAGATACTCCTCGCGTCGCTCCTGAATGCGGCTGGCCATGACAAAATCGTTGGCCTGGGTGGCGGCGTCCTCGGCCACCTCGAGCTGTTCGATGGCGTGATCGATGTGACCCGTCAGCTGTAGCTGTTCGGCGCGCGCAAGAAGCCCCCAGGCGGTGTGCCCGCTGCGCCCGGCGGCTTCGGCGAGCAACGTGAACACATGCGGGTTTTCGGACTCGCTCTGGCTCATGTCGCGCAGTACTTCAAAGGCTTCTGCCGGCGCGTCCTGTAGCAATACCTCGGCACGCACCATCTGCGCCGGAAGATAGCCCGGCGACAGGCGCAGAATGCGCTCGGCGCGCTTTAGCGCGGCATCGCGACGCCCGGCATCCAGGGCGACTTCGGCGGCGCTGGCCGGAATCATCGACAGGTTGGGCATCTGGCGGGCCAGGGCATCGAGCGTCTCGAGCGCGGTGTCGGTATCGCCGCGCTGGGCGGCGGTCAGTGCCTCCAGATAGCGCAGCGCGATCTTGGGTGCCTCATCCTGGCGCAACTGTGCCATCGCCAGCGAGGGGTTGCTGCGGTTGAGTTCGAGCAATGCGCGGGCGCGCACCATGGCATAGGCCGATTCGCCATCGGCTGCGTCGGTAGCGGCGCCGCGCGCTGTCAGTTGATCGGCGCGCGCCTGGGTATCGCTGACGCGCGATTCGGTAACCGGGTGAGTGAGCAGAAATTCCGGCGGGTTGCCGCCTTGCAGGTTGGTCAGGCGCTGCATGGCGCGAAACATTTCCGGCATGGCCTGCGGGTCGAGGCCGGCCGAGGCCATGGCTTCGAGCCCCACGCGGTCGGCTTCCTGCTCGAAGCGCCGTGAATAGGCGAGCTGATCCTGCATGAAGGCCGCCTGGGTGCCCATCATCGCTGCTACGCCGGCGCTGCCACCGCCGCCGGCGGCGATGACCATGCTTGCCAGCATGGCGGCCATGGTCGGCAATTGGGTCTCTTCGAGGCGCTGCATTCGGCGTGCGTAGTGACGCTGCGATAAATGCCCCAACTCATGGGCCAATACCGAGGCGAAGGCATCCTTGTCGGCGGCAAAGGTGAATAGCCCCGCATTGACGCCGATCACGCCGCCGGGCACGGCGAAGGCGTTGAGCAGGCGAATGTCGACCAGAGTGACGATCAGTCGAGTATCGCCGATTTCGCTATACGGCAGCAGGCGAGCGATCAGCGATTCGATGTAGGCCTGGGCAATGGGATCGTGCCAGCTCTGGGTCTGGGCGCGAAACTGGCGCAGCCAGGCGCGACCGAGACGAAATTCCTCCCCGCCGGAAACACTGGTGCCACCGCTACCGAGTTCGGGCA
Organism: Modicisalibacter muralis; assembly: GCF_900102945.1. Classification (GTDB taxonomy): domain Bacteria; phylum Pseudomonadota; class Gammaproteobacteria; order Pseudomonadales; family Halomonadaceae; genus Modicisalibacter; species Modicisalibacter muralis. The sequence goes on along the minus strand of NZ_FNGI01000003.1, from coordinate 265,149 downwards.
ACCCGTAGTCGTAAACGGATTCGGCCGCGGCGGATAGCGGAGCGAGCGCGAGGACGCCGGCCAGCAAGGTTGTTTTTAGCGAATGCGGCATGGCCATTCTCTCAAGCATGAAGCGCTTCTGTACGAGATTGCTTCATGGGACATTGAATCGACACACAAAGTGCCTTTAAATCGGAGCGGTTTTTCATTTTTCCGGGAGGAAGCATGGCCTTGCAACCTGATGATGTGCTCGATGCGCGCGGCCTGCACTGCCCGTTGCCGCTGCTCAAGGCCAAGCAGTCGTTGGCGCGCCTGAACGATGGCGCGGTATTGCATGTCCTGGCGACCGATCCCGGTTCATGGCGCGACTTCGAGTCGTTCATCGCGCAGAGTGCCCACGAAATGCTGGCGCGCGAGGAAGCCGGCGATGAGTACCGCTACTGGATACGCAAGAATGGCGACGGCCTAGCGTGATTGGGCAGCGAGTTCGCGGGCTGCTTCAAGCACCTCGTCGACATGCCCCGGCACCTTGACGCCACGCCATTCGCGGGCGAGTTTGCCGTCCTTGTCGATCAGGAAGGTGCTGCGCTCGATACCGAGATGCTCCTTGCCGTACAGCTTCTTGAGCTTGATCACGTCGAACTGTCGACATAGCGATTCATCGGGGTCCGAGATCAGTTCGAAATTGAAGGCCTGCTTGGCCTTGAAATTCTCATGTGCCCGCATGCCATCGCGCGAGACGCCGAAGATCAGCGTGTTGGCGTCGTCGAAGGCCGCCTTGTTGTCGCGAAAGTCACCGCCTTCGGTGGTGCAGCCCGGCGTGCTGTCTTTCGGGTAGAAGTAGATCACCACTTGCTGGCCCTTTAGTTGCGATAGGGCCACGGCGGTGTCGTTGGTGGCCTCTGCGCTGAAATCGGCTACCGGTTGTCCGATGCTGACGCTCATGGCGGTCTCCTTACTATGGTGGGGCGATCTGTCGTGTCGCGTGGCAAGCTATGGCGACGATTACATGCAATCGCGCACGATCTGTAAAGCCACCAGGCAGGACCGCAACACGGCTTCATGCATGATGGTAACTGTACAGACTTTCGTTGCCTGAGTACCATTTGTCCGACAGGCTCGTGGGCTGGATATCGATTACGATGGCCAAGGGGCGATTGGGTCCCGATTGACAGGAGAGCATTCGAGGATGATCACAGGCAGCATCGTCGCGCTGGCGACCCCGATGAAAGTGACAGGCGAGATCGATTGGGAGGCGTTGCGCCGTCTGGTGAATTTTCACCTCGACAACGGCACCGATGCCATCGTCGCCGCCGGCACGACCGGCGAGCCGACCACCATGTCCTTCGCCGAGCATTTCGACGTCATCCGCAGCGTGGTCGAGGAAGTCCGCGGGCGCATTCCGGTAATCGCCGGCACCGGCGCCAACGCCACCTCCGAGGCCGTCGAGCTGGCGCGCTATGCCAAGGAAGTCGGCGCCGATTATTGCCTCTCCGTCTGCCCTTACTACAACAAACCGACCCAGGAAGGGCTGTTCCAGCATTTCAAGGCGGTGGCCGAGGGTGGCGATCTTCCGGTGATTCTCTACAACGTGCCGGGACGCACCTGCTCGGACCTGTACAACGAGACCGTTTTTCGCCTGGCCGAGGTCGACAACATCATCGGCTTGAAAGACGCTACCGGCAACCTGGAGCGCGCCGAGGAACTCGTCGAGCGCCTCAAGGGCAGCGATTTCGCGCTGTATTCCGGTGACGACGCCACCGCCTGCGAATTCATCCTCATGGGTGGTCATGGCGATATCTCGGTGACCGCCAATGTCGCGCCCCGCTCGATGCACGAGCTGTGCAAGGCGGCGGTCGCCGGCGATAGCGAAAAGGCTCACCAGATCAATACACGTCTGATGCCGCTGCATACCGGGCTGGGCGTCGAAGCCAACCCGATTCCGGTCAAGTGGGCACTCAATCGCATGGGCTATGCCGAGCAGGGTATCCGCCTGCCGCTGACCTGGCTGTCAGAGAAATACCACTCCACCGTCGGCGAGGCGCTGCAGCTTGCCGGTGTGCTGGAAGACTAAAGGCCGAGCCGGCCCGCACGTACAAACGAAGGTAGATGCATGAGACCCCTGTTCAAATGGATGCCGCTGGCCGTTTCCATGGCGCTGGTGATAAGTGGTTGTGGCGGTGACGGCTACTACTACAATCGCAACGAGGAATACCGCAGCGCCGAGATGACCGCGCCGCTGGACTTGCCTGAAACGCGTGCCGAGCGCCGTTACCAGAACGCCATGCCGGTGCCCGATGCGCATAGCGACTTCCTGGCCAGCGGCGAATTCGAAGTGCCGCGCCCGCAATCGCTGGCGGTCAGCTCCCAGAGCGACCAGCGCTTCGTCGAGCTGCGCGAAGCCGGCGACGACCGCTGGCTGCTGGTCAGCTCCGCTCCAGCCAGCGTGTGGCCACAGCTGCAGGGCTTCGTCGAGGATCATGGGCTCGAGGTGACCGCGCTGGACGCCTCCCGTGGGCGCATCGCAACGACCCAGGCGGTGCTGCGCGTGCGCCAGGGCCTACGTGGCAACACCAGTGAAGTGCGCTGTGAAGGCCCGGCCGCCGCCAATGGGCAATGTCTGAGGGCGTTGCAGGGCTATCTCGGCGCGGTCGATGAAGACGAGCGCAGTGTATCGTTGGCGGCGCAGGACCTGTCACGTGTCGATCGGGTGCGGCTTGAAAACCAGCAGGGCGAATGGCAGCTGTGGTTGGCGCTGGATTTCGAACGCGCCTGGTCGGAGTTGCTGTATCAGCTTGATAACAGCTTCGATGACGAGGGCCAACTCCTCGATCAGAACCGTAGCGCCGGTGAATTCCTGGTCGAGTACACCCCGAATGGAGGCGACGGCGGCAGCTTCTTCGGTCTGTTCGGCAGTGACGCCGAGCCACGCCAGTATCGACTGATGGTTAACGATGCGGGCCAGAATGCAACCCGTGTCACCGTTGCCTCGGCGGGAGACACGCCGCTCGCCGATGGCGAGGCGCGTGAACTGCTGGATACGCTGGCCGCCACACTGCGCTGATGACAAAGAGGCTTGCCGAAAGCGATGCTGCTTGCCGAAGAGCGTGGCCGTAATGACATGACCTTGCCGCCAGGAAGCTCGCTGTGCTTCGCCTCGCTGGGCAGCGGCAGCAAGGGCAACGCAACGCTGGTCAGCGATGGCGAGACGCATGTGCTGGTCGACTGTGGCTTCGGCTTGCGTGAAACCGAGCGGCGCCTGGCGCGTTTCGGTCTGCACCCGCGCCAACTGGCGGCGGTGTTGGTGACTCACGAGCATGGCGATCATATCAGTGGCGTCGGCATGCTGGCCCGGCGTCATGACTTACCGGTCTATCTGAGTGCCGGCACCTGGCTGTCCGGTCGTCTCGGCGACGTGCCTCGGCATCGCTTGATCGTGCCTCAGGTGCGTTTCGCCATCGCTGGCCTGGAGATCGACCCGGTGACGGTGCCTCACGATGCTCGCGAGCCGGTACAATTCTGTTTTCGCGCCCGTGATCGGCGGCTTGGCGTACTGACCGATCTGGGACATCCGAGCGCACATGTGATCGACGCCTTCACTGGCTGCGATGCGCTGATTCTCGAATGCAATCATGACCCGAGAATGCTTGCCGAAGGCCCGTATCCACCGCACCTAAAGCGCCGCGTGGGTGGCGATTGGGGGCATCTGGCCAATGCCCAGGCGCATGAGCTGCTGCGCCGGGTCGGGCTGGATCGCTTGCAGCGTATCGTCTGCTCGCATCTCTCGGAGCAGAACAATCGGCCGGAACTGGCGCGAGAGTCCTTGGCGCCACTGCTCGATGGCGACGAAACGCGGCTATTGATCGCCGCGCAGGATGTCGGCTTCGAGTGGCAGGTCGTCGCATGAACGTGGCTCACAACCGTTAGACGCTAATTGGATAAAATGACCGAGGCCCAGTCGCAGCGGTCTTCAGACACTGATTTGTGGAGCCCCACCATGGAAAAACGTGAAGCGCTATACGCCGGCAAGGCCAAGTCCGTCTACCTGACCGACGACCCGGACCGTCTGGTTCTGCATTTTCGCGACGATACCAGTGCCTTTGATGGGCAGCGGGTGGAGTCGCTGGCACGCAAGGGCATGGTCAACAACACTTTCAACGCCTTCATCATGGGCAAGCTACAGGCGGCGGGTATTCCCACCCACTTCGACAGCCAGTTATCCGACACCGAATGTGTGGTCAAGAGGCTCGATATGATTCCGGTCGAGTGCGTGGTGCGCAATATCGCCGCCGGCGGGCTGGTCAAGCGTCTGGGTGTCGAGGAGGGCAGTGAACTCAACCCGCCGACCTTCGAGCTGTTCCTCAAGAACGATGCTCTGCATGACCCGATGATCAACGAGTCGCTGGCCGAGACATTCGGCTGGGCGACGCCCGAGCAACTGGCGCGCATGAAGACGCTGACCTTTCAGGTCAACGACGTGCTCAAACGGCTATTTCTCGATGGCGGCATGTTGCTGGTCGATTACAAGCTCGAGTTTGGCGTGTTCAAGGGCGAGATCGTGCTCGGCGACGAGTTCTCGCCGGATGGCTGTCGTTTGTGGGATGCAAAGACCCGCGAGAAGATGGACAAGGACCGCTTCCGCCAGGGCCTTGGCGGGGTGATCGAAGCCTACGAGGAAGTCGGGCGGCGGATCGGCATCGACTTCGGTTGAATCGCACGCAAGCGATAGCATGACGGGGCGGCCTACGGGCCGCTCTTTTTGTTGGGCGTTTCTAGAGACTGCGTGGTAGACCGAATGATGTTTGACAGTTTTTCGTCCATTGGTCGCAAATCAGACTCTCGGGCAAACGCCCCGATTCACGGACCAGCATCCGTTCCGACGGGCAAGGTCGAGTACGTGCAGCCTTCGTAGACTCCTCTCCAGGTGGCCAGCTTTCCAACAACGCCACCGTGGAGGAAAGGATGAACGCGTTCGAGTCTCCCACACTCGATAAGCGTAGTGGCCATATCGGCAAACGCCAGACACGCGTCGAGGACGATGCGCTGCTGCGTGGCCAGGGGCGTTATGGCGACGATCTCGCTACGCCGCCCGGCACGCTGCATGCGGCGGTGCTGCGTTCACCGCATGCCCATGCACGGCTGACATCGCTGGATGTTTCCCGGGCGCTGGCGATGCCCGGCGTGCATGGCGTATTGACCGGTGACGACGTCAAACGCTGGGCGCAGCCCTTCCCGGTCGGCGTGCGTCAGCCAATGGATCATTGGTGCGTGGCGGTCGACAAGGTGCGCTATGTCGGTGAGCCGGTCGCCGTGGTGATCGCCGAGAACCGTTATCTGGCCGAGGACGCTCTGGAAGGCGTGTGCGTCGGCTACGAACCCTTGCCAGTGGCGGTCGATACCGAAGCCGCGATTGCTGACGGTGCGGTAATACTCCACGAGGCGGTAGGGGCCAACGTGGTCAACGATCGCCGCTTTTGCTACGGCGATCCGCAAACGGCCTTCGACACCGCCGAGCGGCGCGTTTCTCTCAAGGTGCGTTTTCCGCGTAGCTCCTGTACACCCATCGAATGCTATTTCGTGCTCGCCCAGTACGACGTTGCTAGCGGCGGCTACGATGTAACATCGAATTTCCAGGGCCCGTTCGCATTGCACTCGGTGATGACGCGTGCCTTGAAAGTGCCCGGCAACCTGCTGCGCTTGCGCACCCCGCCGGATTCCGGTGGCAGCTTCGGCATCAAGCAGGGCGTGTTTCCCTATGTGGTGATGATGGGCCTGGCTGCACGCAAGGTCGGCGCACCGGTAAAGTGGGTCGAGGATCGTCTCGAACACCTGCAGGCGTCATCGTCGAGCACCAACCGGGTCACCGAGGTCGAAGCCGCCGTCACGCATGATGGCCGGGTCACCGCATTGCGCCTGGATCAGCTCGACGATTGCGGCGCCTACCTGCGCGCGCCGGAGCCGGCCACCTTCTATCGCATGCATGGCAACCTGACGGGCGCCTATGCGATTCGCCATCTCGAAGTACGCAACCGCGTGGTAATGACCAACAAGACCCCGACCGGGCTCAACCGGGGCTTCGGTGGTCCGCAGGTGTATTTCGCGCTCGAGCGGTTGATGCAGCGCATTGCCACCGAGCTTGATCTGGACCCCCTCGAGGTCATTCGTCGCAACTTGATTCCCAGCGGATCCTTTCCCTACCGCGCCGCTGCCGGCGCGTTGCTGGATTCAGGCGACTATCCCAAGGCCGTGGCCCTAGGCATCGAAGAGGGCGGCCTGGCGGAACTCCTCGAGCGCCGCAAAGCCGCGCGCCGTGCCGGGCGTCTGTATGGCATCGGGTATACCGTGGCGGTCGAGCCGTCGATCTCCAATATGGGCTATATCACCACGGCGATGACCCCCGAGGAGCGGCGCAAGGCCGGGCCGAAGAATGGCGCGGTGAGCACGGCCACGATCAGCGTGGGGCCACTTGGCGATATCAGCGCGCATGTCTCCTCGACGCCCCAGGGGCAAGGGCATCGCACGGTGGTTGCTCAGGTCATCGCCGAGGTGCTGGGTGTGCCACTGGAATCGATTAGCGTCAACGTCGAGCTGGATACCGGCAAGGACGCCTGGTCGATTGCCTCGGGCAACTACTCCAGCCGCTTCTCCGGCGCGGTAGCCGGCGCGGTCTACAACGCCGCGCTCAAGATCAAACAGCGTCTGGCGGTTATCGCCGCCGAGCAGTGGGGCGTCGACGCCGAGCGCGTGCGTTTCGGCGAAGGGCGGGTGTTCGTCGACGGTGGCGATGCGTCGGCCTCGTTTCATCGCATCGCCGGCGCCACCCACTGGTCGCCGGGAACCTTGCCGGAAAGCGAATCCGGCGGGCTACGTGAAACCGCGTTCTGGACCCCGCCGGAACTGGTCGCGCCAGACGATAACGACCTGATCAACAGCTCGCTGTGTTATGGCTTCATCTTCGATTACTGCGGTGTTGAGATCGACCGAATCACCGGTGCGGTGCGCATTGATCGCTACGTCACCCTGCATGATGCCGGGCGCATGCTCAATCCTGATCTGGTGGACGGCCAGGTGCGTGGCGGTTTCGCTCAGGGGCTGGGCGTGGCGCTGATGGAGGAGTTCGCCTACGGCGACGATGGCAGTTTCATTTCCGGCACGTTCGCCGACTACCTGGTACCCACCGCCGTCGAGGTGCCGGAACCGTTGATTCTGCACATGGAAACGCCATCGCCGTTCACCCCGCTGGGTGCCAAGGGGGTGGGTGAGGGTAACAATATGAGTACCCCGGTGTGTGTCGCCAACGGCGTGGCCGATGCGCTGGGGATCAAGGATATTGAGCTGCCCCTGACACCCTCGAAGGTGCGCACGCTTATGGGGTTCGACGAACCGCCACGCCCCGAAGGCGTGGGCGAAGAAGTAGCCAAGCAGACGCCGGGCGGATCGTTGCTCACTGCCAGTGATTCGGTGGAGATACCCGGAACGCCTCGCCAGGTCTTCGATAACCTGCTCGATCCCGACACCCTGGCGGCCATCATCCCCGGCTGCCACGCGCTGGAATTGACCGGCGAGAACGCCTACCGCGCCGACGTCACCGTCGGGGTGGGCATGATCCGGGCGCGCTTCGATGCGCGCGTCGCGCTGCGTGATCTCGATCCGCCGCATGCGTTGCGGTTGTCGGGAGCGGGTACCAGTTCGATGGGCTCGGCCGAGGGCTCGGCGAAGATTCGTCTGACCGAGATCGAGGGCGGCAAGACGCGGCTGGACTACGACTACGAAGCGTCGGTGGGCGGCAAGGTCGCTTCGGTAGGCGGTCGAATGCTGCAAAGCGCCTCGAAGATGATCATCGCGCAGATATTTACCCGCCTGTCCCGGCATTTGGGTGGCGCAGCGCCGAAAGCCTCGCTGTGGCAACGCATCAAGCGTCTGGTCACCGGCAAGGGAGGCCAGTCATGAAACCCGCCGCTTTCGATTACGCCCGGCCGACGACGCGTCGGGAAGCCTGTGATCTGCTGTTCGATGCCGGCGACGCCGCGCGTATCATCGCCGGCGGTCAGTCGCTGATGGCGGTGCTCAACATGCGCCTCGCCGAGCCCAGGCTATTGATCGATATCTCCGCCATCGATGATCTGCGCACGATCGAGCGCCGCGAGGGCTACCTGGCGGTGGGCGCCGGGGTGACCCAGGCCGAGTTGCTGGAGCACCCGACACTGGCCGACGAGGTACCGCTGCTGGCACAAGCGATGCCGTGGATCGGTCACGCCCAGACACGCAATCGCGGCACGGTGTGCGGCTCGATCGCGCATGCCGATCCGAGTGCCGAGCTGCCGCTGTGCCTGCTGACGCTAGGCGGCGAAGTGGTGCTCGAGACGCGCAAGGGCAAATCGCGGCGGGTCGCTGCCGGCGAGTTCTTCCAGGGCGTCCTCACCACTGCCCGACGTTCCGATGAATTGATCACCGAAGTGCGCTTTCCCCTCAAGCGTCCAGGCCGCGCTTACCGCTTCCAGGAAATCGCCATGCGTCATGGCGATTTCGCGATTGTCGCACTGGCCGCGGTCATCGCTGACGACGCGGTGGAGCTCGGCGTGGGCGGCGTCGCCGATCGCCCGGTCATGCGCACGTTACCCCACGGCGAGAAGCTTGCCGATGCGCTCAACGAGTTTGCCTGGTCGCTTAACGCTCAGGATGACGCCCACGCCTCGGCGATCTATCGCCGCCATCTGGTACGCGAACTCGGCATCCGCCTGATCGACGGTGAGACACCACAGGAGGACGGCGCCAATGCACGTCAAGTCTGATCAACGCACTCGGGTGATTTTTACCCTCAACGGCCGCGAACGCAGCGGCCATGCCGAACCGCGCATGCAGCTCAGCGATTTTCTGCGCCATGAGATGGGTGCCACCGGCACCCATATCGGCTGCGAACATGGCGTTTGCGGCGCCTGCACCGTGCTGGTCGACGGCCGCGCCAGCCGCGCCTGTCTGATGCTTGCGGTACAGGTCCACGGCAGGCGGCTGGAAACGGTCGAATCGCTGGCCGAAGACGGTGGCCTGAACGATCTGCAGCAGGCTTTCCATAATCACCATGCCCTGCAATGTGGCTTCTGCACGGCGGGCATCCTGATGTCATGCAGTGAATTTCTGGCCCGCGTGCCGGCCCCCACCGAGACGCAGGTACGCGACATGCTGTCCGGCCATCTATGCCGTTGCACGGGCTACACCGGCATCGTGAACGCGGTGCTCGAGGTGGCTGCTACGCGTCGCCAGTTCCAAGAGGGCGATACCGAACAGGAGAACAACAATGTTTGATCTTGGACGCAGTTTTCTCGCTACGGTCGAACGCCGTCCCCAGGCGACGGCGATTTCCGACGGCAATCAATACAAGAGCTATGCCGATTGGTACGCGGACATTCAGAGCGTGGCCCGTGCCCTCGGGCGACTCGGCGTAGGCAAGGGTGATCGGTTGCTGGTGGTGATGCAGAACCGCTGGCAGATGGCGACCTTGCACTGGGCCTGCCAGTTCGCCGGCATCATCGTCACACCACTGAACTGGCGATCGACGATGAGCGATATCGGTTATTGCATCGAAGATGCCGAGGTCAAGGCGATCGCCTACGATACCTCGGCCTTCGAAGCGGTGAGCGCGTGTCGCGAAGCCCAGTCGCTGTTACGCATCGTGGCGGGCGAAGTCGACGATGCCGGGGCGGTCCTCTTCGATAGTCTACTCGACGGCACCGGCGAGACAATTCTGCGTGCCGGCGCCGAGGATGTGTCGTTGATGCTGTATACCTCGGGAACCAGCGGCAAGCCCAAGGGCGTACCGCGCCTGCATCGTGTCGAACGCGCCGCAGCACTGGCCCACGTGGCGCAGAACCTGTATCGCCACGATGAGTGCACGCTGGGCGTCATGCCGCTGTATCACACCATGGGCGTGCGCTCGTTGTTGTCGATGGCGCTGATCGATGGGCATTTCGTCTGCATACCCAAGTTCGATCCTAAGGCGACCATCGAGGCCATCGAGCGTGAGGGCGTTAGTAACCTTTACCTGGTGCCGACGCTTTATCACATGTTGATCGAGCATCCCGAGTTTTCCCCCTCCCGCGTAAAGAGCGTCGACAAGCTCGGCTTTGCCGGTGCGCCGATGAGTGCAGGGTTGATGGCGCGAGTGGAAGAGGCCTTCAAGCCCAGTCTGTTCGTCAACCATTACGGCAGCTCGGAAATCTACACCTTCACCATCGATCAGAACGCCAGCCGCAAGCCCGGATCCTCCGGGCGTTCATCGCTCAATCAGTGCATTCGGGTCGTCAGGATCGGCGCCGATTCTCCCGATGAGGTCGTGCCGGTCGGCGAAGAGGGCGAGATCATCGCCGACATGACCGGCGACGAGGCATTTCAAGGCTATTGGCGCCGCCCCGATGCCGATGAGAAGTCGCTCAAGCAGGGCTGGTACTTCACCAGCGATACCGGCTATTTCGATGCTGAGGGCGATCTGTTCGTCACCGGCCGGGTCGATGACCTGATTATCACCGGCGGCGAGAACGTCAGTCCGGTGGAAATCGAGAACGTGCTGTCGATGCATCCGCTGGTGGAAGAGGTCGTCGTGGCCGGCCTGCCCGACGAGCAGTGGGGCGAGGTCATTACCGCTTTCATCAAGTGTCGCGAGACGTTGCAGGACGAGACGCTGGACGGCCACTGCATCGACTCGGGACTGGCTCGTTTCAAACGCCCCCGGCGTTACGTCTTCGTCGATGAGATTCCCAAGTCGGCAGTAGGCAAAGTGTTGCGCCGCGTCTTGCGCTCGCAACAGCAGGATGCCGCCCAGCCGCAGTGATCGTTTACCCAACTCAAGGACTATCGCCATGAACAGCAGCACAGCGCAGGATTTTCTGACGTCCGATTTCGATGGCTTCGCCGTGCGCGTCGACAGTGCCGGCGAGCGCGCCGACATCGTCTTGAACCGCCCACCGCTGAATGTGATCTCGATGGCCCAGCGTGATCAGTTGAGGCAAGTCTTCGAGGCGCTCGACGCGCATCCGGATGTACGCGTGATCGTACTGCGCTCCGAGGGCGAGCACTTCTCCAGTGGCGGAGACATCAAGGGCTTTCTCGAAGCCTCGCCCGAGCATGTATCGAAACTCGCCGATAACGTCGCCGCCCCGGCGCGCTGTACCAAGCCGGTGATCGTCGCCAATCGTGGCTATACCTTCGGCGTCGGCTTCGAGCTGTCGCTGGCCTGCGATTTTCGCATTGCCTCCGAGACCACGCGCTACGCGCTACCCGAGCAGAACCTGGGCCAGATTCCGGGTTCCGGTGGCTCGGCGCGTCTACAGAAGATCATCGGTATCGCCCGTACCAAGCACATGGTGATGCGTGCCAAGCGCATCAGCGGTGCCCAGGCGCTCGACTGGGGAATCGCCACCGAATGCGTCGCCGACGACGAACTGGAAAGCGCCACCCAGGCGCTGGTGGACGAGTTGCGGCGCTTCTCGCCGCTTGCGCAGCGTACCGCCAAGCGGCTGATCAACGACAACGAAGACGCTCCGCTGTCGGTGGCCATCGAGATGGAAGGGCATTGTTACAGCCGTCTGCGTGGCTCCAACGATTTCCGCGAGGGTGTCGAGGCCTTTCACGCCAAGCGCAAGGCCGACTTTTGCGGCAATTGATTCGAAAAACCCATCACAACGAACAATAGCAAGTTGGGAGGTACGATATGCAAACCAACAAAGACAATGGCTCGCTAGATCGACCCATGTCCCGGTTCTCGCTCAATGGGTTGTCCCAGGCGTTTACCATAAAAACCGTTACCGCCGGGGTGGTCGCGGCAATTTTCGGTTGCTCGGGCCCCGCGTTGATCATTATCAGCGCGGCGGAAGCGGGCAATCTCAGTGGTGCCCAGACGGCGGCCTGGCTATTTGCGGTCTATTTTGTGGGTGGCCTGATCAGTCTGATTCTGGCCCTGCGCTATCGCCAGCCGATCACCGGAGCCTGGACGATTCCCGGCGCGGCGATCATGAGTGTCGCGCTGGTTACCATCCCTTTCAACGAAGCCGTCGGCGCATTCATCATGAGCGGCGCACTCGTGTTGCTGCTCGGTGTGAGCGGGTTGATCGGACGCATCATGCGTTGGTTGCCGATGCCGATCATCATGGCGATGATCGCCGGAGCGCTGATTCGCTTCGGTATCGGTGCAGTGGAGGCGGTCGGCTCGGCACCGCTGGTCGCCGGTGTCGCAGTAGTGGCCTTCTTTCTCACTTCTCGCCTTATGGCTTCGGTGCCGCCAGTGCTGGCCGCCGCACTGGCAGGCTTGATCGCGGCTTTACTGATTGGTGCGATTCAACCTGCCGAGGTTGACATTGCCTTCATTGCCCCCCAGCTGACAGCGCCCAGTTTTACGTTGAATGCTTTCCTGGTGATTACCATACCGCTGACGGCGTTGGTGATCGGTGCGGAGAATGCCCAGGCGACGGGTGTTCTGCTGGCGGAGGGCTATCGCCCCCCGGTCGACAGGATGACCATCATCAGCGGCATTGGCGGAATGGTTGCGGGTTTTCTGGGTGGCCATAATGCGAATATCGCCGGCCCGATGACCGCCATCTGCTCATCGGAGCAAGCCGGGGAAGACAAGCGGCAGCGCTACGGCGCGACACTCGTGAATGGGGTTCTATTCTGCACCTTCGGCTTGTTTGCCGGTATCGTGGTGCCGTTGATTCTCGCGCTACCCGGAGCATTGATTGCCAGCGTGGCGGGGCTGGCGATGATCGGCGTTCTGCTGGCTGCCTTTCAGCAGGCGTTTTCCAAGCAGTTCGGCTATCAGATCGGCGCCTTCGTCGCACTCGTCGTGGCAATGAGCAATCTGACGATATTCAATATCAGTTCGCCGTTCTGGGCATTGGTGTTCGGTATCGTGGTATCGCTGCTGTTGGGTGAAAAAGCCATGCAGCCGGAGCCGGAAAATACGCTGGAAGCGGAACGTTAAACAGCTGCAACGCTCTTCTCCGGGGTGGAAGATCCGAGGCAGGCCAGAGGTAGTGTGTCATGCGTGATCTCGATCTGCGGGTCATGGCCCAGGCGCTCGAATGGGCGCGGGAAGGCCGAACGATCTGGCTGTGTACGGTGCTGGCGACCTATGGGTCGTCACCCCGAGCGCCGGGCTCGCTGTTGGTTGCGCGGGGCGATGGTCAGTATGTCGGCTCATTGTCGGGTGGTTGCGTCGAGGAAGACTTCATTGCGCGGCTTCGCGACGGCGCCTTTACCCGGCCGGCGGCGATTCAGCGCTATGGGGAGAGCCGCGAGGAAAGCCGGCGTTTCGCGCTGCCTTGTGGGGGCGTGCTCGAAATACTCATAGAGCGGCGTGAGGCCGACGGAGACTGGTGTCATCATCTGGAAGCCTTGCATGGCGCACTGCTGGGCCAGAAGAAGCTGATTCGGCGGGTCGAACTCGACGCCGGGCGTTATAGTCTGGCATCCGATGAGGCCTCTCAGGGGCCGCGTGTCGCAACGGCCCCCGGCGTCGCGTGGATTCGCATCGGCCCGGTGTTACGGTTGATTCTGGCGGGCATCTCTCCGGTAGCCGAGGCTTGTGCCGGGTTCGCTCGTACACTGGGCTACGAGGTGATCGTCTGCGATCCGCGTGAGCAGGCCTGCGCGGACTTCGCTATCGAGGATGTCGAGGTTCAGCCGTTGTTGCCGTCGCTGTTCATCGCCTCCGGCGTCTGCCACGCCGCTACCGCAGTGGTGGCGCTCACCCACGACCCACGGATCGACGACTTGGCAATGATCGAAGCGATACGTACGCCGGCTTTTTATATTGGCGTGATGGGCTCGCGCAGAACCTCGGACGCTCGCGCGACGCGGTTGATACGCTCGGGCGGACTGGGTGACGAGGATATCGCGCGGATCAGGATGCCGATCGGCCTCGATTTGGGCAGCAAGACCCCCGCTGAGATCGCCTTGGCGGTAGTGGCCGACGTCATGCGAGTTCACAACGGGTGCTCACGCGATGCCTTGTGAATCTGTCGTGGCCCTGGTGTTGGCGGCCGGGCGGGCACGGCGCTTCGGCAGTGACAAGCGTCGTACCTGCCTGCCGAGCAGGGGGCCGCTGCTGGCGGCCACGCTCGAAACGCTGCGCCCTCACTTCACCGATATCAGAGTCGTGCTGAGACACGACGACGACCGCCGATTGCTCGGGATACCCGCGGATATCGCTACTATTCCCGCCATTGAAGCGGAGCAGGGCATGGGCGCTAGCCTGGCAGCCGGCCTGCGTGCCTTGAGTCGTGACAGTCATGCCGAGGCAGTCGCGGTAATGCACGGAGACATGCCCTGGGTACAAGGTGCGATCTTTCGCGCCTTGTGCGCCCAGGCGCATGCGGGGTTGATCGTGCGCCCTGTCTTCCAGGGGCAGGGTGGGCACCCCGTGGTCTTTGGGCGTCAATTCTGGCCTCGTTTATGCTGCCTTGAAGGCGACACGGGCGCACGCGGCGTGGTGCGCGATCATCGAGCCGCCTGTATCGAGATCGAGACTCTTGATTCCGGTGTTCTGCGTGATATCGATCGCCCCGAGGATATGCCGAGATGACCCGCCCTAGGCAGGTGCTACAGAATCGAATAATGGGGTGGATGAGAGGCTGCGTCTTTAGTGTAAGGTACTCCGATGCCAAGCACGGACCTGCTAGGATGAAACTATATTCCATGGCTTATCCACGGGGGAGCAACAGAGGACGCTATGTCGAGTGCCTACCGTATCTTTCATGGAGGATTCGGGCGCGTTGCATTGTTGGACATGGATGAGTCGCTGGTGCTTCACGCGCATTCCGAGTGCCATGTACTACTCAAAGTATCTGGGGAAGATACCTTCTTCTCGGTACGCAACCGCCAACAACCGCTGACCGATAAAACGGCGGTTCTGGTGAATGCGTGGGAACCGCATTTCTACGATCATCAGAGCGGTGCCGCCGATACCCTGATTCTGGCGTTGTATATCGAGCCGCGTTGGCTTGCTGCCCTGCAGCACAGTCTAGTGCTGAGTGGCCGTCCCGACTTCTTCTCGCATCCATGTATCGAACTGACACCGAAGATGCGTCACAATGCCGACCTGCTGATCTCGGCCATGCTGACATTCGGCACGGTGCCGCAGGAAAAGGTCGAGGAATTGCTTTTCGAGTTGTTGATCGGGATTACCGAAAAACACTCCGAATGGCGTCATCTGACCAAGCTGCGGGTCGGGCTGGCGAGCGACTTCTACGATGCCCGTATACGCAAGGCCAGTGACTTTATCCTGAACCACCCCCAGGGCGAATTGGATCTGGAGATCATCGCGAGGCAGTGTGGTCTGTCCCGGGCGCACTTCTTCACGCTGTTCAAGAAAAACACCGGCATGACACCGCAGATGCTGGCCAATATCGGCAAGATGCAGTCGGCTTTCGACTGGCTGTCGGATAATCGGGCCGGTACGTTGGGCAATCTATCGGAAACGTTGGGTTTCTCCGAACAAGGGCACTTTACGCGCTTCTTCCGCCGGCATATCGGCGCTTCGCCCAGTCAGTATCAGAGGGTGACCGATAGTTACGTGCATTGAGGAGCATTCTCGTGATGCTCAATATTTATTGAGGCAGGCTTTGGTATCTCAGCACTGCGAGCATGATGGGCGACTCGATATGAGTCGCTTTTTTATTGATTCGCTGATGTTCTGGTGATCTAGATAAGAAACTAATTGAATAAGACTGCGGAATTTTCATGCAAATCATATAGAAGGGGATCAGACGCAAAGGTAAATTCCTGGACTCCAAGGGTAATAATGATATTCAGCGATAAGGTCGACAATGAAATTGTTTTGTATAGTCGTTAGTGAAGAGCGCGTATGAGTTTTCCGCTTGCTGGCTAAACTTTTCTTAATTATTTTTTGCTTTTAACTTCAATGGGCATTTCATAAAATAATTTTATATAGCGGTTGCTGATAGCAGGTATCATTATTTATTAATGGAAACTTTTGGATGGTTATTTTACGTTCTTGGTAGTGCCAAATAATTATCTTTCAGATTAACAGATATTGCCCCGTGACCTATGGTTGGCGCTTGGTCTTATGAAGCAGATCTTGAGCCGGGACAGTAACAAGAACAGCGATTCAGAGGTGCTGCCTATGCAAAAGGTTCTGTCCCGATATTCGCCCCCCGGTGTACCCAGGCCGGACCGTAGATACCCCTTGGGTAAGAACTTGCGCGAGTGGCTCGATCACTTGCAACGACAGCATCGCCTGAGCGTCATTCGGCCCGGCGTGGACCTGAAGTTTGGAGTTGCCGCAGTCGCCAACCGGTTGGATGGAACCGCAGCGTCGCTCTTCATCGAGCCGGGGGGGCATCCGGTATCCGTTGTTTCCGGTTTGCTGTCAGATCGGGCATGGATGGCCGAGGCGATGGGCGTCGCCCCATCACAAGTGCTGAGCCGGTATCTGGAGGCATCCCTGAACCCATTGCCTTGGAACGAGACATCCGAAGCTGCTTGCCAGGAAGTCGTTCATACCGATGAGCTGGATCTGGGGGCGTTGTTGCCAATACCGACCCATAACGAGCATGACAGCGGCCCTTATATCACTGCGGGGCTGATGATCATCAGGAACCCGGTCACTGGCGTTCAGAATGTGTCGATTCATAGACTGCAGGTAACGGGCCAGAATCGTTTGGGGGCGTTGTTGTTGCCACGCCATGCATTGTCTTTTTACCAGCGAGCAGAAGCCGAGGGCGATGATCTTGAGGTTGCCATTGTGATCGGGGCAGATCCTCTGACCCTGCTGGCATCACAAGCCATCGTGCCAATTGATCATGACGAACTGGAAATTGCCGGAGCGCTGCATAGCCAGCCGCTGGATGTGGTGCGTTGTATCACCAATCAGGTGAGGGTTCCGGCGCAGGCGGAAATCGTGATCGAAGGTCGCTTGCTGTGCCGGATTCGCGAGCTGGAAGGGCCTTTTGGCGAGTTTCCACAGTACTATGGTGAGCGAGCGGAACGTCACGTCATCGAAGTGGATGCCGTGACGCATCGAAGGAATCCCCTATATCACACTATCGTCGGTGGTGGCCTGGAGCATCTGCTGCTGGGAGGTATACCCCGCGAAGCCACTTTACTGGCACATCTCAAGCGCAGCTTCCCCAGCGTGCGCGACGTGCATCTCTCGAAAGGCGGCGTTTGCCGTTACCACCTCTATGTGCAGATCGACAAACGTTCGGAAGGGGAGGCCAAGAACATTATTCTCGGGGCGCTGGCCGGCCATTACGACGTCAAGCACGTCACTGTGGTCGATTGTGATGTCGATGTTCACGACCCGGCCGAAGTCGAGTGGGCTCTTGCTACCCGCTTTCAGGCCGACCGAGACCTGCTGCTGGTCAGTGAGTCCCAAGGTTCCAAGCTCGATCCCTCCACCCGGGATGGGGTGGGTGCCAAGCTGGGGTTCGATGCCACGGTGCCGCTCAGTGCACCGCCGTTCAAGTTTCTGAGAATCCGCGTGCCGGGCGAAACCGAGCTGGATCTCGCTGGGGTCATTGATAGCTCGGCGAGTAATTGGCGCGAACGGATCGGTGCTGAACAGGCAAAGGAGTATCTTCATGAGTAACGGTATTGAAGCGCTGCATCTGATCGGTGGCGAATGGTATCCATCGGTCGACGACCAATGGGCCGAGAGTGTGGATCCTTCGAACGGTGAGCGTATCGGTCGCTTTGCTGATGGTGGTGAACGCGAAGCCAGAGCGGCGGTCAATGCGGCCAGGCGTGCCTTTCAGGCGCCGAAATGGTCGCAGAATCCACGCTTGCGACAGCAAGTACTGCTGCAGTGGGCTAGTCGCCTGGAAGCCAATAGCGAGGAGCTCGCTGAACTACTGACTCGGGAGAACGGTAAGGTAATCGCCCAATCCCGTGGCGAGTTGATAGCGACGGTTTCGGAGATTCGATATTACGCAGGGCTTGCCCGGCACAACCCTGGACATGTGCTGGAAATCGCGCCCGGTGAATTTTCGACCATGCTGCGCGAGCCCGCAGGAGTGGCGGCTTTGATCATCCCCTGGAATGCCCCCGCGACTCTGCTGGCACGGGCGATCGCCCCTGCACTTGCGGTCGGTTGCACGGTTGTCGTCAAGCCGGCACCGCAGACGCCGCTGATCACTGCGGCGTTGCTTGCCCCGCTGGCGAACATCACGGAGTTGCCGAAAGGGGTCATCAATCTGTTTGCCGAAACCGGCCACTCTGGGGCGCAGTATCTGGTCGCCACCCCCGAAGTGGAGGTGCTGTGCTTCACTGGCTCGACCGCCACGGGACAGCAGATCATGGCGAATGCCGCACCGACGATGAAAAAATTGTCGCTGGAGCTTGGTGGGAAGTCCTGCGCTTTGGTGTTCGAGGATGCTGACACGGCCAGCATCGCGCCGAGACTAGCCGTCGCTGCGACCATTATTTCCGGTCAGCAGTGCACGGCTGCGCGTCGGGTGCTGGTGCATGAGAGCCGGTTCAAGGAGATGAAGTATCTGCTGGGCCAGGCGCTGGATCAGTTGGAGGTTGGTCCTGGGTTGAATCCGTCCAGTCAGATGGGACCGTTGATTGACTGGCAGGCTCGCGACCGGGTGGCACAGCAGATGGCCGAAGCCTACGAACTTAGCGATGAGGTGGTGCTGCGAGGCCAGATACCCAGGGGGAGATTGGCAGAAGGTGCCTACCTGATGCCTGGCCTTATTGCTCACGGCGATGACAACGCTTTTTTCTGCCAGGAAGAAATATTTGGTCCGCTGCTGATTCTGGAGAGCTTCACATCCGAAGCCGAAGCGATCGCCAAGGCGAACAATACGCGATTCGGGCTTTCCGCCAGTGTGTGGACCGAGCAGGGGGCCCGTGGGCTGCGTGTTGCTCGGGCCTTGGCTAACGGTACCGTCTGGCTCAACGACCACAATAAGCTGTTTGCCGAAGCCGAGACGGGCGGCTACCGGCAAAGTGGCATCGGACGCTTGCACGGTTATGATGCGTTGAATGATTTTACTGAAGTGAAACATTTTTATCAGAATTGTGGGCTGGTTAAGTAGCCTCTCTCGGGCAGATTGTCCTGCCTGGGAGGTTTTAATTACGCCGCGAAGGAGAGAGGTCAATGTTAGAAAAACAAAAGACATATCGTCAGGAATACCGCGATTCTACCCCGGGCTGGTACCGCGGTGAATTGCATCTCGGGTTCACTCTCATATTCACGATTGGCACCATTTACTACTGTTGGGGCCAGTTACAATCCCCTACTGCCTGGGAGTGGATGCTAATTATTCCGATGTTCCTTTTTGGAAACTATATTGAGTGGGCGGCTCACCGCTATATTCTTCACCGTCCCATTAAGGGGCTACGAATGGTTTACCAGCGTCATGTAAATTCTCATCATAGATTCTTTACCCATGACGACTTATCTTTTCAGGACCAGAAGGATTGGAGAGCGCTATTGTTCCCACCATTCGCTCCAGTGATGTTCGTGCTAAGCGTTGTTCCGATAGCGCTGGTACTGGGAGCCGTGTGGTCAGCCAACGCAGCATATATCGCGGTTATATTTATGGCTGGATATTATCTTATGTATGAAGGACTCCATACACTATCTCATGTGGAAAACAGTAGATTTCTTGATAATATTCCGCTGGTCAACACGGTCAGAAGGATGCATGTTATCCATCACCATCCGGGCCTCATGCAGCAACGGAACTTCAATCTTACTTTTCCTATATGTGATGCGATATTTGGTACAAGTGACTTGGAACACGGGTTTTGGCGAACCATGTTTAATGGCGCCAAGCATGAGGGCATGCGCGAAGAAGATCGCAAGCGATATGAGAATTTCTACAGAGGAAAAGGCGCACGTGACCCATGGCCACCACGGGGAGAAAGAGAAACAAAAAAATTGGCTGAAGAATAATAACGTCCTAACTGATTGAAAGAGGAAATCGCGATGAAGTTAAGAACAAGAATCATCGGTACATTGCTTGCTGCTACAGTTGCCTTTAGCTCAATAGCAAGCGCGAAAGAACTTCGGCTTGGTCTTATTGTGCCGGGTTCCCACGCATGGTCAATCGCCGCAACGTCTATGGGAGAGGAGTTGGAAGAACGCTCCGATGGCAAGTTCAGCGTATCGATCTTCCCAGCAGGCCAACTCGGCAGCGAGGCACAGATGATGCAGCAACTGCAGACTGGTGCCTTGGACATGGCCTTTCTGACTGCGGCCGAACTTACTAACCGCATCACCGATTTTGGCGCTCTGTTCGCCCCGTATCTTGTGACGAATGTCGAGCAGGCCGGCGAGCTGCTAAGCGGTCCGACTGCACAGAGCCTACTCAACAGGCTGCCAAGGGAAACTGGCACCGTGGGCTTGGGCTATGGCATCGCTGCAATGCGATTAATGCTTACGGCGTTTCCTGTGGATAATGTGGACTCGCTTAACGGCCGGAAAATAAGGGTCACTCCGTTTGCACCAGTACAGGACTTCTATCAGGTACTCGGAGCTGCTCCAACACCCATGCCATTGCCTGCTGTCTACGACGCGTTAGCCAATGGGCAGGTTGACGGAATAGATGCGGATTTGGAATTGGTCTGGAAACTGAAGCTCTACGAACGCGGAGAAACGCTACTGTATTCACGACATATGATGTTCCCGGTCGTCGGACTAATCTCGGGCCGTCTCTGGGCTCAACTGAGCGAGGAGGACCGTGCCCTAATCGCGGAGGTGGCGAAAAAGCACCTGAACAGATTGTTTGACCAGTACACTGAGATCGAAGCCCGGATGCTAGCGAAGATCCAGAAGACCGAGATCAATGTGATCGAGGCCGGCCCCGAATTCTTTGAGGGGAAACTGAAGCAGTGGGAGGATATCTGGCTTAAGAAGAGCTCGGTTTTGGCAGACCTACGCCGCGAAGCCGACAAGCTAGAATAGCTGAGTTCTCCATGGGGGCAGGCTCATACGCCCGCCGGCCCGGCTGCCCACACCGAATAATTCCAAGGGGGCTCTATGATCCATTCAATCCAAGCTTTGAGCGATGTGGTGAACCGGTGCGAGCGGGGCGTGCTGCGGGCATTGGTACTAGCTCTTCCGGTAATGGTCCTGACCAACGTCGCTGGCCGTGCCCTAGGAGCGCCGATCTTCTGGCTCGATGAACTGGCCGTACTGTCTATGGTCTGGCTCGCCATGATAGGCCTTTCATTAACCCTGAAGTCCCGTGACGCTGTCTCGGTCACGCTACTACAGGATGCCGTGCCCCTGGCTGCAAAGAAGGCTCTTCGGTGTATCAGCGATCTTCTTGTCCTTGTGTTCACGGTGGCCCTTTTTGTGCTTTGCTACCTGTGGTTTGACCCTATTTTGTTGATCAGCACCGGTTTCGATATTGAGCAGTTCTCTTCGAAGTCCTTCAACTTCATCTATGGCGCCCCTACCGCGACTCTTGGGATCCCCAAAGTATGGTTTTGGTCGATTCTTCCGCTTACGGCTTTGACCAGCAGTATTCACGCCTTGGCGAATCTCCTGCAGACACTGGCAGTTCCCATGACCAAGCCACTAGGTCATGAAAGCATCGAATCCGGAGGTTGAGCCCATGGTTGCCATCAGCTTTATTGTATTGCTTTTCATAGGTCTGCCGATCGCGCTCGTGCTCGCGATCACCGCAATGATTTACATCTATCTGAGCGACAACAGCGTGCTCTTTCTTTCCTACCCTCAGCAGTTCTTTGGCGGGCTGGAGAATTATGGCCTGCTGGCGATTCCATTGTTTATGCTGGTGGGGGAGCTGATGAACGAGGGCGGTATTACCCGGCGCCTGGTCGCTTTCGCATCAGTCTTTCTCGGAGCGGTCCGTGGCGGGCTTGCCTACATTAACATCATCGCTAACATGATGATGGCATCAATCGTCGGCTCCGCGAACGCCCAGGTTGCCGTGATGGGGCAGGTAATGGTGCCCGAGATGGACAGGCAAGGCTACGACCGTGGCTTCGCGACAGCGACTACCGCAGCCGGTGCCCTACTTGCGCCGGTGATCCCGCCGTCCATGTTGTTCATCATCTTCGGGGTGTTGGCTCAGATTTCCATCGGCGATCTCTTTCTGGCCGGTATCGTCCCGGGTCTGTTGATGGCCGCCAGCTTCATTGTCCTCATCGCACTGCTCGGCCTGCGGTATCAGTATCCTGCCAGCGAGCATCTCAGCCGCGCGCAGAAGCTGAAAAATATCCTGGCTGGCATGCCGTCGCTCAGCGTACCGGTAGTGATGATCGGCGGTATCCTCGGCGGCTTCACCACGCCTACCGAATCCGCCGCTGTGGGTGCGGCAATGGCGGCCGGCGTGGGCCGGTTCTGGCATAAAGAGATGAAATTCGAGCGCATGGGAGGAATGCTGCTACGGGTCGGTATCAATACCGGCGTGGTTCTGGCCATGGTCGCTGCTGCTGCCGTATTTGGCTGGGTTATCGTCTACGAGATGATACCGCAGCAACTCAGCGAGTTGATGCTGAGCATGACGTCGGATCCGTTTGTCTACTTGCTGCTGCTGATGGCTCTGCTGCTGGTAGTGGGCATGGTTATTGACGGGATTGCAGCTTTGATTCTGCTGGTGCCAATACTGCTACCCGTGGCTGAGAGCGTCTACGGCATAAACCCCTACCACCTGGGGGTCCTTATGTGTATCAATCTGACCTTGGGTCTTTTCACCCCTCCTGTCGGCGCGGCCCTCTTTGTCGCCTCCCGCGTTACTGGCTGCAGCCCCGGTCAGATTCTCCGGCCATTGATGCCCTTCCTGCTGTCGACCATATTGATCATGGTGTTGATCGCTTGGCAGCCTGGCCTGGCAACGTGGCTCATTTCCGATTAGGCCCTAATTAGCTGAGACCTGCCCCGGGCATGCTACCCGGGCATTACCCAAGAGATATTGTTATGAGCCGAATGAAAGACAAAGTTGTGATTATCACAGGCGCTGCCCAGGGGATAGGCGCGACTTATGCTAAGGCACTGGCCGAGGAGGGGGCCGATATCGTTATTGCCGACATCCTGGATGGGACGAGCGTCGTGCGTGAGATCGAGGCGAAAGGTGGCAAGGCCATCGCTATCAAGACCGATGTCGCCGATGAAACCTCTGCGGCGGCGATGGCGACTGCCGTCACCCAGCGCTTCGGCCGTATCGACGTGCTGATCAACAACGCAGCTATCTATGCCTCGCTGAACTTGAAACCCTTCGAAGAAATAGACGTCGCGGAGTGGGACAAGGTGATGGCGGTCAACGTGCGTGGCCCTTTCGTTTGTGCCAAGGCAGTCGTTCCATATATGAAGCGCAACGGCTACGGACGCATCGTCAATATCTCCTCTGGCACGCCCTTCAAGGGCACGCCTAACCTTCTTCACTATGTCACATCCAAAGGGGCCATCTTGACCTTGACGCGCGCGCTGGCTCGTGAGCTCGGTGACCACGGTATCTGTGTCAATACGTTGGCGCCCGGTCTGGTACTTAGTGAGGGTGTGATCGAAAATGCGGAACTACGCGATCGGCTGACCGCGCCTGTAATTGCCAGCCGGGCAATCAAACGTGACCAATTGCCCGAGGACCTTATCACTCCACTCTTGTTCCTCGCCTCTGATGACAGCGCTTTCATGACCGGTGAGACTCTGGTGGTGGACGGCGGCTCGGTAATGCATTGATCACATGATTCCTATTTGCTCGGCCTGGCGATCGCTGGCAGGTCACAGACCGAACCGCCGCTGATAACCATGAAGACTGCCAGGTAAGAGCCAGGCCAGGGGGCGTAATGGAACTCAGACAGCTGAAATATTTTATCTGCTTGTATGAGGAGGGCTCGGTGACCCGTGCGGCGCAGCGTCTGAATATCGTGCAGCCGGCCCTGAGCGCTCAGATCGCCAAACTCGAGGAAGAGTTCGGCCAAGTGCTGTTCGAGCGTACTCCAAAGGGCATGAAGCCAACCGATGCCGGCAACCAGGCTTACAGAACCTTTCAGCCCTTGCTGAGCAAGCTTCTCGAAGCCCGCCACGGCATGATCAATCTCGCCGGAGAGATTACCGGCCGGGTATCGGTTGGCTTGATCGCTTCTGCCACAACGACGGCGCTGCCGGATGTGCTGCAGTTCTTTACTCAAAACCATCCCGAGGTGGAGATCTATGTGACGACAGGCTACACCCAGGATCTGATCGACAGTGTCCTGAGTGGCACTCTGGATTTAGCAGTTATCAACCAGAATCGGCAGCTGGATTCACTCGCCAGCACTGGCGTGGCCGATGAATCGCTTTTTGTCGTCACTGGGGGGCCCAGCCGGCTATCGGATGAAATCGCGAATGTCAGATTTCAGGATCTGCAGCGGATGAAGCTCGTGCTGCCATCCCGGCGTCACGGTTTACGTACCCTGATTGATCAAGCCTTCGCGGCCTGCGGACTTTCCCTGAAGCCGCGGCTCGAAATTGATGATCTCTTGGCCATCGAGGAGTTCGTGCGGCACAGTGACTGGGTTTCTATTCTACCGGCAATCGCTATCCATGATGGCCTCAAGGCCGGTGTGCTGCATGTACATTCACTCGAGTCGCCCGGTATCAGCCGTCATGTAGCTTGCGTCCATTCGCACCGCTGTCCACTGAGTCCGGCAGCGCGCCTGTTTGTCGAAAGCATCAGCAAGAACATGCTGGCCACGATCGAGGCGATCGAGTTCTACAAGGGTGCTAACGTTTTTCTCCAGGCGCGATGACCCCCAGAAGAGATGAAAATGAATGTAGTAAAATCGGATAAATCACAGCGGCTCGTGGTAGGTATTTCCGGAGCTTCAGGTGTGATCTATGGCATCCGGCTGCTCGAATTGCTTCAGGACACGCCAATTGAGACCCATTTGGTGATCACTGATTCAGCTGTGGTGACATTGGCACATGAAACCCAGTACAAACTGGAGTACGTCAAATCGCTGGCGAGCACTTGTCACTCGAACAGGGACATCGGCGCTGCCATATCCAGCGGCTCCTTCAGGACCATGGGAATGGTCATCGCGCCCTGTTCGATCTGCTCAATGTCGGAAATTGCCGTCGGCACGACTTCCTCGCTGCTGGCCAGGGCGGCAGATGTCGTCTTGAAAGAGCGCCGCCGACTGGTACTAATGGTGCGTGAGACGCCATTGCACACCAATCATCTGCGTAACATGACGGCGCTATCTGAAGTCGGCGCCATTATTGCGCCACCCGTACCCGCCTTTTACGCCAAGCCTGAAATCCTGGATGATATCGTGAATCACAGTCTTGGTCGTATACTGGATCTTTTCGATATCGAGTTGGGTATTGTGCGTCGCTGGAGAGAGCTGTCTCAATGACAAAACTGCACTATGCGACTCGCTTCGGTTTAGCTACAAGCGCCTGAAGCCTCGCGTCTTCCAATACCGTTTAGTTAACGTGGTGGTGACCTCGTCTTCTAGGCGATGGCTACCAGCTCGATGACTCGCATGGTTACCTCGCTATTTTCGCTCTTCTCTGCACGAAAGCGCACATCCACATCGCGCAGCGCCACGCCATAAATACGCGCCTGCGCTCCCTGTCGATACGCCGGGCGGGGATCCTGTGCCACGACCTGCTCGATCAGTTCGCGTAGCGAGTCGCCATCGCTGCGTTGCGCCAGCACCGCCCTGGCTTGCGAGGCGAAGCGAACCGCATAACGCGGTGGCGCCTCGGGTGCGAAACCGGCGCGGGCATCGGGGCGTGCCTCGGCCCAGGGCAAATAGGGTTTGATATCCAGCACCGGCGTGCCGTCGATGAGATCGTGACCGCGTAGATGCAGACGTACCCCGCCGTTGGTTTCGATTCTCTCCAACTCGACCAGCGACAGCCCCAGACGATTGGGGCGGTGCGTGCTGCGGGTGGCGAACACGCCGAGCCGGGCGTTGCCCCCCAGGCGGGGTGGGCGCACCAGCGCGGTCCAGCGTTCGGGGCTACGATGAAAGATGAAGGTCAGCCACAGGTGGCTGACCCGGTCGAGACCGCGTACCGCGTGCGGATCATCGAACGGCGGCAATAGATGCAGCACCGCGCGCCCGGCCGGCGCCAGCCCGGGCTGACGAGGCACGCCGAACTTGTCGGGGTAGTCGCTGACGATGCGGCCCACGGCGCTGAGCGTGAAATCGGTGGCTGACGGCGGGGCTGGTGTGTGCTCGCTCATGGCGGCATTATGCCGAGCTTGGCGGCCAGGAGCGAGGCTGGCCTTCGTCTGGCTGACATGTGTAGGCTGCACTGGGGTTTTCACGAGTCGAATCGTTAATCGAGGCGAGGCATTTTAGGTTGATCGATCTGGAACAACTGGCCCGCGCCCAGCAGGCCATCGTCGAGGCCGGGCGACAGCTTTACGCCGCCGGGCAGGTGCCGGCGACCGGCGGTAACTTCTCGGTACGCCTCGATGGCAGCCATATGGCGGTGACCGCATCGGGTCGCCACAAGGGGCGCCTGAGCGTTGCCGATATCATGGTCACCGATTTCGCGACCCGCCCACTGGGCAGCTCGCTGAAACCGTCCGACGAGGCGCGTCTGCACGGTCAACTCTACGAGGACCTGTCGCTGGCCGGGGCCGTTTTGCATACGCATTCGAAGTCGGCGACGCTGCTTTCGCGGGTCGAACGGAGCGATACGCTGTGGTTGAGCGGTTATGAGTTGCAGAAGGCACTGGAGGGAGTGGCCAGCCACGACGCGCGGGTGGCGGTGCCGATCTTCGACAACACCCAGGACATCGCGGCACTCGCCGACGCGGTGCGCCAGCGGCTTGACGAGCAGGCCTGCTGCGCTTACCTGATCCGCGGTCATGGGCTGTATACCTGGGCGCGCGACATGAATGCCTGCCTGCGGCATGTCGAGGCGCTGGATTTTCTGTTCGATTGTGAGCTGGAGTTGAGGAGGGGCCTGTCATGAGCTTTCTACACGTCTACCACGAAGCGGACGGCGAGCAGCCGCTCCTGTCGACCCACGATGGCGAGCGCATTGCCGCCGAATTAAGCGCCCACGGCGTGCGCTTCGAGCGTTGGGCGACGCCGGCGGCGCTCGATACCGATGCCGATCAGGACGCGGTGCTGGCTGCCTACGCCGACGATGTGGCGCGTCTCAAGGCCGAATCGGGCTTTGCCACCGCCGATGTCATCGGTCTGACGCCGGATCATCCCGACCGCGAAGTCCTGCGCCGAAAGTTTCTCGACGAGCATCGCCACAGTGAGGACGAAGTGCGCTTCTTCGTGCGTGGCGAGGGCATCTTTTACCTGCACCTGGGCACGCGGGTCTACGTGATCGGCTGTGCCACGGGCGACTTGATGTCGGTGCCGGCGGGTACCCCGCATTGGTTCGACATGGGGCCCGCGCCGGATTTCACCGCCATTCGTCTGTTCACCAATACCGAAGGCTGGGTGGCGAACATGACCGGCAGCCCGATTGCGTCGCGCTTTCCGCGCTTCGAGGCGCTGCACGGGAGCCGCGCCGCATGATTCGCGCCATCGTCACCGATATCGAAGGTACCACCGGCTCGATCGGCTTCGTCCATGAGGTGCTGTTCCCCTACGCGCGTGAGCGGCTGAGCGATTTCGTGCGCCAACGGGGCAATGAGCCGGCGTTCGCCGAGCAACTCGAAGCCGTGCGTGAATTGGCCGGTGAGCCAGAAGCCGATCGCGAGCGCGTGATCGCGATTCTCGAAGGCTGGCTCGATGCCGACCGCAAGGCCACGCCGCTCAAGGCGCTGCAGGGCATGATCTGGGAGACCGGCTATCGGCGCGGTGACTTCACCGGCCATGTCTATTCCGACGTCGTTCAGCATCTCGCGGCCTGGCAAGCAGCCGGGCTGGCACTTTACGTTTACTCATCCGGCTCGATACAGGCGCAGAAACTGCTGTTCGGCCATTCCGATGTCGGTGACCTGACGCCGCTGTTTGCCGGCTACTTCGATACCACCACCGGTCCCAAGCAGGAGGCCGATAGCTACCGGCGAATCGCCGCCCACCTGGGGCTGGCCGGCCATGAGATCCTGTTTCTATCGGATGCGCTCGCCGAACTCGACGCGGCGGCGGCGGCGGGTTTCCATACGGTGCAGTTGGCGCGTGATTCCGGGATGATCACGGGCGATCATCCCGTCGCCGCCAGCTTCGATGCGGTGCGTTTTCCCGATGATTGAACGCGTGTGTTACCGCGGCGCGCTGCCGCGCGACGCCGCGGATCAGGCCGAAGTGTTTCATCACGCGGTGATGAAGGGTGCCGCCGGCCATTACAGCCTGGCGCAACGCGAGGCCTGGGCCTGCGCATTGCCCCGCGAGGCCAGCGCCTGGGCGGCGCGCCAGGCACTTTATCCGACCTTGGTGGCGGCCTGCGATGGACGCTGCGTGGGCTTCATCGAACTCGATGTCAGCGGCAAGCGCATCGAAACGCTTTACGTCTGGCCATCGCTTGCCCGACAAGGTATCGGTTTGCGGCTGCTCGACTATGCCGAAACGGCGATGCACGAGCAGGGGGTCGGCACGCTGCGCATCGAAGCCAGCCTGATGCTGGCCGCGGGGCTCGAGAGTCGCGGTTGGCGGCGGCTCGGCGACGAGTGGGTCGAACGACAGGGTGAACGCCTGGCGCGCGTATGTCTTGAAAAGCGTCTGGAGAAGCGCCTGACGCCCTGAACGGGCGTCGGCAATCCGCGTTAGCGTGAATCGCTGTGTGTCACGCGCATCGACAGGTCGATGGCTTGTACATCCTTGGTCAACGCACCGATCGAGATGCAATCGACGCCGGTGGCGGCGATGGTCTCGAGCGTAGTCTCACTGACATTGCCCGACGCCTCGAGGGTGGCTCGCTTGGCGGTAATGCGCACCGCTTCGCGCAGGTCGTCGAGCGAGAAATTGTCGAGCATCACGGTATCGGCCTTGGCCTCGAGGGCCTGGGCCAACTCCTCGAGATTTTCCACCTCCACTTCCACCGGCAGGTCGCGGGCGATCTTGCGCGCTTCCTTGACCGCTGCCGCGATGCCACCGCAGGCGGCAATATGGTTTTCCTTGATCAGGAAGGCGTCGTACAGGCCGATGCGATGATTGTGGCAGCCGCCACAGGTGACCGCGTATTTCTGCGCCAGGCGCATGCCCGGCAGGGTCTTGCGCGTGTCCAGCAGGCGTACGCCGGTGTCGGCGACCCGCTCGGCGTAGTGGCGCGCGCGGGTGGCGGTGCCGGATAGCGTCTGCAACAGATTGAGCGCGGCGCGCTCGCCGGTGAGCAGGCTGCGTGCCGGACCTTCCAGTTCGAGGAACACCTCGCCGGCGCTCAGCGCATTGCCATCGGCGGCATGCCAGGTCAGGTTGACCCGGGCATCGAGGCGGCGGAACAGTTCATCGACCCAGGCCACGCCGCACAATACGGCGTCTTCCCGGCTAATCACCTGCGCGGTAGCCCATTGACGCTCGGGAATCAGTTGCGCGGTGATGTCGCCGGGGCCAACGTCCTCGGCCAGCAGGCGCGCGGCGCTGGTGCGAATGTCTTCGGCGAGGGCTTCGTAATAGTGCATGCGGTCCTGGCTCCGGTATGTGCGACAATGCGCTCATTATAGAGAATACCGGCAGGATTCGGCAGGGAGGCTGTGGCATGCAAGTGAAAGAGGGCTGGCTGGAAGGCGCCAGGCGGGTGCCGTCGACCAATGCGAACGCCCGTCCCGATGACGAGATTTCGGCGCTGGTACTACACAGCATCAGCCTGCCGCCGGGCCGTTTCGATGGCGATGCCATCGAGCGTCTGTTCACCAACACCCTCGACCCCGCCGCGCATCCCTACTTCGCTAGCCTTAGCGGTTTGCGGGTTTGTGCGCATTTATTGATTCGTCGCGACGGCGAGGCGGTGCAGTTCGTGCCCTTTGAAGGGCGCGCCTGGCATGCCGGACGCTCGCGCTGGTTCGATGGCCGGCGTGAGCGTGTCGAGCTCAACGACTTCAGCATCGGCATCGAGTTGGAGGGGGACGAAATTCACCCCTACGAGGACCGCCAATATCGTACGCTGGCCAAGGCCATTCATGCGTTAATGGCGGCTTATCCGGCACTGACTCAGGAGCGCATCACCAGTCATGCCCGCATCGCGCCGCTGCGCAAGAGCGACCCGGGACCGGCCTTCGACTGGGCCTATCTTCGTCAATGCCTGCTTGCGGAAAAACCCGCGTGATATCGATGATCGTGTAGTTGAACTACAACAGGCCGCCGCCTTGGCCAATTGGCGTGCCCGATACCGTGGAGGGCGTTGATGCTGCGCCGCGACAACTGTTGTGGAAATAATTTTCACGTATGGTCCGATTGGCAGCGGGCAGCGTTTACGGTATCTTCGTGGCCAGAATCGCTGCGTATCGAGCGACTGTTTGTAAAGAAATTACCTGGTTGTTTTCGGAGACACGACCCATAGAAGGTCGCGCCCGCACTGAAGAGCGCCACATGCCCCTCCGCCCGAGGTGGAGGGCAGACTGACACAATATCTTCACCCGGAGAGACGTCTATGAGTCTGGAGGCAAGAGAAGATCTCGATCCGACCGAAACCACGGAATGGTTGGAATCCTTGGAATCGGTGTTGGATCGTGAGGGCGAAGAGCGCGCCCAGTACCTGATGAGCCGACTGGCCGACCGGTTCCGTCGCGATGGCATGCAGGTGCCCTTCTCGGTGACGACACCCCATCGCAACAGCATCCCGGTGCATCGCGAAGCGCGCATGCCCGGCGATCTGTTCATGGAGCGGCGCATCCGTTCGCTGATTCGTTGGAACATGGCCGCGCAGGTCATTCGTGCCAACAAGAAGCACAAGGGCCTCGGCGGCCACCTGGCCAGCTACATGTCGAGTGCGACCCTCTACGAGGTCGGCTTCAACCACTTCTTCCGCGCCGCCGATGGTGATTTCAAGGGCGATCTGCTGTATATCCAGGGCCATGTGGCCCCGGGCATTTACGCGCGCTCCTTCCTCGAAGGCCGGTTGACCGAAGAGCAGATGGACAACTTCCGCCAGGAAGTCGATGGCAACGGTCTTTCGTCTTACCCGCACCCCTGGTTGATGCCGGATTACTGGCAGTTCCCGACGGTTTCCATGGGCCTGGGTCCGATCACCGCGATCTATCAAGCCCACGTCATGAAGTACCTCGATGCGCGTGAGCTGCAGCCGATGCACGACCGCAAGGTCTGGGCCTTCCTCGGCGATGGCGAGTGCGACGAGCCGGAATCGCTGGGCGCGCTGCACCTGGCCAGCCGCGAGAAGCTCGACAACCTGATCTTCGTCGTCAATTGCAACCTGCAGCGTCTCGACGGCCCGGTACGCGGCAACTCGCGGATCATGGATGAGCTCGAAGGGGTGTTCCGTGGCGCCGGCTGGAACGTGCTCAAGGTGGTCTGGGGGCGTTTCTGGGATCCGCTGTTCGAGCAGGACACCAAGGGCGTGCTGCAGAAGCTCATGGACGAGACCGTCGATGGCGAGTACCAGAACTGCAAGGCCAACGGCGGCGCCTACACGCGCGAGCATTTCTTCGGCAAGTACCCGGAAACCGAAGCGATGGTCAAGGACATGTCCGACGAGGACGTCTGGAAGCTCAACCGTGGCGGCCACGATCCCTACAAGGTCTATGCGGCCTACCACGAGGCGTTCAATAATGCCAACGGCCGCCCCACGGTGATCCTCGCGCATACCGTCAAGGGCTATGGCATGGGCGGCGGTTCCGGCGAAGCCGACATGGAAGCGCACCAGATCAAGTCGATGGATACCGAGGCGCTCAAGGTATTCCGCGATCGCTTCGGCATCCCGGTGACCGACGAGCAGCTCGACAGCGGCGACATGCCGTATTTCAAGCCGGCCGACGACAGCCCCGAGATCAAGTACCTGCACATGCGTCGCGAGCAGCTCGGCGGTTACCTGCCGGCACGCAAGAGCGATTTCGAGGCCATCAAGATTCCCGGCCTCGACGACAAGATGTTCGCCAGTCAGACCAAGGGCTCGGGCGATCGCGAAATCTCGACCACCATGGCTTTCGTGCGCATTCTCAATGGCCTGGTCAAGAACAAGACCTTCGGCAAGCAGGTCGTGCCGATCATTCCCGACGAGGCGCGCACCTTCGGCATGGAGGGCATGTTCCGCCAGCTCGGCATCTATACCTCCGAAGGCCAGAAGTACGAGCCGATGGATTCCGGCCAGATCATGTTCTACCGCGAGGACAAGCAGGGCCAGATCCTCGAGGAAGGCATCACCGAAGCCGGGGCCATGTCGGCGTGGATCGCCGCGGCGACCTCGTATGCCAACCATCACCTGCCGTTGCTGCCGTTCTACATCTACTACTCGATGTTCGGCTTCCAGCGTATCGGCGACCTGGCCTGGCTGGCCGGCGACATGCAGGCGCGTGGCTTCATGGTCGGCGGTACCGCGGGGCGCACGCCGCTCAACGGCGAAGGCCTGCAGCACCAGGACGGTCACAGCCATATCCAGGCGTCGACCATCCCCAACTGCCGTAGCTACGATCCGGCCTATGCGCATGAGTTGGCGGTCATCGTCCAGGACGGCCTGAAGCGGATGTATCAGGACAAGGAAAACTGCTTCTACTACCTGACCGTGATGAACGAGAACTACCCACACCCGGAAATGCCGGAGGGGGTCGAGGACGACATCATCAAGGGCATGTATCTGCTGCGCGAAGAGAAGGGCAAGCGAGGCAAGGGCCATGTGCAACTGCTGGGTTCGGGCACCATCCTGCGCGAGGTCGAGGCCGCTGCCGCGATGCTCAAGGAGGAGTACGGTATCGGCTCCGATATCTGGAGCGTGACCAGCTTCAACGAGTTGCGGCGCGAGGCGCTCGGACTCGATCGCCAGGCATTCCTCAAGCCGCAGGACGAGCCAGCCAAGGCGCATGTGACGCAGTGCCTGGAAGGTCGCAAGGGTCCGGTCATCGCCGCTACCGATTACATGAAGCTTTATGCCGATCAGGTGCGGGCCTGGGTGCCCAGCGACTATCACGTACTCGGCACCGACGGTTACGGCCGTTCGGATACCCGCGAGAAGCTGCGCTACTTCTTCGAAGTCGACCGCTACTTCGTCACCGTGGCGGCGCTCAAGGCGTTGGCCGAGCGTGGCGAGATCGACCGCAAGGTCGTCGCGGATGCCATCGAGAAGTATGGCATCGACCCGAACAAGCCTAATCCGCTGGTCTCCTGAGGGCGCGATGACTGCTGGCGAGGCGGCAAGGCAGGCTACGCTTGGATGTAGCCTGCCCGCCCCAGCACGATTTGCGCCTGCGGCAAGCACGATTTGAAAGGAGCGCGACCTTGAGTAGCGAAATCATCAAAGTCCCAGACATCGGCGGTAGCACCGATGTCGAAATCATCGAAGTCACGGTGAGTGAAGGCGACGTGATCGCGCCGGAAGACACCATGATCACCCTCGAATCCGACAAGGCCAGCATGGATGTGCCGGCGCCCAAGGGCGGCAAGGTCGTCAAGGTGCTGGTCAAGGAGGGCGATACCGTCTCCGAGGGCGACGATATCCTCGAGTTGGAAGCCGAGGGCGGCGGCGAGGACGACGCCGAGAAAGACGACGGCGCAGCGGATGACGAGAAAGAAGCCGACCAGCAGCCCGCCAAGCAGCAGAAGAGCGACGACGCCAAACCGGCGAAGGAAAAAGCCTCGGGCGGCGGCAAGCGCACCGTGGAGATCAAGGTTCCCGACATCGGTGGCAGCACCGATGTGGAGATCATCGAGATCGCGGTGGCCGAGGGCGACGAAATCGATGCCGAGGATGCCCTGATCACCCTGGAGTCCGACAAGGCCTCGATGGACGTGCCCAGCCCGCATAGCGGCAAGCTCGTTTCGCTGGCGGTCAAGGAGGGCGATACCGTCTCCGAGGGCGACGTTATCGGTAGCATGGAAATTGCCGGCGAGGGTGGCGAGGACGAACCCGAGGGCGACGAGGCATCGGACGAATCCTCCGACGCAGCGCCTGCCGACGACGGTGACTCTGACAGCGACAAGGAAGGTGACGAAGCCGCCAGCGGTGAGCCGGAGCGCAAGGAGATTCGCGTTCCCGATATCGGCGGTAGCGAGAACGTGCCGATCATCGAGGTCGCCGTCGCCGAGGGTGACGAGATCGACGAGGAAGATGCGCTGATCACCCTGGAATCCGACAAGGCCTCGATGGACGTGCCCAGCCCGTTCAAGGGCAAGCTTGTCGGGCTCAGCGTGAAGGAAGGCGACACCGTCTCCGAAGGCGACCTGATCGGCTATGTAGAGGTGGCTGGCGCCGCCAAGCCGAAAAACGCCGAGGCGCCGAAGCGCGAAGCGGCGCCGAGCGGCGAGAAGAAATCCGCCGACAAGCAGGCCGAGGCCAAGCCGAGCCCCGAGGCGCAGATGGCCGCGCACAAGCCACGCGAAGGCAAGCTGGTGCATGCCGGTCCGGCGGTGCGCATGCTGGCGCGCGAGCTGGGTGTCGATCTGGCTCAGGTCAAGCCCAGTGGCCCCAAGGATCGTGTGCTCAAGGAAGACGTTCACGCCTTCGTCAAGCAGGCGATGCAGCAGCGTTCGGCAGCGCCGGAGCAAGCCGCGACAGCCACCGGTGGCGCCGGCATTCCGCCGATCCCGGCGGTCGACTTCAGCCAGTTCGGCGAGGTCGAGGAGCAGCCGATGGGGCGCCTGCTCAAGATGGGGGCCACCAACCTGCATCGCAGTTGGCTGAACGTGCCGCACGTCACGCAATTCGACGAGGCCGACATCACCGACCTGGAAGCCTTCCGCAAGTCGATGAAGGCCGAGGCGGAAGCCGAGGGCGCCAAGCTCACCCCGCTGCCGTTCCTGGTCAAGGCCTGCGCCTTCGCGCTGCGCAAGTTCCCGCAGTTCAACGTCAGCCTGCACCCCGACGGCGAGACCCTGGTATGGAAGAAATA
This sequence comes from Modicisalibacter muralis, assembly GCF_900102945.1. GTDB lineage: Bacteria > Pseudomonadota > Gammaproteobacteria > Pseudomonadales > Halomonadaceae > Modicisalibacter > Modicisalibacter muralis. The sequence continues at coordinate 230,281 of NZ_FNGI01000003.1, read as the reverse complement.
CGTGCATATCGGTGTCGCCGTGGATACCCCGAACGGGTTGATGGTGCCGGTGATCCGCGATGCCGATAAGAAGTCGCTGATCGAGTTGGCCAAGGAATCGGTGGAGCTGGCCAAGAAGGCCCAGACCAAGAAGCTCAAGCGCGAGGAGATGCAGGGTGGCTGCTTCACCATCTCGAGCCTGGGCTCGATTGGTGGCACCGCCTTTACGCCCATCGTCAACGCCCCGGAGGTCGCCATTCTGGGTATCTCCAAGGCGCAGATGAAACCGGTATGGGATGGTAGCGACTTCGTGCCACGGCTGATGATGCCGCTGTGCCTGTCCTACGATCACCGCGCGGTCAACGGTGCCGACGCGGCGCGCTTCACGGCGCTCCTCTCCCAGGTGCTGAGCGATGTCAGAAGGATGCTGATGTAAGCGGCACACCGGCAGTGCAAGCAAGGCGGCCTCGCGGGGCCGCCTTTTTTCTTCGCCGGGCTCGCATCCAGCGCGGGTCGCTGCGAGTTACGCGGTGCCAGACCAAGGGTTAATGGCATGCCCGGTGTTGACCGTTACAGTGAATGACATGCGGCATCGTGACGCGCGCGACGATTTAGCGGCTTGTCTGACCTGGGCGCCACAGGTATCGTCTCAGGCCATTCATTTTTTGCGATGGGCGGCCCCGCGTCCGCTTAATACTATTAAAATTCGATAATAAGCAACGACTCGAACTTCAAGGAGCAGCACAGATGCGTTTGATTCTGTTGGGCGCCCCCGGTGCCGGCAAGGGCACTCAGGCTCAGTTCATCTGCGAGCGTTTCGGCATCCCGCAGATTTCCACCGGCGATATGTTGCGCGCGGCGGTCAAGGAAGGCAGCGAGTTGGGCCTCAAGGTCAATGAGATCATGACCAGCGGTGGGCTGGTCTCCGATGACATCATCATCGCCCTGGTCAAGGAACGCATCAGCCTCCGCGATTGTGCCAACGGCTTCCTGTTCGACGGCTTCCCGCGCACCCTTCCTCAGGCCGATGCCATGAAGGAAGCCAACGTCAAGCTCGACCACGTGCTCGAAATCGCCGTCGACGACGAAGAGATCGTCAAGCGTCTGGCGGGGCGTCGCGTGCATCCCGGCTCGGGGCGGGTCTACCACGTCGAATACAACCCGCCCAAGGAAGAGGGCAAGGACGATGTCACCGGCGAGGCGCTGATTCAGCGCGACGACGACCGCGAGTCGACGGTGCGCAACCGCTTGTCGGTCTACCATGAGCAGACCGCGCCGCTGGTCGAGTACTATCGCCAGTGGGCCGAGCAGGAGCCGGCAGCCGCTCCGGCCTGCCATCGCATCGAAGGCGTGGGCAGCGTCAGCGACATTCGCGCCCAGGTGATCGCAGCGCTGGAAGGCTGATCGAACGATCCATGACGCCCGAGTACCCATGACTCGGGCTGCGCGATCCGAACCGCTGGCATTGGTTGGCAGGGCTTTTGCCAGACCGGCGGCGGTCGTATAATCCGCGCTTCACTTCATTAACCATGAGCGCCCATGCCGACGCTGCTGGCCCTGGATGCCTCCTCGAGTGCCTGTTCCTGCGCTGTATGGCGCGATGGCGAGGTATTCTCCCGTTTTGCCCTGACTCCCCGCGAGCACACTCGTCGGTTGATGCCGATGATCGACGAGGTGCTGACCGAGGCCGGGCTGGTCCCCGCCGATCTCGATGCGCTGGCCTATGGTCGTGGGCCGGGTTCCTTCACCGGCCTGCGTATTGCCGCCGGGGTGGCTCAGGGGCTGGCATTCGGTCTCGGGCGACCGCTGATCGGCGTATCGACACTCCAGGCGCTGGCGCTCGCCGCCCACCGCCAGCATCATCTGCGCTATGTGATCCCGGCGCTGGATGCGCGCATGAACGAGATCTACGTGGCGGCCTATCACTGCCGCGACGGCCAACTGACGCCGCTGCTCGATGAGGCGGTGATGGCGCCACAGCGATTCAGCCTGCCCGAGGCCTGTCGTGACGCCGACTGGAGCGGCGTGGGCTCCGGCTGGACACTGTGGGATAGCATGCCGCCGCTGATCCAGGATGCACTGAGCCAGCGCCTGCCGGATATGCAACCGGCCGCCGCCGAGATGGCGCGCCTGGCGGCCGAAGCCTTCGCCGCCGGTCAGGGCCAGCCAGCGCATGCGGTACAACCGGTCTACCTGCGCGACCGGGTCGCCTGGCAGCGTGGCTAGTTCCACCCGTTGATCTTCTTTCCACCGATATAGGCACGTACCCATGGATTGGTTGCAATTGGTGTCTCTGGCCCTGATTCAGGGTCTCACGGAATTCCTGCCGATCTCCTCTTCCGCGCATCTGATTCTACCCTCGCAATTGCTGGGCTGGCCGGATCAGGGCCTGGCCTTCGATGTCGCGGTACATGTCGGCAGCTTGATGGCGGTGATACTGGCTTTTCGTCGCGAGGTGATCGAAATACTGAGCGGCTGGTTCGGTCAGTTCGCTGGCACCGGCTCGCTCGCATCACGTCAAACCGACGCCAGTTGGCTGGGTTGGATGGTGCTGCTGGCCACGCTGCCGGCGGTCATCTTCGGCGGTTTGTTCAGCGGCTTGATCGAAACCTCGCTGCGTTCGTCGCTGGTCATCGCCATAACCACCTTCGGCTTCGGCATCTTGCTGTGGTGGGCCGACGTGCGCGGCGCGAGAATTCATGATCTTACCCGTCTGACACTCAAGGCGGCGTTGATCATCGGGCTATTCCAGGCGATAGCCCTGATTCCCGGCACCTCGCGCTCCGGTATTACCATGACCGCAGCGCTACTGCTGGGCTTCGATCGCCAGAGTTCGGCGCGCTTCTCCTTTTTGCTATCGATTCCGTTAATCATCGCCGCTGGCGTGCTCAAGGGTTACGAGTTGGTCGAGTCGGGTAGCGATGTGGCGATGCAGGACATACTGCTGGGCGTTGGGCTGTCATTCGTCGCTGCGTTAATTTGCATCAAGCTGTTTCTTGCCGCCCTGGATCGTATCGGCATGTGGCCGTTCGCCGCCTATCGCCTGGTGCTCGGGGTCGTGCTATTCCTGCTATGGCTAGGGTGAAGAGCGATGTGGTGGCGGTTGGCGAGGCATTGCGCCCGCTGGCCGAGCGGCTGGGGTTGGCCTGGGCGTCGGCTCAGCCGGCTCAGGGGTTGGCGCTGATCGAAACGCCGCAAGGCCTGGCCATTGCTGGCGACCCCCTGCGTTACGGCAATCCACTGGTGGTGGATTTTGCCACCGGCAGGGCCGATCACCGGCGGCGTTTCGGCGGTGGGCGTGGGCAATTGGTGGCCAAGGCCTGCGGGCTGGGCAAGGGCGTTACGCCGCGAGTAGTCGACGCCACGGCCGGGCTGGGGCGCGACGCCTTCGTACTCGCCGGGTTGGGTGCTCCGGTGTTGATGCTCGAGCGCATGCCGGCGATCTTCGCGTTGCTCGAGGATGGTCTGAGGCGCGCGCTAGGCGCCGACGCCGAAATTCACGACATCGCCATGCGCTTGCAGGCGCGCTGGGCCGACGCTGCCAGTGACCTGGCGGGTGCCGTTGTCGCAAGCGGTTTCGAGGCGCAGGTGATTCATCTCGACCCGATGTTCCCCCACCGCGACAAGTCGGCGCTGGTCAAGAAGGAGATGCGCGTGTTTCGTGAGCTGGCCGGCGACGATGACGATGCGCCGCGCCTGCTCGAGGCGGCGCTGGACGTCGCGACGCATCGTGTGGCGGTCAAGCGCCCGCGTCGGGCGCCACCGATTGCCGGGCCACGACCGGCGCATGTCATCGAAACCCGAACCAGCCGCTACGATCTCTACGTGCATCGTTCGTTGAGATAACCTCCGCCCCGCCGCTCACTGCCGAGCCAGTTGCGAGAGGCGATGACGCAGCGCCGGGTCGAACAGCGCGCGGCCGCGTTGCTGAGCGACTTCCAGGGCGGCATCGAAGCATAGCCGGTCGTTTTCCTGCCACAGCCAGCCTTCGTCTTCGAGCACGTCGAGCAAGCCACTGAACAGCCGGCGGTCGGAGAATTCCGGCGCATTGAGCCCCGAGAGCAGCGTCAGGCGCTCGGCCAGTTGGCGGCTGTGCTCCTCCAGCGACTCGCGGGTCAGGCTGCCGCTGGGGTAACGCAACAGCGCGGCCAGCAGCAGGTAGCCACGCTCCAGCGACGGCTGGATCAAGCGCCCGAGCAACAGCAGCCGCTCGCTGTTCGGCTCGTGCCCCGGCGGTCGGCTCCAGGTTCCATCCTGCTGATGCAGCAAGCCCTGCTGGCCTAGCAATTCGAGGGTTTCGCCCAGCGCATCGCGAAAATTCGCCAGCGGCGAGACGAACAGCTCATGGCCGATCAGTGGCCAGGCCGGGGCCAGCAGTTCATGCAGGGTATCGACATCGAAGCGCGGGTTATTGCGAAAGGCGAACGCCACCAGCGCGGGTAGCGCGAACAGGTGTAGCACGTTGTTGCGATACCAGGTCAGCAGGGTGGCCTGCTGATGACCGGCGAGAATCAGCTCGCCCAGCGCCTGATCGTGGCGCTCGATGAAGCCGAGTGTCTTGGCTTCGGCGAGCCACGCCTCGGGATCGCCGCCGGGCAGGCTGATGTTTGCCCCGCCGGGCCGGCGCTGCTGCAAGGCCACCAGCAGCGCCATCTGCTCCTTGAGCAGCTCCGCCTCGATGGCGCGGTGTGGCGTGGCCAGCAGTACCAGGGCGACCAGATTGACCGAGTTGAGCGCGGCGGCGGCGTTGATGCGCATGCTCAGTTCGCGTCCCAGCGCCGGCACGACGCGCGACAGCCACGGTGGCCGGGCCTGGTCGCGGTCGTGACGCCAGCCAGGCGCGCGAGCGTCGAGAAACTCGCCGAGCTTGAGCGGTTCGCCGACGTTCACCGCCACGCGTCCGAATGGCTGGCGCAGGCGTTTCAGCACCTTGAAAAGGTCGAGTGGCGATTCCTTCTTCTTGCCTGCGCCCTGCAGCTCTTTCAGATAGCTCGAGCTTTCCAGCACTTTTTCGTAACCGATATACACCGGCACGAAAGCCAGTTCGCGCTGGGTGCCGCGCAGATAGGAGCGTAGCGTCATCGCCAGCATGCCGGGGCGTGGTGTCAGCATGCGGCCGCTGCGCGAACGCCCACCCTCGATGAAATACTCGACCGGATGACCGCGCGATAGCAGGCGATGCAGGTATTCGTTGAATACCGCCGAGTACAGGCGGTTGTCCTTGAAGCTGCGGCGCATGAAAAAGGCTCCACCACGGCGCAGCAGCGGGCCGACGATGGGCATGTCGAGGTTGCGGCCGGCGGCGACGTGCGGCGGCATCAGCCCTTCGCGATAGAGCACATAGGACAGCAGCAGATAATCGACATGGCTGCGGTGGCAGGGCACGTAAACCAGCGTGGCCTCACCGGCCAATTGCTTGGTGCGCTCGAGTCCCTGAACCTGCACGCCGGCATACAGCTGATTCCATAAGCGCTGCAGCAGCTGGTCCATGAAGCGCAGCACCGGGTAGCTCATGTTGGAGGCAATCTCGCGACCGTAGCGCTCGGCACGGCGCTGGGTGCGCTCACGCGATTGCCGCTGGGCAATGGCGCACTCGCCGACCACGCGCTGAATGTCGCGACTGGCTACCACGCCCTCGATCAGGGTATGCCGATGCGACAGATCCGGCCCGAGCACGCGGGTCCGCACGCGGCGAAAATGCACGCGCACCAGTCGCGCTATCTTGCGGCTGGTGAGCTCCGGCGGGCGATCGTCGATCAGCTCGCGTAGCGCTAGCGGGGTGCCCAGGTGCAACTCGACGTTGCGACCGTTGACCAGTACCGACAACAGTCGCCGCAGGCGACCGGTGAGCTGCCAGCTATCGGCGGCCAGCAGTTTCCAGAAACCGAAGGTCTTGCCCGGCGCGCGCCCCCAGAACACGCTGACCGGCACCAGTTGCACGTCGAGCTCGGGATGTTGCTCGAGTGTCGCGACCAAGGCGGCGAAGGGTGGGCGCTTGCGTGGCAAACGCCCCCACAGGCGGCGTCCCTGCTTGGGCAGCGCCATGCAGCTGTTGAGCGCGAGTGGCCCCAGTTGCAGCCGTGCATCCGGGGCGGGCAGGTCATGGCGCCGGCAGAAGTCATCCAGCAGCAGGCTATCCGAGAGCGCCGGATGCGGCAGAACGTAAAGCGTCGCCCGCGTGGGATCGAGATTCAGGGTTTGCGGGTCGGGCTCGACCAGGCGCAGTTCGACCCAGGCGGCCAGCAGGCGCCGAAGCGGGGTGCGCAGCGAGTGCAGCAACGAAGTGAGCAAGGCGATCCCTTGTGCCGGCCAAAGAAGGTTCGGGCATTATAGCGACTGAGTAAGGTTGCGGTCGTCAGTGTATGGGTAACGTTAACACCCGTATCGTTATGCATGACAAGGTAACATGCTAGCCAGGCAAGACGGCCCGGCAAGTTTCCAGCAGGAGAAGCGGATGCGCGGAGTGTGGCGAAACGGCAATCGTTTTGCGTTATTGCCCGAGAGCAAGTGCTTCCTGCCGGCCATGGCATCGGCCATCGAGTCCGCCGAGGCATCGATCGTGCTCGAGCTGTATCTGATGGAAACGGGACGGCTGGCGGATCGCTTGATTGCGGCGCTCGGCGTTGCCGCTCGGCGTGGCGTTGCGGTGATGGTGCTACTCGACGGCTACGGGGCGATGGGGCTCGTCGAGCATGACCGACAACGCTTGCGCGATGCGGGTGTGGCGCTGCGCTTTTTCAATCCGTTGGCCTGGCAGCGCTGGGGCAAGAACCTGACGCGCGATCACCGCAAGTTGCTGATCATTGACGGCCGGGTGGCGTTTACCGGTGGTTTCGGGGCGATGGATGTCTTTCTCGACAGCTGGTTCGATGTCGCGGTGCGTATCGAAGGGCCGGTAGTCACCGATTGGATGCGGTTGTTCTCGCGGCTATGGGACTCGCCACTGACGCATGGTGAGGGCGACCCACGGTTGATCAAACGCCTGATCACGCACATCACGGCGCTGGAAACCTACCAGGGCATGCGTGGCCGTGTGGTGTGGGGGCAGGGTTACCGCTATCAGGCATTGCGCCGTTCACTGCATCGCCAGGTCGCCGAGGCGCGCCAGCGCATCTGGTTCTGTACGCCGTATTTCGTGCCCACGCTCGGCCTGCGCAGGCGACTGGCGAGAGCCGCGCGGCGTGGTATCGATGTGCGCCTGCTGCTGCCTGGCGACGCCCACGATCACCCCGGCGTGCGCTACGCGGGGCAGCGCTTCTATGGCCGCCTGTTACGCGCTGGAGTGCGCATCTTCGAGTTTCAGCCCTCTTTCATTCATGCCAAGTTCTCGCTGGCGGATGACTGGGCGAGCGTCGGTTCCTGCAACTTCGATCATTGGAGCCTGCAATGGAATCTGGAAGCCAATCAGGAAGTGGTGGATTCGCGCTTCGCCGCCGAGGTGGCGGCGTTGTTCGAGCGCAATTTCGCCCTCAGCCGCGAAATCAGCAGCGGGCAGTGGGCGAAACGTCCAAGGTTGCAGCGCCTGCGTGAATGGGCCTATGGAACGCTGGATGCCTGGGTGACGCGGTTACGATAGCCGCGACAGGCCACGCGGGCGTGCCGCGAAACGCGTGACCCGCGTAGCTCGCCACTCAGAGTATGTAGCGCGACAGGTCTTCGTCCATGGCCAGTTCGCCAAGCTGTGAATTGACGTAGTCGGCATCGATGACCAGCGGGCCGGGCATGTCGCCACCCTGGAACGAGGCCTCCTCGAGCAGGCGCTCCATCACCGTATGCAGGCGTCGCGCGCCGATGTTCTCGGTGCCTTCGTTGACCTGCCAGGCAATTTCGGCGATGCGTGCGATGCCGTCGTCGCTGAATTCGATCGCCAGCCCTTCGGTCGCCATCAGCGCCTGATATTGCTTGGTCAGTGCGGCGGACGGCTCGGTGAGTATGCGCCGGAAATCCTCGGGCGACAGCGCCGAAAGCTCGACACGGATCGGCAGGCGACCCTGTAGTTCGGGAATCAGGTCCGAAGGCTTGGAAAGGTGGAAGGCCCCGGAGGCGATGAACAGGATGTGATCGGTTTTGATCATGCCGTACTTGGTCGACACCGTCGAGCCTTCGATCAGCGGCAGCAGGTCGCGCTGAACCCCCTCGCGGGAGACCTCGGCGCCGCCGGAATCGCCGCGTTTGGCGACCTTGTCGATCTCGTCGAGAAAGACGATGCCATTCTCTTCCACCGCCTCGATGGCGCGACGCTTGATATCCTCGTCGTTGACCAGTTTGGCGGCTTCCTCGTCGCGCAGTAGTTGCCAGGCATCCTTGACCGCGACGCGCTTGCTTTCGGTCTTCTGCTTGCCCATGTTGGAGAACATGCTCTGCAACTGGCTGGTCATCTCTTCCATGCCGGGTGGCCCGGCGATATCGAAACCGCTGCTCTGCGGGGTGATCTCGATATCGATCTCCTTGTCGTCGAGCTGGCCCTCGCGGAGTTTCTTGCGAAATAGCTGACGCGTCGAGGAGTCGTCGCGGGCGCTGTCGTACTCGCTACCGCGTGGGCGCGGCAGCAAGGCATCGAGAATACGGTCCTCGGCAGCATCGTCGGCCCGGTAGCGTACCTCTTCCTTGGCCTGCTCGCGAACCATCTTGATCGACATTTCGATCAGATCGCGCACGATCGATTCGACATCGCGGCCGACATAGCCGACTTCGGTGAACTTGGTCGCTTCGATCTTGATGAACGGCGCCCGGGCCAGCTTGGCCAGGCGGCGAGCGATCTCGGTCTTGCCGACCCCGGTGGGGCCGATCATCAGGATATTCTTGGGCGTGACCTCGGGGCGCAACTCGTCGTCGAGTTGCATGCGCCGCCAGCGGTTACGCAGGGCAATGGCCACGGCGCGCTTGGCATCGTGCTGGCCGATGATGTACTGGTCCAGCGCGTGGACGATCTCGCGAGGGGTCATCTGGGATTGAGACATGGCTCCGGGCCCTTCCTTCACAGCTCTTCGAGCGTGATGTGGTGATTGGTGTAGACGCAGATATCGGCGGCGATGTTCAGCGATTTTTCGGTGATGTCCCGGGCGCTGAGTTCGGTGTTCTCGAGCAGCGCGCGGGCCGCCGACTGGGCGAAATTGCCGCCGGAGCCGATCGCGATGACGCCGCGTTCGGGCTCGACCACATCGCCGTTGCCGGTAATGATCAGCGAGGCATTCTTGTCGGCGACTATCAGCAGTGCCTCGAGGCGACGCAAGGCGCGATCGGTGCGCCAGTCCTTGGCCAGCTCGACGGCAGCCTTGACCAAGTGCCCCTGATACTTCTCCAATTGCGACTCGAAGCGTTCGAACAGCGTGAAGGCGTCGGCGGTGCCCCCGGCGAAACCGGCCAGCACCTGGCCGCGATAGAGGCGGCGAACCTTGCTGGCGTTGCCCTTCATCACCGTATCGCCCAATGACACCTGGCCATCGCCGGCGAGCGCGACCTGATCGCCACGGCGCACGGATACGATCGTCGTCATGCTGGAACTCCCTGAATGGAAGTGATCGGTTCGATCCCTCCCGATGACTTAAGGCGCCGCCATTGACCGGGCGCCTAGCGTGAATTAACAGGGAGATGCGGGCGCCGGTCGATGAAATCAAGCGGGGCCACTTTGGCGGCGCCGCCGAGCCAGGGCCACTTTGGCACGATGCCAAGTCTAAACGTCCGAAGCTGGCCGGTTTCCTTACGAAAAGTTGTCGAGCGATGACCAGGCAAGGCAAAAATCGGCGAACTAGCGGAGTTTACGAGTCGTAAATGAGCATAGTGAGCCGATTTTTAACGCAGCATGGGCGAGCGCAGGCACTTTTCTCGGTCAGTTCTGTAGCTTGATCAGCAGCGGCTCGATACCCTGGGTCACCATCAGGTCGCGGGCACGGCTGAGTTCGCGGGTGTCCTGGTAGGGCCCGACCTGAACGCGATGCCAGGTCTGGTTGCCATTGGCCTTGACCGTGGTGATCTTGGCCAGCAGGCCGAGATCCTCGAGGCGGCCGGCGAGGCGCTGGGCATCGTTGGCATCCTGGAACGAGGCTGCCTGGAGCATGAAGCTACCGGCGCTCGCGGTGCCGTCGGCGGCTTCGCCCGATTCGGTATCTGCCTGTGGTCGCGGCGTCGAGTGGTAAGCCTCGACCTTGGGCGCGATGACCTCGGACTCCGGCAGCAAGGTGTAGAACTCGAACGTCGGCATGCGCGGTTTGGTGGGTGCCTCGGACTGGCTCTCGCCGGATGCCGCCGCCGTCTCCTCGGCGGCGGGCGCGGTGGCGCTGGAAGGGGGTTTGGGCACCACCGTGGCGACGGGTGGCGCGGTCTGCTGGAAGTATTGCGACAGTGCGAAGCCGGCGATCAGCCCGGCCAGCCCCCATAGCCAGCCGGGTATGCTAAGGCGCCCCTGCTGCTGACGGGGCGCGCGACGCGTCGTCGCGCCTTTGGGCGCGGCGCGACGTGTCGACTTCTGTGCGGGACGACGTGCCATGGTTTACATCTCCTCCGGGGCGCCGACACCCAATAGATCCAATCCGTTGCGAATCACCTGACGCGTGGCCAGGCCCAGTGCCAGGCGAGAGTTGCGGGTTGCGCCGTCGTCGACCATGACCTTGACCGCGTTGTAGCAGGTGTGGAAATCGGCGGCGAGGTCTTGCAGGTATTGGGCGATCTGCTGCGGTTCGCGGCTCGCGGCGGCATGTTCGACCACCTCGGGAAAGCGTGCCAGGCGGTTCATCAGCGCCTTTTCCTGATCGGCCTCGAGCAGCGCCAGGTGCTCGCGCGCCACTGCGAGATCGAAAGGCAGGCCATCGGACTCGGCACGGCGCATCACGCTGCACACGCGGGCGTGCGCGTATTGCACGTAATACACCGGGTTGTCGTTGGACTGCGAGCGCGCCAGGTCGATATCGAAGGTCAACTGCGAATCGGCGCGCCGCGCGGCGAGGAAATAGCGGGTGGCGTCACGTCCGACCTCGTCGATCAAGTCACGCAGCGTGACGTAGCTGCCGGCGCGCTTGGAGAGTTTTACCTCCACGCCCGAGCGGGTCACCAGTACCATCTGGTGCAGCACGTAATCGGGCCAGCCGCTGGGAATGCCGATCTCCAGTGCCTGCAGGCCGGCACGCACACGAGTCACCGTGGAATGGTGATCGGCGCCCTGTTCGTCGATGACCTGCTTGAAGCCGCGCTGCCATTTGTTGAGGTGATAGGCGACGTCGGGAACGAAGTAGGTGTAGGCGCCGTCGCTCTTGCGCATCACCCGGTCCTTGTCGTCGCCGAAGTCGGTGGTGCGCAGCCACAGGGCGCCGTCCTGCTCGTAGGTATGACCGCCGGCGATCAGCCGCTGCACGGTCTCTTCGACCTTGTTCTCGCTGTACAGCGAGGATTCGAGGAAGTAGACGTCGAACTCGACGCCGAAGGCCTTGAGGTCGAGATCCTGCTCGCGGCGCAGGTAGGCCACGGCGAAGCGGCGGATCGCCTCGAGATCGTCGCCATCGGCGGCGGCGGTGACATGCTGGTCGTCGGCATCGACGGTGTCGCCGGCAAGATAGCCGAGCGCGACGTCGTTGATGTAAGCGCCGCGATAACCGTCTTCGGGCCAGGCGCCGTCGTCCGGCGTGAGTCCCTTGACGCGCGCCTGCACCGACAGCGCCAGGTTGGCGATCTGGGCGCCGGCGTCGTTGTAATAGAACTCGCGGGTGACATCATAGCCGGTAGCCTCGAGCAGACGACACAGGCAGTCGCCGATCGCCGCGCCGCGACCGTGACCGACATGCAGTGGCCCGGTGGGGTTGGCAGAGACGAATTCCACCTGCACCTTCTGGCCGGCCCCCGTGAGACTGCGCCCGAAGGTATCGCCGGCGTCGAGGATCGCCGGCACGATACGGGCCACGGCATCGGTGGCGGCGAAGACGTTAATGAAACCGGGGCCGGCGATTTCGACCTTTCGAACGGCATCGCTTTTTGGCAGAGCGTCGATCAGTAGCTCGGCCAACTCGCGGGGCTGCTTGCCCGCCGGCTTGGCGAGCATCAGCGCCAGGTTGCTGGCGTAATCGCCGTGGGCCTTGTCCTTGGTCGGATCGACCTTGATTGCCGGCGACGTATCTTCGGGCACGACGCCCCGCCGCTTGAGTGTGGCCAGTGCTTCGTTGAGCAGCGAGATGATGGTGTCTTTCATGTGGCGTGCAGCGTCCTGTAGCCCGAGTGGTGCGGCGCGTGAAATCGTCGCTCAAGCATGAGCGTGGTCGGTCATTATCGGCAATTGCGGCCCGGCTTTAAACCCTAGCCCGGCTTCGCCGGGAGCTTAAAGCTGGAAGAGCGTCGCTATGCGACTGGAAGCTGGAAGATCGGCGCTACGCGCCTTGAAGAAAAACCAAGAGCCGAGACCGTTCTTAGCTTCCAGCTTCCAGCTTCCAGCTTCCAGCTTCCAGCTTCCAGCTTTCAGCTCAGCGTCTGCGGATCGATATCCAGCGACCAGCGCCCGCGGCGTGCCTGGGGGGCGCGCTCCAGCCAGCCGACGAGGAAGGCGCAGGCTTCATGCAGTGGCCCGCGCCTGGCCGCCGAGAGCATCAATTGCACGTGATAGCGATTCTGGCGGCGCTCCATCGGCGCAGGCACCGGCCCCAGGCAGTCCACCGTCAGGCCGCGCTCCTCGAGCCAATCGCGCAGTGCCGTGGCGGCCTGGCCGGTCAAGTCAATGGCGTCGGCCTCGCGCGCGCTTTCCAGGCGTAGCAGCGCCAGATAGCGATAGGGCGGCAACATGGCCAGGCGGCGCTCCTCGAGCAGCGTCTTGGCGAGCGCATCGAAGCCGCTGTCGGCGAGTAGACGCAGGTGCGGATCGTCGGGGTGCAGGGTCTGCACCATCACGCGCCCGGGGCGTTCGGCGCGCCCGGCGCGCCCGGCCACCTGTATCAATAATTGGGCGCTGTGCTCGAGGGCGCGGAAGTCGCTGGCGTAAAGCCCGGCGTCGGCATTGACCACCACGACCAGCGTCACGTGGGGTAGATGGTGGCCCTTGGCGAGCATCTGGGTGCCGACCAGCAGGCAAGGCTCGCCACGCCGTACCTCGTTCAGCGTCTGCTCGAAGGCATCCTTGCGTCGTGTGCTGTCACGGTCGATGCGATGCACCGGGACGTCGGGGAATAGCGCGGCCAGGGTCTCTTCGCTGCGTTCGGTACCGGTGCCCAGCGGGCGCAGATCGGCGCTGCCGCAATCGGGGCAGGCCTCGGGCAGCGCGCGCTGGCGCTCGCAGTGATGGCAGGTCAGTTGCGGTGGTTGGCGGTGCAAGGTCATGCGTGCGTCGCAGCGGTCGCACTCGGCCAGCCAACCGCAGGCGTGGCAGGCGAGCGTTGGCGCGAAGCCGCGACGATTGATGAACACCAGCACCTGGCCGCCGTCGTTCAGCGTGTTCCTGATGGCGTCGATGACCGGGGGAATCAGCCCACCCTGGCGCGGCCGCCCGCGCAGGTCGACCAGTTCCAGGCGCGCCGGGCCATGGTGGCTGGCGCGCTGCGTCAGGCGCAGGTGACGGTAGTGACCGGCGCGTGCCTGGACCAGGCTTTCCAGCGATGGCGTGGCGCTGCCCAGCACGATCGGGATGCCCTCGCGGTGGGCGCGCACGATCGCCAGATCGCGGGCATGATAACGCAGCCCATCCTGCTGTTTGAACGAGCCGTCGTGCTCCTCGTCGACGATGATCGCGCCGGGGCGAGCGAGTGGCGTGAACACCGCCGAGCGGGTGCCGATGACGATCGGTGCGCGCCCGGCGCGTGCGGCTTCCCAGGCATCCAGGCGCTCCGCATCGGTCAGCCCGGAGTGCAGCGCCACCACCGGTGCGCGGAAACGTCGCCGAAAGCGTGACAGGGTCTGCGGTGTCAGGCCGATCTCGGGAACCAGCACCAGCGCCTGGCGACCCTGGGCGACGATCGCCTCGATCAGTTGCAGGTAGATTTCGGTCTTGCCGCTGCCGGTTACGCCCTGCAGCAAGCAGGGGTGATAGCGTTCGAGGCCCTGATGAAGTTCGGCCAGGGCGGTGGCCTGTTCGCGGTTCAGAGTCAACGCGGGCTCGGCCAATAAGCCGCCGCCTGGTCGTGCTGAGGAGGCAGTCAGCAACTCGTCGACGCATTCGGCCAGCCCCTTGCTGGCAAGTCCGGTGAGCTGGGCACGGCTGAAGCCCTGGGCGCCGATCACCGAGCCGATGATCCCGCGTGGATGCTGGCGCAGCAATTCGAGCAATTCGGCTTGGCGGCGTGCCCGACCCAGACTCGCCGCGTCGGCGGCCCGGCCGGCGGCGGTCAGTTGCCAGCGCTCGCGGGTGCGCGCTTCCAGTGGGCGCCCCTGGCGCAGCAGCACCGGCAGCGCCTGATGCAGGGTGTCACCCAGTGCATGCTGGTAATAACGCGCGGTGAAGTGACACAGCCATAGCCAATCGGCGGGCAACGGTTCGCTGTCCAGGCAGGCGCCGACCGGCTTGAGCGAGGCGAGATCCAGCTCGCTGGTGTCGCGGCATTCGACGACGATACCCACGACCTCGCGGCGGCCCAGGGGAACCCGCACGCGCAGACCCGGTTGCCAGCCACCGGCCGGTGCCGGCTGGCAAGGGCGGTAGTCGAATAGCTTGCGCAAGGGTGTGGGTACGGCGACGCCGAGTGCCCGAGGGGCTGGCGGTATGAGGGGTGTGGCTGACAATTGGCCTCCGCTGATGGCTCTGCTATAATGCCCGGCCCTCGTTTTTAGTGGCGAGTCTTGCGAGAGCTTCTCGGCGCACTGGCTGCGAGGCAAACCGGTTTCTCACAACCCGTGTGCGGTGCTCGGCGTGGATCGGGTGGCGGCACACAGCATCATGAGGCTTCACGATGAAAAAAGGTATCCATCCGGATTACACGAAAGTCACGGCGACCTGTTCCTGCGGCGCCACTCACGAAGTCGGCACCACCGCAGGCCAGGATTTCTCGGTCGATGTCTGCTCCAATTGCCATCCGTTTTACACCGGCAAGCAGAAGCAGGCGACGACAGGTGGCCGTGTCGAACGCTTCAACAAGCGTTTTGGCGCTGCCGTTAAGCGTAACTGATTCGCGCATTGCAGTTTGGCTGCATGAATCATCGACCCGCCCTCGTGGCGGGTTTTTTGTGATCGCTCGATTCGGAAATAAGCTCTTCGTTATGGGTTTTGGAGTTGCTATAAGCCATGATTAATATCTGGAAATTATTTCAAGCAAACGACTAAAGTTCTTTCAATACAGCAGCTTGTGTCAAGTTGTTAGCGTGAGGCTTTTTCTATATTCTGTCCGGAATACCCTCTGCGACCCATACCGGATACGAGCATGACAGACGCGAAAAAACAAGCGGCGCTGGATTATCATTCACAACCGATTCCCGGCAAGCTGTCCGTCGAGCTCACCAAGCCGACTTCCTCGGCCAAGCACCTGGCGTTGGCATACAGTCCCGGCGTGGCCGAGCCGTGCCGGGAGATCGCCAGGGATCCCGAAAGCGCGTACCTGTATACCGGCAAGGGCAATCTGGTCGCGGTGATTTCCGATGGCAGCGCGATTCTCGGTCTGGGCAATCTGGGGCCGCTGGCCAGTAAGCCGGTCATGGAAGGCAAGGGTGTCCTGTTCAAGCGCTTCGCGGGCATCAATTCGGTCGATATCGAAGTCAATGCCGAGAGCCCGCAAGCCTTCATCGATACCGTGGCGCGCATCGCCGATACCTGGGGCGGCATCAATCTCGAGGACATCAAGGCGCCCGAATGCTTCGAGATCGAACGTGCCTTGATCGAACAGTGCAGCATTCCGGTTTTTCACGATGATCAGCACGGCACCGCCATCGTTACCGCGGCGGGCATGCTCAACGCGCTGGATATCGCCGGCAAGCGAATCGAAGAGGCGCGCATCGTCTGTCTGGGCGCCGGCTCCGCGGCCATTGCCTGCATGAAGCTGCTGGTTTCCTGCGGCGCCCGGGCCGAGAACATCTTCATGATCGACCGCAAGGGCGTCATCCACAGCGGTCGCGACGATCTCAATCAGTACAAGGCGATGTTCGCCACCGAAACCCCGCTGCGCACCCTCGATGAAGCCATCGACGGCGCCGACGTCTTCGTCGGCCTGTCCGGCCCCAACCTGCTGACCTCCGAGCAGCTCAAGAAAATGGCCGTCAACCCGGTGGTGTTCGCGTGCTCCAATCCCGACCCGGAGATTCATCCCGAGACGGCGCATGGGGTGCGCGACGACGTGATCATGGCCACCGGGCGCTCCGACTACCCCAATCAGGTCAACAACGTGCTGGGTTTTCCATTCATCTTTCGCGGCGCGCTGGATGTGCGCGCCACGCGCATCAACGAGGAAATGAAGGTCGCCGCGGTGCATGCGATCAAGGACTTGGCTCGCGAGCCGATACCGCAGGCGGTGCTCGACGCCTACGAGCTCGAGGCATTGGAATTCGGCCCTGGCTATATCATTCCCACGCCCTTGGACATCCGCTTGCTCGATCGCGTTTCCGCCGCCGTGGCCCAGGCCGCCGTGGACTCCGGCGTGGCGCGTCGCCCCTATCCGTCACATTATCCGCTGACCAGCGTCGATAACGTCTATGGCGGTTGATCGCCCTGGTCGGGACACGACTTCATGACACGAAGAAGCCGGCCCAAACGGGCCGGCTTCTTCGTTAGTGATTGTCTATCGCGGCACACTACCAGCTATACAGCAATGAGGCGGTCGTGGTGCGGTCGGTGTTGGCGGATGCCTCGTCGGGTGGGTTGGAGTTGCTCTTGAGCTCATGGGACAGGCGCAGCGCGAGGTGCGAGTTCAATTGTGTGGTCAGTGCCGAGAAAGAGCGGGTGGTGACGTTCTCGGCGGTTCCCTCCACCGAAAGCTCCTGCTGCACGCTGGCATGCTCCGAGAGCGCCCACTGGTAATTCACCGCGGCATAGCCGACGGCCAGGTCCTCGTCTTCGCCGTTCTCCAGCGCGTCGTGGCGATAGCCGGGCCCGCCCTCCACAGACAGGCTGTGAGGGGGGCCTTCGAGTAGCTGGCGACCATAGCCGGCGATCATGGTGGTCTGGTGACGGTAGCCACTGAAGCGATCCTTTTCCCAGCGGGCGAAGCCGAACAGGTAGTGCGGGCCATCCAGATCGTAACGCTCGCGTCCGGCGACCAGGTATTGCTCCGCACTGGTATCGTCATCCTTTTCGACGCGACGGGTCTCGGCGCGCAGAATGTGCGTCCAGGCGCCGCTGAGCCATGACAGGGTGCCCTTGGCAATCAGCGTTTCGCTGTTGGTATTGCCCGAGAGCTTGGTGTAACCGAGTTCCGCCGAGCCGCTGAATTCAGGGGCGTCTTCGCCTGGGGCGGGCGGGGCGTAGAACGCGCTGGCCAGCGTCGGCGTGGCGGCGAGCAGCAAGCCGATGGCCAGTGCCGGACTGACTCGCCGTGATAAGGCCATTCGCGCTGAAGCGATGAATGGTCGTGGCATGTCACAAGCTCCTCGTTCTCCTGATCATGTGGGCCGCGTCGTTGTGAAATGCGGCCGATAGGGAGAAAGCGTCGCATAGGGTAGCGGCGGGGCGCGGCATTGCCGGCCCCGTGTGTGATCAGAAAATCGCTTCGTAGGTTCCGGTGCCCTGAGAGCCGCTGCTGTCTTCCAGCTCGCTCTGGATATGTCGCGGCTGGAAACCGGGCAGGTTGCCCTCGCGGAACATTTCGCTGATGCCGCCGGGTTGGTCGTCGTGTAGCCGGCGACCGCTTTGCGGGTCGATGCGTGCGGTGATGATGCCTTCGGGGCGCTCAGGTATGCTTTTTGGCATGCCTTCGAGTGCTCCCGCCATGAAGTCCATCCAGATCGGCAGTGCCGCCTGCGCGCCGTATTCACCGGTACTTTCGTAGTCGTCCTTGCCGACCCACACCGAGGTCACCAATTCACCGTTGAACCCGGAGAACCAGGCGTCGCGCTGATCGTTGCTGGTGCCGGTCTTGCCGACGATATCCTCGCGATTGAGCGCCAGGGCGGCGCGGCCGGTACCGCGCTCGATCACGTCGCGCATGATGTCGCGCAGGATGTACAGGGCCTGGGGATCGAGCACGCGCGGCGCGACGGGATAGGTTTCGCCGTCGATCTGGGTGGTTTCGGCCTCCGGCGGGCAGGTCGTGCAGGCCACGCTGGGGGTGGCTTTCATCAACGGCTCTTCTTTACCGACCCGTTCGACGCGCTCGATATACCAGGGCGAAATCTTGAAGCCGCCATTGGCGAGGATGGCAAACCCGCGCGCCACTTGCAGAGGCGTTAGCGAGGCGCTGCCCAGCGCCAGGGAAAGGCCATGGGGTAGTTTCTCCGGCGAGAAGCCGAATTTCTCGAGGAAATCCAAGGCATTCTCGAGCCCCAGCGACTGCAGTACGCGGATGGTGACCAGGTTGCGCGATCGATAGAGTCCCACGCGCAGCCGGGTCGGACCATGGAACTCGTTGCCTGAATTATTCGGACGCCAGTCGCCGCTGACATCGCTCATGACCACCGGCGCATCGTTGATGACCGTGGCCGCGGTCATGCCACCTTTCTGCAACGCTGCCATATAAATGAAGGGCTTGAAGTTCGAGCCGGGCTGACGTTGGGCCTGAATGGCACGGTTGAACTGGCTGCCGGCGAAACTGAAGCCGCCCTGTAGGGCGAGTAACGCGCCGGTGTCGGGTTCGAGTACCACGATTGCCGCCTGGGCGCCGGGTTTCTGGGATAGCCGCCAATCGCCCTCCTCAGTGCGCAATATGCGTACCAGCGAGCCGCGCTGGGCGATCTGATCGGCGCTGGTGGGTACTTCGCCGCGCCACTCGGGGCTGCGGTACTCGCGTGCCCATTCAAGGCCTGCCCAGCCGATGGTGGCCAGTTCGCCATCGCGGGTCAGCACTTCCATCTCCTTGCCTTCACTGGAAACCACGATGGCGGGCTGTAGCGGCCCCAGTGATGGCGTGCGTTCGAGCACCTTGAGCCAGTTGCTGACATCGATATCGATGCCGCTGACCCGCGCCTTGCTGCTCTCGGCGGCCTGGCGCGCGGTTTCCATGACTTCGGGCGATTCCGACAATTCCTCCTCCAGGCCCTCGCGCTGGGTCTGACTCTGGGCCTCCACCAGGCTGGGCGGAATGTCGGTCTTCTCGGCGCCGCGCCAGCCATGGCGCGTGTCGTACTCGATGAGCCCTTCGACCAACGCCTCGCGCGCCTGAACCTGGAGCTCACTGTCGATGGTGGTGTGGATACGATAGCCGCCGGTGTAGGCGGCTTCACCGAAGCGGTCTATGGCGAATCGGCGCGCCATTTCGGCGACATAAGACGCCTCGATATCGACCTGGGTGGCATGATTGCTCGCCGTGATGGGGGCCTTGACCGCTTGCTGGTAAGCCGCTTGATCGATGAAGCCCTGATCGCGCATGCGGTAAAGCACCCAGTTGCGCCGGATCAGCGAACGCTCGGGATCGGATAGCGGATTCAGCGCCGAGGGCGCCTTGGGCAGGCCGGCGATCATCGCCGTCTCGGCCACGCTGAGCTCATCCAGCGGTTTGTCGTAGTAGGTTTTGGCGGCGGCGGCGACGCCGTAGGCACTGTGACCGAGGTAGATCTTGTTGACGTAGAGCTCGAAGATCTCCTGCTTGCTTAGGATCTGCTCCATCTGCAGGGACAACAGGATCTCACGGATCTTGCGGGTAAACGTCTGGTCCAGGGTCAGCAGGTAGTTGCGCGCGACCTGCATGGTAATGGTGCTGCCGCCGGACTGGATTTCGCCACTCGCGATCAGTTCGAGCGCGGCGCGCACCAGACTGGTGGGATCGACCCCGGGGTGCTCGAAGTAGCTGGAGTCCTCGGCGGCGAGGAAGGCTTGCACCATGTTCTTGGGGATGTCGTCGTAATCGACGAGCATGCGCCGTTCGGTGCCGAACTCGCCGATCAGCTTGCCATCACGGGTGAAGATGCGTAGCGGGGTCTGCAGTTCGAAATCCTGCAGTTGGCGTACATCGGGCAGGCCCGGTGCGAAATACAAGGCGGCACCGGTGATGGCCAGGAGGCTGGCTGCGCTCAAGGAGAGGATGAGCCACAGGGCCGAGGTCAGCAGGCGTCTGAAGAGCTTCATGAAATGACGGTATCCATGGTGATCGGGTGGCGGTCGAGCCGCGAAGAGCAAGGCAATCCGTTGAACTGCGCATTATAAGAAGCTGAGGTGGCAGTAACCAGCGTTGATGACGCAACGAGTGGTTGAGTGTGTAAATGGCAGAAACATCATGTAACCTCGGAAATATAGCCAATAATGCGTAGTGCTTAAGCGTTAGGCTGGTAATAAGAAGCGGTATGGTGCTTCCCATAAACCGCTTTCATCAGCAGGGGCACGACAATGCTGGGGCTCAGTAAGTCCGGTAGAGGGCTGATCGGTGTCGACATCACCTCGGCCACGGTCAAACTGATCGAACTCAAGCGCAGTGGGCAGCACTACCGTGTCGATAGTTACGCGGTGCGGCCACTGCGCGAGGGTGCCGTGGTCGAACGGCGCATTCGACAAATGGACGAAGTCGTCGACGCGATTCGCCGCGCCGTCGATCACGCGCGCCCGCACTCCCTGCGCGCCGCGGTCGCATTGCCGGCCAGCGCGGCGATCACCAAGACGTTGACCCTGCCTGCCTCGCTCAGCGATGAAGAGATCGAAGCGCGCATCGAGCTAGAGTCCGACAAGCATATTCCCTTTCCGTTCAGTGAGGTCGCCTTCGATTTTCAGCGCCTGGGCCTGAACGCGCGTTTCGGCGATCAGCAGGACGTGCTGCTGGTGGCCTGTCGCCAACAGGATGTCAGCCGGCTGACCGATGCGGTGCTGCAAGCCGGGCTCGAGCCCGCCGCCGTCGACGTCGAGGCATTCGCCATGGAACGCGCCTTCGGTGAGCTGCGTCATCAATTGCCGATGGAAGACAGCCAGGAATGTGTCGCGCTGGTGGATATCGGCGCGAACATGAATGCTTTTCATGTGCTGCGCGGCGGACGCATCATCTATAGCCGCGACAGCGTCTTCGGTGGTCGGCAGCTCACCGACGCCATCCGCGAGCGCTATGACCTGAGCATGGAAGAAGCGGGACTGGCTAAGAAGCGTGGTGGCCTGCCCGACGACTATCAGGATACGGTGCTCAAGCCGTTTCGCGACACACTGTTGCAGCATATATCCCGCTCATTGCAGCTCTATCACACCGCCGGGCGCAATCCCGAGGTCAATCGCATGATCCTGGCCGGTGGCTCCAGCGTCATTCCGGGGTTCAGCGACCGGGTGGCCGCCGAGAGCGGCATGGATGTGGTGATCGCCAATCCGTTCGTGCGCATGAAGGTCAATCCGCGCATCGACATTCACACCCTGGCCAACGATGCCCCCGCCATGCTCACCGCTTGCGGTCTGGCGATGAGGTCGCGCTCATGAGCATCGAAATCAATCTCCTGCCATGGCGCGAAGAGCTGCGCGAACGGCGTAGCCGGCGCTTTCTGGTCACGTTGGCGCTGGTGGCGCTGATCGGCGTGGGCGCCGCCTGGGGTGCCTCGCAGTGGTATCAGCATTCGCTGGAGCTGCGCCAGCAACGCATCGCGTACATCAAGGAGCGGACCCAGCAGCTCGACAGCGACATTCAGGCGATTCTCGATTACCAGACGCTGCGCGAGCAGATGCTGACCCAGATCGAGCTGATCCGTGAGTTGCAGTTCAGCCGGCCGCAGACGGTGCGCGTGTTCAACCAGTTGGCCGCTAGCCTCGAGCAGGGCGTTTATTATACCCGGCTGTCGCGCCAGGCCGATCAGCTCAACCTCACGGGGCTGGCCGAAACCAACCGTCAGGTATCCGACCAGATGCGCGCGATTGCCGCCGCCAGGGCATTCGCCATTCCCGTGCTGTCCGAAGTGCAAGTCGAGGATGACGGCAACCGGCGCCGTTTCGACATGAGTGTCGAGGAAACGTTGCCCGAGACGCCCGGCGACGCGGCTGGCGGGGAGGAGGCGCGATGAGCATGAAAGCGGAACTGCGCCGGCTGCGCGAACTCGATTGGCGCGAACTCGACGTGCGTGAGGCGGGTAGCTGGCCGCTGTCGTTGCAACTGCTGTGTTACGCGCTGGTGCTGGTGGTGATTTTCTGGGCGGCGCACTGGTACGTGGTGGCGCCCAAGATCGATGCGCTTGCACGGGCCGAGGTACAGGAACGCGAGTTGCTGCGCCAGTTCGAGAGCAAATCCTATCAGGCCGCCAACCTGCCGATGATGCGCGAGCAAATGGCTGCCTTGGAAGCGCGCATGGGCGTGTTATTGGAAATGCTGCCGACCGGAGCGGAAGTCCCCTCGCTGATCGACAACATCAGCGAGACCGCGCTGGACAACCAGTTGACCATCGACTTCATTCGCCTGCGTAGCCCGGTGCCACGCGAGTTCTATACCGAGCAGCCGTTCGATATTCAGGTTCGGGGCGAGTACCACCGCATCGGCGCCTTTATCTCGGGCGTTGCCAGCCTGCCGCGGATCGTCACGTTGCACGATTTCAGCCTGGTCCCGATGGAAGGCGGAGACACGCTGCAACTCTCGATGCTGGCCAAGACCTATAACCATCGCTCGGTCACGGAGGACGCGCAATGAGGCGTTTCGCGTTCCCGTGGCTGGCACTGGGTGTGCTCGCCCTGGCCGGCTGCCAGGATGCGGAGATCCCGGCGCTCGATCGCCGCCTCGACGAGATTCGCGCCAAGCCGGCGGGTCGGGTCGAGCCGCTGCCCCAGGCGCCTCGCTATCAGGCAGTGACCTATGACCAGGCGGGCTTGCGCAGCCCCTTCGTGCCCGAGCGGCCGGAACCCGAGGAAAACGCCATCGAAGGTCTCGACCTGGCGCCGAACCTCGACCGGCCACGCGATCCACTCGAGCAATACCCGCTCGACGGGCTGCGCCTGGTCGGCACGCTACGCACCGATGGACGCAATTCGGCGTTGGTGCGCGACCCGCAAGGAAAGGTTCATCGCGTGTATGTCGGCGAGCACATGGGTACCGATTTCGGGCGCATCGTCAGCATTACCGACAGTTCCGTGCAACTGGTGGAGGTCGTCTCCAATGGCCAGGGGGGCTGGGTCGAACGCACCCGCAATATTTCGCTCAAGCAAGCCACCGAACAAGGCCAGGGCTGACCCGGCAAGACGCAGGTAGAGGGGATTAACATGACGGGAATGGTACGCACGCTGCTGGTCGCGTTGCTGATGCTGGGAATGGCGGGGCCGGCCGCGGCGGTGTCGACCCTGACGGGGCTGGATTTCGACCAGCGTGCCGGTCAGATCGAGGTGTCGCTGCGCTTTGCGGGTGACGTCCCCGAGGTGCGGGGGTACCGGGTCGATTCGCCACCGCGCCTGACCATCGATCTCATGGATACCGTCAGCCAGCTCGAGCGACGGCGTTTCGAATTGGGCGTGGGCGGCGTCAACCATGTGGTTGCCCTGGAAGCCGGCGAACGAACGCGACTGGTGTTCAATCTCGACCGGGCGTTGCCCTATGCCCTTCGCGAGCAGGGCGATACGCTGGTGCTTGGCATGGGCGAGGGCGTCGTCGACCAACAGCTCGCGGAGAGCCGCACAGCCGCTGCGGCGCCGACCGATCGGGTTGAGGTCATGTCGCGCGAGGCGCAGGTCGAGAATATCGACTTTCGGCGTGGTGAGGATGGCGCCAGCCGATTGATCGTCACCTTCGATCGTAGCGGCGTCGATACCCAGGTCAGTCAGCGTGGCGCTGGCCGCATCGTCGCCGAACTGAGCGATGTCGAGCTGCCCCCCTCGATGCTGCAGGTGCTCGACGTCAGCGATTTCGGCACGCCGATGCAGCGCATCGTGCCGCAGCCTGGAAGCGACGGCGTTACCCTGGCGATCGAGCTCGATGGCGAGTATTCGATGCTTTCCACCCAGAGCGGGCGGCGTCTGGTGATTGAGGCCGAGCCGGTGACGCGTGCCGAACGCGAGGCCGAGCAGCGCGAGCAGTTTCCCTACACCGGCAAGCGAATCTCGCTGAACTTCCAGGATATCGAAGTGCGCGAAGTGCTGGCGATCATCGCCAGCTTTACCGGACTCAACCTGGTCGCCAGCGATAGCGTGCAGGGCAGCGTGACCCTCAACCTGCAGGATGTACCCTGGGATCAGGCGCTGGATCTGGTGCTCAAGAGTCATGGTCTGGCCAGTCGCAAGACCGGCAACGTGCTGATCGTTGCTCCAGCCAACGAGCTTGCCGCCATGGAGCGCCAGGAACTCGAAGCGCAGATGCAGATGCAAGGGCTGGCGCCACTGGTCACCGAGTACATTCCGGTCAGCTATGCCAAGGCATCGGATCTTGCCGTGCTGCTGAGCGGCGGCGAAGGCCTGGGGCTGCTTTCCGAGCGCGGGCGGGTCAGCGTCGATGTGCGCACCAACACGCTGTTGATCCAGGAGACCCGCGAACAGCTCGAGGAAATTCGCCTGGCCATCGCCAGGCTCGATGTCCCGGTGCGTCAGGTGCAGATCGAAGCGCGCATCGTCATCGCCCGCGATAGCGTGACGCGCGAGTTGGGCCTCAACTGGGGGCTGTCGTCACCCCAGGGCAGTCGCTTCGATCTTGAAGGAGCGGCCGATGGCCTGGTCGAAAACGGCGGGCTTAGCGTCGATCTCGGCGATCAGGTCAATCCCGGTACCGGCTTCAGCTTCGGCTACCTATCGGGCGACATACTGCTCGACCTGGAGCTGCGTGCGCTGGAGAGCGAGGGCAAGAGCCAGACCATCTCCCAGCCCAAGGTGATTACTGCCAACCAGCAGACGGCGATCATCAAGCAGGGCACCGAGATCCCCTATCAGGAATCCACCTCGAGCGGCGCGACCAACGTCGAGTTCAAGGAAGCGGTGCTGTCGCTGGAGGTCACCCCGCAGATCACGCCCGACGATCGCATCATCATGGACCTGGTGATCAACAACGACAGCGTCTCCGATGCCAGGTTCGAAGGCGCGCCGGCCATCGATACCAACGAGATCCAGACTCAGGTGCTGGTCGATGACGGCGAAACCGTGGTGCTGGGCGGCATCCTCACCACCCAGCAGTTGCGCAACCTGTTCAAGACGCCGCTGCTCGGCGACATTCCCATCCTCGGGCAACTATTTCGCTATACCGAGGAGAGCAATGAGAAGGTAGAATTGCTAGTCTTCATCACCCCGAAGATTATCGAGGACGAACTGGCGATTCGCTGATGCAGGGTTTTCCCAATGTTTTTCTGGTCGGCCCCATGGGGGCCGGCAAAAGCACCATCGGCCGCCTTCTGGCGGCCGAGTTGCAGCGTGATTTCGTGGATAGCGATCACGAAATTCAGGCGCGCTGCGGCGCCGACATACCCTGGATCTTCGATGTCGAAGGCGAGAGCGGCTTTCGCGAGCGCGAGGCATTGATGGTCGATGAACTGACCCGGCGTGCCTCGATCGTACTGGCCACCGGTGGTGGCGCGGTGATGCGTGAAGTCAATCGCCGCGCGCTGCGCGAGCGCGGCACCGTAGTCTATCTGTACACCACCGTCGAGCAACAGCTACGGCGCACCGCCAAGGATCGCAATCGCCCCCTGCTGCGCAACAAGGACCCCGAAGCGGTATTGCGAGGGTTATTCGAGGTGCGTGACCCCCTTTATCGCGCCACCGCCGATCTGGTGGTGCGTACCGACCGCCGTGGCCCACGCGCGGTGGTCAACGAGATACTGCGACGCGTGCAGCGTCTCGTCGATCCGCTGCAAACCAAGGCTTGATGCCCATGAACGCCGATTCACCGCGTAAGACGCTCAGTGTCGATCTGGGCGAGCGCAGCTATCCCATCCACATTGGCCCCGGCCTGCTCGATGATGGTTCCCTGTTACGCCCGCATTTGGCCGGGCGCCAAGTGATGATCGTCACCAACGAGACGGTGGCGCCGCTGTATCTCGAATCGCTCAAGCGCGGCCTGATTGGCGGCGCGGAAAGCGATCTCGACGTCCGCGAGTTGATCCTGCCCGATGGCGAGCACACCAAGACGCTGGCCTCGGTGGAGCGCATATGGGATGCCCTGCTCGCGGCGGGGTTCAATCGCCGCTGTACGCTGATCGCGCTGGGCGGCGGCGTGATCGGCGACATGACCGGTTACGCCGCGGCCTGCTATCAGCGCGGCGTGGCGTTCATTCAGGTACCCACCACCCTGCTTTCGCAGGTCGACTCGTCGGTGGGCGGCAAGACCGGCGTCAACCATCCGCGCGGCAAGAACATGATCGGTGCCTTCTGGCAACCGCGTGCGGTGCTGATCGATACCGCGACACTGAAGAGCTTGCCGGCGCGCGAGTTGACGGCCGGACTGGCCGAGGTGATCAAGTACGGCCTGATTCGCGATCTCGACTTCCTGGCCTGGCTCGAAGCGAACATGGCGGCGCTGCGCGAACTGGACGATGCGCTGCTCATTGATGCGATCCTGCGCAGTTGTACGATCAAGGCCCGGGTGGTCGTCGAGGACGAAACCGAGCAGGGCGTGCGCGCGCTGCTCAACCTGGGCCACACCTTCGGGCATGCCATCGAGGCGCACCAGGGCTATGGTAACTGGCTGCATGGCGAGGCGGTCGGTACCGGCATGGCAATGGCCGCGTCGCTGTCCCGGCGCCTGGGATGGTTGGATGACGACGAGGTGACGCGCGTCACGACGCTGCTCGAGGCCGCCGGGCTGCCATTGGCGGCACCGAGTGAAATGGACGCCGAGGCATTTATCGAACGCATGCGCCTGGACAAGAAGAATCTCGACAGCCGCCTGCGGCTGGTTTTGCTGCGCACGCTCGGCGACGCTTGCGTGCATGACGACACGCCCCCCACGCTGCTTGACGAGTTTTTGCGCGATTACCCACGCACCTGACACCCAACCCTATCTATTCATGGCAATTTTCGCCCGCTGCATTTGCAGCGGGCGTTTTTTTGCCAAGGGGTTGGAGAGAGGCGGTCGTCTGTCATAATATATGTGCATGCCCCATGCACATTATGCATAACAAGCCGATTTACGGAGTCCCTCGCGGGCTGTGACTCTATCTTCACGGCCCCGGTCTGTGAGTTTTCCTGGATTTCGCACAACACTGCACAAAACAAGATCGAGACATGCCCATGATGAAAGGTCTCCACCAGCCTGGTGAGTTCCGCGATAACTGTGGCTTCGGCCTGATCGCCCATATGGAAGGACAGGCCAGCCACGATCTGCTGAAAACCGCCATCGAGTCGCTGACCTGCATGACCCACCGTGGCGGTATCGCCGCCGACGGCAAGACCGGCGATGGTTGCGGCCTGTTGTTCAAGATGCCTAGCGACTTCATGCGCGGCATCGCCCGCGAGGAACTCGGCATCGAACTCGGCGGGCGTTTCGCCGTGGGCAGCGTTTTCCTGCCCGACGACGATGCACGCGAGACGCGGGCCCGCGACATACTCGACGCCGAACTCGGCGCGCGGGGCCTTAGCGTGCGCGGCTGGCGCGACGTGCCGGTCGACCCCAGCGTGTGCGGGCCGATGGCGCTCGACTGCCTGCCGCGCATCCGCCAGGTCTTCGTCGAGGCGAGCGACGATCGTCTCGACCAGGTCTTCAATGTCGATCTGTTCATGGCGCGGCGGCGCGCCGAGCAACAGCTCAAGCACGAGGAAGACTTCTACGTCTGCTCGCTGTCGTCCAAGGTGGTGTCGTACAAGGGCCTGATGATGCCCGTCGATCTGCCGACCTTCTATCACGACCTGAACGACCCGCGCCTGGAAACCGCTATCTGCGTTTTCCACCAGCGTTTCTCGACCAACACCGCGCCGCGCTGGCCGCTGGCGCAGCCGTTCCGCTTCCTGGCCCACAACGGCGAAATCAACACCATCGAGGCCAACCGTGGCTGGGCCAACGCGCGCAAGGAAAACTTCGTCAGCGACCTGCTGCCCGACATCACCGAGCTCGACGAGATCGTCAATACCAGCGGTTCCGACTCGTCGAGCATGGACAACATGCTCGAAGTGCTGATGACCGGTGGCATGGACCTGTACAACGCGATTCGCATGATGGTGCCGCCGGCCTGGCAGAACGTCGAGACCATGGACGCCCAGCTACGTGCCTTCTACGAATACAACTCCATGCACATGGAGGCCTGGGACGGCCCGGCGGGGCTGGTGATGACCGACGGTCGCCACGCGGTGTGCATGCTCGACCGCAACGGCCTGCGCCCGGCGCGCTGGGTGATCACCAAAAATGGCTATATCACCCTGGCCTCGGAGGTCGGCACCTACGGCTACAAACCCGAGGACGTGGTCGCCAAGGGCCGGGTCGGCCCGGGGCAGGTGCTCGGCGTGGACACCGAGACCGGCGAGGTACTGCACACCCGCGAGATCGACGATCGGCTCAAGTCGGCGCACCCTTATAAGCGCTGGCTGAAGGATCGTGCCCAGTATCTTGAGTCGGCGCTTACCGAGCTGGCGCGCTTCCAGCCGCTCGAAGGCGACGAGCTGCGCGTTTACCAGAAGATGTTCCAGGTTACCTCCGAGGAGCGCGACCAATTGCTGCGGCCGCTGGCCGAAAGCGGCCAGGAGGCGGTCGGCTCGATGGGCGACGACACGCCGATGGCGGTGCTGTCGCGCCACGGTCGCTTGCTCACCGACTACTTCCGCCAGAAATTCGCCCAGGTCACCAACCCGGCCATCGATCCACTGCGTGAAGCGATCGTGATGTCGCTGGAAACCTGCTGTGGCGCCGAGCTCAATGTCTTCGAGGCGACTCCCGATCACGCCCATCGCCTGATCCTGACCACGCCGGTGCTGTCGCCGCGCAAGTTCACCGCGCTGGTCGCCCAGGAGGATGAGGCGTTTCGCGTCCAGACGTTCAAGCTGGCTTACGATCCCGAGCAGAGCACCCTCAAGCAGGCGCTATTGGCGCTGTGCCAGGAGGTCGAGCAGGCAGTGCTGGAGAAGGGCGCGGTGCTGCTGGTGCTGTCCGACGACTGCCTCGCAAATGGCCAGTTGCCGATCCATGCGGTGCTCGCCACCGGCGCGATTCATCATCATCTGGGGCGCTTGGCGCTGCGCCCGCGCGTCAATCTGGTGGTCGAGACCGGCTATGCCCGCGACGCCCACCAGATGGCGGTGCTGTTCGGTGTGGGCGCCACGGCGGTTTATCCCTACCTGGCCTATCAGGTGATGGCCGACATGCATCGCAGCGGCGAACTGGTCGGCAACCCGGCGGATGCCCGCGAGAACTATCGCAAGGGCCTGCAAAAAGGGCTCTACAAGATTCTCTCGAAGATGGGTATCTCGACGCTGGCGTCGTATCGCGGCTCGCAGTTGTTCGAGGCGGTGGGGCTGTCGTCCGAGGTCATGGACTTGTGCTTCACGGGCATGATGTCGCGCATCGAAGGCACGGGTTTCGCCGAGTTGCAGTTGCAGCAAGAGCTGTTGGCGCGCGATGCCTGGATACCGCGCAAGACCCTGCGTCAGGGTGGCTTGATCAAGTACGTCCATGCTCATGAATACCACGCCTACAACCCCGACGTGGTGATGACCCTGCAAGAAGCGGTGCAGCAGGGCGATTACGCCAAGTGGAAGAAATTCGCCCGGCTGGTAAACGAGCGGCCGGTGGCGACCATTCGCGACATGCTCAAGCTCAAGCCGGCCGCCGAGCCGCTGCCGCTCGACGAGGTCGAGTCGGTCGAGGAGCTGCTGCCGCGTTTCGACAGCGCCGGCATGTCGCTCGGCGCGCTGTCGCCGGAGGCCCACGAGGCGCTGGCCCAGGCCATGAACGAGGCCGGCGGGCGCTCCAACTCCGGCGAGGGCGGCGAGGATCCGGCGCGCTACGGCACCATCAGGAGCTCGAAGATCAAGCAGATCGCCTCCGGGCGTTTCGGCGTGACGCCGGCCTACCTAGTCAACGCTGAGGTGCTGCAGATCAAGGTCGCCCAGGGCGCCAAGCCCGGTGAGGGCGGCCAGTTGCCCGGCGGCAAGGTCAACGAGCTGATCGCCCGGCTGCGCTACGCGGTGCCCGGCGTGACGCTGATTTCGCCACCGCCGCACCACGACATCTATTCCATCGAGGATCTGGCGCAGTTGATCTTCGATCTCAAGCAGGTCAACCCGACCGCCCAGGTCTCGGTCAAGCTGGTCTCCGAGCCGGGCATCGGCACCATCGCCACCGGCGTGGCCAAGGCCTATGCCGATCTGATCACCGTCTCCGGCTACGACGGCGGCACCGCGGCGAGCCCGCTGACCTCGATCAAGCACGCCGGCAGTCCGTGGGAGTTGGGCCTGCCCGAGGTGCATCAGGCGCTGCGCATCAACGGCCTGCGCGACAAGATTCGCTTGCAGACCGACGGCGGCCTGAAGACCGGCCTCGACGTGGTCAAGGCGGCGATTCTCGGCGCCGAGAGCTTCGGCTTCGGCACCGCGCCGATGGTCGCGTTGGGCTGCAAGTACCTGCGTATCTGCCACCTCAACAACTGTGCCACCGGCGTCGCTACCCAGCACCAGTACCTGCGCGACGAGCACTTCCGCGGCACCGTCGACATGGTCAAGCACTACTTCCGCTTCATCGCCGAGGAAGTGCGCGAACTGATGGCGCTGCTCGGCGTGCGTAAACTCACCGATCTGATCGGGCGTACCGATCTGCTCGAGGCACTCGAAGGCGAGACTGCCTCGCAGCGCAAGCTCGACCTGACGCCGCTGCTGGAAAACGACTTCGTGCCGGCGGATGCGCCGCAGTTCTGCACGATCAGTCGCAACGAGCCGCACGATCCGGGCGCCAAGAACCGAGAGATAGTGGAAACGCTGATGGCGGCGATCGAGACCAGGTCCGGCGGTGAGTTCGAATTCACTATCACCAATGGCGATCGCTCGCTGGGCGCGCGCGCCTCCGGCGAGATCGCCAAGCGCTATGGCGAGGCCGGGCTCGAGGATGCACCGATCAACGTGCGCTTCACCGGCGTCGCCGGCCAGAGCCTCGGCGTGTGGAATGCGCGCGGCCTCAATCTGTATCTAGAGGGCGATGCCAACGACTATGTCGGCAAGGGCATGAACGGCGGCAAGGTGGTCATCGTTCCGCCGCGCACGAGCACCTTCAAGAGCCATGAGACCGCGATCATCGGCAATACCTGCCTGTATGGCGCCACCGGTGGCAAGCTGTTTGCCGCCGGCACCGCCGGCGAGCGCTTCGCTGTGCGCAACTCCGGCGTGCATGCGGTGATCGAGGGCGCGGGCGATCACTGTTGCGAGTACATGACCGGCGGCATGGTCGCCGTGCTCGGCGAGACCGGCGTCAATTTCGGCGCGGGCATGACCGGTGGCTTCGCCTACGTGCTCGATGAGGATCGTACCTTCGTCGACAAGTACAACCATGAACTGGTGGAGATCCACCGCATCAATACCGAGGCCATGGAAGCCTATCGGCGCCACCTGCGCGAAGTGATCGAGGAGTACGTCGCCGAGACCGGCTCCGCGCGCGGCGAAGAGATCCTCGAGGACTTCTCCGACTTCGTGCGTCATTTCTGGCTGGTCAAGCCCAAGGCGGCAAGTCTCAACGGCCTGCTCGCCGAGTCCCGGCGGCGACCCGAATGAGCCGAGCCCCGGTGGCGCCCCGAATAATTAGGAGAGACGATTCATGGCAAACCGTCTAAGCAACGATTTCCAGTTCATCGATGTCGGCCGTCAGGATCCGCGCAAGAAAGAGGCACGCACCCGCGCCCGCGAGTTCGCCGAGATCTACGAACCCTACAAGCCCAGCGAGGCGGCCAGCCAGGCGCATCGCTGCCTGGACTGCGGCAACCCTTATTGCGAATGGAAGTGCCCGGTACACAACTACATTCCCAACTGGCTCAAGCTGGTCAGCGAGGGCAATATTCTCGAAGCCGCCGAGCTGTCGCACAAGACCAACTCGTTGCCCGAGGTGTGTGGTCGCGTATGCCCGCAGGATCGCCTCTGCGAAGGCGACTGCACGCTCAACGACGGCTTCGGCGCGGTGACCATCGGCTCGGTGGAGAAATACATCACCGACACCGCCTTCGCCATGGGCTGGCGTCCGGACATGTCCCAGGTCACCTGGACCGACAGGCGCGTGGCGGTGATCGGCGCTGGCCCGGCGGGGCTCGGCTGCGCCGATATCCTGGTGCGCAATGGCGTAAGGCCGGTGGTGTTCGACCGCTACCCGGAGATCGGTGGCCTGCTGACCTTCGGCATCCCCGAGTTCAAACTCGAGAAGAACGTCATGGAGCGGCGCCGTGCGGTGTTCGAGGAGATGGGCATCGAGTTTCGCCTCAACACCGAGATCGGCAAGGACGTAAGCATCGACGCGCTGCTCGCCGAGTACGACGCGGTGTTCATGGGCATGGGTACCTACAAGTACATGCAGGGCGGTTTCCCCGGCGAGGAGCTGCCCGGCGTGCACAAGGCGCTCGACTATCTGGTCGCCAACGTCAACCACTGCCTGGGTTTCGAGAATGCCCCGGGCGAGTATCAAAGCCTGCAAGGCCAGCGCGTGGTGGTGCTGGGCGGCGGCGACACCGCCATGGACTGCAACCGCACCGCGATTCGCCAGGGTGCGACCAGCGTCACCTGTGCCTACCGTCGCGATGAGGGCAACATGCCCGGTTCCAAGCGCGAGGTATCCAACGCCCGCGAGGAGGGCGTCGACTTCCTGTTCAATCGCCAGCCAGTGGCGGTGATCGGCGAGGATAAGGTGGAGGGCGTCAAGCTGGTGCGCACGCGTTTGGGTGAGCCGGATGAGAACGGCCGTCAGCGCCCCGAAGTGGTGCCGGGTTCGGAAGAGATCCTGGCCTGCGATGCGGTGATCATCGCCTTCGGCTTCCAGCCCAGCGAGATCGACTGGTTCGAGCCCAACGACATCGCCACCGACGAACGCGGCCGGGTCACCGCGCCGGAGCATGGAAGCTTCGCCTTCCAGACCAGCAACGAGAAGATCTTCGCCGGTGGCGACATGGTGCGCGGCTCCGACCTGGTGGTCACGGCGGTGTATGAAGGACGCCAGGCCGGCGAAGGGATTCTCGATTACCTGGGTGTCTGATCGCGTATCGATCGCCCTCGAGCATCGCCCCGGCCATGGCCGGGGCGATTGCGTTTTCAGCGCTACCTTCATCTACGCTGGGAGTGACAGCCATTAGCCAGGAGAAAGACATGGACGACACGCTGGCGACACTTGGCCTTGGGTCGAGCGAGGGTGGCTCGGTGGTTCCCGAGCAGTTGACCTTCGACGATGACGGGCGCATCCCCAATACACGCTTGGCCACACTGCTGTTTCGCTCCGGTGGGCTTGAGGCGGGGCTGGACCGGGAGAGCGTGGCGCAGTGTTTCGAGCGGCTCTTCAGCGCTTACGACTGGCCACCCAGCTGGCGAGGTGGCGTGTATGACTACCATCATTATCATTCCACCGCCCATGAGGCGTTCGGTGCGCTTTCGGGATGGGGCAAGCTGCGCCTGGGCGGCGAGGCGGGCCGCGATGTCGAGATTCGCGCCGGCGACGCGCTGATATTGCCCGCCGGCACAGGCCACTGTTGCCTGGCGGCGAGCGACGATTTCTTGCTGCTGGCCGCCTATCCGATCGATCAGCCAACGCTCGACCTGATTCGCGCCGACCCCGCCGAGCACGACGCGGCGGTTGCGCGGATCGCCCAGTTGTCGCAACCCGAGCGTGATCCGTTGGGCGGGGCCATGTCGCGCTGGTGGTCGTAGGCTCGGCTGATCGGGGAGGCCGGCTAAATTGAGCCCGGGAGCCGAGTCTGCTATTCTGGCGTCCCATCCGGGCCCGGTTTCTCCACGGCCCTCTGCTCACGATTCGACAGGTTTTCCATGACACGATATATCTTCGTGACCGGCGGCGTTGTGTCCTCTCTCGGCAAGGGCATTGCGTCGGCCTCCCTCGCGGCGATTCTCGAGGCACGCGGCCTCAAGGTCACCATTCTCAAGCTGGATCCGTACATCAACGTCGATCCGGGCACCATGAGCCCATTCCAGCACGGCGAGGTATTCGTCACCGAAGACGGCGCGGAGACCGATCTCGACCTGGGCCATTACGAGCGTTTCATCCGCACCCGGATGACCCAGGGCAACAACTTCACCACCGGGCGCGTCTACGAGCACGTGCTGCGCCGCGAGCGGCGCGGCGACTACCTGGGCGGCACCGTGCAGGTGATTCCGCACATTACCGACGAGATCAAGCGCCGGGTGATCGAAGGTGGCGAGGGCTGCGACGTGGCGCTGGTGGAAATCGGCGGTACCGTGGGCGACATCGAGTCGCTGCCGTTTCTCGAGTCGATCCGCCAGTTGCGCAGCGAAGTCGGCGCCAACCGCGCGCTGTTCATGCACCTGACGCTGGTGCCCTACATCAAGACCGCCGGCGAGACCAAGACCAAGCCGACCCAGCACAGCGTCAAGGAACTGCGCTCGATCGGTATCCAGCCCGATATCCTGATTTGCCGCAGCGAGGTCGAGCTCGAAGAGGTCGAGCGGCGCAAGATCGCGCTGTTCACCAACGTCGAGGAGCGCGCGGTCGTCCCGCTCAAGGATGCCGACACCATTTACCGTATCCCGCTGATGCTGCACGAGTTCGGCCTCGACGAGATCGTCTGCGACAAGCTGCGTATCGAGGCGCCGCAGGCCGATCTGACCGAATGGGTGCATGTGCTCGACGCCAAGCTCAACCCGCTCAAGTCGATCAACATCGCCATGGTCGGCAAGTACATGGAGCTGCTCGACGCCTACAAGTCGCTCAACGAAGCGCTGATTCACGCCGGTATCCAGACCCGGGTCAAGGTCAACATCGACTACATCGACGCCGAAACCATCGAGCACCACGGCACCGAGCGACTGGCCGGCAAGGATGCGATTCTGGTCCCCGGTGGCTTCGGCGAGCGCGGCGTGGAAGGCAAGATCGCCACCGCCCGCTACGCGCGCGAGCAGGGCATCCCCTACTTGGGTATCTGCCTGGGCATGCAGGTCGCGGTGATCGAATTCGCCCGTCATATCGCCGGCTGGGCAGATGCCGACTCCACCGAATTCACCCACGACACCCAGCATCCGGTGATCGGCCTGATCACCGAATGGCTCAGCCCCGAGGGTAAGATCGAACTGCGCGACGAGGCCTCCGATCTGGGTGGCACCATGCGCCTGGGTGGCCAGATATGCCACCTCAAGGCCGGCACCAAGGCGCGCGAGGCCTATGGCCTGGATGCCATTACCGAGCGTCATCGCCACCGCTTCGAGGTCAACAACCAGTTCATCGACGAACTGGAAAAGGCCGGGCTGGTGATCTCCGGCAAGAGCGTCGACAATTCGTTGGTGGAAATGATCGAGTTGCCCGATCACCCCTGGTACGTGGCCTGCCAGTTCCACCCGGAATTCACCTCCACGCCGCGCGACGGTCACCCGCTGTTCACCGGCTTCGTCAACGCGGCGCTGGAGCACAAGGCGGCGCGTGCGCGACTGCAGGCCCAACAGGCGCCTCAGGGCTGAGCCCGCTCGAAGAGAGCCTTTTATAAGGGGATTTGGCATGGCTGTGACTCAACGAATCATCGAATTCGCCGGCCTCAGGGCCGGTAATTCGTTGCCGCTGATGCTGTTCGGCGGCATGAACGTGCTGGAATCCCGCGAGATGGCGCTGGACGTCGCCGAGACCTACGTCGACGTGTGTGGCCGGCTGGGCATCCCCTACGTGTTCAAGGCCAGCTTCGACAAGGCCAACCGCAGCTCGATCCACTCCTATCGCGGCCCCGGCCTGGAACAAGGGCTCGAGATCCTCGCCGAAGTCAAGTCGCGCTTCAACGTGCCGATCATCACCGACGTTCACGAACCCTGGCAGGCCGCACCCGCCGCCGAGGTTGCCGATGTCATCCAGCTACCGGCCTTTCTCGCCCGCCAGACCGACCTGGTGGTGGCGATGGCCGAGACCGGCGCGGTGGTCAACATCAAGAAGCCGCAATTCGTCGCGCCCCACGAGATGCGCCATATCCTCGCCAAGTGCCAGGAAGTCGGCAATTCGCGGCTGATCCTGTGCGAGCGTGGTTCGAGTTTCGGCTACAACAACCTGGTGGTCGACATGCTCGGCTTCGGCGAGATGAAGCAGACCGGCTTCCCGGTGATCTTCGACGTGACCCATTCGTTGCAGCGCCCCGGCGGGCGTTCGGACAGTGCCGATGGGCGCCGTGCCCAGGTCTTCGAACTGGCGCGTGCCGGCGTCGCCGTGGGTCTGGCCGGGCTGTTTCTCGAGGCACACCCCGACCCCGACAACGCCAAGTGCGACGGCCCCTGCGCGCTGCCGCTGGACAAGCTCGAGCCGTTCCTGGGCCAGCTCAAGGCGCTCGACGATTTAACCAAGAGCTTCCCCGAGACTCACATTCAATAATTCAATTTCGACAACGCTGAACCACCTGAAAAGGACGACATACATGGCAGAGATCGTCGATATTCGCGCCCTCGAGGTGCTCGACTCGCGTGGCAACCCGACCGTACAGGCCGAGGTGATCCTGAAAAGTGGCGTGCGCGGCAGCGCCTGTGCGCCGAGCGGTGCCTCCACCGGCTCGCGCGAAGCGCTGGAGCTGCGTGACGGCGACAAGTCGCGCTACCTGGGCAAGGGCGTGCTCAAGGCGGTCG
Source organism: Modicisalibacter muralis (assembly GCF_900102945.1). Lineage (GTDB taxonomy): Bacteria > Pseudomonadota > Gammaproteobacteria > Pseudomonadales > Halomonadaceae > Modicisalibacter > Modicisalibacter muralis. The sequence goes on along the minus strand of NZ_FNGI01000003.1, from coordinate 193,680 downwards.
AGGCCGTGAACGGCAAGATTCGCGAACGCCTCGTGGGCATGGATGCGCGCGACCAGCGTGCGCTGGACAACGCCATGCTCGAACTCGACGGCACCGACAACAAGGCCAACCTGGGCGCCAATGCGATTCTCGCCGTGTCGCTGGCCGCCGCCAAGGCCGCCGCCGCCGAGCTGGGTGTGCCGCTCTACGCGCATATTGCCGAGCTCTACGGCCAGCCCGGCCAATACAGCATGCCGGTACCGATGATGAACATCATCAATGGCGGCGAGCATGCCGACAACAACGTCGACATGCAGGAGTTCATGGTCCAGCCAGTCGGCGCGGCGAACTTCCGTGAGGCGCTGCGCATGGGTGCGGAAATCTTCCACGCGCTGAAGAAGGTGTTGTCTGGTCGTGGCCTGGCCACCTCGGTGGGCGACGAAGGCGGCTTCGCGCCCAACCTGGAATCCAACGCCGAGGCGCTGGCGGTGATCAAGCAGGCGGTGAGCGACGCCGGCTATACCTTGGGCAAGGACGTCACCCTGGCGCTGGATTGCGCGTCATCCGAGTTCTATAACAACGGTGAGTACGATCTGGCGGGCGAAGGCAAGCGTTACGATTCCGCCGGCTTCGCCGATTACCTGGCCGAGCTGGTCGCCGAGTATCCGATCGTCTCGATCGAGGACGGCATGGACGAATCCGACTGGGCGGGCTGGAAGACGCTGACCGACAAGCTGGGCGACAAGGTGCAACTGGTCGGCGACGACCTGTTCGTCACAAATACTAAAATATTGAAGCGTGGCATCGACGAGCAGATCGGCAACTCGATCCTGATTAAATTCAACCAGATTGGCTCGCTCTCCGAGACCCTGGATGCCATCAAAATGGCCCAGGACGCCGGCTTCACCGCGGTCATCTCGCATCGCAGTGGCGAGACCGAGGACACCACCATCGCCGATCTGGCGGTCGGCACCTCGGCCGGGCAGATCAAGACCGGCTCGTTGAGCCGCAGCGATCGTATCGCCAAGTACAATCGCCTGCTGGTGATCGAGCAGGAACTCGGCGGCAAGGCTGGCTACCCGGGGCTCAAGGCCATCAAGGGTCAGGGCTGAGCGTCAAGGTAGAGCTTTCGAGCGGTTTGCGGCCCGGCCCCGATGATTCGGGGCCGGGCCGTTTGGCGAATGCCGATCAGCGCTCCAGTAGTTCCAGCTTGTTGGGCTTGCCATCCCATTCCTCGGCGTCCGCCGGCGGATCCTTCTTCTCGGTGATGTTCGGCCAGACCTCGGCGAGTTCGGCGTTCAGCTCGATGAACTCCTGTTGACCATCGGGCAGTTCATCCTCGGAGAAGATCGCCTCGGCCGGACACTCCGGCTCGCATAGCGCGCAATCGATGCATTCGTCGGGGTGGATCACCAGAAAGTTGGGCCCCTCGTAGAAACAGTCGACCGGGCAGACCTCGATGCAATCCATATACTTGCAGCGAATGCAGTTTTCGGTGACGACGAATGTCATGGTGTCTCCCTCAATCTCGATATGCCCGATGCCGGTGCATCATCGTCAGCTAGGTTATAAGCGGCTGGGCCATTATAAGACCCTATTCTAATTGGGGCTCGATTTTAGTCGTGCCGCCCGCACGGCGGCAAGCCACGCTATCGATCGATTGGCTATGGTGTCATTCCATCGCGACGCATGGCCTCAGATATTTTCCCGCCATCGGTAAAGCAGGTCCAGCGCCTGGCGCGGTGTCAGTTCATCCAGCGCCAGCCCGCTGAGCTCCTCGATCAATGGATGCGGCGTGCTGGCGAACAGGTCGGCCTGCTGGGGAGGCGAAGCGCCCACTGTGCTAGGGCGACGCTGGCCCTGATCGACCTCCTGCTGCTCGAGGCCGGCCAGTTTCTCACGGGCGCGGACGATCACCGCCTGGGGCACGCCGGCGAGTTGCGCGACCTGCAGGCCATAGCTCTGGCTGGCCGGGCCATCCTCGACGCGGTGCATGAAGACGATGCCATCGCGGTGCTCGGCGGCGGTCAGATGCACGTTGGCCACGCCCTCGGCCTGCTCGGCCAGCGCAGTCATCTCGAAGTAGTGGGTGGCGAACAGCGTGAACGCCTTGACCCGGGCCAGGTGCTCGGCGCTGGCCCAGGCCAGCGACAGGCCATCGAAGGTGCTGGTGCCGCGGCCGATTTCATCCATCAGCACCAGGCTTTCGGCCGTGGCGTTGTGCAGGATGCTGGCGGTTTCGGTCATCTCGACCATGAAGGTCGAGCGCCCGCCGGCCAGGTCATCGCTGGAGCCGATGCGCGTGAAGATACGATCCAGCGGACCGATCTCGGCGCGGTCGGCGGGTACGAAACTGCCGCTATGCGCGAGCAGCGCGATCAGCGCCGCCTGGCGCATGTAGGTCGACTTGCCGCCCATGTTAGGGCCGGTGATCACCAGCATGTGGCGACTCGGGTCGAGCCGCAGGTCGTTGGGCACGAAGGGATGATCGCTGACGTGCTCGACCACCGGGTGGCGCCCGCCGACGATATGAATGCCCGGCGCATCGAGCAGTTGCGGGCGCACGAAATCCAGCGCCAGGGCACGCTCGGCGAAGGCCGCCAGCACGTCGAGCGCGGCCAGCGCGCGACCGCTGGCCTGCAGGGCGTCGAGTTCGGCGCCCAGGGTATCGAGCAGGCTCTCGTAGAGCAGTTTTTCGCGGGCCAGCGCGCGCGACTTGGCCGACAGCGCCTTGTCCTCGAACTCCTTGAGTTCGGGGATGATGAAGCGCTCGGCGTTCTTCAACGTCTGGCGGCGAATGTAGTCGGCCGGCGCCTCGCGGGCCTGGGCGCGGGGGATCTCGATGAAATAGCCATGCACCCGGTTGTAGCCGACCTTGAGCCCGGCGAGGCCGGTGCGCTCGCGCTCGCGGGTCTCGAGCTTGACCAGATAGTCGCCGGCATGTTCGGCCAGGCCACGGAATTCGTCGAGCTCGTCATCGAATCCGCCGGCGATCACGCCGCCGTCGCGAATCACCACCGGTGGATTGTCGACGAGCGCGCGCGTCAGCGTCTCGGCAAGCTCGGGATAGGGACGAATGTGCCGGCGCAGCTCGTCCAGCGCGGTGCCTTCGTCGAGCGTGGCGAGCTCCCGCTGCAGCTCGGGCAGCGCATTGAGGCCGTCGCGCAGGCGCGCCAGATCGCGCGGGCGGGCGCTACGCAGGGCGACGCGTGCGAGAATGCGCTCGACGTCGCCGATCCGCTTGAGCGCCTCGCGTAGCGCGACATAGGCGTCGTCGGCGAGCAGCAATTGCACCGCGCCCTGACGCGCGCCGACCTGCCCGCGATCGCGCAGCGGCCGGTTGAGCCAGCGCTTGAGCAGCCGCGAGCCCATCGCCGTGGCGGTGGTGTCGAGTACGCTGGCCAGGGTGTTGTCGGCGCTGCCGCCGAGGTTGATGTCGATCTCGAGATTGCGCCGGCTGGCGGCGTCGATGACCACACTGTCGTCGCGGTTCTCGACGCCGAGCGCGGTGACGTGCGGCAGGCCCGAGCGCTGGGTATCGCGGGCGTAATCGACCAGCACCCCGGCGGCGGTGATGGCGCAGCTCAGATGCGCGCAGCCGAAGCCGCGCAGATCGGCGACGCCGAACTGATCGCACAGCAGGCGAGTCGCCGATTCCAGATCGAACAGCCATTCGCCCTGGCGTTTGAGGCCGGCACGCTCGCTCAGCGTGGCCGCCAGATCGAGGCCATCGGCGACCAGCAGCTCGGCGGGGGTCAGGCGATGCACCTCGGCCAGCATGTCCGCCTCGCCGTCGACCTCGAGCACACTGAAACGCCCGCTGGAGAGCTCCAGCCAGGCGATGCCCCAGCGCTCGCCCTGGCAATGCAGGGCCAACAGCAGGTTGTCGCGGCGCGCGTCGAGCAGTGCCTCGTCGTGCAGCGTGCCGGGGGTGACGATGCGCACCACCCTGCGCTCCACCGGGCCCTTGCTGGTGGCCGGATCGCCGATCTGCTCGCAGATCGCCACCGACTCGCCGGACTTGACCAACCGCGCCAGATAGCCCTCGGCGCTGTGATAGGGCACGCCGGCCATGGGGATCGGCTTGCCCGCCGACTGGCCACGCTGGGTGAGCGTGATATCGAGCAGTTGCGCGGCGCGGCGCGCATCATCGAAAAACAATTCGTAGAAATCGCCCATCCGATAGAACAGCAGCACGTCCGGGTGCTCGCGCTTGATCTTCAGGTACTGGGCCATCATCGGCGTCTGAGTTGGGGCTGCCTGCATCGTCACGCCTTACGCGGTTCCGGGTGCGTTTTGGGCTGCCATTCTATCTCAGTACGCCGTGGCCAGGACAGGCCCGCTCGGGTCGCGAGTACGCGCTCCAGATAGGCGAACTCGATAAAGTGTCAAACGACCTACCGATGTGGCAGTTTCTCCAGCGCCGCTTCCAGCCCAAACAGATCGGGCACGCAGGGCGTATTGCGGGGAACGGCGAGTGCGCCGTCGTCTCGGGCAGTACGCCGATGAAGCGTGTGCCGTTGGAGCGCGCGGCGCGATAGTCGTTATAGGAGTCGCCGACCATCACCGTGCGAGCGGCGCCATGGCCGTGGCGTTTTTAGCTCGTCCTAGAGCGATAGGCGCATCGACAGATCGACCGCCTCGAGATCCTTGGTCAATGTGCCGATGGAGATGTAATCCACCCCGGTCTCGGCGATGCGCGGCAGGCCGGCGTGAGTGACACCGCCCGAGGCCTCGAGCCTGGCCCGGCCATCGGCGATGCGCACCGCCGTGTACAGCGCATCGATGCCGAAGTTGTCGAGCAGAATCATGTCGGCCCGCGCCTTGAGGGCCTGCTGGAGTTCGCCGAAGTTCTCCACCTCCACCTCGACGGGCTTGCCCGGCGCGATTCGCCTGGCCGCGTCGACGGCCGGGACAATGCTGCCGCAGGCCGCGATATGGTTCTCCTTGATCAGGAAGGCGTCGTACAGGCCTATGCGATGGTTATGGCAACCGCCGCAGGTCACCGCGTACTTCTGCGCCAGGCGCAGCCCGGGTAGGGTCTTGCGCGTGTCGAGCAGCTTCACCGCGGTGTGCTTGACCATGTCCGCGTAGCGGCGGCTGCGCGTCGCCGTGGCCGAGAGCGTCTGCAGGAAGTTGAGCGCGCTGCGCTCGCCGCTGAGCAGGGCGCGGGCCGGCCCGGTCAGTTGGCAGAGCACCTGGCCGGGGACCACGCGATCGCCATCGCTGACCTGCCAGTCGAGGCTGACGCCTGGATCGAGACGCTCGAACACGGCCTCGACCCAGGCGCTGCCGCACACCACGGCGTTCTGTTTCGCCGTGATGTGGGCCTGTGCCCGGCTCTGCCACGGGACGAGCTGGGCGGTGATGTCGCCGCTGCCAAGATCCTCCACCAGCGCCGCCGTCACGTTGGCCTGCCTGTCGCGTTCGAGTTGTGCCTTGTCGAGGGTATACATGTCCACTCCGAATCGGGGTTGTGGCCGGCTACGCCAGGCCGAAGAAAGTCACGATATTGACGCCGAGCACCGTGGCCAGCGTGCCGAGCACCACCCAGCGGTTGATGATCTCGCTGCCGCGCAAGAACGCACACGAGATCAACAGCACGAACAGCGGGGTGGTGGCCGCCAAGGGCGCAACGACGATCAGGTTGCCATGGCGGAGCGCGAGGTAGAGAAACACCGGCCCGAGGCTCGAGAAGAGCCCCGCCAACGCGAAGAAGCCAAACTCCCGGCGGCTGCAGCGGATGTCGCCATTGGCACCACTGGCGAGCAGGTAGAGCGAGGCGAACAGCCACGACGCGGTGGTGGTCACGGCGGAGGCGGTCACCGCATCGGTGCCGGCGTCGATGCCGAGCTTGCGAAACACCACCGACACGCCGTAGGAGAGCGAGGCCGCCAGCGGGAACAGCAGGTGAAGGCGCGATGCCTGGCCCAGCCCGACCGCGGCGTCGCGGCCGCTCTGCGCGCCGACGACGAGGCTGCCCAGCAGCACCAGGCCGGCGCCGAGCAGTCCCGGCAGCGTGGCCGTCGCGTCGAGGAAGAGCAGGGCCAGAACGATCGTCACCACCGGGTGGGTCAGGGTCAGCGGCGTGGTGATGTTGGCCCCCAGCCGCGCCATGCCCTGGAACTGGAACAGCCGACCCAGCAGCGGTGCGAACATGCCGGCCAGCACGAAATGACGCCACTGCCACCAGTCGCCGAACTGCCAGCCGGTTGTCCATAGGCTCCAGCTCCACAGCAGCACCACATTGACCGATAGCGTGATCCACAGCGCGGTGAACGAGGAGGCGGCGCCGACGCCGACTCTCACCAGGAGGAAGGTGATCGCGAACATCAGCGCCGAGAGCAGCGCCAGGGCGATGGCGGTGATGTCGATCTCTGCCATTGGGCGATCATTCTCGTCTATGGGGCGTTCGCGCCGGCCCAAAAAAGCAGTACCGGCGGCCCGAGGGTGCCGGTACTGCCTCGTTGCACGCTATTGCCGGGGCGGCGCGCTACGCCGCCGGCAAGTTGTGGCCGTTGGGCCGTAGGTGGGGCGTGGCGATGATGGCGATCGCGACGAAGACCATGGCCACGGCGATCGCCCACCCGCTGGGTGCGATGAACAGCAGGCCGGCGAGGCCGAAGCCGAGCCGCGGCAGCGCGGCCAGGCGCCGCCGCCAGTAACCCTCCACGGCGATGCTGAGCAGCAGTACGCCCACCACGGCGGTGGTGCACGAGACGACGATGCCGGTCCAGCTTCCCTCCAGCAGCAGCCCCTCGCCATAGATGAAGGCGAACGGCACGACGAAGGCGGTAATTGCGAGCTTCACCGCACCGACCGCGATCTCCAGCGGCTTGGCGTCGGCGATGGCCGACGCAGCGAAGGCAGCAACCGCCACCGGCGGCGTCATCGCCGAGAGCACGGCGAAGTAGAGGATGAACATGTTGGTCTGCAGTAAGCTGAAGTCCAACGCCATCAGGGTCGGACTGACCAGCACCGCGGCGAGAATGAACGCCGACGGCGTTGGCATGCCCATGCCCAGGATGATGGCCAGCGCCGCCGAGATGATCAGCGCAATGAAGGCGCTATTGCCCGCCAGCAGGAACACCAGATCGGCGAACTTACTGCCCAGGCCGGTCATCGAGATGCCGCCGATGACCAGGCCCGCCGCGGCGCAGGCGGCGACCACCGAGACCATACGCAGCGTAGTCATGGCCAGCGCGTCCCAGATCGCCTTGGGTCCCATGCGGGTCGAGCGGCGGAACATCGACACCAGCAGCACCACCGCCGTGGAAATGGCCGCCACATAGGTGGGCGAATAGCCTTGCAACAGGGCCACCGTCAGCGCGACGAGGGGCAGAATGAACAGCCCGCCGTTCTTGAGCGTCTGACGCAGCGGGGCGGTCTCCTCCTTGGACAGGCCGCGCAGCCCGAGCTTCTGCGAGCGCAGATGAACCTGGGTGTAGACGCAGAGGTAGTAGAGCAGGGCGGGCACCAAGCCGGCGATGGCGATGTCGCGATAGGCGATGCCGGTGTACTCGGCCATGATGAAGGCCGCCGAACCCATCACCGGGGGCAGCAGGCTGCCGCCGGTGGACGCCGCCACCTCGACGCTTCCGGACAGCGGCTTGCTGTAGCCCAGGCGCTGCATGATGGGAATAGTGACCGAGCCGGTGGTGACGACGTCCGAGGTCGGGCTGCCCGACATGGTGCCGTACAGGCCCGAGGAGATCACGGCGATCTTGGCTGGGCCTCCAACCCGCTGGCCGGCGATCGCCGACGAAAGATCGAAGAAGAAGTCGGCGCCGCCGGCCTTGGCCAGGAAGGTACCAAACATCACGAACAGGAAGGCATAGGTCGCGGCGACGCGCAGCGGCACCCCGAACAGGCCGTCCGAGGTGAACATCATGATGTCGAGGAAGTGGTTGTAGCTCACCTCGCGGAAGCCGAGCGCCCCGGGCAGTGAATGCCCCAGCAGATTGTAGGCCACGAATACCAGCACGACGCTGGTCAGGCCGAAGCCGACAGTACGCCGCGTGGCCTCGATGGTCAGGAAGAGCAGCACGCTGGCCGCGATCAGGTCGGGCATTTCCAGCGGAAACAGCAGCGTGATGCGCTGGGCGATCCGCTCGCTCTCCATGAAGAAGTAGATCCCGGCGGCGATACTGGCCACGACGAGCAGCCAGTCGAGCGCGCTGGGGCGATCCAGGCGGCCCTTGGGGCCGGCGCTCACCGTCAGGAACAACAGGACCAGCATGGCGGACAGGAACACCACCGTCATGACGTACAGGTCGATGTAGACCAGCGTGGTGGTATACACCACGGCCAGCGCCACCAGGGCAGCGCATCCGTGCACTGCCATGCCCAGATTGCCCGTGAGGGACCGCTTGGTGCCGGTTCCCATCACTGTGGAAAGTATCGAATTCATCGAAGGAACCTCTTGGCAACGATGCTGCGCCGGTTAGCGAAGACCCGCTTCTTTCAGGTAACGCAGGGCGCCATCGTGATAGGGGATGACTTCGGCCGAGGCCATGATGCGCGGGTTGAGGCGCTTCATCGCCGGGTGCACGTTGGCGATCTTCTCGAAGTTCTCGTACAGCGCCTTGGTCAGCTTGTAGGCGGTCTCGTCCTTCATGTCGCTGCGTACCGCCAGGGCGGCGCTGATCGACACCGTCGGCGTGTCCTCGGTGATCCACTCATAGGCGCCGCCGGGAATGACGAAGGGCTGGGTGCCGGTCTTCGCGGTGACCTTCTTGATGGTCTCGTCGGACAGCGGCAGCAGGTCCAGGTCGATGCTGTTGGCCGCCTGCATGATCGAGCTCTGGCGCACGAACAGGCTGTTGAGGAACATGTCGATGCGCCGGTCCTGGATCAGGGTCGACTGCTCGCTGGAGGCGGCGTAGATGATCTCCCCGCCCCAGCTCTCGATCTTCTCGGGGCCCGCGCCGATCGCCTTGAGCATGGCCACGGCGACGCTCGAGGCGATGTTGCCGCGCTTGTTGATGGCGATGGTGATCGGCGGCTTGACCTCGGCGATGTCCGAGAAGGTCTCGATGCCATGCTCCTCGGCGAACTCCTCGCGCATGAACGCCTGCATCGGCGCCCAGGTATAGAGGTAGGAGAGGAGACGGATGTCGTCCTTGGCCGGTTCGCGGAACGGTGCCTCGCCCTCGCTCGCCAGCCGCAGCACGGCGTCCTCGATGATCGCCAGGCTGGCGTCGCCGCGTTTCAGGACCATGACGTTGGCGATGCCGCCGCCCGAGGTCTGGTAGGTCACGGTGGAGCCGGGATACTCCGCCTTGAGCGCGGAGTCGAGCCCGGCGCCGAGCAGCGACCACAAACCGCCCGGCGAGGCGCCAGCCACCGTCAGGTTGTAGCCCTCGCTCTCGGCGGCGGGGGCCGTATTCATCAGCAGGCCGGGGACGAGCAAGGCGGCGGCCAGCAGGGTCTTCCTGATTGATGCTTTCATCTCTTCACCTTTTGTTGTTGGGTCGGTCTTTGCGTCTTCGGACGTTGTTGTTGTGGCGTGCCGGGGCACGGCGTTATCGCCATCGACTGGCGGAATCAGATCTTGAAGCTCTCCAGTGTGGCGGGGTGGAAAAGTACTTCAGGGGTCAGCGGCCGGCAGGACAGGCCTTCCGCGTGATGCTGGGCGAGAAACCGCTCGAGCGTATGCCGGTTGGGCGCGAAACCATACGACCAGAAGTCATCGCCCATCAGCTTTCTCGCGGCCTGGAGCTGGTCCTCGACGAAGGGCAGCGTGACCTTGGTGGCTGCGGTGTCGCTGAGCTTGGCCAGGGCCAGCGCCTTCGACTGCTCGAAGGCCTTGTAGACCGAGAACGGCAGCCAGGGGTGGCGCTCGACTAGCGTCTTGCGGATGCCCAGCAGGTGCATGATGGGGAAGATGCCGGTGCGCCGGTACCAGTCGGACGCCGCCTGCTGCGGATCGGCGTAGAGATAGCCGACGTGCGGATGGCCGCGATCGAAGCAGGAGGGCGCGCGCGGTCCCATCACCGCGTCCAGCTCGCCCGAGGCGAGCATGCCCGAGAGGGTCTCGCCGGGGGGGATGTTCTCGACATGGACACCCTCGGGCAGGTCGAGGTCGATCTTCTCGACCCGCCCCGGCTGCTCGTAGCCGCCGCGCAGCCAAGTGACGTCGCTGGCCTTCAGGCCATGATCCTCCTCGAGGAACAGCCGCGCCCAGACGTTGGCGGTGAGCTGGTATTCCGGCACGCCGATGCGCTTGCCGCGCAGATCGGCGGGCGTCTCGATGCCGCGGTCGGTGCGGATGTAGATCGAGGTGTGGCGGAAGGCGCGCGAGGGAAACACCGGCACGCCCACGTACGGGCAGTTGCCCGCCGCGGTCTTCACCGTGAAGCTGCTCAGCGAGAGCTCGGTGATGTCGAAGTCGGCATGACGGAAGGCGCGGAAGAAGATCTCCTCCGGGTCGTGCAGCATGAACACCGGGTCCACGCCGTCGATCTGCACCTCGCCATCGATCAAAGGACGCATGCGGTCGTAGTTGCCCACGGCAATGGAGAGCTCTAGCTTGTTCATCGGCAGTCCTGAATCATTCGTTTTATTGTCTATGGATGCGTTCAGCCGGTCACCGGTCGATCGATCACTGGGTCTGAGTGTCCGGCTCGGCCGCGTAGGGCTCGGTTTCCTCGGGGGCGGTGCCCAGCTGGCGCCAGTCGGTCTCCTTGGGCACCACACCCTGGAAGGACTTGAGCTTGTAGTGTGGGATGCGCGGCTCGCTGGTGCCGATCGCCGGCCCGCCCTGCTGCATGGTCTTGGCGGCCTGGACCATCTGGCGGCGGAACTCGACGATGGCCAGGTCGCTGGCGCCCAGGCGGTCGTGGGTGCGGTCGGCGATGGGGCCCATGGTCTCCCACATGGCGATGTCCTGGTTGGGAATGCCGCGAATCCCGGTATAGCTGGTGCCGAGCTGCATGATGCGCCGATCCTGCCAGTAATTGTTCTCGCGGGTGCGGAACTTGCGGAAGCGCGCGTCCAGGTCGATGCCGATCTGGGTGCCGAGGAACTTGCGCCAGGATTCGGTATCCGGCGTGGTGGCCTCGTCGCCCCAGGCGATGAAGTGGAACGCGGTGTGGGTGTCGTCCATGGGCACGTGCAGGATCGCGATGTCGTAGAGGTTGTTCGGCGGGATCTGCACGGTGTAGGGCGCGATGAACAGCGTCGTGCGCACGTAGTCGTGGGTCCTGGCATCGGTGATCGGCCGGCGCAGCGCGGCGTAGCGGAAGCCGAAGCGGGTCTTCTGCAGTTGCAGGCGCGGCGCCTTGTCGGTGGACGGGCGCAGCCAGACCTTGTCGTTGGCCTCGGCGCCGCCGATGCGCGCCGGCACCATGTCGGTGGAGTGCAGCGACGACGAGTGCGCCGAGTCGATGGCGCCCTCGAGGATCTGCGCCCAGTTGCAGTCGACGATCACCTTGGAGATCGACACCTTGGTCTCCGGCGTCGGCTGGAACACCGGCGCGGTGAACGCCGGCTGCTCCTCTTCGGGGCCCATGTAGACCCAGACGAAACCGGCCGCCTCGTGGGTCGGGTAGGCCTTGTGCTTGACCTTCTCGGTCATCTTCGATTCCGCCGGCTCGGAGGCCATCTCGAGGACGTTGCCCTCGACGTCCATCTTCCAGCCGTGATACAGGCAGCGCAGGCCGCACTCCTCGTTGCGCCCTAGCACCAGCGAGGCGCGCCGGTGCGGGCACATCTCGTCCAGCACCCCAACACGGCCGTCGGTGTCGCGGAAGGCCACCAGGTCCTCACCCAGCAGGCGCACCCGTACCGGGTCGCCGTCCGGCTCCGCGAGCTCCTCGGAGAGGCAGGCGGGCAGCCAGTGGCGGCGCATGATCCGGCCCATCGGGGCATCGCCTTCGACACGGCAGAGCAGGTCGTTTTCTTCTTGAGTGAGCATGACGCGAAATCTCCGGATCGGGTTCGTGAAGCTATCCAAGCGTTGTGCGATATAAATACTTAGATATCTAACTTATAGGGCTAAGTTAGTCCATGAGGCGGCGATGTCAAATACGCCAAAAGTCGTAATTTGGTGTCGTATTCGCTCCTCGGAGGGCGACTTTCGTCGAAGGAAAATACGCGCCGGGCACGCACGGGATCGCACCGCCACCGCGGCGGTGGTTACGTCGTCGATTTACCGGCGACAAGGGCTGTATCTGCCGCCGGATGCCGGGGTCGGCTAGCGGCGTGCCTGGGCGCGTCGCTTCCACAACTGCCACGGCCGCTCGACCTGGCCCTCGATCATCTCCATCGCCGTGTTGGCTTCCTCGCGGGTCAGGTATTCGACCGGGCCGAGGCGCAGGGCGTCGGCCTGCAGGCGCGCGTTCACCTCGACGTAGACCGCGCGGTAGACCGCCTGCTTGAGGGTCGGGCCGGTGACCGTCGCGCCGTGTCCACGCATCAGCACGACATTGTTATCGCCCAGCGAGTGAGCCAGCGATTCGCCGAGCGGGGCGCTTCGGATCAGAAGATCCGTCGCCGCGCCGGCCACGTCGCGGATCTCGAAGATCGGCGCGCCCTCGCCGAGAAAGCCGCTCATGTGGCACATCGGCTTGAGTGGGGTCGATTTGACTGCGCTGAACGGCACCACCGAGGGCGAGTGGCTGTGCACCACGGCCATCACGTCCGGCCGCGCGCGGTAGATCTCGCCGTGAATAAAGCGCTCGAGATAGACGCTGCGCCCGTCGGCGTCGATGGGCGTGCCGTCGAGGTCGAACTCGATGATGTCCTCCATGCCGACCAGGCCGGGCGCCATGTTGCGCGCGAGCAAAAAGCGCTCGGGCCGCTCGGGATGGCGGACGCTGACGTGGCCGAACGCATCGAGCACGCCCTCGTTGGAGAGAATGTGGTTGGCATGGACCAGGTCCTGCAGCAGGTCGTCGATGTCCGACACTGCGACGGTGGCTTGCGACGTGTGGCTGTTCATCGTCTGTCCTGATGGCTGGGGAGTGGGAGTTCGCCTGGCGGACGGCGCTACTCGTTGGCTTCCGCCAGGTTGCTGATGATGGCGAGCAGGGTGCGCCGAGTCGCCAGCAGGTCGTCCTCGTCGACGCCGCGCACCGCGCTCTCGTTGACCGCTTCGGCCAAGGGAATCAGGGTCTGCTTGAGATCGCGGCCCTTCTGGGTCAGGTAGATGTGGATGTTCTTGCGGTTGCCGTTGAGCTGGCGCCGCTCGATCAGCCCGTTGGCCTCCATGGCCTTCAGCGCGGTGTAGGTGGTCGGCTCCATGAGCCCGGCCTGTTCGCTGAGCTCACGCTGGGTGAGCCCTTCGGTCACCCACAAAATGCGCAAGAACGACCAGTGGCCGAAGCTCACTGAGTGATCCGCCAGCTTCGTCTGCAGGGTCTTGGTGAGCACGCGCCCGGCATCGCGTACCAGGTGGGCCAGGCGGTCGTCGGGGACGTCCTCCTGCCAGTGCCGCAGTACCGTTCTTGTCTCTTGGTTATTGCTTCGTGCCATCGCTGTTTCCTTTTGACGAGCCAATGGGTTCTCCCAGCCAACGCCTACCTTAGCGCAGCGTGCTGGGGCAGTCCCACCTGGCGGGAGAGTGCCACGTCGCGCCCGGTGGCCGCGGACTCGAGCATGCCCAGGCAGACCTCCATGGTCGCCAGGCCCCATTCGCCGGAATGGATCGGCGCGCGGTCGTGGCGCACGGCGTCGATCAGCTCGTCGAGCACCTCGCGGCGCGGAATTGCCGGCGGTGGTAGCGCCTCCAGATAGCGCCGGGTATCGGCGTAGACCTGCACGCCCTGGGGCGAGGGGCGCAGGTCGGCGCGGTCGCAGGCGACCACGACGAAGCCGAAATGGTTGTGCGTGATGCCCTCGAGGCCGCTGTTGGCGAGCGACAGGCCCGCGCCGTAGGTGCGGGTGTTCTTGAGCGCGGCCTCCTCCTCGGCACTATGCACCTGGGCGAGCTGCGCCCGGGCGCGGCCGTACTGGTGCGGGTCGCGTGGCTGGCCCAACTCGCCGGACCAGCCGCAGAATTCGTCGCTGTCGAAGTGCGCGAAACCGCTGTAGGTCAGGTTGGCGAAGGCGCCGTTGTCGAAATTCAGCAGCACGCCGTAGGCGCCCTCGGTGGGCCGGGCGGCGTCCCAACTGCCGGTGATGGCACGCACGCTCGTCGCCCGGCCGCCGCCGAGCAGGCGCACGATGTCGACCTGGTGCGCCGCCTGACTGAAGACCACGCCGCCGCCGCGCGTGGTGTCGAGCTCCTCGGGGCGTCGCGGGCGGTAGAGGAAATCGGTGAAGTTGAGCGCCTGGATCATGCGCACCGCGCCGAAGTCGCCGCTGTCGATCAGCTCACGGGTGCGCAGGTAAGGGGCATCGAAGCTGTGGCTGTGGCCGACCATCAGCCAGCGCCCGGCCCGACGCATCGCCGCGATCATGGCCTGGCAGTCCGCGAGCGAGAGCGCCATGGGCTTCTCGACCAACACATGCTTGCCGTGCGCCGCCGCCAGCTCGACGTGCTCGCGGTGGAACTGGTGCGGCGTGGCGATGTAGACCGCTTCGACGTCGGGGTCGGCGCACAGCTCGGCGATCTCGGCGTAGGTGGCGGCGGCGAAGTCGGCCGCGAACTGGCGGCGCGCGTCTTCGCGCGGGTCGGCCGCCGCGACCAGGCGGATGCCGGGATGCGCCGCGAGGGTCGGCAGCAGCAGCATGAAGCCGCGGCCCAGGCCGGCAATCCCCAGTCGTAAACGAGGCGTTGTCATGTCCATCTCCGCGGGGTCGGTGGGCTCACTCCGGCAGGTCGATCACGAGTTCCGCCGAGCAGGCGCGCGAGACACAGACCATGATGTTGTCCTGGCGCTCGGCTTCGGACAGCACCAGGTCGCGGTGCTCCGCCTCGCCCTCCACCAGGCGCGTGCGGCAGGAGCCGCAGGTGCCGCTCCCGCAGGAGTAGGGCACGTGGTGGCCGTTGGTCCTCAGCGCTTCGAGGATCGACACCCCCGCGGGGATCGGCACGGCCTCGCCGGTCTTGGACAGACGCACGGTGAATGGCTTGTCGTCCTGCATCGCCGCCGGCTTGTGCGTGCCGAAGTCCTCGAAATGCACGCTGGCGGAGGACCAGTGGCCGGTCATGTCGCGCACCGCTTCCATCAGGCCGCGCGGGCCGCAGCAGTAGATGTGTGCGCCCTTGGGCTGCTCCAGCACCGGCCACAGGTCGTAGGCGTTGTCGGGCTCGCCCTGATCGTGGTGGATCACCACCTTGCCGCGGTACTCGGGGCCGCCGAGCTCATCGAGGAAAGCGGTCTGTTCGGCATCGCGGGTGAGGTAATAGAGCTTGAACGGCTTGCCGCCGGTGGCGCGCAGGTGGTGGATCATCGACATGATCGGGGTGATGCCGATGCCGCCGGCGATGAACACGTAGCGCGCCGGGTTACCCTTGAGCTCGAAGTCGTTGTGCGGCTCGGAGACCTGGAGTTCGTCGCCGACCCGGGTCTCGTCGGTCAGGCTCTTCGAGCCGCCGCTGCCGGCCTCCTCGCGCTTGACCGCGATCACATAGCGATGGCGCTCCTCGGGATCGTTGCACAGCGAGTAGCGACGCACCTGGCCGTTGGGCACCTGGACGTGGAGGTGTGCACCGGGGGTGAATTCGGCCAGCTCGGCGCCTTCGGGATGCGCGAATTCGATGCGATAGATGCCCTTGGCGATCGCATCCAGCGCCGTCACTTCGAGCGCGCTCATGGGAACTGCATCGGGAGTGGTAGCCATGGGAAGTTCCGTTGTCATTGATGTCGCGAAATACTTTTATATCTAAGTATTTTCACGAACAGAATGCAAGCGGGGCAATATTCGACTTTAGCCGTGCAGGCGAGAGACCTGCCGAACACGGGAGGGCGCGTGGCGATGTCAGGCCGGCGACGACGAGCAGGGCGCTGAGGTAGGCGTTGGCTTCGGGCACGTCGCCGAATGACTAATACATGGCCGGTAAAACTGGCCTAGACGACCGCACCGACTGCCAAGCTTTGGCAAAACGTCTAATTGTTCGGCGAGCAAATTGTCACAATAGTGATGAATATGACTGACCCAACCGCCAACGACTCGGACAAGGTAGCCTATGCAATTCCATCTCAACGGATTCCGGACAGGTGACCCAGCCATTTGCGAGCCTGCCGGTGAGCTCGCCAACAGCGATCGATTGCCCGAGGAAGTCGATGTCCTCATCGTCGGCTGCGGTCCGGCGGGCCTGACCCTGGCGGCACAGCTGTCGGCCTTCCCGGGGATACGAACGCGTATCGTCGAACAGAAGGACGGCCCACTGAGGCTCGGTCAGGCGGATGGCATCGCCTGCCGCACCATGGAGATGTTCGAGGCCTTCGGTTTCAGCGAGCGGGTGCTCAAGGAGGCCTGCTGGATCAGCGAGACGGTATTCTGGAAGCCGGATGAGGCGAACCGGCATAACATCGTGCGCAGCGGCCGCATCCAGGACACCGAGGATGGCCTCTCCGAATTCCCCCATGTGGTACTCAACCAGGCGCGGATCCATGATTTCTATCTGGACGTGATGCGCCATTCCCCCGCTCGGCTGGAACCCAACTACTCGCGCCGGCTGGTCGATCTCGCGATCGATGTCGCTGAATCGGCATCGGCAAACGCCAGCATTGGCGGCTACCCAGTGACGGCGAGGCTCGAACGCACCGACCCGGCCCATGCGGGTGAGCTGGAAATCGTGCGTGCGCGCTACGTGGTGGGCTGTGACGGGGCGCGCAGCGCGGTCAGGAAATCCCTGGGCCGCTCCCTGCATGGCGATTCCGCCAACCAGGCCTGGGGAGTCATGGATGTGCTGGCGGTCACGGACTTCCCCGATATCCGCATGAAGGCGGCGATTCACTCCGCCAACGAGGGCAACATCCTGATCATTCCACGGGAGGGCGGCTATCTGGTTCGGCTGTATATCGAGCTGGACAAGCTCAAGGCGGACGAGCGGATCGCCAGCCACAATATTACCGCCGACCAGCTGATTGCCGCGGCGCAGCGAATCCTGCATCCCTATAGCCTGGACGTGAAGGAGGTCGCCTGGTGGTCGGTGTACGAGATCGGCCAGCGCCTATGCGACAAGTTCGACGACGTCCCGGCAGCGGCAGTCGGCGAACGCCTGCCCCATGTATTCATCGCAGGCGACGCCTGCCACACCCATAGCCCGAAAGCGGGCCAAGGCATGAACGTCTCGATGCGCGATACCTTCAATCTGGGGTGGAAGCTGGCCGCCGTGCTCCAGGAGCGCTGCTCCCCGCAAATCCTGCACACCTACACCACGGAACGCCAGACCGTCGCCAAGGAACTGATCGACTTCGATCGGGAGTTCGCCAAGATGTTCAGCGCCCCACCCAAGGGCTCGCCCGAAGACAGGGGCAACGGCATCGATCCGGCGGAGTTCCAGAAGTACTTCGTCCAGCAGGGGCGTTTCACGGCAGGGACCGCGATCCAGTACTACCCGTCGTTGATCTGCGCCGAACCCACCCATCAGCATCTCGCTCAGGGACTGGAGATCGGCAAGCGCTTTCACTCCGCGCCGGTCATCCGGCTGGCCGATGCCAGGCCCGTTCACCTGGGCCATGCGGTCAAGGCGGATGGCCGCTGGCGCCTCTTTGCCTTTTCGGGGGCGGAGGATCCCACGGCCGCCGGTTCGGGCATCGGCGCCCTGTGCGAGTTCCTCAGCGAGTCGCCGGACTCGCCTATCAGGCGCTATACGCCGTCGGGCGAGGATATCGATTTGGTGATCGATCTGCGCGTCATCTGCCAGCAGGGCTTCCGTGAACTCTCCCTCGATGCCTTCCCGGCCATGCTGTGGCCCAGGAAGGGGCGCTATGGCCTGCACGACTACGAGAAGGTGTTCTGCCCGGATCTGAAGAACGGCAATGACATCTTCGACATGCGTGGCATCGATCGGGAAAAAGGCGGCATGGTCATCGTGCGGCCGGATCAGCACATCGCCCATGTGCTGCCGCTCGATGCCCACGATGAGCTGGCTGAGTTCTTCGCTCGCTTCATGCTCGACGCGGACTGACTCACACGCCCTGGCTCAGGGGGACCCGGCTCAGCGCGTTGTTCTTGTCGGCAATGCGCTGCAGCAGGGTGCACAGCATCGCGCGTTCCGACTCGCTGAGTGGCATGGTCAGCTCCTCCTGGGTGGCGGCGGCGCCCGCCTCGGCCTGGCGCCGCAGGGCGCGCCCTTCCTCGGTCAGGCTCACCAACAGCGAGCGACGATCTCGCTCGTTTCGGCGCCGGGTTACCAGCCCGCGCTCCTCCAGCTTCCTCACCACCACGGCTGTGGTGTTGCGGTCGAGGGCCGTCAGCCCGCCGATACGGCTTTGCTCCAGTGTCCCCTTTTCCTCAAGCGCCGAGAGAATGACGTACTGCAATTGCGTCAATCCAAGCGCCTGGCACTGCTTGAGGAAGATCGCCACGCTGATCTGGTGGCAGCGCCGCAGCAAGTTGCCCGGGAAGGCGCTTGCCTGGGTCAGGGGGGCCTCACATATATTCACTGAGTCTCCTGTGATTCCTAGCATGAATATCACCAAGCCATTCTAACCGTATTCACGGCAGAAGCCGGGGGAGCCTGAAACATTTGACGGTTTCCTGGCCGGGTCACCATTACGACCATCGGCCGAAGAACCGGAAGTGGTCACGATGAACGTCTCTGCGCTCATCACGGGCAGGCTAAATAACCCCAAGGTCGCTTCGATGGCGCTGGCGTAGCGTCAGTGTCTGAGCTGCAGAAATTCGCAAAAGCCATCACGGCATCACGAAGAGCCGGCTGCCGCTCATCAGCCAGATCGCCAGACTGATGGAGAGGAAGGAGCTCAGCGTGGCCACCATCAGCGCCGCCGCACCGACCGTTTGCATGCCGTAGCGCTGGCCGAGCAAAGGGTAGACGCTGATCATCGGGGCGCAGGCGAAGAGCAGGGCGCCACTGAGCAAAAGGGGATCCCTTTCCGGCAACAGCAGAAACATGCCGAACACCGCCAGCGGATGGAGCATCAGCTTGCCGATGGCGATCTGGGTAACGTCCGTGACCATGCCACGCACCCGCAGTCCGTAGAGGGTGCCGCCAATCACGAACAGCGCCGCCGGACCGGCGGCATTGGCCAGCATGTCGACGGCCTTGGCCAATGGGCCCGGCAGATCGAGTCCCGACACCGCGAGCAGCACGCCCACCAGCAGCCCGATCAGGATGGGGTTGCGCGCCAAGCGGGCGGCAGTCCGGCGCAGTGTTTCACGCAGACCGTTGCCGGCCTGGTTGCTCATCTCGGCCAGCGCCAGCGCCAGCGGGATGATCAACAGGTTCTCGATTACCATGTTCATCGCCAGGAATACGGCGGCGGGCGAACCGAGCACCATGACGGCCACTGGATAGCCGATGAAGCCACTGTTGGAAGCCGACATGCCCAATGCCTGAATGGCACTGGCGCTAAGCGGTTGGTGTCGCCGCTTGCGGGCGAAGGCCAGGCCGCCGGCAAAGACCAATAGCGATCCCCCGCCATAGGCCAGCAGGTATTGCGGATTGAATACCTCCTCTAGAGGATTCTGGGTCAGGGCGCGTATCACCAGGGCCGGCAGGGCGCAGTAAATGACGAAGTTACCCACGCCCTGGACCTGCTCGTGGGTGACGATGCGACCGGCCATGGCCAGATAGCCGATCCCGATCAGCAGGAAGATCGGGGTGGTGATGGCAAGAATCTCGAGCACGCTAGCTCCTGGGTCGCGTCATGGTGAAGGCCGGAGCGCGGCTGTCAGGTCGTCTACGCTTGGAAGAAATCGCCTCAACTGACCTGGGTCCGGATCTGGCGGATTTTCTCTTGCAATAGCGGCAGGAACTTGTCGGTCAGCGTGGCCAAGTCGATGCGCGCGGCGTTGGTGCTGACGTTGATCGCGCCGAGCAGTTTGCCGTTGGCGTCGAAGGTCGGCACCGCCAGCGAGCGCAGGCCGGAGTCGAGTTCCTGGTCGACGATGCAATAACCCTGGCGGCGCACCTCGGCGAGGCGTTCGCGCAGTACCCGTTTGTCGGTGATGGTGTGCTCGGTGTAGGCGGTGAGCGTGGTGGTGGCAAGCAGCGCGTCGAGTTCGGCTTCGGGCAGTTGCGCCAACAGCACGCGGCCCATGGACGTGGCGACAGCGGGCAGTCGCGTACCGATCGACAGGGTGATAGCCATCAACCGATGCGGCGCCGCCGAGCGCGCCACGTAGATCACTTCGTTGCCGTCGAGCACGCCCAGCGACGAGGATTCGCCGATGCGCTGGGTGATGTCCTCAAGGTGCTGCTGGATCACCGAGCGATAGTTGTTGGCCGAGAGGAAGGCGTAGCCGAGCTGCAGCGCCTTGGGCGCCAGCTCGAAGTGGCGATGCTGCTTGCGCACATAGCCCAGCGCGTGCAGCGTGAGCAGGAAGCGTCGCGCGCGGGCGCGGTTCATGCCGGTCCTGGCGGCGACCTCGCTGAGCGTCATGCGCGGGTTGTCGCTGTCGAAGGCCAGGATCACTTCCAGGCCGCTGGCGAGGGCGGTCACGAAGTCCCGATCGTCGGGCGTGAGAATGTCTTCCTTCATCTGCGTCGTCATGGCGGCGCCGTCCCAATGGTTGCGTTGCTCGAATGCACGCAATGACTCTAGCATAGGGTTCGTTGAGCGAACACATGTGCGGCATTACACTTTAGAAGACCTGCCCAGGGAGACAACGCCATGTATGACCTGCTGTTACGCCACCCCTTCATGAGCGCGGAGGGCCTGGCGGCGACCCGGGACACGGCGCTGATCGCGGCCATGCGCGAAGTCGAACTGGCGCTGGCGAGCGAGCAGGAAGCCCTCGGCCTGCTGCCCCAGGGTAGCGCCGAGGCCATGGCGCGCCATCTCGGCGACGAGGTCTTCGACAGCCGCGCACTGGCCGACGGCGCGCTCAAGGGCGGCAACGCGGCGATCCCCTTCGTCAAGCAGGCCAAGGCGGCATTACCCGACGAACTCAAGCCCTGTTTCCACTGGGGCGCCACCAGCCAGGACATCCTCGACAGCGCCTTGATGCTGCTGCTCAAGCCGCGCCTGGCGCGCTGCCTGACGCTGCTCGAGCGCGCCCGCGTCGCGGGCTGCGTGCTGATGCGTGATCACCGCGACACGCCGATGGTCGGACGCACGCTGATGCAGCAGGCGCTGCCGATCACCTTCGGCGCCAAGCTCGCCCACTGGCTGCATGGTTTGCACCAGGCCGAGCGGCGCCTAGCGGAGGTCGTCGCGCAGGGTCTCTACGTGCAGTTCGGCGGCGCCGTCGGCGTGCACTCGGGCCAGGGCGAACACGGCCTTACGCTGATGGACGGCCTGGCCACGCGGCTGGGGCTGAATGCGCCGCTGCTGCCATGGCACACCGACCGCCAGCCGATCCTGGCGCTGAG
The DNA here is from genome assembly GCF_900102945.1 of Modicisalibacter muralis. GTDB lineage: Bacteria > Pseudomonadota > Gammaproteobacteria > Pseudomonadales > Halomonadaceae > Modicisalibacter > Modicisalibacter muralis. Next base: position 172,307 of record NZ_FNGI01000003.1, on the reverse strand, counting down.
TGGGGCGCTGGACGCGGTCGCCGCCGGGGCCGAGAAGATCGCCCTGGACGTCGCGTTGCTGTGCCAGACCGAAATCGGCGAACTCAGCGAGCCGGCCGAGGCCGGGGTCGGCGAGTCGTCGTCGATGCCGCACAAGCGTAATCCGGTGGGCTGCGCGCGGATTCGCGCCGCCGCGCGCCAGATTCACGGCCAGACCGGCCTGCTCTCCCATGCCGCCGCGCAGCCGCTCGAGCGCGGTCTTGGCGAATGGCACGCCGAATGGGCACCGTTGGTGGATGCCACTCTGTTGCTGGAGGGCGCGCTGGAGAGTTTGGCCGCACTGCTCGAGGGGCTGGAAGTGCATCGCGAGGCCATGCGGCGCAACCTGGCGATCACCGGCGGCGCGATCATGGCCGAGCCGGCGGCACGAGTGCTGACCCCGGCGCTGGGTAGCGATACGGCCAAGCGTATCGCCCGCGAGGCGGCCGAAACCGCCCGCCACGAGGGGAGCGAGTATGCCAAGGCATTGCTAGCGCATGGCGAGGTCGCCGGCCGCATCGACGCCGAGACGCTGCGTGCCGCCGTCCAACCCGAGTTATATATTGGTAGCAGTCGGGCCCAGGTGGAGCGTGTGCTGAAGGCGCTGAAATAACGCGTAGCGACTGTAAATACCTGCAATTGACACGCTGAGCGACAACGCCGGGGACCTGCTCCGGCGTTTTTTCGGTTTGACGACAGGCGCAACCCTGATTAAGTTGTTCGTATTGCAAATCTATGTTCACTTGGCGAACATGAGTATTGGGAAATTGGGAAATTGGGAAATTGAGAGGATGCGTTCGCCGCCCAGGCGCTGACCTGCCTGCGCGAACAAGGAGGGTATATGTCATTTCTGGAAATTGATGGTCGCAGCGTCGCTTATCGCCTGCTGGGTGGCGAGGCGCTGCCGCTGGTGGTGCTGGCGCATCCGCTGGGCATGTCCCAGGCGGTGTGGGACGACATCCTGCCGGCGCTGCTGGGGCGCTATCGCGTACTGACCTGGGACCTGCCCGGCCACGGCGCCAGTGATGCCTGGCCGCTAGTGGCGGGCAAGATCACCCCCGAGCGGCTCGCCGACGAGGCGCTGGCGCTGGCCGCGCATGCCGGTGCCGCGCGCTTTCATTTCGTCGGCACCTCGCTCGGCGGCGCGATCGGCCAGCAGTTGCTGATCCAGGCGCCCGAGCGCCTGCTATCGGCGACCCTGACCAACACCGGCGCGGTGATCGGCAGCGCGGAGAACTGGAACACCCGCGCCCGGCGCGTGCGCGAGGAGGGCCTGGCGGCGTTATCCGGCGAGATCGTGCCGCGCTGGTTCGCGCCCGCGCTGCTGAAGGCGCAGCCGGCACTGGAAGCCGGCTGGAAAACTCAGATGGCGCGCGGCGACGGCGAGAGCTACGCGCTGCTGTGCGAGATGCTCGGGCGCGCCGACTTCCGCGGCAAGCTCCGGGACTCGGGCGTTCGCATCGCCCTGCTCGGCGGCAGCGAGGACGTGGCCACGCCGCCGGCGACCCTGGAGGCGCTGGCCGCCGAGTGCGCCGACGCGCCGCTGGAGATCCTCGATGACGTCGGCCACGCGCCCTCGGTGGAGCGTCCGGCGACCGTTGCCGAGTGTGTGCTGCGCAACCTCGGGACCGCGCGGGGCGAGATCGGCGAGCGCGGCGTGAGCTACAGCGAAGGCCTCGAGACCCGCAAGCAGGTGCTCGGCGAGGAGCACGTCGCCCGCGCCAGCGCTGCCGCCACCAGCCTGGACGCGCCGTTCCAGCAGATGATCACCCGGCTGGCCTGGGGCGAGCTGTGGGGCAGCACCGACCTGAGCCGGACCGAGCGCAGCATGATCACCATCGCCGTGCTGGCGGCGCTGGGTCGCGACGGCGAACTCGAGCTGCACTTGAAGACCGCCCAGCGTATCGGTCTCAGTGAGGCGCAGTTGCGCCAGGCATTGATGCACGTGGCGGTCTACGCTGGAGTGCCGGCGGCCAATCACGCCTTCGCCATGGCCAAGAAGCTCGGCTGGGGCGAGCGTCTGGCGTAACCGCCCAGGCGAGCACGGTGCAACGAGGCCGCGTCCCGAGGGGCGCGGCCTCGTTGCGTTCAAGGCCCCGCCCGGTCGCGCGAGGTTAGACCAAAGTGGATGGTCGATCTTGGGAAAGTCCAAGCATTGCCGGGATTTTTCCTTGTTGCTTGGCCTATCGAAAACAGAAAATGCAATTTTGCCAGCCGGGCCGACGCGCTGCGCACGAGCGATGGCCGCTATGCGAACTAACGTTCGTCTAATGGTCGGCATCCCGCAGAAGGGAGAGTATGGCCCCAAGGCCCGCTCCTTTTCCGCCAACGACAACAAGGTCCAACGCCATGAATCGTACGCTCACCTGCTGTCTGCTCGCCCTCTCCGTGGCCGGCGCCGCCACCGCCGCGCACGCCGAGACCACGCTGCGCATGTCGCACTTCTGGCCCGCGGCCTCGGCGATCAACCAGGACATCTTCCAGGCCTGGGCCGATGCCGTCGAGGAGCAGTCGGGCGGTGAGCTGCGCGTGCAGAACTTCCCCTCGCAGACCCTGAGCCAGGCCGACGAGACCTACGATGCCGCCGTCAACGGCATCGCCGACATCGGCATCACCGCCCAGGGCTACACCGCCGGGCGCTTCCCGCTGTCGCAGATCGTCGAGCTGCCGGGGGTCGCCGAATCGGCGAGCCAGGGCGCCTGCATTCTGCAGACGCTGTACGACGCGGGACACATCGATCAGGAGTACGAGGACAGCCACGTGCTGTTCATGTTCACCACCGGGCCGGGTTACATCCACACCAAGGAGACCGACGTCCAGGTGCCCAGCGACCTGGAGGGGCTGCGCATCCGCCGCCCCACCGCCGTGGCCGGCAGCATCCTCGAGAACATGGGCGCTCAACCCGTTGGCATGCCGGCGCCGGACATCTACACCTCGCTGCAGCGCGGCGTGATCGACGGCCTGAGTTTCCCGTGGGAGGGCATGAAGACGTTCCGCCTCGACGAACTGGCCAACTACCACACCCAGGTGCCGTTCTACACGCTGATCTTCGTCGCCACCATGAGCCAGGACGCCTACCAGCGCCTGACCCCCGGGCAGCAGGCGGTGATCGACGCCAACTCGGGCATGCAGTGGGCCGAGAACGCGGGCGTGGTGTTCAACGCGCTCGACGAGGCCGGCAAGCAGTTGGCGATCGAGGATGGCGACACCATCCGCGTGGTCGAGGACCCGCTCAACGATCCCGACTGGCAGAAGCCGCTCCAGACCGGTATCGAGATGTACCTGAACCGGTTGGAGAGCCGCGGCCTCGAGCAGGCGCGTGACGTCTACGATGCCGCGCTCGATGCGCGCCAGTCCTGCCCCGCGCAGTAAGTGAGGCGTCTGGCATGCACGGACTTATTCGTCTGAGCCGCTGGCTGGAGATCGTGTGCCGCGTCATCGCCGGCGTCGCCCTGATCGCCCTGCTTTCGGTGACCATCGCCGACGTGGCGCTGCGCTACCTGTTTCGGCTGAGCGACGGCGCGCTGGACTGGAGCGTGGTGGGCAGCGTCGAACTGGTCAGCTATCTGATGCTGTTCTCGCTGCTGGCGGCGATGGCTGCCAATGTCGAGAAGGGCCAGGTGGTGGTCGAGGCCTTCAGTCATGGCCTGGGCGACAGCCTCAAGGCGCGCATCGCCGGAGTCTACCTGTTGGGCTTCGTGGCGCTCGGCGCGGTGCTCTGCATGGGCTTGTGGCAGTCCGCGCTGAGCGCCGCCGCGCACGGTGAGATCACCCAGGACCTGCGCCTGCCGATGGCGCCCATTTATTACGTGGCGTCGGGATTGTGTGCCCTGCTCGGTGTGCGCTGTTTGCTGCACGCCGTGCTGAGCGGGATATTCGGTCACTCGGTGGAGCCCACCCATGAGTAGCGAACTGATCGGCGCACTGGGCCTGGGTGGGCTGCTGGTGCTGATGATCCTGCGTGTGCCGGTGGCACTGTGCATGCTGATCGTCGGTGTGGTTGGCTTCTCGCGCATCATCTCCTGGGACGCTGCGATCTCGATGCTCAAGTCGGTGCCCATCGAGGTGCTGACGAACTACAGCTTCAGCGCCATCCCGATGTTCATCCTGATGGGCGTGCTGGCGGCACACTCGGGCATGGCCGGCAAGCTGTTCAACTCCACGCGCACGCTGTGCGGCGGCTGGAAGGGCGGCCTGGCGATCGCCGCGGTGGGCTCGTGCGGCATCTTCTCGGCGATCTCCGGCTCGTCGCTGGCCACCGCCAGCACCATGACCCGGGTGGCGCTGCCGGAGATGGAGCGTCACGGCTACAACCGTGGCCTGGCCACAGGCGCACTGGCCGCCGGCGGCACGCTGGGGATCATGATCCCACCCAGCATCGCGCTGTTGATCTACGCCATCCTCACCGAGCAGTCGGTGGGCGACATGTTCATCGCCGGCATCGTTCCCGGGCTCATGGGGCTGCTGTTCTACGCCTTGACGGTCACGCTGATGATGCGCGTGAAGCCCGAACTGGCGGTGCCCGGCGAGCCCACCGCGTGGTCCGAGAAGCTGCGCTCGCTGGCCGGGCTGGTGCCGTTCTTCGGCGTGTTCCTGATCATCATCCTGGGCATCTACTTCGGCCTGTTCACGCCCACCGAGGGCGCCAGCGTGGGTGCGTTCGCCACGCTGATCTACGCCCTGGCCAAGGGCATGCGCGCACGCGGGCTGTGGACCTCGGTGCAGGAAACCCTGGCGCTGTCGACGGTGGTGTTCTTCATGCTGGTGGGTGCCGAGACGCTGGGCTACTTCATCTCGGTGTCGCGCATCTCGTTCTCGATCAGCGACGCGCTCTACGGGCTGGAGCTGTCGCCGATGATGGTGCTGCTGGGCATCCTGCTACTCTATTTCGTGCTCGGCATGTTCATGGACTCCATCGCCATGCTGGTGATCACCGTGCCGGTGGTGTTCCCGATCATCCAGGCGCTGGGCATCGATCCGGTGTGGTTCGGCATCGTCACCGTGCTCACCGTGGAGCTCGGGCTGATCACGCCACCGGTGGGCATGAACGTGTTCGTGATCAAGGCGATGGCGCCGCACGTCGGGCTGGGCGAGATATTCAAGGGCGTGGCGCCGTTCATCGCCTCGGACCTGGTGCGGTTGACGCTGCTGGTGCTGTTCCCGGTGCTGTCGACATTTCTGCTGACGGTCTAGCGACTCGGACGGATTCCCATGCTCGACTCACGCATCAAGCTGCGCCATCTGCAGGCCTTTCTCGAAGTCGCCAAGCGCCAGAGCTTCGCGCGGGCGGCCGACAGCTTGGCGGTGACCCAGCCGGCGATGTCCAAGACCATCCGCGAGCTGGAGGAGGCGGTGGCGGCGGCGCTGTTCGAACGTGGGCCGCGCGGGGTGACGCTGACCCCCGCCGGGCTAGCGCTGATGCGCCACGCCGGGCCGGCGCTCAATGCCCTGCAGGAAGGCCTGGCGGCGGTACGCCAGCCCGCCACGGGCGCGGCGCTGGTGCGCCTGGGGGCGCTGTCGACGGTGGAGGAGGGCCTGCTGCCCCAGGCGCTCGAGCGGCTGCATGCCGAGTCGCAGGAGATCCGCCTGCAGGTGCTGACCGGGCCCAGCGCCTATCTGCTCTCGCAACTGAGCCTGGGCGAGCTCGATCTGGTGGTGGGTCGCATGAGCGAGGCGCGCGAGATCCGCGGACTAAGCTTCGAGCACCTCTATCACGAGCCGCTGGTGCTGGTGGCGCGCGCCGGCCATCCCCTGGCGGCGCGGACCCCGCTCGATGCCGAGGCGCTCGGCCAGTACCCGTGGGTGGTGCCGCCGGCGCCGACCACGCTGCGCGAGCAGGTCGAGCGCTTCTGGGTCGAGCAGGGCGGGCCACCACCGCCGATCACCCTGGAAACCCTGTCACTGGCGCTGAGCCGGCGCTACGTGCAGCGCACCTCGGCGCTGTGGGTCGCGCCGCTGGATGCGGTGCGCGGCGACCTGGACGAGGGATCACTGGTGCGCCTGACGGTCGATCTCGAGGCCCACGGCGGCTCGGTGGGGCTGTGCGTCAACGCCACCCGGGCGCTGTCGCCCGCCGCCGAGCGGCTGTGCGCGCAGCTGCGCAGCCTGGCAAGTGAACGGGAGTCACTGACATAACCCAGCGGTTATGCCTGGGTGGCGACTTTTCACTTGGCAGGCGCGCCGCGTCGGCGACAATGGCCCGAACACACCGTCTAACGGATGGAGCCCGCCATGCCCCTGAACCACAACAAGCGCTTCGTCGAGCGCGACCGTACCTGGCACCCCGCCGCCTATACCCCTGGCTACAAGACCGCGGTGGCGCGCTCGCCGAGCCAGGCATTGGTCAGCCTGCAGGCGCCGAGTGTCTCCGAGCTCAGCGGCCCCGAGTTCACGAACCTGCGTATGGGACCCCACGACAATGACCTGCTGCTCAATTATCGCGAGAATCCTGGGCGCGAAAACCAAGGCCAGAACGGCCTGCCGATCGGCGAGCGCATCATCATGTTCGGCCGCGTGGTCGATCAGTTCGGCAAGCCGGTGCCGCAGACGCTGGTCGAGATGTGGCAGGCCAACGCCGGCGGTCGCTATCGCCACAATAAGGACAGCTACCTGGCCCCGCTCGATCCCAACTTCGGCGGCGTGGGGCGCTGCCTGACCGACAACGAGGGCTGGTATCGCTTCCGCACCGTCAGGCCCGGCCCCTATCCCTGGCCCAACGGTATCAACACCTGGCGCCCGGCGCACATCCATGTCTCGGTGATGGGGCCGTCGATCTCCACGCGCCTGATCACCCAGATGTACTTCGAGGGCGATCCACTGATCCCGATCTGCCCGATCGTGCAGACCCTCAACAGCCAGGAAGCCGTCGAGACCATGATCGGCCGCCTCGACATGGGCCACAGCCGCCCCATGGATTGCCTGGCCTACCGCTTCGACCTGGTGGTGCGCGGCGAACTGCAGACCTACTTCGAGAACGTTTGAGACCGGGGAACGCCCATGAAACAGCCGAATTCAACACCGACCAGCGAGCTGCCGCTGCGCGAGACCGCCTCGCAGACCGCCGGCCCCTACGTGCACATCGGCCTGGCGCTGGACGTCGCCGGGCTGCCGCCGCGCCAGGAAGAGATCTGGAACCGCATGGCCACGACGGAGGCCGACGGCGAGCTCATCGAGGTGGTCGGCAGCGTGATCGACGGCAACGGCGACCTGGTGCGCGACGCCTTCATCGAGGCCTGGCAGGCCGACGCCCACGGCGAGTATCAGTGCGATTTCGACCTCGAGAAGCTGTTCAACAGCTTCGGGCGCACCGCCACCACCGTCGAGACCGGCGGAGAGTGGTCGCTGATCACCGTCAAGCCGGGCCGGGTCGAGGCGCCCAACGGCAAGCCCATGGCACCGCACATCAACCTGGCGGTGTTCGCCCGCGGCATCAACATTCAGCTCAACACGCGGCTCTATTTCGACGACGAGCATGATGCCAACGCCGCTTGCCCGATCCTCAACGCGGTGGAATCGCCGGCGCGGCGCCAGACGCTGATCGCCCGGCGCGAAGAGGGCGAGGGCGGTCGGGTACGTTATCGCCTGGATATCCGCCTGCAGGGCGAGGGCGAGACGGTGTTCTTCGATTTTTGAGCATTGCGCCGAGCACGGAGAACCGCTGCCCGAATGGCAGCGGTTTTTTGTGGAGACGTCACTGCCGTAGCCGAAATGCCTTGGGTGAGAACCCCGTGTGACGCTTGAAGAAGCGCGTGAAGTAGGCAGGTTCGGAGAAGCCTAGGGTATCGGCGACCTGGCTGATGGTCATGTTGGTGTAGGTCAGCTGGCGCTTGGCCTCGAGCAGCAGCCGCTCGTGGAGTAGCTGTAGGGCGCTGCGCCCGGCCAGGCGCCGGCACAGGGTGTTGAGGTGCGCGCTGGTCATGCCGAGCTGCGCGGCCAGCGTTTCGATGGTCGGCTGCTCGGCGTAGTGGGCGTCGATCAGCGCCTGGAAGCGCTGCAGGTGCGCCTGACCCTTGTCGTGGCGCCGGGCGAGGATCGGCCGGCGTCGCTCGGCGCGGCGCGCGACCTGCACACTCAGCGCCTGGATCAGGGCGTGCAGCAGCGGATCGCGGCCCTCGGCCGGTTGGCGGTACTCCTTGTCGATCTGCACGACCAGCGAGGCGATGGTCGCCGCCTCGTCCTGCCCTGCCAGCGGGTAGTGGGCGGCCCGGTCGAGGACCTCGCCCTGGCGCTCCAACTGCTCGATCAACTGCGTGGCCAGCGGCTGGGCCAGGCTGATGATGTGACCGTCGATGTCGCGCGAGAAGCGAAAGCCGTGAATCGCCATGGCCGGCACCACGATCAGCAGCGGTCCCTCGAGCCGGCGCTCGGCCCCCTCCAGTTGCAGTTCCACCTGACCCTCGCGGATGTGCAGCAGGTGCACCAGGTCGGCATGACGGTGCGCCTTGATGTGCCAGTCGTGCAGGCGGCTGCGCTCGGCGATCGATTCGCAGTGCAGCAGGTCCGGTGTCGGCCAGTGGCGTGTCTCGCCGTAGAGCTTGAACACCGGCACGGAGCCGCGTTGCAGGTCGTTCATGAGGGCGTCGTCCTAATGGCTGACGAGGATCGTCGACCAAAGTCGTGGGCGTATCTTGCGAATATCCAAGACTTCGTGACGATATTGCCTTAATCGTGCCCGGCTATCGATGAAAAATACAAGTCATCGATCGGTGCCGTCGCGACGCGACGCCGCAGGCACGAGCAGCGAGGCACGCATCATGAAGACACAAGTGGCGATCATCGGCGCTGGCCCCTCCGGCCTGCTGCTGGGGCAACTGCTGCAGCGTCAGGGCATCGACAACGTGATTCTCGAGCGGCGTTCCGGCGAGTATGTGCTCGGCCGCATTCGCGCCGGGGTGCTGGAGCAGGGCATGGTCGACCTGCTGCGCGAGGCCGGGGTGGAAGAGCGCATGGAGCGCGAGGGCATTCGCCACGATGGCTTCGAGCTGGCCTTCGACAACCGCCGCGTGCGCGTCGACCTCAAGGGGCTCACCGGCGGCAAGACGGTGATGATCTACGGCCAGACCGAGGTCACCCGCGACCTGATGCGCTCGCGCGAGGCGGCCGGGGCGACGACGATCTACGAGGCCGATGACGTCCAGCCGCACGATCTCGACACCGAGCGCCCCTACGTCACCTTCGTCAAGAATGGCGAGACCCAGCGCCTTGACTGCGACTACGTGGCCGGCTGCGACGGCTATCACGGCGTGTCGCGGCGGACGATCCCCGCGGATCGCATCCAGACCTTCGAGCGCGTCTACCCGTTCGGCTGGCTGGGCATTCTCTGCGACACCCCGCCGGTCGCCGACGAGTTGATCTACGCCAGTCACGCGCGCGGCTTCGCGCTGTGCAGCATGCGCTCGGCGACGCGCAGCCGCTACTACGTGCAAGTGGGCGCCGATGAGAAAGTCGAGGAGTGGTCGGACGCACGCTTCTGGGATGAGCTCAAGGCGCGCCTGCCCGACGACGTCGCCGCGCAGCTCATCACCGGGGCCTCGATCGAGAAGAGCATCGCCCCGCTGCGCAGCTTCGTCGTCGAGCCGATGCAGTACGGCCGGCTGTTCCTGGTCGGCGACGCCGCGCACATCGTGCCGCCGACCGGGGCCAAGGGGCTCAACCTGGCCGCCAGCGACGTCAATACGCTCTATCGCATGCTGCTCAAGGTCTATCGCGAGGGCCGCGACGACCTGATCGCGCGCTACTCCGAGATCTGCCTGCGGCGGATCTGGAAGGCCGAGCGCTTCTCCTGGTGGATGACCACCCACCTGCACCATTTCCCCGAGGCCGAGGCCTTCGAGCGGCGCATCCGCCAGGCCGAACTCGATTACATCACCGGCTCCCCGGCGGGTCTGGCGACCATTGCCGAGAACTACGTGGGGCTGCCCTATGAGTCGATCTAGTAGGACGATAGCGGCGTAGGGCATCGCATCGAACGTCTCTTAGTGTCCTCCTGGCCCGTCGCGCTCTGGCCGGGCTGTTTAGAACGCGTTGATCTTGGCGTTCGGTCTCCTGCCGGTATTCGCGGGCGGGTCGGCTATTCTCCTAGAAAGGGTCACGACATTCGACGCGAGCGGCAGGCTCGGGAATCGAGGAGACGATGTGCCAAAGACGCTCCGGCTGGTGTTGTTCGCGCTCGGCGGGGTGGCGTTTCTGCTGGTGGCGATCGCGCTGCTGCTGGAATCACCATGGGCAAAGAGCCTGCTGGAAAATCAGGCTAGTCAACGCCTGAACGGTCGGGCAGTCGAGATCGGGACGCTGGATATCGATTGGGGCTGGCCGCTGACGGTTCGCCTGGAAGACATCGGTGTCGCCAATCCCGGCTGGGCACGGCACGAGCGGATGCTGCAACTGGCGCTGCTGGAGTTGACGATCGAGCCCGGCGCGCTGCTGCAGGGCAAGGTCGCGCTCGATAGATTGTATCTTGGCCACCCGGTCGTACACCTGGCGCGAAACGAGACCGGTGCTGCCAACTGGGCCGGGCTGATGGGCGGTGACAAGGATACGGGCGGCGGCGGAACCGGCATCGATCTCGATCGGGTTCGCGTGGATAGTGCCGTCGTCACCTATTGGGAGCCGACAGGCAAGGAAAATCGGCTGACGGGCTCGGTGAACGTGGCGCTGGGGGAGACACCGCGAATCGAGGCTCAACTGAGTGCCGACCGCTTGGATATCGACCGCTGGGGCATCATCAATCTCGACAGGGCGGACGAGCGCAAGGAGGTCGAACAGGAAGTCGAGCAGACCGTCGAGGAAATTACCTGGGATCGGCGTTGGGCCGAGCAACTGGCGCCACTGCGGCGTTACGAGGCGAAACTGGATCTGTCGGTGGGACGCCTGAGCTATGCTGACGTCGTGTTGCGTGACGTGGCGCTGGTTGGGCGGTTGCAGGACAATCGCCTGAACTTGCAGCGCCTGCATGTCGCACAAGGCGAAGGGGAACTGACGGCCGAAGGTTGGCTGGAAGTGCGCCCGAGCACGCTGCGCGGCGACATCGATGCGCAATTGACGCAGGTGGATATTGGCGAGGCGCTGGCGCCGCTGGGGTATGGGGAACTGGGTACGCTGGGCGGTCGGCTGCATGTTGGCTTCGCCGAAGGCATCCTGGCCCTTGACGATACGCAACTCGACTACCGGGCACCTGCGCAGGAACTGGCCTTGAGCGTTGGTGCCGAAACGGCGGATATCGCCGGCGCAGCGGTTCCCGGCGTGCACCTGCAAGGCAATGGCTCGCATCGTGGTGAGCCCTTCGCCTTCGATCTCGTCGTGGGGCCCTTGCTGGATCTGGATGACCCCGAAAAACCTTATCCGGTACGGGGCGAGATCACCTCGAGGGATAGCGCCCTGTATGTGAATGGCACCATCAGCCAACCGCTGGAAATAGCAGCGGTGGATGGAGATTTCCGGCTGTCGGGCCCCAACCCCGCACGACTGAACGAGCTGACCGGGCTGAACCTGCCGGCATTGCCGCCTTATCGAATCCAGGGCGAGCTACACGTCGAAGACGAGCTGGTGCGTCTGCTTGGCCTGCGCGGGCGTTTCGGCAACAGCGACGTGAATGGCGATGTGCAAATCCATATGGGAGCGCGCCCCATGCTGTGGGCGACGCTAGGTTCCGAGCGACTCGACCTGGACGATTTCCTGCCGCTGGTGGGCGCTGCTCCCGATACGCAAAGCGGGGACGTGGCGTCACCCGCTCAGCAGCAACGCGCCAGGCAGCAGGCAAGCCAGTCTGGCGTGTTCCCCGACCAGCCGTGGGATTTGCAGGGGCTGCGCACGATGGATGCCATCGTGCGCTACCGCGCCGATAGCGTCAGCGCTCCCGACTTACCGCTCAACGATGTGCGCCTTGAACTGGAGATGGATGACGGTGTGCTGACACTCGAGCCGCTCAGCGTGGGTATCGGTGGTGGCGTGGCGCAGTCGCGAATCAGGCTCGACGCCAGTGGGACGACGCTGCGCGGGAGCCTGGATATATCGCTCAAGCAGGTCAATCTCAAGGCGCTGCTGCGCGACGCCGAGCTGTCCGAGGTGGCCGCGGATTCGGCTGGGGTGATCGGTGGGCAAGGGCAGATGCGTTTTCATGGCGATTCGCTGGACGAGGCCATGGCGAGTCTGGGCGGCGAGCTGGAACTGGCCATGTCCGGCGGGCAGTTGGATGTAATTGCCGTGGAGGCCTTGGGCTTGGATGTCGGCGAGGCGCTGGTGGCCGCCTTGGTCGACTCTTCGGATTCGGTGCCGATCGCCTGCGCCTATAGCCATTTCAAGGCCGACGGCGGCCTGGCGACGCTCGAGCAGTTCTTCATGAGCACAGAGGATTCCAACTTCACCGGTGGCGGTGTCATCGACCTAGATGAAGAGACCCTGACGCTGGCTTTCGAGGCCCACCCCAAGGATTTCAGTTTCCTGGCCTCGGACTCTCCGGTTAGCTTGACGGGCCCACTGGACGACCTGCGGGTCGACGTGACGTCCTCGGAACTGGTGATCCGTGGTGTGCTGTCGGCGATCGGCGCACTGCTGGCGCCACCATTGGCGATTCTGCCCTGGATCGAGCCGGGCACGGGAGAAAACGTCGGGCCGGGCTGCCGGCAAGTGCTCGAAAAATTCCATTCGCAAGCCGACCCGGAGTGATTGTCGCACTGACTCGTTGTCGGTCGTGTCTGCTAAGCTGTCGCCTCATCGATCAAGCGATGGCATTCGCTGCCATCGCGCCACTCGGAGCGTCATCTTGGCCAGTGCTGGATTGGAAACTCTCGATACTCTCGCCCTGAGCCGACGTCTCGGGCAGGTCTGTGTGACGCGGGGTGTGTTCGTCACCGCCGCCGAGTCCTGTACCGGTGGTGGCGTGGCCAGCGCGATCACCGCCGTCGCCGGTAGTTCGGCCTATTTCGAAACCGGCTATGTGACCTACGCCAACGCCGCCAAGACGCGGCTGTTGGGCGTGCCCGAGGCAGTCCTGGAAACCCAGGGCGCGGTCAGTCGCGAGACGGTCGAAGCGATGGTGGCGGGTGCCTGCGCTGACAGCGGCGCCGATCTGGGCGTGGCGATCAGTGGCGTGGCGGGCCCCGGTGGCGGCAGCGCCGACAAGCCGGTGGGCACCGTGTGGTTGGCCTGGGGCGATGCGACGCAGCAGCGGGCCGAACGCTATCACTTCGATGGCGACCGCCAGGCGATACGCGACCAGGCGGTGCGCATGGCGCTTGAAGGGCTGATTCGTCGGCTCGAAAATCGTGACTGATGCCGGCTCGGCGCGGGTGGCGATCATTTAACGCCAGAGGGTGTAGGCGAGCGGCGATTTTTTCGCCATAATACTGTGCAGCCATACAGTAATCGGGTCATGCGGGTAATAGTCGAGTAGCGCCAGCCGCTGCTGGCCAGGCGAGCCCACCTGGGTATCGCGCCAACTTTCACGTGCTTATCAGGAGACGTTCATGGCACAGGACGATAACCGTTCCAAAGCGCTCAGTGCGGCGCTCTCGCAGATCGAGCGCCAGTTCGGCAAGGGCACCGTGATGCGTCTGGGCGATACACCACGCGTCACCATGCCGTCGGTATCGACCGGCTCGCTGGGGTTGGATATCGCCTTGGGTATCGGTGGTCTGCCGCTGGGCCGGGTGACCGAGATATTCGGCCCGGAATCCTCGGGCAAGACCACGCTGACGCTGTCGGTCATTGCCCAGGCGCAGAAGCAGGGCAAGACCTGTGCGTTCATCGACGCCGAACACGCGCTGGACCCCAGCTACGCCGAGAAACTCGGCGTCAATCTCGACGACCTGCTGGTCTCGCAGCCGGATACCGGCGAGCAGGCGCTGGAGATCTGCGACATGCTGGTGCGTTCCGGCGGTGTCGACGTGATCGTCATCGACTCGGTGGCGGCACTGACTCCGCGCGCCGAGATCGAAGGCGAAATGGGCGACTCCCACGTCGGCCTGCAGGCACGCCTGATGTCCCAGGCGCTGCGCAAGATCACCGGTAACATCAAGAACGCCAATTGCATGGTGGTGTTCATCAACCAGATCCGCATGAAGATCGGCGTGATGTTCGGTAGCCCCGAGACCACCACCGGCGGTAACGCGCTCAAGTTCTATTCCAGCGTGCGTCTGGACATTCGCCGCACCGGCTCGGTCAAGCAGGGCGACGAGGTCACCGGCAACGAGACTCGTGTCAAGGTGGTCAAGAACAAGGTCGCGCCACCGTTCCGCCAGGCCGAGTTCCAGATTCTCTACGGCAAGGGCATCTACCATGCCGGCGAGGTCATCGACCTGGGCGTGCAGTGCAAGCTGGTCGACAAGGCCGGCGCCTGGTACAGCTACCAGGGCAACAAGATCGGCCAGGGCAAGGCCAACGCCGCCCAGTTCCTCGAGGACAACCCGGCGGTCATGGACGAGATCGAGACCAATATCCGTGCCCAGCTACTGAGCCCACCGGAGCCCAAGGAGCAGGAAGCCGAACCAGAAGCGGCGACGCAAGACAGCGAGGATGGCCTGCTGTAAGCCATGACCGGTCTTGCCACGAATGACAGCACGCCACGTGACGATGCCATTAGCTTACTGGCCCGGCGCGAGTATTCGCGCGCCGAGCTGCAAGCGCGACTGGCTACCAAGGGGCATGCCGACGCCACCATCAGCGAGACGCTGGATACCCTGGCCAGGGATGGCCTGCAATCCGATACGCGTTTCGCCGAAACCTTCGTGCGCTCGCGCATCGCGCGCGGTCAAGGGCCGATCAAGATTCGCGCCGAGCTGGGCAATCGCGGCATCGACCGCGAGATGATCCGCGCGGCGCTTGACGATGCCCAGCACACGGATGGGGTCGACTGGTTCGCTCTCGCTTGCGATACCCTCGCCAAACGCTTCGACGACCCGGGCAGCGAGCCCCGCGAACGTGCCCGACGCGAGCGCTTCCTGGCCGGGCGCGGATTCGACTTCGATCAGGTCCGTCACGCCCTCTCCCACGCCTGGGACGATCACTAAGCTCGACCCTCCCTCGTTAATTTCTTGACAACTGCGTTATACTAGTGCGCCTTGCGACGGCCCCGGGTGGCGCTTTTTCGTGATTCAACACGTCTTCGTGTATTTATTGACGAGGGACGACGACCGCCTGCCCGTAGCGCCAAAACGCTCATCATCACGGGTATTTTCATGAAAAGCGCAGACATCAGACAGGCCTTTCTGACCTTCTTCGAGGAGCAGGGGCATACCATCGTGCCGTCGAGCTCGCTGGTGCCAGGCAATGACCCGACCCTGCTGTTCACCAATGCCGGCATGGTCCCGTTCAAGGATGTTTTTCTGGGTCGCGATCCGCGCCCCTACGTGCGCGCGACCTCGGCGCAGCGCTGCGTGCGCGCCGGCGGCAAACATAACGACCTGGACAACGTCGGCTACACCGCGCGCCACCACACCTTCTTCGAGATGCTGGGCAACTTCAGCTTCGGCGACTACTTCAAGCGCGATGCGATTCGCCTTGCCTGGACCTTTCTGACCGAGACGCTGGGACTGCCACGGGAAAAGCTGTGGGTCACCGTGCACATCAGCGACGACGAAGCCGAGCGTATCTGGAAGGACGAGATCGGCATCGACCCCGAGCGCTTCTCCAAGCTCGACGAAGACAATTTCTGGCAGATGGGCGATACCGGCCCCTGCGGGCCATGTTCGGAAATCTTCTTCGACCACGGCCCCGAGGTCTTCGGTGGCCCGCCGGGCAGCCCCGACGAGGACGGCGACCGCTACATCGAAATCTGGAACCTGGTGTTCATGCAGTTCGACCGCGATGCCGCGGGTAATCTCAATCCGCTGCCCAAGCCGTCGATCGATACCGGCATGGGTCTGGAGCGCGTCGCGGCGGTACTTCAAGGCGTGCATTCCAATTACCAGATCGATCTGTTCGAGAACCTGCTCGAAGCGGCGGCGGGGGTCATTGGTCATGACGATATCGCCACGCCGTCGCTGCGCGTGATCGCCGACCACATCCGCTCCTGCGCTTTTTTGATCGTCGATGGCGTGCTGCCCTCCAACGAGGGGCGCGGTTACGTGCTGCGCCGAATCATCCGCCGCGCGGTGCGTCACGGCCACAAGCTCGGCGCTCGCGAGCCGTTCTTCCATAAGCTGGTCGCGGCGCTCGACGCCGAGATGGGCGAGGCCTATCCCGAGTTGCACAAGGCGTGCGGACATATCGAGAAGGTACTGCTCAAGGAGGAGGAGCAGTTCGCGCGTACGCTCGATCACGGTATGGGCCTGCTCGAGGCGGCGCTGGGTGAACTCGACGGCGAAGTGCTGGCCGGTGAGACGGTGTTCAAGCTCTACGATACTTACGGCTTCCCGTTCGATCTGACCGCCGATATCTGCCGCGAGCGCGGCGTGACACTCGATGAGCTCGGCTTTCAGCGTGCGCTCGAGGCCCAGCGCGAACGCGCCCGTGCGGCCAGCCAGTTCGGCGCCGATTATACGGCGAGCCTCGAGCTCGAGGGCGAGACGACCTTCACCGGCTACCAGCGTCTCGAGGATGAAGCGCGCGTCACCGCGCTGGTCGACGAGAGCGGCAATGCGCTGGTCGAGCTCGACGAGGGCGCCAAGGGCGTGGTGGTGTTGGATCGCACGCCGTTCTATGGCGAGTCGGGCGGGCAGGTCGGCGATACCGGCTATCTGGAAGCCGATGGGGTGCGCTTCCAGGTCACCGATACGCAAAAGCAGGGCGGCCATCACCTGCACCATGGCGTGGTGATCGAAGGCCGTTTGCGCGTGGGCTCGTCGATCACCACGCGCGTCGACGCCAGCCTGCGCGTGGCGACCATGCGCAACCATTCGGCGACTCACCTGCTGCACGAAGCGCTCAAGCGTGTGCTCGGCGGTCACGTGCAACAGAAGGGCTCGCTGGTCAGCGCCGAGCGCCTGCGCTTCGATTTCAGCCACTTCGAGGCGCTGACCCGCGAGCAGTTGGCCGAGGTCGAGGCGATCGTCAATCAGCAGATCCTGCTCAACGCCGACACCCGCATCCAGCAGATGACCCTCGACGAAGCCAAGGCCAAGGGCGCGGCGGCGCTGTTCGAGGCCAAGTACAGCGACAGCGTGCGCGTGCTGACCATCGGCGCCGACGACTTCTCCATCGAGCTGTGCGGTGGCACGCATGTGGCGCGTAGCGGTGATATCGGTTGCCTGCATATTCTCGCCGAGACCGGCATCGCCGCCGGCGTGCGGCGCATCGAGGCGGTGACCGGCGAGGGCGCGCTCGATTACTTCCGCGATCAGGAGGCACGCTTGCTGCGCATCGGCGAGCGCCTCAAGGCCAAGCCCGAGCAGCTCGAGGAGCGTGTCGAGTCGCTGGTCGAGCGCAATCGTGGGCTGGAAAAGGAAATCGAGCGCCTCAAAGCCAAGCTGACCAGTGCCGCCGGTAGCGACATGCTCACCGAAACCCGCGAGGTAGCCGGGGTCAAGGTCCTGGCCAAGCAGGTCGAGGGCGTTTCCGGCAAGGAGCTGCGCGGCTTGCTCGACCAACTCAAGAACAAGCTCGGCTCGGGCATTCTGGTGTTGGGCGTGGCCGACGGCGACAAGGTTAGCCTGATTGCCGGGGTCACCGACGATTTGACTGCCAGGGTCAGGGCCGGCGATCTGGTCAATCATGTCGCCGCGCAGGTCGGCGGCAAGGGCGGCGGTCGTGCCGACATGGCCCAGGCGGGCGGCAACGATGCTCAGGCGCTTCCCGTAGCGCTCGCCAGCGTCCCGGCATGGCTCGAGGGCCAGCTAGGCTAGACAGCAAAAGGCCGGGCTGCACTCGCCCGGCCTTTTTCATGGACACATCCTTCAACTCACCAACTCAACACGGATACGCAAAACTCATGGCGCTATACGTACAGAAGTTTGGCGGGACCTCGGTGGGCTCGGTGGAGCGCATCAAAGCCGTGGCCGATAAGGTCAAGCGGTTCCGCGACGACGGCCATCAGGTCGTGGTAGTGGTCTCGGCGATGAGCGGCGAAACCAATCGGCTGATCGAGATGGCCGGACTGATCAATGAAGAACCCACCCCGCGCGAGATGGACATGCTGGTTTCCACCGGCGAGCAGGTGACCTGCTCGCTGCTGGCCATGGCCCTGCACAAGCTGGGTGTGGCGGCGACGTCCTATACCGGCGCGCAGGTCGGCATTCAGACCGACAGCGCGCATACCAAGGCGCGTATCCAGCGCATCGAGACCGACGATATCCGCGAGGATCTCGGCGATGGTCAAGTCGTCGTGGTCGCCGGTTTCCAGGGCGTCGACGAAGAAGGCAACATCACCACGCTGGGCCGTGGTGGCTCGGATACCACCGGCGTGGCGCTGGCCGCGGCGCTCAACGCCGACGAATGCCAGATCTATACCGATGTCGACGGCGTCTACACCACCGACCCACGCGTATGCACCAAGGCAAGGCGGCTGGAGAGCATTACCGTCGAGGAGATGCTCGAGCTGGCCAGCCTGGGCTCCAAGGTCCTGCAGATTCGCGCCGTGGAGTTTGCCGGCAAGTACAATGTTCCGCTGCGCGTGCTGTCCAGTTTCGAGGACGGCCCGGGCACCCTGATCGTCGCTGACTCAGATGAAGAAGAGGATTCCATGGAAGAGCCGCTGATTTCCGGTATCGCCTTTACCGCCAACGAAGCCAAATTCACCTTGCTCAATACCCCCGATGTGCCGGGCGTGGCCTCACGCATTTTGGGCCCGATCGCCGATGCCAACATCGAAGTCGACATGATCGTGCAGAACGTGGCGCCGGCCGGCGATTACACCGACTTTACCTTCACCGTCGCCAAGGGCGATTACAAGCAGACCATGAAGATCCTCCAGGAGTTGGTGATCCCTGATCTCGGTGGCGGTGATTTGCGCGGTGACGACAATATTGCCAAGGTTTCGTTGGTGGGCGTGGGCATGCGTTCGCACGCCGGCGTGGCATCGAAGATGTTTCGTACCCTGGCCGAAGAGAACATCAATATCCGTATGGTTTCGACCTCGGAGATCAAGATATCGGTAGTGATCGACGAGAAGCAGATGGAGCTCGCCGTGCGCGCGTTGCACAAGGCATTCGGGCTCGACAAGGACAGCGTGGAAAGTGAGTGAAAGAGTGGTTTAATGGCGCCGGCACGTTCTACGCTGATGGTGTAGGGATACCGAAAGGCTTTGAGGGCCTTTCATTCAACGAGGCTATCAGGCGTTATAGCGCAATGGAGTTGGCCCGGGCCGATGCATGACGCATAATGCGATGCGCATCGCCTGTAGCCGCGCCCTGTTGGAAGAAGTCTGAAAGGAGATCAGCAAATGCTCATCCTGACCCGCCGTGTCGGCGAGACCCTGATGGTCGGTGACGATGTCACCGTGACCGTGTTAGGGGTAAAAGGTAACCAGGTGCGTATCGGTGTCAATGCGCCAAGAGATGTCGCCGTGCATCGCGAAGAGATATATCAGCGCATCCAGCGTGAAAAAGTCGATGGCGATGGCGATTCGGGAAGCTGAGCGATAGCCATAAAATCCTGCCCAAGGGTGGACAGGAAGTAGTGAAATCGGTAACCTACGCGCCGTGTCGCTAAGGGAGAGGTGGCCGAGTGGCTGAAGGCGCTCCCCTGCTAAGGGAGTATAGGGTTTATAGCCCTATCGAGGGTTCGAATCCCTCTCTCTCCGCCATTCAACTCGCTTGAATGTATCGCTGCGAAGATACCTGTAAAGGTACGGAAAGCGCCCGTAGCTCAGCTGGATAGAGTACCTGACTACGAATCAGGTGGTCGGAGGTTCGAATCCTCCCGGGCGCGCCATTCTCACCGGTAACACATCGCGGTTGTCTGTCCATCACTAGCGGCATGCCGTTCTAAGTTGTGCTTTGCTAAAAAGCGCCCGTAGCTCAGCTGGATAGAGTACCTGACTACGAATCAGGTGGTCGGAGGTTCGAATCCTCCCGGGCGCGCCAAATTGCAACCCGCTCTCCGTCAGGAGAGCGGGTTTTTGCTTTATGGGAGTTTATTTTCGGGCGTGGGTTATGTCGCCCTGTGCCGGCGACGCCCAGCGAGGTGGACCAGCAGCCCGGCAACCACGGCCACGGCGCCGATACCCATGAAGATCGGCTCCATCACCAGCAGCGCGATGGCGCCGATGCCGCACAGGATGCGCTCGGTCCACCCGGCGGGGCCGATCAGCCAGGCCCCGGTCGCCACAGCGAGCGCGGCGACGGCGGTGAAGGAGACCACCATCGCCAACAGGACGGTCTGCACGCCGCCCTGCATCAGCAACCCGATGCCCGGGCCGGACAGCACGAAGATGAACGGCACCAGGAAGGCCGACAAGGTGTAGCGCCAGGTCAGCCACATGGTCTTGACCGGTTTGCCGCCGGTGATCGCCGAGGCCGCGAAGGGCGACAGCGCGGTGGGCGGAGAGACCTCGCTGAGCACCGAGTAGTAGAAGATGAACATCGCTGCCGCGTAAGCCGGCACGCCGACATCCTGCAACGCCGGCCCGATGATCACCCACGAGATGATAAAGCTGGCGGTCACCGGCACCGCCAGCCCGAGCAGTATCACCGATACCGCCGACAGCAGCGCGGTGAGCATCAGGTTGCCACCGGCCAGCATGACGATGATGTTGGCCAGCTTGAGGCCGAGCCCGGTCAGCGTCATGACGCCAACGATGAGGCCGGCCGATGCCATCACCGGTATGACCGATAGCGCCCCGGTGGCGCCGGTGGCGAGCGCATCCCAGATGCGTCGGGGGGTCATCCAGCACTCGCGGTCGAGAAAGCTCAGCAAGAAGGCCAGCGCGGTGGCGAACACCACGGCACGAAATGGCGTCATGCCCAGCGCCATGAACACCACGATCGCCACCAGCGAGCTGAAGTGGTAGCCGAAACGCAGCAGCAGCTTGCCGACGGGCTTGACGTCGATTTCAACGCTATGGGTGTTGAAGCGTCGGGCGTCCATCTCGATCGCCAGGATGATGCCGAAGTAGTAGAGCAGGGTGGGGATGGTTGCCCAGATCAGCACCTGCAGGTAGGACACGCCGAGCAAGGCGGCGATGATGAAGGCGGCGGCGCCCAGCGTGGGCGGCGACATGATCGCGCCGATACCAGCGGCCGCAAGCACCGCGCCGCCGTGCTCCTGTGGGTAGCCTGCCTTGCGCAGCAGCGGCCACGAGATCCCGCCCAGGGTAACGGTGGTGGCGACCCCGGAGCCGGAGACGGTGCCGAGCAGAAAGCCGGCCATCGTCACGGTTCTGCCCGGCCCGGCCTGCGATTGCCCGAATGCCGAGAACGACAGGTCGATGAAGAAGCGCGTGGCGCCGGAGGCGGTGAGTACCGCGCCGTAGATGGTGAACAGGATAATGTAGGTTGCCGCGACATCGGTGGGCACCCCGAACAGACCCTGCGTGCCCATCACGTTATGGCCGATCAGCCGCGCCCAGTCGTACGAGGCAGTGCCGAATGGCGCCGGAAAATAGGGGCCCCAGTGGGCATAGCCGAGGAAGAACAGCACGACCAGTGGAACCAGCAGCCCGACGGTCCTGCGAGCCGTTTCCAGCGTCACCAGAATGGCGATGGTGCCCATGATCAGATCGAGTTGGGTGGGGATTATCGCGCGCCGAAAAAAGGAATCCCAATCGGAGATGATATAGGCGAATGGGACTATCGTGATCGCAGCGAGTAGCCAATCCACGATGTATGGGTTATCCGCACCCTGGGCCACCTTTGCCTTGTCCGACCGGCCCCAGCCCCGGTACACCAGGAAGGTCATCGACAGGCCGACCATCAGGAAGGCGGGCAGGTAGAACTGCTTGGCCATCGGGTTGAACACCCAGAAGAGCCCGAACAGTGATAGCCCGACGCCCATTACCTTGACGATCGTGTGGGGAATCCCGCTGAGCTGGCGAGCGGGTTTTTCCGCCTCGAATTCGGCGAGTAGCGCTTCCTCGTCGATAGTATCGTCGTCGCGAGGCGTGCTCGCCTTCAGGCCGGCACGCTCGTTGGGTCGTTCGGTCATGGGGTCTCCTCGATAGCTAACACAACGAACGGATGGTTGTCTTCGACTAGCCGCCAAAGCGCAAGGGGCGGCGATCCGGGGACATGCAGGGTGCGCTGGCCAAGATCGGTCGCCGCTATCGAAAGCTCCTCGAAGACGGCCGGGTGCGCCGGGTCCGGGGGCACCACCCAGGTGCGGCGATCGGCCGGCTCGGCGCGGCGCGGGGGGCCGGGAACGGCGTAGTATTCTTCCAGCACGGCAAGTTGATCGGCGGCGATCTGCACCAGCCGGTAGCGCTCGTCGGGTGACACGACGTAGCGCTCCTCGGCCAGCGTGCCATAGATCGAGTTGCGATAGCTGACGGCGAAGTTATCCCCCGGCAGGGCCACGCGGGCCAGCACATCGCCGGTGTGGCCACGGATGACGACGGCCTGAGGTGTCGAGGCTGCGTCCTGCTCGGTGGCAGGCTCGAGCGCCACGACCCCGAAGGCGATCAGGCACCCGAGCGCCGCAATGGCGATGGCCGGCCTAGGCAAGGGCGTTAGCTTCCGGTCTGATCGGCTTGGTCAGCTTGGTCAGCTTGGTCAGCTTGGTCAGCTTGGTCACTCTGACCGGCCTGGTCGTAGTAGGCTTGCGCGCCCGGACAGGTCTCGATGAACGGGATCTTGCCGGCCGTGGAGGCGTCAAGTTCCTTGGCGGCCGGGTGGACCTGGATCAGCTCCTTCTTGTTGTCGAAGATGGCGGCGGTGATGTTCTGCTGGAGCTGCTCGTCCATATCGGTCTTGGCGACCAGGATGTTCGGCGAGGCGATGACCGACACCGCTTGCTCCTGGCCCTGGTAGGTGTTCGCGGGTACCGACTGTTCGACGTAGTATTTGCCGAACTCCGAGGCCAGGTCGTCGGCGTATTCGCCAATCGGCACGATCTTCATCTTGCCGGTGCTGGCAAGATCGACCAGTGCCCCGGTCGGCAGGCCACCGGACCAGAAGCCGGCGTCGATGGTGCCGTCGCGCAGCGCCGCAACCGTCTCGGCCGCGCCGAGCTGACGACGATCGATATCTTCCTCGGGATCGATGCCGGCAGCCTCGAGGACGCGTATCGCGCCGACCTCGGTGGCGGAGCCGGGTGAACCGACGGAGATGGTCTTGCCCTTCATGTCTTCCACGCTGGTGATGCCGGTGCCTTCGGTGGTGACCGGCTGCATGAAGTTGCTGTACAGCGTGCCGATCGCGCACAGGTCGAGCGGCTGCTCGAAGGAGCCCGTACCTGCGGCGGCATCGGCGACCACGTCGCCGACGCCGAGTGCCAGGTCGGCCGCGCCTTTCTGGACCAGCAGCATGTTGTCGACCGAGGCGTTGGTTTCCTGCACGGTGGCGTCGTAGCCTTCGACGTCATTGCGGATCATCGTGGAGATACCGCCACCGAGCGGGTAGTAGACACCGCCGGTACCGCCGGTGGCGATGGACAGCGCGGTGGTGTTGCCCGCGTTATTGTCGCTGGTGCTGGTATTGGCGGCCTGTTCGTTGCCGCCGCCTTCGCCTTCCTTCTCGGCGTCGTCGCCGTCACCACAAGCAGAGAGAAGCAGGGCCGGAACCGCGAGTGCCGCGAGCGCGAGGCGCACCTTGCGGCGCGAGTGGGAGGTGCTTGAACTGATGGTCATGAGAGTTCCTTACAGAATGATTGTGGTTATTGATGGCGAATCAATCGCCCGGTGCGACTCGTCAAAGCGTAGCCAACGCGCGCATCGATCGCAGGAACCCCACGCGCGGATCGGCATTGCACGTATTGCATCGTATTCATCCCCCACTGGCGTCGCAAGACGACCTAAGCTGCACCCATCCGAGACATCGCGGCGACGGTGCGGCCTGGCCTCAGGCTGAAATAGTACCGGTCGATGAAAAACGCGTATCAACGCAGTGCGATGCCCCGTCACTCAACCCCACGATGAACGGATCGAGGCGTGTCTCGCGACGCAGCGTGGCGAAGCGCCGGGCGGCTTGCGCATCCCTTCCGCGCATCTGGTTTAGCCATTGTTTAAGTAGCGAGACCACCACCTTTTCGGGCAGCGTGTGACGCTGGCGCTCGGCGTAAGCGGCAAGAATCGCCACCCTGGCCGACCAGGGTGTCTCGGGCAGGTATTGGCCGGTGCGTTGCCAGAGGCGGATGCGTCGCGCCAGCCACGGGTCGGCGAGCATGCCGCGACCGAGCATCACATCGCCACAACCCGACAGGCTGCGTGCCTTCCAATAATCCTCGAGGGTCCAGATATCGCCATTGGCGATCACCGGGATCGTTAGCCGATGACGAATGCGCGCGATCCATTCCCAATGCGCCGGTGGACGATAGCCCTCGTCGCGGGTCCGCGCATGCACCACCAGGTGCCGGGCGCCGCCGGCCTCGGCGGCCAGCGCGCAGGCCAATGCCAGGCGACGGTCGGAAAAGCCCAGGCGCAGCTTGGCGGTGACCGGCACGCGCTGGCCGACTGCCTGCGATACGGCCTCGACTGCGCGATGGACCCGCTCGGGATCGCGCAACAGCGAGGCACCGCCGTCGTGACGATTGACAGTCTTGGCCGGGCAGCCGAAGTTAAGATCGAGGCCGATGGCGCCAAGCGATACGGCCTGGTGGGCGTTGGCGGCCAGTGCCACGGGATCGGAGCCGAGCAATTGCAGGTGCACCGGCACGCCGCTGGGCGTGGCCACTTCGGGCTGCAGCAGTTCGGGGCAATGGCGGTGAAACACGCGCGCCGGCAGGCGCGCGTCGATTACCCGCACGAACTCGGTGACGGCCCAGTCGAGCCCTTCATCGGCGCTCAGCAACTCGCGGGTGACGGCATCGATCACGCCTTCCATCGGCGCGAGACCGATGCGTCCCGAGTGTAGTAATTTGGCTTTTCGATGTGTCATGTGGATGTGGCGCGCGCCCCGGCCATGTTTGCCTTGCCAACGCTTTGCAATCAGTCGGCGTATTGTATCAGTCAGGGATAACCTTAAGGCCATTTGCCATGCGTGAGCCCCGCCGTTCACTGAGTATTACCGACGTCGTTCTGCACGATGCGCAGCAGTCGCTGCTTGCCACGCGATTGCGTCTGGACGATATGCTGCCGATCGCCGCCAAGCTCGATCGCGTGGGTTTCTGGGCATTGGAAACCTGGGGCGGCGCGGCCTTCGATGCCTGCCTTCGGCACTTGAACGAAGACCCTTGGGCACGCATTCGCGCGCTCAAGGAAACCATGCCCAATACCCGCCAGCAGATGCTGCTGCGCGCCCAGAACCTGCTGGGCTATCGGCATTACGCCGACGACGTGGTCGACGCCTTCGTCGCCCGCGCTTGCGCCAATGGCATCGATGTCTTTCGCATCTGCGATGCGATGAACGACCCGCGCAATCTCGAGCGTTCGCTCCAGGCGGTGATCGAAAACGGCGCTCACGCCCAGGGCGCCATCGTCTACACGCTCGGCCCGGCGCATACCCTCGAGAGCTGGGTCGAGCTGGCCAAGCGCATCGAGGCGATGGGCGCGCATTCGTTGGCGATCAACGACGTGGCTGGGCTGCTCACGCCGTACACGGCTTTCGAACTGGTCTCGCGGCTGAAGAACGCCTTGTCGATTCCGATTCACCTGCGTTGCCACGCCACCACCGGGCTATCCACCGCGACGCTGATCAAGGCCGTGGAAGCCGGTGTCGACAACATCGATACCGCGATCTCCGCGATGTCGATGACCTACAGCCATAGCGCCACCGAAGCGCTGGTGGCGATCATGCGGGACGGTGAGCGCGATACCGGGCTCGACCTGGCACTGCTCGAAGACATTGCCGGCTACTTTCGCGAACTGCGCAACGAGTACGCCGCTTTCGAGGGCGCGCTCAAGGGTAGCGACTCACGCCTGCTGCGCGCCCAGGTGTCGGGCGGCATGCTCGCCAATCTGGAGAGCCAGCTCGAAGCGCAGGGCGCGACTGAGCGGCTCGACGAGGTACTGACTGAAATGGCCAGGGTACGCGAGGATCTCGGCTGCATCGCACTCGACACGCCGAGCGCGCAAATCGTCGCCGGCCAGGCGCTGATGAACGTGATGAGCGGCGAACGTTACCGGTCGATTTCCCAACCGGTGCAGGCATTGCTCCGGGGCGAATACGGCGCCGCGCCGACACCTTTCGACCAGCACCTTCAACAGCGGGCGCTGCAAGGCGAGCCACCGACCACCTGCCGACCGGCGGACAATATCGCGCCACAAATGCAGCGCCTGCGGGATGAACTGCGCGCCCAGGCCAAGCTGGATGGCATTCGCCTACGGGAAGGCGAACACGAAACCGACGATGTGCTGACCTACGCGCTGTTTCCACAAATCGGCCTCGCCTTTCTTAAACAGCGCGCTCAAGCGGCGGACGCCCATGAAGCCGTTGGGCTGGTCCCATAGCGTCGCGCTTGCGGGCAAGGCAAGAGGTCAACCCGATGACCTCGTGACATGGCGCTGGCGATAGTGGCTGCGAACCGAAAACGCGATCGATAAAACAGCCAGTACCAGCAAGACAAGCGATATCGGGCGCGTGAAGAACAGCGTCCAGTCCTCGTTGGTCATCAGCGCGCGGCGCAGGTTGGACTCGCCGATAGGGCCCAGTATCGCGCCCAGTACCACGGGCGCCAGCGGGTAGTTCAGCTTGCTGAGGATATAGCCGAAGATACCGATTCCCAGCAGCAGATACAGATCGGCGATGCGCTGGGTCAAGGCGAAGGCGCCGATCAGGCAGAGTACTAATACCACCGGCACGATGACCGATTTGGGCACCTTGGTGACGCCCAGGAACAGGCGCATGCTGGAAAGACAGATCACCAGCACCATCATTGCCGCAATGGCCATCGCCATGAACATGCCATAGACGAGATCCGCATGATCGACGATCAGCCGGGGGCCGACACCGATGCCATGCACCATCAACGAAGCCATCAGGATGGCATCGACCGCCGAGCCGGGGATTCCCAGGGCGATCATCGGGATCAGGCCGCCACCCGAGGTCGCCGAGTTGCCGGATTCCGAAGCGACAATGCCCTCTGGCGTACCGGTGCCGAATTTCTCCGGTGTCCTGGAGCCGCGCTTGGCATAGTCGTAGCACACCAGGTTGGCGATACTGCCACCGGCGCCGGGTACCGCGCCCACCAGGACGCCGATCAGCGACGAGCGAATCAGATTGATCGGATAGGCGAGTATTTCACGCAGTACCTTGAGCGGGCGGAAGACTATCTTTCCGGTAATCAAGGCTTCGCCCTGTTTGACCTGGTCGACGTCTTCGACCTCGCTGAGTAACTGGCTGACGGCGAAGATGCCGATCAATACCACCAGAAAGGGGAGTCCGGCCTCGAGGAGGTAAGTATCGAAGGTAAAACGGGGGACGCCCATGATCGGGTCCGGCCCTACGGTGGCTATCAATAGTCCCAGCATGCCGGCCATCAAGCCCCTGAGCATGGATTTTCCCGCCACGCTCGCGACGATCGTCATGGCGAACACGATCAGCGAGAAGTATTCCCAAGGGCCCAGCTTCACGGCGATTAATGCAAGCGGTGGCGCGGCGATTATCAAAACGACGGTACTGATGAGGGCGCCACAGAACGAGGCCCAGATACCGATGGCCAGGGCCCGGCCGGGTTCGCCACGCCGTGCCATGGGAAAGGCGTCGAAGGTTGTGGCGACCGATGACGGGGTGCCGGGAATGCCCAGTAGTGCTGCGCTGACCAACCCGCCGGTATAGCCACCGACGTAGACCGCCAGCATGGTGGCGACGCCCTGCAGGGGTGGCATGCCAAACGTCAGTGGCAGGGTCAGAATGATCGCCATGGTAATCGTGAAACCGGGAATCGCCGCCGCGATTATTCCCGCTATGGTACCCAGCAGCATGGTCAGCAGGGTCGGGACGCTGAATATCTGATCGGCGCCGGCCAGGATGGATTCCATCATGCTATTTCCCCTTGAGCTTTACGATTATGAGTACCGTCAATCCAGAAGACCGCGAGGCAAGGAGATAAGGAAAACCTCACGGAATACGATCTCGACGCCGAAGGAGAAAGCCACCGCGATCACGCCGGCAATTAGTAACGATTTCCAGTGACGAGCGCCTAGCAGGACCTGCGTCACGAAAAGAAAGACCAGGGATGACCAACGAAATCCCAGCGTTGGCACGGCGAATACGAGGAGCGCGAATAGCAGGAGCACGCCGAACATCAGGCGATGCCGCCAGATCCAGGCCCGACACGCCTTTGCGGGCAGTGGCGATGCGCGCAGGAAATGCCGGGTTTCCTGCACCACAATCATGACATTGAACAGCACCAACATTCCCAGCACGAGGCGCGGGAAGGTACCCGATCCCAACGGCTCCCACATCGACGAGGGGTAGCTGCCGGCGCGCACGAACAGAAAAATGAACAGGGCCGCCAGCAGGCCATTGAACACGATATGTGCCATGGCGCCTCCCCGTGCGGCGCCATTGGCTGCCCGGTCGTCAGGCGACCGGGCCGTGGGGGATGTCTGAGAAGTCATTTCTGAAGTTTCCCGGAGAGGCGTTCGATAGTGTCGTTAGCGTTCTCGAGGTAGTCGGTATATTCCTCGGTGCCCATGAATTGGACTTCGACACCGACGTTGTTGACGCTCTTGACGAAAGCCTCGTCCTTGGACAGCGACTTCAGGGCCGATTCGAGTGTATCGATGCGCGCCTCGGGCGTGCCTTCGGGGGCGACGATGCCGCGAATAATGGAGAGTTCGAGCGAATCGTAGCCGAGTTCTTCGAACGTCGGCACGTCCGGTGTCTGTGGCACCCGTTCGGTGGAACCCACGGCAAGGAAGCGCAGGTCATCGCTCTCGACGAATGCCAGGCTCGAGGACACATCGCCCATCGCCGCGTCGATATGACCGCCGACCAGCGCGCGAATGCGATCCCCGGTTCCTTCGTAACCGACATAGCGAAACTCCAGGCCCGCGGCATCCTCGATCATCGCCGGGTGCACGTGCGAGATGCCGCCCAGCGTGACGCCAACGCGGACCTCACCGGGGTTCGCCTTGGCATATTCGACGAACTCCTCGAAGGTTTGCCATGGGCTGTCCGCGCTGACGGTCCAATACTGTGGCGTGGCGGTGGCCCCCGCTATCGGTGCGAAATCGTCCCAGTTCAGCTTGGTCAGTCCGGTATGGAACGCGGTCAGCAGGCCCTCGTGAACCTGGCCGATCGTATAGCCATCCGGCTCGCGTCTGGCGAGTTCAGCCAGGCCCAGGGTGCCGCTGACCCCCGGCATGTTGATGACCGGCATCGGCACGCCGAGGTGGGGCTCGATATTGTTGGAGATGATGCGCATCAGCGTGTCGCTGCCGCCGCCCGGCGACCAGGGCACGATCAGCTCGACGGGCCGGTTCGGGTAGTCCGCTTCCTGCGCCGAGGCCAGCCCGGCGGCGCAACTCAGCGCGGCGCCGATGGCCAACGCGCTGAAGAAGCATCCACGAGATTTTTCCGCTGGAGAGAAGCCAAAGATTTTCATGCGATTTGTCCTTGTAATGTCGTCATGCATCATGGGTTCGAGGAAGCCCCTGAAAAACTACTGCGCTCGACCAAGCTGTGTTGAAGTCGGCCTCAAAATGCTCATTTACCGCCTGTAAACTCCGCTTTTTCGGACGACTTCGCCTTACCTGGCCTTCGCTCGCTACCTTTTTCAAAGTCTTCCAAGGTTTTTTGGGATAAGGCGTTTTCCGGGTCGCTCCTGTTTGTGGTGTGTGTCAGCGTCAGCCCAGGAAGGCCGCGCCATAAGCCAATCCGGCCATTACCACGAAAGCCGGGTGCAATCGGGTTGCCAGCAATAGCGCCGCGGCGATGCCACCGATAACCGCGGTATGCACAATGCCGGCTTCCGCGATGCTC
Source organism: Modicisalibacter muralis (assembly GCF_900102945.1). Taxonomy (GTDB): domain Bacteria; phylum Pseudomonadota; class Gammaproteobacteria; order Pseudomonadales; family Halomonadaceae; genus Modicisalibacter; species Modicisalibacter muralis. The sequence goes on along the minus strand of NZ_FNGI01000003.1, from coordinate 142,401 downwards.
GTGACAAGAAAGGTCCAGGTGAGATAACCCATCAGCACCATGATCACCGGCCGTACCCACTGGCTCATCGACTTCACCTTGATCGAGTCGCGGTAGCGATAAAGCGTGCCCATCGCCGCCAGCATCAGCAGCAACGACGGCGCCACGGTGGCGAAGGTGGCGATCAGCGCGCCGGGCACTCCGGCGACGTCGTAGCCGATATAGCCGGCCATCTTGGTGGCGATCGGGCTGGGCAGGGTGTTGCCCAGCGCCAACGTCTCGGCGAAGGCCTGGGAACTCATCCAGCCGTAGTGCCCGACCACTTCGTTTTCGATCAATGGGATGATCGCGGGCCCGCCGCCGTAGCCGATGATGTTAGGAATGAAGAAGGCCAGAAAGACGTGCCAGTAGATCATTTCGCGGTCTCCTGGCGCGTTGCCTTCGAGCGGCGCTCCGGGCGCAGCAGGGCGGTGACGAGCACCGCGCCGATGACCAGCCCCGGATGGATACCCAGCCAGTAGATCAGCGCGCCGGCCACCGCGCCCATCAGCAGCGTGACGATCCAGCCCAGGCCGATGCGGGATTTGGCGAAGAAGTCCCAGGTCAGTTGGCTCATCATCACCATCACTACCGGCACGACGCCTTCGCTCATGCCCTGGATCCAGCGCTGATCGCTATAGCGGGTAAACAGGCCGAGCAGTGCGATCATCGCCAGGATGACCGGTACGATCACGGCGATCACCGCATTGAGGCATCCCAACAGGCCGCCGATGCGATAGCCGACGGTGCCGGCCATCTTGGTGGCGATCGGGCCCGGCAGCGTATTGCCGATGGCGAGGGTGTCGGCGAACTCGTCGTCGCTCATCCAGGCATGGCGCTTGACGACTTCCTGATGGACCAAGGGAATCATCGAAGGCCCTCCGCCGAAGCCGAGCAGGCCGATGCGCAGAAAGGCGACGAAGAGCTTTCCCTGAGTCTTGAGCATGATCACAGCACCGCAATGCTGGCGTCGGTTCGCGGCTCCGTGCCGCCGCAGTAAATTCCGCTTTGCGGATCGCGGATGATGATCTGGCCACGCCCGTAGCCGGTGCTATCGTGGGCGATTTCAATGCGGTGGCCGCGTTGCGCCATGGCCCGGGCGAGATGCGCGGGGAAGGCGTGTTCGAGCCCGATGCGGCGCCCGCCCAGCCACTGCCAGCGCGGGGCATCGAGCGCCGCCTGGGGATTGAGGCCGAAGTCGACCAGGTTCATTACCACCTGCACGTGACCCTGCGGCTGCATGAAACCGCCCATGACGCCGAACGGCCCCAGACCGACGCCGTCGCGAGTGAGAAAGCCGGGGATGATGGTATGAAAGGTCTTCTTGCCGGGGGCGAGTACGTTGGCGTGGCCCGGGTCGAGACTGAAGCCGTGGCCGCGATTCTGCATCGCGATGCCGGTGTCGGGCACCACCACGCCGGAACCGAAGCCGTGATAGTTGCTCTGGATGAACGACACCATGTTGCCTTCCGCGTCGGCGGTGGCGAGGTACACCGTGCCGCCGCCATGGGGTTGGCCGGGTGTCGGGTCCAGTGCGGTGTCGTCGATCAGGGCGCGGCGTGTGCGGGCATAGTCCTCGCCGAGCAGGGATTCGACGCTGTGCACCATGTGCTCGGTCTGGGCGACATGTGTCTGTCCGTCGATGAAGGCGAGTTTCATGGCCTCGAGCTGCCGATGCAGGGCCCGTGGGTCGTCGCGGCCGTCGAACTCGAAACCCTCGAGGATGCGTAGCGCCATCAGCGCCACGATGCCCTGGCCGTTAGGCGGGATTTCCCAGACATCATAGCCGCGATAGTTGACCGAGATGGGCGCGACCCATTCGGTTTGGTAACTGGCGAGATCCTCCTTGCGCAGGTAGCCGCCGGTGCGCCGTGAAAAGGCATCGATCTTTTCGGCCAGTTCGCCGCGATAGAAACTCTCGCACTGCGTCTCGGCCAGCGCTTCGAGGGTGCGGGCCTGCGCCTGGCAACGAAACATCTCCCCCGGGCGCGGAGCCTGGCCTTGCGGCGTGAAGGTGTCGAACCAGGCCTGAGTCGATGCCTCGCTGAAATGGCGCTGAAAGGTCGCCTCCGCGCGCTGCCATAAGAGGCTGATCACCGGTGAGACGGGGAATCCTTCGCGCGCCAGGCGAATGGCGGGCGCAAGTAGCGTCGTGAAATCGAGCCTGCCGAAACGTCGGGAGAGTTCGGCCCAGGCGGCGGGGATGCCCGGCACGGTGACCGGCGTCCAGCCGTAAAGGGGCATGCCGGTGTGGCCGGCCTCGATGACGGCTTCCCGGGTTAGCGTCGCGGGCGCGGTGCCGCTGGCGTTGAGCCCATGCAGCTTTCCCTCGCCAGCGTCGTTTGATGCGATCCATACCAGCGCGAAGGCATCGCCGCCGATCCCGCACCCGGTCGGCTCGACCACGCTCAGCACGGCGGCCGTGGCAATCGCGGCATCGACCGCATTGCCGCCCTGGGCCAGGATGTCACGTCCAACCTGGCTGGCGAGAGGCTGCGATGCCGCGACCATGCCGTGCCTGGCATAGGTGGCGCTGCGTTGGGAGGGATAAGGATTCTGCTGGGAAAAAGGCGTTAGCATGCCGTCTCCAGACGATTTTTGTAATTTAAATCGTTTGTTTTAATTAAAATCGATTATTGTTGAAAGAATATAGATTGCTGGTTCGAGATGCGTCAAGCTTGCATGACGACGTCATTGCAGGGTGAGGAGGGAAGATGGCAAAAGACGCGAAAGAAGAGGGGGCGACCACGGCGAGTCGGATATTCGATATTCTGCGTCACGACCTGGTGAACGGTCGTTTCACCGCCGGCGAAAAGCTCGGCATCAGTGCCTTGCGTGAGCACTATCAGGTGGGGCTGAGCCCGCTGCGCGAGGCGCTCAATCGCCTGGCCGCCTATGGCTTGCTGATCCAGGAGAACCAGCGTGGCTTTCGCGTGCCGCGCCTGGCCCGCATCGAACTGGACGACATCACCGAGATGCGCCGTCAGCTAGAGGGCATGGCGCTGGAGCGGGCGATTCGCCATGGCGACGCCGAGTGGGAATCGCTGCTGCTGGCCGCTCGTCATCGCCTGATGCGCGCCGATAACGACCCGAGCCAGTTAGATCAATGGGAGCAGCACCATACGCACTTCCACCGCACCCTGGTGGCGCCGTGCCAATCGGTATGGCTGCTGCGTTTTATCGAGCAGTTGCATGACCAGTTCGACCGCTACCGACGCATGGCGCCGCCGATACCCTCGGTTCGCAGCACGCTGGACGCACAGCACGGCGAGCTGGTGGAGTTGGCATTGGCGCGCGATGCGGGCGGCGCCAGGGCGCTGCTCGACAGGCATATCGAGCTGTCCTATGAAGTGGCTTTGGGCAGTTGCGCCGACGCTGTCGGCCGCACCGGCTGAGCGGGCTATTCGAGAACGCTCAGTTGGCCCTTGAGGCGTGATTCCAACGCCGCCAGGTCATGCGTGTCAGCGAGTGGCCAGCCGACCGTGAGGGTGACGCCTTCGGCATCATAGTCGGCGGCATCGACCGGGATGTCGCGCTCGCCGAGCCAGGCGCGCGCCTCGGCTTCGCCGGCAAAGTCGATCTTGAGGCGCCGCGCCGTGCGTTCGGTGAAGTCATCCAGGCGCAGGCTCTCCAGGGCCTTGTGCACGACCTGCGCGTAGGCGCGCGCCAACCCACCGGTGCCCAACTTGGTGCCGCCGAAATAGCGCGTTACCACGCAGCCGATCTGACCGATGCCGGCGCCATCGAGCACCTGATACATCGGCCGCCCGGCGGTGCCGCCGGGTTCGCCGTCGTCAGAGAAGCCAATCGCGTTCTGCTCGCCGGGCGGGCCGGCGATAAAGGCACTGCAATGGTGGCTGGCGTCGGGGTAGGTCTTGCGGGCCCGGGCGAGTAGCGCCTCGAAAGCGGCGACTCGCGGCGCGTGGCAGACCCAGGCAATGAAGCGGCTGCGCTCGATTTCGATCTCGGCGACGTGAATGTCAGCGGCATCGAGCGCGGGAATCGGGTAGTGCATCAGGCCGCGTGGGCGGGCTGGCGCATCACGCCCATTACCAGCCCCAACACCTGGATGTCGTCGTTCTTCAGGTAGATGGGTTGCATGTCCTGATTGGCGGGTTGCAGGCGCACGCCGGATTTCTCGATATACAGCTTTTTCAGCGTCACTTCCTGGTTGTTGATCATCACCACGGCGGTTTCGCCGTTTTCGGCACTTTCGTAGCGCTCGATGATGATCACGTCGCCATCGTGGATGTTGCAGTCGATCATCGAATCGCCGCGTACCTTCAGCGCGTAGGTATTGCGCCGCACCATGCGCGATGGGATATACACGCTGCTCTGCTCGGGGCAGACCTCGATCGGCATGCCGGCGGCCACTTGGCCGAGCAGCGGCACCTCGACCAGATCGGTCGCGTCGATTTCTTCCCAGGCGCCATCGACCAGCGGCAGGTTGGGCAGGCGGTGCAGGTAGTGCGGTGTGGCGTGCGGCATGACCCTACTCCCATGGAGATAACCTCGCGCATCATAGCAAGCGCAGCGAGCCCGGAGAATGGGCTACCAAGGTCGCATCCTGGCGGTGATCCTCGTCGAAGATGCGACGCGCTGACGCACGGCGTTGCTGGTCGCTCAAGGGCTTTTTGTGTACAGTGCCGGGCTGATCATGAGTGGTGGGGAATCGCCGTGACATTCCGCCTCGACGCACGTGGATTGGCCTGCGAACGCGACGATCGCTGGCTGTTTAGGGGGCTCGACCTGAGCGTCGCTCCCGGCGAAGTGCTTCGCGTCGAAGGCCCCAACGGTAGCGGCAAGACCACCTTGCTGAAGATTCTGTCGGGCCAGCTTTCCGATCATCGGGGCGAGCTGACCTGGGGTGGCGAGCCGATGCGCCGGGTGCGCGCGGCCTTTCTCACCAATCTGCTGTATATGGGCCATGCCCCCGGCGTCAAGGCGGCGCTGACGCCGCTCGAAAACCTGGCCTGGTATCAGGCGTTGAATGGCGAGCGTGGCAGCGACGCCGAGCGCCTGGCGGCGCTGGATGAAATCGGCCTGGGCGGTTTCGAGGACATTCCCACGGCGCAGCTATCCGCCGGCCAGCAGCGCCGCGTGGCGCTGGCCCGCCTGGTGCTGATGCCGCGTCCGTTGTGGGTGCTCGACGAGCCGTTCACGGCGATCGACCGGCAAGGCGTCGATGCCCTGGAGCGTCGTATACAAGCGCATGCGCACGCCGGTGGTGGCGTGATTCTGACCACCCATCATGCGTTGTCCGCGCTCGATGCGCAGCGCAGCGTGGTGCTGGGCCACGGCGAGACCGTGCAAGCCGAACCGGCGCTCGGGAGTCTCCATGCGGGTCGTTGAACCGAGAGCGGGCCTGGGTGTCGCAATAGCGGCGACCGTCAAGCGCGACCTGACCCTGATGCTGCGGCGACGCAGCGAGGTCATCAATCCGCTGGTGTTTTTCGCGCTGGTCATCACCCTGTTCCCGTTGGGCATTTCTCCTGCGCCCGCACTGCTCGCCGAAATCGCGCCGGGGCTTTTATGGGTCGCGGCGCTGCTGGCCACCCAATTATCGCTGGATGCACTGTTTCGCGGCGATCACGACGATGGCAGTCTGGAACAACTGCTGTTGGCGCCCCAGCCACTGGCGGCGCTGGTGTTGGCCAAGGTGCTGGTGCATTGGTTGCTGACCGGGTTGCCGCTGGCGCTGATGGCGCCGCTGCTGGGGCTGATGCTGTCGCTGCCGAGCGGCGGTTATGGCGTATTGATGCTGTCGTTGGCGCTGGGCAGCGCCAGCCTGAGCTTGATTGGCGCCATCGGCGCGGCATTGACGGTGGGGCTGGCGCGCGGCGGCGTATTGCTGTCGTTGCTGGTGTTGCCGCTTTATATACCGGTACTGATCTTCGGCGCGGGCGCCGTGCAGGTCATCACGCTGGGTGGTAATGCCGCGCCGCACCTGGCGATTCTTGGTGCCTTGCTGGCGGTCGCGCTGATGCTCGCGCCCTGGGCGATCGCCGCCGCGCTGCGCATCAGTATCAACGGTTGAGGGACGGGCATGTGGGCCTTTATACATAAACTGGGTTCGCCCAAATGGTTTTATGCCATCGCCATGCGCTTGCAGCCCTGGTTCTGGACCGCCGCGCTGGTATTGCTGGCGGTCGGTAGCGTCTGGGGGCTGGCGTTCGCCCCGGCGGATTACCAGCAAGGCAACAGCTTTCGTATCATCTACGTGCATGTGCCGGCGGCGATTCTCGCTCAATCGTGCTTTATCGCGTTGGCCGCGGCGGCGCTGGTGTTCCTGGTGTGGAAGATCAAGGTCGCCGACATGGCGGCGGCGGTGATCGCGCCATTCGGCGCGGCGATGACCTTCGTCGCGCTGTTCTCCGGCTCGGTGTGGGGCGTGCCCACCTGGGGCACCTGGTGGATATGGGACGCGCGCCTGACCTCGATGTTGATCCAGTTATTCCTGTATCTTGGGGTGATTGCCCTGCGTGGCGCCTTTCTCAGCCGCGATAGCGGCGCCCGGGCGGCATCGGTACTGGCGCTGGTCGGCGTGGTCAATATCCCGATCATCAAGTACTCGGTCGAATGGTGGAACACCTTGCATCAGCCGGCGACGTTCACGCTGACCGAACGCCCGGCGATGCCGCCCGAGATGTGGCTGCCATTGCTGATCATGGTGCTGGGCTTTTACTGTTTCTTCATCGCCCTGACCTTGATGCGCACGTGCAGCGAAATACTCAAGCGCGAGTCCGCCAAGCGCTGGGTGCGCGAACTGGCCGATGAAGCGCCCGGAGGCAAGCGCTGATGGCCTTCGATTCGCTAGCCGCGCTATTGGCCATGGGTGGCCATGCGCCCTATGTGTGGCCGGCCTGGGGAGTGACCGCGGCGCTGCTGATCGGCAGCGCATGGCATGCCCGGGCCGAACGTCGCCAACGGATTCGAGAACTCAAGCGACGCAATCGCCGGGAGCGCAGTGCCGCAAAGCGCGACGCTCCCGGGGACTTTTCCGAACGAGAAGCCGATGACGCCTAAACGCAAGCAGCGCCTGTACGTGCTAGTGGGGCTGGTCGCCCTGGCGGCGATTGCCGTGGGGCTGACCCTCTACGCGCTACGCAGCAACATCAACCTGTTCTTCAGCCCGACCCAGATCGCCGCCGGCGAAGCGCCGGTCGAGCGTCAGATTCGTGCCGGTGGCATGGTCAAGCAGGGCAGCGTGTCGCGCAGTGGCGAGACCCTCGACGTGACCTTCGTGGTCACCGACTATCAGGATGACCTGCGGATCACCTACAACGGTATCCTGCCCGACCTGTTTCGCGAGGGGCAGGGCGTGGTGGTGATCGGTCAGCTCGATAGCGAGGGTGTGCTGCATGCCGATCAGGTGCTGGCCAAGCACGATGAAAACTACATGCCGCCGGGAGTCGCCGCCGCGCTCAAGGCATCCGGCAAGACACCCGCCGCGATCGAGTCTTCCGGCATGACATCCGCCGCGAGTAAAGTCCAGGCGTCCGGCGAAACATCTGCCGGTTACGGCACGACCGTCGAGTAACCGGGAGGCAGCATGCTCAGCAAGATCATTCCCGAAATCGGCCACTACGCGGTGATTCTGGCGCTGTTGATGGCAGTCGTGCAGGCCACCGTGCCGCTGGCCGGCGCGGCGACCCGCCGCCCGTTGTGGATGGCCTTCGCGCGGCCCATGGCGGCGGGGCAGTTCCTGTTCCTGCTGGTGGCGTTCGCCTGCTTGATGGCCAGTTTCCTGCTCGATGAATTCAGCGTCGCCTACGTGGCCAGCAACTCCAACTCGATGCTGCCCTGGTACTACAAGGCCAGCGCGGTGTGGGGCAGCCACGAGGGCTCGGTGCTGCTGTGGAGCCTGATGCTCGGCGGCTGGAGCTTCGCCGTCAGCCTGTTCTCGGGCCGCCTGCCGCGCGACATGCTGGCGCGCGTGCTGAGCGTGATGGGCATGGTCTGCGTCGGCTTTCTGCTGTTCATCCTGCTTACCTCGAATCCGTTTCGGCGGCTGCTGCCCGACATACCGGCGGACGGCGCCGATCTCAATCCGCTGTTGCAGGATTTCGGCCTGATCATCCACCCGCCGATGCTCTATATGGGCTATGTGGGTTTCTCGGTGGTCTTCGCCTTCGCCATCGCCGCGCTGATCGGTGGGCGTCTCGACGCCGCCTGGACGCGCTGGGCGCGACCCTGGACCAACGTCGCCTGGGCCTTTCTCACCGTGGGCATCGCGCTGGGTAGCTGGTGGGCCTATTACGAACTGGGCTGGGGCGGCTGGTGGTTCTGGGACCCGGTGGAAAACGCCTCGCTGCTGCCCTGGCTGGCCGGTACCGCGCTGATGCACTCGCTGGCGGTGACCGAGAAGCGCGGCAGCTTCAAGAGCTGGACGGTGCTGCTGGCGATCACCACCTTCTCGCTGTCGCTGCTCGGCACCTTCCTGGTGCGCTCGGGGGTGTTGACCTCGGTGCATGCCTTCGCCAACGACCCGGCTCGGGGCACGTTCATCCTGGTGTTGCTGGGCCTGACGGTGGGCGGCTCGCTGCTGCTTTTCGCGCTGCGCGCGCCGCGCGTCAATCACACGGTCGGCTTCGGCTGGCTGTCGCGTGACGCGCTGCTGCTGATCAACAACATCGTATTGGTGATCATGACCGTCACGGTGCTGCTGGGCACGCTCTACCCGCTGATTCTCGATGCCCTGGAGCTGGGCAAGATCAGCGTCGGCCCGCCGTACTTCAATGCGCTGTTCGTGCCTCTGACCACGCTGTTGTGCATCTTCATGGGCCTCGGCCCGTTGGCGCGCTGGAAGCAGATGGCCGGGCGCGAGCTGTTTCGTCGCCTGCTGTGGTCCGCGCTGGCGTCGCTGGCGATCGCCGCCGTGGCGCCGCTGCTTTACGACGGCGAGTGGAACCTGTGGGTCTCGCTGGGGCTGGCGATTGCGCTATGGGTAGTGCTGGCGCTGGTGCGCGATGTGTTCGACAAGTTGCGCAACGCGACGTCGCTCGCGGCCGGTTTCAAGCGGTTGTCTCCGGCCTACTGGGGCATGGTGCTCGGTCATCTGGGCCTGGCGGTGACCATCGTCGGCGTGACGGTGGTTTCGCATTACAACGTCGAGCGCACCGTGCGCATGGCGGTGGGCGACAGCGTCGAGCTCGCCGGTTACACCTTCGTCATGCGCGATTTTAGCGAGCGTCGCGGCCCCAACTACATCGCCGATACCGCGACCATCGAGGTGCTCCGCGCGGGAGAGCGGGTCGAGATCATGCGCCCCGAGAAGCGCCTCTATCTGGCGCGCAACATGCCGATGACCGATGTCGCCCTGCGCCCGGGGCTGTTCAGCGACCTGTACGTGGCGATGGGCGAGCGCCTGGGCGATGGCGACTGGGCGCTGCGCATCCAGTACAAACCGTTCGTGCGCTGGTTGTGGCTCGGCGCGTTGCTGATGGCCTGCGGCGGGATTCTCGCCGTGGCCGACCGGCGCTATCGGCGGGCCTCGCGGCGTGCGAGGCAAGGCTCGGCAGCCAAGGCCAACGGGCTCGAAGAGGTGCATGCATGAAGCGGCGCCTGCTATTGCTGATCCCGCTGGCGATATTCGTGTTGTTGGCGGTGTTTCTCTATCAGGGCCTGTCGCTGAACCCCAGCGCGCGGGAGTCGGCGTTGCTGGCTCGCGAATTCCCCGATTTCGAGCTGTCGACGCTGGCCGACCCCGAGGCGCGAGTGGATGAGTCGCTGCTCGAGGGCCAGGTCAGCGTGGTCAATGTATGGGGCGAATGGTGCCCGACCTGCAAGCAGGAGATGCCGCAACTGCTGGCACTCGCCGATCACGGCGTGCGATTGATCGGCATCGACTACAAGGACACCCGCGCCAAGGCCCGCGAATTTCTTACCACCTACGGCAATCCCTTCGAGGTCAATATCTTCGATCCCGACGGCACGCTGGGCTTCGACCTGGGTGTGTATGGTGCGCCGGAAACCTTCATCGTCGATGCCGAGGGAGTGATTCGCTATCACCACACGGGCTACATCACGCCCGAGGACGTCGAACGGGTAATCCTGCCGGAGGTGAGAAAATGGCGTTCCCAATGAGCCTGAGCCGGTTGTGGAATGCATGGCCAAGGCCCTGGTCGAGCCCATGCCTGAGCCAGGTGTTGAGCGTGCTGTTTTGTCTGCTGTTGCTGTCGGCGCTGGCGGGTCCGGCATCGGCGGCCATCGAGGTTCATCGCTTCGATAACCCGGTCACCCAGCAGCGTTACCAGGATCTGACCGACAACCTGCGCTGCCCCAAATGCCAGAATCAGGCGATCGGCGACTCCAACTCACCGATTGCCGAAGACATGCGCGAGCAGGTCGTCGTGTTGCTCGAGGACGGGCGCTCGGATCGCGAGATACAGGATTATATGGTTCGCCGCTTCGGCGATTACGTGCTCTACAACCCCCGCCTGTCGGGCCGCACCTGGCTGCTGTGGGGGCTGCCGGCCGGCCTGGTGGTGCTCGGCGCGCTCGTCATCGGCCTGATCGTGCGTGCGCGACGCCGCGCCGCCGGCCAGGCGCTCAGCGTGGCGGAACGCGAACGCCTCAATGCCCTGATCAATCGCGAGAGAACCGAATGAACCTGCTCTGGTTAGCGCTGGGTCTGCTGTTGCTGCCGGCGCTGTGGCTACTACTCCTGCCGCTGCGCCAGGCGCGTGGCGTGCATGCCGCCCAGCAAGCCTTCGAGGCCGAAGGGCGTAACACCGAGCAGAACGTCACGGTCTACCGGCAGCGTCTGGCTTCGCTTGAAGCCGCGCGCGAGCGCGGCGAGATCGATGCCGCACGCTTCGACGATAGCCGTCTGGAACTCGACCGCAGCCTGCTCGAGGATGCCGAGGGTCAGCGTCGCTCGCCACTCAAGTCGCCGTCCGCGGGCCGCCTGCTGGTGCCATTGATAATGCTGACGCTGGTGGTGGTCAGCCTGGTGTGGTACCAGCGCGAGGGCGCGCAGGGCGATCTGGCGATCTATAACGTCTATCAGCAGGTACGCAGCTCACCGGATGGCTCGCTGGCGATGCTGGTCGGCGGTCTCGAGAATCAGGCGGCGCTGCAACCCGACAACCCCAAGGTATGGCTGTCGCTGTTCCCGCTGTATCGCGACAGCGGCCAGTTCGACAAGGCGACCCATGCGTTGCAGCGGCTGATCGAGCTGCAAGGGCGCCGCCCCGGCCTGCTCGCCCAGTTGGCGCAGATCAAGTTCTTCGCCGCCAACCGCACCCTGACCGACGAGGTACAGGCGCTGGTCGACGAAACCCTGGCCAAGCAGCCGCATCAGCCCACGGTGCTGGGCATGCTGGGTATCGAGGCCTTCGATCACGGTCGTTACGAAGAAGCCATCGGCTATTGGCGCGAGGCCATCGCCGGCTTCGGCGACGCCGGCTCGGCGGCGGCGCTGCGCGAGGGTATCGCGGTGGCCCAGCAGCGTCTGGGCATCGCACCCGAGGCGACCGACCAGTCGGGTGCTGGTGGCCCTGCGCTGACGGTCGCGGTCGAACTCGCCAAGGAGCTACGCAACCGGGCGGCGCCCGACGACACGGTTTTCGTGATCGCGCGCGATGTGCCTGGGAAGTTGCCGCCGCTGGCCATCGAACGGGCCACGGTGGCCGATCTGCCGCTCGAAGTGACGCTGGACGATGGCGATGCCATGGCACCGATGGCGCGGCTATCGCAGGTCGATGAAGTGCGTCTGACGGTGCGCGTCTCGCCCAGCGGCCAGGCCACGCCGCAGCCCGGCGATCTGGTCGGCGAGGCCGGCCCGGTCACGCTCGGCGATGCCGCCGCGCCAATCGCCGTCACCATCGACCGCGTGGTGGACTGAGCGAATGCGCCTGAAGTCGATCAAGCTGGCTGGCTTCAAGTCGTTCGTCGACCCCGTCACGGTGCCGTTCGACGGCAACATGACGGCGATCGTCGGCCCCAACGGCTGTGGCAAGTCCAACGTCATCGACGCGGTGCGCTGGGTGATGGGCGAGTCCTCGGCCAAGACGCTGCGTGGCGAGTCGATGACCGATGTCATCTTCAATGGCGCGACAGGGCGCAAGCCGGTGGGCCAGGCATCCATCGAATTATTCTTCGACAATCGCGACGGCAGCATGGGCGGCGCTTACGCCCAATACGCCGAGATCGCGGTCAAGCGCGTGGTCACCCGCGATAGCCAGTCGAGTTACTTCTTCAATGGCCAGAAGTGCCGCCGCCGCGACATCGCCGACCTGTTCCTGGGCACCGGCCTGGGACCGCGTTCCTACGCGTTGATCGGCCAGGGCATGATCTCGCGGTTGATCGAGGCGCGCCCCGAGGAATTGCGCTCGACCCTCGAGGAAGCCGCCGGCATCTCCAAGTACAAGGAGCGCCGCCGCGAGACCGAAAACCGCATGCGGCGTACCCAGGAGAACCTCGAGCGCCTCGACGACATTCGCGAGGAACTCGACAAACAGCTCGAACGCTTGCAGCGTCAGGCTGAGGCGGCGCGCCGCTACCAGACGCTCAAGCAGCAGGAATATCGCCTCAAGGGCGAATTGACGCTACTGCGCCGGCGCGGGCTGCGGGCGCAGCAGGGCGAGCAGGAAAGCCGGGTCCGCGAACTGGAAACCCAGGTCGAGCGGGAGATCCTGGGCAGTCGCCAGTGCGAGAGCCGCCTCGAGCAGTCGCGCCTGGAGCATGACCGGCTCGCCGAGCAGCTCGAGGGCTACCAGGCACGCTTCTACGCCACCGGTGCCGCCATCGCCCGGCTCGAGCAGCGCCTCGAGCATGCCCGTAGCCAGGAACAGCAGCTAGCGCGCGATCTCGAAACGGCGCGCCGCGAGCTGGCCGAACTCGACCGCCTCGGCGACGAGGACGACCAGCGCCTGCGGCATCTCGACGAGCGGCTGGAAACGCTGACCCCGGAGCGCGAAGCGGTCAATGAGTCGCTGGCCGAACTCGAAGCCGCCCTCGAAGAGGCCGAGCAGGCCCATGAAGATATCCAGAGCGATTGGGAGGCCTTTAGCGAACAGGATCGTGAAGCCGGTCGCCAGGCCGAGCGAGCCCAGGATGCCGTGCGCCATTTCGAGCGCGCCATCGAGACCCTGGCCGGCGATATTCAGCGTCGCCGCCAGCAGCGCGACGAGTTGCCCGACCAGCACGCACTGCGTCAGCAACGCGAAGGCTTCGGCGAGCAACTCGCCGAACTCGATTTGCAGCTCGAGGCGCTGGAGTCGCGGCGTGAGCGCGCGCAGGCCGAGCGTGACCGGGCGCGCGAGGCAATCAGCGACGCCGAGGCCGCGCGCGAGGCGGATCGCCAGCGGCGCAGCCAGTTGCAAGGCGAGCTGGCTTCGCTCGACGCGCTGATCGAGGCCAGTCTCAGCGACAGCGACGAGGCGCTCGAGGCACGCCTGGCGCATCACGGGCTGGGTTCGGCGCCGCGTCTCGCCGAGCGCATGCGCGTCGCGCCGGGGTGGGAAAACGCCGTCGCCTGGGTGCTCGGCCCGTGGCTCAACGCCCGTCTGGTGTCCGAGCTGGCGCGTGACACGCTGCTCGGTGAAGGGCTCGACGAAGAACTCGCCAGCGCTGAGTTGACGCTCCTCGTCGACACCGCGTGCGAGGCGCCACCGGGCACCCTGGCGGCGCGCGTTGAGCATGCCGGCGCCGCGTCGCAGCTATTGGCGGCTATCCGCTGTGTCGACGACCATGCCCAGGCCTGGGCGCTGCTCGACCGATTGGCGCCGGGCGAAAGCGTGCTGAGCGCCGATGGCCTGTGGCTCGGTCGCGGCTGGGCGTGGCGACGCGGCACGGGCGATAGCGCCGATAGCGTGCTCATTCAGCAGCGCCGGCGTGAGGAAGTCGCTGCCGAACTGGAAATCGTCGAGGCGCAGCTGGATGACCACGCGACGCGACTCGCCGAGGCCGGCCAGCGCGACGCAACCGGCGAGCAGACGCTGGAACGATGCCGGATCGAGGAGCGCGAACTGGGGCAACGCCGCCAGCAGGTGGCGCTCGAAGAAAACAACCTGGCCGCTCGCCTGGAGCATAACGACGCGCGAGCGCGGGATATCGACGCCGAACTCGGCGAACTCGAGGCCGCTCGCGAGGCTCGCGCGCTGGAACTGGAAGAGGCGCGCGAGCGCTGGCAGGCGGCGATGACGACCCTCGATGAAAGCAGCCAGCGGCGCGAGGATCTGGCTCGCGTTCGCCGCGAGGCCCAGGAGTCGCTGGCCGGGCAGCGCTCGCGTCAGCGGCCATTGCAGGAGCGCGCCCAGCAGTTGGCGCTCGAACATCAGCGTTTGACCACCGAGCGCGCCGGCCTTGCCGAGCAGCGTGGCCGCAGCGATGAAACCCGCACCCGGCTCGAAGAGAAGTGCGGCGAACTCGAGGAACAGCGCGAGATGCTGCGCGAGCCCGAGGAAGACAGCCGCGGCGAACTCGATGAATTGCTGCATCGGCGCGCCGAGGAAGAGCGTGCGCTCAACGCCTGCCGCGACGAGGCCCAGCAACTGGCCGAGCTGTTGCGCGAAACCGAGGTGGCTCGCCAACAGCACGAGCGCAACCTGGAAGGTGTCCGCAGTCGCCTCGAAGAGGGCCGCATGCAGGTGCAGGCGCTCAAGCTCAAGGCCGACGCCCAGGATGAGACGCTCGCCGAACTGGGTCATGAGGCGGCGACGCTGGAAGCGCAACTCGACCCCAATGCCACCGAGTCGGCATGGCAGGCGCGCCTCGAGGAGACCGGCGAAAAGGTCAAGCGCCTGGGGGCGATCAACCTGGCGGCCATCGAAGAATATGATCAGCAAGCGGAACGAAGGGACTATCTCGAGGGTCAACATGCCGAGTTGAGCGAAGCGTTGGAGACCCTGGATCGGGCGATTCGCAAGATCGACCAGGAAACCCGCACGCGTTTCAAGCAGACTTTCGATCAGGTCAACGAGGGTATATCGCGTCTTTTCCCTCGGGTTTTCGGTGGCGGAACCGCGTGGCTAACGCTGACCGGCGAGGATTTGCTGGAGACCGGGGTGGCGATCATGGCACGACCGCCGGGCAAGAAGAACAGCACCATTCATTTGCTGTCGGGGGGCGAAAAGGCACTGACGGCATTGTCGCTGGTGTTCGCCATCTTCCAACTCAATCCGGCGCCGTTTTGTATGCTCGACGAAGTCGATGCACCACTGGATGATGCCAACGTGGGTCGTTATGCTGCGTTGGTCAAGGATATGTCGGCGTCGGTGCAGTTCATTTATATCACCCACAACAAGATCGCCATGGAAGCCGCCGATCGATTGATGGGCGTGACCATGCAGGAACCCGGCGTCTCGCGTCTGGTTTCGGTAGGCGTCGAGCAAGCGGCACAGCTTGCCGAGGCATAGAAAACTTGCAGGAAATGCCGAAAAGGTTTACCAACAACCATTAGTGGCAACAACAGGGACAAAAGAAGGGCGATTGTGCTGGGCTGAGGGGAAACTTGACTTTCGAAAAAAGTAGCCCTTTTTTTGGCAATCGCGCTATGCTATTGACGATAACTTATCAGGCATGGCGCCTTAGCAAACAGGCAAGACGACCCATGGAACTAAGAGAGTGGTTGATCATTCTGGGGCTGGTTCTGGTGACGATCATCGTCGTTGACGGTGTGCGTCGCCTACAGCGTCAGCGTAGAGTACCTCGCCTTGATCAGGTCAAGGGTGATGATGGCAGCCTGGCGACCGATCCCGAGGAAGCCGCCAGGCAAGCCGAAATCAACTGGGAGTTGCCTAATGGAGGGGCACGGGTCGTCAGGCCTGCGACACAGGCGGCGGTCGAACCGAAGCCCAAGTTGCAGCGTCAGGAACATCCTGGACCGTCCAAGGTATTCTCGCGGATGGAGCATACCGCGACTGCGGCTACGCCAAGCGCAGGAGAGCGTGCGCACGAGCGTGAACGCGAAGACATGGATGCGCTAAGTGAGTCGACGCCGCCAGCAGCCGAGAGCCATCGTTCAACCGCTCCGGCGGCCGAGCCGCTGCGCGCCGAGCGCGATGCCCCAGACAACGAGCCGGCAATGCAACCGCTGCGTCGTTCCGACGATGAACCGCGTGCGTTCGTCGATGATAGCGAAGTGGCGCATCATGACGACGACGCCGAAGCGCCGATGAGCCGCTTCAGTCGCGCAGGCATGGCGGCGGCATTGCGCTCCGGCAGTCAGCGTGTCTCGCAGTCGGTGCAGCGGATGTCCTCGGCACTCCAGCGTCACGACGACGAAGGTGTCGCGCATGCCAATGAACCTTCATTGGGTGGCGCTCCCGATCTTTCAGCGGGCAAGTCAGGGTCGGGCAGCGCTGAACGCCAGGCGCCGAGTGTCGCCTTCGAGCCGCCCTTCGAGCCGGTGGGCGAAACGGCGCGCGCTGCTGCGACGCCGGATGCCAGCCATGCCGACGAGCGGCCGCTGCCGGCGACGCACGACGATGTGGCTGATTACAAAGTCACGGCGCATCCGGTGGTGGAAAAGGCTCGCCGTCATCACGTCAGTGCCCAGCGCGCCCGCGAAACGCTGGCCCACGCCGAGGAAGTCATCGTCATCAGCGTCATGGCGCGCAACGAAGAGGGCTTCTCCGGCCCCGATCTGCTCAACCTGATGCTGGCCTGCGGTCTGCGCTACAGCGAGATGGGCATCTTCCTGCGCTACGAAACGGAGGACGCCGAGAGCGATCTGCAGTTCGCCATGGTCGATGTGGTCAAGCCCGGCACCTTCGATCTGGAAGCCCTGGACGATTTCGCCACGCCCGGCGTGACCTTCCTGATGCCGTTGCCCGGCGCGCAGGATTCGGCGGCGGCCTTCGAGGCGATGGTCGAAACCGCGATGGTGCTGGTGCGCAACATGGGCGGCGAGCTCAAGGATGAAAATCGCAGCGTGATGACCGCGCAGACCGTCGGTTTCGCCCGTCAGCGGGTCCAGGAGTTCGAGCGCCTCAATCGGCTGCACCGCTATCAGGCCAACTAGGCTTGGCTAGAAGCGACTAACTAGAAGCCAGAAACAAAACAACCCTGTGAGGTCTTCACGGGGTTGTTTTGCATGGGCTTGCGTAATCCGACAGAGACTCACGACTGCATGCGCCAGATCGACCCCAAGTTACTCGATGAAGTGACGCGCCTGCGCACCGAACTCGACGACGCCAATTACCGTTATTACGTTCTCGACGACCCGCAGCTGACCGACGCCGATTACGACCGTCGCCTGCGTCGCCTGCAGGAGCTGGAAGCGGCCTATCCTGATCTGGTGACGCCGGATTCGCCGACCCAGCGCGTCGGTGCGGCGCCGGCCGAAGGTTTTTCCGCCGTCGAACACGCCGTGCCGATGCTGTCGCTGGACAACGCCTTCGATGAAGCGGAGCTGGTGGCCTTTGCGCGGCGTGTCAACGAACGCCTCGAACGGACTATCGACGACCTGGCGTTCTGCTGCGAGCCCAAGCTCGATGGCCTGGCGGTATCGCTGGTCTACGAGCAGGGTCGGTTGATCAGCGGCGCGACACGCGGCGACGGACGTACCGGCGAGGGCATCACCACCAACCTGCGTACGCTGCGTTCGATTCCCCTCAAGCTGCGCGGTAGCGATATACCCGAACGGGTCGAAGTGCGTGGCGAGGTCTATATGCAGCAATCGGGCTTCGAAGCGCTCAACCAGCGCGCTCGGGAGGACGGCAGCAAGGTTTTCGCCAACCCGCGCAATGCCGCCGCCGGCAGCCTGCGTCAGCTCGACCCGCGCATCACCGCCAAACGACCGCTGGAATTCTGCGCCTACCAGACCATCCGCGGCGACGATCCCGATCGGACGCACTCCGCGCAGATAGCGCGGCTGCGTGATTACGGTTTTCGTATCAGTCCCGAGCTGGCCGTGGTCAAGGGCAGCGCCGGGCTGCTCGATTATTGCCGGCGATTGGGCGAGAAACGCGAGCGGCTCGACTATGACATCGACGGTGCGGTATTCAAGGTCGACGACCTGCGCTTGCAGCGCGAGTTGGGCTTCGTTGCCCGTGCGCCGCGCTGGGCCATCGCCTACAAGTACCCCGCCCAGGAGCAGACCACACGGCTCAACGACGTCGAATTCCAGGTCGGACGCACCGGCACGATCACGCCAGTGGCCAGGCTCGAACCGGTCAACGTGGCGGGCGTCATGGTTGCTAACGCGACGCTGCACAATCAGGACGAAATCGCCCGCTTGGGCGTGATGATTGGCGACAGCGTGGTCATTCGCCGCGCCGGCGACGTGATTCCGCAGGTGGTGCGGGTGCTCGAGCAGCAGCGGCCCGACGATGCGCGGCCCATCGAGTTTCCCGCCCGTTGCCCGGTGTGCGAATCCGAGGTGGAGCGTATCGAGGGCGAGGCGGCGATTCGCTGCCCGGCTGGGCTCTACTGCGCGGCGCAGCGCAAGGAAGCCATCAAGCACTTCGCCAGCCGCCGGGCCCTGGATGTCGATGGCCTGGGCGTCAAGCTGATCGACCAGCTGGTCGAGCAGGAATGGATCAAGACACCGGCCGATCTGTTTCAGCTAAGCGCTGAAGCTCTCACCAAGCTGCCGCGCATGGGCGAGAAGTCGGCGCACAATCTGGTCGCCGCGCTGGAGAAAGCCAAGCGGACCAGCCTGGCACGCTTCATTTATGCACTGGGCATACGTGAAGTCGGGGAGGCAACGGCGGGCAACTTGGCGCGCCACTTCGGCACGCTACAGGCGCTGATCGATGCCGAGCCGGCCGATCTCGAAGCGGTAACGGATATCGGACCGATCGTCGCCGCGCATGTGCATGCCTTTTTCGATGAAGCGCACAACCGTGAGACCGTTCGGCAACTGATCGATGCCGGGCTGACCTGGGACGAGCAGGAAGTGAGCGCTCGCCCGCAGTCGCTGGCCGGACAGACCTGGGTGCTCACCGGCACCC
This sequence comes from Modicisalibacter muralis, assembly GCF_900102945.1. Lineage (GTDB taxonomy): Bacteria > Pseudomonadota > Gammaproteobacteria > Pseudomonadales > Halomonadaceae > Modicisalibacter > Modicisalibacter muralis. The sequence goes on along the minus strand of NZ_FNGI01000003.1, from coordinate 123,481 downwards.
TGGAAAGCATGACCCGCGATGAAGGCAAGGCGCGGCTACAGGCGTTGGGCGCCAAGGTTTCGGGCAGCGTGTCGAAGAAGACCGCCGCTGTCGTGGCCGGGCCGGGCGCGGGCAGCAAGTTGGCCAAGGCCGAGGAATTGGGTGTCGAGGTGCTCGATGAAGAGACGTTTCTGAGCCGGTTGGCGTCTTGGGAGACGGGCGACGCCAGCGACGACGATACGGACAAGGAGGCATCATGAGCGGTCGCTTCGTCGAAATCCCTTACCGCATGTTGCCGGGTGAGACGCTCGATGCCCTGCTGGAGGCCTTCGTTACCCGACAGGGTTACGACACCACCGATACCAGCGGCGAGGGCATGCGCGGCTGGGTAGCGACCCTCAAGCGCCAGCTCGAGCGTAGCGAACTGATCATCGCCCACGATCTACAGACCGAGACCACCGAGGTAATGACGCTCGCCCAGTGGCGGGCCTTTGGGCGGGATATCGCCGACGACGAGGAAGGCTGATGATAAGAGGAGGCGACCTTCCTACGGCTCCCTATGATGCTTATTGACGCAGGACTCGGCATTAAAGTTGCGACGCAGTAATGTTGCGGTGCAGCAGGGAATTTCCTAAAGTGAGGTGATACATAGCCCACGGGTACGAGAAGTCAGCGTGCTCGAGTGGCAAGCCAACGCGGGCGCGGGGGGCTTGATGGTACGACCGATGAATATCCTGCTGCTTCAGGGCGGTGGCGCGCTAGGGGCCTATCAGGCCGGAGTCTTCGAGGCGCTCCAGCGCGCCGATATCGAACCCGACTGGGTAGTGGGAACCTCTGTAGGCGCGATCAACGGTGCTTTGATCGCGGGAAATCGCCCGCAAGACGCCCTCCCTAAACTGCAAGAGTTCTGGACGCGTATCGCCCAGCCGTCTCATGGCTACGGTGCGGTGCTGGAAGGGTATGAGGCGGGGGTGGCCAAGATGCTGGCGCTGACCAACGGCGTACCGGACTTTTTCAGCCCGCGCTTACCTTGGAACATTCCGTTATGGCAGAACCTCGGCAATGATCCCCCGAGCTTCTATGACACCTCACCCTTGCGCCGTACCTTGGAAACATTGGTGGATTTCGACGTGATTGGCACGCGCGATTTTCACGACGGCAAGCGTCTGAGCGTGGGGGCCGTCAATGTCGCTCGCGGGACACTGCGTTATTTCGACAGCCATCGCGATCACCTGACAGCGGATCACATTCTCGCCAGTGGCGCACTGCCGCCGGCTTTTCCGCCGGTGTGGATCGATGGCGAAGCCTATTGGGATGGCGGCGTGTTCTCCAATACGCCAATGAATTACGTGTTGCAGGACGAACGCCCCGGCAGCGATATGCCGATCAATTGCTATGTGGTCGATCTCTGGAGTCCCGAAGGGCCCATGCCCAGCACGATTGCCGATGTCATGCTCCGGGAGAAGGATATCCAGTACGCGTCGCGTGCCGGTGAAAATCTGCATTTCCTTCGAGAGATCCATCAACTACGAGAAGCCATCGAAATGCTCGGCCGGTATCTCCCGGCCGAGGCCCTGAGCGACCCACGGATTCAGTCCATCCTGGCTCTGGGACACCGAGCACCGGTCAATATCGTACGCTTACTGGCGCCGGCCCGGGAAAACGAAACCGTCCAGAAGGATATCGACTTTTCTTATTCCACCATCATGGCGCGCTGGCGTACCGGCTATCGCGACATGAGCAATGCGCTGGAAATATGTCCCTGCCAGCGCGACCCGGTCAGCGATGAGATCGGCGCCAATGTTTGCAGTTATCGCAGCATGTCGGACGGTCGTCTGGAAGAAGCTTGAGTGTCGTCACCCATTACTAAGGGCAGCTACCCGCCACCCTATGAAGGACACAAGGAGAGCATCATGTCACAGCATCCTGCGCAGGATCGCCTCAAGGATAAGGTGGCGTTGATTACCGGCGCCGCCAGCGGTATCGGTAAGCAAATCGCCACCCTGTTCGCCCGGCAGGGCGGCAAGGTCGCGATTCTCGATCTGGACCTGGAGGCCGCTGAAGCGACCGCCCGGGAACTCAATGAGCAGGGCGGCACGGCCCTGGGGGTTGGCGCCAACGTGACCGACGAAGCGCAGGTAGAAGCCGCCTTCAGGAAAACCATCGACACCTTCGGCCGGCTCGATGTGATGATCGCCAATGCGGGTTCCCAGCATGTCGAGCCGATCCACAAGCTGTCCTATGACAATTGGAAGAAAGTCACCGATATCCAGCTCGATGGCAGCTTTCTGGCCACCCGGGCGGCCTTTCGCCAGATGATGACCCAGGGTGACGGCGGCTGTCTTATCTACATGGGCTCGGTCCACTCCCATGAAGCCTCCGCCATGAAATCGCCCTATGTCACCGCCAAGCATGGCCTGCTGGGGCTCTGTCGAACCATGGCCAAGGAGGGCGCGGAATATGGCATTCGAGCCAATACCATCTGCCCCGGCTACGTGAAGACGCCGCTGGTGGAAAAGCAGATTCCCGACCAGGCCCGCGAGCACGGCATGAGTGAAGAGGAAGTCGTGGAGAAGGTGTTCCTGGCGGAAACGGTCGACAAGGAGTTCACGACCGTGGAAGACGTTGCCGAAACCGCGCTGTATCTCGCCACTTTCCCCTCCAATGCGCTGACCGGACAGTCGATCGTGGTCAGTCATGGCTGGTTCATGCAGTAGCCTCACGCAACGCCGGTGGCTAGCGCTTTCGGGCTACCGGCAGCGATTTTCCACGAATCAGATCGACGATCAGCCGCCGCCCGGGGTGCAGGTGATCGATCAGCTCGCGCTCTAGCGGCAGCGGCTCGTCGCAGATTCGCGAGGCGATGACCTCGGCGCACAGCGGGGCGCTGGCCAGCCCACGTGAACCATGCGCGGCGCTGACCCACAGCCCGGCATGATGACGGCCCGGTACATGGGGAATGCGCCGGGCGTCCTTGGCGAGTGGCGCGTAGTCGCTGCGCCAGCGTTCAGCGTCCGGCACCGGCCCGGCATAGGGCGTCTTGTCAGGGCTGGTGGCACGCAGGCCGACGCGTCCGCCCAGATGCACCGGCTCAAGATCGACGCCGGCCTCGCGCAGCGCCGCGACGTAAGCGGGTAGCAGATTCTCGAATTCGGCCAGGTTGGCCGCGTGATCGGTCGCGCGCGGCTCGGTTGCGGTGTCGCCAGGCGTGAAGGTGGCGCCGAAGCACTGAATGCCATCCAGCGCCGGTGGGGCGTAACCACCGGCACAGACGACGCGCTTGAGTTCGGGCGCTCCCGGCGGCAGGCGCAACTCGCTGACCTGCCCGCGTACCGGCTTGATGGGCAGCCAGGCCAGTGGCGCGAAGCGCGTCGCCCGATGGGCACTGGCGATCACCACCTGATCGACGCTCAGCGCTTCACCATCGGCCAGTTGTAGCGTCCAGCCATGTTCAGCGCGTGTCAGGTCCGTTACCTCGGCGTGGCGAAAAACGATGCCCTGGCGTTCGGCGAGTCGCTGGCACAGCGCCGCCGGGCGTACCCAACCCGCGCCTGGATAATCCAGCCCGCCATGGCTGAGCGCCACGCCGGCGCGTTGGCTCGCGAGATCGGCGGACACCCCCTCGACGACACTACCGGGTAGTGCATGGTTGGCGAGAAACGTCGCCTGGCGCCGCGCTTCCTTGTCATTCATGGCCAGTTGCAATACGCCGCAGTCGCTCCACAGCGTGCGTTCGGGGTCGAGTCGCTCGAGCCAGCGCCGCGTGTACAGTAGCCCGGCGAGATAGCAGCGGCTTTGCCGGTTGGTCTCGGCGGCCAGTTTGACGTAGAGCGCCCCCTGGCGATTGCCCGAGGCGCCGGCGCCGGGTGCTTGGCGGTCGATCAGCGTCACCGCCACGCCGCGTCGCGCCAGTGCCTCGGCAACACTGGCGCCGGCCAGTCCCGCGCCGATCACCGCGACATGCCGGGCCGGGGCGGTTGGCGGTGGCGTGAACCAGGGCGTAGTCCGGCGCGAGGCGTCCAGCAGCGGCGTATCGATGCGACCACGCAGCATGTCGCGCTTGCGCCCGATGCCCGGCACCTTCTCCCAGTTGAAGCCGGCCGCCTTGAGCCCACGCTTGACGAAGCCGGCGCAGGTGAAGGTGGCGAACGTCGCGCCGGGACGGCTGCGCGTGGCCATCGCCTCGAACAGCGCGGCCTGCCACATCTCGGGATTTTTGGCGGGCGCGAAACCATCGAGGAACCAGGCATCGACACGCCCTTCGAGCCGCGCAAGCCGCTCGGCGCTGTCGCCGTAATGCAGATCCAGCGTTACTCGCTCGCCCAGTGTCAGGCGATGCACGCCGGCGACCGGCTCGGGCCACTGCGCGATCAACGGTCGAGCGCGAGCCGCCAGGTCGGGCCAGGCCGCCAGCGCGCGGATCAGATCGTCACGGCGCAGCGGGTATTTCTCGGTGGAAACGAAATGCAGGCGCGCCGAGGGTGGTGCGTGAGTATCGAAACAGGCCCAGGCGCAGAGCAGGTTGAGGCCGGTGCCGAAGCCGGTTTCGCCAATCACGAAGGGGCGTGTTGCCCGCCAGGCCGCGAAGCGCTCGGGCAGGTGATTGTTGCGCAGGAAGACGTGCTCGGTTTCGCCACGGCCATCGTGGCGCGAGAAGTAGACGTCGTCGAAGGCCGCCGAGTGCGGCGCCTCACCGGCGGTGTCCTCGCGCCAGTCCAGCGTGGCGCACTGCATTGCCGCCAGCGGCGGCAGGCCCTCGGTCGCCGAGTCGCGTTTGCTCGAGCTCAGGGCAGGACCTTCTTGAACGGCTTGACCACGACCCTGGCGTAGACACCGGCGATCACGTAAGGGTCGGCATCGGCCCACGCCTGGGCGGCATCCAGGCTAGCGAACTCGGCGACCACCAGACTGCCGCTGAAGCCGGCATCGCCGGGTGTCTCGGTATCGATGGCCGGGTGCGGGCCGGCCAGTACCATGCGGCCTTCGTCGCGCAGTTTTTCCAGCCGGGCGAGGTGATCGGGGCGCGCGGCCATGCGCCTTTCGAGGCTGTCGGGCACATCTTCGCTGATGATGGCGTAAAGCATGTTGTTTTTTTCCTTTAAAGAGTCGAAATCAGCGCTCGGGTTGCGCGGTCATGTGGCGGCTCAGATAGACGCCCTGGGCCAGCACGAAGACCAGCGTCAGCCCGAGCATGCCAAACAGCTTGAAGTTGACCCAGGTGGCTTCGTCGAAGGTCTTGAACACATAGACGTTGAGCACCGCCATGATGACGAAGAATACCACCCAGGCCAGGTTCAAGCGCGTCCAGATCGGCGTCGGCAGGGCGACCGCCTTTTCCATCATGCGCTGTACCAGCGTCTTGCCACCGAACAGCGGCGATACCAGAAAGGCCAGGGCGAACAGCGCGTTGACCACGGTCGGCTTCCATTGGATGAACGCCGGGTCCTTGAAGATCACCGTTGCGCCACCGAGCACGATCAGCAGGGCCAGGGTGACGAGGTGCATCTTCTCGACGCGGCGATGGCGCCACCACAGGAAGGCCACCTGGGCCAGGGTGGCGGGAATCAGCACCAGCGTGGCGAGCACGATATCGCCGCTGAAATGATAGACGGCGAAAAAGATCGCGATGGGTAGAAAGTCCAGCAATAGCTTCATGACGGAGTCCTGTAGCGATGGCATTGACCGGGCGAGGTCGGGCGCGCACCATAATGGGCCTATTCTGACAAAGACGCCCGACGGCGTCAGCCAATCAATGACCTTACTTCCCGACGCGCTCGATAGTGTATCCGGCCTCGATTTGCATATGCACTCCACCGCCTCGGACGGTGCGCTATCGCCTACCGAACTGGTGGCGCTGTGCCATGCGCGCGGGCTGACCCATATGGCCCTGACCGATCACGACACCATCGGCGGCGTGGCCGAGGCCGCCGCCGAGGCCGAGCGGTTAGGCCTCAGGCTATTGCCCGGCGCCGAGCTTTCGGTGCAGTGGCAGGGCGTGACGATTCATGTCGTGGCGCTGTTGCCCGATGGCGTGCGTGGCGAGCTGGTCGAGGGCTTGGCCGCGCAGGCGCGGGCCCGCGTGGTGCGCGGCGAGGAGATCGCCCGGCGCCTCGAGGCGGTCGGCCTCGACGATGCCTTGGCCAAGGCGCGCGAACAGGCCGCTAGCGAACGCCCGCTGGGGCGTCCCGATTTCGCCCGCGCGCTGGTCGCCGCCGGGCTGGTGCCGGACATGGCGACGGCCTTCAAGAAGCATCTCGGCGCCGGCAAGCGTGGCGACGTCAAGTCTCACTGGCCGTATCTCGGCGAGGCGGTGGGCTGGATTCGCGACGCCGGCGGTGTCGCCGTGCTGGCGCATCCGCTGCGTTACGGGCTGACCCGGCGCAAGCGCGGGCTGTTGCTCGACGCCTTCGTCGCGGCCGGCGGCGAGGCCGCCGAGCTGGTCAGCGGCTTCCAGAATGCCGATGTCACCCGCGATCTGGCGGGCCAGCTCCAGGAACGCGAACTGTATGGCTCGCTGGGCAGCGATTTTCACTTTCCCGGTGGGCCGTCGGCGCCGGGTAGCATGAGTCCGGCGCCGCGTACCGCCCTTGCGCCGGTATGGACTCACCCACGCCTGGCGGCGTTCGCTGCCTGACGGCAGGTTGCCTATCAAGGAGGATGCATGACCCAATTCTTCCAGATTCACCCCGAGAATCCGCAGAAGCGCCTGATCGATCAGGCGGTGACGCTCATTCGCAACGGCGGCGTGATCGCCTACCCGACCGATTCCGGCTATGCTCTGGGTTGCCACCTGGGTGACAAGAAGGCCATCGAAAAGATCAAATGGCTGCGTTCGCTGGACGACAAGCACAACTTTACCCTGGTGTGTTCGGATCTGTCGGAAATCGGCACCTACGCCAAGGTCGACAACGCGGTGTTCCGCCTGCTCAAGACCCACACCCCCGGCGCCTATACCTTCATCCTCAACGCCACCAGTGAAGTCCCGCGCCTGTTGCTGCATCCCAAGCGGCGTTCGATCGGCGTGCGCGTGCCGGATCACCGCATCGTTCACGATCTGCTCGCGGCACTCGGCGAGCCATTGATGAGCGTGACGCTGATTCCGGTCGGCGAAGAGTTGCCGATGACCGACGCCGAGGAGATCCGCGAGCGCTTCGGCGCCCATCTGGAACTGATCGTCGACGGCGGGGCGTGCCATCTGGAGGCCACTAGCGTCATCGATCTACGCGATCTGCCACCGGTGATCGTGCGTGAAGGGCGCGGGGATATCGCTCCCTTCAAGAGCTAACCCCACGCCAGGACAAGCAAGCCGTCGGGACTTCCTTCCCCGGCGGCTTTTTCGTTGCTTTCAGCCGCTTCGTTTCGGCTTTAATTAATTTGAACGAACAATAAAAATAAATCATGCTGATGGAGAGGAATTATAAAATCATAAAACAGGAGTCGAACGCATGATGCTCTCCCAATCCTGGCGGTTGCTTGCCGCCGGCGTGGCGGTGGTCGCCGCTCCTCTGGCGCAGGCAGAGGTCAGCGTGACGCGCGGCGCGACCGTCATTCCCGATGGCGAAGCCTCGGCGGCGCAGGATCTGACCATTACCAACGACCATCTGGCGTTCGCTATCGCCGTCGAATCGAGCCCGCCCTGGGGCTTGCCGCGTGGCACCCTGGTGGACCTGGCGGCGGTCGATGACGGCGAGATCGATCTCGATCGCGTGGCCTTCGCCGACTTCATTCCCAATAACTGGTCGGCCTGGCCCAACGATGGCAAGACCGTCGAGGTCATCGAGGATAGCCCCGAGCGGGCGGTGGTGCGTATCGCCCGCAACTTTGGCGAGGCCATGGTGACCACGACCTATACCCTGGAAGCGGGCAGCGACCAGTTGTACCTCGAGACGCAATTCGAGAATCGCGGCGACGAGCCGCTCGAGGCACTTCGTTCGGGTTTCACGCTGTGGCCGGATACCGGTTACCTGTTTGGCGTGCCGGGGCTCGGCGATGCCAAGGAGACGGTGGCCGAGGCGGCGCTCAGCGATCGCGTGGTCGGTTACGACCGCGATTGGGCGATGGCCCTGCACGCGCCGTATTTCGATCGTATCAATTACGAAGGGCGCGACATGTACCTCGAGCATTCGCTGGCGCCGGGCGAGTCGCGAACCTTCGAGGGCTGGTTGCAGGTGGTGCCCGAGGGCGACCTGGCGCCGATAGTGGCGGCGGAGGTCGAGCGCAAGGAATTACCCGCCGGCACCCTGGAAGGGCGACTGAGCGCGGTCGACGGCCAGGCGCCCGACAGTGGCCTGGTAATGGTCGAGAAGAACGGTCATCCCTACGCCTGGACGCTGGCCGACGATGGGCGATTCAGCATGCCGCTGCCCGCCGGTGACTATCGGGTTTACGCCACCGCCGAAGGCTATGCCAATAGCGAGGCGAGCCAGTTGACGATCGCTGCCGACGCGACCCGACAGGTCGACTTCACCGAGCTCAAGGGGCCCGGCACGCTGACGCTGTCCGTGCGCGAGGCGGGCAGCGAGCTCCCGCGTGATGCACGCCTGACCATCGTCGAGGGGCAGCAGCCGGCGGTGGAGTTTCTCGGCAAGCGAACCTTCTTTACCAAGCTGGAGCCTGCCGGTCAGGCGGTGCTGTCGCTGGCGCCCGGCGACTATCGCCTGGCGGTGAATGCCGGTGCCGGTTTTACCGCCGAGACCCGGGAGTTCGACGTCAGCCTGGAGACCGGGGAGCAGTTGCACAAGACCCTGGACATTCAGCGTCAGGCCGATCCCAACGCCCGGCATTGGTACGGCGCCGACCTGCATCATCATGCCAACGTACTCGAGGGCACCACGCCGCCCGGCATGGTGGTGCGCGCGCAACTGGCGACCGACCTGGACCTGACGTTCATCAGCGATCACGATTCCACCGCCAATCATGCAACCTTCGCCGAGCTGTCCGCGAAGCGTGGCGTGCCATTCATCCCCTCGATCGAGCTGTCGGCGTCATGGGGGCATATGAACCCGTTCCCGATTACCCAGGGAGCCGAGTTGCAGATCGATCCGGGAACCGCCAGCGTTCAGGAAGTGATCGACGAGGCGCGACGCCTGAATGCTGTCGTGGTGCCGCTCAATCATCCCTATAACGCTTACGGCTACTTGCGCAATCTGAGCGACGGCAAGGTGCCGGGCGGCTTCGACCCGCGCTTCGATCTGCTCGAACTCAATGCCGAGGTGGAGAACGCCGAGACCATCGCGCAGGCGCATGCGTTATGGGATGACGGAACACGGATCTATTTTACCGCCGGCACCGATACCCACGATGCCTGGAACCAGTTGACCGGTCGCATCCGCATGATGGCACGGGTTCCCGGTGAGTTGACGCCACGTGCCTTCGCGCGAGCGCTCGAGGATGGCCATGCCTACGCCACGCAGGGGCCGCTGCTATACCCCAAGAACGCCAAGTTCGGCGATACGTTGCGTCTGGTGGGCGATGCCGAGGGCGAATGGCGCGTCGAGGCGGTGGCGGTCGATGGCCTGGCCGAAGCGCGCTTGATCGGTAGCGGCGGCGAGGTGTTGGAGACGCGTGAGCTCTCCGGTCAGCGTGCCGAACTGGCGTTTACCATTCCCGCCGACAGCCGGGGTTGGGTGGCGCTGGAGGTCGAGGATGCCGACGGCGACGTGGCCTGGAGCAATCCACTGTGGCTTGCGCGATTCACGCAGTCGGAACTGCTGACGAGCGACGACTAGCCGCCATTGGTTCAGTTGACCGGGAAGCCGCGTCCCCCGACGCGGCTTTCCTGTATCAGGTGTCCATGTCGGAAGCTGTCGCGGCCGCTGGCGCGTTTGGATCGGGATGCTCTTCATCGAGCCAGCTACCGCAGCGCCTGCAGTAGCGAGCGTCGCGTTCGTGGCCTTCGTGCCCGCAACCGGGGCAGGCTTCGTCGGAGTAGCGTTCCTCGCGCACCGAGCGGATCATCTCGGCGGAGAATACCCCGGTGGGCACGGCGAGAATCGCATAGCCCAGGATCATCACGATCGAGGAGACGAATTGGCCGAGTGGCGTGATCGGGGCGATGTCGCCGTAGCCGACCGTGGTCAGGGTGACGATCGCCCAGTAGAGCGCCTTGGGAATGCTGGTGAAGCCGGACTCTGGCGGTTCGATCAGATAGACCAGCGAACCGAACACGACGACCAGCATCAATATGGTGGACAGAAACAGCAGGACCTTGCGCTGGCTGCGCTGTAGCGCCTGCATGAGAATGCGCCCCTCGCTGACGAACTCCATCAGCCGCAGTACGCGAAACACACGCAATACGCGCAGCACGCGCACCACCAGTAGCGACTGGGCGCCGGGAATCAGCAGGCCGAGCCAGGTCGGTAGGATCGATAGCAGATCGATGACGCCATAGAAGCTCTTCAGATAACGCCAGGGGCGGTCGAGGCAGTACAGCCGGAGCGCCAGCTCCAGGCTGAAGACCAACGTAAATGCCCACTCCAGCACATCGAACAACACGGCAAAGCGAGCATGCAGTTGCGGGACGCTATCGAGCATGACCACGGCGACGCTGATCAGGATCAGGCTGATCAGGGCGATGTCGAAGGCCTTGGCGCTGCGCGTGTCCGATTCGAAGATAAGCTGGAACAGATGCGTGCGCAGGCCGGTATCGGCAGGGCGAAACGAAGAAGGCAAGGGCGGACTCCTTGGGTTCATGACGGTCAGGCGTTTTGTAACGCCCTATGCAGGGCCAGGCTATGCCGACCGAACGAGGCTGTCAGCCAGTCTGGCCTGGCAAGCGAGACACCCAGGGCATGCGCATGCCGGCGTATTGCGGTGCCTTGCGAGGCATCGGTGGCGAGCGCTTCGAAGGCAGCATGGGCCAGGTCGAGAAAGCGCTTATCGCCGCTGTCCGTCCAGGCATCCAAGGCATCGATGGCCCGCTCGAAGCGCGCCTGGGCATCGCCATGCTGATTGTCCCTTTCGTCGCATGCGTCAACTAACCAGCGCTGTCTGAGTAGCGCGACGCCCCGCGCGGCCTTGCTGGCGTTGGCCGGGCGTAGCGGCACGTGCTCGGCCAGTTCGGCGGCAAGCTGCCAGAGCGTCGCCGGGTCGTCGGAGCACCCGTCGGGCTTGAGTTCCAGTTCGAGCTCATCGATGGCCACGGGACGCGAACCGCTGCGTATTTCGCCCTGATCGAGCGCCAGCTCGATGTGCGCATCGTTACGTTCGATGAGCCAGATCCGACGCTCGAAATGGGTGCTGAAACGCGGCTCGAGTGCCTCGAGAACGGTCGAATCGAGCGACTGCATCGGCGGCAAATCGATGAGTCCCGCGATGTCCAGACTGCCATCGATTGGCCACTCCCATTCGCCACGCGTCGACAGGCCGGCGCCGGTGTGTCCGGCGGTCTTTAGCGTCTGCAATACCTGGGTGGGTGTGTGGCGAATGCGCAAGGCGATGCGCGCCTTTTCCAGTGCGTCATCGGGTGTGTCGTAGTAGGTATTGGCCAGCGTGATGCGGGTGCTCGATAACGACTGTAATAAAGGATGCTCGCGTAGCAACGCTGGACCATCGTTGCCCAGCGCCAGTTTGAGTTCGACTTCACTAGGCATAAGAGAATGACCTTGATGATAACGTCTGCATGAATTTTTCATGACGATGGTGGACCCAAACACTATACTGGCGGCGCCATTCCCAACACATGAATGTTCTCATGGTGACTTCCAATCCGTTTTCCGCGTTGTTCGGCCGCTCGCCCTTTCAGCCCCTCTTGGCGCATATCGTCAAGTCCAGTGAGTGCGCCAATCAACTCGTGCCTTTCTTCGATGCCACCCTGGCGGGAGACTGGGACGAGGCCATCAAATACCGCGAAGCGGTAACCCATCTCGAACACGAGGCCGACGAGCTCAAGACGCAACTGCGCCTCAATTTGCCCAATACGTTGTTCCTGCCGGTGTCTCGCTCCGATTTGCTGGAGCTGGTCAGCGTACAGGACAAGATCGCCAACAAGGCCCGCGATATCACCGGCATCATGCTTGGCCGGCGCATGCAGGTGCCAGCGGCGTTGGCCCAGCCGATGCGCGACTATCTGCAAACCGCCGTGGCCACGGTCGCCCAGGCGCGCAAGGCGCTCGAGGAGCTCGAGGATCTGGTCGAGTCGGGTTTCGGTCGCAATGTTTCCGATTTGATGCAGAACCTGATCCGCGAACTGCACGAACTCGAACACCAGGCCGATGATCAGCAGATTGCCATTCGTCGCCAACTGTTCGACCTCGAGGCGCAGCTGCCGCCGGTGGATGTGATGTTTCTCTACGAAATCATCGATTGGATCGGCGAACTTGCCGATCGCGCCGAACGCGTTGGCAGCCGTCTGCAGATACTGACCGCCCGCTGAACCCAGGCACCTGCCTCTGGGTTCGATAAACGTCACTAAAAAAGAACACTTGCCTATGTCGATCATCGCGCAACACGGCGAGCTCTTCATCATTCTCGCCTGTGTCTTCGGTTTTTTCATGGCTTGGGGGGTTGGCGCCAATGATGTCGCCAATGCCATGGGTACTTCGGTCGGTTCCAAGGCCATCACCATCAAACAGGCGATCATGATCGCCGTGGTCTTCGAATTTCTGGGTGCCTGGCTCGCCGGTGGCCAGGTCACCGAGACCATCCGCAAGGGTATCGTCGACCCGGCGCTACTCGCCGATAATCCGCAATTGCTGGTTTACGGCATGTTGGCCTCGCTGCTTGCTGCTGGAACGTGGCTGCTGATTGCCTCGGCCAAGGGTTGGCCGGTTTCGACCACTCACTCGATCGTCGGGGCGATCGTTGGCTTCGCGGCTGCCGGGCTGGGCGTCGACGCCGTGGACTGGGGCTCGGTCGGCAATATCGCCGCCAGTTGGGTCGTCTCGCCGCTGCTGGCCGGCGTCATCGGCTATCTGCTGTTTCGCTCGGTGCAGGTGCTGATTTTCGACAGTCGCGATCCTTTCGCCGCCGCCAAGCGCTATGTGCCCGGTTATATTTTCCTGGTCGGCTTCATCATCGCCATGGTCACGCTGGTCAAGGGGCTATCCAATCTCGGTCTCGACCTGAGCTTCGGCCAGAGTCTGCTGATCGCCATCGGCATCGGGGTGGTCGTCATGGTATTGGGGATCCTGCTCGAGAATCGCATCAATCGCGAAAAGCGCACAGGCGACAGCTTCGGTTTCTCGAGTGTCGAGCGAGTGTTCGCCGTGTTGATGATGTTCACGGCCTGCGCCATGGCGTTCGCTCATGGCTCCAACGACGTGGCCAACGCCGTTGGCCCGCTGGCGGCGGTGATCAGCGTGGTGCAATCCAATGGCGATGTCAGCGGCGCCTCGGCGCTGCCCTGGTGGGTGCTGGTGCTGGGCGGCGGTGGTATCGTGGTCGGCCTGGTGACCTACGGGCATCGAGTTATCGCCACCGTGGGTAGCGGGATCACCGAGCTGACACCGAGCCGAGGCTTTGCCGCGACCCTGGCGGCGGCGGCTACCGTGGTATTGGCCTCGGGCACCGGCCTACCGGTCTCGACCACCCAGACGCTGGTCGGCGCGGTTCTAGGCGTCGGCCTGGCGCGCGGTATCGCGGCGCTCAACATGCGTGTGCTGGGCACCATCGCCGCCTCCTGGTTGATCACCTTGCCGGCCGGCGCGCTGCTGTCGATTCTGTTCTTCTACATGTTCAAGGGCATGTTCGGTAGCTGAAGGCAGCGGATTTGCTGGCGCAGTGATAATAAGGCGGGACTTCCCAAGGGAGTCCCGCCTTTTGTTGGCCTCTGATATAGTCAAAGCACACTGATCATTTACCCGCTGCTGCCGGAGTTCAGGCATTGAACACGCGCTTTCCCTTCGTCGAATGGTTCCGTAATTCGTCGCCCTATATCAACGCCCATCGCGGGCGCACCTTCGTCATTCTGATCGAGGGCGAAGCCATGGCCAGCGGCCACGGCGAGCAGTTGATACAGGACCTGGCGCTGCTGCATACCCTGGGCGTGCGTCTGGTGGTGACCTATGGCATTCGACCGCAGGTCAACCAGGCGCTTTCGGCCGAGGGTATCGAACCGCAGCGACACGCCGGTCGTTGGGTCGCCGACCACGCCATCATGCGCTGTGTGGAACGGGTCGCCGCCGAACAGCGCTTGTGGCTCGAGGCACGCCTTTCGCTGGGCCTGCCGAATACGCCGTTGCACGGGGTGGAGCTGACCGCGGTGTCGGGCAATCTGGTCATGGCCAAGCCGCTGGGCGTGCGCCACGGCATCGACTTCGATCACAGCGGGGAGGTGCGCCGGGTGCGTGCCGGGGCCATCGAGGACCTGCTGGAACGCGGCGCGCTGGTGGTGTTGCCGCCGCTGGGGTTTTCCAGCACCGGCGAGGTATTCGATCTGGATGCCGCCGAAGTGGCCCAGCATGCCGCCGTTGCCCTCAAGGCCGACAAGCTGATCCTGCTCGGCGAGGCGGATGGGCTGCACGACGATAGCGGCCAGCTGCAGCGCCAACTGACGCCCGCCGATGCCGAACCGCTCAGGCTTGCCTCGGTGCCCGGTAGCGAGCTGGCACGTCACCTTGGCGCCGCCTGCGAGGCAGCGCGCCATGGCGTCGGGCGCACCCATCTGCTGTCCTGGCACGATCACGATGCCTTGCTTGGCGAGCTGTTCACCCGCGATGGGGTGGGCACGATGATCACCCGGCATCGCTATGAACAGTTGCGCTGTGCCGAACTCGGCGACATCGCCGGTCTGCTCGAACTGCTGCGACCGCTCGAGGAGCGCGGCATGCTGGTCGAACGCTCGCGCGAGCGTCTGGAGCATGAGATCGACGATTATCTGGTCATCGAGCGCGATGGCATGATCGTCGGCTGCGCGGCGCTGCATGTCTTTCCCGACGCGCACATGGGCGAGCTGGCCTGCGTGGCGGTGCATAAGGACTACCGCGGCGGCGCGAGGGGCGAGCTTCTATTAGCCGAGGCCGAGCGCCGCGCCCGGCGACACGACGTGGCATCGCTATTCGCCCTGACGACCCACACCACCCACTGGTTCTTCGAGCGCGGCTTTCGCGCATCGACGATCGATGCCTTGCCACCGCTGCGGCGTGATGCCTACAACCATGCGCGCAAGTCGAAGATTCTCATCAAGTCGCTGGATTGACGCGTTCCAGGGGCATGATGCCCTATTTCCTGACCATTCTCCGAGTGGGCTGTCTCTAAAAATCAACGACGCAAGTCGTTGATTGAAAAGATTATTGAGCTTTTCGACGAGAAGTTGTCGGTAGCTGGCGACGATTTTTGCCATCGAGACGCTATTTTTTCGCCATTATTCGGGCCGCAGTCTGGCCTGGCCTGAAATCAATATTTTAACCCATTGTATTTATTGATTATCTGTAAAAACTGGCACGGCTGTCGCAATGTATAGGGTGAGCAACGGGAAGCGGTTCAAACGGCTCGAATCGCTTCCCGACTGCCGGAGACAGAGCTTTCTTCACTACCCTGTGCATGAATCTCGAATCCGCCAGTAGCGTCTGCTCCACGCGATGTGTGACTTAGGTTGCGATGAGACGGGTACCGCCTAACGGCATGGAGAGGTACCTAAAGGGCAAGGATGCCCCGGCATGGATGCCACTCCCCCTCACGGGGGAACTAATAGCAGCACGACGCCGAGGTGGCGTGCTCATGAACGAAACCCGGCGGCTCGCCGCCTTGTGTGAAATCGCCAGTCCCTGGCAGGCGTTAAAGCGATTTCATGGTTTCGGGACCCCAAGGGGGTCCGATCCCCGAGCACTCATTGACAGTCTGGCCAGGCGGATTAATGCGAGAGCTCACATGACCCTTCAGTTCCCTGCGTACCTTGGGCCGGCAATCGCCGGCCCTCTTTTTTGGCAAGTAGGCGCCGATGGGGTTTGGCTACACGGTAATCTGTTATGCTATGCGGATAAGACATCATGACGTTATCCCTCTTTCTGCATAGAACGGTTTTCATGACCTCACAGGTCTCACGCCGCTGGCGTCCTCGATCCCTGTTGCAATTGGTGCTACTGGCCTTTCTGGTGGTGATGCTGCCCATTGCCGTGCTGATGTTCCAGGCAGGCCAAGCCCTGTCCGAGCTCTCGAATCTGGCTGACGTCAGCGCGCGTCAGGCCGTCGAGCAGACGCGCCGCGCCCGGGCGTTGTCCAACCTGGCGATAGAGATGGAGCGTAGCGCGCGCCAGTATGCGGTAGTCGAGCAACCGGGGCTGATGGAAATCTACGCCGAAAAGGCGCAAGAGTTCGCCGAGCTACTCGAATCCCAGCAACGCCTGCTACCGGACAATCCCAACATCAAGGCGCTACGCGAGCAGATCCAGACGTTGATCACGTTTCCCTCCCTGCCGGTAGATGAGTTGAGCCTGCGGCTCGACGAGTTCGCGAGTTTCGCCGAGCACACCGATGCCATGCGCACGGCGACCAGTCGACAGATCGACAACCGCATCGAGGCGATCAGCGTGCAGGCCGCCGAGGTACAGCGTCGCCTGTGGCTACAGACCGCGGCGCTGGTCTCGGCGAGCCTGGTGCTGATGTTGCTGTTCACCTGGTTGATCATCCGCCCCATTCGTCAGATCGAGCGGCGCATTCTCAGCCTGGGTAGCGGTCGCGAGCCGGCCTCGGCGCAGCTCATCCAGGGGCCGGCGGAACTGGTCAGCCTGGGCGAGCGCATAGACTGGCTGTCGGTGCGCCTGGCCGAACTCGAGGCCCAGAAGCAGCAATTTCTGCGGCACATGTCGCATGAGCTGAAAACACCGCTGGCCAGCGTGCGCGAGGGCACTGGGCTGTTGTCCGACAACGTGGCCGGCGCGTTGACGCCGCGGCAGCGTGAAATCGTCGAGCTGATCGATGCCAGCGGCCAGGAGCTACAACAGTTGATCGAGCAATTGCTCGATTACAATCTACTGCAGCATGGCCAGCCCGCTTATTATGAGCGCTTCGATGTCTCCGGCGTCATCCAGGAGGTGTTGTCCAAGCACCAGTTGGCGCTCGATAAGAAGGAGATGCGTGTCATCGCGTCGCAGCGGCCGCTCGAGTGGGTCAGCGACCGGGATCGCACCGCGCGAATCCTCGATAACCTGGTATCCAATGCCATCGCCTACGGCGAAGATGGCGGGCGCCTGGAGATTCGCGTCTACCGTGAGGCCCAGGCTCTGGTGCTGGAAGTCGCCAACAGCGGGGAGCCGATCGACGATAACGATCGTTCGCGCCTGTTCGAGGCCTTTTATCAGGGGCGTGCCCGGCGCAAGGGCGCGTTGAAGGGCTCGGGGATCGGCCTCTCGGTGGCGGCGGACTGCGCGCTCGCCCAACAGGGTCATTTAGCGCTGGTCGACGACGATGCCCTGGCGGTATGTTTTCGCCTGACACTGCCATGGAATGGCGATAGTGTTATCGAAAACGACAACCGACAGTCTCATTCGGTGCCTACTCTTGGTACCGACGCAAGGAACTGAATCCGATGAAACAGTATTCACTCATCGCCAGCCTGCTGGCCGTTTCGCTATTGGCCGGTTGCCAGGCGTTGCCCGGGAATGCCGGGGAGAACCCTGATACGGCGTCTAGCTGCCAGAGAGAAGTGCCCAACCTGGCGCGCAACGGATGCCTGCTCGAATCCTGGATCGACTTCAATCTGGCCGCCCAACGCGGCGAGCCCGAGTGGCGCGAAAACATGCTGGAGCGTCTCGACGGCGACTCCACCAGGCACCGCCTGGCGCGTGCGGTGGTGCTTTCCTGGTCCGACGACAGTGAATGGCAGCAGGCCTCCGAGATTTACAAGGCCGATCTCGCTTCGGCACCCAGCCGCCTGCAGCCGCTGCTGCGCCAGTGGCTCAACAGCCTGGAAGCACGTCGTGCGTTGGCCGAGGAACTGGCCAGTAGCGAAGCGTCGCGCGTGGCGCTGGCCAATGAACGCAACAGTCTGGCCGAAAAGCTCGATGCGCTGACGGCCATTGAACAGAGTATCAACTCGCGGCAGCAGGAACCCTGATATGCCGCTTGACGTCGAGGGAGACGAATCGTGAAGCATGCCGCCCATGTTCTGCTGGTGGATGACGATGCCAGTCTGCTCAAGCTGCTGGGAATGCGTCTGGAGAGCCGCGGCTACAAGGTAACCACCGCCGAGAGCGGGCGCCAGGCGCTGGAACGTCTCGAGCAGGTACGCCCCGATCTGGTGCTGTCCGACCTGCGCATGGACGAGATGGATGGCCTGGCGCTGTTCCATCAGTTGCAGAAGCGCGCGCCGGGCCTGCCGGTGATCATCCTCACCGCGCATGGCTCGATCCCCGATGCGGTCAGCGCCACGCGCCAGGGCGTGTTCAGCTTCCTGACCAAGCCGGTGGATCGCGACGAGCTGTTCAGCGCCATCGACGATGCGCTGAGCCAGACGCAAGGCGGTAGCGTCGAGGCCGGCGACGATTCATGGCGCTCGGCGATCATCACCCGCAGCCCGCAGATGGAACGCGTGCTGGAGCAGGCGCGCATGGTCGCGGGATCGGATGTCAGCGTGCTGGTCACCGGCCCCAGCGGTAGCGGCAAGGAGCTGATGGCCAATGCCATTCATCAGGCCAGCTCGCGCGCCGACAAGCCGTTCGTCGCCATCAACTGCGGCGCGCTGCCCGAACAGTTGCTCGAAAGCGAGCTGTTCGGCCATGCCAAGGGCGCCTTCACCGGCGCGATCAGCCAGCACGAGGGGCTGTTTCAGGCCGCCGACGGTGGCACGCTGTTCCTCGACGAGATCGGCGACATGCCGTTGCCGTTGCAGGTCAAGTTGCTGCGCACCCTGCAGGATGGCCAGATTCGTCCACTGGGTTCGACCGCCTCGATCGGCATCGACGTGCGCATCATTTCGGCGACCCACCGCGATCTGGATCGTGCGATGAGCGAGGGCGATTTCCGCGAGGATCTGTATTACCGCCTCAACGTGGTCAACCTGCGCCTGCCGCCGCTCAAGGAGCGCGCCGAGGACGTACCGCTGCTGGCCAA
Source organism: Modicisalibacter muralis (assembly GCF_900102945.1). Classification (GTDB taxonomy): domain Bacteria; phylum Pseudomonadota; class Gammaproteobacteria; order Pseudomonadales; family Halomonadaceae; genus Modicisalibacter; species Modicisalibacter muralis. The sequence goes on along the minus strand of NZ_FNGI01000003.1, from coordinate 104,515 downwards.
GTATCTGGTGACCCAGGCCGCCGAGCGCCACAAGCCGTTCGTCAAGGGCTTCTCGCCCGAGGCGCTCAATCTGTTGGCCTCGAGCGCCTGGCCCGGCAACGTGCGGCAACTGGTCAACGTGGTCGAGCAGTGCGTGGCGCTGACCAGCTCGCCGATCATTCCCGAGGCACTGGTCTCCCAGGCGCTGGTCGCCGAGGAGAACGCGCTGCCGTCGTTCAATGACGCGCGCGCCGGTTTCGAGCGCAGTTATCTGATCAAGGTACTCAAGATCACCGAGGGCAACGTGACCCAGGCGGCGCGTATCGCCGGACGCAATCGCACCGACTTCTACAAGCTGCTCGGCCGCCACGACCTCGAACCCGGTATCTTCAAGCCCGGCGCCAACGCCGAGGAAATGGGCTAGGACAGCAGTTCCTGCCGGCGTGAAAGGACGAGACCTGCTTTCCTCGGTGTCGAGTAGCAGGTTCCGTCCAATGCCCTTCATATATAGGTGGACTGACGGGTAGTGTCTCCCAGGACCTCATGAATGCGATCGGCGATGTAACTCGCGTGGGTCTCCAGGGCGAAGTGCCCGGTGTCGAGCAGCTCCACCACCGCCTCGGGATTGTCACGCTGATAGGCCCACGCCCCCGGTGGGATGAAGAACGGATCGTGCTTTCCCCAGATCACCAATGTCGGCGGCCGATAACGGCGGAAAAACGCCTGAAATTCGGGATATAGCTCGAGGTTATTGGCGTAGTCGAGAAACAGGTCGAGCTGAATCGTCCTGTTGCCCGGTCGTTCCATCAATAGGGTATCCAGCACATAGGATTCCTGGGCAATGAGCTGCGGGTCGCTGACCCCGTGCGTGTACTGCCAGCGTATTCCCTCCAGATTCAGTATGTTGTCATTCACCACCTGGCGATTTTCGGCGCTTGGCTCGGCCCAATACGTTCTGAGTGGATCCCATGCATCACCCAGCCCCTCCAGATACGCGTTGCCGTTTTGCGAAACGATGCCGGTAATACGCCGCGGATGTGCCAGCGCCAGACGCAGGCCGGCGGGCGCACCGTAATCGAAGAAGTACATCGCATAGCGCGTGAGCCCGAGTTGTTCGACAAAGGCTTCGAGCGTTCTGCCCAGCGCGTCAAAGGTATAAACGTAGCCCCGCTCCTCGGGGACCTCGGTGAAGCCGAAGCCGGGGAGATCGGGTGCGATTACCCGGAAGCGCGACGCCAGCCTCGGGATCAACTCGCGAAACTGGAAGGACGACGCTGGGAAACCGTGCAATAGAAGGAGCACTGGAGCCTGGGGCGATCCCGCTTCTCGATAGAAGACGCGGAGGCCATCAGCCTCGACGAAGCGATGGTGGACAGTGGCCAGTGCCTCGGAGTGTAAAAGAGCGGTCATGCAAACCTCCTCTTGATAACTTTTAAAATGGAGTTCTTGGGTTACAAATTCATCATGTGAACTTATCTGTAACTTGTCAAAGTTTTTTTAAAAGTTACAATGTTGTGGCATTCTCTGCTTATGGAACTCTCAGCTATCATGACTTCGCCAACTAGAACCAAGCCCGAGCCCCCGCAGCTGGCCGATCACCCGGTGTTGGACATGCTCAACACCGTATGCATGCATGAGGGGGAGCGGCATGATTTTTGGCAAACGGACACAGACGTCGTGGACTGGCTGGTCCGTGCGGGGTGGCTGGCAGGCTCGGATGAGTCGGATCGAGGTGATCAAGCATTGCTGATGGCCGCGCGTGACCTGCGCGGCATCGTGCAGGTGCTGGTGGCGCAGCGGAAGGCGGGAGACCGGCTGTCACTGGAGGCGTTGAACGGCTATCTGGCCGAGGCGGAAAGCTATCCTCAGTTGGTACTTGGCGAAGGGCGAGAGCCCAGCCTTGTACGAGTGCGGCCACGGCACAGCGCACGGCAACTACTGGCGCCGCTAGCGGAAGCGGCTGCCGAGATGCTCGTCGGCGCCGATTTCTCGCGCATCCACACTTGCGCCAATCCGGAATGCATCCTGTGGTTCTATGACCGCACCAAATCCCGGCGGCGGCGCTGGTGCAGCACCTCGACGTGTGGCAATCGTCACAAGGTCGCGGCCTATCGCAAGCGTCACAGGCGTTGAGTTCGGCATCGAGCTTCTGCGACGAGAGCCGGGATCATGATTTGTAGCGCCGCCTCACCTCAACACTCAAACGCCCCTGGCCCAGCCGCGCGCTGAGCCTTTGCCCCGGCGAGGTATCCTCGGCGCGCTTGATGACATGGCCTTCCGTGTTTTCGAGAATCGCGTAGCCGCGCCCCAACACCGCCAGCGGGCTGACTGCGTTCAATTCGCGTGCCAGTGCATTGAGCCGGCCGCGCTGCGTGGTCAAATGTTGGGGTAAGGTAAGGTGCAAGCGCTGCCGGGCGCGCTCGAGACGCCCCCTTGCCTCGGTAACCTGCCGGGCGGGATCGCAGGCACGCAGGCGTTGCGCCAGATGCGCCTGGCGTTGCCGCGCCACATGCCGTTGCTGAGCCATGGCGCGCTGCAATCTAACCTGCAATTGCTCGAGACGCTGGCGCTGCCCGACCAGACGCTCGCCAGGGTGGCGCAGCCGGGCGCGCAGATGGTCGAGGCGCTGGGTTTCGGTATCGAGCCGCGCGCGCTGGCAGCGTGCCAGGCGCAGCAAGGCATCATTCAAGCGCCGGGAAAGCTCGCGGCGATCCGGCACCAGCTGCTCGGCGGCGGCGGAGGGCGTAGGCGCGCGCACGTCGGCGGCGAAATCGGCCAGCGTAACATCGACCTCGTGACCCACCGCCGACATCACCGGCAACCGCGAGTGGAAGATCGCCCGCGCCAGGTGCTCGTCATTGAAGGCCCATAAGTCCTCGAGGCTACCGCCGCCGCGAGTGATCAGGATGGCGTCGCGTTGTGGATCGAGATTTGGGTTTTGGTTGGCCAGCGCCAGGGCGCGAACGATCGCCGGCACGGCTTCGCGGCCCTGCACGGGCACCGGCAGCAGGGTGACATCGAGCAGCGGCCAGCGCGCTTCCAGCACCGCCAGCACGTCGCGAATCGCCGCGCCGGTAGCCGAGGTGATCACCAGCAGCTTACGCGGTGGGCAGGGCAACGGGCGGGCATTGGCGAACACGCCCTCGCCGGCGAGTTGTTGCTTCAAGCGCTCGAAGGCGGCGAGCAGGGCGCCCTGGCCGGCGGGCTGCACCGCCTCGACGATCATCTGGTAATCGCCGCGTGGCTCGAAGATCGACACCCGGCCGCGCAGGCGCACGTGATCGCCATTGCTGAACAGCGCGGCAAAGCGGGCGCGGGTACGAAACAGCGCGCAGCGCAATTGGGCGCGGTCGTCCTTGAGCGTGAAATAGCAGTGCCCCGAGGCCGGCTTGGCCAGCCCCGAGACTTCGCCTTCGACCCAGCAATCGCCGAAGCCGCGTTCGAGCATCAGTCGGGCCTGACGGTTGAGATCGCTGACGCTCAGCGTAACGGCGGGAGTGTCGTGCATGCCGGCCTCACCATGATGAAAGGGGCAGTCTAGCATTTTGGCTACGAGCTACGAGCTACGAGCTACGAGCTACGAGCTTGATTTGCATTTCGTGGCTCGCCGCGCGTTGCTCGAAACTTGCCCTAACCGCTATAATGGTCGATTAACTTCTACACACCCCATCCCCACCATCTGCTCATTGGGTGTTTACGATATGCTACGTATGGCGCAAGAAGCTCTTACGTTCGACGACGTATTACTCGTCCCCGGCTACTCGGATGTCCTGCCCAAGGATGTCAGCCTCAAGACCCGCCTGACCCGCCGCCTGAATCTCAACATCCCGCTCGTCTCCTCCGCCATGGATACCGTCACCGAAGCGCGCCTGGCCATCGCCATGGCCCAGGAAGGCGGCATCGGCATCATCCACAAGAACATGACCATCGCCGGCCAGGCCGCGGAAGTGCGCAAGGTCAAGAAGCACGAGAGCGTGATCGTCAAGGACCCGGTAACGGTCGGCCCCAAGGCCAAGCTGGAAGACCTGCTGGCGATGGCCGACGAGCACGGCTACTCCGGCTTCCCGGTGGTCGAGGGCGAGACACTGGTCGGCATCGTCACCGGTCGTGACATGCGCTTCCAGCCCGATCATAGCGATAGCGTCGAAGCGATCATGACCCCGCGCGACAAGCTGATCACCGTGCCCGAGGGCACCTCGCTCGACGTGATCAAGTCCAAGCTGCAGAAGCACCGCATCGAGAAGATCTTGATCGTCGACGACGCCTTCCGCCTGCGCGGGCTGGTCACGGTGCGCGATATCGAGAAGGCGCGCACCTATCCGTTCGCCGCCAAGGACGCCGATGGCCGCCTGCTGGTCGGCGCCGCGGTGGGCACCGGCGCCGAAACGCCGGATCGCATCGCCGCACTGGCCGAGGCCGGGGTCGACGTGATCGTCGTCGATACCGCGCACGGCCACTCCAGCGGCGTGATCGAGCGGGTGCGCTGGGTCAAGGAACACTTCCCCGACATTCAGGTGATTGGCGGCAACATCGCCACGGCGGAAGCGGCGAAAGCGCTGGCCGAAGCCGGCGCGGACGGCGTCAAGGTCGGCATCGGCCCCGGCTCGATCTGCACCACGCGCATCGTCGCCGGTGTCGGCGTGCCGCAGATCACCGCCGTTTCCAACGTCGCCGCCGCGCTCGAGCCGTTCGACGTGCCGTTGATCGCCGATGGCGGCATCCGTTTCTCCGGCGACGTGGCCAAGGCGATTGCCGCCGGCGCCAGTTGCGTGATGATCGGCGGCCTGCTGGCCGGCACCGAAGAAGCGCCGGGCGAGGTCGAGCTCTACCAGGGCCGCACCTACAAGGCCTACCGCGGCATGGGCTCGATGGGCGCCATGTCGCAGAGCCAGGGCTCGGCGGATCGCTACTTCCAGGACAAGTCCGAAGGCGCCGAGAAGCTGGTGCCGGAAGGCATCGAAGGCCGCGTGCCCTACAAGGGCATGATGAATGCCATCGTTCACCAGTTGATCGGCGGCGTGCGCGCCTCGATGGGCTACACCGGCTGCCGCAGCGTCGACGAGATGCGCACCAAGCCGGAGTTCGTCAAGATCACCGGCGCCGGCTTCGCCGAGTCCCACGTTCATGATGTGCAGATCACCAAGGAAGCCCCCAACTACCGAGTAGGGTAAGAATCATCTGCGCTCGCTCAGGCTGTGTTGAACCGCGGCTCAACATGCTCATTTACCGGCATGTAAACTCCGCTGTCTCGTCGCGGTTCGCCTTGCCTGAGCATCGCTCGAAAGATTCTGGACACCGTTCGTCAGCGGCGCTAAGAGGCGCCGTTGCTTATTTAGAGAGCATCCGATGACCGACATTCACGCCCACAAGATCCTGATCCTCGATTTCGGCTCCCAGTACACTCAGTTGATCGCGCGTCGCGTCCGCGAGATCGGCGTTTACTCCGAGATTCGCGCCTTCGATATCACCGAGCAGGAGATTCGCGACTACCAGCCCAACGGCATCATTCTCGCCGGCGGGCCGGAGTCGGTCGCCGAGCTGGGTTCGCCGCGCGCGCCGCAGTGCGTGTTCGAGATGGGCCTGCCGGTATTCGGCATCTGCTACGGCATGCAGACCATGGCCGAGCAGTTGGGCGGTCAGGTGGCGGGCTCCAACAAGCGTGAATTCGGCTATGCACAGGTACGTATCGACGGCGACGATGACCTGTTCAAGGACATCAAGGACCACGTCGACTCAGCTACCGGCAAGGCGCTGCTCGATGTGTGGATGAGCCATGGCGACAAGGTCGCCGAAGCACCCGCCGAGTTTACCGTCACCGCCTCCACCCCGAGCTGCCCGATCGCCGCCATGACCTGGCCCGAGAAACGCTTCTACGGCGTGCAGTTCCATCCCGAAGTGACTCACACCCTGCAGGGCCAGCGCATTCTCGAACACTTCGTATTGGATATCTGTCAGGCGGAACGCCTATGGACCCCGGCCAAGATCATCGAAGATCTCACCGCCCGCGTGCGCGATCAGGTCGGCGATCGCCACGTGCTGCTGGGGCTATCCGGTGGCGTCGACTCCTCGGTGGTCGCCGCGCTGTTGCACAAGGCCATCGGCGATCAACTCACCTGCGTATTCGTCGACAACGGCCTGCTGCGCAAGAATGAAGGCGACCAGGTGATGGAAACCTTCGGCAACCATATGGGCGTCAAGGTCATCCGCGTCGATGCCGAAGAGCAGTTCCTGTCCAAGCTGGAAGGCATCGATGATCCCGAAGCCAAGCGCAAGGCCATCGGTAACACCTTCATCGACGTGTTCGATGTCGAAGCCGCCAAGATTGACGGCGTCGACTTTCTCGCCCAGGGCACCATCTACCCGGACGTGATCGAATCCGCCGCCAGCAAGACCGGCAAGGCGCACGTTATCAAGTCGCACCACAACGTCGGCGGCCTGCCCGAGACCATGAAGCTCAAGCTGGTCGAGCCGCTGCGCGAGCTGTTCAAGGACGAAGTGCGCAAGCTCGGCCTGGAACTCGGCCTGCCCTACGACATGGTCTACCGCCACCCCTTCCCGGGGCCGGGCCTCGGCGTGCGTATCCTCGGCGAAGTGAAGAAGGAGTACGCCGATATTCTCCGCGAAGCCGACGCCATCTTCATCGAGGAACTGCACAATGCCGACTGGTACCACAAGACCAGCCAGGCCTTCGCCGTGTTCCTGCCGGTGAAATCGGTCGGCGTGGTCGGCGACGGCCGCCGCTACGAATGGGTCATCGCCCTGCGCGCCGTGGAAACCATCGACTTCATGACCGCTCGCTGGGCGCATTTGCCGTACGAGCTGCTGGAGAAAGTCTCCAACCGCATCATCAACGAAATCAGCGGTGTATCGCGGGTGACCTATGACGTCAGCAGCAAGCCGCCCGCGACGATCGAGTGGGAGTGAGCGGTCGGATAGGACCGATGAGGGGCGCCTAGCCACGCCGCATTGCTCGCGTCATACAAAAGCCTGCCCTTACCGGCAGGTTTTTTTGTTGCAAGGCGTTATCTAGCTGATGTTAGTTTGATGTTCGAGTGCTGATAAATAGGGCGAGGTTTAGCGCGATAAGTCGAGCACCACAACTTCGACCCGACCCGCTTTCACTGCTGAGTGCTGGTCGAGCTCATTTTGTAACTCGACGGCGCTGGTCGGTTTGGCTCCACCGCTGGGAGGCGCGGGAACTTGGTAGTCGGAGCCAAACCAGAAAACGAGGAATAGGCCTTGTCCTTCTGCCTGCCAGTGGCCGGTGTAGAGTGCTTCAAGCTGGCCATCAATTGCATTCCACAGGTCTCGATGCTGGTGTCGTTTGGCCTCTAATGGCAACAGCAGGCCGCCATGATAGAAGACAATATCGGCGCGCTTATCCTGAGGCATGTCGGCCTCATTGGCGGGGTAGAGTGATAGGGGCTCAAGGTGGCCGCGCAGCAATGAGACGGTCCTGTCGCGGCACTCGTTCTCGGTGCGCGGGAGACCATCATCGGTCCAGAAAAAGTCGATTTCGTCCTCTGAACTGCCGCACAGCCTTTTGCCCAGTTCGCGCAGCTCTTCGACCACGATGGCGCGAAGATCTGCAACGCTGCCCGGAGGCCCGCCATCAAGCACCATCTTGATCTTGTCGAGCGTTGGCGGTTTATAGTCTTCGTTAGCCTGCTTCTGCCTTTGCTCGAAAGAGACCGTTCTCAGCATCCATGTGTAACTGTCCTCGGGTGCGTCTCGTAGGGCGGTGAGCGCAGCCACTGCCTCAGCCGATACGTCACTTGCCAAGCGAGTAATTAGCGTCCGGATGTACTCTGATGCGTCCCAAGGGTTTACATCGCCTGTCGTTACCCCACTTGGCCGGCTAACCTCGGGCCATTGCTCGCGAAAGGTTGTGATCATCCAGGCAAGTTGGTCAACTGACAGGAGCGTGCCGGTTCCTTCGTCACGCCTACCATGTCCAGCGCGGTCTCGGAGATGCCAAAGCAATTCGGGTTTAATCGTATCTCCCAGCCGCTCACGTACTGCATCGAAATCTACGATTAGCGCTACCGCCTGCCAATTCCGCCGCCGTTCCTCGCCAATCTCCCTCTCCTGTCGAGCGGCAACCAGTACTCGAAGCGCGTCACGGCGATTTGAGCGCAGCAATCGGTCGATCATCTCAACCTCTGCCTCATCCGACATGGCGGGATAATGCAATAACCAGTCCTGAGCAAGATCAGCACCGAAGCCACCGTCCTTGCTGCTCATGAATGCCCAAAGATGGTCCACATGCTGACGCCCCAACCTCAACTGCGGCTGGATATAGAGCCGCACCACCTGCTCCCAGCGCCCTCGCCACTTCAATTCAGCCTCGATCTTAGGCGCGAGTTCTTCCAGCCCGGCGTGATCGGCGATGGGCCCATGCCAGCATTCGAACAGGCCGGCGGCTAGCCGCTCGCTGCTGACCCCTTCAAACGGTTTGCTCCGCGTGCGGACTCGCTCGGCGAGCGCCGAGACGATGATATAGACTGCCGGCCAGAGCTTACTCTGGGCGTAGCTCAGCGCGATCTCTTTAGCACTAGGTCGCGGTGGACTGGCTTGGAGAAATGCTTCGAAGCCCTCGAGAGCCGCAGCTGCGATTTCCTCCCCAAGCCAGTCCGCAACGCGATCGTGTGCTGATAAGTCGTCGCTAATGTCTCGAAAGTGATTGAGGTATGCCCTTGCGGGCGGCAGGATTCGTCCATATTGGCCTGACCGAACCTCTTCGATATTGGCATGGAAGTTGCGGCGATGCTCGGCGATTTCGGCTTCTTTCTGCTCTTGACGCTTACGTTTTTTCTCCTCGTGCTCAAGCTCCCATTCTGGAACCTTTCGATCGGCTAGGCCATCGATCCAGGTGAGCAGGTCAGGCCGATGCTGGACTAAGGACTTGATTGCTTTACACAGAGGTTTTCCTTCTTCCCCCCAGACGCGGCCCAGCGCGACAATCTCGCGCCAATGTGCTTCGTTGTGATTATCCGGATCGATTGTTTGAAGCAGGCTTACAATCTCAGCATGTGTAGGGTATAGGTCGATAATGCCACGTTGAAGCGGCCAGGCGCGCTGCCAAATATTTTTATCGTCAACCTTATCGATTAAGACGTGCTGTTGGATTGATAAGCGTACTTTCGGATTCGCCTTCAGCCACGCTCCGATCTCTTTCCCCTGCTCACGTCGATATGAATCTTGTGCGTCGAATGGTTTGAGCCACTGCCACAGTCGCAGCGGATCGATTGAATCGCCGTTCTTGATACGCTTGAGAATCAGGGCATATTGGAGGTCGATTAAGTCATTTTCTTCTATCCCTGCATGATCGGGAAGAAGCATGCTTGCATGGGAAGCGAAGAGGTCAAGCAAACCATCAAGTCTCTCAACAGGCACATGATTAGCAAGGCGATAGAAGCCAAATACAGTGGTGCCCTCTGAGTCTGCTTCGATCGGGCTCACCGATAGCCCATCGCGGGCAAGGACAATCGCGACAATTTGCTCATCGCTGAACATATCTACGCCGATGTCATCGAGCAGCTCGTGCGCGAGTCGAAGGGAGCCCTTGCGTACCTGCCTTCGCAGCTCTTCAAGCAGCACGGGCCAGTTTTCACCGCCAAGCGCGATTAGCACTAACGCGCTTGCATAGCGGATGCCGTAGGGCTCGGTATCGTCAAGCATGCGCTCGCGCAGCAGCGGGCGTTGCCCTTCGGCAGTTGTCGCACCTTTGAGCTGCTGCAGCAAGAGCAGCCGTAGTCCAAACTCGCTCTCACGGTCGCCGATCACGCGTGCAACCTCATCCATTAGCGGCGGTGTTACCAACGCCGCCGCGCGGTGCTCATGCCAGCCGCTGAAGCGCGGATTGGCGACGGCGTGCCGCTCTAGGGCCGAGAACAGTTGCCACGCCTGCTCGGGCGTCAGCGCCTCCGCGTCGGCATATTCGACCACGCCCATTGGGTCCGCATCGATCACCCCGCATGCCAGGTGCGGGTCGCGCACCAGCCAGGCGTGGATGCCGCGTAGTGAAGCAGGTACCAGCCCGTATGATTGAAACTGCTGAAGTAGCCGTTGCCGCTTCGCCCGCGTGTCGGCGCGCGCAGCCAGCCAGCGTGCGCCGATGAACTCACCGATGCGGCGATGGGCGTAGGTCAGGCCGTCGAGATCGGTCGCGAAAAGTTTTGTGTTTGCAGCCAACTTCACGTGGCCGTTACCAAATGCCTCAACTTCTGCCAGTGGCAGCGCCTTGTCGGCGGGATCGATCGTGCCGCTCGGTTGATCGGTGATGCGCGCATTGCCGGACAGGATCAGCGCCGAAAACGCTGCCCCCGCCGCATCAAGAACCTCATCATGGGGTAGCTCATCTTTCTGAGGGTTACGCTCTTTCCTGAGCGTTTCGATCGCGTCTTCGAAAAGTGCGCCGCTGGTTGCCGGTAACGGCCGATCTATAGGCATGGCGGCGACCAGCTCTAGCGTCTGCGGGTTTCCGAGGAAGTCGAGACCGAACCGCACGAAATGATCAAGCAGTGTCTGCGCACGCTTCGCGTCGCCGGTTAGTTGGGAGAGCAGCTCATACTGTTCATCCTCGCCGAGCGGTTCAAGGTGCACTTCCAGTGGCGGCACATCGTCATATTGGTCGGCGATCGCCTGCGATGAGATAGCAGCGCGCCACTCCCCTGCTCGGCAGCTGAGAATGAATGGCGGGTAGCCGAGCTCCCCCAGCTTGCGCAGCACCAAGTCGACCGCATCGCCGTCCGATTGCGCTGAAACTTCGTCTAGTGCATCAACCACTAGACGGCGGTTGCTTCCCAAGAGCGTCTCCGGCCGTACCCGATTGACCAGCTTGTGGGCGCGACAGAACGCGTTGCCGTCTTTCGCGCCTAGCTCCTTGAGCAGCTCAGTCTTGCCCATGCCGGGCTCGCCAAGTACAACGATCGGCTCGCGGCGGATTAGCAGATCGTCCTGCTGTAATTGGTGCTGTCCGTCTTGGTCGGCAAACCACAGCTTTCGGCGAAAATAACTCACAAACACGCTCTCTTGGCCAGTTGAACCCCACTGCTAATGCCTAGCCTATCATTTGTTGCGTTGGGGAAGACGCATTGCTGGAGTGGTGGTTGGCGGCGAAAAGAAGGCTTCTTGCTTGCTGCGGTCTAAGCAGTGGCAATCGCACTTACATCCTGATGCCCTGCTCGACGAGGAACAGCGCGACGAGACCATCGCCGAGACAGTGGACCGGGCCGTGCTGGCCGACTGTCAGGTAAATACCGTCACAGCTCACACCGTATGGAGCAGAGTCTTCGTCGCGAGTCACGTAAGCCGTAACCAAAGCCCGCTGATCGGCGGGTTTTTTGTGCCTGCGAGTCACTCGTGTTTTCGGGGAACATCTCATGCCGGGCATAAGTTAATTGTCCATCCCCATGGACAGTCATGTCGGATTTAGCGTCTTCTGCTCGCGGTTTCGGCGCTCTAGCATCGGTAGCCATCAACGACGCAAGAGGCTGAATCGATGAGCAAGCCCGAGTTTTTCATCACCCCCGGCTTTGGGGAGAAGGCGCTGGATCTGCTGTATTACTCGCAGGCGGTGAGGGTCGATAACCGCGTGGAGATTTCCGGGCAGGGCGGTTGGAATGACGACTTCGAGATACCAGAGTCGCTGGTGGAGGAGGTCGAGCAGGCGTTCCGTAACGTCGAGCGGACGCTCGAGACCGCCGGGGCCGGTTGGGAGCACGTCATCCATGTCAATTCCTACCATGTCGGCGGTTTCCCGCCGGAGGTGAACGAGACGATGACGCGGCTCTACCGACACTATATGCCGAAGCACTCACCGATCTGGACGCAGACCGGCGTCGAGGCGCTGGGCCTGCCGATGATGCGGGTCGAGATTCGTGTGACGGCGATCATCGCCTGATGTTTGGCTGGCTAGTCTTCGAAGGTCGCCAGTAGCCACTCGATGAAGACCTTCAATCTGGCGCTCTGGTGTCGGTTGGGCGGGTAGAGGATGTGGAACGGCATGCTTGGGCGGCTCCACTCTGTTAGCACCGGTACCAGTTCGCCGGAATCGAGATGCGGCTGTAAGCAGCGCTTGAAGTGCTGCCCGACGCCGAGCCCGGCGAGCAGCATCGCCATCAGGCCGTTGCCATCGTTGGCGGCGTAGTCGCTCTCGCTCATCGTGAATCGCTCATCTCCCTTCTCGAATGCCAGCGGCATCAGTTTGTTTGTCGCCGCGATGAAGTAGCCGAGTCGCGTGTGGTCGATGTCGAGCGCGTTGGGGTGCAATGGCATTCCCCGGCGTTCGAGATAGCCCGGCGCCGCGCAGGTCACGTAATCCAGTTCGATAAGGTGGCGCCCGACCATCGACAGTTCGTCGAGCCGGCCGGCGCGAATCACGCAGTCCACGCCTTCGCCGACGAGATTCACCGCCCGATCGCTGATGCCCAGCGCCACGCTGATATCAGGGTACTCGCGCTGAAAGTCCGCCAGGGCCGGTATCAACAGGCTGGTCGCGAAGGTGGAGGGCGCATCGACACGCAAGTGGCCGCTGGGCTTGAGTTTGTTGCCCCGCATGTCGCTATCCATCGCATCCAACTCGCTGATTAGCTGCGCGGCACGCGGATAGTACGCCAGCCCGTCCGCTGTCGCCGCCACCGCGCGCGTGGTGCGGTTCAGCAGCTTGATGCCGAGATGGCTCTCCAGGTCGGACACCAGCTTGCTCACCGTCGAGCGCGGCAGCACCAGATGATTGGCAGCCTGGCTGAAAGAGCCCGTTTCGACGACGCGGACGAAAGCCCGCATGGCGAGTAGTTGATTCAATGTCGCCGATCCCTGTTGCGGTGGGTAGGCAAGGCGTTCGCTAATACCGTCATGTCGATCAGCCTATCGTGGTGATGCCGAAAGTGAGAGGGGCGAGCGGTATCTTTAGACGTCACAGCACCTCCAACGTCAGGATTTCTCCGCCAGCGTGCTGGAAGCGGTCGAAATAGCGCTGCGAATCGAGTAGCTGATACGGGAAATAGAGTCCGGGCGACGTGTCGAGCCCGGTGAGTCGTTCGAGCAACAGCGCGACGCCGAGCCCCGTCAACGGCAATGGCCACCATATCAGGCCCTTTCATCATTTTTCCTTTCGAGCTTCAGGTTGCTCTTTGCCCACTCAAAGAACTCAGTTGGTGCTTGTCCCATGAGCGTCGCTGCCAATGCGCGTTCCCGCGTATAGTCGCCGAAATAGCCATGCGCCTCGAACCAGGCGAACATCTGTGCCAGCTCATGGCCGCCGGGGACGACCTTCGCAAAGGACTCCACCGGTACCTGAGAGAACGTCAGCTCTATTCCTTGTTGCTTGAACCCGCCGATGATGTCGTTGAAGCTGACCTGGCTTCCCACATGGAGCAGGTAAACGCCTTGTCCCGTTTCTTCGGGATGACGAAATACCGCGGCCACCAGTTTTCCCAGCTCTCCAATATCCGCCATATCGATAGCCGCATCCGGACTGATGGGCAGGGACCAGCCTTGTGAGCCGTCTGGTTGAGGGCGTGCTGCCAGATTCTGGATGAAGTTCTGGTAATAGAATGCTGGCATAACATAGCTGTGATAACGAAAGCCGGCGGCGGCGACTTCCTTGTCCATTCTGGCTTTGTTGGTGAAGTGGGGTACGTCAAAGCGACCCCTGCTGATCTTTTCTACGTTGGGCAAGGTCGACCAAACAAAGTGTCTGACGCCATTCTCTTTGGCAGCGGCTATCATGGCACGACTCTGGGCGATTTCATCGGTACCCGATTGCCAGGCGTTAGTGACGGCATAGACGCCGTAAGCGCCCCGGAAGGCTTTGCTCAGACTTTCCGGCCGATCGAGATCGGCATATATCACCTCATCTGCCATTCCACGGTAACGTTCGGGTTGTCGTGTTATGGCCCGCACTTGAAACGCGCCGTCGGCTTTCAGTTCATCAACCACGCCTTGGCCCTGTTGGCCCGAGGCTCCCACTACGACAATTGTCTGTTTGCGATCCTTCATGGTCTTCTCCTTACAAAAGCAGAATGAAGAGATATACAGCTTATAGCGCTAGAATGTGGAACATAAGTGCTGGATTTGAGACGCAATTGTTGCTTTATTGAGACAGTCGCCTATGAATATGAATGGCATGGCAGTTTTCGTGGCCGTGGCTGAAACGGGTTCGATGACCGCCGCAGGCAAGCGCTTGAACCTGCCGAAAGCGACCATAAGCCGACGCCTGAGGGCCTACGAAGATGCGCTTCATACGACACTGTTTCGTCGTTCAACCAGAGCGCTGTCGCTTACGGATACAGGGCAACGCCATTTTCAGCGCGTCAGTGGCCTCGTACATGATGCGGAAGAAGCCCTGACGGAAATCCGCGAAGACCAGGCTTTGCCCACAGGCCTGATTCGTATCAGCACATCAGTGATGTTTGGTGAGAACTTTCTGGCTCCAGCGATTTGGAGTCTGACCAAATCCTACCCCGGTCTCCGTTTCGACTTGGTATTGGGCGATGAACTGGTGGATATCGTGAAGGAGGGGGTCGATTTCGCTATTCGTCTAGGCGAGCCGGAGGATTCGGAGCTGATAGGGAGAACGCTGGGCAGTGCATCGCAGACGTTGGTTGCGACACCAGAATGCCTACAAAAGCGAACACTGCCGAAAACTGTTGCCGACCTGGACGGATTTCCCACGATCGTTGCCGCTGCTCGACGCAACCATTGGCATTTTGCGGACGGAACGGTTTATCGCTGCAGTTGGCGGATTGCAGCAGGCAGCATCAATGCCAGTCTGGGAGCTTGTCTGCAGGGCCTGGGCATCTGTTCGGTTCCAGAACGGATGGCAAGGCCGTACATCGATAATGGTGAGCTAGTTCGTGTACTTGAACACTACCCATTGCGGGAAGTACCCATTGTTCTGCTTTATCCCCGTATCCGGCACCAATCAGCGATAACAAGAATCTTGCTGGAGGCTCTACGGGGATCAATGACACAAAGTCTGTCTGTTTCAGAACATCCGCAACAATAGCTTTAAAGACGCTTTTGCGAAAATTGCGGTCGTTAAGCGGTGCGGCCCGTCCTGCCACCATTCCCAAGAACTGGACGAGCCAATAGCGGGTACGCTGTACTGCGAGCAGCCACTGACCCGGTAGCCTGATGTCAGGGGCAGGCCCGGCCGGATCGGGATCGATCCGGTGGTAGTGGAATACATGGATGACCCACTGAATCGGTAACGGACATATGAAGAAAATTGGCTCATGGCGACTGTGGCTGGTGGCCGCAGTAGCGTTCACGTTTTGCAGTCTGTGTGTGGCGCAAACGCAGGGCGACGAGACGCGCTGGTTCTCCGTCGAATCGCTTAACGCAGGGTTGGGCGAGGCCCCCGAGACGGTCAAGCGAATAACGCCCAGGGAGACGATCCGAAGTTTCCTGGAGCTAACCGAAAACAAGGACTTCGCGGCGGCGGCGCATGTTCTCAACCTTTCCGAGCTGACCCCGGCGGAGCAGCGAGAGCGAGGGGGCCAGTTGGCCAGGCAATTGTCCGAAATCCTCAAGCGTGGCGAGTGGCTCAACGCTTCCAGTCTCTCGGGACGCCAGGATGCCGCCATCGAAGACCCGTCGGGTCAGCACCCCCAGGTAGGAGAGCCGCGCCGGAACCTCAAGCTGGCATCGCTCACGGCCAAGGGCGAAACCTATGACATTCGTCTGGGCCGGTATCGGGTGGGCGGTCAGGAGCCGGTCTGGCTGATCATGTCGGACAGCGTGTCGTTTATCCCAGTGCTCTATGAGGAATATGGTCCCTCGTTATTGGAGAAATATATCCCGGAGCGTTTCAAGGGCTCGTTCGGGATGCTCAAGATCTGGGAATGGTTAGCCATTCCGATTTTCCTGCTGGTGATTGGTCTGATGGGGTGGGGAATCTACTGGCTGGTCGGGTGGACGACACACTGGCTGCCTTCCGGTGCACCCAGCATTTTCGTCGGCCGGATCAGGGGGCCCGTGGTGCTCGTGGTCATGTCACTGGTGACCCAGGCGGTGCTCGGCTATGCGGTATCCTTCTCGGCCGTGGCAACCACCTCCTTCCGGGTGCTGTTGATTGCCATTCTGGCCTGGGGAGCCGGTACGATCGCGCTTCGCCTCGTGGACACCCTCATGCTGAGACTGACGCGGCGTCTTTTGGGGCAGATCGATGACACCAAGCCCCAGGACGAGCGTAGGTTACTGACGACACTCTACGCGGCACGTCGGCTCATCATCCTGGTCACGGTGACCGCGGTTTCGATATATGTGCTGAGTCAGATCCAGCTCTTCGAGACGCTGGGGATATCCCTCCTGGCGTCGGCCAGTGTCCTGACGGTGCTGGTGGGGATTGCAGGCCAGGCCGTACTGGGTAATATCCTCTCTTCGTTTCAGTTGTCGTTGGCGAAGTCCATACGCATTGGCGACCTGGTGATGTTCGAAGGTCAATGGTGCTATGTGGAGGGCATCTTCTATACGTTCATCCGCTTGCGAGCCTGGAATGAACGGCGCTTGATCGTGCCGGTCACGTACTTCGTCTCCAGACCCTTCGAGAACCTGTCAATCAAGAGTACGAAGGAGTACAGAAGCCTGGAGATGACCCTTCACTTGAGCGCCGATATCCAGTGCCTGAGAGGAAAGTTCCTGGAGTATGCGAAGGAAGAAGACAACGTCATCGAACACCACAAGCTGTCGTGTTATGTAACGGGGCAAACCGAGAGAGCCCAGATGGTCGTTTGCTATCTCATGACATCGGATCCCTTCGCCGGCTGGGTCGCTGAAATGAATGTCCGGGAGAGGCTGATGGTCTTCATTCGGGACAACCACCCTGAGTGGTGGCCGAGAGAGGTAACGGTCATCAGCGAACACGATATCGCGCGCGGCGAAAGGCCCAAACATCCACTCGACAACGGTGCCGGTGAGCCCCAATGAAGGCCACCAGCGATCGCCCCTTTCCACGGAGACGATTCGTTGAGCGCGATCAGGGCCGATAAGCCCTTGTCGACGGTAAGCACTAGGCGATCGCCGAGTTGTCGCGCCAGGCCATCACCAGAGTTAGCGTGATTTCCGCGAGGCGGGTGTGACGCGCGGCGCGGAGGCCGTTGGGCGGTTGGTGCCAAATCGCGCTTCATAAACCGCTGCTACCCAGTCGATGAACACGCGCACCCGCGGCGAGAGCTGTCGCCGCTGCGGGTAGACCACCCACAGCGGCAGCGTCGGCTTGTCCCATTCGGGCAGCACTTCCACCAGTTCGCCCCTGTTCAGCGCCGCCTCCACATGAAAGCGCGGTAGCTGAATCAGCCCACACCCTTGCTGCGCGCAGACGACGTAGCTCGTGGCATCGTTGACCGTCATCCAGCCGCCGGTAGCGAAGGCTTGCGGCGATCCATCCACCATCACGTCCAGCGTGCTGTCCACCGCTGTGTTGCCGGAGAAGAAGCGCACTACCTGATGCTCGCCGAGTTCTTCGGGGTGCCGGGGCGTGCCAAAGCGGCTGAGGTAGTCGGGGCTGGCGCAGATGACCTGGGGCAGATCGACCAGCTTGCGCGCGACCAGGCTGGAGTCATTGGGTGTGCCTCCGCGAAGCGCACAGTCGATGCCTTCGCCCACCAGGTCGACTCGCCGATCGCCGCTGGTGATCACCAGCTCGAGTTCAGGATAGCGGCTACGAAATTCGCGGATGCGCGGCAGCACGATCCGTTGGGCGTGTGCGCCGTGTAGCTCGACCCGTAATACCCCGCTCGGATTGGCGGCTACGGGTTTGAGCACCGCTTCGGCCTCTTCCAGGTCGGCCAGTACCTGCACGCAGCGCTCGTAAAAGGCCTGGCCCTCTGGCGTCGGATGCACCTGGCGGGTCGTGCGCGCCAGCAGCCGTGCGCCCAGTCGTGCTTCCATCTGCTGAATTGCCAGCGTGGCGGTGGCTCGGGGAATGTTCAGGCCGTTGGCGGCGCGGGTGAAGCTGCTGGTCTCGACGATCCGGGTAAAGAGCGTCAGTGCATCGAAGCGGTCCATAGCTATTGTTATGGCTGGTTGAATGGTGTTGTCAGTATAGCAGTGATTATTTATCCCAAATGAATCGCGATACTGGCTCCCGCATCCCACCCCATCGAGAAGGAACCAAGACATGCGTCAAGCCAATGAAAGAGTCGCCATCGTCACCGGTGCATCCCGCGGGATCGGTCGTGCCGTTGCCCTGAAACTGGCGGCCGATGGTTTCGCTATCACCGTCAACTACGCCGGTAACACCGAGCGCGCCAACGAGACGGTGGCCGAGATCGAGGCCACTGGCGGCCGCGCGCTGGCGGTGCAGGGTGACGTCGCCGATGCGGCGGCAGTCGAGCATCTGTTTACTGCCACGCGGGAAGCCTTCGGGCGCCTCGATGTGGTGGTCAATAGCGCCGGTGTCATGCAGATGGCAAATATCACGACCGACAACCTCGAATCTTTTGATCGCACGCTTTCGACCAATCTGCGCGGTAGCTGGCTGGTGATGGCAAAAGCTGCCGAGACTCTGGGCGAGGGCGGGCGCATCATCGCGCTCTCGTCGTCGGTGTTGGGCAAGTCGTTCCCCGGTTACGGGGCCTATATCGCCAGCAAGGCGGGCGTCGAAGGGCTGGTCAAGGTACTGGCCAACGAGCTGCGTGGCCGCGAGATCACCGTCAACGCCGTGGCGCCGGGCCCGGTCGCCACCGAGCTGTTCTTCGCGGGAAAAAGCGATGAGCAGGTCGCGAAGATCGCCGCTATGTCACCGTTCGAGCGCCTGGGCCAACCCGAGGAGATCGCCGATGCCGTGGCGTTTCTGGCCGGATCGCAGGGTCGTTGGGTCAATGGTCAGATCCTGCGCGTCAACGGCGGCATGGTATAAGCGCACCCGACCTGCAACCGCTTGTGCCCGAACGCTTCGAGCCGAGGAGAGATTCATGCCATTTGCCAACTACAAATTCCCCGAGGGCATTCTCGATCATGCCCGCAAGGAAGAGATCATCCATCGCACCACCGCCATGTTCGTCGAGTATTTCGGCGAGGAGGTGCGCCCCTACACCGTGGTGTTGGTGGAGGAAGTCGCCGATGGCGGCTGGGGGCGCGCCGATGAAACGCTGACGCTGGAGAAGATGGGGTTGCCGCCTAAGAGAACGTGACCCGCTCCCAGGTAAGTCCACGCCGCCGGCAGAAACCGGCGGCGTTCTTATAGGAGTGTAGAGGGCCTGCCAAGTTACTCGTCGCGGGAGCGCGCCCGACGCTGCCGGATCATCAGCCGCGCGGCGACTGCAGCGGCGCCGATGCCGGACGCGGCGGCGACGGCCATGGCCCAGCGCGGACCGGCGTAATCGGCAAGCCAACCGACGATGGGGGCGCCGATGGGCGTGCCGCCCATGGTGATGGCGATGCGCAGGGCCATGATGCGACCGCGCATCGTCGGTTCCGTGGAGAGCTGCATGAGCGCCGTGGCGGCGGTGTTGAACGTCAGCGCGGAAAGGCCGGTCAGCATCAGTGCAACGGCAAACCAAACTTCGTTGGGGGCGAGTGCGGCCAATCCGCAGAAGGTGCCGAAGCATAGGGTCGAGAGGCACAGCAGCCGCATGTGCGGGCGGTCGCGTTTGGCGGCCATTAACGCTCCGATCACCGAGCCGACCGCCAGGCAGGAGGTCAGCAAGCCATACTGACCGGCATCGCCATGGAAGACACTCACCGACATGGTGGAGATATAAATCGGGAAATTGAAGCCGAAGGTCCCGATCAGGAAGAGCATTAGCAAAATGGCCTTCAAGTCGCGACGCCGCCACACGTAGCGGAAGCCTTCGGTCAGGCCGCCGGCTTTGCGTGCCGGGCGTAGCGTGGTGTGCAGCTCCTGGACGCGCAACAGGCACAGCGACCCGAGCACGGTGGCGAAGGACACGGCATTGATCAGAAACACCCAGCCGGTGCCGATGGCGGCGATCAGCAGGCCGGCCACGGCGGGGCCGACCATGCGGGCGCTGTTGAACGAGGTGGAGTTGAGCGCCACCGCATTGGACAGGTGCCTCTCGCCAACCAGGTCGTTGACGAATGTCTGACGCGCCGGGGCATCGAAGGCGGTGACGCAACCCAGCCCCAGCGCGAAGGCATAGACCTGCCACAGCGTGACCACGCCGGTCACGGTCACCAGCCCGAGCCCCAACGCCAGCAGGCCGAGCAGCGCCTGAGTCAGCATGATCAGGCGGCGGCGATCGCAATGATCGGCGGCATAGCCGGTCAGCGGTAGCAGTAGCAATTGCGGTCCGAACTGCAACGCCATGGTGATACCGACGGCACTGGCATTGTGATCGGTGAGTACGGTCAGCACCAGCCAGTCCTGGGCGACGCGCTGCATCCAGGTGCCGATATTGGAGACCAGCGCGCCGGCAGCCCACACTCGGTAGTTATAGATCCGCAACGAGCGGAAAAGGCGGGTGTCGCTCATGCGTGGCGAGGCGCCCGGCTAGCGGGTGAGCCGCTGTCACGAGCTTGGGAGCGGATCGCTGGCTGAGTGGTGTGAGTGTCGCGGTGAATGACGATCATGGGGATCCAGCCGGGTTCCTTGTCTCATCGAGTTCCTGGATAACACGATACCTTATCCTCGAACTTGAATCTTTAACACGCTATCTTTTCCTGGCACGCGCGCCGGCCGAGCGTCACCGGCATGTCTCGGCCCGCCCGCCATCGATCCGTTCAGGAGGCTGCATGAGTCAGGATAGCGACTACACACCCCCAAAGGTCTGGACCTGGGAGAAGGAGAGCGGTGGCCAGTTCGCCAGCATCAACCGCCCCGTCGCCGGGCCGACCCACGACAAGGAACTGCCGGTCGGCAAGCATCCGTTCCAGCTCTACTCGCTGGCCACGCCCAATGGCGTGAAGGTCGGCGTGATGTTCGAGGAGCTGCTCGCCCAGGGATTCGATGCCGAATACGACGCCTGGCCGATCAGAATCGGCGACGGCGATCAGTTCGGCAGCGGCTTCGTCGGGGTCAACCCCAACTCCAAGATTCCGGCGCTGATGGACCACGGCACGCCCGAGCCGACGCGGGTGTTCGAGTCCGGCGCGATTCTTTTATATCTCGCCGAGAAGTTTGGCGCCTTTCTGCCGCGTGACCACGCCGCACGCACCGAAGCGCTCAACTGGCTGTTCTGGCAGATGGGTAGCGCTCCGTATCTCGGTGGCGGGTTCGGCCACTTCTACGCCTATGCGCCCGAGAAGATGGAGTACCCCATCGACCGCTTCACCATGGAGACCAAGCGCCAGCTCGACGTGCTCGACCGGCGCCTGGCCGAGACGCGCTATCTGGCCGGCGACGAATATACCATCGCGGATATCGCCAACTGGGCCTGGTACGGCCAGCTGGCGCTGGGCCGGCTCTACGATGCCGCCGAGTTCCTGCAGGTGCAGACCTACGAAAACGTGCAGCGCTGGGCCAACGAGATCGATGCTCGCCCGGCGGTGAAGCGCGGGCGCATGGTCAATCGCACCTTCGGCGAGCCGCATGAACAGTTGCACGAGCGCCACGACGCCAGCGACTTCGAGTTGCGGACGCAGGATAAGCTCGAATCACAGAAGTAAGGTTTCACTCCCCAAGGCCCGGCGGTTAATCGATTGCCTCGATACCGTCGGGCTTTTGTTTTTCTAGGCCCAGCGTCAGCTAGGCCCCACTCGGCTTGCCATACAGGCCGTAGTCAATCACTTGTTTTTATAATTCAAATTTACTAAATAACCTTCGCTCCTTGCCGATACCTCAATGTGGCGTGCCGCAACGGGTGCGCCGCAACGCGTTACAAGAAATGACTAAAACGAATAAAGGAAACCTTTGATGTTCAGGAATGTGATCGCAGGGATCTTGCTGTTGGCGGCGCTGGTCGTCTCGGGATGCGCTTCGGTACCGATGGGGTCCAGCGAAGAGGATCTGGCACTGAAGAAGTTCCCCACGCCGCCGCAGGATATGGCCGGGTTGTATGTTTACCGTGACAGTTTCATGGGAAAGGCACTGAAGAAAACGATTTCCCTGGATGGCAAGCTTCTCGGTGAAACAGCCAATGGTGTTTATTTCTACGAAGTGGTCGAACCGGGTGAGCACAGCTTGTCGACGGAGTCTGAGTTCAGTGATAACTCGCTCTCGTTTGTGGCCGACGCCGGCGAGAATTACTTCGTCGAGCAATACATCAAGATGGGCGTATTCGTCGGTGGCGCAGGTTTGGAGATGGTTAACGAAGCTGAGGGCATGAACGCGGTGCGCGAGTGCTGTCGTTTGGCTGCTTCGCAGTAGGCCCAATGTCCGCCGGGCAGTGCCACCCGGCGGGCGTTTCTCGGGCCTGCCGGGACGGGGCGAAAGCCCGTCCCCTCATCTCGTCATTCCCACCTCCCGCCGCTCCCTGGCCACCAACTGGGATTACATGCTTGAGAATCCACTATAAGGACAATGCCACGCCTTCCAGGTGAGGCATTGCCCCTATCGACGGCCCCTCCCTCAGCAGTCGCTGGGGCGCTTCAACTCGTCGCTTTAGGAGTCATCACCTCATGCGACCTGTCTTCCAATGGGGTCAGGGGTACTGGCCCGGTTCAGAAATGCCCGGTTCAGGGGACTGTGCGGCTTGATCGCCAGGCGCTCGTTCGCCAATGCCTCGGCCAGGTCAGGATAACCGCCACGCAGGGCGGCTTCCGTCAGCGTCCAGTCGATGATGTCTCGCTGGGCGTGGCTACCGCCGAAACCGTTGGCGATGAAGCGAGCCGGATGCAGGCGGTCGATCGCGGTGGCGTAATCGCCGCGCCAGAATGCAGTGAATCCTTCCGACAGGGGCAGGCCGATACGCCGGGCCCATGCCGAGGTTTCCGTGGCGCTACCGGCATCGCGCAGCAGCGTCAGCAACCGCTCCACTTGATCGTCACGTCCGGCGCCCAGGTAGGCCATGACAGCGTGCCAGTCGTTGAAGGGGTAGAGCTTACCGTCGGCATGTCTGTCCCAGGCTTCCGCCAGTTCCTGCCAGCGCTGGCCGACATCCAGGCCGGTTAGGCTCAGCCGCCAGAGCAGGGCCGAGGCGTCGGCCATATCCAGCGCCATGCTGCTGCGGTCCTGTCGGATCGGTCCGTCATAGAGGGCCAGGGCGTCGCGTGTTTGCCCCAGGTCGAGGTGGCAGAGGGCAAGGTGCCACCAGTTGTGGACCTTGAAAAAATTGTCCTCGCCCGACCAGTAGGGCTCACGCACCGTCATCCAGCCGATACCGTCTTCGGCACGGCCCTGCATCTCCATGACGTGGGCAACGGCGTGATGCGCCCAGCTGTCCAGTGGCTGGAGCTCCAGTGCCTGCCGGCCGGTGTCCTCGGCCCGGGCATAGGCACCGGTCTCTTCCAGCCCGAAGGCGTACAGGCCCAGCACGATCGAATAGGCCGGCAGGTCGGGCGACCACTTGGGCAGCACGCGAGTGATGCGGTCGCGTAGATTGCGGGTGTTGGCTCGGTAGAAGTCCGTCAGGTGCCCTGCCTGCAGGGCCATCAGGTCGTGCGGGTAGCGCATATTGTGGTGATCCAGCGCGATCCCTGCTGCAGTCCACTCGCCGGCCAGCAGGTGGTCGAGGGCGGCGACATGAGAGGCCTCCCGGTCATTCAGGCGTGCGTTTTTGGCGATACCGACGTCGGCCCTGGCTGCCTCGGCGGCGTTAGGCTCGGTGGCCAGGGCAAGCAGATAGGCCCTGACGATGCGTGCCATGGTGAATTCGGGGGTTGCCTCGATGGCCTGATCCAGCGGCGTGACAGGGTCGCCGCGGTAAAGGTTGAAGGCATCGACAGAGCGGTTGTAAAGCTCCAGGGTCTCGGCGGTGGCGCCGGGAAGGGGATTTCCTTGACGGTCGGTCAGCATGGCAGAACTCCACAGTACGTTTGAGTTGGGTGACGGCGACGAGGTGTCGAACGCCTGGCGGCGGTCTGGCCACTCATCAAGCTGCTAAACTACTTGGATGAGCGGTGGGCGATAATGGTTGAGGCGCCGGCGTTGTTGTCCGATCCGCCGCGATGGAGGTATTGATCGATGGATGCTGCGCTCGATGTGCTGCGCATGATCCGCTTCACTGGCGGCGTCTTTCTCGACGCAGAATTCACGGCGCCGTGGTGTGTGGCGGCGCAGGTCACTCCAGAAGACTGCCGGCCATTCACCCCAATGCCCGAGAGAATCCTCGCTTACCATTACGTCAGCGCCGGCCGGCTACTGCTGCAGGTGGACCAGGACGTGCCGGTGATGGCGTCGGCGGGGCACATCGTGGTCCTGCCGCGTAACGATCCGCATGTCCTGTGTAGTGAAATGGGCTGTCCCCCTGTCAGCGTCGATCACCTGATACAACCGATGATCGGCGGTGAACTGGGGCGAATCGTATACGGTGGTGGTGGCGAAACCACGCGGCTGCTGTGCGGTTTCCTGCATAGCGAGATGCTGGGCGATAGCTTGATCGGTATCCTGCCCAGTGTAATGACGTTCGATGTGACGGAGGGCGCGGCGGGGTCGTGGATCGAGAGCACCTTCCGCTTTGCCGCCGATGAATTGGCCGCCGGGAATGTGCGATCACCGGCTTTTCTCGCCAGGCTTGCCGAACTGCTCTTCATCGAGGCCGTGCAGCGCTATCTTGCCGGCTTGCCGCCCGAGGAACGTGCCTGGTTAGGCGGATTGCGCGATCCGTTCGTCAGTCGTGCGTTGACCCATCTGCACGACCATCCCGAGCAACACTGGACGACGGAAATGCTGGCGCGCCAGGTCGGGTTGTCCCGGTCGGCCTTCGCCGAGCGTTTCACGGAACTGGTGGGCATTCCTCCGATGCGTTATCTGGCCAGGCTACGTATGAAGATGGCGGCACGCCGTTTGCGCGAGTCGTTGACCTCCATTTCCCGAGTCGCGCTGGAAGCGGGGTATGAGTCGGAGGCCTCCTTCAACAAGGCATTCAAGCGCGTCTTCGGCGCGCCGCCGGCGACTTGGCGGAGGGAGCAGCGTCACCCACCAGACTCCCCCATGGCCGACTGACATCGGCGCATTCAGTACCAGGGCAAGCGACCGGAGCGTGCCAAATCCATCCCAAGCCAATAAGGCGACCATGAGCATCACACCCTTTCAGGCGCTGGCCTGCCCGCTGGACGGCGATCCGTTGCAGCAAAGCGGCACAGTGTGGCGCTGCAGCGCCGGCCACAGTTTCGATATCGCCCGCCAGGGCTACACGCACCTGTTGCCGGTACAGAACAAGCGCTCACGCGATCCGGGTGACAGCAAGGAGATGGTGGCGGCGCGTCAGCGCTTTCTCAATGCCGGCCATTACCGGCCGATCGCCGAAGCGCTCAGTCGGGCAGTGCTGGCAGGTCTACCTGCCGATACTACGGCCAACTGCCTCGATGCCGGTTGTGGGGAAGGCTACTACCTGCGTGAGCTGGCGAAAGCGACCCGTGATGGGCAATCACTGGCTCTGCTGGGGCTGGATATCTCCAAGTGGGCGGTGCTCTGTGCGGCCAAGCAGGACAAGCGCGCCAGCTGGGTGGTGGGCAGCAACGCCAACCTGCCGGTGCAGCCGGGTACGCTCGACCGCCTGCTGTGCCTGTTCGGCTTCCCTGTATATAGCGAGTTTGCCCGCGTGCTGAAGCCGGGTGGCTTGCTGCTACAGGTCGATGCCGGGCCGGATCACCTGCGCGAGCTGCGCGAAATTATCTATCCCACCTTGAAGCCGGAGCGCACTGGCGATGCCCAGGTACCGCAGGGCTTCACGCATCTTTCCACCGACACCGTTCGCTATCCACTGGAACTCACCGGTGCGCAGCAGATTGCCGATCTGCTGAGCATGACACCGCATCTCTACCGCGCCAATGCCGAGGGGCGGGCGAGGGTGGCGTCATTGGAGTCGCTAACGGTCAGCGTGGATGTGCGAGTGACACACTTGGTGCGCGATACGGTTGGTTGAGTCAGCGTGAGCTTTTTAGTTCTCAAGAACCAGCCGAGGCGGTTTGTCTGCTTTACAGAACACGATGCAAGCCGATGCCAGTCTATGTATACTGCTGTAATTATATACAGCACCAATCCTTGTTCAGCACTCGATTCGGAAATAGACAGCACATGCCCACACTGAATTGGATTGGCGCTCAAGGAGGAGAGAGTTGAATGACTATAGATAGCGGCAACCCCATTATCATTTACGAGGATGCCGACAGGTCGGTAGATGTGCGGCTGGATGCGGGCCGGGATACGGTGTGGCTGACACAATCCCAAATGGTGCAGTTATTCGGGCGAGATCAGTCAGTTATCTCTAGGCACCTTGGCAAGGTTTTTAAGGAGGGAGAACTCGAGCGAGAAAGCAATATGCAAAAAATGCATATTGCAAAATCAGACAAACCGGTCGAGCTCTATAGCCTGGATGTGATTATATCCGTAGGTTACCGAGTCAAGTCACACCAGGGTACCCGTTTCCGCCAATGGGCTACACGCATCCTGCGCGAGCACCTGACCCAGGGCTGGACGCTCGACCGGCAACGCTTCGAAGCCAACGCCCACGAGCTGGAAGCGGCCATGGCACTGGTGCGCAAGGCGGCGCAAAGCCCGGCGCTGGATACCGACAGCGGGCGTGGGCTGGTAGATATCGTGGCCCGTTATGCGCAGACTTTTCTGTTGTTGCAACGCTATGATGAAGGCCTGCTCACCGAGCCGGAGGTCCAAGCGGGCGGTCAGTTGCCAGGCATTGACGAGGCGAGAAAGGCGCTGGCGACACTCAAGGCCGAACTGATGGCACGTGGTGAAGCCACGGAGCTGTTTGCCCGCGAACGCGGCGATGGCTTCGATGCGTTACTGGGTAACCTCGAGCAAACGGTATTCGGCGAGCCGGCTTATCCCAGCGTGGAATCCAAGGCGGCGCATCTGCTTTATTTCGTGGTCAAGAATCATCCTTTCGCCGATGGCAACAAGCGCAGCGCGGCCTTGCTGTTCGTGGACTTCCTGTATCGCAATGATCGACTGTTCGATGCGCTGGGTGGGCAGGTAATCAACGATGTGGGGCTCGCGGCGTTGACTCTGCTGGTGGCCGAGTCCGACCCGGCCAACAAGGAGACGATGATTCGCCTGATCATGAATATGCTGGCCAGCGAGACCCACGATGAATGAGACCGAGAGCCCATTTAACTGATTCTCGCCCTGAAACCCACCGGCTGGCCTTTTTATTCTTGCTCGTTCTTGAGTCTCGAAACCCGATGAAATTTACCGATGGGTCGGATAACCCGACCCTATGGCCCATCGAATGACGATGCCGGGCCGTCAGCGGCAGGCTCCCATGACACGGGCCTTGCGGCTCTTGCGCCGTGGCTTGGGCACGAAGTATCGCAATGCAGGGCGGGCAGCGGACGCCTTATCCGCGCCGCCGGCCGTTGGACAGTCATCGTGTTTTCTAACTATATATTCCTGTGAGTGTTTATTCAGGCATGCGCCGTGAACGTCAGCCACGCAAGGCCGCAAACGGATTGCGTGGTCGCGACCTGCCAGCTTGAAAAATGCGCGTGGCCCTGTCACCACGCCATCACAGGGAGAGATCACCGTGACGAGCGACAATCGCAAGCCAACGACGACCGACGCCGGGATTCCGGTCGCGAGCGACGAACATTCCCTATCCATCGGCCCCGACGGCCCATTGCTTCTGCACGACCACTACCTGATCGAGCAGATGGCGATGTTCAACCGCGAGCGCATTCCCGAGCGCCAGCCCCACGCCAAGGGTGGCGGCGCCTTCGGCCACTTCGAGGTCACCGACGATGTCAGCCAGTACACCAAGGCTGCGGTGTTCCAGCCGGGCACCAAGACGGAGACGGTGATTCGCTTCTCCACCGTTGCCGGCGAGCGCGGCAGCCCCGACACCTGGCGCGATCCACGCGGCTTTGCCCTCAAGTTCTATACGTCCGAGGGCAACTACGACATGGTGGGCAACAACACGCCGGTGTTCTTCGTCCGCGATCCGATGAAGTTCCAGCATTTCATTCGTTCCCAGAAGCGCCGCGCGGATAATCACCTGCGCGACCACGACATGCAATGGGATTTCTGGACGCTGTCGCCGGAGTCGTCGCATCAGGTCACCTGGCTGATGGGCGATCGCGGCATTCCCAAGACCTGGCGCCACATGAACGGCTATTCCAGCCATACCTACATGTGGGCGAATGCGCAGGGCGAGAAGTTCTGGGTCAAGTACCACTTCAAGACCGATCAGGGCGTCGAGTGCCTCACCCAGGAAGAGGCCGACCGGCTGGCCGGTGAAGACGGCGACTACCATACCCGTGACCTGTATGATGCGATCGAGCGCGGCGACCACCCGAGCTGGACGCTGTACATGCAGATCATGCCGTTCAAGGAAGCCGAAACCTATCGCTTCAACCCGTTCGACCTGACCAAGGTGTGGCCGCATGGCGACTACCCGCTGATCAAGGTCGGCAGACTGACCCTGGACCGTAACCCGACGGACTACCATGCCGAGATCGAACAGGCGGCATTCGAGCCCAACAACCTCGTGCCGGGTATCGGCATCAGCCCCGACAAGATGCTGATCGGGCGTGTCTTCTCCTACGCCGATGCCCACCGCCACCGCCTGGGCGTCAACTACAAGCAGATCCCGGTGAACTCGCCCAAGGTGCCGGTGCACAGCTACAGCAAGGACGGGGCGATGCGGATCAACAACGTCTCGGACCCGGTGTACGCGCCCAACTCCAAGGGCGGCCCGAGCGCCGATGGCGAGCGCTACCCGGCCGATTCGACCTGGGAAACCAGTGGCGACATGGTTCGTGCCGCCTACACCCTGCGACAGGATGACGATGACTTCGGCCAGGCCAACACGATGATCAACAAGGTCATGGACGAGGACGCGCGCGCTCGCTTGGTTTCCAACGTCGTCGGCCACCTCAAGGGCGGCGTTAAGGAGCCGGTGCTGTCGCGGGCCTTCGAGTACTGGAAGAATATCGATCCGGAGATCGGTGCACGGATCGAGAGGGGAGTGAAAGAAGGCTGATCGTATCGCCTCATCGCCGGCCCGCTAACCGAGGTGTTGGCGGGCCGGCTTTGTCTTATGACTTGAAATTTGCCCTGCCTGACTAAAAACGCTCCATCCGCCAATGGGCCGGATGGAGCGTTTTAACGGTCGCTACAGGTGCGTCAATTCCCGATTACCATTGCTCTTCTTCGAAAAGCTCTGCCTTGGCGTCACGCATAACGTATTCGCAGGCAGCCTGATGGGCGAATTGCGTGAGCAGGTTCTGGGTTACTTCAAAGCCTTTTCCCAGGCAGATATCGACATCCTGGCGGCTGACTTGAGGGGTTACGTTGCAATCGATCGTGATCGTTCTTCCGCTACCGTCCAGCTTGTCGGCGAATGCCCGGATAAGCCAGGCGATGCGCTCTTTGAAGCTGGCTGATTCTTCCACGCCTTCGTTTACGTTAAACGTGCACTGCCATTCGGGTCTGTATACCTTCATGAGAACCTCCCGTGCTGGCTTGGTAAGAATGATCGATCGTGTTGTCTGCTCCGAATGTGGAAATGTTACAAGGTGATCATACAAGATTTCAGCCGCTGGGACAGGTCTGTTCTTGGGGCGTATTCAAGCGACGGGTCAATGGGCACCAGCGGCTAACGTAAGCTGAGTTGAGTGCTACGATGATTTGAAAAGGATATCGCTATGACCCTGCACCGTCCGGCTGCTTTCACATTCCTCGCGCTAACCTTGACCGCCTGTGGCGATATGGCCCGTCTACCGATATCCGCCGGGACCGGTCCCGATCCCGTATTGCCGCCGCCCAATACGTCATTGATCCCGACGGTGAACATAGCCCCGGCCACGGGCTGGCCCGAAGGCGGCAAGCCACGGGCCGCGCCGGGCACCGAAGTGGTGGCGTTCGCCGATGGGCTCGATCACCCGCGCTGGCTGTATGTGCTGCCCAACGGCGATGTGCTGGTGGCCGAAACCAATCGCCCACCCAAGGAGTCGGGCGGGCTCAAGGCCTGGGTCATGGGCTGGTTCATGAAGAAGGCCGGTGCCGGCGGCAAGAGCGCCGACCGCATCACCCTGCTGCGCGATACCGACGCCGATGGCGTGGCCGATCAGCGCTCGGTATTCCTCGATGACTTGCATTCGCCCTTCGGCATGGCGCTGGTCGGCAACGATTTCTACGTGGCCAATACCGATGCCGTGGTGCGCTTTCCCTACGAGGAGGGCCAGACCCGGATCACCGCGCCGGGCGAAACGGTCGTCGAGCTGCCCGCCGGCCCGATCAACCACCACTGGACCAAGAGCCTGGTCGCCAGCCCCGACGGCAGCAAGCTCTATGTGGGGGTGGGTTCGAACAGCAATGTGGGCGAAAACGGCATGGAAAACGAACGGGGACGCGCCGCCATTTGGGAAATCGATCCCGACACCGGCGAGCATCGCATTTATGCCTCGGGGCTGCGCAATCCGGTCGGCATGGCCTGGCAGACCGAGAACGATGAAGAAAGCGGCGAGCTGTGGGTGGCGGTCAACGAGCGCGATATGCTGGGCAGCGATCTGGTGCCGGATTACATGACCTCGGTTCAGGAGGGCGGCTTCTACGGCTGGCCGTACAGCTATTTCGGCCAGCACGTGGACGAGCGGGTCGAGCCGCAACGCCCCGAACTGGTCGAGCGCGCCATCGTCCCCGATTATGCCCTCGGGCCGCATACCGCCTCGCTGGGGCTGACGTCGGCCGAGGGCAACACCTTGCCCGAACGCTTCGCCAGCGGCATGTTCGTCGGCCAGCACGGCTCCTGGAATCGTAAGCCACGCAGCGGCTACAAGGTGATCTTCGTGCCGTTCGAAGGTGGCATGCCTGCCGGTGAGCCGATCGATGTGCTGACCGGGTTCGTCAACGAGGATGGCGAAGCGCTCGGCAGGCCGGTGGGTGTGGCCATTGCCGAGGACGGCGCACTGCTGGTGGCGGACGATGTCGGCAATATCATCTGGCGGGTGAGTGGAGCGCGCTGAGCGCTTCATGGCGAGGCGGCAGGGCGGTAGAAAGGGGTGGGGAAATGGACGAAGACTTGAAAGGCATGACCCGCGAGGAACTCATCTCGGAGGTGACGGCCCTGCGCGAGGCGATTCGGCAGCACCGGGACTGCAGCGGGCACGATCTCTGCTGGCATCACCCCCAACTGTGGGCCCTGCTACCCGACACGAGCGACCTGGCGCCGGTGGTGCCCGAATGGCCCGAGTTCATGCGGGGCTGTATCCGCTATCGCCAATCCCTCGATGAACAACTGCCGAACGCCCCGCGCACTCATGCGCCGTATCGGGAGTGACCCTGGTTTGCGGGCCATCTATGCCATCTATCCGCTGTAGATCTGGCGCGGCAGCCACAGGGCGATTTCCGGGAAGACGATGCACAATGCCAGCCCCGTGGCCTGCAGGGCAATGAACGGCAGGCTGGAGCGGTAAATGGTGGCCATGGTGACTTCCGGCGGTGCCACGCTCTTGAGGTAGAACAGCGAATAACCGAACGGTGGGCTCAGGAACGAGATCTGCAGATTGACCATGTAGACCACGCCGTACCACAGGGCTACCTCTTCCGGCGCCACGCCGGGCAGGCCGAACACGCCGTTGAAGGGCAGCGAGGTGATCAATGGCACGAAGATGGGCACCGTCAGCAACAGGATGCCCACCCAATCCAGGAACATGCCCAGAAGGACCAGTATGAACATCATGATGAGAAGGATGCCGTAGGACCCAAGGTCGGTGCTCAGCAGCATGTCGGCGACGAATTCCTGGCCACCGCTGAGAATGTAGAACCCCACGAATATGGTGGCGCCGAACACGATCCACAGCACCATGGCGGTGGCCTTGAGCGTGGTCAGCGCGGCATCGCGAACCGCAATGAGGTTCAAGCGCCGGTGCAACGCCGCCACCACCAGGGCGCCGAAGGTGCCGATGCCCGCCGCTTCCACCGGGGTCGCGATACCGGTGAAGATCACGCCCAGCACCAGCGTCACCAGAAAGATCGGCGCGATCATGCCGCGCAGCAGGCGAACTTTCTCGCGCACGCTGACCCGTTCCTCGACCGGCAATGGAGGGCCGAGGCTCGGGTTGATCGTGCAGCGGATGGTGATATAGATGACGTACAAACTGGACAGCAGAAGGCCGGGAATGACCGCGCCGATGAAGAGCTGGCCCACCGATTGCTGCGCGATGACCGCGTACAGGATGGCCAGTATGGACGGTGGAATCAGAATGCCTAGCGTGCCGCCGGCGAGAATCGCACCGCACGCCAGGGTCGGCGAGTAAAAGCGTTTGAGCATGGCGGGCAGGGCGATGATGCCCATGGTGACCTCGGTGGCGCCGATCACGCCGGCCATCGCCGCCATGATGGTCGAGGCCACCACCGCCGCCGTGGCCAGCCCGCCGCGCAGCCCGCCGAGCAGCTTGTAGACCATGTCGAACAGCTCTTCTATCACTCCCGCTCGTTCCAGCATGGTCGCCATGAAAATGAACAGCGGTACCGCCGAAAGCTGGTAGTTGGTCATCATCGGGAAGATGCGCGAGGGCAGGATGTTGAGCATCGCCCAATCGCCGAACAGGAACAGGAAGATGCAGCCGAGGCCGCCGGTGGCGAACCCCAGCGGCAAGCCGGCCATGAGTACGACGATCAGCGACAGCGACATCCACAGGGTGAGCCACTCGATACCGATTTCCCAACCCATGGGCTAGCCCTCCCCGCGCTTGAGCATCAGGACATTGCGCACCAGGTCCGCCAGCCCCTGCAGTAGGATCAGGGCCGCGCCAATGGGTATGGCCAGTTTTACCGGCCAGTATTGAATGCCCCACTCGGTGAACGACACTTCGCTCGCGCCGAACGAGTCGTGGAAGAACGTCCAGCCCGTCCACAGCAACGTACCGACGAAGATAAAGAAGAAAACCGACGTGACTACGTCCATGACGGCTCGGGCGCGCAGCGAAAGGTAGTTGTAGAGCACGTCCACGCGCACATGCGAGCCTTCACGCAGCGCATAGGCGCCGGAGAGCAGGTACTGCATGCCGAACATCAGAAACATGCTCTCGTGTACCCAATTGGTGGGCGAGTTGAACACGTAACGGGCGATGACTTCGTAGTAGTAGGCGAACACGGCGATGACCGACCATAGCGCCACGAACTCGCCGACTACGCTATTCATGCGGTCTATTCGGTCGGCGAACGGCGAAACCGTATTGACGCCGGGAATGCGCGGCTCCCCGGCTGCGTAGCTTTCGCGATCCGAGCCAGGGTCCTGCAGAGGCTGCTCGCGAGCGGCTCGGCGGCGCACCATACCCGGCAGTCTGACCGCGTCCACCAGCAGCAGCAGCAGGATAATCACAGCGCAAACGCTGGCGATCCAATGCCAGCGGCGGTATTCGGTAGTGCTACGCTCCAGGGTGGACTGGGCGCTGGCAAGTTCGCTGCGGGCCTGTTCGGCCAGTTGCACGGCGGCCTCATCGCCCGTGGCCGCGCTGGCCTCGTAGCGCTCCACCATGAACTCGGCGATATCGATCTGGTTGCGCGCCGCTGAAACGTCGATGCGTGCTTCGCGATCCTGGGCATTGGCCAGCAAGATGACCAGGAACAGTGGAATGAATACGACACCCAGCGCGCTGCGCAGATAGAAGCGGTGCAGGCCCACGAAACCGCCGGTGACCAGCAATAGATAGGCAACACCCTTGGTGACGCTTGGCGCGTTTTCGGGCCGGGCACGCCTGTGCACCAGGTAAAGCGCGATCAGCGGGAATACGATCAGCCCCACCCAGTATATCCAGTGGGGCAGCTCGAAAGTCAGGTTGGGCATGGCGCACGACTCTCCACCGAGCCCGGCCCCGGCAGTGCCGGGGTCGGGTGTCCTGGAATATTATGCATGGATGCCACGTCACACGTTCAAGGACTGGCCCTTGATCATGTCCGGCGTCACATAGCCGGTCTGTGGGGATAGCATGTAGTCGAGTTGGATCTGGAAGATACGGGCCGCGGCCTTGCTCTTGTTGGCCCAGGCGTACCAGCGCGGCACGGCGAGTTTGGTGAATTCCACCACGTCCTCGGCGCCCAGGCGCGTGACGATGGTACCGGCTTCCTGGAACTTGACCCAGGCCTCCATGTCCGCTTTCTGGATCTTGGCGTGGTGGATATCCGAGTAGGCATGCACTTCCATCTCGACGAACTGTTTCATCTCGTCGGATAGCGCATTCCACTGCCGCATGCCCACGGTCAGGTCCATCAGGTCGACCGGTTGATAGATCGACAGGAAACCGGGTGGGCCGGTGACGATGAAGTCGGTCACCTCGTGGAAGCCGAGGGCGTAGTTGACCGCCGGACCGGTGTAGTCGGCAACATCGATGGTGCCTTTCTCCAGGGCCGGGAATATCTCGCTGCCGGGCAACAGGGTGGTCCTGGCGCCGGCGGCCTGAAATACCTCCGCCACCATGCCGCCGGGTACGCGCATCTTGCGCCCTCGGAAATCGTCGATCGAGCGGATCGGAACCTTGGAGTGAATGATATTGGCGTCGTGCTGGATCGGACCCACATAGTACATGCCCTGCTCCGCGAACAGCTCTCGCGCGATTTCCAGTCCGCCCAGGCTGTAGAAGAAGGTGTCCCATTCCGAAGGCTTGCGCAGCCCCAACGGGTAGGAACTCAGGAACACGGAAGCAGGCATGCGCCCGGCCCAGTACAGGGTGAACGGGTTCATGGCGTCGAGCACGCCATTCTTGACTGCGTCGAAGAGCTGGAAGTCACCTACGATGGCCTTGGCGCCGAAGCCCTGGAAGGCCAGCTCACCACCGGTCTTTTCGACGATGGTCTTGCACCAGTCCTCGAATATTTTCAGGCCGATGCCACCCGGCCACGAGGTCTGGATCTTCCAGGTCGTGGTCTTGCCGGTCTGGGCATTGCCGATGTAGGGGAAGCCAAGTGCCGCGGTGGCGCCCAATGCGGCACCGGCCTTGAGTAACTTGCGCCGCCCGGTATTGCCGGGATTGTCCGTGGGCGCGGCTGCGTCTGTCGGATTGGTCTTTTTACGTTCGCTCATCTTGCCGTCCTCTTGTGTCGAGGCGGTGATCGTGCGACTTGGCACGAAGGCCGCAGGCGTGGCACGCAGCCACCCAGCCGAGTTCCTTCGCTACCGTCCCCGGCCACTTTCATGGCGCTGTAACAACAGGCTGTCCAGGGTAGTGAAATCAGGGCTTTCCTATTGGCGGCAACGGCGTTATGCCGAGTGCCGGCGCGCGCGAACGCGGCGATTCAAGCCGGTTTCACAATCGGACGGAAAGTGTGTATTCACCCTTGCGTGACGGTATCTCCTGAACTCTTGTCGTTATTATCAGGCCGTTGCCACTCGCGTTATGGCGAGCGAGTCTGATCGGCAACTCTAGTTCGGTATAGTTTCTAAGTGTGGGAAGCGCAAGCAAGGGGAAAATAACCGCAAGACGGCACAGGGCGAGGGGTAATGGCGGGAGTATGAGCCAGAAGGT
Organism: Modicisalibacter muralis; assembly: GCF_900102945.1. GTDB lineage: Bacteria > Pseudomonadota > Gammaproteobacteria > Pseudomonadales > Halomonadaceae > Modicisalibacter > Modicisalibacter muralis. The sequence goes on along the minus strand of NZ_FNGI01000003.1, from coordinate 69,046 downwards.
TAGATGCTGGCTCATGGATGAGTTGTCGGGTCCTTATAATTAATTACACGGGCCGACAATTGAGTCTTGTCGAATTCACGCATCTTTTAATGCGTTACCGGTGCGCCATTATGCCTCTGCGTTGTGATAAACGTTCTGCACATCATCCAGATCGTTGAGCATGTCGAGAAATTTCTCGAACATCGCCACGTCGTCGCCTTCGATGGGTGTGGTGGTCTGCGGCAAAAACTGTATTTCATCGACCTCGAAATCGATCTCGCCGAAGGCATCGATCAAGGCTTGCTTGGCCTTGGCGTATTCGGTGTGCGGCGCGAACACGGTGATCTGGGCATTTTCGCTTTCGATATCGGTGACATCGACATCGGCTTCCATCAGCGCCTCGAGCACGCCATCTTCGTCTTCGCCATCAAAGGACAGGATCGCGCAATGATCGAACATATGGCTGACGCTGCCCGGCGTGCCGATCTTGCTCTTGGTCTTGGTGAAGCAGGAGCGCACATCGCCGAAGGTGCGGTTGGGGTTGTCGGTGAGGCAGTCGACGATCACCATGCAATTGCCGGGGCCGAAGCCTTCGTAGCGCGCCACGGAGAAGTCCTCGCCGCCGCCGCCCTTGGCCTTGTCGAGGGCCTTTTCGATGACATGCGACGGCACCTGATCCTTCTTGGCGCGCTCGATCAGACCCCGCAGCGTCAGGTTGCCTCCCGGGTCGACACCGCCAGCCTTGGCGCACACATAGATTTCGCGGCCGTATTTGCTGTAAACCTTGGCTTTGGCATCGGCCGTCTTGGCCATGGATTCCTTGCGGTTCTGGAAGGCCCTACCCATGTCGCTATCCCATCGAATCGTTATCGAAGCACGAATTTTACTGAACAACGCAGGGCGGTAACAGGGTTAATTCGCCGCGCTGTTGCAGGCCGGTACTGGAATGCGCGATAAGTAACACCCTGAATGGTGCCTGGACTTGGCAGGCATCGGTCATGACAACCGGGAGTCGCGACGTGTCTTCTTTCAAGCTGGCCCAACTGAACATCGCCCACCTGGTGGCGCCTATCGATTCACCCGCCCTGGCGGATTTCGTTGCCAATCTCGATCGCATCAATACGCTCGCGGAACGCTCGCCTGGGTTCGTCTGGCGTCTCCAGACCGACGACGGTGACGCCACCGCCATCGATTACTTCGGTAACGACGTCATCGTCAACATGACGGTCTGGGACGATGTCGAGTCCCTGCACGATTACGTCTATCGATCCGTGCATGTCGAAATCATGCGCCGGAAGAAAGAGTGGTTCCATAAGATGCGCGAAGCGCACATGGTCTTATGGTGGGTGCCCGCAGGGCATTATCCGTCGGTCGAGGAAGCCGAGGCGAAACTGCGCCAGCTACGCGAACATGGACCGACGGCCCAGGCTTTCACATTCAAGACGACGTTTCCCTCGCCGGACGCGGCCGATGTGCAACGCACGACGGATATGGGGGAGCCCTGTCCGGCGCCGTGACGTCTGGCCGGAGTGCAGCAGTGGCGATTGCCCCGACCGTCACCCGCTCACGTCTCGTGCGATTTCACGGGGGCATCGAGGATGCGCTGAATCTCGTCGATCTCCAGTGTCTCGCGCTCCTCCAGCGTGGCGGCGAGGGCATCGAGACGATCTCGATGGCGCTCGAGCAACTCTCGGGCATGCGCCTCGATGGCACCGAGCAGCTTGCGGATCTCTGCGTCGATGATGGCGGCCGTGGCTTCGCTGTGCTCGCGCCCCTGGCTGATTTCCTTGCCCAGGAAGACGTGCTGCTCGCTCTGTGGGAAGGCGGCCGGGCCGATGTGTTCGTTCATGCCCCAGTGGGCGATCATGCGCCGGGCGAGCTGGGTGGCCTGGCGCAGGTCGTCCTCGGCGCCGCTGCTGACCTCGCCGAAGACAATGGACTCGGCCAGGCGGCCGCCGAACATCACGCCGATGCGATCCTTGAGATAGGACTCGTGGAAGTTGTAGCGTTCCTCGTCGGGCACCTGGGCGGTGACTCCCAGGGCGCGGCCGCGGGGAATCACCGTGACCTTTTCCAGCGGGTCGGCGTGGGGTAGCAGGTAGGCCAGCAGGGCATGGCCCGATTCGTGATAGGCGACCACGTGCCGCTCGCGTTCGACCAACCCGGCCTCGCGCACCTCGCCTAGCAGCAGGCGGTCGCGGGCGTCGGTGAAACAGGCCCAGTCGACTTCCGTGCGTTCGCGCCGCCCAGCCAGCAGCGCCGCCTCGTTGACCAGGTTGGCAAGATCGGCGCCGGAAAAGCCGATGGTGATCTCGGCCAGGCGCGCCAGCTCGACGTCGTCAGTCAGCGGGACGCTTTCGGTGTGGACCTTGAGAATCGCGCGCCGCGCCTCGCGGTGGGGCAGGTCCAGGGTGATCTTGCGATCGAAGCGGCCGGGGCGCAGCAGGGCCGGGTCGAGCACGTCCGGGCGGTTGGTGGCGGCCAGCACCACTACCGATTCGTCGACCTCGAAACCATCCATCTGCGAGAGGATCTGGTTCAACGTCTGCTCGCGCTCATCGTGCCCGCCACCCATGCCGGCGCCGCGAGAGCGGCCGATGGCATCGAGTTCGTCGATGAAGATCACCGCCGGGGATGCCTCGCGTGCCTGCTTGAACAGATCGCGTACCCGCGAGGCGCCGACGCCGACGAACATCTCGATGAAATCCGAGCCGCTGATGCTGAAGAAGGGCACCTCGGCCTCGCCGGCGACGGCTCGAGCCATGAGTGTCTTGCCGGTGCCGGGTGGCCCCATCATCAGGATGCCGCGGGGAATCCGGGCACCGAGCTGGCGAAAGCGCTCGGGCCGCCTGAGGAATTCCACCACCTCGCTGATCTCCTGCTTGGCATTTTCCGAGCCGGCGACGTCGCCCATGCGCGTGCTGGTGTCCTCGCGCTGGACTCTTTTGGCCTTCGACTGGCCCATGCCGAACGGGCCGCCGCCCGACATCGCCCGCTGCTGCATGCGGTTCCAGAACCAGAACAGCAGGGCGAGCATCAAAATCCACGGCAGGGCGCCGACCAGGATACGCTGCCACCACGGCGGGTCGACCGGCTCGGCGATGATGTCGATGCCGTTGTTCTCGAGCCGTCGCAGCAGTCTCTCGCCGGTGTCGATCGGGCGCACGGTCTCGAAGGCCCCGGTCTCGCCCACGTCGTCGTAGGCCTGGCGTCCCTGTTCGTTGAGCGTGCCGTCGACTCGCTGACCCTGGAGAGTCACCTCGCTGACCTGGCCGCTGTCGACGGCCTGGAGGAATTCGCTGTAGGTGAGTTGGGTGACTTGAGGCTGGCGTAGCGTGTCGGCGTAGTAGAAGAGCAGCAGGATCCCCAGCGCGAACCAGAGAAATACGGCCCACTGGCGGGGGCCGCCCTGCGGAGCCTGCTGCGGCGCCGACCATCGCGAGGGCTGTTCGGATTGCGTTTGCTGCTTCCCTGGTTGCTGCCTGTCCTTGCGTCGCGTCATGAGACCCCTGTGTAACGTCGGGTGTCCTTTGACCATGGTCGCTTGCCCGGCTTATTACAAGTGAGCGGCGAGGCCTGTCGTCGCGAAGAAACGGGGCGGCATTACGGCAAGATCCACTTGCAATTCTGAGCGATGGGAAAGACTGAGCGGGCCGGTGTTCGGCCCGCTGCGTGGAACTATGGCTAGAGGTACTGGTAGCGCAGCAAGCGATGCTTGATGCTCTCCAGGATTACCTGATCGATCACGGCGGCGAGCACGGCGATGACCAGGATGTTGGTCATGACCCCGGTCATATCGGCGATCTCGCCCGAGTAGGCCAGCGAACGCCCGAGCCCGGCACTGAAACCGACGATCATCTCGGCGGAGATCAGCGCGCGCCAGGCGTTGCCGAAGGCCAGTTGCGCGCCGGTGATCAGTTCCGGTGTCACCGCCGGGAAGTAGACCCGGCGCAACAGTTGCGAGCGTGAAGCGCCCATCACGCGTGCGGCCGAGATGTGCACCTTCTCGACGCTCTCGGTGGCGTTCATCACGCTCAGCGCGGTGGGGAAGAAGGCACCGATGGCGACCACGACGATGATCGGCAGGTTGCCGAAGCCCATCAGGATCAGGAACAGCGGCACCCAGGCGATCGAGGGGATTGACTGCAGGATGATGATGGCCGCCTTGAGCGGACTGCGCACGGCATTCAGCGTGCCGCCCAGCAGGCCCAGGACGATGCCGAACAGCAGGGCCAGGCCGTAACCGATACCCAACCGACTCATGCTATTGGCCAGGCCCTCGTAGAATTCGCTGCTGTTGAGCTCCTGCCATAGCCGGACGAAAGCCGCGGGCACGTTGGGCATCAGGAAGTCGGGCAGGAACCACGCCGCCACCTGCCAGAAGAACAGGATGATGACGATGGCGACCAGGTAAGCGCTTTTACTGCGCACACCACTCGCTTGAGCACTCATGAATCGGAATAACCCTTCAGATTAGTGAATCAACGCCGGCGCGTTATGACCGAGCCGGCTAACGGTGGGCTAGAGTGTGCGTGCCTGCTGCCAGGAAAGGTCCAGCAGGGCATCGACATCGAACGGCTCGTCGCTGGCCGGCAGGATGCCCTGCTCCTGCATGATCGCGGCAAGCTCCTTCATTCGCGCGATGTCCTGATCGGTCAGTTTCGAGCTGAAGTCCTGGGTGGTAATGGCCTGTTCGATCACGGCCTCACTGGAGACCTCGCCCTGCTCGAGTGTTTGCAGCGTCGGCTCGGCGATAAAGTATTCGGTAATCAGCGGCGCCGCCTCGGCGGGCTTTTCTTCGAGCATGCGGATGGCGTCGCGCTGAGCATCGAGTGCTGCCCAAACGGCTTTTTCGCGTTTTTCCAGCGTTTCGCCCGAAGTAATCACGACCATGCACGGGAACGGCCAGACCTCGCCAATCTCGTAGATCTGTTCGACCGGTGCCACGAGTTGTGCGATGCGATCATAGGGCTCGAACAGGAAGGCGGCATCGACGCGCCCACCGACCAATGATTGCACGGCGACGGCCGGCGCCACGCCCATGATGTTGAGATCGGACGGCTCGAGCCCGGCGTCGGCCAGCATCACACCCTTGAGCACGATATCCGCCGTGCTGCCCTGCTTCTGCGAGGCCAGGCTCTTGCCCTCCAGACCGGCGACTTCCTCTATGCCGGAATCGTTACGCACCAGCAGTGAGTGATAACCGCGCTGGGCGCCGCCGACGATCTTGAGATCGGCGCCGCGCGAGGCCCAGGTGAAGGCATTGGAAAAACCCAGCACGCCGATATCCAGGCCGCCGCCGACGATCGCCTTGATCAGGTCGGTGCCGGAACTGAACTCGATCAGATCGGCATTCAGGCCATATTTTTCATAAAGCCCGGCTTCATAAGCGAGCATGACCTGAGCATCGTCCATGACCCGGACATAACCGACGCGGAAGTCTTCCGCGGCAAAAGCGGGGATGGTCAACAGAGCTAGCAGAGGGGCCAGAATCCAGCGCTTCATAGGTTCACTCCTTCAACGTTGGTGTTTTTTGCTTTGGAACCGGCATCGATGCCCAGCAGTTCGAGAACTTCCCGGCGCTCGGCGGCGAAGTCGGAGAGATCATGGGTCTTGGGAATGTGCCCCAGTTGAACTTCCTTGAGCACGCTGGCAGGGCGCTGACTGAAGACCAGTACGCGGTCGGCAAGATAGAGCGCTTCGTCGACATCGTGGGTGACCAGCAGCACGGTCGGGCACTCTTCGGAAATAAGCTCCTTGAGCACGCTCTGCAGGGTCATGCGGGTCAACGCATCCAGCGCGCCGAACGGCTCGTCCAGCAACAGCACCTGGGGGCGGGCGATAAACGCGCGAGCCAGTGCCGCACGCTGGCGCATGCCACCGGAAACCTGGTGAGGGTAGTAGCCTTCGAAGCCATCGAGCTGAACGCGTGATAGCCACTGCCGGGCCTCGCTCTTGGCGACCGCCCGTGGCCGGTTCTGGAATTCCAGCGCCAGGGCGACGTTGTCGACCAGTGTCAGCCAGGGGTAGAGCGCATGTTCCTGAAAGACCAGGGTGCGCTGCGGAGAGGGCGACTCGATGGTCGCGGCATCGGCGCTCAAGCTGCCCGATGTCGGCGTCTGCAGCCCGGCGACCATATGCAGCAGCGTCGACTTGCCACAGCCGGATGGACCCACTAGGGCGACGATTTCGCCGCTGTGGATCGTGTTGTCGAATTGCTTGATGACTTCGAGGCTGCCGAAGGTCTTGGCAACCCGGTCGAAACGCAGCTCCATATGCCCATCCCGAATAAGTTTATATTCTATAAAAGAATAGATATTAAAAATCTTATAACTTTTCTCTTGAAAAAGAAAGCATGCGAATGATCAATCGCGTTTTGGATCGGTGCGGCGGCAGGCTGCGGCGCGAAAGCTACACTTGAGGGCAACGATTCCTTCACTTCCACCACTCGACGGAGACCCGCCATGCCGAATCCCGGCCCCTATACGCTCGATTCCACCTATCTGCGCCTGCGCCCCGATGCGTCGGTCGAGCCGCTCGGCGTGGATGAGCGCTTCTGGCAGCGCCTGATCGATGGACAGCTCGGGAACTTTCATAACGAGTACCTCGTCACCTCCCATGCATTCGAGACCGATTGGACGATGTGGGAGATGCATCCCAACGGCGACGAGATCGTCTGCCTGCTGTCGGGCGCAGTGACGTTTCTTCTTGAGCGCGAGGGCGGTACCGAGACCCTCGAGCTCCAGACGAGTGGCGACTTCGCCATCGTGCCGCAGGGAACGTGGCATACCGCCACGGTGAGCGAGCCGGCACGCATGCTGTTCATCACCGCTGGCGAAGACACCCAGCACCGTCCCATCGATTGATCGTCGAGGTCACTCCGCGCCTATGCCACTTACGCCCTTTCATCCCGCCGTACAGGCCTGGTTCCGGCGCGACCTGGGTATGCCGACCGAGGTTCAGGCGCGTGCCTGGCCGGCGATCGGCGATGGCGGCCATGTGCTGATCGCCGCGCCCACCGGCTCGGGAAAGACGCTGGCGGCGTTTCTCGCCGCTATCGATGGACTGGTACGCGAGGGGCTAGAGACCGGACTGGCCGACGAGACGGCGGTGCTCTACGTCTCGCCGCTGCGCGCGTTGTCCAACGACATCCAGCGCAACCTGCAGGTGCCTCTGGCCGGCATCGCCGAGCAGCTGGCGGCGCAGGACCTGCCGACGCCGGAGATTCGCGCCTGGGTGCGTACCGGCGATACCCCGGCCAGCGAGCGCGAACGCATGCGCAAGCGCCCGCCGCATATCGTGGTCACCACGCCGGAGTCGCTGTATATCCTGCTCACCTCGGCCTCGGGGCGCGCCATGTTGAAGAGCGTGCGCACGGTGATCGTCGATGAGATCCACGCCGTCGCCGCCAGCAAGCGCGGCTCGCACCTGGCGCTGTCGCTGGAGCGCCTGGCTGGGCTGACCGAGCGCCCGCCGCAACGTATCGGGCTCTCCGCTACGCAGAAGCCGGTGGCGGCGGTCGCCGACTTCCTGACCGGTGGCGGCGATTGTCGGGTGATCGACACCGGCCACGTGCGCGAGCGCGACCTGGCCGTCGAGGTGCCCGGCGCGCCGCTCACCGCGGTGATGGCCAACGAGGTCTGGGACGAGGTCTACGATCGCCTGGCGGCGCTGGTCGACGCGCACCGCACCACGCTGATCTTCGCCAATACGCGGCGCGTGTGCGAGCGCGTGGCGCGCCACCTGGCCGACCGCCTGGGCGAGACGGCGGTGACCTCGCACCACGGCAGCCTTGCCCGCGAACACCGGCTGGACGCGGAACGACGCCTCAAGCACGGCGAGCTGCGCGCCCTGGTAGCCACGGCGTCGCTGGAGCTGGGCATCGATATCGGCGACGTCGACCTGGTCTGCCAGCTCGGCTCGCCCCGCTCGATGTCGGCCTTCGTGCAGCGCGTGGGGCGCTCCGGCCACGGTGTCGGCCGGCTGCCCAAGGGGCGGCTGTTCCCGCTGACCCGCGACGATCTGGTGGAGTGCACGGCGCTGCTCGAGGCGGTGGGTCGCGGCGAGCTCGACCGCCTGAAGATTCCCGAAGGCGCGCGCGACGTGCTGGCGCAGCAGATCGTCGCCGAGGTCGCCGCCGCCGAGGAGTGCGACGAAGGCGGGCTGTATCGAAGCCTGAGCGCGGCCTGGCCGTACCGCAAGCTCACCTGGGAGGCCTTCGACGGCGTGGTGCAGATGCTCGCCGATGGCTACGTCACGCGGCGTGGCCGACGCGGCGCCTACCTGCACCGCGACCGGGTCAACGGCCGCCTGCGCCCGCGGCGCAGTGCGCGACTGGTGGCGCTGACCAACGGCGGGGCAATTCCCGACCAGTTCGACTACGACGTGGTGATGCAGCCCGAAGGGCTCAAGGTCGGCACGGTCAACGAGGACTTCGCCTTCGAGAGCATGCCCGGCGACGTCTTCCAGCTCGGCAACATGGCCTACCGTATCCTCAAGGTGGAGACCGGCCGGGTGTTCGTCGAGAACGCCAAGGGCGCGCCGCCCAGCGTGCCGTTCTGGCTCGGCGAGGCGCCGGGACGCAGTGACGAGCTCTCCGCGGCGGTCTCGCGACTGCGCGCCGGTATCGATGCGCAACTGGCGCAGGGCGATGAAGACACGGCCCGGGCCTGGCTGGAACGGGACTACGCCCTGTCGCCGAGTGCCGCCGCGCAGCTCGCCCGCTACCTCGCCGTGGCGCGCACGGCGCTGGGCGTGGTGCCCAGCCAAAACCACCTGGTGCTTGAGCGCTTCTTCGACGAGGCCGGCGACATGCATTTGGTGCTGCACGCGCCGTTCGGCTCGCGCCTCAACCGGGCCTGGGGCCTGGCGCTGCGCAAGCGCTTCTGCCGCAAGTTCAACTTCGAGCTGCAGGCGGCGGCGCTGGAGGACACCATCGTGCTGTCGCTGGGCCCCACCCACAGCTTCCCGCTGGACGAGGTATGGCAGTACCTCAACGACCGCACGGTGCGCGAGGTGCTGATCCAGGCCTTGCTCGACGCGCCGATGTTCGGCCTGCGCTGGCGCTGGAACGCCTCCATCGGCCTGGCCGTGCCGCGTAGTCGCAACGGCCGCCGGCGCCCGCCGCAGCTTCAGCGCCAGGATTCCGAGGACCTGCTCTCACTGGTGTTTCCCGATCAGCTTGCGTGCGCCGAGAACCTGGCCGGCGCGCGCGAGATTCCCGATCATCCGCTGGTCGCCCAGACCCTGCATGACTGCCTGCTCGATGCCATGGACGTGGCCGGGCTGGAGCGCCTGCTCGCGCGTCTGGCGCAAGGCACGGTCATGGTCAGTGGGCGCGATCTCGCCGTGCCCTCGCCGCTGGCGGAGGAAGTTGTCAACGCGCGTCCCTACGCCTTCCTCGACGACGGCGCCCAGGAGGAGCGGCGCACCCTGAGCGTGCGCAGCGGCGGGGGGCTGGACCTGGCGGAAGCGGCGGCATCGGCGCGCTACGCACCCGAGATCGTCCAGCGGGTGCGCGACGAGGCCTGGCCCGAGCCGCGTGACGCCGACGAACTCCACGACGCTTTGGTGCTGTGCGGTTTCGTCACCGACGCCGAGGGCGATGCCTGGCGCGAATGGTTCGCCACCTTGGCTGCCGAGCGACGCGCTACGGCGATGAACGTGGCCGACGCCACGCTGTGGGTGGCCGCGGAACGCCTCGCCGAACTGCGCCAGTTGCACCCGGACGCGGCTATCGAGCCGTCCATCGAGGCGGTGGGACCGACGCCCGCCGACCGCGACGAGGCCTTGGTCGAGCTGCTGCGCTCACGCCTTGAAGCGCTGGGGCCGACCACCGCCGCGGCGCTGGCCGCTTCGCTGGACGTGCCGCTGGCCTGGGCGACGATGGCGCTGGCGCGTTTGGAGACGGAGGGCTTCGTGCTGCGCGGTGACTTCACCGGCAGCCCGAGCGAGGTCGAGTGGTGCGAACGGCGGTTGCTGGCGCGCATGCACCGTTACGCCGTCGACCGCCGGCGTGCCGAAATCGAGCCGGTCAGCGTGCAGGATTACCTGCGCTTCCTGCTCGACTGGCACGGCCTGACTGAGCGACCGGAAGGCCCGGAGGCGCTGGCCGGGGCGATGGAACTACTGGAAGGCTTCCCGCTGGCGGCGGGTACCTGGGAGCGGGACGTGCTGCCGGCGCGGGTGGCGGACTACGCCCCGGATCGGCTCGACCAACTGCTCACCAGCGGCCACTTCGTCTGGCTGCGTCTGGTCGCGCCACGCGCGGCTACCGAGGGTGGCCAGCGCCGGCCGGGGCCGCTGCGCAATACGCCCATCGCGCTGGTCGAGCGCGGCGCGCTGGGCCATTGGCGCGAGGTCGCGCCGAGCCCGGCCCCGGCGGAGATTGCGCTATCGGGCGGCGCGCAACGGGCACTCGAGGCGCTGCGGGACGGCGGTGCGATGTTCTTCACCGATCTGGTGGCGGCGAGCGGCATGCTGCGTACCCAGGTCGAGGAGGCGCTGGGCGAGCTGGCGGCCTGGGGACTGGTCACCTCGGATACCTTCAACGGCCTGCGTGCGCTGATCGCCCCGGCCAGCAAGCGTCCACCGGTGTCATCTTCTGGCAGGCGTCGTCGTCGCCACGCGCCGGGCGTGGACGCGGCGGGGCGCTGGTCGTGGTTATCCTCGCCGCCGCGCGAGGCGCCGGCCGAGAAACGCCGCATCACCACCGACATGGCGAGCCTCGAGCATATCGCCTGGGTGCTGCTGCGCCGCTACGGCGTGGTCTTCCGCCGCGTGCTGGAGCGTGAGCCGGCGCTGCCGCCGTGGCGGGAGCTGCTTTACGTCTACCATCGCCTGGAAGCGCGTGGCGAGATCCGCGGCGGGCGTTTCGTTCAGCAGTTCGCCGGCGAGCAGTTCGCGCTACCTGAGGCGGTGGGCGCGCTCAAGGCGCTGCGCAAACGCGAGGCGGACGGCACGCGCGTCGTCGTCGCGGCCGCCGACCCACTCAACCTACTGGGCATCCTGGTGCCTGGCTCGCGCCTGCCGGCGGTGCCGGGCAATCGCCTGCTCTACCGCGACGGCGTGCCCGAGGCGGTGCTGCAAAATGGCGAGGTGCATGCGCTGGAGCCGCTATCCGCCGCGATACTGTGGGAGGTGACGGAACTGCTACGGCGCGACGCCGGCTATCGGCCGGCATCGTTGGAGGCGCGGACGTCCGACCTGGCGTGAGCTCGATCCGCCAACCCCAGCACCCACTCCCTCACCGCCGCGAACGCCGGCTCCCGCAGGCGCTCTTGCGGATACACCAGATGAAACGGCTCGGCGGGCATGTCGGGCCCGAACGGTTGAACCAGGCGACCGCCGCTGAGTTCGCTGGCGATTAGCGCCTTGCTCATCAGCGCGACACCCTGGCCATCCAGCGCGGCGCCGATGGTGTGCGTCTCGTCGGAGAACATCAGGCCGGCGTCGATATCCAGCCCCGCCACGTTGGCCAGTTTCTGCCACGACAGCCAGCTCAGTAGCGAGCCCTTGCGGCTCGGCGGCCGATAGTGCAGCAGGGTGTGGTGGTGCAGGTCCGCGTGACGACTGATGCCGAGTGCCGGGCTGCAGGCGGGAACGAAGACGTTGTCGAACAGCTTCTCCGTCACCAGGCCCGGCCAATGGCCGTCACCGTAGCGGATCGCCATGTCGGCGGCCACGCCATCCAACGCCACCCAGTCGTAGGACACCTGAATATTCAGGTTCAAGTCCGGATGACGTTCGCGCAGCAGGCATACCCAGGGCAGTAGCCAGCGGGCGGCCACCGCCGGGGTGGTGGAGAGCGTCACGCTCGGTTGTTCCGGCGCGTGGTACAGGCGGGCCACCGCGTCTCCCAGGGTGTCGAAGGCGTCGCTGGATGCCGCCAGCAGCGTCTTGCCAGCGCCGGTGAGCACCAACTGGCGGGGCTTGCGCACGAACAGGACGACGCCGAGGTATTCCTCCAGCTTGCGGATCTGGTGGCTGACCGCCGTGGGCGTCACCGACAGCTCCTCGGCGGCGGCCTTGGCGCTGAGATGGCGTGCCGTCGCCTCGAAGGCGCGCAGGGCGGATAGGGAGGGCAGTCGGCGCGGCGTCATATGGAGCTCGAATGGATGAGTTTAATTTTTCGTTTTCGGGAAAGAATCGTCGTTTGTCGCTATGTGGGGCCTTTGGCTTTAATGAGCTCATCAAGTCTAGATGATGTCAACTCATTCAAGTTCGTTCAGGAAAGGACAATCCCATGACCCGACTACTGCACCTCGATGCCAGCCCGCGCCCCGGCCGTTCCGGCACCCACGAACACGGCTCCCACACTCGCCGGCTGACCCATCACTTCGTATCGCAATGGCAGGCTGCCCGGCCCGGGGATGCCATCGTCCATCGCGACCTGGGCCTGACGCCCCCGGCGCTCACCAGCGTGGCGTGGATCGAAGCCGCCTTCGCCTCCGCCGAAAAGCAACAGCCCTGGATGCGCGACGTGCTCGCCGAAAGCGACGCCCTGGTCGACGAGCTGATCCAGGCGGACGTGCTGGTGCTGGGCGTGCCCCTCTACAACTTCAGTTATCCGGCCGCCTTCAAGGCGTGGATCGACAACATCGTGCGCCTGGATCGCACCGTCGGTTTCGACCCGGCGAACCATGAGGATCCGTTCACGCCGCTACTGGCGGACCGGCCCCGCCACGCGGTGATCCTATCCTCCCGAGGCGGCTTCGGCCTCGGGCCGGGCGGCCCGCTGGCGCACATGAATCACCTGGAACCCAGCGTGCGCACGGCCCTGGAATTTATCGGCATCCGCCATTTCCACGACATCGCCATCGAATATCAGGAAGAGGGCGGCGATCGCCTGGCCCGCTCCATTAACGATGCGCTGGTGGATGTGGAACGTCTGGTCGAGCGTTTGCTGGCGCAGACGGCCTCTGCACAGGCACCGTTGCCGGCATAGGCCCGGCGCGATGCTAGCTGACCTGCGTGGCAATCTGGCGGGTTTCCTCCTGTAGCAGCGGCAGGAACTTGTCGGTCAGCGTGGCCAGGTCGATGCGCGCGGCGTTGGTGCTGACGTTGATCGCACCCAACAGTTTGCCGTTGGCGTCGAAGGTCGGCACCGCCAGCGAGCGCAGGCCGGGATCGAGCTCCTGATCGACGATGCAATAACCCTGGCGGCGACCTCGCTGAGCGTCATGCGCGGTTGTCGCTGTCGAAGGCCAGGATCACTTCCAGGCCGCCGGCGAGGGCGGTCACGAAGTCCCGATCGTCAGGCGTGAGAATGTCTTCCTCCATCTGCGTCGTCATGGCGGTGGCGCCCCAATGGTTGCGTTGCTCGAATGCACGCAATGACTCTAGCACAGTGTTCGCCTTGCGAACGCCTGTGCGTAATTCTTTCCTCATCGATATTTCCTTATACCTTGGTAGCAGGCATGCCCAAGTCTAGCGTGCACCAAGGACGCTGAAATAGACCGTAACGTCTTGTCTTTCATGGCGTTAGCGCTGACCAGGCAGACATCGGGCGGGTTCGTGGCCGACTTTTGGCTTGTTTTGGGGTTTGACGACGGGTGCGATCCCGATTAGTTTTGTTCGTATCACAAACCTATGTTCGTTTAGCGAACTTATTGCGTTGAGAGAGGCGAACACCCATGGCCGATATCCTCAGCCTGCATGACGCGGTGGCGCGCTACGTCGATAACGGCGCCACCGTGGCCATGGAAGGCTTCACCCACCTGATTCCCTTCGCCGCGGGCCACGAGATCATCCGCCAGGGCAAGCGCGACCTGACCCTGATCCGCATGACCCCGGATCTGATCTACGACCAGTTGATCGGCGCCGGCTGCGCCAAGAAGCTGATCTTCTCATGGGGCGGCAACCCCGGCGTCGGTTCGCTGCATCGCCTGCGCGACGCGGTGGAGAAAGGCTACCCGCACAAGCTCGAGATCCTCGAGCACAGCCACGCGACCATGGCCTGCGCTTATGAGGCGGGCGCCGCCGGCCTGCCGCTGGCGGTGCTGCGAGGTTATGTCGGCAGCGATCTGCCCAAGGTCAACGACCAGATCAAGTTCATCGAGTGCCCATTCACCGGCGAGCGCCTGGCGGCGGTGCCGTCGATTCGCCCCGATGTCGGCGTGATCCACGCCCAGCGCGCCGATCGACAGGGCAACGTGCTGGTCGAGGGCATTATCGGCGTGCAGAAGGAAGCCGTGCTCGCCGCCAAGTCGAGCATCGTCACCGTCGAGGAGATCGTCGACGACCTGGGCGCCACGCCCAATGCCTGCGTGATCCCCGGCTGGGCGATCAGCGCCATCGCCGTCGCCGAGAAGGGTGCCTATCCGTCTTACGCTTACGGTTACTATCCGCGAGACAACCGCTTCTACAAGGAGTGGGACGCCATCGCCCGCGACCGTGACGCCTTCCAAGCGTGGCTCGAAGAGAACGTTTTGCAAGCTGGAGGAGAAGTCTGATGAGTAGCCATTACACCTCCTCGGAAATGATGACCGTCACCGCCGCGCGGGCGCTGGAAAACGGCATGACCTGCTTCGTCGGCATCGGCCTGCCCAGCGAGGCGGCCAACCTGGCGCGCCTCACCCATGCCCCCGACGTGGTGCTGATCTACGAATCCGGCACCCTGCAGACCAAGCCCGACGTGCTGCCGCTGTCGATCGGCGACGGCGAGTTGTGCGAGACTGCGCTGACCACCGTCTCGGTGCCCGAGATGTTCCGCTACTGGTTGCAGGGCGGTAAGGTCGACGTGGGCTTTCTCGGTACCGCCCAGATCGACCGCTACTGCAACCTCAACACCACCCTGATCGGCGACTACACGGCGCCCAAGGTGCGTCTGCCGGGTGGCGGCGGGGCGCCGGAGATCGCCACCAACGCCGGCGAGGTGTTCATCACCCTGAAGCACTCCAAGCGCACCTTCGTGCGCGACGTGGACTTCGTCACCACTCTGGGCTTCGGTCGCGACGGCAAGGGCCGCGACGGCGTGCCCAACATCGGCAAGGGGCCGACCCGGGTGATCACCGATCTGTGCGTGATGAAGCCCGACCCCGAAACCCGGGAGCTGGTGGTGGTTTCGCTGCATCCCGGCGTGAGCCACGCTGACGTTATCGAAGCCACCGGCTGGGAGATCCGTTTCGCCGAGGCTATCGAGGCGACGCCGGAACCCAGCGCCAACGAACTCCAGGTGCTGCGCGAATTGAAGGCGCGCACCGATCGCCACCATGCCGGCGAGTAAGCGGGAGAAGCGAACATGAAAGACGTGTATCTGTGTCATCCGGTGCGCTCGGCGGTGGGCAAGTTCGGCGGCACGCTGGCAAGCGTGCGTCCCGACGATCTTGCCGCAGACATCTTCAAGGCGTTGCTGGCTCGCGCGCCGGGGCTCGACCCGGTGGCCATCGACGACGTGATCATGGGCTGCGCCAACCAGGCCGGCGAGGACAACCGCAACGTGGCGCGCATGGCGCTGCTGCTGGCGGGCCTGCCGATCAGCGTGCCCGGTACCACCCTCAACCGCCTGTGCGGCTCGAGCATGGACGCCATCGGCACCGCGGCGCGGGCCGTGCGCTGCGGCGAGGCCGAGCTGATGATCGCCGGCGGCGTCGAGTCGATGTCGCGCGCGCCCTATGTCCTCGGCAAGGCCGGCACGGCATTCGCCCGTAACCAGACCATGGAAGACACCACCATCGGCTGGCGCTTCGTCAATCCGCTGCTGAAGAAACAATACGGCGTCGACTCGATGCCCGAGACGGCGGAGAACGTCGCCGAGCAGTTCAATATCTCCCGCGAGGATCAGGACCGTTTCGCCTACGACTCGCAGCTCAAGACCCAGCGCGCCCAGGACAGCGGCCGCCTGGCGCGCGAGATCGTGCCCATCGAGATCCCCCGGCGCAAGCAGGAACCGTTGATCTTCGACACCGACGAGCATCCGCGCGCGACCACCCTGGAGAAGCTCGCCATGCTGGCCACCCCGTTCCGTGAGAATGGCTCGGTGACCGCCGGCAACGCCTCGGGCGTCAACGACGGCGCCGCGGCACTGATCGTCGCCAGCGAGGACGCGGTCAAGCGCTACGACCTCACGCCGATGGCGCGCATCCACGGCATGGCCACCGCCGGCGTCGAGCCGCGCATCATGGGTATCGGCCCGGTACCGGCCTCGCAGAAGCTGCTCGAGCGCCTCGGCATGACCCTCGACCAGCTCGATCACATCGAACTCAACGAGGCGTTCGCCGCCCAGGCGCTGGCCTGTCTACGCGAGCTGGGGCTCAAAGACGATGACTCGCGCGTCAACCCCAACGGCGGCGCCATCGCGCTGGGCCATCCGCTGGGCATGTCGGGCGCGCGCATCATCACCAGCGCCATGCACGAGCTCGAGATCACCGGCGGCCGCTACGCGCTGTGCACCATGTGCATCGGCGTGGGGCAGGGCATCGCCACGGTGGTCGAGCGGGTCTAGCGAGGGAAGACGGAAGAAGGAAGAGGGAAGACGGAAGAGAGGAGAGTTCGGGGTTCTTTCCTTCTTTCAGGTGCGAAGCACCGGTCTTCCATCTTAAAGCGGCGAAGCCGCGTTCTTCCGTCTATGTCGAATAAGGCGCCGGGCCTTGCGTTGGCGCTTTGCCAGGGGAGAATTTGAATGGCCTTTCTCGAGATCGATGGCCGCAGCGTCGCCTACCGCGACGTCGGATCGCAAACCGCGCCGCTGGTGATTCTGGCGCACCCGCTGGGCATGACCCAGGCGGTGTGGGACGACACCGTTGCGGTGTTGACCGGTCGCTATCGGGTAATCACCTGGGATTTGCCGGGGCACGGCGCCAGCGCGCCACGCGTGGGTGAAATTCGTGCCGAACAATTGGCCGCCGAGGCGCTGACGTTGGCCGATCAGGCCGGTGCGCAGCGCTTTCGTTTCGTCGGCACCTCGATCGGCGGCGTGATCGGTCAGCAGTTGCTGATACAGGCTCCCGAGCGACTTGGTCGCGTGGTGTTGACCAACACCGGCGCGGTGATCGGTACGCCGGACAACTGGCATGCCCGAGCGCGACGTGTGCGTGAAGAGGGCGTCGCCGCGTTGGTCGACGAGATCGTGCCACGCTGGTTTTCCCAGGCCTCACGCAACGCCTCGCCGGCCCTCGAAGCGGGCTGGAAGACCGTGCTGGCGCGCACCGACGACGAGAGCTACGCGCGCCTCTGCGAACTGCTCGCGACGACCGATTATCGTGACAAGTTGCTCAGCGTTAGTATCGGCGTGCACCTGCTGGGTGGCAGCGAGGACCTGTCCACGCCGCCCGAGACGCTGCAAGGGCTCGAAGCCGAACTCGCCGATAGCGAGTTGGAAATCCTCGATGGCGTGGCTCACGTGCCTTCCGTGGATTGCCCGGACATCATCAATCAGCGCCTGGTGAACTGGTTGGCCGATGGTTGAGAGAATATTGCTAGAATGAATGAACAACCCCGAATGGGCCGGGGTTGTCGTGTTTGAGTAGAGGCCCCGCCACGCCAGCTTCACCGGCGGCTTTCTCTGCCACCGGCCTTGACGTATGGTCACAGGCTTGATGAACGACTGCCGGTTTGCCCATGAACGATCGCGTGACTCCCTTTCAGCTCTTCGTGCTGGTGCTGTCCTTCTATGTGATCGGCGCTCTGGTCGCCGATACCTTCCTCGTGCTGTCCCCGGAGGTGTCGCAACTCCTGCAATACATGGATGTGATCGTCTGCGTGTTCTTCTTCATCGATTTCTGTATTCGCTTTCGTGCCGCGAAGGACAAGTGGCGGTTCATGCGCTGGGGCTGGATCGATCTATTGGCCAGCATTCCGGCCGGGGTGCTGGTCGGCGCGCGCGCGTTCCGGGTCATCCAGGTGATTCGCTTGCTGCGCGCGATCAAGTCCATGGAGATGATCTGGCGCTTGCTGTTCCGCAATCGCGCTGAGGGCATCTTCGCCTCGGCGGCGACGGCGACGGTCCTGTTGGTGGCATTCGGTGCCATCACCATGCTGTTGGTGGAGAGCCCGAACCCCGACAGCCCGATTAATACCGCCGAGGAGGCGCTGTGGTGGGCCATTGTCACGATCACCACGGTAGGTTACGGCGATTACTATCCGGTCACGACGCTGGGGCGGGTAGTAGCCGTACTGTTGATGATCGGCGGGGTCGGCCTGTTCGGCAGTTTCGCTGCTTACGTGGGGTCGCTGTTCGTCGTCGATGAAGGCGAGCAGGAGTCGCGTCAGCACAAGGCGGATCGCGAGATGCTCCGGCACCTGAATGGCCAGGTCGCCGCGCTCGGCGACGAGATCCGCGCGCTGCGTGCCGAGCTTACGGAGCAACGAACGCGGGAAACCGAATCTGGCGGCGGTGGGCACCCCTTGAATAGCGAGAGAGACGATTGAAATATTTCTATCGTAGCAATCAGCACAATACATTGGCCGTACCGTTCTGCGCTGAATAGGCTAAATGAGTCTGGCAGCCAACCAGACGGTTTGAGTTTATGCATCGTCCCTGATGCGTTTACGCTCCATCCCTACCTCGACCCGCGCCCCCACGCGGGTTTTTTTATGGCCGATGTATGCATCGGAAGATTAGGTCCTGTCCCGGCTTTCGGGCTTGATCTCGTAGTCGCCTTCCAGCACGTCTTGTCGGTGGCGGCCGCTGTCTCCTGGCCGATGGGCATCGTGCGAGTGGAAATCGCCGCCGATGTCGCGTGCCTGTTGCGCGCGAAAGGCCTCGGCGCGCTTCTTCATGCGGTGGCGCAGCAGCGGCAGCATCAGCCAGCCGACCAGCAGGAAGAACAGCCCCAGCACGGTGCCGACGACCATCATCGCGCCGAACAATAGCCAGGTCAGGACCATTTTCGGGCCGCTCATGCTGGTGGCGGGGCGCGCCTGGCGCGCTCGCTCCTGCCATTGGCGGGCCGCCTGCCAGGCGGCGTTATTCTGGCGATCGTTGCGTTCAGTCATTCTCGACTCCGGTGACCGACAGGCCGTCGCGGTTCAGGCGTAGCTCGACCTCGCGGTTTTGGGTGGTGTATCCCTCGATCTCGATATGTCCTCGTTCATCGACATCGAGCTGCTCGAATCGTTGCATCCCCGCTTCGCGGGCATTGGTCAGTGCCTGGCGAACCTCGTCGCCAGTCAGGCTCCAATCGGGAATCTGGCTCTTGCGCTGCCATTCGTGAGTCACGCTGCCGTCCTCGATCAGTAGTTCCAGGTCGAGCTGCCAGCCGTCGTCACGCCAACCGTCTATTTCGAGGTGTGTGTTGTCCTCGACTGATATTTCTTCGTAGTGACTGAAGCCGTACTGGTCGGCCTGATTGAGCAGCGCTTGTAGCTCACTATGCGACAGGCTGCCCTCGGCGGCCAGCGCCGCGCTGGATAAGCCGCCGGTCAAGGCGACGGGAAGCATACATAGGCGCAGTGTTCTCATGGTTACACTCCTGATTGGACTTGCTGATGCCTGCATGTCGCGAGCAGGTTTGCAGTGACGTTATCGTAGGCCACCTTGCATGAAGCTGAAGGCGCCGTTCATCCGGCGTTCATGTACTGCTTCTCGATACCGATCATGATGTCATCCTAAGCCTCGTTATCTTGCAGTGGGCTGAACGTGGCGTTCATGGTGCGTTCATCGAGGCTTTGGCAAGCTAGGCGCATGAAGACTTTCAAGTACATCATGCTGATCGTATGGCTGGCGCTGACCAGCGTCGTGGCTATCCCGGCGACACTCGCTTACTCCGACGACGATGATTGGCGCGATCTGCACGAGGAAGTGCGTGCCGGGCGTTTCGTTTCGTTGCCCAGTGTGCTGGACTGGCTTGAGGCGCGCTATCGGGGCCAGGTGCTGGGTGTCGAACTGGAACGCAACGATGGGCTCGCCCTGTACGAGGTCGAGATGATCGGCCCGCAAGGGCAGTTGGTCGAGTTCGTGTTCGATGCCGCCAGCGGTGAGCTGGTCGGCATCGATGGCGTCAATATCGAAGGCATGAAACGTCAATGATGGAACGCCCATGAAAGTGTTGCTGGTGGAGGACGACCAGGCGCTGGCTAGCGCGCTGGGCGATGCGTTGCGCGACGCCGGGCTGCTGGTCGAGACGACCGGCAGCGGCACGGATGCCGATTTTCTGGTGCGTACCGAGCGCTACGATGCGGCGATTCTCGATCTTGGTCTGCCCGATGGCGACGGTACCCGCTGGCTCGCCCAATGGCGCGACGACGACATCGACCTGCCGGTGCTGGTGCTCACCGCCCGCGAGCGCTGGTCGGACAAGGCCGCCGGTTTCTCCGCCGGCGCCGACGATTACGTCACCAAGCCGTTCGAGACCGCCGAAGTGCTGTTTCGCCTGCGCGCGCTGGTGCGTCGCAGCCATGGCCATGCGCACCCGGTGCTGAGTCTCGGCTCGCTGTCCTTCGACACCCACGCCGGCAGCGTCACCCTGGCGGGCCGGCCGATCACCCTGACCGCCCAGGAATCGCGGCTATTGGCGTATCTGATGCACGCCGCGCCGCGTATCGTCAGCCGCATCGAGCTTTCCGAACACGTCTATGACCGTGACCATGAACCGGATTCCAACGTCATCGACGTGCAGATCAGTCGCCTGCGTCGCAAGTTGGGCGGCACTCGCATCGAAACCCTGCGTGGCCAGGGCTATCGCGTGGTGGCGGTCGAGGGCGACGCGTGAAGCAACGCCTGCGTGCGTTGGCCGCGCGTCCCGCCGGCTGGTCGTTGGGTTCGCGGCTGCTCGCCGTGGCGCTGGCGCTGGTCCTGCTGGTGATGCCGCTGGCCGGCGCCGGATTGGCCTACAACTTTCGCGAATCCGTCACCGCCGCCTTCGACCAGCGCCTGGCGTCGCTGTTGCAGGTGGTGCTCGCCGATATCGAATACGACCCCAATGCCCAGCGCCTGATCGTCAGCCGCTCACTGGGCGATTCGCGCTTCAGCCAGGTGTTCTCGGGTTGGTATTGGCAGGTCACCGATACCCAGGGCATGACGCGCGTATCGCGTTCGCTGTGGGACCAGCGTTTGCCGGTATCCATGGCCGAGGGTGTCGGCGTGCGCAATATCGCTGGGCCGCGTGGCGAACCGCTGCGGGTGATCGAGCGCGACATACGTCTACCCGGCCATGCGCGGCGCCTGCATGTCAGCGTCGCCGCCTCGCGCGAGCAACTCGATACCGAGGTGGCCCGCTTCGAATGGCTGCTGGCGCTGTCGTTGCTGACCCTGGCCGGGCTGTTGCTGCTCGGCCTGGCGGTGCAGATTCGCTGGGGGCTGGCGCCACTGCGTCGCCTGCACGGCAATCTCAAGGCCATCGAGGCGGGCGAGGCCGAACGTCTCGATACTCGTTTGCCGGGCGAGTTGAGCGAGCTGGCCGGGGCGATGAACGAGGTTCTCGAACGCGACCGCCGGCTGATCGAGCGCGGTCGCGCGGCCGCCGGCAATATGGCCCATGCATTGAAAACACCGGTCAGCGTGTTGCAGACGGTTGCGGATCGCTTGCCCGAAACGCAGCGCCGCCAGGTGCGCGATGAAGTGGGGCGTATCGACGCCGCCGTGCGCCACCATCTGGCGCGTGCCTCGGCCGCCGGTGGCGCGACCCTGGCTGGCCGGGTGCGCCTTGCCGAGGCCATCGCTCCGGTGGTCGATGGTCTGTCACGCCTGGCCAGCCGTCGCGGCATCGTGCTGGAGCGCGACATCGACGCCACGCTCAGCGTGCGCATGGACCCGCAGGATCTTCAGGAGCTTGTCGGCAACCTGCTCGACAACGCGCTGCGCTGGGCCGAAGATCGCGTGCGCTTGAACGTCTGGGCCGAAGCCGGTGGGGCACGCTTGTGCATCGAGGACGACGGCCCGGGAATGACCGCTGCCCAGCGCGAGGCGGCGCTGGCGCGAGGCGTACGCCTCGATGAGCGCCGCTCTGATTCTCGTTCTGGCTCGGGGCTTGGGCTGGCCATCGTCGAGGATCTGATGACGCTGTATGGCGGCCAACTGGTGCTCGACGACGCCAGTCTGGGCGGGCTCGCCGTGACTGTCTGGCTTCCCGGCTCGGCGCTGGTGCCGGCATCGGCGTCTCATCGGACCCCGGCGCGTGAGCGATGACCCCGCGGATCGCCGCTACCTCGGGACTCATCGGCCCTGAGATTCGTCGGCGGTGCGCTCGTCATGAGTCGTGGTGTGTTGTGAATTCGCGGCTTGCTTGCGATGATTCTTACCCTTGACACCAATCGGGAATGCCCTGGCCTCGTGGATAAATTCGAGTTGAAGCTGGATCAGGCCGCGCGCGCCGCGTGGTTGTCCTATGTCGGTGGACGCACCCAGGATGAAATCGCCAGCCAGCTCGGCGTTTCGCGTCCCGGCGTTCAGCGTCTGCTGGCGCTGGCCCGTCAGGAGGGCCTGGTCAAGGTGCATATCGATCATCCGCTGGCCAACTGCATGGTCATGTCGAATGCCATCGTCAAGCACTTCGCGCTCGACTTCTGCGATGTGGTTCCCGCCGAGCCGGGCGCCACCGACAGTGGCTCGCATTATCTGGCGGTTGCCGGCGCCGAGCGCCTGTCGCGTTATCTGGATCGTGGCGAGCCCCTGACCCTGTCGCTGGGTACGGGGCGCGTGGTGCGTGCCACGGTAGAGGCCATGAGCCGTATCGACAGGCCGCAGCACCGGTTCGTCTCGCTGGTCGGCAATGTCGCTCGCGATGGCTCGTCGAATCGCTACGATGGGGTCATGGTGCTGGCCGACAAGACCGGTGG
This sequence comes from Modicisalibacter muralis, assembly GCF_900102945.1. Taxonomy (GTDB): domain Bacteria; phylum Pseudomonadota; class Gammaproteobacteria; order Pseudomonadales; family Halomonadaceae; genus Modicisalibacter; species Modicisalibacter muralis. Next base: position 46,351 of record NZ_FNGI01000003.1, on the reverse strand, counting down.
CGAGCGTTTCCTGTTGCCCGCGCCGGTGGTCGCCGGAACGGTCGAGGAGAAGCATGCGCTGCTGGGCCAGCGCCTGTTTCAGGCGATAGCCGAGGTGGCCAAGGAGGCCGAGGCGGCCTTTATCGGGGTGGGCCGCATCGACCGTCAGGCCACGCTGTTTCAGGATCACTTCATCAGCGAGGCCGAGCTCGGGGAATTGCTGGAGCGCGAGGCGGTGGGCGAGTTATTGGGCTGGCCGCTGAACCAGGCCGGCGAGGTGATCGATTGCTCGATCACCCGCAGGGTCACCAGCTTGCCGCTGGAGATGTTCAGGGATCAGTCGTTGGTCGCGCTGGCGGGTGGCCACGACAAGGGCCCCGCCATTCTTGCCGCGCTGCGTGGCGGCTGGCTCAAGGGGTTGGTAACCGATGAAAACGCCGCGCGTTATATCGTCGAACATGGCATCGGCTAATGTATTACCGAAAGGTCTAATGCGTTGGGCTTTGCTTTTTTTGGCGATCTAGTCGATCATTTGATCGATAGTTGAGTAAATTGATCAAAAACAATGTCAAAGATTTCCCTCAAGGAGCATGCCATGAGGTTATCCCACGCCTTTCCATTGGCTGGAATCGCGGCCCTCATCCCTCTTTCAGCCAGCGCTGAGACCATTACCGTGGCCACGGTCAACAACGGCGACATGGTCATCATGCAGAGCCTGACCGATAAGTTCGAGCAGGCCCACCCCGACATCGATCTCGAATGGATCGTGCTCGAGGAGAATGTCCTGCGCCAGCGTATGACCGTCGATATCGCCACTGACGGTGGCCAGTTCGACGTCATGACGATCGGCGCCTACGAGGCGCCTATCTGGGCCGAGCGGGGCTGGTTGACCGCCTTCGACGATCTGCCCGCAGAGTATAAGGTCGACGATCTGCTCGAGCCGATCCGCAAGGGCTTGAGTCATGATGGCACGCTCTACGCGCTGCCGTTCTATGGCGAAAGCTCGATGATGTACTACCGCAAGGACCTGTTCGAGAAGCACGGCATCGAGATGGCCGAGCAGCCGACCTGGGAGCAGGTGCGCGAGTGGGCCGGCAAGCTCCACGACCCCGCCAATGACGTCTACGGCATTTGCCTGCGCGGCAAGCCGGGCTGGGGCGAAAACATGGCCTTCGTCTCGACCCTGGTCAATACCTTTGGCGGCCGCTGGTTCGACATGGACTGGCAGCCCAAAATCGACTCGCCGGCATGGCAGAAGGCCGTCAACTTCTATGTCGATCTGTTGAACGACTATGGCCCCCCGGGCGCGAGCTCCAATGGCTATAACGAAAACCAGGTGCTGTTCTCCACCGGCAAGTGCGGCATGTGGGTCGATGCCACCGTGGCGGCCGGCAAGCTCTTCGACCCCAGCCAGTCCCAGGTAGCCGATGTGCTGGGCTTTGCCCCGGCGCCGGTGGCGGTGACACCCAAGGGCGCGAATTGGCTGTGGACCTGGGCGTTGGCAGTGCCCAGCTCATCGGACTCGAAGGAGGCGGCCAAGACCTTCGTCAGTTGGGCAACGTCTCAGGAGTATATCGAGCTGGTTGGCGAGACCAAGGGCTGGACCAGCGTGCCGCCGGGTACTCGTCAATCCACCTACGACGACCCGCGCTATCAGAATGCCGCGCCGTTCGCCGACTTCGTGCTGAAAGCGATCAAGACCGCCGATCCGACCGATTCCACGCTCAAGCCGAGCCCCTATGTCGGCGTGCAACTGGTTGGCATACCGGAATTCCAGGCCATCGGCACCCAGGTGGGACAGATGATCGCTGCGGCGCTCACCGGACAAATGACGGTCGAGCAAGCGCTGCAAAGAGCCCAGACCTCCACCGAGCGCACCATGCGTCAGGCCGGCTATTACGACTGAAGCGCGAATAGCCGGTAGGCCGGGGTTCGCCCCGGCCTTGCCTGGCCCCTCCCGATCGTCAAGGCTGGAATAACGATGCGTACTAGAGCTTCTGGGCGAACCGTCGGAGGATTGCGCACGCTCTCCTTGCAGGCGCCCGCCGTCACCCTGCTGCTGTTATGGATGCTGATACCGCTGGGCATGACCCTGTGGTTCTCGTTTCAGCGCTACAACATGCTGATGCCGGGCATGAGCGGTTTCGCCGGGTTCGAAAACTACCGCTATCTACTCACCGACCCGGCGCTATGGTCGTCCATGGGTACGACACTGGTACTGGTCGGCAGCGTGCTGGCGATTACCGTGATCGGCGGCATTCTGCTGGCGGTGTTGTTTCAGCAGGAATTCCTCGGGCGCGGTATCGCGCGGATTCTGATCATCTCGCCCTTCTTCGTCATGCCGACGGTCAGCGCTCTGATCTGGCAGAACATGATCATGCACCCGGTGAATGGGGTGCTGGCCTGGCTATTCGGGGTGTTTGGCCTGCCATCCGTCGAATGGTTCTCGGAGCTGCCACTAGTCTCGATCATCATCATCGTGTCCTGGGAGTGGCTACCCTTCGCGCTGCTCATTCTGCTTACCGCGTTGCAGTCGCTGGACGAGGATCAGGTCGAAGCGGCACGCATGGATGGCGCTGGCCCCCTGGCGATCTTCTTTTTCATCACCCTGCCGCATCTCAAGCGCGCGATCAGCGTGGTGATCATGATCGAGATGATCTTCCTGCTGAGCATCTTCGCCGAGATATTCGTCACGACATCGGGTGGGCCGGGTTTGGCGACCACCAATCTGGCGTATTTCATATATATACGCGCCTTGTTCGAGTTCGATGTCGGTGGGGCATCGGCCGGTGGGGTGATTGCGATCATCCTCGCCAATATCGTCGCTATCTTCCTGATTCGGACCGTCGCCAAGAATCTGGAAAACTAAAACAAGGAGCCATTGATGACGATGTTAGCCTCAAAACGCTTATGGCTCGCGGTGCTGGCCTGGGGCATTACCCTGGTCATGTTCTTTCCGATCTTCTGGATGTTTCTGACCGGCTTCAAGACCGAAGCCGCCGCCGTGGCGACGCCGAGCCTGTTTTTCTCGCCGACCCTTGAAAGCTACATGGCGGTGCTCGAGCGTACCGACTACCTCAAGTTCGCCATCAATAGTGTGATCATGGCGTTCGGCTCGACGGCGTTGGCGCTGCTGATCGCGGTGCCCTGCGCCTACTCGATGGCATTCCTGCCCACCCCGCGCACCAAGGGCACGCTATTGTGGATGCTGTCCACGAAGATGCTGCCGCCGGTCGGGGTGCTGATGCCGATTTACCTGATCTTCAGGGATACCGGGCTGCTCGATTCGCAACTCGGCCTCGTGATCGTCTATACGCTGATGAACCTGCCGATCGTGGTGTGGATGCTTTACACCTTCTTCAAGGATTTGCCCAAGGACATTCTCGAGGCGGGCAGAATGGACGGCGCCGGCACCTCCCAGGAAATCATTTACCTGCTGTTGCCCCTGACCCTGCCGGGCATTGCATCCACCGGTCTTCTGGCGATCATCCTGAGTTGGAACGAGGCCTTCTGGAGTCTCAATTTGACCTCGTACGATGCCGCGCCCCTGACGGCTTTCATCGCATCGTTTTCCAGTCCCGAGGGGCTTTTCTGGGCCAAGCTTTCGGCCGCATCGACCATGGCAATCGCGCCGATTCTCGTTTTTGGCTGGCTGAGCCAGAAGCAATTGGTACGTGGCCTGACCTTCGGCGCGGTCAAATAAGGAAACCGACATGGCAACTCTACAGCTTAAACAGGTCGTCAAGGAATTTGGCGATGCGCGTGTCATCAAGGGTGTCGATCTGGAGGTCCACGATCGTGAATTCGTGGTCTTCGTGGGGCCTTCCGGCTGCGGTAAATCGACGCTTTTACGCATGATCGCCGGGCTCGAAAGCACCTCGTCGGGCGATATCGTCATCGATGGCGAACGCATCAACGAGGTGGCGCCGGCCGACCGGGGTCTGGCCATGGTGTTCCAGAGTTATGCGCTGTACCCGCACATGACCGTCGAGGACAACATGGGCTTCAGCCTGCGCCTGGCGGGTGTGGCCAAGGCGCAGCGGCGCGAGAAGGTGCTCGCGGCGGCGCGCATTCTGCAACTCGAGCCACTGCTCGACCGCAAGCCCAAGGCGTTGTCGGGGGGCCAGCGCCAGCGTGTGGCGATCGGCCGCGCCATCGTGCGCAACCCGAGTATCTTCCTGTTCGACGAGCCGCTATCCAACCTCGATGCCGCGCTGCGCGTGAAGATGCGCATCGAACTGGCGCGCCTTCACGACGAACTCGACGCCACCATGATCTATGTCACCCACGACCAGATCGAGGCCATGACCATGGCCGACAAGATCGTGGTGCTGCAAAACGGTCTGGTCGAGCAGGTCGGCTCGCCGATGGAGTTGTATCACCACCCGCGCAATCTCTTCGTGGCCGGGTTCATCGGTTCGCCGAAGATGAATTTCCTGGAAGTCAGGGTAATCGGGGCCGGCCCCGATGGCGTCACCATCGAATTGCCCAGTGGCGCCACCTGCGAGGTGCCAGTCGCGGGTGAAGGGCTGGCCGCCGGCTCGACACTGACGCTGGGCATTCGTCCCGAGCACTTGTACGAGAGCGAGCAGGCTGTCGTGGAAGGCGAAATCGTGGTCATCGAGCGCCTGGGCGGCGAGACCTGCCTGTATCTTCAGGCAGGCGACGACTCGATGACCGTGGTAACCGATGGCGATGTCGCTCACCGCGTGCATGACAAGGTGAGCCTCGCCTTCGAGCCGCGCCGCGCGCATCTGTTCGACGCCGAGGGAGACGCCCTGCCCAGCCTGCATCGTCACCCGTTGGCCGCGATGAAACGTGGCGAGAACCGGGCGTCATCCAGCCCCACCCCAGACGACCAGTAAGCCGGGAGCCGCGAATGGAGACCCTGATATTCGATTGTGATGGCGTGCTGGTCGATAGCGAAGCGATTGCCGAAGCGGTGATCGTCCAGCGCCTCGGCGAATGGTTGCCCGATATTCAGCCGGCCGCCATGTTGCGCCAGGCGCTGGGCATGACCACGGCCGCGATACTCGAGCATATCGAGCGGCATAGCGCCCATTCGCTACCCAGCGATGCATTGCTGCGTATCGAAAGCGATATCGAAAAACACCTCGAACGCGATTTGCAGGCCATCGAGGGCGTGCTCGAGGCCGTTGCCGAATTGCGCCTGCCGCTGGCGATCGTTTCCAACAGCAGTCGGCGGCGTGTGCAGGCCTCGCTGGCGAATACCGGCTTATTGGAAACCCTGCTCGGCGAGGCCCCGCTATTTACCGCCGATCAGGTCGAGAGGCCCAAGCCCGCTCCGGACGTTTATCTATTGGCCGCGCGTAGCCTGAACAGTGAGCCGCGCGATTGCCTGGTGGTGGAGGACAGCGTATCCGGGGTCACGGCGGCCCACGCCGCGGGCATGACGGTGATCGGCTTCACCGGAGCCAGCCATATCGAGCCCGGTCATGGCGAGCGACTGAAGCAGGTGGGGGCCTGGCGGGTGCTGCAGCGGATGTGGGATCTGGACGGGCTGATACAGCAATGGCGGGAGTCACGCAGCCAAGCTTGCGCTCGACGTGACGATGCTCGATGACCAACAGGACGCATCAATGAAGCTGATCGACAAGACGGCGGTGGTGACCGGTGGCGCGCGGGGTATCGGCCTGGCGATTGCTCGCCGTTATCTGGCGGAAGGTGCCCGGGTGGTGATTGCCGACATCGACGAGGCGAGCATCGATGCCGCCGTCGTCGAGTTGCAGGGCGACGATTCGGATAAACCGGTGATGGGCATCCGCCTGGATGTCTGCGACCGCGATTCGGTGGCGCGGATGATCGAGGCCGTCGAGCGGCGCTTCGGCGCCATCGATATCCTCGTCAACAACGCCGCGGTGTTCGACATGGCGCCGCTGCTCGAAGTCAGCGAGGCGATGTACGACAAACAGTTCCAGGTCAACGTCAAGGGCACGTTCTTTACCTTGCAGGCCGTGGCACGCGCAATGGTCGAGCGTGGGCAGGGCGGCAAGATCATCAACATGGCCTCCCAGGCCGGGCGTCGCGGCGAGGCGCTGGCCAGCATCTACTGCGCCAGCAAGGCGGCGGTGATCAGCCTGACGCAATCCAGCGGCCTGGCGCTGATTCAGCATGGCATCAACGTCAACGGCATCTCCCCCGGCGTGGTCGACACGCCGATGTGGCGTGACGTCGATGCGCTGTTCGCGCGCTATGAAGGCCGCCCGCTTGGCGAGAAGAAACGCCTGGTCGGCGAAGCCGTGCCCTACGGCCGCATGGGCCTGCCGGACGATCATGTCGGTGCTGCGGTGTTTCTGGCGAGCGACGATAGCAACTACGTGGTGGCGCAGACCCTCAATGTGGACGGCGGCAACTGGATGAGTTGAAGGCAACTTGTCGCGACGCGGGAGAACGACGATGAACCCGGACATTCACGATATGGCGGCGGATATTCTACGCGCCGCAAGCGACAGCCGGCGCTATGTCGTGGCGCTGGCGGGGCCGCCGGGCGCCGGCAAGTCGTTTCTTTCCGAATTGCTGTGCCGGCGGCTCAACGACTGTGAGCCGGGGGTGGCGGAAGTGGTGCCGATGGACGGCTACCACTTCGACAATGCGCTGCTCGAACCGCGTGGCCTGCTGCCGGTCAAGGGCGCGCCCGAGACGTTCGACATCGATGGCCTGGCGCAGGATCTGCGCCGCATCCGGCGAGGCGATCGGGCGGTTGCCGTGCCGGTTTTCGACCGGCCGCTGGATCTGGCGCGGGCCGGTGGACGGTTGATCGACCCCGCGCATCGCATCGTCATCGTCGAAGGCAATTACCTGCTGCTGGACCGGCCGCGCTGGTCCGAGCTAAGGCCGCTGTTCGACACCACGATTCTTATCGAGGTGTCCGATGAGGTGCTGGAGGCCCGCCTGATTCAGCGCTGGCTGGCGCTGGGTCAGGATAGGGCGGGAGCCCTGGAGCGCACCCACCACAAGGACATGCACAACGCCAGGTTGGTCAAGCAACACTCGGTGGCGCCCGACATACGCTGGCGCTGACCGGCCAAGGCTACCCAGACCTGCCCAACAGGAGAACTTCGTGATCGCCCTCAATGACCGATCCCTTGCCAGCCTCGACGCTCGCATCGCTACCCCGACCTACGACAGAAGCGCGATAACGGCGGGTATCGTGCATATCGGCGTCGGCGGTTTTCACCGTGCCCATCAGGCCATGTACCTGGATACCTTGATGAACCGGGGCCAGGCGTTGGAGTGGGGCATCGTCGGTGTCGGCATGATGCCCGGCGACCGGCGCATGCAGGAGGTCATGCGCACCCAGGACAACCTCTACACGCTGGTGGTGAAGCATCCCGACGGCCACTACGACGCCCGCGTCATCGGCTCGATCGTCGATTACCTGTTCGCCGCGGACGATCTTGATGCCGTTATCGAGCGCATGGCCGGCCCGGCGATCCGCATCGTCTCGCTGACCGTGACCGAGGGCGGCTACAACGTCGATCATGTCAGCGGCGAGTTCGATCTCGATAACGCCGACGTGCGCCACGACCTGGCCAACCCGACGGCACCGAGGAGCGTCTTCGGTCTGGTGATCGAGGCTCTGGAGCGGCGCCGCGCACGCGGCATCGCGCCGTTCACGGTAATGTCCTGCGACAATATCCAGGGCAATGGCGAAGTCGCCCACAAGATGTTTACGGCCTTCGCGCGAGCACGCGACCCGGCATTGGGCGACTGGATCGAGGCCGAGGTCAGTTTTCCCAACTCGATGGTCGATCGCATCACCCCGGTCACCATGCCCGCCGACATTAGCGAGGTCGAATCACGTTTCAGCCTCGCGGATCGCTGGCCGGTGGTCTGCGAACCCTTCACCCAATGGGTGCTGGAGGACCGCTTCAGCCAGGGTCGCCCGGCGTTCGAACAGGCCGGCGTGCAAGTGGTCGATGACGTCATGCCCTATGAACTGATGAAGCTGCGTCTGCTCAACGCCAGCCATCAGGCGCTGGCCTATTTCGGCTACCTGGCCGGTTATCGCTATGCCCACGAGGTCTGCCAGGATCCGCTGTTCGTCGATTTTCTGCTCGCCTACATGAACGAGGAGGCGACACCGACGCTCTCGCCGCTGCCGGGTGTCGATCTCGACGACTACAAGCACACGCTGATCGCGCGTTTCGCCAATCCCGAAATCAGGGATACCCTGGCGCGGCTATGCGCCGAAAGTTCGGATCGCATTCCCAAATGGCTGCTGCCGGTGGTTCGCGAGCAGCTCGAACGCGGCGGCGATATCCGTCTCAGCGCGGCGGTGGTCGCCAGTTGGGCGCGCTACGCCGAGGGCGACGACGAGCAGGGCGAGCCGATTGTGATCGTCGACCGCCTGAAGGATGAATTGATGGCCGCCGCCAAGGACAATCGTCAGCGCCCCACGGCCTTTATCGAAAATCGCCGGGTATTCGGCGATCTGATCGACGATGCGCGCTTTCGCGAAGCCTATCTCGATGCCCTGAAGCGACTGCACACGCAAGGCGCGCGTGCTACCGTTGAAGCGTTAGTAGCACGCTAAGAGAGGGTGGGCGGCATGTACATCGGGGTCGATTGCGGCACGCAGAGTACCAAGGTGGTGGTCGTCGAGGGTGACAACGGTTGTATTCTCGGCGAGGCCAGCCGGCCACACAGCTTGACTCAGGGCGACAATGGTCGCCGGGAGCAGAATCCTGCCGATTGGATCGCGGCCTTTCGTGGCGCTTTCAGCGAGGCGGTGGGCAAGGCTGGTATCGATGCACGGTCGATCCACGCCATCGGCGTTTCCGGCCAGCAGCATGGCATGGTGGCGCTGGATGCACGCGGCGAGCCGGTGCATCCGGCCAAGCTGTGGAACGATACCGAAACCGCCCATCACAATGCCGCCTTGATCGAGACGCTGGGTGGCGAGGCCGGTTGTCTCGACAAGCTCGGCCTGGTGTTGCAGACCGGCTATACCGCCTCCAAACTCGCCTGGCTGCGCGACGCCCATCCGGACGCTTACCGGCGCATCGCAACCCTGCTATTGCCGCACGATTACCTGAATTTCTGGCTGACCGGTGAGCGGGTCGCCGAGTGTGGCGATGCTTCGGGCACCGGCTATTTCGATACCCGAACGCGCTGCTGGCGCGAGGATGTATTCGGTCTTATCGCCCCCGAACTCGAACCGGCGCGGGTGTTGCCGCGGCTGATCGACTCGCGCGAGCCGGCGGGGCGGGTGCGCCCGGCGCTGGCAAGCGAACTGGGGCTGGCAGACAACGTGGTCGTTTCCAGCGGTGGCGGCGACAACATGCTCGGGGCGATCGGTACCGGCAATATCGCGCCGGGATCGATCACGCTGAGCCTGGGAACCTCCGGCACGATCTGCGCGCACTCCACCGAGCCGGTGATTGCCGATAGCGCCATGGTCGCCAATTTCTGCGCCAGCCATGCCGGTTGGTTGCCGTTGATCTGCACCATGAACGCGACTTCGGCGACCACTACCATTCGCACTCTGCTGGGGCTCGATCTGGCTGCCTTCAACCAGGCGGTGGCAAGTGCCCCGCCGGGCGCCGAGGGAGTGACCTCGTTGCCCTTCTTCGGTGGCGAACGAGTGCCCGCGCTACCCCATGCCACGGCCAGCCTGATGGGCTTGAACGATGCCAATACCACGCCGGCCAATCTATGCCGCGCGGTGGTCGAAAGCGCGACGTTCGGCATGCGTTACGGCCTCGAACTGCTGGGGCCGTTGGCATCCCGGGCCAATCAGGTACGCTTGATCGGTGGCGGTTCGCGTAGCGCGGTGTGGCGACAGATCGTCGCCGACATTCTCGGCGTCGAGGCGGTGTGCCCCGAGGTAACCGATGCCGCCGCGCTGGGTGGCGCCATTCAGGCCATGTGGTGCGAGCAGCCAACGCTCGACCTGAGCGCGATCTGCCAACAATGGGTGCATCTCGATACCCATACCCTGGCAAGGCCCCAAACCGAGACGGTTACCCGTTATCATGACATCTATCGGCGTTATCGCACGGCGCTTGCCGAGCGTCATGGAGTCGTAGGATAACGTTGTCATTGCGGCTCATTGATGCCATTCCCTAAGGAGACAGCCATGCCCAGCCAACTCGAAGCGCTCAAGCAGCTTTCACTGGTGGTCGCCGATACCGGCGATGTGGAAGCCATTCGTCGCTACCAGCCGCACGACGCGACAACCAATCCATCGCTGATTCTCAAGGCCTTCGATTTGCCCGGCCATCAGACATTGATCGACGACACGCTCGATGAGATCAAGCGCGAGGTCAGCGACGTCGATGAGCGCGTCAGTCAGGCCGTCGACCGGCTTTCGGTGGCGATCGGCAGCGAAATCGCCGAGCTGGTGCCGGGGCGGGTATCCACCGAGGTCGCGGCGCGACTGTCGTTCGATCGCGATGCCAGTATCAGTAAGGCCCATCAGTTGATCGAGATGTACGAGAGGCGCGGCGTTGGCCGCGAGCGGGTGCTGATCAAGCTGGCCTCGACCTGGGAAGGCATTCGCGCCGCCGAGGTGCTCGAGCGCGAAGGCATCCAATGCAATCTCACCTTGTTGTTCAGCGAGGCCCAGGCGCGTGCCTGCTTCGACGCCGGCGTGCACCTGATCTCGCCGTTCGTCGGTCGGGTCACCGATTGGTACAAGAAGGAAACCGGCCAGGAGTACGCTGCAGACGACGATCCCGGCGTGCTGTTCGTGCGCGATGTGTGCCGCACCGCCAGCGATTACGGCTATGACACCGTGGTGATGGGTGCGAGCTTCCGCAACACTGGGCAAGTGCTGGCTCTGGCCGGTTGCAACCGTCTGACGATCTCGCCGGCGCTGCTCGAAGAGCTGGCCAGCGGTGCAGGCGATGTCGAGCGTCGGGTCAGCGATGTCGGCGAGGGCACGCGCAAGCTTGCACCGATCGACGAGGCGACGTTCCGCTGGGGCCACAACCAGGACGCCATGGCCAACGACAAGCTGGCCGAAGGTATCCGGCGTTTCGCCGACGATCAGGATGCGCTCGAAAAGCGCCTGGCGGAACGCTTGGCCTAGGCACCCGTTACACCGCTCCCCACCCACCCGCCGTGCGGTCGCTGCAAGATCGCTGGCGGGCTAGCTCCGCCACACCTCGGCGAGGATCTCGAAGGAGCGCTTGCGATCCTGCTGATCGTAGACGTCGGTGGCGATCATCAACTCGTCGGCGCCGGTTGCCTCGAGGAAGCGTTCGAGACCATCGCGGACGCTATCCGGCCCGCCGATCACCGCCGCGCCCAGGAATTGCTGCACCGAGGCACGCTCCCGAGGCGTCCAATCGAGCTGCTGATTGGGCGGCTGGGCACGCGTGCTGTTGCCGCGAATCAGGTTGAGGAACTTCTGCTCGGCGGTGGTCGCCAGTAAATTCGCCCGCTCATCGCTGGCGGCGGCGATCAGCGGCATGCCGACCATCGCGTAGGGTGAGTCGAGTACCGAGGAAGGGCGGAACTGCTCGCGATACAGGCGCAGCGCCTCGAACAGGTAGCCCGGAGCGAACTGCGCGGCGAAGGCGAAGGGCAGGCCAAGCCGCGCAGCGAGCTGGGCGCTGTAGCCGCTCGAACCCAGCAGCCAGATCGGTACATGGGTGCCCTGGCCGGGCATGGCGCGCACGCGCTGGCCGGGTTGAGCCTCGGCGAGATAACCGCGCAGTTCGTCGAGCCGCTCGGGGAAGTCGTCGACCCCCGCGCGGGGGTCGCGGCGCATGGCGGCCATGGTCACGCCGTCGGAGCCCGGCGCGCGACCCAGGCCCAGATCGATGCGCCCCGGGTAGAGCGTTTCCAGCGTGCCGAACTGCTCGGCGATCACCAGCGGCGGGTGGTTGGGCAGCATGATGCCACCGGCGCCAACGCGGATGTGCCGGGTCGCTCCGGCGACATGACCGATCAGCACCGCCGTGGCGGCGCTGGCGATGCCGTCGATGTTGTGGTGCTCGGCCAGCCAGTAGCGCTTGAAACCCAGCGTTTCGACGTGGCGGGCCAGGTCGACGGAATTGGCAAAGGTCTCGGCGGCGGTCCCGTTCTGGCGAATCGGTGCCAGGTCGAGCACCGAAAGTGCCGTGTCGGATAGTCGGCTCATGCGGCCTCCATGAAAGAATCGTCGGGGTGATTTTGTTAGCACCCTAGCATTTGTTTTCACGTTGGGCCGTGCAGGGTCGATTGCAAGGCGGCAGTTTGGCTGCGAAGGCAATTCAGTGATAATTGATTGATGAAATTTGCAGATTCCTGGCGTCGGGTGATAGAAGCGGGGGTGTTTGTAGGCACAATGACGCGATAATTCGGCATCATGAGGATCGACACATGGCCAACCTTGGACGGCAACGTGTTTTTACGGTTTCCGCACTGATCGTCTTCGCTTTAGTGGCGATAGGCGCCGCTTTTCCCGAGCGATTCGGTGCCGGCGCGGAATTGGCGCTGACTACTATCAGCCGATTGTTTGGCTGGTTCTATATGTTCTCGGTGTTCGGCTTCGTGGTCTTCCTGCTGGCGCTGGCACTCAGCAAATACGGCAAGATTCGCCTGGGGCCGCAGGATTGCAGGCCGAGCTATTCGTTCTTCTCGTGGATCAGCATGCTATTAGCGGCGGGGTTCGGCGTGGGCCTGGTGTTCTATGGCATGGCCGAGCCGATGACCCACTATCTGAACCCGCCCTACGGCATGGTCGAGCCGCAAACCAATGCCTCGGCACGCCTGGCGATCCAATACAGTTTCTTCAACTGGGGTATCCACCAGTGGGCGGCATTCTCGGTGGTGGGTTTGATCATCGCTTACTTCCAGTTCCGCAAGGGACAGCCCGGCCTGGTATCCACGGTCATGCAGCCGGTCATCGCCAAGCGCCCGAAATTGCGTAGTTTCGCACCGGCACTGGATGTATTCGCCGTGGTTGCCACGGTGATGGGCGTGGCGACATCGATCGGTTTGGCAGTATTGCAGATCAATGGCGGGTTGAAGGCTGTCTTCGGCGTCGAAGAGAGCATGTTGTGGCAGTTCATCATCATGGGAGCGATGTTCGTCTGTTACATGGCATCGGCCTGGGGCGGGCTGGACAAGGGCATCAAGCGGTTGTCCAACCTCAACATGGTGGTGTGCTTTGTATTGATGTTCTACGTGCTGTTCACCGGGCCGACCCTGGCGATTCTGAAAACCATCACGCTGGGTATCGGCGATTACCTGCAGAATTTCATCGGCATGAGCCTGCATACTTCGCCCTACACCGGTAGCGAATGGGCGACCTCATGGACGATTTTCTACTGGGCCTGGGTGATCGCCTGGTCGCCGTTCGTGGGTACCTTCGTGGCGCGTGTCTCGCGCGGGCGGACCATCAAGGAGTACGTGTTTGGCGTGCTGTTCGTGCCGCCGCTGCTGGCCTGCCTGTGGATCGGCATCTTCGGCGGCGCGGCGCTCAACATGGAGCTCACCGGCGACGTTGGCCTGGCTGCGGCAACCGAGCAAAACATCACCGGGGCGTTGTTTCAGATGTTCGAGTTGATGCCTTTCACCAACGTGTTGTCGGTCGTCGCGCTGTTCCTGATCTTCATCTTTCTGGTCACTTCTGCCGACTCGGCGACGTATATCGTCGCCCAGATGACCGATGGCGGCTCGCTTAATCCGCCACTCGCCAAGCGCATCACCTGGGGTTTGCTGATCGCGTCGATATGCTTGACGCTGCTCGTCGCCGGCGGGCTCAAGGGACTCCAGGCGGCGGCGGTGCTCTCGGCGCTGCCGTTTACCTTCATTCTCTATGGAATGGTCTATGTACTGATCCAGGAACTGCGTAGCGACCGCAAGGCCATGCTCATGACGCTATATCGTCGACACGACGAGACGCCAGTCGGCGCCGACGCTTTCGAGGCCCAGTTGCTCGCTGAAGAGGACCGTTACCGCCGCGCGCCCAATGTGGTCAATCGGCGTATCAATACCTGATGGCGCCGGGGCAGACGGTGGAGAAAACCTGGCGCGGCGCTTAAGGTAGGCGGATCATGCGGTCTACATGCAGAATGTCGCCATGCCCAAGCCCTTGAAACCACGACCCCGAAAGTCGCTGCCCTTGAAACCGTCATCGCGCCATTCACGGGGGGCGACGCGCCGACAACCCGCATCGCCCGATCGCTGGCTCGACCGACTGCTCGATATCGCCGTGCTATCCGCCCTGGTGGTGGGTGGCGCGGCGCTGCTAATCTCATGGGTCGTCGATTAACGGTTATCGACCGGCGTCAGGCCCGGTAGCATCAATCGTGCGAAGACCAGCGTGCCTACACCCCAGGCCGCATTGACGATAAAGCCGATCGGGAATACCGCCAGGTTGATACCCCGCCCCTTGAGTGGAAAGACGATCAATAGTGCCACCAACGTCAGTGCGATACCGCCGAACAGTAGCGCCTTCCACCATTGACCGCGGACTCGAAAGCGCGAGAACAGCCACAGCATCGCAATGCCCCACAGGCCGCCCCAGAAGCTCGCCGAGAACCACTGCGGTACGCTAAAGGGCGGCACCGCGGCCGTGCCATACGGCGCCGAGGGAATCACTCCATAGGCATGTAGCAGGCCCACCGCCGGCTGGTGGAAACACACCACCCCGAGAAAGCCGGCGATAAAGGCGAGTACAGTGAAACGTGTCATGAGGTCTCCTGGCGAGGGGAGTTCGTGAGCAGTATGGTTGCGTTAGCGTACGAAGGAAATCTGCTTTGCCAGTGAGTCGATAAAAGCCCGCCATTTGAACCACGATAATAGGGACCATCACATGAACGAACTGGACGGCAAGCTGGACCCCAAGGGCATCGCCCTGCGGCGCGAGGTGCTGGGCGATACGTATGTCGACAACTCATTGGATGGATCCGATGAGTTCAGTTGGCCACTGCAGGAATTGGTGACGAGCCATTGCTGGAGCGACCTATGGGCTCGCCCCGGCTTGCCCATAGCGACACGCAGCCTGGTCGTCGTCGCCATGCTGACCGCGCTCAACCGCCCGCACGAGTTGAGGACGCACCTGCGCGGCGCCTTGAACAATGGCTGCAGCGCCGAGGAAATTCGCGAGGTGCTGCTGCAAAGCGCCGGCTACTGCGGTTTTCCCGCAGCCCTCGATGGGTTCCGCGTGGCTCGCGAAGTCTTCGCCGAGGAAGGCATCGAATTCCCCAAGGTCTGAAGCGGCCGTTTCAGCGCCACCCATTCAGCGCCACAGGGCCCCTTGGCCGACAATCACCGCTTGCCCGGCGATGCGGATGGCCGTGGCGAGGTTGGCGTCGCGCTCGACCTCGCCAAGAATCCGGCCTGGCCGGCCCATCTCCACGCCCTGGTCGATGCGCCACTGCCATTTGCCGACACCGGGCCGGCGAGTCGCCAGGGTGCCGACCAGCGCGGCGGCGGCGCTGCCGGTCGCCGGGTCTTCGCGCAGGCTGCCTTCCATCGAGAACATGCGGGCGCGCAGCGAATTATCTTGCCCGAGCGTAGTGGTCACGTAGAGATAGATATTCTCGACTCCGCTGGGCGACACCGAGCGTGTCCAGGGCGCTGGCGCGGGTAGTGCCCGTTCCAGCGCTTCCAGCGAATCGAGCTCGACGAGGTGGTAGGCCAGCCCGCAGGAGGCGAGAACCGGCTCGCCGACGACCTGGCTTTCGCTCAGGCCCAGCAGCTCGGCCGCTGTGGCGCGGTCGAGCGTGCTGGTGCCGACTTCCACCGGGCGCGCCGTGGTAAAGCGCGCCAGCCCGTCTGCGAAGCGTACCTCGAGCGGGCCGACTCCGGCCTCCAGGGTCAGCGGCCATTCGCGGCTGGCCAGCTCGAGTTCCGCCAGTAGATGCGCCGTGCCCAGCGTGGGATGGCCGGCGAAGGGCAGTTCCAGGGTCGGCGTGAAGATGCGCATCGGATAACGGTTGACCTCCCACGCCTGGCCGACGAATACCGTCTCCGACAGGTTTAGCTCGTTGGCGATGGCCTGCATGCGGCGTGTATCCAATCCCTGCGCATGCGGGAACACGGCGAGTGGATTGCCGGCGAAGGCGCGCTCGGTGAAGACGTCGAGCAGGTAGTAATCGAGGCTGTTGGCGAGCATGGCACATCTCTGGCGAGTAGGAGGAGGATAGGGCTTACGTTTTCCAGAACGACTTGCTGGTTTCGCGCTGGACGTCGGCGCGCGTCAGTCCGATATCCTTGAGTTGATGATCGTTCAACGTGAGCAGCCGCTGACGCGAACAGTGACGTCTCTGGTAGTGGCTCAAGGTGTCGAGTAGGCGAGTGAATCGGGCGAGAAGCATGACGGTTCTCCTCTGTTGGATGCTTCCCGAATAGGTTACGATTGGCGCAGTTTGCAATACAGATTTAGAGTGATTAATTTTAACCGGTACAATTTTGTTATTCAGGCGTCTGTATCGCGTTTTTTTGCCGATCTGTATCGCATATTGGCTGATAGGACGGAAAACTGTCATGAAACGCTACGAGCAGGTGGCACAGGCCCTGAGCCAGCGCATCGAGCACGGTATTTACCGGGTCGGCGACCGCTTGCCGTCGATACGCGCGCTGTGTCGCGAATTCACGATCAGCGTCTCCACGGCGCAGGCCGCCTATGCGCGGCTGGAGGACGCGGCGCTGATCGAGGCGCGGCCCAAGTCGGGCTATTACGTGCTGCCGCGCCAGACGCCGGCGGTGCTGCCGACGGTGACGCGCCCGGCCCAGCGGCCGCTGGACGTTTCGCAGTGGGATCAGGTGCTCGAATTGGTCGGCATGCCCCGCGACGATGATGTGCTGATGCTGGGGCGTGGCATCCCCGATCTCGAGAGCGTCACGCTCAAGCCGTTGCAGCGCCTGTTGGCCGGCCTGCATCGGCACGGCGACATCCACGGGATGAACTACGACGCGCTGGTCGGCAGCCTTGAACTGCGCCGCCAGATCGCCCGCCTGGCGACGGGCTCCGGTTGCCTGCTGCACCCCGACGACGTGCTGGTCACCACCGGCTGCCAGGAGGCGCTGGCGATCGCGATTCGTACCCTGGCCTCGCCGGGCGACGTCATCGCCGTCGATTCGCCGAGCTTCTACGGCACCATGCAGATACTCAAGGCCAATGGCTTGAAGGCGTTGGAGATTCCCACCGATCCGTGCACCGGCATCAGCCTCGAGGCACTGGAGTTGGCGCTGGAACAGTGGCCGATTCGCGCCATCCAGGTCACCCCGACCTGCAACAACCCGCTCGGCTACACCATGCCCGAGTCGCGCAAGCGTGCCCTGGTGGCGCTGGCCCAGCGTTTTGACGTGGCGATCATCGAAGACGACATCTATGGCGACCTGGCGTTCACCGCGCCACGACCCAAATCGCTCAAGGCCTTCGATGACGATGGCCGCGTACTGCTATGCAGTTCATTCTCCAAGACACTGAACCCGGGGTTGCGCGTCGGCTGGATCGCGCCGGGTCGCTATCGCGACCAGGTCATGCACATGAAGTACGTCTCCACCGGCGCCTCAGCGACCCTGCCGCAACTGGCGGTCGCCGAGTTCATTGCCAAGGGGCACTACGAGCGTCATCTGCGCGAGATGATCCGTCAGTATCAGCGTCACCGCGATACCCTGATCGGCTGGATCGAACGGTATTTTCCCGCCGCCACCGGCGTCAGCTACCCGCAGGGCGGTTTCCTGCTGTGGCTGGAACTGCCGGGTGGCGTCGATTGCGTACGCCTCAACGAGCGATTGTCGGCATCGAACATTCGCATTGCGCCGGGTTCGCTGTTTTCCGCCTCCGGCAAGTATCGCCACTGCCTGCGACTCAATTACGCCTCGCCGCTGACCCCAGCGGTGGCTACGGCGATTCGTACGGTTGGCGAGACGGTCACGGCGATGCTGGATGAAGAGGCGGCTATTGCGAAATGCGCCAATAGCGATGTAGTGAAGCGGGTCTCGCTAGCCCAGCAACTGACCGGCAATTCGCAGCCCGGCGATCCAGGTGCCGGCCGCCGAGCCGATCGTCGATAGCAGAAACACCAGCAGCGTGCGTGCGACGCGGTTGCGCCACCAGCCCTTGGCGGAGGCCACGTCGTGACGCAGTCGCGAAAAATCGCGAACCTTGGGCCGGCGCAGGGAGAGCTCGACCCCGGCGGAAACCATGCCGACGCCAATGGTCGGGTTGAGCGAGGTCAAGGGCGCGGCGAAGAACGTCGCCACCACCGTGAGCGGATGGGCGAGCGCGATCGCGGCGCCGAGCCCGGAGAGCACTCCGTTGATCAGGATCCACTCGATGATCAACTGCCAGCCGAGCTCGGTATCACGCGAGAAACCGATGACGAAGCCAATCAGCACCAGTGCGGTGATCATCCAGGGGACTGCTTTCCACCAGCGCGAGCGCTGACGCACCGCTTCGAGGCTTTCGCGTTCGCGGCCCGGTGCTTCGGGAAACGGCTGCTCCAAATGCCCGGTCAATCCCTTGAGGTGGCCGGCGCCGATTACCACCAGCACGTTACGATAGCGGTTGGCGGGATTGTCTTCGGCCAGGCGCAGCGCCATGTAACGGTCGCGTTCGGTGATCAACGGGGTGTACAGCGTTTCGGATTGCTCGGCGAATTCGCTGAAAGTGGATTCCAGTACGTCGCCTTGCTTGAGTCGCTCGATCTCCTCGCTGGAGACTTTTTGGCGCGACATCAGGCTGCCGAACAGCCCGGCAATCAGGTTGGCACGCTGCCACCAGGGCACGTTGGTGTAGATACGCTTCAAGGTAATGCCGACATCGCGGTCGATCAGCAGCAGCGGCAACTCGGCACGCTGGCATTCGTTGACCGCGGCGCGCATCTCGGCGCCGGGCTCGATACCCGACTGCTCGGCGACGCGCTGCTGAAAGGCGCCCAGCGCCAGGCTGGCGGCGACCATGCCGGCCTTGCCCTGGCGAAACACCTCGAATAGATCCTGGTTGGCCAGCGCGTCGGGCTCGGTCAGGCTCTTATGGCGCGCCGGGCAAAGCTCGATGGCCACGGCATCGAACTCACCGGAGCGGATCATCTCGCTGACTTCATCGGCGCTGGCGCGGGAAACGTGGGCGGTGCCCAATAGCGTGTAGCGGGTGTCGCCGCTGTCGATCACCTGACGAGGGCCGTGTGTCACGTCCTCGGCGATGGTGTCCTGGCTGTCGGTCATGAACTCTCGTGGGCTAGGGAACCAAGCATTCGATTATCCACGAAGGGAAGGGGCAGGCCAAACCCTTAGACTATGCCTTAAAAGTGTCTGCACTTGCCCATACTGCGTTAAAAATAAGCTCAAGATACTCATTTACAGCGCGTAAACTCCGTTCTTTCACCGATTTTTGTCTTGTCTGGACTTCGCTCGTCGACTTTTAAGGCAAAGCCTTGTGTTTCTCTGGTCCTAGCAGGCACGATCATGGCCGTCAGCGATTGATCTTGGCGGGGTGATTGATGGGCTATCGGCTTGCCGCCGATGCCGTGCTGATCGTGCATCTGGCGTTCATCGTGTTCGTTGTGCTGGGCGGGCTGGTGGTGTTGCGCTGGCCACGGCTGGCCTTCGCGCATTTGCCGGCGCTGGCCTGGGGCGCGGCGTTGGAGCTCAACGGCTGGCTATGCCCGCTGACCCCGCTGGAGAACACCCTGCGCCGCGCCGCAGGCGAGGCGGGCTACGCCGGCGGTTTCATCGAACACTACCTGATCGCGCTGATCTACCCGACGGGCCTGACGCCGACGATCCAGCTGTGGCTGGGCCTGGGCGTGCTGGCCATCAACCTGCCGATCTATGCCTGGCTGCTGTTACGCCGCCGCCGACGGCGCTAGAAGAATGTCAGTCCGACCTGGAACAGCCGCTCCACATCGCGGATGCGGCGCTTGTCGATCACGAACAGAATCACATGATCGCCGGATTCGACCACCACGTCGCCATGCGCGATCAGTACTTCCTTGCCGCGCACCACGGCGCCGATGGTGGTGCCGGCCGGCAGGTCGATCTCGTCGATCGTGCGCCCGACGACCTTCGAGGAGCGTGAATCGCCGTGCGCGATGGCCTCGATGGCCTCGGCGGCGCCGCGTCGCAATGAGTGGACGTTGACGATATCGCCGCGCCGCACGTGGGTCAGCAGCCCGCCGATGGTGGCCTGCTGCGGCGAGATGGCGATATCGATTTCACCGCCCTGGACCAGATCGACGTAGGCGGCATTGTTGATCAGGGTGAGTACCTTCTTGGCGCCCAGCCGCTTGGCCAGCATCGACGACATGATGTTGACCTCGTCGTCGTTGGTCAGCGCGCAGAAGATATCGCAATCCTCGATGTTTTCCTCGATCAGCAGGCGCTTGCTGGTGGCGCTGCCGTGCAGCACCACGGTGCGATCGAGACGCTCGGAGAGCACGGTGCAGCGTTCCAGGTCGTGCTCGATGATCTTGACCTGATGGCTGTGCTCGAGATGCTCGGCAAGGCGTTGGCCGATGTTGCCGCCACCGGCGATCACTATCCGCCGGAAATCACGCTCGACCTTGCGCAACTCGCCCATCACCGCGCGAATGTCGCGCTTCGCGGCGATGAAGAACACCTCGTCGTCGGCCTCGATCACCGTGTCGCCGTGCGGGATCATCGCGCGGTTGCGCCGGTAGATCGCCGCCACGCGGGTGTCGGTATTGGGCATATGGCGGCGTAGAAAACCGAGCTCCTGACCCACCAGCGGGCCGCCGTAATAGGCCTTGACGGCGACCAGTTGGAGCTGGCCTCCGGCGAATTCGAGGACCTGCAGCGCACCGGGGTACTCGATCAGGCGGCGAATATGATCGGTGACTACCTGCTCGGGGCTGATCAGCACATCGACTGGAAAGGCTTCGTTGGAGAACAGTCCCTTGCGCGTCAGGTAGGCGGCGGCGCGCACTCGGGCGATCTTGGTCGGCGTGCGGAACAACGTGTGCGCCACCTGGCAGGCGACCATGTTGACCTCGTCGGAGCTGGTCACCGCGATCAGCATGTCGGCGTCCTCGCCGCCGGCCTGGCGCAACACCATGGGGTAGGAAGCCGTGCCGATCACGGTGCGAATGTCGAGGCGATTGTGCAGCTCGCGCAGGCGTTTGGAATCGACATCGACCACGGTGATGTCGTTGTCTTCGTGGGCCAGATGCTCGGCCAGCGTGCCGCCGACCTGGCCGGCGCCCAGAATGATGATCTTCATCGCTGATGAGTCCAGATGCTGAAGGCCCGGCTGAGCGGACGAAAGGCGACTAGCATAAACCAGGGCCGGCGGCGGAGAACAGTGGCCAGGGTCCGGCGAGCCCGGACCCGTGCCGTTGCGCCATCAACGCAGGGTGAAACCGACCTTGACGGTGACCTGCCAGTGAGTGATGCGGCCATGTTCGATATGGCCGCGCGTGTCGACCACTTCGAACCAGCGCATATCGTGCAGGGTTTCGTTGGCCTTGGCGATGGCCTGATCGACGGCGTCCTCGATGCCCTTGGGCGATGAGCCGGTCAGTTCGATGTGCTTGTAGATATGATTGGTCATGGACTCTCCTTGATTCCCGAATAAAAGATCGGTCCTGCCGCTTGCAGTATAGGAGTCACTCGTTGGTCATTGTCTAACTCTTTGCTTTCACGAGTCTTGCGTAAAAGAAGCCATCGTGGCCACCGGGTTGGGGTAGCAGTTGGCGCCCGGCACCGGCGCCACGGCCCCAGGCGACGTCTTGGGGTGTGCTCGCCGAGGCATCGGCGGTGCGTGCCAGAAAGGCCTCGATCACCTCGGTGTTTTCCTCGGGCATCACCGAACAGGTGGCGTAGAGCAGGGTGCCGCCGGGGGCCAGGGTCCGCCATAGATTGTCCAGCAGTCGGCCCTGCAACACGGCCATCTCGCGAACGTCGCTGGGCCGGCGCAGGCGCTTGATATCTGGATGGCGGCGTATCACGCCGCTGCCTGAGCAGGGCGCGTCGAGCAATACGGCATCGAAAGGCGTGCCGTCCCACCAATCGAGATTGCTGGCATCGGCATGTTGCAGGCGCGCAGCGAGCTTGAGGCGCTCAAGCGTCGCAGTCACGCGCGCCAGACGCGAGGCATCGCTGTCGATGGCGGTCATGTCGATATCGAAGGCTTCGAGCAGGTGCGCGGTCTTGCCACCGGGCGCGCAGCAGGCATCCAATACCCGGGCATTGGCGCGGCCTTCGAGCGCTGGCGCGAGGAGTTCACAGGCCAGTTGCGCGGCTTCGTCCTGCACGCTGACCCAGCCATCGGCGAAGCCGGGCAATTCGGCGATATCGCAGGGCTCGGCCAAGGTCAGGCCGTCGCTGGCATGCACGCAGGGCGTGACGGCCTTGTCCGCCGCTGCCAGCCGTTCGAGGTAGGCGTCGCGGTCGACATGGCGACGGTTGACACGCAGCGTCATCGGTCCCGGCTGATTGTTGGCCTCGGTGATGTCGCGCCAATCGTCGGGCCAGGCACGACGCAGGGCCTTGAGCAGCCAGGCGGGATGCAACAGCGCAACGCTGGCGTCTTGATCGACGCGTGCCTGCAAGGCCACCGATTCGCGCTGCAGGCGTCTCAGGCAGCCGTTCAACACCCGGGTCGCCCATTCCTTGTCGAGCGCTCGCGCGGCGCCGGCGGTTTCGCCGACGGCCGCATGCGCCGGCACGCGTAGATAGAGCAACTGATAGATGCCCAGCAACAGCAGCGCCTGGATATCTGCGTCGCGGGACTTGAAGGCGCTGCGCAGCAGTTCCTGGGCCAGCGCCTCCAGGCGTGGCAGGGTCCGGCAGACGCCGTAGCACAGCGCGCGCAGGAAGCCACGATCGCGCGCGGCCACGCTCTTGTCGTCGAGGCTCGCCAGGGAGCCCTTGCCGGTGATGACCGGCACCAGCGCGCGCGCGGCGGCGACGCGAACGCCCTGGCCACTGGGAGCATCGTTCATGCGCGGTCCTCCTGATGGGTGTCGCCAAGACAAGTGCCGGGGGTAAAGCGCGCGGCACGCGAATTGAGCAGGTCGCGTACCGCCAGCGGCTTGCCGCCGGGCAATTGCGCGCGGGTCACGTGCAGCACGTCACGGCCTTCGGGGCCGCAGGCGATACGTAGTGCATCGGGCGTAGGATCGAGCAACGTGCCGGGGCGATGCTCCGCCGTGGCGCCGTTGGTGCGTGTTTCAGCCAGCCCCTGTTTTTCAGCGAACCAGAGCCGCAGCGGCTCGCCGGCGAGGGTGGTCCAGGCCACCGGCCAGGGATTGAAGGCGCGAATGCGCGCGGCCAGCTCCGTCGCCGGTCGGGTGAAGTCGAGTTCGGCTTCGGCCTTGGAGAGCTTGCCGGCGTAGCTTACGCCCTCGGCGGGTTGTGGGGTTGCCGCGGGGCCCTCATCGGCCAACGCATCGAGCGCCGCCACGATCGCCTCGCCGCCAAGTCCGGCCAAGCGGTCGTGAAGCTCGCCAGCGGTGGTGGTGGCGTCGATTGGTGTGGTGCGGGTCAGCAGCATGGCGCCGGTATCGAGCCCGGCGTCCATCTGCATGATGGTGACGCCGGATTGGCTATCGCCGGCTTCGATGGCGCGCTGAATCGGCGCCGCGCCGCGCCAGCGCGGCAGCAGCGAGGCATGCACGTTGAGACAGCCCAGACGGGGGATGTCGAGCACCGCTTGGGGCAGCAACAGGCCGTAGGCGACGACCACCATGACATCGGCGTTCAGCGCGGCCAGATCGCGCTGGGCGGAGGGGTCCTTGAGCGTGCTGGGCTGGCGTACGTCGATCCCGTTTTCCAGCGCCAGGGCCTTTACCGGGCCGGGCTTGAGCTTGCGCCCGCGACCGGCTGGGCGATCCGGTTGGGTATAGACGGCGGCGATGGCGTGGCGACTGGCCAGCAGCGCGGCAAGACTTTCGGCGGCGAAATCCGGCGTGCCGGCGAATACCACGCGCAGCGAGTGGGACATGAACGGCATCCATGGCAAGAAGTATGCAGCTAATGATAAAGGAGGGGAGCGCGAAGCTGAAATGCCGAGGGCCACCGATCGGTGGCCCTCGCTATGGCGTGGCAGGCGTCAGGCGCTTTGTGCTTGCCGATGACGCTTCTGCATCTTCTTCATGATCCGCTCGCGCTTGAGCGGCGAGAGATAGTCAACGAACAGCACGCCTTCTAGATGGTCGTGCTCATGCTGAATGCAGTGCGCGAGCAGCCCTTCGGCCTCCAGCTCGTAAGGCTGGCCGTCGCGATCCAGGGCCTTGAGATTGACGCACAGGGCGCGCGGCACTTCGGCGAAGTATTCGGGAATCGATAGGCAGCCTTCCTGCATCGGCTCGCGCTCGTCGCCGATGGGCGTATATTCGGGGTTGATCAGCACCAGTGGCTGGGACTGATCGTCGCTGACGTCGATCACGATCACCCGGCGATGCACGTCGACCTGCGTGGCGGCCAGACCGATGCCGGGAGCGTCGTACATGGTTTCGAGCATGTCGTCGACCAGGGTACGTACCTCATCGTCGACGCTATCGACCGGCGCGGCCTTGGTGCGCAGGCGTTCGTCGGGAAACTCGAGGATTTCTAGCTTGGCCATGGCGTTGAAATTACCGTTGTGCAGTAGTGCGAGAATATTATCCATATTGTAGAACGCAGTGGCGGGTAACGGAACCGTCACCCTCGTCATCATGACGATAGCGCTCGACTATCGGTAGGCGGGGTAGATGCGCCATACTCGAACTTTCATACTAGACGGTATGACTGTGTTCGGTCGCGAAGGTTCGTGGTAAACCGATGGTTTGACAACATAAGATCCAAAATACCAGGGACGCCGGGGATGAAACGAATAACCAACCACGCCATGGGGCGGCTAGGCATGATGCTGAGCGTGGCGCTATGCGCCGTGCTGCTGACGTTGCCCGCCATGGCGCAGCCCAGCGGCCTGCGCGATGACGCGCCCAGCCGCTACACGGTCGTCGAAGGCGATACGCTATGGAGCATCGCCGGGCGCTTTCTCAACGCTCCCTGGGAATGGCGCGAGGTGTGGCGGGTCAATTCGCAGATTCGCAACCCGCACCTGATCTACCCTGGCGACAGCGTCTATCTCTACTATCAGGATGGCCAGCCGCGCCTGGGTCTCGAGCGCGGCCAGGGCGATGTCGTGCACCTGTCGCCGGAGGTTCGGCGGGTGCCGCATCGCGAGGCGATTGCCCCGCTGCCGCTGGATACCGTACTGAACTTTCTCGATGCCAATCGCATCGTCGAGCCCGGCGCGATCGAAGCGGTGCCCTACGTGGTCGCCGGTGACGATCGGCGGATCATCAGTGGCGCCGGGGATCGCATCTACGTGCGCGGCGAGTTGCCCATGGGCGAGCGCTTCGGCCTGTATCGGCCGGGTCAGCGCTACGAGGACCCCGAGACCGGCGAGTTCCTCGGCCTGGAACTGGTGACGCTGGGCGAGGCGCGCTTCGTCCGCCGGGACGGTGACATCGCGTTGCTCGAGGTCGTCTCGTCGCGTCAGGAAATTCGTGGCTCCGATCTGGTTCTGCCGCTGGAAGCGTTGCCGGTGACCGCGGCTTTTCAGCCACGCGCTCCGGCGGGCGAACTCGAGGGGCGCATCCTCTCGGTGCCCGGCGGCGTGCGCTTCGTCGGTCGACTGGAGGTGGTGGCATTGAATCTGGGCCGTCGCGACGGCCTCGAGCCCGGCCATGTGCTGGCCGTCGAACAACTCGGCGAGCAGGTCGTCGATCCCGTCACCGAGGAGCTGCTGCGTCTGCCCGGCGAAGATGCCGGACTGCTGATGGTCTTTCGCGTCTACGACCGGGTCAGCTACGCCCTGGTCATGCACGCGACCCGCAGTCTGACGATAGGTGACCGGGTACATACGCCGCAGAGCAATGCCTTTCTGGCCAACCATAAAGGCGACTGAGCGCATGTCGATGACTGCCAGGGAATGGCTACTGCTGTCGTACCTGCCCGGATTGGGTCCGCGCCGCTTGATGACACTGCGTGAGCGTCGAGCGGACTGGCCGCATGGCTGGCTGGCGCTGTTGCCCGCCGCCGCGCGCGATGCCCTGCGCCTGTGGCTCGAGTATCCCTCGCGCAGCCCGTTACAGGCGAAGATCGAGCGCGCACTGGCCTGGGAGGCAGCCAGTCCCGCGCACCACCTGCTGTTTCCCGGTCACGCGGCCTGGTCGGCGCTGCTCGACGAGTTGCCCGACCCGCCGGCGCTGCTCTGGGCGCATGGCGAGCTGAACGCCTTGGCGGTGCCGGGCGTGGCCATGGTCGGCTCGCGGCGGCCGACCCGCGAGGGGCTGGGCAATGCGGCCCGCTTCGCCGCCGATCTCGCCGGTGCCGGGCTGTGCGTGATCAGCGGCATGGCGCTGGGTATCGATGGCCGCGCTCATCATGCGGCGTTGCAGGCCGCAGGCCCGAGCATCGGTGTGCTGGGTTGTGGCATCGATGTGATCTATCCATCGAGTCACCACGATCTCTATCGGCGCATGCTCGATCAAGGTGGGCTGCTGCTTAGCGAGCATGCCCCTGGCACGCGCGCCAACCCGGCGTTCTTTCCGCGTCGCAACCGCATCATCACCGGTCTGGCGCTGGGCGTGCTGGTGGTCGAGGCGGCCGAGAAGAGCGGCTCGTTGATCAGCGCGCGGCTGGCCATGGAGCAGAATCGCGAGGTGTTCACGCTGCCCGGTTCGATCAACAACCCTCAGGCGCGCGGTTGTCTGGCGTTGCTGCGCCAGGGCGCGACACTGGTCACCTGTCTCGACGACATGCTCGCCGAGCTTGGCCACTGGGCGCTTGCGCCGGCTATTACGCGGACAGCCATCGAGACGCCCGCCGCCCCGCAAGATTCGCTGCTGGACCTGCTCAGCGACGCCCCGACGCCGCTGGACCTGCTGATCGAGCTGAGCGGCCAGGGCTTTGCGCACTGCCAGCAGCGGTTGCTCGAGCTGGAACTCGACGGCTGGGCGGCACAGGCGCCGGGTGGCTGGGTACGCCAGCCCCGATAGACCCGAGCGGCTGCCGTAACATGACGGACATGCTAGAATTTGCGGCGTTCTTCAATGAGTCGGAGCCCCGCAAAGATGACCGATCGCCATGCTGTCGATGCCGCTATCAGCGCCCTGCGCGCGGGTGGATTGATCGCCTATCCGGCCGAGGCGATATGGGGACTGGGCTGCGATCCGGATAACCAGGCGGCGTTACAGTCGCTGATCGATCTGAAGCGTCGCGACCCCGCCAAGGGGTTGATCCTGATTGCCGGCGATATCGCCCAGTTCGAACCCTGGCTGGCGGGGCTGGAGCAAATCCATCGCCAGCGTCTGGCGAGTAGTTGGCCGGGACCCAATACCTGGCTGGTGCCGGATAATGGCCGCTCCCACCCGTTACTGCGCGGCGAGCATACCCGCGTGGCGCTGCGCGTCACCGATCACCCGCTGATCATCGAGTTGTGCACCGCCTTCGGCAGCCCCATCGTTTCCACGTCCGCCAATGTTGCCGGCGAGCCACCGGCGCTCGATGGCGCCTCGGTACGCCGCACGTTCGGTTCGGCCATCGCGGCAGTCATCGAGGGGCCGCTCGGTGGCCATGACCGGCCCAGCACCATTCGCGATCTGGTCACGGGTGAGGTCTTACGCGCCTGACACGGCCCGTGGGCATGCCATGTATTCAATTCGCCGCCTATAGTCGGCGGTTCGCCCGGACCCAAGGAGACCCCCGTGGCACACGACCTTCTCGACGACGTCAAACGCTACCTGCTCGATCTGCAGGATCGCCTCTGCCAGACCCTGGCCGAGGAGGATGGCGGTGAGTTTCGCGAGGATGCCTGGGAGCGTAGCGAAGGCGGTGGTGGGCGCTCGCGAGTGCTCGAAGACGGCGCGCTGTTCGAGAAGGGCGGCGTCAACTTCTCGCACGTTTATGGCGCCACGTTGCCGGCATCGGCCAGCGCCGCGCGCCCCGAGTTGGCCGGACGCAGCTTCCATGCGGTCGGCGTGTCGTGGGTGATGCATCCGCGCAATCCTCACGTGCCGACCAGCCACGGCAACGTGCGTTTCTTTATCGCCGAAAAGCCGGGTGAGCCAGCGGTGTGGTGGTTCGGCGGCGGCTACGACCTGACCCCGTTCTACCCGAGACTGGATGACGTGGTGCATTGGCATCGGGTCGCCCGCGATGCCTGCGCGCCGTTCGGCGACGACGTCTACCCGTGTTTCAAGCGCTGGTGCGACGATTACTTCTATCTCAAGCATCGCGACGAGACGCGCGGCGTCGGCGGGCTGTTCTTCGACGACCTGAATAGCTGGGATTTCGCGACCTGCTTCGCCTTTCAACAAGCGATAGGAAACAGCTTCCTCGAGGCTTATCTACCGATCGTGCAGCGCCGGCGCAACATGGACTACGGCGAGCGTGAGCGGGCCTTTCAAGCCTACCGGCGTGGGCGCTACGTGGAGTTCAACCTGGTCTGGGATCGCGGCACGCTGTTCGGCCTGCAAAGCGGCGGGCGCACCGAGTCGATCCTGATGTCGATGCCGCCGGTCGCCGAGTGGCACTATGGCTGGACGCCCGAGCCGGGGAGCCGCGAGGAAGCGCTGTATCGCGACTACCTGCGCCCGCGCGACTGGCTGGGGGAAGTCACCGAATGATCGCCTGCACGGGCTCGGCGCCCCCCAACGAATCGCTGCATTGCGCGATACTATAAAGCTCGCCTAACAAGGAGAGAATTTGATGAGCGACCGTTATTGCGTATTCGGCCATCCGGTCGGTCACTCCAAGTCACCGCGCATTCATACCGTCTTCGCCGAGCAGACCGGCGAGTCGCTGCGCTACGAGGCGATCGAAGCGCCACTCGACGATTTCGCCGGCGCCTGGCGGGCGTTTGTCGCCGAGGGCGGGCGTGGCGCCAATGTGACCGTGCCGTTCAAGGAACAGGCCTACCGCCTCGCCGATGTTCTCAGCCCGCGCGCCCAGCGCGCCGGTGCGGTGAATACCCTGATGGTGGGCAAGCATGAGCGTGTTTATGGCGACACCACCGACGGTGTCGGTCTGGTACGCGACCTTCAGGCGCATGCCGCGCCGCTCGAGGGCGCGCGCATTCTGGTGCTGGGTGCCGGTGGCGCGGTGCGTGGCATTCTCGAGCCGCTACTCGCCGCCAACCCGGCGGCGCTGATGATCGCCAACCGCACCGCCGCCAAGGCCGAACGGCTGGCGAGCGATTTCGCCGATCTGGGAGAAACCACCGGCGGCGGTTTCGATGCCGTGGTCGGCACCTTCGATCTGGTGATCAATGGCACCAGCGCCAGCCTGGGCGGCGAGCTGCCGCCGCTACCCGATGAGCTGTTCGCCGATGGCGCGCTGGCCTACGACATGATGTACGGCGCCGAGCCGACGGTATTTTTGCGTTGGGCGGCAAAGCGCGGCGCGCGCACCGTCGATGGCCTGGGCATGCTGGTCGAGCAGGCCGCGGAGTCGTTTTTCCTGTGGCGCAACAAGCGCCCCGATACCGCGGCGGTACGCGAGATGTTGCGGCGGTCGCGATAATCAGCGGCGCTTGACGTAAAGCCCCAGAAAGCACATCACCAGCCCCGCCACCGATAGCAGCATGCCGCCGTTGCCGAGCCAGGGGTGGCGCTCGAGAAACGACACGAACGGTTGCGGCTGCGCACGGCAGGCCTCGCTTAGATAATCCCAGTGGCCGCCGGAAAGCTGGCACTCACGCACATCGCCCAACTCCCAGAAATACATGCCGAGTAGCACGAAAATCGGCACGATCAGGGCCAGTGTTCCCCAGCGGGTCATCAGCCGGGTGCCTGGCAGCTCGGGCCCGAGCCCGCGGCGCGCGCCTGCTCATACAGCGCCATGGCTTCGTCCATGTGCGCCTGAAGGCCGTTGATGCGCTGGCCGTGGCTGGGGTGGGTCGAGAGCCATACCGGTGGTTGGCCCTGGCTGCCGGCCGACATGTTTTGCCACAACTCGATGCTGGCGCGCGGGTCGAAGCCGGCCTGGGCCATCAGGTTCAGCCCAAGGGTGTCGGCCTCGCTCTCGTGCTGGCGCGAGAAGGGCAGGATGATGCCGTATTTGGCGCCCATGCCGAGCAGCCCCATCAGTTGCTGACCGCCAGCGCTGTTCAAGCCGGCGGCGGCTTGCAACACCGATAGCCCGGTCTGTGTCGCGGCCTGGGTGGAAACGCGCTCGTTGGCGTGGCTGGCGAGCACGTGTGCCACCTCGTGGCCGATTACCGCGGCCAGTTGATCCTGGTTGGTCGCCACGTCAAGCAGGCCGGTATTGACGCCGATATGCCCACCCGGCAGGGCGAAGGCGTTCGCCGAGCCGTCCTTGAAGACCTTGACTTCCCAGGTTTCGCCGGCGTTCAACTCACCCGTGATGGCCGTGGCCACGCACTGAACATATTCACCGACCTGGCCACCGACCACCGGCAGTTCCTGCTCGTATTGCGTGAAGCTCTGTGCGCCCATCTCTTCGAGCTGTTCCTCGGAGAACAGCGTCAGCTGCGAACGCCCGGTGGGCGACTGGCTACAGGCGGCGAGCGTTAGCACCAATGCGCCGGTGGCGGCGCGCATCATCCACTTCATCGTTAACATCCTTTGTTGTCCGTCTGGACCGTGAACATGATCGGCTCCAAGATACCCGGATGCCCTTTGGGGTCAACCTTCGCGTTCTTTCGTCAATCCGTAACCATGGGGAGAACCCAGCACATGGATGCCGAGCTGACTCAGCGTCTCGTTGTATTACTCGATCGCGTCGAGGCCTGGCTACCCGCCGAGCCGCCGCGACTGGATTGGTCGCGCGATGTCGCCGCGCTGTGGCAACGCCACGCACTCGGCGGCCAGTTGTTGCCGGTTGCGGTGCGCGATGCCCTCACGCTGGACGATCTGCTGGGCATCGAGCGCCAGAAGGGAGCCTTGCTCGACAACACCCGGGCCTTTCTGCGCGGCTTGCCGGCCAACCATGCCCTGCTGTGGGGCGCGCGGGGCAGTGGCAAGTCGTCGCTGGTACGCGCGCTACTCAACACCTTGGCCAGCGAGGGCCTGCGCCTGATCCAGGTCGACCGCCACGACCTGGTCAGCCTGCCTGGGCTGGTACAGCAATTGCGCGACGCGCCACAGCGCTTCGTGGTGTATTGCGACGATCTGTCGTTCGAGGGCAACGACGATGCCTACAAGGCCCTCAAGAGCGTGCTCGATGGCACCCTGACCGGACCGCCGGAAAACGTGCTGCTGTATGCGACATCCAATCGTCGTCATCTGCTCCCCGAGTCGCTCGCCGATAACGCCGACACGCGCCTGGTCGGCGACGAGCTGCATCACGGCGATGCCGTCGAGGAGAAGATATCGCTGTCCGATCGCTTCGGCCTGTGGTTGGCCTTTCATCCGTTCAACCAGGCGACCTACCTCGATACCTGCACCCACTGGGTCGCTCGCTTGGGTGGCGGCGATGCCTGGAACGATGAAGCCCGTGAAGCGGCGATTCGCTTCGCGACACTGCGTGGCGGGCGCAGCGGTCGCGCCGCCTGGCAGTTCGCCTGCCAGTGGGTGGGGCAACTGGAGCTGGAAAAAGCCTAGCGGCGCCGGTTCTTGCGCGCCTCCTTGGTCCTTCCCAGCTCGCGCTTCTTGGCCTTCTCGCGGTCGCTGGCACCGGCGTCGGCGTCGAAGGGGTTGGCGCCCGAGCGAAATTCGAAGCGCATCGGCGTGCCACGCACCTTGAGCACCTTGCGAAAGGTATTGGTCAGGAAGCGCTTGTAGGCTTCCGGCAGGGAGCCGGTCTGATTGCCATGCACGACGATGATCGGCGGATTGGTGCCGCCCTGGTGAGCCATGCGCAGCTTGATGCGTCGGCCATGCACCAGCGGCGGCTGATGCTCGCTCACCGCGTCCTGCAGGATGGTCGTCAGGCGATTGGTCGACCAGCGTCCGGTAGCGGCCTTGAAGGCACGCTCGACCGAAGGGTAAAGGTCGCCCACCGCCGTGCCGTGCAGCGCCGAGATGAAATGCAGGTCGGCATAATCGGCGAAGCCCAGGCGACGCTTGATGTCGGCGCGCATCTTTTCGCGCTGTTCGCTCTCGAGGCCATCCCACTTGTTGACCGCCAGTACCAGCGCGCGCCCCGAGGTCAGTACGTAGTCGAGCAGGTGCAGGTCCTGTTCGACCAGACCGCCGCGCGCATCGAGCACCATGATCGCCACATGACACTCCTTGATCGCCTCGAGGGTCTTGACGATCGAGAACTTCTCGGCGATCTGGCTGATGTTCTTGCGCCGCCGCACGCCGGCGGTATCGACCAGCACGTAGGGCCGGCCGCGCCGCTCGAAGGGGATCTCGATGGCGTCGCGGGTGGTGCCGGCCTCGTCGAACACCACCACGCGCTCCTCGCCGAGCAGGCGGTTGACCAGCGTCGATTTGCCGACGTTGGGGCGGCCGATCACGCCGATACGAATACCCTTGTCGGTGGCCGGCACGTAGCCGTCCTCGCGCTCGGGGAACGGCGCCAGCACCTCGTCGATCAGGGTGGTGACGTTGCGCCCGTGAGCGGCGGCGATAGGGTGCGGATCGCCGAGCCCCAGGGTCCAGAAATCGGCCATCGCCGAATGCTCTTCGAGGCCGTCGGTCTTGTTGACCACCAGCCAGGTCTTCTTCTGATTGACGCGCAGATGGTTGGCGATGGCCTCGTCGGCGACGTTGAGTCCGGCGCGGGCATCGACCATGAACAGCACGATATCGGCTTCGTCGATGGCCACCAGCGACTGCTCGGCCATGGCGGCGTCGATGCCGTCCTCGTCACCGCTGATGCCGCCGGTGTCGATGACCGTATAGGTCTTGTCGCCGAGCTGGCCGTTGCCGTACTTGCGATCCCGCGTCAGACCGGGGAAGTCGGCCACCAGGGCATCGCGCGAGCG
This sequence comes from Modicisalibacter muralis, assembly GCF_900102945.1. Taxonomy (GTDB): domain Bacteria; phylum Pseudomonadota; class Gammaproteobacteria; order Pseudomonadales; family Halomonadaceae; genus Modicisalibacter; species Modicisalibacter muralis. Next base: position 13,554 of record NZ_FNGI01000003.1, on the reverse strand, counting down.
CGTCAGGCGGTTGAAGAGGGTCGACTTGCCGACATTGGGTCGGCCAACCAGAGCGATTACGGGATTCATGGAGTTTGGTCGGTGGATTCCAGGCGGTAGGCGTCGAGCTCGCCATCGTTGGTCATGACATAGACACGCTGTTCGCCGGCCAGCAGTGGCAGGCTGACGGTGTTGCCAACCTCCTGGCGTCCGACGATTTCGCCACTCTCGGCGTCGAGCAGGTGCACATAGCCTTCATAATCACCCAGCGCGATACGTCCGTCGACGAATACCGGCGCGGTCAGCGAGCGGCCCTCGAGGGCCACGGACTCCCATATCACGCGGCCTGACAGGGCATCCAGCGCCAGTACGTGGCTACCTTCGGTGACGGTGAACAGGGTATCACCGACCAGCAGCGGACTCAGGTAGCTGGAACTCTCACGCTCCCAGAGTATTTCGCCACTGGTGGCTTCCAGCGCCAGCAAGCGGCCGTTGTAGCTGGTGATGTACAGGCGTCCGTCCTGGGTCAGCAGCGGCTGGCCGTCGAGGTCGACCAGTCGATCGACTTCGGTGCGGCCGCGTGGCACGGCGACGCGCATGTCCCATAGCGGCTGTCCGCTACGGTTGTCCAGCGTGACCAGGCGGCCATTGGCGAAACCGGCGAAGGTGACCGGGTCGATTACCCGCGGCGTGCCGGTGCCACGCAGGGTCAATGCCGGCTCGCTGCTGGTGTAGACCCAGCGTTCCTCGCCGGTCGCGCGATCCAGTGCGGTTACCGCGCCGTCGACACTCTGCACTACCAGCAGTTCGGTATTGGGCTGAGGCGGGGCGAGCACTTCGCTGGAGACCGGCGCCCGCCACAACACGTCGCCGCTTTGCTGGTCGATAGCCAGCACTTCGCCGTTACGCGTGCCCAGATAGAGCTGGCCGGCGACGGCGGTCAGGCCGCTGGAGACCGGCGTGTCGAGCTGGATCTCCCAGAGTGTCTCGCCGCTGGAGGCGTCGATGGCGCGCAGCAGGCCGGATTGATCGGCGGCGAATAGTCGGCCGTCATCCAAAGCCGGGGTGATCGGATAGCGGGCGATGCCCAGGCCGTCGCCGATACCCTGGCTCCAGACGTGCTCGAGTTCGGTGTTGGCATCGAACGAGGTCAGCGGCTGGGGCGGATATTCCGGTTCGACCTTGCCGGCGCAGCCGACCATTAGCGTCGTCAGCAGTGCCGGTACGATCAGCTGGGAAAGTTTCATAGAGTGGCATCCTCCGCACCGAGATTGTCGAGCTTGAGCTGTACGCCATAGACTGGCTGGCCGGTTTCCTGTGACAGGTTCAGCGCCGTTTGATAGGCCTCGCGGGCGTCATCCTCGCGGCCCAGGGCGAGCAGGATATCGCCACGGGTATCGGCGCGCTGGGCGCCGAGCGCATCGGGGACGCCGGCCTCGAGCGATGCCAGGGCCGCTTCGGCGTCGCCTTCGGCGAGTTGCAGTCGAGCCAGACGCAAGCGGGCCAACCCCTTGAGGTAGTCGCGCTGGGTATTCTCGATCAGCGCTTCGAGTGCGCCGCTGGCGGCAGCGAGGTCGCCGTCGGCGATCGCCACGCGCGCCTCGATCAGCGTGGCCAGATCGGCATACAGGGTATCGCCATGCGTGTCGCTGATCTCGCCGATCAGTCGCTGCGCCTCGGCCAGGGCGTCACCCTCGAGGGTCGGCCGGCTGGCCAGTGTCAGCAGTTGTTGATAGCGCATCGAGGCGGCCTCGGCCTGATTGGCCTGGTAGCTCTGCCAGGCTTTCCAGCCGACGACCGCGACGACGGCTATGACCACGCCGACGATCAGCGAGGTGCCGTTTTCCTTCCACCAGCGCTTGAGTGCTTCAAGCTGTTCTTCTTCGGTTCTTAGCTCCGCCACGGGCGGTCTCCTTTACGGTCTTTCCGATAATTGGCTGCACTCGCCGATTCCCGGACAAGGTCTCAATGAGTTTGCATCATTCATTCAGCGCAGGAGTTCCCGCAGCCGCTCGATGGCGGCGTCGCGCGGCAGGGTTTCCTGCTCGCGCTCCTCGCGCAGATACTTGAGCCCCAGCGTGCCCTGGGCCACTTCTTCCTCGCCGAGGATCAACGCCAGGCGCGCGCCGCTCTTGTCGGCCTTCTTGATCTGGCTCTTGAAGCTGCCGCCGCCACAATGCACGTGCAGCGCCAAATCGGGTAGCACATCACGCAACTGCTCGCCGAGCAACAGTGCCTGGTGCTCGGCGCGCTCGCCGATGGCCAGCAGATAGGCGTCCACGCCGTGCTGGCTCTGTGCCGGCACCAGGTCGAGAGTCTCGAGCAGCAGGATCAAGCGCTCGACGCCCATCGCGAAACCTACCGCTGGGGTCGGCTTGCCGCCGAGTTGCTCGACCAGCGCGTCGTAGCGGCCACCGGCGCATACCGTGCCCTGGCTACCGAGTGCCGTGGTGGTCCACTCGAACACGCTGCGCGAATAGTAATCGAGGCCGCGCACCAGTCGCGGATTGATGCGGTAGTCGATACCGGCGGCATCGAGCAGCGCGGTGAGCTGCGCGAAATGTTCGCGCGATGGCGCGTCGAGATGATCGAGCAATTGCGGCGCGCCGGCCAGCATCGTGGCCATGTCGGGATTCTTCGAGTCGAGAATGCGCAGCGGGTTACTCGACAGGCGCCGGCGTGAATCCTCGTCGAGCACGTCGAAGTGAGACTCGAAGTAGGCTACCAAGGTACTACGATAGGCGGCACGAGCCTCGAGCGAGCCCAGCGAATTGAGCTCCAGCGTAACGTGCTCGAAGAGCCCCAGTTGCTTCCAGAGTCGCGCCGACAGCAGGATGAGTTCGGCGTCGATGTCCGGGCCCTGCATGCCGTAGGCTTCGACCCCGACCTGGTGGAACTGGCGATAGCGACCCTTCTGAGGGCGCTCGTGGCGAAACATCGGGCCCTGATACCACAGCCGCTGGGTCTGGTTGTGCAGCAGCCCGTGCTCCATCGCCGCGCGCACGCAACTGGCGGTGCCTTCGGGACGCAGCGCCAGGTTGTCGCCATTGCGATCCTCGAAGGCGTACATCTCCTTTTCGACGATGTCGGTGACTTCGCCGATGGAGCGGGCGAATAACGCGGTCTGCTCGACGATGGGGGTGCGGATCTCACGATAGCCATAGCGCAACATCAATGCCGCGACCTGGCCCTCGAAGTATTGCCACAGCGGCGATTGTTCGGGCAACAGGTCGTTCATGCCACGAATGGCCTGGATCTTCTTGCTCAAGGGGTTGCTCCTGGATGCCGGGCGGCGCGGCGCCCGGCGAAAACGAAATCTCAGCTTTGGCGAGCGATCATGTCCTGCTCGGCGGCCTGTTTCTCGCGCACCTTGTCGCGAATCAGGCGCTCGAGATCGTCGACCAGGTGGTCGTTACGCAGCTTGGAGGCCGGCTTGCCGTCGAGGTAGACGAGGTTGGCCGGGCTACCGCCGGTCAGGCCGATATCGCTCTCCTTGGCTTCGCCGGGGCCGTTGACCACACAGCCGATCACCGAAACATCGAGCGGCGTCATGATGTCCTCGAGACGCTCCTCGAGCGCATTCATGGTGCCGATCACGTCGAAGTTCTGGCGCGAACAGCTCGGGCAGGCGATGAAGTTGATGCCCCGCGAGCGCAAGCGCAGGCTCTTGAGCATGTCGTAGCCGACCTTGACCTCCTCGACCGGGTCGGCGGCCAGCGACACGCGAATGGTGTCGCCGATGCCGTCCATCAGCAGCATGCCCAGCCCGATCGACGATTTGACGGTGCCCGAACGCAGGCCGCCGGCCTCGGTGATGCCCAGATGCAGCGGCTGTTCGATCTGCTGGGCCAACTGGCGGTAGGCGGCCACGGCCATGAACACGTCCGAGGCCTTGACGCTGACCTTGAAGTCGGCGAAGTCGAGGCGTTCGAGGTGATCGATATGGCGCATGGCGGACTCGACCAGCGCTGCGGAGGTCGGCTCGCCGTATTTCTTCTGCAGGTCCTTTTCCAGCGAGCCAGCGTTGACGCCGATGCGGATCGGAATGCCATTGTCGCGCGCCGCGCTGACCACCGCGCGCACGCGGTCCTCGCGACCGATATTGCCGGGGTTGATACGCAGGCAATCGACGCCGAGTTCGGCGACGCGCAGGGCGATCTTGTAGTCGAAATGAATGTCGGCGACCAACGGCACCCGCACCTGGCGCTTGATGCGGCCGAAGGCCTCGGCGGCATCCATGTCGGGCACCGAGACACGCACGATATCGGCGCCGGCCTGTTCCAGGCGCTGAATCTGCGCGACCGTGGCGGCGACGTCCAGCGTGTCGGTATTGGTCATGCTCTGCACGGCGATGGGGGCGTCGCCGCCCACCGCCACCGAGCCGACGTGGATCTGGCGCGATTTGCGCCGCTGGATCGGAGACTGAGCGTGCATGGCGGCTAGTTCATTCTCCCAGATTGAAGCGGGCGACATTGTTGCCACCCGTGTAGGCGGCAAGATCGACCGGCTGGTTAAGATAGGTCATTTCGACGCCGGTGGCATTGCCGATGGTCAGGCGGAAGGGCGGTTCGCCCTCGATCGTGACCTGAGAGCCGGCGGGCTGCAGGCCGACCAGAATGCGTTCGTCGGTGGCGTCGAATATCTCGGTCCATGACTCTTCACTGAAGACCAACGTGATGCTGCGCTCGTCGATGACCGCTGGCGCGTCCTGTGCTTCGGTCGCGGTGGCCGCGGCGCCGGCCATGTCATCGGCGCTCGTTGGCGCGGCTGCATCGGCCGTCTCGCTTGGAGAAGTGGCCGGGGCAGCGTCGGCAGGGGGCGTAGCGTCGCTTGCGTTGCCGGGTTCGACGGCGCCTGTTTCAGCGTCTTCGGCAACCGCATCGCTGGTCGGCTGATCGCTGGCATCGCCGGCGTTCTCGTCGACCAGTCCGAGATCGTTGCCTTGCTCGGGCAGGGGCGGCAATGTCTCGTTGGTTGCGTCGCCATCGATGGCCGTGTCGCCAGCGGCACTCTCGCCATTCGCTTGTTCATCGAGCGACTGCACGGCGTCCTGGCCGCCGAGCTCGCCAAGGCCGAGCAGGTCGTTGCCCTGGCGGCTTTGCCACCACAGTAGCGTCAGGCCGATCAAGCCGAGGATGACCAGCAGCGTTACCAGCTTGAATATCCAGGCGCCGACGCGCGATGGTGGCTTGGTGGCATGCACCGGGGATATTTTACGCTCGATATCGTTACGCCCGTGCTGGGCATTGTAGGCGTCGACGACCTTGGCCTCATCGATGCCCACCAAGCGCGCATAGGCCCGCAGGTAGCCACGCCGATAGGCGGCGACGGGCACCTGATCGTAATTGTCGGCTTCGAGCCCGGTGACCACCGCTGGGCGCAGGTTGAGCTGCACAGCCACTTCGTCGAGGTTCATGCCCAGGCGTTCGCGCTCACGCTTGAGCATCTGGCCGGGGGATGGCAGGCCAGCGGTGTCAAGGTGGGCTTCCTGTCGTTCCTGTGCTTCGCTCATGACTGAGCATTCCTCTTGAATTCGGTGGTCAGGGGGCGCCTTTGGAACCGTTCAGTTGCCGCGAATAAAAGGCGGCGCTGGCGGCGTCTCCACGTGCGTTGGCGATTTTCTCGGCCAGGCGCAGGCTGGCGGAATTGGCGCCTGCCAGTCGAATATACGATTGCAACTGCTCCCAGGCGCGCTCGTTATTGCCCTGCGCGTAGTTGATTTCGGCCAACGTGTAATAACTACGCGCGCTGCGCGGATTGATGTCCTGCGCGCGCTGCAGGCTCTTGCGCGCCGCCTCGAGATTGCCCAGCTCCCGCTGGCACAGGCCCAGGTTGGTGAATAGCTGGGCCCGGTCGTCATAGTCGATGTTTCGCGAAGCCCGTTCGAGTTGGTCGCAGGCTTCGGCGATGCGTCCCTGACTGTACAGGAACGCCGCGTAATTGTTACGTGCGCGGGTAAAATCCGGTGCGGCGCTCAAGGCACGCTCGAACAGCTTGTCGGCCAGTTCGTTTTCACCCTGAAGCTGATAGATCAGCGCGCGAGTCTGTAGCGCATCGGGGTTGCCGGGGTCGATCGCCAGCGCCTTGTCGAGTTTGTCATGGGCGCGGACCAGATTGCCCTGCTCCATGTATTCGATGCCCATCCTGACGTTGAGGGCCACCGCCTGCTCGGAGTCCGTTGTGGTAACTGGACCTTCCAGTGTGGTCGATACACAGCCGGACAGCCACAGTGCGCCGAGCATGACGACGCACACGAGAAGCGGCGATGACGAACGGCACTGGCGAATCATGCACTCCTCTCGATTGGCATTCCGGTGTCCCTGTCGTTGACGACGGCGTCCGGGCGGTTGTGCGCCCCGCGACTCGGCGCATCGTCGCTGACGATGCAAAGCGTACTCATCAAAGCGCCGTGACCGATTGAAGTCAAGATCGGGCCTGGCATTCAGTCGGCATCCAATTGAATCGATTGGATATAACGCTCATGACGGCGGGTACGGTCCTTGACTCGGCCGACCAGTTGGCCACAGGCGGCATCGATGTCGTCGCCCCGCGTGGAGCGGATCGGCGCCGTGTAGCCCAGCTCATACAGCCACTGCTGGAAACGCATCGTCTGGTTGCGCGACGGTTTTTCATAACCGGAGTGTAGAAACGGGTTGAACGGAATCAGGTTGATCTTGCACGGCAGTTCGCGCAGCAATTCGGCGAGCTGCTCGGCATGCTGGCGTTGATCGTTGACGTCTTTGATCAGCGTGTACTCGATGGTGATCATGCGCGCGGCGTCGCACTTGGCGAGGTAACGCTGGCAGGCATCGAGCAGGGTGCGAATGTTGTATTTGCGATTGAGCGGCACCAGCTCGTTGCGCAGTTCGTCATTGGCGGCATGCAACGAGACGGCGAGGCTCACGTCGAGTTCGTCGCCGAGCTTGTCGATCATCGGTACCACGCCCGACGTCGAAAGGGTGACGCGACGCTTGGACAGCCCATAGCCGTTGTCGTCGAGCATCAGCTTCATCGCCGGCACGACGTTGTCGTAATTGAGCAGCGGCTCGCCCATGCCCATCATCACCACGTTGGTCACCGGGCGGTTGGCGGTGTCGCGGCGCGGCCCGCCACTGCGGCTGGCCACCCACACCTGGCCGATGATCTCGGCGGCGGTGAGGTTGCGCTGAAAGCCCTGCTTGCCGGTGGAGCAGAAACTGCAATCCAGCGAACAGCCGACCTGCGAGGAAACGCACAGCGTGCGGCGATGGCCGTTTTCGGCCGGGATCAATACGGTTTCGACGTAGCTGCCATCCTCGACTTCCAGCACCCACTTGCGCGTGCCATCGCTCGAGGTGCCCTCGTAGACCACGCCGGGACCACGCACCTCGGCAACTTCGGCGAGACGTGCGCGCAGCGCCTTGGACAGATTGGTCATGGCCTCGAAGTCGTCGCAGCCGTCATGATGAATCCACTTCATCACCTGGCTTGCGCGAAACTTCTTCTCGCCGATGGAGAGAAAGAAGGCCTCCATCTGCTCACGGGACAGTCCGAGCAGATTGGTGAGGGTGCCACCGTTGGGAGCGCGAGTGGTTGAAGTCATGAGGGTATCGAACGTCGTGGGGGGAGCGAAAGCGGGGGCATTGGCCCCCGCGGAGTCGGATCAGCGCGGGCAGATCTCATCACTGCCGAAAAAGTAAGCGATTTCACGCTCGGCGGATTCCGGCGAGTCGGAGCCATGTACGGCGTTAGCGTCGATGGACTGGGCGAAATCGGCGCGAATGGTGCCCGGCGCGGCTTCTTGGGGGTTGGTGGCGCCCATCAGGTCGCGGTTCTTGACGATGGCGTCGTCACCTTCGAGCACCTGGACCAGCACCGGACCGGAGGTCATGAAGCCGACCAGATCGCCGAAGAAGCCGCGGTCCTTGTGCTCGGCGTAGAAGCCTTCAGCCTGCTCCTTGGAGAGGTGCAGCATCTTGGCGGCGACGACCTTGAGGCCGGCCTTTTCGAAGCGGCTGATGATCTCGCCGATCGCGTTCTTGGCGACGGCATCGGGCTTGACGATGGACAGGGTGCGCTGGCTAGCCATGCGGCGTTCTCCGTAACGGGTCATAGTGGTTAATACGGCTGCGCGCCGCAGAGGCGGCGCGCAGAAAATTCACTCGGCGATGCGACCGGTCGCGAGCCTGAGGGCGAGTGCGCGGCCAACGCCGAAAATCGCGCCATTATAGCGCCTTGACACGTGTAACGCACCCATCGTGGGGCGTGCCGAGGTGTCGATCACACGCTGAAGCTTTCGCCGCAACCGCATTGATCCTTGACGTTGGGGTTGTTGAAGCGGAAGAAGCGGTTGAGGCCCTCCGAGACATAATCCACCTCGCTGCCGTCGAGCATGTCCAGCGCCTGAGGGGCGACGAAGACCTTGGCGCCGTGCTCCTCGAAGGGCACATCGTCGTTGGCCGCCTGATCGGCGAAGTCAAGGACGTAGCTGTAGCCCGAGCAGCCGCTGGGCTTGACGGTGACGCGCAGGCCGAGGCCATGCCCACGTTCGTCGAGCACCTGACGAATCTGCTGGGCGGCGGCGGGAGTGATCGAAACATGCGCCATGATTAACCTCCTGAATGAATGCGGACTTGCCGACTAGCGGCGAAGTGCCGTGACGGCGTGACGTATCTCGGCGACGGCGGTGTCGATGTCGGCCTCGGACGTGAAGCGCCCGAGGCTGAAGCGTAGCGCCGTCAGCGCGCGCGATCGCGGCACGCCGATGCCTCTTAGTACATAGGATGGCTCGACGCTCGCCGAGTTGCATGCCGAACCGGTGGAAACCGCGATATTGCGTAGCGCCATGAGTAGCGATTCGCCATCGACGCCGTCGAAGGCGAGATTGATGATATTGGGTACCGCCACCGCGACGTCGGTATTGCGGTGAATGCCTTCGATGTCATCGAGGCCGTCGAGAAAACGCCCGGCAAGCGCGCTGGCACGTGCCTGGTCGGCCGCGGCTTCGGTCGCGGCCAGGGCGCAGGCCTCGCCCATGCCGACGATCTGATGGGTCGGCAGGGTGCCCGAGCGCATGCCGCGTTCATGGCCGCCGCCGTGAATCAGCGCCTCGATGCGAATGTCGGGGCTGCGTCTGACGTACAGCGCGCCCACGCCCTTGGGGCCGTAGACCTTATGCCCCGACAGCGACATCAGGTCGATACCCAGGTCGTCGACATTCAGGGGAATGCGCCCCACGCCCTGAGCGGCATCGACATGAAACGCCGCGCCGCGCGCATGCACCACCGCGGACAGCGCGGCCAGGTCATTGATCGCGCCCAGTTCGTTGTTGACCGCCATCAGCGACACCAGCACGGTATCCTCGCGCATCGCCTCGGCCAGCCGCGAAGGGCTGATGCGCCCATCGCTGCCGGGCGTCAGCCAGGTCACCTCGAAGCCTTCGGCCTCCAGGGCGCTGGCGGTATCCACCACCGCCTTGTGCTCGATGGTCGAAGTCACCAGATGGCGGCCACGCGCGCGATTGGCGCGCATGAAGCCGATCAGCGCCAGGTTGTCGGCTTCGGTGGCGCCGGATGTCCAGACGATCTCGCGCGGGTCGGCGCCGATGATGTCGGCGACCTGGCGGCGTGCGCCCTCGACCGCCTGTTCGGCCTGCCAGCCGGGCATATGGCTGCGCGACGCCGGGTTGGCGAAGATCCCATCCAGGGTCAGGTGGCGGCTCATGGCCTCGGCGACACGAGGGTCGACCGGGGTGGTCGCGGCATAGTCGAGATAAATGGGTGCGTTCATGGCGCTGTTGGCAACATCCTGCAAGTCATCGGGTGTGTGCCCGCTAGGGCGTGTCGATGGCAATGGTGTCATCGTCGGTACGCAGGCGCTGGCGGGCGGCGATGCTGCGCACGTCATTGCGCTTGACCAGGTCGTTCAGGGTGATGCCATTGAGAAAGCCGTGGATCTCGTGGGATAGCTCACACCACAGATGGTGGGTGAGGCAGATATCGCCCTTCTGACAATCCGACAAGCCCTGGCAGCGCGTGGCATCCACCGACTCATCGACGGCATCGATGACCCTGGCCACCGAAACCTGCGGTGCTGGTACCGCCAGCAAGTAACCGCCGCCCGGGCCGCGCACGCTTTTGACCAGTTGGGCGCGACGCAGCCGTGCGAAAAGCTGCTCGAGATAGGACAGCGAGATTGCCTGGCGCCGCGAGATATCGGCCAGGCTGACCGGCCGTTGGTCGGCATGCAGGGCCAGGTCGAGCATCGCGGTAACGGCGTAACGTCCTTTGGTGGTCAGGCGCATAAGGGTATCAAGCGCATAAGCGTCGGTCGGATGGCCGGAAGAAAGCGCCAAGGCGGCGTCAGCCCTAGCGAAGCTAGACGGCCATTATGGGAAAACCTAGTAGAACGGTCAACAATTCCGACAGCCGACTCAGCGCCGCTCGTTCGAACGCTTGCGTGGCGTTATCGGTTCATCGGCTTCGTCGTGCTTCGCCGATGACTTCGGTGGCTTTGGCTCTGGTTCTGGCTCCGGCGGCGCGGGCGGCGTATCGCTGCTCGAGCAGCAGCTTTCGGCATCGGCGAGCATCTCGGCGAAATCCTCGTCGCGCAACTCGGGCAATTGGCCGTTGCGGTAGCCGGCGTCGAGCTTGCACAGGGTATTGCACATCGACTCGATACGCTGGTCGACGGCATGCATGTGATCGAGCATCGCCTGCATCGAGCGCGCCACCGGGTCGGGCATGTCCTGGCTGACCCCGTAGGCGTCGAAGCCGAATTTCTGGCGCATGGCCTCGCGGCGCTCGGGGTCGAAGATTGGCGGTTCCTCGACGTGGGGATCGGCGCGCTTGACGATCTTGCCGGGAATGCCGACCACCGTGGCGCCGGCCGGCACCTCCTTGGTGATCACCGCGTTGGAACCGATCTTGGCGCCGGTCCCGACCACGAACGGGCCGAGGATCTTGGCGCCGGCGCCGACGATCACGCCGTCTTCTAGCGTGGGGTGGCGCTTGCCCTTGTTCCAACTGGTACCGCCCAGCGTGACGCCCTGATAGAGCGTGACGTCGTCGCCGACTTCGGCGGTCTCGCCGATCACCACGCCCATGCCATGGTCGATGAAGAAGCGCCGGCCGATGCGTGCGCCGGGGTGAATCTCGATGCCGGTCAGCCAGCGGAACAGGTTAGAGACGCTACGCGCCAGCCATTTCAGGTTGTGCCGCCACAGCCAATGGCTCAGGCGATGCGCCAGCAAGGCGTGCAGGCCTGGGTAGTTGGTCAGCACTTCGAGGAAGTTGCGCGCCGCGGGATCGCGGTCGAACACACTGTCAATGTCTTCACGCAGGCGACTGAACATACAGCGATCCTTATGGCGGGCCCGGTCGAAAGACGAAGGCGACGACGATTCGTAGACACCCCATTATTGGGGCAGTGTCACGACCCTGCAAGATGTGGCGCGGGGATCAGCCTCGGCCGCTTCGTGCGCGCTTTTCCACGGCGCTGAGAATGCCGCGCAGGATATTGATCTCCATCTGGTCGGGCCGCGCGCGCAGATACAAGCGGCGCAGGCGCGCCATCAGTTGGCGCGGGTTATCCGGGTCGTGAAAATCGATGGCGATCAGGCTGCGCTCGAGGTGCTCGAAGAAACGCTCGAGATCGGCGTGGCTGGCCAGCGGGTTGTCCCAGGCGGTGCCGAAGGGACTGTCGTCGCCGGGGGGCTCCTGCGTGCTTTCCTGGGTAGCCAGCCAGGCTTGGCGACATTCGTAGGCGAGCACCTGGACCGCCGCGGCCAGGTTCAACGAGCTGAAATCGGCGGCGGTGGGAATATGCACATGGCGATGGCAGCGTTGCAGTTCGGCGTTGGTTAGCCCGGTGTCTTCGCGACCAAACACCAGCGCCAGGCGGGCGTCGTCGGGCGCCAACTCGGCGGCCAGCGTCTCGCCGAGCTGACGCGGGGTAATCATCGGCCACGGCAGCGTGCGCGAGCGGGCGCTGGCGCCGACCACCAGGGTGGCATCGCTTACCGCCGCGTCGAGCGTTTCGTGAATGCGTGCCGCGGCGACCAGCTCGTCCGCGCCCGAGGCTCGCGAAATGGCCTCGCTGGAACGTGCCTCGCAGCGTGGCGTCACCAGCGCCAGATCGCGCAGGCCCATATTCTTCATCGCGCGGGCAACGCCGCCGATGTTGCCGGGGTGACTGGTGCCGATGAGGACGATGCGAATGCGCTCGAGCATAGGGCCTGGGCCTGCCGGGTTGCGAAAGTAGTAGGGCGCGGATTCTAGCATGCTGGCTCCGCGCGAGCTTCAATGGCGGTTGTGAGTGGAATCTGCTAGGATTCGCGCCGGATATCTTCTACCCGAAGGCATATCCTCGTTCTTTAACAGTTACCGACTCCTCAAGGTCCGATCATGCATCCGATGGTCCAATTCGCGTTGCGCGCCGCGCGTAGCGCTTCCGAGCAATTCGTGCGTATTCGCGAGCGCATCGAAGTCGCACACGAAGACCGCAATCTCGATGGCTTGTTGGAAGATGCCGCCCGCAATGCCGAAACATTGATCGTTCGCCAACTGGCTCGCGGCTATCCGCAGCATGGCGTCGTCGGACGTTACACGCCGCACCGTGACGGTGAAGGCGAAGGCCGCGACACATTATGGAAGATCGAACCCTTCCATGGCTATTCCAACCTGGGCGTGGCCGGTAACGGCTTCGCGCTGTCGCTGGTCTGTCTGGTCAAGGGCCGCCCCGAACATGCCGTGGTGATCTGCCCGTTCAACGACGACGAATACCTGGCCAGTCGCGGGCGTGGCGCCCAGCATAACGGCAAGCGTATTCGCGTGACCAAGGCGACCAGCGTCACCGGCATTCGTGCCGCCATGGGGTTGCCGGAAGGCGACTTCCGCTCGCGCTATCTGCCGACCTATATGAACATCGCTCAACAGCTTGGCCCGCAGATCGATACCCTGACGGCGAGTGGCTGCCCATTGCTGGATATCGCCGAAATGGCTGCCGGGCGCGCCGATGCGGTCTTCGTGTTGGGTCTCGAGGAGCAGGACAGCCTGGTCGGCGCCTTGCTGCTCAGGGAGGCCGGTGCCTTGATGGGCGGCCCCGACGGCGGCCCCAACGTGACCACAGGTGGCCCGCTGATGGCTGCCGGACCGCGTCTCTACAAGGCGCTGGTGCAGGTGCTCAAGCCGCACATGTGAGTTGAGAGCCGGAAGCTTGAAGCTGTAAGAAAAACCGCCCCCATGGTGAACTGCACCCCGAAAGTTGGACACCCAATCCAACCTTCGGGGTGTTTCTATGAGCAATCGGTACGACGAGTGGTTCAAGCTGCGGGTGGTGCAGCAGTGTTTACGTGAGGAGACCAGCTTAAGGGAAGTGGCACGTCAGCACTGCCTGGATGCGTCCACCGTACGGCAATGGTTGGACAACTACCGGCAGCATGGCGTGACGGGGCTGCGCAAGAAATACACACACCGCAGTGCGGCTTTCAAGCTGGCAGTACTTGAGAGGATGTGGCGAGATGGCTTGTCACATCGTCAGACTGCGGCCCTGTTCGATATCCGTGAGCGCCGCGCTATTGGCAGATGGGAGCGTCAG
>NZ_FNGI01000009.1 GCF_900102945.1 Modicisalibacter muralis | reverse complement strand
TAGGCTTTGTCTGAAAAGTAGGTTCTGCTAATTTTTGCTATGTGACATCGGCATAGGTGCAATATGGCAGGACGCTACGAAATTACCGACTATGGTTGGTCCCTGATCGAAGACATTGTCTCGCCACCCCAGGTGATGGGCCGGCCCCGCCGGGATGACCGCCAAATGCTCAACGGGATCTTCTGGATCCTGTGCTCCGGCGCGAAATGGCGAGACCTCCCCGAACGGTATGGCCCCTGGAAGACCGTCTATCAGCGCTTTCGCCAGTGGCGAGACGACGGCACCTTCGACGCCTTGCTGTCACGCTTGCATCTTGAGCTGCGTGAAGATGGTCTGATGAATTTGGATACCTGGATGATCGATTCTACCGCTATCCGGGCAACCCGCGCCGCCTCGGGAGGTGGCAAAAAGGGGGATCAGGCGAACCCGTAGACCATGCGCTGGGCCGCAGCCGTGGCGGCCTGACCACCAAGCTCCATATGGTCTGCGATCGGAATGGCTATCCTCTGTCCTTCGTGTTGTCGCCCGGCCATCATGCTGATTCGAGCTATTTCATTCCCACGATGGAGACCATTCGATTGCCGAGCCCTCAGGGGCGGCCAAGGAAGCGTTGCCAACATATCGTGGCCGATAAGGGGTACGACAGTGATGCGCTGCGGCGCTACTGTGATCGGTATCGCATGCGTCCCACGATTGCTTATCGTCGGATGCATCGTAAGCCCCGACCAGGACTGCCGAGGATATTCGACAAGGTCAAATACCGGCAGCGCAACGTGATCGAGCGCTGCTTTGGCTGGCTGAAGGAGATCCGGCGGCTGTGCACGCGATACGACAAGTTGGCGAGCAGCTTCAGGGCAATGGTATGCCTGGCGTGCATAGTTCGTTGCTTGCGCGCTGACTTTTCAGACAAAGCCTAGCACCTCCTCCGGAATTTTGTCCGCCTCTCATCGAATGGCTTACCCTTGCCCCTCTGTGTCAGCATGAGAGAAGCAATGGCGGGTCCTGCATCGCATCGCCTTCCTTCCCATGTCGCGCTATTTCCCAATATCTCAAGGTGTTAACACAATGAATTTAAAGACTATCTCAGGTTGTATCGGCGCCTTGGTGCTGGCCCTCGTGGCTGTCGCTCCGGCGCTGGGCGCGACGACTCACGACAAGGCGGCGGGCGAGACCCCGACGGTGGTACTGCAAACCTCCAAGGGTGATATCACGCTGGAATTATTCAGCGAACGCGCTCCCATCACGGTCAAAAACTTCCTCGCCTATGTGGATGAGGGCTTCTACGGGGGAACCATTTTCCACCGCGTCATCCCCGGTTTCATGATCCAGGGTGGCGGGCTCACCGTCGATATGACGCGCAAGTCGACCAAGGCTCCAATCGAGAACGAAGCCGATAACGGCCTGACCAATCAGCGCGGCACGCTGGCGATGGCCCGCACCCAGAGCGTGAATAGCGCGACCGCCCAGTTCTTTATCAACGTTGCGGACAACGACTTTCTGAATCACGGGGTGCGCGGTTATGGCTATGCCGTTTTTGCCCGCGTGGTGGACGGCATGGACGTGGTCGATAGCATCGCCGAGGTATCTACCGACTCCCTCGAAGGGCGCCGCAATGTGCCCGAGCAGCCCATCGTGATCGAGCGCGTAGTGCGCAAGGAGTGAAAATGTAGGCGCCGCTGGCGAGCATCGGCCGCAGCCTGGCCAAGGCGCGTTTCTGGCAGTGCTTCGGTGACCAGGGGCAGGGCTGCATCGAGAGGCTATCGGGCAGGGGGCGCAGCACACGCTATCGTGTCATCGCCGGCTAAGCCCATCTCCACTTATTTCAGCAATAATGTCCAAGCCTTGGGCCTGGTGGTAGCGCTAAGCTATGCCTGTTGGCGTTCAGGAGGTGTGGCATGGCAAAGCATTCCAGCCAGTTTCGGTTCTTCAAGAGTCGGCATGTTCCCGAGCTTACGGTGCTCAAGGCGGCGATGAGCGATTTCAGCTATGACCGCCATGCCCATGAAGAATACGCCTTCGGCGTCACCCTCGCGGGGCGGCAGGATTTCTTCAGCGGCGGTGAGTTTCACCGCAGCCCGCCCGGCAACGTTATTCAATTCAATCCCGAGGAAGTGCATGACGGGCACTCGGGCGGCGAAAGCACGCTGGGGTATGTCATGGCCTACGTGGCTCCCCGCCAGCTCGAGGCGTTGTTTGCCGATGCGCTTGGGCGCGAGAGTGCAGGCAGGTTTAGAAGCGCTGAGACCCTGATACCGGACCCCGCGCTACGCCAAGCCATCCTGGAGCTGGTTCACCTGGTGACCCGTCAGGTAGGCAGTCGCATCGATCAGGAACAGGCCCTCTACCGAGTGGTGACGCGGCTCGTTCAGCGTGCCGGCAGGTTCCAGCCGGGCGGCATCGTCAGTCGACCCGACGCACTACTGAAACATGCCAAGGACTATATCCTCGCGCATCTCGAGGAGGATGTGTCGCTGGACGATATCAGCCAGGCCGCGCATCTCTCGAAGTACCATTTCCTGCGTCTGTTCCGTCAACAGTTCGGCATCACTCCGCACCAATACGTGCTCAACTGCCGAATCAATGCCGCCCGCAGCGCGCTGGAGACCGGCGCCGTGCCCAATGACGTGGCATTGCGTTATGGCTTTGCGGACCTCAGCCACTTCAATCGCCGCTTCAAGCGCATCTATGGCATGACGCCATATCAGTACCAGCGCAGCGTCATGCACTAATCGAGGTTCCTCCATGTTAGCGATCGTCGCCTATGCCCTGGGCGTCATGTACACGCCTGGGCCAGTGAATCTGCTTGGCCTGAATGCCGGGCTCAATGGGCAGGCCAGAGCCTCACTCGGTTTCTATCTCGGGGTGGGGCTGGCCATGCTCATCTTGTTTGTGGTGTTCGGCTGGGTTGGTGCTGCCTGGGTGCGCGGCGATATGCTAGCCGTGATTGGGGCGTTGGGTTGCGGATACATCTTCTATCTTGCCATCAAGATCGCCAGGTCAAGCATCGACTTGGGTTCCGTGCGCCAAGCACCGCGCGTGCTTCGCTTTCGCGACGGCCTGATCATGCAGCTATGCAACCCCAAGGGCATGATAGCGACACTGCCGATCGCGACGATTCAATTTCCAGCCGTAGGGATTCACGGCGTCAGCCTGATATTCTGGTCGCTTGGGCTGGCCGTTTTGGCGGTCGGAGCGCCCGGCAGTTATGCGCTGATCGGTGCCCTGCTTGGGAAGCGCATCGAGAACCCGAGAATCCTCAAGGGCTTCAGTCTCGCCATGTCAGCACTGTTGGCGGGCGTCTCCCTGTCGATCGGTTATGAGCATGTTTGGCTGCCGCTTTCGACGGGAATCAATTGACGGCAGCCTGTTCGCTCCCCAGCGAATGGCTTACCCTTGGCAACCCCTGTGTCGGCATGAGAGAAGCAATGGCTGGTTCTGCATCGCGTCGTCTTCCTTACCACGTCGCGGATACCATCAAGGGCTGGATCGTGGATCGTCAGCTGATGCCGGGCGACCGCCTGCCCAGCGAAGCCGAACTGATGGACACCCTGGACGTATCCAAGGGCACGATTCGCGAGAGCACCCGGGTGCTGGAAGCGCAGGGGTTGGTGGTGACGCGCACCGGTCCAGGCGGCGGGGTCTTCGTCTGCCAGATGAGCGAGTCGAAGGCGACCTCGCTGCTCAGCCATTACTTCTATTTCCAGGACATCTCGATCCGCGACATCTACCAGATCCGCCTGGCGCTGGAGCCCGAGCTGGCTGCATCGCTGGCCGGCAAGGTTGGCGCCGACGATCTGGCTCGCCTGCGCGAAAGCCTGCACAGCTACGCCACGCCGGCCCCCGACCTGGAGGACGAGCGCCAGCAGCACATCGACTCGCTGCGCTTCCACGAAATGCTGGCGGAGCTGGCCGGCGGCAACCCGTTGCTCTCGTTCATCATCCGCTTCACGGTACAGGTGCTCTCCGACCTGACCGTCTACCGGCACCTGTATGAACCGGGGGATCACCAGATCGGCCCCACCGGATGCCAGTATCATGCTCGGGTCCTGGATGCGATCGAGGCCGGCGAGGCCGACCTGGCCCGAGAGCTGATGCGCGAGCACCTGCTTTCGGCCCAGGCGGTAATGAACGACAACGAGGCCCAGGTGCGCCGCGGATTCCTGACCGGCTGACGCCGGGCCTCTCCCGGCATCAAGCCGCGTCGCGAGCTTGCTATGCCGCTTCCAGATCGCTGAGAAAGCGCATCAGCACGCGGGTGGCCCGCTCGGCATCCTCGGCCGTGATCGCCTCGTCCGGGTGATGGCTCAGCCCGTCCTTGCAGCGCACGAAGAGCATGCCGATATCGGTCATCGCGTGCATGGCCAGGCCGTCATGACCGGCACCGCTGAACAGGCGCTCGGCGGGTTCGTGGCAGGCCTGGCAGGCGCCCTCCAACGCCTCGATCAGCCACTCGGCGCAGGCCACTGCGTCAGCCTGGTAGGTGGACTCGATCTCGAGCTCGAGTCCACGCGCCTGGGCAAGGCGCCGGCAGGCGTCCAGGACCTCCCGGCTTCCCGTCTCCCGCACGTCGGCATCGGGGGAGCGCAGTTCCAGCGTGAAGGTCACCTCGGCGGGGATGACATTCACGGCGTTGGGGCGTACTTCCAGCTTTCCTACCACGCCGACGAAGTCCGGCGTGGCGTTCAACAGCCTATCCGCTTCCACCACCATCTCGGCCGCGCCCACCAGGGCATCGCGGCGGCCCGCCATGGGCGTGGTGCCGGCGTGCCCGGCCTTGCCAGTCACGGTCACGCGGTGGCGTTCGATACCGGTCAGCGAAGTGACGACGCCCACCGCCTGATCGCGTTGCTCCAGCACCGGCCCCTGCTCGATATGTACCTCGACGAAGCCGATCACCGATTCGGGCTTGCGGGCCAGTTGGGGAATATCTCTTGGCTTGCCGCCGAAGGCCTCGAGGGCATCGCCGAGGGACACGCCGTCCGCGTCTCGCGCCTCGAGGCTCGCGGGATCGAAGGTACCGGCCAGGGCGCGACTGCCGATCAAGGTCGACTGGAAGCGGGTGCCTTCCTCGTCGCCGAAGGCCACCACCTCGACCCCGTAGGGCAGCTCGACGCCGTCTTCCTTCAGCGCCTGCAAGGCCTGCAGCGGCAGGGCGACACCCAGCATGCCGTCGTACTTGCCGCCTTCGGCCACCGTATCCTGATGGGAACCCAGGATCAGCGTATTCTCGCCCGCCAGGGCGCGGGCATTGCGCCCCACCAGGTTGCCCGAAGCGTCGAGTTCCGGCGTCAGACCGGCCTGGCGCATCCAGTCGGCAATCAACTCCAGCACCTCGCGATGCTCGTCGGAGCAGAACAGGCGCGTGACGCCCGGACCGGGGAGGGAATGGAGTGCGGCCTCGTCCAGGCGCGCCATCAATTGGCGGCCCAAGGCCGCTTGTGTCGTGGAGTCGGTCATGGTCTCTCCTGAAATCATTGTTTGGGAAGCGAGGCGAGAAAGGCGGCGAACCCGGGATCACGAACGCGGCGCACCAGTGCGCGCAGCGCCTCGGCGGGAGCGTCGTCCCAGTCCACGCGCAGGTCGATCGGCGCGGCATCGAAGGACTCGATGCGCAGGGCGGCCGAGCGGGTGCCGCGGTTGTCGCCGCCGGCTTGCAGGGCGGCGTCCAGCGCCTCGATCAGGGTTTCCGGCAGGTGGGTCTCGTAGCCGTCGTGGTAGCGGGGCGGGGCGTTTCGGGACCACACGTCGTCGGGGTTGGCGCAGCTCAGCGCCAAAAACGTCCGCAGCAGTGTCGCCACCACCTGTTCATTAGCCAGCATGTTGCCGGCAGCGGCGGCCGTGGGGCGCAGTTCACTGGCGATCACGGGCAGGTTGTCGTGGCCGGTGTGCACTGCGGATTGGCCGTTGGCATCCATGACCAGGCACTGGCGAGATGACGCGCCGTCATCCCGCTGGACCACCCGCTGCAGGGCTTCTCGTGCGAAGTGGCCTTGGCGCAGCGCGTGGCGAACGCCCTCAGGATACCAGGGATTGGTGGCCAATCCCTGGGTGGCGCAGGCGCCCAGGCCACGCCAGACATGATGCACATAGCCGCCCACCGCTACGCCGCCGGTGGCGGTCAGCGCGGCGACCGTGCCGGTCGCCGGCTGCACATGGATCAGTGACAGGGTCATGGCGTGGCCTCAGTAACCGACGTAATGGCCGATCACCAGGCCGACCCAGCACAGGGCATAGACCAGCCCCATGAAGGGCATGATGGCCTTCAGCCACTTCTCGTAGGAAACCCGCCCCAGGGCCAGCATGGCCAGGGTGCCGCCGGAAGTGGGAACGATCAGGTTGGTCAGGCCATCGCCGACCTGAAAGGCGGTGATCATCAGCTGGCGGCTCATGCCTATCAGGTCGGCCACCGGAATCAGTATCGGCATGGTGACCAGCGCCTGGCCGGAGCCGGAGGGTATGAAGAGGTTGATCACGCCTTGCACCACACTGGCCGCGATCGCCGCCAGGGCACCGGGGATGCCCTGGATGAGGCTACTCAGCGCATGAACGATGGTATCGATGATCTGGGCTTCACTGAGAATCACCTGGATGGAAGCCGCCAGGCCGATCACCAGGGCGCCGGGGGTGACCTTGGACGCGCCTTCCATCATCTGTTTGACGATCTCGTTGGCGGAAAGACCATTGACGATGCCGATCACGATGGCGATCAGCAGGAACATGCCGGCGATCTCGTTGATGTACCAGCCCTGGGTGAAGACACCCACCAGCATCGCCGCCAGGCCCAGCACGAACACGCCCAGGATCATCTTGTCGCGCCGGGAGAGCCGATACTCATCCAGGGATTTGCTCATCGCCTTGGTGTCGTCGGGCTCCTCGAAGTCCATCTTGACGACCCATTTGCAGATGTACAAAGACAACAGGGCCAGCGCAGAGACCACCAGCAAGGTGCGCAGCCACGCGCCGGAGAAGGTGGGCAATTCGGCGATGCCCTGGGCCACGCCCACGGTATAGGGATTGATGGGCGAGAGTGCGAAGCCGACACCGATGCCGCCCACGGCCATGGTGGTACCGACCAGACTCGAGCAGCCGATGGCGCTGGCGATCAACACCGCG
Organism: Modicisalibacter muralis; assembly: GCF_900102945.1. Lineage (GTDB taxonomy): Bacteria > Pseudomonadota > Gammaproteobacteria > Pseudomonadales > Halomonadaceae > Modicisalibacter > Modicisalibacter muralis. Next base: position 195,037 of record NZ_FNGI01000009.1, on the reverse strand, counting down.
ATGGGGACCAGGGCGATATTGTTCTCGAAGCCTACGGCTACGCCGAAGAAGCCATAGATGAAGGTACCCGCCGTGATGATGACATTGCGTCGCTCGACGCCGACCTTGTTCACCCCCACGCCGATCGCGTTCTCGAGCGCGCCGGTGCGCTGCAGGATGTGGAACAACCCGCCGGCAATGAACACGATGAACAGGTAGAGCGACGCCTCGTTCAAGCCGCGTGGAACGGCGACGAAGATGCCGAAAGGCGAGATGGGGTCCACGTCGGACAGGTATTGGAAGGAGCCTGGCACCACTTGAGTGCGGCCGCCCTGCTCGACCCGCTCGTACTCACCGGCCGGCACCACGAAGGTGAGGGCGTAGGTGGCCAGCAGGATCATGAAGATCAGTACCATGGGATCGGGTACTGTCCGGTACCACTTCTTCTTGCGCTGTGGCTGCGCTTGCTCGTTTGTACTCATGTCATTGTCCTTGTTCGCCGGGCGCCGGCGAGGGGAGTACCGACGCTTACGAGCAATTTATCATGATAAATTGCTCGGTCAAGGAATGAGACCGGGATTGGCGCCGCACGGCCGTTGCTTCCAAGTAAGGATGTGCTTACCGGTTCAGGGAAGGGGCGGTGTGGGTTGCCGCGCGATTGGGTTGGGCTTGGATCAGGCACCACTGAGACTCACCCACGGCGTAGCCAGGCGAGTCTCAGCGCTTCACGTCGGCCCCGTGCTTTTGTCGCAACGGGTCGAGTAGCGGGCTCAGGCCGTTATGGTCGATCTCGTGCATCAGATGGAGTAGCTGGCCGATCTCCCCGCGCGGAAAGCCCTCTCGCGCAAACCAGTTGAGATAAGGGCCGGGTAGGTCGGCGATCAGCCGCCCTTCGTACTTGCCGAAGGGCATCTTGCGGGTGACCAACTTTTCGAGGTCCTCGGGCTTCACTCGTTGGGTTCCTGTGTCATTTCGCGTGCATTGCACCGTTATGCTGCTTGGTCCAAAATATACCAATTATTGGTATTTGTGAGGTGGCATCATGCAAAAGAATACCAGCATCACTCTAGGCCAACATTTTGATGCGTTCATTGCAGGACAGCTCAAAACGGGCCGATACAGCTCAACCAGCGAAGTCGTCCGTGCAGGGTTGCGTCTGCTCGAAGAGTCCGAGACCCGCCTGACCACACTCCGCAAGCTGCTCAAGGAAGGTGAGGATAGTGGTTTTGAAGACTACTCCTATGACGCGTTTATTCGTGAGCTGGATAACGAAGGACGCTGATGGCGAACTTCAAGCTTTCCAGGAAGGCCAAAGCTGATCTCAAAGCTATTGCTCTGTACACGGAACGTAGATGGGGCCGAGATCAACGAAACCACTACATTCTCCAGTTCGATCAATGTTTTCATCTTTTGGGCGAAAATCCGACCTTGGGGCAAACCTGCGATGAGATAAGCCATGGCTACCGACAGTACCCTCAGGGCAGCCACATCATTTTCTATCGGTTAGTCGAGAGGGATGTTGTTGAAATTATCCGTATCCTGCACAAGCGCATGTTGCCCGAGGGGCATTTGCTGTAGGGCCGTCAGGCCCAGGACCCGCAAAGGGTTTTCATTCGGTCTGCTCTTGGCGCAGCGGGTCGAACAGGGGCTCAGGCCGTCATGGTCGATCTCGTGCATCAGGTGGAGTAGCTGGCCGATCTCGCCGCGCGGAAAGCCCTCGCGGGCGAAGCAGTTGAGGTGAGGCCGGGCAGATCAGCGATCAGCCGGCCTTTTTATTTTTCGAAGGGCATGTGTCGTGTGATAAGGCTACGCTAGGATACTTGTTGAATTGTTAAGCTCTTCGTAATTTTGATGCTAGTTGATTATTGTGGTCCCCGTTTTTTGTCCTCTGTTATGGCTCTCCTTAAATATTTTTCGGCGTCACGCAAGTTTATTTCTGCAAACGGGTCAGTGTCAGCGGTCTTTGTGGCGGCGTTGCGAAGGAGAATTATGCTATCTTTTAACAAGCGCTTTCTAGTTTCGTGTAAGTCTGAGGAAATAGCTTCATGGAATCTAGCTATGCCCATTCTAAGAAGTCCAAGGTTTTCTGGTTTTCCATTCTTAACTGCTTGGGATATATAGTTGTCACCTTGGCTTAAGTATCCTTTTCTATATGAAGCCAGAGCCATTGTAAGATTTGCATCAGCGTTTTTAGGCTCAATGGCAAGTGCTCTTTCTGCAAGCTTTATGGCTTTGTCAATGTTTCTCGCTTTTACCATCATGAACCAAGCATAGCGATCATGAAGATAGCTGTTGTGAGGATCTTCTTTTATGGCTTCTTCATACCACTCAATAGCTTCTTCAATATCGCCACGTGCTCCTGCAACTTTGGCAGCACGCGCGGACGGTGTCCTAAATGCTTCGTCTACGCGATCTTTTATATACTCTCGATGGGCTTTTTCAGATCTTAGTGCAAGATTCTCAACTTTGTTTGCGACGTCTTTTATTTTGCTTTTTTCTCTGCCGCCGAGCTCTTCAATTTTTATTTTAAAGAAATCGACAGCAAACCCTTCTATTTCCATTTGGTAGTCGCTTCCATATTCCGTTATTTGACCGAAGTATGTTTCGTAAAAACTGTTTAGCCATTCCGTATGTGGAACTTCCAGTTCGCGACAGACCCATCCTACCGTCCTGGAATTTAAAGGGACATCAAGACAGGTTATGCTAAGAAAAACACTTCTATGAGACTCAGTCATTCTCATCCAGGCATCTTCATAAAGGAATTCACTTAAACCTTCTGTCGATTCCTGCATTACAGTTGCATATGCATCATCAAGGCTTCCTTTTGTTGCCCCCACGTGTCTCGCCATAACGTCTATAAGTAGTGGCTTACGACCTAGATTTTTTGCAATTTTTCTGAGTCGCGCGTCCCCTGCTTGAATTATTGCATCTGCAGAATATTCTTCACCAAGCCTTCTTAGCAAACGAAGAGCATCTATTTCCTTCATAGGCAATAGTTCTATTTGGCGAGCTTCAATTTTTTCACGCCTTCGTGAGGTCATTATTACCCTAGCGACCTTGCGCGAAATTTGTGCTACAAGTTTTGCTAAATCTTCTTCTTCTCCAAGCTTCCTAGCCATGGTTTCCGTATTGTCTAACACAAGGAGCACGTCATCTCTTTCAAGACCAGCGTCGCGTAAATTCGTTGCTACTCTGTCTACTAGAGCGCGACCCTGGGTTTGGTACCATGTTTTAGAAAGAGAGTCTTCAAAAACTAATAGTAGTTCTCTTATAGAATCTTCAACAGCTGTTGATATGCTCTTGAAATGAATTATTCCACTGGTTGTCCACTTTGTTAGCTTAGCGGAATAATAGCTGACGACGGTGGGGGGGCTGCCTGATAGTTCAGTTTCATCATCAAGGAGGTTGTTTACAATCTCTAGAACTAGGGTTGTTTTTCCAACTCCTCCATCTCCGTATATAAGACAGGCCCGCGATTCGCAGTCTACCAGCCAATCAAGGAGCTCATCTTGCTCTTCCCTTCTTCCTTCAAATATCGAAGATTGTCGTGTGGGAACATTTGCAAGTATTGTATTTTTTTTGCCATTAGCTGTTATGTTGCGGGAATGAAATTTTCCATGGGGCTCGGGAAGAAAAGTAACGGTTCTAGCGCCATCTGGAACATCGAGGCGCATTGAAGGAGATTTTTCCCAGTTTAGAAGTTGGGCCTCAATAGACCAAAGGCCTCTTTTATTTCGAAAGTTTCTGATGACTATAGGTTGTTTTTCCGCATCAATAGGTGTTAATAGTGTTAGCCTCCCTGCTGGGGTTTGAACTGATGCACTGCCATCATCAAGTTTTTTTGGCAAGATATCTTCAAGGACGTGTAAGATTTTGTTAGCGAGATGTTCGGTTCTGGAAGACCACTCTTGCGTTAACTGTTCATCCATTACTCCATGGCCTAACCTGTCGTTTCGAAAAGCAACCCATTGCTGAAGATCTCGTGATAAAGCTTGCTCGGGTTCTCCTCCTTTCAGTTTGTAGGACTCAAACCAGCCAGTTGCAAGAGAAGGCCAGAAATAACTTCTTAATCTTGGTATGAGTTCATCTAAGATATAAATTGAATCGCCGTCAGAGGGATGGTGAAGCCTTCTGAGAATTCCGTTTAAATCTAACCCTTCGTCTGATAAAAAGTTCTCGGAATAAATTTCTATTATTGAAACAGCGGCTACTTGGGTTGTTGATCTGATGAATGAGCACAGGTGTTGAAATTTTTTTGCTTCATCCTCTGTTTGTCGTGCGCTTGCAAGAATATTTCTATATTTGTGTAACATGAGTTCCCTGTTTTATTCATGCTCATAAAATAAAATTTAAGATGGCTAAGGTTGTATTTAATAACCATCTGCTCATGGCTTTTATTAAAAGCCTAACCCACTCACCCGCGTCACTTCCCTTAACACCGTCTCATCCAATATCCCTCGTCCGCTTTCCACTAATGTAAACCAATTTTTCGCACGTGTAACACCCGTGTAGACCAATTCTCTAGTCAGGATCGGGTTGGGTGAGTCCGGCAGCACCAGGGCGGTGTGGGTGAATTCGGAGCCCTGGGACTTGTGCACGGTCATCGCAAATACGGTTTCCACCGTTTGCAGGCGGCTGGGGAGGACCCATTTGATGCGGCCGCTGCCGTCGCCGGCGGGGAAGGCGACACGGGGCAGCCAGGGGTTGTCTGGCTGGCGGGCGTTGGGCAGGGCGAGGGTGATGCCGATGTCGCCGTTCATCAGGCCGAGGCCGTAGTCGTTGCGGGTAACCAGCACCGGGCGGCCGGGGTACCAGCCTCTTTCGATGTCCCTGTCGCCGGCGGAGATCAGCCCCTGGCGCTTGAGCGCGGCGGCGATACGCTGGTTGAGGCCTTCCACGCCCCACGGGCCCTTGCGCAGTGCGCACAGCACCTGGAAGTGGCTGTGGGCGTCGAGAACGGCGCGAGCCCAGGCGTCGAAGACATCCTTGTCCGCTGCCAGGCTGGCATCCGCGGGTGGCCGTTGCTGGTTGAGCACGTCGAGGTAATGGCGATAACCGCTGGGCGGCGGAAGCTCGCCGTCGCGACCTTGGCGGCCCTGCCCGTTTTTGAGAAAGCCTGCTGGGTTACCGTCGACCACCAGCCGGTCGAAGGCCGGGTCGTCGGTATCCGTCAGTGTCAGGTGGGCGATATCGGCATAGCGCGGTTGCGCTGCGGCGCCGAGCACCTGGCGCACGGCGCGCTTCTTGTCCTTGGGTGAATGCCCGTCGTCCAGCGGGGCGTTCACCGCCTGGGCGAGCTGGCCGATGCCGCTTTCGGCATCGAAGCGGTGGCTGACACGCAGCATGGTAATGGCTTGATCCAGCGGCTGGCCGTGGGTATCGATGTAGCGTTCGGGCAGCGTGTCGCCGGTGGCTGCCTGTAGCCAGGCGGCGGTCGCCGGGGTGTAGTGGGCACCGTCGGCGCGCTGGCACAGATCGCCGAGCACGGCGCCGGCTTCCACCGAGGCGAGCTGGTCCTTGTCGCCGAGCAGCACCAGCCGCGCCCGCAGCGGCAGGGCGTCGAGCAGGGCGGCCATCATCTCGATATCCACCATCGAGGCTTCGTCGACCACCAGCACGTCGAGTGCCAGGCGGTTGTCGGCGTGATGGCGGAAGTGCCGGGTGTCCGGCCTCGATCCTAAAAGCCGGTGCAACGTAGTGACCTCGGTGGGAATCGCTGCCTTGAGCGTGGAGAGGTCGATGCCATCACCGCTGCCGGTGTTGGCCAGCTCCACCAGCGAGAGGTTCGCGACCTGCTTGGCGATGGATTCGTTAAGGCGCGCGGCGGCTTTACCCGTCGGGGCCGCCAGGCGAATGCGCAGCGCTCTCCCGCTTTCACCCAGTTGCAGCGCTTGCAGCAGCGCCAGCAGCTTGACCACGGTGGTGGTCTTGCCGGTACCGGGGCCGCCGGTGATCACCGAGAAATTCGCGCGAGCGGCCAGGGCGCAGGCGATTTTCTGCCAATCCAGCGTTTCGGCGTCGCCGCTGGCCGGGCCGAACAGCGCATCCAGCGCGTGGCGCAGGGACTCGGCAGCCGGGCCGCTGTCGTCCGGCGCGCTCAGGCGGGCCTGTAGCGTATGGCGAATGTCCTGCTCGTACTGCCAGTAGCGGCGCAGGTAAAGCCGGGTGCCGTGGGTGCCGTCAGGCTGTGGGCTATTCCAGCGCACCAGCGGCGTGCTGGCGTCTGCATCGGCCTGGCCATTGGCGACCAGTGGCGGATGGTCGAGGGCGGCCTGCCAGGCGGGGAGCGTCACGTCGGCGAGTACCTGGCTGGGCAACGGCGGCGGGTCGCTGAGATCGTCGCCTTCCGGCGGCAGCGAGAGCGCCAGGTCCGGGGCGTGGAGCGTCAGGTCGAGGTCGAGGCACACGTGCCCGCGGCCGAGCTGGTGGCTGGCCAGTGCGGCGGCGAGCAGCAACAGCGGCGGGGCGTCGGGCACTTCGCGATGCAGAAATACTACCAGCGCACGATCCAGCGCACGAAGCCAGCCGCGTTGCACCCAGCGTTCGAGCAGGGCCAGCAGCGATTCGACATCGTTTAGCCAGGCCACCGCTTCATCGCCTTTAGGCTCTTCGAGGCCCGAGAAAAGATCCTTCATGCGTGGGCCTCCGTGGTGGTCGGCTCGGCGGCGTTCGCGCCCTGGAACAGCACATCCAGCGATTCGATCAATTCACGCGGGGGGCGCTCGGCATGCACGCCACGACTGGCGGCGTTCGTGCCGCGTAGGAATACGGTCAGCGAGCCGCCGATATGGCGGTCATAATCGTAATCCGCCAAGCGCGCCTTTAGCAGCCGGTGCAGGGCCAGCAGATAGAGCGCGTATTGCAGGTCGTAGCGCTTGCCGGCTACCGCCAGGCGCATGGCCTCCGGCGTATAGGCGTCGTCGTCCGGCCCCAAGTGGTTGGATTTCCAGTCGGCGACGTAGTAGCGGCCCTCGAACTCGAAGACCAGGTCGATAAAGCCCTTGAGCATGCCGTTGAGACGGTCGCGGTCGGCGCGTGGGCGCGGCGTGTTGCCCAGCGTGTGGCGGCAGACCAGGTCGTCCAGCATGCGGGTGTCGACCTCGCTGGCGGCGAACCAGAATTCCAGCTCGACCTGATAGGTCGAGAGCGCGTCCAGGCGCAGGTCGGATGCGCCTGCCTCGACTGCCGGCAAGGGCAGCAGCGTGGTGAGCAGTGCGCCGAGCCAGTCGTGCAGGGTGGGAATCCATTGAGTCCAGCCGCGCAGGTTGCAGCGCCGTGCCAGGGTGTCTTCCAGCGCAGCGGGCTGCGTCGCCACGTTGGCAAAGCCCTGCTGGCCGGCCCATTCCAGCAGCCCATGCAGGAACGTGCCTGGCCCCGGCCCGCGCGGGAACTTGTGAAGCGAGGGGGCCGGCTCGCTGACGGTGGCGCTGTCGCGGGGCTCTTCCATCACCTCGACCGCGGTGGCCTCGACGGCGGTGGTGGGCTCGAACGGCGCGGTGTCAGTGGCGGCCGCGCTCATGGCTTGCGGCTCGATGGCCGACGCCTCGCCGGAAAAGCGCAGCGCCGAGTAGCTGGCGATCCACCAGTGTTCGCGGGCCGGGCGGACCGGCGTCAGGGCGTCGCCGAGGGCCTCGTCGTGCTCGGCCAGGGCGATTACGCGCGACTCGATGGTGGGCGCTGGGGCGAGGGCGATCGCCTCGCAGTCGCCCTTGAGGGTGGCCAGCGCGGCACCGAAGGCGGCGGGGTCGAGGCTCTCGCCATTGGCCAGGAGCTGGCCGATGGCGCTGCTCTCCAGGCCCTTGAGCGGCGCCATGCCCAGCCAGGTGGCGTGGCGCGCGCGGGTCAGGGCGACGTAGAGCTTGCGCAGGTCCTCGCCCAGGCGCTCGCGGTCGGCGATGGCCAGGGTCGCGTCGTCGGCGTCCAGGCTGATGCGCAACTGGCCGTTGTCGTCGTGCCAGCGTAGCGGCGAGTCGTCGGGCTTTTTAGGGCGGTGACCGCAGATGAACGGCAGGAACACCAGCGGGTACTCTAGCCCCTTGGACTTGTGGATGGTGATCACCTGGACCAGGTCGGCGTCGCTCTCCAGGCGCAGCTTGTGAGTGTCGCCCTGGTCGTCCGGGTTGGCGCGGGATTCGGCGAGAAAGCGGATTAGCGCATGCTCGCCGTCGAGTTCCTGGCTGGCCTGTTGCAACAATTCGCCGAGGTGCAACAGGTCCGTCAGCCAGCGCTCACCTTCACTGGCCGGGCCACCGGCCAGCAGCCGGGCGGGCACCGCGAAGTCATTCATCAGCCGGCGCACCAGCGGCAGCACGCCCTGGGTCTGCCACAGGCGGTGGTAGTCGCGGAACTGCATGACCCGGTCTTCCCAGGCCAGTTCATCGGCGTTCATGGCATCCAGCGCGGCGATGTCGAGCCCCAGCGCGGGCATCGCCAGCGCGGTGCGCAGCAGTCTATCCCCCGTATTTGAAGAAGAGCCGGGCTCGGCGCAGGCCCTCAGCCAGGCCTCGAGCTGGGCGGCCATGAATGATGCGAACACCTTGTCCTTGTCGGAGAGATAGACGCTCTTCACCCCGCGCCGGGCCAGGGCCTGGCGGATCGCGCGGGCCTCGCCGAGGCCGTTGACCAGCACCGCCATGTCCGAGGGTTTCACGGCGGTGAAGGCGTCGTCGCTGCTGCTATCCATAAACCCGGCGCGGCCGCTTTGGCCCTGTTCGAGCAGGGTCGCCATCGCCGTGGCGCAGCGTTCGGCCATCTCGGCGTGGTAGGCGGTCTTGGCCAGCGGCTCGTCGGCATCGAGCTGCCACAGGGTCATCGCCGGCAGCGGCTGGCCGTCCAGCGTGAAGGCGTCCTTGCGGCCTTTGGCTTTCACCCCTTGGAAAGGAACCGAATTGCTCCCGTCAGCCTGCTTGAACAGAAAGGCGCCGGGCGGATGCTGCTCGGCGACGTCGAAACAGCGATTGACGGCCTCGACCATCGGCCGGGCGGAGCGGAAGTTGGTGCCCAGGGTGACGTGGCGGCCGGCGGTGTCGTGGCGCGCGCGCAGGTAGGTGTAGATGTCGGCGCCGCGGAAGGCGTAGATCGCCTGCTTGGGATCGCCGATCAGGAATAGCCCGGTCTCGGGGTGATTCTCGGCGATGCGGTAGACGCCATCGAAGATGCGGTATTGCACCGGGTCGGTGTCCTGGAACTCGTCGACCATCGCCACCGGAAACTGGCGGCGAATCTGTGCGCTCAGCGCCGCGCCGTTGGGGCCGGCCAGGGCGCGGTCGAGGTGCGTCATCAGCTCGTTGGGGCCCATCTCGGCGCGGCGTTCCTGCTCGCGGTCCAGCCGCGCCCGGCACCAGTGCACGGCGTGGGTCAGCAAATCGGCACGCGGGTCGGGCAGGGCGTCGAGCTGGGCCGGAAGCTCGGCCAGCGCCGCCAGCGCCGGGTGGTCGGGCGGCTCGCCCTTGAGCCAGATCTCGGCCATGCCGTCCGGCGTCAGGCGCTTCCAGGCGGCGGGCGTCAGCGCCGGGCGAAGCGCCTCGCCCTGGCACCAGTCGCGTAGCGCGCCCAGCCAGTTGGCGCGGCTCTTGCTGTTGAAGTTCTGGCCCTTGAAGGCCTTCTGCTTGGCCGCTTCCTCGAACAGGGCCTCGCACTCGTCGACCCAGGCGGCCCACGGCGCCTTGAGCTCGGCGAGGCGATTGTCGATCTCACTCTGGGTCTGCCTGAGCGTCTGTTCGGGGGGCGCGACGTTGCCGGGCAGCGCGTCGCACTCCGGCAGCAGGCGGCGCACCTGGGCGTGCAGGGCTTCCGGCGAGTCCCAGTAGCGGGTGACGATGGCCAGCGCGTCGGCGTCCATCGGGTAGTAGAAGCTGCGCCAGTAGTCGCGCACCACCTCGGCCTCGAGCTCGGTCTGGTCGGTTTCCAGGTTCAGCGAGAACAGGCTGCCGCTGTCGAAGGCATGCTCGCGCAGCATGCGATAGCACCAGCTATGGATGGTCGACACCGCGGCCTCGTCCATCCACTCGGCGGCGAGTTGCAGGCGTCGCGCGCAGGCGGGCCAGCTGGCTTCATCGTAGTCATCGCGCAGTTGCAGTAGCAGCGGATCGAGCCCGTTCGAAGGGGCTGAGCCGGGGGCAGACCTACGCGGAGGCGCTGTGACCCCCTCCCTGGGCGCTACATTCGACATCCCTGTCGAATGACCTCCGTTTCGATCTGCCCCCGGCGCCCCGCCTAGGTTAGGTGAGGGGGTGGACGTCTGTAAAAAGACGCCGGCGGCCTCGACCAGCCGTGTGCGAATACGCTCGCGCAGCTCCTGGGTGGCGGCGTTGGTAAAGGTGACGACCAGGATCTCCGGCGGTGTCAGCGGGCGGGCGAAGGCGGCGTCGTCCTGGTCGCTCCTCGCGCCGAGCACCAGGCGCACGTAGAGCAGGGCGATGGTGAAGGTCTTGCCGGTGCCGGCGCTGGCTTCAATAAGCCGACTGCCATGTAGGGGAAAGGCCAGCGGATCTAACGGGGTGACATCGCTCATTATGCGCCTCCCTTGACGGCGTGCTGCACCGGGGCCAGCAGTCGCTCGGCGAGTTCGGCGAAGTCGTCCGTGGTGCCGCGCTGGGCGTCTTTGAGCGCGGCGAAGCTCGGCCAGCGGTGGGCCAGGTAGGGGTTGCGGCCGACCTCGCCGGGATCGTGGTAGCCGTCGCCTTCATAGGCCTTCATTGCCGCCTTCCAGGCGTCACTGTCCGCGTCGCTTGCCGGCGCGCCCTCCTTGCCCAGCCAGGCGAAGGCGGTGGCGATGGCCAGCGGCAGTGGTGCGCGCATGCCGCTCTGCCAGGCGGCGATCAGCTCGCGCAGGTGGCCTCGGGCGATATCGGGGTCGAGCGGCGGCAAGGTGACGTGGCCGGCCTTGGAGAGCAGCACGGTGGTCATGGGGTGATCGTCGAGATGCCCGGCCAGGTGCGCGACCCAGGGCCGCAGCAGGTGCTGCCATTGATACTGGCGCTTTTTGATCAGGCTGCTGCTGGTGAGCAGCAATCGGCAGCGTTGGCCGGCGTCGTTGCGGCGCAGGTTGTCCAGCCAATCCTCCAGCAGCACTCCGTCGGGGCGTGCAAGGCGCATGAGTTGCGGTTCGTCGATGGTGTGCGGCCATTCATCGAGTGCCTCGCGATAGGCCGCGAATAACTCGTCCATCGGTTCAGCCAGCGTTTCACGCATGCGCTCGCCGAAGGCGCCGATGGCCAGCACGCCTTGGCCGGCGAGGCGTTCCAGCGCGTCGTGCAGGGCGCCTTCGCGAGGTTGCCCGTCGTCGATAGCGCGGCGCTGGGCCTGGATCAGACAATCCTGGAGTTGCCAGTTTTCCAGGCCGTTCAGGGTGAAGGGCTCCTGGTCGAGGCTGGTGACGTCTTCCTGTTCGAGGAAGACCTTGAGGCGGGTATTGAAGAATGCCTTGGCCGGGTCGCGCAGGAAGCTTCCGAGTTGAGCCAAGGTGAGAGGACTCTCCTGCTCGAACTCACTGAGTTCTCCGGCTTCCGCCGGCGGAGCGGCATTGCCATGCACGGCGCGCCACTCGTGGGCGTAGGTAATCAGCCGCCGGTCGGGCACGCTGCGCGCGGCGAGGCGTTCGTGGGCCGGGAAGTAGACGCGGCTGAACGGTTGCAAAGGATGCACGGTGGTAAGTTCGTCGAGCAGATCGTTGTCGGCCGCTGCCCGCCAGCCGGCCTCGAGGTGGTCGCGCAACTGGCCGACCAGCACCGAGGGCGGCTTCTCGCTGTTGTCGATGATATTGCGCCCGACCCAGCTCACGTAGAGCTGCCGGCGCGCGGAGAGCAGCGCCTCGAGGAACAGGTAGCGGTCGTCCTCGCGCCGCGAGCGGTCGCCGGGGCGGTAGTCGCCGCCCATCAGGTCGAAGTCCAGCGGTGGCTGGCTGCGCGGGTAGTCGCCGTCGTTCATGCCCAGCAGGCAGACGCGCTTGAAGGGGATCGCGCGCATCGGCATCAGGGTGGCGAAGTTGACCGCGCCGGCCATGAAGCGTTGTGACAGGCTCTGTTCGTCGATCTGCGCCAGCCAATGCTCGCGCACGATGGACAGTGGCAGCGCACGGGTCAGGCCGGCATCCAGCGTGCTCTCTTGCCAGCTTTGCAGGGCCAGTTCGAGCTGCGAGAGTACCAGACTGTCGCGAGCCTCCTCGGCCAGGAAGCAGGCGTCGAGCAGCTCGCGCAGGCGCGCGCCCCAGCCGGCCACGTCGGTGTCTTCGCGCAGGATGCGCCACTGCCGGGCGAGGGTCTCCAGCAGGGCCGCCAGCGGCCCGGCCAGCTGCGCCTCCAGCCCGCCGATGTCGTCGAACGGTTCGATGCCCTGCCAGGCGCCGTCGGCGGCGCTGCCCACGGCGTAGCCCAGCAGCAGGCGGCGCAGGCCGAAGGTCCAGGTGTTCTGTTCCAGGCCGCCGGGCAGGTCGAGGCTCTGGCGCTGGCGGCCGTCGAGCCCCCAGCGGATGCCGGCGCCCTGGATCCAGCGCTGCAGCGTCGGCAGGTGGTCTTCCTCGATGCCGAAGCGCGCACGCAGCGCGGGCACCTCCAGCAGGTCGAGCAGGTCGCTGACCGACAGGCGCAGCTCGGGCAGGCGCAGCAGCTTTTCCAGCGCGATCAGTAGCGCCACGCGATGGCGCTGGCCCTGGTCCGACAGCGTGTAGGGAATGTGGCGCGGGTCGTCGCTGGGCACCTGGCCGAAGACCGCCTGGATATGCGGCGCGTAGCGGTCGATGTCCGGCACCATGACGATGATGTCGCGCGGGCGCAGCGCGGGGTCGGCGCTGAACGCGGCGAGCAGCTGGTCGTGGAGGATCTCGACCTCGCGCTGCGGGCTGTGGGCGACGTGGAAGACGATGGAGTCGTCGCGGGCGCCGTCCACCGCCGGCCAGTGTTCGCGGGTCTCGGGCAGTGGACGCAGCTCGCGGATGTCGTCCTGCAACTGATGCAGTAGGCAGTTCTCACCCGGCGATTCGAACAGGTCGATGCGCAGCGAATCGGCGGCGAACAGGCCCTGGTAGGCCTGGGCGTCATCGTGTTCGTCGAGCAGGCGCAGGTAGTCGCGCCCCTGCTTGCCCCAGGCGGCCAGTAGCGGCTGGGCGTGCAGGTGTAAATCGCCCTCGCCATCGCCGTCACCCAGCACGTCCAGGCGCTCGGGCATGCCGGCCTTGCGTGTCTGGCGGTAGCGCGTCGCCCGCAGCAGGTCCTTGTGCTCGATGATATCGGCCCAGTAATGCTGGCAGGGGTTGTGCACGCAGAGCACTACCTGGCAGCAGCGCGCGATGGCGGCCAGCGCTTCGAGTGCCTGCTGGGGCAGCGACGAGATGCCGAACACCATCACCCGGCGTGGCAGGCCGGGCGGGCGGCTATCCGGCGTGAGCGACTGGGCGGCATCAAGGAAGCGCCGATGGACCATGGCGCGGCTGGAGTCGATGCCGTCGGCGCCGACGTCTTCGCGCAACGCCCGCCAGAGGGCGGGCTGCCAGTGTTGTTCGTCGGGTAGTGGATGCGCTTCGCCACGCGCCGAGATCAGTACGTCTTCGCCGCGACCCCAGGCATCCAGCCAATCGGCGCGATAGACCTGGTACTGGTCGAACAGGTCGGCCAGGCGTTCGGCGAGCTGGTGGTGCTTGCGCAGGTCGCCATCGTCGTCGAGGAACTGCTTGAGCGGGGCGAAGACTTCCTGTGTCATCAGTTCCGGCAGCAGGCGCAGCAAGCGCCAGATCAGGCGCGATTTGTCGAACGGCGAGGTCGGTGGTACCGCCTGGGGATCATGCTCGGCATGAGTCAGCACCGTGCGGTAGGCCTGCCACAGGAAACGCGCCGGCAGGGTCACGTCGAGCGCGGCGGCGATGCCGGTGCCGCCATCCTGCGTATCGGCGGCCAACGCCAGCTTCATCCACTGGCTGATGCCGTTGCTCTGCACCAGGATCGTCTCGTTCTCCAGCGGCGTGAGCGGGTGGCGCTTCATCCATTCCACCGCCACGCCGCGCAGATCTTCCAGGCGATTGCCGTGGATGACCATGAAACCGGGCTGGAGATCGGGCGTGGCGGCAACGGGCATGGGAATCCTTTGGCGTGCGAGTGCGGAGTAGCGATCCCTTATGGTGCCCCAGTGGAGGGAGGGAGCAAAGGCTGAATGGATGGGTTTTTAGCGGTCGGACGTGATGCTCCAGTCGCGCGTGAATAAGAAGTTACCAAAGTAGTGTTGCCGCGATAACAGGCAGGGATAAACTCAAGATGAGCGTATTGTGCCAGCGAAAGGAGGGACATCATCATGCGCCAGCCAATGACCGCACTCGAGCGGGTGCATGTCACCGAAGTCGGCCCTCGCGACGGGTTGCAGAACGAAGAGCGTGTGCTGACTACCGCCGAGAAAGTGGCGCTGGTACGTGCCCTGGTGGCCGCCGGGGTCAAGGAGTTCGAGTTGACCTCGTTCGTTAGCCCGCGCGCAGTGCCGGCGTTAGCCGACGCCGCTGAATTGGTGGCCGAACTCAAGGATGTCGAGGGCATTCACTTCTCGGCGCTGGTGCCTAACCTGCGCGGTGCCGAGCGGGCGTTGGAGGCGGGCATCGACTCCATCGTACTGTTCGTCTCGGCCTCGCAATCCCACAACGCCAAAAACGTCAATCGCAGCGTGAAAGAGTCGCTGCGGGACTTCGAGCAGATCGCCAGAGCGCTCGAGGGCAGCCCCATCGAGTTGCGTGGGGCAATCGCCACGACTTTCGGCTGCCCCTTCGAGGGTAATGTCGATGTGCGAGCGGTCGGCAATATCGCCCGGCATTTCGCCGATATCGGCGTGCGTTACGTATCGTTGGGCGACACTACCGGCATGGCGACCCCGCCCCTGGTGAGCGAGCGCATCTGGCACCTTCGTGAGGTCGCGTCGGGCATCGAACCCACGCTGCATTTTCACAATACTCGGGGAATCGGGCTTGCCAATGTGATGCAGGGGCTGGCGCTCGGGGTGGATCGTTTCGAGAGTTCGATCGGTGGGCTTGGCGGCTGCCCCTTCGCGCCCGGCGCGTCGGGCAATATCGCCAGCGAGGATCTGGTCTACCTGCTGACCGAAATGGGCATCGACACCGGCATCGATCTGCCGCGCCTGATCGAGGCGGCCCATGTCGCCACTCGCCTGATGGGGCGACCGCTCCCCGCGCAGGTTTCCAAGGCCGGGCCGCGTTTGGCGTTGAGCGATTGTTCGGCGGTTCCCACGGCGAGAGGGTAAGCATGCTGCATACGCATTCACGGTCGCATTCCAATCGAGCCGGGTCGCTCGAGGGTATTCGTGTCATCGATCTGACGCGGGTGATTTCCGGCCCTTTCTGCACCCAGATACTCGGCGATCATGGTGCCGATGTGATCAAGGTCGAGCCGCCGGGAAAGGGCGATATCGTGCGTTCCCAGGGCAACATGATCAACGGCTTCAGTTGGTATTTCGCCCAGTTCAACCGCAACAAGCGCTCGCTGACGCTCGATCTGCGCAGCGAAGAGGGCAAGGCGATCCTGCATAAGCTGCTGGAGAGCGCCGACGTGCTGGTGGAGAACTTTCGCCCCGGCGTTATGGCCAAGATGGGGCTCGACGACGAGACGCTGCGCGAGCGCTATCCACGCTTGGTGGTGGGGCGAATCAACGGCTTCGGTTCCGATGGCCCTTATCGCGATCGCCCGGCCTATGACTTCATTGCCCAAGCCATGAGCGGCTTCATGGGCGTCAACGGCGACGCCGCCGGCGAGCCCATGCGCGCCGCGCCGCCACTCAGCGACATGGTCGCCAGCCAGAATCTGGCGTTCGGCATCTGTGCGGCGCTGGTGCGTCGCGAGCGCAGCGGCCAGGGCGATATCGTCGAAACCGCCCTGACCAACGGCCTGATCAGCATGATGGGCTATCTGGCGGCGGAATACTTTGCCACGGGGCAGGTGCCGCAACGTACCGGCAACGACCATCCCATGCTCTATCCCTACGGTCTGTTCAAGGCCAGCGATGGCGAGGTGGCGATCGCCCCTAGCAACGACATCATGGTCGAGCGCTTTCTGGGTGCGCTGGATATGCTGCACCTGCTCGACGACGAGCGCTTCGCCGATAATCGCCAACGCATGGACAATCGCGAAGCGCTGCGCGAGATACTGACAACGGTGACCGAGCGGCGCAGCGTGCAGGAGTGGATTGAACACCTGAACCGGGCCGGCGTGCCCTGCGGGCGCGTATTCACCCTGCGCGAAACCTTCGACGACCCCCAGGTACAGGCCCAGCAGATGCAGTTGGAGCTGGATCAGGGTGAATACGGCAAGGTGCCCACGACCGGTTTCCCGGTGAAGATGAGTGAGGCCCCGGCGGCAATACACCGCTGCGTGCCGCGCTTGGGCGAGCATACCCGCGAGATTCTGGCGCAACTAGGGATCGGTGAGGGCGAGGAGAACGCCCTTCGCGAGCGAGGCATTATCTGAGCTACGCTATTACGTGGTTTTACACACTGCTAACGAGTAGTGACCATCATAAGGAAAACAACATGGCTATCTTCAAGCGATCAGTGAATGGTGTCGCCGCTACGGCGTTGCTGGGATTGGGTCTGGCATTCAGCGCCCCAAGCCAGGCCTTGCCGATCAGCGAGTGTCTGGCCCCGGCGGACCCGGGCGGTGGCTGGGATTTCACCTGCCGCTCGGTCGGTAAGCTGCTCTACGAACTCGACCTGGTGGAAAACCCGGTGCAGGTCACCAACATGCCGGGTGGCGTGGGTGCCGTGGCCTACGCCGATGTCGCCAACAGCCGCGCCGACGACAGCGACCTGATCGTCGCCACCAGCACGGTGGGCGTGACCCAGATCGCCCAGGGGCGCTATCCAAGCGGCGCCGATACCATGCGCTGGCTGGCGATGCTGGGCACCGACGTGGGGGTCATCCTGGTCGATGACGATAGTCAGTATGAAACGCTCGAACAACTGCTCGATGCGGTGGTTGAAGAGCCGTCATCGGTGGTCATGGCAGGCTCCAGCGGTGTCGGTGGTTGGGATCACATCCGTGCGCTAATGCTGGCCAAGGCCGCTGGGTTGCCATCGGATCAGTTCGGCGGCATGCGCTGGGTGCAGTTCGATGGCGGTGGCCCCGCCGTGACGCAGATGATGGGCGGTCATGTCGACGTGGTGTCCACCGATCTGGGTGAGATAGCTGGCTTCATCGAGTCTGGCGACGTGCGGGTTCTGGCCGTGCTCTCAGAAGCGCCGCTCTCCCCACCCTTCGATGAGTTGCCCACGGCGGCATCCCAGGGCTATGACGTGGTCGGCTACAACTGGCGTGGCTTCTATACCGGGGGCGAAGTTTCCGACGCCGATTACGCCACCATGGTCGATACCCTGAAGGCGCTTTACGACAGCTCCGAATGGAAGACCGTGGCCAAGAACAGCGGCCTGGAGCCGCTGTGGCGCGGCGGTGAGGAATTCAGCGCCTTCGTGCGCGAATCCATCGAGCAGGTCGAGGAAATTTCTCGCGAGATCGGGGTCATTCAGTGATTGGTGCGGACACCCCACCGCCGCGGGAACACGCGGCGGTGGGTGACCGTATCGTCGGAATACTGCTGGCCGTTATCGCGGCCGGTGCCTGGTGGCATTCCCACACCTTCGTAACCGGCTTCATGCACACGGTAGGACCAGGCGCGTTTCCGCGCCTGGTTAGCATCCCGCTGGGGCTGTTATCGGTCTATCTGATCGTTCGCCCCGGCTTCAATCAGCGCTGGCCCGAACATTCGGCGCTATTGCGCCAATTTGGCCTGTTGGTCGTGTTGGGTGCTTATGCCGCCCTCCTCGAACCTTGGGGCTTTCTACCGGCGACACTCCTCGCAACGACCATGTTGGTTCGTCTGTTCGGTGCGAACTGGAAGCAGGCGATGGGCAGTAGCGCACTATTGACGGTGGCGCTCTACCTATTGTTCGAATTCGCCTTGGGTATCCCGCTGCCCGATATTCCTGGAATGAGTGATTAAGCCACCTTCATGGATATACTCAGCTCTCTCGCGCATGGCTTTACGGTGGCGATCGAACCCCAGCACCTGTTTCTGGTTCTGATCGGCTGCATCATCGGTACGTTGATTGGCGCCTTGCCGGGGCTGGGACCGGTCAATGGCGTGGCATTGATGATTCCGCTGACGTTCAATTTCGGGCTGGCACCCACCGCCGCCCTGATCCTGCTGGTCAGCATCTATTACGGTTGCATGTATGGCGGGCGCATTAGCTCCATTCTGCTGAACATTCCAGGTGATGAACCGGCGATGATGACCACGCTCGATGGCTACCCCATGGCCCTGAAAGGGCGCGGTGGCGAGGCGCTGGGGATTTCTGCCGTGGCGTCCTTCGTCGGCGCGACCATCGCGACCGTCGGCCTTACACTGTTTGCGCCATTGTTGGTGGGTTTTGCGATCCGCTTCGGGCCCGCCGAGTACTTTGCCCTGTTCCTGCTGGCCTTCGCCACCATTGGCGGAGTGACCAGCGGTAGCTTCACGAAGAGCTTCATTGCCGCCTGCATCGGCCTGTTGCTTGGCACCGTGGGCATCGATCCGGTCAGTAGCGTGCCTCGCTATACCTTCGGTTGGTACGAGATATACAGTGGCATCGACTTCATCGTTGCCCTGGTCGGGCTGTTCGCGATATCCGAGTGCCTGTTCTTTCTCGAGGATACGCGCCATGGCAGCAAGCCGCGCATTCAGGTGGGCTCGGCCATTCCCGGCATGAAGAGCTCTCTGCGGTGCGGTCCGACCATCGGCCGTGGCTCGCTGATCGGTTTCATATCCGGAGTGCTGCCGGGCGCCGGGGCGTCCTTGGGCAGCTTTCTGGCCTACGTGCTGGAAAAGCGCTGGCTGGGTCGCAAAGGCGACTTCGGCAAGGGTGATCCACGCGGCGTGGCGGCGCCGGAGGCGGGCAACAATGCCGCCGCCGGTGGCGCGCTGATCCCCATGCTCTCGTTGGGTATACCGGGGAGTGGCACGACGGCGGTGCTGCTGGCCGTGTTGCTGACCATGAACATCACGCCGGGGCCGCTCTTGTTCGAACAACAGCCCGATATCGTCTGGGGGCTGGTCGCCGCGCTGTTCATCGGCAACATCATGTTGCTGATTTTGAACATTCCGTTAGTCGGGCTGTTCGCCCGGGTGCTGCAGGCTCCCCCCTGGTTCCTGATGCCGATGGTGGTGCTGGTGGCCTTTGTCGGCATTTACTCGCTCAGCAACAGCGCTTTCGATCTGTATATGATGCTGGCATTCGGGGTGCTGGGTTACATCATGCGCAAGCTCGAGTTTCCGACGGTTCCGGTGGTGCTGGGGCTGCTCCTGGGTGGGCAAATGGAGTTCAACCTGCGCCGAGCCATGGCGATCTCCGGCGGCGACTGGAGCATCCTGTGGAGCAGCGGCATCTCGATTGGCATCTATGCCTTCGCCGGTATCCTGATGATCGCGGGGCTGGTGTATGGGTTACTGGTCAACCAACGCGGCAAGCTTCGATGATAGAGCGCTGCCGAGCCATCATGAGGCCCGTCTCTCATTACGACCAGCGCTAACGATGAAGTGCGAGTCGCTTGGTAGGCCGCCCCAATAGATTTCCGGTGAGCCGATAGAGCAGGTACAAGAACGCCAGCGGAAACAGCATCGTCTGGATGATGAAGATCATGGTCAGGTCGATGACCCGGTCGGTGATGGCGTCGAAGCGCTCGGTCATGCCTTCGACGGGATTGCTTACCAGGTCGCTGACGCTGTCGGTCAGGCCATCCCACCAACCTTGTTGTTCTTCGTCACTGCCGTCGCGACTGGCGATCTGACTCTCGGCCAGTGCCTTCAGTTGCCGCTGGCTGCTTTGCAGTTGCGCCATGGTCGTGTTCCTGGATTCTTCGAGGAAGGCCTTTTCGGCCAGGCCACTGGCCAGCGCGACGACGATCACCGCGAAGCGCAGGAAGGCCAACACCAGGGTGGTGTTTAACGCCACGCGCCGCCAGCGTTTCTCTCCCAGCGCTAACAGCGCGGCGCTGATTAGGCAGGAAAGCGTAAATAACCCCTTGATGATCGCGCTCGATGACATGCCGAGCAGCAGCTTCTGTAGCGCCAGCGAGCCGCTGGCGGCGAACATCACCCACGAGAAACGCTCGATCATGTCGTTGGCCGGGTCGAGCGCTTCGCCGACCGAGAGCTGGAAGACCTGGAAGTCCACGGTGGAGGATTGCAGCACCGAAATGGTCGCGTTCAGGCCCTTGGCGATGGCGAACGCCGAGAAGGCACTGCCCAGCGCGTCGTCGATGGTCGCCCTGGCCAGCGCTTGTGGGAAATTCAGCCAGGAAAGCAAGGCGATGGCCAGCAGCGCGACGATGATCATGGTGCGTCGTGACATGGCGATTCCCATAGACCTTGTTATGAAGGGGCTACAGCATAAGCCGCATCCATGCGCTGGATCACCTGTTGGGCGTTGCGATAAATCTCGTCGCACCAATGACTGGGTGCCAGCACTTCGATATTCGCGCCCATGCCCATCAGCCACCAAAGCGTCTGTTGGTCGTCGGGAACCTGGGCGTCGAGGCGCTGCCAATCGCTATCGGGCTCGGGCGTCAGGCATTGCTCCCGGGTCAGTGGCGTTTCCGACAGTAGCCAGGCGACCTGCGGTGAGACGCGTGCCCTCAGCGTGACATCGTCGGGGCTCTGACGATAGCCGAAGGCGCCGGCCTTGATGTAGTCGTCGAGATCGAACGCCGCCATCTGGCGCAGCGGCTGCGAGGCGAACGAGGCGGCCCGGATGCGGTGCAGGGCGAAATGGCGGATATCGTCGTAGTCGTTGGCCATCGCCAGTAGGTACGTCACGCTGTGCCGGCTGACCAGCCCTTGCGGGTGCAGCGTCATGGGTTTCTCTTCGCCACGGCTGCGCGACAGATAGCGTACCTCGAGCGCCTTGCCTTCCAGCAACGCCTGCGCCACGACTTGCCAGAGCTCATCGTTCAGCGGCGCGGGTAGCAGGGCCTTGCCGTTGGGAATGGCGCGCACCCGTCGCGACCACTGGCTGATGCCGTTGCCTTCCAGGCCATTCAGCCACTGGCGCGCGGCGCGAAACTGCGGGTCGAGTCGACCGGCCACGGCGGGCGGCAGCAGCCCCTTGAGATATTCCTCGGTCAATACCAGCGTCAGCGCGCTGGCGGTATCCAGCGCCGGTAGGTTGCAATGAAAGTCGCGATCGAAGTACCAGCGATAGGGGCGTTCGCTGTCATCGCAGACCAGTGGAAAATGCAGGGCGAGCTTGTCGCGCAGGTCGCGTTGCAGCGAGCGCATGTCGATCCGGTAGCCACGCTCGTTGAGTTTCTCGAGCAGAGTGGTGGTGGCGATCTTGTGGGGATGACGAGGAATTAGCTGTAACAGCGTCAGATAGCGAAACGGCGTGTCGCGTGAGTCGGCCATGGGGTTCCCTGTGTGCTTGGTTCGCTTTATTAGCGCTCTTTTATAGTGAGGCTACCGCGAGGCTGGTTCGGTGACCAGCGACATGGATTGTCGTATCGCTCTCGTAACCTGAGTGCTCATCGGGTGCGAGGAGACGATCATGCAATCGGCACAACGAATCGAGCGTTCACAGGCTTGCCTGTTCGGTGGCGCGATTGGCGATGCCCTGGGTGCGCCGGTCGGGGCGATGGATTGGCCGGCGATTCGCGGGGAATTCGGCGAGTCGGGCGCTCAGGCATTGGCCCAGGCCTACGGCGGGTTGGGGCGGGTGACCGGCGACACCCAGCTGATGCTGTTCACCGCCGAGGGCATGTTGCGCGGCTATGTCCGCATTCAGGAGCGTGACACCTACGCCCCGGGACTGACGATTCACCACGCGCTGATCCGTTGGTTGACGACCCAGGGCATGCCCACGATGGTGCCGCGCATCGACAACGACGCGGGGTTGATTGGCGATCCGCACCTGCATGCGCGGCGTTCGCCAAGCGTGGCCTGTATCGATGCCTTGTCGCGGGCCCCGGCGTTTGGCTGGCAGGCAGGTGGCACCCAGCGAGGCGGCGGCGTGATGCGCATCGCCCCCATCGGACTGTTTCCGTGGGGAGACTTCCTGCTTTACCACCGCGAACGCGCCTTCCAGGTTGCCTGCGAGTCGCTGCGCCTCACCCACGCGTATCCCGGTGATTATCTCGCCGCCGGAGTGTTCGCCTATCTGATCAACGGCCTGCTCGAAACCCGGCACTCGCTTGAATCGCTGATGCTCAGGGCACTGACGTTCATGGACAGCGGTGCCGGCCTCAATTTTCACCCGGGCGTTGAGGAGCGTCGCGAATTGCCACGCAGCCGGGCACGCATTCGTTTTCTGCTCGAGGCGGCACTCGATTTTCATCGCCGCGGCATCGTTCCATCGCCGCAAGGCATCGATGTTCTTTGCAATGACCGAGGCAGCGAAGAGCTGTTGGCCATCGGCATCTGGTGCGCGCTGATGGCCGGGAATTATCGCCAGGGCGTGCTATGGGCGGTCAATCACAGCGCCGCTAGCAGCACCGCAGGGCTGATCGCCGGCCATTTGCTGGGGCTGCGTTTCGGGCTGGAGGGTTTGCCACCCGCCTGGCTCGAGGCGCTGGAACTGCGCGACTGGCTGGATCGCCTGGCGCACGACCTGCAGTGGCTGCCGCGCGTTTATCGGGGGCATGGCCATGGGGCATATGATGCCGAGTTGAACGCGCGTTATCCGGGTTGGTAGGCCGGGGCTTTGTCGGCATCGACGCCCGGAACGATCAATTCACCATCGCCCTCGCCGAGCAGAAAGCCACGATTGATCTCGATGGCTTCACGCAGGAAGTCCCACAGCAGACGCACCCGCGAGAGCCGGCGTTGTTCCTGACGCGCAGTAATCCAGAATTGCCGGGTAATGTCGATCTCATCGCCCAGCAGTTCCACCAGTGGCGCGGCGTTGCCGGCCATGAAACACGGCAGAATCGCCAGCCCCGCGCCATGGCAGGCGGCACTGTACTGGGTGGTGACGCTGGTGCTGCGCAGGCTGAAGCGTGGGTTCTCGACGCCGCTGACGCTGGGGTCGAGCAGCGGGTCCAGGTAGCAGAGCTGCTCGCTGAAGATCAGGTCGTCGATATAGCCGATCAGACTGTGCTGGGCGAGTTCGGCGAGTCGGCGAGGCTCGCCGTGACGTCGCAGGTAATCGCGGCTGGCGTAGAGACGCAGGGCATAATCGCACAACCGCGAGACCACCAGCCCGGCGCTATCCGGGCGGTCGACGGTAATCGCCAGGTCGGCCTCGTGGCGGCTCAGATTGACCACGCGTGGCAGCGCCAGCAGATCGACGGTGATGCCTGGGTGGCGAGCGCAGAACGCCGACAGCAGCGGCGCGATCACCCAGGTGCCGAAACCTTCGGTGACGCCCAGGCGAATCTGCCCGCTAACCTGATGATTGTGATCGATCAGGCTCTCGCGGGCGCCCGTGGCGTAGCGCTCCATTTCCTCGGCATAGATCAGCAGTTGCTGACCGGCCGTGGTGAGGTGGTAGCCATGCGTGCTGCGCTCGAACAGTTGGGTGTTGAGGCGGCTCTCGAAGCGCCGGGTGCGTCGCGAGACGGTCGAGTGATCGAGTCCCAAGCGGCGCGCCGCATCGGTCAACCGCTCGCAACGAGCGACTTCGAGAAACACCTGAATGTCCTGCCAGTCGAGCACGATCGGTTCCTTTGTGCATGAATGCACAAGCAATGTGCTGCGCTGGCGATTGTCTGTCAACACGACCCCTGACTAGACTCAAGGGATACGTTCCCGTTGGTATCCAATAACCACAACATTCTCAGGAGTCATCATCATGTCAGTCAGAGAAATTGCCCTGTATATCGACGGTAAGCCCGTCATGTCCGAGTCCGGTGAATGGCGCGATGTCGTCAACCCGGCGACCCAGGAAGTCGTGGCGCGGGTGCCCTTCGCCACCGCCGAGGAAGTCGACCGCGCCGTGGCCAGTGCCAAGCAGGCCTTCACCACCTGGCGCAAGGTGCCGCTGGGTAAGCGCATGCGTATCATGCTCAAGTTCCAGGCGTTGCTGCGTGAGCACACCACCGAGATCGCCGCGCTGATCAGCGAGGAACACGGCAAGACGCTACCCGATGCCGAAGGCGAGGTGGGTCGCGGCCTAGAAGTGGTCGAGCACGCCTGTTCGATCACCTCGCTGCAACTCGGCGAAATCGCCGAGAATGCGGCGACCGACGTCAACGTCTATTCGCTGAATCAGCCGCTGGGCGTCGGCGCCGGTATCACCGCCTTCAACTTCCCGATCATGCTGCCGTGCTTCATGTTTCCGCTGGCCATCGCCACCGGCAACACCTTCGTGCTCAAACCCTCCGAGCAGGATCCATCATCGACCATGCGCTTGGTCGAGCTGGCCATCGAGGCCGGCATTCCGCCCGGCGTGCTCAACGTGGTGCATGGCGGGCCGGACGTCGCCAACCAGATCTGCGATCACCCGGACATCAAGGCGCTGTCGTTCATCGGCTCGACCCACGTCGGCACGCATATCTATGAGCGTGCCGGGGCCGCCGGCAAGCGCGTGCAGGCGATGATGGGCGCCAAGAACCACTGCGTGGTGATGCCCGACGCCAACCGCAGCCAGGCGATCAACAACGTGCTCGGCTCGGCCTTCGGCGCCGCCGGCCAGCGCTGCATGGCCAACTCGGTGCTGGTGCTGGTGGGCGAGGCGCGCGAGTGGCTGGATGAAATCGTCGAGAAGTCCCGCGCCATGAAGGTCGGCCCCGGCACCCAGCGCGACGCTGATCTCGGCCCGCTGGTATCGCCCGCCGCGCGCGATCGCGTGGTCAAGCTGATCGGCGTGGGTGAGTCCGAAGGTGCCAAGCTGGCGCTGGACGGGCGCGGCATCAGTGTCGATGGCTACCCGGATGGCAACTTCGTTGGCCCGACCATCTTCAGCGACGTCAGCGCCGAGATGACCATCTACAAGGAAGAGGTCTTCGGCCCGGTGCTGTGCGTGGTGGGTGTCGAGACGCTGGACGATGCCATCGCCTTCATCAACGCCAACCCCAACGGCAACGGCACCGCGATCTTCACCAACTCCGGCTGGGTGGCGCGGCGCTTCGAGAACGACATCGACGTCGGCCAGGTGGGTATCAACGTGCCGATTCCGGTGCCGGTCGCCTACTTCAGCTTCACCGGCTCGCGGGCCTCCAAGCTCGGCGATCTCGGTCCCAACGGCAAGCAAGCGATCCAGTTCTGGACTCAGACCAAGACCGTGACCTCGCGCTGGTTCGAGCCCGAGAATATCTCAGGGGGGATCAACAGCACGATTTCGCTGTGAGTTGATGGGTTAAGCGGGAAAATATACGCAGCCCTGTCTCATTAGAGGCGGGGCTGTTGTCGTAGATGGGCGTGTTTCTTGGGAACGGTTACATCATCAAAGGGTATTCAACTTACCAAAGGGTACATGGACCGAGGGCAGGATATCGCTAGTGGCGGTCAGGTGGGATTCTTGATCATCGAAAAAGATATGCGGTTTGATAATACCGAGCACATGTTCCTTGGCAATACCTCCCAGGAAATACGCTTCGTTGACTGTCACTCCCCAGCTACGCATGGTGTGAATAACGCGTTCATGTGCAGGGGCATTGCGCGCGGTAACGATGGAAACGCGCACTCGGGGGTGATATCGGCCGTTGGTGTCTTTCTCGCGCTGTTTTTCTAGTTCCTGGATCCGGGCCAATTTGCGTAGAAAATCGGCAAGCAAACCAGGCTCGGCCGGTATGTGTGCATTCTCACGCTCATGCGCACGAAATGCCTCGATACCTTGCTGCTGATATATGGTTTCGGACTCATCCGAAGCCAGTACGCCGTCGAAATCAAAAGCAATGCGTAGTTCGTCTTCCTCCGTCAGATCGAAGGCACTGGATGACAGGACTTGGCCGGCCGGATTGCCTGCGAGAATCGCTTGATCGACATCTTGTTTGTGCGCGGATAGGAACAGGCTGATATTCAATGCGGGAATAAAACGGTGTGGGTAGCGTCCCTGTAGGAAAATGGCGCGAGTAATTTCCAGTTGGTGATGCTCGATGGACTTCATGACACGCAGGCCCGTTTCCGGGTCGTTACGCGACAGAAGCATTACTTCGATGGGCGGATTAAGCGGATCCAGCTCGTTTAGCGACAACAGCCTTTTGATGAACGGGAAGGCTACGCCAGGTGTGAGAGGTGAGTTTTCATACTCACGTTGATATTCCCGATAGCTCGCTTCGCCTTGTTCGCGAAATACCCTGTCCGATTCATCCAGGTCGAACAGCGCACTCGAGGCGAGGCCAATCACCAAACGCTCCCTAAGATCATAAGGCATGACCATTCCCCTTCAGATTAAGTAACCAGCCGCCTTGATCTACTCGCGCCAAAGAGGCCGACTCCGCCAGTTTGCGGGAAAGCCCATGTGTTGTGGATCAATACCATAGCGCATCATCAATTCTTGGAAATGCTCGCAGAAACGGTGGTGTCTGCTGATGCAATCAAGCAGGTACAACAACGTGGTCAAGGTGTTATAGAGCTTGCGTTGAGCCGATTCCTCGGCCTGAGCAGTCAGGCTATCGCCCAGTACGCGAGGATCGCGTGGTAGCACGAATTTTAAGGCCAGCTCTCGATTCCACAGCCGCGCATGATGGGCGCAGTGGTTACGTACCACGCTGAGATGATGCAGAAAGGAAATTAGCAGGCGTTCATCCAACCCGTATACACGTGAAATTGCGTTACGATCTTCGCGATGTGCCAAGTGGCTAATCCATTTCGAGAGTTGACCAAAACTCATGATTTCTACAGTAGCCCAAATGGGAGGCAGCGGCTCTTGATACTGGTCGCGAAAATGCTTGATGAAGACTTCGCGATTGCTCTGTACGTCGCGAAGTAGTCCGGCAAGGCCATTGCGATAATTCCAACGGTTGCTGTCAGCGAACAGTGCGCTTTGCAGAAGCGCATGAGGCCCGTGTCTGCTACCTATTTGGTAGGCAAAATGGCCGCGTACCGAGACTTCGACACGCTCGATGGCATCGAGTAGCAATAGCCTCAGTTCCCGATCGAATAGATAGTGATCGAGTACAGTTTCGAAACGCGTGCCATCCCTGAAGCGGTGGCTGGCATGGTCATCTTCGAACGGTAGCCAATATGCCGCGAGACGATAGTAATTCAAGTGTGCCAAGTAGTGCAGCGCTCGGGGTTCGTCACCCACTTGCATGCCGCGTTCTTTTAGGCGGGCGAGTTGTTCGGGGTAGGTTAGGGCGGGTTTGTCGTATTTCATAGGCGCCGCAAAAAAGTAACCCCCCATGGTGCGCTGATCTGACGGGAAGCGTGGGGGGTGTTGTTATTGCTTACTTTAGCGACACGCCTGGGCGGCGTCAATGTCTGGTATACAGGGTAATCGATATCCATCGTTACTCCTTTATGTGGTAAAAGCCACTAGTTGGCACAGGTTATCGCTCACACAGCTTTACACATTCGCACCTTAGCGTGAAGATAACCCTGCACGGCGCAACCGGCCGTGCCACCACAATCCATTCACCCACTGTCGCCAGGGGTGTCCCGCTTGCCAAGCGAGCAGCGAGGCTGAGAGTGCGTTTCCGTCGGGAGGCGCTGACCCTGGAACCTGATCCGGTTCACACCGGCGGAGGAAGCGCGACATGTTTTATATCACCCTGGCTGCGCTGGGCGCGGCCTTGTTGCTGTTTGCCGTTCTCGGGCTGCGTGCGAGTCGCGCCGATGCCCAACTCGATGATTATGTGACCGCGCGAAATTCCCAGGGCGCTTCGACGCTGGGGCTGTCTTTTCTGGCCTCGGGAATGGGCGCGTGGATCCTGTTCGCGCCACCCGAAGTCGGTGCCTTCGTCGGGCCTATAGCGCTTGCCGGCTACGCCATCGGTTCGGCGTTGCCGTTCATCGTCCTGGGCCTGTGCGGCCCGTCGATTCGCCGCCATTTGCCGCAGGGGCGCAGCATCGGCGAGTTTGCCGAGTCACGCTTCGGCGTCGGCGTGCGCCGCTATGTATCGTTGATATCAATACTCTACATGGGTTGTTTCCTGGCGGCGGAGTTGACGGCAATCGGTGGCATCACCTCGCTGCTCTCCGATGTGCCGGGTAGCGTGGCGGTGATCGGCGTGGCGATCACCACGTTGATCTACACCACTTGGGGCGGGTTGCGCGCGAGCCTGGTCACCGACCGCTGGCAGGCGCTGCTGTTGATCGGCCTGCTCGCGGTGGTGGGTTTCGTGGCGCTGGATCGCCTGCCGGCGCTTTCCGCCGATGCCGTCATGCCGAGCGTGCCGACGGGCAGTGCATTGGGCGTGGCGTTGACACTGGTGATCGCGGTGACCGCCGCCAATCTTTTTCACCAAGGCTATTGGCAGCGCGTGTGGGCGGCTAGAAGCGGCCAAGCGCTGGGGCGTGGTGCGCTGCTGGGCGGCGTGACGACCGTGGTGGTGGTCGCCGTGGTCGGCGGCCTGGGCATCGTCGCCGCGATGAGCGGGATGGCGCTGGGTGAGCCGCCGCTGCCGTTCTTTGCCCTGCTCGATGGCGCGCCTGCCTGGTTGACACTGCTCGCGC
Organism: Modicisalibacter muralis; assembly: GCF_900102945.1. Lineage (GTDB taxonomy): Bacteria > Pseudomonadota > Gammaproteobacteria > Pseudomonadales > Halomonadaceae > Modicisalibacter > Modicisalibacter muralis. The sequence goes on along the minus strand of NZ_FNGI01000009.1, from coordinate 166,495 downwards.
TGGTGCTGGCGGTGACGCTGGTGGCATCCAGCGTGGATACGCTGCAAAACGGCATCGCTTCGCTGGCGGTGGATGAGGGCGACGGTCTCGCTCACAAGGGCCGCTCACTCGGTGGTGCGCGCTTGATCACCGTCGCGTTGATGGTGCCGGTGGTGGTGATCGCGCTGCAGGGCATTTCGGTGCTGCGGTTGTTCCTGATCGCCGATCTGCTGTGCGCGACTGCCGTGGTGCCGGTATTGCTGGGGTTGTGGTCGCGCATGAGCACCGCGGCGGCGGTCAGTGGTGGCGTGGCGGGGCTGATCGGTGCGCTGCTGCCGGGCTGGATCGCGCAAGGTGATTTGATGGCGGGTCTGCTGGCCGCCAGCTTCCCGGGTGGCGTGCCGACGCTGGGGCCGTTCGTCGGGGCACTGGCGGCATCGACATCGGTTGGTGTGTTGGTTGCCGTGTTCAAACCGCGCCTGGCGCATCAATACGGTTAGTTGCAACCGCCGGGACCAGGTTCCAGACTCAAAAGCAGTGTAGCGAACCGCCACGGAGAGCCATGCCATGAGTGAGGAACACAATCAGGATCAGCGCCGCCGCTATTCCGGCCCAGTGGTCGATGGGCCCGGCAAGGCGGCCAGCCGTGCCATGCTGCGTGCGGTGGGCTTTACCGATGCGGATTTCAGCAAGCCGCAGGTGGGTATCGCCTCGACCTGGAGCCAGGTCACGCCCTGCAACAGCCACATCGATAAGCTCGCCGAAGATGCCAGCCAGGGCGCCGACGAAGCCGGCGGCAAGGGCGTGATCTTCAACACCATCACCATTTCCGACGGCATCGCCAACGGCACCGAGGGCATGAAGTATTCGCTGGTCTCGCGCGAGGTGATCGCCGATTCCATCGAGACGGTGGCGGGTTGTGAAGGCTTCGACGGCCTGGTGGCGATCGGCGGCTGCGACAAGAACATGCCGGGCTGCCTGATCGGCTTGGCGCGGCTCAACCGCCCCAGCGTGTTCGTCTATGGCGGGACCATTCTGCCCGGCGAGAATCATACCGATATCGTTTCGGTATTCGAGGCGATGGGTGCGCACTCGCGAGGCGACATCGACCGCATCGAGGTCAAGCAGATCGAAGAAACGGCGATTCCCGGCCCGGGCTCGTGCGGCGGCATGTACACCGCCAACACCATGGCCTCGGCCATCGAGGCGCTGGGCATGAGCTTACCCAACTCCTCGGCGCAGAACGCCGTCTCGCAAAACAAGCACGATGACTGTCGCGCCGCCGGGGCGGCGGTACTCGATCTGCTCGAGCGCGATCTAAAGCCCAGCGACATCATGACCCGTGACGCCTTCGAGAACGCGATCACCGTGACGATCGCGCTGGGCGGCTCGACCAACGCCGTGCTGCATTTGATCGCCATGGCCAGCGCGATTGGCGTCGAACTCACGCTGGACGACTTCACGCGTATCGGCCGGCGTGTGCCGGTGGTCGCCGACCTGCGCCCCAGCGGCCATTACATGATGTCGGAACTGGTGGAAATCGGCGGCATCCAGCCGTTGATGAAAACTCTGCTCGACGCCGACCTGCTGCACGGTGATTGCCTGACCGTGACGGGTAAAACGCTGGCCGAGAACCTCGCTGACGTCGCGCCCTATCCGGACGACCAGCAAATCATCCAGCCGCTCGACAGGCCGATCAAGGCGCAGAGCCATCTGCGCATCCTCTACGGTAACCTGGCGCCCGGCGGGGCGGTGGCCAAGATCACCGGCAAGGAGGGCACCCGGTTCAGCGGTCGGGCGCGGGTGTTCGGTTCCGAGGAGGAGGCCCAGGCACGCATCGACGACGGTAGCGTGGTCGCCGGCGACGTGGTGGTGATTCGTTACGAGGGCCCTAAGGGCGGCCCCGGCATGCGCGAGATGCTCACTCCTACCTCGGCGATCATGGGCCGTGGCCTGGGCAACGAGGTAGCGCTGATCACCGATGGGCGTTTCTCGGGCGGCAGCCACGGCTTTGTGGTCGGGCATATCACCCCGGAGGCCTTCGAAGGCGGACCGCTGGCGCTGGTTGCGGAAGGCGACGAGATCACCATCGACGCCGAGGCCGATACCCTCACCGTGAACATCAGCAGCGACGAGTTCGAGCTGCGCCGCGCTGCCTGGCGCCGGCCCGCGCCGCACTACATGCGCGGCGTGTTGGCCAAGTATGCGCGGGTGGTGAGTTCGGCGTCGGAGGGTGCGGTGACGGATTTGCCTAACTGAGCGCGAAATCCATGTGCGCCTGCTCATGGCGCAGCAGCCACTGTTTTCTTTCCAGCCCGCCGGCGTAGCCGGTCAGTTGCCCATTGCTGCCGATCACCCGGTGGCAGGGCACGATGATCGACAGCGGATTACGCCCGTTGGCGGCGCCCACGGCGCGATGGCTGTTGGGGCTGCCGATGCCACGGGAAATCGTCGCGTAGCTGCATGTCTCGCCATACGCGATCCCGCGTAATTGCAGCCACACGCGCTGCTGAAACACCGTGCCCTGAGGCGCCAGTGCTACGTCGAAGGTTTGCCGTCGACCCTGGAAATACTCCTCCAGCTGGGTCTTGCAACGCTCGATCAGTGGATGGGTGTTAACAGCCTTGACCGGCTCATCGACGAACAGAATATGCGTGATGCCCGCATCGCTTGCGCGTATTTCCAGCAGGCCGATGGGGGAGTCGGTCGGGGTGAAATAGTCCAGGTACATGTCAGCGATTCCACAGTTGAAAGGTTAGATAGCTGCGCCAGGGCGAGGCAGCGGCGGGGTCGGCGCTGCCCAGCTCGCCGAGGGCTTTCTTCACGCCGAGATCGCCACCCAGCCAGATATCCGGGTGGCTGGCGCCGCGCATTCGCGCGTAATCCACCGTCCATTGGCCGATGCCTTTCAGCGCCAGCCATTGGTTGGCGTCGCGCGTGTCCTCGTGATCCAAATGCCACTGCGCGAGGCGCTGAAGCGTTTCTCGGCGTGTGCCGGGCATCTTCAAGAAGGCCAGATCGCTTGCCGCGATGCGCGCCGGCTCGGGAAAGCGACGGCGCTGGGCACTGGAAAGGTCATCGAGCGGCTCGCCGAGCTGATCGACCAATGTTTGCACCAGCCGCCGCGCGGCGACGATCGATACCTGCTGACCGAGAATCGCCCGTATGCCGGCCTCGAACTGACTCCATATGCCTGGCAGGCGTAACCCCTCGATCAGCGGCAGGCCAGGGATTGCCTGGGCCAGATGCGCTTCGATCCGCCGGGTATCCGCGTCCAGGTCGAGCATCCGGCGAATGTTGTAGACCACCGATTTCATGGCGGTCAGATCGTCGATTTCCAGCGCGACGAGGAAGCGGTGTCGATGCGGGTCATGCGTGGCGGTGAAGTGCCCCTTGGCTTTTCGCCAGGTGAAGCTGCGACCGTAGTAGTCGTCACCAATCCACTCCAGGCCATCGATCAGGCGTTTGGCCAGGAAGCCTTGCAGCGTTTGCCAGGCATAGGGCGGGCGATAGGCGAGTTGCAGCGTGAGCTCGTTGCCGTCCGGCTTGGATTGGCGGCGTAGCTGGCTGGGGTTGAGTCCGATCTGCGTCTTGAAGCAGTCGTTGAAGCGCCGGATGCTTTGAAAGCCGCTAGCGTAGACCACATCGGTGACCGGCAGATTGGTCTGATGCAGCAGCTGTTTGGCAAACAGGCATTGCTGATAGAGCGCATAGGTCTTCGGCGAGACACCGAAACGCTTCTGAAAGAGTTGTCGCAGGTAGCGGTCGCTGATGCCCAGGCGCTCGCTGAGCCGGCCCAGCGAGGCGTTCTGCAGGGCGCCTTCGTCGATCAATTGCAAGGCGCGCTCCAGGGTGGTGTCCACGCCCTTCCAGGCCGGCGAGCCGGGCGCGCTGTCCGGTCGGCAGCGCAGGCAGGGGCGGTAGCCGGCATGGGCCGCTTCGACGGCGCTCGAAAAGTACGCCACGTTGCGCTCATGCGGCGGCGTGGCCGGGCACACCGGGCGGCAATAAATGCCGGTGGTCCTTACCGCGGTAAAGAACTGGCCGTCGAAGCGCGGGTCTCGCGACAGGCGGGCGCGATGGCAGGTATCCGAATCCAGCACGATAGTCTTTCCGAGCCATGAAGATGCTACCCAGTGTAGAGCGGCGCGCGGCGATGACTAGCCGGAAACGGAACTCAATGGAAAAGCCGCCGTGGCAATCGTAAGCGTGAGGCTTTCCGGCTAGACTGTCGGCCTCTTTCGTTTCGCTGGGAAGCACGTCATGGCCTTGTCCGCCACACCGTATAAAGTCGAACTCAGCCTCACCGATCTGGATCGCGGCGTCTATGAGACACTGCGTTTCACCGTGGCGCGCCATCCCTCCGAAACCGAGGAGCGACTGGCCGCGCGATTGCTGGCGCATGCGCTGTGGTACCAGGAGAACCTGGCATTCGGGCGTGGTCTTTCCGATGTCGACGAGCCGGCGTTATGGGGGAAGAGCCTCGACGGGCGCGTGTTGCACTGGATCGAGGTCGGTCAGCCGGATGCCGAACGCCTGACCTGGTGCTCGCGGCGCGCCGAGAAGGTCTCGCTGCTCGCATACGGCAGTCTACGCGTATGGGAAGGCAAGGTCGTGCCGGCCGTCGGCGCGCTGAAAAACGTCAATATCGCGGCATTGCCGCAAGCGGCGTTGACCGAGCTGGCCCTGGATTTGCCGCGCGCCATCAAGTGGGCGGTGATGATCACCGAAGGCACGCTGTATGTGACCGATGAGCAGGGCCAGCACGAACTGCAACTGGAATGGCTATTGGGGGAAAGGTGACATCACGGCGCTAGCGTGTCGTCCTCTACAGTCTCGCGCAACGCCTGAAGTTCGTCCACCGAGAACTGCTCGAGGCGGCCAGCGAGCAGGTCGCTGATGCGCTGGGTAGGAATGCCGGCGCGCTGGGCGATTTCCCGGTTGCCCAGCTCCGAGACGGCGATGCGGCGTGTGACCACGCGCATCAGGCGGGTGCGTTTCTCCATGTCTCTGATGTCGAAATCGCTTTTTGCCTTCGACGACTGTGTGTGGAAAGCACTGTCGTTGATCTGTCGTACCGCGTCCATGAAGCTCCAGGTGACTGACTGTCGATGCGCTTCAGCATGCGTAATTTTGGCGTGTTGCGCCAGTCCGAAATCGGCTTCATCGAACGTTTTTTTGTAACCGTCGGTTGATGTTTTATTCGAGGGGCGGCGTAGGGCGTACGAGTATCTCGTTGACGTCCACATGCGCGGGCTGACCGACGGCGTACATCACGGCTTTGGCGATGTCGCGATCCTGCAAGGCATGTTCCGGCGGTTGGTCGAAAAAGGCGGTATCGACCATGCCGGGTTCGATCAGGGTGACGCGTATGCCACTGCCGCGCAGTTCCTCGCGCAGGTTGTAGCCGATACCACTTACCGCCCATTTGCTGGCGCTGTACATCGAGCCGGGAATCGTCGTCCGCCCGGCGGCGGAGCCGGTGAGAAGTATATGTCCGCGGCTTTTGCGCAGCGCGGGCAGGGTGGCCTGAATCGTCACGCCGACGGCGTAGACGTTGGTCATCAGCATGTCGCGCCAGGCTGCATGATCGGCTTCGCTGAAACCGCCGGGAGAGCCGCCGCGCCCGGCATTGGCGAATACCACGTCGATACGCCCGAAGCGCTCCAGCGCTTGTTCGACCATGACTTGCTGGTCGTCCATTGAGGTCACGTCGCAATCGGCGACCAATACGTCTTCGGGGCCGAACTCGCGAGCCAGGGCCTCGAGCTTGTCGGTCGAACGGGCAGCCAGTACCAGCTTGTAGTCTTCACGATGGGCGGCGCGGGCGGTGGCGGCGCCGATGCCGCTGGAGGCGCCGGTGATCAGGAATACGCGATCGTTCATCGTCGTCTCGCTCCTCACGGTGACATTTCTAGCATGGTAAGTAACCACGCATGACGCAATGTCATTATTTCGTCGATACACGGAGTGAGGAGACGCTTATATAGCGATGCCCGCAAGGCTGGCATTTCGTACCTGCCTTGCGGGCATCGTTCACATCATACGGCGGTGATGCTTACATCAGTCGATCGGTACGCAGTACACAGGCTTCGCTGTCGTCCAGAGCATCTTCCTCGGCGTAACGCAGGGCGCCCGAGCGCAGGCGGGTACTGATGGCGTTCTGCGCTTCCTCGGTCGCGGCGGGCAGCAAGTGCTCAACCGCGGCTTTCTCCTCGAGCAGTTCCTGCTCGGTGGCCTTCATGCGCTGCTTGGCGTCGTCGTCGATGGGCAGATTCTGAACGATCTGGTAGCGCCCGAAGCGACAACGCACCGGGAACGAGTAGACGATGCCCTTGGCCACGCCGTAGCTGCCATCGGAAGGAATGCACATGCTGACGAAGTCGCCGTCCGGCGTGCCCTTCACCCAGTCGCGCATGTGGTCGATAGCGCCGTTCGCGGCGGAAGCCGCGCTGGACTGGCCGCGCGCAGCGATGATTTCGGCGCCGCGCTGCTGAACGCGAGGAATGAAGGTTTCACTGATCCATTTGGCGTCGAGATTCGGCATCACCGGCTCACCGAACGCTTCGGCGTTGCGTATATCGGGGTATTGAGTGGCGCTATGGTTGCCCCATACCGCGACGCGGGTGACGTCGGCGGGATTGGCGCCGATATGGTTGGCGAGGCTGCCCTTGGCGCGGTTGTGATCGAGCCGGCTCATCGCGGTGAACTGCGACGGCGACAGGCCCGGCGCGTTGCGGCTGGCGATCAGCGCGTTGGTATTGGCCGGGTTGCCGACTACCAGTACCTTGACGTCCGGGTTGGCGTGATCGTTCAGCGCACGCCCCTGGACACTGAAGATTTCGGCGTTGGCTTCCAGCAGATCCTTGCGCTCCATGCCCTTGCCACGCGGCTTGGCGCCGACCAGCAGCGCGAAGTGGACCTTGCTGAAACCGTCTTCGGCGTTGTCGTGCAGGCGTACCGCATGCACCAGCGGAAAGGCACAGTCTTCGAGCTCCATGGCCACGCCGCGCAGGGCTTCCATGGCTTCGGGACGTTCGATGAGTTGCAGTATCACGGGCTGATCGGGGCCGAGCATGTCACCGGCGGCGATACGAAAGATCAACGAGTTACTGATACTACCGGCGGCGCCGGTGATAGCGATACGAACAGGGCGTTTCAATGCGTGGTCCCCCCTGGGTCGGTTAAGACAACGACCACCATTCCCATCCTGTCGCGGACAGGACAATAGGGCCGCGCGACAATCGACGTTGGATAACGCATGTTATTTGCGCACCCTCGTCGTTCGGCAATCATAGCAGGGCTGGTGGCAAGAAAGGCAGGGCATCGCCAATCAATCGAGCATTTTTGCGACTATATGGGTAACGCGGCCTGCTGCTTGACATAGGGAAAAGCGGCGTCGAGATAGGTCGAGGCATTCTCTTGGGCGTCCTGATCGAGCAGCGCCGGTGGATACTGCTCGAGGATGTGTCGGCAGTGCTGATTGAGCCAGCCGAATTTGATCCGACTGATGATCGCGACTTGTTGCAGGCTCTCCTCGGGGTAGAGCAGGTCGGCGACCAGGTAATTTCGGTAGCGCCGCAAGAGTCGTATGTTCAGGTTGAAATCCTGAGCGCCATCCAGGTACAGCACGTTGAAGAACTCGAGCGACAGGATCGACTGTCCGGTTTTTCGCGGAATGACTCGCGTCACGTAGATGGGTGAGTAATAGGGCTGGCTGCATTCTTCCCGGTACCCTGGCAGCATCTGCCAGGCATACCAGTGGCGTGGTTCGATCCGCAGCCTATCGGTTGTCGTACAGGTTATGCCTGTCGTGCGTTGCATGGGGTCGGCGCTCCTTGCCGGGCAAGGCGTCAAGTATGCTAAGCGCGTCTGATGACGTGCAATACGAAATATCTGAGCCGAAAGGGCCTTGGTCGGTATGACGAATTTGATGCTGTATCGTTTGCTATTGAAGGCTTTGGCGCGGCGCCAGAGTACGATCATTGTAGTGCTACGAGTTCAAATGTCAGCTTGGCGGATCGGTGCGATGCATTACATTGAAGAGTGTTGGTGATATGCGCGGTGCGGTGAAAGGAGTGAGCATGTCAGCCTTCCTTAGGCGTCTCGAGGCGATAGCCGAATCCGACGGGATGAGCAAACAGCAGCGCATCGTGCGCCGCGAGCAGATCAGGATGCTCTATGACGGGTTATGGCAGCCAGTGTTGGCCAGCCTGATCGGCGCCCTGCTACTGGTCATGGCTCTTTGGTCGGTGATTGGACACAGCGTGTTGCTGGCCTGGCTGGCGGCGCATTCGGTGATCTCGTTGTTACGCCTATGGCTGGCAATACGTTTTCACCGCCAGACGCCAACTGAGCAAGTGCGGAGGTGTTGGCTCGGGTGGTTCGCGTTGGGTGCATTTGCCGGGGGGCTGGCCTGGGGCATCGCCGGATTGTTGTTTTTCTCAATGGAACATTATGAATATCAGGCGGCACTAGCGATCATTCTGGCCGGGATGGGCGCTGGCGCGGTGACCACGCTTTCTTCGGTATGGGGCGTGGCGGCACTATTCCTGATTCCGACCATTGCACCGTTAATGATCCAATACGCGCTGGTCAGCTCCCCGGTGGCGCTGTTCATTGCGGCCACAATGGCATTGTTTCTGGCGCTGACGCTGGTCGTCAGCCGGCGCCTGAGTCTGATCATTGAGGACAATATCCGCCTGCGTGTCGAGGTAACCGAGCGCGAGGCTTCGCAACGCGAAAGCGAGAACCGTTACCGTACGATCTTTCAGTCCTCGCCATTGGGCCTGTTGCATTTCGATCACAATGGTGTGGTCGTCGAGTGTAATGACAAACTTCTCGAGATCATGGGTGCGCCGCGCGAGAAAATGGTGGGGCTTGATATCCTGCGCGAGTTGCCCGACGAGCGCGTCAAGCAGGCCGTAGGGCACGCGCTGAGCGAAGGTTTCGGCTATTATGAAGGCGATTACGTCTCGATGAACAGTGGCAAGACAATGCCACTACGGGCTTTCTTCAATGGTGTCCGTAATGCTGATGGCGATATCGTCGGTGGCGTGACGGTGATCGAGGATTTCACCGAGCGTAAGCAGGCCGAAGCCACCATTCATTATCAAGCCTATTACGATCCACTGACCGATCTACCCAATCGTCGGCTACTGCTCGATCGGTTGTCGCAGACGTTGTCACAATCTCGGCGTGATGGCGGCCTAGGCGCGGTGCTGTTTCTCGATCTCGACCGCTTCAAGTCGGTCAACGACTCGCTGGGCCATGCGTTGGGCGATCGACTGCTGTGCGACGCGGCGAAACGTTTGACCAGCCTGCTGCGCGGCGGGGATATCGCCGCGCGGCTGAGCGGTGATGAGTTCGTGGTCATGGTGGCCGATCTGCAGGGCAGCCGCGAGCAGGCCGAGCACGCCGCGCGGACCGTTGCCGTGCGCATCATGGATGCCCTATCGGCGCCCTATGTGCTCTCCGGGCGTACGCTCAAGGTGACGCCGAGTATCGGCTACGTATTGTTTCCGCGTGCCGAGGAAACCGCCGTCGACCTGCTCAAGCATGCTGATACCGCCATGTATCAGGCCAAGGCCGCGGGGCGTGCGCGTATCTGTGGCTATCTGCCGAGCATGCAGGCAGAGGTGGAGCGACGCGTGGCTCTAGAGCAGGACCTGCGCCGTGCGCTGGAGCAGGACCAGCTGCTGCTGTTTTACCAGCCCCAGGTCGATGCCAGCGGGGCCATTGTCGGTGCCGAGGCGCTGTTGCGCTGGGAGCATCCGCAGCACGGCATGATTTCACCGGAAGAATTCATTCCCCTGGCCGAAGAGAGCGGCCTGATCGTCGAGCTTGACGAGTGGGTACTCGACGAAGCGTGTCGATGCCTGCAGCAGATCGACGCGAGGGACCTGCCCCGGCTATCGATCAATATCAGTCCGCGGCACTTCAACCAGCCGGACTTCGTGAGCCATGTCGAGGCACTGATCCATAAAGCTGGCATCGCGCCCGAACGCTTGTTGTTCGAAGTCACCGAAGGGGTGCTGATCGACCATCTGCTTGAAGCCGTGGCGATCATGCATGCACTCAAGCGGGTCGGCGTGGGTATCGCCATCGACGACTTCGGCACCGGCTATTCTTCGCTTTCGTATCTCAAACGGCTGCCACTGGACGAACTCAAGATCGACCGCAGTTTCGTTCAGGACATCGTCGACCCCAACGATGCGGCCATCGTGCAGACGATCATCGCCATCTCGCGGCATCTCAAGCTGGATATCGTTGCCGAAGGCGTCGAGACTGCCGAGCAGTTGGCATTCTTGCATGCCAACGATTGCACGCGGTTCCAGGGCTACTGGTTCTATCGACCGATGCCGCTGGAGGGGCTGACCGAGGCGCTGTCTGTGCAGCGCTCGGCTTCGAGAGAATCACGCTAGAGGCTTTTGCCGGCGGTGCGGGCTTCGCGCTGGACCGCCGGCGAGGCTTCCCGGTGCTCGCGATGATCGACGATCTCGCCATCCCTCAGCTTGGCGTGGTAGCGCTTGAGCTCGCGTTTGACTACCGGCGCCAAAAGGTAAATGCCGAGGATGTTGGGCACGCAGATGACGAACACCAGCGCATCGGACAGCGACAGCATCGAGCGCAGCTGGATCATTGCGCCGATGACGATGAAGCTGCAGAACAGCAGCTTGAACAGGCCGCGTCCCAGCTGGCTTTCGCCGAACAGGTAGGACCAGCCCTTGAGCCCGTAGTAGGACCAGGAAATCGCCGTGGAGAAGGCGAACAGCAGCGCGGCGACCGACAGGGGAATGGGCAGCCAGGCGACGTTGCGCTCGAAGGCGTGCGAGGTCATCTCGATGCCGCCGACCCCCTGGGCAAAGCCGGGCTCGTAATAGAGCGTGGTGACGATCACCAGGCCGGTCAGGCTGCAGATGACGATGGTGTCGATGAACGGCTCGAGTAGCGACACGTATCCCTCGGTGACCGGGTGACGCGTGCGTACCGCCGAGTGGGCGATGGCGGCCGAACCGATGCCCGCCTCGTTGGAGAACACCGCACGCTGGAAGCCGATGATGATCGCGCCCAGCGCGCCGCCGGCGACGCCCTCAGGCGTAAATGCGCCGTGGAAGATGGCGCTGATCGCGAAGGGAATCGCCTCGGCGTTCATGCCAATTACCAGCAGGGCCATGCTGCAATAGAGGACCGCCATGAACGGCACGATCTTCTCGGTAACGCGGGCAATCGACTTGATGCCGCCGAGGATCACCAGACCGATCAGCGCGGCCATGGCCAGGCCGAACAGCCAGCCCTTGTCGGCGAACCAGCTTCCCTCTGGGCCGCCGGTGACGTTGACGAACTGCACGAAGGCCTGGTTGGACTGGAACATGTTGCCGATGCCTAGGCAGCCGATGACGATGCCCACCGCGTAGAAGCCGCCCATGAAGCGGCCCAGGCGCGGCAGCCCGCGCTCGGCCAGGCCGCGGTTGAGGTAGAACATCGGCCCGCCGGAAACCGAACCGTCGGCATTCTGGCGGCGGTAGTGGGTGGCCAGGGTACACTCGACGAACTTGGTCGACATGCCCAGGAAACCGGCCAACACCATCCAGAATAGCACCCCGGGCCCGCCCAGCGAGACGGCGATGGCCACCCCGCCAATATTGCCGATACCCACCGTGCCCGATACCGCCGTGGCCAACGCCTGGAAGTGCGATACCTCGCCCTTGGCCTTGGGGCAGGCGTAGTCGCCACGCACCAGCTTCAATGCGTGGCGCAGGCCGCGCACGTTGATGAAGTTGAAGTAGAGCGTCGAGAACACCGCCCCGGCGACCAGCCACAGCACCACCAGCGGCAGCTCGGTACCGAATAGCGGCACGCTGAAGAAAATCAGCGACGAGACGGTGTCGGCGATCGGAGCGACCAGTGCCTCGACGCTTTGGTCGATGCCGGCATGGGCTGTCGATGCCATGCCCAGCGGCAGTAGCGCCAGTAGTGTCCGCAGCGCTACGCGTGACCGGTGGAGAAATCGGATCGTATCGGCCATAGAGTTACCTCGTCGTTGCACTTGTTGTTGGGTAGCGACGTCGTGTCGTGCCGTGATCGACTTGTCGGGTGGCACGCTTGCGCATGAGCGGAATTCGGGACATTCGCGGTCAGTGTTGTGTCATGCCATTGACGTGACCCTAGCAGTGCTGGCGGGTAACCGATGGGACCAGTTGGAAGGTGATTATGGAGCCTGAGGAAGCCGGCGGTCGTCATAGGTGCGACGACCCCCGGGTGTGTCAGGCGAAGGCGCTGTTGCCGGGCGTGGCCTCGGCGTCGATGGCGGCGATCGCCTTGGCGGCGCGTTGCAGGGCCGGCAGGAACTGCAGTGCCTGGTCCGACGTCAGGCGCATGGTAGGCGCCTGGATGGCGATGCCCAGGTTCGAGCGCCCCTTGGCGCCCGGCACCAGTACGGCAATACAGATTAGCCCAGGCAGGAACTCTTCATCGTCGAAGGCATAGCCGTCGCGGCGCACTCGCTCGATTTCGCTTTCCAGCGCATCCAGGTCGATCAGCGTATTGGGCGTGAAGCGTTCCAGAGGTACGTGGGCGAGCAGGCGCTTGCGCTGGGCGGGGCTCATCTGCGCCAGGAACAGTTTGCCGCTGGCCGAGGCGTGCACCGGCACCCGCGATCCGGGGTGCAGATAGAAACGCAGCGGCGCGGTGGTCTCGACGCGATCGAGATAGAGCACCTCGTTGCCGGACAGCGCGGTAATGTTGCAGCTCTCGTCGATTTCCCCGACCAGTTGGCTGAGGACGCTGTGGCGGGCGCCGTGCACGGTGTTGTTCATCAGCAGCGTCTCGGCCAGGCGCCGCAGGCGCACGCCGGTGCCGTACTGTCGGTTGTCGCCATCGCGCTGCAACATGCCGGCGGCCTCGAGCTGCTGCAGCATGCGGTGCAGCGTCGGCTTGGGCAGTCCTGTCTCCTCGACCAGACCCTGCAGGGTGAAGAACTGATCCTTCTCCGCGATCACTTCCAGAAGCGCCAGCAGGCGCATCGTCGGCGTGTCGCCATCGATCTTGGCTACCTCGGATTTCATCTCGAGCCTCTCGTACGGATGGGGCGATGAGTCATGACTGGAATATATCAATCCCTATTTTCGGTAGAAAGCATATCATTTTTTGAAATTTTTATTGACGGTGTCATTCGAGGCGTCTAGATTTCGACTTATTCCAGAAAACGGAATTATTCGTACCAATAAATCAACATTCGCTCGGAGGACGCCCCATGAGCACCCAGGACAACCACGACAACCGCCCGGTCGTGCAGGGCAAGCAGAAGATGACTCCGTCGGAGGCCTTCGTCGAAACCATGGTCGCCAATGGCGTCACCGACATGTTCGGCATCATGGGCTCGGCCTTCATGGACGCCATGGATATCTTTGCCCCGGCCGGCATCCGCCTGATTCCGGTGGTCCACGAGCAGGGCGCCGCACACATGGCCGACGGCTACGCGCGGGTCTCCGGGCGTCACGGCATGGTGATCGGCCAGAACGGGCCCGGCATCTCCAACTGCGTGACCGGTATCGCCGCCGCTTATTGGGCGCACAGCCCGGTGGTCATCGTCACCCCCGAGGCCGGCACCACCGGCATCGGCCTGGGTGGCTTCCAGGAATGCAACCAGTTGCCGATGTTCCAGGAATTCACCAAATACCAGGGCCACGTCACCCATCCGTCGCGCATGGCCGAGTACACCGCGCGCTGCTTCGATCGGGCGATGTCCGAGATGGGCCCGACCCAGCTGAATATCCCGCGCGATTACTTCTACGGCGAGATCGAGGCCGAAATCCCCCAGCCGGCGCGTCTCGATCGCGGCCCTGGCGGGGCTCGGAGCCTGGACGAGGCGGCGGAGCTACTGGCCAATGCCAAGTTCCCGGTGATCGTCTCCGGCGGCGGAGTAGTAATGGCCGATGGCGTCGACGCCTGCAAGGCGCTGGCCGAGCGCCTCGGCGCGCCGGTGGTCAACAGCTACCAGCACAACGATTCGTTCCCGGCCAGCCATCCGCTGTGGTGCGGTCCGCTGGGCTATCAGGGCTCCAAAGCAGGCATGAAGCTGATCGCCCAGGCCGATGTGGTGATCGCTCTGGGCACCCGTCTCGGGCCGTTCGGCACCCTGCCGCAGCATGGGCTGGACTACTGGCCGAAGGACGCCAAGATCATCCAGATCGACGCCGACCATAAGATGCTGGGGCTGGTGAAGAAGATCTCGGTGGGCATCTGCGGCGACGCCAAGGATGCCGCCGAGGCCATCACCGAACGCCTGTCGAGCCGCCAACTGGCCTGCGATGCCAGCAAGGAGGAGCGCCTGGCCAAGATCCAGGACGAGAAGGCCGCCTGGGAGAAGGAGCTCGACGAGTGGACCCACGAGAAGGATCCGTTCAGCCTCGACGCCATCGACGAGGCCGGGGGCGAGACGCCATTCTCGGGCGGTGAGTACCTGCACCCGCGCCAGGTGCTGCGCGAACTCGAGAAGGCCATGCCCGAGGACGTCATGGTCTCCACCGACATCGGCAACATCAACGCCGTGGCGCACAGTTACCTGCGCTTCGAGAAGCCGCGCAGCTTCTTCGCACCGATGAGCTTCGGTAACTGCGGCTATGCGCTACCGACCATCATCGGTGCCAAGGTCGCCGCGCCGGAGCGTCCGGCGATTGCTTACGCCGGCGATGGCGCCTGGGGCATGAGCCTGATGGAGACCATGACCGCAGTACGTCACGAGATCCCGGTGACCGCGGTGGTGTTCCACAACCGCCAGTGGGGGGCCGAGAAGAAGAACCAGGTGGAGTTCTATAATCGCCGCTTCGTCGCCGGCGAACTCGACAACCAGAGCTTCGCCGAGATCGGCCGCGCGATGGGCGCCGAGGGCATCACCGTGGATCGTCTCGAGGACGTGGGCCCGGCGCTGAAGAAGGCCGTGGATATGCAGATGAACGAGGGCAAGACCTGCATCATCGAGATCATGTGTACCCGCGAACTGGGCGACCCGTTCCGCCGCGATGCGCTGAAGAAGCCGGTACGGTTGCTCGAGAAGTATCAGGACTACGTCTGAGGAACGGCTGATTTATTGCTGCGCTCGATGGCTTGGTCGCCGGCGGTACTCGGAATCCTCATTGACAATAGTCAACTCCGGTTCCTGCGCGCCGGCGGCGGCCAACCCCTCATCGCTCGCGACATAAATCAGCGCCTTCCTAAGGTGAAAGGTATTGAGCTTCCCCTGGCCAGCGTGTGTCTCGCGGCCGGGGCTTTTCCTTTCGCTTCGCTGTAGGGCGAAGCGACGCATTGTGGAGGCGCTTACCAATGAAGGCCCTCAATCGAATCATGGATCAGGCCCGCCAGGCGCCCCGACGCATCGTGCTCTGCGAAGGCGAGGACCCGCGGGTGCTGCAGGCCGCCTGCCAGGCCTCGCGGGAAGGCATCGCGCGGATCCTGCTGGTGGGTGAGCGCTCGCTAGTGGCAGCGGCGGCGGCCGAGCAGAGGCTTGATCTCACCGGCGTCGAGCTGATCGATCCCCACGACTCGCCGCTGACGCCCGAACTCGCCGGGGCGCTGCACGGCCTGCGCGAAAAGAAGGGCATGACCGCGGAGCAGGCCGCCCAGGAAGTGTTGAAGCCGCTGTGCTTCGCCAACCTGCTGGTGCGCCAAGGCTACGCCGATGGTTCGGTGGCCGGCGCCGTGCATACCACCGGCGATGTGGTGCGCTGCGCGATCCAGTTGCTGGGGTTGGCGCCGGGGACATCGCTGGTGTCGAGCTTCTTCTTGATGATGCTGTGCAAACCGTTCCACCGTCTCAAGGGCGGCATGATCTTCTCCGACTGTGGGCTGGTCATCGATCCCGATGCCGAGCAGTTGGCGCATATCGCCATGGCCGCCGCCGACAGTGCCCAAGTGCTGCTGGGCGAGGAGCCACGGGTGGCAATGCTGTCGTTCTCCACCAGCGGTAGCGCCCGGCACGCCGCAGTCGACAAGGTCGTCGCGGCGGCGCGGCAGGTGAAGATGCAGCGCCCGAACCTGGCCATCGACGAGGACGTGCAGCTCGATGCCGCCATTGTTGCCGAAATCGCCGCGCGCAAGCTGCCCGAGTCGCGGGTCGGTGGCCGCGCCAACGTGCTGGTCTTTCCCGATCTCGAAGCTGGCAACATCGGCTACAAGCTGGCCGAGCGGATTGGCGGCGCCGAAGCGATCGGTCCACTGCTACAGGGCCTGGCCAAGCCGGCCAACGACCTGTCGCGAGGCTGCAGCGTCGCGGACATCGTGCATGTCATCGCCGTGACCACGGTCCAGGCGCAGGCGGCCGAGGCGCGGGCCGCCGTGGCCGCGTCGGGCTGACGACGTCGGATGAACCTCGAGACGCTGTTGCTGTTCGCGCTGATCGCCGCCTTCGCTGGTTATTTTCAGACGGTGACGGGCTTCGGCCTGGGCATGATCGTGATGGGAGCGACCGGTGGCCTGGATATCGTTCCAGTCGCCTCGATGGCCGCCGTGGTCAGCCTGATGATGCTGATCAACTGTGCCGTGGCCCTGCCGGGCCGGCTAAAACATCTGGAGTGGCGGGCGATCCGCGCGGCGACCCTGGGCATCGTGCCGGCCATCGTCGTCGGCGTGCTGCTGCTCGACTACCTCAGTGGTCGCGCCGCCAGTGTGCTGCGCATTTTGCTGGGCCTGATGGTGCTCTACGGCGGGGTCAGTCTGGTGCTGCGTCCCAGCCAGCGCGAGACGTTGTCGTCATCTACCGGCTTCTTCATCAGCGGCACCTTGTCAGGGCTGTGCGGCGGACTGTTCGGCATCGCCGGACCGCCGTTGATCTATCATTGCTATCGCCAGCCGCTACCGCTGTCGGGCATCGGCAACATGCTGATCCTGCTGTTCGCCGTGACCTCCGGCACGCGCACCCTGTTCATCGCCACCCAGGGCCGGCTGGATGGTGAAATCCTCATTCTCACGGCCTGGGCCATCCCGTTGGTCGCGCTGGCGACCTATGTCGGCCGGCGCTGGCCGCCCCCGCTATCTCCGATTGGGATGCGCCGGGTGGCAATGCTGACACTGATCGGATTGGGTATCGGCATTCTGTTCGGCGACGCGACAAGCGGGTAGCTGGAGCCGTATCGCCGTTTTCCAGCCGTATGCCGCTCAGTGTTCAAGATGAAGCTTCTTAAGGTGAACCATGATGATTAACGGTGGGAACCGCCATACCGAAACGCCACTGGGAGTGCTGTGCCTGGACACGCGTTTCGCTAAACCTCGCGGTCATCTGCGCAATCCTCGCACCTTCGATTACCCGGTGGTCTACGACGTGCTAGAGGGCGTGGACATTCCGCGTCTGCTACAGGCACCGGGCGATGATCTCTGCCAACTGCTGATTGACCGTGCCCGTCGTTTGGAGGCGGATGGAGTGAAGGTCGTCGCCGGCAGTTGCGGTTTCATGGCGCGCTATCAGCGTGAGGTAGCGCAAGCGGTGTCGATTCCGGTGGTGCTGTCCAGTCTCACCTTATTGCCCTGGGTTTCCGTTCTGATAGGCGAGGGGGGCATTGGCGTTCTCACGGCCGACGATCATGCCCTAGGGCATCCTCACCTGGAAGGCGTTGGGTGGCATCGGCCGGCTACCCGAACTCGGATCAAGGGGCTGCAACACGGCCGTGAGTTCAGCGAAGTGATCCTGCGTGGTGAGCGCGACGCCATCGATGTCGAGGCGATGACCGCCGAAATTCGTCAGGCGACCCTGGAGCTGGTAGAGGAACGAGACCTTGCCGCCGTCGTGCTGGAGTGCACCGATCTGTCGGCCTTCGCCCCCGTAGTGCGTGAAGCCTCGGGCCTGCCGGTGTTCGATATCGTTCAGGCCATTGACTTGGCGGTCGCCGCCCAGGGCGGTTAGCCCTTGTCGTCTCAAGGCGCAGTGACGCGCCAGGGACAGTCGCGGCGCGAGTGCCGTTCCCAGGCGCCAAGGTTCTCCTTGAGATAGGGAAGAAACCCCTGACATTGCCGTGAAATGGGATGGAAGCGTGACGTGATCACGGCGATATCCAGATCGATAC
Source organism: Modicisalibacter muralis (assembly GCF_900102945.1). Taxonomy (GTDB): domain Bacteria; phylum Pseudomonadota; class Gammaproteobacteria; order Pseudomonadales; family Halomonadaceae; genus Modicisalibacter; species Modicisalibacter muralis. Next base: position 148,460 of record NZ_FNGI01000009.1, on the reverse strand, counting down.
CGGGCTCGAAAGGGACCATGGTCAGGCGACAGTCGCGGCGCTTGAGAAAGCCATCTGCGGTGACGGGGTCGATCAGTGCGGCGCCTAGGCCTTCGTTGACCAAGGTGATCGCCGAGGGAAACAGGTGGGTCTCGATACCAACTTGGAGACGTATGCCGGAAAGCCGGAAGGCGTTGTTCAGCTTGAGCGTACTCTGATGATGCTCATCCAGCGTGATCATCGGTTGGCCATCGAGATCCTCGGGGGACAGCCGGCCACGCTCGGCCAGAGGGCTCTCCTGAGGTACCGCCAAGTGCATGCGCAAATGATAGGGAGTCAACTCCAGGTCACCGATATCGGCATCCATTTCGATGACGCCCAAGTCGAACTGCCCCTCGGCCACCCATTCCGCAATCTTGCTGGAACTGAACGTCTGCAGTGACAGCCGGCTGCCGGGATGCTCTTCTAGATAGGCAGCCATGACCCGGGGAAGCACCGCGGGGGATAGGCCGGGCATGCAACCGACGGTCAGCTTGCCCGCACGCCCTTGGCAGAGCCCTTCGGACAGTTCGCCCAGATGCTTGACCGAAGCCAGCACCTTGTCCACTCCCTCGGCCAGGTATTTGGCTTCCGGGGTCAGTTCGGTACCGTAATGATTGCGTCGAAACAGCAGGAAACCGACCTCCTGCTCCAGGTTGGTGATGGCGGTGCTCACTGCGGGCTGGCTCAACTCCAGCCGTCGTGCGGCTTTCGACAGACTGCCGGTGCGCACGACTTCCTGGAATATCTGCAACTGGCGTAGGTTGTGGCGTACTCTCATGACGATAGGCTCTAAATTTTGTTTATGAACTCATAGTCTGGGTTCAGTTGTTTTTATACCATGCCTCATCGAAGCTGACGGGACCCACAACGTCAAGAAAGAGGGTGTCCCATGAACCTGATCGATCTCCTAGGCCTTCTGGTGTACTTTGCGATCCTGATACTGATCGGCTATCGCAGCGCCAGGAAGGTCTCCAACAGCGCGGACTTCGCGGTAGCCGGCAACAAGATAATCTGGCCGGTGCTGTTCGCGACTCTGGCCGCATCCTTCCTCGGCGGTGGTGCCTCAATGGGGCGTGCCGGAAAAACGTTTGCCGAAGGCTACGCTTTCATGTTCGCCGCCTCGGCCTTTCCCATCGCCACCGTGCTGACCGGTCTTTACATCGCGCCACGCCTGAAGCGCTACACCGATGCGCATACCGTGGGCGACATCATGGCCCATCACTTCGGCGTCAGTGCCAGGCTTTTCACTGGCATCTTCTCGCTGGTGTTCTGCGTTGGCATCCTCGGCGCCCAGGCGCTGGCGGTGGGTACCGTCTTCCACACTATCCTCGGCATTGAGGTAGCCACCGGCATTCTTATCGGCATGGCGGTGGTGTTGCTGTACTCCACCGTGGGTGGCATGTGGGCGGTCATCCAGACCGACGTGGTGCAGTTTTTGATGCTGGCCGTCTTCCTGCCTCTGACCATGCTGATCGGCATTCATGAACTGGGCGGACCGGCCGCTCTTGTGGAGCGTCTTCCCGAGGCCCACCTCAGCCTGATGGGCGACTACTCCATCGGCATGTTCGTGAGTATCTTCGTCGCCTTTCTGCTGGGCGAGACGCTGGTTCCCCCTTATACCCAGCGTGCCCTATCCGCGCCGGATTCGCGGCATGCGAGAATCGGCTACTCCGTGGCCGGTGGCTTCGGTTTCCTGTTCTATTTCGTCAGTGCCACCATTGGATTGATCGCGCTGGTGCTCTATCCGAACATCTCGCCCGACCAAGCCATGCCGGCACTCATCCGCGACATCCTGCCAGTCGGCATCACGGGGCTGGTGCTGGCCTCGCTGCTGGCGGTGGTGATGTCCACGGCGGACTCCTACCTCAACTCGGCGGCGGTGATCTTCGTCAGCGACATCTACAAGCCGTTCATCGAACCGGGAGTGGGCGAGCGTAAGCGTCTGTGGATCGAGCGGATCGTCAACCTTTTGATCGGCATCGGCGCCGTGATCTTTGCCCTCTACGCCACCTCCATCGTCGACGCGCTGTTGTTGAGCTACGCCCTGTGGGCGCCGACCATCCTGCTGCCGTTCGTCTTTGCGGTGCTCTTCGACCTGCGTTGCTCGCGCTCGGCCATTGCCGCCATGCTCGCCGGTGCCCTGGTGACCATCTTCTGGAAATGGGGGCCCTTCGATCTCCAGGCGGCCACCGGACTCACCGCGCTCATTGCTGGCGTGATCACCAACGTGGCCGTGTTCACCCTGGTCTATCGCTGCTTCCGCGTGCTGCCTCGTGCCAGTGCTTCCCCCAACGCGCAATGATGGAGATTGCCATGACCCTTTATGCCTTCGCTCTCTATGCCGTGAGCCTGGTTTGCGTGATCGCCGCCGTCGGTGTGGGCATCGCCGCCTGGCGTTTCTACCGCGATAACTGAGCGCCACGATTGCATGATCACCACCCAGGCCCCGAGAGGGCCTGGGTCGTTCAAGGACTCTTGAGATGACCACCATTGCCGTGATCGGAGCGGGTATCGTGGGGCTTGCGGTGAGCGCCTCGCTGATGGCGCGCGGCCACCGGGTGCACCTCTATGACCCCAATGTGCCCGGGGAGGGGACCTCCTTCGGCAATGCCGGGCTGATTGCCAACTACGCCACCGCACCCATGGCAAGCCTTGATACCCTGCGGAGCCTGCCCCGGGAGCTGCGCCGACCGGATGCCTCGCTGTCGGTCGACCGCCGCTATACCCCCTCGCTGCTGGGATTCGGTCGGCGCTTCTTGAGTGCCGCCACGCCAGCCCGGTTTGCCCGCAACAAGGCCGCCCTGATCGCCTTGATCGAGGATGCCGTCGGTGCCCAGCACGCGCTTCTCGATGCGCTCGATGTACCGGGGTTGTTCGCCGATACCGGTTGTCTGCAGATTGTGCGCGATAACGACACGGCGGCAGGCCTCGATGGGGTGGCCGCCGCCAAGCGCCGGGATGGCGTCGAGTGTCGGGCCCTGACCGCCGAGGAAGTGCGGGGACTGGAACCGGAGCTCAACGCCGAGGGGCTTCGCGGAGGCGTCTTCTTTCCCGGCACGCGTCATCTCAAGAACCCGCTGGCGGTCAGCCAGACATTGCGGCGGCGGCTCGAGAGTCAGGGCCTTCGTTGGCATCGCTCTCGAGTACACGCACTGACCGCGCAACGGGACGGGGGATGGCGCCTGTCGACCGCCTCGCATCAGGCGCGGGGGGAAGGCGGCGGCCACCCCCATGACGCGCTGGTCGACCGTGTCGTGCTCTGTGCGGGTATCGCCAACAATGCCTTGCTCAAGGCCCTGGGCGTGCAGCTTCCCGTCGTCAGTGAGCGTGGCTACCACATCAGTCTCCAGACGCCTCTGGCGCTGTCGCGTCCGGTGGGATGGCTGGCCCATCACTTCTACGCCACCCCCATGGAGGAGGGGATCCGGCTCGCCGGCACCACGGAGTTCAGCGCATCGGCGAGTTCGCCCGACGAGCGACGCTGGGAACGGTTGCGCCACTGGGGCAGTGCGCTCTTCGGTCGCCCGGTCAGCCTGGGCGGCCGTTGGCTGGGGGTGCGCCATTCGACCCCGGATGGCCTGCCCGTCATCGGTGCGGTGCCAGGCCACGAAGGCCTCTATCTGGCATACGGCCACGGCCACCTGGGACTGACGCTCTCGGCCCAGACTGGTCGGCTTATCGCCGCCATGATCGATGGTGACGAATTGCCCGGCTATTCGGCCAACCTCTCGCCGGGGCGCTTCATGGGCGACCGGCGATAGTGGTTATGCTCATGCCCCGACTCAGCTCGCGGTCTCGCACAGCCGCCAGGCATCGGCATCGATCGGCAGCAGGGCGGCGATCGCCGCGGTGGCGATGACGTGGGTGGTGGCGTTGCCCGGGTCGTGGACGTCGAGCCCGCCGTGCACCACGCTGACCTCGGCGCGACCGCGGGGCAGCTCCGCCGCCACCACCTTGGTGTCGACCCGCTCGGGTTCCTGCACGCCGATGGTCACCTGGACGCGCATCGCGCGGTGCTCGATGCCCAGCGACTTGAACAGCACGATCGACGAGTGGTGCAGGGCGTCCTGCACGGCGCGGCAGGCCGCCTTGGTGTAGTCCTCGCCGTAGAGGTCGTTGCCGGTGCCCATCTCGAGAATGATGCGTCGCTCAGTCATGGCCGGGCTCCATGTCGAAGGAAACGATGACGGCGGCATTGGCGATCACGCTGGTGCCCCCGCCGCCGGGCTTGTCCACGTCAAGCCCGCCCTTGACCACCGAGACCCGCGGCTGGCCGTAGGGGAAGATGCCCAGCAGCGCCGCGACCTCCACGGCCTCGGGCTTTTGAACGCCGATTTCCACGTCGATCAGCATGGCTTCCTTGGGGAAGCCGAAGGCGTCGGCTACGTTGAGCGAGTTGTGCCACAGGGCGTCGCGGATCGCCCGCGCCGCGGCCTGGGTGTAGTCGCGGCTGCGGATCGAGCTGCCCATGCCGAATTGGGTCACCATGCGGGTCTTGGCCAATGGATATCTCCTGCGTGGGTGAAGTCTATTTCTCTGCCTGGCTCGCGCCTCAACGCCGATGGCGGCCGCCGATCAGCGCGACGATCTCATCGAACAAGGCCGTGTCCAGACCCTGGGACAGGTCGGTGGCCAGGCAGCGGCGATAGAAGGGACTGAGGTCCAGGCCCACGCCCAGGCCGAGAACCTCTACCTGTCCCTGCTGGGCGCGCCGGGCCACCACCGCCTTGAGGTGATTGTCGAGGTAGTAGGCGTCGTTGGCCAGGTTGGTGGCGCCGTCCGAGGGGCAACCGTCGGAGATCACGATCAGGATGCGCCGGTTCTCGGGCCTGGCCAGCAGCCGCTCGCAGGCCCAGTCCACCGCCTCGCCATCGATGCCCTCGCGGAACAGGTCGGGCTTGAGCAGGGCGGCGATATCGCTGCGCGCGCGACGCCAGTTGCGCTCGGCGCCTTTGAACACCAGATGGCTGACCTCGTTGAGGCGCCCCGGCCCGCGCGGGCGCCCCCCGCTCAGCCATGCCTGGTAGGCGCGGCCGCCGTTCCAGGCCCCGGTGGTGAAGCCGAGCAGCTCGCTGCCGACGCCGATCATCTCCAGGGCGCGGATCAGGCTCTCGGCCAGCATGGCCACCGCTAGCGCGTGGTGCTTCATCGAGCCCGAGCAGTCGATCAGCAGGCTGACGACGCAATCGGTACCCGGCTTGATCTGATCCTGATAGAACAGACGCCGCTCGGTGGGCGAGCCGACCAGCTGGGCGAGGCGGCGGCCGTCGATGCGGCCTTCCTCCTGGCCGAACGCCCAGCCATCGTGGCGGGGCTCCCAGAGCACGGCGCCGAGCCGACGCGCCAGCCGGGGCAGGTTGATGCCCTGCTCGGCGGTGGCCCGGTCCAGGCGTTCGCGGTTCTCGCGCAGCAAGGCGCGGCGTACTAGGCTGCCGGCCGCCACCTCGCGATCGAAGCGCGTGGTGAAGACCCGATAGGCGAGGGCGGCCTCCTCGAAGACCTTGCTATGACCGGTGCGGGCGGCGGCAATGGCGTCCTCGTCGCCGTCGCCCTCGTCGAAATCCAGCAGCAGGGCGAAGCCGCCGGTGGCGTCCTCTGCGGCCTGATCCGGTGCGTCGTCATCCCCTTCGACTCGGGCACGCTCGGCCCGGACCCGCTCGCCGACGACCCGGGCGATCGCCAGGGCGTGCTCGGCGAAGGCCGCCTGATCGTGGCGGTACCGGCGAATGCCGGCCAGCGCCGTACCCAGCTCGCCCACCAGCGAGGCGCGGGTGCCCTCGATGTAGTCTTCGGTCTCCTCCAGCACCGGTCGGGCCTGCAGCCGCGACCAGCACATCTGCGCCACGCTGTAGAGCAGCAGGCCGATCGTGCCCTCGGTCAGCCCGGAGCGATAGAAGTGCCGCGACCAGTTCGTGAAACGCTGGTGCAGGTTGGCCACCATGCCCAGCATGTCGTCAGGGGCGCGGGTCTCCACGCGGAGCTGCTCGAGCAGCTCGAAGACCAGTCGCTCGACCGGGTCTTCCGGGCACAGCCGGCGATGCAGCGTCGCGTCGGAGTGCAGCAGGCGCAGGGCCATGCCATCGGCGGCGGCCCGGCAGTCGGTGAAGTCGTCCTCGGCGGAGTCGATGCGCAGGTGCGGTGCATGGGCCGGCAGGCGGGACTCGCCCCGATAGAGGTGCCGGCCGCGATAGTGCAGGCCGGCGTCGCCGGTGATCGCACGCAAGCTAGCCGCGCAGAGTTCCTCGATCCGCTGCTGACGGAGCGCCTGCTGCTGGGCGCTGGCGGTCATGAAGCGGACGCCTCGCGCATCCAGGACTCGTCCAGTTCCTCGCCGAAGCAGCGCTGGTAGTACTCGGCGACGAGGGGCCGCTCGGCCTCGTCGCACTTGTTGAGGTAGGAGAGCCGGAAGGCCAGTGCCGGGTCGCGGAAGATCTCGCAGTTCTCGGCCCAGGTGATCACCGTGCGCGGCGACATCAGGGTGGACAGGTCGCCGGTGGCGAAGCCCTTGCGGGTCAGGTCGGCCACCGCGACCATCGCATCGATCAGCGCCCGGCCCCGCTCGCTGGCCTTGGCCGGCACTCGGGCCACGACGATCTCGATCTCCTCCTGGCGGGGCAGGTAGTCGAGCTTGGCGACGATGTTCCAGCGGTCGATCTGGGCATGGTTGAGCACCTGGGTGCCGTGATACAGGCCGCTCAGGTTGCCGAGCCCCAGCGTGTTGGCGGTGGCGAACAGCCGGAAGTGGGGGTGCGGGTGAATCACTCGGTTCTGGTCGAGCAACGTGAAGTTGCCGTCGCGCTCGAGAATGCGCTGGATGACGAACATCACGTCCGGGCGCCCGGCGTCGTACTCATCGAAGATCAGCGCCACCGGCCGCTGCAGCGACCAGGGCACGATGCCTTCCTGGAATTCGGTGACCTGCATCCCGTCGCGGATCACGATGGCGTCCTTGCCGACCAGGTCGAGGCGGCTGATATGGCCGTCCAAATTGACCCGCAGGCAGGGCCAGTTGAGGCGCGCCGCGACCTGTTCGATATGCGTCGACTTGCCGGTGCCGTGCAGCCCCTGAACCATCACCCGGCGGTTGCGGGTGAAGCCGGCGAGAATCGCCAGGGTCACGTCGGGGTTGAAGCGATAGGCCGGATCGACTTCCGGCACATAGTCGTCGCGTTCGCTGAAGGCGGGTACTTCTAGATCGCTGTCGATGCCGAACAGCTCGCGTACGGAGAGCATCCGCTCGGGCCGGGCATTTATGAGGTCGGTCATGTCGGTCTCCCTGGAGCGACGAAGCAATGGCGTCAATCATAGTCTTGTTTCTAAAAAACATGCAAATCGTATCGTTTTTTGAGATTTTTCATTGACGTTGACTAGTGGTGGCACTAGTTTTTCGATTGATTCCATTAAACGGAATATCCGGTTTCGTTATTGGCTTCGATGGCGCCATGTTTTCAAGTCCCGTTTGCGGCCGAAGAGGCGGGTGTCATCGCATTCGAGAGGCGCTGTGATGAGAGATTTTCTGGTGATCGGTGGCGGCGTCATTGGGATGCTGACCGCTTGGCAACTGGCCGAGGCCGGCCACTCGGTGACTCTGCTGGAGCGCGGGGAGTGCGGCAAGGAGGCTTCCTGGGCCGGGGGCGGTATTGTCTCGCCATTGTATCCCTGGCGTTACAGCGAACCGGTCTCGCAGCTGTCGCGCTGGTCGGAGAGCCGCTATCCCGCACTGGCGGAGCGCTTGAAGGAGGAGGCCGGCATCGACCCCGAGTTTCGTCGGCGCGGGCTGCTTTATCTGCGGGTGGACGATGCGCACCGAGCCAGGGCCTGGGCGCGGCGCATGAATAAGCCCTTGGTGCCGGTTGACGCCGACTTCGTCTATGCCAAGGAGCCGCACCTGGCCAGCGGCTTCGACGGCGGCCTGTGGATGCCCACGCTCGGCAGCATTCGCAACCCGCGCCTCGGCCGGGCGCTGCGGGCCAGGTTGGCGAGCCTACCGAAAGTGACGCTGCGCGAAGGCTGCGCGGTAGAGCGCTTCGTGATCGAAAGTGGGCGGGTCAGTGGTGTGATGACTGCTCAAGGGCGCGTCGCGGCGGGGCGGGTGATCGTCTGCGGTGGCGCCTGGACGGGCCGGTTGTTGGCCCAGGCCGGGGTGCGACTGCCGGTGCGCCCGGTCAAGGGTCAGATGATGTTGTTCAAAACGCCTACGACGAGTGGCTGCCGGCAACTCCTCGAACGGGTGGTGCTGGCCGACGGACGCTACCTGATCCCGCGCTCCGACGGTCGCGTGCTGATCGGCTCGACCCTGGAAGAGGCCGAGTTCGACAAGACCCCCACCGACGAGGCACGCGCGTCGCTGCATGCCAGCGCGGTGGCCATGTTGCCGGCGCTGGCCGAGTGCGAGGTGGAGCATCACTGGGCGGGGCTGCGCCCCGGCTCACCGGAGGGCGTGCCCTTCATCGGCGCGGTGCCCGGCATCGAAGGGCTGTTCGTCAACGCCGGACACTATCGCAACGGCCTGGTGCTGGCGCCGGCCGCGACTCGCCTGTTGGTCGATCAACTGCTGGGGCGCGAGCCGATCGTCGACCCACGACCCTACCGCCTGCCGGTCGATGCGGCACCTGCGCGGCCAGTCCATTCTGCGCTGGACCAACAACCGGCCCTCAACTGGTGCTAAGCCGCCGGGTCGTCGCGGACTACCCTCGAAGCCATCCACTCAACGTCCGCGACCGTGGACAACGAACATAGGAGAGCGACATGGGTCAGGTCGGTACCGAACTACTGGAAGCGTTCAGCGATGCCCTGAATCGGCATGACATCGATGCGGTGATGGCGATGATGACCGAGGATTGCGTGTTCCACGCCATCGCCGGGCCAGAACTGCAGGGCAAGAGCTTCGTCGGGCAGGCGGAGGTGCGCCAGGCCCTCGAGAACGCCTGGAAGACGGCTCCCGATGCAGCCTGGGTCGACGGCGTGCACGTCGCCGTGGGTGATCGCGGCTTCACCGAAAGTACCTACCAGGGCACTACCGTGGATGGCGCCCGCTCCGAGGCGCGCATGATCGATGCCTTCACTTTCCGTGACGGCAAGATCGCGGTCAAGAACGCCTTCCGCAAGAACCGCCCGCCGGTGAGTGCCGACAACGTTTGAGTTCGCTTCGCGGCATGCCGACTTCGAGGAGTCCGATCATGGATACAGCAGTGAGGAAGGAGCGGATGGGGCATGGGCGTGGCACCGCGCCCTGCCAACCCTATGATCCGGCTTACGACCCCCTGAAGAGCGCCACGCCGGGGCAGGGCCGCGACTACGCGCCCACCTACTGGATCGACACGGCGGGCGAGCCGCCTGCCGACGACGGTCCGGTGGCCCACGACATGGATGTCGACGTCGCTATCATCGGCTCCGGCTTTACCGGCCTCACGGCGGCGATCTTCCTGGCCCAAGAATACGGCATCAAGGCCACCGTGCTTGAAGCGAATCGCTCAAGCTGGGGCTGCAGCACGCGCAACGGCGGCCAGGCGCAGTGCGCCTCGGGGCGTCTCAAGCGCTCGCAGTGGATCCAGCGCTACGGCAAGGACGTGGCGCTGAAGCTGCATGCCGAGTGCGTGGCGGGCATGGCCACCTTCAAGGAGTTGATCGCGGACATCGACTGCGATCCCCAGCCCGGCGGCCATCTGTTTATCGCCCATCGCGACCGGGTCATGCCCGCCCTGGAGAAAGAGGCCAAGCTGCTGCGCGAAGTGTTCGACTACGATGCGCGGATCCTCGATGCCGACACGGTCAAACGCGACTGGGTGGGCGATCAGGAGGCGGCCGGTGCCATGCACGAGCCCGAGGGCATCGGTATCCATGCCGGCAAGCTGGCCTTTGGTTATCTCGAGAAGGCGCGGGCGCTAGGCGTCAGGGTGCACCCGGCGAGTCCGGTGCAGGGCTTCGAGACACGCGACGGCGTGCATTACCTGCGCACGCCCGGTGGGGTGGTCAAGGCTCGCGCGGTGGGCATCGCCACGGGGGGCTACACTTCCCAAGGCCTACATCGCGAACTCAAGAACCGCTTGCTGCCGATTCTTTCCAACTCGATCGTGACGCGGCCGCTGACGAGCGAGGAACTGAACGCCTGCAACTTCAAGACCACCCAGGTGCTGACCGATACCCGGGTGCTGCGCCATTATTATCGTCTGCTACCCGACAATCGATTGCAGATCGGCAGTCGCAGCGCAGTGACTGGGCGCGACGCGCCGCACAAGAAGTACGAAGACCTGCTGATTGGTGATCTGTATCGCAAGTTTCCCGCGCTCACAGGTATCGAAATCGATTATTCCTGGTGGGGCTGGGTTGATGTCAGTCACGACATGATGCCGCGCATCCACCAGCCCAACGCTAGTGAGACCGTATATTACGCGCTGGGTTACGGCGGCAATGGCGTGATGTACTCCGCCCAGGCGGGACGCCGACTGGCGCAGTGGATCGCTGGGCATGGCCAGACGCTGGACCTGCCGATCTTCACCTCCAGGCTACCATTCCCCAACGTTAGGGAAATGATCGAATCGCAGGCCTTCGCCCCGTTTCGACGAATCGGCCAACGCGCGCTGTATCGCTGGTATCACCTGAAGGATGAGGTGCTATAACAAAGGCGGCTAGCTCTGCTGCGCTGAGCGAGACCGGGTTTTTCGCGCCATGGCCATGTCGAGTGACCATGGCGCTCTGCATTGCGCGTCAGTCTGGCTTGATGGCTCGGGGCAACAGCTTGGCCAGGCGCTCGATGCCGGGTTCGATGCGCGACTCCGGGATAGCCGAGAAGCCCAGGCGAAAGTACTCGGGGCGCGGCGCGTCGAAGAAGTGCAGGCTGCCGCACTCGATCAGGATGCCCTGTTCGCGAGCCAGGGCACTGAGGACGGCGCAGTCGAGGTCCTCGGGGCCGCGTACCCAGAAGCAGGAGCCGCCGTAGGTCGGTGGCGCCGAGGATTGTGGCATGTGCCGGGCCAGGGCATCGCCCAGGCACTGCCAGCGGCGATGGAAGACCTGGTGGATCTGGCGCAACAGGGCGTCGTGATAGCCGCGGTCGAGGAACAGGGCCACGGCGCGCTGGTTGTTGGTCGGTGGATGGCGCAGCATCAGACGACGCAGGGCGCGCGCCTCGCGAATCAGCGCTGGCGGGCCGACCATGTAGCCCAGTCGCAGCCCCGGGGCCAGGGTCTTCGACAGGCTGCCGACGTAGATCACCCGATTGTGACGGTCGAGGCTTTTGAGCGCGGGGGTGGGGTTGTTGAGATAGTTGGTCTCACTTTCGTAGTCGTCCTCGATGATCAGGAAGTTGTCGACCTCGGCCATGTCGAGCAGCTGGCGACGCCGCTCCAGCGGCATTGTCACCGTGGTGGGGGATTGGTGGCTGGGCGTGACGTAGACCAACTGACAATTGGCGATCGCCGGGTCGGGGCGCATGCCCTGGGCATCCACCGGCAATAGCAGCAAGTCGTCGGTGAAGGTGCGCGCGATGTTGTACACATCGACATAGCCGGGGTTCTCCATGCCGAAGCGTCGTCCCGACTTCAACAGCAGCATGCAGACAATCCATAGCGCCTGCTGCGCCCCCACCGTGACCAGTATCTCATCGGGCGAGGCCCACACGCCGCGACGTGGTAGCAGGCGCTTATGAATCTGCTCGATCAGCAGCGGATCGTCGTCGTTAAGATGGTCCACCGACCAGCTACGTATGGCCGGCACACTCATCGAATCGCGGCTGCATTCGCGCCAGTGCTGGGTGGGGAAGAGCTCGGGGTCGATCTGGCCATAGAGGAAGGGATAATCATAGCGATGCCAGTCGCTGGGCTTGTTGATGGTCTGCTGCTGCGAGGGTCGCATGGTCAGCAGTTCCTCCCACGGCAGACGCTCGGCATCGATGTCGTTCAGCCGCTCAGGCTTGGCAGCGCGCCCCTCCAGGATCTCGGGATTGACGAAATAGCCGCTGCGCCGCTTGGCGATCAGGTAGCCATCGTCGAGCAACTGCTCGTAGGCGAGCATCACGGTGTTGCGCGCGATATGCAGCTCCCCGGCCAGCTTTCGGCTCGAGGGTAGCGCCTCGTCGAGCGGGAGGTGGCCATCGAGAATGGCGCGCGCGATCTGCTGGCGAAGCTGCTGCTGCAGGCTGGCCGGCAGGTTGGTGTCGAGGTGGAAGAGAAACTGGCTCATAGGTTGTCATCGTATTGAGAACATGGAGCTTATACGCGATGTACCGAATAACAACTATATCGATATCCATAGTCGCGGGGAACGCGCTGCCCGGCATGAAATTCCGTTCTTGTCTCTCTTCCTCATAAAAGACCAAGGAATGAAATCGACCCTGCCTTCGTAAGCAGTCACAGGCCTTATACTAAAGGCTCAGAGATGCCTCACGGGCACCAGCGATACACCGAAAACCCAAAAGTAGGAGCCATCAGACAGGGGCGGTCCCATTAACCTGTTGAATTCATGGCCACATCATCTCCCTTGATCTGTGCAAATATAAGTGCCTGCAGGATGGCATCGCCAAAACCTGGCGTGCACGATGAGGTTTGGTGCCATTGATTGGGAGCAACTGGCACTATCTGAATCGCTTGCAACGAATTACGTTGAAGAAAAGCCGATATATGAATGGAAGTTGAACTCCTGCTTGCGAGAGATGCTGTAAGGCGGAATTTTATGAGGAAACGAGGGCTTGCAGAGACAATTCGAGTTGCACCCGTACAGCAGTTCGACGAGCGTGAAGGGTCGAAGATACTTCTTGAGAATTTTTTAAACGGGCTGAGCTTGAATTATGGCGCCTGATAGAAGGCTGAGGATGAGCCGTGGCATGACTGTGGATGATAAGAAATAAAAAATGGAAAGGTAGGGGGGCTCATGGTGATATGGAAAGGGATCGGAAAAGTCATTGACTCTATCGCTGAGCTAATGGGGCGTATTGGCTGGCTGCTTGTCATGTATTGCATGCTTTTTGGCGTCGCTGATGTCTTCTTTAGATACGTTTTAAATTCTGCCTCCCAATGGATTGGCGCCTCGATCCAGGCAGCGATGGTGCTTATAGCCTGTATGGGCGGCGCCTATGCCTTGAAGCATAATGCTTTCATTAAGTTGGATCTTTTTTACGCAAATTTTTCTAAGCGAAAAAAGGCGGCATGCGATATAGCCACTTCAATATTTACTTTTTGTTTCCTTGGGGCGCTTATCTGGAAAGGGATAGATGCAGCACGGCTGTCGATCATGCTGAATCAAATGACAACCACAGCGATTCCTATTCCGATATACCCTATTAAAACAATTATACCGATTTCTGCGTTTGTTGTATTGCTGGTGGTTATTAAGCAATTCTTTTGTGATGTTAAAACCTTGCTGGGAAGAGAAAAGCAAATAAGAGAATCACGGGCATGAGCGTCGTGATGAAATCGCAGAGTGAATCTGTCTGAAGGAGTATTGATTATGACAATTAAAAACCGTACTGCACTTAATGCTGCTCTTCTCGGCTTGGGTGCGCTGACCCTCTCAAGTTCCATCGCAGTAGCTCAAGAGTCCGGCCCACCAGAAGAAGTGACTCACTGGGTTTTCCAGCCGGCATTCGATTCTTCCGATGCGGGGTGGGATAACGGGTTGATGCCATGGGTAGAAGCTGTCGAGGAAGCCACCGAGGGCACGGTGCAAATAGAGGTCCAGCCTGCGGGGGCACTCGTCAGTGGTGGAGAGGCATTCGGGGCCGCTGTTGCCGGCATGACGGATGGATATGCTGGTTGGGCGACAGTCTATGGGGGCGTAATGCCAGAAGGTATGCTGGCGTATGGGCTTCCGATGGGGGCCGAGAGCACTGAGCAGGCCTGGGAGTTGATGTGGGGCGACCCGGATTACCGCATCGGTGAGTTAGTACAAAAAGCCGCGCATGAGCGAAATCTTCACTGGGCTGGCTGGACTAATCAGGGTCCAAACGCGATGTTTACAACTTTCCCTGTTGAAACATTGGAAGATTTCAAGGGCAAGAAAATGCGCGCTGGCGGGCCACAGGCTCTGTTCCACGAAGCCATTGGCGGTGTGCCTGTCCCGATGGGCGCTGGCGATATTTACACAGGGATCAAGCTCGGTACTATCGAAGGTACTTACTGGGATACTGGTGGTATAGATGACATGTCCTTCGATGAGGTTGTTGAGTATGCCATCATGCCTGGTTGGAATCCCGCTCAGCACCAAGAGATTTATGTGAATCTGAATTCATGGAATGCATTGACGCCATGGCAGCAGGAAAAAATCGAAGGAGTTTTTAAGTCCACCTACTTTGAAACCAGCAAGTTGCATGCAGAACAAGCGGATGCTGCGCTGGAGGATCTGAAAGCGGCAGGAGGCCAGGTGATTAATCTTTCCGATGAACAGGTCCAGAAGATGCGCAGGATCTCGATTGAAGAAGTGTGGCCTAAGATTGCTGAAAAGTCAGAATTGAATGCCAAAGGAGTTGAGCTCTATAAAAAGTATCTTCAGGAGACCGGCAAGCTCTAAAATTATGGCGCACCAGTTCTTTTACTGACGCTTTTTGCCATGTGTGTCTGCCGGTTGTGTTGGAGGGCAGGCACACTTTACGTCTTGCGCCATGTGATTGAAAAGATTGTATGTCGAACTCTCCAGGATTGATGGCCTTCGATGGTCCATTATGTCCTATAGCTCGAATCACCGTGATGGATTTGGTCTGGCTCTAGAAGGTGGCGTTTCTTGAGTTTTTCGGCTAAAACCATAACGGTCTTGGCCCTGTTTCTACAGTGGAATGTCAACTTTTACTGGCTAAGGTAATCCTATGAGCCTGCCGATTGTTACAGCACTATACTTTGTATGCCTTTTTGCGACTCTGTTCCTCGGGCTTCCGGTTGCATTTGGATTGGGAGGCACAGCCGTAGTGTTCGCATTTTTTTTCGAGCCGCAGGCATTGTTTGCAGTTCCTAGTGCGTTTTACTCAACGCCTTGGAGCTCTATACTCGTGACGGTGCCACTTTTCCTGTTTATGGGTAGTTTGATACGTTTTTCTGGTATTGCCGATGCAGCGTATGAGGCAGTATATAAACTGATAGGGCATATTCCGGGAGGCTTGGCCATCGGAACAGTCCAGGTAAGCACTATCTTTGCGGCCGTCACTGGTATAACGCCTCCTGCCACCATTACCATGGGGCAGATCGCTTATCCATCGATGATGAAATACGGTTACGATCGCAAGATAGCGATTGGTTCAATTGGAGCTGGCGGTGCCCTAGGGGCACTGATTCCGCCTAGTGTGCCATTCATTTTTTACGGGCTACTAGCTGATGCTTCCATCGGCAAGTTATTCCTGGCTGGGCTTATGCCGGGCCTTATGCTGGCTGTCTTCTACTCGATATATATCGGCGTAAGGTGCAAGTTCCAGCCTCATATCGGGCCGGCCCTGCCTTCAGAGATTAAATTTTCTCGCCGCGAAAAGGCTCAAGCTGTTCTAGGCATATGGCCATTCATAGTACTGATTTTTATTGTGTTGGGAACGATCTGGGGCGGGATCGCAACACCTGCAGAGGCCGCTGCTTTTGGTGCCACGGGGGCCCTTCTCATCAATCTTGTTAACCGCAAGATGACTTGGGATATAATGAAGGACTCGCTTGCTACGACAATGAAGCTAACCGGTATGGGGCTGTGGATCCTTATCGGGGCCAATATCTTCCTAAGTATGTTCAATACGCTGGGAAGCCAGGAGCTGATCACAGCCGCAGTCATGGCTATGCCTGGAGGGGTTAACGGCATAATCCTTCTTATGATGCTCATCGTTCTTGTGCTTGGCACAGTAATGGATGATTGGGCTATTATAATGTTATGTACGCCGCTTTTCCTTCCTATAATAGAGTTGCTGGGTGTCGACAAGATCTGGTTCGGTGTCCTCTTTATGGTAAATATTCAGGTCGCTTATCTTACTCCCCCGTTTGGTTTTGTACTTTTTTGGATAAAGAGCATATTGCCGCCTGATGTGAGCTGGGGCGATGTGTATGGCTCCGTTGGTCCATTCGTCATGTTACAACTTCTTGGCTTGGGGCTGATATTTTTCTTCCCGGAAATCGCACTGTGGCTGCCTAGGTTTCTGGAAGAATAAAAGCTAAATAGCCGAACAGATTCTGCAGTGTTCCGGTATCGGCGAGCCGGAGCACTTGGCGAGCGTTGGCGTTGAGTGCCTCCACACGCTCCCCGGCGTCGGCGAGAATCTCCAGGACCAACTGCAGATTCGGCTGGTCTTCAAGACCCGCTGCAGCACTCTCAACGACGAAGTTCGCCACCCGCCCCAACGATAATGATCGCTGAGAGGGCTGCGGATA
The DNA here is from genome assembly GCF_900102945.1 of Modicisalibacter muralis. Taxonomy (GTDB): domain Bacteria; phylum Pseudomonadota; class Gammaproteobacteria; order Pseudomonadales; family Halomonadaceae; genus Modicisalibacter; species Modicisalibacter muralis. The sequence goes on along the minus strand of NZ_FNGI01000009.1, from coordinate 132,114 downwards.
TGATTAGGGAGGATTACATAGAAACGAGACAGGCCGCGGCTGGGCACCGGCGACGGTCGATGATGTCCCGTAAGGAACTGGGCGACGCTAACTCATGACCGGCGAACTGGCCAGCATGCCGTCATCCAGCAGTATGATGAACAGGGCCACCAAGATCAGCCATCGCCCCGAGGATAGCTAATGCGTCTACGGATTCTATCCGACCTGCATTTGGAGCATTTTGAAGGGGAGCGCGACCTGCCGGACATCGGCGTCGATGTCGTTGTGCTCGCCGGGAATATCCACCGCCAGGCGGAGGGTTTGGCTTGGGCCGCCGAACGCTTTTCCGGCACGCCGACGATCTATGTGGCCGGCAATCACGAATATTACGGTAGTCAAATCACGCGATTGCGCAGCCAGCTCTATGAGGATGCCCATCGGCTGAACATTCACTTTCTCGACAACGACACCGTGACTCTCGGCGGTGTGCGCTTTCTGGGCACCACGCTATGGACCGATTTCGCCCTGTATGCCGACGAACTTGAGGGCGTCCAGCTCTCCCATGACCTGGCCTGCCGACGCATGCCGGATTTTCGCATTATCGAGCACCCGGAAGGCGAAACTTTTACCCCCCAAGCCAGCCAATTCCTGCATCGTCAAGCGCGAGACTGGCTGGAGGCCGAACTCGCCAAGCCCCATGATGGCCCGACGGTCGTCGTTAGCCACCATGCGCCGCTGGCCGTCTGCATTCCACCGCGATATCGCGGCAACGCCTTGTCCCCGGCCTTCGCTTCAAACCTGGAAGATCTAATGGGGCAAATGGCGCTATGGATTCACGGCCATGTGCAAGAGACGGTGGATACCAATGCCAACGGTACCCGCATTATCGCCAATCCTGGTGGCTATCCCGACGAGTTCGAGGAGCCGTGTTTCATGGCGGATCGAGTGGTTGAAGTGTGAAGACAATTAACGGCGGCATAGGCACGGACCTGATCTGACGGCCTGATCGATGCGTAGGCGATCCATGCAACAAGAAAGGCCGCTCCGGTATCCGGAAGCGGCCTCGATGGAGCACGGTTGAATCGCCAGGGCGGGACGTTAGCCCATGATCAGCGAGCTGGCCAGCATGCCGCCGCTCAGCAGCATAACGAATAGGATCAGGGCGAGAATGAAGGGTTTCACACCAAGCGCCTTGAGTTTCTCCACGCGGGTCTCGAAGCCCAGCGCTGCCATCGCCATGGTCAGCGCGATCTGACCGATCAGCACCAGGCTCTGATGCAGCATCGGCGGCAGGGTGATCACGCTGTTGGCGACGACCATGGCCAGAAATCCGAAGGCGAACCAGGGAATCACCAGGCCGCCGCGCGCGGCGTCGCTACCCTCGACGGCGTGGCGACGCATCCACCACTGGCCGACGATCAGCAAAAAGGGTACCAGCAGCATGACGCGCACCAGCTTGACGATCACCGCATTGGCCAGCGCCTGGGGACCGATGGCATCGCCGGCGGCGACCACCTGGGCGACCTCATGCACGGTGGCGCCGATATAGATGCCGTAGAGTGCCTCGTCCATACCGCTGAGCGGGTAGAGCAGTGGGTAGACCAGCATCGCCAGGGTGCCGAACAGCACCACCGTGGCCACCGCCATCGAAGTGGCGGCGGGGCGCGAGCGAATGGTGGTCTCGGTGGCGAGCACCGCGGCGGCGCCGCAGATGGCACTGCCGGCGCTGGTCAGCAGGGTGGTTTCGCGATCGAGACCGAGCAGCCGGGTGCCGATCCAATAACCGACAAACAGCACGCAGATGATCACCATCAGGTCCAGCAGCAGCACCTTGGGGCCCAGCGCGACGATCTGCTGTAGCGTCAGTGACAGGCCGAACAATACAATGCCGCCACGAAGCAGCCAGCGGGTGGCGAACTTGAGGCCCGGCTGGGCCGAGGCGAGACGGCTGGCGCCGGGCAGATTGCCGACCACCAAGCCCAGCAACAACGCGAACACCAGCGGGCTGATGCCGCTATCGGCCAGGCCGGGCAGGCGGGTGAGCCCGAAGCCGGCCAAGGTCAGTGCGGCACAGATCGATAGGCCTTGCCACATGGCGCAGTCTCCTCATCGGTGTTGTATTGAGGATCAGCATAGGGGCAAATATATCTAATAGTTATCAGCTAATAACGATATGCCAGTTCGGTAAAAGCGATATGACGCCGAGCGTGACTTTCCGCCAGCTCCAGCTCTTCGTCGCCTGTGGTGGCGTCAGCAACTCAACGACGTGGGCCGTCGTCTGCTACCGCAGGGCGAGTGCAATCCTAGGCGATCTGACACCGCCCCGGCGACGCTTCAACCCGGCCAGTGCAGCAGCACGGCGATCGCCGCGAAGTGCCCGGGGTACCAGGCCAGCCACAGCTTGCGCGGCATTCTGGCACCGGCAGCGATTTGCGGCACCCGGCTGGCGGCACCGGCGGCCAACAGTAGCACCGCCAGGCAGGTCGCCACGGTGAAGGCCTTGGCCATGTCGGAGTTGTTCATCAGCCCGGCGACGAGCAGCACCGGCAGTGTCGCGGCCGTGGCGCCAAGCCGCTCGCTCAGGGTTTCGGCGGGCTGATTCAATGCCTGCAGGGCGAGCATATAAAAGGGAATCAGCAGCAGGCCGCGATGGCCGTATTCGACCCACGGGCCGACCAGCCACCAGATGGCGAGCGAGGCGGCCACCGCCAGCCAGGCCTTGATGGCTTTTCCCCAGGCGTGTTTGTTCGTGCTTACCGTAAAAAGCGAGCGGCGCGCCAGTTCGTACAATAGAGTGCCCCAGCACAGCCCCAGTGCCAGTGTGAAGCAGATATTCAACTGAAAGCCGTAACGCGGCATGCTCATGTAGGGCAACTGGGCGAGCAGGCCGATCACCAGAATGCGTCGCGCATAGCGCATCGGATCGCGCGTGTTGAACAGCGCGTGCCAGGCGACCATGGCGGCGAACAGCGGAAAGGCGATGCGCCCGATCGACGAGCTGGCCCAGCCGACATCCCAGCTATAAGGCATCAAATAGCGAGTCACGTGGTCCACGGTCATGGTGATCAGGGCCAGCCATTGGCCCCAGCCGACCCAGGCCGACGAGGGGCGCTGGGTATCGCGCAGGGTTTGGGTGGAGCGCATCAGGGTGGGCTGCCTCGGGGCGGATAGCGGCATCGACGTCTCCGTTGGGTGCGTCGTTGGTGGCATGCTGATCACCACGTCGCCAATCGAGGCTACGATAGCGATCATCGTCGGTAATCGCCAGTGGCCATGTTCGGGGCTATTTGGGTCATGTTCGGGGCCACTTGGAAAGGAGCGCACTATGCGAGGGGCCTTCGGTTTCGATCTGCGCAGCATGGAAATCTTCGTCGAGACGCTGGAGCGAGGCAGCCAGACCGCCGCGGCCGAGAGTCTGGGACTCAAGCAATCGTCGGTATCGCAGAGCCTGGCCAATCTCGAGCAGGCACTGGGCACGGCACTGCTCGAACGCAACTCTCGACCCTTGGAGCCCACCGCCGCCGGGCGGCTGTTTTACGATCGCGCCCAGAAGATGCTCGCCGAGGCGCGCGCCATGCGTCGCGAGTTGAGTAGCGGCGGGCCGCGCCAACTGCACCAGGTGCGCATGGCGCTGGTCGACTCATTGGCCACGGCGGTGGGTCAGCCGTTGATCGAGGCGATCAAGCGTCATACCTCCGGTTACACGCTGACCACCGGCCTTTCGCACATGCATGGCCACGCGCTGCTGACCCGTCACGTGGATATCATCATTTCCGACGACCGCCTCGAGAACTACGACGGCCTGGAGCGGCACGCGCTGCTCAGCGAGCCTTTCGTGCTGGTGCTGCCCGCGGATTGGACAGGCCCGTTAGACAATTTACGCTGGCTGGCGCGACGGCTTGATTTCGTGCGCTATACACCGCAGTCACTGATCGGCCAGGCCATCGAGCGCCACCTGCGACTCAACCAGTTGGAACTGCCGGCGCGACTGCACCTCGACAATACCTTCGCCCTGTTGCGCCTCGTCGACGCCGGGGTCGGCTGGACGATCACCACGCCGCTGTGCCTGTATCAGGCCGGGCTGGACCGCTTGAACGTGCGTGTCGCGCGGTTGCCCATAGCGCCGTTGTCACGGGAGCTGACACTGGTGGCGCGTCGCGACGAGCTGGGCGACCTGCCCGCGCAGTTGGCCCGCGATAGCCGTCGACTGCTCGAAGCGCGTTATCTGGCCGACTTGCAGCGTCATCTGCCGTGGCTGCATGGCCAGGTGCGTATCCACTGATTGCAGCCATTATCGATTTTTTCGATAGCATAAATGTCGACCTCGCCGATGCCGCTTGCCGAATCGTCACAATACCCACCAGACTCTCAGAGCTTGGTTTACAAGGCTGGTTTCGACCCTGTTCAACCGTTTCGCCCCTGAACAACAACAATGCGGAATCGTCGATAACCGCATCCGGTGGAGAAGAACATGAACAAAGGTGAAAGAAGCATCCACTACAAGCACGAAGATTCCTCGTATTTCGAGAAGCGCGGCTTGCGACGTCACGCCGGGCCATGGTCGCTCTGGGCGCTGGGTGTCGGCGCGGTGATTTCCGGCCATTACTCGGGCTGGAATCTCGGTTTGCTGTCGGGTGGTTGGGGCGGCATGCTCATCGCCACCATTCTCATCGGCATCATGTATCTCGGCCTGACGTTCTGTATCGCCGAGATGTCGCCGGCCCTGCCGCATACCGGCGCCGCCTACTCCTTCGCCCGCTCGTCGATGGGGCCGTGGGGCGGTTTCGTCACCGGCCTGTGCGAAAACGTCGAATACGTACTCACGCCGGCGGTCATCGTGTTCTTCATCGGCTCCTATTTGACGGGTATTTTCGAGACCGGCACGGCGTTCCAGCCGATCTGGTGGATCATCGGCTACATCCTGTTCGTCGGCCTCAACATCGTCGGGGTGGAGCTTTCCTTCAAGGTCACGCTGACCGTAACGCTGATGGCGCTGACGGTGCTGGTGATATTCTGGATATCGGCCTTCCCGAATATCGATTTCAGTACCTGGGCATTGAATATCGGCTCCGATGGCCAACTGCTGGAAGGCGGTGGTGGCCCCTTCCTGCCGATGGGCATCGGCGGAGCGCTCGCCGCCATGCCGTTCGCCGTGTGGCTGTTTCTGGCCATAGAGCAGCTACCGCTGGCCGCCGAGGAGTCCGTCGATCCCAAGAAGGACATGCCCAAGGGCATCATTCTGGGCATGGTCACGCTGATCGTCTCGGCCTTCATGATCCTGTTCTTGAACCCGTCGGTGGCTGGGGTGGGCTCCTACGCGCTGGGGCAATCCGGCGAGCCGCTGCTGGATGGCTTCAAGGCGATATTCGGCGGCGGAACCGCCAAGGTATTGGCGCTGATCGCCATCGTCGGGCTGATATCGAGTTTTCATACGATCATTTTCGCCCAGGGGCGGCAGGTCTATTCGCTGTCGCGTGCCGGTTATTTTCCGACCTTCCTTTCGGTGACCCACGGCACCCGTAAGACGCCGCACATCGCGATGATCGGCGGGGCGCTGGTCGGGCTGACGATCATGCTGGTGTGCTTCTTCTCGCTGGGCGCCGACAAGGGCTCGGCGATCATCGGTGGCACCTTGTTGAACATGGCGGTGTTCGGCGCCATGTGCTCCTACGTCGCTCAGGCGGTCTCCTTCATCTTGCTGCGCAAGAACTATCCCGCTATCGAGCGGCCCTATCGCAGCCCATTCGGCACCTGGGGCGCCTGGACGACCATCGTCATCGCGCTGGTCACGATCTACTTCCAGCTCAGTGACAGTGTTTATCGCGCCGGCATTCTCGGTGTGGCGATATGGTTCGCCGTGGGCATCGCGTATTTCGCGCTGGTCGGTCGCCATCGCTTGATCCTGTCACCGGAAGAAGAGTTCGCCATGGAGCACAAGGAGAAAGCAGCCCAGAACCTGGCCCCAAAATAATCGTAACCGGACGCGAGGAACGCTCGATGAGCGCCATGCAAGCGAGAGACGTCAAGACCATCGAGGACGCCAGGCGGCTGGTCGAAGAGCGTGGCCTGACCCACGTCAAGGTTGGCATGTTCGATATCGACGGGGTGATGGTCGGTAAGTACATGTGCAAGAAGAAGTTTCTTTCCGCACTGGAGGAAGGTTTCGCGTTCTGCGACGTGGTGTTGGGCTGGGACAGCAAGGACGAGCTCTACGACAACGTCAAGTTTACCGGCTGGCATACCGGCTACCCGGATGCGCCGTTGAAAATCGTCCCCGAAAGCTGCCGTGACATCCCCTTCGAGGGCGAGATGCTGCTGTTCCTGGCGGAATTTACCGGGCCGGCGGGGCGGATCTGCCCGCGTGGCTTGCTCGAGCGGGTATTGGCGCGTGGCCGCGAGATGGGCTTCGAGACCTTCGGGTCGCTGGAGTACGAGTTCTTCCTGTTTCAGGAGACGCCGGAGTCGATCCGCGAAAAAGGCTTTCGCAACCTGAAACCGTTGACGCCCGACATGATGGGCTACTCGATGCTCAGGAGCTCGGTACACAGCGAGCTTTATCATGAACTGCTGGCGCTGTCAGAAGCCATGGACTTCCCCATCGAGAGCCTGCATACCGAAACCGGCCCCGGCGTGCTGGAAGCGGCAGTCGGCGTCGATGGGGCGCTGGCCGCCGGCGACAAGGGCGCGCTGTTCAAGACCTTCACCAAGGTCTGGGCGCAGCGTCGCGGGCTGATGGCGACCTTCATGGCCAAGTGGTCGCCGGACTATCCCGGCCAGAGCGGGCACATCCACCTTTCGCTACGTGACATCGACACTGGCAAGTCGGCGTTCTTCGATGCCGACAAGCCCTACACCATGAGCGATATGCAGCGCCATTTCGTCGCCGGCCAGCAGAAGCTGATGCCCGAGTTCCTGGCGATGTTCTCGCCGACCATCAACAGTTACACGCGGCTGATTCCCGGCTTCTGGGCACCCACCGAGGCAACCTGGGGTGTCGAGAACCGCACCTGCGCGCTGCGCGTGATCCCCGGCTCGGATAAATCGCAGCGTGTCGAATACCGGCTGGGCAGCGCCGATGCCAACCCCTACCTGGCGCTGGCGGCGGCGATCGGCGCCGGGCTGTATGGTATCGAGAACAAGCTCGAGCCCGACGACGAGGTCAAGGGTAACGCCTATACCCTGGAACACCCAGAGCATCAGGCGCTACCGCGCACCTTGTGGGAAGCCGCCCAGCGGCTCAAGGCATCGCAGCCGGCGCGCGAGTTGTTCGGCGATGACTTCGTCGAGCACTTCGCGGCGACCCGCGAGTGGGAGGAGCGGGAGTTTCGCAAGCATATTACGGATTGGGAGCTAGATCGCTACTTCGAGATTATCTAGGGGTCGCACTGGCTGTGCGACTCGCAGGCTGTGTTGAAGCGTAACATCGCGATGCTCATTGACTACGTGTCAACTCCGCTCGCTCGTCCCGCTTCGCCTTGCCTGCAAGCCGCTCGCTCAGCGCATCAAGCATCGTTAATCGGTTGCAAGGAAGAGAATAGAACCATGGCCATACAGAAGACGATTTCCCCAGTCGATGGCTCGGTCTACGTGGAGCGCGAGCAGGCTGACCCGGCGCTGATCGAATCGACACTGGCGCGGGCCAAAGAGGCGCAGCGGGCCTGGCGCGAGGTGCCGGTCGCCGAGCGGGCGCGGCGGTGCCTGGCGATGGTCGATGCCTTCGTCGCGCGGCGCGACGCGCTTGCCGAAGAACTGACCTGGCAGATGGGCCGGCCGATCGCCGCGGCGGGTGGCGAGATCGGCGGCTTCGAGGAGCGTGCGCGGGGCATGATCGCATTGGCCGAGGAGGCGTTGGCGCCGATTCGCCTGGCCGAAAAGCCGGGCTTCACGCGCTATATCCGTCGCGAGCCACTCGGCGTGGCGATGATTGTCGCACCCTGGAACTTTCCATTCATGACCGCGGTGAACGCGGTGGTGCCGGCGATCATGGCCGGCAACGCGGTAATCCTCAAGCATTCCGCGCAGGTGCCGCTGTGTGCCGAACGCATGCAGCAGGCTTTCGATGATGCCGGCCTGCCCGAGGGCGTGTTCCAGCATCTGCATTTGTCGCATGACGCCGCCGAGGCGCTGATGCGCGACCCGCGCATCGATTACGTGTCGTTCACCGGTTCGGTGGCCGGTGGTGGCGCCGTCGAGCGCAGCGTCGCCGGGCGTTTCATCGCCACCGGGCTGGAACTGGGCGGCAAGGATCCGGCGTATATCCGTGCCGATGTCGATCTGGATGACGCAGTGCCGGGGGTGATGGACGGCGCTTTCTTCAACTCGGGGCAGAGCTGCTGCGGTATCGAGCGCATTTACGTACACGAGACGATTTTCGACGCCTTCGTCGAACGCGCCGTGGCCTGGGTCAAACAGTTGAAGCTAGGCAACCCCACTGACCCGCAAACCACCCTGGGGCCGATGGTGCGGCCTCAGGCCGCCGATTTCGTGCGTACTCAGATCGAAGAGGCGGTCGCCGCCGGTGCCAAGGCGTGGATCGACCCGACCGATTACCCGCAATCGCGACCGGGTAGCGCCTATCTGGCGCCGCAGGTATTGACCGGTGTCGACCATTCGATGCGCGTGATGCGTAAGGAGAGCTTTGGCCCGGTGATCGGCATCATGCCGGTAGCCGACGATGACGAAGCCGTGCGGCTGATGAACGACAGCAACTTCGGCCTGACCGCTGCGGTGTTCACCCGCGACCTCGCTATTGGCGAAGCGATTGCCCGGCGCCTCGAGGCCGGCACGGTATTCACCAATCGCTGCGACTATCTCGACCCGGAACTGGCCTGGACTGGCGTCAAGCAATCCGGGCGGGGCTGTTCGCTGTCGCGACTCGGCTACGAGACGTTGACCCGGCCCAAGTCATTCCACTTGAAGCACGCTTAAGAGGGAAGAGGGAAGAGGGAAGAGGGAAGAGGGAAGAGGGAAGAGGGAAGAGGGAAGAGGGAAGAGGGAAGAGGGAAGAGGGAAGAGGGAAGAAACGGGAATGATTCTGTTTTCTTGGTTTTTCTTCCAGGCGCGCAGCGCCGATCTTCCGTCTTCGAGGTGCGAAAGCACCGTTCTTATTTCTTCCAGCCGCGCAGCGGCGCTCTTCCAGCTTCAAGACGCGAAGCGTCGTACTTCCGTCTCATCAACGCGAGGTCACCATGAGTCAACAAGACATGAGTCGTTTCACCACCACCTGGAACTATCCGGCGCAGATTCGTACCGGAGCCGGGCGTATCAAGGAGCTGCCCGAAGCCTGTCGGGCGCTGGGCATGCGCGCGCCACTGCTGATCACCGACCCGGGACTGGCGCGATTGCCGATGGTCGACGAGGCGGTCGCCGCCTGTCGCGAAGCGGGAATGAGCTGCGCGGTGTTCAGTGAGATCAAGGGCAACCCCACCGGCAAGAACGTGCTCGACGGCGTAGCGGCGTTTCGTGACGGCGGCCACGACGGGGTGATCGCCTTCGGCGGCGGCTCGGGGCTGGACGCGGCCAAGGCGGTGGCGCTGATGGCCAACCAGCGCGAGGGTCTGTCGCTGTGGTCGCTGGAGGACATCGGCGACAACTGGCAGAACGCTGACGGCGGCGCCATCGTGCCGATCGTCGCCGTACCCACCACCGCCGGCACTGGCTCCGAGGTCGGCCGCGCCTCGGTGATCACCGACGAGCAGGCTCACGTCAAGCGCATCATCTTCCACCCGGGCATGGTGCCGGCCACGGTGATCCTCGACCCCGAGCTGACCACCGGCCTGCCGCCCTCGATTACTGCGGCGACCGGCATGGACGCCCTGTCGCACTGCATGGAGGCATGGTGTTCGCCCAACTACCACCCGATGGCCGAAGGCATCGCCGTGGAGGGCATGCGGCGGATTCGCGATTATCTGCCGGCGGCGTTCGCCGATGGCCAGGATCTCGAAGCGCGCCAGCAAATGCTGGTCGCCTCGATGATGGGCGCGACCGCGTTCCAGCGTGGGCTGGGCGCCATGCATGCCTTGGCGCATCCACTCGGCGCGCTGTACGACGCTCACCATGGAACGCTCAATGCCATCCTGATGCCTTATGTGCTGCGCGCCAACGAATGCACCATCGGCGAGCCGATGGTGCGCCTGGGGCGCTATCTCGATTTGCGCCAGCCGGGCACCGGCTCGGTGATCGATTGGGTGCTAGACATGCGCGAACGCCTGGGTATTCCGCATACGCTGAGTGAGCTCAATATCGACGCCACCCAGGCCGACAAGGTCGGGCAGATGGCGGTGGTCGATCCGTCGTCCGGCTCCAACCCGATCGCCTTCGATGCCAATCAATATCGCAATTTATTCATTAACGCCGTGGATGGGCGGTTATGAACAGACAATGCAACGCGGGGACAAGCATATGCTGATCGGTCTGCTGCAATGCGATGACGTGTCGGAAGAATTGCAGCCGCGTCATGGCAATTATCCCGAGATGTTCGAGCGACTGTTCAGCGCGGTCGATCCGACGCTCGAGTTTCGGGTCTGGCGTTGCCTGGATGGCGACATTCCCGGCGATGTCGATGCCGTGGATGCCTGGCTGACCACCGGTTCCCGCTATGGCGTCAACGACGGCGACGACTGGATCGAGGCGCTATGCGGCTTCGTGCGTGAGTTGTGGGCCGCCGGCAAGCCCTTGGTGGGCATCTGTTTCGGCCACCAGCTGATGGCCAAGGCGCTGGGTGGCGAAGTGGTTAAGAGCGAGCGTGGCTGGGGCGTGGGCATGTCGTTCAATCGACTGAGTGAGCGTGCCGACTGGATGGACCCCTGGCAGGAGGGGCTCGACCTGGTGGTCAGTCACCAGGATCAGGTGCTGAGGCCACCCGAAGGAGCGGTCGTGCTCGCCGAAAGTGATTTCTGCCCGATCTACGTGATGCAACTCGGCGAGCATTTTCTCGGCGTGCAGGGCCACCCGGAGTTCGGCAAGGCCTATTCGGCGGATTTGATGGAACGGCGCCGCAATATCATCCCCGGCAACCGGGTGCGCGAAGGCCTGGCCTCGCTCAACGCGCCGGTCGACGATCAACTGATGGTGCGTTGGATACTCAACTTCATGCGTCGGGCGCTGACGGTGGATGCGCGGTTATAACCAGTTCTTGTGCTTGAAATACAGGTAGGGCGATACGCCGGCGAGCGCCATCAGCCCTAGCGCGAAGGGGTAGCCGAGCGGCCAGGAGAGCTCCGGCATGACTTCGAAGTTCATGCCGTAGATGCTGGCGACCAGGGTCGGCGGCAGGAACACCACTGCGGCGATTGAGAAGGTCTTGATGATCTGGTTCTGCTCGATATTGATGAAGCCCTGCGTGGAGTCCATCAGGAAGTTGATCTTGTCGAACAGGAAGGTGGTGTGGGCCATCAGGGTTTCGACATCACGCATGATCTCCCGCGAGACTTCCTGCACTTCACTGTAGCCACGTAGGTGACGCATCAGGAACGATATCGAGCGCTGGGTATCCATCAGGCACAGGCGAATCTTGCCGTTACTGTCTTCCAGCTTGGCGAGCTGATCGATGGCCTCCTCGAGATCGGCGCCTTCCTCTTCCAGCACCAGGTGACTGACGTCTTCCAGCTTGCGGTGAATGTCCTCGAGGGTATCGGCGAGGTTCTCGACCTTCTGCTCGAAGATGGTCAGCATCAGCGCTTGCACCGAGTCGGCTTCCACCTGGCCGCGCCGCGCGCGCATGCGCAACAGGCGAAAGTCGGCAAGCTCGGCGTCGCGAAAGGTAATCAGCCGTTCGGGCTGGAGAATGAAGGCCACCGTGGTATTGCCGTGGCGGCCTTCGCTCTGCGAGAGAAACAGCGAATGGACATGAATGCCGTCGGCATCGACGAAGTAACGCGCCGACGACTCGATCTCCTCGACGTCGTCGGTGGCCGGCAGCTCGTCGGCAAGAAAGGCGTTGAGCCGTTCGCGTTCGTCGTCGTCGGGTTCGTGGGCATCGATCCAGGTAGCCTCGGCGAGGCGCCGTGCCAGCGACTGTGCGTCGCTGGCGTCTTCCTGGATGGTATGGCGATGGAACTGGAAGGTGCGAATCATCGGCATCCCTACCTGTAATCTCGGGTCCGCTCAGAGTAGGCGGTTGCGCCGTACGCGCCAAGCTCTGACATGATTGGTCGCGCCGTTCACACGCTCCCGCTAGCGCGAGGCTTCAACGATTGTCTCGCTTTTGGCAGGCGGCGGCGGTGAACAGCACGTCGGTGGAGGAGTTGAGCGCCGTTTCGGTGGAATCCTGCACCACGCTGATCACGAAGCCGATTGCTACCATCTGCATGGCCACATCGGTTGAGATGCCGAACAGGTTACAGGCCATGGGAATCAGCAGTAGCGAGCCGCCGGCCACGCCGGAGACGCCGCAAGCGGCCAGCGAAGAGACGATGCACAGCAGCAGGGCGGTATAGAAATCGACACCGATGCCCAGGGTGTGGGCGGCGGACAGGGTGATCACGGTAATGGTGATGGCGGCCCCGCACATATTGATGGTCGCGCCCAGCGGAATCGAGATGGAATAGGTGTCGGCGTGTAGCTTCAGGCGCTTGCACAGCTCCAGGTTGACCGGGATGTTGGCCGCCGAGCTGCGTGTGAAGAAGGCGGTGATGGCACTGCCGCGCAGGCAGGTGAAGACCAGTGGGTAGGGGTTGCGGCGGGTCTGCCAGTATACGATCAGCGGGTTGGTAACTAGCGCGACGAACAGCATGCTGCCGACGATCACCATCAACAAATGGCCATAATCGAGCAGCGCACCCATGCCGTTCTCTGCCAGGGTGTTGGCGACCAGGCCGAAGATGCCCAGCGGCGCGAAGCGGATCACGATCCTGACGATGTTCGACACGGCGTCGGACAGGTCGGCCAGCATCGTCCGAGTGCTTTCCTTGGCCTGGCGCAGCATGATCCCGAGGCCGATGGCCCATACCAGTATGGCGATGAAGTTGCCTTCCATGAGGGCGCTGACCGGATTGGCGACGGCATTCAGCAGCAGGTTTCTGAGGATCTCGACGATATCGCCCGGCGGGTTGCCGCTAACCTCGGGCATGTCGAGAGCCAGGGCGGTGGGAAACACGAAACTCGCGACGACGGCCACCACGGCAGCGGTCAGGGTACCGATCAAGTAGAGGGCCAGGACCGAGCGGATATGGGTGGGTTGGCCTTGCTTGTGGCTGGCGATGGCCGCCGCCACGAGGATCAGCACGAGTATCGGTGCGACCGCTTTCAGGGCGGAGATGAACAACTGCCCCAGTAGTGATACCGACTGGGCGACCTCTGGCGAGACGGAGGCGAGCAGGATACCGCAGACGATGCCGATCACGATCTGGGGGATCAGCCCCAAGCGTAGCAGCGGGCGGCCGAGATTCTGGAGGGTGGCGATCATGAAGGGCTCTCGGAAATTGTAATGAACAGGCAGGCGCCACGCTATCGGGGCTCGGGCGGTCGAGTCGCCAGCACGGGTAAGCGCATGGTCGATCCGGCCGAGCCGCTCCAGGTGGGTGCTCCAGGGTAGGGGCGCCTGATAAGGCGCGCGGATTCTAGCAGTATTTGCGAATTAGTGTCGAACCCTCTAGAGGACGGCCACATCATTCAGAGGATTGCTCGATCGCACCACCGCAGGCTCATGCATGCCGATGCAGGCACCGCCCGCCGGCCCAGACTTCATCGATGGCCCAGCGGTCGTTGGCGAGCACCAGCAGGTCGGCGTCGCCGGAAGGCCGCAAGCGCCCCTTGTGGGGCAGGCGCAACGCGTCGGCGGCGTTGCGCGACACGTAAGGCAGCGCCTGTTCGAGCGGCATGTTCAGCTCATTGACGCATTCGCCCAGCGTCTCGAACAGGCTGGCCAGTCGCCCGGCCTCCAGGCCGAGAAAGTGCCCCTCGGCGTCGAAGCGTGGCAGCGAGGCGTTGGCATCCGATGACAGGCTCACCCGGCTCATGTCGAGGCGCGCATGACGCGCCCGCTCGATGGCCTCGGCGGCGGGAATTTCACCGCCATCGAGCAGTTCGGGCGTGGTGCTGGCGGTGAAGTCGATGCGTCCGCCTTCGCGCACGAAGCGCAGGCCGTCGTCGAATAGCTCGGCGGTGCGATTGATATGGGTGGGATAGAACTGCCCGAGCGGAATCGCGCTGTGGCGGGCGACATCGCGCAGCGGTTCGAGCAGGCTCTTGCCGTTGCCGACATGCACGAAGACGATCCCCGATTTGCCCGCCAGCATGCCGGCGGTGCGTGCCTCGGAGGCCAGTCGGGCGAGTTCCTGCCAGCTCGGCTGCGAGCCACGATGATCGCTGATCGCCACTTCGCCGACGCCGATGAATTCGGCAATGAACACGATATCGCTGTTGACCGCGCCGGTCAGGGTTGCCGGTGGCAACTGGTACGAGCCGGTGTAGGCATAGGTGGTCAACCCGGCGGCCGCCAATTCTCGCGCCTTGCCGAGCAGGTTGGCCGGCGTGCGCGTCAGCGCGTCGGTGCCGAGCGCACCGATCAATGTGGTCACGCCGGAACTCAGCGCGTCGTCGAGCGTCAGTTCGGCGGTGCGCGTGCCGAAGCCGCCTTCGCCGCCCCGCCGATGAAATGCACCAGTGGGTCGACCAGGCCGGGTATCACTCGGCGCCCGCCAAGGTCGATCTCGTTGACCAGCGGGCCGCTGGCCAGCGGTTCGCCGGCGCTGGCGATGGCGGCTATTCTGCCATCGGCAATCAGCAGGTCGCACAATCCGCGCGGTTCGGGAACGTAGAGACGGGCATTGCGCAATAGCGTGAGCATCGAGACTCCTGTGAATCGTCCGCCCCCGGCATGGTCGAACTCAAGAGTGCCGGGGCATGAGCGCGCTTATATCGGTACTTGTCGGAGAGCCTAAATCTTCACGTCGTAAGTGAAGTACTCGTGCATGATCTTGTCGTAGCTTCCGCGCTGTGCAAACGCCGGTGAAGACATGAGGGACGCGCCGAGAACAAGGCCAAGCACGGCGGTAGAGAGCAGGCGTGATGGACGCATGAAATTCCTCCTTGGAGGGAAAGTGGGCAGCGTTGTGACGCACAAGGGTTATACATCGACAATGGCACAGGCGTGCCGCGATAGCCGGAACGGCCACCGTTGGAAGGTTATTCGTCGAACCACTCGCTTAAATAGAAGGACTCGACAAAACAGCGCCGGAGCGACAAGCCAAACTGGGCAGATGAGTCGTTGCGCTGACAGAGGAGCGGCATTGTCATGGTCATGCTTGGCAGTGCACCCCGGACGAACCGGGGCGCACTCGGCCTTACTTACTTGGACTTGGGCGCTTGTCCGAAGTACTTCTCGAACAGCTTGTCGTAGGTGCCATTTTCCTTCAGCGTGGCCAGCGCCTCGTTGAATTTCTTGGCAAGTTCCTCGTCGCGCTTACGGAAAGCGATGCCGAAACCGTCACCGAAATATTTCTTGGGCTCGGTGATCATGTCGCCGACCACCTTGTACTCGTTGGCTTCGCTGTCGAGCAGGGTGGACTTGCCCACCGGGAAGTCGAGGAAGACGATATCCAGGCGGCCCGCTTCCATATCCAGCACCATGTCGTCGGCGGTGGCGTAACGGCTGATATTGGCGACGTCGCCGAACCGGTCGGTGGCGTAGTTATCCTGCAGGGTGCCGCGCTGAACGCCGATGTTCTTGCCTTCGAGCGTTTCCTTGAAGGCCGCTTCGATCTCGCTGTCAGCCGGGGCGAACCAGGCGGACGGCGGGGTGAAGTACGGGTCGGAGAACAGCACCACCTCGCGGCGGTCGGGGTTGATGGTCATCGATGACATGATGGCGTCGTACTTGCGCGCCATCAGGCCGGGGATGATGCCGTCCCAGCCTTGGACGACCCACTCGCACTCGATACCGATTTCGGCGCACAGCGCATTGCCGAGCTCAATGTCGAAGCCGGTCAGTTCGCCGCTCGGCAGGCGGTATTCCATCGGCTCGTAGGGTACGTCGACACCGATGCGGATGCTTTCTTTATCGCTGGCCTGGACGGTGCCGGCGATCAGCGCCGCGCCCAGGAGTGTGACACTCAGCAGTTTTTTCATGGATAGGAGTCCCTGTTATTGTACGAATCCGCCGATTTGGCGATTAACCAAGCCACGTTAGCGCACCGTGGCCTTGGCCGGAAGAGGGAAAAGACCCCTTGTCGGGGTCTTTTCCAACGCTCGTTTGACGCTCGCCATTGTCAGCTCACCGGCCTGAGGTGGGCCAGCAGGCGTTTTTCCAGATAGCGGAACAGATAGAGAATGGCGAAAGTCAGGCATAGATAGATCGCTGCGACGAACAGAAAGGCATCGAACGGCGCGTAGTAACGCGCATAAACGAAGCGTGCCGCCCCAGTCAGGTCCATGATCGTCACCACGCTGGCGATGGCGCTGGCGTGAAGCATGAAGATGACCTCGTTGCCGTAGGCCGGCAGCGCGCGACGAAAGGCACTGGGAATGATGATACGGCGCATCATCAGTCTGTGTGACATACCGTAGGCGCGGGCCGCCTCGATCTCGCCCTTGGCCGTGGCTTTTATGGCCCCATGAAAGATTTCGGTGGTGTAGGCCGCGGTATTCAAGGTGAAGGCGGCGAGCGCCGGATAGAACGGCTCCTTGAGGAAATACCACAGCCAAGTGTCCTGGATGCCATCGATGAACACCACGCCGTAATAGATCATGTATAGCTGGACCAGCAACGGCGTGCCGCGAAACACATAGGTATAGAAGAAGATCGGCAGCTTGATCCACTTGTGCTTGGAGCCGCGCGCAATGGACAGCGGTACGGCCAGTACCAGGCCGATGACCAGCGACAGGAACACCAGTTGCACGGTATTGACGAGACCTCTGCCATAGAAGGTCAGCGTATTGAAATTGAAAACGGTGTTATCGGCCAGCGCATCGCTGAGCCAGGCAAATAGCTGTTCCATTATTCCGCCTCCCCGAAGCCGACGTTGTAGCGTTTCTGCAGGCGCGAGAAGAACCACTCGGAAACGCTGGCGATGAGCAGGTAGATGATCGCGACCGGGACCATGAAGGTGAACGGCTCATGGGTGGCCTTGGCGGCTTCCTCGGCGACGCGCACCATGTCCACCAGGCCGATGATCGAGACCAGGGCGGTGGTCTTGAGCATGACCATCCAGTTGTTGGAAAGCCCGGGCAGGGCATGGCGCATCATCAACGGGAAGCGAATGCGCCGCAACATCAGCCGCTCGGTCATGCCGTAGGCGCGCGCGGCCTCGATCTGGCCGTTATCCACGGCCAAAAAGGCGCCACGAAAGGTCTCGCCCATATAGGCACCGAAGATCAGGCCGATAGTCACGACGCCGGCAACGAAAGCATTGATATTGATGAAGATATCGATATCGAACTGGTAATACAGAAGGTCGGTGACCTGGTTGATGCCGATCTGGCCACCGTAGAACAGCAACAACATCAGCACCAGGTCGGGGACCCCACGAATGATCGTGGTATAGAGGGTGCCGATGCCGTGGAGAAGTCGGTTGCGCGACATCTTGGCGCTGGCGGTCAGCAGGCCCAGGATGATTGCCAGGATCAGCGACAGCACCCCTAATTCGATGGTGACCAGGGCGCCTTCCAACAGCCGGGGTCCGTAGCCATGCAGGTCGATCATGTGTCTCTCCGACTCAGTGCTTGGGGGCCAGGAACTGCTTGAGGCGCTCGGAGCTGGGGTTGCCCAACACCTCGGCGGGCGGACCCGCTTCCTCCACCAGGCCTTGATGCAGATAAATGACCTGGCTGGAAACGTCCTTGGCAAAGGCCATTTCGTGAGTCACCACGATCATGGTGCGACCTTCCTTGGCAAGGTCACGCATGACCTTGAGCACGTCGCCGACCAGCTCCGGGTCGAGCGCCGAGGTCGGCTCGTCGAACAGCATCACTTCGGGGTCCATGGCGAGCGCGCGGGCGATGGCGCCACGCTGCTGCTGGCCGCCCGACATTTGCGCCGGATAGTAGTCGGCGCGCTCCAGCAGGCCGACCCGGTCGAGCAGGGCGCGGCCCTGTTCGATGGCTTCCTTGCGCGGCTGCTTGAGCACGTGAATCGGTGCCTCGATGACGTTTTCCAGTAGCGTCATGTGCGCCCACAGGTTGAAGCTCTGGAATACCATCGACAGTTTGGCGCGCATGCGCACGACCTGCTGCCAGTCGGCGGGTTCGCGGCCATGCCGGGTTTCCTTGAAGCGCACCGATTCGCCATGCACGATCAACTCGCCCTCGTTGGGCTGTTCGAGCAAGTTCATGCAGCGCAGAAAGGTGCTCTTTCCGGACCCGGACGCGCCGATCATGCTGATCACGTCGCCCTGGTGGGCCTGGAGTGAAAGGCCCTTGAGGACCTCGTTATCACCAAAGCGCTTGGTCAGATTGCGCACTTCGAGCGGAAGGGGAGTATCGGCCATGGGTCGGGCTCCATATAGGGCTGGCGCAACGCGGTTGTCGCAAAAAAGCAGCGATTCTAACAGGCGTTCGGCGACGGTTCAGGTGTTGCTGGAAGTATGGATATACGGCTTTGGTCGAAGGGGTGCCGAAGATTTCATGGTGGTATTTCCTCTAACTTTTTGTTGTGTCTGTCTTTTTTATCTTGGTTGTGCGACGTTGGCAGGCGATGTTGCATCAACGCTATTTAATCGGGTGTCGCGATTTTGCGTACCAGCAGAGCGGCACGGGCACCGATTTCGACATGGGCGTTGGGAAAAACCACTGCCAATGGCGCATCATCGACGATGAAATCGCCGGCCACGGCGTCGCTCGCCAAGCGCGTGCCAACATCGAACTCGCTGAAATTCGGTGTGTCGTCGGCGAAGTGCAGGGCGAATTGCTCGGATTCACGTATCAACTCATGCTCGACGCGAAAGAACGCCATGCTTGCCGGGTCGCCGCCCTGTGGCTCGCGGCCTTCGATAAGGGCTTCGAGCAGGGCGCGCATCGGGCGCAGCACGGCCAGGTCGTTGTCGCCGAACGGTCGCACCTTGCCCAGTTCCAGGGTGAACGCCTGGGCCTGATGGTAGTGTTTCGAGTAGTGCGAGAAGGTCCAGCTATGCTGGTGTTGATGCAAGACGGCCTGCAACCCGGCGGCCGCCAGCCAGCGCCACTGCTCGGCGTGGATGGCGGTGTCGGCGAATGGCTCGACGGCAAAGCGTGGATAGCGGCTATCGCGGATCGCGGTATGCAGGTCGTAATGGATACGCTCGGCGTCTTCATGACGCGCATAGAAAGCATCCACGGCGTCCATCAGTTCGCGGGCACGCTTTGGTTCATAGCCCGGTGGTTCATCGCCGTGATCCGCCAGATCGCGCCGGAACAGCCGATTGAGATTGGTGACGCAAAAACGCTGGCTGGCGCGCATCGCCGGCAGGTTGCCGAGCAGAATCAAGGTCGGTGCGCCCAAGCGAATCAACCCGGCTTCGAGTCGCGACAGCAGCTCGCCGACGAGTTCGATGGGTGCCGTCTCGTTGCCGTGAATGCCGGCCGAGATCACACAGGCCCTGGCCTGCGTCTGGCGCGCGCTGGGCAACAGTTCGAGAATGCCGGGGCCATGCAGCACATAGCGACCGAACGGCAGGCGCCCTTCACGGGCATCCGGCGTTTCATCGTCCAGCGTCAGGCCGAGCCACTCACTCAGCATGCGCGACGCCACGAATGTCAGTCGATTCGAATATCTTGTCGGCACTGGCGGCGACGAAGCCCTGATAGAGCTTGCCGTTGGCGTCGTCGTAGCGCTTGGCGAACTCGTAGTAGCAGGTGGGGATCTCTTCGACCTGGCCGCCGGCGAAGGTGAAAGGCGCGCGATCGGCGAGTGTAGAGCCCTGCTCCAGCAGGACTTCGGGCGTGCCCTTGATGCGCCCGCCGGAGGCATTGATGCCCAGGCCCAGCGATTCGACCTTGGTCAGCACCTGCTCGACACTGTCATAGGTCTTGAACTGGTTGACGCTGATGGTGAAGTGATTGGCGCGCAGGCCGATGATCGACAGCCAGGCGGCGTATTCGCTCTCTTCCATCAGCGCCTGGTAATCCTCGAAGCTGGGCGCTTGCCACAGCCGACCGGCCCACATCACCTCGGGCGTTTTTACCTCGTCAGCATCGATCTGCGCGACGAGGCCATCGATGATGCGCTGCGCGGCATCGGAGAGGCGGTCGCACATCAGTTCGGAGAGAAACACCCGAGGCTGGTCGTCGGATGGCGGCAAATAGCCGTAGGCGCGCAGTTTCTTGGCCTCGAACTCGTAGGGCTCGAAGCGCGTGTAGCCCAGCGCCAGCAGGTGCGGCTCGAGATCGGAGAGGGTGATCGGGCCGCGATCGAAGGTGCGAAAGGCAACGTGATCGTTGACGATGGCTTCGCCCTCGGCGACGAAGGCATCATGAATTCGCTGGGCCTGCGGGGTCATGGCGATGTAATCGTCCCACAGCTTGGCGAAGAACTGATCGATTGTCATTGGGCGCCTGCCTGTCGTTGAGTCCGGGAAAGTTCGGTAACGAGTCGCGCGGCCGGGTAGCAGCAATAGGAATACTCGATTAGCAACCGCGATAGGTAGCAACCTTCCAGCGACATTCGATCAACGACAAGGGCCCACGTCGGGCTGATGAAAATGGCGGGTGCGATAATGAAAACCGCTCCGCCACCTTAACCGACGGCGCGTTTCGGGCAGACGGCCACGTCCTGTTCCACGCGGATCAACTCATCGACGGGGAAATCCAGCTCGCCGGCGCGCCGGACCAGCGAGCGATAGGTCGTTTCGTCGATGCGCGGCTCGCGGGCAAGAATCCACAGATAGTCGCGATCCGGGCCAGCGACCAGCGCATGGCGATAGTCGTCATCCAGTTCGAGGATGTTGTAGCCACCGTAGAACGGCCCGAAAAAGCTGACCTTGAGCCTGCCGACACTGGGTTCTTCGATGAAGTAGGCCTTGCCCTCGGCGACGTCCCATTCGCCTTCGGACAGGTTGTAGCCGCGATTGACGACTCGCACGCCGCCATCTTCACGCCGGGTATAGGTGGCGGTGACGCACGACAGCCCCTCTTCGAAGCCATGTGGCAGACGCGCGATTTCATACCACTGCCCGAGGTAGGGGTCGAGTTTGAAACCGGTGACCGGTTTGGTGCCCTCGGGGATGCCGGTGCAGCCGGCCAGCAGCGAAAAAGGTGCGAGCCAGGTGAGGCGGGGAAATGTGGGCAGACGCGTGGCGATGATCATTGAGATGTCCTTATCGGGATGACGTACCCTATTTGTGATAGGAGCATCGGAAGAAAGTTGCAAGAAGAAATCGGGATAAAACGAATCACGGAATAAGTGAACGCTGTGCTAAAACATCATCAGAGCATCCTAGGATGCTCTGATGATGTTTTTGAGGCAAAAGACTGTCAGAAAAATGACAATCCAGGGTGGCGATTAGCCGGCGCTGAGCGCTTCGGCAATCGCCTTGCCCAACGCTTGCGTGTCACCCTTGCCTTTTAAATCCGGCGTCAAGGGTGCCTGCTCGGGGCCCTCCTTGAGCACGTTCTCGATCGCTTCGACGATGGCCTTGCCGGCATCCTCGAAGCCGAGATGTTCCAGCATCATCGCGCCGCTCCAGATCTGACCGATCGGATTGGCGATGCCCTTGCCGGCGATGTCCGGGGCGCTGCCATGGACCGGCTCGAACATGCTGGGGAAGCGGCCCTCGGGATTGATATTGGCCGATGGCGCCACGCCGATGGTGCCGGTACACGCCGGCCCCAGGTCGGAAAGAATGTCGCCGAACAGGTTGCTCGCCACCACCACGTCGAACCAGTCGGGGTGCATGACGAAATTGGCGGTCAGGATATCGATATGGTACTGATCGACGGTAACGTCGGGGTAGTTCGTCGCCATCGCCTTCACTCGCTCGTCCCAGTACGGCATGGTGATGGAGATGCCGTTGGACTTGGTGGCCGAGGTTAGCTTGCGACGCGGGCGCTTGGCGGCCAGTTCGAAGGCGTACTTGAGTACCCGGTCGATGCCGGTGCGGGTCATCACGGTATCCTGGATGACCACCTCGCGCTCGGTGCCTTCGAACATCCTGCCGCCGACGCTCGAATACTCGCCCTCGGTATTCTCGCGCACCACGTAGAAATCGATATCGCCGGGCTCGCGGTCGGCCAGTGGGCTCTTGATGCCGGGAATCAGCCGGCACGGGCGCAGATTGATGTACTGGTCGAAGGCCCGCCGGAACTGCAGGATCGAGCCCCACAGCGAGATATGATCCGGCACCTTGTCCGGCCAGCCCACCGCACCGTAATAGATGGCGTCGAACTTCGACAGGATATCGAACCAGTCGTCCGGCAGCATCTGGCCGTGCTCGAGATAGTAATCGCAGCTGGCGAAATCGAAGTGCTCGAAGGACAGCGCGATGTTAAAACGCTCGGCGGCGGCTTCGAGTACGCGCAACCCTTCGGGCATGACTTCCGTGCCGATGCCGTCACCGGCGATGACGGCGATCTTGTGACTCATAAGATTCTCCTGTCGAGAGTGGTTACCTTACCTGCAGTCTAGCCCCTGGGTTGCGTGAGATAATCAGGCTAGAGTGCAAGTTACTATTGCGCATAAGTGGAGAATCGAGTGGCGCAACTTGACGATCTCGCCTTCTTTCAGCGTCTGGCCCAGTGCGGCAACCTGACCGCGACGGCCCGCGAGCTGGGGCTGTCACTGTCGGCAGTGAGCAAGCGGCTGAGCCAGCTCGAGGCGCGCCTGGGCGTGCAACTGGCCAGCCGTACCACGCGGCGGCTGACCCTGACTCCTGAAGGCGAGCTGTATAGTGCGCGTGGCGCGGCGATTCTCGATGAGCTAGGCGATCTCGAAGGCGCATTGGGCGATCGCCAGAGCGAGTTGACCGGGCGACTGCGAATCAACGCCACCTTCGGTTTTGGGCGGCGCCATGTCGCACCACTGATTTCACGCTTCACCGCCGAGCACCCACGTCTCGAACTGCTGCTGGAGTTGACCAACTTCCCTCTCAATCTGGCCGATCATGGCTTTGATGTTGGCATCCGTGTCGGTCGTCCGCCCGATTCACGCCTGGTGGCGCGGCGCATATTGCGCAACCGGCGCGTGCTGTGTGCCGCGCCGGATTACGTAGCAAACATGCCGGCGCTGAAGACGCCTCAGGAACTCGGCGCTTGCCAATGTCTGGTGGTGCGCGAGAATGACAGTGACTACGCTCTATGGCGCTTCGTCAGCGGCTCACGTGAAGTGGCGGTCAAGGTGGGCGGGCGTCTGGCCAGCAATGACGGTGAAGTGATCACCCGCCTGGCGCTGGATGGGCATGGCGTGATGTTACGCTCGTGGTGGGATGTGTACCGTCATCTTCAAAGCGGTGAACTTGTCGCCTTGCTGCCAGAATGGCAAGGCGTGGAAGCGGATTTTTATGCCGTGTATGAGCAGCGCCGACACGTACCGACGCGCCTGCGCGCCTTCATTGCCTATCTTGAGGAGTCATTGCCGGGACGGATATCGCAACCACCGGTATAGTTAGCGATAACCATGGCAGACGCTAGCACGGCTGCTATGATGTGCGGCTTCGAGGGTGGGGTGTTTGATTGCCAAGGGAGGCGATGGCTTGAATATACTCATGTTTACCAATACCTATCGCCCGATAGTCGGCGGGGTCAGCGAATCCGTGCAGCGGCTCAAGTCGCGCCTGCAGGCGGAGGGGCACCGGGTATTGGTCGTGGCGCCAAAGATGAAAGGGCAGCCGCGTCATGAGCCCGATGTGGTTCGCGTGGCCGCGATGCAGCGTTTCAATGGCAGCGATTTCTCCTTGCCGGTGCCGATTCCCGGTCGGCTCTATGAGGTCATCGAGGAGTTCGATCCCGATATCATCCATTCTCACCATCCATTTCTGCTTGGCGACACCGCCGCGCGTGCCGCCGAGACCTACGGTTTGCCGCTGATATTCACGCATCACACGCTGTACGAGCACTATACTCATTACGTGCCTGGCGACTCGCCGCGCATGCAGCGCTTCGCCGTGGCGTTGCCCACCGAATACACCCGCCTTTGCGACGCGGTGATCGCGCCGAGTGAAAGCATTCGCGACCTGATGCGTCAGCGTGGGGCCAACGACTCGGTTCATGTGGTCCCCAGCGGAGTCGATACCCGACGTTTTTCCCGAGGCGATGGCACGCGGCTGCGCGCGCAGTTGGGGATCGCGCGCGGGGACTATGTGGTTGGACATGTCGGACGCTTGGCGCTCGAGAAGAATTTACCGTTTCTGGCCGAGGCGGTGACACGCCTGTTACGCAGGCAGCCCGATGCGCATTTTCTGGTGGTCGGCGATGGCGGTGCCCGTGACGCCATGCAGGCGGTAGCGATACATGCCGGCGTCGCGGAGCGGGTTCACTTCACTGGCAAGCTTCATGAGCAGGCGTTGATCGATGCCTATCACGCCATGGACGTGTTTGCCTTCGCCTCGCATAGCGAGACTCAGGGCATGGTACTGGTCGAAGCGATGGCCACTGGGTTGCCCGTCGTGGCAGTCAATGCCAGCGGGGTGCGCGAAGTGTTGGCGAATGGCAATAACGGCTTGCTGCTGCCCAATGACGACGCCGAGACCTTCGCCGATATGCTGGCTAGTTTGAACGATGCCCAGCGTCGCGCAGTGCTGCGCGATGGGGCGCTGGCCACGGCGGCCAATTTCGATGAAACTCGCTGCACGGCCCGTTGCATAGCGGTTTACCGTCGGGCGATTGCCGCCGGTGGGCCGTTCAGCCACGCCGATGATGGCGCCTGGGAGCGCGTGCGCAGTCGATTGGGAGCGGAGTGGCAGTTATTGCGCCACCGCGGACGTATACTGCGTTGGGTGTTTCAGGACGAGCCAGTGATCAGCTTCGAAACCAACGAGTCCAAGGCTCCCCAGAAGTAGTCGGACCGGTTGAGTACAGCCGGAATCAATGCCGCGAGCGTTGCCGTTGGCGGTGCGTGGCATAGCGCTTTAGCCCCAGCAATATCAGCAAGCCTAGTGCGATCCCGCCCAGCGATACCAGTAGCTCGGTGCGATTCTCGGCGGTCAGCAGTTCCCTGACTTGGCTGCTCAGTAGCGTCAAGCCCATGACCCAGGGGACGATACCCACCAATGATCCTGCCAGATAATCGCGAAAGCGTAGATGAAAGGCGCCGGCCAGCATGTTGGTCAACGTGAAAGGCGCCAGCGGCAGCAGGTTGATGACCGCCATGGTACGAATGCCACGTCCGGCGAGACGCCTTGCCAGGCCGTTCAGGCGCCGCCCCCCGTGGCTCAGTAGTGCCTCACGACCCAGCCGACGGCCAATCCAGTAGGTGATGACCGAAACCAGCAAGGTTCCGGCCATGGCGTAGACGAATCCCCATAGCGGACCGAACACCAGTCCAGTCGCCATGCCCAGAATGCTCATTGGGAAGACCACTAGCGAGGCGCCGGCGTAGATCGCCATGACCGCCACGATCGCCCACGGCGAATTGCGCCAGGCCAGCGTGTACTGAAGCAGATGCCCCGGCGTTAGCGCATCGCTCATGGCCAGCCACTGCCATAGCAGACCGAGCGAAACCAGGGAGACCGCCAGGATGATGACAATACCCAGAGAGCGAGACATACCGTATGTACATCCGGTGACGTGGTAAGTTCGCCATTAGGATACGCGCCCGCCGGGCGGCGGCCAATCTTGAATGCTACCGCCCGATAGCATTGTTCACCGCGGGCGCCTCGCTGCTTACAGTGCCAGTGCTTCGCTTTTTACAGCGCCAGGAATTCGCTAACGACCGGCCACGCAGGTTGACCGCTTTTGGTGGTCACGCCTTCGAGCATGCTCTTGATACGTTCGGGATTGCGTTCGATCCACTCTTTGGCGACGTCGGGGGCCGGGCGCTCATCCAGGGCAAAGCCCTGAATCATCCAACTCTGCTCCTCGGCGCTGAAAATGAATTGCTCGAAGAACGTCACCAGATTGGGGTGTGTCTCGGCATAGTCGCCGCGAATCAGCGTCAGCACTTCGCTCTGGCCGTTATTGTCGCCGAACAGGTTCTTGGGATCTTCCAGATAGCGCATCGGCAGCTCGAGGTTCATCCAATGCGGCGTCCAGCCGACCCAGATGATCGGTTCCTTGCGCTCGATGGCACTCTCAGCGGCGCCGAGCATGCCGACGATGCTGGTGTCGACGATGCTCCAGTCGGCGAGGCCCCAGGCATCCTCTTCCATCGCCTTGATAAGAATCTCACTGGCTGCCGAACCGGCGCCGAAGCCATAGATCTCGCCATTGAACAACCCGCGATTGGGATCCAGGTCGGCAAAGCTCTGTATGCCATTCTCATAAACGTATTCGGGCACCGCCAGGGTCATTTGCGCGCCGTCGACGTTGTTGGCGACGCGCACGACTTCTCCGCTTTCCTCGAGTGGCTCGAGCATCGCCTGCTGAGCCGGCAGCCAGCCACCGAGGAAAACATCGAGATCGTTCGCGCCCAGCGCCTGGTAGATCACCTGCAAGCCAAGTTCGTGGCTTTGCGTCGCATAGCCGAGCGGCTCGAGCAATTGCACGGCGATCTCGTTCTTCACGGTGATGCCCGGCCAGGCGGGGACACCGAAATCGAGCGTGGCATCGTCGGCCTGGGCGGGTAGCACGGCGGCAATGGCCAGCGGCAGGGCGAGGAACGTTCTAGGCAGCGAGTGGGGCATGGGTTGCTTCCTTCTCATGAATAAAGACAAGACGGTACCGGTATTGGTTTTGTCGTTATGGGCACGGGTCGCGTCACCCATACCGCATCCGGCAGGCGTAGCGCGAGCGCGGGTAGGATATCGAGAATGACGCCTGGTCCTCGTCCCGACAAACGATTAATCTGAGGCCTATGGCCAAGTTTAACTTATACCTCGCTTACTCATGACGCCGCTGCCGCCGATTCTCTGGCTGCAGGCCTTCGAAGCCGCGGCCCGCACATTGAGCTTCACCGCAGCCGGCCACGAGCTGGGCGTGACCCAATCGGCGGTCAGTCAGCGCATTCGCCTGCTCGAAGATCGCCTGGGTCAGAAGCTATTCGTGCGTCATCCGCGTAGCCTGACGCTGACACCCGCCGGGCAGGCTTGGTTGCCCAGCATTCGGGAAGCATTCACACGGCTGGCCGAGGGTACTGCCGAGGTGTTCGGCCCGCGCCCGGAGGCACCGGTGACATTGCGTGCCACGCCGGTCATGCAGCAAAGCTGGCTAGCGCCACGCCTGTTGCTCTTCCATCGTACTTACCCGCATGTCGCGGTGCGCCTGGTCAGTGCCATATGGGCGGCGGATTTCGGTCCTGAGGGTGCCGATCTGGAGATACGCTACGGGCGTGGCGACTGGGTGGATGTCGAAGCACTCTCGCTGGGTGACGAAGCGATGCTGCCAGCCTGCACCCCTGAACTGGCCGGCAGGCTGAATCGACCGGCGGACCTGACCGGCGAGACGCTGCTGCATGCGGTGGGGTTTGCCGTTGGCTGGCCAGCCTGGCTGGAGCATGCCGGCGTGGTGGGGCTGGATCGACAGTGCCGAACGCTGTCCTGCGATAACCAGGTGATGACATTGGACCTGGCGGCGCTTGGCTGCGGCGTGGCCTTGACCCATCATGGGCTGCTGGCCCAGCGTGAGGATCTGGTCGCGCCCTTCGCATTGGCGCTGCCCAGCGACGAGGGTTTCTGGCTGGTGCGTCCGGCGCGGCGCCAGCTCCGTGAGCAGGCGGCATTGCTATGGGACTGGCTGGCGCGCGGCCTGGATGCGACGGGCGGTGGCCGTTTCGACTAGGCTGGTGACATAGCGCATTCTAAAGCACGCAGAAAAAGTGAACGTGATGAAAACGATGGTCTGGGTTGGCATGCTGCTAGGATCGGTTGCGATGGGTATCTCGCTGGGCGCCTTGGCCGACGATTACGACTGGCAGGATCAGCACCAACCTTGGCAGGAGCGCCATTGGCCCTCGCCGCAAATCGAAGTGATTGTCGACGGCCTGCATATCGATGAACGGGAACAGTCTGTCGAAAGCGCCGATGATCGCGAGTCGGGCGCGACTATTTGTCATCAGGCCGGCGGCACGACCTGGTCGACGCGTGAGCTACCCTGCGAGGAGCGCATGCCTCCGGAACGCTCCAAGGTCTGGTCAACATCCCCCGATAACTGAGCCGGTCTCCTCACTTTGCCATGACGCCAACTGCCGCGGGCATGCGTTCCAGCGGTGCCTGACGAAAATAGCGACCGAGCAGTGCGTAGAGCTCAGGGTAGGCCGCGTCGAGCACATGGGGTGCGGCGAAAAAGTATTCACAACACACCGCAAAACACTCACCGGGATGGCTGGCTGCATAGTCGTCGATTGGCGTGTCTTCGCCGCGCGTCAGGCGCGCTTGCAGGTCGTCCCATACCGCAGTGAAGATGCGATGCCATTCGCCGGCGGCGATACCGCGCGGCAGCGGCGGGAAGCCGTCGACATCCTGCGAGTTGCCCATGTCGATCTTGTGGGCGAGTTCGTGAATGATCACGTTGAAGCCGGTCCAGTCGCCACTGGCCATGACATCGGTCAGCGACACCACCACCGGCCCCTGGTACCAGGTCTCGCCGGCGCGTTCGTCATGGTATTCATGCACTACGCCGGCCTCGTCCATCTCTTCCACCTTGCGCCGGAAGCTATCCGGCAGCAGCAGGATTTCATGGACGTTGGCGAAAGCATCGCTGGCATCGCCGTCGCTCCAGCCCAGCGTCAGCAGCCCGGCCTGGCCCATCAGGCCCAGCCGCGCGGCAAGATCGAAATCCAGTCCTTCGGGAATCGTCAGCCGCTTGCGGTGGAGTAGTCGCCAGGCGCGCCGGCCGAGACGCTGCGCGTCGTCGTCGCTCAGGGCGGCGAGTAGCGGCACCCGTTTGCGCGCCTCATGCCAGTCATCCTCGGGAAACGGGTGATTCGCGTCGAAGCGTTCGGCCCGCCAGGCGCGCCACCATTTCATCGTCGGCTCCTCTACGTTGGCGTCCGCTCAGCTTTCGCCGGGATGCCGGCCGCCGGCCTTCCACGACCAGTCGCGCAGGCGCAGGTCGAACAGATCCTTGCGGCGATCCTTGAGGTTGGTCACCGAACCCTCGGAGCGCAGCACCTTGAGCCGCGTCAGGTCAAGATCCGAGAACATCACCATCTCGGTATTCGGCGTGGTTTCGGAGAGCACCGCGTCGTGGGGAAAGGCGAAATCCGACGGCGAGAATACCGACGACTGGGCATACTGGATATCCAGATTCTCGATCGACGGCACGTTGCCCACGCTGCCGCACAGCACCACGTAGCACTCGTTCTCGATGGCCCGTGCCTGGGAACAATGGCGCACGCGCAGGTAGCTGTTCTTGGTGTCGGTCCAGAACGGCACGAACAGGATGTCCATGTCCTGATCGGCGAGCAGGCGTGGCAACTCGGGAAACTCGACGTCGTAGCAGACCAGTATGCCGATGCGCCCGGCGTCGGTGTCGAACACGTGCAGTTCGTCACCACCCTCCACGACCCAATCGCGACGCTCCTGGGGTGTGACGTGCAGCTTGGCCTGGCTTTCGATGGAGCCGTCGCGGTGGCACAGATAAGCGACGTTGTAGAGCTTGCCGTCGTCGCCTTCCTCGACCATCGAACCGGCGATGATGTTGATATTGTAGGACACTGCCATGCGTGAAATTTCGGTCTTGAAACGCTCGGTGAAGCCGGCCAGAAAGCGAATCGCCTGTATCTGGTCGGATTGATCGGTCAGACCCATCAGTGGAGTATTGAACAGCTCGGGGAGCACCGCGAAATCGCTCTGGTAATCGGATAGCGCATCGACGAAATACTCGACTTGCTGCAGCACGGCCTCCACTGAGGCGAATTCACGCATCTGCCACTGCACGGCGCCGACGCGCACTTGCGTCTTGCGCGTTTCGATCACCCGCTCCGCGGGCTCGAAGAGAATATTGTTCCACTCCAGCAGCGTCGCGTAGCCCTGCGACTTCTCGTCCTCCGGCAGGTACTTGCGCAGCAGGCGCTTGACCAGGAAGTCGTTGGCCAACTGGAACGACAGGATCGGGTCGTGAACTTCCTTGCGCGCCACTGCGTCGAGATACTCGCTGGGCGACATGTCGTCGGCGTGCTGGTGGTAATTGGGGATACGCCCACCGGCGAGAATCGCCCGCAGGTTCATCGAACGGCACAGCTCCTTGCGCGCCTCGTAAAGGCGGCGCCCCAGGCGGTAGCCACGATAGGCAGGATTGATAAGCACATCCAGTCCGTAAAGCGCATCGCCATTGGCGTCGTTGAGGATGATCTCGCGATGGCCGATCAGGTCGTCGTACTTATGCGGGTTGGAGAACGTGTCGTAATCGACCAGCGCGGAGAGGGCCATGCCAACGATGTGCTCGTCGTCCTCGATGATTATCTGGCCATCGGGAAACTCGTCGATCAGCTTGTCGATGGTTGGCTTGGGCCAGGCGCCGCCGAGGTCGTCGTAGACCGCGTCCATCAGCGTCTTGAGCTGCGGATAATCGTCCGGCGTCAGGTTGCGCAGGTTGAGATGAAGATCGTCGAGGGACATGAGCGTCTCGGATACAAAGCGGTGAACGATGCGCCAATGGTATCATGCGCCATGGCGAGCGCCCGCCCAGCCGGAACGGCCCACCGGCATCGGTCGTGGGTTGCTACCTCGATTCGGCCAGAGCCCTGTGCAAGGCAACGCCTGCTTCAACCGCGCTGTCATTGGTGAGAGTTTTCACCCCGTCTGACCGTCCTAAGTAGACTCCTCCGGCAGCAAAACCGATGTAGACACGGCCAACGACCACCGCCGGCCCGATGATACTCAGTGGCTCGGCCAGGTCGAGCTCTCCCCCCGGGACGACCAGGAGGCCGTTGATATCCGCTGCCCGTTGGTCTTCCACAATCATCCCCAGTTGGCGATAGTCTGCCTCGGTGAGGGGATCTTCTTCCACGATGATTTGCACCGCAACACCGCTGGCCTTGATGGCTTCGAAGGGATTACCGCTGAGCGCCTCTTCGGTCACCCAGGCGCAGGATACGCCGTATTTGAGCGGGCCCTCCCACGGTCCGTCATTTTCATCGTCTCCACCCGGAACTAGCCCAACGGTGAAGTCGCCAAGAATGCTGTAAATCCTCTCGCACGACGGCAGATCTTCCAGCAAGGGTGGCACGTAACCGCCCTCGGATAGCGCCTCTTCACTGTCCTGGTCATCACAGGCGCTCACCGTGAGCATGACGAACAGCGAAAGTGTTAGTGAAAGCCAGCGGTGGGCGGGATGGTGCTTCATCGGCGGGTTCGCTCCAATGCGTTGAGACTAGTCGGGTTGTCGCAAGCATCTCGGCGACCAGCGGTGGGAAAATTCATCATATCCTAAAATAGGCCGGTGCTACTCGCCCACCCATTCCCGGGTCAGGGTTTGCGCCTCAGGGTCGTAGCGATAAACCGTGATGCCGCCATCGTCGCGATGCCCGGTGACCAGCACATTGGCCTGGGGCGCGGTGGCGATACTTAGGCTGCGCAGGTAAGACGAGGTCGATGGCCAGGGATCGTCGCCGAGATCGAAGTATTTCTGCGGCCAGGGATTGCCGGCCTCGAACAGCGCGACCCAGTGGCTATAGGTGCCGAAGCGCAGGAATTCTTCGCTGTCGTTGATAAAGGCCAAGGCGACGGTGGTGTTGGTGACCACGCTGCGATCACCCCAGCGGTCTGGCTCATTGGCTAGAGGTAAAGGGATTAGCTGGCTTTTGTCCCATTGCTGACTGCTATCGGCCCCGGAAGGAGCATCATCCAAAAAAATACCATGGTAGTAACTGGCCATGCGATAACGATCATTGAGGTGGTCGGTATTCCAATACAAGCCGATGGTATTCTCATCGCCACTAACGACCCATTGGCCGTTGGGGCTAATAGCCGCGTCGACTTTGACGTTATTGCCGGGCAATTTGGCAACAGGTTCTAGTGTATTAACATCCCAAAGCACCACGCCGGCATAGTTCGATGAAAAACGCAGATCATCCAGCGGCCTGACTGTTGGGTGACTCGCTATTGGCCGCTGATCGACTTCTCTAAAGCCAGACCCTGCGGAAACAAAGTAGCCGTTCTCGGCCAAGCTGAGTTTGAGCACTTTGCCGCTGCCGATAACGCTGGGGCTATCGCTGTCACGCAACACGGGTTGCATCTCATCGCCGTGCCCATAATAGATATTCCAGGTCGCATTCGCGGAAAGGTAGTGATCCAGGTTTTCACCAACGACATGACCATACGTCGGAAAGTGCGAAAACTGCCTGAGCACCTCGCCATCGACTGTTTGTACTCGCACGGTATCGTTCAGGTCTTGCCATAGAAACGCATTGCGATTACGAATGAAATAAGCGCTGTAGATATTGGCATTGGTGGAGAGAATGTCTCGGCTATGCTCTTGCAGATTCCAGAGCACGAGATGCTTGGATTGATGCGTGCTGATGGCATAGCGACCGTCACTGGAAACGCCGAGTGCC
This sequence comes from Modicisalibacter muralis, assembly GCF_900102945.1. Classification (GTDB taxonomy): domain Bacteria; phylum Pseudomonadota; class Gammaproteobacteria; order Pseudomonadales; family Halomonadaceae; genus Modicisalibacter; species Modicisalibacter muralis. The sequence continues at coordinate 99,641 of NZ_FNGI01000009.1, read as the reverse complement.
ATTACCGGTCCAAGTTGCCCCCCTGGTTGATGGCGACTAACTGCGCAGCCTGTCAGTAACACGATGACGAAAAGCGCCAAACCAAGCTGCACCCAGCGCCCCGAGGCGCGATGCTTGTCACTGTTTCTAATAGCGTCCAAAGCGCGATCTCTCCTTTATTTGGTTGATGATGCCTTCCTTGTAGCTCTTGATAAAGGTTTCCTCGGTGGGGTACTTCATCGCCGAATGGGCGAGTAGCCAGGTCGATTGGTCTACGAAGCCAAAAGTATCTTTAGTTAGTTTTTTGGCAAAAAACTCTACATCCTCCACCTTCTTAAACCCCACCAGTCCCAATGCCGGTCTTACCTGCCGATCGCGGGGCTGCCAGTTGTCGCGCTGGCCGAGCCGGCGCAGACGTTCGGCGAAGCGTTCCGCCATCAACTCACTGATCCGGCCATGATGCGCCAGCGGTTTGAGCAGATCGTACTCTGGCAAGGGAACGTTGGGGTCGAGCGGGCCAGCGGGGGTTGCCGCCGCCGCCCGACGCGCTTCGTCGATGATCGCTTGGGTGAGGGCGTCCCAGGCGCGATCGATAAGGTGCTGGATGTGGGGTTCATGCTGGGCGCGCTGTTGCAGGTGCACCAACATCGCCGCTTCCCAGTCGCCGCCCAGCGCCCGGGCGCGTTCGAAGTAATAGTCGCGGAAATAGCCCAGGCCGCCGGCGACCAGCGGCGGGAAGGTCCACCACTTCTTGGGGTAGGCGCCGCCGAGCTCGCCCAGGCGGTCGTCCTGGGGCGCGTCGACGAAGGCCGCGACGTCGTCCAGCCAGTCGCGGGGATCGTACCACGCGCTGGCGTCCGGCTCGCCGCTGGGGCCGAGGATGCCGTCCTCGCGCGAGTGCAGCACCACGGTATTCTTTATTGAGCGATGCGCTAGCGGGAAGGTGCCCATGCCCAGCGGGTGCGTCTCGCGGCCCGGCGAATTCTGGCCGAAGCTCTCATCGTAGCCGCCCTTCAGCGCGGCCGTGGTAAACGGGCTGTCCGGCGACAGGGCGTTGTCGGCCACCGCCGGTTCCCACAGGAACAGGTTGTCGATGCACGGGCCCGTGATACGCTCGCCGAGGATGTTCAGCGCCGTTAACACCACCCGCGCGCCCAGCGAGTGACTGACGATGTTGATCGACAGTTTGGCGTCGATCAGTTGCCCGAGCACCGTGACCAACCGCCGGCCGCTTTGCATGGCGCTGAACTCGGCCTCGACGAAGGCGGTTGAACCGGTGTCACCGGGCCAGGCGATACCCACCACTCGGCTGTAGGGTCGCCAGTCGGCGTCCGCCATCCCGGCGGCGCGATTGAACTGGTACTCCATGCTGGCCAGCCAACTACAGGCGCCGCTGCCGTTCAGGCCGCGTGCGTCGGCCTCCAAAGCCTGGCTCTGACACAGCGTCGATACCGTGGCCGCGCCACTGGGCCGCAGCAGCGGGGCGCCCAAGCGAAACGGTCCACCGGCGTCGGCAGCCTCGGCCTCGACACTGAAGCGCCCCCAGTCGCCGCGGGCGACGTTGTAGCCGTGCACGAACAGCGTGGCGCTATCGCCATCCCGGCGCAATTGCTCGAGTTGGTCGTCGCTCAAGCGATCCGCGCCGCTACCCGGTGAGGTATGCAGATCGATGAGGATCGGTGGCGGCAGATAGGTCGCGGTCACGGTCGTCTCGTGCATCACCGCGTTGGCTTCCGGCGCACCCAGCCCCGCCGCGACGGGGTGCACCGGCTGGCCATCGACGGCCACCAGATGGCGCCCCGGCGCGGCCAGCAGTTGCCAGGAAAACAGCCCGGCGATCACGCCGGGATGCTGGCTGACGCCCTCGGTATCGGTAACGCCCAGGTAACTTCTCCGACGGCTATCGCGCACCTCGACGCGAATGCCCTCGGGCAGTGGCTGCCCCAGGGTGTCCTTGTGTTCGAGAACCACCAATACCTTGGCGGCGCAATCGGGCAACTGCACCGTACCATCGGTGGACTGGCAACTGGGCAGCGGGGGTGGCACGGCGCTAGTCATGATGGGCCTCCTGAACGGTGCCTCGAGCGTGGATAAGCCGGGCTTCCAGCGCAGCCAGCTTGGTCTGCCAGGGCGCAGCGCCCAGGGCCTGGATAGCCGCACAATGCGAGTCGAGGGGTTGATCGAAACCCAGCGAGGCCAGGCGTTGGCAGCCCTCAAAGCAGGTCTGTTCGTTGTCAAACCCCATGGCTATCATCTGTTGGAACCAGCCCACTAGCCGTTCGATAGGGATGGTGTGTTGGTCCACCAGGGGTTGTAGCAATGCACGTTCACGCCACGTCTGCAGCCCCTGCAAATGCGGCTGAGTCAGCCGGAATGGCGCGTCAGTCAGCACATAACGTTCCGCAGCCAACGGCGGCTGGCGTAGCGTCCACGCCTCGTTGCCCGCCATGCCCGTCATCGCCTCGTTCGGTCCCAACAGGCGGGCGCGCTCATGCTCATCGAGTACCGATTGCAGCCCGGCATACAGTCGCGAGTCCGCGTAACGAAACAGCGCCGGTGGCAATGATTCACGCTCCGTCATCGTCAGGGTGCGCAGATGCGTAGCGGTATCATCAAAGCGCCGCGTGCCCTGCAACTCGATGGCCAGCCCTTGTTCGAGCCATTGCCGACAGGTGGCGCAGGCGCCGGATGAGACGGGTTCGACCAATAGCGGCCCGGCATCGGCCATGCCCTTGTGATCGGTCTGCCAATACAGCAATTCATGGCGAGCGTCCGGCTCGGCCTTGCGCATCTCACGCAACCCATCGCGATGCATGGCCAGGTCGATCAGGAAGCGTGATTTCAAGGGCCGCTGGGGCGGCTCTGGTGTGTTTATCCGCATCGGCATTGTGCTCCCAGGCCACAGTTCTCAGGCCCGGAGGCCCTGGTCGCATCCTGAATCTGGCAGACCTCAATGGTGGTCGCGCCATTCAACGGCGCCGTCAGTAACTGCTCATAGGAAACCGGCGTGATCGTTTGGTGGGTTACGGCTTTGACGTGGCCTGGTAACAGCGGTGTCTGGGCGCCTTGGCCACTGCCCGAGCCTGGGCTGCCACCCGCGTTGACCTTGACGCTGGGGCCGACGAGGGTGACGCCACTCGGGTCGAGCTTGAGGAAGCTGCCGCCGGCTTTCAGGGTGATCTCGGCCCCCGCCTCCAGGGTAGTGCGTTGCCCCGCGCGGTAATGAACCTCGCGCCCGGCCTCGATAAGCGTGGCCCGGCCGATTTTCTCGTGGCGGGTCTGGCCGACGATCAGGCTGTCGTCGCCGTCGATCTTCTCGCGGCGCTCGCCGTGTACGCTGAGGTGTTCGTCGCGGTCGAGCTCGCTGATGCGGTCGCGCTGGATCGCGAGGTGACTGTCGCGACGGATCTCTTCCGTGCGGTCGTTGCGGGTCAGCAGTTCCAAATCCTTCTGCGCATACAGCCAGATCTGTTCGCGGGCGTGCTGGTCCTCGAAGCGCAGTTCGTTGAAGCCCTCGCCCTGATGGGTCTGGGTGCGGATCACGGTGCGTGTCTTGTGCTCGGGTAGCGCATAGGGCGGGGTATTCACCGCGTGATAGGTGCGCCCGGTGATCAGCGGCTGGTCGGGGTCGCCTTCGAGGAAACTGACGATCACCTCGTGACCGATGCGCGGGATCGCCATCGCGCCGTAGCCACCGCCGGCCCAGCCCTGGGATACACGCAGCCAGGCGCTGCTGGTGTCATTGCCTTCGGCATAACGATCCCAGGGGAACAGCACCTTGACCCGGCCGTAGGCGTCGCAGTGGATCTCTTCGCCCTCGGGGCCGACCACCACGGCGACCTGCGGACCGTCGACGCGGGGATGGGGGTTGGGCTTGGGGCGCCAGGTCTGGTCGGCGGGAGTCAGTGTCAGCGTATTGCCGTAGCGGGTCATGTCCTGACTCGAGTCGGCGCCGGCGCGATCGCTGGCGGTAACGCCCACGGCGTCTTCTTCCAGCGCCTGGGGTTGCTGGCCGTCATGCACCACCGTGACCGTCTGCCAGTCGCGATTGAGCGCGGTGTTGTCGTGCCCGGTGAGGCTGAAGCGCGCCCCGGGCAGCAGTTCGGGCAGGTCGCTTTGGGCCGTCACGCCAAGGGCGTCACTTCTCAGATGCTCGAGGCGGGCCTGGGTGAAGGCGCGGCCCGAGGCATCGGCCTTGTATCGCCCGGGATAGTCGTAGTGTTCGTAATGTTGGGGAGAGCCGGGGTGCTGGGCGTGGGCGTCGAGCCCCTCGGCCGGGTGTTCGTGTAGCTGGGCCTGATGTAACTGTGAATAGCCCGGCTGCTTGAAGGAATCGTCCTTGAGGGTCACCGACGCGGAGCGCACCCGCGCGGTCTGGCTCAGGCGGCGGACATGCCGCTTGGGGGCCGTGCCTCCGGCACGGCCGTGATAGGGCCGGGCGCCGAGGCTGGCAAAGGTCCGTGGATCGTCGGCGAACACCAGGCGCTGAGTATCTGTGTCGTTCCCGTCACTCGACGAAGCGCCATCAGCGGCTTCACCCGCTGGCGCGACGCGCTCGTGAAAGTAGCACCAGCCTTCCTCGGCGGCGAGGCGCTCGATAAAGGCCAGGTCGGTCTCGCGGTACTGCACGCAGTACTCGCGCTCGGCCGGCTCGCGGCTGAGCGCAAAGGCCACCTCGCGGATGCCGCGCTCGGCGAGCAGGGTAGCGATGATGGTCTGTGGCGAGACGCGCTGGAAGATGCGTGAGTTGTGCCGCAACGACAGCCGCCACAGCGCCGGGCGCACGAGGATCGAGTAATGCGTGCGGCGATGGCCACGGTCGCCCTGGGCGAACTCGGCGACGATGCCGTGAAAGCGGCGCAGCGCCATGCCGTCCTGCCACACCGTCAGGCCCACCTCGCGGTCGAGCCAGTCGCCCGGCGACAGGTCATGGCGACGGCTGGCGAAGGCCACGCGCAGCTTGAACGGCGCCGACAGGCTCTCCGTGCCCTCGAAGTCGACCACCGCCAGGTCGGCCGCGTCATCGTTGGCTAGTGTTAGCGTGAACTGCAGTCCGGTTGAGTGGGCCAAGGCGGTCTCTCTTGATCATAAAGACAAACCCACCACAACGGGTGTCTTGGCGCCCGTTGTGGTGAGCAGGAAAAGGCGAGTATGGGAAAGCCGCCGTAACAACCCTTGTGATGCTAGGGCTTAGGCTTCGATCGGCGCGCGCCAGTCGTCGGAGCCGGAAGTGCCGGCGACGGTGTGCTCCCAATCGATCTTGCGGTAAGCCAGCGAAACGTCCATGAGCTGGGTGAACTCGGCGCGCGTGGCGTCCTGGGCATGCGGCATGCGCAGGTTGATATCGACGATGGTGGCATCGGTCAGCGAGGTGGTGAAGAAGTGCTCCTGCTTGCCTTCGATGGAGGTGCGGTACCACTTGAGCTCGACGTTGGGCAGCATTTCGCCGGTAGCCAGGGCGTTGTACATCAGCGGCACGGCCTTGTTCAGCGCCACGGTGAAGATGAACGGCTTATGGGCACGCTGGCCGCTGGGCTGGCCGGATTGCGGATCGGTCGGCACGGTGACGACGTGCTTGAATTCCTGAACCAGCATCTGGTCTTCGTGGCCTTCGACATAGATGTTGCCCACGGAATCCGGAGTAAAGGCGCCGGCGGTGATGTTGCCCTGGGTCTGGCCTTCGATACTGATATAGCAAGGTGTTGGCATGATCTGCTCCTGGATGAATAAAGATGCCTCGAGTGCCTCTGAGGACAAGTGTCATAGAGCAGATTTCAGGCCGAGAATCAGTTACTCCTTTAAAAATAGATAGTTATATTTTTCATCATCAAAATTAAAGTTGAATTAGGCAATAAGTTGCCTGAATCGAGCAACTTCTCGCCCGCACGAGCAAGAAGTTGCCGCGCGGGCGAGGTACGGCTCGATTTAGCGAACGAATAGTCTCTGTCGGGTCAGTCAGCCGGCGTGGCGACGCTTCCGACGGCATGGCCGGGTATGGTCTCCAGGCTGCCGTTCTCGCTGGCCTGGGCCAGAAAACGCAGATGCCGTTGGTATTCGTTGAGCACGTCATGAATGACCTGTAGGCGGGTATAGCCGTTGAGGTCCTGGCCCAGCCCGCCCTCGGTCAGGTGCACGTCGAGTCGCAGGTAGTAGTCATCATCGGCGGGCAGGAAGCTGGGTGTTTGCATGCGGTGCGGACGTATCTGGTAAATGAAGCTGGGCGCGCCATCGAAGTCCACCCGTAGCGACGGGCAAAGCATCTCGGAGCCGGTCATTTTCTGCTCGGTAACCGTGGCATGCTGGCCGCGCTGGGCGAGCTCCTCGGCGAGTTGGACCAGTGCGGGTCGAATGGCATGACGCAGCGTCGCCTGCGCGCCGTCGTGTGTCGAACCGTCAAGGGTGCGGTCGAGTCGTTCGCGCCAGTCACTGCCGGCGGCGCCACTGGAGGCCACTTGCCGACGCGCATCGGCCTTGCCGACTTCAACCTTCAGCGAGCGGTACATGCCGATCATGGTCAGGAAAATCACTACCGAGAACGGCAAGGCGGTGATCACCACGGCGCTCTGTAGGGTCTTCAGGCCACCGGCCATTAGCAGGGCGACGGTGATCAGGCCGATGATCGTGGACCAGAACACGCGCAGTCGCACCGGCGCGTCGTGATTTACGTCGCGCAGGATATAAGTGAAGTTGGACAGCACCAGCGCGCCGGAATCGGCCGAGGTAACGAAGAAGACGATACTCAGCAGCGTGACGATGCCGGCCGTCACCCCGACCCAGGGCAACTGCTCGAGAAAGGTGTAGATGGTGGCCTGCGGCATGTCGATGGCCTGCTCGCCCAGCACGACCAGACCCTGGTCGACCATGTCGATGCCGCTGTTGCCGAACACGGACATCATCACCATCACGAAAACCAGCGGGATGAACAGCGCGCCGGCGACGAACTCGCGGATCGTGCGGCCGCGCGAGATGCGCGCCAGGAACAGGCCAACGAACGGCGCCCAGGCGATCCACCAACCCCAGAAGAACACCGTCCAGCCATTGAACCAACTCTGGGCCTGTGGCGCATAGGCGTAGGTATCGAAGCTTTTGCCGATGAGCGCGACCAGGTAGTCGCCGGTGTTCAGTACCAGCGCGTTGAGCAAATGCAGCGTGTCGCCCTGGAAGAGCACGAACAGCACCACGCCCACTACCAGCAATAGGTTGAATTCCGACAGTCGACGGATGCCCTTGTCGACTCCCGTCACCACCGAGAGGGTGGCCATGGTCACTACCAGGACGATCAGCAGAATCTGCGCGGTTAGCCCCTCCGGTACGCCGAACAGATAGGTCAGCCCATAGTTCATCTGGATCACGCCGATGCCGAGTGCGGTGGCGATGCCAAACACGATGGCCAGCACGGCGGTGATGTCGACGACGTCGCCGATCGGCCCGTAGATGCGCTTGCCCAGCAGCGGGTAGAGCGTCGAGCGAATCGCCAGCGGCAGGCGGTGGCGGTAGCTGAAATAGGCCAGTGCCATGCCCATCAGCACATACAGCCCCCACCCCGAAATGCCCCAGTGCATGAAAGTCTGCACGATGGCGCGACGTTGCGCCTGTGGTGCGCCGCCGTCGCCGATAGGTGGGTTGAGGTAGTGCGTCAGCGGTTCGGAGACCACGAAGAACAGGATGGCGCCGCCGAGTCCAGCGGCGAACAGCATAGCCGTCCACGACAGCAGTGAGAATTCCGGTCGCGAATGGTCGGGGCCCAGGCGAATCCTGCCGAATCGCGATACCCCGATCAGCACCACGAATACCAGATAGGCGACGATCGCCAGCATGTAATACCAGCCGAAGGTGCTGCCGACCCAGCTCAGCCCGGCGTTGAAGAACGCCGTGGCATGCTCGGTGAAGACGGTCGCGTAGACCAGAAAGATCACGATACCTGCCACGGAACCGTGAAAAACGGCTGGATTCAGGCGATTGCTCCGCTCGTTCTCGGATGGCTTGTCGGTCATGGGATACCTCTCATATTGTTATTGCCGTGGGCTTGTCCGGGTCATTGCCGAATACGCCGGCTCGCTTCAGGCGGGCGCTGACGTCGGGTTTGGCCCAGGCCAGGTACAGCGTTCCGCCTCGGGCGTGGCAGAGGCGTGCCTGTCGCTTGAGTAGGTGAATACCGCTCAGGTCGATGAAATTGATGCCCGCCGCCAGTACCACCAAGTTCTCCCGCTCGAAGCGGTCGAGGCGCTGGCCGACCGACTCGCAGGCGCCGAAGAACAGCGAGCCGTCGATTCTGACTACCGTGCAGGCGTGTTCCTTCACCACCTGCCGGATCTCTTCGGGGGCCTCCACCAGTGCGCATTCCACCACCGGTGGGCGAGTGGTGCGGCGCAGGTAGAGCACCAGTGAAGCCAGCACGCCGAGATAGATGGCGAATTCCAGCTGTAGCAGTAGCGTGCCGACGAAGGTGAGCAGCATCACCGCCGTTTCCGAGCGGCTGGTGGCCAGTACTTCGTGAATGGCGTGACGGTCGACCAGGTTGAAGGCGACCAGTAGCAGCATGCCGGCCATGGCCGGCATCGGGACGTAGTGCAGCAGCGGCGCCGCCAGCATCAGCATCGGTATCAAAAACAGCGCGGACAGCGCGGCGGCCAGCGGGGAACGAGCCCCGGCGCCGACATTGAGGCCGGAACGCGTGAACGACCCCGACGACAGATAGCCGGAGAAGAAGGCGCCACCGATATTGGAGAGCCCCTGGCCGATGAATTCCTGGTTGCTATCCAGGCGTTGCCCGGCACGTGCCGCGAAGGCACGGGCAATCGCCAGCGCCTCGACCAGCCCCAGCAGCCCCAGGGCGATGGCGCCGGGTGTCAGCATGCGCAGGGTCTCGAGGGAAAAATCCGGCGCCGACAAGGGTGGCAACTGCGTCGGTATCGCTGCGATGCGCAGGATTTCGACATGCCGTGGGTCGAGCAGGTGTGCCAGCAAGGAGGCGGCCACCAGCGTTATCAGCATACCCGGCCAACGTGGCAGCCAGCGCTTGAACGCCAGGCATGACGCGCAAGTGCCTGCGGCGATCAGCAGGGCACTCAGTTGGGTTTCATCGAGATGGGCGAGCAACTGCGAACCGGTAGCGAGAAAGCCGTCGGCCTGTAGCGATTCGAGGCCCAGCGCATACGCCAACTGACTGGTAGCGATGATCAATGCCGCGCCGGCGGTGAATCCCGTTACCACCGAATGCGAGACGAGGTCGATCAGCGCGCCCATCCTGACCAGGCCCAGCAGTAGCTGGAAACAGCCGGCGAGAAAGGTCAGGGTCAGCGCCAGGGAGATGAACTCGCTGGTGCCGGCCCCGGCGAACGGCTGTAGCGTGGCGAACAAGGCGATCGACAGCGCCGCCGTCGGTCCGCTGACCATCTGCCTTGATGAGCCGAACAACGCGGCCAGCATGGCGGGAACGATGGCGGTATAGAGTCCGTACTCGGGCGGTAGCCCGGCGAGCAGCGCATAGGCGACACCCTGCGGCACGACCAGCACCGCGCCGGTCAATGCCGCGACGGCATCGGCTCGCAGCGAGCGCGGCGTCTGGACCGGTAGCCAGCGCAGAAACGGCAGCCAGCGCCGCAGCCCGCCGATATCCGGCCCGGATGCCATCATGGCTGAACGACGGGTACCGCCGGGAAGCGCGAGCGTCGCTCGAGGTCATCGAGATCGACGTTATTGCGCATGTACTGGGTGCTGGCATCGAACGTCGGCTGGTGATCCCAGGGCGTCACCTTGCCCTGCTTGAGCGCCCGCGACACCAGCTTGCGACGGCGCTGGCTGGCGATCACCTCACCGTGCAGCTTGTCGTTGTCCCAACGCCGGGCGGCCTCGTCGCGAAACTGCTTGCGCAGGTCCTGGTGCGCCGGGTCCTCGGCCAGGTTGGTCAGTTCCAGCGGGTCGGCTTCCAGGTCGAACAACTGGTCCGGGTCGGGCGCCGAGCAGACGAACTTGTAGCACCCGCGGCGGATCATCAGCAGCGGCGCGATGGCGCCCTCGCCAAGATACTCGCCGATCACTTCATCGTGACCGCCGCGTCCGGTCAGGTGAGGCAGCAGGCTGCGCCCGTCGATGGGCACGGCGTATTCCGGCGGCGTACCGCCGTGGGCGATTTCGGCGAAGGTCGGCAGCAGATCCATGGTCGACACCGATTCGCTGACTCGTGCCGGCGCGAAGCGGCCGGGGGCGTGGACGATCATCGGCACCCGCGCCGAGCCCTCGAACCAGCTCATCTTGTACCACAGGCCACGCTCGCCGAGCATGTCGCCGTGATCGCCGGAGAACACGATGATGGTGTCCTCCTCCAGCCCGGTCTCTCTGAGCGCCTCGAGCACCGCGCCGATCTGATCGTCGACGTAGCTGATCGCACCGTAGTAGGCGTGGCGCGCGTTGCGGATCTGGGCGTCGCTGAGCGTGTCCTCGTCGAGTTGGTAGACGTGACGCAACCGCTGGGAGTGGGGGTCCAGCAACTCGCGTGAGTAGGGCACGCGAGGCATGTCGATGTCGTCGTGCGCATAACGATCCCAGTACTGCTGGGGAATGGTATAGGGGTCGTGCGGGTGGGTCATCGACACCGTCAGACAGAACGGCCGCTGCTCGCCGTTGCGTGCATAGTCGTAGAGGAAACGCCGGGCGCGGAAGGCGACTTCGTCGTCGAAGTCGAGCTGGTTGGAACGCACGCAAGGCCCGGCCTGGGTCACCGATGACATGTTGTGGTAATAGCTCGGCCGAGACTCGAAGTTTTCCCAGTCGACGAACCAGCCATAATCGGCGGGATAAATATCGGTGGTCAGGCGCTCTTCGAACCCGTGCAACTGATCCGGGCCGCAGAAATGCATCTTGCCGGACAGCGCAGTGTAGTAACCCTCGTCGCGCAGGTAATGGGCGAAGGTCGGCGTGTCCGCCGGAAAGTCGGCGGCGTTGTCGTAGCCGCCGACACGCGACGGCAACTGGCCGGCCATCAAGGTGAAGCGCGAGGGCGCGCATAGCGGGCTATTGCAGTAGGCCGAATCGAACACCACGCCCTCGGCCGCCAGTCGAGAAAGGTGGGGTGTCTTGACCAGTGGATGGCCATGGAAAGGCAGTGATTGCACGGCCATCTGGTCGGCCATCAAGAATAGAATATTGGGCCGCTTGGCGGTCATCTTCGGTTCTCCCATCGTTGCCGGGGTGAGTCGACTATCTGTCATGACAGTCTCCCTGCTAATATCAAAGCCTGTAAACTCGTTAAATTTTTATGTAAGACATTAGGTGAGTTAATGTCATTGACAGGCAGGGTGGTGTCGCCCAATAGTCTGCGAATCTTCGAGGCAGCCGCCCGGCACCTGAGCTTCACCGCTGCGGCGCGGGAGCTGCGTTCGACCCAGTCGGCGGTCAGCCAGCAAATTCGTGGGCTGGAAGAACAACTCGATCTGCGCTTGTTCGAGCGCATTTACCGCGGGGTGAAACTGACCGAGGCGGGCCATGCGCTATTCGGCAGCGTGCAGGAAGGGTTCGCGACCATCGATCGGACAATCGATCAGTTGCAGCGCAAACACCGCCAACCGCGCTTGAATATCCTTACCGACTTCTCGTTCGCCGCTTATTGGCTGCTGCCACGGTTGCCGTTGTTTCGCCGCCAGCACCCGCATATCGACGTGCGCATCATCACCAATCAGGGCGTGCTTGACTGGCGGGATCAGGAAGTCGATGTCGCCATCGTGTTTTGTGACGAGCGCACGCTCGAAGACACGCCGCGGTTGTTCACCGAAGACGTCTTCCCGGTTTGCAGTCCCGGCTTTCTCGCTCAGTACGGGCCGATCGAGGATGTCGTGACATTGAGCGAGATGCCGCTACTGACACTGATGGCGGATCAAGGTCAAAGCTGGCTGGATTGGCCGCGCTATTTCCAGCAACAGGCCGGAATCCGCTATCCGACATCGTCGGAACTGACCTTCAACAACTACACCCTGCTGATCCAGGCGGCGATTGCTGGGCAGGGGATCGGTATGGGCTGGCGCGGGCTGGTCGACGACCTGATCGACAGCGGCATGCTGGTCGGTCTGGATGACCTGCGGCTGAGTTCACGACGAGGCTACGGCCTGATCGACGCCCAGCCGGAATTGCCCAGCGAGGCGAAAGCCGCGCTTCAGGAATGGATTATCGACTGCGCCGGCCAAGCATAGAAAAACACCCCCGCCGCTAAACTGCGCGACGAGGGTGTGGTCCACTCAGCCTTTGGGAAGTGCTGGATAAATCGCCGAGCGAGATGAAGGACAAGGCGCACGGAACACAGAGCACGAGACATAACAAGTCGTTAGTCGAGTGATCGAGTACCGCGCAACGCCGTGATTCGCTCGCGCAGGCATTTAAACAGTGCTCCCCTTCGCCTTGTGTACCGCGCGCCAGTGATGCAACAGCGGCTCGGTATAGCCCGAGGGCTGCTCGATCCCCTTGAAGATCAGGTCGCTGGCGGCCTGGAAGGCGCTCGACTCATCGAGGTGCGGGGTCATCGGCACATAGTTCGGGTCATTCGCGTTCTGCTGGTCGACCACCCCGGCCATGCGTTCCAGCGTCTCGCGCACCTGTGCCTCGCTGACGATGCCATGATACAGCCAGTTGGCGATGTGCTGGCTGGAGATGCGCAGCGTGGCGCGGTCCTCCATCAGTCCGACGTCGTGGATGTCGGGGACCTTGGAGGTGCCCACGCCCTGCTCGACCCAGCGCACCACGTAGCCGAGGATGCCCTGGCAATTGTTGTCGAGCTCTTCCTGGATGGCCTCACGCGGCCAGTCGGCGGCCTCGTCCACCGGCACGCTGAGCAGGTCGTCGAGCAGGTCGGTCTCGCCCTCACGCTCCATGTCTTGTTGCAGCGCGGCGACGTCGACTTGGTGGTAGTGCAGGGCATGCAGCACCGCGGCGGTGGGCGAGGGCACCCAGGCGGTGTTGGCGCCGGCCTGGGGGTGACCGATCTTCTGTTCGAGCATCGCCGCCATCAGGTCGGGCATCGCCCACATGCCCTTGCCGATCTGGGCGCGCCCGCGCAGCCCGCAGGCCAGGCCGGCCTGGACGTTGTTCTTCTCGTAGGCGCCGATCCAGGCTGAACCCTTCATGTCACCCTTGCGCAGCATCGGGCCGGCCTGCATGGCGCTGTGCATCTCGTCGCCGGTGCGGTCGAGGAAGCCGGTGTTGATGAACGCCACCCGCGAGGCGGCCTCATGGATGCATGCCTTGAGGTTGACCGAGGTACGCCGTTCCTCGTCCATGATGCCCATCTTGAGGGTGTCGCGCTTAAGGCTGAGCAGGTCCTCGACGCGCCCGAACAGTTCGTTGGCGAAGGCGACTTCCTTCGGCCCGTGCATCTTGGGCTTGACGATGTAGATCGAGCCGGTGCGGCTGTTGGTCTTCTGGCTGCCGGTCGCGCCGCCCTTGTTGAGGTCGTGCAGGGCGATCAGGCTGGTGACGATGCCGTCGAGGATGCCTTCGGGGATCTCGTCACCGTGCTCGTCGAGGATCGCCGGGGTGGTCATCAGGTGGCCGACGTTGCGCACGAACATCAGCGAGCGCCCTGGCAGGGTGTGCGTGCCGCCGTCGGGCGTGGTGTAGCTGCGGTCGGCGTGGAGGCGACGCATGAAGGTCTCGCCGCCCTTGCTCACCTCCTCCTCGAGGGAGCCCTGCATCAAGCCCAGCCAGTTGCGGTAGACGTGGACCTTGTCCTCGGCATCCACCGCGGCGATCGAGTCCTCGCAGTCCATGATGGTGGAAATCGCGGCCTCGACCACCAGGTCCTTGACGCCGGCGGGGTCGGTCTTGCCGATCGGGTGGGTGGCGTCGAACTGCAGTTCGAGATGCAAGCCGTGGTTGGCCAGCAAGATCGCTTCGGGCGTGCCGGCGTCGCCGCGGTAGCCGACCAATTGGGCGGGATCCTGGAGGCCGGTCTGGTTGCCGCCCTCCAGGGTCACGATGAGTTTGCCGTCACGCAGGACGTAGCCGATGGCATCCTTGTGCGAGCCCTCGGTCAGCGGGGCGGCGGTGTCGAGCACGCCGCGGGCGTAGGCGATGACCTTCTCGCCGCGCTTGGGGTTGTAGTCGCGGTCCTTCTCGGCGCCGTCGCTCTCGGGGATCGCGTCAGTGCCGTAGAGCGCGTCGTAGAGGCTGCCCCAGCGCGCGTTGGCGGCGTTGAGCGCGTAGCGCGCGTTGCTCACCGGCACCACCAGTTGCGGGCCGGCCTGCACACGGACCTCGGGATCGACGTTGGCGGTGGTGGCCTGGACGCTCGTCGGCGCCTCGACCAGATAGCCGATCTCGCGCAGGAAGCTGCGGTAGGCGGCGAGATCGCGCACCGGGCCGGGGTTTTCGCGGTGCCAGGCGTCGAGTTCCTGTTGTAGCCGCTCGCGCTCGGCAAGCAGTTCGCGGTTTTTCGGGGCCAAATCGTGGATCAGTGCGTCGACGCCGGCCCAGAAGGCCTTGGCGTCGATGCCGCTGCCGGGCAGGGCCTCGTCGGTGAGGAAGCGGTCGAGTTCGGGCGCCACCTGAAGGCGGTGGCGGGTGACACGCTCGGACATGGGAAAACCTCCTGGTGCGCTGTTATCTGTCGTCGCGGGTTGCCGCGAACGTAAACGGCACTATTCACGAATCAATCGACATCTCGCCGACGTTCGCCAGCTCTCGTGATGACAGATTTATATTATGAACCGGCCTGCGACAGCCTTTTTGGGCAGGCCGGCTCTTTTCATCGATAATGCTCAGTGATGCGTTGTGGTGCCTGGTCTAGCTGGAGATGGCCTGGATACCTGCCTTGGCGACCTGGGCATCCTGATCGGGTTTGACGCCGGAGACGCCCACGCTGCCGGTGACGTATCCCTCGGCCAGAACCGGCACGCCGCCGGTCAGCATGCCCTGCAGTGCCGGTGCCGACAGAAAGGCGGTGCGGCCGCCGTTGATCATATCCTCGAATACCTGGGTCTCCTTGCGCCCGAGCGCGGCGCTGCGCGCCTTTTCGGTGGCGACATAACTCGACATGGGCGCGGCGCCATCGAGGCGACGCAGGCCCAGCAGATGCCCGCCGTCATCGGCAACGGCGATGGTCACGGCCCAGCCGTTGTCTTCGGCTTCCTGCTGGGCGGCGTCGAGGATGGCATTGACGTCGTCGAGGGTCAGAACGCTACGTTGCTGCATTGAATCTCTCCTTGATGGGAAAACCTGAAAAGGATTTCCAGTAAAACGTTTCCGGCGGCGAAAAGAAACGTCGAACGCCGCCAAGATCGCTACGCGGGCCGCAGCGCCTCGTCGACGATCTCGATCCAGTGCCGCACCGGCGTGCGCCCGGCGCCGTCGAGATGGGTCTGGCAGCCAATGTTGGCGGTGACGATCAACTCCGGGTCGCCGGCCTCCAGCGCATCGAGTTTGTCGTCGCGCAACTGCTTGGCCAGCACCGGCTGAGTCACCGAGTAGGTACCCGCCGAGCCGCAGCACAGATGGGCATCACGCACCGGCGTCAGGCCGAAGCCAAGCCGGGTGAGCACGCCTTCCACCGCGCCGCTGAGCCGCTGTGCGTGTTGCAGGGTGCAAGGGCAGTGAAACGCCAGCTTGCGCGACTGCTTGACCGCCAGTGCATCGAGATCCTCCTCGCGCAGTATCTCGACCAGATCTTTGGCCATGGCGCTGATACGCTCGGCCTTTTCAGCGTAGTCGGGATCGTCGGCGAGCATCTCGGCATATTCCTTGACGAAGGCGCCGCAGCCGCTGGCGGTCTGGACTATTGCTTCGACCCCGGCTTCGCCCGCTTTTTCGATCGCCGGCCACCAGGCGTCGATATTGGAGCGCATACGCTCGCGACCGGCCTCTTGGGCGCTCAAGTGAAAATCGATGGCGCCGCAGCAGCCGGCCTGCGGCGCGGGCGTCAGGCCGATGCCGAGCCTGTCGAGCACGCGCGCGGTGGCGGCGTTGGTATTGGGTGACAGCCCCGGTTGCACGCAGCCTTCGAGTATCAGCATTTGCCGTGCGTGGCGTTTGCCGTCGGGACGCACGCCGGCATCCACCGGTTTGGCCGGCATCTTGTCCTTGAGCGTGCCGGGTACCAGCGGGCGAAAGGTCTGGCCCAACTTGAGCAGCGCCGCAAAGCGCCTAGGCTCGACCAGCGCCTTGCGCAGCCCAAGGTGCAGCACGCGCTCCCTGGGCGTGCGACCGACACGACGGTCGACCTCGGCGCGACCGATGTCGAGCAGCTTGTGATACTCGACGCCGGACGGGCAGGTGGTCTCGCAATTGCGGCAGGTCAGGCAACGATCCAGGTGGAGCTGGGTCTCCTTGGTGACTTGGTCGTCGTCGTCGCGGCTTTCCAGCAGTTCCTTCATCAGGTAGATGCGGCCGCGCGGGCCATCGCGCTCGTCGCCTAGCAATTGGTAGGTGGGGCAGGTGGCGTTGCAGAAGCCGCAATGTACGCAGGTGCGCAGCACGCGATCGGCCTCGCGGATATGCGGCTTTTGCAGATCGGCGTCGGTGAATTGTGTCTGCATGGCTATAACTCCGGATAGAGCCGGCCGGGATTGAAGATGCCGTTGGGGTCGAGCTGGGCCTTGAGCTGGCGATGGTACTTGGCCACCACCGGCGCCAGCGGGGTGAACGGCTCGGCAGCTCCTCCCTTGTCGTGGGGCGTGTAGCAGGTGGCATGGCCGCCGGCGCGTGCCACGCTTTCGCGCAGCTTGTCCGCATCCATATCGCTGCGCAGCCAGCGCTGGGCACCGGCCCAGTCGTAGAGCACATCGCCACTCACCGCCAGCGGCGGGGTATTGGTCGGCAGCGACAGCCGCCACAGCGGGCGCGGGTCGGTGTCGTCGAAGAACGCCAGGCGCTGCTCGCGTAGCTTGTGCCAGAAGCCGGCGTCGAGGGCGTCGCCGCCGAGGCGCTCGACGGTGGCCGCAACCGAACTGGCGCCGCCTTCCAGACGCAGGTGCAGCGCGCCGTCATGATAGGCGGCGGCGGTGATCGGCATCGGTCGGCGGCCCCACTCGGCGAACCGATGCAGGGCGTCGTCGAGCGGCATGTCGAGACGCAGGCCGTGGCTGGCGGTGGGCTTGGGCAGCACCTTGAGCGAGACTTCGGTGACTACGCCGAGGGTGCCCTGGGCGCCAACCATCAGCCGCGACAGATCGTAGCCGGCGACGTTCTTCATCACCTCGCCACCGAAACGCAATTGCTTGCCTTCATGGCTGATCACCCGCGTGCCGAGCACGAAATCGCGCACGCTGCCGGCCCAGGGGCGACGCGGGCCGGACAGGCCGGTGGCGAGCATGCCGCCGACGCTGGCGGCGTCGCCGAAATGCGGCGGCTCGCAACCGAGCTGCTGACCCTCGGCGTCGAGCGCGACCTCGAGTTCGGCCAGCGGCGTGCCGCTGCGCACCGAGATCACCAACTCGACCGGGTCGTAGTGGGTGATGCCGCGATGCTCGGCAAGGCTGAGTGTCTCGCCTGCGACGTTACGACCGTAGAATGCCTTGGTGTCGCCGCCGACGATCCTCAGCGGCGTCTTGTCGGCATCGGCCCGGCGCACGCGCTCGCAGAGCGCCTCGGCTATATCCCGGTCGAGGTCGCGGCCATGCTCGGCATGGCTGGGATGCTTGTCCTGTTCGTGGTGTTCCATCATGAACCTCAAAAACGCGGCAGTTCGGGATGCGGCAACTCGCCCTTGTGCACGTGCATGGCACCGAACTCGGCGCAGCGCTGCAGGGTCGGAATGTTCTTGCCCGGGTTGAGCAGCCGCCGCGCATCGAAGGCGGCCTTCACCGCATGGAAGGCGGTCAGCTCGTCGGGCTGGAACTGGGCGCACATCTGGTTGATCTTCTCGCGGCCGACCCCGTGCTCGCCGGTGATGCTGCCACCGGCCTCGACGCACAGTTCGAGAATCTTGCCGCCGACCGTCTCGGCTTTCTCCAACTCGCCTGGCCGGTTGGCATCGAACAGAATCAGTGGGTGCATGTTGCCGTCGCCGGCGTGAAAGACGTTGGCCACGCGCAGGCCGTGCTGCTCCGATAACTCGGCGATGCCCTTGAGCACACGCGGCAATTCGCGGCGCGGAATGGTGCCGTCCATGCAGTAGTAGTCGGGCGACATGCGGCCCACCGCGGGAAAGGCGTTCTTGCGCCCGGCCCAGAACAGCGCGCGTTCGGCGTCGTCGCGGGCCTGGGCGATATTCGTCGCGCCGGCATTTTCGAGCACCTCGCGCACGGTTGCGCAGTCGTCATCGACGTCGGCCTCCGCGCCGTCGAGCTCGCAGAGCAGGATCGCCTCGGCCTCGACCGGATAGCCGGCGCGAATGAAGTCCTCGGCGGCGCGAATCGCCAGGTTATCCATCATCTCCAGGCCACCGGGGATGATACCGGCGGCGATGATGTCGCCCACCGCCTTACCGGCCTTCTCGACGTCATCGAAGCTAGCCATCAGCACCTTGGCGCTCTCTGGCTTGGGCAGCAGCTTGACGGTGATCTCGGTGATCACGCCGAGCATGCCCTCGGAGCCGGTGAACAGCGCCAGCAGATCGAAGCCCGGCGCGTCGAATGCATCCGAACCCAGCGTCATGCGCTCGCCTTCGATGGTGATCACCTCGATCTTGAGCACGTTATGCACGGTCAAGCCGTACTTCAGGCAATGCACGCCGCCGGCGTTCTCGGCGACGTTGCCGCCGATCGAACAGGCGATCTGCGATGACGGGTCCGGCGCGTAGTAGAGCCCGAACGGCGCGGCGGCTTCGGAGATCGCCAGGTTGCGCACGCCGGGCTGTACCCGTGCGATGCGCGCATCCGGGTCGACATCGAGAATCTGCGCGAAACGTGACATCACCAGCAGCACGCCTTGCTCGAGCGGCAGCGCGCCGCCCGACAAGCCGGTGCCGGCGCCACGGGTAACCACCGGCACGCCCAGCTCAAAGCAGCAGCGCATCAGCGCCTCGACCTGCTCGAGGGTGTGCGGCATGGCGACCAGCATCGGCAGCACGCGATAGGCAGACAGGCCGTCGCATTCGAACGGACGCAGGTCTTCCTCGCGGTGCAGCAGGGTCATGTCGGGCAGCGCCTGCTGCAAATGCGTGAGCACGCTCGATTTGTCCGTCGGCGCCAGGGCGCCGTCGAGGCGCTCGTCGTAGAGGATGTTCATGCTGATTCCTCAATCTTGGATGGCGTCATGATGATTACCCTTAGTCTAGGTACTTGGCGCAAGCCTGCCTAGGCCTGGGTAACTGGTCAGACCACTATGGATTATAATTTATGGAAATTGATTCCATAATTCAAGTGGAAAAGTAAAAAGCGCTTCATGACAAAGCGCCTGGTGTCCATGATGCGGGTAGTCGCCCCGGCAATCGCCGGGGCGGTTCCTTCAAGGCTTATTGCAACCTCAACCGCCCATCAGGTTATCGCTCACTCCGATGCCATAGAACGCGATCAGCGCGATGATGCCGGTGAAGATCACGTAGTACAGCGTCGGCAGTATCGTCTTGCGCAGGGTGGTGCCCTCGCGACCCAGCAGGCCGACCGTGGCCGAGGCCGCGACCACGTTGTGAATGGCGATCATGTTGCCGGCGGCGGCACCCACGGCCTGTACCGCGACCATCATCGCGGTCGATAGCCCGAGTGCCTCGGCGACGCTGAACTGGAAGTCGGCCAGCATCAGGTTGGAGACGGTGTTGGAGCCGGCGATGAAGGCGCCCAGTGCACCCACGGCAGGAGCGAAGAATGGGTAGACGCCGCCTACGCTATCGGCGACGAACTGCGCCATGGCCACCGGCATGGAAACCAGGTCGGCCTGGTTGACGCCGGAGTTGATCAGGATGCGCACCATCGGGATGGTGAACAGCAGCACGAAGCCTGCGCCCAGCAGTGTGCGAGTCGATTCGGAGAATGCCGCCTTGACGTCCTGGCCACGCATGCGATGCAGGCCGATGGTAATCAGCACCACCAGAACCAGGATCCCGCCGGGCAGGTAGAGCGGTTCGAGACTGCCCGAGATGTCGCTCTCACCGAGGATACTGCTCCAACCGAAGCTGATGGAAAGCAGTGCTTCCTTGAGCGGTTCGATGACACGCGAGATCACCAGCAGCGCGGCCAGCAGCACGTACGGTAGCCAACCCATGAAGACCGAGATTTTCGTGCGTCCGACAACGTCTTCGAGATCGATCTTCAGGCTGCCGATCCATTCCGAGGGCCAGGAGGACGATTCGGGGAAATCCCAAGTCTTCTTGGGCAACAAGAAGCCACGACGCGCGGCGGGCACGACGATCGCCAGGCCGACCATGGCACCGATCATCGATGGGAACTCCGGCCCCAGCAGAACCCCTGCCAGCGCATAAGGCACCACGAAGCTGATACCGGCGAATAGCGCAAACGGCGCGACTTCCAGGCCGTCGCGCCAGGAGCGCCTGGCGCCGAAGAAACGCGCCATCACGCTGACCATGATCAGCGGCATGAACACGCCGACGATGGCATGGGTAATCGCCACCTCGGAAGTGATCAACTGGAAATACGCCTCCCAACTGGAGCCGCCGGCGGCCAATGTCTCGCTGATGGTGACCTGATCGAGGCCACCGCTGACACCGACCACGATCGGTGTGCCCACGGCGCCGAACGATACCGGTGTCGACTGGATCATCATGCCGACCACCACGGCGGCGAGTGCCGGGAAGCCGAGTGCGACCATTAGCGGCGCGGCGACCGCGGCGGGTGTGCCGAAACCCGATGCCCCCTCGATGAAGCAGCCGAACAGCCAGGCGACGATGATCGCCTGTATCCGGCGGTCGGGGCTGATACCCGAGAAGCCATTGCGGATCGC
This sequence comes from Modicisalibacter muralis, assembly GCF_900102945.1. Taxonomy (GTDB): domain Bacteria; phylum Pseudomonadota; class Gammaproteobacteria; order Pseudomonadales; family Halomonadaceae; genus Modicisalibacter; species Modicisalibacter muralis. The sequence continues at coordinate 78,845 of NZ_FNGI01000009.1, read as the reverse complement.
GGCGATGCCCCCTGAGTGCTTCAGGGTATTGAGCAGTAAAATGGCGCCGAAGATGATCCACAGGATCGCCACGGTCAGTATCAGACCCTGGAATGTCGATGCCAGTACTCGGGTAAAGGTCATGTCCCAGGCCAGCAGGCCGATCAGTGCGGTGGCAATGAAGACGATGGGCATGGCGGTTCGTGCCGCGATGCGAAAACCGATCAATAGCACTCCCGCCAGTACCAACGGCAGGAAGGCCAATAAAGCGAGCAATGTCTGATCCATGAGGCTTATCCCTCTTTGTTGTGGTCCGGTATGGCATTTGCGCATGTGATGACGATGGCTGATTTTCAGCCGTCACTACTGCCGTTGCCTCGGCAAGTTCGGGCACGATAATCGCAAAAACGAGATTGTGCCATCTTTGGGGAATTGGTATTACCAATCATCACCAATAAGTATTTATACAATTAAACGATTGAATTTATTGTATTAATCGTATTTTTCGTGAAGTGTTTGGTGGGCAGTTTGGTATGACAATGGTCAAATTATTAGACTAATAGATAAGATGTTGTGAGTGTCGTGGTAGTTACTGGTGGCATGTTTTGCTGGATGCTGGCGTCATGACACCCGACCATGGTGACGTTGAGGCCGAGCGTTATTGCTACGAGGAGGAAACATGGCACGACTGCTTTATGACCTATGCGGTATCGACGAAGACCTGCGCTTTTCGCCCTATTGCTGGCGCGTCAAGTACGCCTTGGCGCACAAGGGGCTCGAGGCCGAGACCCGTCCCTGGCATTTCACTGACAAGGAGGCGATTGCGTTCTCCGGCCAGGACAAGGTGCCGGTGCTCGTCGATGGCGACGTGACCGTGAGCGATAGTTACGAAATCTTTCGCCACCTCGATCGCGCGTATCCGGACAAGCCGCTATTGGGCGACGGCGCAGCCGAGGCCCGTGCCCGCTTTTTCAAGTTCTATGCCGAGCGCAGCCTGGCGCCGGGCATGATGCGTAGCATCATCATGGATCTGCACAATGCCATTCACCCCCGGGATCGCGACTATTTTCGCGAAACCCGCGAGAAGCGTTTCGGGCGTAGCCTCGAGGAGTTTCATGCGCCAAACAAGGGGCTGAGCATGCTCGATCAAGCTCTTGAACCGTTGCGGGGACGGCTCGATGAAGCCGACTTCATCGACGGCGATACGCCGGCAGGGGCCGACTACCTATTATTTGGCAATTTCATGTGGGCGCGCTGCGTTTCCTGTGCCGACCTGGTTTCCAACGCCGACCCGGTTTATTCCTGGATCGAACGCATGCTGGATCTCTACGGTGGCCTGGGGCGCAATGCCCTGCGTATCGTCGATATCGAAGGAGCCTATGAGTGAGCGGCTCATGAAAACCGCGAAGACGGTCGCGCCGTGAGGGTGTGGAGCGTTCGGCGTGCCGCGATGTCAGGATGAGGTGGGTGAGTCTCTAGCGCAACGCATGCAACAGGAGGTTTCATGATCGATCTTTATTATTGGACGACTCCGAACGGCCACAAGATTTCCGTCTTTCTCGAGGAGGCGGGCCTCGATTATCAAATTCATCCGATCAATATCGGCAAGGGCGAGCAGTTCTCTTCCGAGTTCCTGGACATCGCGCCCAACAATCGCATTCCGGCGATCGTCGATCGCACGCCGGTCGATGGCGGCCAGCCATTGGCACTGTTCGAATCAGGCGCGATTCTCGAATACCTGGCCGACAAGAGCGGGCAGTTCCTGCCCAAGTCCGGGCGCGAGCGTTATGTGGTATTGCAGTGGTTGTACTGGCAGATGGGTGGGCTCGGTCCGATGGCGGGGCAGAACCATCACTTTCGCAACTATGCGCCGGAGAAGATCGAGTACGCCATAGAGCGCTACATCAGGGAGACCGCGCGGCTTTATGGCGTGCTCGACCAGCGGCTCGACGACCACGACTACGTCGCCGGCAATGAATACAGCATTGCCGACATGGCGATCTGGCCGTGGGTCAGATCGTATGCCAACCAGGGCCAGGACATTGAGGACTTCCCCAACGTCAAGCGCTGGTTCGAGACCATTGCCGCGCGCGGCGCGGTGAAGCGCGCCTACGCCCTCGCCGAGGAAATCAACCCGAGCGATGGCGTGGAGATGGACGACGAAGCCCGCAGGCATCTCTTTGGACAAAAGTGATCTTCTTAAGCACCAGGCGTGATCCCACAACGATGCCGGCCTAGGCCGGCATCGTTGTGAAGCGTATTCCTCAAGCATCGGCGCCTGGTCATGTTGTGCGAAAGGCGCGATAGCGCGGAAACGACGCGCTGACTCGGCGAGCATATCCTCAAGGCTCGCGAAGAACTGCCGGAGTTTATTGCGACGCGTCATGCGTGGGGTTAGTAAAACCTAGGGTGATCTCAGCGTTTAAAAGCACCCATCGTTAAGCTGGCACCAATTTTGTATAAAATATAAATAATGGTCAGGGTTAATTAGCGATTTCTCTTCTTCGCTATAACGATAATCAAAAAGAAAGGGACGTAAACCATGAGAAACATCATCACTACCGTAGCTTCCGCCGTTGCGTTGAACGTTGCCATTGGCAGCGTCGCCATGGCGCAGTCGGATGCCATCACCATTGGTGTTCAGCTACCGACTACCGGCTCGGAAGCGACCTATGGCATCGACATGCTCAACGCGATTCAATTGGCGGCCGATGAAATCAACGCATCAGGTGGCGTGCTGGGTAAGCAGATCGAGTTGAGCCCCGCCGATGCGGCTTGCGACCCGCAGCAATCGGTCAACGCCGCCAGCATGTTGGCCTCGCAAAACGTGGTGGGCGTCGTCGGCGGCTACTGTTCAGGCGCTACCCAGCCGACCTTGAATACATACGGCGATGCCAACATTCCCTTCGTCATCATTGCGGCGAACTCCACCAAGCTGATTCCCGCCAATCCGGGCAACGCCTTCATGATCAACTCGACCGGGGACTATCAGGCCGAGACGGCAGTGGATTTCTTCGAGAGTCAAGGGGTCGAGAGTCTGGCTATCATCAACCAGGGCGATGCCTACTCACAGGATCTGGCCAGTTTGACCCGCGATGAGTGGAAAGCGGCCGGTCATGAAATCGCCTCCTTCGATGTCGTCAACAAGGGCGAGCAGGACTTCTCGGCGGTAGTCTCGAAAATCAAGAACTCCAATGCCGATGCGGTGTTCTGGACCGCCTACTATGCCGATGGCGCGCTGCTGATTCGTCAGCTTCGCCAGCGCGGTTACCAGGGCGTGATCGCCGTCGGTGATGGCTCCACGTCATCGAAACTCTTCGAGATCGCTGGGCGCGCTGCTGAAGGTGTCTATGCCTTCGCTAATCCGATTCCCGCGTTTCTGCCGGGTGCTCAGGATTTCAACATCCAGTATGAAAGTGAGTACGGCCGTGCGCCTGGTCCCTACGCGCCGCTCTCCTACGACGGCCTGCAGCTGATGGCATGGGCGATCGAGAAGGCCGGTTCCACCGATTCCGACGCAATCCAACAGGCGCTGTCTTCGGCCGGTGGCATGGAGTGGCTGACCGGTCCGATCAGCTTCACCGAGGACAATACCCTGGCACGCAGCAACTTCATCGTGCTCGAAGGCAAGGGTGGCGAGTGGACTCGGCACGAGCAGTAATGCCACGTCGGCCGGGGGCATGCTCCCGGCCGGTTTTTCTGTTCATGCCGTCGTAGAGAATCGCACCCATGTCCTTTTTCGACTCCTTTTTCCAGCAGCTCATCAATGGGCTGGTGCTGGGATCCTTTTATGCGCTGGTCGCTCTCGGATACACCATGGTGTTCGGGGTCATCAAGCTGCTTAACTTCGCCCATGGCGATTTCTACATGGCTGGCGCCTTCGTGGGTTTTGGCGCCTTGTCGCTGGTATCTGGCGCGCTGGGCGCTGGCTGGATGGGCATCTTCGTCGCCATGCTATTGGCGATGATGGCCATCGGTTGCCTCGGGGTGGTCATCGAACGTATCGCCTACCATCCGATGCTGAATGCCCCACGGCTATCGATCCTGATCACGGCACTGGCCGTATCGCTGGTATTGCAAAATGCCGCGCTCGCCCTGACCGGCGGACAGTACACCGCATTCAGCACCGATATCGGTTTTGGCGGGTTCGAGGTAGGTAACCTGTTTATCTCACACAACCAGATAATACTGGTGGCCACCGCCGCCGTCTTGATGATCGCTCTCGAGCTTGGCGTTTCGCGCACCATGTACGGGCGCGCCATGCGTGCCGTGTCCATCGACAAGGACATGTGTCGAATGATGGGCATCAATGTGGCCGGTGTCATCGCGGTGACATTCTTCATCGGCTCATCCTTGGCTGCGGCGGCGGGGACCATGGCGGGGGCCTACTACGGTAGCATCTGGTACTTCATGGGCTTTCTGATCGGCTTGAAGGCCTTCACAGCAGCGGTAATCGGCGGGATCGGCAGCATACCCGGCGCCATGCTGGGCGGCTTGATCCTAGGGTTGCTGGAGTCTTTCGGTACCAACATCGAGTTCATCGGCTCCGAATGGAAGGATGTCTTCACCTTCGCGATTCTGATCCTGGTGCTGGTTTTCAAACCCACGGGCCTGCTTGGCAAGTCCGAAGTGGAGAGAATGTGATATGGCTACCGATGAAGCTCGCCGTCCCACGCCTTTCGAGCGCCTTTACGCGTATCTCGATGCGCCGAATCGACGCCATACCGTGCATGTCATCATTATCCTGCTATTGATCGTCACGCCGTTCATCGCCAACCAGTACACCACGGTCATTCTGACCAATGCGTTGCTTTATGTGGTGCTGTGTCTCGGGCTCAATATCGTGGTCGGCTACGCAGGCCTGCTCGATCTGGGCTATGCCGCGTTCTTCGCGGTGGGCGCCTATACGATCGGCATCCTTACCCAACAGTTTGGCGTCAATTTCTGGTTGGCGATTCCTTTTGCGATAGTCGCGGCGGCCGTCGCCGGGGTGGTTATCGGGGCGCCGACATTGCGCCTGCGAAGCGATTATCTGGCCATCGTCACCCTGGGCTTCGGGGAGATCGTACGCTTTACCGCGCGCAATCTGGAGATCACCGGAGGAGCCAGTGGCTTGTTCGCCATTCCCGAGCCGTCGTTGTTCGGCTGGCGGATCGATAGCGCCAGCGATTTCTTCTATGTGTTCGCGGTGCTGGCGGTGTTGGCGTATATCGCCAGCCAGCGGCTCTATCATTCGCGACTGGGCCGCGCTTGGCTGTATGTGCGTCATGACGAGGACGCCGCCGAGGCGATGGGTATCGATCGGGTCAGGACCAAGCTGTCAGCCTATATCATCGGTGCCATCTTCGGTGCGATGGGTGGCATTTTCTTCAGTGTCAATTTGGGCGCAATCTCGCCGGAGAGTTTCAGCTTCGAGCAGTCGGTGATGATCCTGCTGGCGGTGGTGCTGGGCGGCATGGGCAAGATACCCGGCGTCATTCTCGGCGCTTTCATCATCGTGCTGGGCCCGGAGTTGCTGCGCGATCTCGACTCGCTGCGCCTGCTGGTCTTCGCGGTACTCCTTCTGCTGATCATGCTCTTTCGGCCAAGCGGCATCTGGCCCGACAAACGTTCCTGACGCGAGGGGATCACCATGTTGTTACAGCTAGAGCGGATCACCCTGAGCTTCGCTGGCAATACCGTGCTGGACGCTGTCGACTTCGGCGTGGCCGAGGGCAGTATCGCCACGCTCATCGGGCCCAACGGGGCCGGCAAGACCTCGTTGTTCAATACCATCACCGGTTTCTATCGTCCCCAGCAGGGCAGTATCCATTTCGATGGAGCACCGATCGTCAAGCAGAAGCCCCATCGGGTCACTCGGATGGGCATCGCGAGAACGTTCCAGAACGTGCGCCTGTTCCGCGAGATGTCGGTGCTCGAAAACGTCATGGCGGGCATGCATTGTCGCACGCGCTCTGGGGCCATCGGCGCGATCCTGCGCCTGCCCAGCCAACGTGCGGAGGAACGCGAGATTCTCGAAACCAGCGAGGAGTGCCTGCGCTTCGTCGGTATTCACGACGAGCGCGAACGTCTCGCCACCAACCTGGCGTATGGCCACCAGCGCCGTGTCGAAATCGCCCGCGCCTTGGCGACCCGGCCCAAACTCTTGCTGCTCGATGAACCGGCGGCGGGCCTCAACGCCAGCGAGAAAATCGCGCTGATCGAGTTGATTCGGCGCATTCGCGACGAACGCGGTGTCTCGGTGCTGTTGATAGAGCACGACATGAGTCTGGTGATGAAAGTCTCCGAGCGGATCAGCGTGCTCGATCACGGCAGCATGATCACCGAGGGTTCCCCTCACGACATTCAGAATGACCCGAGGGTCATCGAGGCCTATCTCGGCCAGGACGACGAGGAGTTGGCCCTATCATGAGCGAGACGATACTCACCGTCGATCGGGTGACGGCCTTCTATGGCCAGATCCAGGCCCTGCGAGGCGTCAGCCTCGAGGTGCGCAAGGGCCAGATCGTGACACTGCTGGGCAGCAACGGGGCGGGTAAATCCACGACCTTGAAGACCATTTCCGGGCTGGTGCGCGCCCAGAGTGGCGACGTCAGCCTGGCAGGCGATTCGATCAAGAGCCTGCCGGCGCACGATATCGCGCGACTGGGCGTCGTGCACGTACCGGAGGGGCGGTGTATCCTGCGCGGCCTCAGCGTCAAGGAGAACCTGGAACTCGGCGCCTTCACCGTCAAGGATGCCGCTACGCGGCGCCGGCGCATCGAGGAGGTCTACGCGCTATTCCCGATTCTCGCCGAGCGCCGCCATCAGGATGCCTCGCTGCTCTCCGGCGGCCAGCAGCAAATGCTGGCCATGGGCCGGGGGTTGATGCACGGTCCGCGCGTGATGTTGCTTGACGAACCATCGATGGGCTTGGCGCCCAAGCTGGTCACCGAGATCATGCGCATTATCAAGCGTCTCAACGAGGCCGGAACCACGATTCTGCTGGTCGAGCAGAACGCGCGACTGGCCCTGCGCCTGGCGCACTACGCTTACGTGATCGAAAACGGCGAGATTTGCAGCCAGGGCGACGCCGCTACGTTACGTGAGGACGAGTCGATCGTTCAGGCCTATCTTGGCGTCGCCTGAAGCCATGATGCCGGCCTTGCCGGCTAGCTGAACTTACGGGATAGCGCGGGTTGGAGCGAAGCGATCCGCGCGCATTCGTCCTGGTAGCTGTGGCTGCCGCTCTGCGAACAGGCCCCGCCCGGTCTATGTGCCGTGGTGGGGTGTTTAAAAAGGACGTTAAAAAGTCGAGTAAGAGGTGCATGGTTTACCCTCACCGAGGCTGTCCTTACAACATAGGCAGCGGCAGGGCGGACTTCAAAGCCGCCAATAGACATGGCCAATAAAATCACGTTGCCTCGTTTGGGGTAGGGGGCTCAGTCTCGGCCCTGGCCGGCGAAGGCGCCAATGCGCCGGCCATCATCCGCGCCTGGCGCTGCAAAGTCAGGTCGAGGCGCTCGATCAGGCCATCGAGCAGGGCTCGACGTTCGGCCGATATCTCGGTCGTTTGCGCTGCGGCATCGCGGAGTGCTGTTCCCGCCGCTTGCATGCCCTGGGGCGGGTGCCCATGTGCGCTGTCGGCATAAGCTTGAGCGAGAGTGGCGAGCATGTGCCGATGCGCTTGGCGCACCTCGCTCGAGGCGACATCATCGAGGCGGTGACGCAAACGCAGGCAGGCGCGTCCGACGTCGAGACCCGTCAGGCCGAGGCTGAACAGGTGGCGTTGTTCTTCGGGTAGCATCTGATCGTGGCGGGCGAGTTGCAGCAGGCGATCGGCCATGCGCCCACTGAACCAGGTGTCCGTCTCGCGCGGTGGTCGGCGTGCCAGTTGTTTCAGGTCGCGCGTGGTGGCGTTGATGAGTCGTCGGCGCAGCACTCGCGGGCCGATTTCGGGCATCAAGCGGAACCCCAACACCACCACACTGACGCCGACGATCACCGCCAGTGTGCGGTTGAGAAAGCCGTCGATACTGAAATCCATGCCATTGCCGGGCATGGTCAGCAGAATATTGAAGATGGTGAAGGCCAGGCTATAGCCCATCGTCGCCGGATGCCCGGCGCCGAGCAGACCCAAAAACAACGGCGTGCCGAACAGCATGGCGAGCATGACGAAGCCGCTGGCCTGCGACAGCAGCACATGGCCGAACAGGAAGGCACTGGGAATCGCCAGGAGCATGCCCTTGAAGAACATCACGCTAATGCGCGCAGGGTTGTCGCGACTGGCGAAGAATGCCGAGAACAGTGTCGCCAGTAGCATGGCGACCGGGCCATTGCTCCAGGCGGTAGACAGCCATAACAGCGCCATGAGCGTGAAAACTACTCCGGCGCGACCGGCATTGGCGGCGGCCACCAGATGATCGCGATGCCACGACAGCGACGGGCTGCGTAGCCGACGATGCCCCGGCCGGGTAATGGCCTCGCGGGCATCGAGCATGATCATGGCATGGCCGAGCGCCTCGCGCAGCCCCAGCAGCACGCGTAGCGACAGCGGTGAGAGAGCTTCGCTATCCTGTCGATACGCCGCGTGGCGGCACTCTTGCAAGAGTTCACGCGCCTCACCAACACCCTGCGCCCGTTCGGCCCGGCGGAAACCCTCGGCGGTAGCATTGGCCAGGCAGCGGATATCGGCGTCTAGCGGCCCAGGATACTCATGCAGTAACTGACCGAGCGCGGCGACTGTCGCGCACAGGCGTAGCGTACGCCGAGTCAACAGGTGGCTGGCACGTACGCGGCCGGGCCCCGCCGGTCCCTCGTAACGAGCGGCCTGGCTATCCATTTCCAGCGTCATCAACGGGCCGAGGCTGGCGGTCAGCGACTGTTGCAGAGTGCCGGGTTCGCTACCGCCCTCGAGGCGCTGGGCCGCGTGTATGAAGGCGTGGTTGACCGCACCATCGGCCTGTTCGGCGAGGTGGTGTCGAACTCGCGTCGGCCACAGCAGCGCGCTGACCAAGGTGGCGCAGATGGCTCCGAGGCCGAGCTCGGAAAGCCGCGCCACGGCGATACTGAACACCCGCGAGGCATCGCTGCCGGAAATGACCACAATCAGGAGTGCGGTCACCGCCGCCATGATGCAGCCGTAAGAGAGGTTATTGCGGGTCAGCGCGGAGCCGTAGACGCAGAGCATGATCCATAGCGTCAGCGATACCAGCGCCGGCACGCGAGCCTGGGCGAACAGCGCCATGACTATGATGCCGGCGACAGCGCCGACCAGCGTGCCGCCGAGTTGGCAAAGCCCTTTCTCGATGACCATGCCGCTCATCGGGCGGATCTGCAGGAAAGCCGCGGAAATCAAGGCCCAATAGGGGCGCTCCAGGTCCGCCCATAACGCGATATACAGCGCCAGAAACATCGCCAGGGTGCCCTTGATGGCGAACTTCACCGCGCTGGAAGAGGGCGTCAGGTAGGCTTGGAGATAGGGCGACATGAGCGTGGTGTCAGTCCGCCGCCTGGGCGTCGTCGAGAATGCGCACTGTGGCGCTCATGCCCGCGCTGAGCAGGGTGCCTTCGGGTATCTCGTCGAGCGCAATCCGTACGGGAATGCGTTGGGCCAGGCGTACCCAACTGAAGGTCGGCTCGACTTGAGGCAGCAATTGCTCATTGAGGCGGGTATTGGTGTTGGCGATAGCCCGGGCGATGCCAGTCACGTGGCCGGCCAGGCGAGTATCGCCGCTCATCAGCCAGATCACCGCGCGATCGCCGACCTGAATATGCGGCATCTTGGTTTCCTCGAAGTAGCCGGTGACGTAGAACGAACCCGCCTTGACTAGTGCCATCACGGCTTCGCCTCTGTCGACATAGTTGCCCTCGGCGAGTTGCAGGTTGAGCACCGTCCCCGCCGCTGGCGCGGTCACCACGCTGCGTTCGAGGTCCAGTTGCGCGCTGTGCAGTTCGGCCTGGGCCTGGGCCAGATTGGCCTCGGCGACGCGGGTTTCGATGCGCGCGATTTCGCGATTCTCGCTACTGATGGCCTGATTGCTCAGGCGGCTGCGACGGCTTTCCTCATGGCGCTTGAGTTCGAGCATGGCCTGGTGCTTGGCGACCACGGCCCTGGCCTTGGCCACGGCGGTGCGGTAGCGGGCCGCATCGAGGCGAAACAGCACCTGGTCTTGTTCGACGTGCTCGGTATTCGCTACCGCCAGGGTTTCGACCCGGCCGGCGACATCCGGCGCGATGGTGACGATCTCGGCGCGCACCCGGCCATCGCGGGTCCAGGGTGTGTAAAGGTAGTAATGCCATAGCCACATTCCCGCGGCGATGGCGATGGCAACGACCAGCAGGGTAATCAGAAGGCGTAACGACGTGCGCATTGCAGTGGTACTCAATCGGCGGCGGAGAACAGGAAGGCGATGCCGGCGACGGCGGTTACGAACAGCGAAACATCGAACCACGCCCCAAACAATAAGTCGCGATGGCCAACCAGACGATGCAAGAAGGTGCGTAGCAGCATGGCCAGTAGCAAGCCGAATAGCGCATAGAACAGCAGTGGACTGAAATAGATGCCACCAATGGCGATTTCCTTGAGTCCCATCTTCTTCGAACCTTTCTGGTCAGATTGTCGAAACGGCTGTGCCTGGCATGGTCGGGGCAATGATATTAGCACGCTAATTTATTGCTGCCGACCACTGGCTCATGGCAAGAACGTGGCGAGCTCCTCCCAACCCATATTGCCGCCAGTGATCACCACCACGATATCGCCTTGGTCGGGCAAATCGGGCACCTTGCCCTCGAGCAGCGCGGCGACGCCAACGGCGGCCCCCGGCTCGACGAACAGTTTGCTCTCGCTGAGCAGATAGCGCAGCGCATCGGCGATGCCTGCCTCGCTGACCGTGACCAGCTCGTCGACGTAGTGCCGGCAAAGGGGGTAGGTGTATTCGCCGACAATGGCTGCGCCAAGGCTATTGGCGCAGGTATTCACCGCTGCCAAGCGGCATGGCCCACCCTGTGTCCAGGCGTGACGCATGCTCGCCGCACCTTGCGGCTCGACGCCGATCAAGCGAATATCCGGGCGCAACTCGCGGGCGGCAATGGCAATGCCGGAAAGCAGGCCGCCGCCACCGACCGGGCAGAGGATCACCGCGGCATCCGGGGCCTGCTCGATGATTTCCAGGCCCACCGTGCCCTGGCCGGCGATGATGCGGGGGTCGTCGTAAGGATGCACCAGCGTCAGGCCGCGTTCGTCCACCAGCCGATGCATGTGCTCCCAGGCGGCGTTGATATCGCCATGTAGAACCACCTCGGCGCCGAGCGCGCGGGTCCCCGCGACCTTGAACGGGCTGGCATTGTCGGGCATGACGACCGTCAACTCGGCACCGGCGGTGCGTGCCGCCCACGCAAGACCCAATGCATGATTGCCCGCCGATACCGCGCCCAGGCCCTTGTTCAATTCATCGGCGCTGGCGGTGCGTATCCAATTCAATCCACCGCGCGCCTTGAACGATCCGGTGCGCTGGAAAAGCTCGCCCTTGAGCAGTACGCGCCGTTCCAGGCGCTCGCACAGCCCGAGATCGCTGAGCATCGGCGTCGCCTCAAGAGTAGCGCCGATGGTATCGCGTGCCTGCAAAATGGCCTCGAGAGTGATCATGACACGGCTTCCTTGGGTCGCTTGTTCGAGTACCGGCACGGCTCGAGAATAAAGCCAAGGCTCTCGAACCCCTGCTCTCAGCGTAGCCAGTCACGCTGGACTCCGTCGTCACAAAGAAAATGCGAACTGCATGTTGCAGCGCAACAAAGGCTCTGCTATTGTGCAGTGCAGCAGAGGGCGAAAGGCCCTCCATCACCGCAACACCACGGAGGTAATCCATGCGCAACGCAAATTTTGACCAGGCTACCCAGCAGTTCGAAAACCTGTTCTTCGGTCCGGCTCGCGCCTATGCTGCGCTGAGCGTGGACTACACCGAAAAACTGTTCACCACCCAGTTCGAGTTTGCCAAGGCCTACGCCGATGCAACGCTGAGCCAGACTCGCGCCATGCTCGACGTGAAAGACGCCGAAAGCCTGCGCAGCTACGTCGAAGACCAGCAGCAGGTCGCCAAGGACTTGGGCGAGCGTTTCAAGGGCGACGCCGAGAAAGTCGTCGCTATGAATCAGGAATTCGCGCAGAAGAGCCAGCAACTGGTCGAAAGCAACGTCAAGGCGGCTTCCAAGCAGGCGACCAGCCAGGCCAAATCCGCCAAGTAAGATGCTTCATGCCGCGCGTTGAACGGCGCGCGTCAGCAAAGCGGCCCACCGGCCATGACCGGTGGGCCGCTTTTTATTTGAACCGATGACAAACGCCAGCGTGTTCCCATGGCCAGTGCCTGCCTCCAGTAGGCTTCGAGTCCTGGTCACCTTCGTCGAGCCGATTTCAGCCTTTGCCAAGCCGCTTCGCTAGTCGACAATCGGATCCAACTAGAGAGTTGACCGGGTGGTCAATTTATTGTGTTGATGGCAATCGAAACCGTCGGCGGTGGATGTTTGATCTAACAAGTATTGTATACAATTAATCACTATTATCAGTTGCAATCAATGTCGTGTTGTTTCAGTCTATTTTGTATACATAAAAACAGACAACGTTGAATCCCATGACCATAACCAACAACAGTCAATCCGTCTTCGATTTCCACGGCAAGCCGCCGTTAGGCAAGGCGCTGCCGCTCTCGCTACAGCACATTCTGGCTATGATCATGGGCACTGTGACCGTGCCGATCATCGTGGTTGGCGCGGTAGGCGCCTCCCCGGCGGAGCAGATGCTGCTGATCCAGATAGCGCTGATCGCCTCCGGTCTCTCTACCCTGCTGCAGCTTTACGGTGTGGGCAAGGTGGGCGCCAGACTGCCGACGATCTTCGGCGTGGGCTTCGCGTACGTGCCGACGCTCACCGCCGTGGGCGCACAGTACGGTATCGGTGGCATCCTTGGCGCCCAGGTCATCGGTGGCGTCGCCATGCTGTTGGTCGGGCTCTTCATCAAGCGCATACGCCACCTCTTTCCGCCGGTGGTAGCCGGCACGGTCGTGCTGGTGATCGGCCTCTCGCTGTACGACATCGCCATCAACTACATGGCCGGCGGCGTGGGGCGTGCCGATTATGGCGATCCACGCTACTGGTTCGTAGCCATCGTCACCCTGGGGGTGGTACTGATCGTGTCGCAGTTTGCGCGTGGCTTTCTCAAGCTGGCCGCAATCATCTGCGGTATCGTGGCGGGTTATCTGCTGTCGCTTTACCTGGGCATGGTGGACTTCAGTCCGGTGCGCGAGGCCCAGTGGTTCAGCCTGCCGCGCGTCATGCCCTTCGAGCTGGAGTTTCACACCGCAGCGATCATTTCCATGGTGATCATTTGCGTGATCAACTCGGTACAGACGATCGGCGATCTCTCCGCCACCACGGTGGGGGGAATGAACCGCGAACTGGGTACCCGTGAGTTGAGCGGCGGGCTGTTGGCTAACGGCCTTGGCACTACCGTCGGCTCGTTTTTCGGGGCCTTGCCGACGTCTTCCTTTAGCCAGAACGTCGGCATCGTCGCCATGACCAAGGTGATTAGCCGCTTCGTGCTGGCGCTGGCGGCCATCTTCATGTTGATTGCCGGCCTGATTCCCAAGTTCGGCGCGGTAATGACCACCATTCCCTATCCGGTGCTGGGTGGCGCCACGATCATCGTATTCGGCATGATCACCATGACCGGCATCCAACTGCTCACCCGGGACGAGATGTCGGCGCGCAATATGACCATTGCCAGCCTGTCCCTGGCGCTGAGTCTGGGCATCTACGCCGCCCCCGAATCCATCGCGCTATTTCCCGACCTGGTGCGTCTGGTCGTGGGCGGCTCGCCGATCGTCGTCGCCGCTATCACGGCCTTCACTCTCAACCTGCTGCTGCCGCGCAAGACCCTGGCCGACGAAGCGCAGGAGCGCGAGCAGATGGCCGAAAGAATGCGTGACGACGCGCCACGCGCCACGGCCGAGCAGCGCCTTACCTGATAGGCTAGTGACTTCACGACAAGGGTGAGGCGGGTACCGATGCATAGAGGCAACACACGACGGGCATGGCGCAGGCCATTGCTGGCTGGAGTGATCGGCGTCGGCGGGTTGATAGGGATGGCATGGGCGCTCGAGCGCACTACGGTGGCGGTTATCGGTGCCGAAACGACGCACTGGCTCCAGGTCGAAATCGCCGACGACGCCGGCGAGCGGGCATATGGTCTGATGGAGCGAGATAGCCTTCCCGCCGATGCCGGCATGCTGTTCGTCTACCAGCGTGAGCAATCCCCGCAGGCCAGCTTCTGGATGTACCAAACACGCATCCCGCTGGATATCGCCTTTCTCGGCGGCGATGGCGAAATCCGCGCCATTCGCACGATGCCGCCTTGCACCAGCGAAGACGCGGCCGAGTGCCCGAGCTACCCGGCCGGCGTGCCTTATCGTGTCGCGCTGGAGGTCAACGCCGATTACTTCGCCGAGCACGACATCGACGTCGGCGATTGCATTACCCTGCCCGGCGCACGCGGGACCTGTAGCCGATAACCGCTCAAGTCGGCGACGTACCAACCGACTCCTTGGCCGGTCGTTTGCCCTTGAACGTCAGCAGGAACAGCACGAATACTCCCAGTGCGAACAGGGCCGGGAACAACCAGATGCTTTGCCAGGCATGGCCGTCGGCGCGCGCGAAGTACTCGGTGATGTGGCCCGCCACCCAGAAACCGATGAGCATACCCACACCGTAGGTGGCCAGGGTGATCATGCCCTGCGCGGAGCTTTTGAATCGCTCGCCGGCCTTGGCATCGGTATAGATTTGCCCCGAAACGAAGAAGAAGTCGTAGCAGATGCCATGCAGGGCAATGCCCGTGAGTAGCATGAATACCAGATCCCCGCTATTGCCATAGGCGAACAGGACGTACCTCAGGGCCCAGGCGAACATGCCCACCAACAGCGTCTTCTTGATTCCGAAGCGGTGGATGAATACCGGCAACAGCAGCATGAACAGGACCTCCGAGACCTGGCCCAGGGTCATCTTGCCGGTTGGGTTGGCCACGCCGATTTCTACCAGAAAGGGGTTTGCGTTCTGATAGTAGAAGGCTAGGGGAATGCAGATCAGAATGGAGGCGATGAAGAAGATCGCGTAGTTCCTGTCCTTGAGCAGCGTCAGGGCATCGAATCCCACGAGGCTTTTCAGCGTCGATGAGCCGCCTGTGCCGGCCTTTGGCGGCGTGCCGGGCAGCGTGAAGCTATAGATGCCGAGAATCAGCGAGGCGAACGCACACATCAGGAAGGTGTTGCGCAGCAGCCCGGCGCCGATGGCCTGCGGCGAATCCCACGAGAAGGCGAAGCTGATGGCAAGCCCAGCGACGATCCAGCCGATGGTGCCCCACACGCGTATCCTGGCGAACTCCCGCGAAGGATCGGCCATCTGCCGAAACGAGACGGAATTGACCAGCGCCAATGTCGGCATGTACAGGATCATGTAGAGCAGCACGAGAGGGTAGAAGGTCGCGAAATCGCCCGCCAAATAGAGACCGTACATCAAGGCCGCCCCGACGAGATGCAACACGCCGAGAATGCGCTCGGCATTGAAATAGCGATCGGCAATCAGTCCGACGATGAACGGCGCGATGATGGCGCCCCAGGATTGTGTCGAGAACGCCATGCCGATCTGGCTGCCCGTGGCGTCAAGGTTCTGGGCAAGGAAGGTGCCCAGCGTGACGAACCAGCCTCCCCAGATGAAGAACTGCAGGAACATCATGATGCTGAGCCGCATGCGGATCGTATGCATGGCAAACCTCTTTCGGTGTTGTCGTGTTCTGAGCGAACGTCGTCAGTGATTCCCGTCCAGCCCCAGAATCCTGCGATTACGCTGCGGGCTGGGGGCGACGCCGGCAAAATCGTCGAAGGCACTTTGCGCCGGCGAAATGAAGTGATCCGCGATGAAGGGGGCGCCTTCCTCGGCCCCTTGGCGTGAGTCCTTCAGGCAACACTCCCACTCGAGCACCGCCCAGCCGTCATAGCCGTACTGCGTCAGCTTGCTGAAAATGCCCTTGAAATCGACCTGACCGTCACCCAGCGAGCGAAACCGCCCGGGGCGCTCCCGCCAGTCCTGATAGCCGCCGTAGACTCCGCTGCGGCCATTGGGCAGAAACTCGGCATCCTTGACGTGAAACATGCGGATGCGCTCGTGATAGCGGTCGATGAAGTCCAGATAGTCGAGTTGTTGCAGCAGCAAGTGGCTGGGGTCGTAGAGAATCCGGGCGCGCGGATGATGATCCACCGCTTCCAGAAAGCGCTCGAAGGTGGCGCCATCGTGAAGATCCTCGCCGGGATGGATCTCGAAGCACAGATCGACGCCGGCCTCCTCGAAGGCATCGAGGATCGGACGCCAGCGCCGGGCGAGTTCGGCGAAGCCTGCCTCGACCAGCCCGGCGGGGCGCTGCGGCCAGGGGTAGACGAACGGCCACAGCAGCGCCCCGGAGAACGTCGCATGAGCCGTCAGACCCAGGCGCTGACTGGCTTTCGCGGCCAACTGCAACTGCTCGACGGCCCATGCTCTGCGGGCCTCTGGATTACCGCGCACCTCGGCTGGGGCGAAGCCATCGAAGAGTTCGTCGCAAGACGGATGCACCGCGATGAGTTGCCCTTGCAGGTGAGTGGAGAGCTCGCTGATCTCCACACCGGCCTCCCCGCAGCGGCCCTTGAGTTCATCGCAGTAGGTCTGGCTCTCGGCGGCCAGGGCGAGATCCAGGCAGCGGGGGTCGCCGCTGGGAATTTGGATACCCTTGTAGCCGAGCGTCGCCGCCCAGCGGGCGATAGCGTCGAGACTATCGAAGGGCGAAGTATCGCCCATGAATTGGGCGAGGAAGATGCCAGGTCCGCGAATCTCGCTGGTGTGTCCCGCTTCCATCACATATCCCCATTGGCCGATGCATAAACCGATGAAATTGGCTGTTTGCGGCTATTTGCGATTTGAATGTAACCGGTTACATTTGTATTCAAACTAGGCAGCGGTCTGCAAGCCGTCAATCAGACGAAGGTCTAGCGCCTGATGGTCAGCGCGCTGAGGTGCGATGGCGGTTGGGGTAAGCTGGGTGCGTCGGGTCGCCGCACGACCACTCGAAGATAGGGGTAACATGTCGAACATACGCAAGGTCGCCGAACTGGCGGGGGTCTCCGTGGCGACGGTGTCGCGCACGTTGAAGTCGCCGGATATCGTCTCGCCGCGGACCAGGGCCAGAGTGCTTGCAGCGGTCAGCGAGGCCGATTACAAGCCCAATCTCATGGCGGTGCAATTCCGCTCGCGGCGTACGCGCAACCTGGTCGTGCTGGTGCCGACCATCTCCAACACCTTTTTCGCGCGAGTCATCGGCGGCATTCAGCAAGCGGCACAGCAACAGGGCTACAGCGTGCTGCTGTGCAACACGCTGGGCCGAGAAGACGCGGAGCGCGGGTATGCCAGCATGGTGACGACCCGCCAGGCCGACGGCGTCATTCAACTGCGTGCCTACAATCCGTTCGCTGCCGACGCCTATGCAGACACGGCCTTGCCGATGGTCAATGCTTGCGAAGTGCTCGATTCGCCACCGTGCCCGACCGTGAAACTCGACAACCGTGCGGCGGCTCGCACCCTCACCGAACACCTGATCGATCTGGGCCATCGCCGCATCGGCATGATCAAGGGGCCGCGACGCAGCCCGCTGACACGAGACCGCGTGGCGGGATACTGCGATGCCCTAGAAGCCGCTGGCATCGCCCTGGACGAACGCCTGCTGTGCCCGGGGGATTTCACGCCGCATTCGGGCTTCAATGCCGCGGGTATGCTACTGGCGTGCGATGGGCGGCCTTCGGCGATCTTCTGCGAAAGCGACGAGATGGCGATTGGCGCCATTAAACGGGTCAAGCAGGCAGGGTTATCGGTGCCCGGCGATATCTCCGTGGCGGGGTTCGACGACATTACCTTCGCCTCGTTCAGCGACCCGCCCCTGACCACCATCGCCCAGCCGGCCGAGGCGTTCGGCAGGCAGGCCGTGAGCCTGCTGATCGACACACTGGAAGGTCGTTGTGAATCGCCACGCCATGTCATCCTGCCGTTCGAACTGGTCGTCCGGGGCAGTACGGGTTCCAAACCTTAGTGGCGCTGGTCGTATCGAGCCGTCATGAAAGACGCTTGACGCTTCGCTTCGATTAGTCTTTTCATTCAGTCGCAATCTCTTTACAACTAAAGGGGCCATGGCGACTGCATGGCAATACCAATAACGATATCCGGCTGGTGCCATCCGGCCGCAAGCAAGGATTCACGATCATGCTGACACGCCGCTTTACCTCGTTCTCCGCCATCGTGGCGGGGGCTGCTTTGCTGTGTACCGCGATGACCGCCCAGGCCCGCGAGTATTCCGTTTCCACCGTGCTTTCCGATGCCTTCCCCTGGGGGCAGGCGGCGCAGAAATGGGCCGAGCTGGTCGAGGAGCGCTCGGACGGTCGAATTACCCTGCGCGTCTATCCCAACTCGCAACTGGTCGCCGGCGATCAGACCCGCGAGTTCTCGGCGATGCGCTCGGGACTCATCGACATGGCGCTGGGCTCGACCATCAATTGGTCGCCACAGGTGCCGCAACTCAACCTGTTCTCGCTGCCGTTCCTGATGCCCGACGACGCGGCGGTGGATGCCATCACCGGCGGCAAGGCCGGCGAGATGATTTTCGAGGCGATCGAAGCGCGTGGCGTGGTGCCGCTGGCCTGGGGCGAGAACGGTTTTCGCGAACTGTCGAACTCCAAGCTGCCGGTCGACTCGCCCGAGGATCTGGCCGGCCTGAAGATCCGTGTGGTCGGCTCGCCATTGTTCAACGACACCTTCACCGCGCTCGGCGCCAACCCGACCCAGATGAGCTGGGCCGATGCCAAGCCGGCGCTGACCACCGGCGCCGTCGATGGCCAGGAGAACCCCATCGCGATATTCGATGTGGCGCGCATTGATCAGGTCGGCCAGAAATACCTGACGCTGTGGCACTACATGAATGACCCGCTGATTTTCGCCGTGAACCAGCAGGTGTGGCAGACATTGCCCCAAGAGGACCGGGAGCTGCTGCGCGAGACGGCCATCGAGGCCGGCCAGTGGGAAATCGAGATGTCGCGTGCCCAGGAGGACGAGCGTCTGGCGGCGATTCGCGAGCGTGGCGTCGAGGTCATCGAGCTGACCGACGAGCAGCGCCAGGCCTTTGTCGAAGCCACCCAGAGCGTCTACGACACATGGACGCCGCAAATCGGCGAAGAGTTGGTCGAGGTGGCTCGGCAGGCCGTCGAGAACCGCTAGAAAACGTTTCTTGTGTTCTGATTCTGATCGGCCCCGTTGCGCGGGGCCGGTAGCGTTTCGAGAGGCCCCTGATGAAACCGCAACCGGATGCGCGCCTCGAGCGTGTGCTGGCCACGCTGGCGCTGATATTGATTGCCGTGATCAGTCTGGCCAATGTCGTGGTGCGTTACGTGACCAATATCTCCTTCGCCTTTACCGAGGAGATTTCGGTCTTTCTGCTGGTGGTGCTGACCTTTGCCGGCGCCGCCATGGCGCTGCGCCGCAATGGGCACATTCGCATTGGCCTGCTGGAGCGGGCGTTACCGCGTGGGCCACGGCGCGTGCTGATCGTGGTCCAGAGTCTGGCGGTGGCCATCGTGCTCGGGTTGATCGTCTGGTACGGCGCCAAACTGGCTTGGAACGAATACCACTGGCAATCGTTGTCGCCGGGGCTGGGTGTGCCGGAGTGGTGGTATCTGGTCTGGCTGCCGGTGCTGACCGCATTGATGCTATGGCGATTGATCCAGCAGACCCGCGACCGTCTGGCCGGGAGGCTCGACGATGAGTCCTGATCTGTGGATGCTGCTGAGCTTCCTGGCGCTGCTGGCCATCGGCGTGCCGGTGGCGTTCTCGTTGGGATTGGCCGGTGCGGTAGGTATCGTCACCGGCTTGTCGCCGACGATGCTGGCCACGCTGGGCACCAATACCTACAACAGCATCGCCAAGTATCCGCTGATTGCGATTCCACTGTTCATCCTTACCGGCCTGGTCTTCGAGCGTGCCGGTGTCGCGGCGCGCCTGGTGCATTTCGCCCAGGCACTGATCGGCCCGCGCCACGGTGGCCTGGCGCTTGTCGCGGTATTGGTGTGCATGATCATGGGCGGCATGAGCGGCTCGGGACCGGCGGACGCCGCCGCGGTGGCGGTGGTCATGCTGCCGAGCATGACTCGCGCCGGCTATCCCAAACCCTTCTCGGCGACGCTGATTGCCGCTTCGGCCTCGACGGCGATTCTGATTCCGCCGTCGGTGGCGCTGATTCTGTACTCCATCGTGGTGCCGGGTGTCGACCTGCGCGCGCTGTTCGCTGCCGGGCTGTTCCCGGGCATTCTCGCCGGGCTGTCGTTGCTGGTGCCCGCCTTCTATCTGGCGCGTCGTTACGGCTGGGAGTCGCCCGAAACGGTCGAGCGCCCGCCGCTGGGGGAAAGCTTCCGCCAGGCACTGCCGGCATTGTTCGCCCCGGTGATCATCCTCGGTGGACTACGCTCGGGCCTGTTTACTCCCACCGAGGCGGCGGTAGTGGCGGTTGCTTACGGCGTTGTGGTGGGGCTGTTCCTGACCCGCGAGCTCAAGCTGCGCGATTTATGGCAACTCTTCGGTGAAGCCGCGGCGATCACCGGGGTGGTCATGCTGATCATAGCGCTGGCAGGTATTTTTGCCTGGGCAGGCACCATGCTGGGGACCTTCCGCCACCTGGCCGAGTGGCTGATCGGCCTGTCCGACAGCGGCGCGGTGATGCTGCTGCTGATCATGCTCGGCGTGCTGCTCGCCGGCATGCTGCTGGATGCGATCTCGATTTACCTGATCCTGATGCCGATAATGATCCCGGTCATGCAGCACTTCGATTGGAACCCGGTGTGGTTCGGCATCCTGATGGCGATGAATATCGCCATCGGCCAGTTTACGCCCCCCGTCGCGGTCAATCTGATGGTGACCACCGAGGTGGCGAAGATTCGCCTCGAGCAGACGGTGGGTTGGGCGCTGGTGTTCGTTGCCGCCATGGCATGCGCGCTGACGCTGGTCGCGGTATTTCCCGAGATCGCGTTATGGCTGCCGCGGGTGCTGGGCTATGCGGTGTAATGCGTAGAATAGGGTAGCGCCAAGGAGGCACTACCATTCGCGCTGACTTACTGCGCCGAACGACTCATTCATCATTGCTCACCGCCGCGTAGGCGACCATTTCCACCCGCATCTCCTCGCGCGCGAAGCCGGAGACGACGATCGCCGCGCGATTGGGGTAGGGCGGCGTCACGTAGTCGGCATAGATCCGGTTGACCGTGGCCAGGTCGTCGCGGTCGGTGACGTAGATCAGCACCTGGGTCAGCGAGTCCAGGCCGGCGCCGGCGCATTCGAGTGTGTGCTCGAGGTTGTCGAGGGTCTGGCGCGTCTGGGCTTCGATGCCGCCTTCGACCACCTGGCCATCGGCGCCGATGGGAATCTGCGCGGTGAACAGCAGGCCGTTGCCGATGACGGCCCATTCCAGCGGGGCCTTCGAGGCGAAGAGGTCGGTCTTGACGGGCGTGATCATGATAAGCGTCTCGTTGAAACGATGGATGTTGCGGCATGCGAATGCCGGCAGGAATAAAGGCGACGACCAGGGATGGAAGTGCGGCGACGCGGGCGCTGGCTAGTCGTTGTCGCTGCTGCCCGCGCCGGCGCCGCTGCGCGAGGCCTCGCTGGATTCGACCAGCAGGCGCCCGGCGAGAAGCTTTAAGCGTGACCAGACCGCCTCGTCCACCGTGATGCCCTCGGACAGCGCCTGGGCGCGGCAGGCCAGCAGGTCGGATTCCTCGTGGCGCGCCAGCAGGTCGAAGCGGTAGCCCGAGCGCATCGACGGCAGCAGGTCGACGTGGTTGGCCATGACCAGGGTGATGCCGTCGTTGGGTTCGTTCTCCTCGGGTACGTCGTGCACGGCGTAGACGCGGATCTCCGGCACCGGGCTGGCGGCGCGGAAGCCCACCACCTGCTCGGTCAGCGGCGCCTGGGCGTTGCGCCAGAAGGCGGTCACGTTCATGCCGCGCCCGGCCAGGCGCGCCAGGTAACCCATGATCAGCTGGCGATTGTGGCAATGGCGAATCTTGATCACCGCGAGGCCGCGTGCGCGGGCCTTGGCGAAGCCCAGTTCCATGGCCAGGCTGGAGCTTCTCAGCACGCTATGGCCATGGCCGTCGAGCACCGCCAGGTCGCCGTCCTGGTAGAGCACGCTGGGCAGCTCGTCGGGGTCCTCGTCGAGCAGAAAATCCAGCCCACGGTTGAGCGCCTCGAGCCCGTCCAGGCCATAGCATTGCATCCAGGCCACCATGTCGGCGGCATCGCCTTCCTCGAAGCCCATGCCGCTGAAGGCCTTGCGGCACAGGCCCTGGAGTTCGTTGTAGGACACTTTCATCGCGATCCTCCTAGCGGATCGAGCTGTGTGGTTCGCTCACCTCACGGGGCTCGAGCGGGAAGCTCCAGTCGTCGAAATCGACGGCATCCGCCGGGCCGGCATTGAGTTCTTCGACCAGCGGCGCGCCCTGGAACAGGGTGATGCGCACCCAGCGGTCGGACTTGGGATCGAAGCGACTGGCACCGAAGAACGACAGCTTGGTGCGCAGCAGGTGCATGGGCTTCATGTCGCGGTGCCAGAGGTTGGCGCGGATGTCGCCATAGGGCGTCTCGACCATGCTCTGGATGCGCCGCACGATGTCCTTGTGGCGCGGGTGGGCAATCAGAAACTCCACCACCAGCGCCCGCGGATTCGCCTCGAGAAACTCGCCCAGGGCGACATGCGCCTTGCGCACCCGTGGTGCGATCGCCAGGGGCATCTCCCTGTCGGCGCCGGGTTCCACGTGGCGGATGCCGAGGCGGGGCTCCTCCTTCTCGGCGGAGCGGTACCAGAACCAGTAGCAGGCCTCCGGCGCCTCGAAGTCCTCGTCCAGGGCCCAGTCGTAGTGGGTCTCGATTAGCTGCTTGAGACGCACCAGCGGCATGTCCGGAGTCAGCTCCAGGCACTCGTCGGCGCCCATGCGGTCTTCGAGCGGGTCCACCAGGGTCGGGTAGAGTTCGATCAGCAGGGTGTTGACCAACTCCTGGGCCTCGAGCGGCAGGGTACGTTCGCTCCAGGCCACCAACTGCTGCCAGAGGTCCGTCTCCAGCGTCACCTCCTCGAGCCAGGCCAGCACTTCCGGCAGGGCCGCCACCGTCGCCGCATTGCGGGTGGCTTGTTCGGCGTCCGCGCTGACGGTCTGTTCCAGGTGATGCATGGCGCGCCGGGTCAGGGCGATCAGCCGCGTGCGATCCGCCTCGTCGGGGACCTGCGCCACGGCGATGGCCAGTGCCCGCTCGCGGCACGTCACCCATTGCTGGATCAGTTGCGGGTGATTGATCAGAAACGGCGCCATGCCCAGCCCGGTGGAGTTGCCGATGCCCAGGTAGCGGCGCAGTTCGCGGCACAGCGGCACGGCGCCGTCACCGCCCTGCGCGCGGGCGATATGCTCGACCTGCGCGATGGAGAAATGGCGCAGCAGGTAGACCGCCAGCATCTGCGCCGAAAACGGCCGCTGGAAGTCCGGATTGTCCTGCAGTCGGGCGAAGTCGGCGATGCCGAACTTGCCGTTGCCGTAGACCGCGGTGGTGCGGTACAGGTAACCGACCCGCGTCAGCCAGGCCGGGTCGGGCTGGCGACCGGCGGCCAGCGCCTCGACGAAATGAGAGAAGTTGCGCAGGCTCTTGTTGGCCCGCGACAGCACCAGCAGTCGCGGGTGCTGGCGACCCGCTTCCTGCAGCGGCACGCTGGCCGCCATCTGCGCCAACAACGCCTCGTCGACGTCGCCCTCCACCACGCCGAAGGTCACGTCCCAGGCCTCGGCGATCACGCGGTCGGAGCGCGCGCTGGCGTCGAGCGGCTGCGAGAAGATCACCCCGTGGTAGCGGCCATTCGGCGTCTCGAGCCGATAGATGGCGGTGCCATGGCCCTCGTCGTTCAGGGCGAACCGCGCGGGCTCGATCCGCCAGTGCTGGCGCGCCATCTGGCGCACCAGGCTGCGCACGAAGCTCAGTCGGCTGGCGTGCAGGCTTCCCAGGCGCTCCAGCGCCATGACCCGCTCGGCGGGCCGAAGGTGGGCAGGGGCCTGGGAAAGCGCTTCAGCCATTGCTTGCCTCCTTGGGGGCCGCGATGAGGCCCTGCTCGCGGGCCATGGCGTAAGCTGCCTGGGGGCCGGTCCACAGCGAGGGCAGCAGCACCAGCGAGACGGGAATCGCGGTGATCACGATGAACTGCTGCAAGGCACTGATCTGTCCCGCACCCATGTACAGCAGGATAGCCGCCATCAAGGCCATGGTGATGCCCCAGAAGGCGCGCACCAAGACGTTGGGTTCGTCATGCCCGGTGCCGACGACGGCGATGGCGTAGCTCATCGAGTCACCGGTGGTGGCGACGAAGATGGTGGTCAGCACCAGGATCGCCACGCCCATCAGGGTGCCGCCGGGCAGGGCCTGGGCGACGGTCAGGGTAGCAACGTCGAACTGGAAGTTGTTGAGCGCCTCGGTGAGGTCGATGGCGCCGGTCAGTTGGTAATAGATACCCGAGCCGCCCAGCAGGGTGAACCACACCGTGGTGGCGATCGGCGCCAGCACGGCCACGGCGAGGATCATCTGGCGGATGGTGCGCCCGCGCGAGATACGCGCGACGAAGATCGCCATCAGCGGGCCATAGCCGATGAACCAGGCGAAGAAGAACACCGTCCACCACTGCATCCACCAGGCCGGGGCGGTTTCGGCGGTCATGGTCGCCATGCTGAAGAACGACGAGAGGTATTCACCGAAGCCCTGGGTAAAGGCGTTGGTCAGGAACAGGGTCGGTCCGAAGAGGAAGATCACCGTGGCGACTACTAGTGCCAGGAAGACATTGAAGCGGCTGAGCATCTGGATGCCGCGATCGATCCCGGTCACCGCCGAGGTGACGTAGATGATACCCAGGCCGATCAGGATGACCAGTTGGGTGAGATAGCCCGACGACAGGCCGAACAGCTCGTGCAGACCGAAGCTGACCTGGGTGGCCAGGAAGCCGATCGGCCCTACGGTGCCGGCGACCACGGCGATCACGCACACCGCATCGACCACGCCGCCGAACACGCCCGCCATCAATTTCTCGCCGAGCACCGGGGCGAGCAGGGTACGCGGCTGTAGCGGTTGTCCCCTATCGTAGTGGGCGTGGGCCAGCACCACCGCGGCCAGCGAGCCGAGCACCGCCCAGGCCAGGAACCCCCAATGCATGAACGACTGGGCCAGGGCGCCGGGCACGGCCGCGGCGGTGCCCGGCTCACTGTCGAACGCCGGTGGCGTGACCACGAAGTGATACACCGGCTCGCCGGCGGCGAAGAACACACCGCCCCCGGCGAGCAGGGTACACATGATGATCGACAG
Source organism: Modicisalibacter muralis (assembly GCF_900102945.1). Classification (GTDB taxonomy): domain Bacteria; phylum Pseudomonadota; class Gammaproteobacteria; order Pseudomonadales; family Halomonadaceae; genus Modicisalibacter; species Modicisalibacter muralis. Next base: position 53,396 of record NZ_FNGI01000009.1, on the reverse strand, counting down.
CCACTTGAAGGTGCTCATGTCCGGCGTGGCGCGGTTGCCGATTCGTGCCGCGGCGGCCGGCGTGACCGCCACGCCGATGGCGATGAAGAAGGTCAGCAGCAAGAGTAGCTGGAAGTAGGAGCCGAGGGTGCGCGCCGTCCAGGCGAAGCCCGCGCCGATACCCGCCGAGACCATGTCGATGTCGTACAGCGAGAGGGCCACGAACAGCAGGATGAAGCCGACGCTCAGTCCGAGGACGACCGGATCGCCGAGACGCGAGGTCCGCCGGGTGGTGGTGTCTGGAAGTGCCGCGCTGTCAGTTTTCATGAGGATACCCTTTTATTGTTGGCGTGATGGCGTGCCCGGGCTCTGACCGGATGGGCAGCGCTCAGGGAGTGGCCGGTGTCGCGGTGCGTGCCAGTAGCTCGACCCAGTTGCGTCCCATGATGCGCGCGATTTCGGCATCATCGAACCCGCGCTGACGCAGCCCGCCAACCAGGTTGGGAAAGTCGCGATTGTCCCGGAACCAGGCCAGCGGCCGTGGCCAGCCGGCGTTGGTGGCACTGCCTTCGCCGTAGTCCATCTCCTTGGACCAGCGGCCGTTGCGCATCCATGCCAGTACCGAGGGCGGCTGAGCCTGACACAGGTCGGTGCCGATGGCGATACGTTCGATACCCATCAATTCCGCGGTGTCGGCGATCATGTCGCAGTAATCTTCCAGCGTGCAGTCGGGGCCGTTTCTCAGGTGGAACGGGTAGGCGGAGAAGCCCAGCAGGCCGCCGGATTCGGCGATGGCGCGTAGCACCTTGTCCGACTTGTTGCGCTTGGCGGCGTGGAAGGAGCTCGGGTTGGCATGCGAGATGATCACCGGCCGCTCGGAGAGCTCGATGGCCTCCAGGGTCGAGCGTTCGGCGCTGTGCGACATGTCGATGACCATGCCGACGCGATTCATCTCGCGGATCACCTGGCGGCCGAAGCGGGTGATGCCGCTGTCCTCGGCCTCGTAGCAGCCACAGGCCAGCAGGCTCTGGTTGTTGTAGGTAAGCTGCATGATCAGCAGGCCCAGGTCGCGCATCACCGCGACCATGTCGATGTCGTCCTCGATCGGCGAGCAGTTCTGGGCGCCGAGGAAGATGCCGACCTTGCCGGCCTGGCGGGCGCGTTCGATATCCGTGGCCTGACGAACCGGCATGATCAGGTCGTGATGGGCCTCGAAGCGGCGATTCCACTCGCCGAGGCGCGACAGGGTCTCGCGGGTGTTCTCGTGATAGACCAGGGTCGCGTGCACCGCGTCGACGCCGCCCTCGTGCATCTGCTCGAAGATCTCCCGCGACCAGTTGGAATACTGCAGGCCGTCGACGATCAGCATTTCTTGGGACATGGTGCGCGCTCCTCAGGCCTTGACGTAGCAGGTCTTGACCACGGTGTAGAACTCGCGGGCGTAGCGGCCCTGTTCGCGAGGTCCGAAGCTCGAGTCCTTGCGGCCGCCGAAAGGCACGTGATAGTCGGTGCCGGCGGTGGCCAGGTTGACCATCACGCAGCCGGTCTCGGCACGCGCCTTGAAGTCGCTGGCGAGCTTCAGCGACTCGGTGACGATGCCGGCGGTGAGACCGAAGTTGGTGTCGTTGAGGGTGGCGATGGCCTCATCAAAGTCACGCACCTTGATTACGCAGGCGATGGGGCCGAAGACCTCCTCGCGATTGATGGCCATGGCGTTGGTGGTGTCGACGAACAGCGTCGGCGCCATGAAATAGCCTTCGGTGTCGCGCTCAAGACGCCCGCCGCCATAGGCCAGCGTCGCGCCGTCGGCCTGGGCACGTTCCACCCACGCCAGGTTGGACTCCAACTGACGGGCATCCACCGCCGGGCCGAGGTGCACGCCTTCTTCCAGCGCGTGGCCGACCTTGATGGTCTCGAGCTTGGCGATGAGCTTCTCGACGAAACGGTCGTGGACCGCCTGGGTGACGATCAGCCGCGACGAGGCGGTGCACTTCTGCCCGGTGCCGGAATAGGCGCCGGCGAAGGCGGCCTCCACGGCCACGTCCAGGTCGGCGTCGTCGGCGACGATCAGCGCGTTCTTGGAGCCCATCTCGAGCTGGCACTTGACCAGGTTACCGGCGGTGGCGGAAGCGACGCGACGGCCCACTTCCAGCGAGCCGGTGAACGAGACGGCATCGATGTCGGGACTATGGGTCAGGGCATCGCCGATCTGGCTGCCGCTGCCAAGGATCAGGTTGAAGGTCCCGGCCGGGAGATCCTGACGACTGATGATCTCGGTCAGCGCCCAGGCGCTGGCCGGCACCAGGTTGGCCGGCTTGAAGATCACCGCGTTGCCGAAGGCCAGAGCGGGGGCGATCTTCCATACCGCGGTCGCCATGGGGAAATTCCAGGGGCTGATGATGCCGACGACACCCACCGGCTCGCGGCGCGTCTCGACCTCGACGCCGGGGCGCACCGAGTCGACGCGCTCGTCAATCTGGCGCAGCACCTCGGCGGCGTAGTAGTGGAAGAACTGACCCGAGCGATGGACCTCGCCGATGCCCTCGGCCAGCGTCTTGCCTTCCTCGCGCGACAGCAGGCGACCCAGTTCGTCCTTGCGCGCGATCAACTCGTCGCCAATGGCCATCAGCACGCCATAACGCTGCTCCAGTCCGCTATGGCGCCAGGCGTTGGCGCCGTTGCGGGCAGCCGCGATGGCGTCATTCACCTGCGCGAGACTGGCCTGAGCGTAGTCGCCGACGACGTCGGCAATGTCCGACGGGTTGCGGTTGGTCAAGGTGGAAGCCCCTTCGACCCAGTCGCCCGCGATGTACAGGGGATGTGCGGCAGCCATGAACGCCTCCTTTGGATGAACTTGCTGTCATCCTAGGAGGGGTATGAAGATAAATATAATCAATTAAAAAAATAAAATGATAAGTTATCCTTACCATTGCTCAGGAGCCGGCAGATGACGCCCGAACTCAAGATTCAGCAGATGCGTTATGTTCTGGCCATCGTCGACGAGGGCGGCTTTCACGCCGCTGCGCGCCGCCTGCATCGCACCCAACCGGCCTTGTCGCTGGCGATCAGGGATCTCGAGTCGCGTCTCGGCCAGGCGCTGTTCGAGAAGGGTGGCAAGGCGCTCCCGACCCCTTTCGGCGACTACTGCCTGCCGCGCTTTCGCGGTTTGGTGGCCGAGCACGATCGCCTCGCCCAGGAATTGCTGCAGCATGCCGAGCAGCGCCGCGGACGCGTCGACGTGGCCACCGTGCCCTCGGTGGCGAGTCGGCTGATGCCGCAGCTGCTGGCCGATTTCGTCAAGGCCTATCCCGATCTTCAGGTCAACCTGCACGACGGCAACGCCGATTACGTTCAGCGCATGGTGGCCGCCAGGGAGGTCGATCTGGGCATCACCAGCCTATGGCAGGTCGACGACGCCTTCGCCTTCACGCCCTTGATGCATGACGCGGTGGGCGTGGTGTGCCGCGACGATCATCCGCTCGCGGGCAGGCAAGCCGTGGATTGGCGGGAGCTCGATGGCCAGACGCTGATCCGCAATGGTACCTCGCGCTTGCTGGCGGGCACCGAGGCGGCATCGCTACTCGAACGCAGCGCCTTCTATATCTCCAACATGATCTCGCTGACGGCGATGCTCGAGGCGGGCATCGGCATCACCACCTTGCCGCGCCTGGCGTTTCCCGAAGAGTACCAGCGGCTACGCTTCATCCCCTTGTCGACACCCCATGTCGAGCGCGAGATCGGCGTGCTCAAGTCCGCCAGACATAGCTTATCGCCGGCGGCTCAGGCCATGGAGCGCTGCATTCTCGATTCATTGGGAAACTCCAAGAATCTGGCGCTCGACCGATGAACTGATACGGTATTCAACGAAGGGCTTATTACGCCTTCAAGCCGTCCAGGATTTCCTGATACCACCGTACCTTATAGGCATTCGATCGGAGCATGCTCATAATGCCCCCTGGAAGTATGATCCCCTAAAAGCGTAGGTGCTTCCTCGCCAGCCTGGAAGCCTCTGAAAAGCCGTTGTATTTAGCGTGCGCTCTCTTCCGGGTAGCGCCAGCGCGAACGATCATCGATGACAAGGAGTGTGAATGGGAGCGGATTTGAAATGGCTGGGCCGTACCTGGTTATTGCCGTTGATTGCCTTGGCGGTACTGGGTTTTTCGGCGTCCTGGGGCGTGGCCCATCTGTCGGGTCTGAAAACGTGGCTGGCAACCCTGGATACGGTCGAGGCGGGCATTCTGGCCAGCCTGGTCGCTGGGTTATTCACGCCGGTCGGCGCGCTGCCGGTGTTGCTGTTGCGCAAGATAAGCCAGCGAGTCGAGGACTCGCTGATGGGCTTCGGTGCCGGCATCATGCTCGCGGCAACGGCCTTCTCGCTGGCGCAGCCGGCCATCGCCGAAGCCGTGCGCCTGACCGGTGGCATGCTATCGGCCTTGTTGATCGTCACCTTGGGCATCACCGTGGGTGGATTGGTGATCATGGCCATCGAGCGGTTTCTACCGCATGAGCATTTCGCGCTGGGTAAACAAAGCGGCGCCGATGTTTCGAAGCTGCGGCGCATCTGGCTGTTCATCTTTGCCATTACCATTCACAACTTCCCCGAGGGCCTGGCGGTCGGTGTCGGCTACGGTAGTGGGGATATCCAGGCCGGTTTGGCGCTGACGTTGGGTATCGGCCTACAAAACCTGCCGGAAGGATTGATCGTCGCGTTGGGATTGATCAGCGTGGGCTACGGTCGCGCGGCGGCGTTCGGTCTGGCCTTTCTCAGCGGCCTGGTGGAGCCGGTCGGCGGAACGCTGGGCGCCGTGGCGGTGGCGCTGGCTGAAACCCTGCTGCCCTGGGGGCTGGCCTTCGCTGCCGGTGCCATGTTGTTCGTCATCAGCCACGAGATCATTCCCGAATCGCACCGTCAGGGCCATGAGGGCTACGCAACGATGGGCGTGTTAGCGGGGTTTACCGTGATGCTGATGCTCGATGCGACGCTATGATCGTGAAGCGTAGCGTGAAAACCGTTGCCTGCGTGGCGGCGCCGGGTCGTCTACAGTGAAATCAGGTAGCGTGATTAAGCCACATCCGTTCGCGCGCCCCGGGCCGAGCTTCGCATTGAGTCGCCCGCGTTGACCTGCCCGGTCATCGTCAGCGGTTAAGAGGTAACGCCATGAGGTCAGCAGTGGACAATAATATCAAGACCCCCTCGGCCGCCAACCGGCTCGTCATTCATCGCATCGACATCAACCGCCCCCGGGCCTGGCTGGCCGCGGGGGTCAGTGATTTTCGCGCCGCCACGCCGGTCAGTCTGGCTTACGGGCTATTCTGGGTCGGCTTGAGTCTGGCGGTTACCGCTGGCGCCTACACGATGGGGCTATGGCATTGGTTGCTACCCTTGATCGCCGGTTTCATGTTTCTCGGCCCGCTGGTGGCGGTCGGCTCCTACGGAATCAGTCGTCGCCTCGGCGAGGGCGGCACCCCGACGCTGGGCGATGCTTTCGCGGCCTGGGCCTCGCATCCCGGCCAGTTGGCGATGATGGGCGTGATGCTGATGATTTTTTTCATGGCCTGGATTCGCTTCGCCCTGCTGTTGTTCGCGCTGTTCTTCGGCCTTCACACCCCCGATCCGGCGAGTCTTTATACGGCGCTGTTCACCACCCCGGAGGGTCTTGCCCTGTTGGCGGTGGGGAGCTGTATCGGCGCGGTGCTGGCTTTCGGTTCCTTCGCCATCAGCGTGGTGGCGATTCCTACCTTGATGGATCGTGATCTGACCTTCATGGAAGGTATCGAGGCGAGCGTCAAGAGTGTCGCGCGCAACTTCCGGCCGATGCTGTTGTGGGCTGCCATTCTGACCGGCTGCACGCTGATCGGCATCGCTACTTTCTATATCGGCCTCGCGGTGATTCTGCCGGTGCTCGGCCATGCCAGTTGGCATGCCTACGAGGACCTGGTCGGCGAGGAGGACCCAAGGGGTGGTCACGGGGTTGGGTGACAGCGAGTGATATAACGCTATGCTGGGCGGCCGAGGCCGCCCTTTTCATGTTCACGATACACGTGACTGCATTGTAAGGATTATCTTAGCCATGACGCTCACCGCTGATTCATCGGTACTGACGGGACTTTACCGTTACCCCATCAAATCCACCGCCGGTCAGGCCTTGAAGCAGGCGAGCGTCGGCGAGGAGGGGCTCGAAGGCGATCGCCGTTATATGGTGGTGAAGCCCGACGGAACCTTCATTACCGCACGCACGCATCCGCAATTGCAGCGGGTCGTCGCCCAGCCGATCGATTCCGGGCTGGCGCTGGCGCACGAGCGGCTGGGTGAGATAACGGCGCATCAACGCGACTTCGTTGCCGCGCCGTTCGCCACCGGCGTGTGGGGCGACGAGTTCGAGGCCCTGACCACCACGTCGGTGCTGGATGACTGGTTCAGCCAGGTCATCGGCGAACCGGCCCGGCTATTATGGTTGGGTCAGCGCTCGCCGCGTTATCGCTCGCGCATAGCGCACCGGGTCAGCTTTGCCGATGGCTACCCGGTGATGTTGATATCCCAGGCCTCGCTCGACGACCTCAATGCGCGCATGACCAGCGAGCAACGCATGAGCCAATTTCGCCCCAACCTGGTGATTGCCGGCACCGCTGCTTACGCCGAGGATAGCTGGAAACGCATTCGCATCGGTGCGCTGGAATTCAGCGTAGACGCGCCATGCTCACGCTGCGTGATGATCACCGTCGACCCCGCGACGGGTGAGTTCCTTCCCCGCCGCGAGCCGTTGCGTACCCTGGCCGGTTATCGCCGTGGCGAAGGCGGCAAGGTCTATTTCGGTCAGAATCTCATTGCCCACGGCGAAGGCGAGCTCGAACTCGGCGCGCCGTTGGAAGTGCTCGAAATACAGGACGGCAGCGACTGATCAGCCGGGACGATTCTGGCGGTCGCGCTCGAAGCGCACGGTAACGCCGGCGTTGCCGAGTTGCATGACTTCGCTGGGCCGACCCTGCTCGTCGAAGCGAACGTAGCCGATGCCGGCGCCATTGTAGACCCGCTCGCTGGCCTTGGCATGATCCGGAATGCGTGGCCGAACATGCATCTTGCGGCGCTTGGTGAACCAGTTGAGCGGTGACCAGGGTGCATAGAGCCAGCGATTGAGGCGGTCGAACCAGTCGAGCAGGGTGTCGGGAAACTCGTTTTTCAAGCCGCTGCTGGTGATCTGCCAGATATTCGGGCCGCGCTCGCGCATCTGGCGGATGCGCACGTCGTAGACGAACGAGTAGTGCACGTCGCCGGAGAGGATGACGTAATTCCCCGGCGTGCGGGTATGGCGAAAGATATTGAGCATCACGCTGGCCGCGCCGCGATGCGCCATCCAGTTCTCGGCATCGACCAGTAGCGGTTTGCCCACCCAACTGAAGATGCGTTGCACGCTCTCGATCAACTTGACCCCGAACATCGGCGCCGGCGAAACGATCACGATCGAGGCCTCGCCCAGCAGTTCCTGCTGAAACTCCGAGAGCGCTTCCCAGTCCATCAACCCCGAGGGAAGCTGGCGGTTGCGCTCGCTGCGCCAGCGCCGGGTGCGGGTATCCAGTACCACCAGCTTGGGCGAGCAGGGTAGGCAGTAGCTCCAGCCCTCGAAGCGCAGCAGATCGGTGATCAACTCATCCTGACGTGCCGCCGGCAAAAAGCCCTCACTGCGGCTTTCCAGTAGCTGTTCAAGCCTGGCCAGTGGTGCGCCCAGCCGGTCGGGTGCGTTGCCCCAGCCCTGGCAAATCAGGTAACCGAGCAAGGCGTTACCGACGATGCGCCGTGAAAACGGATGGCCATAGGCAGTTTCTTCCCAGGCGGCGGTCAGGTTCCAGTCGTCGGTAACGTCGTGATCGTCGAAGATCATCAGCGTGGGCACTTGCGCCATGACCCGCGCCGCCGCGGGAAGCTCGACGACGAAGGCCTCGATGGTCTCGCGCTCACTGGCGAAGCGTCTTGCATGCTCGGCGTCGAGTGGCGGCTCATCGAGTTCGATTAACCGCCACGGCAACGGCGACCAGACCAGCAGGTACATCGCCATCACTTCGCCGAAGGTGATCAGATGATTCGAGGCATTGGCGGCGGTGAATATGGGTTTTCTGACGCCGCCGAAGAAGCGCTCGCGCAGTGCCTCGTTGGACTCGAACTCGGGTAGCAGTTGCTGACGGTGATAGTAGGTTTCGTCGGCGGCGTACAGCGTCTCGCTATCGTCGACCTCGGCGCCTTCCAGAAACTCGCCATGCAGCCCGAGGCGCCGGATCAGTGCATGAATGGCGACCAGCATCGGGCCGGCGACATCGTCGGCGTAGATCTGATCGCCGGTCATCAGCAACAGCGCGGGGCGCTCGCTGGGCCGGTCGTGGCGTTCGGCCAGCCAGGCATCGGCTCGCGCCAGGCCGTCACCCGTGGGGTAGTGAGGCTTGCGACACGAGCCGTGCAGCACGCCATCCAGCCGCGACTTGATCACGAAGCTCGGATTCGCCTCTTCGCCATACAGCAGGTGCGGGCAGTAGTGGGCAATGCCCGTTTCGTTAGTGTTTGACGCCTCGGCGTTCGGCTGGCGTATGAACAGGTCGTAGCCAATCGCGACATCGCATGGCAGCGGCTCCGGCAAGGCGACATCGATCAGCTGAACATGGGCATGCGCGCCGACGGAAAGGCACCGGCAGGTGTCTTCATCGAGCGCGATATCGCGCGGGGCTTCATCGCCGGGGAACAGGCGCAATCGCAGGCCCAGTGGGCGTGAGCTCACCAGCCATATAACGATGCGTTGGGGTTCTATGCGACGCAACAACGGGCCAGCCAGAACGTCGGGCAGGGCGCTGGAGCTTTCGTCCATGGGGGCGGGTCTGGCGTTGGCGTTTTGCATACGGACGCCAGCATAACCCGTCGCGCATGAATCTGACCATGCCGCTATGTCATTGATCCTGGCCGGTTAGTCCGAAGGCTTGGAATTATCGGCCAGTTCGGCGAGGCAAGCGCTCACTTCGTCGTCGCTGGTCTGGCCGAACTCGGCGTACCACTGGCCGACCGCGTGGAAATTCGCCGGTGTCGCCACGCAGACCACCTCATCGACCTCGGCGGCGAGCGAGTCCAGCGTCTCGGGCGGGGCGACCGGCACGGCCAGAATGCAATGCCCGACGCCGAGCCGGCGCACGGCGCGAATCGCAGCGCGCATGCTGGCGCCGGTGGCGATGCCATCGTCGACCAGAATCACCCGGCGCTGATGCAGGTCGGGGTACGCGCGTTCGCCGCGATAAGTCGTCTCGCGCCGGGCGAGTTCGTTGCGCTCCTTGTCGATTACCGCTTGCAACGCGCCTTCATCGAGTCGCAACTGCTTGACCAGCGCTTCGTCGAGCACCGTGACATCGCCGCTGGCGATGGCACCCATGGCGAATTCCTCGTGGCCCGGCATGCCCAGCTTGCGCACCACCATCACATCCAGCGGTGCCCCCAGCGAGCGGGCGATTTCCGCAGCCACCGGCACGCCGCCGCGCGGCAGCCCTAAAATCAGCGCATCCTCGCCAGCATGACCGCGCAAGCGCTCGGCGAGGGCCTTGCCGGCGGCGGTGCGGTTGGCGAAGGGAAGTTCCGGCATGGTGACCTCCTGTCTGCCCGATGAGTTCTTTCACACTCCCAGCGTGGCCGGCAGCGGGCAATTTTTCCAGCGCCCCCGCAAGCGCTTACTTACCCTGCGGCCTGCGTCGATAGCGTAGCGAGCGCTCGACCACATCGCTGCCGGGCTGGTAAATCCCTTGTGCGGCGTCAAGCGCCCGGGCCAGCGTCAACTCGGCGATGCGCGCATGATTCTGCGGCAGCGAGTTGACCGGCTGGGGCAGGAAGTCGAGCAGGCGGTCGTCGCCGAACGTCGCCAGGCGTGGTCGATCGGGCAGGCCGCCGTTGTCCAGCAGCACATCGAAGGCGCCGTCGAGCAGCGTATAGGAGGCGGTCACCAGCGCATCCGGCATGCCCCGTTCATTGAGCAGGCGCCGCATCAGCGCCGCGCCCTCGGCGCGGTCATAGCGCGCGGCGGTGAATACCAGCGGCGTTACGTCGGTGCCGGTCAGCGCCCGATGAAACCCCTGGCGCCGTTCGCGGGTGATCGACAGTTCATCCACGGCATCGAACCAGGCGATACGCTCGACGTCCGGTTCCAATACCGAGCGCGTCAGCGCTTCGGCGGCGGCAATGTTGTGACTGAGAATGCACACGAAGCGTGACGGATCGAGCGCCCGGTCGATGGCGATGACCGGCAGCCCGCCAGCCATCAGTTCGACATAGAACGAATCGTCCGGCGCCAGGCTGCTGGCCACGATCAGCGCCTGGCAACGCTGCGCGCGCAGCGCCAGGGCCAGCTCGCGCTCGGTATCGGGCTCGTCGTCGGAGCCGACGATCAGCAACTGGAAACCCCGCTCGCGGGCGCCGCGTTCCAGGCGTTTGGCCAGGCGCGCGTAACTGGCGTTTTCCAGGTCCGGCACGATCAGCCCCAGGGTGCGGCTCTGGCCACGGCGTAGCGCGGCGGCCTGGGCATCGACCCGGTACTGATGGCGTTCGACCACGGCCATCACCCTGGCCACCGTATCGCGGCTGATGCGACGCTCCTCGGCCTTGCCGTTAATCACGTAGCTGGCGGTGGTACGTGAGACACCGGCGAGACGGGCGATTTCAGCGAGTGTCATGTGGGTTCCTTGTCAACCTCGATAAGAGACGAGCCGGGCCATTCTACGGCAGCGACGAAACCTGGCGCCCCCTGCGAAGGTCGTAGATCGGCGGGCTTGATTAATCGGCTGGATCGTTCCAGCATTGCTTAACAACATAGGTGACACGATTCAGCTTATCGAAGCAAGCGCACCGAAAGCTGAAAGGAGAATCCCATGCTCACGTTGCATCAGGACGACGTCCTGCTCGATTGCCGCGCCGCCGACTGGCGCGATGCCCTGGACCAGGCTGCGGCATCGCTAGCCGAGGCCGGCCGGGCCACGCCGGAATACCGTCACGGCCTGCACGAGCGCGAAGCCCAGTCGTCGACCTACCTGGGCAATGCCATCGCCATTCCGCATGGCACGCCGGAGAGCCGCGACCAGGTGCTGGCCACCGGTGTGCGGGTGCTGCAATTTCCCGAGGGCATTGAGTGGCACGACGGCAATCGCGTGCATGTGCTGGTGACCATCGCCGCGCAGAGCGACGAGCATCTCGATATCCTGCGTGCGCTGACCCATGTGCTCGACCGCGAGGGCGTCGCCGCACAGCTGGCCGAGGCAAGGAGTCGTGCCGAGATCATCGCCCAGTTGGCCAAGGCGCCGATAGTGGCGCGAGTCGATATCGATACGCTGTGCCTGGGCTTTCCGGCCAAGGATCGCTTCGAGCTGGCACTCGCCGGTGCTGCGCGGCTGCGTCAGGCCGGCTGCGTGACTGGCGATTTTGTCGCGGCGATAGTCGAGCAGGAACCGGTGGCGCTGGGCCAAGGCCTGTGGCTGGCCAGCAGTTCGTGCGGCGTGACGACACCGGCCTTGTCGTTGGCCACGCCCGAGGCGGCCTTTGTCGGCCCCAAGGGGCCGGTCAATGGGGTATTTTGCCTGGCCGGACAGGGCGAGGCGCACCTGGGGCTGATCGATCGGCTGGCGACGCTGCTCGATGCCGGCGATGGCGAAGCGCTGGCCGATGCCGACGCCGCCACCGTGCTGGCGCGCCTGGCCGGCGAGAGCGCCCGCGCCGAAACCGCGCGTGCCCGGGTGCTCAACGCCCATGGCCTGCACGCGCGGCCGGCCAAGCAACTGGTGCACATCGCGCGCAGCCAGGGCTTGCCGATCAAGGTGCGCCTGCTCGAGGGCAGCGCCGAGACGGTATCGGCGGCCAGCCTGACCAAGGTCATCGGCCTGGGTGCGCGGCGCGGCCAGACGCTGGTGTTCTCCGCCGAGGGCGCGGGGGCCGGCGAGGCGCTGAAGGCGCTTGTCGATGCGATGGGTGACGGCCTCGGCGAGAAGGTCGCGGCCTTCGACGAGCGTCGCGATGTCGAGACCGCCCCCGCAGCGCCCACGCCCCTCGAGCCATTACCTGCAGATACACCGCATATGGCGGTACCGGCCGCGCCGGGCCTGGCCATCGCGCCGGTCTTCGTCATGCGCGCGCCGCGCTTCGACTACCCCGAACGCGCCCGCGATCTCGACGCCGAGCGCGGCGGCGATGGCGTGGCACAGAAGGCACGCCTAGAGCGGGCCCTGCGCGAGGCCACCGAACAACTCGAAGCCTTGATTCGTCAGGCCAAGGGCGGCGAGGTCGCGCAGATCCTGTCGATCCACGAGGAGATGCTCGACGATCCCGAGCTGCGCGAGGCGGCGCACGAGGGTATCGACGAAGGGCTCTCCGCCGAAGCGGCCTGGTGGCGCGGGATCGATACCGCCGCGCGCGCCCAGGAGATGCTCGCCGATCGCCTGCTGGCCGAGCGCGCCGCCGACCTGCGCGACGTCGGTCGTCGCGTGCTGGGTATTTTGTGCGGTATCGAACTGCCCACGCCGCCCGATGAGCCCTACATCCTAGTCGTGGATGACGTTGGCCCGTCCGACGTGGCGCGGCTGGATACCGCCAAGGTGCGCGGCCTGCTCACCGTGCGCGGCGGGGCGACCTCACATAGCGCGATTCTCGCCCGTGCCCTGGGTATCGCCGCCGTAGTGGGTGCCGGCGAGCGGATCATGACGCTGGAAAACGGCAGCGACTTGATCCTCGACGGCGAGCGTGGCCGGGTGATTCCCTCGCCGTCCAAAGAGCGCCGCGAGCGCGCCGAACTGCGCCTGAAGGAACACCAGGCCCGCGAGAGGCAAGCCTACGCCGAGCGCTTCGAGCCGGGTCAAACGCGCGATGGCCATCGCGTCGAGGTCGCCGCCAACCTGGGCAATACCGCCCACGCCGCCGATGCCGTCGAGCAGGGCGCCGAGGGCGTCGGCCTGCTGCGCACCGAGTTCGTGTTCATGGCGCATGCCGAGGCGCCGGATCTCGATACCCAGATCGCCGAGTACCGCGAAGCCATTGAGGCGCTCGATGGCCGCCCGCTGGTCGCGCGCACGCTGGATGTCGGCGGCGACAAGCCATTGCCGTATTGGCCGCTGCCTCAGGAAGATAACCCGTTCCTCGGCCTACGCGGCATTCGCCTGGCGCTGACCCGCCCGGAGATTCTCGAGACGCAGCTTCGCGCGCTGCTGGTCGCCGCCGGCGACAAGCCACTGCGCATCATGCTGCCGATGGTCAAGGACATCGCCGAGTTCCGCGCCGCGCGGGCCATCGTCGAGCGTTTGCAGGAGGAGATCCAGGCGCCCGACGTGCAACTCGGCGTGATGATCGAGATTCCTTCCAGTGCGCTGCTGGCGCCGAGCCTGGCCGAGGAGGTCGATTTCTTCTCCATCGGCACCAACGATTTGACCCAGTACACCCTGGCCATCGACCGTGGCCACGCCGAGCTCTCCGCACAATCCGACGGCCTGCACCCGGCAGTGCTGCGGCTGATCCAGATGACCGTCGAGGCCGCGCACGCCAAGGGCAAGTGGGTCGGCGTATGCGGCGAGCTGGCTTCCGATCCTCAGGCGGTACCGGTATTGGTCGGGTTGGGCGTCGACGAGCTGTCGGTCTCGCTGCGCCAGGTACCGATGGTCAAGGCGCGCCTGCGCGAGCTGACCCTCGATGAGGCGCGCCGTCACGCCGAGATCGCGCTGGCGCAGGCCACCAGCGACGCGGTGCGCGAAGCCCTGGAGGCGCTGTGATGGCACGGATACTCACGCTGAGCCTCAACCCCGCGCTGGATCTCGCCATTCGATTGCCGCGCCTGACGCTGGGCGCGGTCAACCGCACCGAGGCGACCCATCTCACCGCCGCCGGCAAGGGCGTCAATGTCGCGCGGGTGTTGGTGGCGTTGGGCCATGAAGTCACGGTGTCGGGCTTTCTGGGTGGCGCCAATGACGCGCCCTTCGTGCGTGCCTTCGCCGACCTGGGCGTGGAGGACGCCTTCCTGCGCGTACCGGGCGAGACGCGCATCAACGCCAAGCTCGCCGAGCACGATGGGCGCATCACCGATATCAACGGCCCCGGCCTTGCGATTGCGCTGGATGCCTTCAACCGCCTGGTCATTGAGCTCGATGCGCGAGCCGGCGACCCGGCGCGCCGCCCGGATGCGGTGGTGATCGCCGGCAGCCTACCGCCGGGGATTTCGCCCGACGAACTGGCGGCGTTGATCCGGCGCTTGCGCGAACATCGCCTGCCGGTGTGGGTCGATACCAGCGGCGCGGCGCTGGACGCCGCCATTGTCGCGAAGCCCAACGCGGTCAAGCCCAATGAACAGGAGCTGGCCGAGTGGGCGGGCGAGTCATTGACCAGTGATGCCGCACGCCTGCGCGCCGCGCGGCGCCTGCATGCCTCGGGCATCGACGAGGCGCTGATCTCCGCCGGACGCGACGGCGTGCTGTGGGTCGGCCGACGCGGTGCCTGGCTGGCCACACCGCCCAAGGTGAGCGTCGCCAGCACCGTGGGCGCCGGCGACACGCTGGTGGCGGGCATGCTGCACGGCGTACTCGCCGGTCTTCCCGTTGAAGAGTCCTTGCGCATGGCCACGGCGCTGTCCGCCGAGTCCGTGCGCCACGTTGGCGTGGGCAATCCCGACGCCGCCGACTTCGATCAACTCCAACAACACACTCGCGTGCGTCGGTTGGACGCAAACGCAGAGGGAGCGCTCGCATGAACGTCATCCTGATTACCGCCTGCCCGAGCGGCATGGCCACCACTTTTCTTGCCGCACGGCGTCTCGAGCAGGCCGCCAAGCGCCGTGGCTGGCAGCCAACGGTGGAAATGCACGGCGAGCTGGAACCGCTCGCACCGGCAAGCGCCGAGGCCATCGATGCCGCCGAACTGGTCATCGTCGCCGCCGATCACGTGCCCGATCCGCAGCGCTTTGCCGGCAAGCGATTGTTCCAGGCATCGATCGCCCAGGCCCTGCCGGACCCGTCGGCGTTTCTTGAGCGCGCGAGCCGCGAGGCGACGTCTTTTATGGCGCCCGAAGATGCGCCTGGCTCTTTATCGGCGCCGCTTTCTAAGGCGCCCGAACATGCGCCACGTTCTTCACAAACGACCGTAGCTGAGTCTTCACCGGCGAAAAATATCGTCGCGGTGACGGCGTGCCCGACCGGCGTGGCGCACACCTTCATGGCCGCCGAGGCGCTGGCGGAGGCGGGCCGCGCGCTGGGGCACAGGATTCGCGTAGAAACCCAGGGCTCGGTGGGCGCCCAGGACGAGCTCAGCGACGATGAGATCCGCGACGCCGATGTGGTCATTCTGGCCTGCGACATCGAGGTCGACCCCACGCGCTTCGCCGGCAAGCGTATCTGGCGTACCTCCACCGGCAACGCGCTGAAGAAGTCGCGCCAGACCGTTGAGGAGGCCCTGGCCAATGCCGAGGTGGAAAGCCAGGCCGGCGCCGCCGGTGGTGGCGAGCGCAAGAAGAGCGTCAAGGAGAAGGGCGTCTACAAGCACCTGCTGACCGGCGTGTCGTTCATGCTGCCGATGGTGGTCGCCGGCGGCCTGTTGATCGCGCTGTCGTTCGTGTTCGGCATCGAGGCCTTCAAGGAGGAGGGCACGCTGGCCGCGGCATTGATGCAGATTGGCGGCGGCACCGCCTTCGCGCTGATGATCCCGGTGCTGGCCGGGTATATCGCCTATTCGATTGCCGACCGGCCGGGCATCGCGCCGGGGATGATCGGCGGCATGCTGGCGTCGCAGGTCGGTGCAGGCTTCATCGGCGGCATCATCGCCGGGTTCCTGGCCGGTTACGTGGCCAAGGCGGTCACCCAATACGTCAAGCTGCCGGCGAGCGTCGAATCGCTCAAGCCGATCCTGATCATTCCATTGATCGCCAGCCTGGTCACCGGCCTGGTGATGATCTACGTGGTCGGCGAGCCGGTGGCCGCGCTTCTCTCGACGCTGACGGCGTTTCTCGAGAACATGGGCTCGGCCAATGCCGTGCTGCTGGGTATTCTGCTAGGCGCGATGATGTGCTTCGACCTCGGCGGGCCGGTCAACAAGGCCGCCTACACCTTCGGGGTCGGGCTGCTGGCCTCCGAGACCTACGCGCCAATGGCCGCGATCATGGCCGCCGGCATGGTACCCGCGCTGGGCATGGGCATCGCCAGCTTCGTCGCGCGTAACAAGTTCGCCACCGCCGAGCGCGAAGCCGGCAAGGCCTCGTTCGTGCTGGGCATGTGCTTTATCACCGAAGGCGCGATTCCCTTCGCCGCCAAGGATCCGCTGCGGGTGATCCCCGCCTGCATGGTCGGTGGCGCGATCACCGGCGCGCTATCGATGCTGTTCGGCGCCGAACTGATGGCGCCCCACGGCGGCATCTTTGTGCTGTTGATCCCCAACGCCATCACCCCGGTATTGTTGTACCTCGCGGCGATCGTCGCCGGCGCGCTGGTCACCGGGCTCGGCTACGCCATGATCAAGCGGGGTGAGGCGCCGGTGGTGACCGCCAACGCTTGATTCTCGCTATCGCCACCCTCTAAAAAGCATCGGCGTCTGCTAAGGGCGCCGATGCTTTTATACGTCGTGGTGTACCGTATGGCCTATTCTGCGCACATCCATAACCGCGTATTCTTTTGGAGAAAGCGCTATGCCATAGCGAGGAGCCTTATGAACGGAATTACCGCTACCGAAGCGCGTACCAACCTTTGTCGGCTCATCGACGAGACGGCTATCTCCCATCAGCCTATCTTGATCAGCGGCAAGCGCAACAAGGCGGTATTGATTGCCGAAGAGGATTGGGACGCCATCCAGGAAACCCTCTTTTTGTTGTCCGTGCCGGGTATGCGCGAGTCGATCCGCGAGGGGATGGACGCGCCCGTGGATGAGTGCGGCGAGGACTTGGATTGGTAAACAGGCGTCGGGTGTTGGATAGCCCAAACTGATTTGGAGCGCCACGATGAACGATGCAACCAGAGCCTCCATCCCCACGGTGCAGGTCACGGTGATCTCCGATGCGATCTGCCCTTGGTGCTACATCGGCAAGGCCAACCTGGACGCCGCCATCGACTCGCTTGCCGGCGACATCGATGTGACGGTGGACTGGAAGCCCTTCGAACTGAACCCCGACATGCCCGAGGGCGGCATGTCGCGACGCGACTACCGCAGCGCCAAGTTCGGCTCCTGGGCGCGCTCGCAGGCGCTGGACGCCCAGGTGGAAGCCGCCGCGCGCCAGGCGGGTGTCGAAATTCATCACGAGCGAATGCAGCGCACGCCCAACACCTTCGCCGCGCATCGCGTGATCTGGCTGGCCGGTCGTCATGGCGCGCAGCAGGCCGTCGTCGATGCCCTGTTCCGCGCCTACTTCGTCGAGGGGCAAGATATCGGCCAGCCTGAGGTGCTCGCTGCGTTGGCTGAGCGTAGTGGCCTTGCGAGTGTGCCGGTATTAGAGTTCCTGCAAGGCGAGGAAAGCATTAGCGAAGTGCGTGATGAACTGGCGCAAGTCCAGCGGCTGGACGTGAGCGGGGTGCCGACGTTTATCTTCGCAGGGCGGACTGCCCTGTCAGGGGCGCAGTCGCTGGAGGTGATTCGTGGGGCGATTGTAGATGTGGCTGGGGGCTGAGTTTGGGTGAAGATAGTCGGCTGCTTTCGACCCAAAGCGGACAATGGAGCCAAAAGCAGCGAGCACGTTCATTAGGAATATGTAGCATGCACGATGATCGGTGTCATGTGGTTGAGCTATACTTAATATTTATATTTTTCAGTACTTTAGGGTCTCTGCGTGAACGCGGCATATCATTCTTGAACGCGCGTGCTTGTTCAAGTCGATAAACGAGCGCGCTGTCTAATACCTGTTAGCTGGCAAATGCAGATGATCAACTTTCGAGAAGCGCAAACATCGGAGGCGGCAGTACTCTCGTCTATCGCGCTTCAAGCAAAAGCACACTGGGGCTATCCTGCGGAATGGTTGCAGCTATGGGCGTCGGAACTCACTATCTCTCCAGAACAAATCGCTCACCAGAATGTTCTCGTTGCGGAAATTTCGGGCGAGCTAGCGGGGTTCACTGCTGTGTCCATCCATAAAAAGCAGGCTGAGCTGGAACATATGTGGGTGCTTCCCGCCTTCATGCGACGTGGTATCGGACGCTCCTTAGTCGAAAGAGCACTCGGTCAAGCCAGAGATAACGGATGTGAATCGTTGCGTGTCGTTTCTGATCCTGGCGCAGTGCCCTTCTATCAAGCTATGGGCGGTCGTGTCGTTGGGGAGCAGTCATCTGTCCCCGCTCCAAGGGCGCTACCTGTTGTAGAATTCAATCTCTATGCCAGCTAACAGGTCGCTCCAGCCGACCGCCCACTCGCTACGCTCGCGGGCGTCGGCTGAGCTTTGGCGTTAATCACTGCCGCCTAAAAGACCGCTTTTGGCCGAGAGTTGCGTCACAGTTAGCCGAACGCGCAGCGTGCCCAGCTTCCAAACCCATCGTTCTGGACGCGTAACCAGCCACGAACGGCACGGTATCGCTTATGCCGGCCTCCCTTAGTTGTCCAAGAATCGCTGACTCAGTGCAATCGCTGTCCCGACATGTGCGACTCCGTCATTGCTTTTTCATGTTATGTCTGTAATTCTGGACATATGGACAATGCAAGAGCTATCGAAGCATTCGCGGCACTCTCCCAAGCGACCCGCCTGGAGACCTTCCGGTTACTGGTGCGCCACGAGCCGGAGGGGTTGCCCGCGGGTGAGGTTGCCCGGCTTCTGGATGTACCCCACAACACCCTGTCAACGCACCTGGGCGTCTTGTCACGGGCGGGCCTGGTCGTATCGCGTCGGCAAAGCCGATCGGTCATCTATCGCGCCAACCTGGAGTGCATGAGGGAGACGGTGAGCTTTCTGGTGCGTGACTGCTGCGCGGGGCATCCCGGACTGTGTGAGCCGCTGCTTCAGGAATTGCAACCCTGCTGCCCATCCCAGGAGGAGAACCAATAATGGAAAGCGTGATCTACCACAACCCGGACTGCGGCACCTCCCGCAATACCCTGGCGATGATGCGCCAATCGGGAGAAACGCCGCATGTCATCGAGTACCTCAAGGCGCCGCCCTCGCGAGAGAAGCTGATCGTATTACTGTCTGCCATGGACATGGCTCCCCGGGAGCTATTGCGCCACAAAGGCACACCTTACGATGAACTGGGTCTGGACAATCCCGAGCTCAGCGACGACCAATTGATCGATGCCATGCTGGATCATCCCATCCTGATCAACCGCCCCATCGTGGTGACCGAGAAGGGCACGCGCTTGTGCCGACCCTCGGAGACGGTATTGCCCCTGTTGGCGAACCCCGTGGCCGAGTTCACCAAGGAAGATGGCGAGACCGTGCGCTTCAAAGGGGCGGCCTCGTGACTCTGGAACAGTTGCCCAATATCGATCCTGAACATATGCAGCCCATTGACGTCGACAGCTTGATTGGCCCGGACCAGCCCCGGCATCCGCCACGCATCCTGATACTGTATGGTTCGCTGCGGGAGCGGTCATACTCGCGCCTTGTAGCGGAAGAGGCTGGGCGATTGCTTCGCTGGTACGGTTGCGACGTGCGCACGTTCAAGCCCACCGGCTTGCCGCTGCCGGACGATGCCGAAGCCAATCACCCGAAGGTGCAGGAATTGCGCGAACTGGCCGAGTGGAGCGAGGGCATGGTCTGGGTCAGCCCCGAGCGTCACGGGGCCATGACCGGCATCATGAAGGCTCAGATCGACTGGATCCCCCTGGCGCTTGGCGGCGTACGACCAACGCAGGGCAAGACGCTGGCTATCATGCAGGTTTCCGGTGGCAGCCAGAGTTTCAATGCCGTCAATCAACTGCGCATTCTCGGACGTTGGATGCGCATGCTGACCATCCCCAATCAATCCTCGGTGCCAAAGGCCTTCAATGAGTTCGATGAAGCCGGGCGGATGCGGCTATCGCCGCTCTACCTGCGTATCGTCGATGTCTGCGAAGAGCTGGTGAAATTCACTTGGTTGACGCGGGGCCGCTCGGCGTATCTGACCGGCCGTTACTCGGAACGGGTCGAGAGCGCCGAAGCCGTCTCCAGGCGCGTCAATCAAGAAACGCACTGAGGAACCACTATATAAATGCCTGCACGGACGAATCACGGCGTTACGCGGTGCTCGAAGACTCGCCTAACCCCATGTTATGTCTCGTCTTCTGTGCTCCGGGCGCCTTGTGATTCATTCCGCTCGGCGATTTATTCAGCGATTCCTTAAGGAAAAAATTGCATGCTGGCTTTTGCGATCTTTCTGGTCACGTTGGTGCTGGTCATCTGGCAACCGAGGGGGCTCGGTATTGGCTGGAGTGCCCTGGGCGGCGCCGTGGTGGCCTTGTTGACGGGCGTGGTCAATTGGGGTGACGTGCTCGTCGTCTGGCATATCGTCTGGGATGCTACCTTCACCTTCGTGGCGCTGATCATCATTTCGTTGATACTCGATGAGGCCGGTTTCTTTGCCTGGGCCGCCCTGCATATTGCCCGTTGGGGCAATGGGCGAGGACGATTGTTGTTCCCGCTGATCGTCATGCAGGGTGCGCTGATTGCCGCCGTGTTCGCCAACGATGGCGCGGCACTGCTGCTGACGCCGATCGTGGTGGCCATCCTGGCCCGGCTGGATTTCAGTCCCGGTGTGGCACTGGCCTTTATCATCGCGACGGGTTTCGTGGCCGATTCGACCAGCCTGCCGTTGGTCATCTCGAACCTGGTCAATATCGTCAGCGCCAACTACTTCGAGATTGGCTTCGACCGTTACGCCCAGGTGATGGTGCCGGTCGACCTGGTGTCGCTGGCCGCTACACTGCTGGTCCTGGGCGTGTACTTCCGCAAGCAGATACCTCACCGTTATGACGTCGAGCGGCTGGAAGCGCCGGCAACGGCCATTCGCGACCCCCAAGTCTTTCGAGCGGCATTCCCCCTACTGATTGCCTTATTGGTGGCATTGTTCGTGACCGCCCAGTGGGAGATTCCGTTCACCTTCATCATGGGCACGGCAGCACTCATCCTGATGGCGATTGCCGGGCGGTGGTTTTCACCGGGGCATGTGCATGTCGTTTCGCTAAAGAAGGTACTGAAGAACGCGCCTTGGCAGATTGTGCTGTTTTCCGTGGGCATGTACCTGGTGGTGTATGGCCTGGGTAATGCCTGGCTCACGGCATGGGCGGCGGACGTCCTGGTGTGGCTGAGTCGACAGGGGGACTTCGTGGCTACCCTCGGCACAGGCTTTGCCTCCGCCATTCTGGCCTCGCTGATGAACAACATGCCGTCGACATTGGTCGGCGCGCTGGCCATCGATCAGGCGCAGGTATCGAGTCAGACACAGCAGCTCATGGTCTACGCCAACGTCATCGGCAACGATCTGGGGCCCAAGTTCACGCCCATCGGTAGCCTCGCCACGCTGCTCTGGCTGCATGTGCTGGCCGGCAAGGGATACCGTATCAGTTGGGGGCAGTACATGAAGGTGGGATTGGTGATTACCCCTCCCGTGCTGCTGGCCACGTTGATCGCGCTCGCGTTGTGGCTACCGGCTATTTCATCGCCATGAGTCACCCGACAACCATACGCATAGGGCGTGTTCATCGAGCGATTGCAACGTTGCTAACCAGCGGAGCCAACAGAGAAAGGCAAACGAGACTGGGAAGAGATTATTAGGTTCGGGCGTCAACCGGTTACGATTTTGCCTATGGCTGTGCCCGGCCCTGAAGCGTTGCACTTGGAACTTGAGATCGCCGGGCTAGGTCGGGTAACACCTTGACAATATTCAGGAACAGAACGGTAAATGGGTTCTTGCTCGTGATGCCAATATGTCGGCTCCCGTAGAGAAAAGACACCCAACAAGGCGCCACTTCGCCAGGCTGCTGAGCTTGATATTAGATATCTAGGGAAAACTCCTATGGATCGAATTCTGTATTCAGGCACCAAAAATGCTTCGAGCTGGGCATTCAGGGCTTGGCTCGCATTGAAGGAAGCAGGCGTTGAGTTTGAAGAAGAGATCGTGGACATTAGGCGCCCACAGCGCTTTGCCAATCTGAATAGAATTGCCGAATTCTCGCCGCCTGCAGCCGTTCCTGTGTTAGTCGATGGAGGCACGGTAATTTTTGACTCGCTGGCAATTATGGAATATGCCAACGACCTGGGCGGCGATAAGTTGCTCCCACAAGACAAGATACAACGGGCACGCGCGCGTTCGTTCATGGCCTGGCAACATGCCGGTCTTTCCAGTCTTTGCCCCCGTTTGTCGTTTGAAAGCGCCTTCTATCCCGACAAAAGAGCGATGACATTCGATGAGCGCCATCAATGCGCTCACGTCTATGACGCATGGGAACAGCAACTGAGCAACAGCGGCGGGCCGTACCTGTTCAATCATGTCTCTCTGGCGGACTTGGCCCTGGTTCCATCTGTAATGAGACTGACCACGCATACGCCCGATTTGGACCCTTGGCCCTTGGTTAAGGCATGGGCTAGTGAGTTGCTGTCAAGGCAGACTGTTCAAGAATGGTTGAAGGTCGCCAATGAAAAACCCATCGTAAGATTGCCCGATTACATGCCATAAAGGAGTTAGTCGTTGCTCCTTCATCACCATAAATAAACCACGGCTGCATCAGGCGTTGGTATTACATCCGTATGCTTTAAGTGTACGTCTCTAGCCGAATCCAGCAATTCTTCCAGCCCACGCTACACTTGAAAAGCACCGATTCAGTCGAGCGAAATCGTCCCAGTCGACGCCGAGAGCGTGAGCGACTACGTTTCCGTGATCACCCAAGCAGGTCGACCATGTGCCAGCGCCAAATAAGAATAATAATCTGCCTTGCGATACTTCTTTTCATGAACCAGGCATTCGCGATCGAACCGGCGCCAAAGTCCGAGGTTGCCGTCGAGAAGGCGGAGGTACTGCAGCAGAGCGTCGTGATCGAGGGTGGCGAGGCGCCTGCTCCTTCCTCCGTGACTATTACCCAGCCGGAGGTGCAGGCGGTCGATCCATCAGGCGAGGCACCCCTGGACGATGCGATCACTTGCCTGGCGCGCACCATATACTGGGAGGCCAGGGGCGAGCGGGTCGCCGATATGCAAGCCGTGGCCAACGTGGTGATGAACCGGCTAGGGCATGAGGGCTTCCCGGATACGGTTTGTGGCGTCGTCAAGCAAGGCTCGGAGCAGGGG
Organism: Modicisalibacter muralis; assembly: GCF_900102945.1. GTDB lineage: Bacteria > Pseudomonadota > Gammaproteobacteria > Pseudomonadales > Halomonadaceae > Modicisalibacter > Modicisalibacter muralis. The sequence goes on along the minus strand of NZ_FNGI01000009.1, from coordinate 30,216 downwards.
ACTTGCCAGTTCTCGTGGTGGTGCGATGGTCGTGCGGATGATGCCCAGGCGGAGGATGCCTACGCGGTCGCCAAGGAGATCGCCCGCAAGGCACTCAATGGGCAACTGCCGGACCGAACCGGCGGTGCGCTATATTTCCACCATAGGGAAGTCGCTCCCGATTGGGGGGAGGTATACAGGCAGACGGCCGAGGTCGGCGAATTCGTTTTCTATAAGCCCTGGGGTGGTACCGCGCAGTAAGGCCATCTAGCGAAAGAGAGGTGAAACATGTCTTGGCTATCTCGTGTCCTGACCAGTTTGCGTGGAGAAAGCGATCGCCCTCCTGTAGCCAGCCATGTGGGTAATCGAACCGCTGTTCAAGAGCAGCAAGGAGAACGACCAATGAACGATATCAAGCTCCATCCTGCGGTGGACAATGGTGTCAACGCCGGCAGCGATCGATTCAGCGGTGGCACGCTGCATTGCCACTGCGCGGCCAATCGGGTCGAGGTAACGGTCAATGCGCAGTGCCAGCACAACCACCTTTGTGGATGCACCAAGTGCTGGAAGCCGTCAGGGGCGATCTTTTCGCAAGCCGCGGTGGTGCCCAGAGACGCGCTGAGCGTTACCGCCAACGAGGACAAGCTCCAGGTCGTCGATCCGGCCGCCACCATACAGCGCCACGCCTGCCAGGATTGCGGCGTGCATATGTACGGGCGCATCGAGGACACCACGCATCCTTTTCACGGCCTGGACTTCATTCACACCGAACTCTCTGACGATCCAGGCTGGGCCGCTCCGGAATTCGCGGCATTCACGTCGTCGATCATCGAGGCGGGGACGAAGCCGGAGGAAATGGACGCTATCCGCGCGCGCCTGAAAGCGCTGGGTCTGGAGCCCTACGATTGCCTTTCGCCGCCGTTGATGGATGCGATAGCGACGCATGTCGCGAAGTCCAAGGGCATTCTTTAGACAGCGGTTTGGTCAATGCCTTTTCGCCAACAACTGACCGTTTCCCCGGCGCCGCGATAAGCATTTATTATCGCGGCGCCGGCCATTATGAACGGCCCTTTTGTGTGCTAACGAATAGTCTTTCCTAAAGTCGCAAAGAGGCGTATATTCGCCGCGCGATCCCCGGCCAATGCATTCGCAATGGCCCGCAATACCGGCGCTCCGCCATTTTCTCGTTCTGAGGCACCCCGTCATGTCGCGGCAGCTATTGGTCATGGCACTGGCCCCCTTATTGGGCCTGTTCATTCTTGGTATCGGTAATGGCTTTCTGGCCACGTTGATCACCCTGCGCCTCGATGCCGCCGGTGAGTCGGCGATGGTCATCGGCTGGGTGTCGTCGGCCTACTTCATCGGTCTGGCCATCGGTGCGCTACTCAACGATCGCTTGCTGCTGCGCATCGGCCACATTCGTGCCTATGCCTGCTTCGCTTCGCTGGTCGCGGTCACCGTGCTACTGCAGGGGCTATGGCTCGATCCGCTGGCATGGTTCGTGCTGCGCCTGATCGGCGGTTGGGCCACGGTGGGCGTTTACCTGGTGATCGAGAGCTGGCTGCTGACAGCATCCGATACGCGAGTGCGCGGGCGCCTACTCGCGCTTTACATGATTTCCCTGTACGCCGCCGGGGCGATCGGCCAGTTGTTGTTGGGCGTGACCGATGCCGCCGGCCAGGCGGTGCCGTTCATGGTCATCGGCCTATTGGCATCGCTGTCGGTGCTACCGCTGTCACTGATTCCGCGAGTATCGCCACTGATCGAGCATGCCGAGCCCTTGCCGCCGTTGCGCCTGATCATGATGACGCCGACCGCGGTGGTGGGTTGTTTCGGTTCGGGGCTGCTCGTCGCGGCCATCTACACGCTGTTGCCGCTGTATCTGCAGCGCAGCGGTCTCGAGGTCGATCGCATCGGCCAGATGATGGCCGTGGTGGTGCTCGGCGGGATGCTGCTGCAATACCCCATCGGCCGCTGGTCCGACCGCCATGACCGCCAATTGGTGCTGATCCTGATCGGCGTCGCCTGCGCGGCCATCTCGTTGGCGGTGTTGTGGCTGCCCACTGGCCCCTGGGTGCTGGCGGCGTTGCTGTTCCTGCTCGGTGGTGGGGTGTTCGCGCTGTATCCGGTAGCGGTCAGCCACGCCGCCGACCGCGCCCCGGCCGGTGCTTTGGTGCGCATGAGCCAGGGGCTGCTGCTGATCAGTTCCATCGGCTCGACGCTAAGTCCGCCCCTTATCACGCCCGCGATGAGCGTGCTGGGCGATGCCGGCCTGTTCTGGGCGCTGGCTACGCTGGGTGCGATATTGGTGATGTTCTTCACCTGGCGACGCAGCCAGCGTCCGGCGCCGATACCGGTGGCGCCATTCACTACCAACCCGCCACAGTCGGTGGTGGGCGCCGAACTCAATGTGACCGACGAGTTGGTCCAGGGCGCCATCGAGCACGAGCATGTGGAAGATCTTTCCGAGGTGGTGCCGGATGTGGAAGTCGCCGAGCCCGTGGTCGGCCCGCCACGCGAGGAAGACACCACCATCGCTTATTACGATGTGGATGCCGAGGCGGGTGCGACTCGCTGACGAGTCTATCTCGCCGGGTCGACCAGCCCGCCCAGCGAGGCGTTGCGGCGAAACCAGCCGGCGATGCTGGCGCGCGGGTAGCGTGTCGGCAGCACCGCATGCGGCACGCGATCGGATAGAAAACACACGAAGGTGCCGGCCTCGGGGCGTATCCGCGCCAGTTCGCATGTCTCGTCGTCCGGCGCGTAGATGGCCATCTCGCCGCCGCCTTCTTGCGGCCAGTCGGGGTTGAGATAAAGCACGGTCGAGACAATACGATTGGCGCGGCCCTGGAAGCTGTCGTAGTGGGTCTTGTAAAACGCGCCGGGCGGGTAATACGCGAAGTGCGCCTCGAACTCGAACAAGCCCAGATACAGCGCCTGATTGATCTGCCGTTGCAGCTCGGCCATCAGCGTCAGGTAGTCTCGCTGGGCCTGGCTCTCGCGATTCAGCCAGGTGATGGCGTCGCCACGGATGTCGCGGCGCAATCGATGCCGGTCGCCGCGACCGATGCCGGCATCGGTCAGTGCATGGCTGGTGGCCAGTTGCTGCAATTCGGCGTGAAGCGCCCGGCAAAGTTCGGCGTCGATGAAGTGCTCGCCAACGAACCAGCCGCGCTCGACCAGTTCGTCGGCCAGCCTGGCCAGTGCGCTGCTGTCCAGTCCGTTGCTATCCAGTCCGTGGGGGGAGGGCATCATGGGCGGCGATCGAAATCGGCGTCGGGTATCGGGCTGGGCTGTCGGGAACGGTAATTCAAATGGCCATCGTCCGGCGGCGTATCCAGGCTGATGGACTGGCCGAAACCGTCGGCCAGCAACTCGACCAGCATCATCGCGGTGAGTCCCCAGATCACGTGTTCCCCGGCTTGGTAGCTGGGTACATAAAAGGGCCGGCCGTAAGCGGTGATGACATCGGTGTGGCTACGCCGATCCTCGAGAAATACGCTCAGCGGTACCTCGAAGATGGCATCCAGCTCGCCTGGATCGGCGCGCAAGGGCAGATCTGGCGGGATCACCCCGACAAACGGCGTAACGCGAATACCGTGCAGTGAAATGAGATCGCCCAGGCGCCCGAGCAGTTGCACCTTGCCGGGCGTCAGGGCGATTTCTTCCTGGGCCTCGCGCAGGGCGGTGGTCAGCAGGTCCGGGTCATCGGGCTCGCGCTTGCCGCCGGGAAAGGCCACCTGACCGGCGTGCTGTTTGAGATGGCTGGCGCGGCGCGTGAACAATATCGTCGGTTCGTCGCGCGCGACGATCGGCAATAATACTGCCGCCTGGGGTAATACCAGGCTGAGCTTGCGCGGCGTGTGCGCTTGCAGGCGTTCGTGGAGTTTCTCTAACATGGGGGTTCCGCGCGGTTTTTACCGTTGTACCCAGCCCTCCGATAAGCGTCAAGGCCGAGCGAGGAGCCCCATGAAATTCTGCAGCAACTGCGGACACAACGTCCGCTTCGCGATTCCCGAGGGCGACGACCGGTCACGCTATCTGTGCGATGCCTGCGGCGCTATCCATTATCAGAATCCGCGCATCGTTGCCGGTACGCTACCGATACGCGACGGCCGCATATTGCTGTGTCGGCGCGCCATATCGCCACGCATGGGCTACTGGACATTGCCGGCGGGATTCATGGAAAACGCCGAGACGACCCTCGAGGCCGCGGCGCGCGAAACCCGCGAGGAGGCCTGTGCCGAGGTCGAAATACATGACCTGTATACGCTGATCGACCTGCCACACATCAATCAGGTCTACATGATCTTTCGCGCCGACCTGATCGGCGATTTCGCCGCCGGCCCCGAGAGCCAGGAAGTCGCGATGTTCGCCGAGGCAGACATCCCCTGGGACGAACTGGCCTTTCCGACCATCGAGCGAACCCTGCGCCACTATTTTCACGACCGTCGCGATGGCGTCTTTCCCCTGCATATCGGCGCGATCGGCTTGCAGGATCGCGAACGCTATTTCGGTAGCGCCTAGGCGGCCATAGCTCAAATATTCGCCAGCTTCCAGACGTCATATGCCGGCTCTTCATAAGGATGAGCGGCCTTGAGCGCGGCGACGGCATCTTGAATCAGCTCATCGGGGCACACCAGCTCCACCTTGAGTTCTTCGACCCGTTCCAGCTCGCCGACCTGGCCGATATGCGGGTCGGCGCCGGCGAGTGGGCGGAACTGGCCGCTACCGCGAGTCTGGAAGCAACAGGCCTCGTAGTCGCCGATGCGCCCGGCGCCGCTCTTGAAGAGCGCCTCCTTGACGTTCTCGGCGTCGTCGATAGGCACGAAGAAAGCCAGTTTGTACATGTGTCGACTCCTTGTTTCATCGGGCCTGCGCGGCTTCCTTGATGATGGCATAATGCCCGCCATTATCGTTACCCAATCGGATGTGCCAATGCTCAAATGGCTCGCCATCGCGCTGATCGCCCTGCTGGTCCTGCTTCAGTACAGCCTGTGGTGGGGCGATGGCGGTCTGCGCGAACTCGCTCATATTCGTTCGCGTGCCGACACCCTGGCCGCGCAGAACGAAACCCTGCGTGAGCGCAATCAGCGCCTGGCCGCCGAGGTCGTCGATCTCAAGAACGGCCTGGCCGCCATCGAAGAGCGCGCGCGCAGCGATATCGGCATGGTCCGCGAGGATGAAGAGTTCTTCTGGGTACCTGGCGTCGACGCCGGCACTACGCGGGAAGGCCAGCGATGACCACACCGCTGTGGCTGATCGTGCCGGCCGCCGGGCAGGGCCGGCGCATGGGTGCGGATTGCCCCAAGCAGTATCTGGAAATCGACGGTCGCCCGCTGCTGGCGCTGACCCTCGAGCGCCTGCATGGCGTGTATCCGCAAGCGGGTCTGTGTCTCTGCCTGGATGCCGACGACGACCGTTTCGACCCAGCCTGGGTGCCATTCGCCGACTGGCAGCGCATTGACGGTGGCACTGAGCGCGCCGACTCGGTGAGCAACGCGCTCGAGGCGCTGGCGACGCGTGCAGGCGCCGACGACCTGGTGCTCGTTCACGACGTGGCTCGGCCCTGCGTGCACCCGGACGATCTGGCCCGGCTGCTTGCCGCGCTTAGTGAAGATCGCATCGGCGGATTACTCGCCGCGCCGGTTGCCGATACCATGAAACGCGCCGATGGCGCGGGGCGAGTGACTGCCACCGAGCCTCGCGATGGCCTGTGGCACGCGATGACGCCCCAGGGCTTCCGTTACGGCCTGCTCTGCGAGGCGTTCGAGGCGGCGCGGCGCGGCGGCATCGATATTACCGACGAAGCCTCGGCGGTCGAGGCGCTGGGCCTGGCGCCGCGCCTGGTAGCGGGGCGGCGCGACAATCTCAAGATCACTCACCCCGAAGACCTGGCATTGGCGGCGCACATTCTCGCTGCCCAGGCGCGCCAGTCGGCGGGGCCTTCGGCGGAGCGCTGACATGCTGCGAATTGGCCACGGTTTCGACGTGCATCGTTTCGGCGACGGCGATCACCTGATGATCGGCGGCGTGCGTATCGCCTACGACCACGGCTTCGTCGCCCACTCCGATGGTGACGTACTACTGCATGCGCTGTGCGATGCGTTGCTCGGTGCCTGCGCGCTGGGCGACATCGGCCGGCACTTCCCGGATACCGACCCGCGTTGGGCGGGTGCCGACAGCCGCGTCTTGCTGCGCCATGTGGTGGCCCTGATCGGCGAAGTCGGTTATCGCGTCGGCAATGTCGATGCCACGGTAATTGCCCAGGCACCCAAGCTGGCGGGGCATATCGCCGCCATGCGCGAGGTTATCGCCACGGATCTCGATGTGCCGCTCGGCGCGGTCAACGTCAAGGCCACCACCACCGAGCGGCTGGGCTTCACGGGGCGCGGCGAGGGCATCGCCGCCGAGGCCGTGGCGCTGTTGTGTACGTTGGCGGATAGCGACGGAGACACGCAGTGACCGAAAGCGGCTTTAAACAGGAAAACGTCAGTAGCGGCTGGCCACCGGCATGGCCGTATGCCTATGGAGGTCCGCTGGACGATGGCGATTATCGCGCCACGCCCGAGGATTTCGTCGTCGAGGAATGCCTCGATTTCGCGCCGGAAGGTCATGGCGAACACCTCTGGCTGTGGCTGGAAAAACGCGACCTGACCACCCTGGAGCTGGCCCGGCGCCTGGCGCGAATCTGCGATGTCACTCAGCGCGACGTGGGCTTCTCCGGTATGAAGGATCGTGTCGCGGTGACGCGCCAGTGGCTGTCGGTGCATTTGCCGGGCCGCGAGGCGCCGGAAGACCTGGCCGAACGACTGGCCGATGACCGACAGGGGCCGCCGGTCGCCTTGCTCGAGTGCCGGCGTCACCCGCGCAAGCTCAAGCGTGGCGTGCATCGAGGCAATCGCTTCATGCTGCGTGTGAGCGGCGAGGCAATTGAGCATCCGCAATTCACGGCGCGCTGGCAGCGTCTGTGCGAGCTGGGCGTGCCCAACTATTTCGGTCCTCAGCGTTTCGGCCCGGGCGGACGCAACCTGCTCCACGCGCGTGGCATACTGGCGCGAGGCTGGCGCAAGCGTGACGATCGCGAAGGCATGATGCTGTCGACCGCGCGCAGCTACTTGTTCAACGAGTTGCTGGCTGCGCGAATCGCCGCCAACGATTGGGCGACACCCATCGATGGCGATGTATTGATACTCGATGGAACCGCCAGCCAGTTCGTCGCCGAGACGATCGACGACGAGCTGATCCAGCGCGCCGCGCGTCTCGACCTTCATCCCAGCGGCGTGCTGTGGGGGCAGGGCGGTTCGCTGGCGCTGTATGAGGCCGCGCGCCATGAGCAGGCGCTAGTGGCGGGTCATGGCGAGTTGTGTGCCGGTCTCGAACGCGCCGGTGTGCGCTTGGCGCGTCGGGCGTTGCGCGTGCGGCTGAGCGCCCCCGAGCTTACGCGAGACGAACGCTCGCTGCGGTTGCGTTTCGAATTGCCGCGCGGGGCCTTTGCCACCGCCGTGCTGCGTGAGTTGATCGCGCACCCAACGTTGTAACGATTCGAGGAGAAACGATGCGCAAGCTGTTGCTGTCCAACGACGATGGCGTTCACGCGCCGGGGCTGCGCGCCCTGTATGAGGCCTTGAGCCCTCATGCCCGGCTGCGCGTGGTGGCGCCCGACCGCGACAAGAGTGGTGCCAGCAATTCGCTGACGCTGTCGCGGCCATTGGCGTTGACGGCGCTGGATAACGGCTTCTACAGCGTCGATGGCACGCCGGCGGATTGTGTCTACCTGGGCGTCAATGGCGTGTGGAACGAAAAGCCCGACCTGGTGATCTCGGGGATCAATCATGGTGGCAACCTGGGCGACGACGTACTCTATTCGGGCACCGTCGCCGCCGCCATGGAGGGTCGCAACCTGGGCATGCCGGCCATCGCCATGTCGCTGGCCGGCTCGCGCTACTTCGAGACCGCCGGGCGGGTCGCAGCGAGCCTGGTCGGCGCGGCGGATTCGCTATCGCTGCCACCGCGCAGCCTGCTCAACGTCAACGTGCCGGATCTGCCGTGGGAGCAGGTTCGCGGCTTTCGCGTCACACGCATGGGCTATCGTGGCCCGTCGACCGAGCCACTCAAGGTTCAGGACCCGCGGGGGCGCGACCGCTACTGGATCGCTGCCGCCGGCGAAAACGCCGACGATGGCCCGGATACCGATTTCGCCGCCATCGAGGCCGGCTACGTTTCGATTACTCCGCTGCAAACCGATCTGACCCGGCATGCGGCGCTCCAGGATGTGCAGGGATGGCTGGATGCGTTGTCACGACTCGCGTGAATTCAGTGGAATAGGCATGACCTCGCAGCGCACCCGCGATCGCATGGTGGCGCGGCTGGCCGAGGCAGGTATCGTCGATCCACACGTATTGAAGACAATGGCCCGCGAGCCTCGTCATCTGTTCCTCGACGAGGCGCTCTCGCACCGCGCCTATGAAGATACCTCGTTGCCGATCGGCCATGGCCAGACGCTGTCGCAACCCTGGATGGTCGCGCGCATGAGCGAACTGGTGCTGGCCGCCGAGCCGACCAGCGTGCTCGAGATCGGTACCGGTTCGGGCTATCAGACGTTGATTCTGTCGCGGCTGGTCGAGCGGGTCTGGTCGCTGGAGCGTATCCAGGCGTTGCAGCTACGGGCCAGGGGGCGTCTGGCCCGTCTGGCGGCGCACAACGTGCGCCTGCGCCTGACCGATGGCGCGCATGGCTGGCCCGAGGCGGCGCCATTCGATGCCATCGTGCTGACCGCCTGCGCCAGTGAACTACCCACGGCATTGCTGTCTCAATTGAACGATTCGGGCACGCTGATCACCCCGCTGGAAGACAGCGATGGTAGCCAGTGGTTGACCTGTATACAGCGCCATGGCGATAGCTACGATTACCAGCGGCTCGAACAGGTGCGTTTCGTGCCGCTGCTGGAAGGAGTGATACGTTGAGAAAGCCGCTTGCGCTGTTTCTCAAGGGGGCCGGGATGGGCGCCGCGGATGCCGTGCCCGGCGTATCCGGCGGAACGATCGCCTTCGTCACGGGAATCTACGAGGAGCTGATCGAGACCATTCGTCGCTTCGGGCCGGAGGCGTTCGTCGCCTGGCGGCGCGGCGGTTTGGCGGGGCTGGTCGAACACCTCAACCTGGCGTTTCTGGTGCCGCTGGTGCTGGGTATCGCCTTGAGCCTGGTGAGCGTCGCGCATCTCGTCACCTACCTGCTCGATGCTTATCCGTTGTTGCTGGATGCCTTTTTCTTCGGCCTGGTGGCGGCGTCGGGCATCGTCGTCGGCCGGCACCTCGCCGAGTGGCGGCTGTGGTACGTGCTGCCGCTGCTGCTGGGACTGGTGTTGGCGCAAGGGCTTCCGAAATTGATGCCGGCACTGAGCGGTGGCGGCAGTCTGATCCTGATGATCGCCGGCGCCATCGCCATCAGCGCCATGCTGTTGCCGGGTGTTTCGGGGAGTTTCCTGTTGCTGACGATGGGCCTGTACGGCACCGTGATGGAGGGCATCAAGAACCTGGATATTGGCCTGATTCTGCAGTTCGGCGTCGGTTGCGCAATCGGCCTGTTCACCTTTTCGCGGCTGCTTTCGTGGCTGTTTCGGCATTACCACAATGCCACGTTGCAATTATTGATCGGCTTTATCGTCGGTTCGCTGCCCTTGTTGTGGCCGTGGCGCGAGTTGACCCGCTATCGATTGGGTCCCGACGATCAGTTGATTCCATTGGACTATCGCTATCTGTTGCCTAACGATTACGCTCTGCTGACCGGCAACTCCGCGCAATTGCTGCCGGCACTGGCCTTGATGCTATGCGGCCTGGCGTTGGTGCTGGCGGTAGGCGAGCGTTCCACGTCGTCTTTCAAGGAGGAATGATCCCTCATGCGCAAGGTTTTACTGGTCTGGATACTGGCACTTGGCGTGGCCGGCTGTGCGGCTTCCGGCGGAGCGCCCCAGGTGCGCGACCTGTCGGTCAGCCGCGATAAGCAGCCCGGCGATACGGTTACCGTCAAGGCCGGCGATACCCTGTACGGGATCGCCTGGCGCCAGAGCATGGATTTTCGCCAACTGGCACGCCTCAACAATCTAAAACCGCCTTATCGCCTGCAGCCGGGCCAGACGCTGCGCCTCGTACCCGGCGCCACGGCAACGACATCGACAGCGGCGGTCGCGAGCAACTCCACGCAAGGCTCGTCGGTCAGTGGCGTTACCACCGTACAGAATCCCGACTGGCTGGCACCCGATACCGCGGCCATCGAGCGCAACCAGGGCTTGAGCAGTCGCCCGCTGAATGGCTCGTCGGGTACGAACGGCGCGGCTCCGAGTGGTCAAGCGCTGAGCGGTGCGGCCGTTGCCGGGGGTGCCAGCGCACCGGGGCCGATTTACAACTACGATACGCCGGGCGCCGGTGAGCCACCTGCCGCTAACCCGCCCGGTGCAAACCGACAGGTCGCGAGCGCTGGTACGACGGCCGGATCAAGTGCGGCGGGGGCGAGTGCTGACACGACGGTGTCATCTTCGTCAGGCAATACTACCGCCAATGGCGGTGATACCAGGGTCGATGCCGGCACTGCGGTGGCGGGCGAACCCGCCGATCCCGAGGCGCAGCAGCGGACTTTCACGCCGGTTGAGGACATCCCCTGGCAGTGGCCGACCGAGGGTCAGCTCGTCGGCCGTTTCGATGACGGTTCGGACATAACCGCCGGCATTGATATCGCCGGACAAAAGGGGCAACCTGTCAAGGCAGCAGGCCCGGGCATCGTGGTCTACGCCGGCGACGGTGTACGCGGTTATGGCAACCTGATTCTCCTCAAGCACAACGACCGTTTCCTCAGCGCCTACGCGCACAACGATAGCCTGACGGTCGAGGAGAATGACGTGGTCAGGGCCGGCGAGGTGATTGCCACCATGGGCAATACCGACGCCGATAGCGTCAAGTTGCATTTCGAGGTGCGCAAGGATGGCCAGCCTCAAGATCCTCTCGAGGTGCTGCCGCCGCGCTAAGCAATGTTGCGTGACAAGGACGACGAACCGACTAGGGGCTGGCTCGTCGTCTTTGACAAATCATAACTACAACATGTATCGGTCAACGGCTGCATCTTCTGAGCAGCAGACAATGGGGTAGCGACATGAGCATGCTTGAACGGGATATTCAGGATGTGGACCTCAACGACGATGGGGTCGAGGTCATTGATGACGTCGCGGGTGCCAAGGAGGAAGAGGCGTTCGAAAAGGCGCTGAGTCGCGAGGAGAACAATTATCACCAAAGCCTCGACGCGACGCAGATTTATCTCAACGAAATCGGTTTTTCGCCACTGCTGAAGCCCGAGGAGGAAGTCTATTTCGGCCGCCTGGCGCAGAAGGGCGACCCGGCCGGGCGGCAGCGGATGATCGAATCCAACCTGCGCCTGGTGGTCAAGATCGCACGTCGCTATCTCAATCGTGGCCTGTCACTGCTGGATCTTATCGAAGAGGGCAACCTGGGGCTGATACGCGCGGTCGAGAAATTCGATCCCGAGCGTGGCTTTCGTTTCTCCACCTATGCCACCTGGTGGATTCGTCAGACCATCGAGCGGGCGCTGATGAACCAGACCCGCACCATTCGTTTGCCGATCCACGTGGTCAAGGAACTCAATATCTATCTGCGCGCGGCCCGTCAGCTGACGCAGAAGCTCGATCATGAAGCGACCGCCGAGGAGATCGCCGATTTTCTCGACAAGCCGGTGGGCACGGTCAAGAAGATGCTTGGGCTCAACGAGCGGATATCGTCGGTGGATTACCCGCTGGGCGGCGAGAGCGACAAGCCGCTGATCGAGACCCTGGCCGACGATAACGACAGTGGCCCGGAATCCTCGCTGGTCGATGTCGATGTCAAGCAGCATGTCGACGACTGGCTGGCCGAATTGACCGACAAGCAGATGGAAGTGGTGGTGCGCCGCTTCGGGCTGCGCGGGCATGAGGCGGCGACGCTCGAAGAGGTGGGCGAGGAAATCGGCCTGACCCGCGAGCGAGTACGCCAGATACAGGTCGAGGCATTGAAGAAACTGCGCCGGGTACTGGAGAAGCAAGGCCTGTCGCTCGAGTCGATCTTCGAGTGAACGCGACCTAATCGCCATGGCGGCCAAGCGTCCGCGCCGGACAACACGCCTGAACGACGAGTACGCGCCCCTGGCGCGTACTCGTCGTTCGCCGTTTATGCGTTGCGCAACGGCGGATTGCTTGTCCGGTATTGGCTCATCGCCCGCAATGTCGCCTTGACTCAGCGATTGGCATGCAACATGCGCCATTGTATGTATAATGTCGCGCACGTCTCATGACATGAAAGGATAACGTCGATGTCCCCTCAAGGTTCATCTCCAGGTTCCAACCCCGGGCCGGATTCGACCAGCCGCCAGCTATCGTTCTCGATGCCGTCGCCGACGCGGCCCGCGCTGCTGAAGCCACTGTCGCTGAAGCTGCTTCCCTTGCTGATAGCCTCGCTCTTGTCATCACAGGCAAGGGCCGCCGATCTCTGGAGCATCACGCGCGATGCGCTGGAAAACAATGCCGAATTGGCGTCGTCACGTTCCTTCTTCCAAAGTGTCGAAAAGGCGAGCGACGTGCAGCGCGGCGACCTGCTGCCGCAGATAGGCGCTACCGCCAGCGTGGGACACTATCGTACCTATTCGAGCCCGGAGGTCAGCGGTGAGGCTGCCGGTGGCGACAGCGGAGACATTGGCGGTGGCGGCACCGGGGGCATCGGCGGTGGAAGCGATTTTGGTGCGTCGGAGGAGAGCTACAATGCCACCAGCGTGGGACTCGAGGCCACCCAGGCGCTGTTCGATGCCACCAACTGGTACGAATTGCAGCGCTCCGAGGAGGAGATCGACCAGCAGGCGCTGACCCTGGAAAGCGACCGTCAGCAGTTGCTGTACGATGTCTCCGCGGCGTATTTCGAAATTCTGCGTGCCCGCGATATTCTCGCCGCGCGAGTCGCCCAGGAAAAGGCCATCGGTCGCCAGCTCGAGCAAGCCCGCGAGCAGTTCGACGTGGGGCTGATCGCGATCACCGATGTCCATGCGGCACAGGCTTCCTTCGACATTGCGCGAGCCCAGCGAATCGCCGCCGAGAGCGATCTGCAGGTCAGCTTCGAGGCGCTGGAGCGGTTGACCGGCAAGCGCTACGAGTCGATAGACGGCCTCGCCGACGAATTGCCCATCGAGTCGCCGCAACCCAGTAGCCGCGATGCTTGGGTGTCGCTGGCCATGGAGAACAATCCGGTTCTGCTTGCCGCCCGGGAAGGCGTGGATATCGCCGATATCGCCGTGGATATCGCCCAGTCGGGCCATCTGCCGACACTCGATGCTTACGCCAACTATTCCTACGCCAATACCGACATCGAGTACCTGAACGGGCACGACTCGGGTAGCGAAATTGGCTTGAGGGCCAGTCTACCGCTGTTCAGCGGCGGGAGTACCAGCGCCCAGGTGGCCCAGAACACCTACCTGCTGGAATCCGCGCAGTACGATTTCGAGGCCCAGCGCCGCCTGACCACGCAGCAGGTCCGCTCGCTGTTCACGCAGGTCAGCAACGATGTGCAGAGCGTCGAGGCTCAGCGCCAGGCAGTGATTTCCTCGCGCAGTGCATTGGAAGCCACTCGCTCCGGCTACGAAGTCGGCACGCGTAACATCGTCGACGTACTCGAGGCCGAGCAGAGCCTGTACGATGCCCTGGCCAACTATGCCGAGGCGCGCTACGACTATGTCATCGATCTGCTGGCACTACGCCGCGAGGCGGGCATTCTCGATACCGGCAGCATTCGTGCCATCAACGAGTGGCTGCAGGACGAAGATGCGGTGCGCTTGATCCTGCCCAACGAGCCGGATAGCAACTACGACGCTATGATGGATATTGGGGCACCGCCACAACCTCCGCAGTAATGACATGATGCACATTGCTAGTGTTTAGTGATGAAAGATCGCTGAATATTGGTTTATAAAACCAGTGTTCGGCGATTTTTTGGTGCTTAGTATCATGAAATTGCGCTACTTATGATAAATAATGGCGCCTTTCAATCGCTCCAGGACTTCGCCATGGCCCGGCCGCTAATCGCCGATATCGATCTCGATGCATTACGCCACAATTACCGGCTGGCGCGCGATCTCGCGCCACATAGCCAGGCGCTGGCGGTGCTCAAGGCCGATGCCTACGGCCATGGTGCCGTGGCCTGCGCGCATGCCTTGCTCGATCTGGCGCCGGCCTTCGCCGTCGCCTGTATCGAGGAGGCCGAGGTGTTGCGCCGCGCGGGTATCGACAAACCGATCGTGTTGCTCGAGGGCATCTTCGAAGCCACCGAGCTCGAGCGGGTCGATGCGCTGGGATTGTGGGTCACGGTGCATAGCCACTGGCAGGTCGATGCGCTGTTGAGCTTTCGTCCGCAACGCCCGATTCCGACCTGGGTCAAGGTCGACTCCGGCATGCATCGGCTGGGTTTCCCCGTCGTGCAACTGAGCGCGGTGTGGCAGCGCTTGAGCGCGGCTTCCGAGCGGGTCGGCGATCTGCACTTGATGAGCCACTTCGCCACCGCCGATACACTCGATGATGCGTATTTCCGTCGCCAATTGGCGCTGCTCGATGAGTTGGCCGCGACATTGGGTGCGCCGACCTGCCTGGCCAATTCGCCGGCGACGCTGGCGTGGCCGCAGGCGCATGGCGCCTGGAATCGTCCTGGGGTGATGCTGTATGGCAGCGACCCGCTGCAAGGCGCCAACGACGCCAGTCGCAGGCTCGAGCCGGTCATGACGCTGCGTTCCGAGATCATCGCGGTACGCGACGTCGAAGCCGGCGAGCCGGTCGGTTACGGCGGGCGCTGGACGGCGCCACGGCGCTCGCGCATCGGCGTGGTCGCCGCCGGTTATGGCGACGGCTATGACCGACATGCCGCCGATGGCACGCCGGTATTGGTCGACGGTCGCCGAACCGCCATCGCCGGCAAGGTGTCGATGGACATGCTGACGGTGGATCTGACCGACCTGCCCGATGCGGATATCGGCAGCCAAGTGACGTTGTGGGGCCAGGGCCCCGGTGAGGAGCGGCTGTCGGTGGATGAGGTGGCGCGACATTGCGATACCATCAGCTATACGCTGCTGACTGGCGTCTTGCCGCGCGTGCCGCGTCGCTATCATGGCGGGGCGAGCTAGCACAACGCCTGACGGTTGCTACCCGGGCCGTTACAATAGCGATCTCCGATATGGCCTTTGGATACCTTATTCGCTCATGGCAGAGTCTTTTTCACAGTCGTCTTTCCTGCACCCGCGCTACTGGTCGGCCTGGCTTTCCATCGCCCTGATGCGCCTGGGTGCCTGGCTGCCCTGGTCGCTCAAGCTGTGGCTGGGCAAGGGTATCGGCCTGCTGGCCTGGCGCTTCGCCAAACGCCGCCGGCATATCACCGAAACCAACCTGCGCCTGGCCTTCCCCGAACTGAATGAGCCGCGTCATGCGGCGCTGGTCAAGCGGACATTCATCGCCAATGGTTTAGGCATCCTGGAAACCGCCACCGGCTGGTGCCGCGACCCCGAGCACCTGCGCCATCGCGTGACCTTCAAGGGCGAGGAGCACATGCATCGCGCGCTGGCCCAGGGCAAGGGCGCGTTGATCGTCGGCATTCATTTCTCGACGCTGGATCTTGGCGGCGCCTTGCACTCGCTATTCTTTCCCGCCGACGTGGTCTATCGCCCGCATGACAATGCGTTGTTCGAGCGTTTCATGACCCGTGCGCGTTCGCGGATATTCGGTCAGGCGATCGACCGGCGCGATCTGCGAGGCTTGGTTCGACGCATCAAGGCGGGGCGTGCGGTATGGTACTCACCCGATCAGGACTTCGGTCGCGATGCCAGCGTCTTCGCGCCGTTCTTCGGTATCGAAGCCTCGACCGTCAAGCTGACCGCCAAGATCGCCCGCATGACCGGGGCGCCGGTCATGCCGTTGATCTTCCATCGCAATCCCGACGACCGCAGCTATACCCTGGAATACCTGCCGGCGCTCGAGGGCTTTCCCACCAACGATGAAGTAGCCGATGCCACGCGCGTCAACGCGGTCATCGAAGCGGCGATCCGTCGCCATCCCGAGCAATACCTGTGGCTGCATCGACGCTTCAAGACTCGGCCGGAGGGCGAGCCCGGTTTCTACTGAAGCCGGAGTTGTAAGAGCGCCGCTTCGCGGCTGGAAGCTGGAAGTACGCCGCTGCGCGGCTTGAAGAAAAAACAACCCCACCAGAAGACTGGAGGGGTTGTCCGCGTTAATACTGAACAGCTTCTAGCTTCTAGCTTCTAGCTTCTAGCTTCTAGCTTCTAGCTGGCGCGCAGCGCCTCAGGCATCGATGCGCTTATACTTCATGCGCTTGGGCGTGTCGTTACCGACCCGCTTGCGATGGTCCGCCTCGTAATCGCTGTAGTTGCCTTCGAAGAACACCACCTGGGAGTCGCCCTCGTAGGCGAGGATGTGCGTGGCGATACGATCGAGGAACCAGCGGTCGTGGGAGATCACCAGGGCACAGCCGGGGAAGGCCAGCAGGGCTTCTTCCAGCGCGCGCAGGGTTTCGATGTCCAGGTCGTTGGAGGGTTCGTCGAGCAGCAGTACGTTGGCGCCCTGCTTGAGTGTCTGGGCCAGTTGCAGGCGTCCGCGTTCCCCGCCGGAAAGATCCGAGAGACGCTTTTGCTGGTCGTTGCCCTTGAAGTTGAAACGCCCGACATAGGCCCGCGAGGAAACCTCGTAGCCATTGATATTGAGCTGATCCTGACCGTCGGAGACGGCTTCCCATACCGTTTGCTTGTTGTCGAGGTTGTCGCGCAACTGCTCGACATAGGCGATCTTGACGGTGTCGCCGATCACCACCTCGCCCTCGTCGGGTTGCTCGGTGCCGTTGATCAGGCGGAACAGCGACGACTTGCCGGCACCGTTGCCGCCGATGATGCCGACGAGCGCGCCCTTGGGGATCTGCAGCGATAGATTCTCGAACAACAGCTTGTCGTCGAAGCGCTTGGCGACGTCGTGCAGTTCGATGACCTTGTCGCCCAGGCGCGGGCCGGGCGGAATGTAGATTTCATTGGTCTCGTTACGCTTCTGGAAGTCGCCGGACTGCATTTCCTCGAAGCGGTTGAGACGCGCCTTGCTCTTGGCCTGGCGGCCCTTGGGGTTCTGGCGCACCCAGTCGAGTTCTTCCTTGATGGCCTTCTGGCGCGAGGCTTCCTGCTTGGACTCCTGTGCCAGACGCTTTTCTTTGGCATCGAGCCAGTCGGAATAGTTGCCTTCGAAGGGAATGCCCTGGCCGCGGTCGAGTTCGAGAATCCAGCCGGCGACGTTGTCGAGGAAGTAGCGGTCGTGGGTGATCGCCACCACGGTGCCCGAGTAGTCGTGCAGGAAGCGTTCGAGCCAGGCCACCGACTCGGCGTCGAGGTGGTTGGTGGGCTCGTCGAGTAGCAGCATATCGGGGTTGGAGAGCAGCAGCCGGCACAGGGCGACGCGGCGACGCTCGCCACCGGAAAGCACACCGACGTTGGCCTCCCAGGGTGGCAGGCGCAGCGCCTCGGCGGCAACCTCGAGCTTGCGCTCCAGGTTGTGCGCGTCGGCGGCCTCGATCAGGTTCTCCAGGCGTGCCTGCTCGGCGGCGAGGGCGTCGAAGTCGGCATCGGGCTCGGCGTACGCCATGTAGACGGCGTCGAGCTGTTCCTGTGCCTTCTTGATCTCGCCCACGGCTTCTTCGACGGTTTCGCGCACGCTCTTGCTATCGTCGAGCTGGGGCTCCTGAGGCAGATAGCCGATGTTGAGGCCCGGCATCGGTCGCGCTTCGCCGTTGTACTCGGTATCGACGCCGGCCATGATCCGCAGCAGCGTCGACTTGCCCGAACCGTTCAGGCCGAGCACGCCGATCTTGGCGCCAGGAAAGAAAGACAGCGAGATGTCCTTGAGAATCTCGCGCTTGGGGGGCACGACCTTGCCCACCCGGTTCATGGTGAATACGTATTGCGCCATGGAAATCCGGTCTGTTGGGAAATGATGAGTGGCCAGATGATAGTGGCCGCTTCGATGAAACGCCAGTGCATGCCTGCCGGGATGGGAAGGAAACGCGAACGGACGCCGCGGCGTCCGTTCGTGCTTCGATTCATGTCTGGAAAGGAGTGGAGGCTATTCCTCTTCTTCCTCGTCCAGTTCATCGAGCCAATCATCTTCTATGGCGCGTTTCAGGCGTCGCTCTTCCAGCAGCGCCTCGACCTGACGGCGAGCGCGCAGGGTATCGGCACGGCTGCTGCGCGGGCGACTGAAATGCTCGTCATTGACGGCGTCGAAGAAATCCTCGTCGGCGAGTGGTTCGTTGATAAGCGTTTCACGACTCATGCTCAACCTCCCCATGACTTTGTATAAAGTCTTGTAGCAAGCCTTGTGACCAGCCGACACCCCATTGGATGCCTTGCCCGCTATATAGCGTCAGTCCGGGTCGAGAGCAAGAGGTCGAGCGAAAAAAGTCGCGCACGTCGTGTCACTAGCGCATCAACTGGCGCGGCCACTCTTGAAAGCCTCGAGTTGCCGCTGAGTCTCGATGTGCTCGGTGACGTCTTTCTGCACGCCAATAAAATAGGTGAGCTGGTCCTGTTCGTCATGGACCGGGGTGATCGACAGTTCGTTGTAGAATAGCGTGCCGTCCTTGCGATAATTGCGCAGTACCTCGCGGCAGGCTCTACCTTCGCTGATGGCGTGGCGAATATTGGCCAGCTGTGGCTGGTCGCGATCGTCGTTTTGCAGGAAGCGGCAGTCGCGATAGAGAATCTCGTCGGCACTGTAGCCGGTTAATTGCTCGAAACCCTGATTGACGTAGATCAGGATAGTCTCGTCGCCTTCCTGCTCGGCCACCACGATGCCATCGGCCGAGGCATTGACGATCCGCTCCAGCAACTCCGCGTCGATCAACTCGGGTCTTTTCATGCGTCTTGGTGTCCTGTGACAGGTCATTGGCGAGCCAACCAGCCCTTGCTATCCGATAGCATGGCCAGCTGGGGCAATGTTTTCAACGTGTTGTAACTTCACGCATGGCGACTTTGGCACCGACTCTTCCACCTCGGGCAGGCGCTGCGTGCTGGCGGTTGTTACCATGGGACATCAGCAATGTTCGGGAGGCACGGGGATGGCGCAGGTTCGCATTCATTATTGCACGCAATGCCAGTGGCTTCTGCGCGCCGGCTGGTACGCTCAGGAGCTGCTTTCCACCTTTGGAGAGGATCTCGAGCAGGTCGCGCTAGCGCCTAGCCACGGTGGTCACTTCGAGGTGCTGTTCGACGACGAGACTATTTGGGAGCGCAAGCGCGACGCTGGCTTTCCCGATATCAAGGAGCTCAAGCGTCGGGTGCGCGATCGGCTCGATCCGGGCCGCGACCTGGGCCACATCGACCGCTAAGCCTTGAGTGGTTTCCTAATCATGACTCACCACCAGTGCTTGCGCTTGAGCAACGCCATGACCGATACGCCCACGACCAGCGTGATGCCGACGAACGCGGCAAAACCATAGGGGCTATCGGCGCCGGGGATGCCGCCGACATTGACGCCCAGCAGCCCGGTGAGAAAGCTCAACGGCAAGAATACCGTGGTGACGATGGCCAGCATGTACATGCGCCGGTTGAGCTGCTCGTTATGCTCGCTCCATAGCTGCTCTTGAAGAATCAGCGCACGCTCCTGCATGGCGTTGAAGTCCTCGACATAACGCGACAACTGGTTGGCGCTTTCGCGCAGCGAGACCTTGGTTTCCTCGTCGAGCCATACCGGCCCCTGCGCTAACTGAGACAGGCAATCGCGCTGTGGTCCCATGAAGCGGCGCAGGGTGATCAGTGGGCGACGGATGCGAGTCAAGTCATCGGCATTGAGGCTGTGGCTGTACGCCAGTTGTGCGTCCTCCAAGGCGGCCAGGCGCTCGTCGAGCTGATGAGAGACATCGCCGACCTGATCGACCAGCGTCTCGGCCAGCCAGGCGACCAGGTCGGGTACCGATAGCGCGCCTTCGCCGCTGTCGATGCGCTCGCGCACCACGTTGACGGCATGCAGCGGGCGTCGGCGTAGGGTGATCAGGCGCTTGGGGGTCATCCACACGCGCAGCGAGATGAGATCTTCGGGGGCCGCACCGGGGTTGAAGTTGATGCCGCGCAAGGTGGTGACGATGCCGCGCCCGAAGCGGGCCACGCGCGGTCGAGTATCGGCTTCCAGTAGCGCCTCGATCACCGCTTCGCTGAGCCCCGCCAGCGAGTGCAGATAGTCGGTGACGTCGTCATGGCGAAAATCGAGATGCAGCCATAGCGGCGACTCGTCGGTGTTCCAGGCGCGGTGCAGTTCGGCGCCGTCGAGGATTTTTCCACCGCCCAGGCCATCGAGCCGGTAGGCGGTGACGAAGGCGCTTTCCACGGGTTCGGGTGTCGTATCAGTGGGCATCGCCATAAATATTTCCGGTTAGGCTGTTTGCCATAACCTAATAGAGTGAGCGTCAAATTGGCAGTGAAGATGACACGGGATCGTCAAGCGATGTTGTATGGCGTGGGAGCGGTGGCGCTGTGGTCCACGGTGGCCACCGCTTTCAAGCTGGCACTCGAAATGATGACGCCGGTGGAGCTGATGTGGATCGCCGCCTTGGTCTCGTGGGCGTTGATCGGCGTGCTGGTGATTCGTCGCGGCCAATTGGGCATTGCCCTGCGCCAGGGTTGGCGCACGGCGCTATGGGCGGGATTGATGAATCCGGTGGCCTATTACCTGGTACTGTTCGCCGCCTATGATCGCCTGCCGGGGCAGGAGGCCATGGCGCTCAACTACACTTGGGCGCTGGCCATGGCATTTCTCGCCGTGCCGATCCTCGGGCATCGACTGACGCGAATCGATATTCTGGCCGGGTTGATCGCTTACGCCGGGGTCTGGACGATTGCCACTCGCGGCGCGGTGCTGGATGTCGCCTTCGCCGATCCGTTGGGCGTGGGCCTGGCGCTGGCATCGACGCTGTTGTGGGCGCTTTACTGGTTGCTCAACGCCCGCGATCACCGCGAGCCATTGGTGGCCCAGTGGCAGAACTTCAGCGTGGGCTTGCCGGTGTTGACCGCCATCGTCGCCTTCGGTCCGGGCTTCGCCTGGCATGGCTGGGCGAGTCTCGGCGCGGGTGTCTACGTCGGCCTGTTCGAGATGGGCGTTGCCTTCGTGCTGTGGCAGATGGCAGTGCATCAGGTGTCACGCACCGCCAAGGTTTCCAACCTGATCTTCCTGTCGCCGCCGGTATCGCTATTTTTGCTGCATTTTATCGTCGGCGAACCCATCCTGATTTCGACATTGATAGGCCTGGCGCTGATTCTCGCTGGGCTGGGGCTACAGCAACTGCAGAAGACACCGTCGGAGGCGGCCGCCGAGCGCATATGACGGCTTAGCGCAGGAGCTGGTATTCGAACAGTAACTGCTTGAAATCCTGGCGCTGGTGAGCGAAGAGGTAGATGGAGGCTTGGTTCTCGTCGGGCCAGAAGCGGTAGACGATTCGATAACTGTCGATCAGCAGTTCTTGATAATGACCGATACCCATTTCCTGGGCGAGGCGACAGATGCCATAGGTTTCGGACCTCTCGGTCAAACGGGACATTGCGATGCCGGCCAACCCCTGCGTGTAGGTGTGTGCTTCGGCAGGCGCCATATCTAGATGATCGATCAGGAAATGACGACAACTCCGCAGCGATTGCAATGCCGTTTCCTCAAGCGTCACCGCCGAGAACTGGCTCATGGAGCTTCATTCAGGTCGATCCGCTCATCTTCCTTCAGTCTTGCCATGAACTCATCGGCACTCATCGTATTGCCGGCTTCGCGGCTCTTCTCGCCCAGGCTCAGCAACTTGAGCAGGGCGATGGCTTGATCGCGGCGCTCATGGGCGGCATAGGATTCGACCACGTAGGTCGGCTTGCCTTTCTGAGTGATAACCAGCGGCTCTTGCACATCCAGAGTGGCGGCATTCTGCTTTAGGTAGCTAATGGTTTCGGTACGCATGCGCAGTCGCCTCAAGGATAGGTGAACTTATTTTAGTCTGTTTTTGGACTTTTTTCAGCCTGGTAGGTCACTGCTTAGCGACGTTGGCAGACTGTTTGGACAGTAGCATTTTCAGCGTCGGCCAGACATTATCGAGAATCATGTCCTGGGCCTCGGCGGTGGGGTGAATGCCGTCATCCTGCATCAGGCCCTCATCGAGGGCGATACCGTCGAGCAGGAAAGGCACCAATGGCACGTCGTATTGGTCGGATAGCTCGCGATAGACGTTGTGAAAGGCCGTGGCGTAGGCCTGGCCATAGTTGGGCGGTACCCGAATACCCAGCAGCAGCACCTTGGCGCCAGCGCGTTGGCTGGCCTCGATCATGTCGCTGAGATTGGCGCGCATCTGCAGAGGCGGCAGGCCGCGCAGACCATCGTTGCCGCCCAGTTCGAGCAGAACAATGTCGGGGTCGTGTTGTCCGAGCAATTCGGGCAGGCGCGTAGCACCGCCGGCAGTGGTTTCGCCACTGATACTGGCGTTGATGACCTCGACATCGTCATTCAGGCGCTCGCTCAGCAGGTTGACCCAGCCCGCCTGGCGCTCGATACCGTAGGCGGCACTCAGGCTGTCGCCCATTATCAACAGTGTCGTCGAGGCCGCATTGGCCGAGCCGGCCCACGCAACCAGCACGATCAGCAGCCAGCGCATAGCCAGGGACCGCGATATTTTCAGCGGCCGTGTAACCCGGAACCATGAAATGACAGGGAAACCTTGCACCATGCCCAACTCCCATGCGCGTGAAATAACCCCCATTCTACATGCCCAGGGGCTGGGCAAGCAGGTCGATAGCGGTGAGCGCCGGCTGGATATTCTCAGCGGCCTCGATCTGCAGGTATTCCCCGCTGAGAGCGTCGCGATCCTGGGGAGTTCCGGCGCTGGCAAGTCGACGTTGCTGGGTCTGCTCGCCGGCCTCGACACGCCGACGACCGGCGAGCTCTCCTTGTTCGGCGAGTCGCTGCCCGGGCTGGACGAGGATGGTCGGGCGCAATTGCGAGCAGGGCGCGTCGGCTTCGTCTTCCAGAATTTCCAGCTATTGCCGACGTTGACCGCATTGGAGAACGTGCTGCTACCGCTGGAGCTGGTGCCGGGTAACGATCACCTGGCGCGTGGTCGTGATTGGCTGACTCGCGTGGGGCTGGGCGAGCGCCTCGATCACTTGCCCAAGCAGCTTTCCGGCGGCGAGCAGCAGCGCGTGGCGGTGGCCCGCGCCTTTGTCACCGAACCTGAACTGGTGTTCGCCGACGAGCCTACCGGCAATCTCGACCGTGGCACCGGCAAGAAGGTCATCGATCTGCTGTTCGATCTCAACCGCGAGGCCGGCACCACGCTGGTGCTGGTCACCCACGATCACAACCTGGCGCGCCGCTGCCAGCGCTGCCTGCACTTGGATGCCGGGCGGTTGAGCGTGCTCGACCGCGACGAGGTGGAAGCATGAAGCGTGGCGCCGGCCTATGGCTATTGTCGCTGAAAGGGTTGCGCCGCGACCTGCGGGCCAGCGATGTGCGCGCACTGTTCGTGGCGCTGGCCCTGGCGGTGGCCGCCTCGACGATGATCGGCTTCTTCCTCGACCGCCTCGATCGTGCGCTGACTCGCCAGGCTGGCCAGCTGCTGGGTGGCGATATCAAGCTCGAGCAGAGCCAGCCGTTCGATGCCGAACTGCGTCGCGAACTCGAGGATGCCGGGTTGGTGCTCGGCGATCAGGTCGACATGGTGTCGATGGTCAGCCGCGACCAGGCCTTTCAGCCGGCCAGTCTCAAGGTGGTCGACGACGCCTACCCGTTATATGGCGAAGTGCATGTCGAGCTGGGCAAGCAAGGCGCTGAGCGGATAAGCCAAGTGGCACATGGCCCGGCGCCGGGCGAAGCCTGGATCGCCCCGCGCTTGGCTCAGCTACTCGATGTCGAGATCGGCGACACCTTGCAGGTCGGCCAGGCGACGCTTTCGGTGGGTGGCTTGATCGTGCGCGAACCCGACCAGGGTGCCGGTTTCGCCAGCTTCAATCCACGCTTGATGATGCATATCGACGATCTCGATGCCACCGGGCTGATCCGCCCCGGCTCGCGAGTCGAGTTCGAATTGCTGGCCAAAGGGCCGCCCGAGGCGGTGGCCAGTGTCGACGACTTGCTTGGGCGCCTGGAGCGTAACGGTGTCGAGGTCAGCGATGTGCGTGAGGATCGCCCGACGCTGGGCAGCGCCCTTGAGCGCGCCGAAAAATACCTGAGCCTGGCGGGGCTGGCTGCAGTGCTGCTCGCCGGGGTCGCGGTGGCGATGGCCACGCGCCGTTATGTCGATCGACACCTGGATACCGCGGCGCTACTGCGCTGCTTCGGTGCCACTCAGCGCCAGCTGACACGCCTTTTTGCCTTGCAGCTGTTGTGGCTGGCATTGTCCGCCTCGATCATCGGCGCGCTGCTGGGGTTGGCCGGCCA
The DNA here is from genome assembly GCF_900102945.1 of Modicisalibacter muralis. GTDB lineage: Bacteria > Pseudomonadota > Gammaproteobacteria > Pseudomonadales > Halomonadaceae > Modicisalibacter > Modicisalibacter muralis. Next base: position 5,726 of record NZ_FNGI01000009.1, on the reverse strand, counting down.
GGCTGGACTGCTGGCCTTGCTGACGCGCTTTCTACCGCTGGAGTTGCCGCCGCCCGGCGTGCTGCCACTATTGCTGGGTATTTTCACTGCGCTGGCGGTGCTGGTGGGCTTCGCCGGACCGACCCTGCTGCGCCTGAAGCGAGTCAGTGCGCTCAAGGTGTTGCGTCGTGAACTCGACCCGCTGCCGGCCTCGGCCTGGTTGGTGGTCGGCGTGGCCAGCCTGGTATTCGGCGCGCTGCTGTGGCTCTACTCCGGTGACTTGTGGTTGTCGCTGGGTCTGCTGCTGGGCGGGCTGGTGGCATTGGTGGTGCTATGGGCGCTGGGTTGGGCGCTGTTGGGCGGGGTGCTGCGCCTGGCTGGGCGCTGGAGCGCCGGGCAGGGCGGTGGCTCGCAGGCACTACGTCTGGGCGCGCGGCAACTGGCGCGCCGGCGGCAAGCCAGCCTGGGTCAGTTGCTGGCGTTCGCGGTGACCTTCGCGGCGATGGCGATCATCACCCTGGTGCGTGGTGATCTGCTGACCACCTGGCAGGCGCAACTACCTGCGGATACGCCCAACTACTTCGCGATCAACATCCAGCCCGGCGAACGCGAGGGTTTCATCGATATCGTCGACGATGCCGCCGACAGCCGCACCGCGCTGTACCCGATCGTGCGCGGGCGCGTCACCGCGATCAACGGCCAGCCGCCGCGCCAGGTGGTGCCCGAGGAAAGCCGTAGCGACAACGCACTGCGCCGCGAACTCAACCTCACCTGGAGTGAGACGGTGCCCGAAGGCAATCGCGTCGTCGCCGGGCAGTGGTTCGATGCGGATGTCGGAAGACCCGTCAATGCGAGCGAGGGCCAGCCGGTGCCGATCTCGATCGAGGACGGCCTGGCCGAGCGCTTCGGCGTGGGCCTTGGCGACACCCTGTCCTTCACCATCGGCAGTGCCGAGATTACCGGTGAGATAACCAGCCTGCGCGATCTCGATTGGGACAGTTTCCGGCCCAACTTCTACATCGTCTTTCCGCCCAGCGTGCTGGAGCGCTTCGGGCATAGCTATATCACCGCCTTTCACCTCGACGACGGCAATCGCGACATGCTGCGCGAGCTGATCGCCACTTACCCCAGCGTATCGCTACTCAATGTCGAGGCGATTCTCGGCCGGGTCCGCGAGTTACTATCGCAGGTCACCCGCGCGGTGGAATTCGTACTGGCCTTCGTGCTGCTGGCCGGCGTTAGCGTGCTCTACGCGGCGCTGACCGCCAGCCATTCGATGCGTACTCACGAGAGTGGCCTGCTGCGCGTATTTGGCGCCGGCGACCGGTTGATTTCGCGGGTGCAGGGCGTCGAGTTCGCCTTGCTGGGTTTTACCAGCGGCCTGATGGGCGCGCTGCTGGCCGAGCTGGCCGCCGCCGGCGTGTATGTCGGCTGGCTGGATCTGGTACCGCGCATTCATTGGCTGATGTGGCTGGTGCTACCACTGGGTGGCGCGCTGGCGATCGGCGTGATCGGCCATGCTCTGTCGCGCGGGGTGCGTCGCCAGACGCCGATGGCCAGCCTGGGGCTGTTGGGGGAAGCTTGAGCTTAACTAAACCCAAGGTGAGAAATACTCGGGCAGCCTTGACGCCCTTTCATGTGAAAGGGCGCCGGGGCTGGGGTATGATTGGCGGCCTGATTCACATGCGGTCGGGTGTTGGCCGCGTCGTTCATCCTTGACTCGAGGACCCCTGCCGATGTTCACCCGTGACATGCAGATTGCCGGTTTCGATGACGCTCTATTCGATGCGATGACAAGCGAAGTCGCACGCCAGGAAGCGCATATCGAACTGATCGCCTCCGAAAACTATGCCAGCCCGCGCGTGATGCAGGCCCAGGGCACGCAGTTGACCAACAAGTACGCGGAAGGCTACCCCGGCAAGCGTTACTACGGGGGCTGCGAGTACGTCGATGTGGTCGAGGATCTGGCCATTCAGTACGCCAAGCAACTGTTCGATGCCAGCTACGCCAATGTGCAGACGCATTCCGGCTCGCAGGCCAATGGCGCGGTCTTTCAGGCACTGGTCAAGCCCGGCGACACCGTGCTGGGCATGAGCCTGGACGCTGGCGGTCACCTGACCCACGGCGCCAAGCCGAACTTCTCCGGCAAGCACTACAACGCCGTGCAGTATGGCCTCGACGACAACGGCCTGATCGATTACGCGAATGTCGCAAGGCTGGCTCGCGAGCACAAGCCGAAGATGATCATCGCCGGTTTTTCAGCCTATTCGCAGATCATCGACTGGGCCAAGTTCCGTGAAATCGCCGACGACGTCGGTGCCTACCTGCTGGTCGACATGGCGCATATTGCCGGCCTGGTCGCCGCTGGGGTCTACCCCAGCCCGCTGCCGCATGCGCACGTGGTCACCACCACCACCCACAAGACCTTGCGCGGTCCGCGTGGCGGCCTGATCCTGTCCGCCGAGGGCGACGCGGATATTGAGAAGAAGCTGCAGTCCGCGGTCTTCCCCGGCATCCAGGGCGGCCCGCTGATGCACGTCATTGCCGCCAAGGCGGTGTGCTTCAAGGAGGCGATGGGTGACGAGTTCAAGGCCTACCAACAGCAAGTGGTCAAGAACGCCCAGGTGATGGCCGGGGTATTCATCGAGCGCGGCTACGATATCGTTTCGGGCGGCACCAAGGATCATCTGTTTCTGTTGTCGCTGATCAAGCAGGGCATCACCGGCAAGGATGCGGACGCCGCGCTCGGTCGCGCCCATATCACCGTCAACAAGAACGCCGTGCCGAACGACCCGCAGAGTCCGTTCGTGACTTCGGGCCTGCGTATCGGCACGCCGGCGGCGACCACGCGCGGTTTCGGCGAGACCGAATGTGGCGATCTGGCCGGCTGGATCTGCGACATTCTCGATGCCATGGCCAAGGGCGATTCCAGCGCCGCCGAAGCCGAGGTGAAAGGCAAGGTCGAAGCCGTCTGCGCGCGCTTCCCGGTGTACCGCGACGCCTGATTTCGTATCGCGTATCGACAGACGCCTCGGGGCAGTTCATGCCCCGAGGCGTTTTTTTGTGCACGTTTTTCACGGCACTGAGACGCGATTATCGACCGGGCCTTTGACTATGGTCTAAAGGTTTTTTAACGGTTCTTGCTTGAAGGTATGTCGGACATAAGCTATTTCTTTGTCTTACAAGAATGAGCAGGGTCGACCATGAGTCAAGCCGCTATCCCGGGGCGGGCGTCTCGCCCGGACATCGCCGAACATCTGGCCGAAGCCATTTTCAGCGGGCGCTACGCGCCAGGCGATTTCGTGCCCAAGGAACTGGATCTTTGCGAGCAATTCGGGGTCAGTCGCAGTACCGTGCGCAGCGCATTGCAAACCCTGGTGGCGGCGGGGCTGTTGACGCGCATATCGGGGCAGGGCACTCGGGTGCGAGAACTGCCCGAATGGCACCTGCTCGATCCGCAAGTCAGCATCTGGATGGCGCGTTTCGCGCAGCCCAACCCGCGTATCCAGCGTGAGATATTCGCCTTTCGCGTGGCGGTGGAACCCTTCGTCGCGCGCTTGGCGGCCGAGAACGCCACCGCCGCCGATCTGCTCGAGATAGAGACCGCATTCGAAGGCATGATTCGCGCCCTCGAACAGGACGACCTGCGTTGGCAGGGGCGCAGCCACGACGATTATGACGTCGATTTTCACGAGGCGGTGTTCGCCGCGTCGCACAATCTAGTCTGGGCGCAGATCAGTCATGTGCTCAAGCCAGCCATTGCGCTGCTGGTCGAGAAATCCAACCACAGCGCCCATGAGCTCAACGACAGCATGGAACGCCATCGCCGGGTGATGGAGGCAATTCGCCTGCGTCAGCCGGAACAGGCCGCGGCGGCGGCACTGGCGGTGCTGGATCGCACCGGTCGGGATCTGGGCCTGGAAGGTCTGCCCCGCACGCTTCCCTCCATCGAGGTGTAGTAGCAAGTACAACAAACGCTTAAGGAGCCGTAACCATGATGTCACGCATGCCACTCAAGACCCTCGCCGTCGCCGTGCTCGGTGCATTGGCGTTCAATGCACAGGCCGCCGAATACGAGTGGACCTTCCAGACCTCGGAAACCTCCGGCGAGCCACAGTACGAAATCAAGAAGGAGTGGGCCGCAAACGTCGAGACAATGTCTGGTGGACGGATCTCCATCGAGATTCTACCGGTCAATGCCGTAGTCGGCCCCACCGAAACCCTGCAAGCCGTCAGTTCGGGCATCATTCAGGGCCATCTCACCGATCCCAGCTATTTCTCCGGCCAGAACCCGGCCTTCGGCATGATGGGTAACCTGGTCGGCGCCTGGGGCGATCCGGTCGAGTTTCTCGATTACATGAATTACGCCGGCGGCGAGGAAATCTACAACGAGCTGGTCGAACCTTATGGCGCCCACCTGATCGGCGCCGCCGCCACCGGCCTCGAGTCGCTGGTGTCATCCCGGCCGATCCGTACCGTGGAAGACATGCAGGGCCTCAAGTTACGGGCACCTCAGGGCATGGTCTACAACATCTTCGAGAAAGCCGGTGCGACACCGGTCAACCTGCCGAGTTCCGAGGTGTATACCGCCCTCGAGAAGGGCGTGATCGACGCCGCCGACAACACCGTGTTCGCCACCAACTACCAGCAGGGGATGTTCGAATTCGCGCCATATCCCAGTTATCCGGGCTTCCACTCGCTGCCGATGGTCGCGGTATCGCTCAACAAGGAAATCTGGGATGGCCTGCCGGAAGACCTCAAGGCAATCCTCGAGACTTCCGTCGATGCCATGGCCTACGAGATGGTCGCCAAGCTCAAGGCGCGTGACCTCGCGGCCGTCAAGGAAGTGCGTAAGAACCCCGATATCGAAATCATCGACATGTCCGCCGAGGAACGCGCCAAGTTCCGTAATATCGCCAAGGAAGAATGGGCCGTGTGGGCGAAGAAGAACGACATTACCCAGAAGTTCTACGACTCGGTGGTGACCTATCTGAAAGACCATAATCTGATGTAATTCGCTGACGAGCGAGAGGGCCGGTTTGGTTTGTACCGGCCCTCTTGCTATTGGCCCGAGGCGGCCATGGAGAAATCCCAGGGTATTTCTTGCGCTTGATGAGAGGAAAGAGCATGTCTCGACAACCCCATGACAGGGACGACCACGTGGCGCCGGGCGACGACGACCTCATCGCCGCCACGGCCGGCGAGCCGCCCGAGGAGGCTCCGGAACCGGCGCGCAACGCCTTCGATGCCCTGGTGGTGCGCGGCGGTCGCATCGCCGCCTGGCTGGTGTTCATCGCCATGGCGATCAGCGTCTTCGAGGTGATCATGCGCTACGCCTTCGATTCGCCCACCTCGTGGGTGCACGAGTCGGTGGTCATGCTGGTCGCGGCGACCTTCGCCCTCGGTGGGCCGGTGGCGCTGGCCGCCAACAAGCACATCCGCGTGCGGGTGCTCTACGACAGCGCCGGGCCGTCGCTCAAGCGCTGGCTCGACCGCTTCAACGACCTGGTGACCTTCGTTTTCTGCGTGGCGATGAGTTACGCCGCCTTCGTGATGTTCTGGGACTCCGCCCACAATCCCTTCGGCGAGTGGTCGCTGGAGCGCTCGGGGACCTCCTGGAACCCGCCGTTTCCGTCGCTGGCCAAGGGCATGATCATGCTCGCGCTGATGATCATGACGTTGCAGGCGCTGCTGCACCTGATCCAGTCGCTGCGCGCACGGGCCACGCCCCCGTCCCACGATCGCGG